>NZ_CM141453.1:0-3313050 GCF_054850435.1 Vibrio sp. RC2502
GTGTCATCTTCGCTTTGGCTGCAATGTTTGCAGCAGCTTCAAGAAGAGCTACCAGCTACAGAATTCAGTATGTGGGTTCGTCCGTTACAAGCGGAGCTCAATGACAATACTCTCACTCTATTCGCGCCAAACCGCTTTGTGTTGGATTGGGTGCGTGATAAGTATCTGAACAGCATTACTCGTTTACTGCAGGAATACTGTGGTAACGACATCCCGAATTTACGCTTTGAAGTGGGCAGTCGCCCAGTTTCTGCGCCTAAGCCAGCACCGACACGTACGCCGGCGGATGTGGCTGCGGAATCTTCAGCGCCTGCGCAGTTGCAAGCACGTAAACCTGTGCACAAAACATGGGATGACGACCCTCAAGCGATTGCAGCGATCAATCACCGCTCAAACATGAACCCAAAACATAAGTTCGACAACTTCGTAGAAGGTAAATCGAACCAACTGGGTTTGGCTGCGGCGCGTCAGGTATCGGATAACCCAGGAGCAGCCTACAACCCACTGTTCCTTTACGGTGGTACTGGTCTAGGTAAAACTCACTTGCTTCACGCTGTGGGTAACGCGATTGTGGATAACAACCCGAACGCGAAAGTGGTGTACATGCACTCTGAGCGTTTCGTGCAAGACATGGTAAAAGCACTGCAAAACAATGCGATTGAAGAATTCAAACGCTACTACCGTAGTGTGGATGCACTCCTTATCGATGACATCCAATTCTTTGCCAACAAAGAGCGCTCACAAGAAGAATTCTTCCATACCTTCAACGCATTGTTGGAAGGTAACCAACAGATCATCCTAACTTCTGACCGTTATCCAAAAGAGATCAGCGGGGTAGAGGATCGTCTGAAATCGCGCTTTGGTTGGGGTCTAACGGTTGCGATCGAGCCGCCTGAGCTAGAGACGCGTGTGGCGATCTTGATGAAGAAAGCTGAAGACCATCAAATTCATTTGGCTGACGAAGTTGCGTTCTTTATTGCAAAACGTCTGCGTTCCAACGTTCGTGAGTTGGAAGGCGCGTTGAACCGAGTCATTGCCAACGCGAACTTTACTGGCCGCCCAATCACCATCGACTTCGTTCGCGAAGCGCTGCGCGATCTGCTGGCGCTGCAAGAGAAGTTGGTGACCATTGACAACATTCAAAAGACGGTTGCTGAGTACTACAAAATCAAAGTGGCGGATCTGCTGTCTAAACGTCGTTCTCGCTCCGTTGCACGTCCTCGTCAATTGGCGATGGCACTGGCTAAAGAGCTAACTAACCACAGCTTGCCAGAAATCGGTGATGCGTTTGGTGGCCGAGACCATACGACCGTTTTGCATGCATGTCGCAAGATTGAGCAGCTGCGTGAAGAGAGCCACGATATTAAGGAAGATTACTCGAACTTGATTCGCACCCTGTCTTCTTAATCGGTTAGAATAACGGTATTCTAAGCAAATCAATTTTTGAGCTGACAGCGTAAAGAGCCAAGCATGAAATTTACTATTGAACGTAGTCATTTAATCAAACCGCTACAACAGGTTTCGGGCGCTTTGGGTGGCCGACCAACCCTGCCTATTTTGGGCAACCTACTGATTAAAGTAGATGAGAACGTGCTATCAATGACCGCGACTGACCTAGAAGTGGAATTGGTGAGCAAAGTGACTCTAGAAGGGGATTTCGAAGCGGGTAGCATTACCGTTCCTTCGCGTAAGTTTCTCGATATTTGCCGTGGCTTACCAGACGATGCGATCATCACTTTTGTGTTAGAAGGCGATCGCGTGCAAGTTCGTTCTGGTCGCAGCCGTTTCTCACTGGCAACGCTACCAGCGAATGACTTCCCGAACATTGAAGATTGGCAAAGTGAAGTTGAAGTATCACTGAGCCAAGCGGATCTGCGTACGCTTATCGACAAAACTCAGTTCTCGATGGCAAACCAAGACGTACGTTACTACCTCAACGGTATGTTGTTTGAAATCGATGGCACGACACTGCGTAGTGTGGCGACCGACGGTCACCGTATGGCAGTATCGCAAACTCAACTAGGTGCTGACTTCGCCCAAAAGCAAATCATAGTGCCACGCAAAGGTGTGCAGGAATTGGTTAAGCTGATGGATGCGCCAGAGCAACCTGTCGTTTTGCAAATTGGCAGCTCAAACGTGCGTGCAGAAGTGAACAACTTTATCTTCACATCTAAACTGGTTGATGGCCGTTTCCCTGACTATCGCCGCGTATTACCGCAACATACCAACAAAACACTGATCGCAAGTTGTGATGAATTGCGCCAAGCGTTCTCGCGTGCTGCGATTCTTTCTAACGAAAAGTTCCGTGGTGTGCGTGTTAACTTAGCGGGCAGCGAAATGCGCATTACGGCAAACAACCCAGAGCAGGAAGAAGCCGAAGAGATGCTGGATGTGACCTTTGAAGGTGACCCAATCGAAATCGGCTTCAACGTTAGCTACGTGTTGGATGTGCTGAACACGCTACGTTGCGAGAAGGTACAAGTGTCGATGTCGGATGCCAATGCCAGTGCATTGATTGAAAATGCCGACGATGACAGTGCCATGTACGTGGTGATGCCAATTCGTCTATAAGCCAACTGAATGCCTCTTTCTCGTCTCATCATTCAGCAGTTTCGCAACATTAAAGCCTGTGATATTCAGTTATCAGCAGGCTTTAACTTTCTTATTGGACCGAACGGTAGCGGCAAAACCAGTGTCCTAGAAGCGATTTATTTACTCGGGCATGGTCGCTCATTCAAAAGCTCTCTCACTGGTCGTGTGATTCAAAATGAGTGTGATGAACTGTTTGTTCATGGTCGTTTTTTGAACTCGGATCAATTTGAGCTACCTATCGGCATTAATAAGCAGCGCGATGGCTCGACAGAGGTTAAAATAGGCGGTCAATCTGGGCAAAAATTGGCGCAATTGGCGCAAGTGTTACCGCTGCAGTTGATACATCCAGAAGGGTTTGATTTACTGACGGATGGTCCAAAACATCGCCGTGCATTCATCGATTGGGGCGTGTTTCATACCGAGCCAGCATTTTATGATGCATGGGGTCGTTTTAAGCGTCTCAACAAACAGAGAAACGCGTTGTTGAAGACCGCGAGTAGCTATCGTGAGCTCAGTTATTGGGATCAAGAGATGGCGCGTTTGGCGGAAAACATCAGCCAGTGGCGGTCACTGTACATTGAACAGATGAAAACCGTCGCAGAAACGATCTGTCAGACATTTTTGCCAGAATTTGAGATCCAATTGAAGTATTATCGTGGTTGGGATAAAGACACCCCATACCAAGAAATACTAGAAAAGAATTTCGAGCGTGATCAGTCTTTGGGGTACACCTTTAGTGGCCCGAATAAAGCTGATTTGCGCATTAAAGTGAATGGAACGCCCGTTGAGGATGTTCTGTCACGCGGTCAGTTAAAGCTGATGGTGTGTGCGTTGCGTGTGGCGCAAGGGCAACATCTTACAGCGATGACCGGTAAACAATGCATTTACCTAATTGACGACTTTGCGTCGGAATTAGATAGCCAACGTCGCAAGCGTCTTGCAGATTGCTTGAAAGAGACAGGCGCACAAGTATTTGTAAGCTCTATCACTGAAAACCAAATCGCCGACATGCTCGACGATAATGGCAAATTGTTTCATGTGGAACATGGCAGGATAGAGTCAAACTAGAAGAGAGAAACTCATGTCTGAAAATTACGATTCATCGAGTATTAAGGTACTGAAGGGTCTGGATGCGGTACGTAAGCGTCCAGGTATGTACATCGGGGACACGGACGACGGCACCGGCCTTCACCACATGGTTTTCGAGGTGGTGGATAACTCAATTGATGAAGCGTTGGCAGGTCACTGTAAAGACATCGTTGTGACAATTCATGAGGACAACTCGGTTTCCGTTAGCGATGATGGTCGTGGCATTCCAACAGAAATGCACCCAGAAGAAAAAGTATCAGCAGCAGAAGTTATCATGACCGTACTGCACGCTGGTGGTAAGTTCGATGATAACTCGTACAAAGTATCAGGCGGTCTTCACGGCGTGGGTGTTTCGGTAGTAAACGCACTGTCAGAAAAAGTGGTACTAACCATCCATCGTGGCGGTCATATCCACACGCAAACTTACCGTCATGGTGAGCCTGAAGCGCCTCTAGCGGTTGTGGGTGATACGGATAAAACCGGTACACAAATTCGTTTCTGGCCAAGTGCAGAAACTTTCTCTAACACTGAATTCCATTACGACATCCTAGCAAAACGTCTGCGTGAGCTATCGTTCTTGAACTCAGGCGTTTCTATCAAGCTTATTGATGAGCGCGAAGCGGACAAGCAAGACCACTTCATGTATGAAGGTGGTATTCAAGCGTTCGTTCAGCACTTAAACACCAACAAAACACCAATCATCGAGAAAATCTTCCACTTCGACTTAGAACGTGAAGACGGCATCTCGGTAGAAGTGGCAATGCAGTGGAACGATGGTTTCCAAGAGAACATCTTCTGTTTCACCAACAACATTCCACAGCGCGATGGTGGTACTCACCTTGCTGGTTTCCGTGCGGCACTAACACGTACGCTAAACAGCTTTATGGATAAAGAAGGCTTCTCGAAGAAAGCGAAAACGGCAACGTCAGGCGACGATGCGCGTGAAGGTTTGACTGCCGTTGTTTCAGTAAAAGTTCCTGATCCAAAATTCTCGAGCCAAACCAAAGACAAACTGGTTTCTTCTGAAGTGAAATCAGCGGTTGAATCGGCGATGGGTGAGAAGCTATCTGAGTTCTTGGTCGAAAACCCAAGCGAAGCGAAGATGGTTTGTTCGAAAATCATCGATGCAGCACGTGCACGTGAAGCCGCACGTAAAGCGCGTGAAATGACTCGTCGTAAAGGTGCGCTAGACCTAGCAGGCCTACCAGGCAAACTTGCAGACTGTCAGGAAAAAGATCCGGCACTCTCTGAACTATACATTGTGGAGGGTGACTCTGCGGGTGGTTCAGCTAAGCAGGGTCGTAACCGTAAGAATCAGGCAATCCTACCGCTGAAAGGTAAGATCCTGAACGTAGAAAAAGCACGTTTCGACAAGATGTTGTCTTCGCAAGAAGTTGCAACGCTTATTACAGCACTTGGCTGTGGTATCGGTCGTGACGAGTACAACCCGGACAAACTGCGTTACCACAACATCATCATCATGACCGATGCTGACGTCGATGGTTCGCACATCCGTACGCTACTGTTGACTTTCTTCTACCGTCAAATGCCAGAGCTTATCGAGCGTGGTTACGTGTACATCGCTCAGCCTCCACTATACAAAGTGAAGAAGGGCAAACAAGAGCAGTACATCAAAGATGAAGAAGCGATGAACCAATACCAAGTATCATTGGCATTGGACAACGCATCACTGCACGTAAACGCAGAAGCTCCAGCTCTAGCTGGCGAAGCGCTAGAAAAACTGGTTCAACAATACAATGCAGGTATCAAGCTTGCTGACCGTATGAGCCGTCGTTACCCTCGCGCCTTAGTGCATGAGCTTATCTACACATCTCGTCTAACGGCTGAGCAGTGTCATGATGCAGCAGTAGTAGAAGCTTGGACAAAACAACTTGTTGAGCAACTAAACGCGAAAGAAGTGGGTGCAAGCCAATACAGCTACGAAGTGGAGCTGCACGCAGAGCTTGGTTTGAGCCTGCCGAAGATCATCGTTCGTACACACGGTGTGACTCACGAGCACGCGCTAAGTGTTGATTTCCTAAACTCAAAAGAATATGGCAAGCTGGCGGACCTTTCTGAAGTCCTAGACGGTCTTCTAGAAGAGGGCGCGTACATCAAACGTGGTGAACGTACTCTGCCAGTATCAAGCTTTGCTGAAGCACTTGAGTGGTTGGTTAAAGAATCGATGCGTGGTCTAAGCCGTCAGCGCTACAAAGGTCTAGGTGAGATGAACCCAGATCAGCTTTGGGAAACCACAATGGACCCAGAGACGCGTCGCATGATGCAAGTAACGATTGAAGATGCGGTAGGCGCAGACCAATTGTTTACAACGCTAATGGGTGACCAAGTTGAACCTCGTCGTCACTTCATCGAAGAGAACGCACTGAAGGTTGCAAACCTAGACGTGTAGCGACAAGCGTTTTTGGATAGAAAAAAGCAGCGAGCCATCGCTGCTTTTTTGTTTCTTGGTGGTATGAAAATCACCACTTTATGCCAAGACTTTGGCTTTTCTGCTACTAACTGCCAGAGGCTTGAGTAGCGGCACCATTTTGTTTCCCTTTTCTGTTTTTCTTGCCATTTTGTTCGCTTGAGTGCTTTTGCTTTCTTTTTCCTGCTCGCTATAGTGCTGTAGAGCTTTCCAATCATACGAGGTTAGAAAACATGGTGACGATTTTCCTGAACTAAGCCGGAGGTGACGCACTTCCGGTTCAATGCACTGCAATTATCTGTAAGACAAGGCATTAAGAAGGAAAATATCATGTTTGAACGCTGGTTCACTGCGTACTGCTTAGCGCTGCGAACTTGGTGGTTAACCAGTCGCTTTTTAACCTATCAATCACCACTAAGATTACTGTCGCTGTTTGAAGCCTACGAACAGCAAACCCAGTGTCGCAACTTAGCCCGAATTGCGATTGGCGACACCGTTCGCTTAGTGGATCTTGACCGCTCCTATCAATATCGCATGACGTTAGTTGATTCACGTAAGAGCCAACCTCTTGCGGGGATGCTAGCTGTTGACTCGTACTTAGGTTCCCGATTGTTGGGGCGTTCTCAGGATGAGGTCTTAGAACTCGAGATATTCAACCAGCGCCGCTGCTTTGTGATTACCGAAATCATTCATCAATCACAGCCGCCAACACCGCATCTGGTGTGTAGCTGTATGTTATGTCAGTAAAATAGAGGTGAAGTCATGAGTAAAAAAGACAAGAAGCAACCCCAGTTAAGCTTGAAAGAAAAACGTAAGTTGAAGCAAGAGAAAGCGGCCGAGCAAGGAATGGTGAAAGCGCGTAAACCATCTCGCAAATAAAAATTGCGGCTTATAAGCCCGCCGTAAGAGGTGGGCTTTGTATTGTTGTCGCGTAGGAAAAGCGAGCTTAATTTGAGGTCTTTGATAGGTGCGTTGAAATTTTTTTCATTTTGTCCCTTGAAAGCGATTTTTGATGACCTTATATCTAGTTGTGAAGAGGATGACTGGCTTGCTAGAGACTAGAAGACCAGCCCTCTGGAATCGCTAAAACGAGATCGCTCAAAAGAGGATATGGTGTTTTAGCACACAACTTAAACCTTTAGATTCAATATCATGTCTCCGAGCCAAACCAAGGCCAGTGGAATGATAAGAATCTCTTAGTTCGGCGTCGGTTTTTGCATAAACACGCCAGTAGGATGAAGTTCATCCGAACTAAGACTATTGCTTAATTAAGAGGATAGATTTATGCGTAACGTAGATTTCTCACCACTATACCGTAATGCAATTGGCTTTGATCGTCTGCTAAACCTGATGGAAGCAAATACAGCGAAAAATACTTCTGGCGGTTACCCTCCGTACAACATCGAGCAAAAAGATGAGCACAACTACCGTATTACTATGGCAGTTGCTGGTTTCTCTGAAGACCAACTCGATCTAACTCAAAATGAAAACATGTTGATCGTGAAGGGCGAGCGTAAAGCAGAAGAAGGCAAAAACTACGTGTACCAAGGCATTGCAGAGCGCGATTTTGAACGTAAGTTCCAATTAGCGGACTATGTAAAAGTGACTGGCGCTTCAATGGAAAACGGCCTACTACACATTGACTTGGTTCGTGAAATTCCAGAAGCAATGCAACCACGTAAAATTGCTATCGGTGGCAACAACCTGCTAGAAAGCAACTAATCAGCAAGTTATTTGCCCTATAGAGTGAGAAAGAGCGCCAGTTGGCGCTCTTTTTAATTTGTGTCTTTGATGCGGGAGTTTGCTTTACTGACCTTGTTGGTAAGCCTTTTCGACTTCTTCCGCGATAATCGCGATACCTTTCTGCATCATCTCATCGTCTTGAACGTAGTTCATGCGCAAGCACTGATGAGCATGGTCCCACTCGTCTTTCTGACCAATAAAGAAGTACTCACCCGGAACAATCAATACACCACGCGCTTTCAAGCGTTGGTACAACTCCATTGTCGTAATTGGCAACTCATCAAACCATAACCACAAGAAGATCGCCCCTTCAGGTTTGTGGATACGGAATCTCTCATCGGTAATCGCCTGTTGTAGCAGTTCTACCGCGCGTTGTGATTTCTGCTTGTAGAACGGCTTAATCACCTCTGAACTCAGTTTGAGTAGATCGCCTTTAGCGATGATGTGGTTTGCCAATGCTGGGCCAACACTGCCTGGCGCTAAGCTGATGATGCCATTCATATTGGTGAGTGCTTGGGTGATTTCTTCACTCGCAATCACAATCCCACATCGCACACCCGGTAAGCCAAGCTTAGATAAGCTCATGCACAGGATGGTGTTTTCATTCCAGAACGGTTCGACATCTTCAAAAATGATGTTCGGGAACGGCAAGCCGTACGCATTGTCGATGATCAGTGGGATGTTGTTCTCGCGCGCCAATTTGTCCAGTTTACGCACTTCTTCGTCAGTCAGTACGTTACCTGTTGGGTTGGTTGGGCGAGATGCACAAATTGCTGCGACGGAGTCATCGACGGTGAGCTTTTCAAAATCAACGTGATATTTGAATAGGCCGTTGTCGAGTAGCTCTATTTCTGGATGGTACGAAACAAAAATGTCTTCATCGATACCTGCATCACCGTAGCCAATGTATTCCGGTGCGATAGGCAACAGGACTTTTTTGTGCGAACCATCTGGCTGCTGACCAGCAAACAAATTAAATAGGTAGAAGAACCCGCTTTGGCTGCCATTCGTCAGGCTAATATTCTTCTCACTGATGTCCCAGCCGTATGTTTCACGAAACAGCTGTGCGAGCGCTTTGACGAACACGTCTTTACCCTGAGGGCCATCATAATTAGTGAGCGCGGCGACGAGTTCGCCACTGGCGAGCATTTCTTCACTGGCTTGGTGAAAGTAATCGAGCATGGCAGGAATGGCGGCCGGGTTACCCCCACCGAGCATGATGGCACCTGGCGTGCGTAGGCCATCATTCAAATCGTCCATTAACTGCGTAATACCTGAATACTGATTAAATTTTTCACCAAACTTTGAGAACTGCATGCTTACATATACCTAATTCATTGTGATTGCTTTATGTGTCTTGATTGCTGACGAAACATCAGCTTATAGAGTAATACTTGACCTTACCCTAATGTTATTACGACGCAAAGTGTGAATTTACTCGAAGAAGAAAAAAGTTTGTCATCAGACCAGATGGAGAGGATTTGGAATTAAAAAAGGGAAGCGAAATGCTTCCCTTGCTGGTGGAGTGAGTCGGTTATTCGCCAGTGTAAACAATCAGTACTTTGTCGTCTTGATATTGGCGTTCGAACGCGTAGTAGCCTTCTTGATTACGAGTGATGTGCTTACCTTGAGCAACCGCTGGGTGGCGTTGACGGAATTCGCCCAATTTCTGCCAATGTTGTAGTAAGTCTTCACGCTCGCCATGAATCTTGTCCCATGGCATGTCGGAACGTGTACCTTGGGTCGGATCGGATCCAGTCACGCCAAAGTCACGGGCAATCTCATCGCCATAGTAGATTTGTACTGCACCCGGTGCCAGCATTAACGCATTGGCGGCGCGAGCTTGGTCATCAAAGCTGCGGCTGCGTGCCGACCAAAACAGTTGAGTATCGTGCGAAGACAGGTAACTCAACACGTTGAATTCAGGATCGGAGTTAATACGTTCTGCATAGCGGCGGTAATCATTATCAAGTTGAGCGAAACACTTTAGCGCTTTTGGAGCCACGTCAGATTGGAACTCGAAGTTGATGATCGAATCGAAGCCGTTATCGAAATACGGGCTCTTCACCACGCTGTGTGCCCACACTTCGCCGGTCATCCAAAATGGCAGATCGTCTAGTGCTTTGTCGGGGTGGTTTTGTTTCCATTCGGCGAGGGCTTGAGTGGTACTTGCTTTGAGCTCTGCCCACGCTTCCATCTCAACGTGTTTGGCGGTATCGACGCGGAAGCCATCAATGCCGTAATCACGTACCCAATCCGATAGCCATGTGATCAGATGTTCTCGTGGGGTTTTCAACTCATCTTGCGCATTGGTGTTTTTATTGCGGAAGAAGTTTGGTAGTCCGGTTTTCTGCGTCGATTCGGTTTTGAGATCCGGTAGGTAGTTCAAAGACATGGTGATGTCGTTGTATCCCGGCGCATCGTAATCGCCAATGTCGGTGCGAATCCAATCTTTGCCCCACCATTTTTCCCACGCTTCACTATCACCGTATTTGATGTAGTCGTTGAAGCTGTGCCAGCTTTGTCCTGATTTTGGTTGCCAGTCGGTCCATTTTTCACCAAGTACTTGTTTGGCTTCTTGGTCATCAAGGTAAAGTTGACCAAAGCCGAATTCCTGCATGTCGGCTAATGTGGCGTAGCCAGTGTGGTTCATGACCACATCCCAAATCACGCGGATGCCTTTCTTGTGCGCGGTATCGATGAAGGTTCTCAGCTCATCTTTGGTACCCATGTTGGCATCAAGCTTGGTCCAATCTTGGTGGTAGTAGCCGTGGTAGCCGTAGTGCTTAAAGTCGCCTTTATCGCCGCCGCCAACCCAGCCGTGGATTTGTTCCAGTGGTGAGGTTATCCAGATGGCATTCACACCAAGTGATTCGATGTAATCGAGTTTTTTCGTCAGACCCGCTAAGTCGCCACCGTGGAAGGTACCAATCTCGTATTTTCCGTCTTTGTTGCGACCGTAGCTGTTGTCGTTGTCCGGGTTGCCGTTATAGAAGCGGTCGGTCATGACAAAATACACCGTCGCGTTGTCCCAGCTGAAAGGTTTTTCGGCTTGCTGATCAACCTCTTCTAGCAATAACAGACCTTGGCTCATAGGCCCCGGCTGCATGGTTACGCTGCCATTGGCGACTGTCGTTTCTTGTCCGGTTAAGGCATCACGAACAACCGTGCCGTCAGTAAAGGTGTTGGCAACATTGATGGTTTTTGGTGTGTCAGTTGCGACAGGGCAAGAATAGGTGATGTCCTGACTTTGTTTTGGTTTGATTTTAACGGTTAGCTCATTGGTGTCTGGATTGAGCGTGAAGAGGTAGGTATTGGCTTTGAAAATGCGCAGCGGCATAGATGTGTCGGTTGCACAGTTATCCATTTTTAATGGTGTATTGAATTTGATGCGGCTTTCTTCCGCTAGCGCAAAGCTGTTGCCACAGGTTTGTTTGCTGTCGGCAATGGTAAAGGTGTGGTTGCCTTTTTCTAGTTTTTGCTCTGCGACGAGTAAACCGTCTGAGTTTGGTTCGAAGACGGCAGTATCGTCTCCAACGCTTAATACGATGGCATTTTCTGGAATTTGGCTGCAGGCGCTCAGTAGGCCGATAGAGAGTGCGAGAATTGTTTTTTTCATTGTGTCCTTCCCCCGAATAAACAACCCAGTTATAGCAAAACTGTGCCTCTACAATCCGAGCTCTGCACCAACAAGTTCAACGCGTCTCACCCTACAAATTTTTGCCTTGTTCACAAAATGAATAATAAGAACCGGTTATCTCCGTTTGAAGGCAACAAAAAAGGGAAGCTGACGCTTCCCTTTTACTTATCTCTTAATCACTTCGAAGAGTAATGAATTACTTTTGAAGCAAAGAAATGTCTGCGATCTGTAGGAACAGGTTACGCAGGTTGTTTAGCAGTGTCAGACGGTTCTTCTTAAGCGCTTCGTCGTCTGCCATTACCATTACGTTATCGAAGAACGCATCCACTGGCTCACGTAGGTCAGCTAGTTTGCTTAGGGCTTCTTGGTAGTTACCGGTTGCAAATGC
The DNA here is from genome assembly GCF_054850435.1 of Vibrio sp. RC2502. Lineage (NCBI taxonomy): Bacteria > Pseudomonadati > Pseudomonadota > Gammaproteobacteria > Vibrionales > Vibrionaceae > Vibrio > Vibrio sp. RC2502. The sequence continues at coordinate 11,881 of NZ_CM141453.1, forward strand.
AGGCTCTAGTGCTTCAGTCATTACTTCAACGCTTTCTGCTAGCGCTTTCTCTGCGTCTTCTTGTAGAAGTGCTAGGTCAATTTCTTCTGCTAGTTCGCCGTCGAATTTCGCTAGGATGTTACCTACACGTTTGTTCGCTGCTGCTAGAGACTCTGCTGCTTCTAGTTCACGGAAGTGAGAAACCGCTTTAACACGTTGGTCGAAGTCTGCTGGTTTCGTCGGGCGACGCGCTAGTACCGCTTGAATGATGTCTACGCTGAAGCCTTCGTCTTGGTACCAAGCACGGAAACGACCAAGCATGAATTCAATCACGTCTTGCTCAACGTTTACGTTGGTTAGACGCTCACCAAACAGTGACTTCGCTTTCGCTACTAGGTCAACAAGATCTAGGTTGTAGCCGTATTCAACGATGATACGTAGTACACCTAGAGATGCGCGACGTAGTGCGAATGGGTCAGAACCTTTAGGCGCTTGACCAATACCGAAGATACCGACGATAGTGTCTAGCTTATCTGCCATTGCAACTGCGGTTGAAACGCCGTTTGATGGCAGTTCATCACCTGCGAAACGAGGCATGTATTGCTCGTTCAGCGCGACTGCAACTTCTTCTGCTTCACCGTCGTGACGAGCATAGTGCATACCCATCACACCTTGAGTATCCGTGAATTCGAATACCATTGAGGTCATTAGGTCACATTTTGCTAGTAGACCAGCACGCTTTGATTTCTCAACGTCAGCACCGATTTGCTCAGCAATGTAGCCAGCAAGTTCTGTGATGCGGTCTGTTTTGTCTTTGATCGTACCCAGTTGCTTTTGGAAGATCGCTTGTTCTAGCTCAGGCAGACGGTCGATAAGCGGACGCTTACGGTCTGTGTTGAAGAAGAACTCTGCGTCAGCAAGACGAGGACGAACCACTTTCTCATTACCTTCGATTACGTAACGAGGCTCTTTTGATTCGATGTTCGATACGAAGATGAAGTTCGGTAGTAACTTCTTGTTTTCATCGTAGACAGGGAAGTACTTCTGGTCACCTTTCATGGTGTAAACCAACGCTTCAGAAGGCACTTTTAGGAACTCTTCTTCGAACTTCGCTGTTAGAACTACTGGCCATTCAACCAGAGACGTTACTTCTTCGACTAGGTCATCTTCTAGGTCAGCGATACCGCCAACCGCTGCTGCTGCTTTTTGTGCGTCAGCTAGGATGATTGCTTTACGCGCTTCGTAATCTGCCATGACTTTACCGCGCTCTTCTAGGATTGCAGGGTATTGCTCAGCAGAATCGATAGTGAACTCTTTTTCACCCATGAAGCGGTGGCCACGAATAGTGCGGCTTGATGCTACGCCTAGGATCTCGCCTTCGATTAGGTCGCTGCCCATTAGCATGGTTAGCGTCTTAACTGGACGGATAAATTGAGTCGTTTTGTTACCCCAGCGCATTGGTTTTGCGATAGGTAGGTTTGCTAGTGCTTTTGCTGCAAGTTCAACTACGATCTCAGACGTTGGCTGACCTTTCACTTCTTGTTTGAACAGTAGCCATTCGCCTTTGTCGGTTACCATGCGATCAGCTTGGTCAACAGTGATGCCACAACCGCGTGCCCAGCCTTGAGCTGCTTTGGTCGGATTGCCTTCCGCGTCAAATGCTGCAGAAACCGCAGGACCACGTTTTTCAACAACTTTGTCTGATTGGCTTTCTGCCAATGCTGCGACTTTTAATGCAAGACGACGAGGTGCCGCGAACCATTTTACGCCTTCGTGAGCAAGCTCAGCGCCTTTTAGTTCTGCTTCGAAGTTTGCTGCGAATGCTTCAGCTAGAGTACGAAGTTGCGTTGGTGGTAGCTCTTCTGTACCTAGCTCGATTAGAAATTCTTTTGCCATGTGACTCTACCCCTTACGCTTGTTCTTTCTTACACATTGGGAAGCCAAGAGCTTCACGCGATGCGTAGTATGCTTCTGCTACTGCTTTAGTCAGATTGCGGATGCGCAGGATGTAACGTTGACGCTCTGTAACCGAGATTGCTTTGCGTGCGTCTAACAAGTTGAACGCGTGTGCCGCTTTCAAGATGCGCTCGTAAGCAGGCAGAGGTAGCGGTTTTTCTAGCTCGAGTAGTTCTTTCGATTCTTTTTCACACTGGTCGAAGAAGCTGAATAGGAAATCAACGTCTGCGTGTTCGAAGTTGTAAGTTGATTGCTCAACTTCGTTTTGGTGGAAAATGTCACCGTAAGTTACCTTGCTGCCGTCTGGCGCGATGTTCCAAGTTAGATCGTAAACCGAGTCTACTTCTTGGATGTACATTGCTAGACGTTCGATACCGTAAGTGATCTCACCAGTCACTGGTTTACACTCAAGGCCGCCAACTTGTTGGAAGTAAGTAAACTGAGTTACTTCCATGCCGTTTAGCCAAACTTCCCAGCCTAGACCCCATGCGCCTAGTGTTGGGTTTTCCCAGTTGTCTTCTACAAAACGGATGTCGTGTACAAGTGGGTCAATACCAAGAACTTCAAGGGAGCCAAGGTACAACTCTTGAATATTGTCAGGCGATGGTTTTAGCGCTACTTGGAATTGGTAGTAGTGCTGAAGACGGTTAGGGTTTTCACCGTAACGGCCATCAGTAGGACGACGTGAAGGTTGTACGTAAGCTGTCGACATTGGCTCTGGGCCAAGCGCTCGTAGACAGGTCATTGGGTGAGAGGTACCCGCACCCACTTCCATATCTAGCGGTTGAACAATGGTACAACCATTTTGAGCCCAATAATCCTGCAGCGCGAGGATCATTCCCTGGAAGGTTTTGATATCGTATTTTTGCATAAGTCAGGTTCGCGCGATTCTCTAGTTACTCATTAATTCGTCTCGTATGCCGAGTTTTTCAACTCAAACAAGGGTGATAAAGAGTAATTACGGTTGAATAAAATAACAATCAAGTATAACCAGATATTGAGCATGGGAGTAGAGCTAATCTTGATTAATTCGTGGGCAATTTTCTCCTTTAATGAATTTTTACCGCGTTATCTGCTGTATTTTTCCTAAAAGGGAGTTTTCACCTGCTTTGACTCTTGTGATGCGCAACAAAGGTGGCTAGAATTGCGCCTGTCTTTGGGGAGTAGCTTACCTGATGAAGTCTCTGTTTCATCCGGTTCGTTCGTCAACATAATTGGTGCAAAATCACCATGGCGTTCGAGACTTGAAGCCTTTCAAGTTTAGCAAGACCTTAGACAAATCATCACGAACCGGGGTGGGGCGTGAGGTTTGTCTATGGTTAAAATAATTATCCCGCCCCAATGAGCATGTCGTGAGCGTTTTAGCTATTTCAATTACTACTGTAGCGTTAGCAGAAATTGGCGATAAGACCCAATTGCTATCCCTATTACTTGCCAGTCGTTACCGCAAACCCATTCCAATTATTGCAGCCATCTTTTTAGCCACCATTGCCAACCACGCTTTAGCTGCATGGTTAGGTGTGGTAGTGGCCGACTATCTATCTCCTGATGTTTTAAAATGGGTGCTGGTGGTCAGTTTTGTTGCCATGGCAGCTTGGGTTCTGATCCCAGACAAACTGGATGACGACGAAGAGATCTCGAATCGTGGACCATTCATTGCCAGCTTTATTGCCTTCTTTGTTGCTGAAATCGGTGATAAAACTCAGATTGCGACTTCCATTCTAGGCGCGCAATACGCGGATGCGCTGAGTTGGGTCATACTTGGCACGACCATTGGTATGCTGTTGGCCAACGTGCCAGTGGTGTTGATTGGTAAGCTTTCAGCAGACAAGATGCCATTGGGTTTGATCCGTAAAGTAACCGCTATTTTATTCGTGTTGTTGGCGATTGGTGCGGCCTTCTTTTAATGGTTTGAAGCAGATAAAGTAGCCTGAAAAGGAAAAACGCTATCTGCGAACAATCGTTAAAATGGTGCGAATTATCAATAACTAGCGAATTAGTGGCGCAGCTCAAACTCTGACTTAAAATCGCTCCGTAGCGTGACGGATGACATATTAGTGTCATACTTGTCATGGTAGTTTAATGGTGTGAATGATAGCGAGAGGGCAAGTTTATGCTTACACGTTACATGGGGATGACCCCAAAGAGTCAGAGTTATTTATTCACCTTTGGTTTGGCGCTGTGCTTGTTAGCGATGGTACTGACTGATATGTGGTTGCCGATTGTGGCAGGGACGTTCATTCTTACTGGCTTGACGGTTGAAGCGTGGATTCGGGTGGCGCACATTATTCCAATGCATGAAGAAATACGTGCGATGCAGAAACAACTTAACAAACTCCAATCTGAAGTTCGCACACTAGAATATGACGAATAAACAAACGGCAGCCCACTGGGCTGCCGTTTTTGATCTCACTGAGATTATTCCAAACCTTTCTTAATCAGGTACTGATAAGGCAGTTGTTCTGTTTGCGCTGCAATCAACTGGTGATCCATAAAGCGGCAGAAACTCGGAATATCTCGAGTTGTCGATGGGTCGTCCGCTTTTACTAGCAAAACCTCACCATCTTGCATGTTGCGAATTGTCTTCCTGACCATCATCACTGGCTCTGGGCAGCGCAGTCCTTCCGCCTCTAACGTCTTTGTTGCCAGTTCAGGATTAAAGCTCATAGTGTGATTCTCGTAACTAACTTAGCGGTGAATTTTACGTTCGTTGAAAAAATATTCAATAACCACTTGGCAAACGGATTTTTTTGTTTTACCTTAAATTAACAATTTGGTAACAACTGGCAGGGAGAGGCGATGTTAACAGCGTTAGACAGACTCACGATTTACTCAGTGCTGTGTTTTATCTCGTTCTGTGCATTGGTACTTAGAACGCCAGCTGAAACCTCATTGATGCCTTTAGCAGGCATGAGTGCAACCATTATTGGGATTTGGATTGAGATGCACAAATGGTCAGGTGCATCAGAGCAAGAGAATTAGCGCTTCTTGCCTCAATCAAACATGAACAATACCGCTCACCTATTTTTACCAACACTTCATTCCGACACTATCCCCATTTTTCTTGGGCTTCCCCGCTGAAAGGCGGGATTTTTTTTGCCTGAAGAGTACAATTTGATAAAACCCTCGCATTGTAAGTGGCAAATCGTGGAACTAGAAGACATCTATCGCCGAGATCTGAATTTATTAGTCGCGTTGCGTGTACTGATTGAAGAAAGCAGCGTCAGTAAGGCGGCAACTCGCCTTAATTTAAGCCAATCGGCGATGAGTCGTGTGTTAGGGCGATTACGCGATCTGCTTGGCGATCCGCTGTTTACGCGCCAAGGTCAGCACTTGATCCCAACCCAAAAAGCGCTAGAAATTGATCGCTCTTTAGGTGAACCGTTGGAATCGCTGCGCCAATTGTTGTCGCCCGTCGAGTTCGATCCTCAGCAGTGCGATCAGACGTTCACCATCGCGACCACGGACTACGCTATGCAAACTATCCTGCCGTTTGCTTTACCGCGCATTTATCAAGAAGCGCCGAATGTGTCGTTTAACTTTTTGCCTTTACAGCATGACCGTTTATCCGATCAGTTGACTTATGAAGGGGCTGATCTCGCCATTTGTCGCCCAACTGGCCCCGTAGAGCCGCTGCGTAGCGAGATTCTTGGTCGCGTTGGCGTGTTGTGTTTACTGTCCAAACAGCATCCTTTGGCGAATCAAGAGATGAGTTTGGACGACTATTTGAGCCACCCTCACGCGATGATTGCCATCAGTGACGGAGTGAAAGCGTTGATTGAGCAAGCTTTAATCGACAAGCCGCAACGCAAAATGGTGCTGCGTGCGTACCATTTAGAAGCTGCGCTGGCGATTGTGGATACTCTGCCTATCATCATTACCGTTCCGGCAGATTTGGCGTATCTGGTTGCTGAGCGCTATGACCTAGTCGTAAAACCGTTGCCATTCCAATTTACGCCTTTTGATTATTCGATGATTTGGCATGCGCGCTGTGAGCATTCTCCTGCTCAAGAATGGTTGCGCTCCGTTGTGCGTGAAGAGTGCAGCAGGCTGATTGCGAAGCGAATCGAAGACATGGGATTAAACTGATAACAAAAGAGCCAGCAACGCTGGCTCTATTTACGTGAAGTGCTGATTTGTAGCTTGATAACGATAGCTTTATAGCTACAGCTTGATGACTATAGCTTGATAACAATGCGACCGGTTACTTGGCCGTTGGTAATATCTTCGGCGTATTTTGGCGCTTCAGCGAGCCCTACTTCAGTACACGCTTGCTCGAAGTAGCTGTCTGGTAGTAGCTCAACCAGTTTTTCCCACGCTGCGATGCGTTTTTCGGTTGGGCACATCACGGAATCCACACCTTGCAGACGCACATTACGTAGGATGAACGGCATTACTGTGGTTGGCAGGTCAAAACCGCCAGCAAGACCACACGCCGCGACGGCGCTGTTGTAATCCATTTGCGCCAATACTTTCGCTAGCACTTTGCTGCCAACGGTGTCGACTGCGCCAGCCCAAATTTGTTTTTCTAGTGGGCGTGCAGGCTCTTCAAATTCAACACGGTCGATGATGCGACTTGCGCCCAGTTTTTCTAAAAGTGGACCGTTTTGTTCAACACGACCAGTAACGGCTGCCACTTTGTAGCCCAGTTGAGCCAGAAGCGTCACTGCCACCGAACCTACGCCGCCACTGGCGCCAGTGACAAGGATTTCGCCAGCTTCTGGTTTGATGTCAGCATCCAGCAGAGCTTGAACACACAGCATTGCGGTAAAGCCAGCTGTACCGACCATCATTGCTTTTTTGCTGTCTAAGCCTTTTGGTAGTGGAACCAACCAATCCGCCTTTAGACGTGCACGTTGCGCCATACCGCCCCAGTGGTTTTCGCCGACACCCCAGCCAGTAAGAACGACTTTATCGCCTGCTTGGTAGCGTGCATCGTCAGAGCTTACGACCGTACCTGCTAGATCAATGCCTGGTACCATTGGGAAGTTGCGGATGATTTTACCTTTCCCTGTGATCGCAAGGCCGTCCTTGTAGTTTAACGATGAGTAATCAACGTCAATCAGTACGTCGCCTTCCGGCAGTTGTGTTTCATCGATTTGTTCGATGTTTGCGATAGTACGTTTGTCTTCTTGGTTTAGAACTAGAGCATTAAACATAAGGTTCTCCGAGTGTGCGATAGCGCGGCAGGAATGCCACGAGCAGCAAGCCATTAACTGCCTGTAAGTGTATGCCTTCTTTATTTATGAATAAAATGAAACTTCATCATCTAATTTATGCGTTTTGTGCATAAATTATAGGGTGCCTAATAAAAGAAAAGGCGACATAAGATGCCGCCTTAAGTGTAATACCAAATTTTGCTGGTATTGGTTGATTACCTAACTGGTGATGTTAAGGACTACGGGCGCTCAAAGACTGTTGCGATACCCTGACCAAGACCGATACACATGGTCGCAAGGCCGTATTTGGCGTCCTTGGCTTCCATTAGGTTGATAAGCGTTGTTGAGATACGTGCGCCAGAACAACCCAATGGGTGACCTAGAGCAATCGCGCCGCCATTCAGGTTCACTTTTTCGTCCATCACCTCAAGCAGACCTAGGTCTTTCGCACATGGCAGAGATTGCGCTGCAAACGCTTCGTTTAGCTCGACAACGTCCATATCTTCAATTGCAAGACCTGCACGTTTCAGCGCTTTTTGCGTTGCAGGTACAGGGCCGTAACCCATGATGGATGGATCGCAACCTGCGATCGCCATGCCTTTGATTCGTGCGCGAATCTTCAAACCAAGTTCATTGGCTTTCTCTTCGCTCATGATCAGCATTGCGGATGCACCATCGGATAGGGCTGAAGATGTACCGGCTGTTACGGTACCGTTCGCTGGGTCGAATACCGGGCGAAGTTGAGACAGACCTTCAACGGTGGTCTCTGGACGAATCACTTCATCGTAATCTAACTGGAACAACGTACCGTCTGCTGCGTGGCCTTCGGTTGGTAGGATTTCGTTTTTAAAGCGACCTTCCAATGTTGCTGCGTGAGCACGAGCGTGAGAGCGCGCCGCAAACTCATCTTGTTGCTCACGGCTGATACCATGAAGCTTACCAAGCATTTCAGCGGTTAAACCCATCATACCAGCGGCTTTGGCGACATTTTTCGACATGCCAGGATGGAAGTCTACACCGTGGTTCATTGGTACGTGACCCATGTGCTCGACACCGCCGATCAGGCAAATTTCCGCGTCACCTGTCATGATTGCACGAGTACCATCATGCAGGGCTTGCATAGATGAGCCACACAGACGGTTCACGGTTACCGCGCCAATCTCAATTGGTAGGCCAGCAAGCAGCGCTGCATTACGCGCGATGTTAAAGCCTTGCTCAAGCGTTTGTTGCACACAGCCCCAGTAGATGTCTTCAATCTCACTTGGGTTCACTTGCGGGTTGCGTGCCAGAATGCCTTTCATTAGGTGCGCAGAAAGGTCTTCTGCACGAGTATGACGGAAAGCACCACCTTTAGAGCGACCCATTGGGGTACGTAGACAATCGACTACGACAACGTTTCTGGTTTGATTAGTCATTTTGGGAATCCCTCCTTAGATAGAACCTTGCTGTTGCGCGCCGTAGAAGCTTTCGCCTTTCGCCGCCATATCAATCAACATTTGCGGAACATGGTACATCGCGCCTAGATCAGCGTGCTGTTTTGCCATTTCAACAAATTCAGCAATACCTACGCTGTCTAGGTAGCGGAATACACCGCCGCGGAATGGAGGGAAACCAAGGCCGTAAACCAGCGCCATATCTGCTTCTTGAGGAGTTGCAATAATGCCTTCTTGCAGACACAGCACCACTTCGTTGATCATCGGAATCATCATACGTTGGATGATGGTTTGCTCATCGAACTCTTGTTTATCCGCGCAGACGTCTGCCAGTACTGGCAAGATATCTTCAGTGAAGGTTTTCTTAGGCTTACCTTTTTTATCAATGGTGTAGCTGTAGAAACCGTTGCCATTCTTCTGACCGTATTTGTTGGCTTCGAATAGAGCATCAATCGCGTCACGACCTTGTTTTCCCATTCGCTCAGGGAAACCTTCTGCCATTACCGCTTGTGCGTGGTGCGCAGTATCGATGCCGACTACATCAAGTAAGTACGCCGGGCCCATCGGCCAGCCAAATTTGCGTTCCATGACTTTGTCGACTTTAGTGAAGTCTGCACCGTCACGAAGCAACATGCTGAAACCGCCAAAGTACGGGAATAATACGCGGTTGACGAAGAATCCCGGACAGTCGTTCACGACGATTGGGGATTTACCCATTTTCGCTGCGTAAGCCACTACGCGGTTGATGGTTTCATCAGAAGTTTTCTCACCACGGATGATTTCAACCAAAGGCATGCGATGCACAGGGTTAAAGAAGTGCATACCACAGAAGTTTTCTGGGCGTTTAAGTGATTGTGCCAATAGGTTGATTGGAATCGTCGATGTGTTTGATGTAATGACGGTGTCTTCACCAACGTGCGATTCGACTTCGCTCAGTACCGCTGCTTTTACTTTTGGATTTTCGACAACGGCTTCAACAATCACATCTGAGTTTTCGATGCCTGCGTAATGTAGGCTTGGGGTAATTGATGCCAAAATTCCCGCCATCTTGAAGCCGTCGATACGACCTTGAGCAAGGCGTTTGTTTAGCAGTTTAGACGCTTCGGTCATGCCTAAATCGAGAGATGGTTGGGCGATGTCTTTCATCAATACTGGCACGCCTTTCAGCGCAGATTGGTAAGCGATGCCACCACCCATGATGCCTGCACCTAATACCGCTGCTCGCTCAGTGTCTTTGCTTGCTGATTTCGCCGCTTTTTTCGCGATGCCTTTGATGTATTGGTCGTTGAGGAACAGACCAACCAGAGCTTTGGCTTCTTCTGATTTCGCGAGTTTAACGAAGTATTTGCGTTCAATGTCGAGTGCTTCGCTACGTGCAAAGCGTGCGCCTTCTTCAATCGTAATAACTGCAGTCATTGGCGCAGGGTAGTGTGGACCTGCTTTTTGTGCCACTAGGCCTTTTGCCATTGTGAAGCTCATCATCGACTCTAGCTTGCTGAGTGTCAGTGGCGAGGTTTTTTGTTTACGACGTGCTTGCCAATCGATCTTTTCGTTGATAGCTGAAGTCAGTGTTTGCAATGCGGATTCATACAACGCATCAGTTTCAACCACAGCATCCAATAAACCAATCTTCAAGGCCTCATCTGCACGACATGCTTTGCCTTGCGTGATGATTTCCATCGCGCTATCTGCACCGATAACGCGCGGCAAACGCATACAACCACCAAAGCCTGGCATGATGCCCAGTTTGGTTTCTGGTAGGCCAATGCTGGTGGTTTTATCACCGATACGCATGTCGGTAGCCAGTACGCATTCGCAGCCGCCGCCAAGTGTGTGACCTTTAAGTACTGAGATTGTCGGAACGGGTAAGTCTTCTAGTTTATTGAAGATGCTATTGGCAAATTGTAGCCATTGATCGAGCTCGGCGTTTGTTTTAGCGAAGAGGCCCAAGAATTCAGTGATGTCTGCGCCAACGATGAACGCGTCTTTATCTGAAGTGAGCATTAAGCCTTTTAGACCTTGATGTGAAGTCAACGCATCAAGAGCCTTATCGAGAGACTCTAGCGTTGCTAGGTCGAGCTTGTTTACGGATTTAGGGGAGCAGAAGCTCAGCTCTGCTATGCCATCTTGTATTTCCTTTACCTGTAGGGTGTCGGCTTGGTAAATCATTGTCTATCTCCATGACATACAATCGTGGATTGTCTGTATACCTATTGTTAGTGCTGAATTCGTCGGCAAATAAGTATCGAGGAAGTCGTTTATTCTTATTCTGGTTTGACCAGTAAAGTTAGTTTGGATCGCGGATTGTTTAATTTCAATACATTTTTTAAACAAGTGTTTAACATTGTGCGCTGTGGCAGATCTTATGCGACTCTGAATTCACTCTCGTGATAGACTTCGAGCAAAGTAAACATTGACCTAATGCTATGAATGACCAGCCTTATCTGATTCCCTCAGCGCCAGCTCTGTTTGAAGAAGAAATCAAAAAAAGTGTCTTTATTACCTACCTCGCACACACGCCAAGCGTTGATGCGGCGAAGGCGTTTGTTGATCAAATTAAAGCCAAACACTCGGATGCAAGACACAATTGCTGGGGATTCGTAGCGGGCAGACCTGAAGATTCAATGAAATGGGGCTTTAGCGATGACGGCGAGCCGTCCGGGACTGCTGGCAAGCCAATTTTGGCGCAGCTATCGGGCTCTGGCGTGGGAGAAATCACTGCGGTAGTGACGCGATATTCAGGGGGCATCAAGCTTGGTACTGGCGGTTTAGTCAAAGCTTACGGCGGTGGGGTGCAGCAAGCTCTCAAGCTGCTTCAAACTATTGAGAAAAAAATAACCACAAAACTCAGACTAACGTTAGACTATGGGTTTATGCCTATCGCACAGTCGATCATGCCTCAATTTGGTGCGGTAGAAGTCGCTGCTGAATATAGCGATCAGGTAATATTAGTGGTGGAAATTGAGCTTCGTGAAGTGAGCGCGTTTACCCAAGCTATCATCAATAAAAGTGGGGCAAAGGCAATTGTAACCCCACTCGACGGACAATAATGAAAACCAGGAAGCAACAGGGACAGCTTCGCTAGTCAATCAATCCATGCAATTTCGTTCAATTATTCGAATCGTCGGGCTTTTGCTCGCGCTTTTTAGTGTCACCATGTTGGCACCCGCACTGGTTGCGCTTCTTTATCGAGACGGCGCTGGTGTACCTTTTGTCACGACTTTTTTTGTGCTGCTTTTTTGTGGAGCGATGTGTTGGTTTCCTAACCGTCGGCATAAACATGAGCTCAAATCACGTGATGGCTTTCTTATTGTTGTTCTTTTCTGGACGGTTTTGGGCAGCGCGGGTTCGCTTCCATTTTTAATCGCAGATAATCCCAACATTTCTGTGACTGACGCTTTTTTTGAATCCTTCTCTGCTTTAACTACGACAGGGGCGACCGTTATTGTCGGACTTGACGAGTTACCTAAAGCGATTTTGTTCTACCGCCAATTTCTACAATGGTTTGGTGGGATGGGGATCATCGTACTTGCGGTCGCTATTTTGCCAGTGTTGGGCATCGGTGGGATGCAGTTGTACCGCGCAGAAATTCCGGGTCCAGTGAAAGATACCAAAATGACCCCGCGCATAGCCGAGACAGCAAAAGCGCTGTGGTACATCTATTTAAGCCTGACAATCGCTTGTGCGGTTGCTTTTTGGCTCGCGGGCATGACGCCGTTTGATGCCATCAGCCACAGCTTCTCTACCATTGCAATTGGTGGCTTCTCCACTCACGATGCCAGCATGGGCTACTTCGACAGCTACGCGATTAACCTGATTACCGTGGTGTTCTTGCTGATCTCTGCTTGTAACTTCACTCTGCACTTTGCGGCATTTGCCTCTGGTGGGGTTCATCCTAAGTATTACTGGAAAGACCCGGAGTTCCGCGCGTTCATCTTTATTCAGGTGTTACTGTTTTTGGTTTGCTTCTTACTACTATTGAAGCACCACTCTTACACATCACCTTATGATGCGTTTGACCAAGCGTTATTCCAAACTGTCTCAATATCGACAACCGCAGGTTTCACCACAACCGGTTTTGCAGATTGGCCATTGTTTTTGCCAGTGCTGTTACTGTTCTCCTCTTTTATAGGAGGATGCGCAGGTTCGACCGGTGGTGGTATGAAAGTGATCCGCATTTTGCTTCTTACCTTACAAGGTGCGCGTGAGCTTAAACGTCTAGTTCACCCAAGAGCGGTGTACACCATCAAAGTCGGAGGTAGTGCGCTACCGCAACGTGTGGTCGATGCTGTATGGGGATTCTTCTCAGCATACGCGTTAGTGTTTGTGGTATGTATGTTGGGTTTGATTGCAACAGGCATGGACGAGTTAAGTGCATTTTCTGCCGTAGCAGCGACACTCAACAACCTTGGCCCTGGATTGGGCGAAGTCGCACTTCACTTTGGTGATGTAAACGACAAAGCGAAATGGGTGCTGATCGTCTCCATGCTATTTGGTCGTCTGGAAATATTTACCTTACTTATTCTACTCACGCCGACGTTTTGGCGTAGTTAAGGGGAAATCGTGGCAAAAGCATTATTTCTATACTCTTCTCGTGAAGGGCAAACCAAAAAAATCTTCCATTATATAGAAGAGCAATTAACAGACTTTGAATGTGAGCTGGTGGATTTACATAATGTAGAGACGATGGATTTCAGCCAATATGAAAAAGTGCTCATTGGTGCCTCTATTCGTTATGGTCACCTAAATAAGAAGCTATACCAATTTATTGAACGCAACCTCACTCAGCTAGAACAGAATAAAGTGGCTTTCTTCTGTGTGAACTTAATCGCTCGCAAAGAAGACCAAGGGAAAGATACCCCAGAAGGAAGTGCCTACATTCGTAAGTTCCTAATCAAATCTCCTTGGAAGCCAACATTAATTGGAGTCTTCGCTGGTGCCCTTTATTATCCGCGCTACGGTTGGTTCGACAAAATGATGATTAAGTTCATTATGTCGATGACTGGTGGTGAAACGGACACGACTAAAGAAGTGGAGTACACCAACTGGGAAAAAGTGGCTCTTTTCGCGGATAAATTCAAAGAACTGTAGAAATAACGTGCTCTTTTAAGTGGTTTTGCTGCAATTTCATCCGAACGATAAAAAAATCAAAAAAAACGTGAAAAAGGGCTTGCCAATGTGATCGCAATCTCTATAATGCCACCTCGCTGACACGGCAACGCTTCGAAAGAAACGAAGTCGAGGTTAGCAAGCCAAATTAGCCAAGCGGAAACGCTTGAAGAAAGTTTGAAAAAAGTGATTGACACTAAACTTTAACTCGCTAAAATGGCCGTCCTGTTTTGAGCAAAGCTCATCAGGAAAAGCTCTTTAACAATATAGACCTATCAATCTGTGTGGGCACTCGTTGATGATAATCCAATTCGATACTTCGGTATCAAATTAGGTTTCAATGAAACGAAGTGACCATTGAATCTTCGGATTCAGCACAGTCAATTCAAACATTACTTTATGTAATGTTCAGTATTCATTGAGCCGAACAAAATCTTAAATTGAAGAGTTTGATCATGGCTCAGATTGAACGCTGGCGGCAGGCCTAACACATGCAAGTCGAGCGGAAACGAGTTATCTGAACCTTCGGGGAACGATAACGGCGTCGAGCGGCGGACGGGTGAGTAATGCCTAGGAAATTGCCCTGATGTGGGGGATAACCATTGGAAACGATGGCTAATACCGCATGATGCCTACGGGCCAAAGAGGGGGACCTTCGGGCCTCTCGCGTCAGGATATGCCTAGGTGGGATTAGCTAGTTGGTGAGGTAAGGGCTCACCAAGGCGACGATCCCTAGCTGGTCTGAGAGGATGATCAGCCACACTGGAACTGAGACACGGTCCAGACTCCTACGGGAGGCAGCAGTGGGGAATATTGCACAATGGGCGCAAGCCTGATGCAGCCATGCCGCGTGTGTGAAGAAGGCCTTCGGGTTGTAAAGCACTTTCAGTCGTGAGGAAGGTAGTGTAGTTAATAGCTGCATTATTTGACGTTAGCGACAGAAGAAGCACCGGCTAACTCCGTGCCAGCAGCCGCGGTAATACGGAGGGTGCGAGCGTTAATCGGAATTACTGGGCGTAAAGCGCATGCAGGTGGTTTGTTAAGTCAGATGTGAAAGCCCGGGGCTCAACCTCGGAATTGCATTTGAAACTGGCAGACTAGAGTACTGTAGAGGGGGGTAGAATTTCAGGTGTAGCGGTGAAATGCGTAGAGATCTGAAGGAATACCGGTGGCGAAGGCGGCCCCCTGGACAGATACTGACACTCAGATGCGAAAGCGTGGGGAGCAAACAGGATTAGATACCCTGGTAGTCCACGCCGTAAACGATGTCTACTTGGAGGTTGTGGCCTTGAGCCGTGGCTTTCGGAGCTAACGCGTTAAGTAGACCGCCTGGGGAGTACGGTCGCAAGATTAAAACTCAAATGAATTGACGGGGGCCCGCACAAGCGGTGGAGCATGTGGTTTAATTCGATGCAACGCGAAGAACCTTACCTACTCTTGACATCCAGAGAACTTTCCAGAGATGGATTGGTGCCTTCGGGAACTCTGAGACAGGTGCTGCATGGCTGTCGTCAGCTCGTGTTGTGAAATGTTGGGTTAAGTCCCGCAACGAGCGCAACCCTTATCCTTGTTTGCCAGCGAGTAATGTCGGGAACTCCAGGGAGACTGCCGGTGATAAACCGGAGGAAGGTGGGGACGACGTCAAGTCATCATGGCCCTTACGAGTAGGGCTACACACGTGCTACAATGGCGCATACAGAGGGCAGCCAACTTGCGAAAGTGAGCGAATCCCAAAAAGTGCGTCGTAGTCCGGATTGGAGTCTGCAACTCGACTCCATGAAGTCGGAATCGCTAGTAATCGTGGATCAGAATGCCACGGTGAATACGTTCCCGGGCCTTGTACACACCGCCCGTCACACCATGGGAGTGGGCTGCAAAAGAAGTAGGTAGTTTAACCTTCGGGGGGACGCTTACCACTTTGTGGTTCATGACTGGGGTGAAGTCGTAACAAGGTAGCGCTAGGGGAACCTGGCGCTGGATCACCTCCTTAAACGATGATTACTCACGATGAGTGTCCACACAGATTGATACGGTTTATAAAGTAAAGAGAAGAAGAGTTCCCAAACTCTTCAATCCAGTGTCCCGTTCGTCTAGAGGCCTAGGACACCGCCCTTTCACGGCGGTAACAGGGGTTCGACTCCCCTACGGGATACCATTGGGTCGTTAGCTCAGTTGGTAGAGCAGTTGACTTTTAATCAATTGGTCGCAGGTTCGAATCCTGCACGACCCACCATTCTTCTCCACGAAGAATTAAAACTTATGTGGGCGATTAGCTCAGTTGGGAGAGCACCTGCCTTACAAGCAGGGGGTCACTGGTTCGAGCCCGGTATCGCCCACCATTCTCTAAGTATTTTTGGATAGGAATTCCAAACCACTTCAGTAAGACGTATGTGGTTAGAATCTTCGACTCTGAAAGTCTTTAGAAAATGTACTTCCTTGTGAAGAAACATTGCTCTTTAACAATTTGGAAAGCTGACAAAACAACAATTTATTGTTGTTTGTAAAGTTCTCAATGTTTGTCTTTATGACAAACACCAAAATAACACATTCAAGTGTTCTTGGAATTTGAGTCCGGCAAAATCGAGTCTGCATCATGTATAAAAATTGCAGACAACTTTGGTGACTTGTTCATCAACTCGAAACTCCTTCGGGTTGTATGGTTAAGTGACTAAGCGTACACGGTGGATGCCTTGGCAGTCAGAGGCGATGAAAGACGTAGTAACTTGCGATAAGCCCAGATTAGGTAGTAACAACCATTTGAGTCTGGGATTTCTGAATGGGGAAACCCACGTGCATAAGCACGTATCCTTACCTGAATACATAGGGTAAGGAGGCGAACCGGGGGAACTGAAACATCTAAGTACCCCGAGGAAAAGAAATCAACCGAGATTCCGAAAGTAGCGGCGAGCGAAATTGGACTAGCCCTTAAGCTTTACACGCGTTAGACGAACGGTCTGGAAAGTCCGACGATACAGGGTGATAGTCCCGTAGTTGACGACGTGTGTTCAGTGAAATCGAGTAGGGCGGGACACGTGATATCCTGTCTGAATATGGGGGGACCATCCTCCAAGGCTAAATACTACTGACTGACCGATAGTGAACCAGTACCGTGAGGGAAAGGCGAAAAGAACCCCTGTGAGGGGAGTGAAATAGAACCTGAAACCGTGTACGTACAAGCAGTAGGAGCAGGCTTTGTCCTGTGACTGCGTACCTTTTGTATAATGGGTCAGCGACTTATATTCAGTGGCAAGGTTAACCATCTAGGGGAGCCGTAGGGAAACCGAGTCTTAACTGGGCGTTCAGTCTCTGGATATAGACCCGAAACCAGGTGATCTAGCCATGGGCAGGTTGAAGGTTGAGTAACATCAACTGGAGGACCGAACCGACTAATGTTGAAAAATTAGCGGATGACTTGTGGCTAGGGGTGAAAGGCCAATCAAACCTGGAGATAGCTGGTTCTCCCCGAAAGCTATTTAGGTAGCGCCTCGGACGAATACTACTGGGGGTAGAGCACTGTTAAGGCTAGGGGGTCATCCCGACTTACCAACCCTTTGCAAACTCCGAATACCAGTAAGTACTATCCGGGAGACACACGGCGGGTGCTAACGTCCGTCGTGGAGAGGGAAACAACCCAGACCGCCAGCTAAGGTCCCAAATTACTACTAAGTGGGAAACGATGTGGGAAGGCTCAGACAGCCAGGATGTTGGCTTAGAAGCAGCCATCATTTAAAGAAAGCGTAATAGCTCACTGGTCGAGTCGGCCTGCGCGGAAGATGTAACGGGGCTAAGTAGTAAACCGAAGCTGCGGCAATGTGCTTTTGCACATTGGGTAGGGGAGCGTTCTGTAAGCGGTTGAAGGTGTGTGGTAACGCATGCTGGACGTATCAGAAGTGCGAATGCTGACATGAGTAACGATAAAGGGGGTGAAAAACCTCCTCGCCGGAAGACCAAGGGTTCCTGTCCAACGTTAATCGGGGCAGGGTAAGTCGACCCCTAAGGCGAGGCCGAAAGGCGTAGTCGATGGGAAACGGGTTAATATTCCCGTACTTCTTACAATTGCGATGGGGGGACGGAGAAGGCTAGGTGGGCCTGGCGACGGTTGTCCAGGTTCAAGTGCGTAGGCTTAAGAGTTAGGTAAATCCGGCTCTTTTTAAGGCTGAGACACGACGTCGAGCACCTACGGGTGTGAAGTCATTGATGCCATGCTTCCAGGAAAAGCCTCTAAGCTTCAGATTGTAAGGAATCGTACCCCAAACCGACACAGGTGGTCGGGTAGAGAATACCAAGGCGCTTGAGAGAACTCGGGTGAAGGAACTAGGCAAAATGGTACCGTAACTTCGGGAGAAGGTACGCTCTTGATGGTGAAGTCCCTCGCGGATGGAGCTGACGAGAGTCGCAGATACCAGGTGGCTGCAACTGTTTATTAAAAACACAGCACTGTGCAAAATCGTAAGATGACGTATACGGTGTGACGCCTGCCCGGTGCCGGAAGGTTAATTGATGGGGTTAGACTTCGGTCGAAGCTCTTGATCGAAGCCCCGGTAAACGGCGGCCGTAACTATAACGGTCCTAAGGTAGCGAAATTCCTTGTCGGGTAAGTTCCGACCTGCACGAATGGCGTAATGATGGCCACGCTGTCTCCACCCGAGACTCAGTGAAATTGAAATCGCTGTGAAGATGCAGTGTACCCGCGGCTAGACGGAAAGACCCCGTGAACCTTTACTACAGCTTGGCACTGAACATTGACCCTACATGTGTAGGATAGGTGGGAGGCTTTGAAGCACGTACGCCAGTATGTGTGGAGCCGTCCTTGAAATACCACCCTTGTAGTGTTGATGTTCTAACGTCGACCCCTAATCGGGGTTGCGGACAGTGCCTGGTGGGTAGTTTGACTGGGGCGGTCTCCTCCCAAAGAGTAACGGAGGAGCACGAAGGTGGGCTAATCACGGTTGGACATCGTGAGGTTAGTGCAATGGCATAAGCCCGCTTGACTGCGAGAATGACAATTCGAGCAGGTGCGAAAGCAGGTCATAGTGATCCGGTGGTTCTGAATGGAAGGGCCATCGCTCAACGGATAAAAGGTACTCCGGGGATAACAGGCTGATACCGCCCAAGAGTTCATATCGACGGCGGTGTTTGGCACCTCGATGTCGGCTCATCACATCCTGGGGCTGAAGTCGGTCCCAAGGGTATGGCTGTTCGCCATTTAAAGTGGTACGCGAGCTGGGTTTAGAACGTCGTGAGACAGTTCGGTCCCTATCTGCCGTGGGCGTTGGAAGATTGAAGGGGGCTGCTCCTAGTACGAGAGGACCGGAGTGGACGAACCTCTGGTGTTCGGGTTGTGTCGCCAGACGCATTGCCCGGTAGCTAAGTTCGGAATCGATAACCGCTGAAAGCATCTAAGCGGGAAGCGAGCCCTGAGATGAGTCTTCCCTGATACTTTAAGTATCCTAAAGGGTTGTCGGAGACTACGACGTTGATAGGTCAGGTGTGTAAGTGCTGTGAGGCATTGAGCTAACTGATACTAATTGCCCGTGAGGCTTAACCATACAACACCCAAGGGGTTTTGATGGACTCGAAGCAAGAACAGAATTGAATGTGTAGAGAACACAAAAACAGCTTTCCGAATTAAAGAATTTGCTTGGCGACCATAGCGTTTTGGACCCACCTGACTCCATTCCGAACTCAGAAGTGAAACGAAATAGCGCCGATGGTAGTGTGGGGTTTCCCCATGTGAGAGTAGGACATCGCCAGGCTTTAAATTTGAAGAAGCCCACTCGAAAGAGTGGGCTTTTTTGCATTTCAGAGTTCTGAAAATTAGGGTTATAAAAAATAACCCAAGTAATTCGAATCCATATACCTATTATTAAGGTGCAATGTATTTGCTCTCCGCTACCTTCCAAAAAGCTTTCACTAATGGGTTTTCTAACTGGTTTTTGGTGCAACAGACGCCAAGTTCAAATGGCTTAATTGGCAATACTTTTAAGCGATTAATCTTTTCCCTTACTGGACTGTTGTTGATTACGACATCCGGTGCGATACCCACCCCACATCCCAATGCAACCATGCTTACGATGGCCTCATGTCCAGACGTTTGCGCGTAGATATTCGGTTTTATTTTCATTTTTTTGAGCCAAGTATTAGCCCTGTCCCTTGCTGTGCCTGCTTCCGGAAGAATGAATGGAATGATTGACCAATCTGGCTGCTCCTTTTGCAATTCCTCAGCAAATGAACTGACACCGACAGGAGCGATGACAGACAGAGGGATTTCACTGATCGTTTCAAACGCGATTTTGTTTGGCATCTGCTCCGATTTGGCTGAGATGGCAATATCGGCTTCATCTGCTAGTATTTTGTCGATTGCTTGAGCTGGGTCACCGGTTGATAGCTTAAATTCAATAAAAGGATGCTGAAGACGAAAATCGGAAATTAACTCTGGTAAATGGCTGTAGCTGGCGGTCACCGAACAAAAGAGACGGATTTCCCCCTTTAGCTCGCCTTCGGTTCCTTTTATATGGTTTTGATACTGTTGCCATTCACTAAGAATTTTTAACGCGACAGGCATTAATTTTTTGCCTTGGGTTGTCAGCTCTACACTGCGGTTATCGCGAACAAACAGCTGTTGATTTGTTTCTTCTTCCAACTTTTGTATTTGCCGACTGAGGGCAGAAGGACTGATGTGCATGGCTGCAGCGGTTTTGGCAAAACTTTTACTCTCACAGAGATGAATGAAAAGTTGCAGGCTTTTGATATTCATTAAATCTTCATTTCCATGTTGCATAAATTGCAATAAGTAATTGTGAATATATCACTTTAAGCAACGTTATGTCTGTTTTAGTATGAAGTTATTCGGTAAGACGGTTACCGACCTTTATGGAAGAATGTTTAAGGAGCACCCAGATGGCTAACTATTTCAATACCCTAAACTTGCGCGAGCAATTGGATCAACTTGGTCGTTGTCGCTTTATGGACCGTGAAGAATTTGTATCTGAAGCGGATTACCTGAAAGGTAAAAAAGTGGTCATTGTGGGCTGTGGTGCTCAAGGTCTAAACCAAGGCCTAAACATGCGCGATTCTGGTCTTGATGTGTCTTACGCGCTACGTCAAGCTGCGATCGATGAACAGCGTCAATCGTTTAAAAACGCCAAAGATAATGGCTTTGAAGTTGGTAGCTACGAAACGCTAATTCCTCAAGCAGATCTGGTTGTTAACTTAACTCCAGACAAACAGCACACTAACGTTGTTGAGACGGTGATGCCACTAATGAAAGAAGGCGCTGCACTAGGTTACTCTCACGGTTTCAACGTTGTGGAAGAAGGCATGCAGATTCGTAAAGATCTGACCGTTGTCATGGTTGCTCCTAAGTGTCCTGGTACAGAGGTTCGTGAAGAATACAAACGTGGTTTTGGCGTTCCTACCCTAATCGCGGTTCATCCAGAGAATGATCCGAAAGGTGAAGGTTGGGATATCGCGAAAGCTTGGGCTGCAGCTACAGGTGGTCACCGTGCGGGTTGTCTTGAGTCTTCTTTTGTCGCTGAGGTGAAATCAGACCTAATGGGTGAGCAAACCATTCTATGTGGCATGCTACAAGCGGGGTCTATCGTATGTTACGAGAAGATGATTGCTGAAGGCATTGATCCGGGTTATGCAGGTAAGCTACTGCAGTACGGTTGGGAAACCATTACGGAAGCTCTGAAATTCGGTGGTATCACTCACATGATGGACCGTCTATCTAATCCAGCGAAAATCAAGGCGTTCGAGCTTTCTGAAGAATTAAAAGACCTAATGCGTCCACTGTATAACAAGCACATGGACGACATTATTTCTGGTCATTTCTCTAGCACCATGATGGCTGACTGGGCAAATGATGATAAAAATCTTCTAGGATGGCGTGCAGAAACTGGTGAAACTGCATTTGAAAATTACCCAGAAACGGACGTTGAGATTTCTGAGCAAGAGTACTTCGACAACGGCATTCTAATGATTGCAATGGTTCGTGCTGGGGTTGAACTGGCATTTGAAGCGATGACAGCTTCTGGAATCATCGATGAATCAGCGTACTACGAGTCTCTACATGAACTTCCGCTGATTGCTAATACTATCGCACGTAAGCGTCTATATGAGATGAACGTGGTTATCTCTGATACGGCTGAATACGGTAACTACCTATTTGCTAACGTAGCAACGCCTTTATTACGTGAGAAATTCATGCCTTCTGTTGGTACAGAGGTTATTGGTAAAGGTTTAGGCGAAACGTCTAACCAAGTGGATAACGCGACTCTTATCGCAGTGAACGAGACTATCCGTAACCACCCAGTGGAATACATTGGCGAAGAACTACGTGGCTATATGACGGATATGAAGCGCATCGCGGTTGGTGGCTAATTCTCTTCGCTGTACAGCATTGAAGATATTAAATGAACTCCAGACAGAGTGGAGTCGATAAATACAAAAAACACGACATCTAATTAAAAGGCTTGGTCTCCGTTGACCAAGCCTTTTCGTTTTTAGTCGATTTGTCCATGTGCTGATAAGAAAAACGCTCCTGTCGAAGGAGCGTTTAGGGGCTTATTTATCAGCTAGCTTTTCTTCAAGCTCGGCTAATTTCTTTTCCATTTCCGTCAGCTTTTGACGCGTGCGTAGTAAAACTTGAGTTTGAACATCAAATTCTTCGCGGCTTACTACATCTAGCTTATTTAGTTGGCCTTGGATTACTTGGCGAACTTTTTGATCAACGTCTGCGCCTAGCTCTTTTACTGGTGCTGGCATTGAGTCATGAATTTGTTTAGCAATTTGCTCTAATTTCTTTGGGTCAAACATAGTGGCTAAAACTCCTTTTGATTTGCCGACATTCTAAGTAAATGATACGGGAAAGTCGCCATTTAGATGGTAAAAAAGAGAGCAGCAATAAAAAAGGCCACCGAAGTGACCTTTTTCTTAGCTTCTTGAGCTTATTTGTTTTCTGCTAGTTCGCGGTGCGCTGCTTTCGCTTCATCAACTCGAGCTAACTTTTCCAAGTCTTTATCTTCAACAAAAACTGGCAGTGGTTTGTGTTTTTCAGCTAAGTAGCTGTAAATCACAGGTAGTACGAATAGTGTGAACAACGTACCAATTGCCAAACCAGCCACGATTACGATACCGATACTAAAGCGCTGTGCTGCGCCTGCACCCGTTGCGTACATGAGTGGGATAAGACCCGCAATCATCGCCGCAGTGGTCATAAGAATTGGACGTAGACGAACTTTCGCCGCTTCCATTACCGCATCAATTCGAGACAGTTTGTTGTGCAATTGCTCTTCTTTTGCTACTTCACAGATCAAGATACCGTGTTTGGTGATCAGACCGACCAACGTGATCAGACCGACCTGCGAGTAGATGTTCATCGAGGCTGTGCCCCAAGCCAAGGCGATCAACGCACCACACACCGCTAGCGGTACCGATACCATGATAACAATCGGGTCACGAAGTGATTCAAATTGAATCGCAAGAACCAAGAAGATGATGGCTAACGCAAGACCAAATGTTGCGTATAGCGCGCTACCTTCCGTCACGAACTGACGTGCTTCACCCATGTAGTCGTGGTTGTAACCGGCAGGCAGTTTGTTCTGCGCTACGTCCTCGAACCAGTTAATTGCATCACCCATTGCGACGCCAGGCGATGGTACAGCACCAACGGTTGCTGAGTTCAGCTGGTTGAAGTGAGGCAGTGAGCGAGGCTCGGCGACAACATCAATAGTGATCAGGCTACCAAGTGGTACTGCTTTTCCATCCACAGAACGAACGTAGTAGTTCTTCATTGATTCTGGATTTAAACGCCATTTACGTTCAACTTGAGGAATTACCTCGTATGAACGGCCATTTAGGTCGATACGGTTTACGTAGCCATCAGCCATCATGGTGCTTAGCGTGATACCGATGTCTTGCATCGTCACACCGTATGCGCCCGCCTTGTCTTTATCGATCTTGATCTTCATGGTTGCAGAGTCGTAGTTCAGATCTAAGTCCGAGTAGACGAACATTGGACTGCTGGCTACGTCTGTCAGAACGTCGCTTGCGATCGTAAACAAGCTTTCGAAGCTGTTTGGTGTCGTGATAACGAACTGAATTGGTAGACCTGAACCCGCACCAGGCAGTTCTGGCATCTGGAATGCCGTGATTGACATGCCTGGTACGCTTGCAACTAATCCACCAACACGTTTGGTGATCTCAGATTGGCTGGCTTCACGCTCACTCCAAGGTTTAAGTGTTGCTAGACCAAACGCTTGGTTCGAGTTAGGAACACCGTTAAATACCTGCGCGTATTCTACCTCTGGTTGATCCGACAGAATCTTGTTTACATCGTTCATGGTGTTTTGGATGTAATCCAAGTTCGCGTTCGAAGGCGCCGTACCCATTAGTACAACCACACCTTTATCTTCCGAAGGTGCAAGTTCACTAGGAATGAACTTGAACAAGACTGGTAAGCTTGCAAATACAATGATTGCAAACGCAATAACAACCGGACGATGAGCCATTACCGCTTTCAACATGCCTTCGTAACGAGTGGTCATGCCATCAAGGATATGGTGAACTTTTTGCTCAAACTTGCTTGGCTTCTCGTTCGCTTTCAGCATCTTCGAACACATCATTGGTGATAGTGTCAAAGCGATGATGCCGGATACGAATACTGAACCTGCCAGTGTCAAAGCGAACTCTTTGAACAATGAACCGGTGATACCACCCATCAATGCGATCGGTGCGTACACTGCACCTAGCGTCAATGTCATCGCGATAACTGGAACCGCAATTTCACGCGTACCAATGATTGCAGCTCGGAATGGCGACTCCCCTTCTTTGATGTGACGGTCAACGTTTTCTAGTACAACGATCGCGTCATCCACCACCAGACCGATGGCAAGAACCATTGCTAGTAGCGTCATCAAGTTCCAAGAGAAACCCATTGCCTGCATCACCATTGCCACACCAATCAATGAAAGTGGAATGGTTACGATAGGAATGATTACCGCACGGAATGAGCCCAGGAACAGTGTGATAACCACAAGTACGATGACCGCCGCTTCCAGGATGGTTTTCACCACCTCGTGAATCGATTCGTTGATCGCAATCGTAGAGTCGTACATCACGTTCATTTTGATGTTGCTTGGTAGGTTGCGCTCAAGTTGAGGCAACAGATCAAGCACGTCTGCCGCGATGTTGATCGGGTTAGCACTTGGCGCTGCGTTGATCGCCGCAACCACGGCTTCTTGACCGTTTGCACTTGCACGGTAAACGTCGTGACTCTTCTCTAGCGTTACTTTAGCGATATCACCTAGGCGAATCACATCCCCTTCACCAGTTTTCACAACTAAAGCTTCAAGTTCAGCAACGTTTGATACCTGAGTATCTGCGCTACCGTTGTAAAGCACGAACTCACCCGTTGCTTGACCCGTTGCAGATTGGTAGTTGTTGGCGTTAAGAACGCTCATCACATCCGTTGCAGTCAGCTTCAAAGCGCCCATTTTGGCAGGATCTAGCCATACGCGTAGTGCGTATTTCATACCACCATAGAGATCAACTTTGGACACACCGTTTACGGTGAACAACTGCGGGTTGATTACACGCTCAAGGTAGTCAGTGATCTGGCTTGAAGATAACTCGTCACTCGTAAAGCCGATGTACAGTACTGCCGTTGTCGAACCAGTCGACATGGTTACGGTTGGGTCTTCGGCTTCTTTTGGAAGCTGTGAACGTACCGAGTTGGTTTTCGCCAGAATGTCAGACAACGCCGCATTCGGGTCAGTATTCAACTTCATGTTTACAGTAATGGTCGATTTACCCAGTACCGATTGAGAAGTCATGTAATCAATGTTGTCGGCTTGTGCTACTGCTTGCTCCAAAGGCTGAGTAATAAAGCCTTGGATTAAGTTGGCACTTGCACCGTAGTAACTGGTGGTTACGGTAACCACCGTATTTGTCATTTCAGGGTATTCACGAACCTGCATTTTGAACACTGCTTGCAAACCAAGTAGTGCAATCAAAAAGCTGATCGATACCGCTAAAACTGGACGTTTTATAAAAACATCAGTAAAGCGCATGATGCCTCCAATTAAAGCATTGGTGTTTCAGCAGGTGGAGTAATGGCATTGCTTTCAACAATGCTAACTTTCGCGTGGTTACTTAAACGGACTTGGCCCGACGTCACCACAACATCACCTGGTTTCACGCCTTCCAAGATGTGTGCGATGTCTTTAGTACGTTCGCCCACTTTAACTACGTGTTGTTTCACGCGCTTTTCACCATCTTCTTCTGTCACGATGTAGACGTTATCGCCGTACAAAGTGAAGGTGATTGCTGTTTGAGGTAGCGTCACTTGGTTTGCCAATTTAGGCATGATGATGTTTGCACGTGCGAACATACCGCTGCGAAGTTTGCCATCGCTGTTTGGAATGTCAGCTTGTACTTGGATCAGACCACTTTGTACATTTACTGCAGGTTCAATGGCAGAAATTGAGCCTTTGAATGGCTGATCTGGGTAGGCATCTACAAAAATATCCACTTCTTGGTCAAGTTTGATACGCGAGATGTCTGTTTGAGGCACGGTAAAGCGCAGACGCATTACACTGCTATCTTCTAGACGAACAATGTCGCTACCAGCTTGGATGTATTGACCAAGATAAACGTTACGGATACCAACCACACCTGCAAATGGCGCTTTGATTTCACGACGATCGATGGTTGCTTTTAAACTCTCGATATCTGCTTTAAGCGAGTAGTAGTTTGCTTCAGCTTCATCGTAAGCTTCTTTAGAAATAGAACCTTTCTTAAACAGACCTTGGTAACGTTTGTATTTCGCTTCTGCTGCAGGAAGTTTCGCTTGTGAACTCTTCAAGTTCGCTTTTTCCACTTCAGAATCAAGCAAAACGAGGGGTTGGCCAGCTTCAACTTGAGTACCTGATTCAAAAGCGATCTTGTCGATAACACCGCTCGTTTCGTTCGCTACCGTCACACCTTGGTTTGGCTCGATAAAACCGATAGCCTCGATCACTGGTACCCAATCCACCGCTTTTACTTCCGTAACGGTTACTGGGAACTCAGGTTCAGGACGGTTTGCCATGTATTCAGCGATCTTTTGTTGCTTAAATAAATTGAAACCTATCACGCTGCCGAACAAGAGAACGGCGATAAGTAACATAAAGAAAGTCCACTTTTTCATTCTATTAAGAACTCCAAGTTAGTGTTTAATAATTGCATCCCAACTGGCTTCAATGGCTGCTTCCAGCGCATCGTCGTCCAATTGATAAAATCCCAAAGCATGTTTTCTCGCAAGCGCGACGCTTGCTTCAAAGCTTAATCCAGAGAGCACTTCGTTATCGAGAGGCTTAAAAACCCCTTCTTCTTTGCCCTGGTTGAAAAGGCGATCTACTTGGGCAAACATTTTTCGCTCAAGTTCCCACGTCTTGTTTCTTGTTGTGCAAGGTAACGAATCATATTGAACTCGATTACTGATGGCGTTTAAGTTGGAACCCGCCAAATTCCAGATGTTGAGCCACATGGTTCGATAGCGTTCCTTCAATGGCATGTCGTCATTAACGCCCGCTTGCACTGCAGAGGCAATGCGTTTGGCTACGTTAAGACGCACTTCTTCCAATAGATGTTCTTTGTCTGAGAAATAGCGATAAATCGTCCCGGCGGCGACACCCGCTTCGTTGGCCAGCTTTTGCATAGAAAGCCCTTGAAAGCCAGACTCTGCAATTAACTGCTCCGCAGCGGCAAGTATTTGATCGCGTTTATCTACAGCAGGGTTGTCCGTCATAATCCTACTACCAGTGAATGAACGTTCATTCATTATAGCTTAAAGTCTGGTCTACTATGCAACAGAATGTTGCACCAATCGGGGTAAAATTTACGAGAAAATCACCGTAGCATTCAAAGAGCCACCCCTTTATCATAGGCGCCACATTTGTCACCCGCAGAGAATTTGTATGAAGCTGAACCCTAGACAAGATGAAGCCGTAAAATACGTGTCTGGTCCATGCTTAGTGCTTGCCGGCGCAGGCTCAGGTAAAACGCGCGTAATTACTAATAAAATTGCTTACTTGGTTCAGCAATGTGGTTACAAAGCAAGAAACATCGCGGCCGTGACCTTTACCAACAAAGCCGCGCGCGAAATGAAAGAGCGTGTTGGTCAAACCTTGGGTAAAGCCGAGTCGAAAGGTTTGATGGTTTCTACTTTCCATACCTTGGGTTTGAATATCATCAAACGTGAGTACAAGCAGCTTGGGTTAAAAGCGGGCTTTTCGTTGTTTGATGATCAAGACCAGATGGCGCTGTTGAAAGAGTTGACGGAAAAGCAACTCGACGGTGATAAAGACCTACTCAAACAACTATTGAGTACGATCTCCAACTGGAAAAACGACATGTTAACGCCAGAGCAAGCCAAAGCGATGGCGAAAGGCGAGCAACAACAGCTGTTCGCTTTTTGTTTTGAGATGTATCAGAAGCAGATGAAGGCGTACAACGCGCTCGATTTTGACGACCTGATCCTGCTGCCGGTATTGCTGCTGCGTAATAATGAAGACGTGCGTCAGCGTTGGCAAAATCGCATCCGCTATCTATTGGTTGATGAATACCAAGATACCAACACCAGTCAGTATGAACTGGTCAAATTGATTGTGGGTGAGCGCGGTCGCTTGACCGTCGTGGGTGATGATGACCAATCGATTTATTCGTGGCGTGGTGCCAAACCGCAAAACTTGGTGCTGCTCGGGCAAGATTACCCGAATCTGCGTCTGATCAAGCTGGAGCAGAACTATCGCTCGACCAGTCGAATTCTTCGTGCTGCAAACATTTTGATTGCCAATAACCCGCACGTGTATGAAAAATCACTGTTCTCAGAAATTCCTGACGGCGAAAAACTGAAAGTGTTGCTAGCCAAGAACGAAGAGCACGAAGCAGAAAGGGTCACGGGTGAGTTGATTGCGCACAAGTTCTTAAATCGCACGGAATATCGAGATTATGCGATTTTGTATCGTGGTAACCATCAATCGCGTTTGATTGAAAAATCACTGATGCAAAACCGCGTACCCTACAAACTGTCTGGCGGTACGTCGTTTTTCGCGCGTGCCGAAATCAAAGACATCATGGCGTATCTTCGAGTGTTGGTGAACCCTGACGATGACAACGCATTTCTGCGAATTGTGAACACGCCGCGACGCGAAATTGGCCCGGTAACGTTAGAAAAATTGGGCAGTTACGCCAATATGCGCGGCAAAAGCCTATTTGAAGCAAGCTTTGAAATGGGATTAGAGCAACACCTATCGGGACGTGGTCTCGAAAATCTGCGTTGCTTTACACAATGGTTGGTGGCGATAGCCGATCAAGCTGAGCGAGGTAACACAGTAGAAGCTGTTCGCTCCTTGG
The DNA here is from genome assembly GCF_054850435.1 of Vibrio sp. RC2502. Classification (NCBI taxonomy): domain Bacteria; kingdom Pseudomonadati; phylum Pseudomonadota; class Gammaproteobacteria; order Vibrionales; family Vibrionaceae; genus Vibrio; species Vibrio sp. RC2502. The sequence goes on from NZ_CM141453.1 coordinate 40,916, forward strand.
TTCGTGACATTCATTACGAAGATTGGCTGTACGAAACATCAGCCAGCCCGAAAGCTGCTGAAATGCGCATGAAGAACGTTTCGGATCTCTACTCTTGGATTGTGGCTGACTTAGAAGGTGACAATTACGACCAAGAAGAGAAAACGCTAAAAGAAGTGGTTCAACGTTTGACCTTGCGTGACATGATGGAACGCGGCGAAGAAGACGAAGACAGCGATGCCGTTCAATTGATGACATTACACGCATCAAAAGGTCTAGAGTTTCCTTACGTTTATTTGATTGGTTCGGAAGAGGGCATATTGCCGCATCAAACCAGTATTGATGAAGATAACGTCGAAGAAGAGCGACGCTTGATGTACGTAGGCATCACCCGCGCACAGCGAGAGCTGACGTTTACCATGTGTAAAGAGCGTCGCCAGTTTGGTGAGTTGATCAAGCCGACTCAAAGTCGTTTTTTGGATGAGCTGCCGTTTGATGATGTCGAATGGGAAGTGAACAAAAAGCCTGTGTCTCAAGAAGAACGAATGGCAAAAGGTCAGGCGCACATTGCAAACCTGCGCTCGATGTTTAAGAAGTGATCACTTTGGTATCACTGTAAATCAAGTTCACTCCAAACAAAAAGGCTTGCCGATTGGCAAGCCTTTCTTATTTCAGATGAGTGGCCGCTGGATTACAAGCCATCAATCATGTGGTCGATGGCTGCAATGATTTCATCATCAGAACAGTCCATACATGTACCTTTTGCTGGCATCGCGTTGAAGCCTTCAAGCGCGTGCTTCACTAGCACGTCTTTGCCTTGCGCGATACGCGGAGCCCAATCGTCAGCATTGCCCGATTTTGGCGCGCCGTTTACACCAGATGCGTGACAAGCAATACAAAAAGTACCGTAAACTTTGGCGCCATCACGTGGACCGGTTGGTTCTTCCTTCACAGGCTCTGAACCTGCTAGATAAACATCACCGACAGGTTTGATGCGTTCTGCGATCGCATCGTATTCAGTTTGGCTGATGTCAGAAGCTAAAGCTGCCGTAGAGAAAGTTAAGGCAGCGAACAAAACGCTAATCATTTGTCGAGACATATCCATTAAACCCACTTCACATTCCCGAGGTAAGTGACTTACCTATTTATATAGTTAGAGTATTGATACCGCGTCGAGAAAATCATTCGAAATCTCTCCGATGGCATAAAATGATTAAACAACTTGGTTGCGGCTGTTAAATCAATGTAAATAATGGGTGATTATATCCCGATAACTTGTTGCAATAAACAACAACTTATCCATGACAGGGCGTGAATCACATCAAAAATACACTTTAAAGGCAGATAACTGTCGAAAAAGAGACCAAACGATAAAAAAAGTAAAAAAAGTACTAGACGGCATAGTGTGATATCCGTATTATTCCACTCCGCCGATAGGGCATGCGCCCGTAGCTCAGTTGGATAGAGCGTTGGCCTCCGGAGCCAAAGGTCGAAGGTTCGAATCCTTTCGGGCGTACCATACCCCGGAGGAAAAGTCGGTAAAACTCAATGGTGGCTATAGCTCAGTTGGTAGAGCCCCGGATTGTGATTCCGGTTGTCGCGAGTTCAAGTCTCGTTAGCCACCCCATTCTTTCCTTTTTGGATAGAATACGGTAGCATTGCTTCCCATCTTGATGTTGAATCAGGATAAAACATAAGTCGGTGAATAGCGCAGCTTGGTAGCGCATCTGGTTTGGGACCAGAGGGTCGGGGGTTCGAATCCCTCTTCACCGACCACTATCTAGTTTATGGCTACATAAGTAGCGGTGAACATAAAAATTTGATGGTGGCTATAGCTCAGTTGGTAGAGCCCCGGATTGTGATTCCGGTTGTCGCGAGTTCAAGTCTCGTTAGCCACCCCATTCTTTCTATAAAGAATACATGCTCGGTGAATAGCGCAGCTTGGTAGCGCATCTGGTTTGGGACCAGAGGGTCGGGGGTTCGAATCCCTCTTCACCGACCACTATTTAAAGCCTCAGTCGAAAGACTGAGGCTTTTTTGCATTTTAGCCACTCTATTTTCCTCCATATTAGCTGAGAATGGCTAGCCAGAAGATTTCTATCAGCAGAATCTCGCTTTGCGTTCGAATTGTAAGGTTGGTGCAGCTTTTGGTGCTTTAGACCACCCATGATCCCAGAGCTTTTCGCGCAGATAAAATAAACCCCAGCTCAATGTCTGGGGTTGTGATTTTCTTAATCCGCTGTTGTTATTGGGCGAGTGTTTTCAGGATTTCTTTTAGCTCGACGGTTTCTCGGATTTCAAAGTTCGGCGTTATCTCTGTTGGATTACTTGCGCCAGTCGCATTCACCCACACACTCAAAATACCCATGTTGTTTGCGCCTGCGATGTCTGCCGCTAGAGAGTCACCGATGTGTAAGGCTTCTTCTGGTTTGATGTCGACAAGATTCAAGGCTTTTTGGAATATGCTGGCCGCTGGTTTTTCTTCTGGCTCTTCGCCACCCACAATAATATGGTCCACCCATTCATCCATTTGTGTTGCTTTCAATTTGGGGTGCTGCGAGAAAATTGGACCGTTAGTGATCACTACGAGTTTGTAGTGCTTACGTAGATCCGTCAGCATTTCTTTTACGCCAGGGAAGAAAGTGAACGCGCCCATACGTGCTGAATCAAAATAGTGTTGTGCTTGCTGAGCTTGCTCTGCATCGATGTGGATGCCGTTCTCTGCCAAAATCGTTTGGATCAGACCACAGCGAAAAGCATTTTCGTCTGGAAGAAGAGCAACCAGCTGAGGAAACTCTGCGTTGAGCTTTTTATATACCCCTTGCAAGTAGCGTTGTAAGAATGCTTGAGGATCAGAGACTTGGGGATACGTTTGTTGAATCCAGGCAGCAAATTTTTGCCCTGCAGCTTTGTCTGCTTGGGATGTGCCACATAACGTCTCGTCCATATCAAAAAAAATCGCTTTAAGCACAGGGGCTCCTTTCATTCACTACTTAGTCACTGGCGTCGAAAGCCTATTATCCCACTCTAAATCGCATCGTAAAGAGGCAATCCGTCAGCAAATTGTGCAGTTTCGTTTACGCTTAAGTGATGCTGTTCTTTTGGCTTAATCATTAAACCGCATAACGGGCGCATAATCGCAACTTTGAGGAGGTTTCCTCTGTTTTGTTGTGGTGCTCACGTTTTAGCCTTAGGTGAAGCCAGTTAACTTTGGTTTTTTATGTTTGCCGACTATTTTGTTAGTAACATTTTATGCCGAAAAATTGCTTTTGGTACGATATATTGTTTGGTAAATGTTAATAATCACACATGAATAGTGCGGTTATAGTGTGAGGTGATGTTGTGCCTATATTTAGAGCATTTTTCTAGTTTTAATGGTGCATGGCGCACAAAAATGGGGTGATATGAAAGTGGTTAAATACTTGTTAATGCATTTTTATTCGCTCATTGTGCGTGTATTCAATGTTTTTACGGCTGAATATACTTTAATTGTTGCTTTTTTGTGTGATTTTTGCCAAATTGTTTCCGCATTAAGATTTCAGAGTATTATTCTGAATTTGAACGGATTCATTCAGGTGATGAATGGCACGGGCTTTCCCAGTGCGATTCGATACCACAGACAAGGCAGTAGAGGTCTGAAATGTCACTATTAGAGGTGAAAAACCTTCGTATTGAGTATCCATCCCGACACGGCGTTCACGCGGCCGTGAAATCACTTTCGTTTAATATTGAACGAGGTGAAATCGTGGGTGTTGTTGGCGAATCCGGTGCGGGTAAGTCCACCGTTGGTAACGCCGTTATCGATTTGCTGAGCCCTCCGGGACGCGTTGCCAGTGGCGATGTCTTTTTGGATGGTGAAAAAATCTCTGGCTTAACACCAGAAGCGATGCGTAAGGTGCGTGGCTCGAAGATTGGTTTTATCTTCCAAGACCCTATGACCTCTCTTAACCCTTTGTTTACGGTTGAGCAGCAGCTAAAAGAAACCATTCATGCCAACATGAAAGTGTCTGACGACGAGGCGTATCAACGCGCGTTGTCTCTGATGCAGCAAGTCGGCATCCCTCAGCCTGAAAACCGTCTTAAACAGTATCCTCACCAGTTTTCTGGTGGTATGCGTCAGCGTGTGGTTATCGCGATCGCTTTGGCTGGTGAGCCAGATCTGATCATCGCCGATGAGCCAACCACGGCACTGGACGTATCAATCCAAGACCAAATCCTGAATCTTATCCGTGAGTTGTGTATCCAGAACAATGTTGGTTGTATGTTGGTTACGCACGACATGGGGGTGGTTTCAAACGTTACAGACCGCGTGGCGGTAATGTACCGTGGCGATCTTGTTGAGTTTGGGCCAACGGCAAAAGTGTTGGGCAACCCAGATCATCCATACACGCGCAGCTTGATTTCGGCGGTTCCTCGCTCAGACAGAAAGCTCGACCGTTTCCCTCTGGTGAGTTACATCGAAGAAGCGACAGAAATGAAGTCGCTAGACATTAAGAATCACTGGCTGGGTCAAAGCCAAGATCAGCGTGAGTACACTGGCCCGTTGTTGGATGTAAAAAACGTCAACCTAAGGTTTGTGACTAAGGACTCTTTGTTTGAAAGCCGCCGTGAGTACGTGCAGGCATCGAACAATGTGAGTTTTGAGGTGCACGAAGGTGAGACGTTTGGTCTGGTGGGTGAGTCAGGTTCGGGTAAGTCGACCATCGCGCGCGTGATTGCTGGCTTGTATGAGCCAAACTCTGGCCAAGTGAAATTTGAAGGCATCGATCTCACGGCGATGAAGTCGGAAAAAGAGCGTCGTCCGATGCGACGTCAAATGCAGATGGTGTTCCAAAATCCATACACGTCTATGAACCCTCGTATGAAGGTGGCAGACATTATTGCCGAGCCAATTCGTTTCCATAAACTCACCAAAAATGAAGCAGAAACACGTCAAATCGTGAATGATTTGCTTGATCATGTTGGTTTAGGTCGCATGGCTGGCGTGAAATATCCTCATGAATTCTCTGGTGGTCAGCGTCAGCGTATTTCGATTGCGCGCGCTCTGGCAACTCGTCCTCGACTTTTGATTTGTGATGAACCGACATCAGCGTTGGATGTGTCGGTACAGGCACAAATTCTGAACTTGCTAAAAGATCTGCAAAGTGAACTGAACCTAACGATGTTGTTTATCAGTCACGATTTACCGGTGATTCGTCAGATGTGTGACCGAGTAGGTGTAATGCAGATGGGCACGTTATTGGAAGTCGCGCCTACCGAGCAGCTCTTTACTGCTCCACAGCACGAATACAGCAAAAAATTGATCTCTCTAATGCCTGAATTTACGGGCTTGCGAGAAGAAATCAAAACGGCATAAACCAAGTATTTCGCTTGGCTGATCTTTAGTCATTATAAAGACGCAAACACAATAACAAGGGATCCGGATCCCCGCATGAAGGAGTTATGCAAATGAAAACCATGAAAAGCAAATTAGCAGTGGCGCTAATGGCTGCGGGCCTTAGTTTTAATGCGCTAGCAGCAGATATTAAAGTTGGCTACGCTGCTGACCCAGTATCGCTTGACCCGCATGAGCAATTGTCTGGCGGTACACTGCAAATGTCACACATGGTATTTGACCCTCTAGTTCGTTTCACTCAAACAATGGACTTCGAACCTCGTCTAGCAGAAAGCTGGGAACGTGTTAACGACACAACGGTACGCTTCAAACTGCGTGAAGGCGTGAAGTTCCACTCTGGTAACTCGCTAACAGCGGATGATGTGGTGTGGACATTTGAGCGTCTACAAAGCTCTCCAGACTTTAAAGCGATCTTCGACCCGTACGAGAAAATCGTAAAAGTGGATGACTACACGTTCGATTTGGTTACTAAAGGTCCATACCCACTTGTTCTGCAAACGGCGACGTACATCTTCCCTATGGACAGCAAGTTCTACTCAGGTAAGACAGAAGACGGCAAAGACAAGTCTGAACTAGTGAAGCACGGTAACTCATTTGCATCGACTCACGTTTCCGGTACTGGCCCATTCATCGTGACATCACGTGAACAAGGCGTAAAAGTGGAATTTGAACGCTTCAAAGATTACTGGGATAAAGCGTCGAAAGGTAACGTTGATAAGCTAACGCTAGTACCAATCAAAGAAGACGCGACTCGTGTGGCTGCGCTTCTTTCTGGTGGCGTCGATATGATTCACCCAGTAGCGCCAAACGATCACCAACGTGTGAAAGATGCGAAAGGCATCGATCTCGTGACACTACCTGGTACGCGAATCATCACGTTCCAAATGAACCAAAACAGCAATGAAGCGTTGAAAGACGTGCGCGTTCGTCAAGCTATCGTGCATGCGATCAACAACGAAGGCATCGTGAAGAAAATCATGAAAGGTTTCGCGACAGCTGCTGGTCAGCAAAGCCCTGCGGGTTACGTTGGTCACAACGAAAAACTGGTTCCTCGCTACGATCTGAAGAAAGCTAAAGAGCTGATGAAAGAAGCGGGCTACGAGAACGGCTTTGCCCTAACTATGATTGCGCCAAACAACCGTTACGTGAACGATGCAAAAGTTGCACAGGCTGCGGCGGCAATGTTGTCTAAGATTGGTATTAAGGTTGATCTGAAAACCATGCCAAAAGCGCAATACTGGCCAGAGTTTGATAAATGTGCGGGTGACATGCTGATGATCGGTTGGCACTCAGACACTGAAGACTCTGCGAACTTCAACGAGTTCCTAACAATGACTCGTAACGAAGAGACAGGTCGTGGTCAGTACAACTGTGGTTACTACTCAAACCCAGAAATGGACAAAATTGTAGAAGCAGCGAACGTGGAAACGGATCCAGCGAAACGTGCAGAAATGCTAAAAGGCGTTGAAGCGACGCTTTACAACGACGCAGCATTTGTACCGCTACACTGGCAAAGTGAAGCATGGGGCGCGAAGTCTAACGTGAAAGCAGCAGACATTGTGAACCCAATGGTTATGCCTTACTTCGGTGACCTAGTGGTTGAATAATCACATGATGTAGTTAGAAGGAGGGGACGTATTCCCTCCTTCATGAGCTTCTCTCAAGGAATGCTTGATGAGGCTCATCACTCAGCTCAGTTTTGTTTCAGTCGGATTGAGCGAGTTTTACAGACTGAATTTTCTCTCTAAATTTAGAGATCTATGGATAGTTAAGGGGCAAGGAATGTTTTCGTTTCTGGTCAAGCGCCTGTTTCAGGCACTGATAGTGATGTTTGTGATCAGTTTGGTGGCGTTTGCCATTCAGGACAACCTGGGTGACCCGCTGCGTGAGCTTGTAGGTCAGTCGGTTTCAGAGTCGGAGCGTCAAGCGCTGCGTGATGAACTGGGCCTGAACGATCCCTTTATCACAAAGTACACTCGCTTTGTCGGTAATGCACTGCAAGGTGATTTAGGTACGTCTTACTTTTTCAAGCGCCCAGCGGTTGAGGTTATTCTTGATAAGCTGGTGGCGACACTAGAGCTCGTATTTGGCGCGACGCTCATCATTATTGTTTTATCGATACCACTTGGGGTGTACTCCGCGATTCACCCGAAAAGTATCTTCACCAAATTTGTCATGGCGATGAGTAGCGTCGGCATCTCGATTCCGGTCTTCCTGACGGCGATCATGCTGATGTACGTCTTCTCCATAGAGCTTGGTTGGCTGCCTTCCTACGGACGGGGCGAGACCGTCAACGTGCTCGGTTGGGAATCTGGCTTCTTTACCATTGATGGCATCAAGCACCTGATCTTGCCGTGTATTGCGCTGGCATCGATCATGTTGCCGTTGTTTATCCGTCTGGTTCGTTCAGAAATGCTGGAAGTACTGAGTTCGGAATACATCAAGTTCGCTAAGGCTAAAGGACTGAACTTACAAAAGATTTATTACCAACATGCACTTAAGAACACCATGCTACCGGTACTGACGGTAGGTGGCGTGCAAATTGGTACCATGGTGGCCTACACCATCCTCACAGAAACCGTGTTCCAATGGCCGGGCACTGGCTTCCTTTTCCTAGAGGCGATTAACCGTGTTGATACACCGCTAATCACAGCCTACGTAATCTTTGTTGGTCTGATCTTCGTGGTAACCAATACCATCGTTGACTTGCTGTACGGCATCATCAACCCAACTGTGAACCTAACTGGAAAAGGAGCTTAATCATGAGCCAAACCAATACTCCTGCTGCTCCTTCAGCCGTTCCATCTGCGTGGGAGCGCTTTAAAAACTCGGATTTCTTGTACTACTTCAAGCGCGACAAAGTGGCGATGGCGAGTTTTACGGTGTTTTTGATGTTCTTGGTGCTAGCACTGGCGGCGCCAATTCTGGCACCGACTGACCCGTATGATCTGACATCTATCGATATCATGGATTCAGAATTACCACCATCTTGGATGGACGGCGGTGAAGAACGCTTTGTGCTCGGTACGGATGAGCAAGGCCGTGATATTTTATCGACCATTCTTTACGGCTCTCGTTTGTCGCTGACGATCGGTTTTCTAGCGGTCGGTCTACAGCTTGTACTGGGCATCATCATTGGTTTGTCGGCAGGCTACTTCGGCGGTCGTATCGATAGCTTCTTGATGCGTTTTGCAGATGTGCAGTTGTCGTTTTCAACCATGATGGTAGCGATCATCGTCTCGGCCATTTTCAAAGCCAGCTTTGGCAGCGATTTTTACAGCCAATACGCGGTCGTGATGCTGGTGGTGATCATTGGTGTGGCTGAATGGCCACAGTACGCGCGTACGATTCGTGCATCGGTACTGGCAGAGAAGAAGAAAGAATATGTAGAAGCGGCACGTGTGATGGGCTTTAAAGCTCCGCGCATCATGTTCCGCCATATTTTGCCGAACTGTTTGTCACCAATCTTGGTTATCTCAACCGTTCAGGTGGCCAACGCCATCATGTCGGAAGCGGCGCTGTCGTTCCTAGGCTTGGGTCTGCCTGTTGACCAACCATCTTTGGGCGCGTTGATCAGCATCGGCTTTAACTACATCTTCTCTGGTGCTTGGTGGATTACAGCCTTCCCAGGTATTGTGCTAGTTACTTTGGTACTGGTTATTAACCTTCTGGGTGACTGGTTACGCGATGTATTTAACCCGAAACTGTACAAAGGTTAAGAATTTAGACATAGAGCATTGTTAAATCGCTCATTTCCTTCCTAAACTGAGAGCCGGATGCAATTCCGGCTCTTTTTTTGCTTGTTATTCTTTATTCACATTTTTTTGGCGCTTTGCCGCCATAATGACCTTACCCACTAGTTCAGAGTGAAGCGTATGGAAATGAAGAAGGCACACCTCTCATCACGCATTGTCCAATCAGGCCTCAGCTTAGGAGGGCTATTGCTGTGCGCCCAATTTTCAGCCCCGGTATTGGCCGATGACTTTCTTTGTCAGGCGACTCAAGCGAGCGACAAAGAACTGCCGATGCTAGAGAAAAGTTGCCCAATCGGTCAGGGTGTTTGGGGAAAGAAAGTGCCGCAAAGAGGCAATGATTTCTATTGGATTCAATGTGGCTTGCTGCCTAAACCAATGCCACTTGCCAAAGCCAAACCCATTTACAGCAAAATCACCACCGATGTTTGGATGAAGCCCGAAGCAAAGGGCTATCGTTGTCTTATTGGGCCTTATACAGAATTTTCTAAAGCGTCTGCTGATTTGCGAGGAGTCAAAACCTTGTCGAACTATCGCGAGGCATTTATTCGTGTGGTTGGCAAAGGGAGTGACAACACCGTGAAGCAAATGCAGCCGTCATCAAAGTCGACTCCTGTCGCCAAACCAAACGTCGCACCGAAGCCTGTTGCGCCAGTCGTGGCCAGTCGTCCAGATACCGAGGCGTTTAAAGCTTCTGCGACAGAAACGACGGCGCAGCCAGTTACGGCAAAAGAGCCGAAATCAAGCACGACAACAAAACCGGTAGCGAAAGCAAAACCAGCACCGAGCGTAAAAGGCAATGGAGAGGTGGAAGTGCGCTTGCGAGCGTCTCTACATGGCAAAACGTATGTCGTGCCTTACCTGTTAGATAATCAGTTTTATATGGAATATGGTAAGCCGTGGAATCGACTCAACTACGAAAGCTCGCAACAGATTTGTCAGCAGTTGGGCATGTCGCTCGCCACGGCGACTGAATTTAAAGCGTTGCGAGATTCTGGTGTGATGGAGAAGAACAAATGGCCGCTGCAATTGCCGTATTGGGGTAAAGATAAGAAAGGCTTGTTTGCCGATCGAGAACCAAATCAGTTAACCGGCACGTCGTTGTTGAATGTGATGTGTGTGAAGTAGCGGTTGTTCATCCTTAATGTATCCACATTTTAGGACGAAACGCGTTTTTCAAAACGAAGAAAGCCCCGCGATGCGGGGCTTTTTGGCGGTCTCAAATATTGTTGCTACTTGAGAGGTGTTTCTTTGTGACAGTTTGAGCAAATGTACACTTCTTTGATACCGACAAATCGTTCCCAGAAGGTTCGACGTCTTCTACGTAAATGCACACTGTCGCAACAAGGGTTGACGATGGTTGCTTTAGTCATCGTCACCTGGCTCCAAAATTGGTAGTGAAGCCGCGATGCTTGTCATTACTTCTTTGTTGTGAGAGTACAGGCCATATTCCGGCGCTGATTCATGACCGTTTTGCTCTTTACTCCAATGAATACCGATGTAGAAATCACCAAAATCACGGTTGATGTAACGATGACGAGTTTTGTAATCTGATTGTGAGCCCGTTTCTTCTAGAATCAGCAGTTCACGACCTTCATCATCCTTGATTTCCCAGTTTCCTGGCGTTTGGAAGCCGGTCGGCATGAACGACGAGTAATTGTAAGTGTCAGCGTCGTATTCGTATGTACCTGAAGAGTATTTCAGGATTTTGTCGTCGTCTTTGCCTTTACTTTCTACCATCAAGTCATGCTCTACCGTGCCATGCTTGATGTGTTCTGCAACCGAAAGTGATTCCGCAAACGGTGTGTTGCTTGAATCCATCCAGAACAGTTCATCATCTGAGATTTTAACGATAATCTGAGTGCCGTTATTCCCGGTTTTGTGCTGGTACAGCATTTCATACTCTTCGCCGTAGCTGTTGTATAGCTTGCCGTCTTTTAGCTCGACGTCTTCACAGTCTTTGTTGTTGTATTCCGCGTAACCGGTTTGTTGGTCAAGATCTGCAAGAATGGCGTAGGCATCGTGTTCCCATGTGTTTTCTAGGACGTCGCTGATGTTCGCTTTGTACTCTTGGTTCATCTCATCGTGGTTTGAACCCCAGCAGAATAGTAGGCCCTCAGAGTCCTGCATCAACATGGCATAGCCAATTTCACCATCTTTTTGTGCAAAGCTACCCATTTTCCATTCTTGACCGTTGAAGTGCGCTTGCGTGAAGCCCAAAGTCGGTACTACTGGTGGTGGCGTAACGCCTTCTTTTACTTCTGGCATGCTGAGTGCAATCTGCACCGCAGTATGACCATCTGTTGCGCTAATGGTAAGTGCTGCACCAGATTCACCAGCTTTTGTCGGTGTGCCTTTAATGGTGATAATCGCATTGCCATCTTCAATTGCTGATAGGCCTTCAATGCCTACGTAGTCCGCTGAGTAGTCGGTGATCTGACCGTCTTTATCTTGGAACAAACCAGAAATATCGAGCGTTTGTTCAAACAGTTCGCCCTGTTGTAGGTACCAGCCATCGACAATGGATTGCAGGCGAGCTTGCTCTGCTTCAACAACCATTGGTGGTAAGTTTGCAGATTCGATTTCGATTTCGAATACTGTGCTCACAGTTGATAGCACATCACCGTTAGAGTTTTTGTCCTGCGCCGTTAGAACAATCTCAAAATCACCGGATTTTTCTACGATAGCGGTTGGGTGTAGAACAATTAGGTTACCAACTTGCTCAACTTCAATGCCTGTGCCCGCTAAATTGTGCGTCAGTTTTGTGCTCACAAGGCTTTGGTCTTTGTCTTTGAAAAGACCTTCGATGTTTAGCTCAACGCCATCAAATGCGGCACCTTTTACGATTTCTGGTAGCTTATCCAATTTATCTTCAGCTGCGTCTTCTACGGTTTCGTTGACGGTTAGCTTGTTGTTGACTAGCGTTTCAGGTGCCAAGTTGTCGCTATTTGGCGTGCTATCAGTGATGACTGGACGTAGGCTTGGGTCATTGATGTTTTCGCCAGACGCGACAAGACGATCCACTTCTTGGTTTGCCGCTTGAGCAAACTCAGTCGCTTTCTTCTCGTAATTTGTTGGGTTTTGCGCTTTAGATTCTGTCAGAATCTGAGCGGTTTTATGTAGTTCGGCGTTTTTTGTCGCACCTTCAACAAAGTCACTGTACAGATCAATCGGAGCTTCCTCTGAGCCTCCCAATGCTTTGTTTACGTTTGCTTTCGCGTCTTCTTCAGTAATTGAAGGGTCTTTTGCCATTTCAATCGCCACAAGGTCCGTGATAGGTGAGATCACGTTAGACGATGATGGTGCGCGGAATACGATTTCGTGCGCCATAGCTTGGCTTGGGTGGTCCATATCTACGGTGTAGGTGCCAGCGTATTTCTTGGCATCCAAGGCGATAAGTTGTTTCTGTTTCGCACCGTTTGGAACGAGAGTTTGCAGTGCTAAGGTTTTTTCTGGTTTAGCGGCCAGTGTAAGCTGACCTTTCTCATCGGTCAGACCAAGAATAGATTCTTGAGTGTCCCATTGACCGTTGTTGTTCGTGTCTTCAAAAACAACTGCATTTTTGAAGTAGCCGTCAAAACCTGTGATCACAACACCGTTGCTTGCACTGCTTGAACCGCTATCTGAACCGCCACAGCCTGTAAGAGCGATAGCCACTGACGCTGCTAATAAACTCACCTTATTCATTATTCATTTGTCCTTGTTCGTTTCCGAATGAGAAAGTCGCTTTTTTTATTGTTGTTTTTCTTAAATCTCACTAGTGAGATTTAAGAAAGTTGTGTCTTTTTAATCACTATTGAGTAAGTGTTCAAGACACGAAAAACCGCATAAAACCCGTAAAATTTATTTGAGTTTTTTGTCGATGAGGAAGGAAATGAGACTTTGATCACGGTTCCACTTTTTGTTTTTAGTGATTTAATGGTCAAAATAACATTATGTATTTTAAGTGGTTATTTTTTTTGCTTGAGCGTAACGGCTTTGGGCTGTGATAAATCATATTGATTTTAAATTCTTCAACGCGATCAGCCAGTTCAGGCTTTGGACGCAAAATGTAGCTGTACACCTCGCCATCAAGTAGTTCGTCGTAAGGCGAGTAGCTCAGATCAAATGCTAACGATTGTTGTCTGGTCGTGGGGTTACTAATGTATTCGTAGCAGTCAATTAGGTAAGTCGGATCGTAGGGGTTAGGATCGGAGATGATGTCAACCTGATAGTCTCCTTGACCAGCAATGACATGGCTGCCGTACCAGATGGCGACATCAGCACAATACAAGTTTGGATTGTAAGTGCGTAAGTTGAGATCGGAATCGATGCTTTCACCATGAGGCCCAATGACTTGAGTTCCATGGTGATAAATATAATTGCCAATTTCAGCCACGAGATAATCGCCGTTTGGGCGAGGTAGCAAATAGTCAAAAAAGGATATCTGGTATAAATATCGTCCTGTCGGTGCGTTGATGCGTTTTTCCATCGATTGCTTGTTCTTTTGCATGGTATAGCTTTCGAATTGTTTGCCATCAAACACGGTGGTGAAATAGTTCTGAGTCTCTTTATGAACCTGAGATGGGTACACCTTTTTGGTGGTCCAGATTTGACGAGCACCATTTGCGCTAACAATCAACGAGTCATCACTGATTTTGTAATGGCCCACTTTTTTTAGTGCTCCCTTTTCTGGGCATAAGCGCTTGTTGTTGGAGGCGGCAAAGTACACTTCTTCGTTTTCAAACTGAAACGCTTCGCAATACACCACTTCATACGCGTACGCGATACCGCCAAGGTTTTGTGTGGTTTCTAGGCGATACACAATGTCACCGACCAAAGGATGGTCGGTGTTGTTTTGCTCTTCTTTAACGACTGGCAATTCAAAACGGGTCGTGACCCAGGCGTAATCTTCTTCACCATGATGATTGTCACGAGCTGCCACGGCTAAGTAAGTGGTTTGGTCGATTTCTTCTGGCGCACCTTGTACCACGATTTGACCTTGGTTGAGCACCTGAAGACCATTGGCGTTTTCTAACCAGATCCGAGTGGTGAGCAGGTCACCATCGGGGTCTTCAAACAATTGGTTCAGACTTAACGAATTGCTGATCGGCTTGTTTTGCGTCAGCTCCCAACCATAAATGATGGTTTGCAGTTGCTGTTCGACCGATAGATTGATGATGGGTTTGCTGTTGTTCGCCGCATCAACCTTGGGTTGTGGTGTCACCGCCGTCAGATCGTAAGGGTAGTAACCATCAAACGTATCGAAAGGGTTCTCGGCGACGTTTTGTTGATCGAATGGGGTGGCATTAAGCACAGCATCTAAATCGAGAGAGCTCGAGCCATCCAACGCCGATGTTGTGAGCGCCTGCTTCACCTCAATTAACGACGTACGTTCACCATAGTGATGTTGGCTTTTTCTTTTATCGACAGGAGAGCTATTTAAAGAGCTGGCCGCAGACGCCATGCTGCTCTCGTCACTTAACAAGTAAACACCCAATAAACCGGCGCCGATAGCGCCGATAATCCACAGTTTCTTGGTCATGATTTATGCGTGTGCCATTCTTGATTGCAGCCAGCTGCGTGAGAACTTGAGGTCTTTTTCGATTAGGCTTGCGCTGCACTCTAGCAGTTCGCTGATCTCCTGGTTCTTCATGCCCATCAGGTATTTGAGTTTTAAGGCGCTCGATTGACGTGGGTAGCGTGTGCTAAAGCTATCTAAGGCTTTGTCCATGATGATCAACTGCTCAAAGCGGTCTTCTTCGTCCTTCATCAACGTGATGTGTTGGCGTTTTTGCGCTTGGTGTGAGCGAGCGTTGTCGATCAATATTTGGCGCATGACTTTAGCGGCCATTAAGAAAAAATCACGCTTGGTCGCGATTTCACTCATGTCGCAGTTTGACATCTTTAGGTAAGCATCATGAATCAATGCGGTGGTGCTGTTGACGCTGTCTGCCAATACCATGTTGTCGGTGCCGTATTTTTCGGCGTTGCGCTCACGTTCTTGTTGGGCGATTTTACGCAGTTGCAAATAGGCGAATTGGTACAGCTCGCTTTCGGCTTGTTTATTACCAGACTGCCACTGCTGAATAATGTGGGTTAGGGCTGAAGTCGTTGCCATGGTTATACCTCCTCGCTCACTTTGACAAATTCAGAAATCGTATGCGTTTCAATATGATCAGAACCATCTCGGTTACGACTAACGTTCTGTTGGTAGCGATACAAAATGCCTTGCTCCCAGTTGGCTCCCGCCGGTAAGTACTCCCAAGTGGTGTAGTTGATTTCTGCCGGAGTGGTTGACCAGCGCACCATGATGTTCATTTGCGCCAAATTGGCTTTCGGTTCGTCATTGTTTACCCACCACATATCGGCAAACCCGCGGGTGACATCTTGGGTGTATAGGCTTGCATCGGTTGGGCAGGTCTCGGCGCTGCGTGGCAATCGCATCACTTGTTGGTGGCGCATTAACAGACACGATTGTGTCATGGATTGCTGGTGGTATTGGGTTTGCTGCCACACGCCGAGGTAGTCGATGTCGTGCTCGCTGGTGTTAGGGTAGGAAAACCACAGCATTTCAGTGCGGTTGCTGTGTTGGATGTGTTTGTTGCGCCCGAGACCTTGTACTTTCTCCATAAAGAGCTCAGTGCTTGGGTCAAAATTCATCGCGACTGAGCGATATTTCCAGTCGCCTTCATCGTCAAAGTCTTCGAGAGAGAAGCCGTTCAAGTCGTTGCGGGTGCATCCTGTGATAGAGCAACCAACAAGGTTAAACCAATCTGCAAACTTGCTAATCGGCTCGACAATATCTTCCGTAATTTGGTGATTCGGTGATATGAAGCAACCTTGAAAATGGTCGCCAACACTCGGGTGTTCAATTAACGAATCTTTGGTGATGGTGAATCGGGTCTCACCAAATGGGGGGCGATATTTGGGGTGATGTTTATAGCGCAGATCGTAGGCACAAGCGCGGCCCTGCCAATCTTTCTTTTTGATCACGATGTTTTTGAACGTGATGCCGCGAGGTTCAAAGATGATCTCATCAGAGGCAAAGTTTTCCTCAATGTACTGCTGGCTTTCGTTCAAGTGATCAATCGCCTCATCGACAGAAACCCAGTCGAGGTTGAGATGTCGTTTAGCGTCATCCAGATAATTGAGATCGAGACTCTTGAGCTGGCTTTGAAAGCGAGGATCAGACAACACACGGTTGGCTAAGACAATTTCCTCACGATTCTCAGGCGTGCTGTCGAGAGAAAGCAGCAGACGCGTCATAT
Organism: Vibrio sp. RC2502; assembly: GCF_054850435.1. NCBI lineage: Bacteria > Pseudomonadati > Pseudomonadota > Gammaproteobacteria > Vibrionales > Vibrionaceae > Vibrio > Vibrio sp. RC2502. Next base: position 57,292 of record NZ_CM141453.1, read on the forward strand.
TGATGCTGCGGCTGGGTTTGGTTGTCGCCATCGTTGGCGTAAGCACTTCTTGGCTCGATAAGGTTGTCAGCAGATAACCTTTGTCATCGTTACCAAGGAAGAAGCTGATCACATCACCTGGTTGGTAATGAAATGCGCCTTGCTGAGTGACTCCCGTGATATTGGAACTGGTTTTGTAATACAGACCAGTCACTGGAGAGTCGATAAAGTAGCCTTGCTTCAAGGTTGAAGCTGGCGGGTGTGAAGTGGCTGCAGAAGCATCTGCCGCCAAAGTGGACGTAGCCGTCAATGCAGACAGCCAAAATACCACTGAACGTGTATACATCTTGTTTTAAGCCTTATTGGTTGGTGCTGTCCTTAGACGCACAATTTGGCTGACAACTCATTGGTGTAGTTAGGTGCTTCTCTGGCACCGGTGTCATCATCGCCAACAACATTTTTTGTTTTATATGTTTGGGGATATCTGGGTTAGAGAGTATCCGCCTTCGTGTTAGCTCCATCATGGAGTTCACCGAAAGATGTTCGACGTTCTGCCCCTTCGCATGAAAGATGAGGCGAGTCAGTTCGTACATCATATCTTCTGCAATCTTCTTCTCTTGTTGCAGTTGGATATTCTTTTGAATCAATGCATTACCAAATAGCACGCCGGATAAAACCAGAATGGCAGATAATGCTGCAGCCAGCGGACGGCGCTGTACTAAACGCAATACGCTGTACAACGGCCAATGTTTTTTTTGTTCGATTGGGCGCCGCTCAAGCATGCGCTCAATATCAATTCTGAGTGCTCGAACGTCTGAATAGCGCAGTTTTGCGGCAGAGCGTGTCGCGCGTCTAATGACCCAGTAAACATCAGACCAAACGCGCGGTGACGGAAACATCATCGCGAGAATTTTACCCAGAGAGTACACATCGCTTTGTGCCGTCAGAAACTGACCAGTCTGTTGTTCTGGACTGGCAAAGTTTTGGCTAAACGCAATTAATGTGGGTGGGGATTCGCCACCGCTGTTTTGCACTTTCTGCGTCAGGTTGAAATCGAGCAATTTCGGTCGTTTATTCGGGTCAATCAGGATATTTTCAGGCTTGAGATCGGCGTGTAACACTTGGTGGTGATGCGCGTGTTCCATTGCCTGACAAATCTGCTTAAACAGCGTGAGCTTCTCATGGTCTGTCAGTGTGACTTCGGCAAGATAATCATCCAATGTTTGGCCAAACACGCGCTCCATGACGATGTAAACCGAGTCGTCATGCAGGCCGCCGTCAAAGACTTTCGCAATATAAGGGTGATTTAAACGTGCTAGTAGCTGCGCTTCATCGAAAAGTGCCCGTTGTCCGAGCACATTACTTAAATTGCTTTGGATGAATTTGATCGCAAGATCTTGCTCGAAGGTCTCATCTGCACGTTGCGCGGCATAAACGACGCCCATACCACCACGCCCCAACTCATGAGTTAGGCGATACTTACTGATCACTTCGCCACTAAGGTCGATCTCGCTGTTGGTCGCTTGATGAGCGCCAAAGTAAAGCAATTGCGTTAATCGCTCTTCTGGGGCTTCATGGGCTAAAAGGGGCGCGAGTTGAATGTATAGCTCAGGTTGACTCTGTTGCAATTCTTGGAGGTATTGCTGCTTTTGAGAGTCGTCCAGATCAAGAAGATGATAATAAACTTGGGTTTCGCTGGAGCCTAACTGCACAGTGCCTGATATCTTATTGTTTTACGTGCGCTATTTTATAAGAAACTCAATATTAATGTCATTTATTTATTCGTTTTGCGAGTGTTTCTTTAAAAACAACTCTGTAACAATAAGTGCATGATTTTATTGTGGATATTATGTTTGGCTTTTGGTGGCTTGTCGGCATCCTGTGTATTCGTCATAATGTTACATGTAACATTATTGATAAATCACATATTTATGGCTCAACAGAATAAAAAAACACGAACGACATTGCAGGATGTCGCAGACCAAGTTGGCGTAACAAAGATGACGGTTTCGCGCTATATGCGCAATCCAGAATCGGTGGCTGAGAAGACCCGCGTGAAAATTGCCGCGGCAATCGAGGAGATGGGGTACATCGAAAATCGCGCCCCCGCGATGTTGTCTAAGTCTTCCAGCAAAGCCATCGGCATCTTACTTCCTTCTCTGTCCAACCAAATTTTTGCTTCCTTTGTTCAGGGCATAGAGACGGTCACTAAGGCCAACGGCTACGAAACACTACTGGCACACTTTAGCTACGATGAGTTGGAGGAAGAGCGCAAAATCGCCTCTTTGCTTTCCTACCAAGTGGATGGGTTGATTTTGACTGAAAGTCACCACACTCCACGCACGTTGCAGATGATCAAAAACGCTGGCGTTCCGGTGGTCGAAACCATGGAATTGCCGCCACAACCGATTGATATGGCTGTGGGCTTGGATCATGAAGACGCTTCGTACAACGCGGTGAAACGTATGTTGGACGCTGGTAAGCGCACCATTGTTTATTTCGGTGCGCGTTTGGACACGCGTACCAAACTGCGTATGCAAGGTTATGATCGCGCGATGAATGAAGCCGGACTCGAACCCAAACATGTGTTAACTGGCGTGCACTCCAGTTTCTCCCTTGCGCATGATTTGCTTGAACGCGCACTGGAAACGTACCCAACGCTCGACGGGGTGTTCTGTACCAACGATGACATCGCAATTGGTACTATGCTGAGTGCGCAGCAGCGTGGCATTCAAGTCCCGCAGCAATTAGCGGTGGTGGGTTATAACGCCTTGGATATCGGTCAGACCATCAGTCCGAAGCTGACCAGCGTTGATACGCCGCGTTTCCAAATTGGTGTAAAGAGTGCAGAGCTTTTAATTGCGCGTCTGAAAGGTGAAGCGCAAGAAGAAAAAGTGTTTGATATGGGTTATCAGATCACTTCAGGAGAGAGTGTTTAACTCGCAGTTAACCGCTCTTCGTATTCGCTCATCAATGGTATTGGCAGGTTAGGGTATGGCACATCAGCTGGATGCATTGGATCTCAACTTAATGCGTTTATTAAAAGCCGTGGTGGAAAACCGCAGCATCAAGCTGGCCGCAATGCAGCTTGGCATTTCTCAACCGAGCGCCAGCCGCGGCGTAATGAAGCTTAAGCAAGTGTTTGATGACCCGCTATTTGTGCGTAAAGCGCATGGGGTAGAGCCATCTCCCATGGCGATTCGCCTTGCCGCCGAATTCGATAACATGATTGCACCACTGGAAAAAGTGGTGCAAGAGTTTGAAGTATTCGACCCTCAGCAATATCAAGGGCAGATCGCGATTGTAACCGACCCTTATTTGATGGATGAACAAGGGCAGCGATTGCTAACTGGCTGTCATCGAGCGTTCCCTAAAGCGCACTTTGCCTTTTCCAGTTGGAACAGTTATTCGCACGATGAAATGCTCGAAGGTGAGCACGATTACTGCATTCTCGACCAAGAGACCGAACTGTCGAAAGACATTTACATGCGCCCGTTATTCGTTGAAAAACGAGTGATTTTGGCGCGTAAAAACCATCCGACCTTGTCGAAAGTCAGCAATGATTGGGACACGGTCTCTAAACTGCCCCTTGTTTCTTTACCTGCGCCCGCGTCATATAAACCGCTTTGTACCGTGGAGTCCGAGTATCGCCGCATGGGCTATGAGCCCGTGGTGTTATTGAAATCCTATAATTTGCGCGTGGCTTGCCAAATGCTGCAAGAAACCGACGCAATTATGTATGCCAGTCAAAGCTCGGCATTGTTGATGCCGGAACTCGCGTCTTACGCAATGCCACTCGTCAACCGTGAGTTCAGTCAGTTTGTGGTCTCTGGCGGTTTCCTTCAAACCAACCGCAACCATCCTTTGCACAGACACCTGCATAAAGTGGTGCGACAAACCCTCAATACGCCGCTGATTTTTACGCAATGACGTCACTTTATGGCATCGGCTGAATGAGAGAGCAGATGCTTTAACCTTATCAATATTGTGTGATTACATAGACAACTTACTTCTTAAGATATTCAAAAATGAATATCTCAATTACCTGTCTCTTTTTCCTACCCAGCGCTAACCTTATCTCAAATAGTCAGGAGAAGTGGCTCATTTTTATCTTTTTAACTTTTTGAATGTTGATACAGGCACGCGACATTCACCATTCTCCGTTATGCATTTTTTTAATTTCTGATGGAGGATTAATCATGCTAGTTGCACGTCTATTTTTATTGCTCGCCATCGTTGCCGAAGTGGCTGGCACCAGCACAATGTCTCTTATCGGACAAGGGCACGGGTGGTGGGGCTACATCGTAATGTATGTGCTGATCGCAATCTCTTACTACTTTCTCGCGTTTGCCGCGAAGAAAATATCGATCGGTGTGGCATACGCTGTCTGGGAAGGGTTGGGTATCTCGTTGATCACCGTGGTGTCGATCATCGCCTTTGATGCCAACTTAAACCATCAAGAGCTGTTTGGTTTGATGTTAGCCGTTGTCGGCATTGTGTGTGTGACTTTAGGGGAATCACACGATCAACCTAACGCCGAGAAAAACGCCGATAAACCGGCAAAAGAACGTTCATTTTCTGCTAGTACAAGGTGCGAATCATGAGTCAATTTTTTACGATGTCATTTGGATTTGTCGTGATGGCTGCCTTGGTCGATATCATGGCCAATATGGCGCTGACACGCTCAAAAGGCTTTAAATACAAAGGCTGGGGCATTGCGGCGATTGTGTTGGTACTAACAGCATTCACGCTGTTGGCACAAGCGGTTAAAGAGATCGACTTAGCCATTGCTTATGCTTCTTGGGGCGCGATCGGTATCTTGGGTACCGCAGTGGGTGGAGCCTTGCTGTTTAAGCAGAAACTTAAGCCAATCGGCTGGTTTGGTATCTTTGTGGTGATTTCTGCGGTCGTGGTGATGAAAACCGCTTAATCAAGCCAAACAAAAACAACGAAGACAAATACAAAGAGCGGAGTATCAAACTCCGCTCTTTTTGTTTTTCTGGCTTAAACAATGAAGCTTGCGCCTTCTTCTGCACTAGAGACGTTTTGGCGGATCACGCTAAACAAGCCTCGTCCCCAGGTTTGTTGGGTAGATTCGGTGTCGAAATGAATCAACTCGCGACCAGTGGTATCGCTTAAGTTGTTCAGTTCACCCGTTTGGCAATCCAGACGAATCAAATCGCCGTTGCGCACCAAACCAATCGCGCCGCCACGAATGGCTTCTGGAGAAACATGAATCGCAGACGGAATTTTACCTGACGCGCCAGATAAACGACCGTCAGTAACCAGCGCCACTTTAAAGCCTGCTTTTTGCACGTTACCTAAAATTGGCATCAGCTTGTGCAGTTCAGGCATGCCGTTTGCCGCTGGGCCGTTGTGTGTGACTACAACGATGCAATTTTTGTTCAGCTCACCACGTTTGTACGCGGCTTCCACTTCGTGTTGGCATTGGAATACGATCGCAGGTGCAACAATCACGCGTTGCTCTTCTTTCACCGCAGACACTTTCACCACGGCTTTGCCCAAGTTGCCAGTCAATACGCGAGTGCCGCCAGTATTTTGGAAAGTGGCGTCCGGTTTGGCGATCACGTCACCGTCTTGGCTGCCTTGGCACGGTGTCCAAGTCAGTTGGCCATCGACAAGGCTCGGCAGCGTCATTTGGTCTTCAAATTCACCAAACACGGGTTTCACATCGCGATGCAAAAGTTCGGATTCGTTCAAGCGGTGCAATAACGCTGGCACGCCACCCGCGTCTTGGAACGCGTTCATATCGGCTGGGCCGTTCGGGTAAACGCGAGCTAACAAAGGAACCACATCCGACAGATCGCTGATGTCTTGCCATGTGAGCAAGATGCCAGCAGCACGCGCCACGGCGATCATATGAATGGTGTGATTGGTGCTGCCGCCAGATGCAAGTAGAGAGATGATGCCGTTGACCAAGCTCTTTTCTGTGACCACCTCGGCCAGCGGACGGAAGTGTGCAGAACCCGCCGTCATTGAGGCGATTTTCAGAGCCGCGTGATCGGTTAACGCTTTACGCAGTTGGGTATGGGGATGAATGAATGCCGAACCTGGCAGCATCAAGCCCATGGCTTCGAACACCAACTGGTTGGTGTTGGCGGTGCCGTAAAACGTGCATGTACCCGCAGAGTGGTAAGCGCGACACTCCATATCCAGCAGAGCGTCTTTGCCGACTTCTCCCGCTGCGTATTTTTGGCGCACGTCGACTTTCTCTTCGTTGCTGATGCCTGTTGCCATCAGACCCGCTGGTACAAACGCAGTCGGTAGGTGCGCGTAAGACAACGCGCCCATCAGTTGCCCCGGGGCGATTTTGTCACAGATGCCAAGCAGTAATGTGGCATCAAAGACATTGTGGCTCAAAGACAACGCCGTTGATTGCGCAATTAAGTCACGCGAAAACAGCGACATATCCATGCCGGCTTGACCTTGAGTCACCCCATCGCACATCGCTGGCACACAACCTGCGACTTGCGCTGTATGTCCGTAGTCCGCCAGCACTTGTTTGATTTGCGCTGGGTAGTCTTGGTACGGCTGGTGGGCGCTCAACATGTCGTTGTAGGCGCTGATCAGCGCGACATTGGCATGAGTAAAATCGAGAATATTTTTCTTTTCAGAAGAGCAAGAAGCGGCGACTGCATGGGCTAAGTTACCACAAGATAAACCAACACGGCCTTTGCCAGCTTCGGCTTGCACTTCGGTGCGAGCAAGAAACGCAGCGCGCGCTTCACGGCTGCGCTCGGTCAAACGTTGTGTGACCTCAAGAACAACAGAGTGAGTCATTACGCCACCTCGATCGCTTGCATTTTGATTAGCTCAGCGGCAGAGCGTTCCACCACGTCGCTGATGTCTCCGTCGATACTGACGATCAGAGTTTGAGGCTCGTTGTCTGGGCGCTCTAGCGTCTCGAATTGGCTCTTCACCATGTTTTCTTTCATGAAGTGGCCTTTGCGCATACGCATGCGATTAAGGATCAACTCCATATCGCCATCAAGGAACAGGAAGGTCACGTTGTCGTTGCCTTCGCGGATCTGATCGCGGTAAATCTTTTTCAGTGCTGAACAGACAATAATGCCGTGTTCGTTTTTGCTTTCTAGGCTGTACGCCGCATCACGAATGCGTTCTAGCCATGGCTTGCGATCATCATCGTTCAGAGGCTGGCCCGATGCCATTTTCTGAATGTTCGCTCGTGGATGAAGATCATCACCATCAATGAATTTACGCCCTAGCTTTTTCGCTAGATGCTCACCAATTGTGCTTTTACCACTAGCACAAACGCCCATAACGATGACACTACTACCAGCCATAACTTATCCTCATAACCAAATTTGCGCGTGATCTCAATTTTTGAATTCACTTTAAAATATGGGTTTATCTTATTCATGTTATCGGTAACATGTTACCGGTAACTGAAATAAATGTGAACCATAACACAAACAATAATTCTTAAAGGTGAACCAATGGAGCAATTAACCCAAGCCCCAGATCCTACGTTCCTACTGACGATTGCAGGCCTTGCCATTGCAGCGTTACTCGTTCTGATCATTAAACTGAAAGTCCATGCTTTTGCTTCCCTTACTATGGTGAGTTTAGGCACAGCAATCGCCACTGGCGTTCCTTCTGAGAAAGTCGTATCGACCATGATGGGCGGCTTCGGCGGCACACTGGCTTCCGTGGCATTGCTGGTTGGTCTTGGTGCGATGATCGGTAAAATTCTTGAAGTGACTGGCGGTGCGAAAGTGCTGGCAGACACTTTGATTGGTCGCTTTGGTAAAGAGCGCGCACCATTTGCTTTGGGCGTCGCTTCATTACTGTTTGGCTTCCCAATCTTCTTCGATGCAGGCCTTGTAGTGATGATGCCAATCATCCTAAGTGTGGCGGCTCGTTTTGGTGGCTCGCCAATTAAATACGCGTTGCCTGCAGCCGGTGCTTTTGCGGTTATGCACGCGTTTGTTCCACCACATCCAGGTCCGGTTGCAGCGGCAGAATTCCTTGGCGCAAACATCGGTCTGCTATTGGTGGTGGGTATTCTGGTTGCTATTCCAACTTGGTACCTTGGCGCTTACCTATTTGGTTTGTACGCGGGCAAAAAATTCGATATCCCACTATCTAAAGCCTTCTTTAATGGTGAAGCGATGGTGGATGAGCGCAACGCACCAAAATTTGGCACGGTTATGACCATCCTTGTGCTGCCAGTCCTGCTAATCTGTTTGGATACGGTATTGAACACACTGGCGGTTGCAGGTTTGATTGATGGCAAAACGGCACTGGTTGAGTTCCTACGTATGCTAGGTAAAACCCCAGTCGCGTTGCTGATTACTTTGATTGTCTGTCTGACTGTGTTTGCCAAAGACTACGGCATGGCAAAACTAGAAAAATTGTGTGGTGAGTCATTGGCTCCAATCTGTGGCGTTATCCTAGTAACGGGTGCTGGTGGCATGTTTGGCGGCGTACTGCGCTCAAGCGGCATCGGTGATGCACTGGCTGACGTTCTTACAGATACAGGTATGCCAGTGATCGTAGCAGCATTTGTTATCTCTACCTGTCTGCGTGTTGCTCAAGGCTCGGCAACCGTAGCGCTAACCACTACGGCGGCTCTTATCGCGCCAGTTGTGGCTGCATCAACAGGTTTGAGTGAACTAGACCTTTGCTTTATCGTAATCGCGATTGCGGGTGGTGCAACGGTACTGTCTCACTTCAATGACTCTGGTTTCTGGTTGGTCTCTCGTCTGCTTGAGATGGATGAGAAAACCACATTAAAAACTTGGACGGTAATGGAAACGTTACTTGGCGGTATCGCGTTTATTATCGTCGCAACATTAAGCTTTATTCTTTAGAGGTTCCCCATGACAACACTTGAACAACGATTAAGAGAAATCAAAATCGTCCCAGTTATCGCAATCAACGACGTAGCACACGCTCTGCCACTGGCAAAAGTGTTGGTAGAAAACGGTTTACCATGTGCGGAAGTGACATTCCGCACCGAAGCGGCGGCGGAGTCGATTCGCATCATGCGTGAAGCGTACCCAGAACTGTTGATTGGCGCGGGCACCGTTCTGACCACAGAACAAGTGGATATCGCAATCGAAGCGGGCGTGGACTTTATCGTTAGCCCAGGCTTCAACCCAACCACAGTGAAATACTGTCAGCAACGTGGCGTGACTATCGTACCGGGTGTAAACAACCCAAGCTTGGTTGAGCAAGCGATGGAAATGGGTCTGCGTACGTTGAAGTTCTTCCCTGCTGAGCCATCAGGCGGCGTAAACATGCTGAAAGCACTCACGGCGGTTTACCCAGTGGAATTCATGCCAACAGGTGGCGTAAGCCCATCCAACGTGGAAGATTACCTAGCGCTGAAATCGGTTGTAGCTTGTGGCGGTACGTGGATGGTGCCAACTGCAATGATGGACAACGGCGATTGGGAAGGCATTGCTGAATTGGTTCGCGCAGTTAAGTAAAACGCGCAAACGGCTCCGAAATACCCCCGAACGTTGGGAAACGTGATACGAAAAATGGCCATCAAGTTACTTGATGACCATTTTGCTTTTTGGAATGAAACGGCTTTAGAAGTGATGCTTCATAAAGCGCTTAATAAAGCGAATGAAATCTGCTTCGGCTAGCTTCGCGCACTTCAATGTTTGGGCGTGAGACAGTTCTACATCTCCCAAACCTTCTGCCATGTTGGTGATCGCACACACTGCCAATACGGGTAAGCCGCAATGCGCCGCAGAAATCACTTCTGGCACGACCGACATGCCTACCACATCACCACCGATGATTTGCATCATGCGGATTTCGGCTGCGGTCTCAAAGTTGGGGCCTGTGTAAGAGACAAACACACCTTCATTCAGGTGAATGCCATTGGCTTTGCCGACTTCAAACGCTTCTGCGCGCAGGTCTTTGTCGTACGCATTGGCGAGGCTGAAGAACCTCGGGCCGTACTCTTCATCATTCGGACCGATCATTGGCGATTCAGGCATGGTATTGATGTGGTCATGAAATACCACCAGAGAACCGACGTCGATGCGTTCAGGGCGAAGTGAGCCTGCCGCGTTGGTGACGAGCAGAAACTCACAGCCCAGCTTTTTAAAGGTGCGCACGGGCGTGGTCATGACCTTCATTGAGCCGTGTTCGTAGTAGTGACCGCGACCTTTCATGCACACTACGTCTACGCCGCCCATGGTACCAAGCACCAACTCACCAGAGTGGCCTTGCACGGTGCTAACCGGAAAGCCTTCGAGCTCTTCGTATGGAATGACCACTTTGTCTTGTAGTTCGTCTGCCAATACGCCTAAGCCAGAGCCTAAAATAAACGCCGCTTTAGGTTGGAAGTTTGGTTTGCGTTCGCGAATGGTTTGTAGCGCGCCGATTACTGGATCCTGATTCATGTTAGTCACCTTCTGGTTGTGTGTTGATTCCATTGTGTGACTTTCTGCGCTGGTTATCTTTGCTTTATTCGCTACTATCATCCTTAAAAAGAGGATGATGAAATTCGCTAGGACTCAATGCATGAAGTCAGAACCATTTGAGCGCGTGACGCTGAAGATGCTGCGTTACTTTTACGAGGTCGCACAAACCAAGCATTTCACTAAGGCCGCCGAGAATCTCAATATCACCAATTCGCCGTTGAGCAATCGCATCAAAGAGTTGGAAGAGGTGCTTAACGTCAAACTGTTTGAGCGTGATTCAAGAAACGTCATGCTGACGGAGGCCGGGCGATTGTTGGAGTCCAAATGCCAACTGATTTTTCAGACCTTAAATGTCTCGCTCAATCAAGTGCAGCAAGTGGGTTTGAACCAGAGAAATATCCTGCGAGTTGGTGTGGTAAGTAGCGCATTTTGGGGCGGATTTGATCGTCTGTTACAGCGCTTCCATGCTGAGCATGACACTTATCACGCCGACATTTTTGACCTCAACCCAGAGACGCAAAAGAAGCATCTGAGTGAGAAGAAAATCGACGTGGGCATTGTACGTTTTGCCGATGCACTCAACATTTATCCGTATCAGTCGGTGTCTTTGGGCAAAGATGTGTTTGTGGTGGCGGTGTCGGAGCAACATGAGTTAGCCAGCAAATCTTTGCTGCGGCTCCAAGATTTAAAGACGTGTGAGTTTGCGTTTATGAGCTTGGCGAATTCTGCCTCGGCAAACTTCATCATCAATGCCTGTCTGCAAGAAGGCTTTTCACCCCATATTGGCAAACAAGTGGTGGAGCCAAGCACCTTGATGGCGTATGTAGCAAACAGCAATACCGTGACGTTGGTGCCGTCGACGTTTTCTCAGCATCATTGGCATGGGATTCGTTTTATCAAGCTGAAAGAGTCACTGCGTGCAGACTTGTGTCTGATTCATGACGGTAAGCAGGAGAGTACTATCAAAGCCGAGTTTATTCGCACGTTATTGGAGAATGCGAGTTAAGCATGGGCTAACAAAAAAAGGTCACCCTAAGGTGACCTTTTCAAATGATTCGCTGAAATCAGCAATGCGATTAGCGCGTAATTAACGCATCGTTACGAACTCTTCAGAGCCCGTTGGGTGGATAGCCACAACCGAGTCGAAGTCTGCTTTGGTTGCGCCCATCTTCATTGCTACGCCGAAGCCTTGGATCATTTCATCTACCGTGAAACCGATGCCGTGTAGGCCAACAACCGTTTCTTCTTCGCCCGCACATACAAGCTTCATCTTACATGGTTGACGGTGCTTAGTAACGGCGGTGTACATCGCTGTAAAGCCAGATGTGTAGACTTTGATGTTGTCTTTGCCGTACTTATCTTCCGCTTCTTGCGTTGTAAGACCGATAGTGCCGATTGGTGGGTGGCTAAATACCACAGTTGGAACCAAATCGTAGTCCATCTTCGCGTTTGGTTTGTTGTTGAACAAACGCTCAGAAAGTTGACGACCCGCTTTCACTGCTACTGGTGTTAGCTCGATACCGCCTTCCATGATGTCACCCACACAGTAGATGCCTTTCACGTTGGTTTCTTGGTATTCGTCTACCTTAATGTAGCCTTTTTCGTTCGTTGCAACGCCGGTTGACGCTAGGTTGATTGCGTCTGTTGCTGGGTGACGACCGATTGCCCAAATCAGTTGGTCAACGTTTTGGCTCTCACCGTTTTCTAGGTGCAGAGTTAGGCTGCCATCGGCTTCTTTTACCACTTCTTTTGGTACAGAATGGGTATGCAGTGTTGGGCCTTCTGCTTCCATTACTTCAACCAACGTATCGATGATCATTGGATCGAAGCTACGCAGTGGTGATTCTTTACGTACGAACAGGTGCGTTTCTGTACCTAGTGCGTGCAGCACGCCAGCAATTTCAACTGCGATGTAGCCAGCGCCGACAACCGCAACGCGTTTTGGTTGCTCTGCTAGGTCGAAGAAGCCGTTTGAATCGATGCCGTATTCAGCGCCTGGAATGTTTGGAATAGTAGGACGACCACCAACCGCGATTAGGATGTGATCCGCAGTATAATGTTCACCGTTTACTTCTACGGTTTTCTCGTCAACAAACTTAGCAAAGCCTTTAATTACGTTTACTTTGTTGTTGCCAAGAACGCGATCGTAAGATTGGTGAATACGACCAATGTACGCCTGACGGCTCTCAACCAGTTTGCTCCAGTCGAAACCTTTCACGTCGACATCAAAACCGTAATCTTCTGCGTACAGGTTCATTGCTTCTGCTATTTGTGCGCCGTGCCACATCACTTTCTTCGGTACACAACCTACGTTTACACAGGTACCACCGAGATCTTGAGCTTCGATTAGCGCAACTTTCGCGCCGTACATCGCCGCACGGTTTGCAGATGCGATGCCGCCACTGCCGCCACCGATACAGATATAGTCAAAATGAGTCGCCATTACTTTCTCCAAGAGCTTATAAATTTTATCTGGTACATAGATAGATTGGGATGACCTTGCCTGAACTCAATGCCACCGTTATCCCACTATCATAAATCGAATGTAACGAATTCCTAAATGGGAAAAAGTGACATTGCTTATGACAAATAGCGATGAGAGGTACAAAAAGAAGAATAAGCGCGATCAGACGGCGGAGTTGAGAGCATAAAAAAGCGCAACGAAAATGTCGTTGCGCTGAGAGGTTTCGGTGCAGAAGTGTTTACTCTGGCACAATCCAGTCCACTTTCCAGTGGCCGGTAGCTGGTGCGATCGCGTCTTGCAGGAATGGCAGAATTTCTTTCATCTGGCTTTCCAGTTTCCACGGTGGGTTAATCACAATCATGCCGGATGCCGTCATGCCGCGCTCGTTGGTATCGGGTGCGACACCCAATTCGATTTGCAGAATCTTACGAATGCCGAGGCTCTCTAGACCTTCAATCATGTCTTCGATGTCGTGACGGTTTACCACTGGGTACCAAATCGCGTAGATGCCCGTTGCCCAACGTTTGTGGCTTTGGTAAATCGCTTGCACCACATCGCGGTACTCTTTAGCTAGCTCGTATGGCGGGTCAATCAGTACCAAGCCACGACGTTCTTGCGGTGGTAGGCTGCCTTTTAGACGTTTAAAGCCATCTTCTTTGTAGATGCTGACTTGGCGGTCGCGATGGAATTCTTGCTCCAGCAATGGGTGATCGGCTGGGTGCAGCTCTGTCAGTACCATGCGGTCTTGTGGGCGGATTTGCGCACGTGCCACACGCGGTGAGCCTGGGTAGTAGCGCAGCTTATCGCCGTTGTTGAGTGCTTTGATGGCATCGATGTAGCTTTTGATGTCTTCAGGAATATTTGGGTAATCCCAAATACGTGCGATGCCTTGTTTGTATTCGCCCGTTTTCTCAGACCATTCGTGAGTCAGATCGTAACGGCCCACACCCGAGTGGGTATCGTGATAAACGAATGGCTTATCTTTTTGTTTCAGCGCATCAAGAATGAGGCTTTGAACGATGTGTTTGACCACGTCGGCATGGTTGCCAGCGTGGAAGCTGTGGCGGTAACTTAACAAATTAAACTCTCGAAACACTCTTTGGCTGAGTGTGGTCTGTGATTTCAGATACAATAAATTTTCGGTGTGTTGAGAGCATTATACCCAACATCCTTGCAGATGCAGAATCTCCGTTTGATTTTGCGCGACTTAAAATGCACTCACTATTGAAATCTCTTTAAGTCACCCATACTTACTAAACATATTGAACCTAAGTGGGATCGCAGTGCTCCAATAGAGTGCTCTGCCACTTAGGCAGAATAAGACTCAAGGACAGAGCAAGCTCTCGTTGATCATCCGGTCATCGCAGCATAGAGAAAGGGAACGGAGCTCCCCCAATCCATGTTGTCGGCTTACTTGTGCATTGGGTCCGCCTATTTTATGGGCAGTCATAGAGCCAAAACACAAAAGGAATTATTCATGTCTAATCCACTTCTAACGTTTACGGACCTACCTCCGTTTTCGCAAATCAAACCAGAACACATTAAACCTGCTGTCGAGCAGGCGATTGCAGATTGTCGCGCCAAAGTTGAAGAGGTGCTAAAAGACAACACCAACCCAACTTGGGAAAATGTGATTGCTCCTCTAGAAGAAATTGATGACCGTCTGAGCCGCATTTGGTCGCCAGTTGGTCACATGAACTCTGTGGTGAACAGCGAAGCTCTGCGTGAAGCGTACGAAAGCTGCTTACCAATTTTGTCGGAATACGGCACTTGGGTTGGTCAGCACAAAGGCCTGTACGAAGCGTACAAAACCATCAAAGCGAGCGAAGAATTTGCAACGTTAACGCGTGCCCAGCAGAAAACCATCACCGATGCGCTACGTGACTTCGAATTGTCGGGCATCGGCTTGCCATCAGACGAGCAGCACCGTTACGGCGAGATCAGCAAACGCATGTCTGAGCTGAGCTCTAAATTCTCCAACAATGTGCTGGATGCCACCATGGGTTGGACCAAGCACATCACGGATGAGAAAGACCTCGCGGGTATGCCAGAATCGGCGTTGGCAGCAGCAAAAGCCGCTGCAGAAGCAAAAGAGCTCGATGGCTACCTGATCACGCTGGATATCCCATCTTACCTACCTGTCATGACGTACTGCGACAACCAAGAGTTGCGTAAAGAAGTGTACGAAGCGTACGTGACGCGCGCTTCTGATCGTGGTCCAAACGCAGGCAAATGGGACAACTCAGAAATCATTACTGAGCAGCTAAAACTGCGTCATGAAATCGCACGTATGCTGGGCTTCAACACCTTCAGTGAGAAGTCGTTGGCGACGAAAATGGCAGAAACTCCGGCTCAAGTGCTTGGCTTCCTAAATGACTTAGCGACACGTGCGAAACCGCAGGGTGAGCGCGAAATTGAAGAGTTGCGTCAGTTTACTAAGGGCGAATTTGGCGTTGAAGAGCTGAACGTGTGGGATATCGCTTACTACAGCGAGAAGCAAAAACAGCACTTGTTCCAAATCTCGGACGAAGAGCTGCGCCCATACTTCCCAGAGTCAAAAGTCGTGAACGGTCTGTTTGAAGTGTTAAACCGCGTGTTTGGCATGACCGTTACTGAGCGAGAAGGCGTAGACACTTGGCACGAATCTGTGCGTTTCTTCGACATCTTTGACGCTGAAGGCACACTACGTGGCAGCTTCTACCTAGATCTCTACGCTCGTGAACACAAACGTGGCGGCGCGTGGATGGATGACTGTCGTGGTCGTCGTATTACGTTATCTGGTGAACTGCAAACGCCGGTTGCGTACCTAACCTGTAACTTCAACCGTCCAGTAGGCGACAAGCCAGCACTGTTTACGCACGATGAAGTTGTGACACTTTTCCATGAATTTGGTCACGGCATCCACCACATGCTGACGCAGGTAGAAACTGGCGCGGTATCAGGCATTAATGGCGTACCTTGGGATGCGGTTGAATTGCCAAGTCAGTTCCTAGAAAACTGGTGTTGGGAAGAAGACGCGCTGGCGTTCATTTCTGGTCACTACGAAACGGGCGAGCCGCTACCAAAAGTGATGCTAGACAAAATGCTCGCGGCGAAAAACTTCCAATCTGCGATGGGTATTTTGCGTCAGCTAGAATTCGGTTTGTTCGACTTCACGCTTCACACCGAATATGACCCAGAAGTGGGTGCACGTGTGCTGGAAACCTTGGCTGAAGTGAAAGAGAAAGTGGCGGTTGTTCCAGCGGTTGAGTGGGCGCGTTTCTCACACAGCTTCGGTCACATCTTCGCTGGTGGTTACAGCGCGGGTTACTACAGCTACCTATGGGCAGAAGTGTTGTCGTCAGACGCATTCTCTCGTTTTGAAGAAGAAGGTATCTTCAACAAAGAGACGGGTCAAAGCTTCCTGAACAACATTCTAGAAATGGGTGGCAGTGAAGAGCCAATGGAGCTGTTTAAGCGCTTCCGTGGTCGTGAACCACAAATCGATGCACTGCTGCGCCATTCGGGTATTGCGGCGTAAATTGAGCAAAAAACACCAAGGCCAACCGTTCGGTTGGCCTTTTTTGTACATTTTTTATAAAAAAATTTACGGATTCACGTTGCGGTTGATCGGGTTTTGCAACGATATCAATGTCTCCGTGGACTGAACCTCATCAATGGCTTGCAGCTTATCAATCAGCACAAATTGCAGTTCTTCAATCGATTTGCACATCAATTTGACGAATATGTTATACGCGCCTGTGGTGTAGTAAGCTTCCACTACCTCATCGAGAGCATTGAGTTTTTCTAACGCGGAGTGGTAGTCACGCGCCGCGTTAAGGTTAATACCAATAAAGCAACACACATCGTAGCCGAGCTTCTTGGTATTTACGATCACCTCCGTACCCTCGATTATGTCAGCCGATTTCATTTTCTCGATACGCACATGAATGGTGGCAGGGCTGACATCGAACTGCTTAGCCATTTCGGCGTAAGGCGTTCTGGCGTCTGCCATAAGTGTTTTTAAGATTGCGCGGTCAAGGTCGTCGAGTTTCGGCAGGCTCGCATTCATACTATTATTTCCGTTGGGTATGAGAGTTACGTCTCTTTTATACTCACAGCGGACACGATTCACAAGGTTTGGCAGGGGTAACTGCGGGTTAACTCCGATGCTATGGAGAGAATGTGCAGCGTTTTCTGATTTTGGTCGCCTTATTCTGGAGTGCATGTGCCTGGAGTGAACTGACACTTGCTCAAGAGCCGAAGGTGCTTGTCGTCCATTCTTATCACCAAGGATTCTTTTGGACGGACTCCATTCAGCGCGGGATCGATCAACAACTCGATGACCGCGAGATGGACATGCGAGTTTTATACTTGGATTCCAAGCGTAACCAGAGCGAGCAGTTTTTTACCCAGCTCGAATCACTCTATCGCACCAAGTTGAGCGATGAGCGTTTTGATGCCATTTTGGTGACGGACAACAATGCATTGGAATTGATGCAACACTTGGCGCCGTTGATCAAAGACACGCCAGTGATTTTCTGTGGCATCAACAATTACCGTCCTTCCTTTCATCAATCACTTAACGCAACCGGCGTGATTGAGAACGTCGATTTAGAAGCGAACTTAGCGCTGATCGAGCGTTTGCATCCAGACAACAAGCAGATTTACATCATCAGTGATCATTCGGTGACTGGTGCGATACTTCGCGACGAGATTGACGATTTTATCCAAAAACACGACCGTTATCGCAACAAGATCACTCAACTTGTCCCTGACAATGTTGAAGCATTGAAGCAAAAAATCGCTCAACTCAATAAAGAAAATGTGGTGCTGTTTTGGACTTACTACCGCGACAAAGATGGTGTGGTCGGCAGCGAGCGTGACTGGATTCAGATCAACAAGGCCTCCAACGCGCCATTGTTTATGGTGCACGATGTAGGTTTGGGTCATGGTGCGGTGGGCGGCGTGATTCAAAGTGGTTATCGCCAAGGTGTTGAAGCGGCTAGATTACTTGAACAGGTGCTCGACCACCCACAAGAACCATTACCTCCGGTGGTGAATGGCGATTCTGAAATCAAGCTCGATTACCAAGCGGTCGTGCGCTGGGGGTTGGGCGCAGAGCAAGAATCCTCGGCGGTCTTTTTTAATAAGCCGATGGAATTTTCGGAGCGTTTCGCCAAAGAAATTCGCTTGTTTGGCAGTTTGTTCGTGTTGATGCTGGTGGCTATTTTGCTACTGAGCTACTACTTGCAACGCATTCGTCGCAGCGAGACGGCTGCTCGTGAAAGCCAGGCGATTCTAGAGTCCATTTTTGACCAAAGTATGCAGTACATGGGGATTTTGGATAAACATGGTTTGCTTAAATCTGGCAACGATCGTCTGCAATCTTTGCTCTATCATCAGGAATTACGCTTAGATAAGCCACTTTGGTTACATCAAAACTGGAGTGAGCAAGCACGCCACGCGATCGCCGATTATTTTGATGCACCGCAGCAACAAGTTTCGACATTTGAAGCCGAAATCTGGAGCAAAGAGCACGGCTCTATGGTACTCGAAATTTCCTTAAAGCCGTTCTCCCAGCAGGTAGGCAAACAAAAGCAGTATCTGTTTGAGGCGCGTGATATCACCAGCCGTAAGTTGATGGAAGATAAGCTCTATCAGCGTGAGTCGAGCTTGCGTAATTACTACGAGCAGCAGCCCGTGATGATGGTGACGCTCGACAGTCACAACCGCATCCAAGAAGTGAACCGATTCGCGCAACTGTTATTGGGCTACGAGCCGATTGAGATGCTCGGCCATCGCCTGCGAGAGTTCTATCTTGATGACAAAGCACTGTTCCCACGCCAGGTGTTGTTGCAACCGAGTCATCAAGTTCATGATGTGTGGCGACGTGAAATCGAGTATCGCCATGCTGACGGGCACAGTGTTTGGGTACGCGAAAACATTCGACCGCTCAACGATTCCGATCAGTTGCTGATTGTGGGTGAAGACATTTCAGAGACCAAACTTTTGGCTGAGAAGTTAGAGTATCAGGCGCGTTATGACTTATTGACGGGGACATACAACCGCAATCACTTTGAGTTGGAGTTGAAAACTGCGCTGCGTGAAGTGGATAGCCACCGCCGAGTGCATGCGATGTTGTACCTCGATCTCGACCAGTTGAAAGTGCTTAATGACACCGTTGGGCACGATGCGGGCGATGCCGCGATTCAATTTTGCGCCAGCATGTTGGAAGAGGTGCTGCCATACAATTCCGTGCTTGCGCGAATGGGCGGCGATGAATTCGCGGTGCTACTGAAAGATTGCGATGAGTATGGCGCAATCAATATTGCGAAGGTGATTATCTCGACATTGGGCGAGCACCTGTTTATCTGGGAAGATACACGCTTATTCATCAGTTGCTCGGTCGGCATTCGTATCATCGACCACACGGCAGAAACGCCGCAAATGGTGCACGCGCAAGCGGATTCGGCGTGCCATGCGGCGAAAGAGCAGGGGCGTAACCGTTACAATCTGTTCAGCTTAGACAATGAAGAGCTGCAGCGTCGTCAGATGGAAATGCAGAGCGTCAATTTGGTGCACGAGGCGTTATCCAATCAGCGCTTGGAGCTGTTTGCTCAGCGAGTGATGAATTTGCAGTCGCCAGAGTCGCTGATGTATTTTGAGATTTTGGTGCGTATTCGTGACGCGCAGGGTAACTACGTCTCTCCGGCTATTTTCATTCCCGCTTCCGAGCGTTATAACATTGCGCATTGGATTGATAAGCAGGTGATCAACCAAGCGCTTGAATGGTTTGAACAGAGACCAGACGTAGTGGAAAAGTTGGGGCGTTGCTCGATTAACCTTTCTGGTCAATCCATGGGGAATCAGGAATTTATCGATTTTCTCTTCGAACGATTGAAAAACTCGACCATGCCGTGCGAAAAAATCTGTTTAGAAATCACAGAGACGGCGGCCATGGGCAATTTAGATCAAGCCATCGACTTTTTCACCAGAGCCAAATCGCTCGGCTGTATGATTGCGCTGGACGATTTTGGTTCGGGCTTGTCTTCTTTTGGTTACTTGAAGAAACTTCCTGTAGATATCGTGAAAATTGATGGCCTTTTCGTGCGAGATATCGACGTGAATGAAATGGACCGAGTGATGGTTCGCTCCATTAACGATTTGGCGAAGCAGCTTGGCAAAGTTACGGTGGCGGAATTTGTCGAAAACGAACAAGTCATGCAGCACTTGATCGACCTTGGTGTGGATTACGGTCAAGGTTATGGCATTGGTCACCCGAAACCGTTGGCAGAATTGGTCGAGAATCTCTCTTCGCTTTAACCTTGGCATCTCGCCGCCAATCTAGCTTTTAGAGGTAACTTGGGTATACACTCAGCGCCAGTTACCTCGATTTTTATTGGAGCCTCCTTTTGCAACTGCAATTGATCTGTGAAGACCCGTCTCAACAATCTCATCTCGACGAACTGGCTGCGCGTTGGCAGCTTTCTCACACTGACGAGAGCGACTTTGCTTTGGTGCTGACTGCGGAGCGTTTAGAGCTGCGTAAAGTCGATGAGCCTAAGCTCGGTGCGATTTTTGTCGATTTGATTGGTGGCGCGGTGGGTCATCGCCGTAAATTCGGTGGCGGCAAAGGGCAAGCGATCGCAAAAGCCGCAGGCTTGAACAAAGGTGCGACCCCAACCGTGTTAGACGGCACGGCAGGCCTTGGTCGTGATGCGTTCGTGCTCGCATCGCTAGGTTGTAAAGTGCAGATGGTCGAGCGTCACCCAGTCGTGGCGGCCTTGTTGGATGACGGCTTGGCTCGCGCGAAACAAGACCCAGAAATCGGCACGTGGGTATCTGAGCGTATGTCGCTGATCCATGCCTCCAGCCATGACGCGCTGGATCAACTGGCGCAAGACAGCGAGTTTGTGAAACCGGATGTGGTGTATCTCGACCCGATGTACCCGCACCCAGAAAACAAAAAGAAATCCGCGTTGGTGAAAAAAGAGATGCGCGTCTTCCAATCTTTGGTGGGAGCGGATTTGGATGCCGATGGATTGCTCGAACCTGCTCTGGCCTTGGCAACGAAACGCGTGGTGGTTAAGCGCCCGGACTACGCGAATTGGCTGAACGAGCAAAAGCCAAGTATGGCGATTGAAACCAAAAAGAACCGTTTCGACGTCTACGTCAAAGCCTCGATGGCATAACCTCCTGACTCGCAAAAACTTCTCGTCACAGCATTGAACCAAGTGCTGTGACGCTGCCATTCTTTCCTGAACACTATTGATAGTTTTCACTTGCTAATTCGACACTCTGACTGTATATCTAACTAAGAATTATTATTATTTCACTTGTTGTGATGCTGTCGATAATTGGGAAGCTGGAGTAGTCGAATGTCTAAACGCTTATGTAAGATGAACCGCAAGCAAATTGCGGCCAACTTGGGTGACATTCACCGTTTGGTCGTCGCACCTAAGTTCGTTTGTCGCTCTTGTGCACGCTCTTCCGCTTCTAAAGACTCATTGTGTAAGCCTGCCGCAATTCCTCCACAAAAATGCCAAGACAAGTTGTTAAACGAGCAACAAGCATGCGGTCTGTTAGCTGAAGCGCTGCCTGCACAATCCATCTCCGTCACGCCAAAACACAGCGCAGAAAAGGCGGCGATCGTGAAACGTGTGGTCGAGCGAGTGAAAGAGAAGAAACAAGCTGCGAAAGTGGTGACACCAGTGTCGATGGCGGCTCCTGCACTGTTTGATTTGGCCGATAAAAAAGCGCTTAAGAAAGCGAAAAAGGCACTGAAAAAACACTACAAACAGCAGAAAAAGCTGCTAAAAGTGGCAAAAAAGCAGCAGAAGTTGCTCAAGCGTCAACGCAAACTGGAAGCCCGCAATGCGAAGTTGGAAGTGTTGTTACTAACGCCACCGAATGCGTTGATGGGCGCAAGCTCGCAAGCCAAAGTGCATTAATTGAATTAAAAAAAACGCTCTCCAGTTGGAGAGCGTTTTTTATTGATGGAATATGTGTTGAGAAAGGCGCGCTACTTATTGGCGTAGCTCATTTCAACGCGTTTTTTCACCCACGTTTCGTTAATCCACAGCGATAGCATGATGATCGCGCCGCCAATCGCGAGGCGCACGATGTCGACGTCTCGGTTCCAAATTACGATGTTCACAATCAGGCCTGCTGGCACTAACGCGTTGTTCATTACCGCTAACGCGCCAGCATTCACTAAGGTTGCCCCTTTGTTCCACGCAAAGTAACCAAAGCCTGATGCAATCAAACCAAGGTAGGTCAAAATGCCCCATTGGGTTGCGGTGGTTGGCAGTTTGTCGAGGTTGCCCATGAGCGCGAAAGCCACGGTTGCTACACAAAGCGCACCCAAGTAGAAGTAACCAAACACGGTGTGCTGTGGTAAATCGACGGGCTCACTTTCCATGATGTATTTGTAACCCACCTGACCGATGGCAAAACAGAGGTTTGCTCCTTGCACGACCAAAAAGCCCATTAGGAAGTTTTCATTAATGCCAGCGAATTTGATCCATGCCGCACCCGCGACTGCGATCAGCGCAGTGACTAAATACCAAGGCGAAAAACGACCTTTCAGGAAGTCATAAATCAGCGTCACATAAATCGGTGTGAATACAGTGAACAGCAATACTTCTGGAACAGAAAGGAGTAAGAAAGACTGGTAGTAGAAGCAGTACATCAAACCGAGCTGAAAGCCGCCGACGATCATCAGTTTCGCGATCAGAGATTTGCTTACGCCGCGGAATTTAAGGAAAGGAATGAATACAACGCTGGCCAGTGCCACACGCATGAACACGGAGAACCAAGAATCAACCTGACCAGCAAGGTAAACGCCGATCAGGCTGAATGAAAATGCCCAAAGCAGGGTAACTGCGGATAGATAAGCCATAGATGAGAATCTTTATCAACAACAAATGTGCCCGCAGTCTAACCAAGTTTTAACGTCGCGCCAATCAGTCTTTTAGCGGTACGACCAGCATATCGACGGGTGAACAGTTAATCAGTTGACGAGTTGAAGAGAGAATCTTGCTCCAGAAATCTTGGTGATGACCACAAACCACTAAATCGATACTGTAATCTTTGATGGTGTCGCACAACTCGTTACTTAAATCACCACTGCCGACTAAAGTATGAGTGATTGGGTATTGAGCGTACTCCGCAAAGTTTGCCAATTGGGTACGAGACGCTTCCATCGCTTGATGCTGCGCTTCTGCCATGTTGATATCGATAAGCCCGGTGTAGAGCTCTGCGTAATTCACGTCGATGTGAATAAAAGAGACTTTCGCATCCAGAGGTTTAGCCAGTGATACGGCTTTCTTAATCAACACTTTACTGTCGTCTGAAAGGTCGACTGCCACAAGTATGTGTTTGTAACTCATATTGCTATCTCCTTGTAAGGTCGTATACCTAAGCAACCTCGAACTGACCTCAGTGCCAAGGCCCTGACTTCGACATTTATGAAGTCACTTGGGTATAGTTTCAGATTAGCACTAACCCTTGAGAAATTTTGCCGAAGTGATCTCATATCATTATTGTAGGTACAAAGTCTTGTCTCAGTAATCATGTTATAGTGGTGTAAAACGCATGCACATAAATAGGAGTTAACATGCTGTCTCAAACTATGGTCGAACAATTGAATGAGCAAATTAACCTAGAATTTTTCTCATCCAATCTATACTTACAAATGAGTGCTTGGTGTGAAGACAAAGGTTTTGAAGGTGCGGCTGAATTTTTACGTGCACACGCCGTAGAAGAGATGGAGCACATGCAACGCCTGTTCACGTATGTGAGTGAAACTGGCTCAATGCCTATCCTAGGCGCGATTGAAGCACCAAAACATGATTTCGCAAGCCTAGGTGATGTTTTCCGTGAAACCTACGAACATGAGCAAATGATCACGGAAAAAATCAATAAATTGGCGCATGTTGCATTTACAAGCCAAGACTACTCAACGTTTAACTTCCTACAGTGGTACGTGTCAGAACAGCACGAAGAAGAGAAGTTGTTTAAAGGGATTTTAGATAAGATCGAATTAGTTGGTGAGGACGGCAAAGCATTGTTCTTCATCGACAAAGATCTAGCTCAAATGGCGAAAGAAGGTTCATCTTCAATCATGGGTGCTCCAGCTGCGTAAAGCGTTCTCAACGCGATAAGTAGCGGTTAAAAGACGAAGCATTGATCGTCTTTTTCTCTTGAGCATTGTTGAAGATGTAGGGAGGAAAAGATGATCAGTGGAGACACAATCTTATTTGCGCTAATGGTAGTAACGGGGGTCAATATGATCCGTTATCTCACCGCTCTTCGTTCTCTTATTTACATCATGCGTGAAGCGCACCCATTGTTGTATCAACAAGTGGATGGCAATGGTTTCTTCACCACTCACGGTAACGTCACCAAACAGGTGCGTTTGTTCCACTACATTAAAAGCAAAGAGTATCACCATCACCATGATGAGATATTCACAGGTAAGTGTGAACGGGTGCGTGAGTTGTTTGTGCTATCAACCGCGTTGCTTGGTGTTACCCTACTGGCGGCCTTCATCTTGTAGGTCTTTCCGGCTAAGCCGTACTAGACGATGCTTGGAATTTAAGCGCTTTTCCCTTTCGACATTTGTCGGTAGAATGGCGCTCTTAGAAAGCAAGGATGTGCAATAAGCACATCCTTTTTTATTGTTTTGGATTTTGGATAGAGCCTAAGAGCGACCGATGAGTAAGAAATTTGATGTTGTTGTAATTGGCGCGGGAGCCGCGGGTTTGATGTGTGCTGCAGAAGCAGGCAAGCGCGGACGCAGTGTGCTTGTGCTGGATCATGCCAAAAAGCCAGGACGTAAAATCCTTATCTCTGGTGGTGGCCGCTGCAACTTCACTAACTACGACGTATCAGCCAGCAACTACCTATGCCAAAACCCACACTTCGTGAAATCGGCGCTGTCGCAATACACCAACTGGGATTTCATCTCCATGGTCAGCAAACACGGCATCGAGTTTGAAGAGCGCGACCACGGCCAATTGTTTTGTGTCGATGCCTTTACCGCCAAAGACATCGTGAAGATGCTGCTGGCCGAGTGTGACATGCCAAACATTCAACAGCGTTACCAATGCGATGTGCACACCATTGAGAAAACCGAAGAAGGCTTTCGTCTGCACGCGGGTACTGAGCCCGTTGAGTGCGAATCTTTGGTGGTTGCGACCGGTGGCCTTTCCATGCCAAAACTGGGCGCGACGCCGTTTGGTTACAAAGTGGCTGAGCAGTTTGGTCTGCCGGTAATCCCAACCACGGCGGGACTTGTGCCATTTACGCTGCACAAAGAAGACAAAGAAGATTTTGCTGAACTGTCTGGCATTGCTGTGCCTGCGGAAATTACCGCCGAAGACGGCACCATGTTCAAAGAAGCGCTGTTGTTTACTCACCGCGGCTTATCGGGCCCTTCGGTTTTGCAAATTTCCTCTTTCTGGAAAGCGGGTCAGAAAGTTTCTATCAACTTAGTTCCTAACGAAGACATCGCTCTGCTGCTCGAGCGCAGCCTTGAGAAACATCCAAATCAATCGCTAAAGAACACCCTAGCAAAAGTGCTGCCAAAGCGTTTAGTGGAAGTGCTGATTGAGCGTAAAGAGCTGATGGATAAACCTCTCAAGCAGTTCAACCCGAAAGAGCTTGCTAGCGTGGTGGAGCGTTTAGAAAACTGGTCAATCGCACCTAATGGCACCGAAGGCTACCGCACGGCGGAAGTGACTTTGGGTGGTGTAGATACCGATCACCTGTCTTCTAAAACCATGGAATGTAAAAACATCAAAGGCTTGTACTTCATCGGAGAAGTGATGGACGTTACCGGTTGGTTAGGTGGCTATAACTTCCAATGGTGCTGGTCGAGTGGTTTTGTGGCAGGTCAGTGGGTGTAATCCAGCGCTGCATGCAAAGATAGAAAGAGACGATGAAAAAGAGCACTGAATTCAATTCAGTGCTCTTTTGCTATTTACGGTGTGTTTACTCGTCTTGATACTTTTCGAGCTTGTTGTACAGCGTTTTAACGCTGATACCCAGCTCCTGAGCCGATTCCGTTTTGTTGCCTTGATTCTCTTCAAGCGTATTGAGAATAGCGGCTTTTTCCAGCTCTTCTAACGATACGCCAGCAGGCACCATATCTTCTAATCGGGTGCCAGTTTCTAGTGGCGGCGTATCGAAAATCAGATGTTCATCTTTAATGGTATCGTCGGCGAGAATGAACGCTCGCTCGATGGTGTGCTTGAGTTCTCGAACGTTGCCAGGCCAATCGTGCATGGCGATTTTTTGGATTGCCGAGTCGAGAATCGTCTTGGTTTTGGATTCGTTAGCGTTGCGGTGCGCAATAAAGTGTTTGGCTAACCCGACGATGTCTCCGCCGCGTTCGCGCAATGGTGGAACGGTTAGCGGAAAGTGCGATAGCCTGAAAAATAGGTCTTCACGTAGAAATTGTTCTTCGATCGCGACTTTAGGATCGCGGTTGGTCGCCGCGACGATGCGGGTATTGGCGATGTGGACGGTATTACTGCCCACTGGGCGGTATTCGCCAGTTTCTAGCACACGCAGCAGTTTCACTTGATGCTCGATCGGCATCTCCGTAATTTCATCCAAAAACAGCGTGCCGCCTTCCGCTTGCTTAAATACCCCTTGGTGAGTTTTGTTCGCGCCAGTGAATGCGCCTTTTTCGTGGCCAAACAGTTCGCTATCGACCAGTTCTGGGCTAATGGCACCACAGTTGATGGCAATAAAAGGTTGCTGCTTACGCTCGCTGGCGAGGTGGATGGTTTGCGCCACAAGCTCTTTGCCTGAGCCACTTTCACCAACAATCAATACGTTGGCTTCGGTTTTTGCGACACGGCGGATCATGCGGTACAGCTGGTGCATCGGAGAAGATGAGCCAACTAGCAGACCAAACTGATCCAAATCGCTGGTGGCGACTTTACGTCCTTGCTCCTGCTTGTGCTGATAATACTGGCTCACTTCGGTCAGTGTATCAGACAGGATAGTGAGATCGACGGGTTTTCTGTAGTGAAAAATGGCACCTAGGTTCATCAGTTTATCGAGGTTCTCGTTAGGCGCGCCTGAACTGATGATGATTAAGTCCATGTCGTAAATGGCTTCGATATCGGAAAGTCGCTGGTAATCAGCGTGAGTGAAATGCGCCACTTCGACAATCGCGACATCCGGTTGAACGTCGACGAAGTGATCAATCCAATCATCGTCCGTTTCTGTGTCATACAAACGGAACTTATGTAATTCCTGACAAGAAGCGATAGCCTCTTTGAGGGCGGGGTCTTGTATTCTTAGAAACAGGCTTGGCAGTGACATAGAAATGTCCTCTTCACTATAACAGAAACAATGTACGTGTATTATTTAAGCTGTACAAGACAAAATATTGTCAAAGTCTGTTTAGAATCTGGTTGGTTATTAATATAGTGAGATCAACAGCAAACTATATATCTACATCGTTTTTCTTTCCTTATTTGTTGTGTGGAATTGTAATCCTTAGAAATTAATCTCTCTTGATGGTTTTTGCGTACAAAAATAAACGAAAGGATGAGATGTTATTTCTTCTCTATTTATCTTTTCTTCTTCAATGATTAAAAATTACATTTCTTCTGTGTAAATTATTCACGAATGGTTTCTCTCTCATCTTAAATATAACGGCTGTTTCTAAATAAACGCTTTAAAAATAGCGGCTTATAAAGTTGGCACATGCTTTGCTCTATTAGAACTGCAACGTCAATATAGGAGAATTACCATGAATAACATCGCAGCTAAAATTGTACTTACTTCAGTTCTTGCAACGTCATCTACCGCAGTATTAGCCAGTGATAAATGGGAAAAAGAATCCATGGACGCTTGGCTAGATGGTAAAGCAGAAACCACCTTACTGCTTAATAGCAACCTGAACTCTTTTGATATCAACACTGATGTTGAAAATCAGGTGGTTACGCTGACAGGTTCGGTCAATAACGATTTGGAAAAGTCGCTGGCAGAAGAGTTGGTTTCAGGCCTTGATGGTGTGAAAAAAGTAAATAACGAGCTAACGGTAGTGAGTGAAAATAAACAAGATGCCGATTCTGATACATTTTCTGCATTAACGGATTCAAAAATTACTACTATTGTGAAAACTCGTTTACTGATGGATACCAGCGTTAGTGGTACAGACATTGATGTCACCACAGAAAATAAAACCGTAACCTTAACCGGTAAAGTGAGCTCAGATGCCGAGCATGATCTGGCATTATCGATTGCAAATAATACCAACGATGTAAATAAGGTTGTCGATAAGCTTGAAGTTGTTCAGTAATAACTAATGTTGAGCTTTCACTTTAAAAATAAGGAGACAACACCATGGTTCGTTGGATGTTTATTTTCCTTGCTTTGGCTCTCGTTTCAGCGGTGCTCGGATTTAGTGGTATTGCCGGTGCCGCCGCAGCTGTCGCGCAAGTGATATTTTATCTGTTCCTGTTGTCATTAATTGTATCAATAGTATTTGTGATACTTGGAAAGAAAAACGTAAATAGATAGGAGTTAGCATGCGAGTTACGTCATTTATTTATCGTATCGCCGCAGTATTTGGTTTGGTATTTGCTTTAGCGGCGTGTAGTGATGAAGGGCCAATGGAAAAAGCGGGCAAAAAATTGGATGAGACTGCGGAAGAAGCGCAAAACGCCATTGAAGATGGTTGTGAAAACCTTAAAGAGAATCTGAACGCGGAAGACAAAGATTGTTAAGCGTTCACCTCATCCACCAACAGCAAAAAAGGGCGGCGTGATAACCGCCCTTTGTTTTACCAACTATTCTTAATCCGATAAGGAGTCAGAGATGAAGAACATATTCGATGTGCTAAAAGAAAGTCATGAAAAACAGCGCCTTTTGCTGGATGCACTGATGGAAACATCCGGAGATTCCCCAACTCGTCGAGAGTTTTATCGCGACCTAAAGCACGAGCTTGAGCAACATGCCGCCGCTGAAGAGCGTTACTTTTACGCACCGCTGATTGAGAGCGATAAGACGATCGATATGACACGTCACGGTATTGCCGAGCACCACGCCATCGACAAAGTAATCGCTCAGTTGGATGACACCGCGTGGAGCTCGCCCGCTTGGCTTACGCACATGAAAACACTGCGCCACAAGGTACTGCACCATCTGGAAGAGGAAGAGCAACGCTTTTTCCAAATGGCAGGCAAGGTGATGTCCGATAAACAAAAACAGCAGTTGGCCAATGACTATATCGAAGAGATGGCCAGCTAAGCGTTATCCCATCGCTAAGGATTAAGGAGGTCGAATGTTCATCGTCAAATATTATCTACTTGGCGCGCTGGTTGCGTTGCTCGCTGCTATCTACATACCTCAAATCGTAGTGAGTTTACTGCTGCTTTGGGTTTCGCTTTCCTTAGCGTTAGTCAGTGCGGCTTATTTATTTGATTTCCCATCCATCTTTAGAAAAAGCCAAGACGGAAAAATTGTCTGGTGGATTCGATGGGCATTCATTCCTTTCTTACTCGGGGCGAAAGCCTACAACGCCTGGGAGAGACGGCGCGATACTGTCCCTCCCATTCAACAAGTCAGCGAAAATCTTTACCTTTCCCGGCGCTTATTCCCGAGCGATTTGGCGTTTCTCGACTCTCACGACATTTCCTGCATTGTTGATGTTACGGCGGAGTTCGCAGGTTTAGAAAGCGCCATGACTGACAAGCAATTCAACTACCTTTCTATTCCCGTTCTGGATCATAAAGCGCCGACCTTGGAGCGTTTACGTCATGCGATTAATTGGATTGATACCCAAATCGCCTGCGGGCGCTCTGTGGTTGTGCATTGCGCACTTGGGCGTGGCCGTTCGGTGTTTGTGGTGGCGGCTTATTTACTGAGTAAAGACCCATCGCTCTCGGTGGAATCGGTGATGCAGAAAATCAACCGCGTGCGCAGTACTGCAAGGCTCAATAATTTGCAGATCAAAACTCTGCGCGCGATCAGTGAGAAAGGCGTGCTAACACTCGATGAGCCGACCTGGATGGTGGTGAACCCTGTAGCGGGCGGTGGGAAATGGCTGCAATACGAACAACATGTGATTCGTGAGTTGACCAAAAAATATCGTCTCAGCATTCGCCAAACAGACGAAACCACCAGTGCAGAAAGCCTCGCACTGCAAGCTAAACAAAGTGGTGTGAATCAGGTGATTGTCTCTGGTGGCGATGGCACGGTGACCGAAGTGGCGAGCCAATTGGTCGGCACGGACATCCAGCTCGGCATCATACCGTTGGGCACGGCGAATGCGCTTTGCCATGTGCTGTATGGTATCGGCGTGAAGTTATCACCGGTGGAAAAAGCGTGTGAAGCCATTCTCGAAGGTCATTGCCAACGCATAGACACCGCAGAATGTAATCAGCGTTTGATTCTGTTGGTGCTGGGTATTGGCTTGGAACAGAAGATGATTGAACACGCGCATCGTGAAGAGAAAAATGCGTTTGGGCAACTGGCGTATTTAACGGGCTTTTTTAACGCTGTTATTTCCGAAGAGGTGCAAACTCTGCAAGTAACCCTCGGAGGGCAGGCGGCGAGTGAACAAGGATGGGAGAGTCAGGAGATGGACGTGCACAGCTTCGTCGTTGCCAACATCGCGCCATTCAGTACTGTGTTAGCGCAAGGTGGCGGCGCGCCGCAGCCAGATGATGGGAAATTGCACATTACCTACCTTGATAATACTCAGTCGCTGGGTGGACGCCTAGTGGCGTTGTCGGATCTAACATTAACCAGCGTCGGTGCGCAGGATGAGTCGAATCTGTTTCAGTACGCGAGCGCGACAGGGATAACGATTACTGCAGATCAGCCGATTGACTACGTCATCGACGGTGAGCTCTATTCTGACCGTCGTTTAGAGATCAAGATTTGTCCTCAGTCGCTTAATGTGTTTGTTCCTAGTTAACGCCGATGAAGACGACTACGAATAGAGTCGAATACAAACAACGACGCAAAAAACGTATCACTTGTGATGCGTTTTTTTATGTCGAACGTCGACTAATGGTGGATGCGTAGAATAGACAAAGCAACAGATAGAAGGGCAAAAATAGAGAAGGTAAATGAAGGAAAAAGGTGAGCAGAGCTACTCACCTTGGGGTAAATGTTTTTCCAGCTCGTCGTTTTCGACTTGTAACGCCGCCACCCAGTACGAGATCAGCGCTGTTAAGTTGGCATCATCCAACTCTCGGAGGAGCTGTTTTAACTCACTCAGTAATTGCGCATTCATAAAATGCATCTCTTTATAATTACCGAGAGTAGCAATTCCCGTTTTGTTGGCGTGTTCCGCGATAAAGTCGTCGCCATTTTGATCAAAAAATAGATCGACCATTTTTTTGATCATCACTTTTTCTATTTTAACGAACCGATAGGCTGATCGAGAAATATTCATATGTGAATGAGGATCGACAAGCGGTAAACACGTTTGGCGATGGTGCGCCATTTTAATGAGTAATTCCCTTACTCGCGTATTATTCAATGTCATACTGACCTCTTTTTCAGTATTTCAGCATTATGCTTTGGTATGTGTGAATATTCATCAATGGTTCTGAATAAGAATGGCCAATAATGTTGACCATTCTTTTTAGGTTTATTTATCGATTAGCTGATCAGGCTAATATTGCTGAGTTTTTCTTTACAGCTTTTGATGTCACTGCGCACTTTGAGTAGCACGGCGTTATCTGCTTGCTCTGGCTGCGCGGTGATGACGTTTTCGATCTCTTTCAATACCTTACTTTCCACGCCTTCGAGCTGTTCCAAGTACATCGATTCTTTGTCTGACGACACTTCTTTCATGACATCACTGTACACTTCGCGTGCCTTGATGGTGTAAGACACGGGCGTGTCGTCGGCAGTTTGAGGATTCGCAATCGCATAAGGTTTCAACTCTAATGCGGCGTGTTCTCGTACATGAACCAGATCCTGCAATACATGGTTTAGCGATGTGTTGTCGATGTTATCAATCGCTTTCTTGTAAATATCATTACCGCTGTGAATAAGCTCAATGATTGAGGCGATGTTTTCATTTCTCATATCTTCTCCTTTATTTTACTGCGGTTACTTTATTGCAGTGCTTAAGCGCAACTTATATTGCGATGCCTTAGCCATTAAATATGAACAATATTTTTCATGTGGCATTTTATATCTAGCATTTTGTATGCCATGAATATTGAGTGTGAGAGATGCCAGATAATATAAGGAGTAAGCATGGTGGTGGTTATTAATTGCGCGTGATTGCTTGTGGGGAATAAGAAAAAATTACAAATAAGAATCCATTCAAAGGAAATAATTACAGGTCATTTTGCAACGATTGGAGCTATTTAAATTCTATTTCAATAAAAACAATGACTTATTAACTTGGCACAGTAATCGCAATACCACTCACGAGGAAACGAAAAGAATTCACTTTTATCAGATTACTTCTCAGCGGAATCACAACCGTTTAATCCAAGGTAATCTCAATCAACGGAGGCTAGTTATGGCTAATACAAAAGAAAGCGCAGTTAAACCTCAAGAGCAATTTGAAGAGGCGTACCACCTTGCAGAGCAAGCCACTTCAGAAGCGGTTGGCGCCATGAAAGAACATGCCAAAGAGAAGCTGGAAGTCGGCGCAGAGAACATTCAGCAAGCGACCAAATCCGCAGAAAACGTCATTAAAGAGCGCCCGCTGTTGAGTATCGGTTGTGCATTCCTGGCAGGTTGGGCGGTCTCTAAGCTCATCAAATAAGCCTGTTCCTTACATTTCGCTCTAATCATGAAGGAAGAGTTTTATGAATGACTCCGAGCATACCATCAATGAGCGCCAAGGCTCGGCTACTGCAGACAGTAGCCGAGCCCTAAATGGGGCTAAAAATCAGGAAGTTGAACAAGCCATTAATGGGCTACGAGCCATTTTGTCACAGATTGACGATCTTTCGACGTCACTGCGAACGTGGTCGGGCTCGACGTTGGATTTGTTTTTGCTAGAGATGAAAGTCAACGTGGCGGCTGCGCGCCAAATCGTGATGTTCAGCATCATTTTTACACTGCTGTCGGTGCTGTTTATCTTCAGTGTGTGTTTGGTTGCGGGTGTAGTGACGTACCACTTTACCGCTCAACTACTGCTAAGTGTTGGCGTGTTTATTGTGTCGTTAGGTCTAGCGTTAGTTGGGTTAGCGTGGTGGCAGAAGCGGCTGACGCACTTCCTTGGTTTCAAAAATACAACCGACCAATTGCAGGAGGGCTGGCATGCGTTCTCTAACCAAACTCGACCGAGCCATGCAGATAAAACGCATCGAGGGTAAAGCGGCTTTGGAGCAATGCTTGCTGAATAAGCAAACCCTCAAATTTACCTCGAACCGATTCGTGCAAGAAAATCCGTGGACTGCGCTTGGGTTGAGCGCTTTTGCCGCGATTGCTGTTGCGAAAGCTGGGCGACTGTCTCGCGTCACGTCATCTCTCTCCTCCATCAGTTTGCTGCTCAATGGCGTGATGGATTTCAGTGGTCAGCTAGCCAAATCTTCGTCGTCTGCTGCATCCTCAAAAGAAGCAGGTGAAGAAGCGGCTCAACCATCCGATTTACCACCTCATCAGTAGAGGACGCACATGAATGGAAAATTAAACCTTCCTATCAATACCGTGATTGGTGTGTCTCTGCTGGTGTTATTGCTTGTTCCTGCACTCTACTTCGCCAAACCGGTGCTGTTACCTATGGTGATAAGTACTTTCGTGGCACTGCTGTTTAGCCCGTTGGTCAATTATTTTGAAGATAAAGGTCTGCCACGCACGATAACCGTGGTGGTGACGTTGACGTTATTGGTGAGTGTTTCAATACTCGGTTTAGCGGCGATATCAGAACCCGCGAAACAATGGTGGGCTGAGTTGCCAAGCATCGTCCAAAACGTTTCGCAGGAAGTGAATGAAGTGACCAAAGCGTCGTCAGAGCACATGAACGCGCCGCTTGAGCTTGCCAGTGACATGAACATTGACGAGATGGGCAACAACACGGTGTTTTCTCTGCTGAAAGCGCTCGCGACCACCACACCAACGCTGTTAACTCAGGCGATGATTGTGCTGTTTATGGTGTATTTCATGCTTAATCATGGTCGAAGTCTGTTTCGTAAATCGGTATCGCGTTTGCGTGGTTTTTCGAAACAACGTCAGGCGGTGGAGTTGGTGCAGGCTCTGCAGAAAGATTTATCGCGCTACATCGGCACCATTACTTTGGTCAATGCGGGTTTAGGCTTGTGTGTTGGATTGGTGTTTTTTGTCCTCGGCCTTGAAGACCCATTTCTATGGGGTGCGTTTGCGGGGGTAATGAATTTCGCGCCGTATTTGGGGCCAGTGATTTCGATGGTGAGCTTTGGTTTTGTCGCGTATCTGCAGTTAGATTCGGTCAGTTTTATGCTGACAGTGGTGTCGATATATCTGTTGCTGAATTTAATCGAGAGTCAGTTTGTCACCCCAACTTTGCTAGGGAGGCGGTTTAACCTCAACCCGTTAGTCATCTTTATGTGGCTGGTCTTTTGGGGTTGGTTGTGGGGCGGAATGGGGCTGTTGATTGGCGTGCCGCTGTTGGTGTGCATCAACATTTTAGCGGATCGTTTGGCGCTTTGCGGTTCGACGAACATCTAACCGCAAAGTTGCCAGTGTATTGAACGTTGTGCTTAGTTAAATAACTTTTCCGCCGCAACGGGTGGGCTGAATAAATATCCCTGACCGTAGATACAACCTTTGTCGACCAAGTAAGCCACTTGTTCTGGCGTTTCGATGCCTTCCGCTACGACTTTGAGTGAAAGCGTCGTGCCCATCGCAATGATGGCGTTAACAATGGCGTTGCTGTCGTTGTCGTTAGGCACATCACTGACAAACGAGCGGTCGATTTTCAGTTTGTTGATTGGCAAACCTTTGAGGTAAGACAGTGAAGAATAGCCTGTGCCGAAGTCATCCAACGAAATCTCGATTCCGAGTTCACACAGCTGATTTAGCGATGCGATGGCCAGTTTTGGATCGATAAGCAAAAAGCTTTCGGTAATTTCCAGCTCCAAGCGATGCGCCGGGAATCCCGTTTCACGAAGGATGGTTTTGAGCTTGTTGATGAAGCGCGACTGTTGCAGTTGAAGTGCTGATACGTTGACTGCAATTTTGCCAAATTGAACGCCTCTCGCCAGCCAGTCTGTCCCTTGTAAACAGGCGTCTTTGAGGACCCATTCGCCGATGCTTTGAATCAAGCCCGTCTTCTCTGCGATAGGAATAAAATCCGCAGGTGGCACTAAGCCAAATTCTGGGTGTTCCCAACGCACTAAGGCTTCCACACCAATAATTGCGTTTTGCGCGAGGTTGTATTGTGGCTGATACACCAAATGCAGCTGTTCTTTTTCTATCGCTTCATGCAGCGCAGATTGAATACGGACGTGCGATACCGATTTGTCAGTTAAATCCGGAGAGTAGAACGCGTAGCCGTTACGGCCATTTTTCTTCGCCAGATACATTGCGGTGTCGGCGTTTTTTAGCAGCGTTTCACTGTCTTGACCGTCGTTCGGGTAGAGTGCGATACCGATGCTGGTGGAGATCCGCAGCGAATCGTGATTTGCCAGATCGAACGGGCGGCGGAACACACCCAAAATCGAGCTTAACGTTTCGAGTAACGGAGAATCGCCGTCAATGTCTGGCAGTACGATGACAAATTCATCGCCACCGATGCGAGCCACATGCGCGTTCAGGTGCAAAATGTCTTGCAGGCGAACCGCCAGTTTCGACAACAGTTGATCACCACAGAAATGGCCCATGCTGTCGTTAATGTGCTTAAAGTGGTCGATATCAAGAAACAACGTAGCAAAAGGTTGTTCCATCTCGATGTGCTGTTCCAGCAAGCTGATCAAATGGGTTCGGTTGGGCAAGTTGGTCAGCGGATCATAAAACGCCATGCGTTGCAGCTTCTCTTCGTGCGCTTTGCGCACTGAGATGTCCTCAAACACACAGATGTAGTTAATTAGGTGGTTTTTGTCATCCATTACCGCGCTAATAGTGGCTAATTGCGGGTAAATGCTGCCATCACGTTTGCGGTTGATAAACTCGCCTTTCCATTGACCTTTGGTTTCAAGTTGCTGCCAAAGTTGTTGGTAAAAAGCATCATCATGGTGCCCAGAACGGAGAATGTTGGGGTTCTTCCCAATCACTTCTTCGGCGCTGAATCCGGTGATCTGCGAGAACGCGTTGTTGACATCAATGATGTTGGCATTGCTGTCGGTAATGACCATACCTTCTTGCGAGTTGTTGAAGATTTTCGACGCCAACGACAATTGCGTTTCCACCATCTTGCGACGGGTGATGTTGCGCGTCATGCCCAAAATGCCGATCAGGTCACCGGCCTGATTTCGTACCGGTGATTTGATGGTTTCCAGCCAAGTTGGGTTGTTGTTTTCATCAATTTGGCGACACTCTTCAACGATGTTCTGTGTGCCAGTAGCGACCACTAATCGGTCGGCATCAATGAATTTTTCCGCGCGCTCGGCGCTGAAAAGGTCAAAGTCATTCTTCCCGACAATGTCATCGTTAGACTTTTTCCACGCCTGTTCTACGCTGCGGTTGGTCATGGCGTACAGACCATCGGTGGTTTTGATCCAGATGTGGTCATCCAGACAATCGATGAATTCTTGCAGCGTTGGTAGTGGCTTGTTGGCGTGTGAGTGATGACGTTTGAGCTCTTGATGATAATGCTGGCTAACATCAAAACTGATGCGGCCTGCCAGTGCGCTCAGCCACGCAGAAACGGTTTGCTTTTGCTGCGTTGAGTGCGTCAACGTCACAACGGCAAACAGCTCCTCATTCGGTAGCCATACTGGGCACAGGCTCAGGTTTTCATCATCAAATTGTGAGCAAACTACGTCAAAGTGCGGCGCGGAAAATTGCGCGCAGTTTTGCTCAATCATCGCCACGATGGCGCGGTGATTTTGTGGCGAGGTGGATACCTCACTGGATAGCCATTGTTTGGTGTAGCTCAGGGTATAAAGTTGTCCCTGAGCTTGAGTGGCATCACAGCATTGCTGCAGAGCGTGTTGCCAGTCAGTCATCAACGGTGAAGGAATAGCGAAGCGAAACATAATTAGTAAAGTATCCTGAAGTGCCCACAAATATTTATAGGAATGTCGCCGTGTTAGGCGGCTGGGCTTTGGTTATATCGTATCCAACGCTTGAACAATTCCAAGCGACTGAAGGCACTTTCGATCAATAAAATGTTAGCGAGCTCTCTTTTTTATCCAACTCGTTTCATTTCTCCGTTTTCATATTGTCCTAGGTTGTTCGGGCATGACCAACTATTGCGATGCGTTCGCCGCCTTGGCTTTTTTACCCCAAGTCACCTGTTGGATGACCAAACCACTGATGATTAAGACAAGTCCAATCAACGTCGATGGATGAATTTTTTCACCAATAATGGTGGCCAGTAACATCAACGAGATAAATGGCGAAGCAAATATCAGGTTGCTGATGCGCGCCGTGTTTTGGGTTAACTTTAAGGCGCTCAACCACAGCACAAACGTCACTCCCATCTCAAACAAGCCGACGTATGTCACCGCCGCCCAGCCTTTGATGGAAATAGATTGCCAGCTTGCGCCTTCGTACCAACTCAACGCGATAGTGAATGGGATGGCAACCAAAAAGCCCAGCAAAACACCAATCACCGGATCGGCTTTGTTTTTGGTGTTGAGAATCCAGTAACCCGCCCAAAGTAACGTCGACAGAAGTGCCAAGCCAACGCCAAGCGGACTCTCAAACTGCATGCCAAGCACATTGCCTTGCGTTGCAATCACGATCACGCCGAGGTAACTGAATCCACACGCTATCCAATCTTTGCCACGAATCTTTTGCCCCAAAAACACCGCTGCCATCAGGGTGAGCGTAATGGCCCAGCTGTAGTTGATGGCCTGCGCTTGAGAAGCGGGCAGCAAATCGTACGCTTTAAATAGGATCAAGTAATACGCCAACGGGTTGATCAAACCAAGCAGCAAGTAGTAC
The DNA here is from genome assembly GCF_054850435.1 of Vibrio sp. RC2502. Classification (NCBI taxonomy): domain Bacteria; kingdom Pseudomonadati; phylum Pseudomonadota; class Gammaproteobacteria; order Vibrionales; family Vibrionaceae; genus Vibrio; species Vibrio sp. RC2502. The sequence goes on from NZ_CM141453.1 coordinate 95,176, forward strand.
CAAGGATTAGAGAGAAACGTAGCACTTAGCTGGTTTAATTTACCTTGCACACCGCACACAATCGTAAGCGCGATGGCAGAAACCATACTGGCGATACACAGCATTTGGATCGGCGTAAATTCCGCTAATGTCAGTTTAAATGCGGTTGCAACCGTTGACCAAAGTAATACTGCTGAGAGCCCAAATCCTAGGGCACGACGCTCGTTCATGATGCCTCTGTGTGATGATGTGCCGCTCTTTGCTGAAAGAGTGAGCGGGAGTGAGTATGTTGTACGGAGTGCCTAGTGTATGCGAGGATTTTTCATCCAACAAACTGGACATTTATCCAGTGTCTAAATACCATTGATAAAGATATAAAACATAGGCTAACTCGCTATTATGCAATGGATTCTTGAGCATCAATCTCTCATTCTTTCTTCTCTTTTTGCCGCGACAGCGAGCGGTGTCGCCGTGGGTTGGTGGGTAAAGCAGCGCTTTATTACCCAGACTCAACTACTCGAACAGCAGTTGGTGTCAGAAAAACAGCTTCACCAACAACAGCTTGAACAAGTAAAGCAAAGCCTTGCCGATGCGCAGCAAGAGTTGGATGAACTCGACAACGAGCGCGATAAAGCGGCCTTTGAAGTGCGCCAATCGCACGGCAAGTTGATGGCGGCCATGGAGAAATTGCGTTACTTCGAAGCCGTCAAACAAGAACGTCAGCAGTATTTTGATGAGCTGGGCCAAATGCGTGAACAAAAATCCCGTTTGGAAACGCAGCTTCGTGAGCAGCAGGCGCGCCACGAGCAAATGAATCAGGCTAATGCGGAAAAACTGCAAATTTTAGAGCAGGCCGAAGTGCGTCTGAAACAACAGTTTGAGCACCTTGCCAATCAACTGTTTGAAGAGAAAACCGCGAAAGTCGATTTGCAAAACCGTCAAAGTTTAGAAGGGTTGTTGTCACCGTTAAAAGAGCAGTTAGAAGGTTTCAAAAAGCAAGTCAACGACAGCTTTAGCCAAGAAGCTAAAGAGCGTCATACGCTGGTGCATGAGCTGAAAAATCTGCAACGCCTCAATGAACAAATGACTCGAGAAGCCGTGAACCTGACCCAAGCGCTCAAAGGTGATAACAAACAGCAAGGTAACTGGGGTGAAGTGGTGTTGGCGCGTGTTTTAGCCGAATCGGGACTGCGCGAAGGGCACGAGTACGAAACGCAAGTGAACCTACAGAGCGAAGCAGGCAAGCGTTACCAACCGGATGTGATTGTGCATTTGCCACAAAACAAGCAAGTGGTGGTCGATTCGAAAATGGCATTGGTGGCGTACGAGCGCTACTTCAATGCCGAAACGGATGCTGAACGCGACCGCGCGTTAAGTGCTCACCTCACCGCACTGCGTGCGCACATCAAAGGTTTGAGCATGAAGGATTACCACAAGCTCAAAGGCATCCAAAGCCTCGATTATGTGCTGATGTTTATACCGGTAGAGCCGGCGTTCCAAGTGGCGATTCAAGCCGACCCAAGCTTGATCAAAGACGCGATGGAGCAAAACATCATCTTGGTTAGCCCAACCACGTTGCTGGTGGCACTGCGCACCATCGACAATTTATGGCGCAACGAACGTCAGAATGAAAACGCCAAACTGATCGCCCAGCGCGCCACCAAACTGTACGACAAGCTGCGTTTATTCATCGATGACATGGAAGGGTTGGGCGGCGCATTAGATCGAGCGAACCAAACCTATCAAGGCGCTATGAACAAGCTGGCAACAGGCCGTGGCAACGTGATTCGTCAAGCAGAAAGCTTTAGACAGTTGGGGGTTGAAATCAAACGACCGATTTCTTCTGACCTTGCGCAGTTGGCGCAAAGTGATGCATTTTCAGAAAATGAATCACCAAATGAATCGTTAGTAGAAAGACATCCGGCTGAGGATAAAGTAAACTAATCGCCCGCAGTACAGAGGGCGACTTTCATTGTCAGCAAACGCCCTGTAGTGAACAAGTGCTGCCCAAGAGGAATTAGAATGACGGACACAAGCTTGCAATCCAATACAGCGTTAGAGAACGAAACGACCCACTTTGGTTTCACCACAGTGGCGAAAGAAGAAAAAGTGACCAAAGTTGCCGAAGTTTTCCACTCAGTGGCAGCGAAATACGACATCATGAACGACCTGATGTCAGGTGGTATTCACCGCCTTTGGAAGCGTTTTACGATCGATTGCAGTGGCGCTCGTCCTGGTCAGCGCATTCTGGATCTAGGTGGTGGTACGGGTGACCTAACCGCGAAATTCTCGCGTATTGTGGGTGACCAAGGCCACGTTGTTCTGGCAGATATTAACAACTCAATGCTGAATGTTGGCCGCGACAAACTGCGCGATAACGGCATTGTGGGTAACGTACACTACGTACAAGCTAACGCAGAAGAACTGCCTTTCCCAGATGATTACTTCGATGTGATCACCATCAGCTTCTGTCTTCGTAACGTAACCGACAAAGACAAAGCACTGCGTTCAATGTTTCGCGTCCTCAAGCCTGGTGGTCGTCTATTGGTTTTGGAATTCTCTAAACCAGTTCTCGAACCACTATCAAAAGTGTACGACGCGTACTCATTCCACCTATTGCCAAAAATGGGCGAATTGGTCGCGAATGACGCAGAAAGCTACCGCTACCTTGCTGAATCTATTCGCATGCACCCAGACCAAGAAACACTGGAAGGCATGATGCAAGACGCTGGCTTCGAAAACACCAAATACTACAACCTAACGGGTGGTATTGTGGCGTTGCACCGCGGTTACAAATTCTAAGGGTTAACGGCATGCCATTTGAACCTCTTATCACCGCTGTCATTGAAACTTCACTGAACACACTGATTAAAGACGATCCTGCATTGGGTCGTCGTTTAGCGCGTCTCAAGGGCCAAGTTATCCAAGTTCACCTCAAAGAAATCGACAAGACGCTGACGTTTGTTTTCAGTCAGCAGATTGATGTGCTGGGTAACTACGAAGGTCAGCCTGACTGCTATCTCTCGTTGAACTTGAGCGTGCTGCCTGAGCTGCGTGACCAAGCCAACATCACTCGCTTGATTAAGCAAGACAAGCTTGAACTTGAAGGTGATATTCAACTGGCGCAGAAATTTTCTCAGTTGATGACCGATTGCAAACCGGACATTGAAGAGTGGTTATCTCGCGTAACAGGCGATGTGGTTGCACACACTTTGGTACAAGGCACCAAAAACGTGGGTGGTTTCTTCGTTTCTCAAGCGGAAAAACATCAGCGTCACCTTGCTCAAGTGGTTACAGAAGAGTGGAAATTGGCACCCGCACCATTGGAAGTCGCGTATTTTTGCGATCAAGTGGATGAGGTACGCAGCCAAGCTTCTCGCGTTGAAGCGCGTCTCAATGCTCTATTGAGCAAAGTTGGTTCGGATAAGCCAGCGCTGGAGAAACCATGACGCCAGCAGAATTAAAGCGCTTATACCACATCATCAAAGTACAGCTGGAATACGGCTTGGATGAGTTGTTGCCCGACCATCAACTGACCAAAGCGCCATTATTGATGCGCAAGAGCCTATTCTGGATTAAGAACCAACACCCAGAAAAACAGCTTGGTGAGCGCTTACGTCTTGCGCTGCAAGAGCTTGGCCCAGTGTGGATTAAGTTCGGTCAGATGATGTCAACGCGCCGCGACTTATTTCCTCCGCATATCGCCGATCCCCTGGCGCTGTTGCAAGACCAAGTTGCGCCGTTTGACGGCGAGCTGGCCAAGCAGCAGATGGAAAAAGCGTTAGGCGGGCCGTTAGATAACTGGTTTACCGAGTTTGACATCAAACCGCTGGCGTCAGCGTCCATCGCACAGGTGCATACTGCGCGATTAAAAGACACTAACCAAGAAGTGGTATTAAAGGTTATCCGTCCAGATATTCGCCCGGTCATTGATTCAGATCTAAAACTGATGCACCGAATGGCGCGTATAGTCGCCGGAGCGATGCCTGAAGCACGTCGTTTAAAACCCGTTGAAGTCGTACGCGAGTACGAAAAAACCTTGCTCGACGAGCTCGATTTACGTCGTGAAGCGGCGAATGCCATTCAACTGCGTCGTAACTTCGAAGGCAGTGAAGAATTGTATGTTCCTGAAGTTTTTCCTGACTTCAGTAATGAAACTGTCATGGTTTCTGAGCGAATATATGGCATCCAAGTCTCTGATATTGAAGGCTTGGAAGCAAATGGCACCAATATGAAGTTGCTGGCGGAACGTGGTGTGAGTGTGTTCTTCACTCAGGTGTTCCGAGATAGTTTCTTTCATGCCGATATGCATCCCGGGAATGTGTTCGTTAAACCTGAACACCCAGAGAACCCAATGTGGATCGGGCTAGATTGCGGGATCGTTGGTACACTTAATAGTGAAGACAAGCGTTATCTGGCGGAAAACTTCCTCGCGTTTTTCAATCGTGACTATCGCCGAGTGGCGGAGTTGCACGTTGATTCAGGCTGGGTTCCGGCAGATACCAATGTTGATGAATTTGAGTTCGCGATTCGCATTGTGTGTGAGCCAATTTTTGCTAAGCCACTGTGTGAAATCTCCTTTGGCCATGTGCTGTTGAACCTGTTCAACACCGCACGTCGCTTTAATATGGAAGTGCAACCTCAATTAGTGCTGCTGCAAAAAACACTGCTGTACGTTGAGGGGCTTGGTAGACAATTATATCCGCAGCTCGATTTGTGGGAGACCGCAAAGCCATTCCTTGAAGAATGGATGATGAATCAAGTGGGCCCGCAAGCTTTGGTCAACTCAATCAAAGATCGCGCACCATTTTGGGCGGAGAAATTGCCGGAACTGCCGGAGCTACTTTACGATAGCCTCAAACAGGGTAAAGCGATGAACCAGCGTATGGATCAGCTTTATCAAGGTTATCGCCAAAGTAAGCGCCAGCAGGCGACAGGAAAGTTTTTATTTGGCGTTGGCGCCACTTTAGTCGTATGCTCGGCAATATTGGTGGATAACGCTTATGAGCAGCTTTCGATGGCCAGCGGTATCGCAGGTGTCACATTTTGGCTGCTTAGTTGGCGAGCTTATCGTCAATAGACGTTAAACTCTTGAAATAATTTTGTTTAAAGACCCGAGGTAAAAAGAATGGGTGGTATCAGTGTTTGGCAACTTCTAATCATTGCTGTAATTGTTGTATTGCTATTCGGAACTAAGAAACTACGTGGCATCGGTGGCGATCTAGGTAGTGCCGTTAAGGGCTTCAAAAAAGCAATGAGCGATGAAGATTCTGCGAAAAATGAAAAAGACGCAGACTTCGAGCCAAAAAGTTTAGAAAAACAGCAGCAAAAAGAAGCTGCACCTGAAACTAAAAAAGACAAAGAGCAGGCATAAAACGTGTTTGATATCGGTTTTTGGGAACTGGTATTAATATCTGTTGTTGGTCTGGTCGTTCTTGGACCGGAGCGTTTGCCTCATGCTATTCGAAGCGTGTCTCGCTTTATCGGTGCTGCTAAGAATATGGCAAATAGCGTTAAAGACGAATTGTCGCACGAGCTAAAAGTCCAAGAGCTGCAAGAAAACTTGCGCAAAGCTGAGCAAATGGGGATGGAAGATTTATCTCCTGAGCTCAAATCTTCGGTCGAAGAACTGAAGAAAGCCGCGCAATCTGTAAACCGCCCTTACGCTGATAAGACGCAATCAGAAACGGAACCTGCAAAAGCAGAACCAGTGGCTGAAAGTGCAGAAAAAGTGGAAGAGATTAAGGTTTCAGCGGCAGATAAGAAAGCCGAATAGTCTCATTAGGAGGAGCTACTAGTGACTGGTAGCTCCTTTTTGATCTGATTTTTAATAAGAGGTTTGCCATGTCTACCGTCGAGCAGACACAGCCTTTAATTAGTCATTTGTTGGAGCTTCGCAACCGACTACTGCGTTCAATTTTGGCAGTGTTGGTGGTGTTTGTCGGGCTAATTTATTTCTCTAACCACATTTATGAGTTTATCTCCGCACCTTTGGTTGAACGTTTACCAGAAGGCGCGACGATGATCGCAACCGATGTGGCATCACCATTTTTCACCCCTCTAAAACTGACGCTTATCGCTTCAGTATTTGTTGCGGTGCCGTTTATTTTATATCAGGTTTGGGCCTTTGTTGCGCCAGGTCTGTACAAGCACGAACGTCGTTTGATCATGCCATTGCTGTTTTCTAGCTCGTTGCTGTTTTACTGTGGCGTGGCCTTTGCTTATTACGTGGTATTTCCACTGGTATTTGGCTTCTTTACTGCGATTTCTCTCGGTGGGGTTGAGTTTGCGACCGATATTTCGAGCTACCTAGATTTTGTGCTGGCGCTGTTTATGGCGTTTGGTATTGCGTTCGAAGTGCCAGTGGCGATCATCCTACTTTGTTGGACTGGGGCGACCACGCCGCAAGACCTAAAAGAGAAGCGTCCATACATTATTGTGGCAGCGTTCGTTGTCGGCATGCTGCTGACGCCGCCAGACATGATTTCGCAGACGTTACTTGCGATCCCAATGTGTTTACTGTTTGAGGTTGGTCTGTTCTTTGCTCGTTTTTACACTCGTAAAGATGAGGAAGAAGAGGAGTAATCCTTCAGTTTTTAGACAGTAAAAAGCGGCTCAAATGAGCCGCTTTTTTGTTGCAGTTGGTTTGTTATTTTGGGCTAACTACTTAACTTTCAATACGTAACCACATTTAGTACAGACATAAACTTCTTTGATGCCTAGCAGCTTTTGAAAAAAGTTGCGTGGTACGCGTTGCAAGTAAGCACCATGTGTACACATTTCAATATCCGTATTCATGTTGTTTTACACCTGTGCTAAGACGTAGGCAAATAGCAGTATAAGAAAAGAATGTTTCGAGTTGTGGACAGTCACAAGAAGCGTACTGATGGAATACGCATGATGCGAAGTGGGTAGGGTTACAAGTTAATAGTTATGTCTATCAACACTACAGTATTGCTGGTTGAGTCGTTTCAGGTTTGGCCTGTTCACCCAACCGTTTAGGCAATAAAAAGCGACCTAGTGTGGCCGCTTGTTGCGTTTGTTGTCTTGCTTAAATCTTGAATAAGTTTTTTGCATTTTCCGTGGTGATAGCATCTATGGTTGTGACCTCTTCACCACGTAAGACCGCCACTCGCTGCGCGACGAGCGATGTGTAAGCTGGCTCATTGCGTTTACCGCGATGCGGCACTGGCGCCAAATATGGGCAGTCTGTTTCTAAGATGACCCATTGCATGTCTAAGTGTGGAATGACTTGGTCCATGCCGCCGTTTTTAAACGTCGATACACCGCCTAAACCAAGGTGGAAGCCCAACTCGTTAATTGCTCGTGCCTCTTCTAAGCTGCCACCAAAACAATGGAACACGCCACGCAGGCGACCGTCTTGCTCTTGACGAAGCAGAGTCAGCGTTTCTTCGATGGAATCGCGGGTGTGGATCACCACAGGCAAATCCATCTCTTTTGCCCAATTGAGTTGGGTTACGAAAGCCATCTCTTGCTCTGCTCGGTAGGTTTTATCCCAATACAGGTCGATGCCGATTTCGCCCACGGCGATAAAGTTGTGTTTTTCGAACCAGCCTCGGATGATTTCTAGCGTTTGATCAACGTTGCTATCAACGTAACATGGGTGCAAACCCATCATTGAGTGGCACACTTCCGGATACGCTGCTTCGGTCTGCAGCATCGGTTCAATCGAGTCCAGATCGATATTCGGCAGCAAAATTTTAGTGATGCCTTGAGTTAAGGCGCGCTCAACCACTTCATCGCGGTCGTTATCAAATTCGCTCGCGTATATGTGCGCGTGGGTATCGATCATGGTATTTCTCTGTACTTTGTCCGTTTGGTACGAGAAGTATACTTGAGTGTGAGTGCTGGGTCATTTTCAGTTTTTTTCATCGCCTTTTTCCAGATTGTCACTCGCAAGGTGCATCAAGAGTGATATGATTTTGTTCACCAGATGATTTGATCATCATAACCGTCCAGACAAGGAGAAAATGGTGTCTGTATCAATTCAAGGTCCATTCCCTGCACGCCGTATGCGTCGTTTACGTAAACACGATTTTAGTCGTCGTTTGATGGCTGAGAACCAACTTTCCGTGAATGATCTGATTTACCCAATGTTCATCCTTATGGGTAAAGATCGTCGTGAGAGCGTGGAATCCATGCCGGGTGTAGAGCGTTTGTCGATTGATTTAATGCTAGAAGAAGCACAATACCTCGCAAATCTAGGCGTTCCTGCCATCGCGCTTTTCCCTGTCGTAAACCAAGACGCTAAAAGCTTATGCGCTACCGAAGCTTACAATCCAGAAGGTTTGGTTCAGCGCGCAGTACGTGCACTAAAAGAGCACGTGCCACAAATTGGTGTGATTACAGACGTCGCACTAGACCCGTTCACCACACATGGCCAAGACGGCATCATTGATGAAGATGGCTATGTGATGAACGATGAAACCACCGAAGTGTTAGTTAAGCAGGCATTGTCTCATGCCGAAGCGGGCGCAGATGTGGTTGCGCCATCAGACATGATGGATGGTCGTATCGGAGCAATCCGAGTTGCGCTAGAAGAAGCGGGCTACATTCATACTCAAATCATGGCTTACTCGGCTAAATACGCATCAAACTACTACGGCCCATTCCGAGATGCCGTCGGTTCTTCGTCTAATCTAAAAGGTGGTAACAAGAAAAACTACCAAATGGACCCAGCAAACATTGATGAAGCAATGCATGAAGTCGCAATGGACATCAATGAAGGGGCAGACATGGTGATGGTTAAGCCAGGTATGCCATACTTAGATGTAGTTCGCCGAGTGAAAACCGAGCTGCAAGTTCCGACATTTGCTTACCAAGTATCGGGCGAGTACGCGATGCACAAAGCGGCGATTCTTAATGGCTGGTTAAAAGAGCGCGAGACAGTAATGGAATCACTACTGTGCTTTAAGCGTGCGGGCGCCGATGGCATCCTGACTTACTTTGCAAAAGACGTTGCAGAGTGGTTAGCGGAAGAGAATGCACAAGCCGCTCAGCACCTAAAGATGGCTCGAGAAGCGACAGAAGAGTAATTATCGCTCAGTGAGAAAAACCAGACCGACAATAGTTGTTCGTCTGCATATACCCAAGTAACCTCAGGCGGATTACAAAAGGCTTGTATATCCCAAAAAATCCAAGGTGCTTGGGTATATTTATTTCTGGAGAAGAGAACAATGACAATGCTGATTCGTGAAGGCACGTTGGAAGAGGCACTTCAAGTGGTCACTCGAGTGAAAGAGTTTGCCAACGGAGAAACCTTAGATTCGATGTCACAGCGTCTTGGAGACAAAAACAGCCTAATCCTAGTGGCTGAGAAAAACGGTGCTATTGTCGGTTTTAAAATCGGCTACGAACTGGATGAAGACACCTTCTATAGTTGGTTTGGTGGTGTTGCGCCGCAAGCTCGAAATGAGGGAGTCGCGCAGATGTTGTTAGAGGCTCAAGAAGAATGGGTCGCAGAACAAGGCTATAAAACACTAAAAGTGAAATCTCGAAACCAATTTCCTGCCATGCTCAGATTGTTGTTGAGAAATGGGTATCTTATTGAAAAATTTGAAGAAAAAATTAATCTTCGTGAATCGAGAGTGCATTTCATTAAAGCAATGTGAAAATAAATGAGATTTTTTCTCATTTAACTGTTGACTGTTAAATGAGAATCATTATTATTAATACTGTCTTAGGGAATGAGGAAAGTTCACAAGGACGTTGAATTACTGATTAACAGAAGTTGATTAACTGGTGTTGAGAAGGTGATGAAACATTTATCCAAGAACTTGCACGAATTCTTTTTGACACGACATTGCTCACATTGCTTCCAGTGTAATTTATAGCTTCTTGGTTAAGCTGCCATGATATGGAACTGGCTTTACCACTTCTGCTAGGCGACCCAATTGGGTCGCTTTTTTCTTTTCTACGATTTCCATTTGACGTCACTATCCGTAACTTTTCCACATGACATGATCATTTTAAGATCGTTGATCTTCTCGCCTTGTTTAAAAATAATCCTTCAAAAACAACAATATAGATTTGTATTTTTTTGTCTTTTCTATCATTGCACAATCTGTGGATAATTTATATAAACAGAGTTATCCACAGGTGATGGTGGTTTTCTTGAATAAATCGGAAAATTTCCGCGATCTGGATCGAACGAACAAGATAGATTCGGATCAGCAGTCATGGCATCCTAGGCAGATCTATTAAGTACTGATTTGGATACAGACAATTATGGCAAGTATTCCTGAAAATCCGCTGATTCTTATCGACGGTTCTTCTTACCTATATCGCGCTTTTCACGCTTACCCGGGCACGATGAGTAATGGTGAAATCCCAACCAACGCAGTTTACGGTGTGGTGAACATGCTACGCAGTATGATGCGTCAATTTGCGTCTGAGCGTATTGCGGTGGTGTTTGATGCGAAGGGTAAAACCTTCCGTGATGAGATGTATTCAGAATACAAAGCGAATCGTCCACCAATGCCGGACGATCTGCGTTGCCAAATTGAACCTTTGCACAACGTTATTCGTGCGATGGGGTTGCCGTTGATCTGCGTTCCTGGCGTGGAAGCAGATGACGTCATCGGTACGTTGGCTTACCAAGCCTCGCAACAAGGCATGCCTGTTTTAATCAGTACTGGCGATAAAGATATGGCTCAGCTGGTGGATGACAACATTACCTTGATCAACACCATGACGAACGTCGTGATGGATCGTGAAGGGGTGGTGGAAAAATTTGGTATTCCGCCAGAGTTGATCATCGACTATCTAGCGTTGATGGGCGATAAAGTCGATAACATCCCTGGTGTACCGGGCGTGGGCGACAAAACGGCGACCGCTTTGCTGCAAGGCATTGGTGGCCTTACTAAGTTGTACGAAAATCTGGATGATATCGCGGCACTTGGTTTCCGCGGTTCGAAAACCATGGCGAAGAAGCTGGTCGACAACAAAGACAATGCTATGCTGTCTTATGAGCTGGCTACCATCAAGCTGGATGTGGAACTGGAAGAAACACCAGAGTCGCTACTGAAAGCAGAGCCAAACAAAGACGAATTGATCAAACTGTATGGTCAGTTGACGTTTAAGTCTTGGCTGAACGAATTGCTTGAAGGCGGCTCAGGCACTGTCGAAGCAGTTGAACTTGCAGGCTCTGCGCAAGCATCATCTTCTTCTTCGCATGCTGAAATGGAAACCTCAGCGGTAACGATTGATCGCAGTCAGTACGAAACCATTTTGGACGAAGCTTCTTTCAATGCGTGGCTAGAAAAACTCAAAGCGGCAGAGCTGTTTGCTTTTGATACCGAAACGGACAGCCTTGATTACATGGTGGCGAACCTTGTTGGTTTGTCATTTGCTATCGATGAAGGTATTGCGGCTTATGTCCCTGTCGCACACGATTATTTGGATGCGCCAGAGCAACTGGATCGCGATTGGGTTCTCGAGCAGCTGAAACCGATTCTTGAAGACGACGCTCAAGCGAAAGTCGGTCAGAACCTAAAATACGACGCGTCTGTGCTGGCACGTTACGGCATCGAGATGAAAGGCATCAAATACGACACCATGTTGGCGTCTTACGTTTACAACAGCGTAGGCGGCAAACACGACATGGACAGCTTGGCACTTCGTTTCCTACAACACAGCTGCATTTCATTCGAACAAATCGCGGGTAAAGGTAAAAACCAACTGACCTTCAACCAAATTGAGCTTGAGCAAGCATCGCCATACGCAGCAGAAGATGCAGACGTCACGCTTCGTCTGCACAATCGTCTGTTTGCTAACATCGAACAAGATGAAAAGCTAAAATCGGTTTACGAAGAAATCGAAATGCCGCTAGTCCCTGTTTTGTCTCGCATTGAGCGCACAGGTGTTCTGATTGATGACATGAAGCTGAGCGCTCAATCGGTAGAAATCGCAGCCCGTTTAGAAGAGCTTGAACAAAAAGCTTACGAAATCGCAGAACAAGAGTTCAACATGAACTCGCCGAAGCAGCTGCAAGCTATCCTATTTGAAAAAATGGGCCTACCTGTTGTGAAGAAGACACCATCTGGCACACCTTCAACCAATGAAGAGGTGTTGCAAGAGCTTGCGTTGGATTACCCACTGCCAAAACTGATCCTAGAATACCGTGGCTTAGCGAAGCTGAAGTCGACATACACAGACAAGCTGCCGAAGATGATCAACCCTTCAACTGGTCGTGTACACACCTCTTACCATCAAGCGGTGACTGCGACAGGTCGTTTGTCGTCTACCGATCCAAACTTGCAGAACATTCCAATCCGTAACGAAGAAGGTCGTCGTATTCGTCAGGCGTTTGTAGCTCCTGCTGGTTACAAGGTTCTGGCTGTCGACTACTCGCAAATCGAGCTGCGTATTATGGCGCACCTTTCTGGCGACCAAGCGCTGCTTGATGCCTTCCGCGACGGTAAAGACATTCACGCAGCAACCGCAGCAGAAATCATGGGAGTGTCTATTGATCAGGTATCAAGTGAGCAGCGTCGCCGTGCAAAAGCGGTGAACTTTGGTCTGATTTACGGCATGAGCGCATTCGGCTTGGCAAAACAGCTGGGCATTCCTCGTGGTGAAGCGCAAGCATATATGGACAAGTACTTCGAGCGTTACCCAGGTGTAATGCAGTACATGGAAGACACGCGCAGCGCAGCAGCTGATAAAGGTTATGTAGAAACCATTTTTGGTCGACGTTTGCATCTGCCAGAAATCAAATCGCGTAATGGTATGCGTCGTAAAGCAGCAGAACGAGCGGCGATCAATGCGCCAATGCAAGGCACTGCAGCGGACATTATTAAGAAAGCGATGCTGCTAGTGGATCAATGGATTCAAGAAGAAGGCAATGGTCGCGTAAAACTTTTGATGCAAGTACACGATGAACTGGTATTTGAAGTCGAAGAGTCGTCTTTGTCCGAAATTGAAAGTAAAGTACAAAAATTGATGGAATCTGCAGCAGGGTTGAAAGTGCCTTTGGTGGCAGAAGCTGGTCACGGTGACAACTGGGATCAAGCGCACTAATCATTTTTAAATCAATTTGGTCGATTTAGTATGAGCCAGCGCACAAACGCTGGCTTTTTTGTGTCATTAAAAAAGCAACTTGGATTTGAAAATTAATGTTGCTTAATAAAACTTTCATGAAAAAAAACTACAAAAAATCTTTGCAATTCTGACCAATTGTTGTACATTAGATCGCGTAGGGTACAGAGGTAAGATGTTCTATCTTTCAGACCTTTTGTTTCACGTTATTGGATTAGGCTGATTCAGCCGCCCCAGTCAGTTTTTGACTGGGGCGTTTTTTATTGGGCGAAAGAAAAATTCCTTTTAACTCAGTTTCTTATCCATTTTGGCGCTGTCCTCGCAATTCTCTCTCGCTAACTACTTGCTTCCACTGATTTTTTGTCGTTATTTCTTCGACTCATTCATCCTGTAAATTTACGCCATTCACACTATTATTTTTTCTCGAAAGAAAGTAAGTCGGCCTTTCTGAGGGGTGAAACTTATCTAACTTATTGAATTTAATTTTCTTTATTAATGTTTGGTAAACGAAAAGACTCAAGATTAGAAAAGCAGATGACTTTTTGAACTATTGAAATCATTCGATAGTTCAGTAATGCTTTGCAACATAACAATAATTACCAATTTTTCTCTCCCGTTATCCCTGCCAGGAAGGTGGGGATTTTTATTGCCTGAAATTCCGGTTTTTGCTTTGTCTAGATAAACAAAAGCCCCACCAAATGGCAGGGCTGTGTCGAAAAAATTTAACAAATATTGTTAATTATTCTTCGTTGCTCTCTGGCATCTCTAGATCGTCTTCTTCAATCAGGTGAGCCAGTGCTGGTGCAAACCAGGTATCCAGTTTCGCGCGCAGCTGATCGACCCCTAATCCTTTTAGAGAAGAGAAAACATCAACCGAAACGTCACCACCGAAAGTTTCTACTTGTTTGCGAATTTTCAGAAGTGTCTGTTTACGTGCGCCACTTTTTAGCTTGTCAGCTTTAGTTAGCAACACTTGTACTGGAATACGGCTATCGATAGCCCAGAAAATCATTTGCTGGTCGAGATCTTTCATTGGGTGACGAATGTCCATCAGAACCACTAGGCCTTTTAGGCACTCGCGTTTCTGTAGGTATTCACCTAAAGATTTCTGCCATTTGTTTTTCATCTCTACCGGTACTTGAGCAAAACCATATCCCGGTAGATCGACAATGTGACAACCTTCTTCTACTTTGAATAGGTTGATCAATTGGGTACGACCAGGTGTTTTTGATGTCTTGGCTAAGCTTTTTTGATTAGTTAGACGGTTAAGTGCACTCGATTTACCAGCGTTTGAGCGTCCTGCAAACGCAATTTCGACACCTTCGTCCTCCGGTAAGTGGCGAATATCGGGCGCGCTGGTGATGAAATGCGTATTTTGGTAATGAATTTTTACGCTCACTGTTAACTCCATCTCGACTTTGTGTAGTCGATTGATTACTTTTTTGTGAAATTGTGTAAAATAACCGTGCTCGGCATAAGGTCGCCTATTGTACCATGAGTGTACGCGGTATGTTCACATTCCGTGGTACTGGAAGCTTGATAATTATAATGGAATGTCATGAAGAAATTAGCGCTAATTTTGAGTCTTTTAGCCAGTTGCTCAGTATGGGCCCAAGGTAATATTGAGGCTGGTAAAGCAAAATCACAAACCTGTGTCGCCTGTCACGGAGCAGATGGCAACAGTGCAATCGCAATGTACCCTAAACTAGCAGGCCAACACGCTAAGTATCTTGAGAAGCAGTTAAAAGATCTTAAGCTAGGTATGACAAGTGGTGGTAAACAAGGTCGTTACGATCCTGTAATGAGTGGCATGGCAATGCCGCTAAGCGATGAAGACATCGCAGATCTTGCAGCATACTACTCTTCTCTACCAACTTCAGAAAGCTCGACACCTGAAGATGTGGTAGCAAAAGGTAAAGTGCTTTACACCGCGGGTGATGCAGAGCGTGGTCTAACGGCATGTATGGCATGTCACGGTCCGCGTGGTAACGGTACTGAGCTTTCAGGTTTCCCTAAAATTTCGGGTCAGCACGCTGACTACATCAAAGCTCAGTTAGAAAAATTCCGTGATGGTAACCGTGGCAACGATATGAATGCCATGATGCGTGACATCGCGAAGAAAATGACAGATGAAGATATCGAAGTTCTGTCGAAATACGTTGGCGGTCTGCACTGATACCCCTACATAGTTCGAGCAAAGTTGTACAAAAATGCCCCAGCGATTTCGCTGGGGCATTTTTGTTGGTGATGTGGCTCACACGTGATTTTTGAGGGTGTCATCGATATCTGCTCGAAAGCTTGTAAGACATTTGCCATACCTTCGATTGCGAATGTCTTCTTCTTATTTTTAACCTTTTGATTAATTGATGTTTTTAATTTTTGCGAAAAAATCATCGCTAATATTTCCTGCTGCTAACTTGTGAGTGCGTCGGGATTACGTAAAGTAGAAAGCGTTCACAGGGGGTGAATTGCAGGATTTCAGACCACGGATTCAAGGTCTTCATGGACGCAAGCTAGGATAGCTTGGTGATCGGAAAACGGAATTAGGTAGGCAAGGAGCCTGCTCGATACGGATGGTCATCTCGTCTTATGGTTAAGACAGTGGAAAGGATCAGGCACAGGAAGTTGCTCAGAAGACAGGAAGTAAAGGGATAGCCAAAACTCATCAGGAAGATGAAAAACAACACTTTTTGGCAAGGAAAGCACGAAAAACAAAAGGATTCTTGGTGCACTAAATGCGTGCAACACAGTTTCGCCACTTGATGGCACTTAGAAAGCGACAGTTTGACTGTCGCTTTTTTTATGCCGTTTTTTCTCGGCAACCACCAATCTGAAGAGGGATTACTACACTGATGCCTTTCGATGGGTTCTTAAACAAAGTTTTTTAACAAAAACTGCTGAAAAAGTATTCAGTGCCTCTCCAATCTGAGTCCACTTTCTGGTATGTTTCGCATCCCTGTTTGAGGAAGTCAGCATGCATACCTGTCCTTTATGCCACAATCAGCATACTCGTCACTATTTTGAAGATAAGCATCGCGAATATCTTCAATGTGAGCAGTGCTACTTGGTATTCGTTAATCCAGACCAACGTTTGGATGCGGAAACTGAAAAAGCTCACTATGATTTGCATGAGAACAACCCAGAAGATATGGGCTATCGACGTTTTTTGTCGCGTATTGCTGACCCAATCACAGAGCGAATTTCACCACAATCGAACGGAATCGACTTTGGTTGTGGTCCGGGCCCGACGCTTTCCTTAATGCTAGAAGAAGCAGGGCACAACATGGCGTTGTACGATATTTACTATCACCCAGATACTGCGGTGCTAGAAAAGCAGTATGACTTCATGACAGCGACAGAGGTGATAGAGCACCTCTACCACCCCGATGTGGTGTGGAAGCAATGGTTGAATTTAGTTAAGCCAGGGGGCTGGATTGGCCTGATGACGAAAATGGTCATCGACGTGGAGGCTTTTAAATCATGGCACTATAAGAATGACCCAACTCATGTGGTGTTCTTTAGCCGTGATACCTTCCAGTTCCTTGCTGAGCGGGATAAGCTCGAACTCGAATTTATTGGTAATGATGTAATTTTACTGAGGAAGACCCAGTAATGAGCCGTAAAAAGAAATCTAGAAAGCCGGGTGCCGCTGGCGCACCTGAGTTTGTTGTAACTCGTAACCGTACCGAATCTGACGTTGAAGGCCGTCTACGCAAGCGCGCGAAAAAGCGTAAAGGCTTGAAGACAGGTAGCCGCAACTCAGAAGTTAACGAACAGAAAAAGCAATCTTCTGCGCAAAATCGTGACCCACGTTTAGGCAGCAAGAAGAAGATCCCTCTGATTGTTGAACCAGTGAAGAAGATGACGAAGCAAGAGCGTCGTCTATCTGCGGAACAAGAGCTAGAAATGCTAGAAAATGACGCGCAATTGAACGTGTTGTTGGATCGCATTGAAGCGGGTGAAAACCTAGGTACAGGCCTACAAAAATACGTGGATGAGAAGCTTGATCGTATTGAAAAGCTAATGGACCAACTTGGTCTGCTAGAACCTGAAGAAGAGGAAGATTTTACCGTTTCTTCTGCGAAAGGTTCTCGTAATGACGATGATTTATTAGCGGATTTCGACGATATTAACTTCGAAGACTACAAAGGATAATTAAGCCATGAATGTAACCTTATTAGCTATTGCGGGTGCAGTGATCATTATCGCGCTGGCTTCTTATGCAGGTTACCTTCTGCTTCAATTGAAAAAGCAAAAGGAATTGCAGCTGAAGCATCAAAAGTTGGCGATCGATAAACGTAATGCCAACATTTTTGAGAATGTGCATACCTTGTGTCAGGCAGGCATTCAAGGCCAGTGCGATTTGTCGGAAATCAGTATTCGCGTGTACTGCATCATGGATTATGTTCAAGGTGAGAATCGTGTGAACTTCGACGAAGTGTACCCTGCAATTTCCGAGCTTTACCATATCGTAAAAGATATGGCGCGCGGTGAAGACCGTCAGCAACTTGCCAAGAAAGAACGTATGCAACAGAACCTGACGCGTCAGAAAGCAGAAAGCCGCTTAACAGATGCGATCATCGAGGAACTCAAAGTGTTGCAGAAAAACGTCCAGCCACTGAATAATCAAATCAATATTCAGATGCTTTAACGATAATCCCCATTGGTTTGTTTTATGACCATTGGGGCTATCGTGATCACGCTAGCACTTCTTTGGATTTATAATTAAAAAGCCATCAGGTGTTGCCACGGTTGCCATCGTCGTATGGCAAAATAGCGATTCTGAATATCGGGTGACGGCTTTCGTTGCCCTAGCATTTAACGGAAAGTACCACCATGTCGAATCAACACACTGAATCGAAACAGCAAATCGTCTGGGATCAAGCGGTATTGGATAAGTACAACTATTCCGGTCCTCGCTACACGTCGTACCCAACGGCGCTGGAGTTTCATGAAGCGTTTACCATCTCAGACTATGATATGGCATGCACTCAGTACCCAGAGCGTCCGTTATCGCTGTACGTACACATTCCGTTTTGCCATAAGCTTTGCTACTACTGTGGTTGTAATAAAGTCATTACACGCCACTCGCACAAAGCGGATGAATACCTCGACGTGCTTGAACACGAAATTCGTCAACGTGCTGCATTGCTCGTTGGTCGCACCGTGACGCAATTGCACTTTGGTGGTGGTACACCGACGTTTCTATCTGAAAAGCAAATCACTCGCGTGATGAACTTGCTACGCCAAGAATTTACATTCAGTGATGATGCAGAAATCAGCATTGAAGTAGACCCGCGTGAAATTCAGATCACCATGTTGGATCACCTTCGTAGTGAAGGCTTCAACCGCCTGAGCATCGGCGTTCAGGACTTCAACAAAGAAGTGCAAAAACTGGTGAACCGTGAACAAGATGAAGAATTCATCTTTGCGATGGTGGCACGTGCGAAAGAGTTGGGTTTCCGTTCGACCAACCTCGATTTGATCTACGGTTTGCCGAAGCAGACCAAAGCCTCTTTTGCGAAGACGTTAGAACAAGTGCTGGAAATGCAGCCGGGTCGTCTGTCGGTCTTTAACTACGCACACATGCCGCAATTGTTTGCTGCGCAGCGTAAAATTAAAGACGAAGATTTGCCAAAAGCAGAAGAGAAAATGGCGATCCTGCAAGATACGATCGCAACCTTGACGGGGGCTGGCTACCAGTTCATCGGCATGGACCATTTTGCGATGCCTGACGACGAACTTGCCGTTGCGCAGCGCGAAGGTGTGTTGCATCGCAACTTCCAAGGCTACACCACGCAAGGTGAGTGTGACTTGGTGGGCTTTGGTGTTTCTGCGATTTCAATGATTGGTGATGCGTACGCACAAAACCAAAAAGAGCTCAAGAAGTACTACGCTCAAGTAAATGACCTTCGCCACGCATTGTGGAAAGGTGTCTCACTCGATTCGGATGACTTGCTCCGTCGTGAAGTCATTAAGCAGCTGATTTGTAACTTTAAGCTTGATAAAAAAGCGATCGAATCTGAATTCAGAGTGAAATTTGATCAGTACTTCAAAGAAGACCTGCAATTGCTACAAACGTTCATCAATGATGAGTTGGTGGAAGTGGATGACAATGAAATTCGAGTGACACTGCGTGGTCGCCTGCTTATCCGTAACATCTGTATGAGCTTCGATAAATATCTGCGAGCAAAAGCGCGTCAGCAGCAATTCTCTCGCGTGATTTGATCATCACTTGCCGATTCCAAATGCAAAAAATGCCAGCAAATGCTGGCATTTTTTATAATTTTGCGCTGATTAAACGCGATCTTTAACTTTTTCTTTCAGTTCTGCTTTTTCTGCATCAGAAATGAAAGCAAGCTCAAGGCCATTGATTTGCGCTTGGCGAATCTGCTCTTGGCTCAGGCCGGCTGCTGGTGCCGCCACTTCGTATTCGTAAGGTAGCTCAATACCTTCTACCGCAGGATCATCCGTATTTAGACACGCTAGAACGCCGTGGTCTAGGAACTGTTTCAGTGGGTGATTTGCTAGAGAATCGACCGTACTGGTTTGGAAGTTCGACGTCAGGCACGATTCGATACCGATACGGTTTTCCGCTAGGTAATCCATCAGTTTTGGATCGTGAATCGCTTTCACACCGTGGCCGATACGCGTTGCACCAAGCTCTTGAATGGCTTGCCACATGCTTTCAGCGCCCGCCGCTTCACCAGCGTGAACTGTCACGTTTAGGCCTGCATCACGTACTTGTTTGAAGTGAGAGACAAAGCGATCGCCCGGTTGACCAAGCTCATCACCTGCAAGGTCTACTGCTACGATGTGGTCTTTCTGGCTTAGAATGGCATCCAGTTCTTGCTGACATGCATCTGTGCCAAATGTGCGGCTCATGATACCGATAAGGTTCGCTTTGATGCCAAAGTCTCGCATGCCTGCTTGTACGCCATCGACAACCGCTTCAACCACGCCAGCGACTGGCAATTTGTGTTTCATCGCCATGTAGTATGGTGAGAAACGCAGTTCGGCGTAATCAATTTGTGCGTTTAGCGCATCTTCAACGTTTTCATAAGCAACGCGACGACAAGCGTCAAGATCGCCCAGTACTGCTACGCCCCAGTCAAGCTTGGAAAGGAAAGCAACAAGAGATGGTTCCGCTTCGACAATTTGAACGTGTGGAGTGAGAGACTCAATATCGTACGCTGGCAGAGCAATGCCAAATTTTTGGCCAAGCTCAAGGATAGTCTTAGTACGAATGTTACCGTCAAGGTGGCGGTGCAAATCAGTTAGAGGAAGATTCTTAGTTATCATTATGTCGATCCGGATAGTTATGAACTGGAACAGGGCCCAAACATTATCTGTGACAATACATGGGTAAGATTTGCAGTTAAGTATAAATAACAGTTAGGTAGATTGTCAGTAGAGGATGACTAGGAATTCAACGATTCTCGCTCTTTTCTACTTCATGTTAACCAAATGTGTTGGCCATTCATCCAGAGGAATTGGGCGACTGTAATAGAAACCTTGGACTTGATGGCAGCCCAGAGAACGCAACAGTTGCGCTTGCGTGCTGTCTTCTACACCTTCTGCCACGACATTGGTTTTTAATCCTGCGGTGATATTGATCACTGCGGCTACTACTGAGCTGTCGAGGTTCTCTTTGGTGAGCTGATTGATGAACGTGCGATCGATCTTCAAGCAAGTGAACGGCAGTGAATGCAGATAACCAAGGGAAGAGTAACCCGTACCAAAATCATCAATGGCGATGCCAATGCCCATATCACGCAACTTCGTCATGTTTTCCAGAGTCGTTGGTGCGCTATCAATAATGCGCGACTCGGTGATCTCTAACGTGAGGTTTTTGGCGGGCAGCTTGGTGACATCCAGCACTCGTGTCACGGTGTCGACAAACGCCGGACAGGAGAGCTGATTGACCGAGATGTTCACGTGCAATTGGAAGTCTGACGGCCACTGTTTGTTCTCGATGGCTTTGTATGTGTCTCGGCACGCTTGCAGCAAGATTTGTTGGCCAATGGCTTTGATCATGCCGCTTTCTTCCGCGATTGGGATGAAATCTAATGGTGAAATCATACCGCTTTCGCTATTCCAGCGAGCTAGGGCTTCGGCGCCACATACGTTACCACTCGCGAGATCGATGATCGGCTGATAATGAGGCACAAATTCGCGCTTGTCGATGCCCGTTTGCATCTTCGTGAGCAGCTGAGTACGAAACTTCGATGCGCTCGCGAGTTCTGGGCTGTAGTAACAAATGCCCGTCAGTGGATCTTGCTTCGCGTAGCTCAGAGCAATGCTGGCATTGCGTAGCCAAAGCGGCATGTTCTCACCATGCTTGGTTTGCACAATCCCTAGTGAGATCTTCATCACCACGCTTTCACCTTCAACCATAAATGGTGCTGCGAACAGTTGTTGTAGGCGACGTTCTGTTAAACGGATGTCTTCGTCTTTATCCATATCTGGCATAAACAGAGCGAACTCATCACCACCAATTCGGGCCAGCATGGTGTTGTCTGGGAATTGCTGCTTCAGCCTTTCTGCGATGCTAACCAACAGCTGATCACCATTGTGGTGTCCCACGCTGTCGTTGATATCTCTAAATTTGTTGATCCCCAATAAGAACAAACTACCGTGACACAAATTGGGTTTGTTTTCGCAGATTTCGATTAATCCTTGGCGGCTGTAGAGTCGAGTTAATGAGTCATACACCAGCTGATCGCGCAGCGCCTTAAATGAGGCTTTGAGGTTGCTGGCCATTTCATTAAAGGCTTTTGCGAGCACGGTCGTTTCGTACACACGGCCAGGTTGGGGCATTGAGCTATCCCAATCGCCATTTGCTAGGTGTTGAGCTGCATCGGCAGTGGCGTTGATTGGTCGAGTCACGCGTTCGAATATGACCCAACTAAAGCCGATGCCAAACAAGCTGACGACGATACCAACAATCCAGCTTTTCTCTTGGCTTTTCGGTAAGAGGCCAAGCAAATCAGATTCCGAGATAGAAGTGCCGATGAACCAAGTTAAACCGTTTGGATCGTAGTAGGGCGTGATACGGCTAAAAATACGTTGGCCGCTGTGGTCAAACTCAAACGTGTACGGTTGGTCTGTATGGTACAAGTCAAAACCACGCACGCGGGAGGCGCTGATTTTGATGATCGGGTCTGCGCTTTCAGAGGCGAACAAGCGTTGACCTTTATCCGAAAACTTTGTGCCCCAAGACACCACGCTGCCAGGGCCAGAATGTGCCACTAATCGGTGTTCCTGGTCCATGATAAAGACCGATGCTTTGGTGTTCTTCTTGATGACGCGTAGAAACTCGTTGAAGGTATTGATACGAATATCCGTCACCAATACGCCCGCAAATTCTTGGTGTTCGTACACCGGTGTCATAGCAGATAAGGTGATGTCTTGGCGCTCATCCGCATTGGTGTAGATTTTTGACCACATCGGTTTTTCGTCTTTGGCGACCGGTTGATACCAAGGACGAGTTCTTGGGTCGTAAGGCGTGATGACAGTACGAATATCGTTACTGACATGATCTGTGCCGTAGATGATTAACTTACCATCGGTGTATTTATCTTGAACCATCAAGGTGTAATCGTCGGAGATCTCGCGACGAAAACCCGCGAAATCGCCAGTTTCTGAACCAAAAGCAATCACGTCCAGCTGCGGAATAGAACGGTATAGGTTCTGAAACGCGCTCAATAAGTAGGCTTGGACATCTCGCGTATCATGGGGATGGTACAGGTTGTGATAACTCACGTTATGAGCAAGCGTCATCACCGCCGTAAACGGTTTTCGCAGATAACTATTGAGGTGGTCGTAGACACTTTCGGTCAACACCGACAGCTGTTTATCGCTGATGTCGGTCACCACCTCTTCATAGCTTTGTTTTTGGACGTAGACAATCACACCGATAGCCAGTAAGAAAATCATCACAAAAGGGATGAGTACAGCAGTACGTAGTGTAATTTGAGTCTTTGCAGTAGACATTGCCTAGTCACATTAGGGATGGTTCACCTTAATTGTACTGACATTTCTGTTAATATCGAGCGCTAAGCACTCTCATTGTTAACTCACTGCTTAAGTGACGGTCAGTACAACTCTTTTAACTTTCTGGTTAGCGTATTGCGTCCCCAGCCTAATACTTTAGCGGCATCTTGCTTGTGACCTTTAGTGTGCTCCAATGCAGCTTCTAATAAAATGCGCTCAAATTCTGGTAATGCGAAAGAAAGTAGTTCTTTATCCCCCGCAGCGAGCGATTGACGTGCCCAGTCCGCCAATTGTTCTTGCCAGCTGCCTTTGGTTGAATCCGAAATGGTCTTCTTCTCTTCCAAAAGCTCTGAAGGCAAATCGTTCGGTAATACTTCACTGCCACTCGCCATCACGGTTAACCAGCGACAAATGTTTTCTAGCTGACGTACGTTGCCCGGCCAATTGAGTCGATTGAGAATTTCGACTGTCGACGGGTGCAAGGTTTTGGTTTCCACTCCAAGCTCATCTGCGGCGCGTACCAGAAAGTGTTGTGTGAGCTTTTCAATATCTTGTTTGCGTTCACGAAGCGCAGGAATTTGTACGCGAATGACGTTCAAGCGGTGGAACAAGTCTTCACGAAAATCGCCTTGGTGTACCAGCTTTTCGAGGTTTTGGTGCGTGGCGGCGACAATACGTACATCGACACGAATCGGAGAGTGACCACCAACACGGTAGAACTGACCATCCGCCAACACGCGCAGCAAACGTGTCTGGATATCCAGTGGCATGTCACCGATTTCGTCCAAAAAGAGCGTGCCTCCGTTGGCTTGCTCGAAGCGGCCTTGACGAACACTGTTCGCGCCCGTAAATGCGCCTTTTTCGTGACCGAACAACTCAGACTCAATCAAGTCTTTTGGAATCGCGGCCATATTGAGAGCGATAAAAGGTTTGTTGGCGCGAGGGCTATGGCGGTGAAGGGCATGAGCAACCAGCTCTTTACCCGTACCGGACTCACCGTTGATCAGAACGGAAATCGACGAGCGAGAAAGGCGGCCAATAGCGCGGAACACTTCCTGCATTGCTGGCGCTTCACCGATGATCTCTGGCGTGTCGGCCGGGGCATCTTCTGAAGACAATTGCTCGCGTTTGTTTTCATGGCTGTGGGCAATCGCACGTTCGACCAGCGTTAAGGTTTCATCGATATCAAACGGTTTTGGCAGGTACTCGAACGCGCCTTTTTGATAGGCGTTAACGGCGGCATCTAAGTCGGAATGCGCGGTCATGATGATCACGGGCAAATCAGGGTAATCACGTTGCACTTGCTTGAGCAGTTCTAATCCGTCGATACCGGGCATGCGAATATCAGACACCAGTACGTCTGGCACTTCGCGCTCAAGCGCCATCAAAACGCTTTCCCCATCGGCATAGGTTTCGCATTTTATGTTGGCTGAGGAGAGCGTTTTCTCCATCACCCAGCGAATTGAACTGTCGTCATCGACGACCCAAACATATCCTTTACTCATGTACTAATCCTTGCAGCAAAAACCGTAAATAGGCGCTCAACGAAATCCATTCGTGAGGTCAAATCGGCAAATATATTGTAAAAGTGGTGTGGCCAGGCCAGCTTTCAACGTCGATTTTTCCGTTGTGCTGGTCGATCAAATTTTGTGAGATGGACAACCCAAGTCCGGTGCCGCCTTCGCGCCCGCTGACCATGGGATAAAACAAGGTGTCCTGTAATTCAGGTGGAATGCCCGGCCCGTTATCGGTGATCTCGACGCGCGCCGCTAATTTGCAGCGTTTGCCATGAATGTTGGCTTGATGCACCGTTCTGGTGCGAATGGTGATGTTGCCGTGCTCTTGATGAGCAAGAATTTGTGCCGCGTTGCTGACGATGTTCAGCATCGCTTGTTCTATTTGATCCGCATCCATCAAAATCTCAGGCAAGCTCGGGTCGTAGTCGCGTTCGATGATGATCGAGTTTTGAGATTCTAACTCGACCAATTGGCGTACTTTCTCCAGAATTTGGTGCAGATTTTCTTGTGTCTTTTTGCCCGGTTTCTGTGGGCCAAGTAGGCGGTCGACTAACGCTCTTAGTCGATCGGCTTGTTCGATAATGATGTGGGTGTATTCGGTTAACGATGGATCGGGCAACATTTTTTCCAGCAGCTGCGCCGCACCGCGTAATCCGCCAAGTGGATTTTTGATCTCATGAGCTAAACCGCGCACGAGCAGTTTGGCGGCTTGTTGCTGTGCGTGTTGGTTGAGCTCTTGAGTGAGGCGTCGTTGTTGATCTATTTTGCGCATTTCAACCAATAGCATGAGCTGTCGTTGCCAAGTGATTGGACTTACTGTGACTTCCAGCATTAGCGGACGCCCATCGACGACAAACGTCACGTCACTGTCGGTAATGCTTTGGCCACTTTGCAATGGCTGAGTCAGTAAGGCCAAGTCCAACGATGCATGCTGAATCAATTGAGAAAGCGATTGTTCGACAATGCGTTTGGCGCTTTGCGAAAACAACAGCTCAGCGGCTGGATTGGCATAGCGGATGGCCAATCCATCATCAAGAATCAGCGTTGCTGTGACCATGTTGTTGAGTATGGCACTAGGGAGACTGGTATCCACATTACGTCCTTGTTTGCGTTGAGATTGTGCAATGCACAATAATGGTGCAATAGAACGTTAAGTATGGCGAAGAAAGCTCAGAAGAAAAAGTAAAAAGCCTCATTGTGATGCGACTTTTTTACTCCGATTTTCTATTTTGCCCCTTTTACGGTCGGCTTAACGCTTGCTCTATGTAAATGCACCGTTATAGGGCTAGTAGATGCAATAAGCTTGCCGCTTCGTTTAGCATGAACCGCGATAGTATGTGTGCCGCGATCGATGTTGTTTAATTGCCAAGTGAGCTGCGTTTGAGGTGCGCCATAAGGTTTCCCATCGAAGAACAGTTGCAGTTGTTCACCAATGCCCAGCTTACGATTGGCTTCCAGCTGGATATTGATCAAGCCACGATTACTACGAATGGTTTCATTGTGTTGAGGTGTGAGCATCGCCAGCTGCAAAGGTTGAGGCTTATCCGATTTCTTTTCTGGCTCTTCTTCTGGCTCGGGGGCTGCTTTGGCTTGTGGCGCAAGTGATTCTGTGCTCTCGACTTCTGGTGCTGGTGCACTGGCTTCAAGATTGGGCAATGCGATGGTCTTCGCGCCTTGGTTTGGGGTGTCACTGAAGTGCACTACGCCGTTTTCGTCTACCCAAGTATAAGCGACCTGAGCCGAGGCTACAGAGGCCAGTAGCGTGCCGCTGAGTATACATAGCGATGGAATAAGCTGAACTTTCATGGCTCACCTTCTTTTGATCGATGATTTCACGTTTCAATGGCTTAGGCCTTTGACCTACAAGGTAAAAATAGCCCAAGCGTATTTTTATTATCCCCTCATGTTAAACGGCGAATCTTGACTGACGAATACAAAAAAGGCCCGCCTGCGAGGCGAGCCTAATATTTTGTTACTGTGTTTACATTTTACACAGTTTGAACCTTATACAGAGTAGTAAAGTTCGAACTCAAGTGGGTGAGTTGCCATGTTGATGCGCTCAACGTCTTTTGACTTAAGTGCGATGTAAGAATCGATAAAGTCGTCAGAGAATACGCCGCCCGCTGTTAAGAACTCACGGTCTTCGTTTAGTGCATTTAGAGCCACTTCTAGAGACTCAGCCACTTTAGGAATCTCAGCTGCTTCTTCTGCTGGTAGATCGTAAAGGTCTTTGTCCATCGCTTCGCCTGGGTGGATCTTGTTCTTGATACCGTCAAGACCAGCCATCAGTAGACAAGCAAACGCTAGGTATGGGTTTGCTGCTGGATCTGGGAAGCGAGCTTCGATACGACGTGCTTTCGGGCTTGGTACCACTGGGATACGGATAGAAGCTGAACGGTTACGTGCAGAGTAAGCAAGCATAACTGGTGCTTCAAATCCAGGTACAAGACGCTTGTACGAGTTTGTTGATGGGTTAGCAAACGCGTTGATTGCACGAGCGTGTTTGATGATACCGCCGATGTAGTAAAGCGCTGTTTCAGATAGACCGCCGTACTTGTCGCCAGCAAACAGGTTAACGCCGTCTTTTGCTAGAGATTGGTGAACGTGCATGCCAGAGCCGTTGTCGCCAACGAGTGGTTTAGGCATGAATGTCGCTGTTTTACCAAATGCGTGAGCAACGTTATGTACTACGTATTTGTAAATTTGGATTTCGTCAGCTTTCGTTGTTAGCGTATTAAAACGAGTTGCGATTTCGTTTTGACCCGCAGTCGCCACTTCGTGGTGGTGCGCTTCAACAACTAGGCCCATTTCTTCCATGATTAGACACATTGCAGAGCGGATGTCTTGAGAAGAGTCAACCGGAGCTACTGGGAAGTAACCGCCTTTAACGCCTGGACGGTGGCCTTTGTTACCGCCTTCGATGTCGCTGCCTGTGTTCCATGCTGCTTCGATGTCGTCAATCTTGAAGAAAGAACCTGACATGTCGTTAGAGAACTTCACGTCATCGAATAGGAAGAATTCTGGCTCAGGACCAACAAGCACTGTATCTGCGATACCTGTTGAGCGCATGTAGTCTTCAGCGCGTTTTGCGATAGAGCGTGGGTCACGGTCGTAACCTTGCATTGTTGCAGGTTCTAGGATGTCACAACGGATGTTTAGCGTTGCATCTTCCGTGAATGGGTCAAGCACAGCTGAAGATGCGTCGGGCATCATTACCATGTCTGACTCGTTGATGCCTTTCCAGCCAGCAACTGATGAACCATCGAACATTTTACCTTCTTCGAAGAAGTCTGCATCGATTTGGTGAGCAGGAATCGAAATGTGCTGCTCTTTACCTTTTGTATCAGTGAAGCGTAGGTCAACAAACTTTACTTCGTTTTCTTGGATCAGCGATAGAACGTTTTCTACTGACATCTTGGATAACCTCCAGTGTTAATAAGCGGTAAAAGCTCGACTTATGAAATATTCATGAACCCGGCATAGATTAATCTTTTTGACTTTTCATTAATCGATGCTGTGTTTACTAAAGCCAAAACCGTGCCAAAAAAAATATTCCATTAATTTCAATGAATTGTGTTTTTAGATGCTAGTTTGGTGCAAATGATTGCACCAAAATGATCTACGTCTGCACTAAAGTGGTGCGAATTAAGATTGTTGCACCACAATGTGACAGCAGCATTGCTTATTCAGCCCAGTTTTTGAGCAAGAGTCAATTTGTATTGTGCAACGATTAGAATAAAGTTGTGTTTTATCAATTCGTTCAGCGGAAGAAAGTGGGCATTAAGCGTAAAATTCACAGAAATGCTCGGGAGTAGATCACATATTTCTAGGCTTTTTGCTAAAATCTGGTACATTATGGCCGTTTTTTTAATCAGCAAATGTCACCAGAGAGCACCCGTTCTCAGCGTGGGGGCATTTCATCTATCTAAGTGAATCAATATCCATGGCTACTCCACAGATTGATAAATTAAGAAATATCGCGATTATCGCGCACGTTGACCACGGTAAAACAACGTTGGTTGACAAGCTGCTACAACAATCAGGCACGCTAGAGTCTCGCGGTGAAGCTGAAGAGCGAGTCATGGACTCGAACGACATCGAGAAAGAGCGCGGTATTACAATCCTTGCTAAAAACACAGCAATTAACTGGAACGATTACCGTATCAACATCGTAGATACTCCGGGACACGCGGACTTCGGTGGTGAAGTAGAACGTATCATGTCGATGGTAGACTCTGTACTACTTATCGTTGACGCGGTTGACGGCCCAATGCCACAAACGCGCTTCGTAACGCAAAAAGCATTTGCGCACGGTCTTAAGCCAATCGTTGTAATCAACAAGATTGACCGCCCAGGCGCTCGTCCTGATTGGGTTATGGACCAAGTGTTCGACCTATTCGACAACCTAGGTGCAACTGATGACCAGCTAGACTTTAAAGTGGTTTACGCATCAGCACTTAACGGTTGGGCTTCTCTAGAAGAAGGCGAAACTGGCGAGAACATGGAACCACTATTCCAAACTATCGTTGATGTTGTTGACGCACCAAATGTTGACCTTGATGGTCCACTACAGATGCAAGTTTCTCAGCTAGACTACAGCTCTTATGTTGGTGTTATCGGTGTTGCTCGTGTAACTCGTGGTAGCGTTAAAGCAAACCAACAAGTAACTATCATTGGTGCTGACGGTAAAACTCGTAACGGTAAAGTTGGCACAGTAATGGGCTACCTAGGCCTAGAGCGTCACGAAGTTGAGCAAGCTAACGCAGGTGATATCATTGCGATCACTGGTCTTGGCGAGCTAAAAATCTCTGACACTATCTGTGCACAAAACGCAGTAGAAGCACTACCTGCACTGTCTGTTGATGAACCGACAGTAACGATGACGTTCCAAGTAAACACGTCTCCATTCGCTGGTAAAGAAGGTAAGTTCGTAACTTCACGTAACATCCTTGAGCGTCTAGAGAAAGAATTGGTACACAACGTTGCACTACGCGTTGAGCAAACAGACGATCCAGACAAATTCCGCGTTTCAGGCCGTGGTGAACTTCACCTATCTATCCTGATCGAAAACATGCGTCGTGAAGGCTTCGAGCTTGCAGTATCTCGTCCAGAAGTAATCATCAAAGAAGAAGATGGTCAGCTAATGGAACCGTTCGAAACCGTAACTATCGACGTTATGGAAGAGCACCAAGGCGGTATCATGGAGAACATCGGCCTACGTAAAGGTGAGCTAAAAGATATGGCTCCAGACGGCAAAGGCCGTGTACGTATGGACTTCATCATGCCATCTCGTGGTCTGATCGGTTTCCAAACGGAATTCATGACACTAACTTCTGGTTCTGGTCTTCTTTACCATACGTTCGATCATTACGGCCCTCACAAAGGCGGTAACATCGGTCAACGTGTTAACGGTGTACTTATCGCGAACGCAGCTGGTAAAGCACTAACGAACGCATTGTTCAACCTTCAAGAGCGTGGTCGTCTATTCATCGGTCACGGTGTAGAAGTTTACGAAGGCATGGTTATCGGTATTCACAGCCGCGACAATGACCTAACAGTAAACGCACTGAAAGGTAAGCAGCTAACCAACGTTCGTGCATCTGGTACAGATGACGCACAGGTTCTTACTCCGCCAATCGTTATGACTCTAGAACAAGCTCTAGAATTCATCGATGACGACGAACTAGTAGAAGTAACACCTGAAAGCATCCGTATCCGTAAGAAATTCCTAACGGAAAGCGACCGTAAGCGTGCTTCACGTTCAGCAAAATAATTTGCTGTAGCGGATTAGCTTAAATACAAGCCCCGAGTTAAGCTCGGGGCTTGTTGTTTTTAGGGAGATAACATGAAGCCGATTGTGATTACCGGTGGTCCAGGAGCGGGCAAAACAACGTTACTCAACGCGTTAGGCAAACAAGGCTACGCCACGTTTGCTGAAGGCTCACGCTCGTTGATAGAGCAGCAAAGTGCGTTGGACAATGGCATTTTGCCGTGGACCAATCTGCCTGAGTTTGCCAAATTGTGTCTGAACCTAATGAGTGAGCAAAAGCGTGAAGCGTTGAATACTAACGTGGCTTTTGTAGATCGCGCGATTCCAGATATTGTTGCTTATCTGCAAGTCGGTGGTTGTCACGTTGACCAAGCTTTCTTAACTGAAAGTGCTGGGTACCATAGTCAGGTGCTTACTTGTCGACCTGAAGCGTCCATTTACGTACAAGATGAAGTGCGTCCGCACAGCTTTGAAGAAGCGCTGAAAATCCATCAAACCCTAATCAATACTTATGTTGAGCTCGGATATCAAGTGGTGGAAGTGCCATGGGGCAGTGTCGAAGATCGCGTGGGCTTTGTTCGAAGAGTAATAGGCTTAGTCGGCGAGGTAGCAGACTAAAACCTCCTCGCGAGGAGGAGGCCTGAATGATTTACTTTTGATTAAGCTTTTGCAGGAACTTATCCGATTCAGCGATCGCTTCGTTCATTTGTTTGATGGCAAATTGAATGTCTTTCTCTAAGCTAGAGAACTCGCCTTGCAAAGAACCAATCGCACTCGCGTTGAGGTTGTGTTTTAGATACAGCGTGTTATCACGCAGTGTGTTCAGCACTGGCGTCATCTTTTTCTCTGCGCGCTTCATTGCGCTGAGCATGGTTTTATAAGAGGCTTTGGTTTCACGCAGTTTTTGTTCGCTTGAGCGGCGCAGTTTCGCGCTGGTGTACAAGTCTAGTTCGCCTTGCCATTCTTCAAACAGGGCATCAGAGACATCTTCGATTGCAGCAATACGGTCACGCACATCTTGAGCGGCTTTTTCGCTGTCTTCGTATTTGTCATTGATGTTGTTGTAAACGCTTTCTAATTCACCACCGTCAAAATTGGTTAGTGCTGATAAGGCTTCAAGTGCGCTAGTGAATTCTTCTTGTGCTTCTTGTTGTGATTCTTTGGCATCTTCCACTCGGTCAACCATAATATCTCGTTTATGGTAGCCCACTTGCTCCATCGCAGAGTAATACGCAGATTGACACCCTGTTAAAGTGAAAATTGATAGTACAATTGCTAATAAATAAGGCATTCTTATGTCCTCGACGCTAATTATGGGATGAACTATGAACCAGTTATCAGAGAGTTACAAGGCGAGATTGAGCAATCTACTGCCAAGTTGCGTCGCGTTTTTTAAGTATCTTCTTAAGCGTTTGACGCATGATCGCGTTAATGTAAATGCTGGCTACCTTGCCTATATTACCTTGCTATCCATCGTGCCAATGTTAACGGTACTGTTATCAATATTGTCGAAGTTCCCTGTTTTCGCGAACGTTGGCGAAGTGTTGCAAGGCTACATCATCGAAAACTTTGTACCGGCATCTGGTGAGGCGGTGCACACTGCACTGCAAGAGTTTGTGGCGAACACTGGCAAAATGAGTGCCGTCGGTGGTGGTTTCTTGTTTATTGCTGCGCTGATGCTGATCTCCAACATCGATAAAAATCTAAACTACATCTGGCGAGTCAAAGACAAGCGCCGTTTGGTGTTCTCATTTTCGATGTATTGGATGGTATTAACGCTGGGGCCGATTTTAGTCGGCGCGAGTATTGCAGCAACGTCTTATGTCACGTCGTTACAAATCTTAGAAAATGAAACGCTGTCTGGCGCCTTCAATTTGTTCTTACGCTGGTTGCCGCTCTTGCTGTCATTTTTTGCATTTTTAGGTTTGTACATTCTGGTGCCAAACAAAAAAGTGCATTTAGCGCATGGTGCTGTAGGCGCCGCCGTTGCGGCGATACTGTTTGAATTAAGTAAGAAAGGCTTTGCCCTCTATATCACTCAGTTCCCGTCTTACCAGCTGATTTACGGCGCTTTAGCCGCAATTCCTATCTTGTTTGTCTGGGTTTACTTGTGCTGGATGATCGTCTTGCTGGGGGCAGAAGTCACCGCAGCATTGGGTGAGCAAGAGCACTGGAGTGAAGATCTAGACATGATACACTCGTCGGCTGAATCTCAGTTAGCAAATGAAGGAAGCGAGAGTAGTGATAGCGCTAATTCAACGAGTCAGTGAAGCGGCCGTTCGTGTAGACGGTGAAGTGGTTGGGGAAATCGATACAGGTCTTCTTGTCCTACTTGGTGTTGAGAAGGACGACGATGAAGCCAAAGCAAAACGTTTGATGGAACGTGTGACCACCTACCGAGTCTTTGAAGACGACGAAGGAAAAATGAACCTCAACGTCAAACAAGTGAACGGTAAGGTTTTGGTGGTGTCTCAATTTACATTACCGGCAGATACCAAGAAAGGCACACGTGCAGGCTTTTCTCGTGGTGCGCATCCAGCCGACGCTGAACGTCTGTATGATTACTTTTCTGACTTGTGTGAGCAGGAATTGCCAACCGAGCGTGGTCGCTTTGCGGCCGATATGAAAGTGTCATTAATTAATGACGGCCCAGTGACTTTTTGGCTACAGGTCTAATCTGGCGTGGATACACCCATGGTCTAAGCTATATACCCAAGTGATTTGATTTTACTTGGGTATTTTCTCCCCAAGATTCTTACTGATTTGCACTTTCAAAGGATTGATATGTTCAAACTCATAACTCCAACAACCGAAAATCAGCTTAACAAGTACTATCAATTTCGTTGGCAAATGCTTCGAGAGCCATGGCGCATGCCAGTAGGCTCTGAACGTGATGAATATGACGTGGTGAGCCACCACCGCATGATTGTGGATAGCCGTGGTCGTCCAATGGCGATCGGACGTTTGTACATTACTCCGGATAACGATGGCCAAATCCGCTATATGGCGGTGAAAGGCAATCGTCGCAGCAAAGGCATGGGCTCACTGGTGTTGGTCGCGTTGGAATCGCTTGCGCGCCAAGAAGGTGCGAAACGTTTGGTATGTAATGCTCGTGAAGACGCGATTGCGTTTTATGAAAAAAACGGTTTTGAACGTCGTGGTGAGTTGACCGATGAACGCGGTCCGGTCCGTCACCAACAAATGGTGAAGCCGCTTGATCCGATGGCGAATGTGTTACGTCGCCCAGAATGGTGCACGGAATTGCAGCAGCGCTGGGAAGCGCAGATCCCAATTGCGGACAAAATGGGCATCAAAATCAACCAATACACCGGTTATCAGTTCGAATGCAGTGCCCAGCTCAATCCGAATTTGAACCCGCACAATACCATGTTTGCTGGTTCGGCATTTACGTTGGCAACGCTGACTGGATGGGGAATGACGTGGTTACTGCTCAAAGAGCGCGGTTTGCATGGCGATATTGTTTTGGCAGACAGCTCGATTCGTTATCGTCATCCGGTGGAGCAAAATCCGGTGGCGAGTACCTCGCTTGATGGTATCAGTGGTGATTTGGATCGCTTGGCGTCAGGGCGCAAGGCGCGCATTGTCATCCATGTGGTGATTTACAGCGGCGATACGCCTGCGGTTGATTTCGTTGGCACGTACATGCTATTGCCCAACTATTCGCAGCTACTCAGTTGCTAGTTCTTCTTCGGCTACGACCTCGTTCGTAGCCGGCTCTAACTCTTCTGTTATCTCCTCAACCAGCTCTTCTTCCGGTTGCTCTAGATTCGCCTCTGCAATGCCATGAAAGCTCGATTCCTCCGGCTGAGCATCGTTCGTTGGTACGTTCGGCGTTAAGTGGTCTGGCTGTTGTGGTGAGTCGCAGTCATTACGTGATATTTCACCATCGAGCAGATCGCCTATGACCATGCCGCAGTGATCCTTGAGCTGGAATGTCAAACCGCTGAGTGGGTTGTTGGCCATGTCAAACTCGCCGCCAATCTGACCGGATATGACATTGCCGGAGATGGTTACAGGCTTGAGTGATACAGCGCCCCGCTGCGCGTGCACTCGAATAGGGGAAAACGTGATGCTCTTAAGCGACTTATCGGCTTGTGAACGTAGTGTCGTTTCTCGTAGGTTTGCTTCCACTTGCCCCGTTAAGCTGTACGCCAACATATTGTTGTCACCAGATAGACCTTGCAGGTCGAGGTTGAGGTCAGAAAATCCATCTACCGCGAATGCATCTGGCAGGTATGGGTGGAGCAGTTTGAGTGGAATGCCATCCGCACTCAGATTAAGCGCCCAAGGTTGGCTTGACGTACTTAGATCAAGTTGACCAAAGCCTTCAATGTAGCCTTGTTCTAGCGGGGCAAACAGACGAGAGAGTTGCCACAACCCTTGCTCACTTTGTGTCGAAATCGCAGCATGAGAAGACAGAACTTGGTCGTAGCTCGCATTTACGACACTCGCGTCGAGACTGCCATGCCATACGCCCCAAAAACGGTGTTGGCGCTTTAACTTTAGCGCTTTTCCTTCGACGTTTAAGCCAGAGAGTTGCCAGAATGGTTCGTGCGCTAATTGGATTATCTGACTGCGTTCAATATCAAGTTCTTGGATATCCACTTCTTGTAACGCGCTGGTGGCGGCCTTCCACCAATCCTTGTTGTCATCAGACTGGATAACCCATTTCAATCCTTGAACAGAAGCCGTGTCGAGTTGCCAGTGCGTCGGTTTGAATTGACCAGAAACCTGTACGCGGCCTTGCTGCCAATCTAGGCTCAGTTCTTGGAGCTGGATATTCTCGGGCGTGAAAATGGCGTTCAAGCGTGGCTCTATTGCGGTTTGCTCTTGGAAACGAACACTGTCAGCTTGTAAAGACACTTTGGCAGTGGCATTCCATAGAGACGCAGGCAGTGAGGCATCTTCAATGGACAGTTCAAGGTTTTGCCAGTGCCATTCCCCCCATTCAATATCGGCGTTAAGCAAATCGAGGCTATTGATGTGGTTAATGGTGAACGGCAATTCTTGCCACGGTTTAGAGAGTAAAGATTGTCGCTGTGTATTGGTGATTGCCAACTTATCAATCGTGACATTGACCAAAGACCAGCCTTGCGGATATTGCTCACCTTGCCCTGAGATTTGGCTATTGCGCCATTTAAAAGACGTACCATAGAGGGTGCTGTTTTGGGCTTGATAATCCACATCAACCAGTATTTTTTGTATCGCCTCATCGTGCCAATACATCTGCTCTGCAGAGGCCTGAATAGCGCCGTAAGGCCATAATTGTTGAGCGTTGCTCCAAGTAGGATCTTGGATTTGGATACTCAATCCAGTTACGGAAAAGCGCGGACCCGCGTAATCAATATTTTTCAGCGCAATCTGGTGGAACTGGATCGACTCTAAGTTTGGTCGTGTCGGTATGCCTTTTTTTAGACTCACCCCATCGATCAGCAAGCTATCGATAATCCATTTTCCATCTCGTCGTATGTCAGGGTTCAGCCACACGTCGACTTGTTCAATATAAGGCAGTTGAGCATCTTGGGAGCGAACGTTTTGCAGCGAAAGGTGGTAAGGGAAATCGTAATGAACGCGCTCCGCTTGGATCGGTAAGCCAAGGTAGGGTGAAACCCATTGCCATGTAGAATTGGCGTATGAGGTGGTTAACAGCGCAATAATGGTCGCCGGAAGGACAATCAATACCACCAGTAAGAGAATTAGAATTCGACGCGCTGTTTTCATCCCTGCCAGAACCTGTAAGTGAAGTGTCGGAAAACTGATGAGGTCAGTTATACAAATAACCCAGTTAGGCTTTAGCTTGTATCAATCTGGTGTGGGATTCAATAAAAAGCCCCTCAAAAGAGGGGCTTGAAGAGTATTTTTGTAACTAAGTCACTGTTGTCATCAAATCACAGGTCACTCAGTTTTGCTTCGGTATTAGTCCAGTTGAGGACCAGCCGCAACCAATGCTTTACCTTCCGCGTTGTCTGTGTACTTATCAAAGTTATTGATAAAGCGCTCAGCCAAGTCTTTCGCTTTGCTTTCCCATTGTAGTGGGTCAACGTACGTGTCACGAGGGTCAAGGATGCTTGGATCCACACCTGGTAGTGAAGTAGGTACTTCAAGGTTGAAGATTGGAATGTGCTTAGTTGGCGCATCTTCAATCGAGCCATCTAGGATCGCATCAATGATGCCGCGTGTATCTTGGATAGAGATACGTTTACCTGTGCCGTTCCAGCCGGTGTTCACTAGGTATGCTTCTGCACCTGCGGCTTCCATACGTTTTACCAGTACTTCCGCGTATTTAGTTGGGTGAAGCGTTAGGAACGCTGCGCCAAAACATGCAGAGAATGTTGGTGTTGGCTCAGTAATGCCTCGCTCTGTGCCAGCCAATTTTGCAGTAAAGCCAGATAGGAAGTGGTATTTGGTTTGCTCTGGAGTCAACTTAGACACTGGCGGTAGCACGCCAAATGCGTCTGCCGATAGGAAGATCACTTTGTTTGCGTGACCGCCTTTTGATACTGGCTTAACGATGTTTTCGATGTGGTAGATAGGGTAAGAAACACGTGTGTTTTCTGTCTTAGAACCGTCATCAAAATCGATAGAGCCGTCGCTACGAACCGTTACGTTTTCTAGCAGCGCATCGCGGCGGATCGCGTTGTAGATGTCTGGCTCCGCTTCTTTCGATAGCTTGATGGTTTTCGCGTAACAACCGCCTTCGAAGTTGAAGACACCATCGTCATCCCAGCCGTGCTCATCATCACCAATTAGAGCGCGTTTAGGGTCGGTAGAGAGTGTTGTTTTACCTGTACCAGATAGGCCGAAGAATACTGCTACGTCGCCGTCTTTGCCCATGTTGGCACTACAGTGCATCGATGCGATGTCTTTCAGAGGAAGGAAGTAGTTCATCATCGCGAACATACCTTTCTTCATCTCGCCGCCGTACCACGTACCACCGATCAGTTGTGTACGCTCAGTAAGGTTGAAGACCGTGAAGTTTTCAGAGTTCAGACCTTGCTCTTCCCATTTCGGGTTGGTGCATTTCGCGCCGTTCATTACTACGAAGTCAGGTTCAAACGTTGCAAGTTCTTCTTCGGTAGGACGAATGAACATGTTTTTTACGAAGTGTGCTTGCCATGCTACTTCTGTTATCACACGAATGCTCAAGCGAGTATCTGGGTTAGCACCACAGTAACCGTCAACGACAAATAGGCGTTTGCCAGACAACTGGTTAGTCACCAACTCTTTTAGGTCGTTCCACACTTCCTGAGTGATTGGTTTGTTGTCATTTTTTACGGTGTCAGAAGTCCACCACATGTGTTCTTCTGTCGTCGCATCTTTAACGATGTATTTATCTTTTGGTGAGCGACCAGTAAAGATGCCTGTATCAACAGCAACCGCACCTAATTCAGTAACCACACCGCGTTCGTAACCAGTTAGGTCAGCGCGCGTTTCTTCCTCAAACAGCAATTCGTAGCTTGGGTTGCGAACAACCTCTTTAACGTTATGCAGTCCGTGTTTGGTTAGATCAAGTGTTGCAGCCTTTGTATGTTCCATAACGGTCATAGGTGCTCCTTATAAGGATTTTTGTAGGGATTTTGTAAGAATGTTTTAATTTTTATCTGCTCACCATGCTAGCAACGGGGCGGGGAGAAAACAGGGAGATAGTTCAAAAATTGCCCATGATTTCATTAAGGTTTTAGGTAACCCGTCACATATTGGTGCGAATAGTTTATCGTGCGCGCAATCCTTTGCGCTAGGGCAAAACGATTATTAATTACTTAAAATTAAGCAGTTGTTTTATTACGTGGGAAGCTAGGTGTTACGGGGGGTAGATCACAAAAAGGCCAGCATAGTGCTGGCCTTTTGTGGGTAAATTACGTGCTTGATAAGCTATAAAAATTAATGCAGCGTTTTATTGCCGCCTGAAGCTTGCGTATACAGTTCGGTAACTTCAGTTTCATCGAATGTATATGTTGTGCCACAGTAATCACAGTGTAAAGAAACCGATCCTACTTCAGCCAAAATGTCGTAAATTTCAGCTTTCTCAACGGTAATGATTGCCGCGCCGCTGCGCTCACGTGAACAGCCACAGTGGAACGCTACTGGTTGAGGTTCGTACACGCGTACTTTGTCTTGGTTGTATAGACGGTATAGTAGATCGTTTGCTTCTAGGCCAAACAGTTCTTCGTCTTTTACGGTGTTAGTCAGTTGCTCTAGGTGCTCGAAGTCATCTGGAGAACCAGTGCCATCAGGAATAACCTGAATAAGCATACCCGCCGCGTGCGGTTTACCTTCGAATTCGCCAGTACGGATCCAAAGACGCGTTTTTAGCTGCTCAGAGTTAGCGAAGTAACCTTCTAGCACTTCCGTCAGGTTTTCACCTTCTAGACCAACCACACCTTGGTAGCGCTCGCCTTTTTTCGGCTCGATAGTGATAACTAGGTAACCTTTACCCATCATTTCGTGCAGGCTAGCGTCATCAGCGATGTCACCTTCCCAGCGCGCTACACCACGAACTTGTTGGTTGTGGTCGCCATTGATTACTGCAAGAGAAACAGGGCCGTCACCTTGAAGTTGGATTGTGATTGAGCCTTCGAATTTAAGAGTTGCAGTCAAAAGAGTCGTTGAAACGAGTAGCTCACCCAACAGTTTTTGTACTGCTGCCGGATATTCCTTGCTGGAGATAATACGTTGGTACGCTTCATCCAATTGTACCAACTCGCCACGCACTGAAAGATCTTCGAATAGGTAGCGGTTTAAAACATTATTTGCCATGGAGTGCTTTCCTCGTCGGTAATTCCGGCTTTTATTGGTGTTTGAACTTAATGATGTCTCGGCGCTGCTTTTTATCTGGGCGGCGTTCCGGACTAGGGTTGTGGGCGTTAAGTTTGCGTTGTGTCGCGTGTTCCTCACGTTTCGCTATACTTTCATTAGTTTCGCGATACAGGGTCTGTGCGACAGGGGCGCCTCGTCGTTGATCAGAAATCTTTTCGATAATCACGGTTTTTTCTTCGTTGCCTTGACGAAGTCTGATCTCAGCGCCCAATTCAACGATTTTACTCGGCTTGCTTCGTTGGCCATTATAGTGGACTTTACCACCATCGACCATATTACGAGCGATAGAGCGGGTTTTATAAAATCTTGCGGCCCATAGCCATTTATCTAGCCTAACGGCTTCATTTAGGGAACTCATAGAACACTACGCTATCTAATCACTGCCCGAATGTGGCAATGAGTGCTGGATTATTCACCTACAGATGGAGTCAAGGCGTATTTTTTTCAAGGGAGTTGGCAAAAACTGCATAAGAAAAAGGTATGAAAAGGAAGTTGTGATATAGTTCACTGCTCTTTGTTGAGTAATAATTTTATTGCAAATTTAGCAATTTAGAGTCGATAGTTATATTTTTATAGCCCAATTGACTAACGTTAGAATAAAGGAATCAATTCAGTGAAGCGTTTAGAGCTAAGTGCAGGATTATCAAGCAGACCGCTACTGGCTCAGATCAAGTCCAACCACCACGCAATTCAAGCGAAGCTCAGTTTGCTACTTACTTGCCTATTTATTGCGATAACTGGGTGGATACTCGGTAAAGTGGTGTGGTTAGCAATCCCTCAAACGTCTGATGTGCCAAAATGGAGGCCGTCGGCGGGTAATGTTATTGCCAGCAATAAATCGAATACGATTGATTTCAATGCCCTTCAAAGCGCCAACTTATTTGGCAAATACACCGAACAAAAGCCTGTGGTCGTTGAGCAACCTGTTGTGAAAGACGCCCCAAAAACACGCCTGAATCTTACCCTTGTTGGCGCCGTTGCTAGCAGCAATCCTCAAACCAGCTTAGCGGTGATCGCTAACCGTGGTAAGCAAGCGACCTACGGAATTAGCGAAGAAATTGAAGGTACGCGTGCCACACTAAAAGCGGTGTTGGTCGATCGCGTGATCATCGATAACGAAGGCCGAGATGAAACACTAATGCTGGAAGGCGTTGAGTATAAAAAATTGTCAGAATCGCCGCAGGCTACTCGAGTGCAAGCTGCACAGAAAGAACCTGCGTCAGACGTGAGTGACAAACTAGAGCAAATCCGAGAGGAGATTGCGAAAGATCCACAGAGTGTCTTTAAATACATCACCATTTCTCCAGTGAAAAAAGACGACGCCATTATTGGCTACCGAGTTTCTCCGGGTCGTGATGCGGCGTTATTTAATGATGTGGGTCTAGAACCTGGTGATATTGCGGTGCAACTTAATGGGATCGATTTAAGTGATCCATCTTCTTCAGTACAACTGATGCAAGTGATGAGCGATCCGCAAGAACTGAATTTGACTGTTGAGCGAGATGGTCAGCAGTACGACATCTATATCCAATTGTAATACTTAGGCAACCAGCGTAAGTTCAGGGAGACATACGTGAAACATTGGTTTAGCAAAAGTGCTTGGTTACTGGCAGGGAGTCTACTCTGCGTTCCAGGTGCTATGGCAAATGAATTTAGTGCGAGTTTCAAAGGCACTGACATTCAAGAATTCATCAACATTGTTGGTCGTAACTTAGAAAAGACCATCATCGTTGACCCTTCGGTGCGCGGTAAAATCGACGTTCGCAGCTACGACGTGTTAAACGAAGAGCAATATTACAGCTTCTTCCTTAACGTGTTGGAAGTGTACGGCTATGCAGTCGTAGAAATGGACAACGGCGTACTCAAAGTCATCAAAGCAAAAGACTCTAAGACCTCTGCAATCCCTGTTATGGGTGATGGTAGCGCAAAAGGCGATAGCGTCATCACTCGCGTGGTTGCTGTGCGAAATGTCTCTGTTCGTGAATTGTCACCGCTATTGCGCCAGCTGATTGATAATGCCGGTGCGGGTAATGTGGTTCATTACGATCCAGCTAACATCATCCTGATCACCGGTCGTGCAGCGGTAGTAAACCGTCTAGCAGAAATCATCAAACGCGTTGACCAAGCTGGTGACAAAGAGATCGAGCTAGTAGAGCTTCGCAATGCCTCGGCTGCTGAAATGGTTCGTATCGTAGAAGCCCTGAACAAAACGACCAACCAAAAGAGTACGCCTGAGTTTCTTGAGCCAAAAATCGTCGCGGATGAGCGTACGAACTCGATCCTGATTTCTGGCGATCCGAAAGTACGTGCTCGCCTGAAACGTTTGATTCGTCAACTTGACGTAGAAATGGCAACGAAAGGTAACAACCGAGTGGTTTACCTTAAGTATGCAAAAGCAGAAGACCTAGTTGATGTACTGAAAGGTGTCTCTGACAACCTGCAAGCCGAAAAACAAGCGGGTCAAAAAGGTGCATCCAGTGCACAACGCGGTGAAGTCGTGATTGCGGCTCATGAAGCAACCAACTCACTTGTTCTGACTGCGCCGCCAGATATCATGATGGCTTTGCAAGACGTAATTTCTCAATTAGATATTCGCCGTGCTCAGGTTCTGATTGAAGCCTTGATTGTTGAAATGGCCGAAGGTGATGGTATTAACCTAGGCGTTCAGTGGGGGTCACTAGAAACGGGTGCTGTGATCCAGTACGGCAACACAGGTGCGCCAATCGGCCAAGTCATGGTTGGTTTGGAAGAAGCGAAAGACGTTACCAAAACGGAAAGCTACTGGAATAGTGACACGAACAAGTGGGAAAACCGTCAGTACACTGAAGAAGGTGACTACTCAACACTTGCATCTGCTCTTGGCGGCGTAAATGGTGCCGCAATGAGCATCGTGATGGGTGACTGGACGGCGCTAATTAGTGCGGTTGCTTCGGATTCCAACTCAAACATCCTGTCTTCTCCAAGTATCACTGTGATGGATAACGGCGAAGCCTCATTCATCGTGGGTGAAGAAGTGCCTGTTATTACTGGCTCGACTGCTGGTTCAAACAACGACAACCCATTCCAAACCGTTGATCGTAAAGAAGTTGGTATCAAGCTCAAAGTTGTACCACAGATCAACGAAGGTGATTCTGTTCAGCTAAATATCGAACAAGAAGTCTCTAACGTATTGGGTGCCAATGGTGCCGTTGACGTTCGTTTCGCGAAGCGCCAACTTAACACTTCCGTGATGATCCAAGATGGTCAGATGCTGGTGTTAGGTGGTTTGGTTGATGAACGTGCACTAGAAAGTGAGTCGAAAGTGCCACTGCTTGGTGATATTCCAGTATTGGGTCACTTGTTCAAATCAACCAGCACGCAAACCGAAAAACGTAACTTGATGGTCTTCATTAAGCCGACCATCATCCGTGATGGTATGACCGCAGATGGTATCACTCAGCGCAAATACAACTTTATTCGTGCAGAGCAGCTTTACAAAGCTGACCAAGGCTTGAAATTGATGCCAGATGAGAAGATCCCTGTGATCCCAGCATTTGGCCAAGATCGTAAGCATCCTGCTGAAATTCAAGCGTTTATCGATCAAATGGAAAAGAACTAATGGTAGATATGTTAGACACTGCGCCAAGTATGCGTCGTCTGCCATTCAGTTTTGCCAATCGCTTTAAACTGGTTTTGGAGACTGAGCATCCAGAGCGTCCTCCAATTCTTTACTACGTGGAGCCGCTAAATCCTGCGGCTCTGGTCGAAGTACGTCGTGTGCTTAAGCGCAGCTTCGTGCCTCAAGCTATCGACAAAGAATCCTTCGATAAAAAGCTGACTGAAGCGTATCAACGTGATTCATCAGAAGCTCGTCAATTGATGGAAGATATCGGTGCCGACAGTGACGACTTCTTCTCGTTGGCAGAAGAGCTACCGCATGATGAGGACTTGTTAGAGTCGGAAGACGATGCGCCAATCATCAAATTGATCAATGCCATGTTGGGTGAAGCGATCAAAGAAGGTGCGTCCGATATCCATATCGAAACGTTTGAAAAGACGCTTTCTATCCGCTTCCGTGTCGACGGCGTTCTGCGTGAAGTCTTGACGCCAAGTCGTAAGCTTGCACCGTTGTTGGTGTCGCGTGTGAAGGTTATGGCGAAGCTCGATATTGCTGAAAAGCGTGTGCCTCAAGATGGTCGTATCTCGCTACGTATTGGTGGCCGAGCGGTCGACGTGCGTGTTTCTACCATGCCATCCTCTCACGGTGAACGAGTGGTAATGCGTCTGTTAGATAAAAACGCAACGCGCCTTGACCTGCATAGTTTGGGCATGACTCCTTCGGTACACGACAACTTCCGTCACCTCATTGGTCGCCCACACGGTATCATTTTGGTGACAGGCCCTACGGGCTCTGGTAAATCGACCACTTTGTACGCCGGCTTGCAAGAAATCAACAGCAACGAGCGCAACATTCTGACGGTGGAAGACCCAATCGAATTCGATATCGATGGCATTGGCCAGACCCAAGTTAACCCGAAAGTCGACATGACATTTGCGCGTGGTCTACGTGCGATCTTACGTCAGGACCCGGATGTGGTGATGG
This sequence comes from Vibrio sp. RC2502, assembly GCF_054850435.1. Classification (NCBI taxonomy): domain Bacteria; kingdom Pseudomonadati; phylum Pseudomonadota; class Gammaproteobacteria; order Vibrionales; family Vibrionaceae; genus Vibrio; species Vibrio sp. RC2502. Next base: position 138,917 of record NZ_CM141453.1, read on the forward strand.
TGGGTGAGATCCGTGACTTAGAAACCGCGCAAATTGCGGTGCAAGCGTCTTTGACTGGTCACTTGGTAATGTCGACGCTGCATACCAACACTGCTGTTGGTGCGATCACGCGTCTGCGTGATATGGGTATTGAACCATTTTTGATCTCCTCTTCACTGCTTGGTGTGCTAGCGCAGCGTCTGGTTCGTACGCTCTGTTCTGACTGTAAAGAACCTTACGAAGCGGACAGCGAACAGAAAAAATTGTTTGGCATGGCAGAAAGTGAATCGCTCATTCTACATCGCGCGAAAGGCTGTGAAGCGTGTAACCAAAAAGGTTATCGCGGACGTACCGGCATTCATGAATTAGTGCTTGTCGATGAAACGGTTCAAGAGCTGATTCACCGCGAAGCGGGTGAGCAAGAAGTGGAAAAAGCCGTTCGTAATCATACGCCAAGTATTCGTAGTGATGGTCTAAGCAAAGTACGTCGTGGTATTACGTCACTTGAAGAAGTGATGCGAGTGACGAAGGAAGCGTAATGGCAGCATTTGAATACAAAGCGCTGGATGCAAAAGGCAAACAAAAAAAAGGCACGATTGAAGGGGATAATGCTCGTCAAGTGCGCCAACGACTGAAAGAACAAGGGATGATCCCTGTTGAGGTCGTGGAAGCCAAAGCAAAGGCGGCTAAGTCTTCAGGCTCTGTGGGTTTCAAACGTGGTATCAAAACGGCTGAACTGGCTCTGATCACGCGTCAACTATCCACACTTGTTCAATCAGGTATGCCTCTTGAAGAGTGTCTTCGAGCAGTTTCTGAACAAGCAGAAAAGCCACGAATTCGCACCATGATCGCTGCAGTTCGCTCCAAAGTCACCGAAGGTTACCCATTGGCAGATAGCCTAGGTGATTATCCACACGTATTTGACGAACTGTTTCGCTCTATGGTCGCCGCAGGTGAAAAATCTGGACACCTTGATACGGTTTTAGAGCGCTTGGCGGAGTACGTCGAAAACCGTCAGAAAATGCGTTCTAAGCTGTTGCAAGCGATGATCTACCCTGTCGTGTTAGTGGTGTTTGCGGTGGCGATTGTCTCGTTCTTGTTGGCGACCGTGGTACCCAAAATCATCGAACCGATCATTCAAATGGGGCAAGAGCTGCCACAGTCGACGCAATTTTTGCTGGCGGCTAGTGAGTTCGTCCAAGAGTGGGGGCTGATTATCTTTGCTGTGCTAGTAGTTTGTTTTTATGGCTTAAAACTGGCGTTGCAAAAACCAGATTTTCGCTTGTCTTGGGACAGAAAAATCATCAGCTTGCCGCTCGTCGGTAAGATTTCTAAAGGTCTCAATACCGCTCGTTTTGCTCGTACCTTGTCGATTTGTACTTCAAGTGCGATCCCAATTCTTGAAGGGATGCGAGTGGCGGTTGATGTGATGTCGAACCGTTACGTAAAGCAGCAAGTGTTGATTGCTGCAGACAACGTCCGTGAAGGGGCAAGCTTGCGTAAAGCTCTGGATCAAACCCGTCTATTCCCACCGATGATGCTGCATATGATCGCTAGTGGTGAGCAGAGTGGTGAGTTAGAAAGCATGCTGACGCGTGCGGCAGACAACCAAGACCAAAACTTTGAATCTACGGTCAATATTGCGTTGGGAGTGTTCACTCCTGCCTTGATCGCATTAATGGCTGGATTGGTGTTATTCATTGTCATGGCGACCTTGATGCCGATGCTAGAAATGAATAACTTGATGAGCGGATAATATTCGAATTAAGGCGTGTCTAAATTAAGACGTGGCTTGAATCTAACTTTCGGAGAAAAAAATGAAATTTAAGCGTAGTAAGCAACACGGTTTCACACTGTTAGAAGTGATGGTAGTTGTTGTTATCTTGGGTATTTTGGCAAGTTTTGTTGTTCCAAACTTGCTAGGCAACAAAGAAAAGGCAGACCAACAAAAAGCGATCACTGACATTGTGGCGTTAGAGAACGCGTTGGATATGTACAAGCTAGACAACAGCGTGTACCCAACGACAGACCAAGGTCTAGACGCATTGGTTACTAAGCCTTCTAACCCAGAACCGCGCAACTACCGTGATGGTGGTTACATCAAGCGTCTTCCAAATGACCCTTGGGGTAATGCATACCAATACCTAAGCCCTGGTGACAACGGCACGATTGATATCTTCACTCTAGGTGCGGATGGTCAAGAGGGCGGTGAAGGTCCAGCAGCGGATATTGGCAACTGGAACATGCAAGACTTCCAATAAAATGAGCGCAAGCCAGCACTAATGAAACAAATGCGAAAACATAACGGTTTTACATTAATAGAAATCCTATTGGTGCTGGTTTTGCTATCTCTTACCGCGGTGGCGGTGATCACTACGTTGCCTACCAGTCAAAAAGACCTCTCTAAACAATACGCGCAAAGTTTCTTTCAGCGTTTGCAGTTGCTTAACGAAGAAGCCGTACTCAGCGGTAAAGATTTTGGTGTGCGTGTCGACGATACCAAAAAGACCTATACCCTGCTTAGCTTGACCGCTGAAGGCTGGAAGCCGCTGGAAATGAAGCAAATTCCAAGCAAAACCAAATTAGAAGATGACATTGCATTGCAATTGGATTTAGGTGGCGGTGCTTGGGATAAAGACGATCGTTTGTTCGAGCCGGGTTCACTGTTTGAAGACATGTTTGCCGACGAAACTGAAGAAAAGAAAGTGAAACCACCGCAAGTCTTCATTTTCTCGAGCGCAGAAGTCACGCCGTTTACCTTGTCTTTTTTCCCACAAAAAGGCGATGCGTTTAACGATGGTTGGCGAGTGATCGGAAAAGAGAGTGGGCAAATTCTGTTGGTAGCGCCAGGTGAAGAAGTGGAAGAGGATGCGAATGCGCAATTTTAAGCAAACTCAACCAAACTTAAACCGTCGCCGAGTGCGAGGGATGACGTTGCTTGAAGTATTGGTTGCACTGGCTATTTTTGCCACTGCGGCGATCAGTGTGATTCGCTCAGTGAGTCAACACATCAACACAGTCAGCTACTTAGAAGAAAAGATGTTTGCAGCAATGGTTGTGGATAACCAAATGGCGAATGTGATGCTAGATACTGGCGCGCTGAAAGCCAAGAATGGTACCGAAGAACTAGCAGGGCGTACATGGTATTGGAAAGTCACGCCTGTAGCCACCACGCAGCCATTGCTGAAAGCATTTGATGTAAGTGTCGCGACCGCGAAAAACGCGAGTCCAGTTGTTACGGTAAGAAGCTATGTGGCGCAGTAAACCCAATCGCGCAAATAAGCGCCGCGCAGCAAAAGGTTTTACACTCATTGAAGTGCTGGTGTCGATAGCGATCTTTGCCAGCTTGAGTGTGGCGGCATACCAAGTGGTGTCGCAAGTTCAGCGCAGTAACGAGTTGTCGCAAGAGCGAACTCAACGTTTGAATGAACTGCAACGCGCCATGGTGATGATGGATAACGACTTCCGCCAAATGGCATTGCGTCAAACGCGTACCAACGGCGAAGACCCTGCCGGGCAACTGATCTTTTGGTCGGATTATTTACTCGATTCCGACGCGAAAGGCCTGATGTTTGCTCGTGTGGGTTGGCATAACCCGCAGCAACAGTTCCCGCGTGGTGAAGTGACTAAAGTGGGTTATCGCGTTAAAGAAGACACCCTGCAGCGTGTTTGGTGGCGTTATCCAGATACCCCAGTTGGGCAGGAAGGCATTGTCACTCAGTTGCTGAAGCAGGTGGAATCTTTCGACATGCGTTTTTATGACGGTAAACAGTGGAAGAAAGAGTGGGACAACAATAAAGAGTTGCCGAAAGCTGTCTCAGTTGTCTTGAAGTTGAAGGATTACGGTGAAATTGCGCGCACGTATCTAACGCCAGATGGCAAGCTTGCAGAAAGTGAAAGAAACAAAGCATCGGAGGGCAACAACAATGGCTAATCGTCAGCGTGGTGTTGCTTTGATTATTGTACTGATGTTGTTGGCGATTATGGCGACCATTGCTGCCACCATGTCTGAACGTTTGTTTTTGCAGTTTCAGCGCGGTTCAAACCAAATCCATTACCAGCAAGCATATTGGTACAGTGTTGGTGTTGAAGCCTTGGCTGAAGTGGGTATCGAGCAGAGCTACAAAGACAGCGATACCATCAACCTCAGCCAACCTTGGGCGATTAAAGAACAAGTGTACCCATTGGACTATGGTCAAGCTGCAGGACGTATTTGGGATAAGCAAGCGTGTTTTAACCTCAATGTGTTAAGTCGAGTGCAGCCGACCGGACAACAAACCACTCGACCATATTTGGTTCAAGTGCTGCAGCGTTTGTTGGAAGAATCGGATGTAGAGCCGTATCAAGCGGAAGTGATTGCCGATTCCACTTGGGAATACATTGATTCAGACAGCACAGTACGTTCAACCACCGGCGTGGAAGACAGCACCTACGAATCGATGAAACCTTCGTATTTAGCGGCTAATGGTTGGATGGCAGACAAAACTGAACTGCGCGCGGTATATCAAGTGAGTGGTGAAATTTATCAAAAGATTGAGCCCTTGGTATGTGCGATCCCAAGTGATGATTGGCGTTTAAACGTCAACACGATAGAGGTGGAACAAGCGCCGATTTTAGTCGCTATGTTTTCACCGAACTTGAGCAGCAGCGATGCGGTTCAACTGATAGAAAAGCGTCCCTTCGATGGTTGGGACAGCGTAGATGAATTTCTAGCGGAGTCAGAATTAACTGGCTTGAGCGATGATGTAAAGAAAAACGCCAAAGGCTATTTAGGAGTGGATAGCTCCTTCTTCGAATTGGATGCACAAGTGTTGGTGGATGATTCACGAGTACGTATCCGAAGCCTTTTGCAAAGTACAAATAGAGAAACGGTGACGGTCGTTCGCCGTCGTTTTGGAGGGATCAGTGAGCGAGTTTCTGACCGTTCGGCTGAGTAGCGAACAACAAAGTACCATTCCTTGGGTGGTGTGGTCGACAGAACAACAGGAAGTGATTGCCAGCGGTGAACTTGCCGGATGGGAACACTTGGATGAGTTGGTATCGTATGCCGGCCAGCGCCAAGTCATCGCTTTACTAGCGAGTAATGATGTGGTGTTAACTCAGGTGGACATTCCGCCTGGTGCAACACGTCAGTTCGACAACATGTTGCCTTATTTGATTGAAGATGAAGTCGCGCAAGATGTGGATAGCTTGCACTTTACTGTATTGGGTAAGCAAGCGGATAAAGCACAAGTGTGTGCGGTCGAGCGCGCATGGGTACAAACCGTGCTACAGCGTTTTGCTAGCCAAGGGTTGACCATCAAACGCATCTTGCCAGATGTATTGGCATTGCCTGTCAGTGATGACAACAGCAGTGCGGCACTGATTGGTGAGCAATGGCTAATTCGTCACTCAGAGACAGAAGGCGCGGTGGTGGATTCGGCGTGGCTGGATCTTTACCTCTCTTCTTACCTGCAAAACCATGAAGGTTGGCAACTCGATTGCTACAGTTCCGTGCCAGAATCGACTGTTGAGAGTGTATGGGTTCCTAAGCCAGAAGAGATGACGATGGCGTTGCTCGCAAAAGGCGTCGCGAGTAGTAAAACGAACCTGTTAACTGGCGAGTTTAAGCCGAAGTCTTCTTGGGGTAAGTACTGGAAAGTTTGGCAAAAGGCGGCTATCGCTGCGGGCGTTTTGTTAGTGGTGGTCGTGGCTCAGCAACTTCTCGTCGTCCACAAGTACGAGGCGCAAGCACAAGCCTATCGTGAAGAAAGCGAACGTATTTTCCGTCAGGTTTTCCCAAACAAGAATCGAATTCCGACCGTAAGTTATTTAAAGCGTCAAATGACAGATGAAGAGCGCCGTTTATCTGGTGGCTCAACAGATGTTGCGATGTTGTCTTGGCTTGCTGCCTTGCCAGCAACGCTTGGTCAGGTGAAAGATCTAGAAATCACCAGCTTTAAGTATGACGGCCAACGTGGTGAAGTGCGCATTCACGCACGTAGCTCAGACTTCCAGCCTTTTGAGCAGGCACGTGTGAAGTTGGCTGAGAAGTTTAATGTTGAGCAAGGTCAGCTTAATCGCAGCGATAACGTTGTGATGGGTAGCTTTGTGTTGAAGCGTCAGTGAGGTGATGATGAAGAATTTAATTTCTCAAGCGCAAGCTTGGTGGAGTGGCATCTCTCAGCGTGAACAACGACTTGTGCTGGGCTGTGGTGCATTCGCCATCCTTGGCATTCTTTACTGGGGGCTGCTGCAGCCGATGAGCCAACGTGCAGAGTTGGCGCAATCTCGTATCCAAAGTGAAAAGCAATTGCTTACATGGGTACAAGACAAAGCTGATGACATTACCGCATTGAGAAAAAGCGGGGGTGTCAGTTTTTCCAATCAGCCACTTAACCAACTTGTCTCTTCATCAGCGCGCCGTTTTAAGGTGGAACTGATTCGTGTGCAACCACGCAACGACAGTGTGCAAGTGTGGATTAAACCGCTCGCATTCAACCAGTTGGTGGATTGGCTACGCTACTTGAAAGAGCAGCAAGGCATTGAAGTTGAATTTTTAGACATCGATCGTACAGACCAAGCGGGCATGATTGATGTGAACCGTCTGCAATTTAAGCGAGGTTAAGGTGAAGCGAGCAGTACTTTACGTTGTAATCTTTATCGTTTGTTTTTCTGTTAGCTTGATCATGGGGTTACCTGTTTCTTGGGTTCTCCAGCAAGCCCCTACTGTGAAAGGGCTCGACATACAAGGTGCTCACGGTTCCGTTTGGCAAGGTCAGGCTTCTAGCGTGCGTTGGCAGCGTCAAAACCTAGGGCAAGTGAATTGGGATTTCCAATGGTCTAGCTTGTTTATCGGCAAAGCCGAATTTTCGGTACGTTTTGGGCGCGGCAGCGATATGAACATTCGCGGTCGAGGTTTAGTTGGATACAGTCTCAGCGATGGCCCTTACGCGGAAAATTTGGTGGCGTCGATCCCGGCATCGAAAGCCGTCGAACAAGCGCGCCTGCCGGTGCCTGTTAGTGTTGATGGCCAGCTGGAGTTGAACATTCGTCATGCGACTTACGCAGCTCCGTGGTGTAAAACTGGTGAAGGCACATTGGTTTGGAGTGCCAGTGGCATCCAAAGTCCAGTGGGAAGCTTAGAGCTCGGCCCTGTTATTGCTGATTTGAAATGCCAAGATAGCGTGCTAACTGCATCAGGTGAGCAAACCAGTACGCAAGTTTCCTCGGCGTTTTCAGCGGAACTGATGCCGAATCAACGCTATTCAACGAAAGCGTGGTTTAAACCTGGCGCAGATTTCCCATCAAGCATGGGGGAGCAGTTGAAATGGCTTGGACAGCCAAACGCACAAGGCCAATACGAGTTTGACTACAAAGGCCGATTCTAATCTCGAGCCAACGTAATACAGAAAAGAGCTGCCAATGTGCAGCTCTTTTTACTTTTGGATCATAGTAGGCCAAACCCTCTATTCGCTGTACGTAAATAAACGAGGGACAAAGTTGGTTGTTTAAGTGGTTGTATTTTAATTGGATTGTGTGGTTTTGTGCAGTTTGATTAGCTTTAGGTATATGGCAGGTCAAATACTGTTAAAGCTACTCATGCGGAAAAAGAAAAGGCCGTGAACGGAATTCACGGCCTAATGATACAAGTTGAGTTACGCAAGTATAAGTACTTAATCTTTGCGTTGCAGGATGTCATCCCAAGGCAAATTCGTATCGCCCAGCACGATAAAGTTCGGGTTCTCTAGCGTTTCCCGTTCGTTGTAAGACAAAGGTTCGAGGTGAGTGCTGAGAATGCGTCCGCCCGCTTCTTCCACGATGCATTGCGTTGCTGCTGTATCCCATTCGCCAGTAGGGCCCAAACGTAAATAGCAATCGACCGCTCCTTCCGCCACCAAACACGCTTTTAACGCTGCAGAACCGAGAGGAATTAAGTCGTAATTCCAAGCGCTACTCATGCGGCTGGTGATGCGATTAATGTCTTGGCGACGGCTGATAGCAATGGCAATGTTTTGTCCTGCTTGTTCATGTTTGTGCGTGTGGATTTTCACGCTTTCAGACATGTCTGGGATTTTCCACGCACCTTTGCCGCTGTATGCGTAATACGTGACGCCAGAAACAGGCCCATACACCACGCCCATCGCTGGCTTGTTGTTGTCAATTAATGCAATGATGGTCGCAAAGTCGCCACTGCGTGCGATGAATTCTTGTGTGCCATCTAGTGGATCGACCAACCAATAACGCTGCCATTGTGCGCGCTGCTCTAAGCTGATGTCGGCGGCTTCTTCAGACAACACGGGGATGTCTGGCGTCAGTTCACTTAAACGTTCAGTGATGAGTTTGTGCGCGGCAATATCGGCGCTTGTGACCGGTGTTTCATCACTTTTGGTGTACGCTTCATATTGCTTTTTCTCGTAGATATCGAGAATCATTTGTCCCGCACTGCGGGCAATTTCGATAACTTGAGGAAGCAGGTGAGATAGATCTTTTGTCATTGGCATAGGTGATAGTCCTTACTCACAACATTTGTCGGTTTACACCGTTATTGATTGTTGTTGTGAGTGGTGTTTGGTAAGTGTTTCAGTGCCAACATTAACGCCGTGATGCTTCGTGCTTCACAGAAGTCCAAATGCGTTAATAGCTCTTCGGCTTGTGCGAGTGGCCAGCGCACAATTTCTAACGGCTCTGGTTCGTCACCTTCTTGCTTTTCAGGGTACAGCGATTGACCTAGAAACAGCGTCATCTTGCTCGAAAAATAAGAAGGAGCAAGGATCACTTGTTTTAACGGGGTGAGTTCCTTACAACCAAAACCAATTTCTTCTTTTAGTTCGCGGTCAGCGGCCTGATGTGGCGTTTCACCGGGATCGATAAGACCTTTAGGAAAACCCAGTTCGTAACGCTCTGTACCAGCAGCGTATTCACGTACCAACAGTAAATCACCCTGCTCGGTTACCGGTACAACCATTACGGCATCGCGACCACTTGGCTTCATGCGCTCATAAGTGCGATGCTCGCCATTGGAGAAGCGAAGGTCGAGGGCTTCCACAGCAAACAGTTTTGATCGAGCGACCGTCTGACAAGAGAGAATCTCTGGTGGGGTCCTTTTCGACATGGCGCTGACTCCTTGGTGTCGTTGGCTTTTGTAAGGTGCGTAAGATTCTTAATATATGAGAACTCTGCAAGAGTTGCTAGTTTGATTTCATCGCTTCGGCAGTGTTCGCTCGATAACCTTGAAAGAGGTCGTGTGTGACGAAGAATCTCACGTGTTTAATGGATTGTTCAGATACAAAAATGGGAGACCAAAGCCTCCCATTTTCACCGACGATAAGCTCTTAGTAGTAAGAGTGGTCACCACGGTCGTGTTCTGTTGCATCTCGAACTGCTGTTAGCTCACCAACGAACTGGTTTAGTAGCTCTTTCTCGATGCCTTCTTTTAGTGTTACGTCAACCATTGAACAACCGTTACAGCCGCCACCGAATGCAACGATAGCTACGCCTGCTTCAGTAATCTCAACCAAGTTCACATGACCGCCGTGGCCAGCAAGCTGTGGGTTAACTTGAGTTTGGATAACGTACTCTACACGCTCTACAAGTGGCGCATCGTCCGACACTTTACGCATTTTTGCGTTTGGTGCTTTCAATGTCAGTTGAGAACCCATTTTGTCGGTAACGAAGTCGATTTCAGCGTCTTCAAGGAAAGGTAGGCTTAGCTCATCCACGTAAGCTGAAAAACCTGCGTAAGGGATCTCAGTGTCGGTCGCTTCAACCGCTTCTGGTGGGCAGTAAGATACGCCACACTCAGCGTTTTGTGTACCTGGGTTCACAACGAAAATACGAATGTTGGTGCCTTCTGGCTGTTGGCCTAGAAGGTTAGCGAAATGCGTTTGCGCAGTTTCTGTAATAGTAATATTTGACACGACGAATACCTGAGTAATTTTGTAGGTTACTGCTGCTATTCTACTCCTGTTGACGTATGGGTCTAGTCTTTTTGATGCTAAGGCATGGTGAAGCGATCTAGACAGCACCAGGAGCAGGGGTTCTGCAGATGCAGTAAATATCGACGGTTTCTACGCCAACTTCAAGTAGTAAATGACATAATTGTCGAGCCGTGCTTCCCGTCGTGACCACATCATCTACGATTGCGACGTGGTTATACTTTGGTGGCTGATTTAAGGTGAAAGCGCCTTTTAAATTCTGTTCTCGGCTGGATTTCTTGTTCCCGCGCTGCGACTGGGCGTGTTTTACGCGGCGAAACACGTGATTATCAAACCTCACATTAAGGTGGCCAGCCAAATGTCGCGCCAGTATGTCGCTCTGATTAAAGCCTCGATACAAGTAGCGTTGCCAGTGCAATGGCACTGTGGTGATAAGCGGAGCGGGAGTTGAAATGCGCTGGGCAAGCAATTGCGTTAAAGCGCGAACATGCCATATTTGTCCGTGATCTTTGAAGCGTTGTACTTCTCGAGACAGCGGAAAATCGTAGTCTCCCAAGGTAAATAGCCGTTGCCAAGGGGGAGGCTCGGAGAGGCACTCGCCGCAAATGCTCTCTATATTCGCTTCCTCTGCTTTTAAGCTCAATCCACAACGTTGGCAGCGTTTTACTGGCGTAAGATATTGATAACAGTGATCACACCAACGCAGCGCATTGGGTTGAGCGGCAGCCAGAATCGGGAAGCGACATAAACCGCATTGACTGCTGAGCACACGATGCATGATGTTTTGCCAGTGATGAGATAACATACCGCTTATTCAAGGTTAGATTTTGCACAGCCTAACGCTTGAGTGAAGCGATAAGGAATAAAATAAGTGGGAGAGATTGAGATCATGAGCACGAATTTACACTGGCAGTCGTTCGGTCAGGGACCGGATTTGGTGTTGCTGCATGGCTGGGGGATGAATGGCGCAGTTTGGCAGCAAACGGTCGAATCTCTGCAGGCCGATTTTTGTGTCCATGTCGTCGATCTTCCTGGATACGGCTTTAGCGCTGAGCATCATGGTGAAGACCTCACACAAATCGCTGCCATGGTACTAAAAGACGCGCCAGAGAAAGCAGTGTGGCTAGGTTGGTCGTTGGGTGGTTTGGTGGCCACGCACATTGCGCTCAATGCTCCTCAGCGAGTGAGTAAGCTGATCACCGTCGCCAGCTCACCAAAATTTGCCGCAGAAAAACCGTGGCGCGGCATTCAACCGAATGTACTGAGCGCGTTCACCTCTCAGTTACTAGAAGACTTTTCACTGACCATTGAGCGCTTTATGGCGCTGCAAGCCATGGGAAGTCCATCTGCACGTAAAGATGTTAAACAACTCAAACAAGCGGTGCTATCGCGTCCTCAGCCGAACCCAGAGTCATTATTGGTTGGTTTAAATATTTTGGCGGATGTTGACCTGCGTGATGCTTTGATTTCCTTGACTATGCCGATGCTACGCCTTTACGGTCGTTTGGATGGTTTGGTGCCGATTAAAGTGGCGACCGATCTCAGCCAGCAACTGCCTCACACGCAACAGTTTGTCTTTTCTCAATCTTCTCATGCACCGTTCATGACTGAACATGATGAATTTTGTGCGAAAGTTCGAGATTTCGCTCGGGATTAAAATCGCGCAGTGAAAAAGGCTAAAGTTGATTAAAATTTGGCCGATATAATTGTCGGTAAGGTTTTATTCGTAAATAAGGCCAAGCCATATTGACGAGTTGGGCGACTCTGAGGAGGGTTCGCAATGATTGTGTCACCGACCAACGTAAGTGTGCCACTGATCGCCCCATCCGTTAATGTGCAGACGGAACAAGCTGCTCGTGACAACAGAGTCCGAGAACCTGTGACGCCGACGGTCGCATTGGCGAAAACCAATGCTGAGCGCAAAGTAAAAAGTGATGAGAAGCGACGACGTCAGTCCTCTTGGGATCCCTCTGAGCATCCCGATTACGAAGTGGACCATGAAGTTGATGCGCGTTATCACGAGGAGCCGGAAGACACGCTTGAAAGGCTTTTCGATTTACTGGCACTGAAATCGTACAGTGAAGATCAGGGAAAGGGCTATGCGATACGCTTTCGTTTACCGAAGCGCATTTTGGATGCTGCGATCAACCAAGGATTGATGGAAAAGCGCAGGAAGGTGATCAAATTTCATTATGGTCATTCGGTCGTGCCCCATACCCCGTCAGAAGTGATAGCAGTATTATGACGAATCAATATCCTATCCAATAAAAACGCTCCAATCAGCATGACTGACTGGAGCGTTTTCTTTTTTCTTCTGGATGCTTGAAGCCGTCGCCCAGCTGCAACCTTAATATCTCAAGTGCAGCCGTTAAAACCTAGACTACTTCTTTGCTTTGGCGAAAGCCGCCGCAAATGCGCCACCCATCGCATTGTTCGATGAGGAATCATCACGGCGAGGTTGACGACGTTGTGATTGGTCATTACGACGCGGCGCTGCTGATGAGCGTTGGCTGCGGTTGTCTTGACCCGGCTCGTCGTTTAAACGCATCGATAGACCGATACGCTTGCGCTGTACATCCACTTCCATCACTTTCACTTTAACGATGTCACCTGCTTTCACCACTTCACGCGGATCAGAAACGAAACGATCCGTCAGGGCTGAGATGTGCACTAAACCATCTTGGTGAACACCAATATCGACGAAAGCACCAAAGTTGGCCACGTTCGATACGACGCCTTCGAGAATCATGCCCGGTTCTAGATCTGCAACCGAGTTAACGCCTTCAGCGAAGGTTGCGGTTTTGAACTCCGGACGAGGGTCTCGGCCTGGTTTGTCCAGCTCTTTGATGATATCGGTTACCGTTGGGACACCGAAGTGCTCATCGGTGTAATCCACCGCGTGCAGACCTTTAAGGAACGTTGAATCGCCAATCAGTGCTTTGATGTCTTTACTGTTCTTCTCGGCAATCGCTTTGACTACTGGGTAGGCTTCTGGGTGCACTGCAGAGGCATCCAGTGGGTTTTTACCATCCATAATACGAAGGAAACCCGCACACTGCTCGAACGCCTTAGGACCTAAACGAGGCACTTTCTTCAAAGTTGTACGTGCTTCGAAACGACCATTTTCATCACGGAAGTCGACAATGTTCTGTGCGATGGTGCTCGACAAGCCTGCAACGCGCGTCAGTAGCGCTGCAGAGGCAGTGTTCACATCAACACCCACCGCGTTTACACAGTCTTCGACAATCGCATCAAGACGTTTTGCCAGCATAGATTGGCTAACATCGTGCTGATATTGGCCCACACCGATCGATTTAGGATCGATTTTAACGAGCTCCGCTAGCGGGTCTTGCAGACGACGAGCAATCGACACCGCACCACGCAGAGATACGTCCATATTTGGGAACTCTTTCGCTGCAAGCTCAGATGCTGAGTAAACCGATGCCCCCGCTTCACTTACGATGATCTTCTGAACTTTCAGGTTGCCGCGTTTGATCACGTCAGCGACAAAGCTGTCGGTTTCACGCGAAGCCGTGCCGTTACCTATTGCAATCAAATCCACGTTGTATTTGCGCACCAACTGATCAACGATTTGCGCTGATTTGTCGTATTGCTTTTGTGGTGGGTGAGGGTAGATAGTTTCTGTTGCAAGCACTTTACCAGTAGGGTCGACAATAGCGATTTTAGAGCCTGTACGCAGACCCGGATCGAGACCCAGCGTCGCACGAGGGCCTGCCGGTGCTGCCATCAACAAATCTTTTAGGTTGGTGGCAAACACTTCAATCGCTTCGATTTCAGCGCGTTCTTTCATTGCGCCCATCAGCTCGGTTTCCATGTGCATCGATACTTTGATGCGCCATGCCCAACTGATCACTTGTTTACGCCATGCGTCCGCCGGTGCACTGCTTAGCGTCACGCCATAATGGTCGGCAATGATGGTTTCGCAGTACGATTGGCGTGCACCTTCTTCTTGTTCAGGGTCGGCGTTCATCGCCAACGTCAAAAAGCCTTCATTACGGCCTCGTAACATCGCCAGTGCACGGTGTGATGGCACTTTGCTCAGTGGCTCGTTATGGTTGAAGTAATCTTTAAACTTCTCGCCTTCTTGCTCTTTACCCTCAACGACACGAGAAACCAGTTCCGCGTTGCGGTTTAGATGGGCTCGAATTTTTTCAAGCAGGTTCGCATCCTCAGCAATGCGCTCCATGATGATTGCGCGAGCGCCATCCAGTGCTGCTTTGGTATCCGCGATGCCTTTGTCCGCATCAAGATATTTCGTCGCTTCGCTTTCTGGTTCTGTTTGTGGCTGGTTCCAAAGTGTATCAGCGAGAGGTTCTAAGCCAGCCTCAATCGCGATTTGGCCTTTGGTGCGGCGCTTTGGTTTGTATGGCAGGTAAAGGTCTTCCAGGCGAGTCTTGCTGTCGGCTTGCGTGATCTCTCGTTCTAGTTCTGGCGTCAGTTTGCCTTGTTCTTGGATCGACTTCAGAATGGTTTGACGGCGATCGTCGAGCTCGCGAAGGTATGACAGACGGCTGTCCAGAGTACGCAGTTGGGTATCATCAAGGCCACCTGTCACCTCTTTACGGTAACGTGCAATAAATGGGACCGTGTTACCATCATCAATCAGGGTGACAGCAGCGTTGACTTGCTCTGGGCGAACATTCAGTTCTTGAGCAATCATGCGACAGATAGCTTGGCTCATCCGTGTATTCTCTTTTAATTCGGTTTGGATATTGGTTGTGTATAGAACATTGGGGTCATTCATAGAATTTGCAATGTTTTAAATTAGCTTCGCAAAAATTTACCGGGCGCTGGTGGACATCGGTCAGATTTATGTCAAAACTGTAATTAAATTGAGAACTTATAAGTTCTGTTGGCGACTAATTTTATATACCTTGGCTCACACGGATAATCATGATGAAAAAAATGTCTTTGGCTCTGGCACTCTCTAGTGCTCTCCTGATAGCCCCGTTTGGTTGGGCGCAATCCATCTCTGCAACCACGCAAGATCCCATCTATCAACTTGATGATAAGTTAGTTTTAGGGCGGGTCGAAAGTGTGTATTACAGCGAAATTCCTGAGCTAAGTGACGTCCCTTTCATCGGTAAAATTGATACCGGCGCTGACACCACCTCCATGCATGCAGAAAATATTCACGTAAGCAGCAGCAATCCCAAATACAAAAATCTTAAAGATGACAAACTGCTGTGGGCAATTGTCGATGATTTAGGTGGCACGCAAGCCAAATGGGAAGCCAACAGTTTTGAACCTTATCAAGTCACCGTCAGTTTCACGATTCAGCATCCTTATACTGGCAAAGAGATCACGGTAACCGACGATCTTGAGCGCATCAGTGCTATCCGCAGTCGCACCAGCAAAAAACCGATTTTGCGTCCAACCGTAAAAATGCCGATGACGATTGCTGGGCATACGGTAGATACCGTGGTGAACCTTACCTCGCGCAAACAGTTCTCTGCGCCAATCCTGATTGGCAAAACTTACCTAGATGATAACGCGTGGGTGTTTGCTGGGTATGACTACCTGCAAGAACAACCCAACGCGAAAATGATTGGTAAGAAAGAGACGGTAGAAATCGAAGGCATTCCCTACAAAACCAGCGTTTCGACAAGCAGCCGTTACACCAACGTTCACGCTCTCGATATCAAAGTGGATAAAAAAGCCAAGCAAGTGTCGTTTACTTTAGAGGGTGAGAACGGCAAGCGCCATCCTATGACACTGCCATTGGTGCGGATGTTGAAAACCACCAAGAGCGAGCGACCTTTGGTGTATCTGCCTGTCAAGATTGACGAAAACGAAACTCAGCAATGGTTGGTGTACTTACGAGATCGCAGCAAGTTCAGTTCGCAAATCCGCCTGGGCCGAGACGTAGTGAGCCAACATTTCGTGATAGATACCGACAAAGAGAATTTGCTCGGCGGCGTGGAAAAAACCTTTAAGAGTGCACTGAAGTCCAAACCATTGGTGATTTCACCGGAAGAGGAAGTGAACATTGATGGCTACGTGGTTCCCGCTTATCCAACCTTTACCGTGAAAACGCCATTATTACGCGTGAATGGATTTGAACTGAGTGAAAAGGGCAAAGACGAAGTCGCGACGTTCTATTTGAGCAATGAAAAAGGCAAAGAAGAAAAAATCACCAAACCCGTGCTGAAGAAACTCAAAGTCGGCGATATGGTGCGTCCTGTGGTGGAAGGTGACTTCTTGTTCGGGAACAAAGAAAAGTCGATGGAGTTTGCTATCGACGTGCTAGATAAAGATGAAGAGCAGCCGTTTTTCGTTTTCGGCCACAACATGGCTAAAGGTGGCGTGCTACTGAATACGCGCGCAGACCACTTGCTCGATGCTAAACCTTTGTTCCGAGCTGGCCACATCGAAGTGGCCGAAGTGGAAGGCATGTCTTTCCCGGTCAAACTGGACACCGGTGCGGATGTCAGTTCTATCAATGCTAAGGACATCAAACTGTTCCAAAAAGATGGCAAAGACATGGTGAGCTTTACCTACGAAAATGACCTCGGTATGCAAAAAGCCTTTACTCGCGAAGTGGTAGACGTAATGAAAATTACTGCGAAAAAAGGCGAGAAAGCAAACGTCCGTCCGGTGGTGGAAATGCACGTCAAACTGGGTGACTTAGAGAAGAAAATTCGCGTGAATTTGCAAGATCGCGGACGCTTTCATTACAGCATGATTTTGGGTAAAAACTTCTTAAAGCACGGTGCGTTAGTGGCGAGTGAAACCAATTACATCGTGACGAAAAAACCAGATTACGAAAAATAGTCGAACCGTCGCCTAACCTAATTGCCAATACCCAAAGTCCGCTCTGAGAATCTTGTGGCTTTGGGTATAATTCTAGGTTTAGGATGAAGATCGCGTAAGCGTCGATGCTGCTGAATGTGCGGCATTTTTTATGCCGAAATGAATAGGAGCCAAATTGAAAACTAAGCTGATTACCCGTGAAGGTTATAACAAACTCAAGCAAGAGCACGATTACCTCTGGAATGAAAAGCGTCCAGAAATCACCAAGATCGTGACGTGGGCGGCCAGCCTTGGCGATCGTTCGGAAAATGCTGACTACACCTTCAATAAACGACTGCTGCGTCAAATCGATCGACGTGTTCGTTTTCTCAGAAAGTTTTTACCTGAAGTCACCATCGTAGATTACTCACCTCAACAAGAAGGCAAAGTTTTTTTTGGTGCTTGGGTCGAGATTGAAAACGAAGCCGGTGATGTGAAGAAGTTCCGCATTGTGGGGCCAGAAGAAATATATGGCGATGCCAAAGATTACATCTCCATTGATTCCCCTATGGCCAGAGCCATGTTGAAAAAGCAAGTGGATGAAGAATTTACCGTTCGAACGCCGGAAGGTGACAAAGAGTGGTTCATCAATTCGATTGAATACAACAAGCAAAGCGCAGAATCTTAACTTCCTCGACCTTGAAACATACGGCGAGCGAAGTGCGTTTGCCAATGATGTTGACCTATTTTTTTATGCGCCCTCATTTGTGGGCGCGAGCTGTATTTACTGGAGAGGTTTAAAATGAAAGCCGTGATTTGTGGTGCTGTGTTAACGATGGCTATTTCGCTTCCTACTGTCGCTCAAGAAGAGCTAAAAGGGTGTGATGCCAAAGCGTTTGCACTTGAGCAGCAAATTGAATACGCCACAGTACAAGGTAATCAAAAGCGCATTGATGGATTAAAACGAGCCCTTGCTGCGATTGAGGATGAATGCTCGGAAGAAGATTTACGCGAAAAACTGCAAGCAGAAGTCGAACAAAAAGCGCAAAAAGTAAAAGCTCGCGAGCTAGAATTGGCAGAGGCACAAACGTCGGGTTCGAGCGACAAAATCGAGAAAAAGCGTCGAAAGTTAGATGAAGCGCAAAAAGAATGGTTAGACGCTAAACGTGAGTTGGAATGGAATTACGGCCAGTAGGCACACCGACCTTTGCGGCGGTTAAAGCCATCTCTCACCGCAGTTTTGTGGCGTTGTTCACATCTCGAAACAAAGTCAATATCGCTAAATACTTAGGGCGGCGCGCAAATAATTTCCCAAAACCGCGTCTAAGATAAAAAGAGTAACAATTTGCACAAGCACGTTTGAAAAAACAGTGATACATTTTCGTCAATAGATGCTTCTGAAAGGATGTTTCAATGCAGGAAAATCATAAAATTTTAGTGGTTGATGACGATGCTCGTTTGCGTGCTCTGTTGGAGCGTTACCTTTCTGAGCAAGGTTTTCAAGTCCGTAGTGTAGCAAACGGCGAACAAATGGATCGCTTACTAACACGCGAAAACTTTCACCTAATGGTATTGGATTTGATGTTGCCAGGCGAAGATGGCTTGTCGATTTGTCGCCGTTTACGCCACGCCAATAACATGTTGCCAATTCTGATGCTGACAGCAAAAGGTGACGAGGTTGACCGTATTGTTGGTTTGGAAGTTGGTGCGGACGATTACCTACCTAAACCGTTCAACCCGCGTGAACTACTCGCTCGTATTAAAGCGGTTTTACGTCGCCAAACGGTTGAGCTACCGGGCGCGCCAAGTACGGAAGAAAAAGTGGTCGAGTTTGGCGAGTTTCGTTTGAATCTCGGCACGCGTGAAATGTTCCGTGGTGATGAGGCGATGCCATTAACATCGGGTGAATTTGCGGTGTTGAAATCACTGGTAACCAACGCGCGTGAGCCAATGTCGCGTGATAAGCTGATGAACATGGCGCGTGGTCGTGAATACTCGGCGATGGAGCGTTCTATCGACGTACAAATTTCTCGTCTACGCCGCATGTTGGAAGACGATCCGAGTAAACCTCGCTACATCCAGACCGTATGGGGGTTAGGTTACGTATTTGTCCCAGACGGCAAAGAGTCGTAATTCTTACTCACTTAACCGGCAATCGGTTTTTAAAACTTCGGCCATCAAATTTCCTTCTTATTGGGTGGCCGAGGTTTTCGCAATTAGGGTCATCAGGAAATTTCCATGCGAATCCGAAGTTCACTGACACAATCTATTCTACTGTTCATCTCCTTGCTTCTCGCTAGCCAAGTCTTTTCTTATTACGCCGTTTTTAACTACGCGTTGATGCCAAGCCTGCAACAGTTCAACAAAATTCTTGCTCATGAGTTGAATCTGGTTCTCGATGAAGATGGCCCGCTAAAATCGGATGCACCATTGCGTCGCCAGTTATTAGAAAGGTTGGGCGTGACAGTTCACAGCATCAACAGCGAGAAGGCGGTTGAGTTTAACCATGCGATGTCGATTGATTTGATGTCGGAGGAAATGACTCAAGAGCTAGGCTCACCAACCGAAGTTCGCCTGCTGCTGGGTAGTGAAAGCTACATTTTGTGGATGCACATCGAGAAGCTGCCCAATTCCATTATTCGCATCCCGCTGTCTGAGCTGCAAGAAGAGGACTTTGCGCCGCTATTTCGTAACAGCCTGATCATGGCGCTATTAATTATCGCAGGTGGTTGGTTGTTTATTCGCTTGCAAAACCGGCCATTATTGGCGTTGCAACGAGCGGCAGAAGGCGTTGGGAGAGGGGAAATTCCCCCACCGCTACCAGAAAAAGGCGCATCGGAAATTCGTTCGGTAACTCGTGCGTTTAACCAGATGTCGAAAGGGATTCAAGAGCTCGAAGAAGACCGCGCTCTGTTAATGGCAGGCATCAGTCATGATTTACGTACGCCGCTGACGCGAATTCGTCTCGCTACTGAAATGATGTCGCCAGAAGACAGCTATTTGGCGGAAGGGATCATCAGTGACACGGAAGAGTGCAATGAGATCATCAGCCAATTTATGGATTATCTAAAGCCTGTAAACAAAGAATCGTTTGAGTCGGTTGATGTCAGTACCATCGCTAGTGACGTGGCGAGCTCTGAAGGGGGATATGAAGTCGAGATTGAAACGGACTTGAACATGCACCTTCCTCCTGCGAAAGGCAGCCCGATTGCTATTAAGCGAGCGGTGAGTAACTTAGTTGTCAACGCACTGCGTTATGGCAACGGTTGGGTGAAAATCAGCACAGGCGTGACGGCAGACAAACAGTTGGTTTGGATATGTGTAGAAGACAACGGGCCGGGGATTGAGCAGTCGCAAATCGCGAAGTTGTTCGAACCGTTTACCCGTGGTGATACGGCGCGTGGCAGCGAAGGTACTGGTCTGGGGTTAGCGATTGTAAAACGTATTGTTATCCAACATTCAGGTTCGGTGGTGATGCGTAATCGCAGTGAAGGCGGCTTGATCGCCCAAATCAGTTTCCCGACCAAATAACCCTCTAAAACCAAAAAGCCCAACCCAAAATGTGGTTGGGCTTTTTAGTTTCTAAGTACAGGTATTAAGACTCTTTCACTTCTTGAGCGACAAGTTCATCTTCTTCTGTCAGTTTTTCTGGAAGCAGCAAGTTCAGCAGTATCGCGGTGATACCGCCAGCAGCCACACCGGTTGAGAAGATGCTTTTAATAAACTCAGGCATAAACTGCAGAATCTCAGGTTTCTGAGCAATACCTAACCCCATCGAGAATGACAACGCCATAATCAGAATCGCGCGGCGGTCGAGGTCAACACGCGAGATAATGCGCACGCCTGCAGCGGCAATGGTGCCGAACATCACGATGGTAGCGCCACCAAGTACAGGTTCTGGGATCAGCTGAACAAAACTAGCCACGCCCGGGAATAGACCAAGAATCACTAACATGCCCGAGATAAAGTAACCCACGTAACGGCTTGCGACGCCCGTTAGCATGATAATGCCGTTGTTTTGACTGAAGGTAGAGTTTGGAAAGCTGTTGAATACCGCAGCGATAGCCGAGTTCAGACCATCCGCTAATACCCCACCTTTGATACGCTTCATGTAAATAGGGCCTTTAACTGGCTCGCCAGATACTTCAGACGTTGCGGTAATGTCGCCGATCGCTTCCAACGCCGTGATAAAGAAAATCAGCACGAGAGGGATAAATAGTGACCAGTCAAATGACAAGCCGTACTGCATCGGAATCGGTAGCGCAACGAGGTTGGTTTCCCCCAATTTTGAGGTGTCGACCATACCCATGAAGTATGCCATTACATAGCCAACTAGCATGGCAATCACGATCGAAGCCACGCGAATGTATGGGTTTTTAGAACGATTCAAAATCACAATTAAACCAAGTACGGTACCAGCGAGCGCCAGTTTGTCTAAGCTACCAAAAGTACCGTCGCCCATTGCAGCATAGCCACCACCCATAGAAACCAAGCCGACTTGGATCAGCGTCAGGCCAATCAGAGTTACGACAATGCCAGAGACGAGAGGTGTGATGATGCGACGTGCATGCTCAAGCACACGAGACAGTAAAATCTCGGCAAAAGAGGCGACTAAAATCGTACCGAAAATCGCCGCCATCATGGTGCTGATGTCCGCGCCACCTGCTTTGAGTGATAAACCCGCACCGATGATTGGACCCAAAAAGTTAAAGCTGGTGCCTTGCACCGATAGCAAGCCGGAGCCGACAGGGCCAAAGGTACGGATTTGGATAAAGGAAGAAACACCAGATGCAAACAGCGACATGCTGATAATGGTGTTGGTTTGATCGGCCGGAACGCCCAAAGATTGGCAAATGATTAAGGAAGGTGTAATCACCGCAACGAACATCGCCAATAAATGCTGAAGTGCAGCAAAAATCGTTTGTGGCAGTGGTGGACGATCATTTAATTGATAGACCAGTTCCGAAGATCGGTTTGAAGTTGTCATGATTTGTCTCGCTAGTCGCAATGTGTTCCCAGATCTCGCTGAATGGGAGGGCTGGGTGGAGTTGACGTCGTTACCTGTGATTGCTGTTAATCAGTGTCAACTCAGGTTGGTGAAGTGTGATGAGGCACACTCTAGAAATTTTGAGCGCGATTATAGAGAGATTTACCTAAAAAGCAATCGTTTGCTATTGGTGGCGGCACTAAAAAACGAGCCATTTGGCTCGCTTTAAGATTTACGCTTTGGAGTAGATATCACGCTCGCCTAGCCAGCGTTCGATGATGGCGGCTGCATTGGTTGGGTAATTGTCGTGAATATGACGTGCAATACGTTGAACTTCGGGAATTAAGCGTTGATCTCGAACTAAATCGGCAATTTTGAAATCAGCCAAGCCTGTTTGTTTGGTGCCCAATAATTCGCCGGGCCCGCGGATCTCGAGGTCTTTCTGCGCAATAACAAAGCCATCGTTACTTTCACGCAGAACACCGAGGCGTTTTTGCGCGGTTTTCGACAGAGGGGAGTGGTACAGCAGGACACAGTGACTGGCAACCGAGCCTCGACCGACGCGGCCTCTTAACTGGTGTAACTGCGCCAAACCAAGGCGTTCAGGGTTTTCGATGATCATCAAGCTAGAGTTTGGCACGTCTACGCCAACTTCTATCACCGTCGTGGCTACGAGCAGGTGGAGCTTGTTGTCTTTAAACTCTTGCATGACAGCTTGCTTTTCGGCGGGTTTCATACGGCCATGAACTAGGCCAATTTTTACATCTGGCAGTTTGCGCTGCAACTCTTCGGCGGTGTCTGCTGCGGCTTGCGCTTCTAACACTTCTGATTCATCGATCAGCGTACACACCCAATACGCTTGCTTGCCTTCGTTAAGACAAGCGTTTCGTACCCGCTCGACAATGTCGTCACGTTTGGTATCTGGAATGGCGACGGTTTGAATCGGTGTTCGGCCTGGTGGTAATTCGTCTATCACCGACGTTTCCAAATCAGCATACGCTGTCATTGCTAGCGTGCGAGGAATCGGAGTCGCCGTCATGATGAGCTGATGCGGATACGCGCCTTGTTTTGCCCCTTTCTCACGTAACTCTAATCGCTGATGGACGCCAAAACGGTGCTGCTCATCAATGATGACTAAAGCTAGGTGATGAAATTCCACATGTTCTTGGAAGAGGGCGTGAGTACCCACTATCATTTGCGCTTCACCGCTGGCAATGCGAGCCAGTTCCGTCTCTTTGGCTTTGCCCTTGAGCTTACCAGCAAGCCAGCCCACTTGAATGCCCATGGCTTCAAACCAGTTGGCGAAATTGATGGCGTGTTGTTCAGCGAGCAGCTCAGTTGGTGCCATTAGTGCGACCTGATAACCGTGCTCGATAGCTCGAACCGCAGCCAGTGCCGCGACGAGGGTTTTTCCTGAGCCTACGTCACCTTGGACAAGACGCATCATTGGGTGCGGCTTTTCGAGGTCGGATTCAATCTCTTTCACCACGCGTGCTTGAGCATTGGTCGGAGAAAACGGCAGTTGCGCCAACAGCTGTTTTTTCAGTTTGTCACATGGTGCGAGCGGTAAGGCGATATCTTGCTGGCCTTTGCTGCGAACCGCCAACATCGATAAGTTCTGAGCGAGCAACTCTTCCATGATCAAACGGATTTGAGCGGGGTGCTTACCTTCATCAAATTCATCTAAATTAATGGTTGGCGGCGGGCGATGAATGGTGTGCAACGCCTGCGACATAGTAATCTGATGGTTATACAAGCCCGAAGGTAGCAATTCTTGCACTGCCGCTTTATCGAGTAGCACCAATGCTTGCTCAGTAAGGTTACGTAAAGTGATTTGACGCAGGCCATCTGTGGTTGGATAAACCGGGGTTAAGCTTTGTTCCACATCTGGCTTGTGTTCACTGGCGTAAAATTTGTAGTCAGGGTGCACAATTTCCAGCCCCATACCACCACGCTTAATTTCTCCGTAAGCGTGTACTAACTTACCCTGTGAAAAATTGTTCTTCATCGCTGCAGTAAAGTTGAAAAAACGCAGCATGATGGTGCCATTGCCGTCACTGATTTTGACTGTCAGCATTTTGCGTTTACCAAAAATGGTATCGACGGTCATGACTTTACCTTGTACCGCGGCCCAAAGGCCTGCGTGCAGTTTGGCAATAGGATAAATGCGGGTGCGATCTTCGTAGCGTAGAGGCAGGTGGAACAACAAATCTTGAACGCTATGCAAGCCGACTTTAGCGAGTTTTTCTGCGACTTTGGCGCCAACTCCTGATAGAGAAGTTAAAGGAACAGCAGATAGCATTTGGGCAGACATAGAAAGCTCAAGAAAATGGTTAACATAGCAGTATGTTAACCATTGAGCTGTGTTTTTGTACAGGAAAAACTATAAGAAGTGGCGTAGAAAGCGAGGGCTTTCGACGTTATGTTTCAGCTTAAGCTTTTTGCATCTCTTGCCACCACGCCTCATCTGCGATGATTTGACCTTCATCGTCGAGTGGCGGGTATTCCAGTTTCTTGCGTTTCGCTACTTTGGCAAGCACTGGGTGACCACGTTCAAATAAGATGCGATGAATGGTTTCTTTTGGTAGTGCGCTTTCTTCTCGATCATACATGCCTGCCGCTTCACGTTGGCGTTGCGCTTCATACAGAATGACCGCGCTGGCGACCGAAACATTCAAAGACTGCACCATTCCAATCATCGGAATAATGATGTCTTGATCGGCGAGTTTTTTCGCTTGTTCAGACGCGCCAATTTTTTCACTACCCAGGATGATTGCAGTCGGTTTGGTGTAGTCGATTTCACGAAAATCGACCGCGGTGTCCGATAAGTTGGTCACCAATACTTGCATGCCTTGGGCTTTGAGCTCGGTAATGGCGGTTTCAATCGAGTTGTGAGTTTCTACTTCAACCCAGTTACGAGCACCTGCAGAAGTGTGGGTTAAAGTGCGCATTTTATCAGGCCAGATAGCATGAACTTTGTGTAAGCCCGTGGCGTCAGCCGTACGAATAACGGCAGAGACGTTGTTAGGTTTGTGAACCTCTTCTAGGCACAAAGTAAGGTCGGTTTGGCGTGCTTTAAGCACCTGATGGATACGGTGGTAACGTTCTAAATTCATAGTAAATAAATAGGGTATAAAAAAATCGCCACCCAGTGTGAGTGGGTGGCGATGAGTTTAGTTCTTTCTTCGTCTGACTCGGGTCGCCTGCGGCATCGCTTTGATTTTTCGCATGATACCTGCAAGGTGGACACGATCTTTGGTGGTCAGCAGAACGGTGACAGTATACAGTCGGCCATCACGTTCTTCGGTCGACAGGCCATGGATATTGGAGCCTGTTTTCGAAATCACGTTGGTCAATTCTGCCAGAGCACCTTGGTGGTTGAGCATGTCGACTTTCAGTTCTGCGATAAACTCTTTGTCGTAATCGTCAGACCATGCAACGGCCATGTACTTGTCCGGCTCTTTTTGGTAACCGCGCACATTTGGACACGTTTCACGGTGAACAACCAAGCCACGGCCAGGAGACACATGCGCAATGATGTGGTCATCTGGAATTGGGTGACAGCAGTTAGCAAACGTCAGCAGCAAACCTTCCGCGCCACGAATTGGAAGTTTCTTCTTCGAGTCGGTTGGAATGGAACTAGTTGTCGTTAGTTCTTCAGTATCGCCCAGCAAACGACGAGCAATCACAATACTCATGAGTTCGCCTAAGCCAATTGCTGCGAGTAAATCGTCTGTGCTTTCTAAGCGCAGATCGGTCAGTACTTCTTGAATGTTCTCTGGGTAGATGGAGTCAATCGAGTGACGACCCAAAGCGTGATTCAATAGGCGGCGGCCGAGCGTGATGGATTCTTCACGGCGCATGGTTTTCAGTACTTGACGAATCTTAGTGCGAGCGCGAGAAGTCACGACATAGTTCAACCAAGCGGCATTTGGACGCGCACCTGGCGCACTGATGATTTCTACTGTCTGGCCGTTCTTCAGCGCCTTACTTAGTGGGTAAGGGTTACGGTCAACACGAGCACCAACACAGGAATTACCTACATCGGTATGTACCGCGTAAGCAAAATCTACAGCTGTCGCGCCAAGTGGCAGTTCAACAATACGACCTTTTGGTGTGAAGACGTAAATCTCATCTGGGAATAGATCCGATTTTACGTTTTCAATGAATTCGAATGAGTTACCGGCACTTTGTTGTAGCTCAAGCAAGCTTTGCATCCAACGCTGCGCTTTCACTTGTGCGGTCGTGCCCGACTTATCGCCCTTGTCTTTATAAGACCAGTGCGCTGCGACACCTTTGTCCGCCATTTGATCCATATCTTCAGTACGGATCTGCACTTCAACAGGCACACCGTGTGGGCCAACCATGGAAGTGTGAAGCGATTGGTAGCCGTTTGCTTTTGGTACCGCGATGTAGTCTTTCATGCGACCTGGGCGCGGCTTATACAAGCTGTGCACTTGGCCTAGAACGCGATAACAAGTATCGGCAGTATCAACAACCACTCGGAAAGCGTAGATATCCATGATGGTGTGAAAACGCTGTTCTTTGGTTTTCATCTTGTTGTAGATGGAGAACAGGTTCTTTTCACGACCTACGACGCGTGCATTCAAACCAACATCTTGCAGTCGGCCTTCGATTTCACTGTGAATACGCTGAATCATCTCTTTGCGATTACCGCGAGCCGCTCTCACGACTTCTTTGAGTACGCGATAACGGTTTGGGTACAGCGCTTCGAAACCCAGCTCTTCCAACTCAGTTTTGATATTGTGAATACCAAGACGATGAGCTAATGGGGCATAGATTTCTAGTGTTTCACGAGCGATGCGACGTTTTTTGTCTGGTCGAAGTGCACCTAACGTGCGCATGTTGTGCGTACGGTCAGCCAGTTTGATCAGGATAACGCGGATATCTTGCACCATCGCCAGAACCATCTTGCGAAAGTTCTCAGCTTGAGCCTCTTTCCTGTCACGGAATTTGAGTTTGTCCAGTTTAGATACACCATCAACCAACTCAGCGACGGTGTTGCCGAATTTCTCTTCGAGATCTTCTTTTGTAACGTCACAGTCTTCAATGACGTCATGCAGCAAAGCAGCTTGGAGGGTTTCAATATCGAGGCGCATTTCGGCCAAGATACGAGCCACAGCGACAGGGTGGATGATGTATGGTTCACCGCTAGAGCGGGTTTGCCCTTCATGGGCATCTCTCGCTACCACATAAGATTGACGCAGAGCCTCAATTTGAGGCTCTGTTAGGTATTCTTGGGCAACGTCTTTGAGGCTATCGAATAGATACAAATTATAGGCCCGGGAGGTTGTTGAATTCTAAAGACAGAATTAACGGTTGTGAGCGATGCTGCTTACTGCCGCTAGCTCTGCCGCTTCTTGCTCTTGCTGTTCTTGACGTTCACGAGCGTCTAGAACTTCTTTAGTAATTAAACCTTCTTCGATTTCGCGTAGAGCGATAACCGTTGGCTTATCGTTCTCTTCTGGCACTAGTGCATCTTTACCGCCAGTTTGCATTTGACGAGCGCGGCGAGCCGCAATCAGTACTAGGTCGAAACGGTTGCCAACTTTTTCAACAGCGTCTTGAACAGTTACGCGTGCCATGAGGACTCCAAATAGTTAACTAAATTTTAGAATGACGAGAAAGTATACAACCTAACTACTTTATTTACTAGCAATTAGACAAGCCACAATGTGTGGGCTTTCTCTCTTGTTTATTATGGCCACTTTGCACAATACAAAGTAGCGGAAATTCTGGTTAAACAGACTGACTCTTTGGTGAGAGCTATTCTGCTAATAACGCGTCAAGCATACCTTTATATTTAGCAGCTTGTTTTTCTTCCTTCAATCTTTCTGCACGAAGGATAGCTTTAAAGTCCATTAATGCTGTGTCGAAATCATCATTCACGATGACGTAGTCATATTCGCTGTAATGTGATATTTCCGATTTTGCTTCAGCCATGCGCTTGGCGATGACTTCTGCGCTGTCTTGACCACGAGTATTTAAACGACGTTCAAGCTCACCGTTTGAAGGTGGCAGAATGAAGATGCTTTTTGCTTCTGGCATTTGCTCACGAATTTGGCGAGCACCTTGCCAGTCGATATCTAGGAATACATCGATGCCTTTCTCTAGCGTTTCTTCAATCCATACGCGAGACGTACCGTAATAGTTACCAAACACTTCGGCGTATTCTAGGAAGTCGCCTTTAGCAATCAGAGTTTCAAACTCTTCTTTTGCGACGAAGTGGTAGTGGACACCGTCTTCTTCACCAGGACGCATGTTGCGAGTAGTGTGAGACACAGACACTTTCATTGCGTATGTTGGATTACGTTCCAACATTGCTGAGATCAAGCTAGATTTACCTGCGCCGCTAGGTGCAGATACGATATAGAGAGTACCTTTGCCCATTGTACTGTTCCACTTTTGATTGGATTGATTGAGTGCCGAAGGAAAGTCTCGACAGTCTTATAACGATAGCACTGGCGGCAAGGAATCAGCCATTATGGAAATGGTGATTGGTGATAATCCCGCCAGAAAAATGGAGGCGAAGAGTATCATGATCTCTATGTGGTTACCAGTTGATCTTTTGGTTTGCGTACCCTTCAATGACAACGGATTGAGAACTGAAAAACGACGAAAAAAGGGGAAGCTTTCACTTCCCCAGGCGTGCGACTGACTCACACTTAATTTTCGCGCCATGCTAAATGCATGACTTACCCTTGTGACTCTAGGAAATTAATCCAAGGGCTCGCCATTGCTCTCATATCCGGAGATTGAGCCGCACTTTTCATTGCTTTTAGAGCATTACTCGGTTGGTTTAACTCAAAATATGCCATGCCACGAATGTAAGAGAGCTCTCCTTTTTGTTCGTGCTTAGCATCTGGGGCGGCGTTTTGCGTAAATTTCGTCGCCTCCGTATATTGCTTGTCTAAAATCATTAGACGAGCAATTTTTATTTGAGTTTTTGCTTGTGGAGCAAGATTGTAAGCTTGCTGATAGACGTCGATAGCCTGTTCAAGTTCTTGTGCTTGCTGCCAAAACGAACCAAGTGTTTCCAAATTTTTTGCGTTGCGTTCTACATGACCATTATCAAAGGCTGCTTGAAGTGTTTTCGCTGCGCGGAAAGGCACCCCTTGATAAGCTTGGAAGTTTACTAAACGCAGGTATTCTTTCTCACCTTCTAATAGGCCCATTTTATGAGCCATTTCTAGTGTTGAAAGGGCATTGCGCTCTTGATTTAACTCCATGTAAATACCAGACAATTGAGTCCAGTAACGCTTATTTTTTGGATATTTAGTGGTTAATATTTTCAATACACCCGCAACGCTCTTGAACTGCTTAAGTTCATAATGCGCAGACATCAGTAGCTGATACCAAGATTCACTAGGTTCTTTACTCATAGCGATTGCTTGCTTAGCTGGTGGAATCGCGTTTTTGTAATCTTCTAGCTGAACATAAGCACTCGCTAGAGTGATGTATGCATGCGCTTGTGGCTTTTCTTCGGTGGTTTCTGCAATTTTGAACCACTCATTCATGGTTGCTACTGACTTTTTAAATTGCCCTTCGGCTAAGTAAAGCTGCGCCAAGCTATAACGAACTTGCTGGGCTACAGGCACTGGAAGTGCGTTTAAACTTAATGCATCAGCAAAATACTTTGCTGCTTTCGGGTAGTCATCTTGCAGAGAGTACAAAAAGCCCATCTGTTGCAGTAAGACTGCACGGTCATATTGTTTTTTGCTTGTACTACTTAATGCTGAGTTCAATTTAGAAAGGGCATCAGCGTACTTTTCTGTAGCAATGAGTTCCTGAACTTTGTTTACCGTTCGAAACGTTTTGTCTGACAACTCCGGAGTGTTGGCAAAACCAGGCGCGCCATACGCGCCTGACAATAACACTAGAGAAGCCAACAGTTTGGTATATGCTTTCATACGTATGACTCCTTAGTTTGTAGAGAACTCAATTTCTTGAGAAAGGCGAGAGCTAACCGCTTTACCATCAACCATTTTGGGCTTGAAGGTCCATTTAGATACGGTTTTCTTCGCGGCTTGTCCCAAGCCCAACTTGCGTGGTGTCTCTTTTAAAACTTTGACGTCCTCGACGCTACCACGTTCGTTAACAGTAAACTCTACAAGTACGATACCTTTCTCAAGTCCAGAACGAGCGGCCTTACGAGGCATCTGAGGTTGGAATGTTGCTAAAGGCACAGGGCCTCCGCTACCTGCCAGTCTCGCTCCGCCACCTTGGCTGTAATGACCGAGCACTGAGCCACCAGTGACGTTAACTGGTAGATCGAGTTTTGGCATATCCATTGGAACTTGGTCCATCACCGGTTTTACTGTCGACGTCACCTTCATTTCTGGTGGCGGCGGCGGACGCTTAGGTGGTGGCGGTTTCGGGAGTTCGCGTTTTTTCTCCTGTACTTTTTCGTCCGGTTTAATGCGAATGAAATCGACCATACGCTGATCATCATTCGACACTAGCTCGTGGCGCTCTTTGTTTACCAGCTTGTCCATCCCCCAGAACAATCCGAGGGAGACAATGAGCGCCAGTGCAATTGAGGCCAGATACCGCATAAGCTTAATCCTTATTCGTTGCGGCAATGGAGATGCTTTCGACACCTGCCATCTTAATCTGGTCCATAACCTTCACGACTACCCCTGCATTGGCCTCGGTATCCGCTTGGATAACAACAGCGCCATCAGGGCTTTCTGCGCGAAGACGTTCGATGTTGGCGCGAACAGCGTCGACTTCAATGCGTCGTTTATCAACCCATACGTCTCCAGCGGCACCGATGGCAACCATAATGTTCCCTTTCTTCACGGTTTGTGCTGAGCTTGCTGTTGGGCGGTTTACTTCCAAACCGGCTTCTTTAACGAACGATGTTGTTACGATAAAGAAGATCAACATGATGAATACGATGTCGAGCATCGGTGTCATATCGATAGCTGTTTCGTCACTGCTATCACTGCTATAGCGTCTTTTCATGACCTATACCTCTAATTCCATTTACTCAGGCAATATGCTTTAGCTTATCTTCCAGCTTTTGCGTTGTGACTTTGGCTAAATGATCAAGACGTGAACTAAAGAACAGTCCTGACAGAGAAGCCACCATCCCGGCTAAAGTTGGGATTGTTGCCTTTGAGATCCCCGAGGCCATTGCTCGAGGGCTTCCTGTTCCGGTTACCGCTAAGATGTCGAATACTTGGATCATGCCGACTACGGTGCCGAGCAGGCCAAGTAGGGGACAAAGTGCAATCAGTACTTTGACGATTGGTAGCCCCTTTTTATTCTCAATATCCTGACGAGATACAATTTCTTGTCGGATCATCTTTGCGTTCCAGCTTTGATGTTCTGAACGCTCACTCCAAAGAGTCACGGCTTTTTTAGCGGCTCTTGGAGCGACGGCGGCAAAGTAGAACCATCGTTCTAGCAGCACTGCCCATAACATGAAGCTGAGGATGAAGATAGCGACGAGTACATCGCCACCCATTCCCAAGAAGCGCCTAATTGATTCAAGTTCTCCAACTAACCACCACATAACGCCTCCTTAGCTTTCGGCTTTATGTAGTTTTTCCTGATAGCGAGCGATGAAACCTGCACTCTGTTCTTCAAGAGTTTGAACCAAACGACGACCTTTACTGTGTACGATGGTGTAAAGGAACAGTAGAGGAATTGCGACAACCAGACCTAGCATGGTGGTTACCAATGCTTCAGAAATACCGCCAGCCATTAGTTTCGGATCGCCGGTACCAAATAGCGTGATTGCCTGGAAGGTACCAATCATACCCATTACTGTACCTAGTAGTCCCAGTAGTGGTGCTACAGAAGCAAACAGTTTGATTGAGCTGATAAAGCGTTCAATGCTTGGTGCATTGCGTAGGATGATTTCGTCCAACTTCGCTTCCAGATCTTCAAGGTTGTCGCCTTTGTGATCTTGGTAAGCTTGGATAACTTCACCTAGAGGGTTGCCAGGGATAACTGTGTCTGATTTCGCCTGTTTACGCATTTTGCCACCGATGATCTGAAGGCGTAGGAAGCACAATAGCGCGATGATGACACCAACAGCGCCCATTGCTAGGATGACGTAACCAACGATACCACCTTGGTCAATACGTTCCTGAACGGTAGGACTCTGTACTAGTAGCGATAGAATTACGCCACGAGATGGATCAAGGAATAGCGGCTCATAAGTGCCTTTTGCTGATTCAAAACCAGCCACTTGGCTTGTGATGTTCTTGCTTGGCTGACGTGATAGTTCTTCGAACTTGCCAGTTTGAGGTACGTAAATGACGTATTTGCCATCTGCAATTGCGTTAAATTCACCTACTAGCGTTACGTCGCGAACGGCTTCTTTACCTTCACCGTAAACAACCGTTGCTTGTGTTGTTGATGTATCACCAGATGCGACAACTTGTTGAAGAATAGTGTGCCAGAATGCTTCCAGCTCTTGAGTTGATGGTAGTTCTTTACTTTCTGCCAGTTTCGTCAGCAGTACATCACGCTCTGGGAACTGAACGGCATTTTGCGAAGCGGCAAACAGACCTTTAAATTCGCCTGCGTATTGACGAACCACACCAAACATTTCACCCAAGGTACCGGAGCGAACACGTAGTGTTTCGGTTAGTTCAGTCAGTTGTTTGTCGTTTTCGTCGAACGTTGCTTTTAGCTGATCACCCAGTGCTTGTTGTGCGGCAAGCTCATCGCGCGCTTGTTGCAGTAATACGGCTTGTTGGTCACGATCGCGCTTGAACACAGCTTCGCGTTCTTTGTTTTCTTTTGATTCAACAATGCTTTCTGATTTTACGTTTTTTAGTAGTTCAGAAAGTGTTTGTGGGGTTTCAGCTTGAACGCCAGAAACCATAAATAAGCTGGCTAGTAGACCAGCGGCTAGAGTTTTGAATCCTTTCATCGCTTATTCCTCCCCAGCAAATACAGGCAATTTGATTAGCGCTGGTGGCGCTTGCTTCTTCGCAATACGAAGGCCTTGCTGTACCGCAATACGGTAGCTTTCAGGTAGTGTCTCCCATTGACGTGTTTGTTGGTTCCACATACCTGTTTCACCGCCGTCTGGAGATTGGAATAGAAGTGCTGTACGACCAATACGTAAGAAATCGTACGTTACGATTTCGCCGGTACGATCTAAGCTCGCTTTGTAAGACTCAATTGAGCGAGAGAAGCCTTCTTCAATTTGGTACGCTTCCATCACTTTACGGAATTTCTCAGAAGTCGTTACGTCTGCGCGATCCATCAGGCGGCGTAACTCTTGAACGCGTTTGTTGCGTTCTTCTTTTTGGAAAGGCAAATCGAGAGTAACGAACTCATCTAGCGCATCGATCATTTTTAGTGTTAGAGGAACAACTTCTGTTGCCGTTTGATCGATTTGAGCAATTTGGTTATTCAATGAGTCCAGTTCGCCCTGTTGCGATTGAACCATTCGATTAATTTGCTCGTTGTAGACTTTCATACTATCGATTTGACGAAGTAAGCCCTTATATTCTGCCAACATACCTTCTGTGCTTTCAGCGTAAGTATCGATTTTTTGCTGAGAAGCTTGAGAAGACTTCGTTGTTTGTGCTTGATTGGCGACTACGGTTCCAGAGTCTGCAGCAATCGCTGCACCACTTACCGAGAGAATCGCGGCAGTAACTGCACTTACGCCAAATTCCTTTAACGTCATAGTAGCATCCTTGTTAGTGTAAATAGTCAGTCGAATAGGGCGCAGGAAATACTCCTGCGCCAAAGGTTTTAATTAAAAGTTTTGAGAGTATTTCAAGAAGTAAACACGGCCTTGAATGCTGTATAGGTCTTTATCGTAAGTTACACCATCAGATTCAAATGCAGGATCTTCATCAGTTAAGTTACGAACACCAGCAGTAAACTTCGCATCCCATGGCGCTAAGTAGTTGTACGCGATGTTCCACGTTGTTTGTGATGATATATGGCCAGTTTTATTGTAGTTGTCGTCAACATCTTGAGCTTGATCGGCGATGTGGTCAGCAGATAGGTAGATGTCATGTTCTTCCAAGAAGTTTACGCCAACACCTGTGTTGAAACGGTATTCTGGTAGACCATTTCGACCCACTTGGTTGTTTACCGGACCACCAACGTATTCTGGTGAGCTGTAATCAAGCACGTAGCTACCTGTAAAGTCATAACGGATTGTTGCAACATTAAAGTCATAACGATAACCAATTTTAAGGTCTAGACCTGATGTATCAAGTGTTCCTAGGTTTTGAAGTCCAGCAGTAGCTTCTTTTATTCGTCCATTTTCTCGAACGATATTTGGATTCGACACACCAGAACTACGTTCTTGATCAATCATGCTCTGGAGCGTATTCAGAGTGATTACGTCATCAATGCTAATGTTGTAGTAGTCTAAAGTTAGGTCTAGGTCGTCAATTGGTGAGTAACTGATCCCGAAGTTAAAAGATACAGACTTTTCTGCATCCAGATCTTCATTGGATGTGCGAGTAACGTCATATTGAGTTTCCGGACATTCTGAAGCTGATATGCCATTCTGGCTACAGAATACGTAGTCTTTCGCATAGTCAGATGAGAAGCTATCAGCTCCGTATAGATCCGATAGGGTTGGAGCTCGGAAACCAAGACCTGCACCAGTACGGAACATCAAGTTGTCTAACGGCTGGTAACGGAAAGATACTTTTGGTGAGATTTCATCTCCAAAGTCACTGTAA
The DNA here is from genome assembly GCF_054850435.1 of Vibrio sp. RC2502. Classification (NCBI taxonomy): domain Bacteria; kingdom Pseudomonadati; phylum Pseudomonadota; class Gammaproteobacteria; order Vibrionales; family Vibrionaceae; genus Vibrio; species Vibrio sp. RC2502. The sequence goes on from NZ_CM141453.1 coordinate 173,251, forward strand.
TGGTCGTAACGAGCTGCAATGTTCATCTCTAGTTCATCAGTAAATGCAATGAGAGATTCAGCATAAATTGCGTATGTTTCGCGGTCACCACCAGCGGAGTTCCCCGAACTGCCAATGATATTACCCGCTTCACTTTGTGGATCGTATTGGTCAAAGTAGTCGTAAGTTGTGTACTCTGCCCCTACATATAATGGGATAACAATGCTTCCCACTTCTGCTAGATCAAATTGAAGTCCACCATAAACTTGGTGCATTTCCATTTGAGTTTCGCGCCCTGTTCCTGCTGACAGTTGGCTAGTCGCATCGGCACTGAACTCGCCATTTACAAACTGACCTGAGTTTGCCAGTTGTTCAGCTGGAGAGCGGAACACATAGCCAGTACCAGTTTCGTTACTATTCGAGAAGTTTAGGTGGTAACCAGTTTCCCAAATGACTTCACCAAATGAATCTGTGTAAAGTGTGCCATCTAAGCCGGCTTTTAAGTCTGCTTGGAAATCGGTAACACTATTGTCACGTGTACCAACATTGTTGAATCGGTAATAAACAGCAGCAGGACCTTTAGTTGCATCTAAGCCATTTTCGGCAAAGAATGCTGCGCCACCAGTAGTTGTTGGATCGACTTCGAAATAACCAGCCGCTGGCGCGAAGCGTCCAAAGCTTTCATTTCGGTTTAAAAGAACCTGAGCGTTAAACGTGGTGTCATCAGATAAGAAAATGTTACCGTTCATAAAAACGGTGTTGCGTTCTAGAGATGCTGTTTGAGCAGCTTCCGATGTGTAGTCGTAGCCGCAGATATCACCTAAGCCAGGGTAGTTCGTTAACCCTACAAAACCTTTTGAAGGATCACACGAAGCGTCTGTATCGTAGCCTTTAAGTGCTTTCAACTGACCATCATGATAAACGTTACGCCCGTAAATACTAACGCCTGACATATCGAAGTAGTTTGCAGAGCCAGTGTTGGTTGAGCTTAGGTAATCACGATCGCGTTGGTAAATTTCGTCTTTGCTGTCATGTTCAAATGAGAACATGATGTTACCTTTCTCACCGCTTGTACCTAGCACAATTGAAACGTTTTCTTCGTCAGCTCCTTCGCGACTTGGAATACCAGACCCCAGGGTTACGTTGATGCCATCAAATTCTTCTTTAAGAATGATGTTTACTACGCCTGCTACAGCATCAGAGCCATACACCGCAGAACCACCGTCGGCCATGACTTCCACGCGCTCTACGATCGCTGACGGAATTACGTTGATGTTTGCTGCACCACCACCCATTGATGCGGAACCAGGGAGACGTTTACCATTGATCAAAACGAGAGTGCGCTCAGAACCTAGGCCACGTAGAGAGATCGTTGCTTGACTTTGCGCAGAGCTACCTGAACGCTCGTTGTGTGAACCAAATGAGTTAAAAGATGATTTACGCAATACATCGGCAATCGATACGTCACCAGCGCGTTCAATTTCAGCTCGACCAATTACTGCTACTGGAGTGCTTCCTTCCATAGATGCGCGCGTTAGGCGCGAACCAGTAACTTTCATCTTTTGAAGTTTTTCAACTTGTTGCTCTTCTGCCTGTGCTGTTAGAGGGGCCACTGCTGCCGCTGTCCCCAAAGCAAGACTGATCGCAACAGATAAAGCGGTTGTGTTTTTATACATCCTTGTTGCTCCGATTATTATTATTTCCTATGTCTGGTCGCATAGCGACCAAATGTGACGTTAATATTTCGTTAACGGTCGGCCAATGTATAACCGAGAAGAAAAAAGGAAGTCAAACCAGTGGTAAACGGAGATGTGGAAATGTAAAAAAGATGTAAACAACTAAAAGTGATTTAAATCACGGAATAATTTACTGTGTAGGTTCTATAAATCGAGATCAAATTTTAATAAAACACCGTATTTTGTGTTTCTTGTAAACTTTAATGACATATATTGCCTATGGTTTTTAAGTGGGTAATTGAATCTGAAAATACTCATTTATCCAGTGAATTATTCTAAAGGTGGAATTTTATCGAATGCTAACCATGTTGACTTGGTTGCACTGGGTGGTATCAAAATATGATACCCATTGCTGTAAAAGGGCTCACTCGTATTTTTCAGTCAAATGTAACCACAGCTTATGTGTCTATTTATTCTTGCTATGTGCATTTTTATATAGGGTTTTGGCTCTAAAGTGCCTAGATTGATATTCTGCAGGAATTCTTTTTGTGGTTTTTTATAATTTTTTACAAAAACATTTCTGTTTTTCGACATCGGAGGAAGTTTGTCATGTTTTGGTTTCAAACACTTGAAGCTGATGTGGATTCAAGATAAATATGACGCTGAAATTATTGCCGTAGAAGAAAAAACTAGTTATTGAATCGCAGGGAGTGTGTTTCAACAGCTTTAGTTACTACGCGGATAGATATGCACCATTTTGGGCCGGAAACTTCCCACCAAACCCGCCTAATTTGGACAGTAGACAAGGAGCAAGTTGTATATGCTGTCGTACTTTTTACGCCGTTTAGCGTTAGTCATTCCGACGTTTCTCGGTATCACCATTCTTATCTTTGCCATCACTCGATTTGTACCGGGTGGGCCAGTTGAACGCATGCTGTCACAAATGCAGTCTCAGGGAGACGGCGCAGCATCGATGACGTCAGCGGGTGGCAATACTGCACTGTCTGATGAGCAAATCGCTGAGCTAAACGCATTCTACGGGTTGGATAAACCTGTGATGGAAGCTTACGTTGATTGGTTGAGTCGATTAGTGACGTTGGACTTGGGTGAATCAACGCGTTATTACGAACCAGTATCGGATATGATTGCAGAGCGTCTGCCTGTTTCGCTGTTCTATGGTGGCATGACTTTCTTTATCAGCTACTTCATCTCGATACCGCTTGGCTATTACAAAGCCCTCAAGCACGGTTCTGTGTTTGATTCTACCTCCTCCATTTTGATATTCGTCGGTTATGCCTTGCCTGGCTATGTGGTTGGCGTGTTATTGATTACTTTGTTTAGTTATCACTTGGAATGGTTCCCAATGGGGGGCTTTGTCGGTGATGATTTCGATGACTATGAAACCTTCTTTGAACGCGCAAAAGACGTGATGTGGCATGCTGTGCTTCCGCTGATCTGTTACTTGATTGGTGATTTCGCAACGCTCACCATGACGATGAAAAATAACCTGATGGAAAACTTATCATCGGATTACATCCGTACCGCGATCGCAAAAGGCTTGCCATTTAAGAAAGCGGTACGCAAACACGCGCTACGCAATAGCTTAATTCCAATTGCTTCTCACTTTGGCAACTCACTGTTGTTCTTCATGACAGGGGCATTTTTGATCGAAGTTATCTTCAACATCGACGGCATTGGTTTATTAGGTTACGAATCCATTATGGAACGTGATTACCCAGTAGTGATGGGCATCGTTGCTATCAACGCGGTATTGCTGCTGATCGGCAATATTATTTCGGATATCTGTGTTGCTTTAGTCGACCCACGTGTGAAGTTTGGAGCGTAATATGATTAAAGTAAGTCCATTAACTCAAAAGAAAATCCGTCACTTTAAAGAAATTAAACGTGGTTATTGGTCGTTTGTGATCTTATCTATCATGTTGATTCTTTCACTATTTGCCGAGCTGTTAATCAACAGTAAAGCGTTGATGGTGAAGTACGATGGTAGTTATTACTTTCCGGTTGTCAGTGACGTTCGTTTAGGTAGCGAGTTTGGTCAAGATTCTTCAAGTGAAGCTGATTACCGAGTTCTCCAACAAGTCTTTGAGGAAGAGGGGGGGGACAACTTTGTGATTCTACCTATCGTTCCTTGGAACCCATACGAACAAGACTTCACTGGCGATTTCCCTCCGACCGCGCCAAGCGCTGAGAATAAACACTATCTAGGTACTGACGTTATTGGTCGCGATATTTTAGCGCGCTTGGTGTATGGCTTCCGTACTGCGATGGGGTTTGCGTTGTTAACGATGGCGGTGTCCTACGCTATTGGTACCGCTGTAGGCTGTGCCATGGGCTTCTGGGGCGGCAAGTTCGACCTATTTGTCCAACGTTTGATTGAGGTTTGGTCAATGGTGCCATTCCTGTACGTCATTATGATTTTGGTGTCCATCGTTCAACCGACTTTCACGCTCTTTGTCGCCATCAACGTGTTGTTTGGATGGATGGGGATGACATGGTACATGCGTACCATGACTTATAAAGAATCTGCACGCGAATACGTAATGGCAGCTCGTGCGTTGGGTGCCTCGACAGGTCGAATCCTGTTTAACCATATTCTGCCAAATACCATGGTCATGATTGTTACCTTGGCGCCATTTACCATTGCTGCCAACATCACCGCACTGACAGCGCTTGATTATCTTGGTTTAGGCTTGATGCCACCAACACCAAGCTGGGGTGAGTTACTGCAGCAAGGTAAGTCCAACTTGGACTCGCCATGGATTGTGGCGTCTGTTGTGACTTCCATTGTACTGGTACTAGTGATGGTCACCTTTATCGGTGAAGCGATTCGAGCGGCATTCGACCCGAAAAAATTCACACGCTATGTTTAAGCATGCATTGTGAGCAAAACATAAAAAAGGGAAGTTTTATGAAAAGAATAATTTTAGCGTCCACGCTAAGCGCCCTAAGTTTTGGTGCGATGTCAGCGACGCTACCGACTGACTTAAACTGGCAAACGAACTGGGATGAGCCTCAATATGGCTCTCCTGAAGCAAAGCGTGGCGGGACTTACCGCACTTTCATGTCGAGCTTTCCTCAGACTCTACGCAGTGTTGGTCCTGATGCAAACTCTGGTTTACGTTCTTTCATCTTGGATGAAACGCCAGGGTTAGTGGTTCGCCACCCAGATACGCTTGAATTCATCCCTGAGCTAGCCAATGAGTGGGCATTAGCGGGTGACAATAAAACGGTTTATTTCAAACTGAACCCACAAGCTAAATGGTCGGATGGCAAGCCAGTCACGGCAGACGATTTTGTTTTTATGCTTAAGTTTTACCGCTCGAAAGACATTTTAGAGCCTTGGTACAACGACTATTACAACAAAACGGTTGCTGATGTTATCAAATTTGACGATCACACCTTCGCCGTGAAGGCCGCGAAAGAGCTCAATCCAGAAGAGTTGTTGTTGAGAATGGGGGCGCTACGTCCTCGTCCTGCTCATTTCTATGCGAATCCGAAGAAAGACGCGAACGGTGACGGCATTCATGATGATTTTGTGCGCTACTACAACTTTAAAAGTGAACCAACCACCAGCGCTTATTACTTAGCAGACGTCAAAAAAGGTAAAAGCGTTACCTTTAAGCACGTAGGTGAGGACTGGTGGGGTTACACCAATAAGTACTACGAGAATCGCTATAACGTCGACAAAATTCGTATCACGGTTATCCGCGATAGTGATATTGCGATGAAGCACTTTGAAAAAGGTAAGTTGGACGCATTTGGATTAGTTTTGCCAAGTCTATGGCATGACAAATCCAATACTGCCCCTTATCAAAAGGGTTACATTGAGAAGTTCTGGGGTTACAACCAATATCCAGTTGGTGCTGGTGGCGTGTGGATAAACACGGCTATGCCTCTACTTGATGACTTAAACATTCGCAAAGGGATCACTTACGCGACAGATTTCGACGGCATGATCGAGAATGTTATGCGTGGAGACTACAGCCGTAAACCCAACCCAACGGGCTTTGGGCATGGTAAATACACGTTACCAGATGTGAAAGCGCCAAAGTTTGAACCAGAAAAAGCGGCGGCAGCATTTGAAGCTGCGGGCTTCGATAAGATTGGTTCCGATGGTATTCGCGTGAATGATAAAGGTCAGCGTTTGAGCTTTGAATTGACGTACTCATCTCCAGTTCATACACCGCGTATTGCTTTCTTGCGTGAACAGGCAAAATTGGCAGGGTTGGACATTGAGCTGAAGCTGATTGATGGTTCATCGATGTTCAAGTATGTGCGTGAGAAAAAACACGAACTTGCTTTCTTCGATATGGGGACTTCGGAAATCCCAACTTATTGGGAATACTTCCATTCCGTGAACGCGAACAAACCACAAACGAACTCATTCACTAACTACAGCACGCCAGAGCTAGATGAAAAGATCATTGCGTATCGCTTTAACATGGACATGGATAAGAAGATCCAACTAGGTCATGAGATTCAGCGAGACATTATTGATGCGCACGTGATTGTCACTGGCTACATGGTGCCTTACGTTCGTTATGGACACTGGCGTTGGTTGAAATTGCCAGAGAAACCAATGAATCGAATGACAGAAGCATTGTTCAGTGGCGGAATTATCGGTGATGGCACGTATTGGATCGACAAAGACGTGAAGAAAGAAACCCAGAAAGCGATGAAGTCGGGTAAAACCTTTGAACCGGTTGTTGTCGTTGATGACACGTATAAGCTGTAAGGATGTGTTATGGAAAACGATGTAATTTTGAGTGTAAAAGATCTCGAAGTGGAATTCATCACGGATGATGGCCCGGTAAAAGTACTCCATGGCGTGAACTTTGATGTTCGCGCAGGACGAACGCTCGGTCTCGTTGGTGAGTCTGGTAGTGGTAAGAGCGTGACCTCCATGTCCATCATGGGACTGTTGCCAAAGCCTTACGGAAATATTGTCAATGGTGAGGTTAACTATCGAGGTACCAATCTGGTGTCGCTACCAGTGGAAGAAATGTACGCCATGCGCGGCGACCGCATTTCGATCATTTTCCAAGACCCAATGACGGCGTTGAATCCAGTGCATACCATTGGCCGCCAACTGTGCGAAGTGTTGGAATTACACCGTCCTGAGTTAGGTAAAAAAGAGCGCGAATCTTACGCGGTAGAAATGCTGGCTAAAGTGAAAATTCCAATGCCAGAAAAGCGCCTCAACGAATACCCACACAACCTATCTGGTGGTATGCGCCAGCGCGTAATGATCGCAATGGCACTCGCATGTAAACCAGACATTTTGATTTGTGATGAGCCAACGACAGCACTGGATGTAACAGTACAGGCGTCTATCCTTGAATTAATGAATGAACTTCAAGAAGAAACAGGCATGGCAATGATCTTCATTACCCATGATTTAGGCGTAGTCGCTGAAGTGTGTGATGACGTTGCGGTAATGTATGGTGGTCGTATTGTCGAAAAAGCGGAGATTTTTGAGCTGTTTGACAATCCGCAGCACCCTTACACGGAACGTTTGATGGGCTTAATGCCAAGCTTGGACAACGAACCTAAGCAGATGATTGATATCAAACCAATCGATGCCAGCATGTTTGCTAGCTAACTGGTGCAAAGTGAACAAGTCATAAAAGAGGATGTTATGGCCAAAGAAGTATTAAGAATTGAAAATCTTAAGCAGCACTTTGTATCTGGTAAAGGACTGTTTAAGAAGGGCTACACGATCAAAGCTGTAGACGGCGTTTCCTTGTCGGTTTCAGAAGGAGAAACATTGGGACTCGTTGGTGAATCTGGCTGTGGTAAAAGTACCTTAGGACGTACGATTCTAAAATTGTACGAGCCAACGGAAGGTAAGATTTTCTTTGAAGGCAAAGACATCACAAAGTTCTCTGTCAAAGAGATGCGCTCGTTGCGTAAAGACATGCAGATTGTCTTTCAGGACCCAATGGAGTCACTTAACCAGCGTCACACCATTGGTATGATTTTGGAAGAGCCGTATATCATCCATAAAATAGGCACTCCTGCAGAGCGTAAACAATGGGTGAAAGAGCTGTTGGTGAAAGTGGGCTTGCCTGAAACGGCTGTGAACCGTTATCCGCACGAATTCTCTGGTGGCCAGCGTCAGCGTATTGGTATTGCTCGTGCGATAGCTCTGAAGCCAAAGCTGTTGATTTGTGATGAATCAGTATCTGCACTGGATGTATCGGTTCAGGCGCAAATTCTCAACTTGTTGCTACAACTTCAACAAGAAATGAACCTTGCCATCATCTTCATCTCTCACGATTTGTCGGTGGTTAAGCATGTCTCCGATAAAGTTGCGGTGATGTACTTTGGTAAAGTGGTGGAAGCGGGGAATGCGAAAGAAATTTACGCGAACCCACAAAACGATTACACCAAGAAACTGCTCTCCGCGATTCCGATTACCCATCCTAAATATCGCAAGAAAAAGCGTGTGGCAGAAAAAAAGCAGCAAGTGGCGTAAGCCGTGCCACCATCGCATTCAAGAAAACACGCTCCGTTAAATAAACGGGGCGTTTTTCTTATGTATTCTTTTTTATCTTGCATGCTAAACTCAAAACTTATCTCTTTGGTTTTGCTTGGATAATTGGCTATGCCATCAAATTTACCTAAATCGTTCAGTCGCCCATTTTTAAAGATGTTCCACATCTTAGAAGCGGTTCTGTTGGTCGCTATTACCTTGGCAACTATTTATGCCATGGCTCAAGAGTTCATTCACGTCTTTGTTGAGAAGCGAGTGCTGTTGACGGACATCTTATTGATGTTCATCTATCTTGAGGTTTTAGCGATGGTGCAGCAGTTTGTGATGAACGGTAAGATCCCCGTTCGCTATCCTATCTATATCGCGATGATGGCCATTGCTCGCTACATCACCTTAGGTATGAAAGAGTTGGATGCCACTTTGGTGGTTTGGCTTTCTATTGCGGCGTTTATCTTGGCGGCTGCGACCTTGGTGATTCGCGTTGGACACCACTATTGGCCGTATGTTGACAACCGAACCTTGGAAAAAGACGAATAAAATAAAGCCCCGCACTAAGCGGGGCTTTCAATATGTAATCTAAATGTTTTTAGATTATTCGATGTTTTGGATCTGTTCGCGCATTTGTTCGATCAGAACTTTCAGTTCAACACCCGACGCAGTGATGTCGGTGCTGATCGATTTAGAAGCGAGCGTGTTTGACTCACGGTTGAATTCTTGCATCATGAAATCCAGACGACGACCGACTGCGCCACCTTTTTTCAGGATGTTGGTCGTTTCTTTCACGTGAGAATCCAGACGATCTAGCTCTTCTGCAACGTCTGACTTTTGCGCTAGCAAGATAAGCTCTTGTTCTACACGAGAAGCATCCAGTTCAATTTTCGCATCTTCAAATTTTGAGAATAGACGCTCACGTTGCCATTCTAGGATTTCAGGCATGCGAGCACGAACTTTCACCACTTCTGCGGTAATCGCGTCTAGACGTTGTTCGATCAGCGCTTTCATGTTGTCGCCTTCACGGCCACGCGCTTCAATAAATTCACTAATTGCTTCATCAAATGCAGCAAGCAGCTCTTTGTTGACCTCATCCATGTTTTGCTCAGGAGTTTCCATCACACCAGGCCATTGCATGACTTGAAATGGATTGATGCGGCTAAGCTCACCAGTCATGTGCATAACTTGTTCAGCAGCTTTAATCACTTGGGTTGCCAACGCTTCATTGATGCTAAGCTCGGCTTTTGCTGCAGGGTTCGCTTCGAAACGAAGGCTACATTCCACTTTTCCTCGCGCTAGACGTTTACGAAAACGCTCACGTAGAACTGGTTCTAAAGCTCGGAATTGTTCTGGCATGCGGAAATAGGTTTCTAGGTAACGCTGGTTTACACTGCGGATTTCCCATACCGCTGAGCCCCAATCGCCTTTTACTTCTTTGCGCGCATACGCAGTCATACTGTAAATCATCGAATTTTCCTGTCTTCATTTTTTGAAAATTACCTAGAGAGTGTATCACGGAGCGGCAAGAGGTGCGCGGGCTGTCTTACATCAGTGTCTCGCAAATATGCTCCCAGGAAATGTTTAGAGGGAGTGAAGCTGTGACCTAGGAATCCGAAATCGATTCCGCTATAATCTTCGCCCAACCAAATCGTCTTCTCCTCATTATTTAAGGTAGATGCCCATGCGTCCAAACGATCGCAAGGCGGACCAAGTTCGCCCAATCAAAATTACTCGTAACTACACGGCTTACGCTGAAGGTTCAGTGTTAGTTGAGTTCGGTAACACCAAAGTGTTGTGTAATGCGACCGTCGAAGAATCAGTGCCACGTTGGTTAAAAGGCCAAGGTAAAGGTTGGGTGACCGCTGAATACGGCATGCTACCTCGTGCGACTCACTCGCGTACTCGCCGTGAAGCGGCAAACGGTAAGCAGGGTGGCCGTACAATGGAAATCCAACGCCTTATCGCGCGTAGCCTACGTGCAGTTGTCGATTTGCAAGCTATGGGCGAATTCATGATCACGGTTGACTGTGATGTAATTCAAGCTGACGGCGGCACACGTACTGCATCAATCAGTGGTGCAAGCGTTGCAATGGCAGATGCATTCCAACATCTAGTCGATAGTGGCAAGCTAAAAGCAAACCCAATGAAAGGTCACGTAGCGGCAGTATCAGTTGGTTTGCTTGGTGATGAAGTGCTGTGTGACCTTGAGTACGTTGAAGATTCAGCAGCAGATACCGACATGAACGTTGTGATGACAGAAGAAGGTAAGATGATTGAAATACAGGGCACCGCAGAAGGTGAACCGTTCAGTCATGAACAGCTGATGGCATTACTCGAGTCGGCGAAAGTCGGCATTATGGAAATCGTCGCGGCGCAGAAGGCGGCGTTAGCCAATTGATTTAGATAGCTCCCATTATGGGGGCTATTTTTTTATCTCGGGAATAGAGAATTGAATGATTGCCGAGAAGAGACAAAAGAAACCAAGGAAATAGAGAGAAAATAATGAAAGCATACCAGCGTGAATTTATTGAGTTTGCACTTGAGAAAGAAGTTCTTAAGTTTGGTGAGTTTACTTTGAAATCTGGCCGTAAAAGCCCGTACTTCTTTAACGCTGGTCTTTTCAATACAGGCCGTGACCTAGCGCGTCTTGGTCGTTTCTACGCGGCAGCACTTGCGGATTCTGGTATCGAATTTGATGTTCTATTCGGCCCTGCGTACAAAGGTATCCCAATCGCGACTACAACAGCAGTAGCGCTAGCGGATCACCACGATATCGACACGCCTTACTGCTTCAACCGTAAAGAAGCAAAAAATCACGGCGAAGGCGGTAATCTAGTCGGTTCTGCTTTAGAAGGTCGTATCATGCTGGTGGATGACGTAATTACAGCGGGTACCGCGATTCGTGAATCGATGGAAATCATCAAGGCGAATGGTGCAGATCTGGCTGGCGTATTAGTGGCTATCGACCGCCAAGAGAAAGGCAAAGGCGAACTTTCTGCGATTCAGGAAGTTGAGCGCGACTTCGGTTGTGCGGTGATTTCTATCGTGAGTTTGGGTGACCTAATCACTTACCTTGAAGAAAAAGGTAACGCGACCGAGCATCTTGAAGCGGTGAAAGCATACCGCGCGGAATACGGCATCTAATTTCCCACTTTTCCAATTCAATAAAAAAGGTATCCAATCGGATACCTTTACTTTTGCGATTTATTTGTAGCGAATGCCTTTGGGCTCGTTTTCATCTTGCATGGTTTTGTAGCGTTTGTGCAGCCACATCCATTGCTCAGGTGCTCGCAAAATCACTTCTTCCACGTACTTGTTCATGTAAGCCGCTGCAGCCACTTCATCTTTTTGTGGGTAATCGGCTTCAATGCACTTATCAGCGATGATTTCGTATTTGCCTTCGTCATTGCGGAAACCAGAACCTGGAATGATCGCGCATTTTGATGTGTAGGCTAAAATGCTGGTGCCGGTTGTTGTACAAGCGTCATCAATGGCAAAAAACGGCACGAAGACCGATTTATTGCGGCCGTAATCGTGGTCAGGTAAGTAGAACAAACGCTCGCCGCTGCGCAGTACACGAATCATCTTTTTCACATCTTTGCGATCAATCAGTTTGTTGCCGTTGTGCGTGCGCCCCCAATATTGGATGAAGTTGTACGCTGGGTTGTTGTGAGGACGAAATGCGCCGTAACCCGCAACACCTAAAACAGCAAAAGCTCGCGCGGTAATTTCTAAGTTAAGAGCGTGCACACAACACAACAATACGCCTTTCCCTTCCGCGCCTTTTTCTTTTAGAGCGTGGATGTCTTTCTCGACAATGAGCGTTTTGAAGCGCCATGTAGGCCAAAACCATGTAATACCGGTTTCGATCAGTGCCATCCCGGTATTCTTGAAGTTTTCTTCCACGATATGTTGCACTTCTTCTGGCGTTTTCGCGGGGAATGCCAGTTCAAGGTTGCGCTTCGCGATATGCACGCGCTTTTTGCCATAGCGCATGCCTAGCTTGCCAAGTGAGCGCCCCAAAGACAGTAATAGGCGATAAGGAAGAATATTGACGATGATAGCCAGTAGACCAAACCCAAGCCAAACTCCCCAGTTACGAGGATGGAGAAGGGAAAGAGAAAACTCGGGCTGCGTGTATTTGTCTTTACTCATAATCTCTACTTAATTTGTGCACTGAGTAGTGCCCAATACTCGTCAAAGTTTGCAGTAGGTTGGTACTTGAAATCGCTGCGCACAAAACGGTTCAGGCTGCCTTCAACTTGCCCAAGAATTTGCGCAGCAAGAATGCGCTCTTCTACAGGGAAAGATTTACCTTCACGAATTTTACGCTCACGCAGAATCTGACGTAGTTGGGTTTCGATACGTTCAAACAGCTGGTTGATGCGTTCACGTAGACGTTCGTTTTCAAACATTAAAGCATGACCAGACAGAATACGTGTCAAGCCAGGGTTACGTTCTGAAAATGCAAGAATCAGGTGCATTACCATACGAATACGCTCTAGTGTATCTTTCTCGTCATCTAAAATGCGGTTGATGCGAGTCATCAAGGCTTCTTCGATGAACTCAATCAAACCTTCAAACATGCGAGCTTTACTTGGGAAATGACGGTACAACGCGGCTTCGGAGACGCCGACTTGTTTTGCCAATTTTGCCGTAGTAATGCGTGAAGCGCCTTCTGCTGATTCAAGCATTTGTGCTAATGCTTGCAAGATCTCTTCACGACGATTGGATTTTTTACTGCCGGCCATTAGTTACTTCCTTTCAAAATACAAAGTTGAGCGGAGGGGATTATAAGATGCTAAGTCGCATCACACTAGACTGCTGAGGGCGGAATGGGAGATTTAACACCCTCAGTTGTCATGTTTAGACTAAATTTGTGCCAGTTCTTAATTAGAAAATAAGTGCGAATTACATCAATTCACGCATTTTCTCGAGGATTTTGAAGCTCAGGGCTTCTTTTGACTCTAGAGCTAATGCAAGCTCACCATCAGGCCAAAATAGGGTGATGGCGTTGTCATTACTATTGAAGCCTTGGCCTTCGACTGACACATCGTTAGCGCAGATCATATTGAGGTTTTTCTTCGCTAACTTTCCTCGGGCATAAGTTTCGACATCGTTGGTTTCTGCTGCAAAACCTACCGTAAATGGGCGCTTATCAGTCAGTGCTGCGACGGACGCTACAATATCAGGGTTTTTCACCATTTTGATGGTCATCTGATCGTTGTCTGCCGTCTTTTTCAACTTTTGAGACGCAATGGCCTCTGGTCGATAATCCGCTACTGCTGCGCAGCTGATGAACGCGTCGTGACTGATGGCTTGAGCCATCACGGCCTCATACATTTCTTGTGCGCTAGACACGTTAATGCGCTCCACTCCCATCGGTGTGCTCAGGTTGACAGGGCCGCTCACTAGCGTGACTTTTGCGCCTAACTGCGCGGCAGCGTTTGCTAGCGCATACCCCATTTTTCCAGAGCTGTGGTTCGTAATGTAACGCACTGGGTCGATGGCTTCTCGCGTTGGACCTGCTGAGATCAGAATGGACTTACCTTCCAAGACTTTAGGTTGGAAAAACTGTTCACACAGATGCACCAATTGCATTGGTTCAAGCATTCGACCCGGACCAACATCACCACAGGCTTGTTCACCCGCTGCTGGACCCCAAATGTACATACCGCGGCGAGCTAGAGTCGCAATGTTCTCTTGCGTCGCGATGTTGCGATACATCTGCTGATTCATTGCTGGAGATACCGCAACAGGCGAATCCGTTGCCAACACTAACGTCGTCAATAAATCATTGCCCATGCCAGCTGACATACGAGCAATGAGGTCTGCCGTAGCAGGAGCAAGCAGCACTAAATCCGCCCATTTAGCTAACTCGATGTGACCCATTGACGCTTCAGCCGCCGGATCGAGCAAGCTATCGGATACTGGTCGTCCTGAGACGGCCTGCATGGTTAACGGAGTAATAAACTCTTTTGCAGCTTTCGTCATGACGACTTGAACTTGTGCCCCTCTCTCTATTAGGCGACGGGTTAGCTCCGCACATTTATACGCGGCAATACCGCCACTGATGCCGAGTAGAATTTTCTTTCCTGCTAGTGTTTGCATGTGAGATCTCCAATTTTTCTGGCAGCGAGTTTAGCATAACGGACTGTTTCAGCACCCAAGCAAATCAAATCCACATCAAACTCCGCGGCATTAGTTACGCAAGTGGAGAAAAAACTCCCGCCTATCTCACAGACAATTTGAGCTGATTTTGCAAGATTGAAAAGAAAAAAGAGGTGGTACAAACATGGTGTTGAAAAGTCGAAACAAATTGCTGCTGATAACCTTAATTCCTCTGTTGTTGATCACGACATTGATCTCTGTGGTGTATTACATCAACAGCAGTAAGAGTTTGGAGGCGGAGCTCGTCCGAGACAGACAGGAGCTGATTGATGCGCGTAAGAAAGAGCTAAAAGCCTACATGATGATGGGTGTAACGGCGATTAAGCCGCTGTATGACTCTGACGTTAATGGCAGTAATAAACAAGCGGCGAAAGAAATCTTAAAAGCGATGCGCTTTGAAAGTGACGGTTACTTTTTCGCGTATGATTCTCAGGGTATCAATACCTTACATGCCATCAAACCGTCGCTGGAAGGTAAAAATCTGTATGACCTTAAAGATGAAAATGGCGTTGCGGTGATTGCTGGCTTGATTGATGCATCGCAAAAAGGCGATGGCTTTTTGTATTTCTCTTGGCACAAACCAACCATCAACGCTCAGGCACCGAAATTGGGTTACGCTGAGTATCTACAAAAATGGGACTGGGTGCTTGGTACCGGTATCTACATTGATGACATCGACCAACAAGTTGCCATGCAGCGTGAATTGCGCACGCAAGAGTTAAATCAACACACTTTATCTGCGGTGACAATCTCGGTGATTGGCCTGATTATTACCAGCATCTTAACCAGCATTGCTGTTTCGAAAGGCATTAAACCACTTCAGCACGTCGCCGATTCTCTCAAAGATGTTGCTGCGGGTGGCGGTGACTTAACTGCGCGTCTAAAAGTGGAAAGTAAAGACGAAGTTGGCGAAGTCGCGGCTGCCTTTAATGAATTTATGGATAAACTTCACCCACTGATGCAGGACATTCATCGATCTGCTTCTGCCGTTCAAACAGTTTCTGAAGAACTGAATGATCAAACGCGCACAGCGAGCGGTCAAATGCAGAGTCACTGTTTGGAAACGGATAAAGTGGTGACAGCCGTAACAGAAATGAGCATGACGGCAAAAGAAGTCGCGAGCAATACAAATGCCACTGCGCAGGCCATTGACGATGCGAACGATCAGGTCACCGAAGCCCAGCGAGAGGTTGAACAAGCGATTCAAGGCATTACTGAGTTGGTTACAGAGATCAACAGCACATCGGATGCTATCTCTGAGTTGAGTCAGCAAACGGAGCAGATTACCAAAGTATTGGATGTGATTGGCGAGATTGCTGAGCAGACCAACTTATTGGCGCTCAATGCTGCAATTGAAGCCGCGCGAGCGGGCGAGCAAGGGCGTGGATTTGCAGTGGTGGCCGATGAAGTGCGTTCACTAGCGAGCCGTACGCAAAATAGCACTCATGAAATTGGCGATATGCTTAAACAGCTACAAAGTGGTGTATCTCGAGCCGTCACGACTATGTCCGCCAGTCAAGAACGCGGCGTGAAAACGGCTGAAGAGTCGGCACTGATTCAACAGTCTTTGTCTGGTGTTCACCATTCTATTGGTACAATTCGCGATATGGGAATTCAAACCGCATCAGCGGCAGAAGAACAAAGTGCGGTGGCGGAAGACATCAACCAGAACTTGGTGGCGATTCAACAGATCGTCAACAACATCAATGACACCTTGCAACACGCAGAAACGATCAGCACTCAGTTGTCACAATCCGGCACGGAAATTCACGATCTGGTCGGCAACTTTAAACTCTGATGAACCATTAAATTGCACATAAAATCAGAGTGGAACGAAGAAAGCGAAAGTCACCCTCGACTTTCGCTTTCTGTTTTGTGGAATAGGGATTCTTACCTTCAAAGAGAGTTCCGATGATACTCAAAGCTTTGCCAAATGAGTCGATGCCACGAGAGAAACTTCTGCAACGTGGGCCGCAGGCGTTAACCGATGCCGAATTACTGGCGATATTCCTCCGTACGGGCACGCAAGGCATGAACGTGATTGAGTTGGCCGATTTCCTTATTCAAGATTTTGGTTCGCTTAGGCAGTTGTTCTCCGCTTCAGAACAGGAGTTTTGTCAGCATAAAGGGTTAGGGCAGGCCAAATATGTGCAATTGCAAGCGGTGTTAGAAATGACTCAGCGATATTTGGCGGAAACCCTCAAGCGTGGCGACGCCTTAACCAGCCCTGAGCAAACTAAATTATATCTTTCCTCTATATTAAGAGACCGCCAAAGAGAGGCTTTTTACATTCTTTTCCTCGATAACCAACACCGAGTAATAAAAGATGAGATTTTATTCGAAGGAACCTTGGATGCCGCATCAGTTTACCCTAGAGAAGTAGTAAAAAGAGCCCTGCACCACAACGCGGCTGCTTTGATTTTGGCGCATAACCACCCGTCCGGTGTTGCCGAGCCAAGCCAGGCAGACCGCAGGATTACAAGGCGATTAATTGATGCGTTGGCGCTGGTGGATATTCGTATTTTGGACCATTTCGTTATTGGCGATGGGGAAAGTGTCTCTTTTGCTGAAAGAGGATGGATATAACTGTGCGTTTTTTAGGTTGTTAGTTGCTAAAAATCTGCTATCATCCTCGCCACTAAATTTTTAACTGAATTCAGCTTGGACTGCTAGAAAAAACCTGCTGTCTAAAAAAAGATCACGAAAACCTGTAAAAAGGATCTGTTCGGGTCTTGAGCAATGCATATCAAGTTAGTATAATGCGCGACCTTTGATAGCCTTGTATGGATTTTCCATAGCGGTTCTTAACCTCTAACTTCTTTTCGAGAGATAGAGAGGTTCGGCCACCAAGGTTGATATCGAGCTGAAACGATTTTGGAGAAGACATTCATGTCACGAGTATGCCAAGTAACTGGTAAGCGTCCAGTAACGGGTAACAACCGTTCACACGCACGAAATGCTACTAAGCGTCGTTTTCTGCCGAACCTACAAACTCATCGTTTCTGGGTAGAGAGCGAAAAACGTTTTGTTAAACTACGCCTTACTGCAAAAGGTATGCGCATCATCGACAAGAAAGGTATCGATACTGTTCTTGCTGATATCCGTGCACGTGGCGAAAACGTTTAAGAGGAAATAGGCAATGGCAAAGAAAGGCGTTCGTGAGAAAATCCGTCTAGTATCTTCAGCAGGTACAGGCCACTTCTACACAACTGATAAGAACAAGCGTAACATGCCAGGCAAATTTGAGATCAAGAAATTTGATCCAGTTGTACGCCAGCACGTTATGTACAAAGAAGCTAAAATCAAATAATTGGTTTTGTCTCTTTGACGATTTGAAAAACCCAACTTTCGAGTTGGGTTTTTTATTATCTGAAATCCTCACTATTCCTTCAAATCCACCTTCACCATGTTTACATGCTGATGCTCTAGTCAATTCCTGTAACCTTTGTTAGTTTGTCACTAGAACTAAGATAGTAGGAACCGTTATGCGTATTAGTCCGACTCGCCGTCGCCGTTGGAACAATATTCTAATATTGGGCATTATCGCGTTTATCGTGATCTTAAATGCGCCGATGTGGATCAAAACGTACTTGTTGTCAGAGAACGTTGATCCTTATCCGCATTTACTTCGAACTGATCATTCGGTTAGCGCTATTTATTCCAATAGTCTTGAATTGGAGTTTCGCGATGGGCGATGGCATGCGAATGCAGATGTTCCTCTCCCTCTATCTGAACTTATTGCTCGCTGGCAAGCGCTCGAAGGTACGGAGTTATCTGCGCAGCAATACGACACTCTTAAAGATAAGTTAGGCACACCAGAAACCATCGAAGTCTGGTATCAAGGCGTCGAAGAACCGCAGCGAATTACTCTTTATCGTCTTCATGATTTTTGGTTGTTCAAGAATTGGCAAAACAAGTGGATCGCGATTTCTGTTGATAGCAATTACATCATGCCTAAGTGAGAGGTGGTCAATAACCTCGTAGGTAAGCAGTGTTTACGCTTGTACTTTTCGATTATGCTAACTGCCTTTCAGTAAGGCTTTGAGTGTTTTAAGGAGAATTAAATGCCTGAATTACCAGAAGTTGAAGTAAGCCGGATGGGTATTAGTCCACATATGGTTGGACAAACGATTAAGGCATTTGTTTTTCGCACACCCAAACTGCGCTGGGATATCCCGCAAGAGCTGAAATTGCTTGAAGGGCAAGTGATTCGAGCTATTCACCGCCGCGCAAAGTATTTGCTCATAGAAACGGATACAGGGACTGCCATTGTGCACCTTGGAATGTCCGGCTCGTTACGTGTGTTGGATGCTGATTTTCCTGCGGCTAAGCACGATCATGTCGATCTCAAACTTACAAATGGTAAAGTGCTGCGTTATAACGACCCTCGACGCTTTGGAGCTTGGTTATGGTGCGCTCCTGGTGAGTCCCATGCGGTACTTGATCATATGGGACCAGAGCCTCTAACTGATGCGTTTAATAGCGAGTACATTGCCGATAAAGCGCAAGGCAAGCGTGTCGCGGTAAAGCAGTTCATCATGGACAACAAAGTCGTGGTCGGTGTGGGGAATATTTATGCCAATGAATCTCTATTTAAATCGTGTATTCTCCCAACCAGACAAGCAGGTCAAGTGACACCCCAAGAGTGGGTGCTGTTAGTGGAAAACATCAAAGCCACGCTAAAAATTGCCATTAACCAAGGTGGTACGACTTTAAAAGACTTCGCTCAAGCCGATGGCAAGCCGGGTTATTTTGCTCAAGAACTTTTAGTGTATGGAAAAGCGGGTGAGCCTTGCCCAGAATGTGGAGAGCCGCTTCAAGAGCTAAAAATTGGCCAACGTAATACCTTCTTCTGTAATGAGTGTCAGCAATAGAAATACGATCGCGTACGGTGTATTGCCATCAAGCAGTTGTAATCGCCGACCTTTCCTTCAATAATTCATACAATTTTGAATAGATCAGTACATCCTATGAAAGTCATTTACCCAGGTACATTTGATCCAGTGACCAATGGTCACTTAAATCTTATCGAGCGCACTCATGAAATGTTTGATGAAGTCGTCATTGGAGTAGCAGCAAGCCCTTCAAAGAACACTATGTTCACATTGGAAGAGCGCGTCGCTTTGATGGAAGAGGTAGTGGCACATTTACCTGGCGTGACAGTAAAAGGGTTTTCTGGATTGTTAGTGGATTTTGCTCGCCAAGAACAAGCCAAAGTGCTGATTCGCGGGTTAAGAACGACAGTCGACTTTGAGTATGAGTTTGGTTTGACTAACATGTATCGAAAACTACTACCTGGGATTGAGAGTGTATTTCTGACTCCAGAAGAAGAGTTTGCCTTTTTATCTTCGACCATCGTGCGTGAAGTTGCTATCCATGGCGGCAGTATTGAGCAGTTCGTTCCCGCGGCCGTTGCTAACGCTATTGAGAAGAAAGTAAATGAAAGACAGTAAGTTTCCTTATTATTTCTCAAACGCACTTTCGATGCTGGTTCCTCGTTTTGTATATCGAGCACAGGCAAAGCGTTTACTTTCTACTCTGACTGAAGCGGAGAAGCAGTACTGTCTTGAGCGAGTAAATTACTACAACAAGTGTGGGCAACCATTTACGGTCGATAGCCGAGAACAGAGTTATGCTAAAATTGGCGAATTCAAAAAAACAAAAGGTTGGACTTATTTTTTCGATACGCGCCAAGTCATACGCTATTTCCCGTCTGAGTTTAAATTCAACTACATCAATGGCGATGTGACGCATATTCCCAATGTTCCGAGCTTTATTAAAAGTCGCCCTATCCACGGCGACAATCAGAATTCTGTCGTTTTAAAGCTGAATCAAATTCGTCATTTCAAATTTATTGATGACGAAATGAGCTACCACGATAAGAAAGATATGGTGGCGTGGCGAGGTGTCGGTTTCCAACCGCACCGTTGCAAGGTGATACAAGCGTTCTATGACCATCCCCGTTGCAATATAGGTCAAACTCGACCGCAAGAAGGACAGCCTTGGGAAAAAGGCTTTATGAGTATTGAGGAGCAACTTCAATACAAGTTCTTGCTGTGTATTGAAGGCAATGATGTCGCAACCAACCTGAAGTGGGCAATGTCCTCTAACTCATTGGTTATTATGTCGAAACCTAAGTACGAAACGTGGTTTATGGAAGGTAAGCTAGAAGCTGGCATCCACTATGTTGAAGTGCAGGATGATTATTCAGATTTGCCTGAAAAGATGGACTATTACTTGGCGAATGAGCAAGAAGCATTGGCGATCATTGAGAATGCGCACCAATGGGTTGAGCAGTTTAAAGATAAACGTAAAGAGCGTTTGATCTCATTGATGGTTGCCGATAAGTACTTCACTTTATCTCATCAACAATAAAAAAGGGGCGAAACGCCCCTTTTTTTATTCTTGTAAGCTTCCAAAGTTTTTAAGCTTCTAGGAACTGGTCAACACCGTTTTCACAACGCTTAAGCTTGTTTTTAATGGTGTTCTCTAAGATTTCATCGTTTTGGCCCAATGACGCGCGAGAGTTTTCTACGTGGTACAAGTGGTAGCCTACACCTGCGAATTTTAGGTACAGACGTGATTTGCCCGCATTCAACATGCGATGAACAAACTCGCTGTCTTCGCGTCCCCATCCAACAAAATCTTGGTTGAAGCCATTCACCTCGATGACATCTTGTCGCCAAAACGCCATGTTACAGCCGCGAGTTGCTTTATCGTTGTTGCGTTCGTATGAGAACCAGTTCGATAGCAGTGAGTTTGTGATGCAGTTCTTGCGGTTGCGGATCCCTTTGCTAAACACCGAAGGAACCAATCCGTTTTCCATAATGTCACGACTACACGTTTCGTCCGTCAGAACTCGACCGCCTTGAACAAACCAATTTGGTTTTGCCACGCGTTTGTGGGATTCGATAAAAGTTTGCGACAACACCAAATCGCCATCGATCATGATCAGGTAGTCACCTGATGCTTTAGCGATTGCACGGTTACGGCTCATGGAAAGCTGGAAGCCATTATCCTCGTGCCAACTATGAATCAGTGGAACCGGAAAACCTTCACGCATTTGGTCAACCGTTGCTTTGGTGTCTTCTCGTGAACCATCATCTGCCACAATCACTTCGTCAGGCAAAACGGTTTGACGTTTCACGCTTTCTAACACCGCTTTTAATGCTTCTTTCCAGTTATAAGTGGTGATTATTAAAGTCGTTTTCATGATTTCTTTGCCTGTTCACGTAAGTAAAGATCAATGTATTTCACAAAGGTAGAGTGCATGCTAAGCCACGCCAGAATAAAGCCATGTTTACCATCAAGAAAGCCTCTCTTGAGGATGTACATTTTTAAAAAACTGGCAAGAGCATGAACAATTGCAGTGGTTAAGCCGGATTTCTTTTTACCTTCACGTTCATCCGTCCAGGCCTTGAGGTAACCAGTGGTTTTATTGATGTAATGATGAAGATGTTCGTAAGTGTAGTGATGCAATCGACCATCTAACTTTTCAGTCTGATAGCTTTTCTCATCGACTTTTTCATGCACAAGTGAATTGTTGTAGTGCGTATATTCAGTGCGATACAAGCGAACAATCCAATCTGGGGACCAGCCAGAATGGTAGATGAACTTTCCGAATGCTGAGCTAAGTCGATTTAGTTTATACAAAACGTTAGGCTTATCTGCTGAAACAGCCTGTAAAATGCTTGCTTTTAGCTCAGGAGTAACCTGTTCATCGGCATCTAACCACAATACGTAGTCGGCCGTAACATATTGCTGCGCAAGTTGGCGTTGTTTTCCAAATCCCGGCCAGTCTAAGTTGGTATAGAACTTATCGGTGTATTGTCGGGCAATTTCTTCAGTGCGGTCGGTACTGCCCGAGTCGAGGATGACAATCTCATCAACCCAACCTTTTACGGTGTCTAGACAAGCTTTTAAATGCTTCTCTTCATTTTTGACGATTAAGGCAACGGCTAAAGTTGGCTTGGACAAATTGACTTCCTTCTTAACAAATCTATACAGGGAGTTTACTGGTATTGCGGGTACAAATCTTCTACGACTTGATTGAACATTGTAATCACTTGCTTGCTTGTGATGCGATTCATTGCTTTTTCATCTTTCGCACGAGTTCTCCAGCTTAGTTGTTGGCTGGTTTTTCCTGTTTCAGCCAAGATGACTTCCTCATAAACTGAGACGGCATACTGTAGATAGCGATATGGGCCCACTCGAACCGGATTATGGTGGGCGTATAAACCAATGATCGGTGTGTTCATGGCGCTTGCCATGTGAGCTGGCCCGGTATCAGGCGCGATGACCATGTCTACTTTGTCAATCAGAGCCAGCATTTGCAGGATTGAGCTTTGCCCAACTAAATTTAGACATGGCTCTTCCAGTCGAGATTGAATGGCATCTGCCAAATCCAGTTCGACTTGAGCTGGGCTGCCAGCCAGAATTACATTCCAACCTTGTGCTCTCGCATGGTGGATGACGTCTATGTACCCTTCAGCATTCCAGTTTTTATATGCTTTACTGGCTCCTGGCACAATCAGTAGGTTGGGTTTGTCGCAAGAAACATGATTCTCTGCCCACTCTTGGTCTTGTGTGGAGTAGGAAAGTGCCCAGTCTAGCTCCGTGTTAGGGATGCCAATTTGATGAGCAAATGCCATCAAACCATCCGCCACGTGCAGAGATTGTGGTGAGGGAACTTTGACATTGGTGAATAGTGTTTGAAAATCTTGGCTTCTGTCAGATGAAAAACCAAGTTTGTATTTTGCCTTAATGCCCAAAGTCGCGACGCTCGCTCGAATCGCATATTGCATATGTAACAGAGCATCAAATTCTCGGCCCTTTAACTGTTTCCACAAGGCTTTATAGCCATCTAAACCAGCTTTTTTATCGAATACAATGACTTCGACCCCCTCAATAGCTGCTAGCAACTGAGCTTCTAACTTGCCAGTAATCCAAGTTATTTGCGTGGTTGGCCACTGTTTCTGGATTGCTTGTACAGTAGCGATGGTATTACACACATCTCCAATAGCGGATAAACGCAAGATGCATAATGACGATGGGGCAGAAGTGAACATAATTATTGTCTGACTAGATGAATAGAGGCAGGTAAATTATGCAGACATCCCGAATAAATGTAAAATACACGGCTCCAATATAACGAAGTACCGATAAGTGTTCTGCAATGTCAAAGACAACACCGCATCAATCGCAAGAATCTGGAAAGCCAGGCAATACTGGGGTAAAGCGCATTATCAAAGCGACAGGTTATTCTATACAGGGATTAAAAGCCGCTTTTAAACATGAAGCTGCTGTTCGACAAGAGCTCGCTTTGCTAAGCATTGCTGTGATTTTGGCGTGCGTGGTTGATGTCGGGATGATCGAGCGCATCTTATTGATTGGTGTCGTGGTATTAGTTCTTATTGTCGAACTGATTAACTCTGCTATAGAAGCAGTGGTGGATCGCATTGGTGTTGAACGCCATGAATTAAGTGGTCGCGCTAAAGATATAGGATCGGCAGCCGTTATGGTTGCGTTGGCGTTCGCAGCTTTTAGTTGGCTATACATATTGGCCAGTCGCTACCTAGGCTAGAGGTTACAACATGATTCAGCAGTATCGAGATAGCAACCAAGTCATTTGGTTTGATGAGGAGCTTATTGAAGATCCTAGTCAGCCTATTTTTGATGCCGAGTATTGGCAATCCACCAACAAAGTAACTGGCAGTGCGTCAGGGCGTGGCACGACTTGGTTTGTTCAGCTTGATACGATGCAAGCCGCTCTGCGTCATTATCGACGTGGTGGCTTGTTTGGTAAGTTAGTTAAAGACAATTATTGGTTTTCAGGTTGGGAGCAAACGCGTTGTGCGCAAGAGTTCCAACTATTACTTACACTGATTAATGCAGGTGTTCATGTGCCAAGGCCAATTGCTGCGAGAGCTGTGAAATCTGGATTGACATATCAGGCCGATTTATTGAGTGAGCGTATTCCTAACGCAAGAGACCTGGTCAGTATCTTGCAGGAAAAACCGTTACCGGAAGGAATGTATCAAAAAATAGGGCAAGAAATTGCCAAAATGCACAACGCTGGCGTTAATCACACTGACCTGAATATCCACAACATCTTGATCGATGACAAAGATAAAGTGTGGATTATTGATTTTGATAAGTGCCGCAAACAAGAGCACGGCGACTGGAAAAAGCAAAACTTAGAAAGGCTTCTTCGCTCATTCAAAAAAGAATTGCTTGTGCGAAAAATCCTTTGGCGAGAGTCAGATTTTAGTCAAGTAAACAAAAGTTATATATCTTTGACGTAGTTTTTCTTTAATAGGATTATCCGTGCGAAACTCCAAGACCGCGTCCATATACACAGCCCAATAATATATTGTGGATTTACAAATCAACAAAGGTGATATACGTAATGAAAATTATAATAACTGGTGGAGCGGGGTTCATTGGCTCTGCTGTTGTACGACACATTATACGTGGCACTCAAGATACCGTTATCAATTTAGATAAACTGACCTACGCAGGGAATTTAGAATCATTAGTTGATGTCTCAGAGAGTGAACGTTACTACTTTGAACAAGTAGATATCTGTGACCGAGCTGAACTAGATCGCGTGTTTTCAGAGCATCAACCCGATATGGTGATGCATTTGGCCGCCGAATCTCATGTCGATCGCTCTATTGATGGTCCTGCTGCTTTTATTGAGACTAACGTCATGGGCACTTACCATCTGCTTGAAGCGGCGCGTCAATATTGGTCAGGCCTAGAGGATGCGAGAAAATCGGCGTTCCGTTTCCATCATATCTCTACGGATGAAGTGTATGGCGACTTAGAGGGGACGGATGATTTGTTCACCGAAACCACCTCATACGCACCGAGCAGCCCATATTCAGCATCTAAAGCTTCGAGCGATCACCTAGTTCGAGCTTGGCAACGTACTTATGGTTTACCAACACTTATCACCAATTGCTCCAACAACTATGGCCCGTACCACTTCCCAGAGAAGTTGATCCCTCTGATGATTTTGAATGCCCTCGATGGCAAGCCGTTGCCTGTGTATGGCGATGGTATGCAAATCCGAGACTGGTTGTTTGTGGAAGACCATGCTCGCGCGCTGTACAAAGTGGTCAACGAAGGTGAAGTCGGTGAGACCTACAACATCGGTGGTCATAACGAAAAAGCAAACATTGAGGTAGTGAAAACCATTTGTGCACTACTTGAAGAGTTGCGACCAGAAAAACCAGCAGGCGTTGAGTCTTATGAGTCTTTAATCACTCATGTCAAAGATCGCCCTGGTCATGATGTGCGATACGCAATTGATGCCACCAAGATTGCTCAAGAGCTTAATTGGGCACCAGAAGAAACTTTTGAAAGCGGCATTCGCAAAACTGTAGAATGGTACCTAAATAACCATCAATGGTGGCAACGTGTATTAGATGGTTCTTACAGTTTGGAGCGATTGGGAGTTTAAAATATCACTTCTTCATGTTTATCAGCTATTACTATATCGAAGGTGATAGCTGATTATCTATATAAAAGTTGTTGTTTTTAGGTGAATGGAATTTAAAGTTTTATGTGTATCTAAGGATGAATTTGCACTAGAGAAATTACAATGAATAAAATTATTGACGATATGATTGTCGCAATATTTTGCTATAATCAATCTGCATATATTGAAGGCGCTATCAAATCTATATTTAATCAGACGGTTTGGCCTAAAAAGATGTACATTTTTGATGATTGTTCACCCGATGATACCGAGACGGTGATTGAAAAAACACTCATGGAAAAGCCAGAAGGGCTTAATATTGAGTTTATTAAAAATGAATGTAATGTTGGCCTCGTCTCTCAATTTAATAAATTGAAAGGGATGTTTAATGATACGCTGATAGTTGTTCAGGCCGGTGATGATATGTCTAAGCCACAACGACTTGAAAAACAATATCAAGCCTGGAAAGAGCAGAGAGATGTTAAGCTCATTTTGTCGCAGTTTGACAAGATTGATGAACATGGCAACTTTGTTTCTGGCAGAGATGAAGGTGAAGTTTTTGATGACTCTTATCAATCAATTATCGAGCGTCAAGTTTTACCAGCAGGCTGTACCGCAGCGATTGACTCATCATTGTTTAATGATTTTCCGGAAATTGATAAAAAAGTTATCAACGAAGATCGAGTATTTATCTTCAGAAGTCGATTAAAAGGAAAAAGCATTAAGTTAATGGAGTCATTAATTGACTATCGATATGATGTTGGAATTAGTGCCTTAAAACAAAGAACAAAAGAAGAATTCATCAATAAATGGAAAGTGATGTATGAAAGAGAGTTAATTGATTTACGGATGAATATAAAAGATGCTAAGGCTGTAGGAAATACAGAGGTAGTTAAAGCTCTATATGAAAAACATCTGTTTGTGGAAATATTAAGAGCTCTCTTTAGTGGAGAATTTGATAGTAAAGCTCAAGCATGGAAGGCTTACTTTTCCCGAGGTGTTAAGTTAAGTCGATTGTTTAAATTCAATAGAAGAGTAAAGAAGTATTTCAGAAACTCTAGTTGTTGAGCGGGATTGCTAGTTACTTCTGTCATTGAGCTTTAG
Source organism: Vibrio sp. RC2502 (assembly GCF_054850435.1). NCBI lineage: Bacteria > Pseudomonadati > Pseudomonadota > Gammaproteobacteria > Vibrionales > Vibrionaceae > Vibrio > Vibrio sp. RC2502. The sequence goes on from NZ_CM141453.1 coordinate 200,174, forward strand.
GTGGTAATGTTGGTATGAGATATCTAATTATTAAAAAAATAATAGCCAAATACAGAAAGTTTGCTTTATGTATATACCGGAGAAAGTTCTTATTTTATGCGTTATTTAGGGAAGGTCAGACAGAAATTGGGAGGGATATTTCTATTAGTCAGCCTGTCAAGATTGTGGGTAAAGGAAGGGTTAGTATTGGTGATGGTGTTTGTTTGGGTTATGACACATCTCCACAATTGCGACTTTCAGAAGTATATATAGAAGCCCGAGGCGAAGAAAGTACTATTGAAATCGGTCGAAATGTGATGATTAACAATGGTAGTGCCGTTATTGCCGATAAATCCTCTATACATATAGGTGATGAAACATTAATTGGTCCCGGTTTTATGTGTTTGGGGAGTAATTTTCATCCACTTTCTCCTGATAAAAGAAAGACATCAGATTACACATGTAAGCCAATCATAATCGGTCGAAATGTTTTCATTGGTGCAAATGTGACTATTCTGCAAGGCGTTGAGATCGGAGATAACAGTGTTATTGGCGCTGGTTGTTTGATATCACAGAATGTTGAAAAGAACAAAATAGTGAGGGCAAATGCCCCCATAATAGAAACTCTTAATATTGATTAGCGGTGTTGTTTAATTAGTTTATAGTATTGGCGGCTCATAAAATTAAGAGAAAATTCTTCTCGTAGCGGGATGGTAAAATCCTTGGGAGAGTTATAAAGCTCAATGATTTTATCTCTCAGACTTGATGTGCTTACTTCACTGAGGCAGTGTTTAAAATTTTCTCCGAAGATCTCTCTGGGGCCGCTATTACAATCGGTTGAAATCACCGGCATTCCTAAGGCGATGGATTCTAATAATACTGTCGGTAGCCCCTCATAATCTGATGATAGGATAAAACCACTCGAGTTTGCTATCCATGGATAAGGGTTGCTCACAAAGCCGGGCATATGGATTCGCTTGTCGGCACCTTCCATCTGCGCCATCAGATCGTGTATTTCATTAGTTCGGTGCGAATACTCACCGAGTAGAACCAAATCTACGTCTTTGATGTTTGCCTCCAAGTATGCGCGTACTAAACGATCTTGTCGTTTTGCACGGCTAAAGTTGCCCACATTGATGAAGTATTTTTTACTTGGCAATTGAGTGGGTTCCTGTGCGTAACGCTCAAGCGCCTGTTGGCATACCGCATTATAGATCACACTTGTGTTGGTTAGCTTAAAGTTTGTTTTTAAGTCTTCTTCAACCCCTTTTGATACACAGATAATATTTAAACCTTTGTACAGAGAGCGCAGCTTATTTCTTCTAAGTAAACGCTTTAAACCCATTGAGTTGCTAAGCTTATCGTGGGATAGAGTACTGTGAATGACATGAAAAGTATTATTAAATTCACTGTGTCTCATGATCTTTGATACTGTATCTTGATGACACAGTATCAGTTCTGGTTCAGACGTGGTTATGTTGTTTTTAATATAATCAACAATCAGTTTTGATTTTGACTTTTCGCTAATTCGAAGGTTTAAAGAGTTTCTAATAGTGGTGTCTACATGGTGTATCTTAACACTATTTGAAATTGGTATAAGGCTTTCGTACGGTTTGATTGTAATGATATGTACATCACAGTCATCATATTGACTCAAGCCATCGCTTAATTGGCACACTACTTTTTCAACACCACCGCCTTTTAAGTGTGGCATGATAGATATGATGGTTTTTTTTCTCATAACCGTTCCATAACGAGTAAAATGTTAAAGTGGAAAAATGTATATATTGAAATTATTTGGCTCGTTGATTGTATTCTTTTTGTTTCCATTGTTTGAAAACCCTATACCATTCGATATATATTTTGTTTATCCAGCTTATATTTGATTTAACTTTTCTCTTACCTATAGTCGAAGCCGTATTGCTGCGTGATACTAAAGGAGGAAAGTAACTGTAAATGGTTTGATTTGTTCGCCACTCATTATCCATGAAGTCATCAACCGGTTCGAAAAAACCATCGATCTGTTTGAGGTATCTTTCTGCTGTTGTAGGCGTTATAGCGTAAGCAGAGGTTCCACAAGCACCTTTCAGGTTTGCTATTAGTTTGTATTTTCCATCTATCTTGGCTATATCTACGTGTTTTCGCTCAAAAATATTACCAAGCTTCACTAAACCATATTGCTCTGTAAGCTTTTCTATGTTTTCCAGCTGCTCATGCAGGTGACCAAGTAGTTCAATATTATCTTCAAGAATTAAAATTGGTTCTTGTATTTTTACACAATGTCGCCAAAGAGCAATATGGCTTGCCCAGCAACCTAACTCCGGAACGGTTAGCTGATAGCCTTTGTACTTGCGCGTTTTCTGCGCATCGTAAAGGGTGTATATAAAGTGGTTCGGATCTTTCTTTATGTTTTCGGCGTCAAAAAACTCAAAGTTAATAGATGATAGCACTTGGGTCATATGCTCTCGACGCTCAACAGATTCTTTGAGATTTATTACGTATGTTTTCATGGTTATGGACATGGTTATGAGTGCTCTTCTATCCCTTTTAGAGTCTTGTTCAAAGCTCCCGCGTTACCGGCAACAAACGCGGTTGTTTTTTTACTGAGAGCAAAACGGTGGTTATCGTCACGGAGTAGCGAGGTGATGAACAAAGAAAGCTGCTGGCTGTTCTCGATGAGCATGATTGCATCTTGGTGGCGCATTGCTTTCACGATTTCTGTGAAGTTATAGTAACTTGAACCGATAACAACAGGTATGCCTAAAGCGGCTGGCTCTAAAACGTTGTGCCCACCGACCTTATCTCCAACTAGGCTACCACCCATAAAGCAGATGTCTGCTGCACCAATCAATACGAGCATTTCACCCATTGTATCGCCTAGGTAAATCTGAGTTGTGTTTTCTGCAGGTTGCTTTTCTGTGCGACGGACAGTTTCAAAGCCTTGTTTTTTACAAAGAGCGAAAACATCGTCAAATCGTTCCGGATGACGAGGAACTAAAATGAGTAGAGCATTTGGATGAGATTCTAAAATCTGCTTATGTGCCTCTAATACCTGTTCATCCTCGCCTTTATGCGTACTCGCTGCAATCCATACTGGGCGGTCTTTTCCAAGTTGTGCTCGAAGTGCTTTGCCTTGTAGCTTCACGTGATCTGAAATTTGAATATCAAATTTAATCGAGCCCGTGACCGATAGCTTCTCTTTATTGACGCCTAAGCGTTCAAATCGCTCTGCATCAGAATCCGTTTGACAAAGTACTTGCGTCAAGCATGGATGAAGTTGGTTAAAAAGCCATTGGACTTTTGCGTAATTTTGACAGGATTTTTCTGATAGCCTAGCGTTAACTACGGTGATCGGAACATTGGCTTGTTTGACGACGTGGAGCGTATTTGGCCACAGTTCTGTCTCTATAATCAGCATTTTCTCTGGCTGTATTGCCTTTAGGAAGCTTTTTACAGCAAAGCCAAAGTCTATTGGCATATAGCGGTGTTCAACTAAATCACCCAACTTGGCTATTTGTTCCGCACCAGTGCTCGTGGTTGTTGTGACAACGATAGGTTGCTCTGGATATTGCTGTTTGAGTTCCTTGATTAGAGGTGTTGCCGCGATGCTTTCGCCTACAGAAACAGCATGAATCCAAATTGGACGCTGATGCGTTTTTAACTGTGGGGTTATTCCAAAGTGTTCTTTCCATCGCCCACCAAATTTGGGTTTATTGGGTTTGCTTTTATATAAGCCCAATAAAAGAAATGGTGAGGCAAGCGCTAACAGTGCCGTATAAATAATTCGAATTAACATGAAATAGTCGCAATGGCTTCGAGCTTCTGGATGCTATCTAGGACTTGTTTTGGCGATAGCTCAGTCAAGCATTTCAAATGTTGGTATTGGCACTCACGCTTGAAACATGGTCGGCAGTCGATATCGGTATGAACCATTTCAACTTTTTCAGCCAGTGGTGGTGTGTACTTTGGTGATGTTGAGCCATAAACAGCAACGACATTACAACCTACAGCGGCTGCTACATGCATTAAGCCTGAGTCATTTGCGACCACCGTTTTACATGCAGCAAGAAGGTCGACCGCTTCAATTAAACTGGTTTGCCCTGCTAGAACATGAATGTGTTCATGGAACTGTGTTGGAACAATTGCACGGATATTGTTACAAGTCTCTAGGTCTTTTTGAGAGCCAAACAGCCATACTTGATGGCCGGCTTTGCACATCTGTGCAGCAACTTCGGCATAGTGTGTTTCCGGCCACTTTTTCGCTGGGCCAAATTCTGCACCAGGACATAGACCAACAGCTGGTCGTTTTTGATCTAAATTGAATTTATTGATGGTTGTTTGCTGTTCTTCTTTATTGATCGACAGGCTAGGGCGAGGCAGTGTATCCAATCCTCCAAGAGAGGATGAATCAACCATTTCTGATTTAGAGTAAGCGAGAGCCACATAACGCTCAACCATGTATTGGAAGGATTTCATATTTGGACGCAGGTCATTCAGAAGACCGTAGCGCATCTCTCCTTTCCATCCTGTACGCAGAGGTATGTTCGCAAACCAAGGAATCAGCGCTGATTTCGCTGATTTTGGCAGAATATAAGCGTGGTCGTATTGCTTTTCACGTAATGATTTACCAATCTCTCTGCGGCCTAATAAATTAAACTCACCATGGCCTATCGGCATCTCGATTGCTTGGTGAATTTCTGGCATACGCTCAAGAATAGGCTTACACCAGCCGGGTGCAATAACATCAATTTGGCTTTCCGGATGCAGTTGCTTTAGTGTGATGTAAAGAGATTGGGACATCACCATATCACCAACCCATGCTGGGCCAATAATTAGAATTTTTTTCATTTTTCAACTTGCCAGTCAGTGTTGTATCTCGGCTTAAAGAGATTGTAATAATTGTTGCCGTCTTCTTGTGAATGCAATAGCTGTAGCACCCACATATATTGTTCTGGTTTATCACCGACGAAGTATTCAATAGCTTCGTTACAGGTGCGGGCGTCTTGTTCTTCACCTTTGTCTAAATCAAATGCAGGCAAAATTTCGATATCGAATGTGCCATCTTCGGTGTTCATTGAAGCGAACAGAGGTAATACTTTGGAACGTGATAGTTTAGCAATTTTACCCAATCCAGGGAGCGTTGCTTTACGTGTGGCGAAAAAGTCGACAAATACGCTGTGTTCAGGGCCATGATCTTGATCGGGTAGGTAATACCCAATGTAGCCGTCTCGAATAGATTTTAGAAAAGGCTTAATTCCACCAGAGCGCTCGTAAACTCGGCCGCCATACTGAACTCTTTGCTTGTGCATTAACCAGTCAGCCACATCATTCTTTTGTTTTTTTGCCATCGCAGAAACAGGCATCCCCATTGAAGCCAGCAAAATAGCAGGAACATCGATAGCCCATGAGTGTGGAACCATCAAAATGACTTTCTCATCATTGTCGATGTGTTTTTGAAGGATGTCTAAACCTCGGATCTGGCAACGCTGCTGTAACCATTTAGATGAACGTAAGCTAAGTAAGCTGAAACGGAAAAAGAACAATGCTGCGGTATAAAGCGTTTTTTCAATCAGTGCTTCGCGCTCTTCAAATGATTTCTCTGGGAAGCACAGCTCAAAGTTTACTCGAGCTCGGTGAGCCGGACCTTTGTGCGATTTAGCCAGTTTCTTCGCGATGGTTTTTGCTAGCCATTTCTGAACCCCTAAAGGTAATAAAGCAAGCGGCAAAGAAAGAACAACGCCTATCCACGTACCCCAATACTTCGGCGCTAAAAAGTGGCGCTCAAATTCAGGGTTATAAGCTTTAGGATCGAAATCATCACGTTGATTAGTCATGAAGTTTTAAGTACCTATATTTTTGGAGAAAGGCGATTGAGGGGTTGTAGAAATGATACTAGTAATCGTATCAGAGTAAAGGTGGTAGAGAGTAAACTACCACCTTTGAAGGAAATTAACGGTTTTGAATCGTTAGGTATTCAGCAACACCCTCTGCTACCGTTTTGAACTCTATATCACAACCTGATGCACGAAGCTTGGTTAGGTCTGCTTGAGTGAATTCTTGGTAAGCGCCTTTTAGGTGCTCAGGGAACGGAATGGTTTGGATTTCACCTTTGTTGTGGTGTTGAATAACTGCTTTTGCTACTTCTTCAAAAGATTCTGCACGACCAGTACCACAGTTGAAGATGCCAGAAACACCATTTTCAAGGAACCACAGGTTTACTTTACATACATCACCAACGTAAACGAAATCACGCTTAAAAGACTCGCTACCTGCAAACAGTTTTGGATTTTCACCTGCGTTTAGTTGGTTGTTCAGATGGAACGCAACAGATGCCATGCTGCCTTTGTGATCTTCACGTGGGCCATATACGTTGAAGTAACGGAAGCCGGTGATTTGAGAAAGGGTTTCACCATGTTCTTCAGCGTCTTGCCATAGACGACGAACGTAGTTATCAAACTGCTGTTTCGAGTAACCGTATACATTTAGTGCGCCTTCGTATTCGCGTTCTTCAACGAAAGTATCTGTATCGCCGTAAGTGGCTGCGGAAGAGGCGTATAGGAATGGAATTTCACGATCTAAACAGTAATGAAGCAGCTCTTTAGAGTACTCGTAATTGTTTAGCATCATGTATTTACCATCCCACTCTGTCGTTGCAGAGCAAGCGCCTTCGTGGAAAATTGCCTCAATCGGACCAAAATCATCGCCCGCCATAATTTGGGTCAGAAAGTCGTCACGATCCATGTAATCTGTGATGTCCAGATCAACTAAGTTCTTAAACTTTTTGCCATTTTTTAGGTTGTCGACAACCAAGATATCGTTAATACCAGCTTCGTTTAGTGCTTTAACAATGTTGCTGCCGATCATGCCAGCGCCACCAGTTACGATGATCATAGAACTTCCACCATAGATTAAAATTTTCTCTGGAATTCTAGCAAGAAACGAAAAGTAGCGCTATTGGAAGCCGGAAGATAGGTTTTAATCTTCTATGAGCCAGTATCTAGACATGAAAAAGGGAGCCGTAGCTCCCTTGATTACTTTATTATTCCACATCCGAACGGTTAGGTCTTTGGTACCAAGGATTTCGTTCGTCGGTTAACTCAATTAAGCTGTATTTACGGCCGAGCTTCTGCCCTCCGTCACGAGTAAGAGGCTGCCAGCTAAAGTTCGCACGATTGTTACTTGGCTTAACGGTCATGATGTCAAACGGAATAGACAAGTAGAAGCCTTTGGTAAAGCTACCTTCACCAAATTCATCCGCAGACAAGTCTGTAAATGAGGCAAAGGCGCCAGCAATGACGCCACTCTTGAACTGCTTAGAAACATTGATTTGTGTACCTACATCACCGGCTAGGAACTGACCAACATCGACTTGGATCATCAAATCTTGTAGGAAATCCCATTGAGGGTAGTAGTAACCAGATACAAAACCAGTGAAGCCTTTATCAATAACTTGGAACGGACGTCCATATTCTGGCACGTTTTGCCATTTCTCATCGTAAACACCGAAGTAACTTTGTGGATCACGTTGAGAAATTAAGTTGACGTCAGCGCCAATCGCCCAGTTAGCTCCTTGTGGACGGTAAAGAAACTCGGTACCGACTCCAGCAAACATGCTTTCCAGATAACCCGCGTAGAATTGTTGAACCATGGTATCTGTGTACTCTTGGAACCAAGTCAATTGGAGGTTTGACATGGTTACCACATGTTCATTTTGGTAAGCGCGGAACATGGTACGAACGCGAGGAACAGTAGTCCCATCAGGTGGAGTGACATAGATAAACTTATCGTAGTTATTATACCAGTCCCAGTATAACGAACCGCCAATTTCAAGGTTGTCCGTCAGCCAGTATGACGCATTACCGCTTAGCCCTACACTAAAGAGATAGAAATCTTCAGCGCTACCAAGAGTTTGAACAAGCTTAGGTGCAAAGCCCCAATCAAAGCGCTCAAAGTCATCGTAAGCTGGCTTACCTTTTGGTTTTTCGCTCGAGGTTGACGTTGCATCTTCAATAGCTGGAGTGATGTAGTTTACTTCTGCAAAGTCACGATATTTCTCTTTAGAAATAACCGTTTGTTCGCCGATCAAACCACGGCTACGCTCATTGATTGTATAGGTATCGATGTGTGTTGGCATCTCGTTGTAAAGGACTGCCGCTGCTTTTTCATGAGCTTCGTTGCGATCACGATACTTTTTCTGTTCGCCAACAACGGAAACCGTATTACCGTTTACGAAAACTTGAGTTTGTTTGTAACCTGCAATTTTGTCTAAATCTTCTGTTACACGTTTCCAATCAACATCAGACAATTCTTCGGGCTGGTTATCTTCGACTTCTGGTGTTGGTGTGTCTCGCCAGAATGATGGCATGTCATTGAAATTAGTGTTTAGCGTTAAGCCCGCGACCAAAGTATCGCCGCGTTCATAACTTAAACGAAAGTCGGCCATTCCTAGACGGTAGAGCACACCAAAGTTCCATGGCGTGTGCGGGGTCATATTAATTCCGCCACGGACATAAGGTAACTCTTGACTATAATCGTTACTGTCGTACTCTAATTTCAACCTTAGTGGCTTATGCAACGTTTGGTATTCAATACCTCCAAAAAGAGCTGTAGGACCTTTAAACCATCGTTCAAAGTCAACACTTCCTCCGTTTCCATTATAATCAGATGGTCTAGTACAATAAGCAGAAGACAATTTACATGCTGGGTTTGAGATGTTATTGCGCATTCCCAATGACCCCCAACCAATACCTAAAGTTAAGTCTAAAGAGCCAACGTTTGAGTTTGAAAATCTTTTTGTTGCGGCGATGTATTCTGAGTCAAATAGCCCTGTGCCTGAAAAGTCTCTGATTCCTATAGATAGCTCAGGTACATGTGAGGATTCTTCTAAAAGTCGGATTTTAAAGTCAATGCCTTTGTCGGTGAAATCATTAGTTACGTCAGGTAGTGTTGATGAGTATGGAATATTGGGAACTCGAGTGTAGCGGAGCGTCGTTTCTAACCATGGCAACACTTGAAGAGTTACATTGTAAAAAAGGTATTCATCGCTACTAGTGATAGAAAAATTGAATTCACCTTCTGGAGCCATACGTCCTGTTGGCATTTGCATTAAACCAACACCACCAAAGTCTGATTGAGACGGCTGTAAAGCAGGAGCCTCAAAGGGCATGTCTTGAGCCCAAACCAATGCAGGGCCCATTAAAGAAAGGGTTAAGCTTTTTCTAATTGGCATCATTGTGGTCTCTTTGTGGAATTTGGTATCAGTTGGGTGAGTAGGCGGACAATATCTTGGTCCATTTCGGAGTATTCAATATTACCAAATGGGACATATACCAATGTCAGAGGTGGTAAGTAATATTGTGTTGTTAACCAAGCTCCGTGATGCGGTTTAACTACATGACCATCTGGGTAGATCAACACTGGCGGCGTTGATAACGTACCAATGTTACTTTTCAAATTCTTTATTTGTCTCTGCAAAGGGATGCCTGCTTGGTCTTTCACGGAATACACGCTATTTAGGTTTCCCAAGTAATACACTTTTTCTTCGCGTAGAGGGCTTGCTAGAAGGGCATTGCCATACAAAATCGGATTTTCGAATTTGTTTAGTCGAACTTTATCAACATCGATCGCAGACAGTAAGCGTGGTGCAAAGCTTTGCTTCTGAATAAACTTGTAGAATGGGTGTGCAATCAAATTGTGCTGAATCATTTGATTGAGTACCGAGTTCTTTAAAGCGGTAGAGGTTTTCTCAGCACGATCCGATTTGTCAAACAAGGTCGTACCAAGAGAGTATTGTAGTGAAACATTTTGCTCGATGGCGAGTGCTAACACACTTTCTAAACGAGCTGGCCCTTGGAATCGTAGCTGTTTGCCCACTTCCGGCAACTCAACATTTAATGGTTGTGTAGTAGAGGTTTCTGTTTTAGCGAAGCTGTGTGTGCTCAAAAGCGGCATAACCAAAATGAATAATGTGAGTAGTCGCTTGCTCATGATTTGCTATACCCTTTTAAAATAGTTAACTCAACCGGAATCATATTTGGCCCTAAATACTGTAAGGTTTTGACAACCTGACCTTGTTCATCTACCCAATAGTAGTTTTCGACAGACTGATAAAGGCTATTAAACTCAACAACTTCTTTATATACGTCGGCCATGGTGTTAGAAATAGGTGTTGTTAACGTTTCTTGGCCTGAGTAAGAGCGCGTTACATTTGCAGGAAAACCATAACGGTATTGTGTTGCCCAATCGTATGAGAGTGTGAAGTTGACAGAGGCCGAGTTTGGAGAAAAATCTGGTACATCACCATAAACGCCCACTAAGTCTCCATTTTGTAGTCCAATCGTTTTGACGATATGTCCATTTTCCGTAACGATCATTGCTTTATCGGCGCTTACCCATTTTAATTGTTTTTTACCGCTGAGTGGGTTTCGTTCCGCGAAAGCTAAAACAACAAACACCTGTTTTTGATTTCCAAGTTTCAAGTAGGCACTGGCATATGGAACAGCATTTATTTCTTCTGGGGTCATCTCTACATCGATGTAGTTACCGTATGCTTCTTGGACTGTGGCTGATACATCATTGAACTTTTGTGTACAACCAAAGAGTAAGGCGAATAGCGGAAGAGTGAGGAGTGGGCGTATCCATTTAGACGTTCGGAAGATATTCATTATTCCCTCTTACAAATAAAATCGCCCTGAGTCATTCAGGGCGATTATCTTTATCTACAAAACGAAATTAGTTTGTAGAAGTAGAAGTAGAAGTAGAAGTAGATGTTGAAGTAGATGTTGAGTCGCTATCTGACGCTGCAACTGCTACTACAGTTACTGCTGCTGCCGCACCTACTGCTACAGCTGTTGTGCCTGTTGCAGATGCAGAAGCTGCGCCTGCTGAACCTGCTTCTTCTGCTGCAAATGCAGTTGATGCGCTTAGAGCCATAAGAATAGCTAGAGCTGTATTCTTCATTATTAATCCTTGTATATCCGGTATAAAAACATCGATGTTTGGTAGCATAAAAAATGCTCCAAATTATATTTTAGATAAAAAAGCCTTAGCATGTAAATAGTTTCTTATTTTGCTATAGCTTACTATCTCATTTCTAACACCAATGTGACATTGTGTGGTTATCTTGCTCCCTTGCTTGCTGATAAACTATCAAGAGTGCATAATTTGTCGGCCTATTTCCTCCAGACTAGAGGTTTGGAGGAAATAGGTCGTTTTTACTTACACCATATAGAAAGCGATACAGTGGCTTACGCTCAACGCCTCAGGGCGGTAGCGTGCCAATTCTTCAGTATTTAATGGCCTGCATAGCACGCTTAACTTTGCTTTGGCAGCCCATATTATTACCAGTACTAGGGACTTTTACGTGATAAGAAAGCAGCATTGTTTAGGAATACTTAGTGCACTGGGCTTAAGCCTGAGTTCTTTTTCAGCGTCAGCCGATTTTTATGCTGGTGCGTTAGTGAGCTACTCAAATGCAGAATTGAAAAGCTCGTCTTCTGAGTCCGTAAAAGAGGGAAGCCCTTTTCTTCTTAGTGCGCAAGTAGGTTACTTCTTTAACGATTACATTGGTTTAGAAGGACGCTATGGGACATCAGTTCAACGTGACAGTGGTCTTGCCGTTGATAGTGTTTTGAGCGGCTTTGTTAAGTTGAATATGCCAGTTTCAGAGCGAGTTGCACTTTATGGTTTAGCTGGGTATTCAAGCGTTCAGCTTAATCTACAAAATGTAGGTTCTCACAAAGAACAAGGATTTAGTTTTGGGTTAGGTATGCACTATGCTTTAAATAACAAAAGCGCGGTGATATTTGAGTTCGTTGATAACGTCTCTGAAGACCAGTTTCGCCTTAACTCGATTACACTGGGTTTTCAGCACCGATTCTAATTTAAATACCTAGAGCTCAAACTTGGGGCTAGGGTTTTTTATTCAATTATTATAGTGACATACCATGTTTAAAGGATATTTCTCTATTGCCGCTTTTATATTGGCAAGTACGTTTGCGTCTTATTCGATAGCACAAACACCCACTCCAGAACAAATCAAAATGTTTCAAAATCTACCCGCCGACCAACAACAGGCCTTGGCGAGTAAATATGGTTTCTCCATTCCTTCTAGTTTATCTTCAAACAAGTCTCCTTACGAAAACCCGCAAGTAATCAAACCTAGAGCTGAATCTAGTGGCGCTGTATCTTCCAATATCGAAGAACAATGGCTCAAAAAAGGTGAGCAGGAAGAGCTTAAACGTTTTGGTTTAGATCTTTTTGCTGGTTCTCCAAGCACTTTTGCTCCGATCAGTGATGTTCCTGTGCCAGCAAATTACACCGTGGGTGCAGGTGATGAAATCATTGTGCAGTTGTTTGGTAAGGAGAATGAAACGCATCGTTTACGCGTAAATCGTGCGGGCACAATCAACTTCCCCTCACTTGGGCCGGTAAATGTTGCTGGCATGCACTTTTCTGATGTTCGAGACTCTCTGACGCAACGTGTAAAAGAGCAAATGATTGGTGTGCGCAGTGATATCTCATTGGGTGAATTACGCACCATGCAAGTGTTTGTCATGGGTGATGCATATAAGCCTGGAGCCTACACGGTTAGCGCATTAACGACAATTTCACAAGCTATTTATTACAGCGGCGGTTTTGGTGAAAGTGGGGCGCTGAGAGATATCCAGCTAAAGCGTGATGGTAAAATCATTCGTAAGTTGGATATGTATGACCTTTTACTAAAAGGTGATGCAAGTAATGATGTGCGCTTACTACCGGATGATGTTGTTTTAATTGGTTCTGTTAACGATACAGTGTCTATAGAAGGCGAGATCAACCGTCCGGCAATTTATGAAGTCAAGGCCGGTGAAACTTACCAACAACTTATTCAGATGGCCGGTGGTTTTACTGCGAATGCTTATGTCGAGCAGTTGGAGATAAAGCGCTACGCTTCACATGGCGCTCGTGAGGCTTTGACGCTTGATTTCAACAAAACGCAAGATCGACAGAGTAAAGTTAAAAATGGCGACTCCATCAAGATCTTGAAAAAAAGCGAAGAGCTTACTCGTTACGTGCAGATAGAGGGGGATGTTCGTCATCCTGGCTATGTGGAATGGCGCAATGGCGTTCGTGTTGCCGATCTTTTCAAATCTGTTGACTCGGCTTTTAATTCTACAGCTGATGTTAACTATGCCGTTGTGGTAAGAGAGATTAATCCACAGCGTGATATTGAAGTGTTTCAACTAAGTTTAGCCAACGCAATTCTATCACCAGGTAGCCAAGACAACCTCCAGTTACAATCACGAGATCGTATATTGGTTTTCAACCGCTTTAATAACGAAGATTTGGATACATTGGCAACACAAGAGGCTGTTTCAAAAGCAAAAACATTGGAGCAAGCGCAAGAGCAAGCTGAGCTGGAACAACAGAAAGAGCAAGAAGTGATGAGCTCTTCTGTTGCCGTTTCACATTCAGAAAACGGTATGCTGAACAACCAGAACGCCACAGAGCAGGCGAAACCAGCTAAAATCATTTTCCGTGGTAAAGAGATTACAGAGGAAGGCTTTGAAAAGCTGAAGCAAAATACTCGTCGCACTTTACTTGCCCCTGTGTTGTTACAACTTCAGCAACAGTCTCGTTTGGGGCTAGCTCCTCAAATTGCTGAAGTCTTTGGTGAAGTGAAGCACCCAGGACGCTACCCGATCACTCCAAGAATGACGGTATCAACACTTATTGAAGCTGCTGGTGGTTTGACTTACAACGCATTCACAATTAATGCAGAACTAGCACGAACAGCGATTAATAGTGCGGATGAGCGTGCGTATATTGATGTTGAACGCATTGATTTACGTAAAGCAATACAAGGCAGTGTTTCAGACGATGCAATTATCGTGGGCCGAGATCGTTTGAACATCTTAGAAAAGCCAAATGTGAAGCTACAAAGCACAGTAACGTTACAGGGTGAAGTTCGTTTTCCTGGAACTTATACGGTTCGCCAGGGGGAAACCTTGAGTGAATTACTTGAACGTGCTGGTGGTTTAACTGAATTTGCACACCCACAAGGTGCTATCTTTACTCGTGAAGCGTTACGCCTTCAAGAGCAAAAGCTTTTAAACCAATACGCAGCAGATATGCGAGCAGAGACTGCGAAGAAAACATTCCGTGCAGACAGTAATATGGGCTCAGTGATCTCAGACCCAGATAAAACACTGAAGTTTGTTGAAGAAGCAAGTCGCAGCAAAGCACTTGGCCGTATGGTGGTACAGTTAAATCGCATCTTAAAGGGGGAGCGTTCAGCAGATTTTATGCTAGAAGATGGAGACTTCCTCTTTGTCCCGACCTTCCGTAATACAGTATCGATTATGGGTGAAGTGCAGGTTCCAATTACTTACTTGTTGGACAACAAACTTAATGTCGATGATTATCTTAACAAAGCCGGTGGTGCCAAGAAGCAAGCGGACGAAGATCGTATCTTTGTCGTACGAGCTGATGGTTCAGTTTACAAACCATCCTCTGGTTATTGGTTTGGAAATAACAAAGAAGAACTAAAAGCTGGCGATACTATTGTTGTGCCAATTGATACCGACTACCGTGATGCGTTAAGCACCTGGACTGCTGCTACACAGATCCTTTACCAAACGGGTGTAGCGATAAATGCGTTGAAATAACCTGAACAAGGCTCTAGTACATTGTATTAGAGCCTTTTCGCCAATCTCAGGGTGAGTAACACGATTTCGTATCGGTGAAATTATTAATCCAGAATTAGAAATGAACATGAATCAAGATAAACATCCTCAAGTGGCTTCACCAAGCTCGCGGTTTGATCTAAGTGATGATCTAAATCAATCAGTTGATATTAGAGAAATATTAAAAGCCATTTACAGTGGCAAACTATATATTACGTTTGTGACGATAGCTTTTTGTATACTGTCTGTTTTTTTCGCGTTGAGTCGTCCAGATATATATCAAGCAGATGCTCTCCTTTCTCCTGCTGAAAACTCGAGTAGCAGTAGTTTATCTCAGATGGCTGGTCAATTTGGCGGTATCGCAGCTCTTGCTGGGGTCAACTTGAATGCAGGCGAATCTTCTCAAACTGAGCTTGCAGTACAGGTAATGCAATCGAGGAAGTTTATCGAGTCTTTTATTAGTAAGCATGATTTGTTAATCCCCATAATGGCAGTGAATAATTGGGATATAGGTAGTGGTTCTCTTAATATAGACGCTGACATTTATAATGAAGATACTAAAGAATGGTTGCGAGACTCGAAAGGACTGAGAGTTGCTAAGCCTAGCACTCTTGAAGCTTATGAAATCTTCATTAAAGATATTTTCCAAGTGGCTCAAGACAAAGATAGTGGACTTTATCGTATCACTGTAAATTACTACTCCCCTTATGTAGCCAAAGAATGGGTTGATTGGTTGGTGGCCGATATCAATGAAGTGATGCGAAACCGAACAATTGAAGAAACGACTAAGAATTTGAAGTACTTGAGTGACCAGTTAGTTAAAACACCAATTACCGAAATGCAGAGTACATTTTATAAACTTATAGAAGAGCAGACGAAAAGCTTGATGCTTGCTGAGGCTCAAGAAGAGTTTGTGTTCAAAGTGGTCGATCCTGCAGTCGTTCCTGAGCTTAAAAGTAAACCGAAGCGTTCATTAATAGTGATTGTAGGAACATTTATGGGCTTTATGTTGGGCTTAGCTTTAGTTCTTATCCGCTATGCTATTGTAAAGAATCGTTCTGAAAGCAGTGAAATAAATCAAGGTAATTATTAGTTTATGGCTATATATTATGAATTTGATTAAGACTTCTTTATTGAGCTTTATAGCGACAGCAGTTAAATTACTTTCCGGACTAATAATAAATAAAGCAGTATCAATTTTTATAGGACCGTCTGGGTTAGCAGTCATTGGCCAGTTTCAAAATGCTCAAGGCATTGTACGAACTTTAGCTCAAGGAGGTATTAACTCTGGCGTTACTAAATATACAGCTGAGTTTCATGAAAATGGAGAAAAAAAACATGAACTATGGAGTTCATCGTTAAAGATAACTGTATTTTTTAGCGTTATAGTTAGCTTGCTATTATTTTTATTTTCTAGTTATTGGTCTCATTTTATCTTTGGCAGTTATGATTATCAGTATGTGTTCGTTGTATTTTCTATTACAATGATCATGTATTCAATAAATCAATTGCTGTTATCAATTATTAATGGTTTGAAAGAAATTAGAAGATTCATATCTATAAATGTAATTCAAAGCATATATAGCCTTATTTTTACCACTGTTTTGATAGTATTTTTCCAGTTGGATGGTGCGTTAATTGCCATGGTAACTAACCAGTCGGTAATATTTCTAATACTCTTGTGGATGTTGAGAGGCCATAGAGAGATTTGTTTTAAGAATTTTATCTTACCGATTAGTTCAGAGGTTTGTGTAAAACTCAGTAAATATACTCTGATGACATTAGTATCAACTGCTGCTGTTCCTTTATCAATGATGTACATTAGGAATTACTTGGGCGAAAACTTATCATGGGATGAAGCTGGTTATTGGCAAGGTATGTACTACATATCAACAATGTACTTAATGGTAATTACAACAGCATTAGGAACTTATTACCTTCCTCGTCTTTCAGAAATAAAGGATAGATTTGAACTAAGGAAGGAGCTCCTAAATGGTTATAAAGTTATACTTCCAATCTTAGCCATTCTTTGTGTTTCCATATACCTTCTTAAAGACTTCATAGTTTGGTTATTGTTTTCCGAAGACTTTTATCCAATGCTCTCACTATTTAAATGGCAATTAGTAGGGGATTTTTTGAAAATTAGTTCATGGTTGTTAGCATATTTAATGTTGGCAAAAGCTATGACTAAAGTCTATGTTTTAACGGAAATATTTTTTGCAATAACATTCATTTTGTTTAGCATTTATTTTGTTAGCTCTTATGGTTTGATTGGGATGAGTTACGCATTTGCTACAAACTATTTTTGTTATCTAATTGCTATGATTTTTATAATGAATAAGTATATTTTCATTAAAAGTTCTAGCATCTCCAATAATTAAATTTTAATTACATAATAGAGAAAATAATGAAAGGAATTATTCTAGCAGGTGGGTCAGGGACTCGCCTTTATCCAATAACACGAGGTGTGTCTAAGCAGTTATTGCCGGTATATGACAAGCCCATGATTTATTATCCGCTTTCAGTGCTGATGTTAGCGGGAATACGTGAAATTCTCATTATAACGACGCCAGAAGATCAAGATGGCTTTAAACGCTTGTTGGGAGACGGGGCTGATTTTGGGCTTTCATTAGAGTTTGCGGTACAACCTAGCCCTGATGGCCTTGCACAAGCTTTTATTATCGGTGAGCACTTTATTGGTGACGAGTCAGTATGTTTAGTTCTTGGCGACAACATTTTTTATGGTCAAGGGTTTACACCAATATTGAGACAAGCGGCAAATAGAGATGTTGGAGCTACCGTTTTTGGTTATCAAGTAAAAGATCCTGAGCGGTTTGGTGTTGTTGAATTTGATGAAAATATGAAAGCTGTCTCAATTGAAGAAAAGCCGCTAAAACCAAAGTCAAATTTTGCAGTTACTGGTTTGTATTTTTACGATAATGATGTTGTTGAATT
Organism: Vibrio sp. RC2502; assembly: GCF_054850435.1. NCBI lineage: Bacteria > Pseudomonadati > Pseudomonadota > Gammaproteobacteria > Vibrionales > Vibrionaceae > Vibrio > Vibrio sp. RC2502. Next base: position 217,774 of record NZ_CM141453.1, read on the forward strand.
AGCGAAGAAAGTGGAACCCTCTGAGCGAGGCGAGCTAGAGATTTCAAGTTTGAACCAAATGTATTTAGACCAAGGTAAGTTAAATGTTGAATTGCTCGGAAGGGGATTTGCATGGTTGGATACTGGCACCCACGCAAGTCTTCACGAAGCTTCTTCGTTTGTAGAAACTATTGAGAATGTTCAAGGCTTAAAAGTCGCTTGTCTTGAAGAAATCGCTTTTCGTAATGGTTGGTTGTCGAAAGAAAAATTAAAAGAAGCAAGTCAACAGCTGTCTAAGAATGACTATGGTAGATACTTATCAGAACTTTTGGATGAATAAGATGAGTTTGATAAAGTTAATAAACTTTAATGTTATTGGTGATGCTCGAGGTAGCCTAGTAGCTTTAGAGCAGAGCAAAGATATCCCTTTTGATATCAAGAGAGTTTACTATCTGTATGGTATGCAGAGCTGCGTTCCTCGAGGTTTCCATGCACATAAAGATACAGTGCAAGTAGCGGTCTGTTTGAACGGAAGTTGTGAGATTCTGATGGATGATGGAATAACTAAGGAAACAATCACCTTAAATTCTCCTTCTCAAGGTCTCCTCATTGATGTGATGCAATGGCACGAAATGTATAACTTTTCAGAAAACTGCATATTAATGGTAATGGCAAACGAAGTGTATAAAGAAAGTGACTATATTCGCAATTATGACGAGTTCTTAAAGGAGATTGAGAATGTCAACAATTAACCTTGAATCTAAAACTATCCGAATTCGTTTTGTTGAGGTATCAGACGCCGAATTTATTTTATCGTTGAGAACGGACGACAAATACAATAAGTATCTTTCTAAAGTTGAAAGTGATGTAGAGCAACAAAAAGCGTGGATAGAGTCTTATAAGCGTCTGGAAAAGGAAGGAAAAGAGTATTATTTCATTATTGAAAGAATTGATGGGACCCCATGTGGTACCGTCCGTGTTTATGACATAAAGCCAGACTCTTTTTGTTGGGGTAGTTGGATTCTGAATGAAAGCAAAACAAAATATGCAGCGTTAGAAAGTGCATTCCTTGTATATGACTTTGGCTTTTCCGTTCTAGGGTTCAACCAATCTCATTTTGATGTAATGAAAGAGAACAAGAAAGTCGTTTCATTTCACGAGAAAATGGGAGCTGTAAAAGTTGGAGAGTCTGATGATAGCTACCAATATATCATTCAAAAACACGCCGTTGAGCAAATGAAAAATAGGTTAAAGAGTAAGTTAATATGATTCCTTTTCTAGATCTGAAAAAAATCAACTCAAATTATAGAGATGAGCTTGTTGAAGCTTGCGCGAAAGTTATTGACTCAGGTTGGTATATCATGGGTCAAGAGCTTAAGCAATTTGAAGAAGAGTTTGCTGAACATTGTGGTACAAAGCATTGTATCGGTGTCGCAAATGGCTTGGATGCGCTGACTCTGGTGTTGAGAGCATGGAAAGAGCTAGGAAAATTGAGTGCAGGCGACGAAGTTATTGTACCTGCAAACACTTACATTGCTTCAATATTGGCAATCACAGAAAACGACCTAGTGCCAGTCATGGTCGAGCCTGATGCTGATACTTTTAATTTGACGGCTAAAGCGATTGAAAGTGCTCTCACATCAAAAACGAAAGCAATTTTGCCTGTCCATTTATATGGTCAAATCTCGCCAATGGATGAAATCAATGAGATAGCACAATCTCACAATTTACTAGTACTTGAAGACTGCGCTCAATCACATGACGCAGAACTTAATAGTAAAAAAGCTGGTAGTTGGGGGCATGCTTCTGCATTTAGCTTTTACCCAGGAAAAAACTTAGGTGCTATGGGAGATGCTGGTGCAATTCTCACAGATGATGATGAGTTATTTGAAGTTGTTAGTGCATTAAGAAATTATGGCTCACACAAAAAGTATGAAAATAAGTACCAAGGAGTCAATAGCCGTCTTGATGAAATTCAAGCAGCTATGCTGCGAGTGAAACTTCGTCACTTGAAAGAAGAAACAACACAGAGAAGAGCAGTTGCGAAACGTTATCTTACAGAAATATCAAATGTATTTATTTCATTGCCGAAAGTAGAACGTGACCAATCTCATGTTTGGCACTTATTTGTAATTAAAACTCCTTACAGAGAAAAATTCCAGAAGCACCTAGAAAGTGAAGGTGTGATGACACTTGTTCATTATCCAATTCCGCCTCATAAACAAATGGCATATAAGAGTATGGATATGTTGAGCTTACCTCTAACGGAAGAGTTGCATGAACAGGTACTAAGTCTACCAATAAGCCCTGTTATGACAGAAGAAGAAGTTTCAGCGGTTATCAAAGCAGTCAACAGCTTTGAGGTGTAAAACTAAAGAGGGGGCGTACGGAAATTCCGTAAGCCCTTTTTTGTTTTTAATACAATTTACAGGAAATTTGGATTGTTAGAATGAGAGTTCTTTTATTGGGTGAATACTCTGGTGTTCATACAAACTTAGCAATGGTTCTTAAGGAGCTAGGGCATGATGTTATAACCGTTTCTGATGGTGATGGCTTCAAGTCATTTCCACGCGATGTAGACCTTTCATTTTCACCTTGGTATAAAAAATTAGGCATATCAATTATCTTAGATTGGCTAGGGCTTAAAGGTACTGCACATTTTTTCAAGCGTAGAAAAGTACTATCTAATTTAAATGATATTGATGTTATTCAATGTATAAATACAGCTTCAATTTGTAGTTATTCATCATTAGCCAATTATCTCGTGCTAAAAACGATTATCTCTTCAAATCCAAACGCGAAAGTGTTTCTGTGTGCGTTAGGAGACGATCGTACTTGGGTTAATTATTGCCTAAACAAAAAGAACAAATATAGTTACTTTGATAGGCTAAAACTAAATAATATTAAAAATTATTTATTTTCTCTCAAATACTTATATGCGATTGGATATAAGCAATTGGATCAGTATGTGATTGAAAAGTCAGAAGCTATCATTCCTGGGCTATTAGATTATTATAATGCTTACTCAGATTGTAAAAAAGTGTCTAATATTATTAGGATACCAATATCTAAGGAACAACATTCAAACGCATATGATGTTAAAAAGGAATTAGAGAACAGCTCCAATAAAGATAAAGAAATAATAAATGTCTTCCATGGATGGCAAATAGGAAAGGATTTAAGAAAAGGAAATGATGTTCTTGATAGAGTCGTTAAAAAAATCAAAGAAGATCATGTTCGAGAAATCGAATACAATGTAATTCAAAATGTACCGTACAATGAATATGTGCGTTGTTTTGATAAAGCTGATATATTTCTTGATCAAGTATATAGCTATGATCGTGGTGTAAATGCTATATTAGGTATGGCTAACGGAAAAGTGGTCGTTTCTGGATTTGAAAACGAAAAAAGCTTCGATAAGCCAATAGGAATTAATGCAGTTCCTGATGAGTCAGAATTATATACATCGATAAATGAACTAATATTAAACCCAGTTAAATTAAGAAATATAAAAATTAATGCGGTCGAGTTTATAATTCAAAATCATGAACCGGAGAAGATAGCGCAAGAATACTTGCTACTTTGGGGTTCAAAATAACTATGCTTTTTTGGCTTGTATTAATATTATTTACCACATTTATACCAATATTAAGAAGAGAAAACTATCTCTTAGTCATATCTTGGGTTATTTTGACTCTATTTTCTGCACTTAGATATCATGTAGGTCCAGATTTTATCCAGTATGAATATATTTATTCAACATTAACAAGTGGCGGTACAACTGCAAAAGAGGTTGGGTATTACTTTATAGTAATGTTCAGTGATTTTATTGGTGGTAATGCTCAAACTGTATTTATTATATTTTCGATAATTATATCTACATTTTTTTATCTTTTCATTTCACGAAGTTCTAATTTTTTTGAGGAAAACTCAAGGTACGAATATAAGTATCTTATGTTGCTCTTCTTTATAGCATTTTATTATTTCCAATCGATGAACCAAATTAGGCAATTTGCTGCAATCGCTGTGTCACTTTTTGCCTTGCTCTGCTTTGTAAATAAGAAGATTTTGTTATCGGTTATTCTCATTTTCTTTGCTTCTTCATTTCATGTTAGCGCCTTACTTTTACTTGGGTTGCTACCATTTATGACAATAAAAATGAGTCATAAAGCACTAATTATTTTGCTGGTTTCTATAGCTTTTATTGAACCTATAAATCTAATTAAATCAATATATATTGACCTAAAGTTACCATATTATGGATATTTGGCATATGTAGAGTTTGCCAATGAAACCTCAATGGTTGGAAGATTGAGCACCTATATTAGTTCTATCGTTATTGTTACGATGTTGAGTTTTCTTAATATACCTAACAAAAGAATGGAAACTGTTTTTAAGAATGCGATTGTTCTTTATATTACTTTTAGATTGATGGCTTTGGATTTCGAACAAATAAATAGGATAGCTAACTACTTTAAACCGTTTGTTTTCGTCATGTTCTCAATATTATTTTTGGAACTATTTAATAAGTATATATACAAAAGAATGGCATTAAGTGCGTTCTTCTTTATGCTTCTGACCTTTTCTTCTGCTATATATATATATCGTTCTTCAAGCGATATATCATATAGCCATTACACATTAAATTATTGTATTTTGTCGGATTCAGTATGTCCGATCGTCATATCAGAAAACCTATGGAAATAACATGAATTCAAAAGAGCCTTTAATCTCGGTTATCGTCCCTGTTTATAATGTAGAAAAATATATTATTAAATGTTTAAACTCTCTTGTAAATCAGACGTATAGTAACTTTGAAGTCATAGTTGTAGATGATGAAAGTCCCGATGATTCAATTAAAATTGCAAAAGCAGCATTCTCCGAAGATTCTAGGTTTATATTTGTAAGTAAGAGCAATGGTGGTTTAAGTTGTGCCAGAAACTTTGGAGTTAAATATTCCAAGGGTGAGTATATCTCATTTTTAGATAGTGACGATTACTTCGACGAAACGTTCCTAGAAGTAATGATTAATACATTAATGGATAATAACGCTGATATTTCTGTATGCGCAATGTCACTAGTTGATGAGTGTTATGACGAACTAGAGGTGAGAGGCCCAAGAGAAAATGAAGTCATTACGGGTTTCGAGGCGTTCCGCAACAATCTTTTAATGCATACAATTGCGTCTGGTGCACAAAACAAACTATACAAACGCGAACACATCATTAACTATCCCTATCCTCTAGGTCTATATTATGAAGATCGCGCGACAACATATAAGATGTTTCTGGACTCTTCTAAAGTATGCTTGATTAACAAACCCCTTTTTTATTACCTGCAGCGAGAAGGATCTATTATGAAAGGTCTTTCTGAAAAGAGTGTAACAGATAGGTTTATCGTTCATGATTCAATAGTTTCTGAATTAGAGAAGAGAAGTTTACTTAAGGATAACTTAAATTATCTCAATGTTTGTTATATTTTAAACGTGATTGTAGCAGGTAGTCATCAGATTGCCATTTATTCAAAAAATTACAAGAAAGATATCTCGAACCTCTTCGGTAGAATTGACTTTAACGTATTAACCATTTCTAGTTTGAGTCTAATGTATAAATATCATAAAAAGAAATTTTTTGCACTTATCGTCTTGTTAGTATCTAAAAGACTGTTTAAAACATTTTGTCAAAGTGGGAAAAGAAAATGATAAAAGCAATCTACAAAGTGATTAATCCCTCGGAGCAACTAGTATTTTTTTATCGTTTATATTCTTGGCTTTATAATACGAGAATTACACGACCTTTATCATATTTACTCTATATGATTGTTCGCATTGTATATTCTTCAGATATCCATCCTGCATCAAAAATTGGAAAAGGGCTTAGTATTAGACATCATTTTGGTATAGTGATTGGAAAAAATGCGGTGATCGGCAACGATGTGATTATTTATAATGATGTAAGCATAGGACAACTTAACGTTGATGACAGCTGCATGCCTGTTATTGGTAGTAATTCAATTATATATAAAGGTGCAGTGATTGTCGGAAATGTAACTTTGCCCGAAAATACAATCATTAGTGCAAACAAGTTGGTTAAGCCAAGCTAATTAGTTTTAATTGAGATTAAAGATGCGAAAAATAGTTTGTTTTGATCCTCCTTATAGTCATTATTTTAACGACTTAACATTGTCCATTGAAAAGTGCTTGGGACAGCGTTTAGAAAAAGAATGTGTCACATTCAATAGCGCAAATAAATTATACTTGCCTAACTTTTCTCTGTTCAAACCAAAACTCGGTAAATCTAGTGATAAAGATCTTTATCGCTATGATTTTGTTACAAAGATTCCAAGCCTGAGTAATGTTAATGGTGAAGTTACTTGTAATGAGCTCGCTCGCAAGCACATCGAAGTATATATTTCGATTGAAAAATACATAAAGAATAATCTAAATGCAATTTATCTTATTTACAATGATTTACGCTGGAATCACGCTTTTGCTATAGATATTTTAAAGAAAAATAATTGTACATTTTTCGTTTTTGAAAGAGGTGTTTTTAGGCCGTATTCAACGACAATGGATACAATAGGTGTAAACGCGAATTCAAAGTTGAGAAATACTCGTGTAACAGAGATTTGTTCAGAAAAGTCTGAAACTTTAGATCGTGTATTTTTTAAAAATAGGGTTGAAAGAACGGTTAAGTTTAATTTCGTAAAGTATTTTATTGCGTCAAAGTTTGCAGCCGCGCTACAACCAAAAAGTGTGAAGGCTGTAGCTAAAAGTCGTTACCGAAAAAATTTAAAAGATTATGTTAAGTTACAATTCTCTAGCAGTAAGGTGAAATCTAAAAATCAAAATGATATAAAACTTGATTTAGCAGACATAACCTATGTATTTGTTCCACTGCAACTTTCAAACGATACCCAAACACTAATAAATTCTGATTTTTCTAGTACGCAAGAATTTATCAATAAAATTGTAGAGGATTTTCGCGCTTCAAAATTATATGGTGAGGCTGAGCTTGTCTTTAAGCAACACCCTTTAGATACTTCCCTCTATAATTTCCCCAATGATGTTCTTGTGAGCAGTTTGCCTACAGAACAGCTTATTGAGCATTGCGAATTCTGTATAACGATAAATTCAACAGTTGGTTTTGAAGCTTTATTTAAAAAGAGAGTTCTTTGTCTGGGAAGATCATTTTATACAGAGCACGGCTTTGTTGGCTATGTCGATAAGCATATGAATGCCATTGATGCCAACTTCGAACAGCGTTGTGCAAAGAATTACAAGTACTTTGTGCTTGATAACTATCAAGTACCTGGCTCAATCTTCAACTATACGGGTGAAGATTTAGAGTATACAGCAAATAAAATCCTAACGTTATCTAACATCTAGTATGTGATATTTACTATAACTGATGACGTATAGTCGTCATCTATAAAAGATGACCCGGAATAGAAAATAACTCAACTAAATACCTTAAATGGAAAAATACAATGAATGCCATCAACGTTGCACAAGAAGTCATTGATATCGAAGTTAATGGTCTTCTTTATATGAAAGATAGAATTGGAAATGAATTTGAGCTCGCTGTTAGTAAAATCCAAGATACAACGGGTCGAGTGATCATATGTGGTATGGGCAAGTCCGGAATTATAGGTAAAAAAATAGCAGCTTCTTTTGCTAGTACGGGAACTCCGAGTTTCTTCATGCATCCAGGAGAGGCGTTCCACGGTGATTTGGGCATGGTAAAGCCAGAAGATATCTTTGTTGCTATCTCAAATTCCGGCGAGACAGATGAAGTTCTTAAACTCCTCCCTTTCCTCAAAGACAACCAGAACTACATTATTGCAATTACAGGAAAAAGAGAGTCAACGTTAGCTAAAAATGCCCACTGTCATTTGGATATTGCGGTACCGAAAGAAGCTTGTCCTCATCAATTAGCACCGACTGCGTCGACAACTGCAACGCTAGTTATGGGAGATGCACTTACGGTTGCTTTGATGGATGCTAGAGGTTTCTCTCCTGAAAGCTTTGCACGATTCCATCCAGGAGGAAGTCTAGGGCGTCGTCTTCTGTCAAAAGTACGTGATGAAATGCACTGTAAATTACCTATAGTTTCTACTGATGCAAGTTTCACTGATGTAGTTTCTGCTATCACTGAAGGTGCTTTAGGTTTGGCATTAATACAGACTGGTAGTACTTGGGAAATTATTACTGATGGAGATGTAAGGCGAGCCATGGAATCAAAACGTAAAGATGTTTTTGATCTAACTGCTTCTGATATATCTTCTAAGAGCCCAGCTGTAGTGTCCGCGAATGCAAACATTCAACTTGCCCTAGAAATGATGGAGCATAAGAGAATTACGTCATTGTTGGTTGAAGATGAGGGAATGGTTGTCGGTATTCTAAAAAAATGATCCTTCCAAGTGTGGGTTTAGTCGTTTTACTTCCAGTGCTCGATGTACCACATTAGGTATATTGACTTTTAAATACGCATGTCGGGAATCTTGATTACAAGTCTACATACAAGAGATCTATAACCACCACTTTTGTTTATACTTAACCTCTCGGTTTTGTTGATAAGAACTCAATGTACAATCTGTTCACTACTTCCTCTATAGACATAGTTGCTGTACAAGTCCCTCTGCTTTGTGGAGGGCTTGAGATGGTTTCAAATGGCGTCTTAAATCATCACCACTCTCTATATAGATATGGCTATCCTTACTACAGTGGTTTTAAAAAAGCTAATATCGAGAACATTAGTTTTTAAGTGTAAAAGTGTTAGTACTTAGGTAATCTTATAAAGACTATATAGATTTGTAAACTTAGTGTTAGTCAAACATATTATAGATGCCTCTTAGAGGTTTGCTATTAAGTGTTCTTTACTCATTGACTTCGTAATACTCACCAACTCTATAGTTGAAAATTGTCAATTTTTTAGAACTGGTCAATATAAATAAAAAGCCATATTAGTTAAGGTAGCTTTTTACTTTCAGTCTCAACTACCTATTTTAGTAGGTGATTTTCCTTCGCTAGGTTATTGTCAGCAGAACCTTCTTTTGATTTTTAAGACGTTAAACAACATCAGTAGATACATTACAGTTTTTGTGTGAGAACTAGTGATAATTACAATAGTGCTAAATCGCGCTATTGTAATCCTCCTCTTTTTTTTAGAGTGTGACAATTTACCTACCCATCCCAAACAACACTGTTTTAACCGTAAGGAAAAGAATCTTCACTTCCATCATCCAGTTTTGATGTTTGATGTAGTAAATATCGTATTTATGCTTCCAGATGGCATCTTCTACTGATGCACCATAAGGGTATTTTACTTGGGCTAGGCCAGTTACCCCAGGTTTCACTGCGTGACGAAAGCGGTAGTAAGGAATAGCTTTTTCCAATTCAGAGATGAACACCTCGCGTTCTGGGCGTGGGCCAACCATCGACATCTCTCCCTTTAGTACATTGATTAACTGAGGGAGCTCATCTATGCGAGTCTTACGAATAAAACAGCCAACTTTCGTTACGCGCGCGTCATTTTTAGTTGCCCATTGGGCACCATTCTTTTCCGCATCGTTTCGCATCGAGCGAAACTTAATCACTTCAAACTCTTCATTATATTGGCCAGTACGACGCTGCTTAAAGAATACCGGGCCTGGTGACTCAAGCTTAATAAGCAGTGCCGTAATAAGCCCTACTGGGATAGCAACCCACGAGAGCATAAAAACAAACAATAGATCAATAAAGCGCTTTTGCCAGCTGTTCTTACGATTAGAGAGGATAGAAAAAGCTTTTTGGTGTAAGAAGTAGCCGCTATGCAAGAGCTCAGTTTCAGTGTAGCCAAGTGAACGATCAAAGTAGCTCACTAAAGGCTCAACCCAAGCACCTAGCTCTGTCGCAGCTACAAGAAACGCTTGCTGCTCAGAGTTTAGGTGTGAGCTTTTGAAGTGGCAAAGCGTTTTACTCTTGAAATCCCTAAGGGCATAGTTATTAACTTGAGCGTTAATCTCAGGATGTCTCTTAAGTACCTGAGCAATCTTTGTTTCGTCTTCTTTTGGACAGTAGATATAAATACAAGCATCGGTTTCGCTTGCTGATAACTCGTCCAATGTTGATGTTATGCTGATAGAATTATTCTTAGCTAATTCAGTTGCTTCTCGTTCTTGAAGCGTGTCGCTCATACTGTCTGTCATAGGAATGGAATAAGTTGTTTTCGGCTAGCCAATTGCTTACAAGTCGGCGATTATAATTTAATTCGTATAGAAATTATATCCCTTAATCCAGAACATGCTTGTAACTTTGAGAATTTTCTTGAACCTGAGTCCTTACTTATGGCTTGTTTTTGAATCTTGACGTAACTATATCAATGAATTCGACAAACTATGTTTGCGATATATTATGTTGTCTCGAAATTAAATAATCATCTAATTCACTATAGTACGCAGTTATATCCGAGGTTGATTAGTTGTTGATAAAGTGCTTTTTTCGAATCTTCCTCACCATGTATAAGGTGAACCTCCTTAGGAGGAGTGGGAATGGCAGTTACAAATTGTATTAAGTCGTTCATATCGGCATGTGCAGAGTAGCCTGACATCGTATGAACTTGAGCTTTCACTTTTACGCGTTTACCTTCAATCAATACACTGTCTGCTCCATCTTGGATACGCCGACCTAAAGTCCCTTCCGCTTGATAGCCGGCAAATAGCACATCATTTCTTTTATCTGGCAGCAATACTTCTAAATAATTGACGACACGTCCACCTTCACACATTCCTGAGGCCGCAACTACGATAGCAGCTTCTGCTGTGCTCGCGAGTCGATTCACGAGCTTTAAATGGTCAGTGTGGCTTTCGACCATAATACATTGATCAAATGCAAGAGGATGTCGGTGATGCTCGAGCCGCTCTTTCGCTTCTGCTCCCCAAAACTTTTTAAATTGGCGATAGGTATTAGTTACCTTTTTAGCCAAAGGAGAATCAAGAATAATAGGCGGTGAATCTTGCAAAGCGTGCTCATGAATAAGCTGTTCTATATCAAAGAGTAACTCTTGAGTTCTCCCGACGCTAAAAGCAGGTATAACAATTACGCCACCATCCTGAAGTGCATGCTCAATAATAGAAAGCAATCGCCTACTGCGAGACTCTACATCTTCGTGAACTTTATTGCCGTATGTCGACTCGATAAACAAATAGTCAGCTTTTTCAGGCGATACCGGATCCGGTAGGAGAGGCGTGTTACGAGGGCCCAAACCCCCTGAGAACACAACAACCTCATTGTTTGATAAACGAAACTCAACATATGCTGACCCTAAAATGTGTCCTGCTGGTTGAAAGCGAAGAGAGGCATGTTCTTCAATCTCTATCCATTGGGAATAAGGGCAAGGGCGAATAAGCGTTCGAATAAAATCGAGCACGTTTTCCCTTTGATGATGCCTCATGCCTAGTTGGAGCTTTAAACCATCTTCTAACATCAGCGGTACGAGCTCAGAGGTGGCTTCCGTACAGTAAATAGGCCCCTTATAGCCAGCAGTCAATAACCAAGGCAGCCGACCAATATGATCGATATGAGAATGGGTTAGAACAACCGCTTTGAGACCAGAGATTGAAAAGTCGATATTCAAACTCTGCTGCTGAGCATTATCTTGACCTTGTAGCTAACCGCAGTCGATCAGCACACTTCCATTTTGTAATACGAGCTCGTGACAAGAGCCAGTAACCGTATTTTCCCCACCGTGGTGCAGTACTTTCATAACAAAACGACGCTTTTACTTTTGCTAGCTTACGCTTGCGAGTATCTATTTTACACATAGTCAAACCTCACTATTTGGCAGCGATTCGGTAAATCGCTCAGTAGAGTAGATAGGGTAAGCAGGCAGATAGTGAAGAAGTGAGCGTATTGTAGGCAAGCAAAATAGGAGAAAGAAAATGGCAAAACTGAAAGTTTAGAGAGACTTAGATATTCGTCATAAATTTGACTGTGTTGGGTTGCAACTGGTTGTGATGCAAATCATATTATTGCAACTATTTTCATTCAAGCTTTTGGAATCAACGTCACTGGCTGCTTAGGGCTAACTGCGTAAATGGGCGTCTGATATTTATAATTTTATAAAGACGACACATTTTTGTCGCTTTAAGTGTCAAGAAGGGGCTATTTTTTTGTAAGCTTTTCGATTGAATGGCTTTTCGTTGCAACGAGTTTACTATACAATTCGTCACCAGATCGGAGATGCAACCGATTAAATCGTGAACATTTCAATTGCCTCTAGGAGCCAGACCTAGGGGCGGTAGCGTGCCCGAAGTCGTTATAACTCCGAGGTTTCTAAAGCTAAGTGCATGATAAGTAACTGAAAAGTTAAATAACCTTTAACAAGAATAAGCACCTAAGTGCATTTCTGGCAAGATTGATTTATAAAAAACGAGAACTATTACAAATTAATGTAATTCCCTTTTGTCAGAGGGACGCTCAAAGCTAACAAAGTGGCGAGCAAATGTTGGTTAGGCATAGGTTACAATTTAAATCTCCATTTCTCATACCTATCAAAACCAAATACTAGGTTTATAGACGTACTTAACTACTGGCCCAAACCGTCAGTTAGTATGTTCAGCTTTGTATTTGGCCTGCCTATAAAAGGCTGAGAACCGATGACCGTCACGAGCTAGTGTTGGTGGAACTCAGTTACTTACATATTCAATATTAGAAATTAGCGTTTGCAATGCGTTACAACCCACCTTGGCTAATGTGGTTTTGTCACGCCCAAAAATCACCTGCTCATTCTTAGAGTTCGGCGTGTCTAGATACGAGCGAAGTAAGAATTAGCAGTATCGGACCTGTGATGCAATGGAATCCGTAAAGGGAATCAGTCGGATGCGTTATAGATTTACCTCAAACTTATTTAATAACACAGTTGGCTATCATGAATAATGCATATTTATTTGTATTTATTTTGTCGTTCGTTCTACTTTTTGTTATGCGCAAAGTTGCTAAGCGCGTAGGTCTAGTAGATAAACCCAATGCAAGAAAGCTTCACCAGGGTGTCGTACCCCTTGTAGGAGGTATCTCCATTTTCTCTACTATACTGGTCGGGTTCCTTCTGTTCCTACCAATGAATGACAACCTATCACTCTACTTATCTTGTTCGGCTGTGCTTATAGCGCTCGGCGCATTAGATGACTACTACGATGTAAGTTTCAAAATTCGCCTTATTATCCAAGCCGGAATATCCCTTGCGATGATTTACATCGGAGGCCACAGCTTACACGATTTAGGCTACTTAATGGGGAGCGAAACCATTGCCCTTAATGAAGTCGCTGGCGCAGTGATCACCGTTATTGCGGTAATAGGCGCAATTAACGCATTTAATATGGTTGATGGCATAGACGGCTTGCTGGGCGGGTTAGCCTCGGTAACCTTTACAGCATTAGGTATTGTGTTTGCCTACAATGGAAACGAATATTTAGCCACGATCTGTTTAATGATCGTGACTGCGATGCTTCCTTACATCTTCCTTAATTTAGGTTTCCCACTTGGTCGTCGCTTTAAGATCTTTATGGGTGATGCTGGCAGTATGTTTATCGGCTTTACCGTGGTCTGGATGCTGATTCGCGGCACACAAGAGCCAGGAGCTGTAGCCTTCAAGCCAGTCACAGCACTGTGGTTAATTGCCTTACCATTGATGGATATGGCAACCATTATGATTCGTCGCGTTCGTAAAGGTCAGTCACCATTCCAACCAGACAGAGAACATCTACACCATATTTGCCAACGTATCGGGCTTTCTTCAGGTGCAACGTTAATTTTTATTTGTTCGATGGCATCGATTTTTGCTGCTATCGGTTTATGGGCTGATTTTTTTGGTGTTAGCGAATCGATCATGTTTGTAGCGTTCCTGATTTTGTTTGCATGCTATTTTTTTATAATTACTTATATTTGGAGAATATCAGCTTGGTTTAAAAAATCACACTTGGTTATAAGACCTCAGTTTAATTCAAAAATTAGATAATAAAAACGATTTCTGATTGTTTTGTTAACTGGTAAATTTGGGTGTCATAAAGTACGTTTAATACAATAATCTCTGAGATTAACGGCTGCACTTGAACTGTTAAATACTGTTTTTAAGAGCTAAAATTATTAAGTCTACTCTTTTGAAGTAAATTAATGTTTTTCTGATATTTACTTGCTTGCAAAATATTATGAGTTTCATATATTTTCCATGCATGAAAAATGCTTTAATGTTGATGGTGTTGAGATGTATGTTATATTTTTACGCTCTAATGATAGAAATTGATGAATAATGCCCATTGTTTTATGTTAGGGATTAATTTTGTATTGAAAGTCTGAGATGTTTATATGGTAATGAGGCAGTTTAAATATGCTCTAATTTATAAAGCCATAACCATGATTTGTACATTAGTTTTACCTTTTGTTTTAACCAAAAGTTTTAGCATAGAAGATTATGGAAAATGGAGTATATTTCAAAGTACTGTAATGTGGATGTTCTTAATGGACTTCGGGGTAGGCAATGCTCTCCAGAACAAGTTGAGTTCAACTAAAAAACTTAATGTACGCCTTGAATATATGATTATAACAAATATATTCAATACAATTTTAGCTCTATTGGGGGTAATTATCTTTTTGGGGGGGGTTTCTCCATTTTTTAATTTTTCATTGTCACTATCAATATCATTTAGCATTGTTATTCTATCAATTCCTTTCAATCTAGTTGGTAAGTACTGGATCAGCCGAGGATACTCTCACAAGGTAGAGTATTATTCATTTATATCGAATGCTATGTTTGTTGTTGTTGTTGTTGTTTCTTATTGTCTTGGTTTCATTAGTTTGGCATGGTGTTTGATTGTTTATTCATTGACATTGGTAGCTCCAAAAGTTTTTTACTTTATGAAGTCTTTAATCCCAAGGGTTGCGCTTTTAATGTCTTTTCATCGTGAAAAGGTTATTGAACTTAACGTTTCTCGTCATTCATTAATATCATTCTTAAAAACTAGTGTTTCTTTTTTTATTGCTCAAGTCGTTTTTATATTTCTATTGACATCCATTAGATACTCTTTCGCGTATTATGAGCTTTATAACTATGCTGCGATATTTGACATAGTGTTTAGACCTATTACTATTGCTATAATGGTCTTTATATTGCTTTTGAGGCCTATTTGGTCTGATATTTCAATGAAGTTCAGTTCAGGAAATATTGATTCTTGTAAAAAAACTATCATACGGCTATTTGTTTTATATATATTAACACTTATTTTTGTTTGTTTTTTAAACCATATTAATGTAACCAATTTTTTATATGAAAAATGGGTGCCAGACGTGTACATCGATGATAAAGCTATTTCAGCAACACTTGTTTTTGGTATGACCGTGATACTACATAATATCGTCTCATACATTATGAATGGATTGTCACTAATCAAAGAACAAGTCTACTATAATTTTATTGGCGTTCTACTCTGTGTTGGTGGTTTCTTCTTACTTAGCCATAATCATCAATATATTGACTTTGTACTAATTTATTCACTAGCTTTCTCTCCTCTATGTATATTGGGGTGTGGTAAGTTATATAAAGTATTGAGATAATGCCATGAACTTAAAGATACATTATTTCTTATTGTTTTTTCTAATACCATCAAGTGCGATTATTGATTCAAGGCTAACTATTTTATTGGTGGTTGCAACAATTATATTTTCATTGCAAGAAGATAAGTTATTAATAGGAACTATTGTTTCACTAAGTTTTTATAACGGGCTTATGCAATTTAACCATGTGTCAAACGCTAGGTTTATAGTAGAACCGTTACTTTTTTGTGTGGTTTTTATTAGGGTTTTTTATTGCTCTATGGTGGGTATGGGCCATATTTCATTAAATCGGTTTTCCATAGCTCTACTTTGTCTTATTACTGTAATAGTTTTAAGTGTCATATATGGAAGTTTTGATAAAGATTTCTTTTATTTTGGGTTGGCAATCAAAGACTTTATCATGCCATATATGTCGATCTTGTTATTTATGATTTTTCTCACTAGGTTGGATACCAAGGAAGAAGATATTATCTATTTAATAAGGTGTTTTATTTTTGCTATTTTAGTTGTTGCCATATTAAGCCTGCTAAATTATATTTTTTCCATTTCCAATACTTACAATAGATTTGTAATTCCTGACGGGTTAAGTGATGAGAAATTTTCCGCAGTTAGAAATTTTGGAGGGATATCAGTTGTAAGAATGCAGTCTGTTTTTGGGTTGTCTACTCAGGGAGCTGCTAGCTGTCTCTATGGTATTGCGGCTTGTATCTTACTTACTTTTAAAAGTGAAGTTAAGGTTAAAGGATTTAATTGCTTTATTAGTTTACTCATACTCTTTATTGCTGGATTTATATCCGGTTCATTTACTTTTTATTTCACAATATTAATTTTTTTATTTTCCTGGACACAATGTCAGCTGAACCCTAACTTGAAAAAGATCACATTGATTCTAACACCATTATTATTTTTGTTTTTATTAAAGTTAGGTCTCACAGAAGTTAGAATAAATAATGATAGTAGCGAATTGACATTACTAGAATATGCATACTCTGGTTTTTTGAAACCATCGTTTGAAATTATATCAGATATGCATATAAAAGATCTTGTTTTAGGTATAGGTCCATATCCGAAATTTTACTGGCTTGGTCTAGAAGATATTGAAGCCAAGACGAAAGTTTTTCGTCTTATTTATGATAATTATATATTTGGCATGTTTTTTCAAGTCGGGTTGCTGGGTTTCTTCTTATGTGTGTTGTTATTATTTTTCGTTGTTAATAGTTTAAAATCAACAAATTATATTGTTTCGATTTGTTGTTGCTCGTTATTGGCTATGCTCGGTTTTGCTCATGGAATATTTATTCTAGATAAGCTGTTTATAGCATCTTCCATGATTTTTTTTAGTATTTTGTCAAGGTATGAAAAATGATAGTTTCTATTGTAACTATATGCAAAGACAACCCAGAAGAACTTTATTCAACCATAGAAAGCTATCACTCTTATTTAGGGGGTGAAGTCGAGTCAGTGATTATTGATGGTTCTGTTGATGACGCCTGTCTTTCGGTTTGTAATAACTATGGAGTTAGGTACTTTAAACAAACATCCAGTGGTATTTATGGTGCTATGAATGAAGGGGTTGAATTGTGTTTGGGAACATCTGTTATTTTTATGAATTCAGGAGATGTTTTTAGTGAAAGCTTTGATTTGAATGAATTCGTTCGTGCCTATGAAGCGGAATTAAGTAATAAAATAATATTTGGAAATTCAGTATTAAAGTATAAAGATTATACGCGAGAGTTTATTTGTAGCGATCGAGATAAGATTGGAATAGATTGGATTCCTACACATCAATCTGTATTTATGCCTCATGACTTTTTGGTTAAAAATAAGTTTGATGAAAGTTTTAAAGTTTCTGCTGATTCTAAGCTCCAAATGCTGGCATTTGAAAGGTTGAAATATATATATGTGTGTGAAAATGTTTGCGTATTTACTTTAGGTGGTATATCAAGTAAACCGACTTGCTTTAAAAAAACAATTCAGCACTGTAGTGAGATAATTAAAACTAGAGGTTTGAAATCTAAAAAGTCTATTTTTTATCTATATTTTAAGCAGTTGTCAAAAGTCGTGGTGATTCGAGTTTTAGGTTATAGACTATATTTAAAGGCTTTTGGATGAATATTTTAGTAATAATACCTAGTTTTTACCCTGCATTTGTATATGGAGGCCCAATATTTTCAACTTACCATGCATGCAGTGAGCTAGCGAAGTTTAATGATGTTAATATCCGTGCATCAACTACAAACACTAATATGAGTTCTAAGTTAGATGTTGAAGTTAATAAATGGCTGCCTTTAAACGGTTTTTATGTAAAATATTACAATGAAAGTGTAATTGATAAATTCTCAATGCGTCTTTTATTTACGATATGGAAGGATATAAATAATGTAGATGTTGTACATATACAGTCAATTTTTAACACGCCAACACCAATTTCATTAATATATTCAAAAATATTAAAAAAGAAAGTTTTACTCTCCCCGCGTGGAGCCTTAGGTGATTGGTGTTTGCAAAATGGAAATAATTTTAAATCATACTGGCTTAAATATGCAATTAAACCATTTTTGGGTAACGTTGTATGGCATTCTACGGCTCAACAAGAAAAAGATGAGATTTTACGTGTTTTTCCTAAAGCCAAAGTTGAAATAATACCTAATGGTATAGAGCTTTCTAAATTTAAGAGTGGCAACTTATGTTCCTCAAGTGAATATACTAGTCGTTTTTTAAATATGGAGATTGATGCGGGAAAAATTATTGTTTCAATGGGGAGGATACAAAAGAAGAAAGGGTTTGACATATTAATAAAATCATTTCTGGATGTGACTGCTAAATATCCAACAGCTAAGTTATTAATTGCAGGTGAAGATGAAGGTGAATTATCCACACTTATTACTTTGGTTGATAAATTAAACTTAACTCAATCTGTTTTTTTTATAGGTGCTATTTCCGGACAAGACAAAATTGACTTCTTGTCTGGTGCAGATTTGTTTGTATTACCTTCTCATAATGAAAATTTTGGCAATGTGTATATCGAAAGTCTAGCGGCCGGTACACCAATAGTCGCCAGTACTAATACTCCTTGGTCTGAGGTTGAAGATGATAATTGTGGAAGGTGGGTGCCTAATAATGTCAAAGATACTTCAGATGCAATGCTAGATATGCTGAGTAGAGATAGAGAAGTAATGCGAGTTAATGCTCAAATGCATGCAGCGAAGTATGATTGGAAAAATATCGCATTAAAATTTAAAAAATTATATGAAAAAATGGTTAAGTTATAATGGAAAATAAAATATCTGTAATCATTCTAACTTTAAATGAAGAACAACACATAAAACGTTGCATTCAGTCATTACTACCGATCACTAAAAATATCTTCATTATTGACTCACTTTCAACAGATGAGACCGTCGAAATAGCATCATCCCTTGGGGCAAAAGTTTATCAAAATCCATGGCCTGGTAATCACGCTAAGCAATTTCAATGGGGATTGGAACATTGTCCAATTGAAACTGAATGGGTAATGAAAATGGATGCGGATGAATTTATTTTACCTGGCTTAGTTGACGAGATTAACTCTAAACTTGCAAGTGTGAGTAAACATGATTCTGGTATTTACATTAAACGTCGAGTTAATTTTATGGGGCGTTGGATCAAACATGGCGGATACTATCCTACCTGGCTACTTCGAATATGGAGATATAAAGAAGGGGTGATGGAGCAGCGTTGGATGGACGAGCATATTAAGCTTAAGACAGGTAATACCATTCAATTTGATAATGATATTGTTGATGATAATAAAAACAACCTTACTTGGTGGACGGAAAAACATAACCATTACTCAACTAAAGAAGCCGTCGATATATTGAATACCATTTATGGGTTTAAAGATTATGATGAGATAGAACCAAAATTATTTGGAACACAGGAGCAGCGTAAAAGAAGATTAAAACATATTTATGCACATATGCCTCTTTTTCTAAGGCCTTTTATATATTTTATATTTCGTTATTTTTTAAAGTTTGGTTTTTTAGATGGTAAGCAAGGGTTAATATGGCATTTTTTACAAGGATTTTGGTATCGTTTTCTAGTTGATGCAAAAATCAAAGAGATATACTCCAAGGCTGGTAAGAATAAAGTTAAAATTCAAAAGATGCTGAAAGAAGATTACGGAATTGAGTTTTGAATCAGGTTAATTTAAAAAACTATAATAACGACTGGTTTATGCCTGGTCGAAAGGTAAAGATTGTACTGTGGATGTTGGCAAGTGCTCTCTTTTTTCGTACTTCACTACCAGTGCCATCAGTAATAAAAGTGTTTATTCTTAAATTATTTGGCGCGCAAATCGGGGATGGTGCAGTTATTAAACCAAGTGTAAACATTAAATATCCTTGGAAGTTAATTATCGGTAGAAATACTTGGGTTGGAGAGAATGTCTGGATCGACAACTTAGCCGAGGTAAAAATTGGCGATAATTGCTGTTTGTCACAAGGTTGTTACTTATTAACTGGGAATCATGATTTCACTTCGAGTTCGTTTGATTTGATGATTTCTGATATTAATATTCATAGTGAATCTTGGGTTGGGGCAAGAGCTGTTGTTTGCCCTGGCGTAAAATTATACCGGGCAGCAATACTTACTGTTGGTTCGGTTGCAACAAAAAATTTAGACGAAAATGGTATTTACCAAGGTAATCCTGCTGTAAAAATAAAGGAGAGGACTATTTCATGAAAAAAGCACTAATTACGGGAATTACTGGGCAGGATGGATCTTACCTAGCAGAACTTCTTGTAGAAAAAGGATATGAAGTACACGGTCTTATCCGTCGCGCTTCTTCATTTAATACTGAACGTATTGATAATTTGATTGAAAACAGTGGTAACATCCACCTTCACTACGGTGATTTGACTGATTCATCTAATTTGATCAGATTAGTTAAAGAAATTCAGCCGGATGAGATTTACAACTTGGGGGCAATGTCTCATGTTGCAGTATCCTTCGAATCACCAGAATACGCCGCTGATGTTGATGCTATGGGTACCATTCGTTTATTAGAAGCGATTCGTATTAACGGGCTTGAAAAGAAGACACGTTTTTACCAAGCTTCTACCTCTGAGCTTTACGGTGAAGTACAGGAAATTCCTCAACGAGAAACCACACCATTCCACCCGCGTTCCCCTTACGCTGTAGCTAAGATGTATGCGTATTGGATTACGGTTAACTACCGTGAGTCTTACGGCATGTATGCATGTAACGGTATTTTGTTTAACCATGAATCACCACGTCGTGGAGAGACTTTCGTAACACGTAAAATTACACGTACGATCGCTAATATCTCACAAGGTTTAGAATCTTGCTTATACCTCGGTAATATGGACGCACTTCGTGACTGGGGTCATGCGAAAGATTATGTGCGCATGCAGTGGATGATGCTTCAACAAAACGTGGCTGATGACTTTGTAATTGCAACTGGCAAGCAAATCTCTGTGCGTGAGTTTGTTCGAATGTCTGCGCAAGAGGCGGGCATTGAGCTTGAATTCAGTGGCGAAGGTGTTGATGAAATCGCAACCGTAACAGCTGTAGACTCAACTAAAGCACCGTCTGTGTCTGTGGGTGACGTGATCGTTGAGGTCAATCCTAAGTTCTTCCGTCCTGCAGAAGTAGAAACCTTGTTAGGCGACCCAAGCAAAGCAAAAGAAAAGTTAGGTTGGACACCTGAAATCACCGTTGAAGAGATGTGTGCAGAAATGGTCGCAAATGACATCAATAAAGCAAAACAGCATGCTCTACTTAAAGCCAACGGCTTTGATGTGGCTATTTCAATCGAAAGCTAATGGCGGTATCAGTTGTGAAAAAACGTATTTTTATTGCTGGACACCGCGGCATGGTAGGCTCAGCAATTGTTCGTCAACTATCTCAACGTGAGAATGTCGAAATCATTACGCGTACGCGAAGCGAATTGGATTTATTAAACCAACGAGCGGTGAGTGATTTCTTTGCTGAAGCAGATATCGACGAAGTCTACTTAGCAGCGGCAAAAGTAGGGGGTATTCATGCCAATAATATTTATCCTGCTGATTTCATTTATGAAAACTTGATGATGGAATGTAACGTCATACATGCGGCGCACCAAAATGATGTGCAGCACCTACTATTTTTAGGTTCATCGTGCATTTATCCTAAATTGGCTGAGCAGCCAATAACGGAGTCCGCACTGCTTACTGGTACGCTAGAAGCGACTAATGAGCCCTACGCAGTGGCAAAAATTGCCGGTATTAAGTTATGTGAATCGTACAATCGCCAATATGGTCGCGATTACCGAAGTGTGATGCCTACGAACTTGTACGGTGAGAACGACAACTTCCATCCTGATAACTCGCATGTTATTCCAGCGCTGATGCGTCGTTTCCATGAAGCGAAGTCGAAGAGTGACAACGAAGTGGTGGTGTGGGGTTCAGGCACACCAATGCGTGAGTTTTTGTTTGTTGACGATATGGCCGCCGCTTCTATTCATGTGATGGAATTAGACAACGAAACTTATCAAGCAAATACCCAGCCGATGTTATCGCACATTAACGTAGGTACCGGTGTTGACTGTACAATCCGAGAAATGGCTGAGACCATGGCACAAGTCGTGGGCTTTGAAGGTGATGTGGTCTTTGATACCACTAAGCCTGATGGTACCCCTCGTAAGTTAATGGATGTGAGCCGTCTTGATGATTTAGGTTGGCGTCATAGCGTGAGCCTAGAAGAAGGTTTGACACGCACCTACCAGTGGTTCTTAGCCAACCAAGATAACTTCAGGAAGTAACCATGACACAACGGTTAGATATAAATACCTTTAAAACCGTTGTAGCTCACACTCCGCTCATTTCTCTCGACCTTATCGTTGAGAATAGTCAAAGAAAAGTATTACTTGGGCAGCGCTTAAATCGGCCTGCTCAAGGCTGTTGGTTTGTTCCCGGGGGACGAATTCGGAAAGGCGAGAAAATTGCTGATGCATTTTCACGCTTGACCAAGGAAGAGTTGGGTGTTGAGCTAGCATTGGTTGAGGCTGAATTTATTGGCCCTTATGAGCACCTTTATTCAGATAATTTCTCCGGCGAGAGTTTCTCTACTCACTATGTGGTTCTAGGGTATCGTATCTCTCTGGATTTGAACCTTTCCGATTTGCCCAAAGAGCAGCATGGTAACTATCGATGGGCTGACGTTAATGATCTACTCGAATGTGGTGATGTTCATCATCACACCAAATTATATTTTCTTTAGAATAATGAATAGGAATAGCTGATTATGCTTCTCCCTGTGATTATGGCAGGCGGTTCGGGCAGTCGTTTGTGGCCGTTGTCCCGCACGCTATACCCCAAGCAGTTTTTAGAGCTTACCTCCAACGCCACCATGCTGCAGGAAACCGTTCGCCGCCTTGATGGTGTTGACCATCAAGCACCATTGTTTATTTGTAATGAAGAGCATCGCTTCATTGTTGCGGAACAGTTGCGTAAAGGGGAAATGTTAAGTAGTGGAATTATCCTAGAGCCTGCGGGGCGAAATACGGCTCCTGCGATAGCATTGGCTGCATTGCAGGCGGTGGCCCAACATCAGGACCCTTACTTACTTGTGTTGGCCGCGGATCATGTCATTAAAGATACAGAAGCGTTTTTAGCTTCTGTACAGCAAGCTTATATCGAGGCTCAAAAAAGTAGACTTGTTACTTTTGGCATTATTCCTTCTCATCCGGAAACTGGATATGGGTACATTCGCCGCGGAAGTGCCATTCGGGACGGAGTGTTTGAAGTGGAAGCCTTTGTTGAGAAGCCACAGTTATCCACTGCAGAAGAATATGTTGCGAGCGGAAACTTCTACTGGAACAGTGGAATGTTTTTGTTTAAAGCATCAGAGTTCCTCTCAGAATTGGAACGATACTCTCCAGAGATTTTAAAGGCATGTAAAATGGCGATGGATGAGTCCAGAAAAGATCTAGATTTTATCCGTCTAAACTCTGCAGCTTTTCTGGCATGTCCTGATGATTCTATTGATTATGCCGTGATGGAGAAAACTAAGCGTGCAGCGGTAGTCCCAATGGATGCGTCATGGAGTGATGTGGGATCTTGGTCTGCTCTTTGGGAAGTTGCGGACAAAGATTCAGAGGGCAATGCTGTACGTGGTGATGTCTTGGTCGAGAAAACTTCAAACAGTTACATCTACTCCCAAAACAAGCTCGTTGCAACCGTTGGAGTTGAAGACTTGATTGTCGTCGAAACCAAAGATGCAGTGTTGGTCGCTCACAAAAACAAAGTACAAGATGTAAAAGGTATTGTTGAACAACTAAAAGCAGCAGAGCGTTATGAGCACCTACAGCATCGTGAGGTGTATCGTCCTTGGGGAACCCATGATGAAATTGCCGAAGGAGATCGCTTTCACGTTAAACATGTCATCGTCAAGCCGAGAGAACGCACAGCGACTCAAATGCATTATCACCGTGCTGAGCATTGGGTTGTTGTGAAAGGTACTGCCAAAGTGACAAATGGTGACAAAACGTATTTGTTAACAGAGAACGAGTCCACTTATATTCCTATAGGGGCACCGCATTCAATTGAGAATCCGGGACAAATTCCCTTGGAGCTAATAGAGGTGCGTTCTGGTGCCTATTTGTCAGAAGATGATGTCGTACGTACAGAGGATTATGGAGTCGGATATTAGTGAAAGTTTCCGTTATTACCGCTACTTACAATAGCAGCCAAACAGTTATTGATACTTTAGAGTCTCTGAACCAACAAACGTATGAAGACATCGAGTACATCATTATTGATGGTGCATCTTCTGATTCTACGCTGAAAGTTGTTCAAGATAACTGTTCTCGTATTGCTAAGATTATATCCGAGCCCGACAAAGGGATTTATGATGCTTTAAACAAAGGCATTAAGGCAGCGACTGGAGATATTATCGGCTTCTTACACTCGGATGATCTGTTTGCATACCCTGATGCAATTCGAGATCTTGTTAAGACGTTGGAAGTCGAAGGGACTGATTCTGTATATGCAGACCTGGAGTATGTCTCAAAAGAAGATACATCGAAAGTGGTGAGGAAGTGGAAGTCGGGTTCTTGTTCCAAGGCAAAGCTACTTTCTGGATGGATGCCGCCGCATCCAACATTTTTCATGAAGCGAGAGCATTATCAAAAACTTGGTCTATTCAATTTGAAGTTTAATATTGCCGCCGATTACGACTCAATTCTTAGGTACTTATGGAGCAATGAGGTATCTACATGCTATCTACCAAAAGTGGTAACCAAAATGCGTGTAGGTGGAGCAAGCAACCGAAGCCTCAAGAATATTGTTGAGAAAACTAAAGAAGACATCGAAGCGCTAAAAGCTAATGGAATTTTTTGGCCAAGAGCAATTTTGATGAAAAATGTATCAAAGATCCCACAGTTTTTTGCGAGGTAAATTGTGTTAATCACCAGTAAAGTTATTTCTGCGTCAGGGATTCAGTTTGGAACCAGCGGGGCAAGGGGACTAGTTGAGCAGTTTACACCAGAAGTGTGTGCTGCGTTTGCGATCGCTTTCACATCGATACTCTCTGAAGAATTCTGCTTTAAACGAGTTGCCGTTGCTATTGATAACCGCCCGAGCAGTTATGCTATGGCGCAGGCTTGTGTTGCAGCACTGAGCCAGCAAGGTTACGAAGTTGTTTACTATGGTGTAATTCCTACACCGGCACTAGCTTACTCTGCGATGCAAGAAAGCATCCCATGTCTTATGGTGACGGGAAGTCATATTCCGTTTGATCGAAATGGCCTCAAGTTTTACCGTCCTGATGGTGAGATAACCAAAACTGATGAGACCAGTATTTTAAATGTTAAGTCAGAGTTTAAAGCGCCATTAGTTTTGCCAGCGCTAAAGGTTGATCAAAAAGCAGCAAAGCAGTATGTAGATCGTTATTTAAGTTTATTTGCTAAAAATTTACTAACAGGTAAGAGAATTGGTATATACGAACATTCAAGTGCAGGACGAGAATTGTATCGTGACTTGTTTGAAGGTCTGGGTGCTGAAGTTGTCTCTCTAGAGCGTACGGATGAGTTTGTACCTATCGATACAGAGGCTGTTGCTGAAGCCGATAAACTAAAAGCGATAAATTGGTCGAAAGACCACCAGTTAGATTTTATTTTTTCAACAGATGGTGATGGTGACAGACCCTTGGTCGCTGGTGAGAATGGCGAATGGCTACGTGGAGACATTCTTGGTTTACTGTGTTCAAAAGTTCTAGAAGTAGAAGCTTTAGCGATACCGGTGAGTTGTAACACAATTATTGCTCAATCTCCTGAGTTCAAGACGGTATCGTTAACTAAAATTGGCTCGCCGTATGTGATTGCAGAATTTGAAAATCTAGCTAAGCAATATAAAACAGTGGCAGGTTTTGAAGCTAATGGTGGTTATCTGCTTGGAAGCGATATTGAATTTAACGGAAAGGTATTAAAAGCGTTACCAACACGAGATGCTGTATTGCCTGCATTGATGTTACTTTCGTTCGCTAAGCAACAAAACACGAGTATTAAAGAACTTGTAGCAGCACTACCTTCGAGATTTAATCATAGCGATCGTATTCAAAATTTCGCTACAGAAAAAAGCCTATCAATTCTTGCTCAAGGTAAAGAAAACCCTGAAGAGTTACTTGCCCTGCTTGGTGTGAAAAATGTGGCAGTTTCTAATGTAGACCTCACCGATGGCTTAAGAATGACTCTTTTAGATTCAACAATTATCCACTTGAGACCATCAGGTAATGCACCAGAACTTCGTTGTTATGCAGAGTCTGATTCGTTTGATATCGCAAGGCAGATAGTTGACAAAGTTCTAGGCCGTATCCGGTCTCTTTAAATATCAATTACCAGCTATATGAAATAAAGCTTGGCGATAGTTTGCTAGGCCATGCTTTATAGGTTTAAAAAATGACTCAATACTTATTCAAGCTTGAAAATGAAATTAAAAATTATGAATGGGGGAGTAAAACTGCAATATCGAAGTTGTTTGGCCTAGATAATCATGATGGTGCGCCCCAAGCTGAGTTGTGGATGGGAGCACACGCGAATGGTTGTTCAAAAGTAATTGTGAATAACCAATCGATTTTACTGTCTGATCTGATTAACCAAGATAAGATAAGTTGTTTATCGTTAGATACCACTGAGCGTTTTGGTTGCCTTCCATTCCTTTTCAAAGTTTTAGCCGCAGAGAGCGCGCTCTCGGTTCAAGTTCACCCCAACAAAAAAGAAGCAAAGTTAGGTTTTCAAAGAGAGGAAAGTGCTGGGGTGCCGCGCAGTGATCCAACAAGAAACTATCGAGACGCCAACCACAAACCAGAATTAGTCTATGCAATAACGCCTTATAAAGCGATGAATGGTTTTAGATGTTTTGATGAGATAATCTCGATCTTCTCATTATTTTTAGAGGGACGTGATTCATCGAGCCTTACTCGAATGGTGAAAGAATTTAAATTATCACCTTCATCACAAAATCTTCAGAAACTGTTTGTCGGTGTATTGTGTTTAGATGGTAAGGATAAAATTAACGAACTAGACGCTTTATTATCATTTGCTCATTCGAGTCAAAGTCAAGACAATGATATTTATACAACAATTATTGAACTTGCAAGCCATTACCCACAGGACATGGGGTTATTTTCTCCATTATTCTTAAACGTAATTACGCTTGAGCCAGGGCAGGCTATGTATCTAGATGCTAGAACGCCACATGCGTACATTAAAGGTGTTGGGCTTGAGGTCATGGCAAGTTCAGACAATGTACTGAGAGCAGGGCTCACCTCTAAATGTATTGATATAGATGAGCTTTCGAAATGTACGCTGTTCAAAGAAAAGCCTGAAAGCACATTGATTACTGTACCTAATTTGGATGGACATCGAGAGGTATATCCAATCCCCGTTTCGGATTTTTGCTTTGATTGTTTTATCAAAGCAGATAGTGAAGTTATTGGTGTTAATTCAGCAGAAATTATTTTTGCAATCGACTCAGAAGTCATCATTTCACATGCTTCTGGGGAGAAGTTAAGGCTAAGCAAAGGGGAGTCAGCTTTTATTCCGGCACGAGCTTGTCAATATACTCTCTTTTCCTCAGGGAGAGTTGCACGAGTTTATAACCAGTAGGTTAATGCGCATGGTGAAGGTTTAAATGATATCTAAAGGTGGAGTTAGATGGCCTAGAGGTTATCTCGGTATTAATTTTAGACTAAACGTACGTAGTGGGTGTTACTCTTATTAGAGTAACTGCGTTAAAAGTAATTGATTTTTAAGCAGTGGATTAAATCTAATTAGGTTATGGAAAATAAAAAAATAAAATTGGGAATATTAGTTGGTGTTTTGCCTTTTTATTCTTTATCAGCAACCTTTGCTTCTTCTCTAAAAGAGCTTCCCTCAAATCAAAGTTTTACTGGTATTATTTATACCCCCAATGCTCAAGTCATAGATTATGGTGAGTTCTCATTTACTTATGCCCAAGGGCTTCCACTGGAAGATGAGATTGGTGATGTTGATTCTTGGCTATTTTCATTTGGTCTTATCGAAGGCTTAGAAGCGCATGGCCGAATTTCAACGGAAACATATAGCTCAAGGTGCTTTTTTGGGGAGTACTGTGGAGTTCGGGATTTATCCATGTCACTAAAGTATCAAATTCCCAATTTTGGGGAATTTGAACGCTTCAATGTTGCTTTTGGTGTTCAGGACCTTGGTGGGGCAAAGAGCTTTTTTGATACTAAATTTGTTGTCGCTGATTATAATTTAGCGTCATTGCCAGCACGACTCTCGGTGGGATATGGACAGTCAGACATTCCTCTCGGTGTGATGGACGGGCCATTTGGTGGCATCGAATACCAACCACTTGATTTTGTCCAGTTCATTGGTGAATACGATGCTGTAGAGTTTAACTCATCAGTGAAAGTGTTCACCCCAGAAGAATTCTTACCTTACGACATGACGGCTTCTTTGAGCTACCAGATTTACTCTGGTCATGAGACGGATGAACAGTCTATTTGGAATGCTGCATTGTCTATCCCGCTCATCACCGATTACACCCGTTCTCGTGAGTATGCTCGTGGCAATGTGTCACTGATGGAAAAGCTTTCTCTAGAGCAAAGCAAAGCGGATAATGCGTCAATCTCTGCCTTGGTCAGTACATTGCGCAACGAAGGTTTTGTGAATATTCAAGTCGGTATCTTAAATCAATCGGTTGTCGTGGCACTAGAGAACCGCCGCTACAATCACAACCAGATGGATGGTTTGGGAGTGGCGATGGGGATCATTTCAAGCTACTTCGGTACAAGCTCTGCTCAAGAAATGGGTTTAAGTTCTGGTCGTATTGAGTTAATGCTGTTAGCAAACCAAAAACCAGTCGTGAGTGTGCAAACGGATGCGGCGTGTTACCAGAGTTTTGTCAATGGTTCCGCGGTATGTGATGACATTCAATTCAGTACCAAAAATCTATCTGACAAGCTTGAGTTAGTTGACTGGAAAACAGATCGCGTAAACAGTGGGGTTTTAGATTCACAGTTAGTGTTATCGCCAATGGTGCGTCATGGTGTTGCGACTGAGTTCGGTGTTTACGATTACTCGTTTGCTATGTCGAGCAACCTCTATACCTTCTTGTGGTCTGGTGCTGCTGTAGATGTTCGCCATATCCTGCCATTGGCGGAGAGCGATGATTTTGAAGAAGGCGGTTACTTTGAAGATAGCGCCTACGAAAACGAAATTGACCGTGCGATGATGCATCAATTCTTCCGCTTGCCATATGTCGATGTAGCAAACCAAGTGTCGTTAGGTCTGGTAAAAACCGACTATGTCGGTGCTCGTAGTGAATCTGCTTGGTTCTCTCCATCAGGTGCTCATGCACTTGGTCTAGAGATGAGCTATTTCCAGCACATGGATGAGAAAGACAAAAATGGCTATGCGAACCCGGATCGCCAAACGTTCCTTACTCGTTATACCTTTAGCATGCCTGAATGGGATTGGCAGTTTAATGCGACAGTGGGTGAGTTTTGGAAAGGGGATGCCGGCGCAAAATTCACGACATCACATTGGTTTGAAGACATAGAAGTATCCGCAAGTTATCAGGTGACAAAGTTTAACGATACAGACGAAGAGCAGTTTGTCACTGTGTCGGTAAAGCTGCCATTAACGCCATGGCGTGATATGTCGCCGGGAGTGATACAGATTCGTGGTAACGAGGCTTATGATTTCAACGTTACGACACGGGTTGGTAATGATGCTAACCATTTAGCGGCAGGCCAGGGTGATGAACTCGTAATGGATAATAGTATGCTTCGTCGCTACTTTAACCGAGGCCGTTATGGTCAAGAGTACTTTGAGCAGAACAAGCTTCGCATCCGCAACGCTTATTTGCGTTACTTGGGCACTCAATTGAATTAAGTTGTGTTGCTAGTTAGGCTTTTAGTCAATCACCGCACTCTATCGAGAGTTTAGGTGTTTTGATATGCTAGCGTCAGTTAAATAATAGGAAATAAAAATGAAAATTGCTGTAGCAGGCACGGGCTACGTCGGTTTGTCCAATGCTATGTTATTGTCACAAAACCATGAGGTTGTGGCGGTTGACATTATCCAGGAAAAAGTGGACTTGTTGAATGACAATAAGTCTCCAATTGTTGATGCGGAAATCGAACTTTTTCTTGCAAACAAAGAGCTCAACTTTGTCGCGACGCTAGATAAAGAGCTGGCTTACAAAGACGCAGAGTTTGTTATTATTGCCACACCAACGGATTATGACCCTCAAACGAACTACTTTAATACCTCTTCAGTTGAAGCAGTGATTAAAGATATAATGGCAATTAACCCAGATGCGGTTATGGTCATTAAGTCTACAGTGCCAGTAGGTTATACTGCGCGTATTAAAGAAGAGCTCGGTTGTCAGAATGTTATGTTCTCTCCAGAGTTTCTTCGTGAAGGTAAAGCACTTTACGATAACCTACACCCGTCTCGTATCATTGTTGGTGAGCGCAGCGAACGTGCAGAGAAGTTCGCGAACCTTCTGGTTGAAGGCGCGGTAAAAGAAGATATCTCGGTTCTGTTTACTGACTCTACAGAAGCAGAAGCGGTTAAGTTGTTTTCAAACACGTACCTTGCGATGCGCGTGGCTTACTTCAATGAGTTGGATTCTTATGCTGAAGCACATAACCTTGATGCGCGCCAAATTATTGAAGGTGTAGGCTTAGATCCTCGTATTGGCAATCACTACAACAACCCGTCATTCGGTTACGGTGGGTACTGTTTACCGAAAGATACAAGGCAACTGTTAGCAAACTATCAGGATGTTCCAAACAACATTATTGGAGCGATTGTTGATGCGAACCGCACTCGTAAAGATTTTGTCGCAGAGTCTATTCTCAAGCGTGAACCAAAAATCGTGGGTATTTACCGCTTAATTATGAAGTCAGGTTCAGATAACTTCCGCGCTTCGTCTATTCAAGGCATTATGAAGCGCATTAAGGCAAAAGGCATCGAAGTCGTGGTGTATGAGCCAGTACTTAAGGAAGATGAATTCTTCCACTCTGCTGTTATCCGCGATATTGAAGAATTCAAACAAATGTCAGATGTCATTGTTTCTAACCGCATGGTTGAAGAACTTGCTGATGTGGCTGATAAAGTTTACACACGCGACCTGTTTGGTAGCGATTAATTCGTATTTATATTCAAATAATATAAAAGGCTCCCCCAGAGGAGCCTTTTTTTAGTTGGTAATGGTTATGATTAAAAAATGTTTATTCCCTGCGGCGGGTTATGGTACACGTTTCCTTCCTGCAACTAAGTCGATGCCTAAAGAAATGATGCCAGTGGTGAACAAGCCATTGATTGAATACGGTGTTGAAGAAGCGATTGAAGCCGGCATGGACGGTATGTGCATCGTCACAGGTCGTGGTAAACACTCGTTAATGGATCACTTTGATAAAAACTACGAGCTAGAGCATCAAATTAGCGGTACAAGTAAAGAAGCGCTGCTTGATGATATTCGTTCTTTGATTGACTCTGCGAGCTACACTTACATCCGTCAGCGTGAAATGAAAGGCTTAGGTCACGCTATTCTTACGGGGCGTGAACTGGTCGGTGATGAACCGTTTGCTGTTGTGCTCGCGGATGACCTTTGTGTGAATGAGGACCAAGGCGTTCTAGCTCAAATGGTTGAGCTGTACAAACAGTTCCGCTGTTCAATCGTTGCGGTACAAGAAGTGCCGGAATCAGAAACGCATAAATACGGTGTGATTGCTGGCGAGATGATCAAAGATGATATCTTCCGCATTGATAACATGGTTGAAAAGCCAGAACCAGGCACAGCACCTAGCAATCTAGCGATTATTGGTCGCTACATTTTGACTCCTGATATCTTTGAACTGATTGAAAATACAGAGCCGGGCAAAGGTGGCGAGATTCAAATCACCGATGCGCTGATGCAACAAGCTCAGTCTGGTTGTGTTTTGGCATACAAATTTAAAGGTCAACGCTTTGATTGCGGTAGTGTAGAAGGCTACATTGAAGCAACAAATTACTGCTACGAGAACCTTTATAAAAAAGACTCCAGTGCGGAGCTCGTGAAAAAGCCAACCGTGAAAATTGCCGAGCCAGCGTAAGTTGGAACTTTCTATTAGGTACTCCGACGGTACAACACAAACAAAAAGGGATGCGTGATGCATCCCTTTGTTATTTCTGCTTAATAAAAGCGAAATTAAGCTTTAGCTGCTGCCGCTGCTTTAGCGATAGCTACGAAGCTCTTAGCGTCTAGAGAAGCGCCGCCAACTAGAGCACCGTCGATGTCTGGTTGTGAGAAGTAAGCTTCAGCGTTTTCTGGCTTAACAGAACCGCCGTATTGGATGATTACTTGTGCTGCAACTGCTTCGTCTTTCGCTGCGATTAGTGCGCGGATAGAAGCGTGGATGCGTTGTGCATCTTCAGCTGTTGCTGCTTTACCAGTACCGATAGCCCAGATTGGTTCGTAAGCGATGATTGCGCCGTTTAGAGCTTCAACACCGTAAGTGTCGATCACTGCGTTGATTTGACGTGCACATACTGCTTCAGTTTCGCCAGCTTCGTTTTGAGCTTCAGATTCACCGATACAGAAAACAGGCGTTAGGCCGTTTTCTTTTAGGAAGTTGAATTTCTTAGCGATGAACTCGTCAGATTCGTTGTGGTATTCACGACGCTCTGAGTGACCGATGATGATGTGAGTAGCACCGAAATCTTTCAGCATTTCTGGAGACATGTCGCCAGTGAAAGCACCGCTGTTGTTTAGGTCAGTGTTTTGTGCACCTAGGATAACTTTGTTACCGCCTTCAGCGATTAGACGCTCAGCTAGGTCGATGTAAAGAGCTGGTGGAGCTACTGCTACGTCTACACCTTCAACGCCTTCAAGTTCAGCGTTAATACCTGTTAGTAGCTCAGTTACCATTGCTTTGCTACCGTTTAGTTTCCAGTTACCCATCACTACAGGACGACGCATAGGAATATCTCCCTTATCTTTAATGTAAATAGTCTATTAATGTAAAAAATCTACGTAGGAATATAACAGAATAATGTGAACAGATCATGATTGGCGTCATGTCTTATTCGGCTTTCTTCATCTGGTCGGTGCTGCATTTGTTCTGTTATTTTTGTCAAAAGCAATCGATTGGTGATCGCGTAGACAGAATGATAGTTCATTCCTCGGAAATTGCTGACTAGATTGGTATTACTACACACTGAATTTTTTATGTTGTAGAAAGGAATCAAAATGCCAAACTTAGTTTTAGAGTATTCGAACTCAGTGGAAGAGCGAGTCAATGTACAAGGTTTGCTGGAAGACTTACATAAAGCTGCGTTAGAGAGTGGCCTTTTTGAGTTGGCCTCTGTGAAATCAAGAACGTTAAGATGTCATAACTGGCTAATTGGTGAAGCGGGTGACAGTCTCGATTTTATCCATATCAATTTTGATTTGTTGTCTGGCCGAACGCCTGAACAAAAGCGAGAATTATCGCGAGCTTTAATGGTTGTGCTTCAAGAACAGGCAAGTCATGTGCACAGTTTAACGGTTAACATTCGAGATATGGATGTGGACAGCTTTCAAAAAGTGGTGAACTGAATATAAGGCTTGGCCGACGTTGTTCACGACTTGTTGTTTCTTCCCAAATTAACCCGACTCGGCTACTCTGTATTCTTTCTATTTTTGGATAAAAATTGATGTCGACTAAAGAGTTACTGTTTTCGTTTCACGGACGTATCGATCGCAAAACCTATTGGATTTGGAATGTGATTTACTACATTTCGATTATAGGTTTTGGTGCGGGTATCAGTAAGTTGTTTCCTGCATTTTCTTACCTGTTACTGCCAATATTCTTGTTGGTACTGCTCATTCCTGATTTGGCTATTACGACAAAGAGATGGCATGACCGCGACAAGTCGATCTACTGGTTAGGCTTGAATATTCCTTTGGTGATTGGTCGAATCGCAACGCCGATGACAAGCCCAATGGCGCAAGAGCCTTCAACGCCACAGCTGTTCATTGCTTCGATTTCATTAATTTGTGGGCTTTGGATTTTGATTGAGTGTGGTTTTTTGAAAGGCACATCAGGCCCGAATAAATACGGTCCTGAGCCACAGTGATTTATGAGTGTGGGAGTCTGCCTAAGGTGCGACTCTCACATCAGTAGAAATCGTTTCTGTTGAAGGCGACTACGTTGTCTGTTTTAACCGACGTCGCTTTTCCTTGTAATGCTTCTCTGAACTTCGTGACTTGTTTTTGTAGTTCATTCATTAGCACGACGTTGGTGTGATGAGGGTTTTTACAGTTGCGAATCACACGATCAATATGGCTTTGCTGAGCCCATAAGCGTGGTTGCATCGTTTCTGATGCGCTTTCTATCATTTCTTTTGCCATCTCGTGGCGAAATTGTTCAAAGCCTTCTGGATCGCTTTCGGCCATCTGAACCAGTTCATCAAATGAGGGTAATACTTGCGTTGTGTGAGTATGTAGAGTTCTCATCCCTTTCTCCAAATCCATATGGATACTCGTGTTCAATACTACAAGCGTACACCACAGGAATCAGAGTAAAGGATGAATCATTGGCCTGTCTCATTTATAAGAGAGAGCGAAAGGGCCGAAATCTAAGCGCGGATTCGGTAAACGCAGCGACGTTGACCGCTAATGATATGCTCGGTACGCTCGACGGTCGTGTCGTCTCCGAGTAAGGACTGGAACACACTCAGTTCAGATTTGCATAAACTAGGGCAACGCGTGGCGGCTTTACAAATCGGGCAGTGATTCTCGATCAAGATAAAGCCGTGCTCATCTTGTTCAAGCTCTGCCATGTAGCCTTCTTTTTCGCGCAGAAAAACCAAAGTTTCCAGTTTGCTTTCTAAAGACTCACATTGATCGAGGTGCTGGCGATAGTTTTGTAAAGTCAGTTTTTCGCGCTCGGAGGTAACTTTGTCGAGGCCATCTTTACCGAAGATGTGTTCCACGGCTTCGATAAATTGGATGGTGAGTTCGCCATGACGATCGGCGAATTGCTCATGTCCCTTCTGGGTTAAAGACCAATGGCGAGTAGGGCGTCCGACTTTGACTTTTACATCGTGAATCGACAGGATGCCTTCATCTTCTAAACCTTGCAGGTGCTGGCGAGCACCCATGGTTGTCATCCCAAGCTCAGAAGAGAGTTGTTTTGCAGTGACAGACCCGTCACGCTTAACGATTTGCAATATCCTATCTACGGTCTTCATATTCCCACCATTTGTATTTCCGTACACATTATGCGCGATAGGCTTAGTAAAGAAAAGTGTTGACTTAACTTGAGTGGGGATTTGGTGAGCCAAAAACAAAAAGGGTCGGCACTTTGCCAACCCTCTGCGATGCTGAACCTAAAAATTACAGAATGATATCGCGAACTTCTGGATCTTTGCGCTCTAAGTAATGGGTCGACTTGATGCGGCGAATGGTACGGCAACGGCCTCGCACGAGTAGCGTCTCTGTTGTCGCAATATTACCTTGACGAGAAATCCCCTCTAGCAAGTCACCTTTTGTAATGCCTGTTGCTGAGAAGACGACGTTGTCGCTGCGCGCCATGTCTTCCATTTTTAGGACGACGTTGGCTTTTACGCCCATTTCTTCACAACGTTGTAGTTCTGCTGCGCCGTAAATACGGTTTTCTTCTGTGTCGCCTTTCACTTCGTGGCGAGGTAGAAGGCGGCCATGCATGTCACCATCAAGTGCGCGAATCACCGCTGCGGATACCACCCCCTCTGGTGCACCGCCAATGCAGTACATGAGGTCCACTTCACTATCTGGCATACACGTTAGGATGGAAGCAGCAACGTCGCCATCTGGCACCGCGAAAACACGCACACCCATCGCTTGCATTTCAGCTATCACATCATCGTGGCGAGGTTTTGCTAGAGTGATGACAACCAGAGTGTCCAGCGTTTTATTCAGCGCGCTAGCAACGTTTTCTAGGTTTTCTTTCAACGGCTTTTCTAGATCGATCACGCCTTTCGCACCTGGGCCAACAACCAGTTTTTCCATGTACATGTCAGGTGCTTTTAAAAAGCTGCCTTTTTCACCCGCGGCAAGCACTGCCAATGCGTTTGATTGACCCATTGCGGTCATGCGAGTGCCTTCAATAGGGTCAACAGCGATATCCACTTCATCGCCACCTAGACCAACTTTCTCACCGATGTATAGCATTGGAGCATCATCGATTTCACCTTCACCAATGACAATTTCACCACTGATGTCTGTTTTGTTCAGTAGAGTGCGCATAACTTCAACAGCAGCGCCATCGGCTGCGTTTTTGTCACCACGGCCAAGCCATTTGTAACCAGCGAGTGCAGCACCTTCAGTTACACGAGAAAATGCCATTGCTAAATCGCGTTTCATGATGTCTCCAAGTAAGCAATAAGGAAGAGGAATTTGCGCGGCGATTCTATCACAACGGCAGTTAAACGTTTGCCTTTTTGCTGAGCTTTTACTTTAACTAAGTTGAATTTGATCAATACTTGGGTGATTTTTGTCGCGGAGAGGCGTAAATACCTTGCACAAAAATGCTTCGCCGATAAGAAAAGTCAGCGTTTAGTGAGATTGCGCCGATTTTTTAACCGAATGATGCGAAATATCGAATATAGTGAGTGTTTCTCATCGCGACGCTGAGTAGAATGACCTTATATAGGTAAGCTGCACGCCAATCTCGTGCATCGTCCCAACGGAATAACATAGGTAGGCCAAGATGTCTTTTGAAGTACTAGAACAACTAGAATCTAAAATTCAAACTGCAGTTGACACAATCACTCTTCTTCAGATGGAAGTTGAAGAGCTGAAAGAAGACAAAGTAAAACTAGAAGCAGAAGCAAACGAGCTTCGTTCTCAACGTGAAGATCTAGAGCAAAAAGCTCAGCAAGCTCAGCAAGAGCACGCACAGTGGCAGGAGCGCATTCGTGCACTACTTGGCAAAATGGACGAAGTGGAATAATTTCACTTCTTCATCCAGAATTAAAAACACCCGCTTCGGCGGGTGTTTGTGTATTTGGGTATGAGTAGCGCTTTAGTCAACGAAAGATGACTGGCTACTGGAAGCTACTCTTCGACCGTATCATCTAACTCAAGGTCAATATTAAGTGGCTCTGGAGATAGGATGATGCCAGTGTTGTCGGCGTAGATGTAATCTTCTGGAAGGAAGCTAACGCCGCCGAAGTTTACGGGTACATCTAGCTCACCAATGCCCTGGTTCGCCGCGCCAACAGGAATCGATGCCAAAGCTTGAATGCCGAGGTTCATGTCTTCTAGTTCATCGACTTCACGGACACAACCGTAAACGACAATGCCTTCCCACTCGTTTTCTTCTGCAATCGCAGCAATTTCTGCATCGATGAGCGCTTTACGTAAGGAACCGCCACCGTCAATCAACAACACGCGCCCAAGACCATCTTGCTCTAAGGTTTCGCGGATCAGTGAGTTGTCTTCAAAACACTTAATGGTGGTGATTTGCCCGGCAAATGACGCGCGTCCGCCAAAATTACTGAACATTGGTTCAACCACATCGACCTGATCAAGGTAGATATCGCAGAGTGCTGAGGTATTGTATTCCATAGCGTACCTTTCTAAACAGAAACTGGTTGTCTTTGAGTATATCTAGGCATTAAGTCAATGCAATGACAATCCTTTTTTAACTTACCAGAGTTTGAGCTACCACAATTGTTGCAAACAAAACGTTAGTGACTAATGAGCATTTTACGATAACTGGCAGCATTGGAGCGATTTGTGCAGGTTTTTCTGTATCCCAAACGGCTTTACCATGATGAATGACGACATAAACGCTCAACAAGAAGGGTAGGCTAATCCACAGTGGTTTGTCTTGAATTAACAAGTAAGCCGCAAACGCTAAAATAGCACCACCAAGCAAGATAAAGTGGTACTGCTTGGCTTTGTGTTGGCCCAAACGGACTGCGACCGTGCGCTTTCCACATTCGCGATCGTTCTCGATATCACGCATGTTGTTGATGTTCAGTACCGCTACCGCGAGTAAACCGCAGCCCAGAGCAGGTAAGAATAGAGTGGTGTCTACATGCCCAGTATGCAGGAAATATGTACCAGATACGCCTAGCAGACCAAAGAACAGGAATACGGAAATATCGCCTAAGCCGACATAACCGTAGGGCTTACTGCCCATCGTGTAAGCAATCGCCGCGATAATGGCAAGAATACCCAAACCGATGAAGGTGATGATGCTTTCTGGCGAGCTCAGCGCGTAAAACACCAAAACCAAGCCTGAGATGGCGGTAAGCACGATATTAAAAATGATCGCCTGTTTCATCTGTTTGGCACTAACGGCACCGGTCTGCATCGCACGCTGTGGACCTAAACGGTTTTCATTGTCGGTGCCTTTTACTGCATCGCCATAGTCGTTGGCTAAGTTCGATAGAATCTGCAATAAGGTTGCCGTAGCAAAGGCCATGATTGCGATGGTCAAAGAGAAATGACCGGCTGAGTATGCAAGTACGCTACCAGTTAAAATAGACACCAGAGCGAGAGGCAATGTTTTAGGGCGAGCGGCTTCAAGCCAGATCTGCAAAGATTGTTTCATGGAAATTTCGTGCTAGTAACCAATGTGCCCAGTATAAGCACAAAGCAGCAGATACGCTATTGACCTAAAACAAGGCAGGCATGACTGTTGGTACGTATCTGAGAATAATCTTTACGCAAATGCCCGGAAAACAAAAAGGCTACCTCTTTCGAGATAGCCTTTAAAATCAAGGTGAAATCTGAGTTTACAGAATAAAGCGGCTTAGATCTTCATCTTCAATTGTATCGCCCAGACGAGCTTGCACGTAGGCTGCGTCAATCACAAACTTAGCACCAGATTGCTCTGCTGCATCGTAAGAGATTTCGTCCATCAGACGTTCCATCACGGTATGCAGACGACGAGCACCGATGTTTTCGGTGGTTTCATTTACTGTCCATGCGGCTTCTGCAATTCGCGTGATACCGTCTTCAGTAAATTCAATGTCTACATCTTCTGTCTTCATCAACGCGATGTATTGCTCAGTCAATGACGCTTTAGGTTCGGTCAGAATGCGTTTGAAGTCGTGGCTGCTCAGTGCTTCCAATTCCACACGGATTGGCAGACGGCCTTGCAGTTCTGGAATGAGATCAGATGGCTTGGCAACTTGGAATGCTCCGGATGCAACAAACAGAATGTGGTCTGTTTTTACCATGCCGTGTTTTGTCGAAACGGTACTGCCTTCAATCAGAGGAAGTAAGTCACGTTGCACACCTTCACGAGACACGTCCGGGCCAGAGCTTTCGCCGCGCTTACAAATCTTGTCGATTTCATCAATGAAAACAATACCGTTGTTTTCTACGTTGAAAATCGCGGCTTCTTTTAGCTCTTCTTGGTTTACAAGTTTTGCAGCTTCTTCTTCTGCCAGCGCTTTCATCGCGTCTTTGATTTTCAGCTTACGCTTTTTCTTGGTGTCGCCGGCAAGGTTTTGGAACATACCTTGTAGCTGGTTGGTCATTTCTTCCATACCAGGAGGTGCCATGATCTCCACACCCATTTGAGGCGCTGCTACATCGATTTCAATCTCTTTATCGTCTAGCTGACCTTCCCGCAGTTTTTTACGGAAGATTTGGCGAGTGTTTGAGGTGTCTTCTTTCTGCTCGACTTGACCCCAGCTATCGCGTGCTGGTGGCAGTAGTGCATCGAGAATGCGCTCTTCAGCTTGCTCTTCCGCGCGGAATTTTACTTTTTCCATCGCTTGTTGGTGGGTCATCTTCACAGCGACATCAGTCAGGTCACGAATGATGGTTTCAACTTCTTTACCAACGTAACCCACCTCGGTGAACTTTGTTGCTTCGACTTTGATGAATGGCGCATTGGCTAGTTTAGCAAGACGACGAGCGATCTCTGTCTTACCAACACCAGTTGGACCAATCATCAGAATGTTCTTCGGTGTGACTTCGACGCGCAAGCTTTCTTCTAGCTGCATGCGACGCCAGCGGTTACGAAGGGCAATCGCAACCGAACGTTTTGCTTTGTCTTGACCAATGATGTGACGGTTCAGTTCATGAACGATTTCGCGAGGGGTCATTTCAGACATATTCTTTCCTTACTTCGTTACGATTACGCGGCTGGGGTTTCAGGCTCTGCAGTTGAGTCTAGCTCTTCTACGGTGTGGTGATGGTTGGTGAATACACAGATATCACCAGCGATGTTCAGTGCCTTTTCCGCGATTTCACGTGCATCTAAGTCAGTATTTTCTAAAAGTGCAGTTGCGGCTGCTTGTGCGTATGCACCACCAGAACCAATTGCAATCAAATCATTTTCTGGCTGAACGACATCGCCGTTACCAGTGATGATGAGTGATGCTGTTTCGTCTGCAACAGCAAGCAACGCTTCTAATTTGCGAAGAGCTCGGTCGCTGCGCCAGTCTTTTGCCAGTTCTACGGCTGCTTTCGTCAGATGGCCCTGGTGCATTTGTAGTTTGCTTTCAAAGCGTTCAAATAGGGTGAAGGCGTCCGCTGTACCGCCAGCAAAGCCAGCAAGCACTTTATTGTTGTATAGGCGGCGAACTTTGCGCGCGTTACCTTTCATGACGGTATTGCCTAGAGATACTTGGCCATCACCCGCGATGACGACTTTGTTATTTCGACGTACAGATACAATGGTAGTCACAGTCGACCTCTTAATTATTTCTCTTTGGATTTAATTCAGTATATGGGGGAGAGGAACTTGGGATTCAAGGGGAGGGCGTTTTTCACATTTGCTAACGCTGATGATGCCAATAACACGCGAGGAATAAAAAAGACCAACAGCGAATGCGGTTGGTCTTTGTGAGATTAGAAGTTTTCTTTCCAAATTGCGCACGGTTCGATTTTCGCGCGTTGCAACTTGTGGCGATCTTTCTCTGCATCGCGTTTGAACTTGTACGGGCCAAGTACAACACGATACCAAGAGCTGCCTTCTTTCTTACGAATTTTGCTCGAAAGACCTTGGAAAGCAATAGCCAGTTTTCGTTCTTCGGCCTGCGCTTGGGTTTTGTAAGCGCCACACTGCATTACGTATGGGATTTTAGATACTTCGATTTCTTTAGCGACGACTTCCACTTCTCGCTTGGGTAAAGATTCGACGTATTCCCACTTCTCTTCAGGTGGTGGTGGCAAATCCTTTTTCGGCTTTGGCTTACTGACGGTCGTTATAGGTTGTTGCACCACGGGTGGTTTCGGTTCTGGATCGTTACTTAATAAATACAGACCATAGCCAAAACCGCCCACAAGCAAGATTGCAAGTAGACCACTACGCCAAGGTTTTCTTTTGGGAGGTTGTTTTTTTGTCGACTTTTTTGGAGCGCCTCGCCCCCGTCTCACATAATCTCTGTTTGCCACGGTTACTTCTGGTCATCAAGGATTCTTCCAAATATGGTAATCCAGAACGGGTCGAGAAAACACCCTATTGATGTAATCTTGATAGCTACGTATCAGATAGAGAATACAAAAAGCGGCGCCAATGGGCACCGCTTATCGTTAGTTTACATGATAGTCGCGTTGGACTACCGAACGCTTAGGCGCGTTGCGGTGGCGCTGCGCTACCACGGACAACAAGCTTAGTTTCTAGTAAGCGTGAACCTGAATGAACGTCATGGCCTTTAAGTAGTTCAAGCATCATAAGCATCGCTTGGCGGCCAATTTCATAACGAGGTTGAGAAATGGTCGTTAACGGTGGATCGCAGTATTGAGCAAAGTTGATATCATCGAAACCAACCACTGACAAATCTTGCGGAACGCGCAGACCGAGTCGTTTGGCTTCTTGGATTGCGCCGATTGCCATGGTGTCGCAGTGGCAGAAAATCGCAGTTGGTGGCTCTGGAAGTTCTAGCAACTTACGTACAGCTTTCGCGCCGCCGTCAAAAGAAAACTCAGTGATAACACTGTATTGTGGGTCTTTACTGATCCCCGCGCGACGCAAGGCTTGTTGATAACCTTGCTGGCGGAACTGGCACAATACCGCTGTGTCTGGCCCTGAAATTTGTGCTATGCGTTTATGGCCAAGTTGAGTTAGGTAATTGACCGCTTCAAAAGCAGACGTTAGGTTGTCAATATGCACGGTTGGTAATTCTAGCTCTGGCGCAAACTCACAAGCCATGACCATTGGTGGCAGGTTTTTCTGTTCTGGCTTGCTGACATCAAATGGCAGGTCGGTACCAAGCAGTAACATGCCATCGGCTTGTTTGGTGAACACTAGATTCACAAACGAGCTTTCACGCTTTTTCTGCTGGCCGCTGTCACCGAGCAGTACGAGGTAGCCATGTTCCATAGCGGCGTCTTCGATACCACGAATGATTTCAGAAAAGTAAGGATCACAGATGTCAGGAACGATGGTAACAATCGTTTTTGATTCGTTTCTACGTAGATTACGCGCTAATGAATTTGGAGAATAGCCCGCTTCAAGGACGGCATCTTCGACTCTTTTTCTTGTTGAAGAAGAGACTTTTTCTGGATTCATTAATGCTCGAGATACCGTAGCTGTCGACACTCCCGCAAGCTGGGCAACATCCTTCATTGTCGCCATAGTGTTTAACCTCTCAAATTTTTGCCAAGATGACGTTATTCCCTGTCAGAAGTCGTAGGTTTTTATCACTGGTAATCAGTGCCTATCTAATCACGTTGTTAGTGGTTATTTTTAGGGAGTAGGCGATAAAGCATCGCTTGGCTACTGCTTCAAATTTTGGGAATAGTCATTGTTTTAATCTAAGCCTATGGGGTAAACCCACTTTAGACTTTGCTAATTTGGATAGTCTATTCATTTCTATCGGGAAAGTTACGGTCTGTTTAACAAAAATTGCAATCTCGATGTGAGCCTCATCACATTAAAAGGTAATTCATTACATAGTTAAACGTTTGCTAGCTGAGATCTTGTGGTTCTATGTCTAAATTCCAGCGAACTTTTTTGGCATTAGGCAACAACTCAATAGCAGGTTTGGCACTGGTTAATAACTTTTGCATTAATGAACGGTGCTGGGTTTGGAGTAGCAGCTGCCAACGGTATTTGCCTGCACGTTTGGCGAGAGGCGATGGTGTTGGACCAAGCACCATGCAGGTGTCGTCAAACAAAGGGTGCGATTCTAAGGTAAAGCGAACTTGGCGCAGAAAATCTTCTACGATCTCGCTCTGATTCGTTTCGGCTTTAAATAGAGTCAGGAAACTGTACGGTGGCAACTGCGCCAGTTTACGTTCCTCTAATGCCGTCATAGCGAAGTGTCGGTAGTCCTTTTCCAATAAGGCTTGCAATAAACTGTGCTCAGGATGGTGAGTCTGTAAAACCACTTCCCCCGGCTTACTTGCTCGTCCGGCTCGCCCTGCGACTTGAATGAATAACTGCGCTAATCTTTCGGAGGCGCGGAAGTCGCTACTATATAGAGAGCCATCAACATCTAGCAAGGCGACGAGCGTTACATTGGGGAAATGGTGTCCCTTAGCTAGCATTTGAGTGCCAATCAAAATTTGATATTCACCCTTGCGGATGGAGTCCAACGCGTCTTCTAAGCTGCCTTTCCGGCGCGTGCTATCCCTGTCGATACGGATGGCTTTGTATTC
Source organism: Vibrio sp. RC2502 (assembly GCF_054850435.1). Classification (NCBI taxonomy): domain Bacteria; kingdom Pseudomonadati; phylum Pseudomonadota; class Gammaproteobacteria; order Vibrionales; family Vibrionaceae; genus Vibrio; species Vibrio sp. RC2502. The sequence continues at coordinate 261,451 of NZ_CM141453.1, forward strand.
GGGAAACAATTGTGCCAATTGTTGTTCTAACTGTTCGGTACCGACACCAACGGTAACCAGTTGAGTAGAACCACAGCCCCGACACTGATGAATAACTGGGTGCTGTGAGCCACAATGGTGGCAGCGAATCTCATTGCTGTATTGGTGGAAGGTGTAATAAGCATCACAACGTTTGCATTCGGCAATCCAACCACATTCATGACACATGAGAGCAGGGGAGAAACCACGACGGTTAAGAAACAGCATCACCTGATTGCCTGCTTTAAGGTGTTTGCGCATTTCCGCAATCAATGGGGCAGATAAACCACTTTCTAAATACTGACCTTTGACGTCGAGCACTTTATTAGTAGTAGGAACCGCAGAGCCTGCGCGTTGGGTCAGGGTTAAATGGTGATACTTGCCTGACAAGGCATTGTGCAATGTCTCCAGTGCAGGTGTAGCTGAGCCCAGAACAATCGGAACTTGTTCTTTATGAGCGCGCATTACAGCAACATCGCGTGCATGATAACGCAAGCTATCTTGCTGTTTGTAAGAGGTGTCATGTTCCTCGTCCACAATGATAATCCCGAGATCAGCAAAAGGCGCGAGTAGGGCAGAGCGTGTGCCGATAATGATTCCGGCCGCTTTGTCGCGTGCAGAAAGCCACGCATTCAGACGTTCCGTCTCGTTTAATCCGGAGTGGATAACGTCAACTGGCACATTAAAACGGCGTTTAAAGCGGTTGATGGTTTGTGGTGTTAAGCCAATCTCTGGTACTAAAACCAAGGCTTGTTTACCTTTCTCTAAGACCGGTTTGATCAGGTTGAGGTACACTTCTGTCTTACCTGAGCCCGTGACGCCTTCTAGTAAATAGCAGGCAAAACCTGCTTGGCTATTTACACTCGCAATAGCTAGCGCTTGTTCGTGGTTGAGCTTTGGCTTCTCGACGTCGCATTCAACGTGCTGCCCCCACTTGGTGATTACAGGCTTCTTCTCGATACGTTCAATCCAGCCTTTCTCTTCCAAAGACTTTAGTACAGTTGAGGCTATCTCTTGGTCGACAAATTCCTGGTGAGGCAAAGCGCCGTTAACCAACATTTGCAAGACCTTCTGTTGTTTGACCGCTCGACGATCAAGCCCTTGCATCAGCTTGTCTTTACCGGATTCGGTAATTTGCCACTCTTGTAGCGTCGCAAAATCTGCAGGCTTTCCTTTACGCAGAGCTGCTGGCATCGCATTGTGTAGCGTATCTCCAAGTGGGTATTGGTAGAACTGGCTGCACCAAGTCAGCAACGAATAAAGCTTTTCAGGCCATACCGGCTGAGAATCAAGAACTGCTTTGATTGGCTTGAGTTGATCTTTGGGGAAATCCGAGTGATTAACCATCGCGGTGACGATGCCAACTAACGTTTGACGTCCAAAAGGTACGGATACGCGCCCGCCAATGATAGGAAACAGGTGTCCTGGGATGGCATAGTCAAATTGTTTGTCGAGAGGTACGGGCAGTGCCACTCTAGCAATGGATGGACGCATAGATTCGTAGCTATATAAAAGAAGAAAGGACTGTAGAGTTTATTAAAATCGTCCCAGGAATACGAGTCAACCTACGGAGTGTGTTCGGAAATATACTAATATCACCGGATTGGTGAAAAAAGTGGCGAAAAAATTGCCATACGTATTGATCCTATCTAGGGGATTCATTACTATATCGCGCCTTGAGATATGGCTTCAGCAATTGGTTGGTGCGGTATCCCATTTTATTATTAATTGCGTGTGGTGTGCGGCTTAGATTCGTATAGCGACACGGCCTACTATTGAGGTTATCCCATGAAAGCTGGTATCCACCCAGAATACAAAGCAGTAAACGCTACTTGTTCTTGCGGCAACTCTTTCGAGTTCAACTCTACTCTAGGTAAAGAGTCTATCCACCTAGACGTATGTGACAAGTGTCACCCATTCTACACTGGTAAGCAACGTATCGTTGATACAGGCGGCCGTGTTGATCGCTTCAACAAGCGTTTCGGTGCACTATCAAGCGGTAAGAAATAATAGCAACTGCTATTACGATTACAGTTTAGAAAAGGACGCTTCGGCGTCCTTTTTGTTTATGGCCCATTTTGCAGGTGACCATAAAACAGCAAGTTAAAAATAGTTTCGATTATTTTTCATTCAGCCCTTGCAACCTAAAGTGTGATCTGTATAATGCGTCGCACTGGTTAAGCCAGTTGTGAACCAATGAGCAGTGAGGAGCTAACTTCCTTATAGGACAGTTAGGTAATGTAGACTCAGCTTATGTTCGCGGTTAATACAATTAGCTATCTTTTCTTCGGAAAAACTATCCCCAAAGGTGACTTTGGCACGTAGGGATTGTTAATCGAAAATTAACTGACAATGCGTCCTAATCTTGGATGCTACGGTTTCACATAAATCAATCGGCATTCTCTCGTCTTGACGAGTTTGAGTGGCGATATTGTTTGTGTAATTTTTAAAATTGGAGCTCTGTCTCATGCAGAACCAACGTATCCGTATCCGCCTAAAAGCTTTCGATTACAAACTAATCGATGCTTCTACAGCGGAAATCGTTGAAACAGCTAAGCGCACTGGCGCACAGGTTCGTGGTCCAATCCCACTACCAACTCGTAAAGAGCGTTTCACAGTTCTTATCTCTCCACACGTTAACAAGAAAGCACGTGACCAGTACGAAATCCGTACTCACAAGCGTCTAATCGACATCGTTGAGCCAACAGACAAAACTGTTGATGCTCTAATGCGTCTAGACCTTGCTGCGGGCGTTGACGTTCAAATTAGCCTAGGTTAAGGGAGATTAGAAGTATGATTGGTCTAATCGGTCGTAAAGTGGGCATGACCCGCGTATTTACTGAAGAAGGCGTTTCTATCCCAGTAACTGTTGTTGAAGTTGAAGCTAACCGTGTTTCTCAAGTGAAAACTCTTGAAACTGATGGCTACGCTGCAATTCAGGTTACAGCTGGTTCTAAGAAAGCTAACCGCGTAAACAAAGCTGAAGCAGGTCACTTTGCTAAAGCTGGCGTTGAAGCTGGTCGCGGTCTTTGGGAATTCCGTTTAGAAAACGGCGAAGAGTTCGAAGTTGGTGCTGAACTAACTGTTGAACTATTCAACGAAACTAAGAAAGTAGACGTTACTGGTACATCTAAGGGTAAAGGTTTCCAAGGCGCTGTTAAGCGTTGGAATTTCCGTACTCAAGATATGACTCACGGTAACTCATTGTCTCACCGTGCTCCTGGTTCTATCGGTCAATGTCAGACTCCAGGTCGCGTATTTAAAGGCAAGAAAATGGCAGGTCACATGGGTGCTGAGCGTGTAACGACTCAAAACCTAGAGATCGTACGTGTTGACGCTGAGCGCAACCTGCTTCTTATTAAAGGTGCAGTCCCAGGCGCAACTGGCGGCAACGTGATCGTTAAACCAGCTGTTAAAGCATAACGTCTCAGGAGTAAGTAATGGAACTAATGGTTAAAGGTGCTGATGCACTAACTGTTTCCGAAACTACTTTCGGACGTGAGTTTAACGAAGCTCTTGTACACCAAGTAGTTGTTGCGTACGCAGCAGGTGCTCGTCAAGGTACACGTGCTCAAAAAACACGTTCAGAAGTATCTGGCGGTGGCGCTAAGCCATGGCGTCAAAAAGGTACTGGTCGCGCTCGCGCTGGTACAATTCGTAGCCCAATCTGGCGTACAGGTGGTGTTACTTTTGCTGCGAAACCACAAGATCACAGCCAAAAAGTAAACAAAAAAATGTACCGCGGTGCTATGAAGAGCATTCTTTCTGAGCTTGTTCGTCAAGAGCGTCTAATCGTTGTTGATAACTTCTCAGTTGAAGCACCAAAGACTAAAGAGCTAGTTGCTAAGCTGAAAGAGCTTGAGCTAACTGACGCTCTAATCGTGACTAGCGAAGTAGATGAGAATCTATTCCTAGCTGCTCGTAACCTATACAAAGTTGACGCACGTGATGTTGCTGGTATCGATCCAGTATCTCTAATCGCGTTTGACAAAGTTGTAATGACTGCAGAAGCAGTTAAGCAAGTAGAGGAAATGCTAGCATGATCACTGAAGAGCGTATCCTAAAAGTTCTACGTGCACCGCACATCTCTGAAAAAGCAACTATGGCAGCTGAGAAAGCGAACACTATCGTTTTCAAAGTAGCTAAAGATGCAACTAAAAAAGAGATCAAAGCAGCTGTAGAAAAGCTATTTGAAGTTGAAGTTAAGTCTGTAAATACTCTTATCACTAAGGGTAAGACCAAACGTCAAGGTCTACGCCAAGGTCGCCGCAGCGACGTTAAGAAAGCGTACGTTACTTTGAAAGAAGGTCAAGATCTTGACTTTGTTGGCGGCGCGGAATAACAGGAGTAGTTAAAAATGGCTATTGTTAAATGTAAGCCGACTTCCCCTGGTCGTCGTCACGTTGTTAAAGTTGTTAACGCTGACCTACACAAGGGCAAGCCATACGCACCTCTTCTAGAGAAAAACTCTAAGAATGGCGGTCGTAACAACAACGGTCGTATCACAGTACGTCACATCGGCGGTGGTCACAAGCATCACTACCGTGTAATTGACTTCAAACGTACTAAAGACGGTATCCCAGCGACAGTTGAGCGTCTAGAATACGATCCAAACCGTAGCGCAAACATTGCTCTAGTTCTTTATAAAGACGGTGAGCGTCGCTACATCCTAGCACCTAAAGGTGTTGTAGCTGGTGATGTTATTCAGTCTGGTGTTGATGCACCAATCAAAGCTGGTAACACTCTACCAATGCGTAACATCCCAGTAGGTTCAACTGTACACAATGTTGAACTTAAACCTGGTAAAGGTGGTCAGCTAGCTCGTTCGGCTGGTGCTTACGCTCAAATCGTTGCTCGCGACGGTGCGTACGTAACTATCCGTCTACGTTCTGGCGAAATGCGCAAAGTTCTTTCTGAAGGCCGTGCAACAATCGGTGAAGTTGGTAACTCTGAGCACATGCTACGCGAACTTGGTAAAGCTGGTGCTTCACGCTGGCGCGGCGTACGTCCAACCGTACGTGGTGTAGTAATGAACCCGGTTGATCACCCACACGGTGGTGGTGAAGGTCGTACTTCTGGTGGCCGTCATCCAGTATCTCCTTGGGGTATGCCAACTAAAGGCTTCAAGACTCGTAAGAACAAACGCACTGACAAGTACATCGTACGTCGTCGTAACAAGTAATCTATATAAAGAGGAATCGCCATGCCACGTTCTCTCAAGAAAGGTCCTTTTATTGACCTACACTTGCTGAAGAAGGTAGAGAAAGCGGTGGAAAGCGGAGACAAAAAGCCTATTAAGACTTGGTCCCGTCGTTCAATGATCATCCCTACGATGATCGGTTTGACCATCGCTGTCCATAATGGTCGTCAGCACGTACCAGTATTTGTAACTGATGAAATGATCGGTCACAAACTGGGCGAATTCGCACCAACACGTACTTACCGCGGTCACGCTGCGGATAAGAAAGCTAAGAAGCGCTAAGGAGTAGATAATGGAAGCAATTGCTAAACATAACTTTGCTCGCATTTCGCCTCAGAAAGCTCGCTTAGTTGCGGATCTAATCCGTGGTAAATCTGTTGACCAAGCTCTAGAAATCCTAACGTTCAGCAACAAAAAAGCTGCTGCACTAGTTAAGAAAGTTCTAGAGTCTGCTATCGCTAACGCGGAGCACAACGAAGGTGCAGATATTGACGATCTGAATGTCGCAAAAATCTTTGTAGATGAAGGCCCAACCATGAAGCGTATTATGCCTCGTGCTAAAGGTCGTGCGGATCGTATCTTGAAGCGTTCAAGCCACATCACTGTTGTTGTAGCAGATCGCTAGAGACTAGGAGAGTAAGCAATGGGTCAAAAAGTACATCCAAATGGTATTCGTCTAGGCATCGTTAAGCCTTGGAATGCTACATGGTTTGCTAACACCAAAGATTTCGCTGACAACCTAGACGGCGACTTCAAGGTACGTCAGTTCCTTACAAGTGAACTGAAAAAAGCGTCTCTATCACGTATCGTTATCGAGCGTCCTGCTAAGAGCATCCGTGTGACTATTCACACTGCTCGTCCAGGCGTTGTTATCGGTAAGAAAGGTGAAGACGTTGAGAAGCTACGCGCAGCTGTAGCTAAAATTGCAGGTGTACCAGCGCAAATTAACATCGCTGAAGTACGTAAGCCTGAACTAGATGCGCAACTTGTTGGTGACAGCATCGCGTCTCAGCTAGAGCGTCGTGTTATGTTCCGTCGTGCTATGAAGCGCGCAGTACAAAACGCTATGCGTCTAGGCGCTAAAGGTATCAAAGTGGAAGTAAGCGGTCGTCTAGGCGGCGCTGAAATCGCACGTTCAGAGTGGTACCGTGAAGGCCGTGTGCCTCTACACACTCTACGTGCTGACATTGATTACGCAACTTCTTCGGCTCACACTCAATACGGTGTGATCGGCATTAAAACTTGGATCTTCAAAGGTGAAATCCTAGGTGGTATGCCAGCAGCTAACGCTGTAGAGCCTAAAGGCGACAAGCCTAAGAAGCAGCGTAAAGGCCGTAAGTAAGGAGTCGACAGATGCTACAACCTAAACGTACTAAGTTCCGTAAGGTTCAGACTGGTCGTAACCGTGGTCTAGCTAAAGGTACTGATGTAAGCTTCGGCGAATTCGGTCTTAAAGCTGTTGGCCGTGGTCGTCTAACTGCTCGTCAAATCGAAGCGGCACGTCGTGCAATGACACGTCACGTTAAGCGTCAAGGTAAAATCTGGATCCGTGTGTTCCCAGACAAACCAATCACAGAAAAACCACTAGAAGTTCGTCAAGGTAAGGGTAAAGGTAACGTTGAGTACTGGGTAGCCCAAATCCAACCTGGTAAGGTTATGTACGAAATGGGTGGTGTACCTGAAGAATTGGCACGTGAAGCGTTCCGTCTAGCGGCACGTAAACTGCCTTTCAAAACTACATTTGTAACTAAGCAGGTGATGTGATGAAAGCACAAGATCTACGCGAGAAAAGCGTTGAAGAGCTTAACGCTGAGCTAATGAATTTGCTACGTGAACAGTTCAACTTGCGCATGCAAGCTGCAACTGGTCAACTACAGCAAACTCATACTCTGAAAGCTGTACGCCGTGATATCGCACGTGTGAAAACTGTTTTGACTGAGAAGGCAGGCGCATAATGAGCGAAGTAAAACGTACTCAACAAGGTCGTGTTGTTAGCGACAAGATGGACAAGTCTATCACTGTTGCAATCGAACGTTTCGTAAAACACCCAATTTACGGTAAGTTCGTTAAACGTACGACTAAAGTACACGCACATGACGAAAACAACGAGTGTGGCATTGGCGACACTGTTGAAATCGCAGAGTGTCGTCCACTGTCTAAGACTAAGTCTTGGACTTTGGTGAAAGTTGTAGAAAAGGCGAAGATGTAATCTTCACTCTTCTATGATAAGAAACGGCTCCAAAAATATTTTTGGAGCCGTTTATTTTTTGACTACCCAATCACAGAAAAGGGTGGTACAATTCGCGTCCCTTATAAAGAGGCAGCCCGACCCGTGATGGGTCTAGTTATTAATATTTAGCGGAGCACTAACATGATCCAAATGCAAAGTATGCTGGACGCAGCTGATAACTCAGGCGCACGCAGCGTAATGTGTATTAAGGTTCTGGGTGGCTCACACCGCCGTTATGCACATATCGGTGACGTCATCAAAGTTACTGTTAAGGAAGCAATTCCTCGCGGTAAAGTTAAAAAAGGTGACGTTATGAAGGCGGTTGTAGTGCGCACCCGTAAAGGCGTACGTCGTCCTGACGGTTCTGTCATTCGCTTCGACCGAAATGCTTGCGTACTGTTGAATAACACTACTGAGCAACCAATCGGTACACGTATCTTTGGTCCTGTGACACGCGAACTTCGTGGCGATAAGTTCATGAAGATCGTTTCACTGGCTCCAGAAGTTCTGTAAGGAGCACGTAGAAATGGCAGCTAAAATCCGTCGTAATGACGAAGTAATCGTTCTTGCTGGTAAAGACAAAGGCAAGAAAGGTAAAGTAACTAAGGTCCTAGCAACTGGTAAAGTTATCGTTGAAGGTATCAACCTTGTTAAGAAACACCAGAAACCTGTTCCTGCACTAGGTATCCAAGGCGGTATCGTAGAGCAAGAAGCAGCAATCGATGTTTCTAACGTGGCTATCTTTAATGCAGCTACTGGTAAAGCTGACCGTATCGGTTTCCGTTTTGAAGACGGCAAAAAAGTTCGTTTCTTCAAGTCTAACGGCGAAACCGTTTCTAACTAATAGAAGTAATTTGGAGTTCTACTATGGCGAAACTGCATGATTACTACAAGTCGTCTGTAGTCGCTGAACTGACCAAACAGTTCAGTTACACAAGCGTCATGCAAGTCCCTAGAATCGAGAAAATCACCCTAAACATGGGTGTTGGCGAAGCAATCAACGATAAGAAACTGCTAGAAAACGCAGCATCTGATATGGCAACGATCTCTGGTCAAAAGCCACTTATCACTAAAGCGCGTAAATCTGTTGCAGGTTTCAAAATCCGTGAAGGCTACCCTATCGGTTGTAAAGTAACCTTGCGTGGCGAACGTATGTGGGATTTTCTTGAGCGTTTGATTAACATCGCTCTTCCACGTGTACGTGACTTCCGTGGTGTTAGCGCTAAGTCTTTTGACGGTCGCGGTAACTACAGCATGGGCGTTCGCGAGCAAATCATCTTCCCGGAAATCGACTTTGATAAAGTTGATCGTGTACGCGGTCTAGACATCACTATTACGACGTCTGCTGGTACTGATGAGGAAGGCCGTGCTCTGCTGGCTGCCTTTAACTTCCCATTCCGTAAGTAAGGTGAAGGGTTACTGTTATGGCTAAACAATCAATGAAAGCACGTGAAGCTAAACGTGCAAAGCTAGTAGCTAAGTTCGCTGAAAAGCGTGCAGCGCTAAAAGCTATCATCAGCGATGTAAACGCATCTGAAGAAGATCGTTGGAACGCAGTTCTTACACTGCAATCTCTTCCACGTGATTCAAGTGCATCACGTCAGCGCAACCGTTGTAACCAAACTGGTCGTCCACACGGTTACCTACGTAAGTTCGGTCTAAGCCGTATTAAGGTTCGTGAAGCTTGCATGAAAGGCGAGATTCCGGGTCTTCGTAAGGCTAGCTGGTAATTGCCACTTAATCATTTGGAGTAAATCATATGAGCATGCAAGATCCGATTTCGGATATGCTGACCCGCGTTCGTAACGGTCAGGCAGCAAACAAAGTTGCTGTTAAAATGCCTTCTTCAAAGCTTAAAGTTGCAATTGCTGCACTACTAAAAGCTGAAGGTTACATCGTTGACTTCGCTGTTGAAGGCGAAGCAAAACCTGAGCTAGAAGTAACTCTTAAGTACTTCCAAGCTAAACCAGTAATCGAGCAACTTAAACGTGTTTCTCGTCCAGGTCTACGTGTTTACAAGAAGAAAGATGAACTTCCTTCTGTAATGGGTGGTCTTGGTATTGCTATCGTTTCTACTTCCAAGGGTCTTATGTCAGACCGCGCTGCACGTAAAGCAGGTCTTGGTGGTGAAATCATCTGCTACGTAGCTTAATAGGAGTAGAATATGTCTCGTGTTGCTAAAGCACCTGTCGCTATTCCAGCTGGCGTAGAGGTGAAACTAAACGGCCAAGAAATCACTGTAAAAGGTGCTAAAGGCGAACTAACTCGCGTACTAAACGACGCTGTAGTTATCGCTCAGGAAGAAAACAACCTAACTTTCGGTCCTAAAGAAGGTGTTGCTAACGCTTGGGCACAAGCAGGTACTGCTCGTGCACTAGTTAACAACATGGTTGTTGGTGTTACTGAAGGCTTTACTAAGAAGCTAACTCTTAAAGGTGTTGGTTACCGTGCTGCTATCAAAGGCAACGCTGTAGGTCTAACACTAGGCTTCTCACACCCAGTTGAGCACGAGTTGCCAGCGGGTATCAAAGCTGAATGTCCAAGCCAAACTGAAATCGTGATTACTGGTTGTGACAAACAACTAGTTGGTCAAGTTGCGGCTGACATTCGTTCTTACCGTCAACCTGAGCCTTACAAAGGTAAAGGTGTTCGTTACGCAGATGAAAATGTGCGTACTAAAGAAGCTAAGAAGAAGTAAGGTAACACTATGGATAAGAAAGCATCTCGCATCCGTCGTGCTACACGCGCACGTCGTAAGATTGCAGAACTGGGTGCGACTCGCCTAGTTGTACACCGTACTCCTCGTCACGTGTACGCACAGGTTATCGCGGCTAACGGCTCTGAGGTTATCGCAGCAGCTTCTACTGTAGAAAAAGCGATCCGTGAGCAAGTGAAATACACTGGTAACGTTGATGCAGCTAAAGCAGTAGGTAAAGCTGTTGCAGAACGCGCTCTTGAAAAAGGCGTAACTGCAGTTGCATTTGATCGTTCTGGTTTCCAATACCACGGTCGAGTAGCGGCGCTAGCAGAATCTGCTCGCGAAGCTGGTCTGAAATTCTAAGGTAGGGTTGGAAGATGGCTAAAGAACAACAAGTTCAAGCGAATGATTTGCAAGAAAAGCTAATCGCAGTTAACCGTGTTTCTAAAACGGTTAAAGGCGGTCGAATCATGAGCTTCACTGCACTAACAGTAGTTGGTGACGGTAATGGTCGTGTAGGTTTCGGTTACGGCAAAGCTCGTGAAGTACCTGCAGCGATCCAAAAAGCAATGGAAAAAGCGCGTCGTAACATGACTACGATCGCTCTAAACGAAGGCACTCTTCACCACCCAGTGAAAGGTCGCCACTCGGGCTCTAAAGTTTACATGCAGCCTGCAGCAGAAGGTACTGGTGTTATCGCAGGTGGTGCGATGCGTGCAGTACTAGAAGTTGCTGGTGTACACAACGTACTATCTAAAGCATACGGTTCAACGAACCCTATCAACATCGTTCGTGCAACGATCGATGCACTAGGTAGCATGAAGTCGCCAGAAATGGTTGCTGCTAAACGTGGTCTAACTGTTGAAGCTATTTCGGAGTAAGAACACCATGGCAACTATTAAAGTAACTCAAACTAAAAGCTCAATTGGCCGCCTACCAAAGCACAAAGCTACTTTGCGTGGTCTAGGTCTTCGTAAAATCAACCACACAGTAGAACTTGAAGATACTCCGTGCGTACGCGGTATGATCAACAAGGTTTACTACATGGTTAAAGTTGAGGAGTAATCAGAATGCGTTTGAATACTCTTGCACCGGCTGCTGGCTCTAAACATGCTCCTAAGCGTGTAGGCCGTGGTATCGGTTCTGGCCTAGGTAAAACTGGTGGCCGTGGTCACAAAGGTCAAAAATCACGTTCTGGCGGTAAAGTTCGTCCAGGTTTCGAAGGCGGTCAGATGCCTCTGAAACAACGTCTACCAAAATTCGGTTTCACTTCTCGTAAGAGCCTAGTGTCTGCTGAAGTTCGTCTAGCTGAGCTAGCGAAAGTTTCTGGTGACGTGGTTGATCTAAACAGCCTTAAAGCTGCTAACATCATCACTAAGAACATCGAATTCGTTAAAGTTGTTCTTTCTGGTGAAATTAACAAAGCAGTGACTGTTAAAGGTCTACGTGTGACTAAAGGCGCTAAAGCTGCAATCGAAGCTGCAGGCGGTAAAATCGAGGAATAATCTCGAGGAACGAGGTACAGATGGCTAAGAAACCAGGACAAGATTTTCGTAGTGCTCAGAGCGGCTTAAGTGAACTAAAGTCGCGCTTGTTATTCGTAATTGGTGCACTTTTAGTATTCCGAGCCGGCTCTTTTGTGCCGATTCCTGGTATTGACGCTGCTGTACTTGCCGATTTGTTCGAACAGCAAAAAGGTACCATCGTTGAAATGTTTAACATGTTCTCCGGTGGTGCTCTTGAGCGTGCATCTATATTAGCATTGGGCATCATGCCGTATATTTCGGCATCTATTGTTGTCCAATTGCTAACTGTAGTTCATCCAGCGTTAGCTGAACTCAAAAAAGAGGGTGAAGCAGGCCGTCGTAAGATCAGCCAATACACACGCTACGGCACGCTTGTACTTGCAACCTTCCAGGCTATAGGTATCGCAACAGGCTTACCAAACATGGTCGACAATCTGGTTGTTATCAACCAAACCATGTTTACGCTAATTGCTACCGTAAGTTTAGTAACCGGCACCATGTTCCTAATGTGGTTAGGTGAACAAATTACAGAGCGTGGAATTGGTAACGGTATTTCGTTACTAATTTTTGCAGGTATTGTTGCTGGATTGCCTTCTGCAATCGGTCAAACAATCGAGCAAGCGCGTCAAGGTGAATTGCATGTACTTCTTCTGTTGCTAATCGCGGTATTAGCTTTTGCAGTAATTTACTTCGTTGTTTTCATGGAACGTGGTCAGCGTCGAATCGTCGTTAACTACGCGAAGCGTCAACAAGGTCGTAAAGTATTTGCTGCACAAAGTTCTCACTTGCCACTTAAAATTAATATGGCAGGTGTTATTCCAGCGATTTTCGCATCAAGCATTATCCTGTTCCCAGGAACACTGGCTCAGTGGTTTGGTCAGAATGGTGAGAGCAGCGCGTTCGGTTGGTTAACTGACGTGTCTTTGGCTCTTAGCCCAGGTCAGCCGTTGTATGTAATGCTATATGCAGCAGCAATTATCTTCTTCTGTTTCTTCTACACGGCGTTGGTTTTCAACCCGCGTGAAACAGCAGATAACTTGAAGAAGTCTGGTGCATTCGTACCCGGTATCCGCCCAGGTGAGCAGACAGCGAAGTACATCGATAAAGTAATGACACGTCTTACCCTTGCTGGTGCACTGTACATTACCTTTATCTGTCTGATTCCCGAGTTCATGATGGTCGCGTGGAACGTACGTTTCTACTTCGGCGGTACATCACTACTAATCGTAGTTGTTGTAATTATGGACTTTATGGCACAGGTACAGACTCATCTGATGTCTCAACAGTATGATTCTGTGTTGAAGAAAGCGAATCTGAAAGGCTACGGCCGTTAATCCGGCGGTAGACTCAGTTTCATTTACGGAGTTTAGCAATGAAAGTTCGTGCTTCCGTTAAAAAAATCTGCCGTAACTGTAAAGTAATCAAGCGTAACGGTGTCGTTCGCGTGATTTGCAGTGAGCCAAAGCACAAACAGCGCCAAGGCTAATTAGCAGAAATTTTTACTTGAAAATGAAGGTTGGGTCGAGTATATTCCTCGGCCTACCTTTTGCGTGCAAAAGAAGTAGTATTCCGCAGCGTATCCATAACGGGCTTTGCTGCGGCTAATTCTTTTATAGAAACACTTAGGAGTGAATAATGGCCCGTATAGCAGGCATTAACATTCCTGATCAGAAACACGCTGTAATCGCTCTAACGGCGATCTACGGCATCGGTAAAACTCGCTCTCAAGCTATCCTAGCTGAAGTGGGTATTGCTGAAGATGTTAAGATCAGTGAACTAACTGAAGAGCAGATCGATCAACTGCGTGATGGTGTAGCTAAGTACACTGTAGAAGGTGATCTACGTCGTGAAGTATCTATGAACATCAAGCGTCTTATGGACCTTGGCTGTTACCGTGGTCTTCGTCATCGTCGCAGTCTACCGCTACGTGGACAGCGTACTAAAACCAACGCTCGCACCCGTAAGGGTCCGCGTAAGCCGATCAAGAAATAATCGGGAAGGTAGAGTACAATGGCTAAACAACCAACTCGCGCTCGTAAGCGCGTACGCAAGCAAGTTGCAGATGGCGTTGCGCACATCCATGCTTCTTTCAATAACACAATCGTAACCATTACTGACCGTCAAGGTAACGCTCTTGCATGGGCTACTGCAGGTGGTTCTGGTTTCCGTGGTTCTCGTAAGTCTACTCCGTTCGCTGCACAGGTTGCTGCTGAGCGTTGTGCTGAAATGGCTAAAGAATACGGTCTAAAGAACTTGGAAGTTATGGTTAAGGGTCCTGGTCCAGGTCGTGAATCTACTGTTCGCGCACTGAACGCAGCTGGTTTCCGCATCACAAACATCGTTGATGCTACACCAATCCCTCATAACGGTTGTCGTCCACCTAAGAAACGTCGCGTATAACGTTTCTAGGACTATTGGAGAAGAATCATGGCAAGATATTTGGGTCCTAAGCTGAAGCTTAGCCGTCGTGAAGGCACTGACTTATTCCTTAAGTCTGGTGTTCGCGCGATCGATACCAAGTGTAAAATTGATAACGCACCAGGTGTACACGGCGCTCGTCGCGGTCGTCTATCTGAGTATGGCGTTCAGCTTCGTGAGAAGCAAAAAGTTCGTCGTATGTACGGCGTTCTAGAAAAACAATTCCGTAACTACTACAAAGAAGCTGCACGTCTTAAAGGCAACACAGGTGAGAACCTGCTTCAGCTTCTTGAAGGTCGTCTTGATAACGTAGTTTACCGCATGGGCTTTGGCGCAACTCGCGCAGAAGCACGTCAGCTAGTTAGCCACAAAGCTATCCTAGTTAACGGTAAAGTTGTAAACGTTCCTTCTTTCAAAGTAGCGGCTAATGACGTTGTTTCTATTCGCGAGAAAGCTAAACAGCAAGCTCGTATCAAAGCAGCTCTAGAAGTTGCTGAACAACGTGAAAAACCAACTTGGATTGAAGTAGATGGTGGCAAGATGGAAGGTACATTCAAGCGTATGCCTGAGCGTTCTGATCTATCAGCTGACATCAACGAACAATTGATCGTCGAGCTTTACTCTAAGTAAGGTTTAAACTAAAGAGAGGACACAATGCAGGGTTCTGTAACAGAATTTCTTAAGCCACGTCTAGTTGACATCGAACAAATCAGCTCGACTCACGCAAAAGTAACTCTTGAGCCATTAGAGCGTGGCTTTGGTCATACTCTGGGTAATGCACTTCGCCGCATTCTTCTATCTTCTATGCCTGGTTGTGCAGTGACAGAAGTAGAAATTGAAGGCGTACTTCATGAGTACAGCACTAAAGAAGGCGTACAAGAAGATATTCTTGAAATCCTTCTAAACCTTAAAGGTTTGGCAGTGCGTGTAGCTGAAGGCAAAGATGAAGTGTTCATTACTTTGAACAAATCAGGCTCGGGCCCTGTGGTTGCAGGTGACATCACCCATGACGGTGATGTAGAGATCGCTAACCCTGAACACGTTATTTGTCACCTAACGGATGACAACGCTGAAATCGCAATGCGTATTAAAGTTGAACGTGGTCGTGGTTATGTTCCAGCTTCTGCGCGTATCCATAATGAAGAAGACGAGCGTCCAATCGGTCGCCTACTAGTAGATGCTACTTACAGCCCAGTAGACAAAATTGCCTACGCTGTAGAAGCAGCTCGTGTAGAACAGCGTACTGATCTAGACAAGCTTGTTATCGATATGGAAACAAACGGTACTCTAGAACCTGAGGAAGCAATCCGTCGTGCAGCTACTATCCTAGCTGAACAATTGGATGCATTCGTAGATCTTCGTGATGTACGTGTTCCTGAGGAGAAGGAAGAGAAGCCAGAATTCGATCCGATCCTACTGCGTCCTGTAGACGATCTTGAACTAACAGTTCGCTCTGCTAACTGTCTGAAAGCAGAAGCGATTCACTACATCGGTGATCTAGTACAACGTACTGAGGTTGAGCTACTTAAAACGCCTAACCTTGGTAAAAAGTCTCTTACTGAGATTAAAGACGTACTTGCGTCACGTGGTCTATCTCTGGGCATGCGCCTAGAAAACTGGCCACCTGCATCAATCGCTGAAGATTAATCGATACTAGTTAGAAGGATTAGGTCATGCGCCATCGTAAGAGTGGTCGTCAACTCAACCGCAACAGCTCACATCGTAAAGCGATGTTTAGCAACATGGCTAGCTCTCTAGTACGTCATGAAGTTATCAAGACTACTTTGCCAAAAGCAAAAGAGCTACGTCGCGTAGTTGAGCCTTTGATTACACTAGCTAAGACTGACAGTGTTGCTAACCGTCGTCTAGCATTTGCACGTACTCGTGACAACGAAGTAGTTGCAAAACTATTTAACGAACTAGGTCCACGTTTTGCTGCTCGTCAGGGCGGTTACACTCGTATCCTAAAAGCTGGCTTCCGTGCTGGTGATAAAGCTCCAATGGCTTACATTGAGCTTGTAGATCGCCCAGCTGCTGAAGAAGCTGCTGAGTAATCAGTTCGTAAGAACGAGAAAGCCGAGCGTTAGCTCGGCTTTTTTGTATCTGTAATTTGCTCAAAAATGGGAGCCTACTGTTTGTATGCTCCCATTCTTTTTACTTCTATTTCGGTGGGGATTTCGCTTAAAGCGAATTTACTTACCGCTCGTCCATAGACCGCTTAAAGACTTCAATAATCCCTCACTTGCTCCTTGCTCATTTAGGTAACCTAAAATCACTGGTGCAAATTGGCTGATCATCGATGGGTCTAGTCCTAGTGCATTAAATGCGCTTTGTACGGCACTCAAGCTTTCGATGTTACCTAACAGGCTTTGTGCACCTTTCAAGTTGGATAATCCAGGGATCAATGACTGCAATTCCGTGCTGTTTTGTTGAGACAGTTGGCTTTGAGCAAGTGCAATTAGGGCACTGCTGCCACCTGCAGCTTGTTCTGTCGAAACTGGTAGCTGACTCGTTAGTAGCTCAGTAAGAGGTGAAGATTCTGCATTTAGGCCTTGGCTTACCATATCCATAAGACCATTTTTGCTGCTCTTATCTACGACAGTGTCCAAAAACGCATGTGCGCTGCCAATATTCACTGATAGGAGAGCTAAAGTTAGGAGAGTTTTACGCATAGTACCTCCGACGGTTGAGCGTTTTAACTTATTTGTTGTATTTATTTTTTTAGGTCATCTGACTGATAACTTCTATTATTTTATAAAAAAAGCGGCGCTAATGCGCCGCTTTATGTAGGTCATTGAGAAAAGCCTCAATTATAGAATGTCTAGTAGCTCAACTTCGAATACTAGTGCTGCGAATGGAGGGATTGCAGCGCCTGCGCCACGTTCACCGTACGCAAGGTCTTGTGGGATGTATAGTTTCCACTTAGAACCTACAGGCATTAGTTGTAGAGCTTCAACCCAACCTTTAATTACGCCAGTTACTGGGAACTCAGCTGGTTGGCCGCGAGATACAGAGCTGTCGAATACTGTGCCGTCTGTTAGTTCACCGTGGTAGTGAACACGTACAGATTTATCAGCTGTTGGGATTTCGCCAGTACCTTCAGTGATGATTTCGTACTGTAGGCCAGATTCAAGAACATTAACTTCTGGACGTAGGGCGTTGTCTTTTAGGAACGCTTCACCATCAGCTGCTGCTGCTTTAGCTGCTTCTTGACGAGCTGCTTCGGCGCGAGTGTGTAGCTCTTGCAGTGCATTGTTGATTTCGTCAATTTCGATTGATGGCATTTCGCCAGTCAATGCTGTTGCGATACCCGCAGCGATAGCGTCAACGCTAAGGCCTTCAAGGCCAGAGCCAGCTAGTTGCTGACCCATTTGCAGACCAATGCCGTAGCTTGCTTTTTGTTCTGCAGTTTCAAATTTAATTTCAGACATGAATGTCGCTCTTATTAGGAGTGATAAAGGTAACAGGATATCAGTTTCGAGCTTAGGTTTAAATAATTGCTGGCGATTGCGTTATCTGACCAGTCAGCGTGTGACTTATCTCTTACTCCAAGTGAAATTTCTGCTAATTTAAACCAAATTCCATTTTACTTTAGTCAAAACCATATACTCTCCGCGCTGGTATTTTTATACTGGTAGTAGAAGTATTAAGGGACACATCAACATGAATCGTCGCAGAAAGAAAAAGCAGCAAGTCGACTACGTCGAGTTGGTCAAACAAAAGTTCGCTGCTATCAACTGGAAGCAGCCGTTCAACAAAAGTAAGTGGTTGGAACGTGTAGAACCAATCAAGGCATTTTGGCAGCGCTTACCTAAATTCCATCAACGAGCTTTGATGGTGTTAATGCCATTATTACTTCTACTTCTGATTGTACCGTTACCGAAAAAGACGGAAGCGTTAGTCGAACAGCAGGGTGAAGTAGATAGCCAGCGTGTTGCGATCCAGTTAAATGCGCAAAGCCTGAGTCAGCAACGTACGTCGCAAAACTCGGGGCCTAAGTCAGAAGACTGGAAAGAGTACCATGTGAAGAATGGTGATACGTTAGCTCAAGTTTTTCGCAACAATCAGCTTTCTATGGCAGACCTTAGCGCCTTAGTAAAAATAGAAGGAAGCGACAAACCGCTGAGCCATATCAAGCAGGGGCAACTCATCCGTTTTAAACTCTCAGAAAACGGCCAGTTAGATATGTTGCAACTGGAAAAGAGCGATCATTCGGTTATGTTCTTCCGTCTATCGGATGGTAGCTTCGGCAGAAACAAATAGTTTCCGTTGTAGATTTAAAAAAGACGCAATCATCTCGCGTCTTTTTTATTGCAGTTTTGTAGAGGTTTATTGAGTCGATTGCTTCCTGCGCATGTCTACGTGTGGAATTCCATCTTCTAAGTAACTGTCAGAAATAACCTCAAATCCATGGTGAGCATAAAAATCGATAAGATGTTCTTGTGCACCAATGTCTATGGTTTTTTCGGGCCATAACGTAGAGCATGCTTGGATGGCTCGTGTGATTAGCTGATGGCCTAAGCCACCACCTCGGGCTGTTTGTTTGGTTACGACTCGGCCAATACTGACGTTATCGTAAGTGGTTCCAGCTGGCAGAAGCCGAGCGCAGGCAACTAATTCATCATTGTGGTAGCCGAGTAGGTGATGAACGCCGTCAATAATATCCTTACCATCTAGCTCCGGGTACGGGCAAGTTTGCTCGACGACGAACACATCGACGCGTAAGCGCAGCATCTCATACAGTTGTAAGGTAGTTAGTTGAGCAAAAGGCAAAGTGATCCAAGTGGTCATGTCCGTCGTCCATAATGATAGTAGAGTGCCTGAATGTACTCGCTTTTGTTTCAATACTCATTAACAATGGTTAATTTTCACTGGTCTTCCCAGAAAATCTGGCGATAATGTGCCCTCTTTTTCATCCCACCTGAGGATATTTCCCTGTGAGCAAACAAACTTTTGACCAAGTAGGCCTGAACCCAGCGCTACTAGAAACGCTGGATTCATTGAACTACACCCATATGACGCCAATTCAAGCGTTAAGCTTACCGGCGATTTTGAATCAGCGTGACGTAATTGGTCAGGGTAAAACGGGCTCGGGTAAAACAGCGGCGTTTGGTCTTGGCGTGCTATCAAATCTAAACGTAAAACGATTTCGCGTGCAGGCTTTGGTGCTGTGTCCGACTCGCGAACTGGCGGATCAAGTTGCTAAAGAAATTCGAACGCTAGGGCGTGGTATCCATAACATTAAAGTACTTACGTTGTGCGGCGGTATGCCGATGGGACCGCAAATTGGTTCGTTAGAGCATGGTGCACATATCCTTGTTGGTACTCCGGGGCGTATTCTGGATCACCTTGAGAAAGGCCGTATTAACTTGGAAGAGTTGAATACATTGGTGCTGGATGAAGCCGATCGTATGCTAGAAATGGGCTTCCAAGATGCTTTAGATGCAATTATTAATGCGGCGCCTAAACAGCGTCAGACATTGCTTTTTAGCGCAACATTCCCAGAGAAGATCGAGAAAATCGCTCAGCGTATTATGAAATCGCCAGAGATGATCAAGGTTGAATCGACTCACGATACTTCCAGCATTGCTCAATACTTCTACAAAGTAGAAGGAACTGAAGCGCGTGATGAGGCGCTAGCGAATCTTCTTTTGACTTACCAACCAGAGTCGGCGGTGGTGTTCTGTAATACGAAGAAAGAGGTTCAAAATGTTGCGGATGAATTACACCATCGTGGCTTTAGCGTGATCGATATTCACGGTGATCTTGAACAGCGTGAACGTGATCAAGCACTGGTGCAATTTGCGAACAAGAGCGTTTCTATTCTTGTGGCAACGGACGTGGCGGCACGAGGTTTGGATGTGGACAATCTTGATGCTGTGTTCAACTTTGAGCTGTCTCGTGACCCAGAGGTACACGTGCACCGTATTGGCCGTACTGGCCGAGCAGGCAGTAAAGGTTTGGCGTTCAGCTTTTTTGGCGAAAAAGAC
Organism: Vibrio sp. RC2502; assembly: GCF_054850435.1. NCBI lineage: Bacteria > Pseudomonadati > Pseudomonadota > Gammaproteobacteria > Vibrionales > Vibrionaceae > Vibrio > Vibrio sp. RC2502. The sequence goes on from NZ_CM141453.1 coordinate 281,531, forward strand.
GGTCTACGTGTCGCTCGTATCGAAGAGTACTTAGAGATGGATGTGGTACCCGCGACCTTGCCAGCGAAATCAAATCAGCAGCCATACCAAGCGAAGATGGTGACCATCAACATTGATGGCGGCAAGAAGCAAAAAGTTCGTCCTGGCGATATTCTTGGTTGTTTGACTGGCAAAAATGGCATCCCAGGTGCGCAAGTGGGCAAGATTCATTTGTTCCCTGTACGTTCTTACGTTGCTGTAGAAAAGTCTGCCGCGAAGAAAGCATTGCAAATTATCAGTACGGGTAAGATGAAAGGGCGTCAGTTCCGAGCGCGTCTTCTTAAATAAGTCATTAGATTGAACAAAGGCTCTTCGTTGGAAGAGCCTTTTTTGTTTGGTGCGTCTCTTATTTGTTGTCTTTTGCTAAACGCGCTTTAATACGGCTTAAGCTGATAGCGGTAATGCCGAGGTAAGCCGCAATTTGGCTATCGGTAATGCGTTGTTCTAAATCTGGGTAGTGGTGGCAAAATAACTGATAACGTTCCTCAGGCGAATACAACAGCATAAAACGTTCTTTATTCTCTTTGTTTATCAACTGCGTTTCGAGCAATTTTAGGTAAATTGAGTGCTTTTCGGCGCGCCATTGATGCAATGCCTCGATAGGCAAACAGAATAAATGACATGCGGTCAGCGTTTCCAATAAGTACGGTGAAGGTTGAGCTTTTATCACGCTTTCAAAGCCGATCACCCAGTCCTTTTCCCAATAAAACTCTTTGCTGAATTCTTTGCCTTTCTCTGTGAGATAGCTTGCGTGACATAACCCTTCCAGAATGAAGTAGATGTGAGAACTAAATTCACCTTGATGGCTAAGAATGTGCCTAGTGGGTAATTCTAACTCTTGTCCATAGACCATGAGTTGTGAGGCTTCATCTTCTGAAAAGCCATGTTGAGTGAGATCGAAAAATACGTCGTTTTGCATGAAGGTTATCTGCAGTGAAAGGGTTAGCGCATTTGAACTATCTTAACTGCTTTGCGCAGTAACAAAAAGCGGCTCACTGAGGAGCCGCTAGTTTGAACATGGAGTCGCTTATTTGTTTAAATCGATCTGATAAATCGCAAAGCCCACTTCGTCAGTTGCGACGCGTTTCATCGGGTATTGGCCTTTGTCTTGGATAAACTTCGAAGCTTTTTCGCTCGGTGAGGTTTCAAAGCGAATATCCAGTTTTTTGTCTGACTTAATTGGTGCGAACGACCAGTTATTGTCAGCGCTTGGCGTGACTTCGCCTTTTTCCTCACTGACGCGAGAAATGTACGCAGCAACCACAGAACGGTTTTCGTCTGGAGAGTCAAATGCAATGAAGTTCGGACCAGTGCCAGGGAAAGTATTGCTGTACGCGCGGTAATTGTTAGTCGCGATGATGAAATCTTGTTTCGGATCAACTGGTTTGCCATTGAAAGTCAGATTCACGATACGCTGGGAGTCCGGGTTAATGACGTTACAATTCGCGTCGTACTTCGGTAGTTGAGTGATGTCGATTTGGTATTCCACACCATCAATCACGTCAAAGTTGTACGTACGGAAGTTATCCCAATCAATTAACGATTGTGGCTGAGTCGTATTGACATCAATGCGCTTGAATTGGCCTGCGCTGCACTCTAGCCATTCATGTACTTCTTTGCCTTTCACCTTCATTGCGACGAGCGTATTTGGGTATAGGTACAAGTCGGCGGCGTTGCGGAAAGTCAGTTGGCCAGATTCTACCTCAGTGAAGCCGTTCGGATCATCTTTACGTCCGCCCACTTTAAACGGCGCTGCCGCGCTCAAAACTGGAATGTCAGCAAGGTCTGGATCGCCTTGAATGAAACGTTCAACGTAGTCTTTTTGTGCAAGGTTAACGATTTGGATTGTTGGGTCATCTTGCACCAAAGCCAAGAAGCTGTACATCACGTCATTCGCTTTACCAATTGGTTGGTTAACGAATTCGCGAGTGCCTTTGTGATCGTCTTCGAGTGCTCTAATGATGCCTTGGTCTGCTTCTGCAAGCGATTTCTTAGTCGCTTTGTCGAAAATTGGTCTTGCTTCAGATTGTCCTTCCACTACTTGCCATTGGCCGTCTTTTTGCTCGATGACCAGATCCATGACTCCCACGTGGCTACCCCAACGGCCAGGCATGACGGCAGTGACACCGTTGATGGTACCTTTGTTGTTGTCTACGCCTTGTAGATTCTCAAATCCTTTGCCTGGGAAGACCGCGTGAGAGTGACCAAACGCAATGGCATCAATGCCTTTCACTTGCGTTAAATAGTACACCGAGTTCTCCGCACCTAGTTTATATGGATCGGTTGAAACCCCTGAATGCGGAATCGCGACAATAATGTCCGCACCTTCCTTCTTCATCTGCGGAATCAGCTTTTCTGCAGTTTCTTTGATGTCTTTGGCAACCACGTTGCCTTCAAGATTTTTCTTATCCCAAACCATGATTTGCGGTGGAACAAACCCGATGTAACCCACTTTTACTTGATGAACTTCGCCATCGGTATCTTTAAAACTGTGTGTTTTGATCAGGTAAGGTTGGAAGTAATGCTCGCCAGTTTTCTTATCAAACACATTGGCGTTGATGTAGGGGAAGTTCGCGCCGGCCAGCGTATTTTGTAGGAAGTCCAAACCATAGTTGAATTCATGGTTACCAATATTCCCCACATCATAGTGCAATTGGTTCATGGCTTTGTACACAGGATGAACTTCTCCAGCCTGTATGCCTTTTGCTGCCATGTAGTCACCCATCGGGCTACCTTGAATTAAGTCGCCGTTGTCGACCAACACGCTGTTTTCCACTTCGGATTTTGCCTGCTTAACTAATGTGGCTGCGCGGCTTAAACCAATTTGTTGTGATGGTTGGTCTTTGTAGTAATCGTAATCCATCACGTTGGTGTGGATGTCAGTGGTTTCAATAATGCGAAGCTTGATCGTGTCTGCCATTGCTGGCCCTGCAAGCGTCAACATGCCACTCAAAACTGCGACGGAAATAGGATTAACGGCCATTTTCATGAGGTGCTCCAATTTAATGGGATAGGAAGTTGAGTGTAACGAATTTTAATGCAACTTAATGATTAAGGTGCAGAAAACTGTGAATCAACGACATTTTACTGAACCCTTTTCATATTAAACGCCGACTTTTTCACGATTTTGAATGAGACCAAACAAAAACTTCTTAGCAGATTTTTGAATAAAAAATGAAATTTTAGAATTTCAGGTAATAAAAACACCCCGCCATAATGCCTGCATCACAATATCAATGGATGATGAGCAAGCACATGGCAACGAACGATTCAGTCACTCCTTTACCTGTACAAAAGCCGAGGTTGGTTTCTGACAACCAAGTGTCTGGCGTCACTCGTTTTGTAAAGCAGTCACTCAAACCAGGCGAAGTGGCATTGGTTGGTGCTGGCCCTGGCGACCCTGAACTTCTCACCATTAAAGCACTGAACTGTTTACAACAGGCGGATGTGGTCTTGTACGACTATTTGGTGTCTGAAGAGATCATGGCGCTGATCCCAAGCGATACGATTTTAGTTTGTGTTGGCAAGCGTGCAGGGCACCACAGTGTACCGCAAGAAAAGACAAATCAACTTTTGGTTGATTTTGCTAAGCAAGGCTACCGAGTAGTACGAGTAAAAGGCGGTGATCCTTTCGTATTTGGTCGCGGTGGAGAAGAGCTAGAAGTTTTGGCTGATGCTGGCATTCGTTTTCAAGTGGTGCCTGGTATTACTGCCGCAGCAGGAGCAACAGCATATGCTGGCATTCCGTTGACGCACCGTGATTATGCTCAATCGGCCATTTTTGTTACTGGTCACTTGAAAGAAGAAAGTGATGAGATGGATTGGTCAACACTGGCTCGTGGTAATCAGACTTTAGTGATCTACATGGGACTCATGAAATCACACTATATTCAGAATCAGCTCATTCAGCACGGAAGAGCGGCTTCAACTCCGATTGCTATTATCGAGCGCGGTACGCAAATTCAGCAAAAAGTTTTTACGGGAGAACTTTCCCAACTATCTGATTTATCGAAGGAAGCTCAGGCGCCATCTTTGATTGTCGTAGGAGAGGTAGTGCGATTGTCTCAAAAGTTAGATTGGTTTTTGTCTAGTACTGATTTCAACAAAAGTGCTATTGCCAACTCCATATAATTTCAGTCCAAAGATTAGAGACGTAACGCGCCTTCAAGCTTAAAAAGGAAATACAAAACATGGACCAACAACGTTTAACTCACCTTAAACAACTCGAAGCGGAGAGTATTCATATCATCCGCGAAGTTGCTGCTGAGTTTGATAACCCAGTCATGATGTATTCGATTGGTAAAGATTCATCAGTGATGCTGCATTTGGCGCGTAAGGCGTTTTACCCAGGTAAGATCCCATTTCCGCTGCTGCATGTGGATACCGATTGGAAATTTCGCGAAATGATCGAATTCCGTGATCGTACTGCGGAAAAATACGGTTTTGAGCTTTTGGTTCATAAGAACCCAGAAGGCATCGCAATGGGATGTAGCCCGTTTGTTCATGGCTCGTCAAAGCATACGGACATCATGAAAACGCAAGGTCTTAAGCAAGCGCTAAACAAATATGGCTTCGATGCTGCTTTTGGTGGCGCTCGTCGTGATGAAGAAAAATCACGCGCAAAAGAGCGAGTGTATTCGTTCCGTGACAAGAACCATACCTGGGATCCGAAAAACCAACGTCCAGAACTTTGGAAAACCTACAACGGTCAAGTGAATAAAGGCGAGAGCATTCGAGTGTTCCCACTTTCTAACTGGACCGAGCTTGATATCTGGCAATATATCTATCTAGAGAACATCGAAATTGTCCCGCTTTATCTTGCTGATAAGCGTCCGGTTGTCGAACGCGATGGCATGCTGATCATGGTGGATGATGACCGTATGGAGCTTCAACCGGGTGAAGTAATTGAAGAGAAAAGCGTGCGTTTCCGTACGTTGGGCTGTTATCCGCTGACAGGTGCGATTGAATCTGAAGCGAATACGCTGACGGGCATCATTGAAGAGATGTTGGTGGCGACCTCAAGTGAGCGTCAAGGCCGCGCGATCGACCACGATCAGTCAGGATCGATGGAACTCAAGAAACGTCAAGGTTACTTCTAAAAGATCTAAGGAAAGAGAATGAACAGTGCAGTTGAAGCTCAATTAGCCGAGCTTGGTATCGAAGGCTATTTAAAACAACATCAGTACAAGTCTCTGCTTAGATTTCTGACTTGTGGTTCTGTGGATGATGGGAAAAGCACCCTGATTGGTCGCTTACTCCATGACTCAAAACAAATTTATGAAGACCAACTAGCAGCGGTTCACTCAGATAGCCAACGCGTTGGTACGACGGGTGAAAAGCCCGATTTGGCGTTGCTTGTCGATGGTCTGCAGGCTGAGCGTGAACAAGGCATCACAATCGATGTTGCTTACCGTTACTTCTCGACGCAAAAGCGTAAGTTCATTATTGCTGATACCCCAGGACATGAGCAGTACACGCGCAACATGGCGACAGGCGCATCGACGTGTGATTTAGCGGTGATTTTAGTGGATGCCCGTAAAGGTATTTTGGATCAAACGCGTCGTCACTCTTTCATTTCAAACCTATTGGGCTTGAAACATTTTGTTGTCGCAATCAACAAGATGGATTTGGTGGATTACTCACAAGCGCGCTTCGAAGAAATTCGTGATGAGTACCTGAAGTTTTCTGAAAATCTAACTGGCGATATTGATATTCAAATTATCCCGATTTCAGCGCTGGAAGGCGACAACGTAGTGGATAAAGGACAGAACCTGAACTGGTTTGAAGGTCCATCGTTGCTTGAGTTGCTAGAAACGGTGGATGTGGACTACGAAAAAGGTGCGGGTGAATTCCGTTTCCCTGTTCAGTACGTGAATCGTCCTAACCTTGATTTCCGTGGCTTTGCGGGCACGGTGTCGTCTGGCTCTGTGAAAGTCGGTGATGCCATCAAAGCATTGCCGTCCGGTAAAACGTCGACTGTCGCTCGCATTGTGACCTTCGATGGCGACATTGAAGAAGCGCAAGCTGGTCTAGCCGTTACGCTGACTCTGAATGATGAAATTGACATCAGCCGTGGTGATTTGATCGTGCTTGAGAACGCGCAAGTGCAAACCACCAACCATTTGCTTGCCGATGTGGTGTGGATGACTGAGCAGCCGTTGCAACCTGGTCGTGATTACGACATCAAGATTGCAGGTAAGAAGACCGTTGGTCACGTAGAGTCGATTCGTCACCAGTACGACATCAATAACTTGTCGACACATGGTGCTGCGGAACTGCCTCTAAATGGCATTGGTTTGTGTGAGTGGTCGCTCAATGAATCAGTAGCGTTGGACAATTACCAAGACTGCGCAGATACCGGTGGTTTCATCATCATCGATCGCCTAACTAATGTGACCGTTGGTGCTGGTATGGTGAAAGAAAGCTTAACAGAGCTTGAACGCGGTTTAGCTGATGTATCTGCCTTTGAACTTGAGTTGAACGCCCTTGTTCGCAAACACTTCCCGCATTGGGAAGCTAAAGACCTAAGCCAGTTACTCAAGAAGTAATGGCAGTAAACCTAGGGACGTTATTAGTGTCTAGGTTCACAGCCTAACCGAGTGCGAAATGCGGTTAGGCTGCCTCTAACACCGGAATGTTCAGTGAAGCCCAAGAAAACTGAGCATTCTGGCACTCTTTTTCGCTTTGCTTTGCTCTGGTTACTTGTTTTATCGCTCTACACACTGTCGTTGTGTTGCGGTTTGTTTCGCTCGTTTCGGGCTGTTTGGTAAGGAAAGGCTATGTGGGAACAAGGATTTGTATTAGCGATTTTGCTTGGCATTATCACTTGTTTGCTTGTGACTAAGATTAAGCCGAGCTACGTTTTTGCTGGTGCAGCCTTTATTGCTTTCATGGCGGGAATGATGGATTCCACGACCATTGCTGCGAACTTTACCAACTCATCATTGTTAACTTTGGTCCTGCTGATTCTCGCTTCTTGTGCATTAGAAAAAACGTTACTGATCAGTTGGGTGAGCCGTAGTATTTCAGAAGGTCATTTAGGCAGTGTGATCGCCAAGCTTGGGTTATCGACCGCCTTACTGTCTTCCTTTACCAACAATACGGCCGTTGTTGTGTCTTTGATTGGTGCGATTAAACGCAATCAACAGCACGCGCCTTCTAAGCTACTGATTCCACTTTCTTACGCGGCGATATTTGGCGGCACATTAACGCTTATTGGTACTTCGACCAACCTTATTATTAATAGCTTTGTGGAAGATGCAGGGCTACCGAGTCTGAGCTTTTTTACTCCGACGATGATTGGCTTGGCTGTCTTAGCGGGTGGTCTTTTAATTCTTATTCCGCTGAGCTATTTGCTGCCAAGTTACGATGACCAAAGCCAAGAAGACTTACCGTATTTCCTTGAATCTCGTGTTGAACCAGGTTCCCCTTTGGTTGGCCGTACCATCAGTGAAAACAATCTGCGTGCGCTGCGTAAGTTGTTTCTTGCAGAGGTGGTTCGTGATGGCGTGACGGTATCGTCAGTAGGCCCCGACTTCGTGCTGAAAGCGAAAGATCGTCTGTTGTTTTGTGGCGATGTCGAAAGTGTGGCGACCTTGCAAGAAATTCCGGGGCTGACGCTATTTGGGCAACAGCATTTGAATGGCCAAAACTTTATTGAAGTGGTGGTCAGTTCCTCTGCAACCTTCTGCCATAAGACCTTGAAAGAAAGCCGCTTCCGCGATCGTTTTGATGCGGTTGTTGTCGCCATTCGTCGTGGGCATGAGCGTTTGGAAGGTGGATTGGGCAGTATTACCTTAGCTCCGGGCGATACTTTAGTGTTGGTGCCGGGCAAGCGTTTCGAGTCTGAGCGTCGAGCGCACCGTAAAGAATTTGTGTTAGTGCACGACTTAGATTCCAGCGCACGTTTGGACTCCAATAAATCGACGATTGTGTTGATTGGTTTTGCTGCGGTTATCGCCTGTGCACTACTTGAACTTGTGCCAATCATTAAAGGGCTCGCGGTATACATCATTGCACTTATTGCGTTTGGCATAGTGCAAATCTCTGAGCTTCGCCGCCGTTTTCCCATTGATATTGTGGTGATTGTGGGCTCTGCGCTCTCTATTGCGCAGCTGATGATTTCATCGGGCTTGTCCGTCAGGATGGGCGAAATGTTTATCGAAGCCTTTAACGGCTGGGGCGTATTTGGTGCGCTGGTGGCCACATACATCATGACCTTGGTGCTGACTGAATTGGTGACCAACAATGCCGCTGCCGCGTTAGCATTTCCGATTGGCTATAGCATGGCTGTCGGGTACGGAGTGGATCCGATGCCATTTATTATGGCGGTATTGTTTGGCGCAAGCGCGAGCTTTATTTCTCCCTACGGGTATCAAACTAACTTGTTGGTTTACAGCGTAGGTAATTACAAATTGACCGACTATGTGCGAATTGGTGTGCCGATTTCGATTGTGTATTCCGTATTGGTACTGACATTGATTCCGGTCTTCTTTCCGTTTTAATTCCGATAAATACAAGGATTCGTTATGACCGCTGAAACACCGGTAAAAGATGAAAACATTGTCTGGCATCAGCACACGGTTGATAAACAGTTTCGTGCTGAGCTGAAAAAACAGAAACCAGCAGTGCTTTGGTTTACTGGTTTATCTGGTGCAGGTAAGTCAACCGTCGCGGGCGCGCTGGAGAATCGTTTAGCTGAGTTGGGCTACCACACTTATTTGTTGGACGGTGACAATGTTCGTCATGGCCTGTGTAGTGATCTAGGCTTTTCTGAACAAGATCGCCGTGAAAATATTCGTCGTATTGGCGAGTTGGCGAAACTGATGGCAGATGCGGGTTTGATTGTGTTGTCCGCGTTCATTTCTCCTCACCGTGCTGAGCGTCAACTCGTTCGCGATTTACTGCCCGAAGGTGAGTTCATTGAAGTGTTTGTGAATGCATCTCTCGAAGTGTGCGAAGGCCGAGATCCAAAAGGTTTATACAAAAAAGCGCGAGCAGGTGAGATCCCAAATTTCACGGGTATTGATTCAGAATATCAAGCGCCAATCAATCCAGAAATTGATTTGCCAGCAGGCGAGAAGAGCGTCGAAGAGTTGGTTGAGTTGTGTTTGAATGAGCTTAAACAGCGTCGTGTGATCAGCTAACTCAGCTTTTGGATCATGGGTGGAAAAAAGCCTCGTGTAATGCTTGAGGAGCTTTTAGATCATAGGTGACCTAAAGCTCCTAGAGCGAAACTAAACGGTATAGTTCACGCTGCTGCTTGCTTCGGTGCTTACGCTAAACTTTTGATTTAACAAGGCGAGCATTTGATCGTAGTACTGGGAATTTGGCTTGTTGCCAAGCAGTTTGCACAGTTCGTTACCCGTCGGCGTGAAACGGTAGTACAGCAGACGGATGCCCTTCGTATTCACTTGCAGAGACAAATTCTTGCCTTGATATGCCAGTATCAATGGCGTTTCAATGCCGATCTCTCCTGATTCCAGTTCTGTGCTATGCAGTAACCCCAATTCAATCAATACTAATAGACTTGAGTACGGCAATTGAAAGCTGCCCATATTCAGATTGCTGGTGGTATCTCGTTTACCAAAGTTGAATATTCCGCCATGTGCCTTATAGCCTATCAATAACTTTTTACTGTTATCGCCGCCAAAACTGCACGCCAAAGAGGCTGCTCTTTGTAGTGTTTGCGCTTCTTTTGGGGACATATCCTTAAGGACTTTCAGCGCTTTCATCGACGTGGAACCTGGGTTGGTCACTTCACGCTTCATTACTTGCGCCCACAACTTCTGCATTGAACTGTTGTGGATGTCTTGGGCCATATCAAAAAATCGATACAACCAATCTTGATCGGGTTCACCTGCGGTTTCATCGCGGCAAGCGCTGTGCGCGAGTTTTAGGATTTGCTCAAGGTTTTTTTGTCTTTGCTCTTGGCGTCGTTGGTCTCGCAGTTGTGCTCTTTCTAATGCGGATTTGGCAGGAGGGTCAGTTTGCAACAGAGCGTCGAGGCCATGAGATTGAGCGATGTTTTTAATTCTGCTCGCACTGTCTTTGATGTAACCCGTTTTCTTGTCGTGGTGACCGTTTTTCTGCGTATTAGGCTGGTGTTCAATCACTACAGGTTGTTTCGTTGGTTCTGCCATGTATTTTCCTACCAAGAGCTTGCGTTTGACGCTTGCCTCAATTTACACCTTAATCCGCGAGGCGACCAGAGAGAGCGTCTCAGATTTTGAAGGAATAGGTCTATCCAAAATGATAATGAGTTGTTAAAATTGTTATCGTTATTTTGGAGGGGCGATGAAGTTCTCGGAAGCAAGTAAACTGAAAAAGCACCTGTCGATAGCGTTTCTTTTGATTCTTTATGTGGGCGTGTTAGCGTACTTATCGCGCTACATTGTTTAACATTTAAAGATGACAAAGGCGCCGATGCGACGCCTTTGGTGTACCTCGAAATCGACGACTACATATCGTCGTAGGCTTCGATTTTTGAACCTTCAATCACATACGCCGTTTCTGCCAGTTCATGGTTAATGGTTTCGGTTTTTAACGTTCCCACCACGTAAATGACATCCCAAAGTTCCTGTACTGGTGCGCCTTTCGGAAATTTCACGTAAATGATTTGGTTTGGTGGTGGTGGTGGCACGTGGATACAGGCCCCAAAATACGGCACCAACAAAAATTCCGTCACCGTGTTGGCATCTCCCTCAAGAGGAATCACGAAGCCAGGGATTTTGACCTGACTGCCATTGAGTTCTGGTCTGACGTTACCGATTTTTGATTGCTGCGCCGCGCCACCACTGTGATCAGACGCGGGCATCCCCACGCTGTCGAACAGCTTACGTTCCGCTTCAGGAACCAGATCGATCCAGTCGAGCGTTAATGGCTCATCACTCGCCATGACCGGCGTCGTAAATGCAATCGCGAGTAAGCAACTGGCTAAAACTTTTTTCCACATCGTTAGATCCTTATGGTCATTCCGTCACTGAGTGACTGTCTGTAGGCGCGGAATGCTGGAATAAAACCAATCACAATACCGGCGCATTGTACAAAGCTAAGCAGCATCCATTCGTACGCAGAAAGCGTGCTTAACGTGAGATTTATACCGTAGTGTTGTTGAATTAGGGGCTGAAGTAGGGCGAGTATCGCATACAGCCCCAAAACGCCGGTGACGATACCTGCTGCTGTGAGTAAACTCGCTTCACTAATGAGCAGAGAAAAAACGTGGCGCGGGCGCGCTCCCATAGCGCGTAAAATGGCCATTTCTCGACGTCGTTCTTGTAAGCTGGTCAGTAGGCTGCTTAACATGCCGAGTAAACCCGCGATAACCACAAAACCAGAAACCGCCATCAAGGCCTGTTCTGCGACAGACATCATGCCCCACAATTCGTGTAGCGCGACACCGGGCATAATTGCACTGAGAGGCTCTTTCGGGTAGTTGTTGATCTGTCTTTGCAACGCAAAAGTTTGAATGCGCGATTTCAAGCCCACAAGCATGGCAGTGATCTGTTTTGGTTGAAAGTCCCTTTCTTGTAATACCTTCGCATCCGGTGTTGGACCCAAGCGTGCACCACTTTCCCAACCGACATGAATGGCTTCGATCGCCTCTAACGAGACGTGAACCGTCTTATCTACTGGTGTGCCAGTTGGAGCTAAAATACCAACAACTTTGAATGGCAGTTTATCGTGACGGCTGAAGCCAACATCACTGATACCATGGGCAATGATGATTTCACTGCCTATCTGGTAACCCAATTGTTTGGCGACGTCCGATCCGAGTACGGTTTCAAATAATCCATTGAACTCTTTCCCTTTTGAGAAAGTAAGTGGTTGCTTACTTCCGTACTTATAATGCTCAAAGTAACTATGATTGGTTCCCATCACTCGAAAGCCTTTGTGAGAGTCTCCGAGCGAAATGGGAATTGCCCAATCAACCGCGCGATGCTGGCTGAATTCTTGGTAGCTTTTCCAATCGATATTATTGGTGGCATTACCGATACGAAAGACTGAATACAACAGTAAGTTCACTTGGCCAGAGCGTCCGCCGACAATTAGGTCGGTTCCGGAAATGGTGTTCGCAAAGCTGTCTTTTGCTTGAGTGCGGATACGTTCTACGCCAAGCAGCAAGATTACCGATATTGCTACCGTCATGATCGTCAACACCGCTGTCGCTTTGCGGTTCATCAAGCTTTTCCAAGCGAGTTTGATTACAGCACTCACGCTAGCACCTCCATGTTACTGCTTTGGTTTATTTCTGGCAGATTAATGGTGCGATCGAACAAGCTTTCCAGAGTTGGATCATGGCTGACAAAGATTAATGTCGCGTTGGCTTGATTAGCCTGTTCCATCAGCAGTTCGATGAACGCCATGCGATTATCATGATCGAGTGCAGATGTCGGCTCGTCAGCAATGACTAACGCAGGATGCCCTATTAGCGCACGAGCTGCCGCCACTCGCTGTTGTTGTCCAATACTCAGCTCTGACACTGGGCGAGAGTGTAAATTTGTCGGTAAATGAAGCCGCTCCAACAAGGTTGTCGCTTGTGCTAAAAGCTCGGCTTTGGAGGCGTTTGGTGTCACGCGATCTCGTCTCACTTTACTGAATTGGCAAGGAAGTAATACGTTGTCGATGACATTCAAATACGGCAGCAAGTTGAATTGCTGGAAGATATAACCAATGTGGTCGGCGCGGAATCTATCTCTGCGGCTTGAACTCAGCGTCGCTAAGTTCGTATTGAGTACTGATAACGAGCCTGAACTTAACGTATTGATTCCGGTGAGCAAAGCTAAAAGTGTGGATTTTCCACAGCCACTTGGCCCTTTGATAAAGACATGCTCACCTGTTGCTATCTGCAAATCAGGAATATTGATCACCGCGGTCTCTGAACCGGGCCAGACAAACTGAGCCTGTTTGAGCTCAACCACGTTTGATGCTGAATCAGTCATAGTAAATCACCAAAGCGAATTAAAAAAACACAGCGTGTAAGTGGGTACTTACACGCTATTTGGGTTATTTGATTGCGATTTGAGTGTTGCTTTTGGTTAAGCTAGTGGCTGATTGAGTCGTATCAGTGAATAGGTTTACATTTACCGATTCAGTACTTGGGAATTGGTTAAACCAATCAGTTTGAATACGGCTAAGTTCGCCGACTTGGGCACAATGAAAGCGATATTGCACGGTAAATTCACCGTGGTCGCTGTGCTCTGAATGGGCGTGACCTTCATGACCGTCGTGCTCATGTTTGTCGTGATCGTGATGGGCGTGTTCATCATGGTCATGGCCTTCATGATCATGGTGCTCATGTTCTTCATGTTGCCCCCCAAGCGAGTGTTCAACATGAACTTCTTCAATTTCGCATTGTGCTTGTGGGTTAATCGCAAACAGTGCGTTGCTATCTTCTAGCGTTGCGACCGCGTGTTGCAGAGTTTTCTCTTGCTCTGCATTTTCTGGTGCGTGTTCAAAGCCGACCACATCTGCACCAGGAGCTGTGATTTCGAGCAGCAAGTCACTGCCGTCTTGAGCAATATTAAATTCAACATGACCATGAACGTGTGCACTGTGTTGGCGGTATTCTTCTGCTGTTGCGACTGTCGATAGAGACAAACCGATAACGATCGCTAAAACCTGTTTAGATGGCATTTTACTTTCCTAATTTTGCTGATAAATCCGAGATCTGGTTGATTTCAGATTAGTACTCATTTGACGTTCTGTTATTGAAACGCGTCTATACACGTTGGAAATAACGTAATTGGGTTGTGTTTGAGTGTTTACGCAAAATAAGGCGGTGCACGCGCAGCGCTGAATACTTCTTCTACATGATGCGAGCGCTCTGAGACATCATCATAATGGGCCCGTGTGTATGACGGCACAGGGATTGCCAGTTGTGCTTTAGCGAGACCATGTTGCGCGCCAGCGAAGAGTTGGCAGTGATGATGAGTATGATGTTCTGGTGTGAGGTCGACTTGATGAAAGATCGAAGCAAAATTCCAGATGATAAGCAAAGCAACACTGAAAAGTACAACAGTGCGATGCCAAGATCTGAAAATGGTTTGCCAAGAAAAGTACATCTGAACGCCTGAAATCCTAACGGGTGTTATAATATAACACTCATTATTGGCAAAAGTTCACTCTTTTGTCTGGTGAGGAAAATTTAACACAGCATATTAGTGGGATACCGTGTGATTGAGGCTCCTGATTGGTGCCGAGTCAGGAGCCGTCATCTCGAACTAAATACTTTGCTTGATAAGGCCAATCACTTGTGTAATTTCGTCTTGCGTCAATGCGCCTTCTTTCACAAACAGAACTTTGCCTTGTTTGTCTTGTACGATGATCGCAGAGCTTTCTTCTTTTAGCCCCCAAGTGTTCGCCACCAAGCCATTTTCATCCAATACCATTGATGACCAAGGAAACTCTTTTTTACTGTCTTGTGCAGAAGATTTCACAAATGAGCCAGTGCCCCAAATCGCATCATCTTGGTTGATGATGGTGGTGGTCTGGTAGCTATCTTCTGGGAATTTAGCGGCGGTAATTGCAGTCATCAGCGGTGCGTTCATCTCTTTTGAACTGCTGCGACCAGCAATCGCTTGAATTACGCGGACTTTACCTAACATATGCTGTGTTGCCCAAGGCTGGTAAGCCACACCTTCACCTTGTATAACAATTTCACCGTATGCGCCGACTTGTGCAGGTGGAACGGTTTCACCAACCGACAAGTTATGTGCGAAAGCCAAACTTGGAGAAAGAGCAAGCAGTAGAGGTAGGAGAGTCTTAGTTTTCATATTGTTATATTCCGTTTGGGTTTGGGAGTTAAGCCAGTATATATCCAGTCCCGGCAAATTTGTAGAATTGTTGATAACATTTATTTAACGTATGCAGTGGTGTAATGTTGCGTTGTAGTTAGAATTTGCTACACTGAACTCCGTCGCAAAATGCGCATTAAGGTTGCAGAGAATAAGCAATCGGGGTTTTCTCAAAGGAATTGAGGTGAATTATGCTACGTGAGTTTGCTGTATATCGACCACTACAAGTGGCTCGTTTCGTAAAGACGTTGTTTAAAGGGCAATTCTTCATTGTCGGAGTGGGAAGTTTCTGCTTTGATAATGGCAAAGTGCTGCTTCCTGATGTGAAAGATCAAAAGCGACTGGCTGTCTTTAAAGAAGTAAACCAAGCAATTTCATCATTATCCGCCTAAACCATTCATGGCGTGTTAACCCAAAAAACGAAAGATTAAAAAGAGCGACCTTGGTCGCTCTTTCTCGTTTCAGTGCAGTTTGATTAGCCTTGCAAGCTTGGTGGGAAGCAAACACCTGTGCCGCCTATGCCACAATAGCCATCCGGATTCTTTGCAAGATACTGTTGATGGTAGGTTTCTGCAAAATAGTAAGGCCCTGCTGGGACGATCTCAGTGGTGATCGTTGAGCGAAGCTCAGCTTCTAATGCTTGTTGATACTGAAGCTTTGATTTGTCAGCAATTTCTTGCTGATCTTGAGAGTACGTGTAAATCGCAGAGCGATATTGTGTGCCGAGATCGTTACCTTGGCGCATGCCTTGAGTCGGGTCGTGTTTTTCCCAAAATACCGCAAGGAGTTGTGCTAGTGAGATAACACGCTCATCAAACACGACTCTCACAACCTCAGTATGACCGGTTTTACCCGTACACACTTCTTCGTAGGTTGGATTTGGTGTAAACCCACCCGCATAGCCCACAGATGTCGAAACCACGCCATCCAATTGCCAAAAGAGACGCTCGGCGCCCCAAAAGCACCCCATGCCTAACAAAATCTGTTGCTGATGATGGGCTAATGGTGCCGTTAGACTCGATTGATTTACAAAATGACAATCTTCAATCTGCATTGGTTGTTCTCTACCAGGCAGGGCATCTTCTATACTGATTAATGTCTGTTTGTTGAGCATGGTATTTGTCCTTTAATACGTGTCTTAAATTTGCGAACTTTTTCATTTCGTCTGTATCTGATGTTGTTATGACATAGACCGCGGTAAACCTATTAATATTACAGACTTAGCCTTTAATTGGCGTTATCATTATTTACGTTTATTTAACCTCATTCAGCTAAAAAAGCATGATAAAAAAAGCTCTCCCCATCATTGTTGGCTTGTTGGTTGTTTCTCAGAGCGCGTATGCCGATGTTTCTTTAAAGCTTAAAGGCATCGATGGCGCACTGGAAGATAACGTGAAAGCGTACCTGTCTTCGATTCCAGAGAAGGATTACTCCACTTCGCTGCGCTTTCAGGCGCGATTGGATCAAAGTATCACTGAAGCGCTGAATGCGCTTGGCTATTATCATGCAAAAATTTCATACTCTATTTCCGAAGGGAATGACGAGCTGATCGTTAACATCCACAAAGGTTTACCAGTTAAGATCAAAGTAATGGATGTCGTGATCAGCGGTGAAGCGAAAGAGGATGAAGAATTCGCGAATCTCATCGCCAAATCGCCTTTAAAAGTTGGGCGGATTTTAAATCAGGGTGAGTATGACAGCCTTAAATCAGGGATTCGTAACCTGGCTTTGCAACGTGGTTACTTCAATGGTGACTTTAAGCTCAACAAGCTGGAAGTGATCCCTGAATTGAATGAAGCCAATGTACGTTTGCACTACGACAGCGGTATTCGCTATCACTTTGGTCCGGTAGAAATTACGGGAAGCCAGATCTGGGAAAACCGTGTTGAGTCGATGCGACCTTTTGAAATTGGCGAACCTTATCTTGTCTCTGATGTGGGTGAATACAACCAAAACCTGTCTAACACCGATTGGTTTTCCTCCGTGTTTGTTGAGCCTGACTTAAGCAAGCTTGAAGATGGGCGCGAGTTGCCGATTAAAGTCTCGTTAGCGCCTGCTGCGAAAAACCAAATTGAAACTGGTATTGGTTACTCCACCGATACGGGTGTGCGCGGTACTTTAAAATGGAAAAAACCATGGGTAAGTGCACGCGGTCATAGCTTTAATACGGCGCTTTCTCTCTCCAAACCAGAACAAACCATCACCGCCGGCTACAAAATTCCATTAGACGACGTCTTACGTGAATACTATCAATTGCAATTTGGTCTGAAGCATTTGGACAACCGTGATACTGAGAGTTTGGAATCAAACCTTGCGGTAGAAAGACACTGGTTAACCGACGGTGGTTGGCACAAAACCGTGTACGTTCGTCACTTGTACGAAAACTTCTCGCAAGGTTTGCAAGATGATGGCGTGCAGTTTGTGCTTCCTGGCGCAACCTTTTCGCGTACTCGTGTCCGTGGTGGCAGTATGCCAATGTGGGGCGATAAGCAAAGCGTAACGGTTGAATATGGCGATCCGGCGCTACTGTCTGAAACGCGCGTATTGCGTCTGCTTGGGCGATCTTCGTGGATTCGTGGCATCGGCGAAAACCATCGTGGTTTGTTCCGTCTCGAAGGGGGGGCTAACATCACGGAGGAATTTGAAAAGCTTTCGCCATCGTTGCGTTTCTTTGCTGGTGGTGACAACAACATCCGTGGTTATGGCTATGAATCCATCTCACCTGTCGATGAAAGTGGCGCATTAACGGGTGCGAAATACATCTTAAGCAGCACCTTGGAGTATCAATATCGTGTTTACGGCAACTGGTGGGCCGCAACGTTCTACGATATTGGTGATGCGTTTAATGACACACCTGAATGGAAATCTGGTGCCGGGGTTGGTATTCGATGGGCTTCACCTGTGGGACCGGTAAGCTTCGACTTTGCGTGGGGGCTGGATGAAAAGCCAAACAACGAATTCCGCATCCACTTCTCTTTGGGGCCTGAGCTATGATCAAAAAGATGTTTAAGTGGACCAAGTGGTTATCACTAAGTTTGATTGGTCTGCTGTTGTTAATCACTATTTTTGTCGCAACGGTACTGTTTACCCATCCAGGGTTGAAGTTGGCGATTTGGGGCGCAGAGAAAGCCTTACCTCAGCTCAAAGTCGAGAACATTCAAGGTTCGCTATTCCCTCGTTTTGCACTGCAAAATGTCAGCTTTGTTGATGAGTCTTTACATATTGATGCGAAAGTCGAGCGCCTTGCGTTGGCGATTAACTTCCGCTGTTTCTTTGACCCAAAAGTGTGTGTTGATGAACTGGCGCTGCAAGGTGTTAACTTCCAAATGCCAGAATTGCCACCTGCCAGTGAAGAGCCTGAAGAAGAAACACCACCGCTGCGTTCTATCAGCACGCCAGTGCCAATTTTTGTCAATAAAGTCAGCTTTAATGACATCAACGTCAATGTGTTAGGCAATCAGATTGATTGGCAAACGTTCTCGACCGCTTTGTCGATGCAGGGCGATCGTTTGGTGATCGCACCAACCGCGTTGAAAGACATCAATGTTGTACTCGCACCAAGTGAAGCTGAACCTGAAGCGGCTGCCGAGGAGCCGAAAGAAACTGACGCTACGCCGCAAGATATTGTGTTACCAGAAGTATGGATTCCACTGACGGTGGAAGCGCGTCGTCTGGATATTCATAATTTTAAACTGGCAGGTGAAACGCCAGTGATCGTCAATCATCTTGGTTTGGTTGCAAGAGCGGGTGGTGAGCGTGTTGATGTCAAAACGTTAGAGCTCGACATGCCAGAAGTGGAAGGCAAGTTAAGCACACAAGTGACCCTTTCTGCTGATTACCCAATCAAAGCGCAATTGGACGCGTTAGTGAAGCAAGCGGATGCGAAGGGACAAAAACTGTCGCTTTCGGCCTCTGGTTCGGTTGGGGATTTATCGTTAAATGCTACGCTTTCTGAGCTTGTACAAGCGGAGATCAAAGGTGACATCCAACCGCTTAAAACGCAGTTGCCGTTTGATGTTTCGATCAAAAATGTTCAAGCGCAATGGCCGCTATTTGGGCAAAGTGATTATCAGGTTTCTGTACCAAGTTTGGCGGCAAAAGGTTCACTTGATGGTTACGAAGTCGCATTAGAAACCAAAGCGTCAGGCAAAGACATTCCCGCCGTTGATGTTGCGCTGAACGGCAAAGGTACGCTGGAGCAAATCGATCTCGAAAGCCTTGTAGTGAAAACTTTGGGGGGCGAACTTTCCGGTAAAGTTATGGCGAATTGGGCGGCTCCAATCAACTGGCAAGCCGACCTGAACCTGAAGAACATTCAACCAGGATTGCAGTGGAAAGAAGCAGAAGGGGATATCAGTGGTAGTCTCTCGACTTCGGGATCGTTAACGGAACAAGGTGGTTGGCAAGTCAGTTTGCCTAAGTTAGACATCGACGGCATTTTGCGAGGTTATCCATTGAATGTCGAAGGGCAACTTGAAGCGTCTGATAAGAATGGCAAAGGTGAAGACATCCAACTAACCACTCAAGGTTTAGCGCTTTCTCATGGCCCGAACCAACTGAGTGCGAAGGGCAAGATCGACAAACAAATCTTGATGGATGTTGAGGTTAACTTCCCTGACTTTGCGAAAAGTGTTCCGGATCTTGCGGGTAAGATGCAAGGTAAAGTAGCGCTACGCGGTAGTTTGAAAGAGCCTGATATCAATCTTGATCTCGCTTTAAATCAGATCAACTGGCAGCAACAGGCGAATGTAGAAACGATCACCTTAAAGGGCGATGTGACGCCTCTGCCAGCACCAAAAGCGAACTTAAGTCTTATTGCGAATAACATTACCTACGACGACATTAAAGTTGATAGCGCGGATCTTGAAGTCTCTGGAGATGAAAAACTGCATCAACTGACGCTTGATGTGGTGTCTGATCTGGTTTCGACCAGTTTGGAAATCGAAGGGACGTTTAAGCAGAAGCCAGAAATGATTTGGGATGGGGCGCTGCGCCGCTTGACGCTGAGCTCGCAACAAGGTCCTTGGTCACTGCAAAAATCGACTGCAGTGAAGGTCAATATCGACAAACAGATCGCGAATGTTCAAGCTCATTGTTGGTTGCAAGCGAAGTCGAGTGTGTGTCTAACCGAAGATATTAGTGTCGGTAAGAGTGGCCAAGCGAAGTTAGCGATCAATGATTTTAATTTCGACCAAATCAAACAATTCCTGCCGCCAGAAACCAAGCTGCAAGGCTCAGTTAATGCACAGGCTTTTGCTAAATGGGCTCCAGAGAAAAAGCCTGAAGTTACCTTGAGTGTCAACATGCCAAAAGGCCAAGTTGAACAAGCACTAGAGCAGCCAATTAAAGTGGGCTGGGACAGCTTCAGCTTTAAAGCGGCATTAGCGAAAGACAAGCTTGATGCTGAGTGGTTATTTGATGTGAAAGATAACGGTGACTTGTCAGGTAAGGTTTCTTTACTGAATGTCTCATCTGAGAAGCCAACTATTGACGGTAAGGTTGCGCTTTCTACGTTCCACTTGGACTTCTTGGCTCCGTTGATCGGGGAATACAGCTTGTTCAAGGCGAATATGAATACTGATTTGGCCTTGTCTGGTGATGTAATGCATCCAAAAGTGAATGGTCAGTTCCTTATCGATCAAATGAAACTGCAAGGCGAAGTGACGCCAATCGACATCAACTCCGGACAAGTCGTGATCAACTTTAAAGGTCACCAAGCGGATTTGGATGCTGGGATCATTACGCCTGACGGTAAGCTAGAAATCACCGGTGATGCTGACTGGCGTGACCTGCAAGACTGGCGAACTCGTGCCCGCGTGTTTGCAAAAGAGCTGAAAGTTGATATGCCGCCGATGGTCAAAATCAAAGTTGAGCCGGACATGACCATTGATGTCACACCGCAGTTGGCGAAGGTGGAAGGTAATATCAATCTGCCATGGGGACGTATCGTCATTGAGGAACTGCCACCAAGTGCGGTTGGGGTGTCGAGTGATACCGTGATTTTAAACAAGGATTTACAGCCAGTTGATGAAGTGACGGCTATGCCATTCAACGTCGAAACGGACATCAACATTAAGATTGGTGACGACTTCCAACTTGCGGCGTTTGGCTTGAAGGGCGGCTTGAAAGGTAGCCTTAACGTGACACAAAAAGACAAAGGACCATTCATCGTTGGTGAGGTAAACATCGTTGACGGTTCTTACCGTTCATTTGGTCAAGATTTGGTGATCGAAGAAGGTAAGATCTTAATGAACGGTCCAGCGGATCAACCGTACGTATCGATCAAAGCGATTCGTAACCCTGACAATACTCAAGACGATGTGATCGCAGGTGTGCGTGTGACTGGCCCTGCTTCCGATCCGAGTGTGGAAATTTTCTCGGAGCCTGCGATGCCACAAGCCAACGCGTTGTCTTACCTGCTTCGTGGTCAAGATATTGATGGTGAGTCGGGTGGTAACGCGATGACGACCACATTAATTGGTCTGAGTTTGGCGAAAAGCGGTCGTGTTGTTGGAGAAATCGGTGAAGCCTTTGGCGTACAAGATTTACAGCTTGATACGGCAGGCTCGGGTGATGACTCTCAAGTGACGGTGAGTGGTTACATTTTGCCAGGTCTACAGGTTAAGTATGGTGTCGGTATCTTCAACTCGCTGGGTGAGTTCACGGTGCGTTACCGATTGATGCAAGACCTGTATTTAGAGGCGGTATCTGGTGTAGATAGCGCAGTTGACCTACTCTATCAATTTGAATTTGATTAGGGCGCACGTCCTAACCACACAGAACTCATAGCTAAGGAGTGGTTATGCAGCATTTGATTTTTGTCTACGGGACGTTACGTAAGGGAGAGTACAACCATCATTATTTGAGCTCGGCTCAATTTCTTGGTTTACATGAAACGGACGCCCAATTTTCTCTCTACGATGTAGGCTCGTACCCAGCGCTGTCAGAAGGGCAGCGCTCAATCCAAGGCGAAGTTTATCTGATTGATGATGATACTTTGGTGGCGCTCGATAAGCTTGAAGACGTACCTGTCGAATATCGTAGAGAGAGCATTGCAACGCCATTTGGCCAAGCATGGATTTACTTGTATCAAGACACGGAGCAGCTTACGGAAGAGATAGCGTCTGGCGATTGGTGTCAAAGGGTGTGAACTATACTTAAGTAACCATCGTAAGAACGTTGTCGAGATTTAAAAACGTTTCTAAACACGTTAGAAAACGACAAGTCAGAAAAGTAAGGAGTGATGATGAGAGTGTTAATAATTGGCGCGATGATGATGCTTCTGTCTGCTTGTGCGCAAACCACCTTACCAGCTTCAACCAGTGTGACTGATTGGCAAGCGTTCGGGAAACAGTCTGCCTTAGATGGATTACGAGAGTTGTCAAAAGAGCGGATAGCTAAGTTGGATGGCACTAACCATGCAACGCCAGAACTGATCATGGCCTACCAAAACGGTTATCAAGAAGGTAAGCAAGAGTATTGTGAGCAAAGTGCCTATATGCTGGGTGTGGTTGGACGACCGTATTTCGGAATCTGCGATGACGTTGACCCGTTCTTCCAACACGATTATGACGCTGGTCGTATGTCCTCCGCAGGAGCTCCTATCTAAGGCAAGCGTTTAGGCTAGAAAGCAAAAGAGCTGCACTTTGCAGCTCTTTTTGTATTCGGGGTTGGCGTTTACGCTTATTTGTTTTGCGCACGCTCGTAAGATTGTAGAATCTCTGCTTTTGCCGCTTCTACATCTGCCCAGCCATCAACTTTCACCCACTTTCCTGATTCCAACTCTTTGTAGCGCTCAAAGAAATGCGTGATTTGCGCTTTTAGCAACTCAGGAATGTCGCCCACATCTTGAATGTGTTCATACTCTTTAGAGATTTTAGAGTGCGGTACGGCAACGACTTTGGCATCTTCGCCCGATTCATCCGTCATCTTCAAAACGCCAACAGGTCGGCAGCGAATAACAGAGCCAGGCATGAGTGGGTATGGCGTTGGGACAAGGACATCTACTGGGTCACCATCAAGCGAAAGTGTGTTGTTCACGTAACCGTAGTTACATGGGTAAAACATTGGCGCAGACATGAAACGGTCGACAAATACAGCACCAGAGTCTTTATCTACTTCGTATTTGATAGGGTCTGCATTGGCAGGGATTTCGATAACGACGTAAATATCTTCAGGTAGCGATTTACCTGCTGGTACATGGTTTAGGCTCATTTGAATATTCCTTTTCATTGAGGATGAGGAGCCAGAAGATCGCCCTCATCTATGATTAATTCGCATTTCACTTTAGCGACAAAAACGCGGCAGGTAAACACCTGCCGCGTTGGACAAAGGTCTGAGATTATTCTTCGTCGCGGTGCAGTTCAAGGAACTCTTCAACTTTGCGAACCATGTTCTTCGAACCCACAAAGAAAGGTACACGCTGGTGTAGCTCAGTCGGTTTGATGTCCATGATGCGATTCACGCCATCTGATGCAATGCCGCCCGCTTGTTCGATGAGAAATGCCATTGGGTTGCATTCGTAAAGCAGGCGAAGTTTGCCTTGTGGGTGACTTTGCGTACTTGGGTAAAGGTAGATGCCACCTTTAAGCAGGTTGCGATGGAAATCCGCCACCAAAGAACCAATGTAGCGAGAGGTGTATGGACGACCGTCTTCAGGCACATTCTCTTGGCAGTATTTGATGTACTTTTTCACACCTTGTGGGAAACGAATGTAGTTACCTTCGTTGATGGAGTAGATCTTACCATCTTCAGGAATCATCATGTTTTCATGAGATAGGCAGAAGCTGCCGATGGATGGGTCGTAAGTAAAGCCGTTTACGCCGTTACCTGTGGTGTACACCAACATAGTTGATGAACCGTAAATTACGTAACCTGCTGCGACTTGCTTATGACCTGGCTGAAGGAAATCTTCTTCTGTCGCGGGTGTGCCAATAGGCGAAACACGGCGATAAATAGAGAAGATAGTACCGACAGACACGTTTACGTCGATATTTGAAGAACCATCAAGTGGGTCCATCAATACAACATACTTTGCGTTTTGGTTGAGTTCTTTGTTGAACGCAACCGCTTCATCTTCTTCTTCACTGGCAACGCCACAAACTTGGTCACGAGCTTCAAGCGCCGCTTTAAATTTGTCGTTCGCGTACACGTCTAGCTTTTGCTGTGCTTCGCCTTGGACATTTTCCGTGCCGACAGCGCCAGTGATATCACCAAGACCTGCTGCGTTGATTTCACGGTTAACGATTTTTGCAGCTAAACGAATGGATGCTAAAAGAGATGAGAGATCACCGCTAGCGTGGGGGAAATCCGCTTGTTTTTCAACAATGAATTCGCCTAGGGTGCGCATTCCTGACATGGTTAATCCTTACATTTACATTTCATTGGGGGTGTTGCGCAACGGGCATCTCTTTATGGATGTTAAACGTTTGCGCTAGATGTAATTTTAAGTCGTGGATCTTTTTAATGGTAATGAAGTAACTGTCTGAGATCTCAATTTATTTGTCTGCTCAAATTAGGGATTCATTCGCAGGTCAGAGCGCTGTACAGTCTCTGTTCAACCTTGTCATATTTGTGAAAGGGACTGCAAGAAGAAGGCTAAAGTCACTCGCTTTTCTGGTCGTTATCGCGATAATGAAGGCATCAAAGAACGCATTACAAGGTTTAGTTTATGCACATTCATATCTTGGGTATCTGTGGCACGTTTATGGGCGGCGCAGCAATTTTAGCGCGTCAATTAGGGCATAAAGTGACGGGTTCTGATGCCAATGTTTACCCACCGATGAGCACATTGCTAGAGTCTCAAGGTATTGAAATTATTGAAGGCTTCGACCCGTCTCAACTCGATCCTCAACCTGACCTTGTGGTGATTGGTAACGCGATGAGCCGTGGCAATCCGTGTGTTGAGCATGTACTTAATAGCAACATGCGTTACACCTCAGGACCACAATGGCTGAACGAATTTTTACTGCATGATCGTTGGGTGTTGGCTGTTTCCGGTACACACGGCAAAACGACCACTTCGAGCATGCTGGCGTGGATACTCGAAGACTGTGGTTACCAACCTGGTTTCCTCGTTGGTGGCGTGTTGGGTAACTTCGGTGTGTCGGCTCGTTTGGGCGAAAGCATGTTTTTTGTTGTTGAAGCGGACGAATATGACAGTGCTTTTTTCGATAAGCGTTCTAAGTTTGTGCATTACCATCCTCGCACTTTAATCATGAACAACCTTGAGTTCGATCATGCTGACATCTTCGATGATCTAGAAGCGATCAAGCGCCAATTCCATCATTTAGTGCGAACGGTACCGGGCAATGGTTTGATCTTAGCGCCGAAGCAGGATCAAGCTTTGGCGGATGTATTAGAGCGTGGCTGCTGGACGGAAAGACAGTTCTCTGGTGAGGATGGTGACTGGCAAGCGCACAAATTAGTGCTTGATGGCTCAAAATTTGACGTTGCTTTGCAAGGCGAGAAGGTCGGTACCGTCGAATGGGATTTGGTGGGTGACCACAATGTGGATAATGCACTGATGGCGATCGCTGCCGCACGACACGTTGGTGTAACGCCAGAACTTGCTTGTCAGGCGTTGGGTCGTTTTATCAACACTAAGCGTCGTTTAGAGCTCAAAGGTGAAGAACAAGGCATCACGGTTTACGATGATTTCGCGCATCACCCTACGGCAATTGAACTGACACTGGGCGGTTTGCGTAACAAAGTGGGTGAAAAACGTATCCTTGCTGTATTGGAACCTCGCTCTGCCACCATGAAGCGTGGTGTTCATAAGAACACACTCGCGGATTCGCTACACAGCGCAGATGAAGTGTTCTTATTCCAGCCAGACAATATCGAATGGTCGGTGCAAGACATTGCTGATCAATGCAAGCAGCCAGCGTTTGTCGATGCCGATATGGATAATTTTGTAGCTAAAATCGTCGAACGTGCTCAGCCTGGAGACCAAATTCTGGTAATGAGTAACGGTGGCTTTGGTGGTATTCACGGAAAACTTCTTGAGCAGTTAAAACTAAAAGCCTGATTGATATGCACAACAAAATACAACCCTCTCAGAAAAAAGCCATCACGTTGGCATTAACGGGTGCCTCAGGTGCTCCTTATGGCCTTCGTCTTTTAGAATGTTTGGTCGCGGCGGATTATCATGTCTACGTTCTGATTTCTTCGGCGGCTCGCGTTGTGATGGCAACCGAACACAACCTTAAGCTGCCAAGTGGGCCAGACGCCGCAAAGCAAGCGCTGGTGGAACATCTCAACTGTGATCCAAATAACATCACTGTTTGTGGTAAAGATGACTGGTTCTCACCGGTAGCGTCTGGCTCAGCGGCACCAAAGCAAATGGTGGTTTGCCCATGTTCAGCAGGAAGTGTTGCGGCGATCGCGCATGGTATGTCGGACAACTTGATCGAACGGGCGGCTGATGTGGTAATGAAAGAACGCGGGCAACTGTTGCTCGTGGTTCGTGAAACGCCATTTTCAACGCTGCATCTTGAGAACATGCACAAGCTATCGCAAATGGGCGTCACCATCATGCCAGCGGCTCCGGGCTTCTACCATCAGCCAAAGAGCATTGAAGACTTAGTGGACTTTATGGTGGCGAGAATTCTCGACCACTTAGGTATTGAGCAAGGTTTAGTGCCTCGTTGGGGCTATGACCAGCGCTCGTGAGCTGATTGTGTAACCACTCAAATACCTTTACAATCCATCCAACTCATCGGGGAGCAAACCCATTTTGCATTGAGTCAATCAATGCATTTGGGCGCTGAGACCTAAGTGCTTTACTAGGGACCCGTATTACCTGAACCAGATAATGCTGGCGTAGGAATTGAGTCTGGATATTGGAAATCCTTAATAGCCGCCTCAAACCCTGTGCCGCTCAACTTATTTCTCTGAAATACTCATGGAGAGCGAGCAGTGAAAACCACTCTAAATCTGATTGCCTTAGCTGCAATCACCTCTACTTCAGCGTTTGCCGCTGAAAACACATTAACCATCTATACCTACGACTCTTTTGCCGCAGATTGGGGGCCGGGTCCTAAAATCGAGCAAGCTTTTGAAGCAAAATGTGGCTGTGACGTTAACTTCGTAGCGTTGGACGATGGTGTGTCGATCCTGAATCGTCTTCGTCTTGAAGGCGGTAATAGCAAAGCCGACATCGTGTTAGGTTTGGATAACAACCTGATGGCTGAAGCGAAGAAAACCGGTCTGCTTACCGAGCACAATGTGGATACGGCCAACACAGTGTTACCAAACGGTTGGAGCGATACGACGTTTGTACCGTACGATTACGGCTACTTCGCGTTTGTGTACAACAAAGAGAAACTGGCTAATCCGCCGAAAAGCATGAAAGAGCTGGTGGAAACGCGCGACGATTTGAAAGTGATTTATCAAGATCCGCGTACGTCAACGCCGGGCCAAGGTTTGATGCTGTGGATGAAATCCATTTATGGCGACGATGTGACGCAAGCGTGGCAGAAGTTAGCAAGCAAAACCGTAACGGTCACGAAAGGTTGGTCTGAGGCGTATTCTATGTTCCTAAATGGTGAGTCCGATTTAGTGCTTTCTTACACCACCTCACCTGCGTACCACTTAATTGCGGAAAACGATTCGAAGTTTGCGACGGCGAATTTTGCTGAAGGTCACTACATGCAAGTTGAAGTAGCCGCCAAAGTGAAACGGTCAAAAAATTCAGAACTTGCTGATCAGTTTATGAATTTCATTTTAAGTGATGAGTTCCAGTCAGCGATGCCAACGGGCAACTGGATGTACCCAGTTACTGACGTTGAGTTACCTAAAGGTTTTGAAACCTTGAGCGTTCCAAGCAAGTCGTTGAGCTTTAGTGCTGATGAAGTGGCAAAAATGCGTAAGTCTTGGATTCGCGAATGGCAAAGTGCACTGACGTTTTAGCTGACGTTTCCACCCTCATCTGAATGAGATAGGTTTTACCTTTGAATTCTGTTCCAAAAATAGGTTTAGGGGTCGCGATGATCATCGCGACCTTTGTTATTTCTGCCCTAGGTGCTTTGATTGTTCAAGCCCCTTCACTTGATGTGTCTGTGGTATGGGACGACCCGTATTATCAACATGTCACCAAGTTCAGCTTTTACCAAGCTTTTCTTTCCACATTGCTCAGTGTTGGTTTTGCCATTCCAGTTGCGCACGCGCTTTCGCGTCGCCAATTTTTGGGTAAATCATTACTGCTTAAGCTATTTGCATCGACACTGGTTTTGCCGGTTTTGGTTGGTGTTTTTGGGCTATTAGCTATTTATGGCAACAGCGGTTTGTTAGCGCAGTGGCTGCAAGGTTTCGACACCAAACTTCCATTTTCTATTTATGGTTTGAATGGCATCTTACTTGCCCATGTGTTCTTTAATTTACCTTATGCGGCACGCTTGCTGCTGCAAGCCTTGGAGTCTATCCCTGCTGAGCAACACAAGCTGTGTTCGCATCTTGGTATGAGCCATTGGGATAAGTTTCGCTGGGTGGAATGGCCGCGTTTAAGGCAGCAACTTCCTCACGTTTGTGGCTTGGTATTTATGTTGTGCTTCACCAGTTTTGCCACTGTGATGGCGCTGGGTGGCGGGCCAAAATCCACCACTATTGAGCTGGCAATCTATCAAGCGATTAAGTTTGATTTTGATTTGCAAGCTGGTGCGTTATTAGCGTTGTGGCAGATGCTGTTGTGTGGACTACTTGCGATCGGAGTTCAGAAGTTAACAAAGCCTGTTGCTATCAGTGCTGGCAGCACATCGGTACAGCAATTTTTAACGAAGGATCATGGGTGGTCAAAAGCTTGGGATAGCTTTTGGATCATAGGTGCCTTTTTACTGGTGATACCGCCGTTACTGATGGTGTTACTGAGTGGTATCAACCAACAAGTTTGGACGGTGTTAACCGATGAACGTTTTTGGTCTGCGTTATCTAACTCGCTCAAAGTTGCAGGGTTAGCCAGTGCGCTTGCGGTCGCTGCGGGAGTGTCTATATTGTTGACCAGTCGCCGTTGGCGTTTGCAGTATAAAAATACGCGAGCTGATCAGATAGAGTTAATCGGTACCATTATTCTAGTGACGCCGGGGCTGGTGATTAGCACTGGCCTATTCTTACTACTGCGATCATTTACCGATGTTTTTAGCTTGGCGTTTTTTGTCGTGATTTTGGTGAATGGTATGATGGCTTTGCCTTACGTGATCAAAACGCTAGCGCAACCGATGCTGCACATTGAGCAACAGTATCAGTATGTCTGTGCCAGCTTAGGCATGCGTGGCTGGCAACGATTTAAAGTGGTGGAGTGGCAGGCGCTGCGCAAGCCGTTTGCACATGCGTTTGCGATCAGCTTTATGTTTGCAATAGGGGATTTAAGCGCGATAGCGCTGTTTGGTGGACAAGAATTTCGTACCTTACCTCTGTATTTGTTCCAGTTGCTTGGCAGTTATCAGATGGACGCCGCTGCGGTGGTGTCCGTGACGCTATTGTTGTTGAGTGTGGGCTGTTTTGCCTTGATAGAGAAAGTATTGAAAGCGAAGGAGAAAGCATAATGCTAGTGTTGGATGATGTGCAGTACACCTACCAACGTGAACTGTTTCGTTTTGAGTTGAGCATTGAACGTGGTCAGATTGTATCGTTGATGGGGCCGAGTGGGGCAGGGAAATCAACCTTGCTGGCTCTGGCCGCAGGATTTATCCATCCTGATCAAGGTGACATTCGGGTTGATGGTGAGTCGATTGTGCGCAAAGAGCCTTATCAGCGTCCTTTCTCCATGCTGTTCCAAGAGCATAACTTGTTTTCTCACTTGTCGGTGCGTGACAACATTGGCTTAGGTTTACACCCGGGACTAAAGCTCACGGTAGACCAAAAGCGTCAGGTTGAACAAGCTGCGCAGCAAGTTGGCGTTGCAGAGTACCTCGACCGTTTGCCTGAGCACCTTTCTGGAGGGCAGCGTCAACGTGTTGCCTTAGCGCGTTGTTTTGTTCAGCCTCATTCCATGTGGCTGTTGGATGAGCCTTTCTCGGCACTTGATCCAGTGTTGCGTGAAGAGATGCTGAGCTTGGTAAAAAAACTGGCTGCGGAGCGCGGAATTACCGTGTTGATGGTTACGCATCATCTTAGTGATGCCAAAGCGATTGCGAGTCACTTTGCCTTTGTTGCTAACGGAAAAGTAGAAGCGGTGGGTGAGATTGATGCCCTGACTGCCGAGCATCCCAGCAAGACCCTACAGGCCTTCGTTCGTGCTGCTGGACAATGATGAGAGATACAAAAAAGGTTGATGCGAGCATCAACCTTTTTTTCTTGCGTGGCCGTAAGCTTAACCTTGCGGCTTCACTACCATCACGTTGATTGGAGAATATTCCACAACTTTACTTGCAACAGAACCAAGCATCACTTTGTTAATTTTCGAACGCTTGTGACTTGGCATGATAATAAGGTCTGCGCCCAAACGCTCGGCGTAATCAAGAATTGTTGCGTAAGCTTTACCTTCGGCAACGTGCACTTTGTAAATCACTTCATCATCAATGTGCTCGCTGGCAAATGCTTTTAGCTGCTGCTTCACATCTTGCTTCATTTTCGCTGCTGCGTCTTTTGGGAAGTAAGTGGCGACCATCGACATGTGAATACCTGGCAAAACAGTGAGCAGGTGGATTTCTGCGTTTGCTTGTTTTGCTTGCCACACCGCCAGTTCAACTGCTCGGTCTGAGAAGCCTTGATCATTTAGATCAACCGGAACAAGAATTTGTTTATACATTCAATGTCTCTCACTAAGGCCCCAGATCCGCGGGGCCAAATCGGTTATGCGCTCAGTTGTTCCTTGCGAGCACGACGTTTTTGGTTCATGGCAAGTACCAGCAGAAGAATCAAGCAAGGTACAAATACCCATTCTTTCATTGGACGATCCGCGTCTTGAACGACCCATTTGATTTCCCAATCAAAGTCGATACCAGATGACTCCGCAGGGCTACCAAATTCAACCATGTCGACGACCATTTTGCCGTCGTTCTCAGTCAGCATCAGACCCATTGAAGAGATACGCTCTTCAGCTGTCGTTGCTCTGTCTTCGAATGGCAGACGTACCGTTTTCTCGACGTATTCGCCTTCGAGGTTTTGTCCGGCAACACGTAACTCAATGGATTCTCCTACATTTAGGTTTTCCGTGATTTGAGCTATCTCAACCCCAGGAGAAAGAACTTTCGCTGGGTATAACATGTCCCACCAAAAACCAGGTCGGAAGAATGAGAAAGTTAATACTAATAATAGGACGGTTTCCCACCACTTGTTACGAGTCAGCCACCATCCCTGCGTAGCGGCAGAGAAGATCAGCATCGCAATGATGGAAGAGATTACCGTGAGTGCTAAATGCCACCAAGAATCGATACCCATCAACAATAATTGGGTATTGAAAACAAACATGAATGGCAGAATGGCGGTTCGAATATCGTAGGTAAAGCCTTGGATACCGGTACGAATTGGATCGGACTTCGCGATTGCTGCAGCGGCAAAGGCTGCCAGACCGACCGGTGGTGTATCATCGGCGAGAATACCGAAATAGAACACGAACAAGTGCACTGCAATCAGTGGAATGATAAGACCGTGCGCTGCGCCGAGCGTTACGATAACTGGCGCCATTAGCGTTGATACTACAATGTAGTTTGCTGTGGTAGGCAGACCCATACCGAGAATCAGACTGATAACCGCAGTAAACAGCAGCATTAGGATGACACTACCGCCAGAGATAAACTCAACAAAATCCGTCATCACCAAGCCGATACCGGTTAGTGTCACAACGCCAACAACCGTACCTGCCGCCGCAGTTGCGACACCGATACCGATCATGTTGCGAGCACCAGCCACCAAGCTTTCAGCGAGATCGACAAAACCCTCTTTGGTTTGTTGTACTAGGTCGCCTTCTTTCGCAAGTAACGCCATCAGAGGGCGTTGTGTTAGCAAAATGAAGACCATAAAGACGGTCGCCCAAAATGCTGATAAGCCAGGTGAGAAGCGCTCTACTGTTAAACACCAAACCAGTACCACTATAGGTAGCAGGTAGTGTAAGCCAGACTTCACTGTAGGACCCGGATCTGGCACTTCAGTCAGCTCCGCATCAATCTCAATTGCGCCATCTTTCATGTGGTTCGCAGAAATTTTTACGAGGCCGACGTAGGCGATGAGTAGCGCGATCGTTACTATCGTAGTCGCTGCGTCGCCAAAGACATCTTTCGTCCAACCTACACCGTAGTACACCAAAGCGCTGATTACACACAGACCTAAAATGGTAGCCGTGAATGAAAGTAGGCTTTGCAGTAACGTTGGATTATGACGACGAGGTAAGCCAGTCATGCCCGCTTTACATGCTTCAAGGTGAACGATGTAAATCAACGCGATGTAGGAAATCAGCGCTGGAAGTAATGCCGCTTTGATAACCTCTACGTAAGAAATCCCAACGTATTCCACCATCAAAAACGCTGCCGCGCCCATGATTGGCGGGGTGAGCTGACCATTGGTTGACGCTGCCACTTCAACGGCACCCGCTTTTGTGCCCGGGAAGCCGACTCGTTTCATCAATGGAATGGTAAAAGTACCCGTGGTTACGACGTTTGCGATCGATGAGCCTGAAACCAGACCCGATAGACCAGATGCGACAACGGCGGCTTTAGCTGGGCCACCTTTCATGTGACCAAGTAGAGAAAACGCGACTTTAATGAAGTAAGCACCTGCACCCGCACGTTCTAGCATCGCGCCAAACAGTACAAACAAGAATACGAAAGAAGTGGATACACCTAACGCAACACCAAATACCCCTTCGGTGGTTAGCCACAGATGCGACATCGCTTTACCTAAGCTTGCGCCTTTGTGGGCTATGACATCTGGCATGTATGGGCCAGCAAACGTGTAAGTCAGGAACACGGCGGCCACAACCATTAGCGGAGGCCCTAATGCACGACGAGTCGCTTCAAGTAGCAATATCATGCCAACGACCGCAACCACAATATCGGTAGTGGTGGGCGCGCCGGAACGCCCTGCGAGTTCGGTGTAGAAAAGGTAGATATAGGCAGCCGAAAAGCTACCCGCTAACGCGAGAATCCAATCCACAAGAGGAATGTGATCCCGCGGAGAGTTCTTCATTGCTGGATAAGCAGTGAAGGCCAAAAATATCGCGAAAGTGAGGTGAATCGCTCGCGCTTCAGTGTCATTCAGTACGCCAAAATTGAAAATAAATGGTAGCGGGGAGGCGTACCATAATTGAAATAGTGACCAACACAGAGGGACTAACCAAAGGATTCGTCCTTGCACTCCCGAAGGGTTACGTGCGCCCGTGTCTGCTTGAGCCACCATTTCTTGCACATCTTGAGACGGAGTCTTATTCGTCGCCATGTACTTTTTCCTTATTATTGATGGTCCTGTCCGTTCTTCTATCGAGAACCACACTTCGCCTTTATCAGTGTAGTGAATGGAGCGAAGTTTGCTTTCGAGTATTCCGCTGCCGAATCACAAAGCAAGAGTACCGAGTGCTTTGTTGGCGGCGTTAAAGTGTTTTCTTGGGTATTGAGTGCGCAGTTCTAAGAAAAACTGGCAAATGAACAAAGCATGCTGGTTCAACGTGCTACAACCAGCATACTCAATCAGGCAGAAAACCATCTTTTTCTGCCTGAGATTGAAATAAGTGAGTGCTTACTTAATTAGACCCACTTCTTTGTAGTATTTTTCTGCACCTGGGTGAAGAGGGATAGAAATACCTGCTTTCACCATGTCTTCTTTTTTCAGGTTAGCAAAAGCTGGATGCAGACGTTTGAAGGTGTCGAAGTTCTCGAACACGGCTTTAGCAACGTTGTATGCAACTTCATCAGAAACATCAGCTGTTGTTACCATTGTTGCTGCAACACCAAAGCTCTTCACGTCTTTATCTGTACCACGGTACATACCAGCCGGCACTGTGCTGAATGCGTAGTACGGGTTGTCTGCGACGATCTTGTCGATCTTAGGACCAGTTGCAGGCACTAGCTTCGCATCACATGATGTTGTTGCTTCTTTGATTGAACCGTTTGGATGGCCAACCATGTAGATGAACGCATCAATTTTGTTGTCACAAAGTGCTTGAGAACGCTCTGAGCCTTTTAGCTCTGAAGCAAGTTTGAAGCTGTCATTTGTCCAGCCCATTGCTTTCATTACTACGCCCATTGTCGCGCGGTCACCAGAACCTGGGTTACCGATGTTGACACGCTTACCTGCTAGGTCTTGAACGTTTTCGATGCCAGAGTCAGCACGTGCGATGATGTTGAAAGGTTCAGTATGAAGAGAGAACATTGCACGCAGTTTTTTGTACGGGCCTTGTTCCGCAAACTTGCTCGTACCGTTGTAGCCGTGGTACTGCCAATCCGATTGCACGATACCAAAATCTAATTCGCCTGCACGGATAGTGTTAACGTTGTAAATTGAGCCACCAGTTGATTCTACTGAACAACGGATGTTGTGGTCTTTACGACCTTTATTTACCAACTTACAGATAGCACCACCAGTAGGGTAGTAAACACCAGTTACAGAGCCAGTACCGATAGTAATAAACTCTTGAGCGTTAACCGCGCCTGCGCCCATTACAGCTGCAGCGATAGCGCCTACTTTGAGAAGTTTGTTAAATGCCATGAATTTCCCTTCCTTATATTCATTATTTACCCGGAAATAACCATAAATCACTTCTGGAGTTTCCTATTTGGAAACGGCATCTTTTCCAATCCAATTGTTTGAAAAAGCGAGCAAATCATAACAAAAAATTGGCAGAAAATTATCCGAATGTTAAATGTTATAGCGAATAAGTCTAAAGCTTGCGACAGGGTATGGTGATTGATCTTTGATTTAATTCTTTTTATAACAGTTAGTTAGGTGTGAATAAGGCAAGATGGT
This sequence comes from Vibrio sp. RC2502, assembly GCF_054850435.1. Classification (NCBI taxonomy): domain Bacteria; kingdom Pseudomonadati; phylum Pseudomonadota; class Gammaproteobacteria; order Vibrionales; family Vibrionaceae; genus Vibrio; species Vibrio sp. RC2502. The sequence continues at coordinate 316,258 of NZ_CM141453.1, forward strand.
GAAAAAGATCAATTGCGTGATATTAATCACAAAAGTGGTGGGTAAAAAGTAGTCGCATGAAGCAATTTGTTTACATAAATAATGGGCTACAAAATAGTATTTCTTTCATAGCCCACAAAGAGTTACTTAAACCAATGCTCGTCGGTCTCAGCCTGTGTACTCGAATAGCTCACATACAGACTTGAACAATTGTTCAGTTGATACTGGCATTGTAGGGGTAATAAAAATGGTATCGTCACCCGCTACTACGCCAAGAATACCCTCGGATTTACCTAACGAGTCGAGTAGGCGAGCAATAAGCTGTGCTGCGCCAGGACCTGTGTGAATGACAACCAATGCCGCATTGTGATCGATGTCTAAAACCAGTTCACGTAGAGAGCTGCTTACTGTTGGTACGCCCAACTCGGCCGGTAGGCAGTACACCATTTCCATTTTTGCGTTACGAGTACGAACAGCACCAAACTTGGTCAGCATACGTGAAACTTTAGATTGGTTAATGCTTTCAAAGCCTTGCTGCTTGAGTGCGTCAACAATTTCACCCTGTGAGCCAAAGCTCTCTTCTTTTAGCAGGGCTTTAAAGGCGCGGACTAGGTTATCTTGTTTCTCTGAATTGCGCATAGTCATTATGATTCTCTTAGTACGTGTCAGCAATTTTGCATATTCTCGCATATATATTCATGCAGTGCCAAAAAGTCCCGGCATTCTGTTAGTTGCATCACTGTAAACCATAAACAGAACAGGATTCTTTAAGATTATTCAACCAGTCTCGTTTTGTCCTGTTGAATTTCTTGTCATTTCAACAGAATAAAAGAATAATCCAACCTTCATTTGTAGCACGACAACAGCGAGTTGCGCGAGGTCGCAAAGCTGGCGTTAATTGATTGTAATCAAGTTGTGATTCCGATAGCTTATTTCAGTTGGTTACAAACTACCCTACGAATACGTTTATAAGAGAAATACTCTCAAGGAGAACTACATGAAAGTAGCCGTTATTGGTGCCGCTGGTGGCATCGGTCAAGCCCTTGCCCTTCTGCTTAAGAACCGTCTTCCTGCTGGTTCTGATTTAGCCCTATACGATATTGCTCCAGTTACGCCTGGCGTAGCAGCAGATCTTAGCCACATCCCAACACCAGTATCGATCAAAGGTTACGCTGGTGAAGATCCAACTCCTGCGCTAGAAGGTGCAGATGTAGTTCTTATCTCTGCGGGTGTTGCTCGTAAGCCGGGCATGGATCGTGCGGATCTGTTCAATGTAAACGCTGGTATTGTGAAATCACTCGCTGAAAAAATTGCGGTTGTTTGTCCTAAAGCATGTGTAGGTATCATCACTAACCCAGTGAACACAACAGTGCCAATCGCTGCTGAAGTTCTGAAGAAAGCGGGCGTTTACGACAAGCGTCGCCTATTCGGTATTACCACACTAGACGTGATCCGTTCAGAAACGTTTGTTGCTGAGCTAAAAGGCAAAGATCCTAGCGATATCCGTGTACCAGTTATCGGTGGTCACTCTGGCGTGACAATTCTTCCTCTTCTTTCTCAAGTAGAAGGTGTGGAGTTTACAGCTGAAGAAGTAGAAGCTCTGACTAAGCGTATTCAAAACGCGGGCACAGAAGTTGTTGAAGCAAAAGCGGGTGGCGGTAGTGCGACACTTTCTATGGGCCAAGCGGCTTGTCGTTTCGGTCTAGCACTTGTACGAGCTCTTCAAGGTGAAGAAGGCGTTGTTGAGTGTGCTTACGTTGAAGGTGACAGCGAGCACGCACCTTACTTTGCACAACCTGTGAAGCTGGGCAAAGAAGGCGTAGAAGAAGTACTAAGCTACGGCGAATTGAGCGACTTCGAAAAAGCTGCACTAGATGGAATGCTAGAAACGTTAAATGGCGACATCAACATTGGTGTTGAATTCGCTAAATAATCTCTATAACGCGAATTAAGAAGAAAGCCGATCTTAGGATCGGCTTTTTTGATCTTTTTGCTCTGAATTACGTATCACAAGCGAACCAAAACAACATTGTTAAGGAGAAGATGATGGAAGCAAGTCGAATCCGTAAAGGCATGGTTGTTGAGTGCCAAGAAGGCGTCGGTACGATTTTGGTTGTCGACCGTGAAGCAGAGACCGTTTTGTTATCCAAGCAAGGCTCAGATCAACAGATAGCAGTGAGTTTTGATGAGATAGAAGACGATCCACAGCTGCATGGTGGAAGCGAACGATACTATTAGTCAGAGCCGTTGAAATTGTCTAGAGCTGAGACGAAAAAGGAAGAGCGAAATGCTCTTCCTTTTGTGTTTCTTGCTAAAGGGTCTGGTGGTGCTAGCGGGTGCGTTTTACCGCAACATGAGCCAGCGTGATAAGCGCTTCTTTGTATTCTGATTCTGGTAGTACTTCCAGTTCAGCGATCGCCTTATCTGCTTCTTCTAACGCTTTCTGTGTAGTGTATTCTAACGAACCGGCCTCTTTCATAACGGCTAGGATTTCATCTAAGCGTTCCATTCCATTGGCTTTTTCAATCGCTTCGCGAATCATTAGCGCATTTTCTGGCGTCGTATTACGCATTGCATGCAACAGAGGCAGTGTCGGTTTTCCTTCAGCCAAATCATCACCAACGTTTTTGCCCATGTCTTCGCCATCGGATGTGTAGTCCATCACATCATCAATAAGCTGGAATGCAGTGCCTAGGTATTTACCATAATTCTGCAGAGCCAATTCAACGTGTTCTGGAGCATCATTTAAGATTGCGCCAATTTGCGTTGCAGACTCGAACAAGCGTGCAGTCTTTGAGTAGATGACTTGCATATAGCTTTCTTCGGTCGTGTCAGGATCGTTACAGTTCATCAACTGTTGAACTTCACCTTCGGCGATCACATTTACTGCATTACTCATTAGTTGAAGGATCTTCATGGATCCTAGCTCAGTCATCATCTGAAATGAGCGAGTGTAAATAAAGTCCCCAACAAGTACGCTCGCGGCATTACCAAACGCAGCATTCGCTGTCGCTTTTCCACGGCGCATGTCTGATTCGTCCACGACATCATCGTGCAGCAAAGTCGCTGTATGGATGAACTCGATAAACGCCGCTGCCATCGTATGGCCAGTGCCTTGGTACCCCAATGCACGTGCTGACAATATTGCCAGTAACGGTCGTAGACGTTTGCCTCCACCACTCACGATATAGAAACCGAGCTGGTTGATTAAAGAGACATCAGAATTTAGTTGGGCTTGAATTGTTTCATTCACTTTTGCCATGTCATCGGCAGTAAGCGCTTGGATAGTTTTAAAATCCATCGTATATCCGGCTGAAGTTAGACCCTGCAAGGCTTATTCGATTTATATAATTGTCGAATAATACACTAAAAAACGTTGATTAATACATTACTAAAGGGCATGATTGCCGCACTTTTCTTTGGCGATTAGCTTTTCGCCAATTTTTTCAAAATATGGCTTGTCATAGGGGCATCTCTTCTGTAGAATCTGCGCCCTATTGATGATTAGTTTAGCGCACACCCTCATGAAAAGGCTGTGCGGAAAAAGCGGAGTAAAATATGTACGCTGTTTTCCAATCTGGTGGTAAACAACACCGTGTAAGCGAAGGTCAAACTCTTCGTTTAGAGAAATTAGACGTTGAAACTGGTGCAACTGTAGAATTTGATAAAGTTCTTCTTGTTGCTAACGGCGAAGACATCAAAGTTGGTGCTCCTCTTGTAGAGGGCGGCAAAATTGTTGCTGAAGTTGTACAACACGGTCGTGGCGATAAAGTTAAAATCGTTAAGTTCCGTCGTCGTAAGCACTCTCGTAAGCAACAGGGTCACCGTCAGTGGTTCACTGAAGTGAAGATCACTGGTATCAACGCTTAATCTATTAGGAGAGTTTAACAATGGCACACAAAAAAGCTGGTGGTTCTACTCGTAACGGCCGCGATTCAGAAAGCAAACGTCTAGGTGTTAAGCGTTTCGGTGGTGAATCTGTACTTGCAGGTAACATCATCGTTCGTCAACGTGGTACTAAGTTCCACGCTGGTAACAACGTAGGTATCGGTAAAGACCACACTCTATTCGCTCTTACTGAAGGTAAAGTGAAGTTCGAAGTGAAAGGTCCTAAGAACCGTAAGTTTGTAAGCATCGAAGCTGAGTAATTAGGTTTTTACCAAGTTACTTAATAGCTTTAAGCTGAATTCAAAAGCCCTGCCGAATCGGCGGGGTTTTTTATTTATGGCAGTCGACATATCGAAGTTTCTCGTTAGAATCCGAGGCGATTTGAATCTGGGAGCTTAGATCTGTCATCTGCTAAAATTGTCGGATGACACAGTAGATTTAATCCACGCACGAAGTAGTCGGAGTAAAAGATGAAGTTCGTAGATGAAGCGGTAGTAAAAGTTCAGGCTGGTGATGGCGGTAGCGGCGTTGTCAGTTTCTGGCGTGAAAAATTCATCACTAAAGGCGGCCCTGACGGCGGTGATGGTGGTGACGGCGGTGATGTTTACATCCAAGCTGATGAAAACCTAAATACCCTAATTGATTACCGTTTCCAACGCTTCTACGAAGCGGAGCGTGGTGAAAACGGTCGCGGTGGTAACTGTACTGGTAAACGTGGTAAAGACATCGTTCTTCGCGTACCAGTGGGCACTCGCGCAGTGGATATCCACACTAACGAAATTGTTGCAGAAGTTGCTGAGCACGGTAAGAAAGTGATGGTCGCGAAAGGCGGTTGGCACGGTCTTGGTAACACGCGTTTCAAATCTTCAGTAAACCGAGCGCCTCGTCAAAGAACGCTAGGTACGAAAGGTGAAATTCGTGAAATCCGTCTTGAGCTACTGCTGTTGGCGGACGTTGGTATGCTTGGCTTGCCAAACGCAGGTAAATCGACGTTTATTCGCGCGGTATCAGCGGCAAAACCAAAAGTAGCAGACTACCCGTTTACCACGTTAATCCCAAGCTTGGGTGTGGTGAGTGTTGTTCCTGAAAAGAGCTTTGTGGTTGCTGACATCCCGGGGCTTATCGAAGGGGCTGCTGATGGTGCGGGTCTAGGTATTCGTTTCTTGAAACACCTAGAACGTTGCCGAGTGTTGCTGCACATGATTGATATCATGCCGATTGATCAGTCTGATCCTGTACAAAATGCACTAACCATCATTGATGAGCTAGAGCAGTACAGTGAAAAACTGGCAAGCAAACCTCGCTGGTTGGTGTTCAACAAAGTTGATCTGATGCCTGAAGAAGAAGCGAATGAAAAGATCCAAGAGATCTTGGATGCGCTAGGTTGGGAAGATGAGTACTTCAAGATCTCTGCGATCAACCGTTCTGGCACCAAAGAGCTTTGCTACAAACTTGCTGACTTTATGGAAAACCTACCTCGCGAAGAGGAAGAAGTGGCTGAAGAAGATAAAGTTAACTTCATGTGGGATGATTACCATAAAGATGCAATGGCAGGAAAAGACGTTGTTACTGAAGACGACGACTGGGATGATTGGGATGACGAAGAAGATGACGGTCACGTTGTCTACGTTCGTGACTAATCGTTCTCTCCAAGCGATGTCTTGTTAGAAAATTTAATAAAGCCGCAAAATCTATTGCGGCTTTTTTTGTATCTAAATCATATTTAGATGATGTGATTTGCGGCACAATAGTGGCTTCGCGTGATAATTCGGGACTGTTTGGCCTCCTTCACGTGAGAGTAAGCAACACCCTAAAAGGACTTAGACCTATCTATGAATCTAGAAACCATACCGTCTGGAGAGTTGACGGTATCTAACCAACGCTCCATTTCTCGACTTGTCGCTCAAGCCGGACAAATGCTGTTGGCCCATGGCGCAGAAAGTACGCTTGTGTGCGATATCATGCGTCGTATTGGCTTAGCTTGTGGCGTGCATGAAGTGGCTGTAGCCCTCTCAGCCAATGCCTTGGTTGTCACGACCGTAATGGATGGACACTGTATCACCACTACTCGAAGCTGTGCCGATCGTGGCATCAACATGCGCGTTATTACGCAAATTCAACGCATCTGTATCATGATGGAGCGCGGGTTACTCGATGCAGCCATGGCGCAGAAAAAACTGAATACCATCAGCCCAGAACGGTACAATCGCTGGCTAGTGGTGCTTATGATTGGCTTATCATGCGCGGCATTCAGCCATTTAGCAGGTGGCGATTGGGGCGTATTTATTATGACCTTCTTGGCCTCGGCTGGTGGCATGATCGTGCGCCAAGAGATTGGCCATCGTCACTTCAATCCATTACTTAACTTTGCTGCTACCGCATTTGTAACTACGTTGATTTCTGCTCAAGCTGAAATTTACCAAATTGGTAATTTACCAACCGTAGCGATGGCATCGTCGGTATTGATGTTGGTGCCTGGTTTTCCACTGATTAATTCGGTAGCAGACATGCTAAAAGGTCACATTAATATGGGTATTGCTCGGTTTGTAATGGCCAGTTTGCTGACGTTAGCAACGTGTTTGGGCATTGTGGCGGCAATGAGTGTAACTGGTATTTGGGGGTGGGCAATTTAATGAATATTTTTGATTTAACGCTCGGTTTGCTCAATGACATGTTTTTTGCAGCCATCCCTGCAGTCGGCTTTGCGTTGGTGTTTAATGTGCCACAGCGAGCTTTGATCTATTGCGCGGTAGGTGGTGCGATTGGTCACGGAAGCCGTTACTTGATGATGCAGTTTGGAGTACCGATTGAGTGGGCGACCTTCTTCGCTGCCACCTTGGTTGGCATGATAGGGGTTCATTGGTCTCACCGCTTTTTGGCTCATCCAAAAGTGTTTACTGTCGCTGCATTGATACCTATGGTGCCGGGAGTTTTTGCTTACAAAGCGATGATTGCGATGGTGGAGATTAACCATTTGGGTTACTCGCCAGAGTTAATTGCGACATGCATGGAGAACTTTCTTAAAGCCATGTTTATTATTGCTGGTTTAGCAGTTGGCCTCGCAGTTCCTGGGCTGTTATTCTACCGCCGCAGACCGATAGTATAAGGACCCGACATGATCATTAGTATGATTGCCGCGATGGCAGACAACCGCGTTATTGGCAAAGATAATCAAATGCCTTGGCATCTTCCTGCGGATTTTGCTTGGTTTAAACGTTGTACGATGGGGAAGCCCGTCGTAATGGGAAGAAAGACTTACGATTCAATTGGTAGCCCTTTGCCAGGACGTTTGAATATTGTCATTAGCCGAGATGAATCATTGAGTATTGAAGGCGTTACGACGGTGACTTCAGTTGAAAAAGCGTTAGAGGCTGCAGGTGATGTTGAAGAAGTAATGATCATTGGTGGCGGTGCTATCTATGCTTCTTGTTTAGCGATGGCAAATAAACTGTACGTCACACATATTGATGCTGTAGTTGAAGGTGACACCCAGTTCCCAGACTGGGGTAATGAGTTCAAAGAGACATATTCTGAAACCTACCAAGCGGATGAGAAAAACGCTTACAACATGCGTTTTACGATTTTAGAAAAGCAATAGTTAGAAAAGTCTCTCGAAGCAGAATAGAAAAAAGCACCGTAACCACGGTGCTTTTTGTTTTTGGAGTAACGATCTAGTGATTAATCGAGAGCGTCTTGGGTAAAGAGTTGTTTGTCTTCCCAACGGATCATCGTCAGCGAACCACCCCAGACACAACCTGTATCGAGTCCAATGACTTTTTCATCGATATAGCCCTGCAATGCTGCCCAGTGGCCGAATAACACTGTTTTTTCTAACGGTATGCGGTGCGGCAGTTCAAACCAAGGTACCAATTGGTCACCAGTGGCTTCTTGCGGAGGCAGTTTGCAGTCCATATCTAAACGACCATCAGAAAAGCAGAAACGCATTCTTGTAAAGGCATTGATGATATAGCGATAGCGATCCAGACCTTCCAGTGAGTCATCCCAAAGATCTGGTAAGTTGCTGTACATGTTTTTTAGCAACCACGGCAACTCTTCGCCTTGGATAATATGTTCTACTTCGCGAGCGCATTGTCTGGCTGTTTCTAAATCCCATTGCGGTGAGATACCCGCATGACACATCACAAACTCGTCGTGCTCTGCCAGAAGAGGTTGTTTAGCTAGCCAAGAGAGCAGTTCTTCGCGGTCTTTAGCGAGGAAAATAGGGGTCGTTTTATCTTTGTCTTTTCGCTTTTTCAGGCCGTAAGATACTGCCAGTAAATGTAAGTCATGATTGCCGAGTACGACTTTTGCGCTGTCACCGAGTGACTTTACGAAGCGCAGTGTTTCGAGTGATTTCGGGCCGCGAGCCACCAAATCTCCTGCGAGCCAAAGTTGGTCATGTTGAGTGGAAAAGTTGACGCGCTTGAGTAGCTGCTGTAGTTCGTCAAAACAGCCTTGGATGTCACCAACGATATAGGTAGCCACTGAATCTCCAATCTTATTAATTTAAAACGTTCGGAATCGCTAAACGAAATGGCTCAATTTCAGTGATGAATTCCTGGCCTTTTTCATCCAGCATTTTGTAGTGTCCTTGCATGACACCAACAGGCGTTTCTAACGCGGTACCACTGCTGTAAGTGTATTCATCGTTGCTTGGAATAAACGGCTGCTGCCCAACAACACCTTCTCCCTCTACCGTCATTTGTTTACCGTTGGAATCGGTAATCAACCATCGGCGACTTATGAGCTGTACTGTCTGTTGGCTGAGGTTTTTAATGGTAATGACGTAGGCGAAAACAAAGCGTTGTAGCTCTGGATTGGATTGCTCTTCGATGTATTTGGTGTGAACTTGAATCTTGATGCAGGGTTGAATGACGTCCATGTGCACTCCTTGATAAACTTAATAATAAGCCAAACCGGCAAGGGTTTGGCTTATTGTTTGAGTTATTAGTGCTGCGGGTTGTCCGCTAGCCAGTTCGCCATCGCGACGAATTGTTGTAGCGTTAGGTTTTCTGGACGCATGCTTGGGTTTACACCTAGCTCTTCCAGAACTTCTGCGCTCAACAGAGATTTGTAGCAGTTACGCACGGTTTTACGGCGTTGGTTAAAGCCTTCACGACAAACTCGATCGAGTAAACGTAGATCTTTCGCTGGGCATGGTAGCTCTTCATAAGGTACTAGGCGAACAACAGCGGAGTCTACTTTCGGTGGCGGAACAAATGCGGTTGGTGGTACTTCTAGTACAGGTACAACTTTACAGTAGTACTGCGCCATTACCGTTAGACGACCGTAAGCTTTACTACCCGGGCCTGCTGCCAAGCGATTCACCACTTCTTTTTGAAGCATAAAGTGCATGTCTTGAATGTCTTTATGGAATTCAAATAGGTGGAACATCAAAGGTGTAGAGATGTTGTACGGCAAGTTACCGAAGATACGCAGCTTGTTGTTTGGCTTCACTAACTGAGTGAAGTCAAAGCGCATTGCGTCGCCTTCATGAATCGTTAGTTTGTCTGCTAAATCAGGGTGGTTACGTAAACGCTCGGCTAAGTCACGGTCCAGTTCGATGACGGTGAACTTATCTACTTCACGGCCAACGGGTTCTGTGATTGCACCAAGACCCGGGCCGATCTCAACCAGATTCTGACCTGGCTTTGGGTTAATTGCTGATACGATGCCATCAATAATGTATGGATCGTTCAGGAAGTTTTGACCAAAACGTTTACGCGCTTTGTGTCCTAAATGGACATCATTTCTCATTGTTTCTTCTCTACCAATTCTATCGCATGCGTGAGCGCTGTTCGGAAGCTCCCTGTATCCGCTTGACCTGTCCCTGCCAGTTCTAATGCAGTACCGTGATCTACCGAGGTTCTAATAAAAGGTAGACCAAGAGTAATGTTTACTGAACGCCCAAAGCCTTTGTATTTTAATACTGGCAATACTTGGTCGTGGTACATGCCTAAAACAGCATCTGCATCGTTTAAATATTTTTCATTGAAAATGGTATCTGCCGGCAGTGGGCCGATCAGCTTGATACCTTTTTCTTTTTGAATCTTTTCCAGTGTCGGAGTGATGGTTTCGATCTCTTCACGACCTAAACAGCCATCTTCACCTGCATGAGGATTAAGCCCGCAAACATAGATGTTTGGCTCTGCGATGGCAAATTTTTCTACGAGGTCTTTATGAAGAATATCGATGATCTTCTCTAGTCGCTCTTCGGTGACCGCTTTTGACACATACGCCAATGGAATATGTGTGGTAACCAATGCGACACGCAGTCCTTCTGTTGCCAACATCATCACCACTAACGGTGTATTTGATTTCTCGGCAAAGAATTCAGTATGACCACTGAATGCAACACCTGCGCGATTGATCACCCCCTTGTGAACAGGGCCGGTGACAATAGCATCAAATTCATCATTCATACAGCCCAAAGCGGCTCTTTCTAGCGTTTTTAATACGTAGTGGCCGTTGGCTTCATTAAGTTGACCAGCAATCGCGTTTTCCGAAATTTCAACGTGGTCAACGATAAGTGTGCCCGCTTTTTGCGCCTTAGGTGCTTCTTCAGGATTGTAATCAAAGAGTTGGACATCAATGCCAAGCATTTTGGCACGTTCCAGCAACATGTTTTTATCTGCGCAGACGACAATCTGGTGTGCCCAATCTTCTTTTGATAGAGCCAGCACTAAGTCAGGGCCGATGCCCGCAGGTTCTCCTGCGGTTACGACAATTCTGCGAATTGAATTAGTTGTCATTGTTGTCATCCACGATTTCAACAAACGCACTTGCACGCAGCTCTTGCATCCATGCGCCTGCTTCTTCATTAAACTTACGATTGAACAGAATGCGGTAAGCTTTATTCTTCATTGCTGAATCTGTGCGGTCGACTTGGCGTCGGTCTAACACTTCAACAATGTGCCAGCCATGAACCGTTTTGAATGGTTCACTGATTGAGCCAACTGGTAGTGTTTCAACTTGGTGTTTAAATTCAGGAACATAAAGATCTGGTGTTTGGTAACCAAGTTCACCATCTTGAGCCGCAGAGCCTGGGTCTTGGCTGTATTGTGAGGCCAATTGAGCAAAGGTCGCTTCGCCAGCTTTGATGCGACGAACGAATTCATTTAACTGCTTTTTAGCGCCTTCATCACTAAGAATCACGGTTGGTTTGATCAGAATATGTCGAGCGTTAACTTCCGTCACCGCAACGGTTTCCAGACCCTTCACATCTTCAATTTTTAGGATGTGGAAACCAACGCCACTACGGAATGGACCAATGATGCTGCCTTTGTTTTGCATCTTGATTTGATCAGCAAAGATGGTTGGCATTTCTTCTTTACGCATCCAACCCCAATCACCACCTTGGAGAGCTTTCGGACCTTTAGAGTAGGTGTAAGCCATTTCGGTGAAGTCTGCGCCGTCATTGAGTTTTTTAACCAGGGCTTTCGCTTGTGCTTCTACTTCTGATTTATCTTGACCGTCGGTGAAACGCAGTTGGATATGACCGATTTTGTATTGCACGGTTGCGTTGGTTTCTTTCGCTAGCTGGTCTGCAAGGCTATCAACTTCTGCTGGAAGGATATTGATTCGGCGACGAACTAGCGCATTACGAGCTTCTGACGCTGCAATTTCTTTACGGATTTGCTCGCGGAACTCTGGGTAGCTTAGGCCTTCTGCTTGCACTGATGCTGCCAGTTCTTCCACGCTTTGGTTATTGTTGCGTGCGATTTCTGCGATGGCTTGGTTTAGACGGTTATCGTCGATGCGTACACCAATACGGTCAGCTTCTTGGCCTTGCAGCGTATCGATGATCAGTTTTTCTACCACTTGCTCTTTGAGCACGCTTGCCGAAGGTAGACTTTTTCCGCTTTGACGAGCATTGGCTTGTAGGGTTTTCATCGCAGTATTGATGTCGCTTTGTAGAATGACACCGTCGTTAACGATGACAGCAACCTTATCAAGCTCTACCGGTGCTGCTACTGCTCCACAAGAGAGTAGGGTCGTGAATAAGATTGATTTCCAAATTTTCATTTAAAATTCCGTCAGTATTTTTTGAAGAAGCGTCTTATTTAGAGTAAGACGCTTAATTCGATTAATTGTTCAAATAGAATGGGCGACCGTATTTAATCGCGTTGTCGGAACCATCCAGTTCTTTGACTGCTGTACCGGTGCTTTGATTTGTCGCAAAGCCTTGAATACCGAAGTTAACACTAAAGTTGTTTTCGTATTCAGGAGAGGAGCCCGTACTGCCGATGGCTTGATTTTCCCAACCGAGTAATTGGTTAGAGTATGTCAAACCAATGTACCAACAATCAGATTGGTAACGCAGGCTTGCTAGCCATTCCATATCGGTATTTTCATTTAGGTCATAGTAGTACTGACCGCTTGCAGACCAGTTACGGTTGAACTCGTATGCCGCTACGATACCTGCTTGTGAAATACCTTTACGAGTAATAGTGTCGAGGTTTTCGAGAATGATCGTATCTTCGATGTATTCGCGAGTGACATAGCGGTAGTTACCTTGAATAAAGCCGCCGTTAAACTGATATTCCAACGTACTGTTGGCAAGCTGCATTGAGCTTAAGTCGATGTCGTACTGAACGCCACCGTGATAGAACAGGTAGTCGTTGTAGTTGAAATCAGCTTCAACTGCCCATGAAGAGTAGTTGGTTGTCTCGTCTGGAATGTTCGGGCTATTGCTGATTTTCGTCTTCTTATCGAAGTAGTAGATCTGACCAAACGACACGTTCAAACGTTCTTTGTAGTCATCATCAAAGAAGCGCGTACTTGCACCGTAGCTCAGCTGGTTAGCCGATGCGATCTTATCAATACCACTGTACTTACGACTGCGGAATAGACCGTAGTAGTCAGTTTGCAGCAGCGTTGTATCGTAGTTGTAAATGTTGGTTTGATCTTCTTCTGGTACGTATAGGTACTGAAGCTGTGGTTCTAGCGTTTGTGTGTAGCCTTTGATCCAACTGGTGTCACGCTCTAAGTAAATCTGAGCATGGGTTCGGAACTCAGGAATAACACGAGAAACTTGTTCATCAAGCTGGTTTTTCAAGTCTACGTCTGTCAAGCCAGTAAGGTCTTGAGAGTAGTAAGTTGAAAGTACGCGCGCTTCCGTTGTCCAAGTGGCCCAAGAGTTTGACAGCGGCATGGTTAGTCCCGGCTCTATGTGAACGCGAGTCGCGTTTGGTCGAGCGGTATCACTAGTGTCAAAACGGCTGACTTGGCTTTTTACGTCGAAGTTAAGGTGATCACCCCACAACGGCGTGTAGTAGTTCAAATCTAATTGAGGAAGCAAACGATATGGACGGTTTTCTTCTTTCAAGAGGATTTGGAAATCTCGAACGGTTAAAGACGCATCCCAGAAATCTGAACGGTACTGCACATGTCCTTCTTGGACTAACTGGCCGTCTTCACGGTTACCGATGTCAGAGTCCAAATCTAGGAAGTAATCAATGTCACTGACTTGTGAGTAATCAACTTTCACAATCCACTGTTTATTGATAATACCATCGTGCTTAACTTGGTAACCCCAGCGAGAATCATCTTGATATTTTTTATCGCTGTTGAGGTATTCGCCTTTCAGTTTACCTTCACCCCAACCATCGGTTAGGTAACGGAAATCGGTGTCGAGTTTGGTGCCACGTTGCTGCATGTAGAGTGCAGTGAGTGTCATGTCGTATTGAGGCGCGATGTTCCAGTAAAATGGCACTTCCACTTCCATACCGTCACTAGAACCGTAGGAAAGAGAAGGGAATAGGAAACCAGTTTTACGCGTGTTGCCAATAGGCATGGTCATGTATGGCACGTAAAACACAGGCACATCCATGATCTCAAAACGAGGGTGGTGCAGCGTGGCGGTCTCTTCGTCTTGGTCTACATCAATACCAGACGCAACCAAGCGCCATGAATTATCGCCTTCCGGACATGATGTGATTGAGCCATCTTCTAGTTCATAGACAGACTGACCTGTACGCGCAATGTAAGCAGCAGTACCACGACCTTGTTGGCAAAGAAATTGGTATTCGGTGTTTTCAAGCGAGAAGGTATCTTGGTTGATGTCGTTGGTAACACGATCTGAGCGGGCTTTAACTTGTCCGTCATTGAAGGTCACGTTGCCTTCTGCCACCACCACGTTGTCTTGTTGGTGCAGGGTTACGCTATCTGCGGTGATTTTCTTCGGACCTTGCGTTACTTGGACGTTTCCAGAGTATTGTGCTTTGTCACCATTAATGGCTTGCAGGTTGTCCGCTTCTACCACTACTGGGGTATTAAGAGCGTCCTCCTCGCCACTTGTTTCGACCAAACATTGATCTGTGGCGGGCATTTCCTGCACACTATCATTTATATTCGCTTCAGCTTGAGTGGTGGGTACAAACAAGGCGGTGCTGATAGAGGCCGCTATAAATGTGCGGGAGAAATGTTGCATTGAATTGAACTTTCCTGTGTCACTACTACTCGATGGCTATAGGGCTTGTTGTACCCTAGCGTCATAGCCAAATGAATCAACTATAGTCGCAATTGTCCCAGCGTATTGATTTGCTATGGCATAATGACGACAAAAATAGCTGCAAAGATAAGCAGGCGAAATGGCCTAGCCGAAATAAAACTAATTCCATTATCATAAAGGAAATCGTTCCATCCGGCACTATAAGACCGTCGTCGTCGATAAAAATTCATTGATAGAGAACACATAATGCATATTTTTGGCAAAATTCTGGGTGCCTTTTTTGGCTTGTTACTGGGTGGTCCATTCGGTTTGCTGTTTGGTTTATTTATTGGTCACCAATTCGATAAAGCCCGACGTTTGAGTCAAGCTGGGTTCTCTACAGGTGGCTTTGGAAAAGGACCAAGTCAGGCACAGCGTCAGGAAGAATTCTTTAAAGCGGCGTTTGCAGTAATGGGACACGTGGCAAAAGCCAAAGGGCAGGTCACTAAAGAAGAGATCCAACTTGCGACTGCCATGATGGATCGTATGAATTTGCATGGCGAACAACGCCGTGCGGCGCAAGATGCGTTCCGCGAAGGGAAAGAGAGTGATTTCCCATTAGAAGATGTGCTGGTGCGTGTAAAAATCTCGACCGCTGGCCGTTTTGATTTGCTGCAATTCTTCCTTGAACTGCAAATTTCCGCGGCCTTTGCTGATGGAGCTATCCATCCAAGTGAACGTAATGTCCTGCACAAAATTGCTCGTGGTTTAGGTTTCTCCTCTGAGCAACTAGAGCGTCGCCTGCAAATGCAAGAAGCGGCGTTCCGTTTCCAACATCAAGGTGGTTTCCATGGTCAGCAACAAGGTCAATACCAGTCGTCAGGTTGGCAGCAAGCCTCACAGGCGGATCAATTGGCCGATGCGTACAAAATTTTGGATGTGTCACCAGAGGCGGACGGTAAAACCGTTAAACGTGCTTACCGTAAGTTAATGAATGAGCACCACCCTGATAAGTTGATGGCCAAAGGTTTACCGCCAGAAATGATGAACGTCGCAAAAGAAAAATCGCAAGAAATTCAAAACGCTTACGATTTAATTAAAAAGGTAAAAGGCTTTAAGTAAGCCAAAATCTAGCAAGCAAACTAGAAAGTAAAAAGGGCACTTGGTGCCCTTTTTTAGCTTTTGGGTTATCGGTGGCTAAAAGCATCTCAAGCTGAACAAAGCTGAATAAATCAGTCGGCTTGGTTCAAGTTCCAATCGTAGTCGTACTTCACCCGACCTGAAAAATGGTTGTATTGTGGCGCGTACTTTCTGATGTGGTTAAACACCTCTTTCTCACCACCAAAATCAACGGCAAACCACTCATAAATTGAAGATATTTTCGCCGTGTTACCTTCAATAGAGACGCCTTTTTTGCTGTTGATAAAGGTCTTTGCGGCACTCTCTAGCAAGGTTTGAGTATTCTCAGCGGTAAAAGCTTGAGTTTGAAGATTCGGGCAGCCTAGGCTTGCACAATTGACAGCGTAGTGCGTTCTTGGGTCTTGCCAGATTGGTCGTAAAATTCGGTGCTCAATATCATTTAAGGTCAGACTTTTTCCGTTAATGGTGATGACATCTTGATCCCATGGGCCAAAGCTAAACAGCCCGCCTAACTTGGTGATCGACGTTATCGGGTAGTTATCCAAAATTAGGTCAACCGTCAGCGCGTTGTACAGGTTTACCCAATACGCGTATTGTTCGGCTTGGCGGTATTGCAATGGATTTAAACTAGCGAGACGTTGAATGTACTGCTTTAACTTTGTTTTATCGGCGAACGAGACTTGGTTGTAACGAAATAGAGTGTTGTCGCCTCGGGTAACTAGATAGCTGTCGAGTAACTGTTGCCACTCCAGATGAGAGATTGAGGTTTGGTTGACCCCGTTGGACTGCTGCCAATAAGGCCATAAGTCGGCTTTTGGTGCGGCCAGAGCGGAAAAGGAGAGTAGGGCACACAGTAGCAATAAGAAACGCTTCATAGAGAGACCTTTAGTGAGACTTAATTGTTAGTGTAGACCCGTCTAGTTGTTGTTTTCTTTCTTTAATCTATGCATAAAAACAAAACAGGCTGACAATGGTCAGCCTGTTATTTGTCTATTCAAAGAAGCGTTTTAACGCAGGAAGCTTGGGATATTGGCTTCATACTCAGCGATTTTGTCTTCGTGCTGAAGCGTCAAACCGATGTTATCTAAGCCATTAAGCAGGCAGTGACGACGAAACTCGTCGATTTCAAAGTCATACTCCTTGCCGTTTGCGCGCACCTTTAGGGCTTCCAGATCCACTTCAATTTGCGCACCTTCATTGGCTTCAACGAATTGGAACAGTTCATCCACTTCTTGCTCAGTCAGACGAACCGGAACCATTTGGTTGTTGATGGAGTTGCCGTAGAAAATGTCCGCAAAACTAGGTGCGATCATCGCTTTAATGCCGTAATCAGCCAAAGCCCAAGGTGCGTGTTCACGAGATGAGCCACAGCCGAAGTTTTCACGCGCAAGTAGGATAGAAGCGCCTTGGTAACGCGGCGCATTCATTACAAACTCAGGGTTTGGTCGCTCGCCTGCATCATCAAGGAAGCGCCAGTCATGGAAAAGATGCTTACCGAAACCTAGGCGAGAAACTTTTTGTAAAAACTGCTTTGGAATAATGGCATCCGTGTCAACGTTGGCGGCATCTAGAGGCACAACCAAACCAGTATGTTGTTTAAAACCTGACATGATTGTTCTCCCTAATCCTGTTTATCAAAAGTTAATTCACGAATGTCAACAAAGTGACCCGCGATAGCTGCCGCGGCTGCCATTGCAGGGCTAACCAAGTGAGTGCGACCATCACGGCCCTGACGGCCTTCAAAGTTACGGTTTGATGTGGATGCACAACGCTCGTGAGGTCCCAAACGGTCATTGTTCATTGCTAAACACATTGAACAACCTGGTAGACGCCATTCAAAGCCCGCTTCTTTAAATATGACATCCAAGCCTTCGGCTTCTGCTTGTGCTTTCACCTGTTCTGAGCCCGGGACAATCAATGCTTGAACGTGCGATGCGACCTTACGGCCTTTCGCCACGACGGCGGCAGCGCGCATGTCTTCGATGCGAGAGTTCGTACAAGAGCCAACAAACACTTTATCTACTTGGTAGTCAGACAATGATTTGCCTGCTTCTAGGCCCATGTAAGCCAATGCTTTTTCAGCAGACGCTTTTTCGATTGGATCTGTGAAGCTTTCTGGTGCTGGAATCGGTTGGTCAACGGCAATGACCTGACCTGGGTTTGTGCCCCAAGTTACTTGTGGTTTGATGTCAGCAGCGTTTAGCGTTACTACGGCATCAAATTCGGCATCTGCGTCAGTTTTTAACGTCTTCCAGTACTCTACTGCGGCATCAAAATCTGTGCCTTGCGGTGAGAACTTACGACCTTTGATGTATTCAAAAGTGGTTTCATCTGGCGCAATTAGGCCTGCTTTTGCGCCCAATTCAATGGCCATGTTACATACCGTCATGCGGCCTTCCATAGAAAGGTCAGTAATCGCTTCACCGCAGAATTCAACCACATAACCAGTACCGCCCGCAGCCGTTGTTTTGCCGATGATCGCTAGAACGATATCTTTTGCGGTAATACCCGGTGCGACTTTACCTTTCACTTCGATTTTCATTGTTTTCGCACGTGCTTGTTTTAGCGTTTGAGTCGCTAGTACGTGTTCAACTTCAGAGGTACCGATACCGAAAGCCAGTGAACCAAATGCCCCGTGTGTTGCGGTATGAGAGTCACCACAAACGATGGTCATACCCGGTAGAGTAATGCCTAGCTCTGGGCCCATAACATGGACGATGCCCTGATATTTGTGGTTTAGGTCGTAAAGGGTAACACCGAACTCTTCGCAGTTTTTCGATAGCGTTTCCATTTGGATACGCGCCATCTCGCCAGAGGCGTTGATGTCTTTGGTTGTGGTCGAAACGTTGTGATCCATCGTGGCGAACGTTTTGCTAACCTGACGAACTTTACGGCCTTTTTCACGCAAGCCATCAAAGGCTTGTGGAGAGGTCACTTCGTGTACCAAGTGACGATCAATATAAAGAATAGGGGTTTCCCCTTCTGCCGCGACGGCAACGTGTGCGTCGTAGACTTTTTCGTATAGTGTTTTGCCCATTGCTTCCTTTCCTCGTCGTCCTTGTCACCGCAACGGGATGATCCGCTGTGGTGATGGCAAACGACAGTTATATTTATAATGTCAGTCTGTTTATGAGTTCAAAATGTACTCAGCGATCTTGTCACCCATTTCTGATGTCGTCAGTGCAGGCTTATCGCTTGCTAGGTCTGCGGTAAGCTCGCCTGCCGAAAGTGCTTTAGATACTGCGGATTCGATATCTTGCGCCGCGGCTTCTTCGCCAAGGCTGTAACGCAGCATCAGTGCTGCAGAAAGGATCTGCGCAACTGGGTTAGCAATGTTTTTGCCTGCGATATCTGGTGCGCTGCCACCGGCAGGCTCGTATAGGCCGAACTTGCTTTCGTTAAGACTTGCTGAAGGCAACATGCCCATAGAGCCCGTGATCATTGCACACTCATCAGAGATGATGTCGCCAAAGATGTTTGAACATAACATGACGTCAAACTGGGCTGGGTCTTTGATTAACTGCATGGTCGCGTTGTCGATGTACATGTGAGACAACTCGACATCTGGGTAGTCTTTGGCAATCTCTTCCACAACTTCACGCCATAAGATAGAACTCTGCAGAACGTTTGCTTTGTCAATTGAGCACACTTTCTTGCGACGTAGACGAGCCGATTCAAACGCGATTTTTGCAATACGTTCGATTTCGTAGCGGTGGTACACCTCGGTATCAAACGCTTTTTCGTTAGCGCCTTCACCCTCACGGCCTTTCGGTTGGCCGAAGTAGATGCCACCAGTTAATTCGCGTACGACGACAATATCAAAGCCGCGACCTGAGATGTCTGCACGTAGCGGTGAGAAAGCTTCTAGACCAGCGTGGATTTGCGCTGGACGAAGGTTACAAAACAGTTGGAAGTGCTTACGTAGTGGCAGCAATGCACCGCGCTCTGGCTGGTCGTTTGGTGGCAAATGTTCCCACTTAGGGCCACCAACCGAACCAAATAGAACCGCGTCAGACTCTTCACACGCTGTTACCGTACTTTCTGGAAGTGGGCAACCATGATTATCGATAGCAATACCACCAACATCATGTTCTTCGCGCTCAAATGAGATGCCATGTTTTTGCTCGATCGCATCCAGAACTTTATGCGCTTGAGCCATCACTTCTGGGCCGATGCCGTCACCAGGAAGTACGGCAATTTTGTATGATTTGTCTGTCATGTTATTCCTTTAATCTTCTAATTTTTGAGCTCAATTATTTGAAATCGTGTTGTGTGTCTCTGAGCGATAAAGCTCAGCATGACTATACCGTAGCAATCTTTTTCTGCTTCATCTCGGCAATGGTGTCTGCGCGATGGATGCTGTTGATAACATGCAATAGCGCTTGACCAGAAGCTTCTACGATATCGGTTGAAACGCCCGTACCGTGGTATTTTCTACCTTTGTAGTTGGCAATGATGTCTGCTTGACCTAGACCATCCTCACCTTCACCTTTTGCGGTTAGATCGAATTTATCTAGTACGATCTCGTAACCTGTCACGCGGTAGATACATTGGTATAGCGCATCAACAGGCCCATTACCGACCGCCGCTTCACACATTTCCGCATCACCACATTGCATCTTGATGCTGGTGGTTGCCATCACGCTGCCCGATTGCACGCTTAGGTAATTCAACTTGTAGAAGTCATCTTCTTCACGCAAGTTGGAGAAGTGCATTAGCGCTTCCAAATCGTAATCAAACACTTGGCCTTTACGGTCGGCCAGTTTCAAGAAGTCGGCGTACAGTGCGTCTAGGTTGTACTCATCTTCTTTATAACCCATGGAATCCATGTGGCTCTTCACCGCCGCTCGGCCGCTACGACTGGTTAGGTTAAGTGCTTGGTTCTTAAGACCAATCGACTCAGGCGTCATGATCTCGTAAGTGTTCTTGTTCTTTAACATGCCGTCTTGGTGGATACCTGAAGAATGGCTGAATGCATTGGCACCCACGACCGCTTTGTTGCTTTGGATCGGCATGTTGCACAGTTGACTCACTAACTTGCTAGTACGATGGATTTCTTCGTGTTTGATCCCCGTGCTTACGCCCAGAAGCTCTTGACGCGTCTTGATGATCATCGCGATCTCTTCTAGTGAGCAGTTACCCGCACGCTCGCCGATACCATTGATGGTGCCTTCAATTTGGCGAGCACCGGCTTGTACTGCTGCAATTGAGTTTGCGACCGACATGCCCAAGTCATCATGACAGTGCACCGAAATGATGGCCTTGTCGATGTTCGGCACTCGGTTGAAAAGCGTTTGGATGATGCCACCGAACTCGCTTGGCACTGTGTAGCCAACGGTATCGGGAATGTTGATGGTGCTTGCTCCAGCATCAATTGCGGCTTCAACCATGCGACATAGATTGTCGATTGGTGTTCGGCCTGCGTCTTCACAAGAAAATTCGACATCATCGGTGTAGTTACGCGCGTGTTTAACGGCGTTGACCGCCATTTCAAGTACGTCATCGTAACTGCGGCGTAGCTTGTCTTGAACGTGAATCGTGGAAGTGGCTAGAAAAGTGTGGATACGGAATTGGTCAGCAACTTTTAGCGCTTCAGCTGCGGCATCGATGTCTTTCGCAACGGCACGCGAAAGGGCACAAACTCGGCTATTTTTGATGTGTTTTGCAATAGTTTGTACGGACTCGAAATCGCCAGGGGAAGAGATAGGAAAACCAGCTTCGATAACATCAACGCCCAGCCTTTCAAGCGCATAGGCAATCTGCAGTTTTTCTTTAACCGTCAAGCTTGCTGACAACGCTTGCTCGCCATCACGCAAGGTGGTGTCGAATATAATGACCTGATCGTTCATGTTTGCTTCCTTCCTGATTTCTGCACTTTCGTGCAAGTTAATCGTTTACTTCCAGTATTTAGATATAAAAAAACCCGCATTTTCATGCGGGTTTCTAAGAAATTGGTGTGGTTATTTTTCTTCCACAGCCTACCCGCGCGAACTGGTCACGATCAGGAGGAGGCTAAGCAGGATAGAAAAATGAGCTGACATAGTTGTTAAGCTTTCCACAAATTTAAGTTAACAAATTAGTACCGCACTCCTTGGAGCGCGTCAACCCTAAAGTCGATTTTTTATTCATATCGGATGAGTGGTTTAATAATAGTCAGCGAATACATCGACACATTCAATCAATTCAAAGTGCAATCAGTTAAAAGTGAAGGAAACGTGCTAGAACCTGAGCGTGGCGACAAAGATCACAGCCTAAAGCTTTGTGTTATCAAAATTCAGATATAGGGATTGCGACTTATCACACAAAGGTCTTAATTGCTTGGCGAAAATACGCGCTGACCATTTATAGTAGTGCAGTTGCATTAGGTGAAGAGAAACAGAAGGTAAAGGATTCATGGTCACAGCAAAACAACTTGGACGTTCGGCACTCGCATTAACATTGATCAGCTTATCTGGTTGTCAGCTGTTTCAATCAAACACGAATGCTGAGGTGGCTTCTCCGGTGATCGTGAACGATCATGCGCAAAGTATTATGGTGATCAGCGATCAAATGGACATGTACTTAAGCAGTGAAGGGCGGGAATCTTTCTTAAATCAGATGCTTGTGGCGCTTGAGTCAGACAGCCGAGATAAATTCAAAGGCAAAGATCCTGACACCTATTCGTGGTGGAAGATCCGCGTGCAACCTAATGAGTGGCAACAAGCGGAGATAGTCAGGCCAGTAGAAGAGGGAGTGGATACCTCTAACAAGCTGGAGTTTATGGATGTCTCCTATCGTTCAAAAACGGGGTTAAATTTACGCTCCAAACCGAGTGTAGAGAGTACAAAGCTGGGGCAACTTGAAAAAGGCGAAGTGTTCAATGCGTTGGCGAGAGTAGAAGGAGAACCTTGGATTCTGGTTGAACAAAAAGGCGTTATTAAGGGCTACGTGCACCAAGATTACGTACGCAGCAACGTAGTGAATCGCGATATTTTGTCGACTCAACCGAATCCGTTGTTCGATGCTCAGCAAGCGACTCATTCTGTATCGAGTGCCCGACACGAGCTGCTGGGCAGCTACACTTGTCGAGCGCTGAGCTATGAGTTAACTAAAGACGGTGATGTGACCACGGGGTCATTACGCGCATGCCGCAAAAAACGCAAAGTTTGGTATATCGATACGCCGTCAGCCTCATCAGCTAACCCTTCGTAATTCTTATTGCTTTTATTGATGTGTTTAACGGTATGGTTGGGCACATCAATGTGCGCTATTCCGTCCATTCTACTTTTGTCACTAATTGTCCAACTTCCCGTCATGTAGCTGTCACCTAAACCTCCTACTTTGCACACAAAGGCGTTGTCAAAGTAAGGGAAGGTCACATGCGAACCATTGAGACAATCACACAGCCAATAGCAACCATCGCTAAGTTTGATTTAGCATTCTCTAGCGTATGTCTTCAGCACCGTTTTAACCAACAAGTTGCCAACATCAGTAAAGGCGTTTCGCACAGTGGAGATGGGCATCTCTACGTCGTCTTAGGGCTGTTAGCTTGGTATTTAGATAAAGAACACGGCTCTTGGTTTATGTTAGCCGGATTGCTGGCATTTGCCGTCGAGCTACCCATTTACTGGACGCTAAAAAACAGCTTTAAACGCCGCCGTCCTGAAGAACTGAGCGCTTTGTTACCTGCTTTTATCACCCCTTCTGATCGCTATAGTTTACCGTCTGGACATACTGCTGCTGCGTTTGTTATGGCAACACTTATCAACCATTACTACCCAGAACTCGGTTATGCCGCATTCTTTTGGGCGAGCTTAATTGGTACGGCGCGTATTTTGCTCGGTGTCCATTTCTTTACTGACGTCATCATAGGGGCGCTGTTGGGAAGTGCGTGTGGTGCTCTAGCTATTGCGAACGTAGGAGGCTAATGAATGAAAATTCTATACGGTGTTCAAGGTACGGGAAATGGCCATATCGCACGTGCTCGTGCAATGAGCAAGGCATTTGAATCGCACGATGTGCAGGTCGACTTTCTTTTTTCTGGGCGAGCACCGGAGAAATACTTTTCAATGGAAGCGTTTGGCGATTATCAGACTCGTCGCGGTTTTACGTTTGTGACGGAAAAAGGCTCGGTCAATTACGCCAAAACGGCCTTGAACAACAATTTGATTCATTTTTTCAAAGAAGTGAACCAACTCAACCTGGCGCCTTATGATTTAATCATCAACGACTTTGAACCCGTCACGGCTTGGGCTGCTCGTCAACAAAATAAGCCGTGTATCGGTATCAGTCACCAAAATGCGTTTCGCTATCCAGTGCCTCTGAAGGGGGCGAGCTGGCTGGATAAATCAGTACTTGAGTATTTTGCTCCATCTCAACATCAGCTTGGATTGCACTGGTATCACTTTGATCAGCCGTTGCTACCGCCCATCGTTCACACTTTGGATAACCAAGCGGATAACGATGATTTCGTGTTGGTGTATTTACCGTTTGAGTCGATTGAGGACATCTGCGACTTGTTGTTCCACTTTAATCAGCAGACGTTTATTTGTTATCACCCCGACGTGATAGAAGTAGAGAAAGTGGAGAACATAGAATTGCGTCCGCTGTGCCACACCAACTTTCAGCACCATCTACATCGTTGCTGTGGGGTCATCGCCAATGGTGGTTTTGAATTGCCTTCAGAAGCACTTTCTCTTGGCAAAAAACTGCTAATGAAACCACTGGCAGGACAATTTGAACAGCAGAGCAACGTAGCCACGCTGGAAGATCTTGGGTTAGCCACTGCAATGGATAGTTTAGACATTTCTACCGTACGTCAGTGGCTCAAAGAGCAGCAAGCTGAGAGTGTTAAATACCCCGACGTTGCACAAGCCATCGTGAATTGGGTTTTACAAGGGGCATGGGATTCGCAAGAAGAACTCTCCAAACAGTTGTGGGAGCAGGTGGATTTTCCGAGCTATGTATCCAATATCTAAGTTTGTTTGCTCGGATTGCTTGTGGCAAACACATAATAACTATTAACTACCTATTATTACGTTCCTTCCAACATTCCTACATGGTACTTGATGCAGCTTTTCGATTTCGAAGGGCTGCATTTTTATTCCCTCTCGTTCATTTCTATTCATTGTTTAATTGCAGATTATTTGACTGATACGCGCAAATTTACGCCAAAGACATAGGCTGTGTTTTTTGGTCTGCTGGTTATTGATAGGTGGGGTAAATGTGTTTCGATGTTTGTTCTTAGTCTTATCAATTTGCTAAATACATACTCAAAGAGTGTGGTTTTAGTTGTTTTATAGTTTTTTATGTTTTTCTCAATTTGTTGATTTTAAATGATTAAATACCTAAGTGGCTAAAATTTAGTGATTAAATATCAATCTAGTTGCTAAACCCCAATCGATTAGTTGATAGTACGCTTCGAGCCGGAAGTATCCGGACGATAAATATAATAAAAATTAGGTTTCTATTCGTAAAAATGATTCGAATCCAGCCGCCGTCTTTTGTGCGAGATGGGATTCTATTCGTTATGAATTCATTGAAACAATTTGACGATTACAAAAGAGGCGCACTCAATGTTAGAGAAGAAAGATGCGATGAGCGCAATTGCTAGCTACCGTATGGAAAGCACTTTGCGTGGTGTAGATTTGAACCTACTGACTGTATTTGATGCTGTGATGCAAGAGCAAAATATCACTCGTGCAGCACACAACTTAGGCATGTCTCAACCGGCAGTAAGTAATGCCGTGGCACGTCTAAAAGTGATGTTTAACGATGAACTGTTCATGCGTCAGGGCCGTGGTATTCAACCAACTCAACGTGCGCGTCAACTGTTTGGCCCTATCCGCCAAGCATTGCAACTGATCCGTAACGAATTGCCAAGCTCGGTATTCCAACCAGAGTCGTCAACTCGTCTATTCAAGCTGGCGATTTGCAGCCCATGTGACATGCGCTTTGCTCCAAAAATCATGGCGAAGATTAATCAACAAGCGCCAAACGTTCAGCTACATCTAGACGCGGAATTTGACCGTCTTCTTTCTGAGCGCATGCGTTACCAAGAAATCGACTTCGTGATCGATTACGCTCGTTTTGATGAGCAAGGTTTCTCAAGCACAGAAATCTTCAAAGATGAATTGGTGGTTATCGCTTCGAAAACGCACCCACGTATTCAAGGTGGCGTAAGCGCCGAGCAGCTAATTAACGAAAAGCACGCGAAACTGTCTAAAGTTCACGGTCAACGTAGCTTCTCTGAGCAGGCGTACCGCGAGCTTGACTGCCAAGCTGCGTACGAAGGTTCAAGCCTAAGCAACTTGCTTTACGTTGTTAGCCAATCTGAGTTAGTGACTATCGCACCACGCTGGATGGCGGAAAATGCGGTGAACAGTGACCAACTGCAGATTCTAGACTTCCCATTTGCGAACAAAGAAATCAGCGGCTTCCTTAGCTGGCATGAATCAAGTGAAAAAGACAAAGGCCACATTTGGCTACGTGACCAGCTAATGGTGACGTGTGGTGAAGTGGTTGCATCAAAATAAGTTTATTATTTGGTCTGATGAACTGGTCAGACTGGATTTGTAATCATCAATTTTTACAATTGTTTGGCCCCGAGAGACGCTTGTCTTTCGGGGCTTTTTATTTAGGTTAATTAATAAGCGAAACAGCAAGTTATTTTGCCTAAACCTCCATCAACTTCAATTGGGCCTTGGGTTCATTAGTGATAGTTGTCTCTTATTAGTGATAAGTTTGATACTGGTCAGTTGCGTTTTAGCATTGCGTGAGTACACTTGTTCGCTCAAATAGCTTACGCCTGTAAGCCAAAAGGTAAGTAAAAGAATGGCCAAGTTAGATTTTCATATCGTTAAACGTATTCGTGAACAAATTGCGAACGGTGGTACCCGCGTTGCACTGAAACATAAAGTAGCAGGAGCATGGCAAGGTATTACTTGGGAGCAGTTTGGTCAGCAAGTTGATACTTTATCGCTTGCACTTTTGGCTCAGGGTTTAGGAGTCCAAGATAAGATCGGCATTTTCTCAAACAATATGCCGCAATGGACGATTGCTGATTTCGCCGCACTGCAACTGCGTGGCGTGACGGTACCTATCTACCCAACCAATACTGCTGCTCAGTCGGCATACATCATCGACAACGCAGACGTAAAAGTTCTGTTTGTTGGCGAACAGCCTCAGTTTGATGCTGCTGTGAGCATTTTTGAACAATGTGAGCAGTTAGAGCTGATTGTTGCGATGTCGGACGATATTGAGCTTGGCGATCATGACTTTGCTATCTCTTGGAAAGACTTTGTCGCAAAAGGCGATACAAGCCATCAAGCTGAACTTGATGAGCGTTTGGAACAAGCGAAAGTTGATGATTTGCTTACGCTGATCTACACCTCAGGTACAACGGGTCAACCTAAGGGCGTGATGTTGGATTATGGCAACATCGCAGCTCAGCTAGAAGGTCACGACCAACGCTTGAGCTTATCTCAAGATGATGTTTCTTTGTGTTTCCTTCCGCTTTCACACGTATTTGAACGCGCTTGGACATTCTACGTATTGTACAAAGGTGCGACGAACTGTTACTTGCAAGACACAATGCAGGTGCGCGATGCCTTGAATGAAGTGCGTCCAACCGTGATGTGTGCGGTTCCTCGTTTCTACGAAAAGATTTTCTCAGCGATTCACGAGAAAGTGTCTCGAGCACCGATTAATCGCAAGATCATGTTTACTTGGGCGGTGAACATGGGCGCGAAAATGGCACTTTGCCATCAAGAAAAGCGCAAACCTTCGATGATGCTGCGCAAAGCACACGCATTAGCTGACAAGCTGGTGCTAAGTAAGTTGCGTGCGTTACTCGGTGGTCGTATCAACTTTATGCCATGTGGTGGCGCGAAGTTGGATGAAACCATTGGTCGCTTCTTCCATGCTATTGGCATCAACGTGAAGTTGGGCTACGGCATGACAGAAACCACCGCGACGATTTCGTGCTGGGATGACAAGTGCTTTGATCCGGATTCTATCGGTATGTCGATGCCTGGCGCGCAAGTGAAGATTGGCGAAAACAACGAGATTCTGGTTCGTGGCCCGATGGTGATGCGCGGTTACTACAAAATGCCAGAAGAGACCGAAAAGACGTTTGATGAGCACGGTTTCTTAAAGACCGGTGATGCTGGCCATATTGATGAAAATGGCAACCTGTTCATCACCGATCGAATTAAAGAACTGATGAAAACCTCTGGTGGTAAATATATTGCACCGCAAATGATCGAAGGTGCGATTGGTAAAGACCACTTCATTGAGCAGATTGCGGTGATTGCCGATACACGCAAGTTTGTTTCTGCGCTGATTGTGCCGTGTTTTGACTCTCTTGAAGAATATGCGAAAGAACTGAACATCGCATACCACGACCGAGTTGAGCTTATCAAACACCACCAAGTGGTCGAAATGCTTGAGAAGCGAGTGAATGAACTGCAAAAAGAACTGGCGAAATTTGAGCAAGTTAAGAAGTTCAAACTGCTACCAAGAGCTTTCTCGATGGACGATGGAGAGTTAACGCCAACGCAAAAACTGCGTCGTAAAGTGATTAACGATAAATACCAAGACGAAATCGAAGAAATGTACAACGAAAAGTCAGATAAAAAGTAACAAGCACTGACTTAGATTTCAGATTGATGAAAAGATCCCCAGCCATACCTTTTGGTATCGTTGGGGATTTTTGTATGTGCAGCAGTTCGGCTTGATGATGCAGATAACGGGTGAATTTCTGATGTTTGGGTAAATCTCTGTGAAATTATGTTCTTTTTTTTGTCGTTATGTTTTTTGATCGTGCTGCATATTTGCGCTTAGTTGGCTTCTATTCCTGTTATCGTTCTGCTTTCTAGTGTCTTGTTTAAAAACTAGACATATCTCTCATTAGACCCGTTGCTAATAAACCGTTACATTTGTTGATGAACCTTGCGGGATGTTATGACGAACGCAAGACATAGCCGAAAACGTGGAAGTATTTCGATTAGGCTACGAATAAGACCTAGACTATGTAAAACCAGACCAAACCGTTGACCTTACGGTGTGGAATTCTGGGTAAGGAGAGCAATTATGACAGCAATGTTATCAGGTGCAGAGATGGTGGTGCAATCTCTGATAGAGGAAAACGTAGAGCAGATCTTCGGTTATCCGGGTGGTTCCGTTTTGGATATCTATGATGCACTGCACGCAAAAACCGACCAAATTAAACACGTACTAGTAAGACACGAACAGGCTGCGACACACATGGCTGATGGCTATGCTCGCGCAACAGGTAAGCCGGGTGTGGTACTGGTATGTTCAGGGCCTGGCGCAACCAATACCATTACCGGTATTGCAACGGCGTACATGGACTCCATTCCGATGATCGTGATTTCAGGGAACGTGCCAAACAGCCTGATTGGTAACGATGCTTTCCAAGAATGTGACATCGTGGGCGTCTCTCGTCCGGTAGTAAAACACAGCTTTTTGGTGAAAAAGGCGGAAGATATCCCTGAAACGATCAAAAAAGCCTTCTACATTTCAACAACGGGTCGTCCTGGGCCAGTTGTGATTGATTTGCCAAAAGACGTAATGAATCCGCAAATCAAACTGCCTTACCAATATCCAGAAAGCATCTCGATGCGTTCATACAAGCCAACCACTTCGGGTCATAAAGGCCAAATCAAGAAAGCGCTGAAGTCTTTGATTGAAGCGAAAAAACCGGTGCTTTATGTCGGTGGTGGCGCAGTCATTTCTGGTGCTCACGAACATATTTTAGAACTGGCAGACAAACTTAACCTGCCAGTTGTCAGTACCTTAATGGGCCTAGGTGCATTTCCGGGTACTCACAAAAACTCGCTTGGTATGTTGGGGATGCACGGTACTTACGAAGCCAATATGGCGATGCACGAAGCGGATCTGATCTTCGGTATTGGGGTGCGTTTTGATGACCGCACCACCAATAACCTTGAGAAGTACTGTCCAAATGCGAAAGTGATGCACATTGATATTGATCCGTCGTCGATCTCCAAAAACGTCAAAGTGGATCTTCCAATCGTAGGCTCTGCTGAAAAAGTACTGACTACTATGCTTGGTCTACTGGCAGAGCAAGATTGTGGCAACGATGAAGCGGCGATCACTAAGTGGTGGGATGATATTCAAGTGTGGCGCGATCGTCAGTGCTTGTCTTACGAAACTTCGTCGGATCGAATTAAGCCACAGCAAGTCATTGAAACACTGCACAAGCTAACCAATGGTGATGCGTATGTGGCGTCTGATGTAGGCCAGCACCAAATGTTTGCGGCGTTGTACTACCCATTCAACAAACCTCGCCGTTGGATCAATTCGGGTGGCTTGGGCACAATGGGCTTCGGTCTTCCTGCTGGTATGGGCGTTAAGTTCGCGATGCCTGAAGAAGAAGTGGTGGTGGTGACGGGTGATGGCAGTATCCAGATGAACATTCAGGAGCTATCGACGGCCATGCAGTACGATATTCCTGTGAAGATCATTAACCTCAATAACCGATTCCTCGGTATGGTAAAACAGTGGCAAGACATAATTTATCAAGGTCGCCACTCTAACTCTTACATGAGTTCTGTTCCGGATTTTGCTGCGATTGCAGAAGCTTATGGTCACGTCGGCATTCGTATCGAAACGCCAGATCAGCTCGAAGAAGGGCTACAAAAAGCGTTGGATATGAAAGATCGTTTGGTGTTTGTTGATATCAACGTAGACGAAACCGAGCACGTATACCCGATGCAAATTAAAGGCGAAGGTATGGACAAGATGTGGCTAAGCAAAACGGAGAGAACTTAATATGAGACACATTATTTCATTGCTATTGGAAAACCAACCGGGTGCGTTGTCTCGTGTTGTCGGCTTGTTCTCTCAACGTGGTTACAACATTGAATCATTGACCGTATCGCCGACGGATGACGAAACATTATCGCGTTTGAACATCACAACCACATCGGATGAAATGCAGCTGGAGCAAATCCAGAAACAGTTACACAAGTTGATTGATGTACTGAAAGTGCAAGAAGTCACAGAGTTTGAACATATTGAACGTGAACTGATGATGGTGAAAGTGAAAGCCAGTGGTTTTGCGCGAGCGGAAGTGAAACGTACGGCAGATATCTTCCGTGGACAGATTGTGGATGTCACCGCTTCTCAGTACACCGTGCAGCTTGCTGGCACCAGTGAAAAGCTCGACGCGTTCATCCAAGCCATCTCCGAAGTCACCGAAGTGGTCGAAGTAGCACGTAGCGGGGTAGTAGGTATTGCCCGTGGAGAACGAGCGTTAAAGCCTTAACAAGCCTCATATCTGACCGAAAAGCCACTGTATTACAGTGGCTTTTTGTTTAGATGCTGCCAAATAATGATATAATTGTCGTTTTAGTAGGCATCATAGGCTGTAGGACGCGTGAAAGTAAAAAAGCTGGTCGGCACATTATTGGCGACAGCACTATTCTTTAGTGCCCTCACCGCCACCTACTACTACCAGAAATACCAAGCCCTCTTAGCGAATAATGTTGAAAACACCGCCAAAGAAGCCTTACACCAACTGGCTTACACCGGGCGCGAATACAACAATATTCAAGATCAGATAGAAACCATCAGCGACCTACTTGGTCACAGTCAAAGCCTTTACGATTACTTACGTGAACCCAGTAAAGCCAATCTGACCATCTTAGAGAACATGTGGAGCTCGGTTGCTCGCAACCAAAAACTGTATAAGCAGATCCGTTTTCTCGATACCTCTGGCACCGAAAAAGTTCGCATTAAATACGATTTCAAAACCGGCATCGCTGGCCCATCATTGATCCTTCGAGATAAATCTGCGCGAGAGTATTTTAAATACGCGCAGAGTTTGGAGAACGAGCAAATCTCAGCTTGGGGGATTGAACTTGAAAGGGACAAAGGTGAGTTGGTTTATCCGCTAAGTCCGTCACTACGCATTTTGATGCCAATTTCAGTGAATGACGTTCGACAGGGTTACTTAGTGTTGAATGTCGATATCGAGTATCTGTCATCCCTTCTCAACTATTCACCAGTGCGAGATTTCCATATCGAGTTGGTTAAGCACAAAGGTTTTTATATCGCGAGTCCTGACGAGTCGCGCTTGTATGGCGATATTATTCCTGAGCGTTCTCAGTTTAATTTCTCGAATATGTATCCAGATATATGGCTGCGAGTAGTATCTGAGCAAGCGGGGTACTCTTATAACGGTGAACATTTGATTGCGTTTAGCTCGATTAAGTTTGTCTCCAACGAGCCTTTGCATCTCATCATCGACCTCTCGAATGAGCAGTTGTCAAAAAGAGCGACGCGCGACATCAATGACCTTATTCAAGAATCCTTGTTTGTATTAAGTCTTGTGCTGGTTTTCACTTTGCCAATTACCGCGTTGGCGCTGCATTACCGTCGTCATAGTGTGGAATCGAAGTTAGCCCGTGCCGCACTCGATGGTATGACCGCCGTCATGATTTCTGACGCATCGCTTCGCATCATCATGGTCAACCAAGAGTTTGAAAACATGATGGGTTATTCTACCGAACAAGTGAAAGGCTCAAATGCCCATAGCCTGATTTTGCTTCCTGAAGACCTCGAAGAGACGCTAAACATTTGGAATAAGTTAGGGCGCGAGAATGTTTGGGAAGGCGAAGTACGCTGCCGTACCCAATTGAATCATGTGTTTACGGCGATCATGCGTATCCAAGCGAACTTAACAAAGTCCGGTAAAATCAGCTATTACATCACTTCGCTGGTAGATATTTCTGAACGTAAAGCGTTGGAAGAGCAGCTGCGCAACTTAAGTGAGAAAGACGGTTTGACTGGACTGTGGAACCGCAGAAAGTTTGAAGAACAATTAACCCACTACGCGAATATTGTAGAACGTTATCCTGATACACCGACGACGTGTTTGGCTTTGTTTGATATTGACCACTTTAAGCGCATTAACGATGAACGCGGTCACGATGAAGGGGATAAAGTCATTTGTAGCGTCGCAGAAACGTTACTACGTGAAGTACGCACTACGGATTTTGTTTCTCGTGTTGGTGGTGAGGAGTTTGCGGTGATCATGCCTCATACTACAGTTAAAGAGGCCGAAGTGGTGCTCAATCGTTTGCGAGTCGCGGTTCAGCTGCGAAGCAATATGACCGTTACCGTCAGTGCGGGTTATAGTGACCTCACTGCCGACCGAACTCGAAGCTATAAGTGCGCAGATATCGCGCTGTATGAATCCAAAAGCGCTGGTAGAAACTGCGTTTCTTTGTGTCATAGCATTGATGATATTGCTTAGTTCACATGGGCGAGAGAACCGTTTATACCAAAAAGAAAAAATCGGGATATACCCGATTTTTTCGTTAATAAGCGAGTTGATTTGGCGTGACGTTTATAGCGGGTTGTCGATGGCGGTTTCGACACATTGCAACGACTTCAACAAATAACGATCCAGAAACTGCACCGCATCGTCACTATTTTTAGACAGCGATAACTTCATGATCATCTCTTGTTCATCGATATTGCAGTGACCTTGATTGTTCGTTCCTAGCACTTGCATAGCAAAGTAATGGTAACGCTTGATCTGGTTTAAAATATCTCGGAAGAAGGTCAACAAATTGTGTGAGTTCGCCCCCTCAAGCAACGCTTCAAGAAAGTGATAGTGGCGTTCTTCCCACTCTCTCCAGCAAAAGCCTTGGTCGAGATTCACTCGAGATAGTTTGTGGTATGAAGTTAGGACGTCCAGTTCCCAGTTCTCATCACCTGTCATGATCGCCTTTTTCAATAGAAATGAAGCCGTCATCCGTAGGCTTTCATACAAGTCATTCAACTCATGCTTACACACTGGCGCAACCCAGCAGCCTTTTTGCGGCGCGAGTTTGACGTATTTGCTCCACGATAGCTGAACCAATGCTTCGCGAATAGGGGAGGCACCTACGTTGTATTTCTCTTTTAGCTCTGCAACCACAAGTTTTTGACCAGGTTTTAGCTCACCAGTCAGGATATCCTGACAGATCATTTTTGATACTTTGTCGGTAAGAGTGGGACTGGACACATACACCTCATAGAATTTTTTATCGTGACGACAAAATTAAACAGTACGCAATTCTGCGTGAGGAGAATGATACAGGTAGCGTATTATTAGAGCAAGAAAGCCATATAAAAAAAGAGGGCATAAGCCCTCTTTCTCAATAAACTGAAGTGTTAAAAATTCAGTCTTATAGTACGTGTACAGAAGCTGTGTTCGTAGTACCTGAAGCGACTAGAGCACCAGAAACCATTACTACGATGTCGCCTTTGTTGCCTAGACCAGATTCTAGAGCAAGTTCTTTACCTGCTACGTAGAATGCGTCAGTGCTTTCGATAGCGTCAACAACAACTGGAGTAACACCCTTAGTTAGAACTAGTTGTGCTGCAGTTTTCTTGTTAGTTGTTAGCGCTAGGATGTTTGCAGTTGGGAAGTACTTACGTACTGAACGAGCTGATTTACCGCCTTCAGTTGCAACAACGATCAGTGGAGCTGCAAGTTTTTCAGCTGTGTCTACTGCGCCTTTACATACTGCTTCAGTGATGCGTAGACGTGGGCTGTCTAGACGAGAACCTAGTTCAGCTTTAAGTACAGAGTCAGTACGCTTAGCGATTTGAGCCATGATAGTTACCGCTTCAACAGGGTATTTACCTTTTGCTGTTTCGCCAGAAAGCATTACTGCGTCTGTGCCGTCCATTACTGCGTTTGCAACGTCGCCTGCTTCCGCACGAGTAGGGCGTGGGTTGTTGATCATAGAATCAAGCATTTGAGTTGCAGTGATAACCATCTTACGTGCACGGTTACACTTCTCGATCATCATTTTCTGAGCGAAGATTACTTCTTCAGCTGGGATTTCAACACCTAGGTCGCCACGAGCAACCATGATGCCGTCAGAAAGTTCTAGGATCTCATCGAAGTTATCAACACCTTCTTGGTTTTCGATCTTAGAGATGATGTGGATGTTCTCGCCGCCGTTTGCAGCAAGTACTTCACGGATTTCTTGAACGTCAGAAGCTTTACGGATGAAAGATGCAGCTACGAAATCAACGCCTTGCTCACAACCGAATTTAAGGTCGTTCTTATCTTTTTCAGATAGAGCAGGTAGGTTTACAGAAACGCCAGGAAGGTTAACACCTTTGTTTTCGCCTAGAGCACCGTTGTTAAGAACTTTACATTTAACTTCAGTGTCAGTTGTTGCGATAACTTCCATTTCGATTAGACCGTCGTCTACTAGGATAGTGTTACCAACGTTTAGGTCAGCTGCGAAGCCAGCGTAAGTTACTGCAACTTTGTCTTTGTTACCTACAACTGAAGTGTCAGTTGTGAAAGTGAATTCTTGACCAGCTACTAGATCAACGTCGTTACCGCCTTCTAGTTTGATAGTGCGGATTTCTGGACCTTTAGTATCTAGAAGGATTGCTAGTTGTTTGCCAGTAGCTTCCATTACTTTGCGGAAGTTCGCGATACGAGTGCCGTGTTCTTCGTAGTCACCGTGAGAGAAGTTAAGACGCATTACGTTCATGCCTGCGTTTACTAGTTCAGTTAGCTTCTCTACAGATTCAGTTTTAGGGCCAATCGTACAAACGATTTTGGTCTTTTTCATGGAAGATACTCTCCGGTAAGTATAGTTACAATTTGAAAGTCGGTTATTTACTCTGAAGTTAGGCGCTTTTGATGACATTTAGTGCCTGCCACCCACCGATTTTCCGCCGTATTATTGAACTTCAGATTCTGAAAGTCTTTCACCAAGTTTAGTCATTTTATGACTAAAAGATCGGCGATTTTGGTTACCTTTTTGTGACTAATCCCACTTTATATGCAGAAAGTTGCAAAAAAATAGCCGTCAGTTCTGTAATTTTTTTTCTTTTCGGTGGCGAATTCTACCACCGAATGAATCCAATATCACTGTTTAAGAATTGTCTTAGGACAAGGTTTTATCGAGAAATATTAATTTTTTGGATCGAAATAAATGGACTTAAAAGTTTCGGTTTGACTATAATAAGTTTCACATCGAAACTTAAATTCAAAACGTAAATGTCGAAACGAAACACTCAACTGAGAAGACACGCGATTTCCAACATGGTAAATGAGCTAGGAGAAGTCAGTGTTGATGAACTGGCTCAAAAGTTCGAAACCTCAGAAGTCACGATTAGAAAGGACTTAGCTTCTCTAGAAAAAAATGGACAACTTTTACGCCGATACGGTGGTGCGATTGCCATCCCTACGGAAGTTATTCATGAAGAACTAAGCTCTAATGTTTCGACTCGAAAGTTAAGTTTGGCGAAAGCTGCGGCATCATTGATTCGCGACCATAATCGAATCGTGATAGACAGCGGTAGCACGACCGCTGCGCTGATTCAGCAACTGAACGACAAACGTGGCTTGGTGGTCATGACCAACTCGTTGCACGTCGCCAATGCCCTTAACGAACTAGAGAGTGAACCCACTCTGCTAATGACAGGTGGAACTTGGGATACGCACTCTGAATCCTTTCAAGGCAAAGTAGCCGAATCTGTATTACGAGCTTACGACTTTGACCAGCTGTTTATTGGTGCGGATGGCATCGATTTGGAGCGCGGAACCACAACATTTAATGAGTTGGTTGGCTTAAGTAAGGTGATGGCAGAAGTCTCTCGTGAAGTCATTGTTATGATCGAGTCCGAAAAAATCGGTCGTAAGATCCCTAACTTAGAGCTCGCTTGGCATCAAATTGATGTGCTGGTCACCGATGCGGATATCCAACCAGAGCACAAAGTACAGATTGAACAACATGGCGTGAAAGTCATTTGCGCCTAATCTAATAATGTAACCAGTTTCATATTTCACTTCCCTCTGAATACAGGCCTTTGCTTGCTGCCTCTATCTGAAACATGGCTAGGGAAGAACAAAACTACAAACGGAGATAAACACATGTGTGGAATCGTAGGTGCAGTAGCACAACGAGATGTTGCAGAAATTTTAGTTGAAGGCTTACGCCGCTTGGAATACCGCGGTTACGACTCTGCGGGCGTGGCAATTGTTGACGCTGAAGCAAACCTAACGCGCATTCGTCGCCTAGGTAAAGTACAAGAGTTGGCGGACGCGGTTGATGAAGCGAAAGTGGTTGGCGGTACTGGTATCGCTCACACTCGTTGGGCGACGCACGGTGAACCTTCTGAAATCAACGCTCACCCACACATGTCTGGCGACATCACGGTGGTTCACAACGGTATTATTGAAAACCACGAAGAGCTGCGTGAACTGCTTCAATCTCGTGGTTACGTATTCGAATCGCAAACGGATACAGAAGTTATCGCACACATGGTTGAGTGGGAACTGCGTACAGCTGAATCTCTACTAGAAGCGGTACAAAAAACCGCGAAACAACTTGAAGGCGCATACGGCACAGTGGCGATGGACCGTAAAGACCCATCTCGCATCGTCGTAGCACGTTCTGGCAGCCCAATCGTGATCGGTTTTGGTGTCGGTGAGAACTTCCTTGCTTCTGACCAACTTGCACTTCTTAACGTAACACGTCGCTTCATGTACCTAGAAGAAGGTGACGTAGCAGAAATTACTCGCCGTGACGTAACGGTTTTCGATGTGACTGGCGAACGTGTTGAGCGTGAAATTACCGAATCAAATGCAGAGCATGATGCAGGTGATAAAGGCCAATACCGTCACTTCATGCAAAAAGAAATCTACGAGCAACCTAAAGCGTTGATCAACACAATGGAAGGCCGCATCACGGCAGACTCTGTTGTAACTGATGCGATCGGTGTGCATGCGGCAGACATTCTAAGCAAAGTAGAACATGTACAAATCGTCGCGTGTGGTACGTCTTACAACGCAGGTATGACAGCGCGTTACTGGTTTGAAGACATTGCTGGCGTGAGCTGTGACGTCGAAATCGCGTCTGAGTTCCGTTACCGTAAGTTTGTGACTCGTCCAAACAGCCTTCTTATTACGTTGTCTCAGTCTGGTGAAACAGCAGATACGTTAGCAGCACTTCGTCTTGCGAAAGAAAAAGGTTACATGGCGGCGATGACCATCTGTAACGTAGCGGGTTCTTCTTTGGTTCGTGAGTCAGATTTTGCATTCATGACTCGCGCTGGCGTCGAAATCGGCGTGGCTTCAACCAAAGCGTTCACGACTCAGCTTTCTGCACTACTTATGCTGGTAACAGCCCTGGGTAAAGAGCAAGGTCGCATCAGCAAAGAGAAAGAAAAAGAGATTGTTGAAGCGCTACACGCACTTCCTAAGCAAATCAACGCGGCACTTTCTTTCGAGAAAGAAATTGAAGCACTAGCAACGGATTTTGCAGACAAGCACCACACATTGTTCCTAGGTCGTGGTGAGTTCTACCCAATCGCGATGGAAGCGTCTCTAAAACTGAAAGAGATCTCTTACATCCACGCAGAAGCGTACGCGGCGGGTGAACTGAAACACGGTCCTCTTGCGCTGATTGATGCTGACATGCCTGTTGTGGTGGTTGCACCAAGCAACGACCTACTTGAGAAGCTAAAATCAAACGTTGAAGAAGTGCGTGCACGTGGCGGCCTTCTATACGTATTCGCAGATGCAGACGCAGGCTTCGAAGGCGATGAAACAATGAAGATCATCACGATGCCTCACGTTAGTGAAATCACGGCGGCGATCTACTACACCATCCCAATGCAGTTGCTGTCTTACTACGTAGCACTGATCAAAGGTACGGACGTAGACCAACCACGTAACTTAGCGAAAGCGGTGACGGTTGAGTAATTACGCTTAACAGCAAAAATCCTAGGCGGCACATGCGAGAGCATGTGCCGTTTTTTTTGTCTTGTGCTAAGCGTGATGGAGCGATCAAGAGCTTTCGCCAGTAGGTTGCTTTCATGACAAAAATGTAATTTTGTTGAAAGGGTGGTGTCAGAGGCGGTGTTCAATAATGACCTCATTGAAAACAAGCACTCAAAGGTTAACAACATGAACGCAATCAAAACTGCTCTTTTTGTAACGGTAATGGCAATGACTAGCGCATCTGCATTCGCTCAACCACTTTTCACTGGTGGCAACTACGTGAGCCGCGAAGAGATGAAAACAATCTCAGTTACGCCGACGGCAACGTCAGATGAGGCTTATCAACAGGCACTGTCTGAACTCAATTCACTTAAAACCATGACGGCTCGTGAATTGAATAAAGAGCTCAATATCCTGACGTTTAATGTGAAGTCTCGCAGTACGCATTTAAAAGATGGTGGCTTCGTGACCGTGCAAGAACGCATGAATGAAGATGGTCAGTTGGAATATTTGGGCAAAGTGAATGTCAAAGTGCATTATGCCGAACGCGATAACAATCGATAATGGTTTACCAAGGAGGAAGAGTATGGTGTGGTTCACATCATGCTCTTTTTCGAGCTTTATACTGGGTTCTCATCCTCCCGCTAACACACTAGGTAAGTAAAGTTGAAAATATTGATCGTCGAAGATGAGCACAAAGCCGGAGAATATCTGCAAAAAGGTTTGATTGAATCTGGGTATGTGGTGGATTTAGTGCATGATGGGGTCGATGGGCTTTATCACGCTACCAGTGAAGAATATGACTTAATCCTCCTCGACATTATGTTGCCTAAACTCGATGGTTGGCAGGTGCTTAACACATTGCGCAGTAGTGGGATTCACACTCCAGTGATCATGCTGACAGCGAAGGAGCAAGTGGAAGATCGCGTGCGCGGTTTTGAGCTGGGTGCCAATGACTATGTGGTAAAACCTTACGCGTTTGCAGAGCTACTGGCGCGTGTTCAAAACGTATTTCGTCATCATATTGCCGCGCAAGTGGTCGCATCGCCGCAAACATTACGTGTGGCAGATTTAGAACTTGATATGATCAAACACGTTGCCACGCGCGCGGGGCAGTCGATGTCGCTTACCGCCAAAGAATATGCCCTGCTTGAGTTGTTGATGCGCAAAACTGGCCAAGTACTTTCACGTACCACCATTGCGTCGTTAGTGTGGGATATGAACTTTGACAGCGATACCAATGTGATTGATGTGGCGGTCAAACGTCTGCGTAGCAAAGTGGACAAACCGTTCGATAGACCACTGATTCACACTGTCAGAGGGATGGGCTACAAACTCGAAGAGAGTCGTGATGCCTAAGTTCTCGCTGCCTTTTTCCATGAAAAACAAGCTCGTGCTGATGTTTGTTAGTATGACGTTTGTGACCTATTTTTCTTTGGCTTTCATCCTACAGTACGCCATTGAGCGTCACTTTTATTCGCAAGATTTCAGCTATATTTCCAGTAAGTTCAATGCCATTGAGAACGAGTTAAAACGCTCGCCAGAGGATGTGTTCAAGCAAGCGAATAACAGCACGCTCTACATGTGGGTGTTTGAAGGCAAGCAGAACGTCTATCAGAATTCGAGCCTGACGATTCCTCAGAACCGAGCCTACAGCATTAGCTCTCCTCAGGTCTTAAATCACGAGCGTGCCATCGAATGGAGTGAGGACTCGCTGAATATTCGTGCGTTTGCGTTTCAAGCTGGGGAGTATCAGGTGGTGCTCGGTATGAGTATCAATCACCATATTTTGTTTTTGGATAAACTCGACTGGATTTTGTTTTGGGCGCTCGGTTTGGCGTTTGTGATTTCTTCAGCGTTGAGCGGTTGGATGGTAAAACGTGGGTTGAAGCCGATTGTGGGATTGAATCAGCACATTCAACAGATATCACCAGAGCAAATGGGCATTCGTCTCGACCCCGATTCGTTGCCAATAGAACTGCGCGAGTTAGCCAACAAACACAACGCGATGCTCGATAGGTTGCAAACTGGTTTTCGCCGCTTGAGCGAGTTTTCTTCTGATATAGCACATGAGTTAAAAACGCCACTCACCAACATTACTACGCAAAATCAGGTCATTTTAGGTGCGTGTCGAACGCCTGAAGAGTATCAGGATGCGATTGCCTCAACGTTGGAAGAACTCAACCGCATCACGAAAACCATCAACGATTTGCTCTACATTGCCAAGGCTGAAAACAAGCTCATTCATCGCCATGACGAAGTGTTTGCGGTGCAGGAGGAAATTGACCGCTTGGTCGCGTATTTTGAAATATTGGCCGAAGATGCCGAGGTGCGAATCGTGAGTTCAGGCGACGGTCAGCTCTATATGGACAAAAACATGTTTGAGCGTGCGGTGGGCAATTTGCTCTCCAACGCGATTCGTCATGCGTATGCTGATTCAACCATTGTGATTGACGTTCAAGAGGTTGATGAACAGGTGACGATATCGGTCAGCAACCAAGGTGACGCCATTGCCGAGCAAAACTTACCGTACCTTTTCGACCGGTTTTATCGCGCAGATAAATCTCGCCAACATGTAGGTAGCGTCGGTGCAGGGTTAGGTTTGTCGATTACCCAATCTATCGTGCAGGCGTATGAAGGTGATATCCAAGTTCAATCAGAAAACCAGCGCACCGAATTTCACATCAGGTTGCCTTCGGCCCGTACGAGTCCAAAAGAGGAATAACCTGAGCTAGGTTGTCGAGTACAGTGATATCAGACATTAACTCTGTCTGCGGTGGCAATAAGTCTGGAATCATCACTGCATGGCAGCCAGCAGCAAGTGCGGCTTTAATGCCATTATTGGAATCTTCCAACACTAAGCATTGCTGTGATTTTAGCCCGAGTTTTCGATACGCCATTTGGTAGCATTCTGGATGGGGTTTGCCATGTTGCACATCTTCTGCAGTGATAATCAAATCAAACTGGTCGAGATAATTGAAAGGGGCAAAGTTATATAGTACGTCAGGTCGATGAGAAGAGGTGACCAGTGCTGTGGTTAGGCCCCGCAGTTTGATCGCAGAAAATAGTCCATCAAATCCCGTTTTTAGTCCGATGCCTTGTTCTCTTAGTTGATGAAAATGCGCATCCCGTACCGTTCTGTAGCGCGTCATATCGATAGCGTTTTGAAAGTGCTCGGCGAGAATTCTTTCGCACTCTGGGTCTTGAACGCCAATGAACTGTTGGTAGGTATCGTCGGTGATTTGTAAGCCTTGCTCGGCTCCTGCGAATTGCCAGCTTTGCCTGTAGATGGATTCGGTATCGAAAATTAAGCCGTCCATATCAAAGAGAATTGCTTTGAGCATCACACGCTCCTGTGGCAGAGAAGGGCCAGTCTTTTGCTATCGGTGGTAGCAAGCGGTTATAACAAAGCTACCTAGATCAGCATGAGTGTTAGGGAGCTTAGGTATAACAAGGGGCAGATATTAGAACGGGCTGTCCTTGCCCAGTTCATTGCAAATTTCGACAATCGCGAGTGACAGGCCGGACTTAATGATTTGTTGTTGGCGCTGAAGCTGGAGTTGGTAAAACTCAAGATCGATGTCGTCATCGGGTTCGTTGACTTCCAATTGCACCATGCCCATTTTCTTCACCAGATGCAGTTTTTTGATCGGTTCTAGGATATTCGGGTCAGTGAACTCGTAGTCCGATGCATCGCTGTTCAGTTGGTTTTTCAGCTTAATGATGTCTTCGATATCGTGGTAGATGTCGTCGGGCAATACACCTAGACCAAACAATAACTTCAAACGAACCGATAAGTCGCCAAGCGGTCCTGAATCTTGCAGTAATGGGCCGACGACCGATTGCACAGCAAAGTTATCTTTACGGAAGATTCTTTGGATGAGTCCGTCGATGGATTCGTTAAAAACGTCGACGGTCGCAATAAAGAAGCCACGTACCGATGGTGCGCTGTTGAGTCGTTCAATGATCTCGGTTTCGTTGATGTTATCTGCCATATACTGATCAGTTGTTTCATTATTATATTAAGGGGAGCAGAGCTCCCCCTGAGTCAATCAAAGCTGGTTGTAAAGCGACTCGATTTGAGCCACTTCAACACTGTCTTCAGC
This sequence comes from Vibrio sp. RC2502, assembly GCF_054850435.1. NCBI lineage: Bacteria > Pseudomonadati > Pseudomonadota > Gammaproteobacteria > Vibrionales > Vibrionaceae > Vibrio > Vibrio sp. RC2502. The sequence continues at coordinate 358,577 of NZ_CM141453.1, forward strand.
CAGACCTGTGTATTTTGCTAGCGTTTTTGTCACGCCAACCTCTTTTAATGAGGTCTGTAGCTCAACCGCTTGCGGATCGGTGTCGTTGGTGTATTTCAACGCCGCCGCGATCCCTTTCAAAAGTGTTTGATTTTCAGTGCAATACTCGATTGTACCGAGTAATGGCTTCACTAATCTATCATTTGCACCCAATTTACGAATTGGTTGTCGCCCAACTCGATCCACTTCATCCACTAAATATGGGTTGGCGAAGCGACCTAAAATCTTTTCGATGTAGGCATTGTGCATGTCGCGGTCGAAGCCGTAACGACGAATCAATACTTCGCCACTTTCCTGCATTGCTTGTTTTACTTCGGCATGAATGCTTGGGTCTTCAATCGCTTCGCGAATGGTGCGATGGCCTTTCAAACAGCCTAAATAAGCGGTAATGCAGTGACCTGTGTTTAGGGTGAACAGCTTACGTTCGACAAAGGCCATTAGGTTGTTGGTTTTTTCCATGCCAGCAATGTTTGGGATGTCGCCCTTGAACTGTTGCTCATCGACAATCCATTCGCTGAAGCTTTCAACCGTCACTTCCAATGGGTCATCGTTGGCGGCTTCTGCTGGTGGCACGATGCGATCGACAGCGGAATCAACAAAGCCAACCAACTCGTCTGCTTTTGCATGCAATGATTTATCTAAGTGTTTGTACACTTCACCTTTTAGGTGCGTTGTGCCACGCACCATATTTTCACAGGCGATGATGTTAAGTGGCGCGTCATTGCCAGCTTCAAAACGTTTGGCGATACCTTTCGCGATGGTTTTCGCGATGATGTCTAATACGTTTGGACCCACTGCTGTGGTGACTAAATCGGTTTTGACGATGCGATCAATCACGTCTTCACTGGCTGAGTTTACCGCTGTGACATGGGTAACGGTGTCGATTTGACACTCAGTACCGACCACTTTTACTTTGTATTCTTGTTTGTGGCTGAGCTGGTCTACTAGCGGTACATCAACGTCAGCGAAAGTGACCTCGACTTCTGCGTCTGCTAAGAGTTTACCGATGAAACCACGACCGATGTTACCTGCACCAAAATGAACTGCGTTTTTCATAATTCTTACCTACCAATATCTGAAAATGTTGACTTACGAAACTAGGGTGAGGCCAACCGCATAGGGGGTGACAGCTGACCTCGTTTGCCTCAGGAGCAAATTAAAGGAGTAATTAAGCCGCTTGTTGACCGCCAAGGATGTTCAGAATTTCTTCTACATCGTTGGTGCTGGTTAGCTTCTCAATTGCTTCCGGCTCATCGAGCGCGTTCGTAATGGTGGTGATCACCTGGATGTGCTCATCGTTCTTAGCGGCAATGCCGATAACCAGTTTCGCGACATCGTCGTCATCTTCAGTAAATTGGATACCCGATGGGTATTGGCAGATTACAATGCCAGTTTTCTTCACACGGTCTTTCGCTTCTACGGTGCCATGAGGAACCGCGATAGACTCGCCAAGGTAAGTTGGAACCAACGCTTCACGTTCAAACATCGCGTCTACGTATTCTGGTTCTGCGTAGCCAAGTTCAACCAATTTGTTGCCTGCAAAGCGGATGGCTTCTTCTTTGTTGGCTGCTTTCAAACCTAGATGAATGTTTTCACGCTGGATTTGGAAAACCGATGGCTGTTGTGGCTCAAAGCTGTCGTCGTTGGCAGCAAGTACTGATACTTTGACCATTTGATCGTCATTCGCCGCCGACTGTTTTTGTGCTGCCAGTAACTTGGTGACTAGCTGGTTGTACATTTCGCTGTCTAAGAAGTTAGTCAATGAAATGTGGTGTGCGTTTGGAGCATGCTTACGTGCACGATCCGTTAAGTCTTTATGAGTAATCACGATATCTGCACTCTCTGGTAAGCTGTTGATAGCAAGGTTGGTTACGTGGACGTTCAGACCTGCGTCCTGAACTTTCTTACGTAGCATGCTCGCACCCATGGCGCTTGAGCCCATGCCTGCATCACAAGCGACAATGATGCTTTGTACTGTCGCTAGGTCAACGTCACCTTTGCTTTCGTTGTTTACCACTGCGCCGTTTTTCGATGCAGATTTCATGTCTTTCATTTGCGATGTGGCTTTTTCTAGTGCCGCTTCATCGCCATCTTCTTCTGTCGAGGTTTGCGTTTTCATCAGCAGAGATGCAACCGCGAATGACACGCCTGTTGCTGCCGCGATAGAGGCAAGAACGCCAACAATTGAGCCTTTTTGAGTCATCAACAAGATTGCAAAGATTGAACCTGGTGATGCTGGAGAAACGATGCCCGCGTTAAACATGGTTAGAACGAACACGCCAGTCATACCACCTGCAATAGCCGCAAGGATCAGACGTGGGTTCATTAGAATATACGGGAAGTAAATCTCGTGAATGCCACCGAAGAAATGGATGATGGATGCACCGCCAGCCGTTTGGCGAGCCGTACCTTTGCCAAACACCATGTAAGCAAGCAGGATACCCAAGCCCGGACCAGGGTTCGCTTCGATCAAGAAGAAGATCGATTGACCGGTCTCAGACGCTTGCTGAATACCCAGTGGAGAGAAGATGCCGTGGTTGATCGCGTTATTTAGGAACAGGATCTTCGCTGGCTCAACAAAAATAGAAGTCAGTGGCAGAAGGTGCGCTGAAACAAGGAAGTTTACGCCAGCTGCCAATGCGCCTGAAAGCACTTTGACAAATGGGCCGATAAGGAAGAAAGCCAGAATGGCGCACAGCATACCGATGATGCCCGCAGAGAAGTTGTTGACCAACATCTCGAAGCCGCTTTTTACTTTACCGTCGATGTAGTTATCGAATTTTTTGATTGCCCAGCCACCCATTGGGCCAACCATCATTGCGCCCATAAACATTGGGATGTCGGTACCGACGATCACGCCCATGGTTGTGATTGCACCAACGACCGCGCCGCGATCGCCGCCCACTAACTTACCACCGGTGTAACCGATAAGTAGTGGCAGCAAGTAAGTGATCATAGGCCCAACCATGGAAGCTAACGTCTCATTTGGTAGCCATCCGGTTGGGATAAATAGAGCAGTGATAAAGCCCCACGCGATAAACGCGCCGATGTTAGGCATTACCATGTTTGACAGAAAACGACCAAAATTTTGTATCTTGATCTTGGCATCTGGTGATATCATAACAATTCCCCGTTCGATGTTCTGATGAATATGTTGTCGTAAACGGTTCGCCAAAACCGCTTGTTTGATTGCTTAGTACCCAATCAATTTACCACACATTTTCCAATTGGAACTGACGACGGGTTTTTCGTGATCAACCCCCGCATTTCTTCGGATGAAAAGCATTTTTTAAGTGATGATGATCAATTAATTGATATGTAACTTAATAACAAAAAATGACTTTCAAATCTGTCAATAAAAATATTAGTGATCAATTCGATCTTCTGACAAATATAAAATCAAAATTCATTGTGATTGAGATCACCTTTAATTTCTTTTTTAATTCAAATTAAATGCCTGAAACGATCAATGTCACATTTTGTTTGGCGTTCGGTTTGATTTGAAATGTGATATATAACCATTTTGAGGTTTTGTGAAAGTTTATAACGTGAACGTTTGCGCGATGTTGGCGTTTTGTGGATTAAAGCTGGAGATGAGTGGCCTTTTTGCGATGAGCTTAACTAAACACTTTGTTTTTAATGTTTTATGAGCAAATAACGTATCACGCTGCACGCGTTTTGTTTATAGCGATTTTGAGCAGCGCGATACCTCCTACGTTTGTAGACGACGGTTAATTGTTCATAGCTAAATACTCGCGTGCGTTTTCACTGCCCATATAACGTGCAAGCGTTTTCTCAGGTACATCGCGTAAATCCACCATAATCAATCCATCCAGTGCGTTGTTAAACGCAGGATCGACGTTAAAACACACCAACTTACCATTCAAACTCAAATATTGGCGCAGTAATACCGGGACGCCTTTGCCTTCATCAATTCGAGCGATCACGCGAGATAGCAATTGTAAATCTCCCAATGCGGTTAGCATGCTGGTATTCCAGTTTAAGTTGGTTTCTGGCAGCGGGTTTGACGGAGTGACGTATTCGGCGCAGTCGTTGTCGTAGTGGTGTAGGGTCATCGATTGTGCCAATAATTGACGCGCGGTATGACTGTAATCGTTGCTGATGCTCACTGGGCCAAATAAGTGCGTGTACTCAGGATGTTGATGAACAAAAGTCGCTATGCCTTTCCAGAGTAAGAGTAGGGCACTCATGCTTTTTTGATATTGCTCGGCAATCACAGAACGCCCCATTTCAATCGACTTACCCATTTGATCGAGAAAGCGTTGGTCATAGTTGAACAAGGTGCGCGAATACAATCCTTCTACGCCATATTTCGCCAATAATTGATCAACTAATCCAAGACGGTAAGCTCCTACCATGCATTGGTTCTCACGATCCCACACAAACAGGTGCAGGTAATCATGATCGAAGTGATCGATGTCTATCGCTTGTCCGGTCCCTTCGCCAACTTGACGGAAATTATGTTCTCGCAAGCGGCCAATTTCATGCAGGAGAGATGGGATCTGCTGCGCACTGGCGCAGTACACGTCGAACTCGCCACTTTGAAGCAGTTGGGTTTCTGCCGGTAAGCTGTGCAGCTCTTCAAGCAATTGGCCTATGGGTAACCCTGCCGCAATAGGTAAGAGATCATTGTCTGAGACCGTTTGCTGAGTGGCACTTACATCGCGGTTAAGCAGGTAGGTGTTAAGCCTCAGATAATTGACGATCTGATCATCGTTGAGGTTATTGAGTTCTTTAAACTTGATTGCTTGCCCAAAGGACAACTCAATGGTTTTTGCGCTCTTGTTGAGCAGCTCTCTTCCTAACATCAAGGTGCGTAAAAGAGGGTGGATTTTACCTGCCATGTAGAAGCGTTTTGAGTTCTGCCCACGAATGAAGACAGGAACAGTGGCGGCTTTGTTCTTACGAATTAACGCGCTGACACTGCGGCTCCATTCTTTGTCTTCTAAACGCTGTTGTTTAGCATCCACCAACTGCGACACTTCACCCGCAGGGAAAACCAATAACAAGCCGCCATTCGCAAGGTGTTTGTTGGCTGCTCTAAGTGCCTTCATGTTTGACTTGACCGCATCTTTGCCCTCGAATACGTCGACACCAATAAAAAGTTGGTCGAGCTCTGGCACGGTTTTTAGGTACTGATTCGCTAAAATTTGGATATCGTCTCGTACCATCAACAGTAGTTCGGCGAGAATCACGCCTTCAACACAGCCGAGAGGGTGATTCGCCACAATGACGGTTGCGCCTTGCTTTGGCACTGAGCCGAGCGAACCATGGGCAATGCGATAGTCGATACCCAAGATATCCAGTGTGAATCGTAAGAAAGTTTTGGTATCCGTATTCACGGGGCGTTGGGCGTAGAATTTATCGAGCTGACTTAAACCCGTAGCCCATTCTGCAACGTTTTCACCAATGCCAAACGGCGTTTTACGAGGGAGACGAAAAGGGGTCGAACTATCCATATTTACCTCAGCGTACAAGTGGCTGATCGGATAGTAGAAATTACATATGACAGTTCAGAGGCAAATCCATGAGCCTTTGGTGACAAACTGGTGAAGCTTTGTTGACCAAAGGCGAAGGGGATAGGACAGCTTTAGCGTTACGTTTTGTCGCCAGCAAACATCAGGATACTCAGAGAGTTGAGCGTTTCACCGAGACTTTCTAGTGAGCTCAAGACCTGTTTGGTCGGCTCATTATCTAGCAGAATTCGACCATCAAAGCTTTTCCCTTCGTATTGCTGTTCATTACACGCATCCGCTTGGGGTTCTTGTGTTGAGTTGTCATCTATAGCTAAGTCGTCAGCACTCAAACAGGCCGTTGAGACAAATAATCCGCCTAGAACCACCAACCATTTTGTTTTCAACATAATCTTAAAACTCACAATAAAACACTGTTCAATTTTAATTAATTTTATTCACCATTTCGAACGATATGACAAAAATTTAGCTTTAGGTCGCCATTTTCTGGCCATAGTTGAGCTATGTTATCGATACTACGAATTGTTAGTTTTGGCGAAATTAGGAGGATGAATGGAGAAGATTTCCAATAAAGCGTCAATATGGCTCGGGCTGTGTCTGATAATAGGTTTAGGAGTATTGGGCTTTTTTATTCAGCAAACAGCAGTCAAATACAAAGCCTATGAGCGAGTGGTAACGGTGAAGGGATTGTCTGAGCGAGAATACCCGGCAGATACCGTCATTTGGCCAATCCAATTTACGGTAGCCAGCAATGATATGGGCGCGATGTTTGATGACATAGACCAACAAACGCGTTTGATTCTCGATTTTTTAACCGCAAAAGGCTTAACTGACAAAAACATCTCGCTGTCTTCGCCTTCAGTGATAGACCGTAAAGCGCAGCAATATGGTGGTGAGCAAGATATTGAGTATCGTTATTTAGCATCCCGAACGGTCACGGTTTACAGCCAAAATATCAATGTGGTTCGTGCGGCGATCAATGAGATTGGTGAACTTGGGAAACAAGGCGTGATTCTTAATCAAGATCCTTATGCAAACCGAATCGAATACAGTTTCACGAAACTTAATGACATCAAACCAGACATGATCGAAGAGGCGACCAAAAACGCCCGCGAGGTGGCACAAAAGTTTGCGAAAGACTCACAAAGCTCATTAGGAAAGATCAAGCGAGCGACGCAAGGTCAGTTCTCCATTTATGACCGCGATAGCAATACGCCTTACATTAAAAAAGTCCGAGTGGTATCGACGGTTCAATATTACCTTTCTGACTAAGTAAAAAGCCGCTCAGTACGAGCGGCTTTTTTAATATGGTGACTTAAAGAATGGGATTAATGTCCTGAGTTGTCAGCTCTGTCTCGACAACATCAACTGGCGTGTAGTGCTGGTAAATCAAGAAACCGTCTTCTGACGTTTCATGAGCGTCTGGCGTATCAATATACGCGGTACATGTGTAGCCAATGCTGTAAGTACCCGGGCCAATGTAACCAAACTCGTAGCTGTAGGTTGTATTGCCTTCTTCGTCTTGTGATTCATTCACGTTAGCTACCGCAACTGGCGCGTTGAGTGGAGCTGTCGCGCCCATATCGCCCATGGTTGAGCGATCCATAGAACCCGCATACAGGTAAACAGAGTGAACGGCAGGCACATCATGAATCGCGTTCCATGCCGCACTGTCTGCTTCGCAAGCTTGGTATTGCACGTTACTTACCGTGCCAGCGATATGGCCTGAATCTGATGCGTTCACCAAACTTACGGCATTCGAGTTCATGTTCATATGATCTTGGCCGACTGGATCCGCCAGACCTTTACGCAAATCAAACTCTACAACGTAGCTATTGTGCCCAGTGTGAACTTTTACATACTGACCTTTTTGGGAAAACTTCAAGCGACCCTGATCGCTGGTATCGGGCTTAAAGCCAAAGCAGCTACCACGACTTGGAACAACAAGACCTTTTACTGAGCCATCAGTTTTTTCGACATACGATAGAGACGTATCATTCAACTGTCGGCCATCTTTCGCGTAAACGCACATGGCGTAATCACCCGGAGCAATTTGTTGTTCGCTAATGATGGTTTTGGCATTTTTTCCTTGATATTCCATCAAATCAACTTGATGTAGAGCGCCGTTCTCGCTTGCGTCTAGCAGAATGTGATCGCCAGTTTGCTCGCCCGTTTCTGGGTTAAAGGGAATTAAAACCACGTCTTTAAATGCTAAGACCACTTTGTTGGCGTCATCCACAGGTGCATCTGAGACACCAAGAGAAAACGTAGCGGATTCTGTATTTGATGAAGAGTCGTCGCCACCGCAGCCAGTCAGTAGTAGACCGCCTGAGATAGCAAGTAGAGGATAAGTGTATTTTTTCATATTGACCTCTTGTGTTTACACTGCCGATAAACATCGAAGATTAGTCTCAGAGTCGAGACGAAATGTCATTGCTTGGTAATGACGGGGTCAATGTAAAAAAGGGAAATTCATAGTGTGATATGGATTCCTAAAAGGCTATTTTTAAATCTATTGCTCAAGTGCAGCAGCGAAGCAGTAACTCCATTAACTTCGGCTCTACTTAGCTAAACAACGTGGTTGCTTTGCAACCACTTTCCCCATTTATACAAGCGCTTTTTTATAAAACTAAGTTCTTATTCGTAGTGAAATGAAGTTGATAATAATCAAAATAGATAGGTGATGAGGGGCGTAACGTAAGGTCGAATATTGCTAGAAGGAATTAGTATGATGGCATACAAATTTTTTATTCGAGAGCTACTAGGATTAGCGATCGTGGTTTCAGTTGTTTTTGGTGTACTTGGCGTGATGCTCGATCTTTTCGCGCTTACGGCGCTGTGGGAACATCAAGATGCAATTGCTCAGATCTTTTTTCATGAGTCGTTTTATTTCATTGCATTCTTAATCCCGCCATTTTTCCTATGGAAGATCATCAATCGTTCTGATTTGGTTACCGCCGCACAAAACTATATCGCGCTAAAATTAGAAGCAGAAAACCGATAATCTAACTCCAAGTACGATTGATACCATTTGATACGACAGAGGCTCACGCTTTTTTTCATGAGCCTCTGTCGTTTTGTCTCTCTAAGCAAGATAGCTTGCTCAAGGATTAATTCTTACTTAAAAGGCTGGTTCAATCGTTCCTTTGAAAGTGCTATCAAGGAAGTCGCGAATTTCTTGGGATTGGTAAATAGAGACGAACTTCTTGTAAGCCTCGTTGTTTCTGTCGGCTTCACGAGTCGCAATAACCATAACAGCGAGAGGTGCGTCTTTGGACTCTAGGAAAATACTTTGCTTCTTGGGGTCTAAGCCTGAAGACATCACGTAATTCATCGTAATAGCTGCGGCATCAACGTCATCCAGCGTTCTTGGCAGCTGCGCCGCATCTACCTCAACGAACTCCAGTTCTTTTTGATTGCTCTTAATATCGGTTAACGCGGCTTTATGGCCAACACCTGGTTTAAGCTCAATCAAGCCCGCATCAGCGAGTAGTAACAGCCCTCGGCCTCCATTAGTTGGGTCGTTTGGAATGGCAATTCTGGCACGGTTTGGTAACTCTTCTAACGAACGGTATTTATTGGAATAAATACCCATGCGCATCAAGATAGATTGGCCAATTGAAACGAGCTGAGAGTTATGACTGCTGTTGAAATTATCCAAAAAAGGTTGGTGTTGGTAGCTGTTAATATCGATGCTACCGTCACTCAGCGCGGCGTTAGGTGTCACGTAATCAGAGAACTCGATGACTTCAACATTTAGCCCTTGTTTTGCCGCTTCTTTCGCTACTGCTTCAACTACTTGTGCATGTGGCCCAACCGTAGCTCCGACTTTGAGTACTGAATTATCTTTTTCTCCGCAGGCACTTAAGCTGATCACAGCAGCGAGAACCCAAGATAACTTTTTGATGTGACCTAAACTTGTCATCGTAACTCCATTTTATGTTTAGACGTCCATACGGCTATCCTATCAGGAATATATAAACGGTCAACGACTAAAACATTGAGGGATCATTTGAAGGTCACAAGGGCTGTAGAGCACAAATATTATTGAGCAGATGGTTGAGAAAGTTGATGGGGGTTTAAGCAAGGGAATTTACAAGGGGGACAAGAAGATGAGCTCAGGTGCCAACGGTGTACCTATAGCAACACTTAAAACCATCAGATACAAAAAAGGCGTAGTAGGTCCAACCAGCAACGCCTTTCGAAATTTGCTGGCCCCTCCCAGACTTGAACTGGGGACCAATCGATTATGAGTCGTGATTATACTTGTTTTATAGAATTCAATTTTATCTCACAAAGTATTAAAGTCGTTGAAAAATAATGGATTACTTGGCTTGTTTTATCGTATGTCATCTCACAAACTGTCATTAAGCGACTTCCTAACTAGACCCAATATTGTATTGGGTCTAGTTAGGCAATACAGGATGAGACAATGGCAATAACTCAAAAAGAGATTCTGGGATTGAAGCCCAAAACCAATGCTTATTATTTTTGGGACGATGACCGAACGAAAGGTGTCGGTCGTCTTGGCATTAAGGTGATGGTCAGTGGTAGTAAGAGCTTTGTCTTTCGATACTACAAAGAAGGTAAGTGACGTTTTATTCAATTAGGCCGATTTCCGGTGCTCAGTCTTGTTGATGCGAGGAAAGAGGCGCACAAGCTAGGTTTGATGCTAAAGCATCGGCTTGATCCTAAATTTGAATTAGCTACGGCAGAGAAAAAGCGCGAAGCAGCCCGACGAGAAGAAGAAAGTAAGGGCAGCATTGAGCTACTGTTTCAAAGTTACGTGAACCAAATGAAAAAAGAAGGGAAAAGGACTTTTCAAAACGTTTATCGCTCGCTGGAGAGGGAGGTTTATCCATTTATATCTAGAGAGACTAAGGCTTGTGATGTGACTACAGCTGATATCGTTACAATTTTAGCCCACATGATTCAACGTGGAGCAGCAACTCAAAGTAATCGTGTCAGAAGCTATCTTCATGCAGCATTTAACTATGGCCTTTCACACGATAACGATCCTGCTAATTATTTGAGAGATGCTAAGTTTGGTCTTACTTTTAACCCCGTTTCTTCGATACCGAAACAAAAAGATGCGGAACGAGTAGGAGAACGCTACTTAACTTTTCAAGAGTTGCACCAGTTCATACAGGATATTGAGTTTGATATTGAGGGTGTTCGTGCGTCTGAAATGATGCGATGCCTTATTCTTCTTTGTATTCATACAGGAGGACAACGACCTTATGAGCTAGCAGCCTCTAAATGGACTGCTATCAACTGGGATGAACGAACCTTACTTATTATGCCGAGCTGTCGAAAAACAAGCGCAGTCATTTAATTCCCTTAACTGACTCTGCGATATCCATCTTGAAGAGGTTGAAAGAACGTTATTTGGGTAGCTCGTTCATCTTTCCGCACTACAAAAATGAGAATGACCATGTTCGTTTTGACTCTCTGAGCCAAACAATTTCACGCTACAGAGATGATCACCCGAACTTTGAGCATTTTATCCCTAAAGATATACGTCGTACCTGCAAAACCTTAATGGGAGAGATAGGGGGACGTAAGGCTGTAAGAGATAGGTTACAAAATCATGCTTTAAACGACGTTAGCTCAAAACATTACGATAGATACGAATATTTGGCTGAGAAGCGTCATGCTTTGGAGTTATGGGAAAGTAAGTTATCTAGGGTTGAAAACTCGGATTCAAACGTCGTCAGTCTCTGGTGAGATTTGCGTTCGTACTGCGAACGCAGCGTCGGTTAGCTTCTATTTAATGGTGCTGTACTAAAGTGTTAGTGATATGTGCATGCACCATGTCTGATTGCTCGTGACTCATTTTTGCCCCCAAGCTTGCTAGACAGATAGCAAAAGAGGCTGATGATCAGCCTCTAGTTCACTCTTGGTTCGTACAACGAAGTTTATGGTAGATAACGTTACAATCCTACTGCTTTAGATATCAATAAAGATGGAGCTTGTATTATCTCCATTCCTTCCACATTAACTTCAAACATACCGTCATCCAATGCTGTTTGAATCAATATAGAACGCAAAGATTTCTTAACTTTCATTGCGTTAGAAAGTAATGATGCAGCATCACTTAAAGATTCATTCTCTTTTTGAACTCTGACTAGGATTGGAGTGTTTTGATACTGCTCCATAAGAATCGCATCAATACCCTTATTGCGCTGAACGGCGTTAAATTCAATTCCTTTCAATAAGGCCAACGCTGACTCATCAGAGTTTCTGTATGACGCTCTTCCTTTTTTAACCAAGTTCGATTCGGTTTTAATAGGATTGTCTAGTCGAGAGTTTGCAAGTTCTACGGCATCAGCTGATTGATCTATACCTAAGAACCGTCTGTTTTCCAACTTAGCAGCAACACAAGTAGTACCACTTCCACAGAAAGGATCTAAAACCAAATCACCTTCATCAGTAACAAGTTTAATAATCTGCTCTAATAGTAAAAGTGGCTTTTGAGTAGGGTACCCGACTCTTTCTTTTGCTTTTGGGTTCAAGTAAGGAATATCCCAAACATCACTTAAAGGAACTCCTTTTTTCTTGTCTCCATTTATTATATTACCATCACTATCTCTATCATAAATTGATTTATTGTGTTCATCCCTTCTTCTTCTTTGAAGAATTTGGTCAACATTAGTTGTTTCAGAGTAATTAGTATAAATCTTATTAAATTTAAATTTTTTTGTTTTCGAATAGAAATAAATATTTTGATGGCTTGGAAGAAGTCCTTTTTTAGAGTTAGACCATCTTTTATAAGACCAAATTATTTCTGATTGAAAGTTTTCCGCGCCAAAAACTTGGTCTAATATTGCTCTAACAATATGCTCACCACTTTTATCACAGTGAACAAAAATCGACCCGGTATCTTTCAATCGTGAATGCATTACTTCAATGCGTTCTTTAAGAAACTCAGCGTACTCCCTGTCACTCCCCCAAATGTCATCAAAACTGAACTCTTTAGTGCGCTCTCGATTTTTTAGTTTATGGCGCTTTTCTGTAAAGAAAGGGGGGTCTAAGTAAATCATATCTATTGATGATTCATTTAGAAGCTTCATTTCATCTAAACAGTCACCATGTAATATGGTATCAATCATTTTTGTCTCTACTCTCTGCAATTTCTACCAAAATACCTTTCAAGTCATAACCACTCACTTCTTTTAAGTAGTCCCAAGCGTCATCCCCAGCATAGTATTCACCATCAACGCCATGGTAGATGGTTTTCAATGTTTCCTGTATCTTTATAGCTTGCTCTCTTTGAGGGTAATAAAACATAACTCGAATAGGTTTAAACCCGCTTTCTTTTATCGCTTTGACCCTAGTATGTTCTTTGGTTATATGATCACCATCTGTTGTGGCATCTCTCCACTTCAACTCAACAGCATCATTACTATTTAAAAAATCTATTTCAAAAGTTTTAGGCTTACTACCAATAGTATTATCTATTAGAGTTTTTTTTCCGTCTCGATTTGAAAAGAACATACATAGTGTTGCGGCTTCTTCTAAGAATGAGCCTGCATACTTATAGAGAAATCGACCTGTATTTTGGTATACATCTATCAATGTACCCTCTTCATTTGATATACCTAATACTCTGTATATTAGGTAATGAGAGTTGTCATCTCTCTTCATTTCTTCTTTCCGATCATCAATCTTCATGCTTAAATTATGAGCATAATCATCTGCAAGTTTTCCGATCTTTTCTTTCAGAAGTTCTAAGCCAAGTCCTTTAGATATAGCGCTATCGATTTCTTCTCTTTCAAGTTTGTATATTGCGTCCCTGAGCTCAGGAACATTTTTTCCTTTCGTATCTAAACCTATCGATTTGCAATACTCTACTAGTTCAGTTTTTTTTAGTTTTTCAATCTTCATTTAAATCTCAATAAACAATGACTTTTCAAGAGAATCTACCATATTTAGCAAGCTAAGATTTGCAAACAACACAATCTTACTCACAAAAAATCACACCCCCAAACATCTAAGCATCTAAACGTCTATACATCTAAATATAGGAGTATGGATGTTAACTGCATAATGTAATTTTCAAAATTACCTTACAAAAAAGTGCTGCTTATGCCCATTATGGCAAATAGCCGAACTCAGCACATCAAAACGCCCACCTGACGCAATCAAGTCGCTCTAGGGACATTTTTAAGCACTTATTCTCACCAGTTTACCCAAAAAACGGACTGTGACTTTGTGACGAACCAAACTCTACGGAGTGCGAATTTTGACCGAATAATATCCCAATGAAGATTTATGTGAAAGACTCGTTTAAGAGTATCTTCACTGTTCTAAGAAGCTTTTCTCCAACTTCGAGCTAGCGACCCCTAGCTAGCTCAGATCTGTCCAGAGACGTGCCAGTACGTTCACCGCTATTGTGTTCACGGCTATTTTTTAGGTTGCTTAGCATTACCTTTTGTTCGCACTGCGAACAAAACCTAGGGCCTCAACTACCTTCTAAAGTGTCATTAATAGCAATCGATCTCCTAAAACCGTTCCCCCCTTTTTTCAAAGATACTAGCTCCTGTCCTGAAATGAGATAAGGAGACAGATCATGACACCAAATCGAATAATACCATTAAAAGAAGTATCAGAGGCTCTTGGGCGAACGCCAAAGACAATTTGGAGGTGGTGGGCAAAAGAAAAAATGATTTCTACAACCGATTCAAATGAACGGCCGATGCTTGGGGTGGTGAGAGTCTGAGGTAAATAAATGGATAGAAAGCCAAGGAGGGAGCAATGAGTAAGGCTACGGATAACAATAATGAACTTGATTTTCCAGACCAAAGAAAGCAACGAGTTAGGAAAGCGATACTAAATACTGATGAGAACTTGAAGCTACTTTTGATGCATAATGAATACGTACCTTATCTGAATTATATGACCGTTGAAATAGAAACATACCACAAGGGTGAGTGTCTGGAATATGAGGAGTTTAAGAGTCGGCTGAAAAGTGACTGTGCAAGAGTTGATTTACCGAAAGCAACTGTTGACGATCACATACATGTTTTATCCAAACAGCGTGCATATCACCCAGTCGTTTTATATTTAGATAAGTCCAAGTGGGATGGTGTTGAACGTGTGCAGAGTGTTATTAGTTACATGCGTTCAAAGAGACCTGACGTAACGGAACTAATTATGCGGAGGTGGCTGGTAGCGTGTATTGCCGCCCTTTATGAGCCTCGTTTTAGCAGCAAGTTAGTGCCTGTAATTCAAAGCAAGCAATCTTTTAGAAAAACGGCATTCTTATCAAGGATTGGGGACGTCATTCAAGGGGCGTTTGTGGGAGGAAGAGCTTTAGATCCCCGCAGTAAAGATAGTGTACGGCCAATAATTAAGTCATGGATTGTTGAGCTTGGCGAGCTGGAGTCATCGACAAAATGCAGTCAGGGTCAGCTAAAAGCATTTATATCTCAAGAATTTGACACAATAAGACCTCCATATGCGCGTACAGATCTGAAAAAACCAGACAATCACTACTTATTGCAACTGTTAACGGCCAAGATATCTTAAAAGATAGGACAGGTAATACGCGTTTTGGTGTGATAGAGCTAAGCGAGCCTATCGATATGGATACTGTTAATGAAATACTTGGCTGGGAATTTAATGGGACAGGTAGCCTTCGTCACAATAATCCTGAGTTACTAAGGCAGTTTTAGCTAGAAGTAAAGCAGATGTATGAAGCTGGCGAACCTTGGATATTAACGATGGAAGAACAGAGCTTAGTTGATACGATATCAGATAAGTATCTCGACAAAGGGCGCTGGTACCATATATTGCAAGAAAGAATATCAATGAGCACTGATGATATACGTATGCAAACAGAGTGGCTTGCACCAGGGCAGATTTGTCAGGTTGTAGGAGTGCCATGCAATTATGTAGCCCATGTTGGTAGGGCCTTACAGCTATTAGCAGATGAAGGGAAACTAGAATCTCGTCACAGCGGAGAAGCTACTATCTGCAACAGTAAATCAGCCGACGTTAACAAGTGAAGATAGTCGACATACATCCTATCGCACTAATGAACTAAGAGAAAATTTAAGAAGTAGGATATTTGAAGAGCTAATTAGCAACACACGCCTTGATGATGACGACCAGATTAAACTAGGGCGCGGAGGAATCCTGCCTCAAAGCGGACTAAAGTATGAGCAAGAAGCGATAATTGTTACTGGTTTACCTGAGTCAGGAAAATCCACCGTATCAAACCTAATTGCAGAGCTAAAGGGAGCGGCAATCATTGACTCGGACTATGCAAAAAGAAAGTTTCCTGAGTTTTGTATCCCTCAAGGCGCAAGCTTAGTACATGCCGAATCATCGTTGCTTACATCTGGAAGTACCAAGCCTGAATTTGAGGAAGAAAAATCTGTACATGAGTTCATGGTGTCAGAAGGCGCCAACATAGTAATACCTAAAATAGGCTATGATTGTTCTTCTATACGAGGCTTGCGCAATGCATTGATTGAAGCTGGCTATAAAGTCCATTTTGTTTTTGTTAGTGTAGACCGCAAAGTTTCTGCTAACCGCACCTTTTCTTGATTCTTGAGTACTGAACGTTATGTACCACTCGGACTGGTATTTGATGAGTATTCAAATGACCCAACGTTAACCTATTACCGTATGAGGGATGATTCAGAATGGAGTTCTGTTGGTAAGGTAAATACAGAGGCAGATGCTCCCAATGTCATCTATGCTACAGAGGAAAGTCCGCTTATCTCAATTTATGGAGGGGTTGGAGCATGATTGATAGCAAAGACAAAAAAAGAAGAAAAAGAAAGTAACCGTCGCATACTATAATGGTGTTTACGCCACAGGCTCTAGTGCTCGAGTAGCCAAGGATAATGCGAAAAAAAAACAGTAACTATCAAGAAAATGTTTCCTATATATATGAACGAGAAACTCGAGAAACTAGGGCTGTGATAAGAAAAACAAGGGATGCTAGGGCAAATAAACATAAGCTTGCCCAGAGGTATTCAAAATACAGCCAAAAATCTAATGATTCATCTGAGTGTGACTCTCACAAATCATACTAACTAAAATCCTAGATCGCTGGGTCGGTCACACCAGACTGGCCCTGTAATCTCGCTCTAAGGCTTATCCTGCCTAACTTCCTGCATGATGTGGTTTCTGTAATTATCTCGACGGCAGCAGATGTATTTTCCCTGTAGTCCTGACAGTTACGACGGTTCTGACAGCCGCGACAGTCCCGACAGTAATCAGCTAGATTCCCATCCTATTCGACTAACCCAACTCGTAGTCCTAACTCATACCAGATCCACGCTGTAATCCTGTGTGCCGTTGGTTTTTCCGGTTCCAGTATGAATACCAGTCCAGTGATCAGCCGCTGTTTCTGGTGCTGTGGTTGAGTGCCGATGATTACTGACCTAAATCACTTAAGAGATAACAGACCGATTACCACTGAGGGTAATCGGTCTTCATTGAATGCTGTTTTTTCCTGACTGGCTAGTTCTGAGAGCTTTAGGATCATGGGTGTCCTTCCCGTCACTGAACTAGCTATCCATCCCATACCTAGATTAATAACTTCAGCTAATGGACAGGATGTTGGTTATATTTTTGTTGGTTCAGGTACGGAGTTTTTCTGGGGTTGAGTGGTATGTATCTGCTCTGATTCGTGCTGTACAGACGAGAGAAGGTTCTGATGGTGGATATCACTCTGATAGGGGAAGTGTGACTCTGTGGTGACTACGTGGAGTCTTTCGGCTGACCTGATGGACAAGAGCTTACCGGAAGTAATTGCGGACCGGATATGGAAAGGACTAGAACGAAAAAGGCTTACGGATTTCTCCATAAGCCTTAAGGAATAATGGTGGCCCCTATGTGACTTGAACACATGACCAATCGATTATGAGCGAAGGTCTGACACAATATCACTGCACAATCAACATAGAAACCCTGCCCCGAATCACGCCTAAATCCACCAGCAAAATCACATCACCTGATTACCCGCATGATTTTACTGGCATCGACGACGGGAATTATTGAGTGTGATTAGTACGACGACGCCGACGAGAAAATGTAGAAAACTGTGTTGGAAAGACAGGAACAGTACCGGAAAAAGACAGGAAAAATCCCTAGGCGTAACAAGCAGCAAAACGAATTTATATTATTGAATTGTAAGAGCCCTTACTGGATCCGTCCGGTAGGGGCTTTCTTATTTCTAGCTCAATGAAATAAAGGAGTTTCTATGAACCAACCCAAAAACAGCAGGAAGAATGCAGAGGCTGACACATCTAAAACCACACCAGAAGACAAGCCATTCTCTACCATTCTCAAAACAGGTGAAGCACCCAAACTAGGGGCAAAGGCCCAAGGAATGGTGCTCTACGAGGTTGCTCAAAACAGTGAAGATGATCAACTCTACTTTCGTATTGCCGGACAAAGTGGCGGGGCAGGATTGCATTCAAAACACTGGGTTCCACTTAACGAACTATTCCAGTTGATCGAATCTCAAGGTGATAACCCGTGGAAAAGTCAGGTCTATAAATCCCTATATCCTTCAGGTTCAGCCAATAACCAAGGTTTTTGCGCCTCAATAGTTAGAGACTTAGGTCTAGCCCAAAAGTCCAAATCATCAATTTATCTTCACGTACTAGGCGACGAATACCAAAAGCTAAAAGCAGAGCTGTTAGCACTCGCAGACAAGAAAACAAAATAACCCTTCCATTTATCGTCGTTGACGTCGTACCGACGACACCGACAGCAATCACTATCAAATTTTTCAATCAGTAAATCTAATAAGGAAATGTAGTAATGAAAAAACTACTAATCAGTGCGTTAGTTCTAGCTAGCTTTGGTGCATCAGCAGGTCTATTTAGTTCGGATACAGATGATGTAATCCAGACAATTAAAGAAGGCAGCCCAGATGGTTGCCCTTACGTAATAGGGGACATGATCGACTCAGCATTCACCAATGAAACATGGAAATCAGGTAAAACCAAATCGGGGCGAATCTTCGTTGATATTGAAGGTGATGTGAATTTCCGTAATCAAGAGCAGAAAGCATTTATGCAATTCGAAGTTGATGGGGATGAGTTCTGGCTCAACACATTGAAGCTAAATAACCAATATCAAAGTCAGATGATGACTCGTAGCTTCGCAAATCATCTATGCGATTCAGTTAAGTAAGTTGGGACATTAAATCGTTAAGGGTGATATCGAGAGGTATTGCCCTTCTTTACTTCCCAAAGGAGCAAACATGCAAAGCAGAACCTTTTCACAATCATCATCCCAGTCAAAAAAGAACACAGGTATTCGTGCAGCGAAAATAGGTGCAGCTCTCGGAGCTAGGTACTATGGGGCCTACGGTGCTTTAGCTGGTGGAGTTGCTGGTTTTTTGATCGGCATTGTCGCCGACGAGGTTATAGACGATTGACGGACAAGCTAGGTGAGCAGGGGATAACCTCTGCTTTTTTGTTGTCGCCGACGTCGATTCACAATGCGTCGACGACGATACAACATTAAAGCTTTCAGTATCGTTACGGTATCATTGTTTTTTTGGATAAATCTTGAAGAACAATGAGTAAAGCTAGACAGCCATTTACGATAGATTGCAAAGATAAAGACTTACAAGTATTTGAGCTAAATATCGTAGAACATCATCCGGAGCTTAAACAGCTAAAAATAGGAGGAAAATTAAGCTACGAACATCCTCAATTCCATGAGCTTTCTATAAAGGTCAACGATATGCCCGGAAATAGTAAGCCATATTGCATTTTTGCTATGAACCTTTTTGGGTTGGATGACATTGAAGAGTACTACTGGGAGTGTCAAACATTACTGGAAAGACCTATTTCTCAGTTAGTTAAGAATGACTCGTTAGAGTTGAGCGTAAGAGCCGAGATGCATCGAATTATGCATACGATAGAGTTTCGACACCCATACAATAATGAAGTCACATTGATGGCTCGTGAGCTTGTCGAATTGGTTGAGCATTGTTGTTATGCATGGGACAACTGGTTGTTTACTGTGTTGAAAGCACAAATAGGAAATGAGGAGGCGATGTTCACTCCAGAGCTTCTTACCGAAATTCTTGATAAATGTTCTTATGTTGCAGACCAATTGGTTTTACTATCGAAGCTACCTGTAATGAATACAGGTGCATTCGAAGAGTTTCGTCCTAATCAAAAATACGCCTTACTAGCCAAATCCTTATTGCAGCTCTATCAAGACACAATTGTAAGCCATGTGCAGTGTTTAGTTGATGACCTGCAATCAGAGCTACTCACTACTATGGGATATGAGAAGTTATTGAGGATAGATACTAAGCGATATGTGGATATGGTGCTCTACTACGAGCTCTCTAAGCGTGCAGCAGAATTAGAAATGGAGCATACGGGTATCAAGTATGAACGAGAAGTGGAATTAAAAAGTCCCAATGCGTTTATCTATACTCGTCTACATGGTGGTTACAAAGCTAGCGATATCAGAGCAACGTATCGCTGGTTATTTATTAAAGCGTGGCTATATTCATGGTTAAAGGTTAATGCAGTGTCTGCCAATAAAGCAGCAGAAGAAATGGCAAAAAATGATCGCTTCTTTTATCTGGATAAAGTGAGTAGGAAAGTGGGGAAGGATGGTGTAGTTGAGTCTGATGATGAATGCTATGCCAGAAGACAGAAGCAACTCAATTCAGAGTTTAGTAAGTGGAAGAAGTATGATGGACCATTTGCTTATATATCAGATAGTTTGTTCAGTAAAAGTAGGAATGCATACGAGAAATCACAACAGTCAAAGTAGCGTGAGTTAGATGCCCAAAGAGAAGCGAAAGCTTCTCTTTTTTTATGCCTGTAGCTTTTACAAGCACTTTGGAAATTATCTTCGTGGGGGAGCTGGTTAAATGTATTTCGTGGTTAGGAAAGAAGGTTCCAACGATAAGTTTGGCTATTGCAAGCACTTTGGAAATTCAACTCTACAACATTGCTGTTTAATGCAAACCAACGAGACGGAACGCCTTCTCGATGCTCTTTAACAATCTGGAAAGTAACGCTCTACGATTTTTGAATGTTGATTTAGCAACTTAATGGGTAGCTGAATGGCTGCCTATTGCGATGCTGAATTAAGTCGCATCAATTATCTATTGATAACTTAGGAGAGAATGAAATGAGTCTATTTGAAAAACTAAATGAACAGGCTGAAAAAGTAGCTAACTTCAAAGCGCAGATTCCTAGTAACGCATTGTCAAACATGATGCCGTCAGATGGTGTTCCATTTATGACGAAGTCTGAAGTACAAAAAATGCTAACGATTGAGCGATACGATGACGAGACAGGATATAAGTATACATATTATGTAGATGCCGATGTTGCACAGTCCTTACCAAAAAAAGAAGTATCTCAAAAGATACTTCATGTTCTGCAAACGACAAAAAACGAGATTCGCCTAGTTCTATTGAGTAGCAATCCATCAAACTCTTGGAACCGCAGCAAGCTAGACGCGGTGAAGGCGAGTGCTGAGGGGAAGGTTATCTCCGTAAAACGTAACAAAGAGGCTGGTGTCTATAGTTACTCGCTTGAGCATGATATCGCCCCATTCGATGTTGATATGTCTCTTGTAGCGAAAGCTTTTGATGAAACGTTTGGTGGAGAGTATCACATCGATTCCCTAGAACATCCTGTAGCTCAAGCGTTGTTAGAAAATAAAGGTGAGTTTGTTGACGTCGTTGACGGTGATACTGAACAAAAGCCAGTGAGTAATGACGACGCCGACGATGAAAGAGTGAGAGATCCTTCCGAAGATGGAATTTTCTCGGACGACTCTGAGCCGTTAGAAGAATTGGAAGAAATCGAAATTGAAGATGAGATTGACCTTGATGATTTGGATTTCGATGATATTGCAGCATGAATTGCAATAGTACGTTATGGTCTTGGACCACATACCTATGCGCTGAATAAACAGTTACTTGCTCACTCTGTGCAAGGTTACCTACCTGACCATATTGCTCAAGAGGTTAAATCTGTTTCAAGCTTGCCCCCTTTAGATGTTCAACGTCGCATTACCCGGCATATAGAGCATCTAAAGAGTAGAGAAGCGATTAGAGTAAATCGTGCTGCAATGCTTAAGCGAATTGGTTCGTACTCACAGAAAAAATCGGGTACAAGCCAATTCGTAGCTAAGCAATATCAAGGCATTGTTAAAGCACTAAACACAGATTCTACCGGACATTGGTATCGTCCGGTCGTCTCGGCTTTTCATACTAAAACAGGTCGTGACCATGCTCTTGGTTCTTCTCTGAACCAAGTTCCTAAGCAGTACTGGAAGTCTGTACTGAGCCCACCTAAAGGCAGTGTTTATGCCCTTTTAGATTACCAGCAACAAGAGCCCATGATTGCCGCTTATTTTGCGCAATGTCAGGTGCTCATGCATTGGTACCAAAAGGGAGACATATACAAAAATATCGTTCAGTTAGTTGGCGGCCAATTTAGCCGTGACCAGTGTAAGCAAATGCTCATTGGGCGCTTATATGGTATCGGTTATCGGACACTCGCTGAAAAACTGGGGATTGCGTTGAGTCGAGTTAGAGCTCTGTCTAATGAGCTATCTCGTCTTATTTACCCAATTGACCGCTATCTCGCTAAGTCTGCCGATGTTATTCGGCATCAAGGCTTCGCTCGTTCCTTAGATTGGCAATACACCGTTTCGGATTTGGACGGGCAACTCTCGCTAGCTAATTGGAAGATCCAAGCAACAGGTGCCGACATTATGCGCCGAGCCTGTCTACGTCTTGATGATGCCAACATTCCACTTCTACTCACCAACCACGATTCGTTCTTGGTGAGGTTAGAACAAGCACAATTTCAAAACCAATTGGATGCGGCAACTCAGGCTCTCACCGACGCCGCCGCCGATGTTCTAAATGGTTTCCGTTTAAAAGTGGCAGTCGAAATGATGCTGCCATCCCAAGTAAAATAGTATTAAAGGAGATTTTTACAATGGCTGATAAAAATGCATTCGCAGAGTTCTTAGAACAGTTTACCCCTAGCGTAGTTAAGCAGGACGAGTCACGTACACCATATTTGATTGAGCATACCGGAGAGTCTAAGCAAGCTATCCCATTGGCTTCTGATAAGGGAGAGCAGATGCTGCGTAAGTTCGCTAAGCGAGTAGAACTAAGATTGGTTGGTAAAAACGTGAAAGATGCATTCGAGGAAGTCAAAGCTATCGCATGGGAGCATGAGCAGCCGTTGATTAAACCTCAAATTCGATATGGTATGGCTCCGGGATCTGAAACAGTGACCATTGACCTCTCGAACGGTCAGATTGCTCAACTTAGTGCTCAAGGTGTTGAAGTGTTGGATACAATGCCAGCTAGTAATGAGAATCTCTATTTTCAGCGACCGAGCTTTCAGTTACCAATGGATACGCCTAAGTTGCCATGTGACGACACCAAGTCAGCCTTGGCAAAGCTGAGAAAGTTCATTAATACGGACACGAATACTTTCTTCTTGCTGGTCGCTTACATGACTTACTTAATGGCACATCCTAAGGCGAAAGGTGTCCCTTATCCTATCTTGATGATTCAAGGTGAAAAGGGGGCGGGAAAAAGCTTCTTCTGTAATAACGTGCTTCGTGGCTTGTTAGATCCTAGCGCTGTCTCAGCGATGGCTTTTCCTAAGCAAAGTGACTTTGTTCTGACCATCAACGGCATGTCGCTAGTTGTTATTGATAACCTTAGAAGCCTAACTAAGCGTCAAAGTGATTTTCTTTGTACCGTAGCTACCAAGGGAACCATGACGAAGCGAACACTGTACAAGACAGCAGAAGTGACGATGCTAGAGCTACATAGCCCACTAGTATTAAACGGTATTCATGATTTTGTTAAAGAATCCGACTTAGCTTCCCGTTGCCTCCGAGTCAACTTGGAACCGATGAAGAAAGGTGATCGACGTCCTGAACAAGAGCTGAAAGCAGAGTTAGAAGCATCAATGCCAGAGATATTCGGTGCCTTACTGACTCTTGCATCCAAAGCGTTGGCGGTATTGCCTGATGTTGAGGTGATGCACGAAGCGCGAATGATGGACTATGCCAAATGGATAGGAGCGCTAGAAAAAATTTGGAAACTCCCAGAGGGTAAGCTGCAAAAAGTGTACGAGAAGAATGTAGAGTCGCTGATGGCGTCGGGTATGGCAGATGATAGTCTAACGATTGCTTTTACGGCATTGCTTAAGAAAGCTGGAGGTAAGCCGTGGAAGGGCAAGCCTTCCGAGCTTCTGAATAAGCTTCAAGAGTTTGAAGAAAGCATGTACCTACCTAAAGGTGCAGCGGCGTTGTCAGCAAAGATTAAGGGTCAAGAATCGAGTTTGAATGCGAATGGCATCTACTTCAAGTTTGGACGAGATGCAGAGCGTTACATAATGGTTTCAGATAAACCTTTGATTTAATCAACACATCCGGCATCGGTGGCTTTGGTCATCGGTGTCGGATTTTTTTGTTTTAGTGCTGCCGTCGACGACGTCAAAGCCTAGGTATAGAGCGTAATGTCTATATAAATCGAATAATACTCACATTAAAAGCCAATTCATCAGTTAACAAAATCCATTTTTCGCCTCTTTCTAGTTGACTAAATTTCAAATCGGCAAGATAATTGGTTTACAAAATCAAAAAAGAGCCTGAAAGTATGAACATCGAACAATTCGAATCTCCATTTGTGTTGTGCCCCGAGTTACAAGAAGAGCATTTAGAGTTCGTATCTAAAAGAATGCTACAAATCGTTGAGATGACACTTCAATCTAATAGTTCAGAGTATGATGATAACTATACCTTTGAAACGAGTATTTTTGGTAGGACTCGACAGTTGTTCTTTAAATTGGCGGAAGATAAGTCTATCCCGTGGCTTACTATTGCCAGTAAAACTATGGACTACGTTCCTAAAATCTGTACTATCCCTGTTCGCGTTTTTAAAGACGACCCTTCTAATCCCAAAAAAGGAAAAGTTTTCTTTAAAAATGATTGTGAGCAATCTCAACTAACTCTTTTTGATGACCTTGAGGGGAATTCGATTGATTTAACTTGGCGTCTCTTTATTCAAGCTCCTGCTACTGTTGAAGATACAGGAAATGAGCTAGAAGATTTAGAGGATGACTATCGAGTCGTTCTAGTTGGATATGACTCAATTACAAAACAAA
Organism: Vibrio sp. RC2502; assembly: GCF_054850435.1. Classification (NCBI taxonomy): domain Bacteria; kingdom Pseudomonadati; phylum Pseudomonadota; class Gammaproteobacteria; order Vibrionales; family Vibrionaceae; genus Vibrio; species Vibrio sp. RC2502. The sequence continues at coordinate 383,268 of NZ_CM141453.1, forward strand.
TGAAATCTGTCTGGCAATCCAATTCAACGGCAAGGCATGTACCATATCCTGTCGAAGATGCACTTCCTGCTCCTGCTGAAGTGAAGAAAGTTGAAATTGAGCCATTGAGAGATAAAGAAGAAGTACCAAATGTGGCTGAGGACGATGTTTAGTAATCGCGAAGCATTAAGATCATATCGTGGTGATAAGTTACGACTTGCACGATTAGCTCAGGGGTTCTCATTGGAAGAGCTAGGCGAGTTATTAGCAGTAACTCGTCAAAATGTTCATAAAATGGAAGCTGGTCAAGAACCAACCGAAGAGCAACTCCCAATATTATGTAAACACTTAGACGTTAAAAAAGAATATTTTTATAGCGATAGAATAGCACCAGTTGTAGAAGAAGATTGTCACTTTAGAAGTTTACGTTCAAGAACTAAAACATTAACTAATATGGTAATGGCTAGAGCTGAGGTTTTGGATGAATTACTTCAAGGGGTCAGTAAATATTATCCAGCTAGAGAGGTTCTTCTTCCTGAAGTTTCAGATCTATCCTTTGAAAATATAAACGATATCGAAATAGCATCTGAGCGTCTAAGAAAAGAATGGAATATTGGTGATGCTCCCATCGGGAATTTAACGCTCTTAGCTGAAAATGCTGGTATTGTTATAGCTATTATCGAAGGTGTTGATGAAAAAGTTGATGCATTTTCTATATCAAGAAAGTGGCCATTAATAATCCGGAATAACGCTAAAGGTAGTCCTTGTCGGTATCGTTTTGACCTTGCTCATGAAATTGGTCACCTTGTTATGCATAGCGGAATTCAAACTGGTGATAAAGAAACTGAAAAGCAAGCAAACTATTTTGCAAGCTCTCTCTTGATGCCAAGAAGTCTATTTTTAAGTGCGACTAATAAATATCCATTGTTAAAAGGAACTAGAAGTTTAAACTGGAATAGCTTGAAGGTTCTAAAAACTTACTTTGGTGTAAGCTTAAAAGCATTGTTATATAGAGCAAAAAGTTTAGGTTTGATCTCTGAAGATAGAATGCGTTCTGGATATATATACCTTAATAAAAATGGGTACTCAAAGAATGAGCCTCTTGACGACAAAATTCCAGTTGAAGAACCTAGCTTAATTTCAGATCTATTCACTAAAATAGGTCCTGTAAATTGGCATAATTTATTGAAAGAAATAGGTTTGTCTAGACAGTTAGTTTCAAAACTATTTCCAAGTATAAAAATGCCTTCACCATTCATGGAGCTAGTTTAAAGAGCGGCGTCGTCGTACTAATCACTGTCAGCAACTACCGACGGCGACGTCAGTAAAATCATGCGGGTAATCAGGTGATGTGATTTTGCTGGTGGATTTAGGCGTGATTCGGGGCAGGGTTTCTATGTTGATTGTGCAGTGATATTGTGTCAGACCTTCGCTCATAATCGATTGGTCCGCAGTTCAAGTCTGCGAGGGGCCACCATATTCCAGAAGGCTCGTAGAGAAATCTACGGGCCTTTTTTCGTTCTAGTCCTTTCCATATCCGGTCCGCGATTACTTCCGGTAAGCTCTGCTCCATTCGGTCAGCCGAAACTCGCAGCGTAGTCACCACAGTGATGTATTTCCTAGTCCAGAGTGATATCCACCATCAGAACTTTCTCTAGTCTGTACAGCGCGAATCAGAGCAGATACATACCACTCAACACCAGACCCGAACCCCATAAAAACTCGCCACCTAAACCAACAAAAATATAACCAACATCCTGTCCATTAGCTGAAGTTATTAATATAGATATGGGATGGAAAGCTAGTTCAGCGACGGAAGGGACACCCATGATCCAAAAGCTCTCAGAACTAGCCAGTCAGGAAAAAACAGCATTCAATGATGACCGATTACCCTCAGTGGTAATCGGTCTGTTATCTCTTAAGTAATTTAGGTCAGTAATCATCTACACTCCACCACAGCACCAGAAACAACAGCTAATCACTGGACTGGTATTCATACTCAGAACGGAATTACCAACAGCACACTGGATTACAGCGCGAACCTGCTATGAGTTAGGGTGTCAAGTTGGGTTGATGGAATCAGATGGAACTCCCGTCGACGACGACGGCAAACTGGACGGAAAACCTAAATAGGAAATTTACATTAGGGTTCGTGTCCAGCTCGGTATCTAGCCAAAATCGCAGCTAAAGACCGGATAGAGACCGGACCGACGACGCCGTCGCGATAACTACAGAAACTACATCATGCAGGAAGTTAGGCAGGATAAGCCTTAGAGGAAGATTACAGGGGCAGTCTGATGTGACCGACCCAGCGATCTAGGATTTTAGTTGTTGGGGTTAATAAAAGGATTGGTGGCTGGGTTCCTCTCTGCTTGCTTTGAAAGCTGCGTGGATTGAGAGGATACTTTGGCTCTATAAATTTGTTGTTGCCATTGAGGCCAGGCTGTTACAGTCTTTTCAGCCTTCTCCAAATGTTCAACTAGAGCTTTGTTATCAACTTTATTCATCATAACTTCCTATTTATTAGCATTTTTCTCTTTATAAATTTTGAAATACTGGTTTGTTAAAGCAGAGGAGATAACCTCGCTTGCAATATATTGGATTGCATTAGGCTCTAGCCTTAGTTTAGCTGATTCTCTGCTCCAGTCTACAGTATCACCTGAAGGATATTTGCGCTTAATCTCTCGTCCATCCCCTAAGGTCATAGAAAAAAAGTTTAGGAAACTTCTTGGACCAACACCCACAAATGGCTCAAAAGAAACTTTTTCAGCACATAAACGTTCTGAAATTGCATCGCTGTGAAACTCAAAAGCCTTACTTTTGGAATACGGCTCAACATAGACAACTCTCAATACTCCAGCAGCAATTATATGTTTCGCACAGTTATGACATGGGAAAGTTGTACAGTATAAAGTTGTATCTAAAGTACTATTGTTGGTTCTACCACAAGATAAAATCGCTTCCATCTCTGCATGCACAACTCTTCCGTACTCTGTTATATCTCTTAATTTTGTTCTTTTTAGCTTCTCATGCAGTTCGGAGCAGTTATCGAGTTCCAGTTTTTCAATGATATCCTCAATGACCTCTTCAATTGCTCTTTTGTTAGCATCATAACCACGCATGTAGTCCCTACCACTTGGACTATCTACTATCCGTGTTTTTGAACTATCCAAAGTTGGCCAGTACAAACCTCCTTTGGCTCTAGGGACATCATTAGCACCTGTAGATATTATATTATTGTCTTTAGTTAGTACTGCCCCTACTTGTCTTGACAGGTCTGCTGAGCGACTAGATGCTGCAAAAGCCATATACATGGCATATTCATCGAATGTGGGGGTAAGAAATGGATACCCGAAAATTAGCCTAAAAACACGTTCTACATCTGCTCTATTTTTGTTTAGATTTTGATCTTCATCTATAAAGAAGTCAGCTAAATGAAAAGTATCTCTCGTATGTTGACCATGACCGTTATCTGGGCCTTCATCAGCATCTCTTAATATAAGTTTTTCGACTACATCCTTTCCTTCAGTACTTCTACGTTTATTATCTAAAGTTTGAGAGCGGCTTTCGTAACTAGCATGTATTCCCATGACAAATAAACTATTACCATAAGTCTCCCTCAGAGCAGCCACTTCATCGGGATGCTTTAGTGAGCGAATAATCCAAGCTTTCTTGTTTAATGGGCGAGGCTCACTATCCCCTAAAATTTCTGCACGACGTTTAGATATCTCGGAAATAGCAGCGTATGCTAGAGCTGCATTGTTTCCAGTCAAATTACGATACTCATTACCTAGATCCATAAAGTAATTAATGGTTTCCAGCTTTGATAAGCCCTCAGGTTGAGACTGAAGTGCACACAAGAAAGCAGAAGAGACACGAATTACTTCAGGTTTAAAATCGTATAACTCTAGTTCGTCCTTCATTAAATTAATGAATCGACTTAAGTCAGTCCCTACAGCTGAGACTAAAGCTATCACTATTTCGGAATAATCGTCTTCTGAATCTACTGTACCATTTTCCTGTGGATTGCCTTTATTACCCATAAAAACTTTCAACCAATAAAGTAATGCATCAAATTACATAATGATAAGAAAAGCATAAATAGTACAAACATTAGCCACTAAAAATGTTATGTATATCTTATTTAACTTGAAAGATGACCTTAAGTAACCTGAGATAGGGTTACTTAAGGTCAAGAGCTACTTACATCCTCTTACCAACTCAGCCACATTAGCACTAACCTCTCTCAGCCTTGAACTAGCCAAATGAGCATATCTCGTACTGGTTTGTGGCGACTGATGCCCTAACAAATGCTGAACATCGTAGAGCGTGGCATTACCACTATTGATCAGGATTGATGCAAAGCTATGCCTCAAATCATGAATTCGGAAGTTGTCTGTAATTCCAGCAGCTTTCTTGATCCGAGCAAATGCTTTCTTCGGGTGGGCGATAGGTCTACCGGGTGCATCTCCGGCAAAGATATAGGGGTTCTTCGGTTGTTGAAATCGTCGTTGATCATGGATGACTTCCTTAGCTAAATGGTTGAGCAGGACCGTTCTCGATAGTCCCGACTTAGTGTGAGGTAGAAATAGACTCCAGTTGCCGTCGTCGTCGACGGTAAGACATTCCCATTTCGAACTGGTAATTTCCCCGATTCGCATCCCAGTAAGCAGAGCGAATTTCAATGCGTTAGATTGAGTGCGATTCGATTCTTCGTTACATGCCTTGATGAAGCTGGAGACCTCGGCCCGTGAAAGGAATCGCTGTCTTACATTGTTTTCCTTCAACTTCCTGATGTACTGACCGGGATTAGAATCGACATAACCCCATTCCATTGCGAGTCTGAACATGCGGAGGATAAGCGACCGCAAACGATTTACCGTCGCTGGCTTCCTACCTTCTAGTAATCCATCTAACAATTTCTGAATGTCCTGCTGTCCGATATCAGTGATAGGTTTCTTGCTCCATTTCTGATAGAAATGGAGCTTGAGACTACCTGCATCACTTTTGGCTGTGAGCTTGTTCATCATTGCGTAGGGTAAGTAGTGCAGTTCTGAGAACTCTTGGAACGTAAGGACGTTGCGCTTCTCATCGCGAATAGCCTTAGGGTCATTACCGAGAGCAATTTCCCGTTTATGGTCATTGGCAATCTGGCGAGCAGTGTTGATGTCTAGCGCTGGATACTCACCTAGTTGGATGGATTTCTTGGTTCCATGCAGGGTGTATCTGAACAAGAAACGCTTCCTGCCTTGACGGTTAATTATCAGCTTGAGTCCGCAACACAACTCGTCGGTATATTCCGTTTCCTTACTTTTGCTCGTCGTCGGCGTCGGAGGAAGTGAATCAAGTTGGCGCTTATTGAATTTGAATTTTCGAGATTGCATCACCGCCTCCTTAGTCATTCTCGATGGAGAAGTATTGGCATAATTCGGTGAGCAGTGTCTTAGGCATCAGTAGGTAGATACCCTTACCAGAGTCCTCGACAATGCTCAGTGTGAGTACTGCTCCGTAGTCCAGATCATCTTCGAATTCGGTATAGGTCAGTGCTCGCTTTAGCATTTCGATATCGTCGTCGACGACGGCAGAGAGTTCGGAAATTGATGTGAGAAACCAGAGTTCACATTGCAGCTCATCCCATGCCTGTTGGGTTTCTGCGTCATCGTGAAATGGTTCGGTGAGTATGGATTTGATTTGTTCTTGTAAGGTGGTGGTGATTGGTAGACTTGTGATTTGTTGAAGATTAGTTAGCTTAATCATAATTAATTCCATTATTATCAATGTCATAGAGTTAATATGAGTCTAATTTTTAGAATGATTCGGTTAATAATAGTGATACTTTTTTAAGCAATTCAAAAATTAGCTATTGAAATCATAGTTTAATCATATATGATTTACATTGTTCCATAATTGATTTGGAGGATGATTATGAAAATAGATATATCTCAAAAAACATACGAACGCTTGTCTGAGTTAGCTAAAGGCTTTGATACCCCTGATGCTGTAATAAATCGTTTACTGGACTCAGTAACCAAGGTCTCTGAACGTAAGCCTACGATTACCTTTGACCCAAGTAATGAGCTAGATTTTAAAGCTGCTCTATTGGATACAAGACTGGCTGAGGTTTGCATTTCCTACAACGATAAACCTACTCAGTTTCTCGTATGGAACGCAGAGAAGTTTAAGGAATCATCAAATCTGAAGGCCAATCTGTGGTCAGGTTTTCTGAGGGGGTGGAAAGAAAAAGGTATCACCGGAATCACCCTAACCATTTTGGATTCGAGCACTAACAGAACTGTTTTAGAAATAGGACACGCATTGGGGCTTAGCTATGCGGATGCTGTAGTAGTTCAACCACGACATCACCGAGAGGACGAGAATAACTATCTAATTTGGTTTGAGAATGAAGATTTGTCTATCATCGATAAAGTTCAGCACAAAGTTAATAATGACCGCGAAGTATACTTACCAGCTTTCATGCTCAACCTCTAACACCCCAACAACTAAAATCCTAGATCGCTGGGTCGGTCACATCAGACTGCCCCTGTAATCTTCCTCTAAGGCTTATCCTGCCTAACTTCCTGCATGATGTAGTTTCTGTAGTTATCGCGACGGCGTCGTCGGTCCGGTCTCTATCCGGTCTTTAGCTGCGATTTTGGCTAGATACCGAGCTGGACACGAACCCTAATGTAAATTTCCTATTTAGGTTTTCCGTCCAGTTTGCCGTCGTCGTCGACGGGAGTTCCATCTGATTCCATCAACCCAACTTGACACCCTAACTCATAGCAGGTTCGCGCTGTAATCCAGTGTGCTGTTGGTAATTCCGTTCTGAGTATGAATACCAGTCCAGTGATTAGCTGTTGTTTCTGGTGCTGTGGTGGAGTGTAGATGATTACTGACCTAAATTACTTAAGAGATAACAGACCGATTACCACTGAGGGTAATCGGTCATCATTGAATGCTGTTTTTTCCTGACTGGCTAGTTCTGAGAGCTTTTGGATCATGGGTGTCCCTTCCGTCGCTGAACTAGCTTTCCATCCCATATCTATATTAATAACTTCAGCTAATGGACAGGATGTTGGTTATATTTTTGTTGGTTTAGGTGGCGAGTTTTTATGGGGTTCGGGTCTGGTGTTGAGTGGTATGTATCTGCTCTGATTCGCGCTGTACAGACTAGAGAAAGTTCTGATGGTGGATATCACTCTGGACTAGGAAATACATCACTGTGGTGACTACGCTGCGAGTTTCGGCTGACCGAATGGAGCAGAGCTTACCGGAAGTAATCGCGGACCGGATATGGAAAGGACTAGAACGAAAAAAGGCCCGTAGATTTCTCTACGAGCCTTCTGGAATATGGTGGCCCCTCGCAGACTTGAACTGCGGACCAATCGATTATGAGTCGACTGCTCTAACCACTGAGCTAAGGGGCCTTAATAGGTCAACGATTATAGGGGAAGCATTGCAAGGTGTCTAGATAGCAACTAGGGCAATTGCGCTTAGTTTTTATCCACTTAGAACCAGTGATAATAAAAAAGGTGACCTAAGGTCACCTTTTTTGTCCAACGCTTTATTATTCGTCGAGGAAGCTGCGCAGAGTTTCTGAGCGGCTAGGGTGACGAAGTTTACGTAGAGCTTTTGCTTCGATCTGACGAATACGTTCACGAGTAACGTCGAACTGTTTACCAACTTCTTCTAGAGTGTGGTCAGTGTTCATGTCGATACCAAAGCGCATACGAAGTACTTTCGCTTCACGTGGCGTTAGGCCTGCAAGTACATCTTTTGTAGCCATTTTCAGGCTTGTTGCTGTTGCAGAGTCTAGCGGTAGTTCTAGCGTTGTATCTTCGATGAAATCACCTAGATGCGAATCTTCGTCGTCACCGATTGGTGTCTCCATTGAGATTGGCTCTTTAGCGATCTTCAGTACTTTACGGATCTTGTCTTCTGGCATTTGCATACGCTCTGCCAGTTCTTCCGGTAGCGGCTCACGGCCCATCTCTTGTAGCATTTGACGAGAGATACGGTTTAGCTTGTTGATCGTTTCGATCATATGTACCGGGATACGAATCGTACGTGCTTGGTCCGCGATTGAACGAGTGATTGCCTGACGGATCCACCACGTTGCGTAAGTCGAGAACTTGTAACCACGACGGTATTCAAACTTATCTACCGCTTTCATCAGACCGATGTTACCTTCTTGGATTAGATCCAAGAATTGTAGGCCACGGTTGGTGTATTTCTTCGCGATAGAAATTACAAGACGTAAGTTCGCTTCAACCATCTCTTTCTTCGCACGGCGTGCTTTCGCTTCACCGATAGACATGCGACGGCTGATGTCTTTAATGTTTTGTACGTTTAGAGATGTCTCTTCTTCAATCATTTTTAACTTAGCGATTGAACGACGGATCTCTTCTTCGTTACGTTTGATTTTCTCAGCGTATGGCTTGTCAGATGCTAGGATCTCGTCTAGCCATGCATCACTTGATTCGTTACCAGTGAATAGGGCAATAAACGATTTCTTCGGCATTTTGCCGTATTCAACCACAGACTTCATGATCAAACGTTCTTGAGTACGAACGCGATCCATTGCTGTGCGAAGTTCGTTCACTAGGTGGTCGAACTGTTTTGGTGTTAGACGGAATTCTTTGAATACGTCTAGCATCATTTCGTTAGCAACGGTTGCTTTCGGGCTGTCGTAGCCGTACTCATTGATCGCTAGCTGAAGATTTTGGTATGTGCTGCGTAGCTGGTTGAATTTCTCAAGCGCTAGCTCTGGGTCAATACCTACATCTTCTTCTGAATCATCTGAATCGTCATCGCTTTCTTCATCATCTTCTAGGTCTTCTTCGTCTTCCTCTTCTAATTGAGTTTCAGACAGTTCAGAACCGATGTGAGTCGCGGTTGGCGCTGCTGTATCGTCAGCGTCAGGATCTACAAAACCAGAGATTAAATCAGTCAGACGAAGTTCTTCTGCCTGAACCTTATCAAATTGCTCTAGGATGTAAGGAATAGTGCCAGGGTATTCAGCAACAGACGATTGAACTTGGTTAATACCTTCTTCAATGCGTTTTGCGATGTCGATTTCGCCTTCGCGAGTCAGCAGCTCTACAGTACCCATTTCACGCATGTACATGCGAACTGGGTCTGTTGTACGACCAATTTCACTTTCTACGCTAGAAAGTGCTGCTGCTGCAGCTTCAGCTGCATCTTCATCGGTAATGTTTGTGTCATCGTTCAGTGCTAGATCATCAGCATCAGGAGCAGTTTCTACTACCTTGATACCCATGTCGTTGATCATCTGAATGATGTCTTCTACCTGTTCTGAATCTACGATTTCAGCAGGTAGGTGGTCATTTACTTCGGCGTAGGTCAGATAGCCTTGCTCCTTGCCTTTAATAACAAGTAACTTTAGCTGTGACTGCGGATTTTGATCCATAGACGGTATCCAACTTCGTAATCTGGTGAAGGAATCAGTATGCGAAATGCAAACCACTTACTATAACAAATTAAATTGTTGCTGACTAATTAAACAGGGTTACGCTTTTAAATCTAGCATAAGTGCTAGCAGCTCCCTTTTCTCTTCGGCTGATAAACCGACACTTCTTGCTTTGGCCTGCAGGTTTTCAATTTGCTTTTCTACGCACTGGGCAATAATTTTATCCAGTGAGTCTAAAAATATTTCTTCTTGGTTGTCTTCGTCGAGCGGAATATCCCAGCTCGCAAGACGAGACAGAAGTGCCTCATTCTGGCTGTTGCGCCAGTGCTCTAATAATTGGCCTGTGTTGATATGGGGATGCGCCTGGCATTTATCAAGTACATCTGCAAATAAACTTAGGCCTGGTATGGATAAGTCTCTCACTGAGGAAAGGTCCGGTACCATTTGAGCATAGCTCGGATTTTGAATAAGTAGAGCAATAACCTCACGCATAGGAGTTCGTTTGATCTCTTTGTGCGGTTGAGGTCGAGTTTCACTTATCTTTTTACGAGGCTGACGTAGGCGGTTATCAAACCCCGTGCGCTCATCCAATAGTTTTTCGAGCAACTCCTGAAAGTATGGGTCAGGAATCTTGTCAATCAAGGCGCTAGCGTATGCTCTCAACGCAGACTTACCTTCGTTGTTACCCAAATTAATTTGGTGTAACTCAATCAAGTTGTCAAAAAGGTAGCTCGATAGTGGTGTCGCTTGTTCTATTTGTTGCTCGAACGCGGCTTTGCCGTATTTACGAACGTAGCTGTCTGGGTCTTCCCCATCAGGTAAGAATAAGAACTTCAATGTGTTCCCGGTTTTGAGGAATTGAAGTGCGTTTTCTAACGCTCGCCATGCCGCTTCTTTACCTGCTCGGTCGCCATCGTAACAACACACAACGGTATTGGTTTGGCGGAACAACATTTGAATATGATCGCCCGTTGTCGAAGTGCCTAGCGAAGCGACGGAATAATCTACGCCGTACTGAGCCAGAGCGACAACGTCCATATAGCCTTCAACCACCAAAATTTGTGCTGGTTCACGATGCGCTTGTAACACTTCGTACAGGCCATAAAGCTCTTTGCCTTTATGGAATATTGGCGTTTCCGGTGAGTTGAGATATTTTGGCGTACCTTCACCAAGTACTCGACCACCAAAGCCAATTACTCGACCACGACGGTCACGAATTGGAAACATAATACGACCACGAAAGCGGTCATAACGGTTGCCTTTGTCGTTTTCAATCAGCATGCCACCAGTGACAAGCATGTCTTGATTGTCTTTATTCTGGCCGAAGTTTTTACGGACTAAATCCCATTCGTCAGCCACATAACCAATGCCAAATTTCTGAACGATTTCACCAGATAGACCACGGTCTTTTAGGTATTCAATCGCGACCTTGCTCGAAGGTTGTTTGAGTTGGTTACGGTAAAACTGGGCAATGCTACTCATTAAATCGTATAGGCTGCGTTTTTCACTGCTGCTTGCTTGCGGTCCAGAATTGAACTGCCCACCGCCACCACTACGTTGTTCGCGAGGAACGTCCAAACCTAGATAAGAGGCAAGTTCTTCAATCGCTTCAACGAACTCTAGGCGTTCAAACTCCATCATAAAGTCGATGGCGTTGCCATGTGCACCACAGCCAAAACAGTGATAGAACTGCTTCTCTTGGCTCACGCTGAATGACGGTGTTTTCTCGTTGTGAAATGGGCAACAAGCACCGTAGTTTTTGCCTTTTTTCTTAAGTTTCACGCGTGCGTCGATAATATCGACAATATCAAGCCGAGCTAGAAGGTCATCAATAAAACTGCGAGGGATGTGTCCAGCCATAAAACCTAACAAAAAAGAAAAATCATGATTGGTGTGAATGGGTTATAGAGAAAAGCATGTGCGAGACTTTGTTTTATTCCATTCTGCCAGATACAAACAAGCCGTGCGTTCCAAAGGATAGCACGGCTTGCTGCAATTGGGTGGGGTGTTAAGCCAATTTAGCGCGAACTAAACCGCTTACTTTACCCATATCTGCACGCCCTTGAATTTGTGGTTTCAGAACGCCCATTACTTTGCCCATGTCTTGCATGCCAGCTGCACCAGATTCTGCAATTGCTTTCTCGATAAGAGCAGCAACTTCTTCTTCTGTCAGTGGTTGAGGCATAAATTCCTCAAGAACTGTAATTTCTGCTTGTTCCACATCAGCAAGATCTTGACGACCAGCTGCTTCGTACTGCGTAACAGAGTCGCGACGCTGCTTAACCATTTTAGTCAACACAGCAAGAATGTCGTCATCGTTCAGAGTGATCTGCTCGTCAACTTCACGTTGCTTGATTGCTGCTAAGGCTAAACGAATAGTACCAAGGCGCAATTTGTCCTTGGCTTTCATCGCTAATTTTTGCTCTTCTTTGAGTTGATCAATGAGAGCCATAACTAAATTCCTTTTGGGAGCTCAGTTATTAGTACAGGCGAACGCGACGAGCGTTTTCGCGAGCTAGCTTCTTAGCGTGACGCTTTTGAGCTGCTGCTTTAGCGCGTTTGCGAACTGTAGTTGGTTTTTCGTAGTGCTCACGACGACGCACTTCAGAAAGGATACCTGCTTTTTCGCAAGAGCGCTTGAAACGACGTAGAGCAACGTCGAACGGTTCGTTTTCACGTACTTTAACTACTGGCATATGCCTTTCACCTCAGGGGTTATTCGTTAACGCTGGCATTCAACAGACCAAATCATAATTGTTTGGTCACTTACCAGCTTGATCAAAAATGGTGCGGAATTTTAATCCGATCACAACGGCTTTGTAAAGCCTTTTGTCGTTTATTGTCTGTACAAAATTTGTTTGAAGCACCAAGGCGAGGTAATATGACGCCCAAATTTCCTCTATACAGAAAGCATACTGAGAAAACCATGCGCATTATTGGTATCGAAACCTCTTGTGACGAGACAGGAATCGCGATTTACGACGATGAAAAAGGCCTGTTGGCGCACAAGCTTTACAGCCAAGTAAAACTTCACGCGGATTACGGCGGCGTGGTGCCAGAGTTGGCTTCACGTGACCATGTAAAGAAAACCATTCCTCTTATTAAAGAGGCACTAAAAGAAGCAAACTTAACATCCCAAGACATCGACGGCGTGGCTTACACGGCCGGTCCTGGTTTGGTTGGTGCTTTGCTAGTGGGTGCAACCATCGGTCGCAGTATTGCTTACGCATGGGGTGTGCCTGCTGTTCCTGTTCATCACATGGAAGGTCATTTACTTGCGCCAATGCTAGAAGACAACCCACCACCATTCCCATTTGTGGCGGTGTTGGTTTCTGGCGGTCACTCGATGATGGTGGAAGTAAAAGGCATTGGTGAATACAAGATTCTAGGCGAATCCATTGATGATGCAGCCGGTGAAGCATTTGATAAGACGGCTAAGCTGATGGGGCTAGATTACCCAGGCGGTCCTCTGTTATCTAAGCTAGCAGAGAAAGGTACTCCGGGTCGCTTTAAGTTCCCACGACCAATGACCAATGTGCCGGGTTTGGATATGAGTTTCTCGGGTTTGAAAACCTTCACGGCAAACACGATTGCAGCGAATGGCGATGACGAGCAGACTCGTGCTGATATTGCATACGCTTTTGAAGAAGCCGTTTGTGCAACGTTGGCAATTAAATGTAAGCGTGCATTAGAGCAAACCGGTATGAAGCGCATCGTTATTGCTGGTGGTGTAAGTGCGAATCGTCGCTTGCGTGCAGAGCTTGAGAAGCTTGCGAAGAAAATCGGTGGTGAAGTGTATTACCCACGTACCGAGTTTTGTACTGACAACGGTGCAATGATTGCGTATGCGGGTATGCAACGTTTGAAGAACGGTGAAGTCGCAGATATGTCGGTGGAAGCGCGTCCGCGCTGGCCAATTGACCAGCTAACGCCAATCGCGTAATCAAACCTTGTATATTGACTGGCCTCTATTTATAGAGGCCTTTGTTTTTGTGGTTTATTTCCCTAAGAAAAAGGCGCGAGATTTCCAGACTGATGTGAGCAGTTTTCTTTGTGTTCAGTGATAGGATGGCGCGGAAGAATAATAAATGGATATAACAATGAAGAAGTTTGAAATTGAAGGTCAGCAACTTGCTTACCTAGACAAAGGCGAAGGGCCTGTGCTGCTGTTTGGACATAGCTATTTGTGGGATTGCCAAATGTGGGCGCCTCAAATTGAAGTTTTGAGTCAGTCCTATCGTTGTATTGTGCCTGACTTATGGGCGCATGGTGAATCGGACGCCGCTCCTGCTTCGACCACGTCTTTAGTTGATTATGCCCAACACATGCTGGCGCTAATGGATCATTTGGAAATCGACAAATTTTCCATTGTTGGCTTATCTGTTGGCGGCATGTGGGGCGCGGAACTGACCGCTCAAGCCCCGCAACGAGTGAAGTCATTGGTGTTGATGGATACCTTTATTGGTTGGGAACCAGAAGTGACGCATAAAAAATACTTTGCGATGCTAGATACCATCAGCCAAGTTCAAGGTGTTCCTGAGCCTATTATCGAAGCAGTTGCACCACTGTTCTTTGCGAATAACGCGGATCAAGTTCACCCAGAATTGGTTGCTTCATTTAAACAAAGCCTTGAATTGCTAACAGGTGAGCGAGCTGTAGAAATTGCTCGTATCGGTCGCATGGTGTTTGGGCGACGTGATGTGATTGAAGATGCAGAAAAATTCGCACTGCCAACATTGATCGCAGTTGGTCGAGAAGATAAGCCGCGTCCGGTATTTGAATCTTACCTAATGAATGACTGCATTACGGGCAGTGAGTTGGTGGAGATTCCAGATGCGGGTCATATCAGTTCGCTTGAACAGCCCGAGTTTGTGAATCAGATGCTGTTGAACTTCCTAAACAAAGTTCACGCTTAAAATCCATTTAAAAACTCGGCGTTATGCCGAGTTTTTTTCTGTCAGTTTCTTTTCACCAATTTTAGGCTCTTCACCCGAAAGTAAACGGCGAATGTTTTGATGATGTTTAAACACGATTAGACAACACAACATGGCAACGGGCAGGGTGTATTGCGGTTTGAACATCCAAGTATAAAACGGTGTGACTAACACAGTGACGAGTGCGGCAAGGGAAGAGTAGCGAAACAGGACGGCAACCGAGAGCCAAGTCAGCATAACTAGGCCTGTGAGGTCTAAGCCAATTGGAGCAATGGCACCAAGCGCGGTAGCGACGCCTTTACCCCCTTTAAAGTGGAAGAAAATTGGGTACATGTGACCAAGGCACGCCGCGATAGCAATAACGCCAAGAATGATAGGATCGATACCAAGAAAGTACCCCCCCCAAACTGGAATCGTCCCTTTGAGCATATCGCACAACAACACCGATACGGCCGCGCCTTTTCCGCCAATGCGCAATACATTGGTCGCGCCTGGATTGTTTGAGCCAACGTTACGAGGGTCTGGCAGTTTTAACAGGCGACAAATCAACACCGCACTGGAAACAGAACCCAGTAAGTAGGCGGCCATTGTCATTATTAGTGCCAGTGCGTCCATAGAAGTCCTTGATGGATTGGAAATTAATGCTCAGTTCCCGCGTAGTTGGTATCATAGCCTGATTCAGCGGTGAGCTGAAATACTCTCTGCGATAGAGCTTGCATTATGTGAGTTCTTGTATATAAAGATGCAGCGCAGTTTATACCTAAGTAACATTTCGATGACCTAGCCAAAGGTTACTTAGGTATAGAATATTACGATCAAATTACCCCTGACGGGTATCCGACCTCTGTAAAGAAGGACATAAGATGGCTCTGGATAAAGTATTTATTGAACAGTTAGAAGTAATCACCACGATTGGCGTGTATGACTGGGAACAACAAATTAAACAAAAGTTGGTTCTGGATATTGAAATGGCGCACGACAACAAGCCTGCGGGTAAAAGTGATGATGTTCAAGATGCCTTAGATTACTCACAGGTGAGTGAAGCAGTATTAAATCATATTGAAAATGGTCGCTTCTTGTTGGTAGAGCGCGTGGCGGAAGAAGTTGCAGAACTTATCATGCAACGCTTCAGCGTCCCTTGGGTGAAGATTCGTTTAGCGAAACCGGGCGCCGTTCCTCAGGCACGATCTGTTGGGGTTGTGATTGAACGAGGCCAAGCATGATCACCACTTATATCGGTGTGGGGACAAACATAGACAGAGAGCAACACGCTAAGGTTGCCTATCTCGAGTTGCAGAAGCTCGGCGAAGATCTCCTCGTCTCACCGATATACGAATGTGAACCTATCGGCTTTAGTAGCCAAAACTTCTACAACTTTGTGATTGTGATGCGCACAAAGTTGTCACTCGAAGAGTTGAGTCACCACTTACGTGAGATTGAATATAAGTGGGGGCGTGAGGAAAATGCGCAAAAGTATCAGGATCGAACACTGGATCTCGATATAGTGCTCTTCGGTGAGTGCATCTCGACACAAAAACCGGAGCTACCTCGCAGTGATATCTACAAATATCCTTTTGTCACAAAGCCCTTGTATGATCTCGAACCTCATTTAGTGATCCCCGGCGATGGACGCACTGTAGCCGACATTTGGCATGCTATGCAGCCCGTTGATTCACTCAAACCAGTTTCTTTTTCACTTTAAATTTGAGTTGTTTACATGAGTTATTTTGAAGCCTTTATTTTGGCTCTGATTCAGGGTCTGACAGAGTTTTTGCCCATTTCCAGCTCTGCGCACTTGATCCTACCCTCTGCTATTTTCGGCTGGGCCGACCAAGGTCTAGCGTTTGATGTGGCAGTACACGTCGGCACATTGATGGCGGTTGTAATTTATTTCCGCCACGAAGTGATCACTTTATTCCAAGCATTGTTTGCTTCGATCTTCAAAGGTGACCGCAGTAAAGAAGCAAAACTGGCATGGATGATCGTGATCGCGACGATTCCGGCGTGTGTGTTCGGTTTGCTGATGAAAGACGTTATCGAAGTCTACCTGCGCAGTGCCTATGTGATTGCGACAACCACCATCGTATTCGGTTTGTTGCTTTGGTGGGTGGATAAGAATGCCAAGCTTGTTGCCGATGAGTACCAAACTGGCTGGAAGAAAGCGGTGTTTATTGGTATTGCTCAAGCACTTGCGATGATCCCTGGGACTTCACGTTCTGGCGCAACGATCACTGCCGCTCTATATTTGGGCTTCACCCGTGAAGCGGCAGCGCGTTTTTCATTTTTGATGTCGATTCCTATCATCACATTAGCTGGTAGCTACTTGGGTATGAAGCTGGTTACCAGCGGTGAGCCTGTGCACGTAGGCTTTTTGCTGACTGGTATTCTGACTTCATTTATTAGCGCATACATCTGTATCCACTTCTTCTTGAAGATGATTTCACGCATGGGCATGACGCCATTCGTGATTTACCGTCTGATTCTAGGTGTGGGCCTATTTGCATTCTTGCTTAGTGCTTAATCATTGAAAACAAAAACGCCCGCTCAATTGAGCGGGCGTTTTTATTTTGGCGTTACTTATTTAAAGCGACTTTGACCGCTTCAATACGTCGTTTTTCTTGTTCATCACGAATAGTTGGACCTTTGAAGCCATCCTGAATGATGGCTTGCACATCTACTGATGCCGCTGCTTGATAGGCCAGCATAAAAATATCCGCTTGTGGATACGGTTGGTCTTCTAAACCTTTGCGGCCTGCATGATCCGCTTGGCAGCAAATTAGAATGTCTTTTAAGCGCTCCGACTTGCGCCATACATCAAACTTGTTCAGGATTTTGATGATGGTTTGCGGCTTTAACTCAGCGGCGCGATGAATGTTGGAGTGTTGCTCGCAGACCATGAGCGCTAAATCTTTAAATTCATTCGGTACACGTACACGTTCGCACAGTTTTTTAATTAGCTTTAAACCGGTATGACAATGCATTTTATGGCTAGGCCATTCGCTCTCTGGTGTCACGCCTTTCCCTAAGTCATGCACCTGTGCGGCAAATCTAACAGGGAGTGACGTGCTCAGCTTTGCGGCTTGCTCTGCTACCATCAACATATGGATACCCGTATCGATCTCTGGGTGCCATTTTTCAGGTTGAGGTACCCCAAACAACGCATCGATTTCTGGTAGCACGACGGCTAACGCGCCGCAATCTCGCAATACTGATATAAACACATCGGGACGAGGCGTTGAAAGCGATTTATGCCACTCTTGCCACACGCGTTCTGGGGTTAGCGTATTGAGTTCACCTGAGTCTGCCATGTCGCGCATGAGTTGCATGGTTTCTTTTGCTACCGTAAATCCCAGCGAGGCAAGTTTTGCAGCAAAACGTGCGACCCGAAGTACTCTAAGGGGATCTTCCACAAAAGCATCTGATACATGACGCAATATGCGATTATTCAAATCGGCTTGGCCGCCATAAGGATCGTACAGCTGGCCGCTATCATCCATCGCCATGGCGTTAATGGTTAAATCACGGCGAATCAAATCCTCTTCTAGCGTTACGCTTGGATCGAAGAAACAGTCAAAACCCGTGTAACCTGAGCCTGATTTTCTTTCGGTTCGTGCAAGTGCGTGTTCTTCTTTATTTTTAGGATGAAGAAAAACAGGAAAGTCTTTTCCGACGGCAGTGTATCCTTGAGCAAGCATCATTTCTGGTGTGGCTCCGACTACCACCCAATCGTTGTCATAACTGTCAATGCCGAGCAATTGATCTCGAACTGCGCCACCTACTAAATAAACTTGCACGAATTACCTCTGAATTTATGGATATGACGTTGGACATTGTAGCAAGCAATGGTACTTTTCTTTACTCCCAAGAACAGATGCAACTATGTTTACATCATATTTGATTCTTTTGGGATGGGTTTTTAGCTGGAGATCCTAATGTATAAGGACTTTTTTGGGTTTGTTGAGCAGCCGTTTTCGATTGTTCCCAACTCACGTTATTTGTATTTAAGCCAACGTCATAAAGAAGCGATCACGCACCTCAATGCGGGATTGGGCGACGGCGGTGGTTTTGCCATGCTGACCGGTGAGGTAGGAACAGGCAAAACGACAGTGGCCAAAGCCATGCTCGCGAATTTAGATGAAAGCACCAAAGCGGGGCTGATTCTCAATCCGACTTTTTCGAGCCGAGATCTGCTAGAAGCGATTTGCGATGAATTTAAGATCTCTTATCCGCAGGATGCGACGTTAAAACAGCTAAACCAAGTCATACATCATTATTTGCTGCGTAACCACAAGGTGGGTTGGCAGACGTTGCTCGTCATTGATGAGGCTCAGCATCTTGCTGCCGATGTACTTGAGCAACTGCGCTTGTTAACGAACTTAGAAACCGATACCAGAAAGCTGCTTAAAGTGCTGTTGGTAGGGCAGCCAGAATTGCAACGCTTGTTACAGACTACGCAGTTGCGTCAGCTCGCACAGCGTATCACTGGCCGTTATCATCTGTTACCTCTTGATGAGAAAGAGACTGCGGATTACATCGCGTTTCGTTTGCACACGGCTGGTGGTGATCAGCAACTGTTTCATCGCAGTTCCAGTAAGTTGATTGCGAAGTATAGCCATGGCATTCCGCGTCTCATCAACCTGATTTGTGATAAAGCATTGAATATGAGTTATCACCAGGGCAGTGTCGTTGTCGATAAACAGACGGTGCAACAAGCCTGCGAAGAAGTCATGCAGTTTCAGGCGGACATTTACCAGCAAGATAAACCTCGTCAATCTTTTACATGGCCAGCGTGGGGATCGGCTGCTATTGGTGTAATGGCAGCGGTTGGTGTCGGCTGGGCTGCAATAAATTACATGCCAATGAAGCCAAAGGCTCCGATGTCGGAAGTACCCGTTGCTGCGTCTTCGTCTACTCCTGCTCCTCTTATGGCAAGTGAGCAGCTAACTGATGCGCAGCGCGATATGCTGTTGGCGCAGAAACAATCCAATCTTGCCGTGAATGATCTTTACCGCCTTTGGGGATATCGAGCATCAGTGCGCGATAATCTTTGCTTGTCTGAGCCTCAATCCACCATGCGTTGTGAAAGAAAAATGGCAACGTGGCCCTTGCTGATGCAGCAAAATCGACCGGTTATTTTAGAGCTGAATTATCAAGGCGATGTTGGTTACGTGATTTTGTATGCAGTTGGCAACGACCAAGTAGAAGTGCTCAATGGCAAACAGCGTCTACGTTTACCTGTTTCGTGGCTGAAACCAATGTGGCAGGGCAACATCATTGAATTGTGGCAAGCGCCGCTTAAAGAGACGTTGCGTTTAGATATGGAAGGGCCGGCGATCGAAGTGCTTGACCAATTGCTTGCAAAAGCGGTCAGTGAATCACCACTGGAAACGTCTATTTTTGACGGTGCGTTAAAAGAGCGAGTGGAACTGTTCCAACGTTGGCAAGGCATCGGTGTGGATGGCATTGCGGGTCATCGCACGTTAGAGCGCTTACAACAAAGTGTGCAACCTAATGCGCCAACACTAGCAAGCATTAACAAGGAGGAGGCGTAATGTCAGTCATCAAACATGTTGGACTCTTTCTTGTGCCTATTAGCGTGTCAGCGATTGCGGTTGCGTGGCATTTAGATTTGCTTACGCCAGAGACTCAAGCGGTTACGCCAGAGGTAGTGGTGGCGGAAGCCGTACAACCATTTGAAGTTTTAGATTATCCAGAATCAACGGATCTTGCTCAACTGCCACGAGAATGGCCGAGTGCCGAGTTATCTCGCGACATTGGGACATTCTTGCAACCCTCCGAGTATGCC
This sequence comes from Vibrio sp. RC2502, assembly GCF_054850435.1. Lineage (NCBI taxonomy): Bacteria > Pseudomonadati > Pseudomonadota > Gammaproteobacteria > Vibrionales > Vibrionaceae > Vibrio > Vibrio sp. RC2502. Next base: position 403,417 of record NZ_CM141453.1, read on the forward strand.
AACGAGGGTGAGGCTCCAGATCCGACAACGGCTACTCCCGTCACGAGCACAGCATCTACGCATCGTCGTGACGACTTAGGTTTGTCATTGGATGATCTAGACTTGTCTTCCTTGTCTCCAGATCTCGCCAAAAAAGTGGAAAATGCGCTGTCTCAAAACGATGCGCCGACTTCTGCGCCGTCACAGGTGAATGACTTGGAGCGCAATGCGCAGCAGTGGCAAGGACGTCTTCCTGCCCTTAATTTGCAAACGCATATGTATGCCAGTGACGCCAATCGTCGTTGGGTGAAAATCAATAATGTGGAGTATCACCAAGGGGATGTGGTGGATGGACAAGTCACGCTGAAAGAGATTCAGCCGCAGGCTGTCATTGTCGAATTCCAAGGTGAGCAAATCCGAATCCCTGCACTTTACGAATGGGATGGTTAGTGCTCTCGCGTGAAACCATTAGATAAGCAAAAGGCCACATGAATGTGGCCTTTTTCGTATCCGCTATGTGCAAACTGGTAGTTTGCGGGGCAGTTATGCCCAACCTGCAGGTGATTTCTTTCTGCGTGGAATGATATGAGGAAGAATCAAACCAAATAAAAGACCAAGGCCTGCTACACCGCCACCGTAAGTGAAGTACTTAAGCAGCATGTCATCTTTTTGCGTATCCAGCTTGGCGCGAAGTTCACGGTTTTCTGTTTCAACAGAAGTGAGCTGGTCGCTGATCTCAGAGTATTTTTTCTCTAGATCTGTAATTTGTTGGTTACGAGTTTCTAGTGATGTTACTAGACCCGCTTTCTCGGTATCAGAAGTTTGACGAGCATTTGCTAGCTGTTCTTTCACTTCTGACAGCTCTTTCTCAATACGAGGAAGGCGAATTGCCATGCTTTCTTGATTTGTCACAAACTTGCTTTGTACCCAACCAGTGCGGCCGCGGTCATCACGAACTTGCGTGTAGCCTGTATCTTTGTTGGCTTGTAAAAGCTGAACTTTAGAGCCAGCGTTAATGCTGCCAATGATACGGTAAGTATTGTTTGGACCTGAGTGCATGAAAGTGAATAGGTCATCAGAAATATAACGGTTTGCTGCTAGTGCCGCTGGTGCTGCTAGCAAAGTAAACAAAACCGTGATGATTAGTTTTTTCACAGTAAATCCCTTAACGATTTTCTTGGATACAGCGTTGGCACCGAATGATTGGAGCCGGAAATAGACGAATAGTATGCAGTTTCAAAGTTCGGTGCAACAAAGAAGGGAGGCAAAGCCTCCCTTTCTGTGCGTTTGAGTCAATAATGACAAAGCGCTTACATTCTATTGACGGATGTATTAAGAGAACATCGCTTGAATGCCGTAGAAGAATACGACAGCCAATAGTGCACCTGCTGGTAGCGTAACAATCCATGAAGCCACGATGTTACGTACTACACCTAGGTTTAGGGCAGCGATACCACGTGCAAAACCTACACCTAGAACCGCACCAACCAGTGTTTGAGTGGTAGAGATTGGCAGACCAGTACCTGATGCCAATACAACCGTACATGCAGTTGCAAGCTGAGCTGCAAAACCACGGCTTGGTGTTAGTTCAGTGATGCCGGTACCAACGGTTGCCATTACTTTGTGGCCCATTGTTGCAAGACCGACAACAATACCGATACCGCCCAATGGAAGAATCCACCATGCGATAGTGCTTTTCGCTGTAACCTCACCCATATGTTCAACAGTCGATACTACTGCAGAAAGAGGGCCAATCGCGTTTGCTACGTCGTTTGAGCCGTGAGCAAATGCCATCGCACAAGCTGTGATTACCATTAGAACGCTGAAGATACCTTCTACGCCAGCAAAGCTGCGGTCTTCTTCACGGTTAGCGAATTTTTTCTGAATGTAGAAGTAGCCGCCAGCCATAACAAGTGCAGATACCGCTACTGCCCACATCCACGCTTCGCCGTTAGTCAGGTGAAGACCAACGTGCTTCAGACCTTTTTTGATGGTTACAAGTGCAATCACCATTGTCGTGATGAACATGTAAACAGGAACGAAACGTTTTGCGTTGAATAGTGGGTTCTCAGTATCAAAAATCAGACGCTGTGCGCTGACGAAAATGACGTAAGCAAAGAAGCCTGAGATAACCGGAGTAATGATCCAGCTACCGACAATCCCTTGAACGCTGCTCCAGTCAACCGCTTCAGTACCTACAGACACACATGCAAAACCGATGATTGCACCGATGATAGAGTGAGTCGTTGATACAGGCCAGCCCATGTAAGAAGCAAGCAGCAGCCATGTACCAGCAGCAAGAAGTGCTGACATCATACCGAAGACAAGAATGTCTGGTTGGCTAGCAAAGAGAGATGTTTCGATAACACCTTTACGGATAGTGTCGGTTACTTCACCGCCTGCAAGGTATGCACCCGCAAATTCGAAGATCATCGCAATGATGATAGCTTGTTTTACGGTTAGCGCTTTTGAACCTACTGATGTACCCATCGCATTAGCAACGTCGTTCGCGCCAATACCAATCGCCATCATGAAACCAAAAATCGCTGCAACAATAATCAGGACAGTGCCGTAGTTCGCAAGGATATCCATCGTAATACCTAGTTGTTTTATAACAAGCGGAGCAAAATTTTACGCGCGCCAAACCATAAGACGGTGAAAATAGTCATCGTCCATCTGACACGTGTTCATTATGCTCTTCGTTATGTCGTTAACTTATGTTTTAAGATCGAGATAGCATCACTTCCAAACGAGCACCTACGCGCTGCGCTTGGTCGGCAATACCACCTACCCATTCAAGAATCTTGTACAAGAACATGACATCGATAGGGTTCATTTCAGATTCAATCGCCATCAGTTGTTGGCGCAGTTCAATCTGCATGGCATCGGTATCATCTTCAATAACGTCCAACTGATGAATCATTTCAGCGACGAGCGTCACTTCGCGGCCTTTGAAGCCGGTTTCTAGCAGTTCATCAAGTTCATTGATTACTTTTTGCGCTTGGTTAGCAGCATCAAGACAACGTTGAACGTAAGCGAGGAAGTTTGGTTGGAGAGCCTCAGGAATGACAAGTTGTCGACCATATACACGGCCAGCAATGTCTTTTGCCAGGTTAGCAAGTTTGTCCTGTTGAGTCAGAAGCTCAAGCATGTCAGTACGATCGACTGGCATAAACAAACCGCGAGGCAGTTTTAGACGGATTTCACGTTTTAGCACGTCCGCTTCTTTCTCTAGATGAGAAATTTGTGCACGGATCTCAGATGCTTTTTCCCAGTCACCCTTTGAAGAAACTTCAAAGAACTTCACCAGGTGTGAACAACATTCGTTGACACACACAACGTGGCGTTGCAAAGGCTTAATTGGGGACTTTGCAAATAACCCCATAATTGTATTTACTGGCATGGTCATTCAACCTAATAACTATAACCTTAAAAAAACATACACCATTTCTTAGTTCTTGGCGAAATGTTGAACGATGGCTATAAAGGCGCGCATGTTAACGCATTAAATGGCTCATTAAAACTGTTTTAGATCATCATTCGGGTGATATTTCTTTCTTGCCGTGCGAGAAATTAGGCAATATCCTGTTTCTATCTGCTTTGAAAGGTATAGCTATGGAAACCGAGATAGAACTGAAGTTTTTTGTTTCTCCTGAATTTTCAGAAACTTTACGAGCAAAAATTTCTGAAACAAAAGTACTTCAGCATAGTTGTCGTGACTTGGGTAACACCTATTTTGATACAGCCGACAATTGGCTAAGACAGCACGACATTGGTTTAAGAATTCGCCGTTTTGATGACGTTTTCGTCCAAACCGTAAAAACCGCAGGACGCGTTGTCGCAGGCTTACATCAAAGACCAGAATACAATGCTGAGCACACAAATAATGAACCTGATCTTTCGCTTCATCCTTCCGATATCTGGCCGTCAGGCAAAGATGTCGCGACTCTACAATCCGAGTTAGTTCCGCTTTTTTCGACCAACTTCACGCGTGAGCAGTGGCTGATTGGTATGCCAGATGGCAGCCAAGTAGAGGTCGCGTTTGACCAAGGCATGGTTGTCGCGCAAGGGGAAGACGGAGAAGAGAGACAAGAACCGATTTGTGAAGTCGAACTTGAACTCAAATCTGGCCAGACCGATGCACTATTTACTTTGGCGCGCAGTTTCTGCGAACAAGGTGGGATGCGTCTGGGTAACTTGAGCAAAGCCGCAAAAGGCTACCGTTTAGCGACTGGTTACACTGGCGACGAAGTGAAGCCGCTTTCTTTAGTGGACAGTAACAAAACAGACACCGTTGAATACTGCTTAATCAATTCACTTGAACATGCTTTATCGCATTGGCATTACCACGAACAAATTTACTCAGAGCGCGACAGTGTGGAAGCGCTGCGTGAAATCAGTAACGCCATTCGTTTTATTCGCCAAACATTGACCATTTTTGGTGGCGTAGTGCCTCGTCGTGCGAGCGCTATCTTACGTCAAGAATTGAAGTGGTTAGAAGAAGAGCTCGTTTGGCTTGATGAACATGCTCACCTTGAAGAGTTGCTTGATGATAAAGGTAACGTATTGCGCAAACTTGACGCGCGTAAGTTCCTTGTCTCTGAGTTGACTCAACAGTTGGAAGAGTTGCCAAGTCGTGAAGAGATGCTGACATTGTTGAGTTCGGCGCGTTACACAGGATTACTGCTGGATCTTAGCCGCTGGATCTTAGCGCGTGGCTGGCAGCCATTCTTGGATGAGAAAGCGCGCGAGAAGATGGCAAGCAACATCATGCCGTTTTCTGTGACGCAATTGGATCGCACTTGGGCAGAGCTGATGGAAGCTTTCCCTGCAGAGCGTGATTTGTCTGCGCAAGAGTATGTGGATCAGCGTTACCGTCTGCTGCGTAACCTTTACACTGGAATTGGTTTTGCGAGCTTGTACAACTTCGACGAGCGTAATAGTTTCCGCCTTCCTTGGGCTGACTTAGTGCATGGCATTGATGATCTGTTGATGCTGAACCATCTATTGCCTTTGGTCGATATGCTGGAAAATGAAGAGAAAGAACAGCTAGAGCGTTGGCTGCACCGCCAAGAGCGTTCGATTCTTCATGCAATGGATCAAACAAGAGCAATCAGCGTAGAGACTCAGCCGTACTGGCGTGAAAAATAAGATAGGCGAGTGTAAAGCCGCGTTATCTTCATTAATTTAAAGAGAAATAGGACCGATAGGTCCTATTTTTTTGTCTGAATTTTGCGTTGCTGCATTTCCTCTTCGATAAGAGTTAGTCGCTCAAGGATTTGTTCTTGCTGTTCTAATAGCTGTTCTAACATCCGCTCTTTGTTCTTAGAACGGTGATCTTGCTGTTTAGTCGGAGCGGTTAAAATCGACGTAATCACACCAGAGATCATACCGAAGATCCCCACTCCACAAACGATGATGATGACGGCTAAAAACTTTCCTCCAGAGGTCACTGGATAATGATCGCCATAACCCACAGTGGAGATGGTCACAAAGACCCACCACAAAGCATCAGCTCCAGTACGGATGTTCGCAGCTGGGTTTTTGGCTTCGATAAACAGCATGGCGGTGGAGCCGAGCGTTATGAGGATCACCATCAACAGCAATATGGACGCGACGGTCGTTTCTCGGCGGTTTTCTTTGAGCTGATGCAGAATGAACTTTGAAGAGCGCAGCACCAACACCACGCGCAAAATATGAAAGATGCGAGCAAAGCGTAATGGCTCGATCATTGGGATGCTGGCCACAAAATCTATCCAATGCAGCTTAATAAATGAACGTCGATCTGTGGAGCGGATCAAATCAATGGTGAGCTGCAATAGAAAAATACTACAGATTATAAAATCCAGACCGATAAGAACTTGACGGGTTTCGTTATCAATTGGAAAAAACAACAGGCCAGAGATCACAAATAACGCCATAAAGGACAAGATTAGTGACAACAGGCCCATCGGTCGAGTGCTGTCTTTGATATCATTATTTTTCATACGAAGCTCGAAATAAATCGCGTGATAGAACCCAAGCGCAAACATAACTATAAGAGATGTAAAAACTATATAAGACTCAGTGGAGAACTGACAATGGAAAAGCTGGCATTCAAGCCATGGGAAAGGGTCATATCCGACATTCGACTTGTACCGAAAATGGTCATGTTGATGGTATTCAGTACCGTTCTGATCGTGGCAAAACAACTTTGGGACGCAAACACATTTTACGATTCACTTTTAGCAGCCACTCAAAATGCGCAAGTTGCTCAACAACATTATGAAGCGTATTTGACTCAAGTCGTGTGGCAGACCGCGCTACTTATCGTCGTTTTTGTGGCTTTACTGTTGGCCGCCGCACGCGTAATGCTGCGCCAAACTCAGTATCTCAATGAAGCCATCAAATTAATGGCGAGCAAAAACTTGTCGGTACCATTTGGTATGGACTGTAAAGATGAATACGGAGATGTGGCACGAGAGCTAGAGAAAACGCGTCGCCAACTGCATGACGTGATTCAAATGCAAATCAACGCCTCAGACGAGCTAGCGACATTGACGGAAGTGATGACATTGAGCATGTCAGAAACTAAAGAGTCGGCGCAAGAAGAGTTCAACGAGATTGACCAACTGGCGACGGCCATGAGCGAGATGTCATCGACCGTACAAACGGTGGCCGATCATGCTCAAACGGCTTCTTCTTTGACGGAACAGGCTTCCACGCAAGCCGTAACGGGTCAACAGTTCTTGCAAAGCACAGTGGCGAAAATGAGCGAGCTATCTTCAGATATTGCGTCTTCTGCACAAGCCGTAAACCAAGTCGAAGAGCGTGTTGAGTCGATTGGTAGCGTAGTGGGTACGATTCAAGGCATCTCTGAGCAAACCAACTTGCTTGCTTTGAATGCAGCGATTGAAGCGGCGCGTGCTGGTGAAGCAGGGCGTGGTTTTGCTGTGGTGGCGGACGAAGTTCGTAACCTTGCGCAGCGCACGCAACAAGCGACGGTGGAAATTCAAGAAATGATCACTCAGCTACAGGCCAGCGCGACTTCTGCGGTTGATTTGATGGAGAAAAGTGTTGTCGAAGCGGCTGAAGGCGTGGAACTGGTTTCTAACGCGGGTAGTGAGCTTGATGGCATTGTTGCTCAAGTAACACAAATCAACGACATGAACTTCCAAATAGCCACCGCTTCAGGACAACAAAGCAGTGTAGCGGAAGAAATGAGCCAGAACTTGACGAACGTTCGTGAGCTGGTTGAAGCATCGGTCGTGGTGGTCACAGAGTTACTGGAAACCTCTGAAATGATGCAAAGTAACGCCGAAGAGCTAGATAAGAAGATTAAGTCATTTAGCGTATAAAGCGAATTGGATTTGATAAAACGCCCACAAACCTTTTGTGGGCGTTTTTATTTGCTTTAAGTCTGGTATAAAGAATGAATCACCGTGCTTTTCACACAAGGAAGAAACATGCAGCTGCCTTCGTCACTGGTCTCTGTCGCCGAATCTGCCGTTCAAAATGCCCAAGAAGCGGGTTACCTTCAATCATGGCCAAATGAGGTCGTAGAGCAGTTTCATTACGTCTCGGCGTTGAGCCAATTTATTACGGAAACCATTCACCGTGACGAGGCTCTCGCGCAGCAGTTACCAACGATGTTAAGTGAGCTTAGCCGACACCAAGCTTATCGCACCCGTCTGGCCGCTTTATTGGCAGAATGCCCAGATGAAATCTCTGGTCATCGCGTTCTGCGTCAGTTCCGAAATCGAGAAATGGTCTACATCGCGTGGAAAGACTTCTTACATGCTTGGACACTTGAAGAGTCATTACGTCATTTGTCCCAATTGGCAGAGGCGATGATCTTTGAGACATACCAATGGCAATACAAAATTTGCTGCGCAGAATGGGGAACGCCAACAAATGCAGAGGGTGAAGCTCAACCGATGTTGATCATTGGGATGGGCAAGCTAGGCGGCGGTGAACTGAATTTCTCTTCCGATATCGACCTGATTTTTACTTACCCTGAAAACGGCGAAACCCAAGGTGCCCGCCGCAGTATTGCTAACGCGCAGTTCTTTACTCGTCTTGGTCAGCGGATCATCAAAGCACTCGATCAACAGACGTTTGATGGTTTTTGTTATCGTGTCGACATGCGGTTGCGTCCATTTGGAGAAAGCGGCCCATTGGTAATGAGCTATGCCGCGTTGGAAGATTACTACCAAGAGCAAGGACGAGACTGGGAACGTTACGCGATGATCAAAGCGCGCGTGATGGGATGCGAAATGTATCCGCAATATCAAGAGCTACGCAAAATGTTGCGTCCGTTTGTGTTCCGTCGTTACATCGACTTTAGTGCGATTCAGTCATTGCGCCGCATGAAATCAATGATCAGCAGTGAAGTGCGACGTCGCGGTTTAACCAACAACATCAAGCTGGGTGCTGGTGGTATTCGAGAAATTGAGTTTATCGCGCAAGTTTTCCAACTGATTCGCGGCGGGCGAGAGCCATCTTTGCGCAATCGTGGCTTGCTCGAAACCCTAAGTGGTATTGAAGAGCTTGCACTGTTAACCCCGCAAGAGGTCAGCAATCTGGAAGCGGCATATAAATATTTACGCCAGCTAGAAAATCTACTGCAAGCAATGGCAGACAAGCAGACTCAAACGCTGCCCGATTGCGACATTGAGCGTTTAAAACTGGCAACTGCGATGCAGCTAGAGTCGTGGGATCTGCTCATCGAACAAGCTCAGCAGCACATGAATAAAGTCCATCAAGTATTTGAAACCTTGATTGGTGACGACGAAGAAGATGAGGGCAGCACGATTGCTCGTCATTTCCATGAATTATGGGATATGGCCAATAAACAAGATGTGCTAGAGCTGATTTTAGAGCAGGACATTCAAGTTGAAGAGCCCGCCATATTCTCTAAAGCTATCATCAACTTTAAAGCCGACTTGGCCAAGAAAACGCTCGGCCCCCGTGGGCGAGAGGTCTTAAACCGCTTGATGCCAAAAGTGTTTGATGCGGTGTTTGCCCACCCAGATGCTCAATTTGGTTTACCGCGAGTGTTGCATTTACTACACAATATTTGCACGCGCACGACGTACTTGGAATTGTTGGATGAACACCCTGCCGCATTGGTGCAGTTGGTGCGCTTGTGTACCGCAAGTCCAATGATTTCCGAACAGTTGTCTCGTTATCCAATCCTTCTGGATGAGTTGATAGATCCTCAACAACTGTACAACCCAATTCCACTCGATAGCTATCGCACTGAATTGCGCGATTTCCTTGCCCGTATTCCCGAAGATGATATGGAGCAGCAAATGGAAGCGCTGCGTCAGTTTAAGCAAATTTGTATTCTGCGTATTGCCGCAGCGGATATCGCTGGCGTGCTGCCAGTCATGAAAGTAAGTGACCACTTAACTTATCTAGCAGAAGCCATTGTTGAAGCGGTGGTCAGCCAAGCGTGGCTTCAAGTGTCTGAAAAATACGGCGAGCCAACACACGTGAAAGACCGTGAAGGCAAAGGCTTTGCCGTGATCGGTTATGGTAAAGTCGGTGGATGGGAGTTGGGCTACAACTCAGACTTAGATATTGTCTTTATGCACGACTGCCCAGTTAATGTATACACCGATGGTAAGAAGGAAATTGACGGCCGCCAGTTCTACCTTCGTTTAGCACAGCGCATCATCCATATTTTCTCAACCCGCACCGCATCAGGCATTCTATACGAAGTGGACACTCGCTTACGTCCTTCTGGTGCGTCCGGCCTGTTGGTGAGTCCAACCGATGCGTTTGATGATTATCAACATCAAGATGCGTGGACTTGGGAGCATCAAGCTTTAGTGCGCGCTCGCATGATTTATGGTGATGAACCATTGGCGATTGCTTTCCATAACACTCGTCATGATGTGTTGTGTAAACCGCGTGATGAGCAAACGTTGAAAAAAGAAGTCGTCGAGATGCGCGAAAAAATGCGCGATCATTTAGGCGGTAAGAAATCTGGTCGCTTCATGATCAAGCAAGACGTCGGTGGTATTACCGATATCGAATTTCTGGCTCAATATTTGGTGCTTAACTATAGTCACGAGAAACCTAAGCTTACGCGTTGGTGTGACAATGTCCGAATATATGAAACGCTAATTGCTCAAGGTGTCATGGAGGAAGACCAAGCGATGCAACTGATACGCGCGTACACGACGATGCGTAACGAAATACACCACAGAAACCTGCTTAATTTGGATGCTGATGTGGTTGAAGATAAGTTTGTTGCAGAAAGAGAATGGGTGAAGCAAGCATGGAACCAGTGGTTCGCCTAAGTAGAAGTAGTGCTCAAGGTTCAGCCTAGAAAAAGGCTGTGCTAAACTCACCACGATTTAATTTTTGGAGACCAATAATGAAACCAATTCTACCTGATTACAACAGCGCTGGTGTGCTCATCATCGGTGATGTCATGCTAGACCGTTACTGGTATGGCCCAACTGGACGTATCTCGCCAGAAGCACCAGTACCTGTTGTAAAAGTAGAAAACAATGAAGAGCGTCCGGGTGGTGCTGCGAACGTTGCGATGAACATCGCGTCACTAGGTGGTCATGCTCACATTGTTGGTCTGACTGGTGAAGATGAGCCAGCAAAAGTGCTAACGGAAACACTCAGCGCATTGAACGTGAAGTGTGATTTTGTTGCGTTGCCTGATTATCCAACCATTACTAAATTACGCGTTATGAGCCGTGGCCAGCAACTTATCCGTCTTGACTTCGAAGATAAGTTTGAGAATACCGACGCGACCCCGGTTCTGTCTCGTATGGATGCAGCGCTACCAAACGTGAAAGCGGTGATCATGTCTGACTACGCAAAAGGCTCTCTAGAGCACGTTCAAGCGTATATTCAGAAAGCGCGAGCCGCGAATATTCCTGTTTTCATCGATCCCAAAGGTGCGGACTTTGAACGTTACCGCGGTGCAACTCTACTGACACCAAACATGAAAGAGTTTGAAGATGTGGTCGGTAAAGTGAAATCGGATCAAGAGCTGGTAGAGAAAGCACTGGCACTTGTTGAAGAGTTTGATTTTGAAGCGCTATTGGTAACACGTAGTGAGCACGGTATGACGTTGATTCGTCGCGGCCAAGAGCCATTCCATCTACCAACGCAAGCGAAAGAAGTCTACGACGTAACAGGTGCTGGCGACACGGTGATTTCTGTACTTGCCGCGTCGGTTGCGGCAGGTAAATCCTTTGAAGAAGCGTGTGCACTTGCTAATGCAGCTGCTGGCGTTGTCGTGGGTAAATTGGGTACGTCGACGCTGTCTGAAATTGAATTGGCAGAAGCGGTTCATGGCAGTCAAGATACCGACTTTGGTGTCATCTCAGAAAAAGCACTGATCGAAGCGGTGAAAAAAGCACGTGCTCGTGGCGAGAAAGTCGTTATGACTAATGGTTGTTTTGATATTCTTCACGCTGGTCATGTGTCTTACCTTAATCATGCTGCTGAGCTAGGTGATCGCCTAATTGTCGCAGTAAATACCGATGAGTCTGTAAAGCGTTTAAAAGGCCCTGGTCGTCCAGTAAACCCAACCGATCGCCGTATGGCAGTATTGGCAGGTTTAGGTGCAGTTGACTGGGTTGTACCGTTTAGTGAAGATACGCCACAGCGTCTGATCTCTGAAGTGCTGCCAAGCATGTTAGTGAAAGGCGGTGACTACAAACCAGAAGAGATTGCCGGTGGTAAAGAAGTGATTGCAGCAGGTGGTGAAGTTCGTGTTTTGAACTTTGAAGATGGTTGCTCAACCAGCGAAATCATCAATGCAATTAAAGGCGGCAAAGGCTAAGCCTTACTGCTTTGAACAACACTATCTGAAAGGTCGCTGCAAAGCGGCCTTTTTGTTTTTCTATGCTTGCTGTCCTACGTTACGTTCTGGTATGGCAATGCATTTGCGAGATAATCGCTAGGCGTACAATGTTAGGTAATTTGCATCGAATGATAGACAACAAAAAACGCCAGTTGAAGAATCAACTGGCGTTTTAATTTCATTGTATAACTGAACGTTATTTCGCTGGTTTCAAACCTGCATCCACATCCAAGATGTCTTGTTCGCTTAGTGTACCAACCGCTTGGCGAAGCTGAAGAACACTCAGGATGTAGTTGTAACGAGCGTCTGAAAGGTTTTTGTTCGCATCGTATAGGCGACGAGTTGCGTCTAGAACATCAACGATAGTACGAGTACCTACATCAAAACCAGCTTCTGTCGCTTCTAGCGCAGATCTCGCTGAAACTACAGATTGCTCATACGCTTTTAACGCACCAATAGAAGCGTTGATGTTGTTGTTTTGTGCACGAACATCTTTCACTACGCTACGGTACTGAGCTTCAAGATCTTCGCTTGCTGCAACGTACGCAAACTCAGCTTGTTTGGTTTGTGATGTCACGTTGCCGCCAGTGTAAAGTGGCACTGCTAGGTTAACGCCAATATTGAAGTTATCCGTCGTGTTATCACGAGCACTGTTTGAAGTATCACCGTAGTTGTAACCACCGTCTAGAGACAGTGTTGGTAGGTGACCAGAGCTAGCTAGCGAGATGTTGTCGCGCGCGATGTCTTGTGAAATACGAGCTGACAATAGGCTAAGGTTCTTCGTTTTCGCTTCATCGATCAACGTTTCAGCAGGGCTGTTCGTACGTGTTGCAGAGAAACGGTTAGTATCAAGAACGTTTAAGTTTTTGTGTTCTTGACCAGTGATTTCACGTAGCGATTCGTAGCTGTTGATCAGGTCATTTTCTGCCAACACTTCATCCGCTAGTACTGCATCGTACTGAGCTTGAGCATCGTGAACGTCAGTGATTGCCGACAAACCAACTTCGAAGCGTTGTTTTGTTTGCTCTAGTTGGCGACCAACAGCTGCTTTCTCTGCACGAACGAAGACTAGATTGTCTTGAGCGCGCAATACTTCGAAGTACGCTTGAGATACGCGAAGGATCAAACCTTGTTGTGCTGCTGCGTAAGTAGCATCTGCTTGGCGAGCGCTTTTTTCAGCAGTATCTAATGTGATCCAAGATGCGCGGTTGTAAAGTTCTTGCGAGAAGTTAACGCCAGCAGTTAGGGCATTTGAGTCGTTTGACACGTCACTAATAAGATTTGAATCGTATTCTGTATCGCCACGAGTCAGGTTGTAACCCGCTGTTAGGTTGATTTGTGGTAATAGAGCACTACGGCTAGAGGTGATTGCTTCAAAAGCTCGGTCACGCTGTGCTGCTACACTGAGCAATTGTGGATCATTTTGCTTTGCTAAGTCGTAGATTTCAGCTAAAGAATCTGCCCATGCAGAAGAACTTATGCCACCTAGCGCTGCACTGATAAATAGTGGAAGCAATTTTTTCATTTTCTATTCCCGCGGTCAATAGATTGGTTAATTCTCAGTAGTTTAACTCAATTTGAACGATATTTACTCTAAAGTTTGCACTTTTTTACACGTAATTGTCCATCTGTGCAATAAATTTTTGACTCAGACTTAAAATAAATTATAACTATTGTACAAAAAGTTGAGCCAAGTCCTTTGAGCAAGTGATTAACAATGAGTAAACTACAAGATTCACTCAGAGAGGTGTTGAATGCAACAGTGTGACAAACGACAAGATGAGTTTACTTCACGAGACGTAGAAATCATCTCGAAAGAATCTGTGTTTGAAGGCTTCTTTAAAATGGTGAAGTACCGTTTTAAGCATAAGCTATTCGCTGGTGGTTGGAGCGACGTGGTTGAACGAGAAATGTTCGAGCGTGGCCATGCCGCGGCAATGCTGCCCTACGATCCTAAAACGGATCAAGTGGTTATCATTGAGCAGATCCGCATTGGCGCATTGGAACATGAACACCCTTGGCAGCTAGAAATTGTCGCTGGTATGATCGATCGCGATGAATCCGCAGAAGAGGTGATTCGCCGTGAAGCCGAAGAAGAAGCCGGCATTACCGTAGGGCGAGTGGCATCAGTCACGTCTTATTATCCTTCTTCCGGTGGATGTTCTGAAAAACTGGATGTGTTTGTTGGTGAAGTTGATGCTTCTAAAGCGCACGGCATTCATGGTTTAGACTATGAAGATGAAGACATTCGAGTTCATGTGCTAAGTCGTGAACAAGCGTACCAATGGGTGAAAGACGGAATATTTGAGAATGGTGCTTCTATTATTGCGTTGCAATGGTTGCAATTAAACCATCAAGAGTTGAGGTCACAATGGGGATATCCCCAAATAGTGGAGAGTAAGTAATGGCGCAGGTGGCTGAAAAACAGCGATATCATGTTGATTTAGCGGGTCTGATGAGAACCTATGAGACCAATTACGCTAAGTTAAATGCCTTACTGCCTGTCTCTGCTGAGGTTGGGGATGTACGTTGCTATCAAGCGGCGAACATGGTTTACCAACTGACCGTGAATGAAATCACAAAATACACCACAGTTGTTGAGATATGTCAGAGTGATGAAACGCCAGTGTTTCCTTTGCCGACGATGTCTGTCAGGCTTTATCACGATGCGAGAGTGGCTGAAGTATGCTCAAGCGGAGAGTTCTCACGCATTAAAGCTAAATATGATTATCCCAATGACCAGTTGATGCAGAGAGATGAAAAGCATCAACTTAATACGTTCCTTGGTGAATGGCTGACGTTTTGTTTACGAAGTGGCATTAGTAGAACGCCGCTTGCCTTCAATTGATCGTCACGTCATTCAAGGAAAATAACAAGAAACTATAGAGTGAACGAATCAGGTTTTCATTTTGCAATCATCGAATGACAGCATCAAACTTTTACAAATCACGGATACTCATCTGTTCGCTGCAGACGAGGGAAGTTTGCTGAGCGTAAAAACAGCCGACAGCTTTTCTGCTGTGGTTAACGAAGTTTTGCGCCGCAAAGTGGGGTTTGATTACATTTTAGCGACTGGCGATATTTCACAGGATCATAGCGCTGAATCTTATCAACGATTTGCTGATGGCATTGCGCCGCTGCAAAAGGATTGTTATTGGCTGCCGGGAAATCACGATTACAAACCCAATATGGGCAGTGTGTTACCTTCACCACAAATTCAAGCGGCAGAACATGTGTTGCTGGGTGAAAAGTGGCAATTGATTTTGCTTGATTCTCAAGTAGTAGGCGTGCCTCATGGGCGTTTAAGCGATCAGCAGTTGACTCTTTTGGAAGAGAAATTAACGGAATTTCCTGAGCGTCATACACTGGTTTTATTGCATCACCATCCTTTGCTGGTGGGGAGCGCTTGGCTTGATCAGCATACGTTGAAAGAAGCAGAAGCGTTTTGGCAAGTTGTGGATCGATTCGACAATGTAAAAGGCATTTTGTGTGGGCATGTTCATCAAGACATGAACGTAATACACAAAGGTATTCGAGTGATGGCAACACCATCAACGTGTGTCCAGTTTAAGCCGAATTCCGATGATTTCGCGCTTGATACCACATCCCCAGGTTGGCGTGAGCTAGAAATGCACACCAACGGCGACATCACAACCCATGTCGACCGTTTACCAGAAGGCCAATTCCAGCCAGATTTCTCTTCCAACGGATATTAATGATGCCCGAGCTCTAAGTTCGGGCTCGCTTTTTCATGCGAGACTTCTATGAGTAAACCTTCACTTCTATTGTACATCCACGGTTTCAACAGCTCACCGCTCTCAATGAAAGCCAATTTAATGAGAGAATATTGCGCGCAGCATCGTCCGGACATCAAAGTCATCGTCCCACAATTGCCTTGCTTTCCTGAACAAGCGGCTCAATTGTTGTTGGATATTGTTGAGCAATACAAAGACGACTACAACATTGGCTTAGTGGGTAGCTCGCTTGGTGGTTACATGTCGACGTGGTTAAACGCGAAGTACGGTTTTAAAGCGGTTGTCGTGAACCCTGCAGTTAAACCTTATGAGTTGCTTGTTGATTATTTGGGGGAGCAAACCAACCCATACACGCATGAAACCTATACACTTGAAGCTTGTCATATTGACGAGTTAAAAGCTCTTGATGTACAAAGCATCGCGTCGCCTAACTCTTTCTGGTTGTTGCAGCAAACCGAAGACGAGGTTTTAGACTATCGCCAAGCGGTAGATAAGTTTGCAAAAGCTAAGCAAACGGTAGAACAAGGCGGTGATCACAGTTTTGTAGGCTTTGAGCGTTATCCTGCTAAGATTATCGAATTCCTTGAACTGTAATACTAATGAGACGATTGGAATAGGCTCATAGTTTTTATTGATATATCCAACTGTTTCTTGACATAGGCGGTATGCTTTCCGACTATGTTTTGCCTAAAGATCTTAAGGGTCATCGACCCTGGCTACGTTGTTATGCATCAGATTTATAAACACTTAACGATGCTGACAGGGTAGCTTTTTCGTTTCCTGAGTATGTGCTTACCGATAGGTAAGACTTGGGTAACAAGTAAACTTTGAGAACAATTCCGTATTATGACTGAACAATATAATGCTGGTGCCATTGAAGTACTGAATGGCCTTGAGCCAGTACGTCGCCGACCAGGGATGTATACGGATACAGCGCGCCCAAACCACTTGGGCCAAGAAGTTATCGATAACAGTGTCGATGAAGCGCTAGCCGGACATGCCTCAAAAGTACAAGTCATCCTACATGCTGACCAATCACTAGAAGTGATCGATGATGGTCGAGGCATGCCTGTTGATATCCACCCTGAAGAGAAAGTATCTGGTGTTGAGCTGATCTTATGTAAGCTCCATGCGGGTGGTAAATTCTCCAACAAAAACTACCAGTTTTCAGGTGGTTTGCACGGTGTAGGTATCTCAGTAGTAAACGCGCTGTCTAAGCGAGTTGAAGTGACGGTACGTCGTGATGGTCAAGTGTACGAAATTGCTTTTGAGCACGGTGACAAAGTATCAGACCTTACTGTAACGGGCACATGTGGTCGCCGCAATCGCGGTACTAGCGTGCACTTTTGGCCGGATGCGAAGTATTTCGATTCAGCTAACTTCTCTGTAACTCGTTTGGTGAACAACCTACGAGCGAAAGCGGTACTTTGCCCAGGTCTAGAAATTACGTTTACCGATAAAGTAAACAACAAAGACTACCAGTGGTACTACGAAGATGGTTTGAAAGACTATCTAGCCGAAGGCGTAAAAGGTTACCCAGTACTACCAGAAGAACCGTTTACTGGGGAGTTTTCTGCAGACACAGAAGCAGCAAACTGGGCAGTAATCTGGCAGCCAGAAGGCGGCGAGATGATCACCGAAAGTTACGTGAACCTTATCCCAACAGCTCAGGGTGGTACACACGTAAATGGTCTTCGCCAAGGTTTGTTGGATGCGATGCGTGAGTTCTGTGAATTCCGCAACTTGCTACCACGTGGTGTGAAGCTAACGGGCGATGATGTTTTCGACCGTTGTTCGTACGTGTTGTCGGTTAAGATCCAAGATCCACAGTTTGCTGGTCAGACTAAAGAGCGTCTCTCTTCGCGTCAAACCGCTGCGTTTGTCTCTGGTGTGGTAAAAGATGCATTCAGTCTGTGGCTAAACGAAAAGCCTCAACTTGCAGAGCAACTAGCGGAAGTGTGTATTGCTAACGCGCACCGTCGTATGCGCGCAAGCAAGAAAGTCGTACGTAAGAAAGTCGCATCGGGTCCTGCCTTGCCAGGTAAGCTAACAGACTGTTCCGTACAAGACTTAAATCGCACCGAAATCTTCTTCGTGGAGGGTGACTCTGCGGGTGGCAGCGCGAAGCAAGCCCGAGATCGTGAATTCCAAGCGGTAATGCCACTGCGTGGTAAGATCCTAAACACATGGGAAGTCTCTGCCGATCAAGTTCTGGCGTCTCAAGAAGTGCATGACATCTCGGTTGCATTGGGTATCGACCCAGACAGCGACAACCTTGACAGCCTACGCTACGGTAAAATTTGTATTCTTGCCGATGCGGACTCGGACGGTCTTCACATCGCAACGCTATTGTGTGCTTTGTTTACTCGTCACTTCCGCGCGCTCGTTGAAGCGGGTCATATCTATGTAGCAATGCCGCCTCTGTATCGAATCGACTGTGGTAAAGAAGTCTTCTACGCCCTCGATGACGATGAAAAAGATGGCATTCTAGAACGTTTGTCGAAGAAGAAAGCCAAAATCAACGTACAACGATTCAAAGGTCTGGGTGAGATGAACCCAATTCAGCTACGCGAGACCACAATGGATCCGAACACGCGTCGTTTGGTTCAACTTACGATCGACGACTCTGAAGCCACTATGGAAATGATGGACATGCTGCTAGGTAAAAAACGCGCAGATGACCGTCGTTCTTGGCTACAAAACAACGGCGATTTGGCAGAGGTTTAACGGATGTCTACAGAAATTACCTACGATGGCGTTGAACAGTTGCCAATGCGCAAGTTCACTGAAGACGCTTATCTGAACTACTCGATGTACGTAATCATGGACCGTGCATTGCCATACATTGGCGATGGTTTAAAACCGGTTCAACGACGCATCATTTACGCGATGTCGGAGCTTGGTCTTTCGGCATCAGCAAAATACAAAAAGTCTGCACGTACCGTTGGTGACGTGTTAGGTAAATACCACCCGCACGGTGACTCTGCATGTTACGAAGCGATGGTATTAATGGCGCAACCATTCTCTTACCGTTACCCACTGGTTGATGGTCAGGGAAACTGGGGTGCTCCGGATGACCCGAAATCTTTCGCGGCAATGCGTTATACCGAAGCGAAACTGTCGAAGTTTGCAGAAGTATTGCTTGGTGAGTTAGGTCAGGGCACTGTGGAATGGCAACCAAACTTTGATGGCACGATGAAAGAGCCTCAAATGTTGCCAGCACGTCTACCTCATATCTTGTTGAATGGCGTAACGGGTATCGCGGTTGGTATGGCGACAGATATCCCACCTCACAACGTTCGTGAAGTGGCTGACGCAACTATCCATCTGATCGACAATCCGAAAGCAGAATTGCCTGAAGTTATGCAGTTTGTGAAAGGTCCAGATTATCCGACAGAAGCGGAGATTATTTCGCCTCAAGCGGAAATTGAAAAGATCTATCGCAACGGCCGTGGCAGCATCAAGATGCGTGCAGTATGGCATAAAGAAGGGTCAGACATCGTCATCACGTCGATTCCACATCAAGTGTCTGGCTCGAAGCTGCTTGAGCAGATCGCAAACCAAATGCGTGCGAAGAAGCTACCAATGGTAGAAGATCTTCGTGACGAATCGGATCATGAGAACCCAACTCGCATCGTAATCGTGCCACGTTCGAATCGCGTCGATTGCGATTTGCTGATGAACCACTTGTTTGCATCTACTGATCTAGAGCGTAGCTACCGTGTTAACTTGAACATGATTGGCTTGGATAACCGTCCTCAAGTGAAAGGTCTCGTACAGATCCTATCTGAGTGGATTGAGTTCCGCCGCAGTACCGTGCGTCGTCGTTTACAATACCGTTTAGACAAGGTGATGGCTCGTCTACACATCTTAGAAGGTTTGTTAGTTGCTTACCTCAACCTAGATGAAGTGATTGAGATCATTCGTACCGAAGACGATCCAAAAGCGGTGTTGATGGAACGCTTTGGTATCACCGATATTCAGGCCGATGCGATTCTGGATACCAAACTTCGTCATCTAGCGAAGCTAGAAGAGATGAAGATCCGTGGTGAACAAGACGAACTCGAGAAAGAGCGTGAGAAGCTAGAGCAGCTGCTTGGTTCTGAGCGTCGTCTGAACACACTGCTTAAGAAAGAAATTAAAGCCGACGCAGAGAAATACGGCGATGACCGTCGTTCTCCTTTAGTTGAACGTGCTGAAGCAAAAGCACTGACTGAGCGTGACCTAGTACCAAGTGAACCAATTACCGTTGTACTGTCTGAAAAAGGTTGGGTTCGTCATGCGAAAGGACACGATGTCGATGCGGAAAGCTTGAACTACAAATCAGGCGATAAATACTTGGCGCATGCGCGCGGTAAGAGCAGTCAGCCGGCGGTCTTCCTTGGCAGCGATGGTCGAAGTTACTCGCTTGAGTCGCACTCGTTGCCATCAGCACGTAGTCAAGGTGAGCCGATTACTGGTCGCTTGAATATCACGGCGGGTAGCAGTATTCGTCAGGTGATCATGAGCGAAGAAGATCAGCTATGGCTGGTGGGCTCCGATGCTGGTTACGGCTTTGTGTGTAAAGGCGCTGATTTGCTATCGAAGAACCGCAGCGGTAAAGCGTTGGTTACGTTGCCTGCAAATTCTGAAGTGATGACACCGAAAGAAGTCGGCGATCTGGATTCGGATGAGATTCTAGCGATTACCAACCAAGGGCGTATGTTGTTGTTCCCAATTAAAGACTTGCCGCAATTAGCGAAAGGTAAAGGTAACAAGATTATCAACATCCCAGCAGCTAAAGCGAAAGAGCGTGAAGAAGTGTTGTCCCACTTAATCGCGTTGCCGCAAGGTGCTTCTTTAACCTTGTACGCTGGTAAGCGCAAACTAGGTTTGAAACCTGCTGATCTTGAGAACTTCCGTGGTGAGCGTGGTCGCCGAGGTAGTCTGCTGCCAAGAGGCTTACAGAGAGTGACGCGAATTGACGTTGAGCTTGGTGAGTCGAGCAGCACTGAAGAATCGATCGAAAGCGAATAAAACGAATAGAAACAAAAATCCCAGCCATTGGCTGGGATTTTTTTATGCTTCTTGTTTGTCTTCGGCGATGGTGACTTTTAGAGTCATTTCCTTGCCTTTACGAATGATACCAACGTCGACAGAAGTGCCTGGGCGTAAATCCGTGACGATATCCATCACGCTTTGACGGCCCTGAACTTTATTGCCATCGATACTGATAATGATGTCTTGTTTTTCAAAGCCTGCGGCACTTGCTGGACCATTTGGGTCGATACCTAAAACAACGATACCGCCAATGTGCTCGTTTCCTAGTAAACGGGCCGTCACTGCATTGATGTCTTGCCCATCAATACCGATGTAGCCGCGAATCACACGACCATCAGCGATGATTTTCTGCATAATTTTGCTGGCGAGTGGGGCAGGGATTGCAAATGAGATACCGTAGGTTTCGAGATCGGTTGCCTGCTGGAAAGATGCGGTGTTGATGCCTACCAATTCACCTTGAGTATTCACCAATGCGCCGCCCGAGTTACCTTCATTGATTGCAGCATCAGTTTGGATGAAGGCTTGACGACCATCGCTAATAGAAGAGCGACCTGTCGCGGAAATAATGCCGAAGGTCGTGGTTTGCCCTAAGTTGTATGGGTTACCAATCGCTAAAACGACATCACCAACCTGAGGTTTGTATTCGGAATTCAATGGGATGACAGGTAGGTTAGAACCTTCAACTCGTAAAACGGCAATGTCCGTGCGTTTGTCGGTGCCAACAAGTTGAGCAGCAGCAGCTCGACCATCTTGCAATGCAACAACGACTTGGTCTGCTTGAGCTACCACGTGATAGTTGGTAATGATATAACCTTTTTCGCTGACGATAACCCCAGAACCCAGCCCTTGTGTCGAGAGTTTACTGCGATCGTTTTCAACGTATTTTCGGCTGTAGATATTCACAACCGCTGGCGCCGCTCTTCTTACGGCTTGATTAAACGACAACTCAAGAGATGCGATATTTTTCGGTTGTTGGTCGAGCGCGACAGGAATAACGTTATTGCGCAATGATGGAACTGCGAGCAGTACAACGGCAGCGGTTGCTAAGCCTAAAAAGACAGAACGTAATAAAAAGCTAAGCATATCCTCTCCATGCATGAGCGCCAAAATGGCATAGAAAGGTGAAGAATAGCATTACATTGAAAAATAACAAAAGGGCAGTGCGTGATCGCACTGCCCTTTTAATAATCAGATTGATAGTAAGCTGAACTCTTCGAGCTTCATCACCAAGAGTGATGAATCAATCGTCTGGTTTTGCCCTGATTTTAGAGGCTAGAGACTATCGAATCACCAAGTAGATAGTACGTTCCCCACGTTGGATATTTAGCGCAAGCACACCTTTGTGTTTATCAACAATAGAGCGAAGCTCCGCAAGGTTTTTCACTCGTTGACGATTGACGCCAATAATGATGTCACCTTGTTTTAGCTGGTATTGCGCGGCAGGTGAATTCTCTGCAACACTGGAGACTTTTACCCCTTGGATGGCATCACTCGGTGTAGTGTTACTTAATTCTGCTCCTTTTAGGCCTTCATGCAACGTTTCCGCTTTGGCTTTCATGTTGGTGGACTCGCCAAGAGTCACGTCAAACGACTTGCTCTTACCATCACGAATAACGCCTAGCGTGATCTTCTTACCCGCTCCTAATGTGGCGACTTTAGCGCGCAACTCAGAGAAAGTGTCGATTGACTTACCGTTCACTGAGACAACCACATCACCGGCTTTTAGACCCGCTTTGTCCGCTGCGCTATCGGGCACGACTTGGCTGATGAATGCCCCTTTACTTGACTCGTAACCCAGTGCTTCTGCCAGCTCAGAGGTCACTTCACCACCTTGAACGCCCAACATGCCACGTTTTACTTCACCAAATTCTAAAATCTGCTCAGTGAGGTTTCTCATCATGTTCGATGGGATCGCAAAACCAATCCCGACGTTGCCGCCATTTGGTCCCAAAATGGCGGTGTTAATACCGATCAGCTCACCGTTAAGGTTTACCAGTGCACCGCCAGAGTTACCACTATTGATTGCGGCATCGGTTTGGATGAAGTTTTCGAAGTTCTCCACGTTTAAACCACTACGACCCAGAGCAGAAACGATACCCGAGGTGACGGTTTGGCCGAGACCAAATGGGTTGCCGATAGCAACAGTAAAGTCGCCGACGCGTAACTTGTCAGAGTCGGCAATCTTAATCTGAGTTAGATTTTTCGCTTTTTCTAATTTCAGCAATGCGACGTCTGCCATCTCATCACCACCAACGAGTTCTGCATCGTACTCGCGGCCGTCATAGAGGCGCACTCGAATTTCATCCGCGCCTTTGATCACATGATAGTTAGTGACGATGTGCCCTTTTTGGGCATCAATAATGACGCCAGAGCCCAATCCGCGGAATGGACGCTCTCGAGTTTGCTCCATCGGGAAGTCAGGGCCGAAGAAGAACTGAAATTGTTCCGGAATACGACTGGTTTGAACTTGTTTACCCTCAACCGCAATGCTCACGACTGCTGGGGTCACTTTTTCTAGCATCGGGGCTAGGCTTGGTAATTGCTGGCCATCAACACTTAGAGGCAGTGCTGCCGTGGCCGTTATCGGCGTGATAATGGAACTCAAACTTAAAGATAGAACGGTTAGCGCAAGCAATGGCTTTTTCATCCAGTAACTCCTCTTGAAACATGTCTGCCAAAAAGAAATATCCGCACTTTACACCAATAAGAATAAGCGTTTGGTCATCCATGACAGGGTACGTTTAGCCCAACCGATAGCGCATGCCATTATTCAAAGGCCGCAATAGATTGAAACGAATTGCCTGCATAGGTTTATGAACATCAACTTATCTTGATTGATATTTTTAATATAAGGTCTAGTTTGGATATTCAAAGGGTGACGGCAGTTCACATGCAAGTTAGAGAGGGATTGCTGCAGAAAAGTTCAAAAAGGGTCGATACAAATTACGATTTATATCGACCCAAAAGAAAGGAAAAGAGCAGGTTAAGAGGCTTTAGCCGTCACCACGTCGGGAGCGTTGATGATCTCTTTTTCTTGATCTTTCAAAAGACCGGTCGCGCCGTTGGCGTAGTCTTTTGGTTGTTCGTTGACCTCTGGTTGGTCTTCTTTGATTTGCTCTGAAGACATCGCCGTTTTCTTATCAAACGGGTTATCTTGTTCTGGCAAGTTAGGCAGAAGTTCTGAAGAGGTCTTCGCCATATGTTGGTAGAGTTTAGTGTAATCCTTACCCAGGGTATCCAACATTTCTGCGGTTTGTGCAAAATGATCTACGAGCTCTTGACGTTGTTGCTCTAGTTCAAACTTAGCCGCTTCAAGTTCTTTTTGCACAGACTTTTGTTTCTTGTATTCAGGGGTGGTTAGTCTACTAATGACTACGCCTACGATTGTACCGACCAGCAAACCCACAATGGCATAAATCCAAGGCATAACTGCTCCTTATAGTTGTTTTAACAAGTCTTTTACTACTTAGTTACACGCGGTGCTTGTCCATGTTACTATGGCTTTCACAGCCGATAAAGAAAAATAGCAGTATGTCTTCGGGGACTGATAACTACTTCTCTCTATTCTCAAAGTTGACCCCGAGGTGACCATTTTCTCTGTACCTCTAACACGACTTAATCTGATGACACCACTAAAACGATATCAAAAAGATATAGCAGAACATGGATTCCAGCGCGATGAAGCCCAGCATCAAGCCGTTGTCGCTTTAGACAAACTCTACCATGATATTGTTGAGTTTCAGTCTGCGCCGATCCCTCAACTTTCTAAATGGCAAAAGCTCATGGGTAAAAAGGTCGAGATGCCTCAACCCCCAAAAGGTTTGTACTTTTGGGGCGGGGTAGGCCGAGGTAAAACCTATTTAATGGACGCCTTTTTTGATGCCTTACCTACTGACAGAAAAATGCGCGTGCACTTTCACCGCTTTATGTATCGGGTACATGACGAGTTAAAGCGTTTGGGGGAGGTAGAAAATCCTCTCTCCAAAGTTGCCGACTTATTTAAACAAGAAGCAGATATTGTTTGTTTTGACGAGTTCTTTGTGTCTGACATAACTGATGCCATGATTCTTGCCACATTGTTGCAAGAAATGTTTAAGCGTCAGATGGTGCTGGTGGCGACGTCAAACATCGAACCACAAAATTTGTATCGTAATGGCTTACAGCGAGCTCGTTTCCTTCCTGCTATTGATATGATTTTGGCGCGTTGCCATGTACTAAATGTGGATAGTGGTGTCGATTATCGTCTGAGGACGTTGGAACAAGCCGAAATCTACCATTATCCATTGGATGAGCAGGCTTCTATTAATTTAAATACCTATTACCAGCAGCTTACGGCTGAGCGTAAAAGCGTTGCCCACAAAATCGACATTAATCATCGACAGATTAACGTGATTGAAGCCAGTGATGGGGTGTTACATGCTTCTTTTGAGCAGTTGTGCCAAACCGCTCGAAGTCAAAACGATTACATTGAACTCTCACGTATTTATCACACGGTTTTACTGGCCGATGTTCGTCAGATGAATCGTAAAATTGATGATGCTGCGAGGCGTTTTATTGCTTTAGTCGACGAGTTTTATGAGCGCAACGTAAAACTGATTATTTCAGCGGAAGTCGAGATGGATGCCTTATATACCGAAGGACAACTGGAATTTGAGTTCAAGCGTTGTGTATCGCGTTTAACCGAGATGCAGAGTCATGAGTACCTTGCTCGCGAGCATTTGGCGTAAATTTGATTGCCTCTTTAAAAAGTGAAGAAAAAATTAGTGATTTGGCGCAAAAAAAGGTGATTTTTTCTTCGCTCTTCTCTATAATCCTGCGACCCACCGTTACTGCAGACCGGATTATCGAAGTTATTTCGAAATAGATGGTCGAGAGTACCAACGACTCGAAGGGGTGATGACTGGGCTCTTAGACAGTGTGGGAGCACCAAACGGGTGTTCCTTTAAAGTTTAAATTTTAATTAACGGGTTATTATTAGCATGAAAACTTTCGTTGCTAAACCAGAAACTGTAAAACGCGACTGGTACGTTGTAGACGCTGAAGGTAAAACTCTTGGCCGTCTAGCAAGTGAAATTGCATCTCGCCTACGTGGCAAACATAAAGCTGAATACACTCCTCACGTTGACGCTGGTGACTACATCATCGTTATCAACGCTGAGAAAGTTGCTGTAACTGGTAACAAAGCTAAAGACAAAGTGTACTACCGTCACTCTGAGTTCCCAGGTGGTCTAAAATCTATCACTTTTGAAAAGCTGATCGATCGTAAACCTGAGATGGTTCTTGAGCTAGCAGTTAAAGGCATGCTTCCACGTGGTCCTCTAGGCCGTGCTATGTACCGTAAGCTTAAAGTTTACGCAGGCGCTGAGCACAACCATGTTGCTCAACAACCACAAGTACTAGACATCTAATTGGGGATTTCGAAAATGGCAGAGAATCAATACTACGGCACTGGCCGTCGCAAAAGCTCAGCTGCACGTGTTTTTATTAAACCAGGCAGCGGCAACATTGTAGTAAACAAGCGTAGCCTTGATGAATACTTCGGTCGTCCAACTTCTCGCATGGTTGTTAAACAACCTCTAGAGCTAGTTGAACTAACTGAGAAGCTAGACCTTTACGTTACAGTTAAAGGCGGCGGTATTTCTGGTCAAGCTGGTGCTATCCGTCACGGTATCACTCGCGCGCTTATGGAATACGATGAGTCTCTACGTCCTGCTCTACGTGCAGCTGGTTACGTTACTCGTGACGCTCGTTGCGTTGAACGTAAGAAAGTTGGTCTACGTAAAGCACGTCGTCGTCCACAGTTCTCTAAGCGTTAATTTCCTTTTACCGGAAATTATGCTTTCCAGAATTATTCTGGGACTGTGCACCAAAAGCTCGGCTATATGCCGAGCTTTTTGTTTTTTATTGTCAGATAAAACATCCGTTCTCTCTGGTTATCTCAGAACACTTCCCCTTAATATCCACGCAACATTTTACGAAGGTTTTATCGCAATATTTACGCTTTACCTGTGCTACAAAAGTTTAAATTTACGTGTTAGTGATTTTTGTCACTTATTGAAAACTTATTCGGTGTAATTCTCTGAAAACAACCAAAATAAAAGGCATGTGAGGCTTAATTTTGTTGTTCTTCATTTCGCTTTCTTGTTACAAATCACATCAATTTTTTATAATTCTGCCGCTTTTGTGACGACGCGAGCGATTTGCCTCACAAATGTTACAAAAAGGTAGCTTTATCTTGTCAAAAAGTAGGGTTTTCTTTATCATTTCTCCCCAATAATTAGAACTAAATTCATTATTTGTTAGCCATGCTCTTATAAGCGGAATAATAACGATCCAAAGGGAGCAAATGGGAGAATGTTTGGATGAGCAACGCGCCTTTAAATAACGGTCGCAGGCGTTTTCTAACCGCTACAACGGCAGTTGTTGGTGGGTTAGGGGCAGTCGCCGTCGCCGTGCCTTTTATTAAATCATGGAATCCGAGTGCTAAAGCCAAAGCGGCGGGTGCACCGGTGGAAGTGGATATAAGTAAAATTGAACCAGGTCAGCTGGTACGTGTTGAGTGGCAGGGGAAACCTGTATGGATTGTTCGCCGTACTCAAAGCGTTCTGGATAACCTAAAAACGATCAGTGATAAGCTTCGTGATCCACAATCTGAAATGGAACAGCAGCCAGAGTACGCTCAGAATGAGTTTCGCTCGATTAAAGAAGAGTACTTTGTTGCCGTTGGTTTCTGTACTCACCTTGGTTGTTCACCTACCTACCTACCAGACTCTTTCTCAGAGCAGGTGCAGGGTGTAAGGTCCGGCTTCTTCTGCCCTTGTCATGGTTCTAAGTTCGATATGGCAGGCCGAGTATTCCAAGGGGTACCTGCTCCATTGAACCTTGTCGTTCCTAAACACATGTATTTGAGCGACACCAAGCTCATTGTGGGTGTTGATGAGGGGGATGCATAATGCAAGCACTATTAGACTGGGTAGAAAAGCGTATTCCAGCAATGAATGCTTATAAAAAGCATTTATCTGAATACCCAATGCCGAAGAACTTCAACTTTTGGTATCTTTTTGGTTCTCTGGCGATGCTGGTTCTTGTTAACCAAATCCTAACGGGTATTTGGCTAACGATGAACTACGTTCCTTCTGGTGAAGGTGCGTTTGCATCTATCGAATACATCATGCGTGACGTTGAGTACGGTTGGCTTCTGCGTTACATGCACTCAACTGGCGCATCAGCGTTTTTCGTTGTTGTATACCTGCACATGTTCCGTGGTCTGATCTACGGTTCGTACCAAAAGCCTCGTGAACTACTGTGGATCTTCGGTATGTTGATCTTCCTAGTTCTAATGGCTGAAGCATTCATGGGTTACCTACTACCATGGGGTCAGATGTCATACTGGGGCGCTCAGGTAATCATTTCTCTGTTTGGTGCAATCCCTGTTATCGGTGATGACTTAACGCTTTGGATTCGTGGTGACTACATCATCTCAGGTGCAACGTTGAACCGTTTCTTCGCACTACACGTAATCGCGCTGCCTATCGTACTACTTCTACTTATCGTGCTTCACGTGTTGGCACTGCACGAAGTGGGCTCTAACAACCCTGACGGTATCGAAACGAAGTTACCAAAAGGTTCAATGGGCGATGATTACAAAACGCAGTTCAAGTTCCACGATTACTACACGAAGAAATACGATATTATTGACTCTATTCCTTTCCATCCATATGGCACGGTTAAGGATTTGGTTGGTGTCGCTGGCTTCTTGTTCTTCTTCTGTTATGTGTTGTTCTTTAACCCAGAAATGGGTGGATACTTCCTTGAGCCGCCTAACTTTGAAGCTGCAAACCCATTGAAGACGCCTGAACACATCGCTCCGGTATGGTACTTCACTCCGTTTTACGCAATCTTGCGTGCGGTTCCAGACAAGCTATTGGGTGTAATCCTAATGGGTGCGTCTATCGCTGTACTGTTTGTTCTACCTTGGTTGGATCGCTGTAAAGTACGTTCGTACCGTTACCGTAGCAAAATCCACCTATTGAATATTGTTCAGTTCACTATCGCCTTTATCGCTCTGGGCATTTTAGGTGCGTTGCCTGCAACACCGACGTACACACTACTATCTCAGATCTTTAGCTTGTGTTACTTCATGTTCTTTGTACTGCTGTTCTTCTACAGCAAAAATGAAGCAACCAAACCATTACCAGAGAGGGTGACATTCAAATGAAGAAGTGGATTGTAATTCTATTTGCTATGTTGCCATCTCTTGCGATGGCAGCAGGGGCCAACGTTCCGCTTGATAAAGCAAACGTGGACCTAACGGATAAAGCTTCGCTACAAAATGGCGCGAAGTTGTTCATGAACTACTGTTTTGCTTGTCACTCTACGCAATACCAGCGTTATGAGCGTGTAGCAACAGACTTAGATATTCCAGCTGACCTAATGAAGGAAAATCTGATTTTCAACCCTGAAGCGAAAATCGGTGACCTCATGGTTAATGCTATGCCACCGAAGCAGGCGGCAAACTGGTTTGGTGCTCCACCACCGGATCTAACTTTGGTAGCCCGAGTGCGTGGTGCGGATTGGTTGTACACATACTTACGCTCTTTCTATGTTGATCCATCTCGTCCATTTGGCGTGAACAACATCGTATTCCCAAGTGTTGGTATGCCGCACGTTCTTGAAGAACTGCAAGGTATTCCAACGCCAGTGTACGGCACTAAGATGGTTGATGGTGAAGAAGTCAAAGTGGTTGTTGGTACTGAGACAAACGGTACTGGCGAATTAAGCGAAGGCGAATATGACAAAGCGGTTGGTGACTTGGTGAACTTCTTGGTTTACGCCGGCGACCCAGTTCAACTTGAGCGTCATGCTTTGGGTTGGTGGGTAATGGGTTTCCTAGTTCTACTAACGATTGTTGTCGTGATGCTTAAGAAAGAGTATTGGCGTGATGTGCATTAATTGTGCTATCATACCGTGCTAATTCCCAATTTTAATTGATGGATAATGGAGGCTTAGCCTCCATTATTTTTATTTGTAAGTGTACTGGAGGGCTCCATGGCTGTAGCTGCCAATAAACGTTCTGTGATGACTCTTTTCTCAAGTGCATCAGATTTGTATAGCCATCAGGTTCGCATCGTACTAGCTGAAAAAGGCGTAAGTGTTGAAGTTGAGCTTGTTGATGAAGCTAATCTTCCTGCTGAGCTTGTTGAGCTAAACCCATATAAATCAGTGCCAACTCTTGTTGACCGTGAGCTAGCTCTTTACGATTCAAAAATCATCATGGAGTACTTGGACGAGCGTTTCCCTCATCCACCTCTAATGCCGGTTTACCCAGTTGCTCGTGGTAACAGCCGTTTGATGATGTACCGTATTGAACGTAACTGGTACTCACTAGCTGAAAAAATTGTTAAAGGTAATGCAGAAGAGTCAGAAAAAGCGCGTACGAAACTTCGTAACGATCTACTGACTCTAGCGCCAATTTTTGCTGAATACGAATACTTTATGAGTGAAGAATTCAGCCTAATCGATTGTTACCTAGCTCCACTATTGTGGCGCCTACCTCAACTTGGTATTGACCTAGTTGGCCCAGGCTCAAAAGAAATCAAGGTATACATGAACCGCGTATTTGAGCGTGATTCATTCCTTGCTTCTTTAACTGAAGCTGAACGTGAAATGCGTCTAGTTCGCTAAGCGATTTAGAGACGTTATGGATATTGCAAAAATGACTGCTCGCCGTCCGTATATGCTTCGCGCATTTTACGATTGGCTAGTAGACAATGACTTAACTCCCCACTTGGTTGTTGATGCAACTATGCCGGGTGTGCGTGTGCCTGTTGAGTTTGTTCAAGATGGTCAGATTATCTTGAATATTGCTCCTCGTGCCGTTGGTAACTTAGAGTTGGGTAATGATGCGATTACCTTCCATGCTCGTTTTAGTGGCCGACCACACTCAGTGATCGTGCCAGTGTATGCGGTTCAAGCGATTTATGCTCGTGAAAACGGTGCTGGAACAATGTTTGAACCAGAAGAAGCGTACACGCACATCGAAGAAGAAACGATTGAAGAAGAAGATTTGTCACCATCTTTTAAGGCGGTGACGGAAGAAACTTCTGAGGAGATTGGTGCAGAATCCCAAGAGGAAGAAGCTCCTCGTCCTAAAGGTCGACCAAGCTTAAGAGTGATTAAGTAAATAAAAAGCAGCGTTAACGCTGCTTTTTTTATACTTCGGTTTCAAGTTTTTCAATATCGTTTAGTCACTAATGGTAAACGTCTCGACATCTGGATCACTATCATCTTGTGTCTGTGTCTGTGTCTGTGTCTGTGTCTGTGTCTGTGTCTGTGTCTGTGTCTGTGTTTGTGTCTGTGTTGTCACACCGTCGCTAGGTAAATCGACTTTAACTGGTTCTGCGTCTCCGTATTGGAACCCTTTGATCACCTGTTTTACGCCAGAGATATTGCGCGAAATCTCCGTCGCGCGTTCACCTTGCTGAGCGGTTACATAGCCAAACAAAAATACGTCACCATCCTCTGTAATGACTTTGACTTTCACGCCATTGAGGTCCGAGTCGGTTAATAGAGCCGATTTTACCTTGGTTGTGATCCAGCTGTCGTTGCTGATTTGCGTCACGCTCAATGGCTCTTTAGCCTTAATTTGGTTATGAATGGTTTTGACGCCATCAATGGCTCTAGCTCGTTGCTCAATTTGATTAATCAAATCTTGAGTTGGAGCTTGGCCCATTAAAACAACCGTACCATTGTACGAGCTCGCAACAACTCGAACATGCCCTTTAAATGGTTCTTTATTACCGATCGCTGCGACTTCAAATTCAATATTGTTGTCTTGCCAGATCTGCTTCGTGGTGCGAGTATCTGTCACAATATTTGCCGTGGTGGCAGCTCCAGCAATGAACAGTCCTGCACATCCGCTCAAGCTTAAGATGGTACATAAAATGACAAGGCTACGTATCATAATGCTGATTCTCAAATCTGTTATTCTTCATGAGCAGGGAAAAGTACTTGGTCAATCAAATCGCATAAGCAGTGAAGAGTGACCATATGCACTTCGTGAATGCGAGCCGTGCGATGGGATGGAATGCGAATTTCTACATCGTTTTCGCCCAGTAATCCTGCCATTTCACCACCATCTTTACCTGTTAGGGCGATAATGGTCATGTCGCGAGTTACAGCCGCCTCCATCGCTTTGATGATGTTTTTGCTGTTGCCACTGGTAGAAAGCGCCAAAAGAATATCGCCTGGTTGGCCAAATGCACGAACTTGCTTAGAGAAAATCTCTTGATAGTGGTAGTCGTTTGCAACTGCCGTTAGTGTGGTGTTGTCCGCAGTCAGCGCCATAGCGGGAAGGCTAGGGCGTTCGGTCTCAAAGCGATTTAAAAGACAAGAAACAAACTGTTGTGCATTTGAGGCGCTGCCACCGTTGCCGCAGCAAAGAATTTTGTTGCCATTCAGCAAGCTCGAAACCATGGCTTGAGCGGCGTGCGTGATCGCATCAGGCAGAGCTTCTGCGGCTGCGATTTGAATTTGAATACTTTCTGTAAAGCTATCTTTAATGCTGTCTAGCATCGCTTATCCTTCAGATATTGCATTTTGTATCCAGTTGATGTCGCGACCACTGTCATGAATGGCGATGACATCGAACCGATAATCTATGGTGTTCATTGTGCGTTGTTGGCTGAGCCAAACTTGTGCTGTTTTGATCAGTTTGCGCATTTTAGCGTTTGTGACCATTTCAGCCGCTGAGCCAAAATGATCGTTCTTACGATATTTGACTTCAACAAAGACGATAGTTTCATCTTGTTGGAAGATTAAATCAATTTCGCCGAACTTTGTCAGATAATTTTGATCTAAAAAACGCAAACCCTGACGCTGCAGATACTGCTTCGCCAGGGTCTCGTACTGATTACCTATTTGACGCTTACTAAAGAGCCCCACGCTCAGCCCAGCTCAATTCGCGTTGTACAACACAGTTGTTGTCAATGCTTAACGTACCAGTTTGGCCGCTTACTGAGTAACCTGGTACCACTTTCATTTGTGGCAATTCACCGATCAGTTTGTAGGCATCCATCCCTAGAGCTTTTAAGCGTTTTTCCATGTTGGATTGATCTGCCCATAGCTCATTCATTTCAGCTGTCACGATTGGGTCTGGGTTTACTAACAGCGGAATGTCACTGTAGATAATGCCTGTTAAGTCTTCGTACGTCGCACCACCGCTGTTGCTACGAGAGTTCGAGAACAATTTTGGTGGCTTCGCATCTGGGTTAATTGCGACCTCAATGAATGGTTTGATAAGTGTTAGTTCAGAGCTACGAGCGACAATGTAAACTGCGTCCACATCACGACGACTGCGTGGCTGTGTTTCCAACTTAATGCGCATGAGCGATTGCATCTGTGCGATACGCTGTTTGCTCTCTTGTAATCCAAAGACGTCGTTAATGTCTTTTTGTAGCTGGCGCTTATCACCAAAGTAGCTTGTTGCGACTTTGTTTGAGCTGTACTTGCTCCATTCTTCATTGAAAGCTTGCACAACACGCTCACCGTAGCTGCCTTTTGGCGCTAGGATCAGCGGGAAGTTATAGCCTTCGCTAAACAAGTATTTTGCAGCTTGAGCCACTTCTTGCTCTGGTGACAACGCTAGGTAGCAGATGTCGGTACCTGGCTGAACATCTTCAGGAATATTCAGCGCCAGTGCTGGAATGGCTGGACTGTTTGCTGAGCCATCCATTGTTGTTTGCAATAGTTCGACATTTTCTTTTTGCAGCGGGCCGACAACAAAATCGATGTTTTCGTTGATAAGACGTTGCTTCACTTCGTCAGCGCTGTACGCATTCGTATCAATGACGGTAAGCGTTGCGCTTGGATCGCGGTTTCTATCATTCATCATCGCGAATACAAAACCATCGCGGATCAATTGTGCCTGAGGCGCAAACTTACCTGTTAATGGTAACAACAATGCTGTGTTATTTGGTTTTACGATATCAAGTGACAGAATGTTTTGAATTTCTTCTGGTGTATAGATTGCCGCTGGGTGTGACGGGTTCTCGTTCAACCAACGCTCAAGGGTATTTTTTAACTGAGACAGATTGCCGGAGAGCGTTTTTGCGTAAACTGCTAATTGCAACCATCCGTCTAACACGTCTTCGCTGGGTTCAGTTTGTAGCGAAGTCAGTTCATATTCAGAGTAACTGCCAAAGTTCATCCAAATTCGGCTTGAGATTTCGCGTTGCTCTTCTGATGACGCGTATTGACTAAACGCTACCAGTTGGCGGTTGGCTTCAAACGGCTGATTTAGGCTTTGGTAAGCGTCGGCACGTAGAGAGTAGTAATCTTTCCACTGCTCATTTGGTAGTTTCCACCAAGGCTTAAAGTTGAGAAGTTGCAACAACTGAGAGTAATCGCCTTGCTTTTGCTGTATGGTCGCACGCGCCAGTTGCCACTCTGCCTGTTGAACTTCCGTCAATTGTTGGCGAGCCAGACGTTTTATCAGAAGGTCTGCTTGATCCAATTGGTTCGCTTGGATTGCGGCTTTGGTTGCCATGATCAACCAGTCGTTTTGTAAGCTGCCTTCCGTGCTATCAGCTTGAATCATGTAGTTCTGTACCGACTGGGTAGGCTCAAGTGTGACATCTACGCCATCAGGCTGTCTCGGGCCTGAAGAACAGGCGGCGAGCGTAATTGCTAGTGCAACAGGAGTGAGTATGCGTGGTACACTGAGTCTCTTATGGTTAATCATTGCCGTGAGTTCTCTATAATTTTGTACAAAATTGTCTCTATATTAATCGTTGAAGTGATGGTAAACAAATGACAGATAAAAATAAGTTGCCGAATGAGGGGCCAACTCTCTACATCGTACCGACTCCAATCGGAAATTTAGCGGATATCACACAACGTGCTATCGAAGTTCTGTCGAACGTGGACATCATCGCTGCAGAGGATACCCGACATACGGGTAAATTACTGTCTCACTTCAATATCCAAACCAAAACTTTTGCGTTGCATGATCACAATGAGCAACAAAAAGCACAGGTTTTGGTCGAAAAGCTATTGTCAGGTCAGTCTATCGCCTTAGTGTCTGACGCTGGTACACCACTAATCAGCGATCCAGGATACCATCTGGTGACAAAATGTCGTCAAGCGGGCGTAAGAGTTGTGCCTCTTCCTGGTGCGTGTGCAGTTATCACTGCGTTAAGCGCGTCTGGATTGCCGTCAGATCGCTTTAGTTTTGAAGGCTTTCTACCGCCCAAAAGTAAAGGTCGTAAAGATAAATTCTTAGAGATCGCATCGGTAGAGCGCACATGCATTTTTTACGAGTCACCACACCGAATTTTAGACTCGTTACAAGATATGTTAGACGTTCTTGGCCCTGAGCGAGAAGTCGTTCTAGCAAGAGAACTCACTAAAACATTTGAAACCATCCAAGGCATGCCTTTGGGTGAACTCATTGAGTGGGTGAAAAGTGACGATAACCAGCAACGTGGTGAAATGGTGCTTTTGATCCATGGTCATCGTGAAACATCGGATGAGGCATTGCCCGATGAGGCTTTGCGTACTTTGGGTATTCTGACGAAAGAACTGCCTTTGAAGAAAGCGGCAGCGTTGGTGGCAGAAATCCACAATCTGAAGAAGAACGCTCTATACAAATGGGGTTTAGAAAACTTAGATTAAGGGCTGTTTAGATTGCATATTGCAAAGGGTTGATGTGAAAGCATCGACCCTTTTTTATTGTTTACCTTTTGCGTTTTGACTAAAAACTCATCACTCGGTGCATTCATTTCATCATATCTGTGATCTAACTAGACTCTGAAGTGAGAACTCTATACAATCCGCCCTCGGAGCTGACTGGGTAGTCGCTGCTTTGTTGATGTCCTTCGGGAGACTGACGTTGAGGTCCTTCGGGAAACTGACGTTGACGTCCTTCGGGAGACTGACAAAGGGGAGGAAAGTCCGGGCTTCATAGAGCAAGGTGCCAGGTAACGCCTGGGGGGCGCAAGCCTACGACAAGTGCAGCAGAGAGAAGACCGCCGATGGCCCGCAAGGGAACAGGTAAGGGTGAAAGGGTGCGGTAAGAGCGCACCGGACGACTAGTAATAGTTCGTAGCAGGGTAAACTCCACCTGAAGCAAGACCAAATAGGCCTCCACATTGCGTTGCTCGCGTAAGGAGGCGGGTAGGTTGCTCGAGCCAGTGAGTGATTGCTGGCCTAGACGAATGGCTACC
This sequence comes from Vibrio sp. RC2502, assembly GCF_054850435.1. Classification (NCBI taxonomy): domain Bacteria; kingdom Pseudomonadati; phylum Pseudomonadota; class Gammaproteobacteria; order Vibrionales; family Vibrionaceae; genus Vibrio; species Vibrio sp. RC2502. Next base: position 439,233 of record NZ_CM141453.1, read on the forward strand.
GCCGCGCAAGCGGAACAGAACCCGGCTTATGTGTCGGCTCCACCTATTCGAGACCCATCTCTACTTCGGTAGCGATGGGTTTTTTGCATTTAATTGACGCAAACTATGTCATTACCAATAAACTTGGCGTAAATCACGTCTAACTTTAGACTTGTGGTGGCGATGATGTAGGAAATCAGTACACTAAAGAATCGCTTCAAGATCATTCAACGAGAAAGCTATGACCGAAACCTTCCAACATATTTCCGTGTTATTAAATGAATCCATTGATGGCTTGGCTATCAAACCAGATGGTATCTACATTGATGGAACATTTGGCCGAGGCGGTCACAGCCGTACAATTTTATCCAAACTAGGCCCAAATGGCCGACTGTACAGTATTGACCGTGACCCTCAAGCGATTGCGGAAGCAGGCAAAATTGACGACCCTCGTTTTACCATTATTCATGGCCCGTTTTCTGGCATGGCTCAATACGCAGAAGAGTATGACCTAGTTGGTAAAGTAGACGGTGTACTATTGGATCTTGGTGTGTCTTCGCCTCAGTTGGATGACGCAGAGCGTGGTTTCAGCTTTATGAAAGATGGCCCGCTAGATATGCGCATGGACCCAACTTCAGGCATCCCGGTTTCTCAATGGTTGATGGAAGCGGATCTGGATGACATCACTTGGGTGATTCGTGAATTCGGTGAAGACAAACACGCTCGTCGTATTGCTCGTGCGATTGTGGAATACCGTGAAAACGAAGAGAACGAGCCAATGGTTCGTACTGGTCAGTTGGCAAAACTGATCTCTGAAGCAGCACCAAAAAGTTTTAAAGAGAAAAAGCACCCAGCGACGCGTGCTTTCCAAGCGTTCCGTATTTACATCAACAGTGAGCTAGAAGAAATTGATACTGCGCTGAAAGGCGCGGCTCGTATTTTAGCTCCTGAAGGTCGTTTATCTGTCATCAGTTTCCATTCGTTGGAAGACCGCATGGTAAAACGCTTTATCCGCAAAGAAAGTAAAGGTCCTGAGGTTCCACATGGGATTCCTTTGACGGAAGCGCAAATCAAAGAGCTTGGCAGCGCAAACATGAAAACTGTTGGCAAAGCGATAAAACCGAGCAAACAAGAAATTGACATGAACCCTCGTTCGCGCAGTTCTGTGCTAAGAATTGCTGAAAAGCTTTAATTATTATGACGAAACCCACTCCCAACCTTGCTAAGTTGATCGCCACGGATTTAATTACCGTTGGTCGCTGGTCATTACTATTGTTGCTATTGATCATGGCATCAGCAATGGGAGTGGTATTTGCTACCCACCATGCGCGTCAAGCGATCACTGAAAAAGATCACACTCTGGTTGAGCGCGAGCGATTAGATAGCGAATGGCGCAACCTGATGTTGGAAGAAACCGCCTTAGCAGAACACAGTCGAGTGCAAGATCTTGCGAAAAAGGATCTTGAAATGAAACGACCTGACGGCGATAAAGAAGTGGTTATCACGCTAAAATGATAAGAAAGAAAACCAACGCTAAACAAGGAAATAAGCGTAAGTCTTCTGCGAAACCCAAAGCCGCAGTAAACGACACCAAAACCGCACCGAAAGCAGCGAAAGTAGAAGTAGAGTCATCATTTTTGATTCGCTGGCGCTTCCACTTATTGCTGTTTTTTGTTTTCTGCGCCTTTGCGCTTCTTGTCGCTCGTGTGGCCTACATTCAAATCATCGAGCCGGATAATCTCATTAAGCAGGGCGATCTACGTTCGATTCGTGTTAAGTCTATCCCGTCTGCACGAGGCATTATTTCTGATCGCAATGGCGAACCTTTAGCGGTGAGTGTGCCTGTTGAAGCGGTTTGGGCCGATCCAGCCACCATTTTTAAAGAAAATGCGCTAAGTCAGAAACAAAACTGGTATGCCTTAGCAGACGTGTTAGGTGTGGATCGCCAAGGCCTGATTGACAAAATCAAGCGCAACGAAAATCGTCGCTTTATTTACCTGCAGCGTCAGGTGAGCCCAGCAATGGCAAACTACATTCGTGAACTGAAGCTACCAGGTATTGGTCTTAAGTCGGAGTCTCGTCGTTATTACCCGGCTGGCGAAGTCAGTGCGCACCTTGTCGGTGTGACAGGCATTGACGGTCATGGCCTAGAGGGGGTTGAGCGCAGTTACGATGAATGGCTAACCGGTGAAGAAGGTAAAAAGACCATTCGTAAAGACCGCTATGGCCGTGTCGTTGAAAACATCGCTTGGCAAGACAAACAAGAAGGCAAGTCGTTGCAGCTGACCATTGATCAGCGTTTGCAGGCTATCGCTTACCGTGCCATCAAACAGGCGGTTGCCGATCACCGTGCAACCTCTGGCTCCGTGGTGATGCTGGATGTAAAAACGGGTGCCGTTTTGGCGATGGTTAATGCTCCGTCATACAACCCAAATAACCGCACGGATTGGCAAAGTTATAAGATGCGTAACCGTGTGATCACGGACTCAATGGAGCCCGGCTCGACCATTAAGCCTTTCGTTATTTTAGCCGCCTTAGAAAATGGAGTGGCGGATAAAGATACTATCGTTGATACCGGTAATGGCGTGCTTCGATTGGGCGGTAGCCGAGTCAGGGACGTTTCGTGGGTAGGCAAAGCTAGTCTGTCTATGATTCTGAAAAAATCGAGTAACATCGGTGTGACCAAACTTGCGATGCAAATGCCTGTTGAGGCGCTGCTTGGCTTGTACAGTTCGGTGGGTTTTGGGGAACTTTCTGGTTTGAACTTAGTTGGCGAAGTGACTGGTATCTTCCCAACTCGAACGCGTTGGTCTCCCATTGAACGTGCAACCATTGCGTTTGGTTATGGTCTGTCTATCACGCCGATTCAGCTTGCACATGCGTATGCAACGTTAGGGAACCTTGGCAAGTACGAGCCGATTCATATTATCGAGAGTAATGACCGTGATATGTCACGTCAGGTAGTAAGCAAGGAAAATGCGCGTCTTGTGCTTGATATGCTTGAGACCGTAACTCAAAAAGGCGGTTCGGCTCGTCGTGCAGCCGTTCCGGGGTATCGAGTCGGTGCTAAAACGGGTACGTCTCGAAAAGCATCGGCGGGTGGCTATAGTGATGAATACATCACTTATACCGCAGGTCTAGCACCTGTGAGCGACCCACGAATTGCGTTGGTGGTGATTGTGAATGAGCCGCAAGGTGATGATTACTATGGTGGTTCGGTCGCGTCCCCTGTCTTTTCTGAAATTATGAAAGGCGCACTGCAAATCCTGAACGTCGCACCTGATGAAAACAAATTCCAGCAGTAGGCGATGTAGCCTACTGCAAAGCACTTTAAGAAAACCTGAGCCAAAGCTCGGAGAACAATTATGACTAAAGCCATCAGTATGGACGCGCTGCTTTCCCCTTGGGTGGATTGCCCTAGTTTGGCGTCCGTTCTTGTTTCAGAACTAGAACTTGATAGTCGCAAAGTTCAACCAGGTACAACTTTTGTCGCTCTTGTCGGCCATGTGGTAGATGGACGTAAGTTCATTGTCTCTGCGATTGAAAAAGGCGCCAATGCGGTGATTGCCCAGGCTTGTGATGTGAAAGCACATGGCACAATCGACATCATCGATGATATTCCGGTGGTTTATCTCGATGCGCTTGATAAATGTTTATCTGAAATTGCCGGCCAGTTGTACACCTATCCTGATATGAAGTTGATTGGTGTGACAGGTACAAACGGTAAAACTACCATCACCCAGCTTATCGCGCAGTGGATTGGATTAGTTGGCTCAAAAGCAGCAGTGATGGGCACCACAGGTAATGGTTTCTTAGATGATTTAAAAGAAGCGGCGAACACCACAGGAAACGCAGTGGAAATCCAGCATACGCTGGCTTCTTTGGCCGAACAACAAGCGCAATATACGGCGTTAGAAGTGTCTTCTCATGGCTTGATCCAAGGCCGCGTTAAATCCCTTTCCTTTGCTGCTGGCGTATTTACCAACTTGAGCCGAGACCATCTTGATTATCACGGTACGATGGAAGAGTACGCCAATGCCAAACTAACGCTGTTTACCCAGCATCAATGTGATCAAGCAATCATCAATGTTGATGACGAAGTTGGCGCTGCGTGGGCGAAACAACTGACCAATGCGATTGCCGTTTCTCTTGATCCTACAACTGAGTTTGAACACGCGCTATGGGCGAGCCAAGTGGCTTATGCTGAATCCGGTATTACGATTCGTTTTGATGGTCAGTTTGGCGAAGGTACGCTGCATGCGCCGTTGATTGGTGAATTCAACGCAGCCAACTTAATGCTGGCATTTGCGACCTTATTGAGCCTTGGTTTTGATAAGAACGATTTGCTAGCGACGGCTGCTCAATTGCAGCCGGTGTTAGGCCGAATGGAGCTATTCCAAGCTGAGCATCGCGCCAAAGTTGTGGTCGATTACGCTCACACGCCAGATGCGCTTGAAAAAGCATTACAAGCACTGCGCGTGCATTGTGACGGACAGCTTTGGGCTATTTTCGGTTGTGGTGGCGATCGCGATGCAGGTAAGCGTCCGATGATGGCAGAAATCGCTGAGCGTTTGGGTGACAAAGTCGTCTTGACCGATGATAACCCGCGCAGTGAAGACCCTGTATTCATCGTCAAAGATATGCTTGCTGGCCTATCCAAACCAGCAGAAGCTATTGTTCAGCATGATCGCTTTAAAGCGCTTTCTTACGCGTTAGAAAACGCTGCGCCTCAAGACATTATCTTGCTGGCAGGTAAGGGCCACGAAGACTACCAAATTCGTAATGGCGAAACGATTCATTATTCCGACCGCGAATCCGCAATGCAGCTTTTAGGATTGTCCTCATGATCAAGGTTACTTTATCTCAAATTGCAGAAATCACTGGCGGAGCGTTATTCGGTAACGATCTGACTATCGACGCAGTGTCCACTGACACGCGAACGATCGACAATGGTGCGCTGTTTGTTGCGCTTGTCGGTGAACGATTCGATGCGCATAATTTTTGTCAGCAAGCATTTGAAGCGGGGGCTGGTGCCTTATTGGTTGAAAAGCGTCTTGATGTGAATGCGCCGCAAGTCGTGGTATCGGATACCAAAATCGCACTGGGCGAGTTAGCTTCTTGGGTGCACCATTCTTGCCAAACGCCTACCGTTGCGATAACTGGCAGTTGTGGAAAGACCACTGTGAAAGAGATGGTTGCCAGCATTCTTCAGCAAAAAGGCAACGTGTTGTTCACGGCAGGTAACTTCAATAATGATATTGGTGTTCCGCTGACCTTGCTGCGTTCTCAGCAAGATGACGATTACGCGGTGATTGAGCTAGGCGCAAACCATATTGGTGAAATTGCTTACACTACGCAGCTTGTGAAACCGGATATCGCGCTGGTAAACAATGTCGCGGCGGCGCATTTGGAAGGCTTTGGTTCTATTGAGGGTGTAAAACAAGCCAAAGGTGAAATCTATCAAGGGGTATCGGCTGGTGGCATAGCCATCGTCAATCTCGATAGTAACGGTGACGCGCTGTGGCAATCGGTTCTTGCAGATAAAAAAGTGATCACTTTCTCGCATAATAATTCGCAAGCGGACTTTTACGCATCGAACGTGACAATGAATGAGGAAGGTAAAGCGAGCTTTACTTTGCATATTTCATCAGATTCGCGAGAAATTGAACTGTCACTTGGTATTATTGGTCAACATAACGTTGCAAATGCCATTGCGGCCTCAATCATTGCGCTACACATGGGGGCAACTGTTGAAGAGATTCAGTTTGGTCTTTTAAACCTTAACAAAGTAAAAGGCCGAGTGGATGTGGAGCAACTCAGCTCGACGATCAAGTTGATCGATGACAGCTACAATGCAAGCGTACCTGCGATGAAAGCGGCGGTTGATTTGCTTGGGGCGTTTCGCGGTCAGCGCTGGTTGATTTTAGGCAATATGGCTGAATTGGGTGAGGAAAGTCTTGCACTTCACCGTCAAGTCGGGGAACATGCTGCCCCACAAAAATTTGAACATGTTCTCACATATGGTGCAGACGCAAAGATCATTAGCGAGCTTTGCCATGGCATTCACTTTGAGACACATCAAGAGATGATTGACTACATCAAGCAGCATCTAGACCAAACCGTTTCTGACCAACACACTATTTTGGTTAAAGGCGCGAACGGTGCACGTATGTTTGAAGTCGCTGCTGCTTTGAAGGAGTATTTTTAATGATTATTTGGCTTGCCGAGCTGCTACAGCCATACCTGTCTTTTTTCCGATTGTTTGAATACCTGTCTTTTCGAGCAATTCTCAGTGTACTTACTGCCCTAGGTCTTTCTCTTTGGATGGGACCTATCATGATCAAGCGTTTGCAAATGCTTCAAATTGGTCAGGTCGTGCGTAACGAAGGCCCTGAATCTCACTTTAGCAAGCGTGGTACTCCTACTATGGGCGGTATCATGATTTTGGCGGCTATTTCGATCACGATTCTATTGTGGACTGATTTATCCAACCCTTATGTTTGGGCGGTACTGACGGTGTTGCTAGGTTATGGCGCCGTTGGCTTTGTCGATGATTATCGTAAAGTGGTGCGTAAAAACACCGATGGTTTGATCGCGCGTTGGAAGTATTTCTGGCAGTCTTTGATCGCATTTGTTGTGGCATTTGCTCTATACGCTTATGGTAAAGACACAGCAGCGACGCAGCTTGTCGTGCCATTCTTTAAAGACGTGATGCCACAGCTTGGTCTGATGTACATCATTCTGACTTACTTCGTGATTGTTGGCACCAGTAATGCGGTAAACCTCACTGATGGTTTAGATGGTTTGGCTATCATGCCGACGGTACTGGTTGCTGCAGGTTTTGCCGTTATCGCTTGGGCGACAGGTAACGTTAACTTTTCTGAATATCTGCACATCCCATATCTACCGCACGCCTCTGAGCTTGTTGTGGTATGTACGGCGATTGTGGGCGCGGGTCTTGGATTCTTATGGTTCAACACCTATCCAGCGCAAGTATTTATGGGTGACGTAGGCTCTCTTGCGCTAGGTGGTGCACTAGGCACTATCGCTGTTTTGGTTCGTCAAGAATTAGTGCTGGTTATCATGGGCGGTGTGTTTGTAATGGAAACACTGTCTGTAATCCTCCAAGTCGGTTCATACAAGCTGCGCGGTCAACGCATTTTCCGCATGGCACCAATTCATCATCACTACGAATTAAAAGGTTGGCCAGAACCTCGTGTAATCGTGCGTTTCTGGATAATTTCTATGGTTCTTGTTCTGATTGGTCTTGCGACATTGAAAGTGCGTTAAACGCACTTTCCAAGAACAAGCAATACAGTGTGATCACATATGGAACGTTGGCAAAACATACATAACGTTGTCGTCGTAGGGCTCGGTATTACCGGGCTCTCTGTCGTTAAACACCTCCGAAAAACTCAGCCGCAATTGACGGTTAAAGTTATTGATACGCGTGACAATCCGCCAGGCGCCGAGCGTCTGCCTGAACAGGTTGAACTACACCGTGGTGGTTGGAATACCCAGTGGCTTGCAGAGGCGGACTTGGTGGTGACCAACCCTGGTATTGCGTTAGCGACACCAGAGATACAAACGGTGCTAGCGAAAGGCACGCCTGTCGTGGGGGACATCGAGTTGTTTGCTTGGGCTGTGAATAAACCAGTGGTGGCTATCACGGGTTCAAACGGCAAGAGCACGGTGACAGATTTAACTGGTGTGATGGCAAAAGCGGCAGGATTGACGGTGGGTGTCGGTGGTAACATTGGCGTGCCTGCACTGGAGCTGCTTGAGCAAGATGCGGATTTGTATGTACTGGAACTTTCAAGTTTTCAGTTGGAAACGACGTCGAGTTTGAAACTCAAAGCGGCGGCATTTCTTAACCTTTCCGAAGATCATATGGATCGCTACGAAGGTATGGCAGATTATCGCGCTGCTAAGCTGCGTATTTTTGATCATGCAGAGTTAGCTGTAGTTAACCGTGATGATCAAGAGACGTACCCAGAGGTTGAGATGCCCGTGGTTACGTTTGGCAGCGATGAGCAAGCTTACGGCCTTGAAGTCGATGGTTCTCGCACATGGTTACTTGATCATGGTCAGCGCGTCATCGCCAGCGATGAATTGAAACTTGTCGGCAAACATAACTTAGCGAACGCTCTCGTCGTGTTGGCTCTGCTCAAAGCTGCAGGTGTTGATTACCACAACGCTTTGAATGCACTTAAAAATTACACTGGACTGACACATCGATGCCAGGTGGTTGCGGATAATCGTGGCGTAAAATGGGTGAATGACTCTAAAGCAACTAATATCGCAAGCACTACGGCTGCGCTATCAGGATTAGAGTCGACCGGTAAACTTTATCTGCTCGTTGGTGGTGTCGGTAAAGGCGCGGACTTCACGCCATTAAAACCGATCTTTGCAACGCTTAACCTACAACTGTGCTGTTTTGGCCTAGATGGCGATGATTTTATGCCACTACATGAGTCAGCAATCCGTTTCAACACCATGGAAGATGTGATTCAACAAATATCTTCGCAGTTAAAATCTGGTGATATGGTGATGCTGTCTCCCGCATGTGCTAGCTTTGATCAATTCGACAATTTTATGGCAAGAGGCGATGTATTTGCTGTTCTTGCTCAGAAATATGCATAACTAAAGGTTACTCGTTTCGTGGGTTTAAGTAACGTTAAACACAACATTGGTAATTGGCTTAAGCATCCAGCGCCAGAAGCGCTGTTTGATCGCCAGTTGGTGTGGATTGCGTTGGGTTTGATGTTGACTGGTTTGATTATGGTGACCTCTGCGTCTTTCCCAATCAGCTCACGATTGACCGATCAGCCGTTCCACTTCATGTTCCGTCATGCCACCTTCTTAGTGTTGGCGATCGGGACCTCTGCGGTGATACTTCAAGTACCTTTAGAGCAATGGTTTAAGAAAAGTCATTACTTGCTTTGGGTCTCATTCGGCTTGCTGATTGTTGTACTTCTTGCAGGTAAGTCAGTAAACGGCGCCTCTCGTTGGATTCCGCTTGGTCTGTTCAACTTACAGCCTGCCGAAGTTGCGAAGCTATCGCTGTTCATCTTCATGTCCGGTTATTTAGTCCGTAAGCAAGATGAAGTGCGCCAGACCTTCTTTGGCGGCTTTATGAAGCCAATCATGGTGTTTGCTTTCTTCGCCGTCTTGTTACTTGGTCAGCCGGATTTGGGTACCGTCGTTGTAATGCTGGTTACTCTGTTTGGTATGTTATTTATCGCGGGCGCGAAGCTAACCCAGTTTCTGGCTCTGATGATTGCTGGCATTGGCGCTGTCGTCGGTTTGATCTTGGTAGAACCGTACCGTATGCGCCGTGTTACTTCGTTTCTTGACCCATGGGAAGATCCGTTCGGTAGCGGCTATCAGTTGACTCAATCTTTGATGGCGTTTGGTCGCGGAGAATGGTTTGGTCAAGGGTTGGGGAACTCAATTCAAAAACTGGAATACCTACCAGAAGCGCACACCGACTTTGTATTTGCGGTATTGGCTGAAGAGCTTGGTTTCGTCGGTGTCGTTTTAGTGCTGATGTTGATTTTTAGCTTGGTACTTAAAGCTGTGTATATCGGCAAACGTGCTTTTGAAGAAGGCGAGATGTTTGGTGGTTACTTAGCGTTTGGTATTGGTATTTGGTTTGCGTTTCAAACCATGGTCAATGTGGGCGCAGCCGCTGGTATTGTTCCAACCAAAGGTTTGACGCTTCCACTAATCAGTTATGGTGGTTCCAGTCTGATTATCATGTCCGTTGCAGTGTCCATATTGCTGCGTATCGATCACGAATGCCGCTTGAAACGCGCGCAACAACAATCAGAACAACAGACGAATGAAACAGAATAAACGTTTGATGGTGATGGCTGGTGGTACCGGCGGTCACGTATTCCCAGGTTTGGCGGTTGCAAAGCAGCTTCAAGAACAAGGCTGGGAGATCCGTTGGTTAGGTACAGCGGATCGAATGGAAGCCGATTTGGTGCCAAAGCATGGTATTGAGATCGACTTTATCAAAGTAAAAGGTCTGCGAGGCCAAGGTGTTAAACGTCTTTTAGCTGCCCCTTTTCAAATTACTAATGCCATCATGCAAGCACGAGCGCACATGAAGCGCTGGCAGCCGGATGCCGTTTTAGGTATGGGCGGCTATGTGAGTGGTCCGGGTGGTATCGCGGCTTGGTTAAGCGGTATCCCGGTTGTTCTACACGAACAAAACGCGGTTGCAGGTTTAACAAATCAATGGCTATCAAAGATCGCTAAGAAAGTCTTTCAAGCGTTTCCCGGCGCATTTCCTTCTGCGGCGGTTGTCGGTAACCCAGTACGTGAAGACGTAACGCAGTTGGATGAGCCCGCTCAACGTATGCAAGAGAGAGAAGGACCAATTCGTATTCTTGTTATGGGCGGCAGCCAAGGGGCGCGTATTCTTAATCAAACATTGCCAGCGGTGATGGCAAACTTGGGACAAGACTACTGTATTCGTCATCAAGCAGGTAAAGGCGCAGCGCAAGAAGTGCAAGCTGCTTATCAAGCGAACAATGTTGCTAATGCAGAAGTGACCGAGTTTATTGATGATGTTGCACAAGCGTATGCGTGGGCAGATCTGCTAGTGTGCCGTTCTGGCGCATTGACGGTATCTGAAGTCTCAGCAGCAGGTGTAGGCGCGATTTTTATCCCGTTCATGCATAAAGACCGTCAACAGGCACTGAATGCCGACCACTTAGTGGAATGCGGTGCTGCGAAGATGATTGAACAACCTGATTTAACCGTGGAGTCTTTGACTCAACAGATCCAACAATTGGATCGCCAAGCTTTACTTTCAATGGCTCAAAAGGCACGCAGTGCCGCAAAATTAGATGCTGACAAAGTTGTCGCACAAGCCATTGTCGCTTTGACCGAAAAGCGTTAACGAATTATTGAGAATCGAATTAATGACTATCCAACATACACAAGACTTAGCTCAGATTCGCGCGATGGTACCAGAAATGCGTCGCGTGAAATGCATCCACTTCATCGGTATCGGTGGTGCGGGCATGAGCGGCATTGCTGAAGTTCTTCTAAACGAAGGTTATGAAATCACGGGTTCAGACTTGTCTGAAAACCCAGTAACCGAGCGCTTAGTGTCGAAAGGGGCAACCGTATTTATTGGTCACCAAGCAAGTAATGTCGAAAAGGCTAGTGTGGTAGTCGTTTCCACCGCGATTAACGAGGAAAACCCTGAAGTCATGGCGGCTCGTGAATTGCGTATTCCTATTGTTCGCCGAGCAGAAATGCTGGCTGAACTGATGCGATTCCGTCATGGTATCGCTGTTGCGGGTACACATGGTAAAACCACCACCACAGCACTAGTCACACAAATCTATTCCGAAGCAGGCCTTGATCCAACGTTTGTAAACGGCGGTCTAGTAAAGAGCGCGGGCACCAATGCGCGCTTGGGCTCTAGCCGTATTCTGATTGCAGAAGCGGATGAGAGCGACGCCTCTTTCTTGCACCTGCAACCTATGGTGAGCATCGTTACCAACATCGAAGCTGACCACATGGATACCTACGGTGGTGACTTCGAAACGTTGAAACAAACCTTCATTGATTTTCTTCACAACCTGCCGTTTTATGGCCAAGCCATTGTCTGTATCGATGATCCAGTGATTCGTGAGTTGATTCCGCGTATTAGCCGTCAAGTGATCACCTACGGCTTTTCTGACGATGCGGACGTACGTATCGAAAATTATCATCAAGAAGGTCAGCAAGGTAAATTTACAGTAGTACGTAAAGGTCGAGCTAACCTCGATATCACGCTAAACATTCCAGGCCGTCACAATGCGTTGAACGCATCAGCAGCAATAGCGGTCGCAACGGAAGACGACATTGAAGATGACGCGATTCTAAAAGCGATGGCGGGCACTCAAGGTACTGGCCGTCGTTTTGATCACCTTGGTGAGTTTGATACAGGTAACGGTCATGCGATGTTAGTCGATGATTACGGTCATCACCCAACGGAAGTTGACGTAACCATTAATGCAGCACGCAGTGGTTGGCAAGATAAGCGATTGGTTATGATTTTCCAACCACATCGTTACAGTCGCACTCGTGACCTTTACGATGATTTTGCAAACGTGCTTGAGCAGGTTGATGTATTGATCATGCTTGACGTGTATGCCGCGGGTGAAAAACCAATTGCTGGCGCGGATGGACGCTCTTTGTGCCGTACGATTCGCAGCCGAGGTAAAGTAGATCCGATTTTTGTTCCAGAAATCGAGCAATTACCATCAGTTTTGGCTAACGTTATACAAGACGGCGACCTAATTTTAACGCAAGGTGCTGGTGATGTTGGTAAAGTTGCCAAACAGCTGGCTAATCTTGAGTTAAATATAAACAAGATGCTTGGATAAGTCAGAGTGATGACGCAAAGGACAGATAAGACTCAGATCTCGATTTTGCGTCAAGATCGTTGTGATTTATTGTTATCAGTGTTTGATAGTTTACAAGAGCTCAGTATAATCCCAAGGTTAAAGTCAATACTTTTGCCGATACGATATTATGCGGTGAAAAGTACACGACAAAAGTCAGGAAACGAAGACGTTGTTGAATATTGCACTTAATGAAGAGCGACTAAACACGGACAATAACCGTGGTCGCCAAGATAAAATCTTGGGTGCGCTATTTTTCGTTGTGGTTGTGACCTTAATTAGTTCTGTTTTGTACTCGGCGATCAGTTGGATGTGGGATGACCAAAGGTTACCTCTCTCCAAAATAGTGCTTCAAGGTAAATTGGAGTACGTCAAAGCTGACGATGTTCAGGCTGCATTTAGTCGAATAGATCACATCGGTACATTCATGTCTCAGGATATTGATGTATTACAGCAAAGTGTTGAAGCATTGCCGTGGGTTGCTCATGCAGCGATTCGCAAGCAGTGGCCCGATACAGTAAAAGTTTTCTTAACAGAGCATCAACCCGAAGCCATTTGGAATGGCAACGAACTGTTAGATAAAAACGGTTTGGTTTTCGATGGTGATGTTGCTTTGTTAAAGGACGAGAAAGTTAAGTTGTATGGACCCAAAGACACTGGCCCGGAAGTGTTACAAACTTACCGCGAACTGAGTCCTAAGTTTCAACAATTGGGTTTAGCGATATCGTCTCTGGTGTTAAACGAGCGACGAGCTTGGCAAATCATCCTAGATAACGGTATTCGATTAGAGCTTGGTAAAGAGTCTCTTCTTGAGCGTATAGAGCGCTTTTTTTCGCTCTATAACAAGCTTGGCAGTGACACGCAACGAATCAGTTATATCGATCTCAGGTACGATACAGGAGCCGCAGTCGGTTGGTTTCCTGAAGAAGAGTTAGAAGAGAGTACAGATGACTAAGGCCGCAGATGACAACATTATTGTTGGTCTTGATATAGGCACTGCAACCGTATCAGCTCTAGTGGGTGAGATTCTACCTGATGGCCAAATTAATATTATTGGTGCGGGTAGTAGCCCTTCGCGCGGCATGGATAAAGGTGGCGTGAATGACTTGGAGTCGGTTGTAAAATCAGTACAACGTGCAATTGATCAAGCTGAGCTAATGGCCGAGTGCCAAATCAGCCGAGTCTTCATCTCGTTGTCTGGTAAGCATATCGCAAGCCGAATTGAAAAAGGCATGGGCACCATATCAGACGAGGAAGTTTCTCAAGAAGATATGGACAGAGCGATCCATACCGCGAAATCAATTAAAATCGGTGATGAACAGCGAATCCTTCACGTGATTCCTCAAGAGTTCACCATCGACTATCAAGAAGGGATCAAAAACCCTCTTGGTTTATCAGGGGTAAGAATGGAAGTCAGTGTCCATCTTATCTCGTGTCATAATGACATGGCGCGCAATATTATTAAGGCAGTAGAGCGCTGCGGCCTTAAAGTAGAGCAACTTGTGTTTTCAGGGCTTGCTGCAAGTAATGCGGTAATCACCGAGGATGAAAGAGAGCTCGGAGTTTGTGTGGTAGATATTGGCGCCGGCACGATGGATGTGGCTATCTGGACTGGTGGTGCGTTACGTCACACAGAAGTATTTTCGTACGCAGGAAATGCTGTAACGAGCGATATTGCTTTTGCTTTTGGTACGCCAGTGAGCGATGCTGAAGAAATAAAAGTCAAATATGGCTGTGCTTTGAGTGAACTGGTCAGTAAGGATGACACGGTTAATGTCCCAAGCGTAGGAGGACGTCCTTCACGTAGTCTGCAGCGTCAGACTCTATCTGAAGTGATTGAGCCACGATACTCTGAGCTTATGGGATTAGTTAACCAAACTATCGACTCTGTACAAGCGAAACTGCGTGAAGAGGGCATTAAGCACCATCTTGCTGCGGGTGTAGTTCTAACCGGCGGTGCGGCGCAAATTGACGGAGTAGTAGAATGTGCGGAGCGCGTATTCCGCAATCAAGTAAGGGTCGGCAAACCGCTCGAAGTCAGCGGACTAACTGACTATGTAAAAGAGCCGTACCATTCTACGGCAGTTGGATTACTTCATTACGCAAGAGACATGCAGTCTAGCGACGATAGCGATTACAATGAACCTAAACGCTCATCTGTTACTGGCTTTTTCGATAAATTGCGTAATTGGATACAAAAAGAGTTTTAACCTGAGTTGCAGGATAAACGGAGACAACACATGTTTGAACCGATGATGGAAATGTCTGACGATGCAGTAATCAAGGTCGTTGGAGTTGGTGGCGGCGGTGGTAACGCCGTTGAACACATGGTGCGTGAATCCATCGAAGGTGTGGAATTCATCAGCGTCAACACTGATGCGCAAGCACTTCGTAAGACAAGCGTTGGCAATGTCATTCAGATTGGTGGTGATATCACTAAAGGTCTGGGTGCAGGTGCGAATCCACAAGTTGGCCGTGAGGCAGCTCTCGAAGACAGAGACAGAATTAAAGATTCCCTAACAGGTGCCGATATGGTGTTTATCGCAGCTGGTATGGGCGGTGGTACAGGTACTGGTGCAGCACCTGTTATTGCTGAAGTGGCGAAAGAGCTAGGTATTCTGACTGTAGCGGTTGTAACAAAACCGTTCAGCTTTGAAGGCAAAAAGCGTTTAGCGTTTGCTGAGCAAGGCATCGATGAGTTATCTAAGCACGTTGACTCGTTAATTACGATTCCAAACGAGAAGCTACTTAAAGTTCTTGGTCGTGGCGTAACGTTGCTTGAAGCATTTGCGAGTGCGAATGACGTTCTTAAGAATGCAGTTCAAGGTATCGCCGAGCTAATCACTCGCCCTGGTATGATCAACGTCGACTTTGCAGACGTACGTACAGTGATGTCTGAAATGGGTCACGCGATGATGGGTAGTGGTATTGCGAAAGGTGAAGACCGAGCTGAAGAAGCGGCTGAGATGGCAATTTCTAGCCCACTTCTAGAAGATATCGATCTTGCTGGTGCTCGCGGTGTTCTTGTTAACATCACTGCTGGTCTGGACATGCGTCTTGATGAGTTTGAGACAGTTGGTAACACAGTGAAGGCATTTGCATCTGACAATGCAACCGTGGTTATCGGTACTTCTCTAGACCCAGATATGACTGATGAAATCCGTGTGACAGTAGTTGCGACAGGTATTGGCAATGAAAGAAAGCCAGATATCACGCTAGTCGCTGGTGGTAAAGCGAAAGTAGCTTCGGCTCCTCAAGCTCAGCCACAACAAGTCGCGGCAACGCAAGCTGAAGAAAAGCCGGCACAAACTTTGCAAAATCAAGTGCAAGAGAAGCCACAGGTAACTCCTCAGCCGACAAACACAGTTTCTTCTTCTCCTGCCGCGGGCCAAAGCTCAGCAGCACCAAAGCAAGAGAAAGAAAGCGGTTACTTAGATATCCCGGCATTTTTACGTCGTCAGGCTGATTAATCTTTAACCCATAAATTTGACATGGCTCAAAATTATGGTAGCATTCACGGTCGACGTTACAGACGGCCGTGTTTTGTAGCATATTTTAGAGAGGCAAGCAGATGATCAGACAACGTACTCTGAAAGAAATAGTGAAAACTACTGGTGTGGGTCTCCATTCTGGTCGTAAAGTCACGCTTACTCTGCGCCCGGCTGCTGCAAACACAGGTATTATTTACCGTCGTACAGATGTAAATCCACCTGTAGATTTTCCAGCTGATCCAGCTTCTGTTCGTGACACTATGCTTTGTACTGCATTAGTGAACGACGAAGGTGTGCGTATTTCAACGGTTGAACACTTGAACGCTGCACTTGCAGGTATGGGCATCGACAACATTATTGTTGAAGTTGACGCACCTGAAATCCCAATTATGGATGGTAGCGCAAGCCCGTTCGTTTACCTGCTTCAGCAAGCGGGTATCGAAATGCAAAACGTTCCTAAGCGTTTTATCCGCATTAAAAAGCCAGTTCGTTTTGAAGATGGCGATAAGTGGGCAGAATTTGTCCCATTTAACGGCTTCCGTATGGACTTCGAAATTGACTTTAACCACCCTGCGATTGAATCAGACGAGCAGCGCCTGCTGTTTGATTTCTCATCTCAAGGTTTCGTTCGCGAAATTTCTCGTGCACGTACGTTTGGCTTTATGCGTGATATCGAGTACCTACAATCTCAAAACCTAGTTTTGGGTGGTAGTTTCGACAATGCTATCGTATTGGACGATTACCGAATTCTGAACGAAGAAGGTCTGCGCTTTGAGAATGAGTTTGTTACTCACAAGGTGTTAGATGCAATTGGCGACCTTTACATGTGTGGTCATCCAATTATTGGTGAATTCCGTGCTTATAAATCAGGTCACGGTTTAAACAACCAACTTCTACGCGCAGTATTGGCGGATCAAGAAGCGTGGGAATGGACAACTTTCGAAGAAGAAGTCGGTTCTCCAGTCGCTTTTGCAGAGCCAAACATGGTGCTAGCATAAGTTAGTCAAAGAATATTAAAAACCAGGTTTCGACCTGGTTTTTTTCTATCTAAATTTTACCATCACTTGATGATGGTTGATGGTTGATGGTTGATGGTTGATGGTTATTGGCCAGATTTTTCTGCCATATCTGCGAGCCTTTTTAGTCGCTCTTGGATTTTTGGTGGGGCCATATCAGCGATGGTCATCAGTGATTGAGCTGCTGACTCAGTGAGCGGCGGGCGTTTGGGCCTATCGTCTTTCTCGTATCGATTACGATAAAGTGAAGGGTTGATCCGAACGTCGACACTTATCAATTTTGCATAACCTTGTGTGCGCAGTTTGTTTAAGATCATTAGACGATCGTAGTCGATCTTCATTTTGATGGCCGCGCTAGATACGTCTATCAGAAGATGGCCATTGCGAATATTTGCAACTCGGCAATGATCTGCCGTCCCTTTTGGTAAAATTGTTTGTAGAGCTTGGTTAAGCTGCAAGATTTCTCCGGCATGTTCTTGAATTTGCTTAAATTGAGACTCAGCAATTACATCCTCTGTCGAGGTTGGTCGATGATCACGCATAGGTAAAATCTAATTTTGTTGAGATATGACTATTCTAGAGCAGCTTTCTCACTAGGTATAGTTTACATTAACGTCTTTAGCCTCAGTTTTACAATGGAGATGGATTGAACGTGGTAAAGTCCTGTTTTTGCCAAGTTTCGTCGTGTAGCTGCTAATAATATTGGCTAATCCATCACCACTTTAACTAAAAATTTCAGAGTGCTTCAAACAAATACGTCTATTTATGGTTGTATCGATGAAAAATCCTTACACTAAGCCACATTGTTTCGAAACTTAGCCTTGAAATATGAATGTTTGAACTCAATATCTTTGATAAATGATTTATCTCAGTATTCTTAGTTCCAAACTGGCAGAGACTGAAGGCATTACGAGTAGATCGGGAACGGTCTGATTAAAGAGAGATTCACGAAAAATGATAACTAAGCTACTGACAAAAGTAATTGGCAGTCGCAACGACCGAACACTGCGCCGCCTTAGAAAAATTGTAAAAGAGATCAATAACTACGAACCAACATTTGAAGCACTTTCAGATGAAGAGCTTAAAGCGAAAACTGTTGAGTTCCGTGAGCGCCTAGAGCAAGGCGAAACTCTTGATAAGCTACTTCCAGAAGCTTTTGCTACTGTTCGTGAAGCGTCTAAACGTGTATACGGTATGCGTCACTTCGACGTGCAGCTCATCGGCGGTATGGTTCTAAATGCAGGCCAAATCGCAGAGATGCGCACGGGTGAAGGTAAAACTCTAACGGCAACTCTTCCTGCTTACCTAAATGCACTTCCTGGTAAAGGCGTACACGTTGTTACGGTCAACGACTACCTCGCTAAACGTGATGCGGAGACAAACCGTCCGCTATTTGAATTCCTAGGTATGACGGTTGGTGTTAACGTACCGAACATGCCTCCTCAAGCGAAAAAAGAAGCGTACCAAGCTGATATTCTATACGGAACAAACAACGAGTTTGGTTTCGATTACTTGCGCGACAACATGGCTTTCCGCAATGAAGACCGTGTTCAGCGCGAACGTTTCTTTGCTGTGGTCGATGAGGTGGACTCAATCCTTATCGATGAAGCTCGTACTCCTTTGATTATCTCTGGTCCGGCAGAAGACAGTTCAGAACTTTACACTCGAATCAACCTGCTTATCCCACATCTACAGAAGCAAGATAAAGAAGATTCTGAAGAGTACCGTGGCGATGGTCACTACACTGTTGATGAAAAATCAAAACAAGTTCACTTGACTGAAACGGGTCAAGAATACGTAGAAGAGCTATTGGTTAAAAATGGTTTGATGGAAGAAGGTGATACATTGTACTCACCAGCGAACATCAGCTTGCTTCACCATGTAAATGCTGCTCTACGAGCACATGTGCTGTTTGAGCGTAATGTGGATTACATCGTTAACGATGACGGCGAAGTTGTGATCGTTGATGAACACACTGGTCGTACAATGCCAGGTCGTCGTTGGTCAGAAGGTCTTCACCAAGCTGTCGAAGCGAAAGAAGGCGTTAAGATCCAAAACGAAAACCAAACGCTAGCCTCTATCACATTCCAGAATTACTTCCGTCTATACGAGAAACTGTCTGGTATGACTGGTACAGCGGATACTGAAGCGTTTGAGTTCCAATCTATTTATGGCTTGGAAACTGTTGTTATTCCAACCAACAAACCAATGATTCGTAACGATATGCCGGATGTGGTGTACCGTACCGAAGCTGAGAAGTTTGCTGCAATCATTGAAGATATCAAAGAGCGCGTTGCGAAAGGTCAGCCAACATTGGTTGGTACAGTATCGATTGAAAAATCAGAACTACTCTCCAACGCCTTGAAGAAAGCGAAGATCAAACACAACGTTTTGAACGCTAAGTTCCATGAGAAAGAAGCGGAAATCGTTGCTGAAGCAGGTATGCCTGGTGCGGTAACTATCGCAACAAACATGGCGGGTCGTGGTACAGATATCGTGCTAGGTGGTAGCTGGCAAGCAAAAGTTGAATCACTACAAGATCCAACGAAAGAGCAAATCGACGCAATCAAAGCTGAGTGGAAAAAAGTTCACGATCAAGTTTTAGATGCTGGTGGTCTGCACATCATCGGTACTGAGCGTCATGAATCTCGTCGTATCGATAACCAGTTACGTGGCCGTTCTGGTCGTCAAGGTGATGCGGGTTCATCTCGTTTCTACCTATCGATGGAAGACTCACTACTGCGTATTTTCACTTCAGATCGTATGGCAAGCTTGATTCAAAGCGGTATGGAAGAAGGCGAAGCAATCGAATCTAAGATGTTGTCTCGTTCTATTGAAAAAGCACAACGCAAAGTGGAAGGTCGCAACTTCGACATCCGTAAACAGCTTCTTGAATACGATGACGTGGCGAACGATCAACGTAAAGTGGTTTACGAACTGCGTGATGAGCTCATGAACGTTGACGATATCAGCGACATGATTGAACAAAACCGTGAAGATGTGCTCACAGCGATCATCGACGAATACATTCCACCACAATCTCTAGAAGACATGTGGGATGTGGAAGGTCTTCAAGAACGTTTGAAAGCAGATTTCGATCTAGACGCGCCAATCAAGCAATGGCTTGAGGAAGACGACAAACTGTACGAAGAAGCGCTGCGCGAGAAGATTATCAGCCTAGCCGTTGAAGTATACAAAGCGAAAGAAGAAGTTGTGGGTGCACAAGTGCTTCGTAACTTCGAAAAATCAGTGATGCTTCAAACACTCGATACGCTTTGGAAAGAGCATCTGGCGGCGATGGATCATCTGCGTCAAGGTATCCACCTACGTGGCTACGCACAAAAGAACCCGAAACAAGAGTACAAACGTGAATCGTTTGAATTGTTTGAAGGTTTACTTGAAGCGCTAAAGACTGACGTTATTACTGTTCTGTCTCGTGTCCGCGTTCAACAGCAAGAAGAAGTTGAGCGTATGGAAGAGCAACGTCGTGCACAAGCAGAAGAAGCTGCTCGTCGTGCGCAGGCTCAGCATGCAGCTGCGGAAAATCAGTTGGCTGATGGTGAAGAGTCTGAGGGCTCAAATCAACCTGTTGTTCGTGATGAGCGTAAAGTAGGTCGAAACGAACCTTGTCCATGTGGTAGTGGCAAGAAATACAAGCAGTGTCACGGTCAGATCAATTAATCTAACTTGATAACTTAATAAGAAAGAGTCGCTTAGGCGGCTCTTTTTGTATCGATAGATCCTAGGTAAATATCCATGAAAAGAATTCACATTGTTGCAGCGATCATTTTCAATCAAGATAAGTCGCAAATCTTTATTACTAAACGTCCTGATGATAAACATAAAGGTGGTTTTTGGGAGTTTCCGGGCGGTAAAGTCGAGCTAGGAGAAACAGTTGAACAAGCGATGGTTCGTGAGCTTGAAGAGGAAGTGGGGATTCGAGTGATTGAACAAGCACCGTTTGAACACCTTGAATACGATTACCCAGATAAGTCACTAAAATTTGATTTTATTACCGTCTCTCAGTTCGAGAACGAACCTTATGGTCGAGAAGGTCAAGAAGGGCGCTGGGTCGCAGTTGGTGAATTAGGGAATTACACCTTCCCTGAAGCGAACGTGCCTATCTTACAACGTGTCGTAAAAGAGTTTGCTTAAGCCCAATGAACGTGCTTGTGGTTAACACAGTATGTTGTTAGTTTAAAAAGATTCAGCGAAACGAAAGAGAACGAGAAGCCTCGTTATCCAGAGAAGGAGAGAAAGCGCAATGGTTCGTATTGCAATCGCAGGAGCTGCTGGCCGTATGGGTCGCAACCTAGTCAAAGCCTCGCACATAAACCCAGATGCATCTGTAACGGCAGGTTCAGAACGTCCAGAATCTTCGCTCGTCGGTGTTGATATCGGTGAACTTTGTGGTGAAGGAAAGTTCGATGTTTTCCTGACCGATGACCTAGAGAAAGAGGTCGACAATTTTGATGTTGTTATCGACTTTACCGCTCCAGTAAGTACGTTAGCGAACTTAGAGTTATGTAAACAGCATGGGAAGTCTATCGTAATTGGTACCACTGGCTTTAGTGAAGAAGAGCGAGCACTGATTGATGCAGTTGCGAAGCACGTACCTGTTGTGATGGCGCCTAACTACTCTGTTGGTGTGAACTTAGTATTTAAGTTGCTTGAGAAAGCTGCAAAAGTAATGGGTGATTACTGCGATGTCGAGATTGTCGAAGCTCATCACCGCCATAAAGTTGATGCTCCGTCAGGTACTGCGATTGGTATGGGTGAGGCGATTGCTGGCGCTATGGGCAACAAGTTAAGTGATGTTGCGGTGTATGCGCGTGAAGGCATTACTGGTGAGCGTACTAAAGATGAAATCGGTTTTGCAACCATTCGTGCAGGTGACATTGTCGGCGAGCACACAGCAATGTTTGCTGATATTGGTGAGCGAGTCGAAATAACGCACAAAGCGACGGACCGCATGACTTTTGCTAATGGTGCCGTGAAGGCTGCTGTGTGGCTACATTCCAAGCCGGCGGGCTTTTATACCATGACCGATGTGCTTGGTTTGAATGAGCTTTAAATACATAATTATTCGCCGGCGTAAGCCGGCTTTTTTGTATTTGAAGAAAGTTATGTAAATAAAATGAGTATTGTAGAGCGTCAGTTTTGAACTTGTTTGTGTGTATTTTTGCTGGCTTGGTTGCTTTATTTGTCTTAACTGCTTAAAAGTTGATGTTGTTTTGTTGTGATTAACGTTTGCGTGAAAATCTCATAAAAATTTGTGATCTATAAAAAGTTCAAATTTGTAAAATCTAAAAAAAGAACCATCTTCAAAGTTTGCAGGTGGTGGAAACTTGTGTTTTTGGGGCTTATTGCTAGTAAATGCTATTACTCTTTAGAAAAAGATAATTTATTTTTCATTGTGTGTTGACAGGTTTGCAGTCCATCTTTAGAATACCGCCAATTTGTCTGAAATACCTATTTATGTAGATTTTATAGGTAAAGGAAGGCATGGTTGCAGTTTGATTTATTTTTTTTGCATTTTTATTCTGGAGGTTGTCTTGAGTAAATTAGCACTGTTAGTCCTAGAAGATGGGACAGTGTTCCGCGGAGTGTCCATTGGGGCAGATGGCGTTTCCGTCGGTGAAGTCGTTTTCAATACCTCGATGACGGGGTATCAAGAAATCCTCACTGATCCTTCCTATTCTCAGCAAATCGTTACTCTTACTTACCCTCACATTGGCAATACCGGAACCAATTCCGAAGACGAAGAATCCTCTTCCATTCATGCACAAGGCCTTGTGATTCGCGATCTCCCTCTTATCGCTTCTAACTTCCGTAATGAACAATCCCTTTCTGATTATCTTAAGTCGCAAAACATCGTCGGCATCGCAGACATCGACACGCGTAAGTTAACTCGTATCCTGCGTGAAAAAGGTGCTCAAAACGGTTGTATCGTAGCTGGTAACAATCTAGACGAAGCTTTGGCGCTAGCGAAAGCAAAAGAATTTCCTGGTTTGAAAGGTATGGATCTTGCGAAAGAGGTTACAACAAAAGAAGCGTATCAATGGAAACAAGGTTCGTGGACGCTTGAGAGTGGACTTCCAGAAGCGAAAGACGACAGCGAGTTGCCATACCACGTTGTTGCTTACGACTTCGGCGCAAAACGCAACATCTTACGAATGTTGGTTGACCGCGGCTGCCGCCTAACGGTTGTTCCTGCAGAAACTTCTGCTGAAGAAGTTCTGGCTCTGAATCCAGATGGCGTGTTCCTATCGAACGGTCCTGGTGACCCAGAGCCTTGTACTTACGCGATTGAAGCGACCAAAGTGTTCCTAGAAAAAGGCCTACCAATTTTTGGTATCTGTCTAGGTCACCAAATTCTGGCGCTTGCGTCGGGTGCGCAAACGGTGAAAATGAAGTTTGGTCACCACGGTGCGAACCACCCAGTAAAAGATTTAGAGCGTAACGTTGTGATGATCACTTCGCAAAACCACGGCTTTGCGGCAGATGAAGCAACATTACCGGAAAACTTACGTGCGACTCACGTATCACTATTTGACGGTTCTCTACAAGGTATTCACCGCACAGACAAGCCAGCATTTAGTTTCCAAGGTCACCCAGAAGCAAGCCCAGGTCCACACGACGCGGCACCGCTATTTGACCACTTTATCGAACTCATCAAAAAACACAGCGCTTAATTCGGAGTAGTAGATAATGCCAAAACGTACTGACATTCAAAGTATTCTAATTCTTGGTGCTGGTCCGATTGTTATCGGTCAGGCATGTGAGTTTGACTACTCTGGCGCACAAGCGTGTAAAGCTCTTCGTGAAGAAGGCTACCGAGTTATTCTAGTTAACTCTAACCCAGCAACCATCATGACAGACCCTGAAATGGCAGATGCAACTTACATCGAGCCGATTCAATGGGAAGTTGTTCGCAAGATCATTGAGAAAGAACGCCCAGATGCAGTATTGCCAACAATGGGTGGTCAGACGGCGCTTAACTGTGCGCTAGATCTAGAGAAGCACGGCGTTCTTGCTGAATTCGGCGTAGAGATGATTGGCGCAACGGCTGACGCGATTGATAAAGCAGAAGACCGTTCTCGCTTCGATAAAGCAATGAAGTCTATCGGCCTTGAGTGTCCTCGTGCTGATACCGCGAAGACGATGGAAGAAGCTTACAAAGTTTTAGACATGGTTGGCTTCCCTTGTATCATCCGTCCATCGTTCACCATGGGTGGTACGGGTGGCGGTATCGCGTACAACAAAGAAGAGTTTGAAGAAATCTGTCGTCGTGGTCTGGATCTTTCTCCGACTAACGAACTTCTTATCGATGAATCGCTAATCGGTTGGAAAGAGTACGAAATGGAAGTAGTTCGCGACAAAGCGGACAACTGTATCATCGTATGTTCAATCGAAAACTTCGACCCAATGGGCATCCACACCGGTGACTCAATCACGGTTGCTCCAGCGCAAACTCTGACTGACAAAGAATACCAGCTAATGCGTAATGCATCGCTAGCGGTTCTGCGTGAAATCGGTGTTGAGACAGGTGGTTCAAACGTACAGTTTGGTATCAACCCGAAAGATGGCCGTATGGTTATCATCGAGATGAACCCACGTGTATCTCGCTCTTCTGCTCTGGCATCAAAAGCAACAGGTTTCCCAATCGCTAAGATTGCGGCGAAACTGGCTGTTGGCTTTACTCTAGACGAGCTGCAAAACGACATTACAGGTGGTGCAACTCCGGCATCATTCGAACCTACTATCGACTACGTAGTGACCAAGATTCCTCGTTTTAACTTCGAGAAATTTGCTGGCGCTAACGATCGCCTGACGACTCAGATGAAGTCAGTTGGTGAGGTAATGGCGATTGGTCGTAACCAACAAGAATCTCTTCACAAAGCATTACGTGGCCTAGAGGTTGGCGCGACTGGCTTTGATGAGATGGTTGACCTAGATGCACCTGACGCATTAACTAAGATTCGTCACGAACTAAAAGAAGCTGGCGCAGAGCGTATCTGGTATATCGCAGATGCATTCCGTGCGGGCATGTCAGTGGATGGCGTGTTTAACCTGACGAACATTGATCGCTGGTTCCTAGTTCAAATTGAAGAGCTAGTTAAACTAGAAGAGCAAGTGAAAGCCGGTGGCTTTGCTGGTCTAACAGAAGAAGTTCTACGCCAGATGAAACGTAAAGGTTTCTCTGATGCGCGCCTATCTAAACTGTTAGGTGTGGCTGAAAGCGAAATCCGTCGTCTACGTGACCAGTTTGACATCCACCCTGTCTACAAGCGTGTGGATACGTGTGCGGCAGAGTTCTCTTCTGATACGGCTTACATGTACTCATCTTACGATGAAGAGTGTGAAGCAAACCCAACAGATAAAGACAAGATCATGGTACTGGGCGGTGGTCCAAACCGTATCGGTCAAGGTATCGAATTCGACTACTGTTGTGTACATGCATCACTAGCGCTTCGTGAAGATGGCTACGAAACCATTATGGTGAACTGTAACCCAGAAACAGTATCGACAGACTACGATACATCTGACCGTCTTTACTTCGAACCAGTAACTCTTGAAGATGTGTTGTCTATCGCCCGCGTTGAAAAGCCAAAAGGTGTGATTGTTCAATACGGTGGTCAAACGCCACTTAAACTGGCTCGCGCACTAGAAGCTGCAGGCGTGCCAATCATCGGTACAAGCCCAGATGCGATTGACCGCGCAGAAGACCGTGAGCGTTTCCAGGCTGCAGTTGAGCGTTTAGGTCTTCTACAACCACAAAACGCAACAGTAACGGCGATGGAGCAAGCGGTAGAGAAGTCGAAAGAGATCGGTTTCCCATTGGTTGTCCGCCCATCTTACGTACTAGGCGGTCGTGCGATGGAAATCGTATACGACGAGCAAGATCTACGTCGCTACTTCAACGAAGCAGTAAGCGTATCGAATGAATCTCCAGTTCTACTAGACCGATTCCTAGATGATGCAACAGAAGTGGATATCGACGCTATCTGTGACGGTGAGCGCGTGGTTATCGGCGGCATCATGGAGCACATTGAGCAAGCGGGCGTTCACTCTGGTGACTCTGCATGTTCGCTTCCTGCCTACACGCTAAGCCAAGAAATCCAAGACAAGATGCGTGAGCAAGTTGAGAAGCTGGCGTTCGAACTTGGTGTTCGTGGTCTGATGAACACGCAGTTCGCAGTAAAAGACAACGAAGTTTACCTAATCGAAGTAAACCCGCGTGCTGCACGTACGGTTCCATTCGTATCGAAAGCGACAGGCGCACCACTAGCGAAAATCGCGGCACGTGTAATGGCGGGTCAATCTCTGGAATCACAAGGTTTCACTAAAGAGATTATTCCTCCTTACTACTCAGTCAAAGAAGTCGTTCTACCTTTCAATAAGTTCCCTGGCGTTGACCCTCTATTAGGTCCTGAAATGCGCTCAACAGGTGAAGTGATGGGTGTTGGTGCAACGTTTGCAGAAGCTTACGCAAAAGCAGAGCTTGGCTGTGGCAGTGTGTACCCTGAAGGTGGCCGTGCGCTACTTTCTGTTCGTGAAGGTGATAAGCAGCGTGTTGTTGACCTGGCTTCTAAGCTAGTAAAATTGGGTTACCAATTGGATGCTACTCACGGTACTGCTGTAATCCTTGGTGAAGCGGGTATTAACCCTCGCCTGGTAAACAAAGTACATGAAGGTCGTCCACACATTCTTGACCGCATCAAGAACAACGAATACACCTACATTGTGAACACGGCTGCAGGTCGTCAAGCTATTGAAGATTCGAAAGTTCTACGCCGCGGTGCTCTAGCAGAAAAAGTGAACTACACAACAACGCTAAACGCTGCGTTTGCAACGTGTATGTCTCACACTGCTGATGCAAAAGCGTCAGTAACTTCTGTTCAGGAGCTACACGCTAAAGTAAAAGCGAGTCTGGAAGCGTAATAGATAAAAATCAATAAGCCCGGTAAATAGGGCTTATATGACAACCTCATTGCCCGCTCATTTGAGCGGGCTTTTTTATTTTAGGCCTACTTAATTGAAGCGTGCTAAGAGCTTTTGATATCTAAGACTCTGTACAGCGCTAAACTTGTTATGGAAAATGATATGTTATAGAACCACTATTTTTTAATAAAATTGATACAACAAGTGAGAGGGGATTGATTTGGTGGTAATCCAGTGTATTTTCTCTGAAATGCGCCCCTCTTTTTTAAAGAATTTTCGGAGGGGAAATGATAACTATGATTACGAATCATAATAGAAAGATATGCAATGAATTCTATTTATTGAATGAAATGGGCTTATTTATTTTAAATTATTATTTTATTTTCAGGTATGGTCTCAGTGTTAAATGTAAAAATATACTCTTGATATGTTAATTATTTTAATGGATTTTCTGCGTTATTTTAAGTTTTCTTATGTGTGACTAAGTTTTATACCTTCCAAAAAGAAAAGTACTTTTTAATGTACCAAATACTCCGGTTTAAAATGTTGATACCAGTTACTTTTTAAAAATATAAACTCTATCTTGTAACCAAGACTTGTCTTCGTCAATCGAGAAAGAATAACCTTGTCTTATTAAGTGTTCTTTAGTAAGAAACATAAGTGCAGTTGGCGCTACAATTGTTATGATTGAAAAGGAAATTATAACCCTTACGAAAAGTGCTTCTTTTTTGTGTGATAACTTTCTTTTATTTAAAAATACAGTTATTAAAAAAATAAAACAAGATATAAATATCCAGCTTCCAAATAGTCCATAAAGTGCGCCCTGAGAAATGACTATAACTTCATCTTTGTTATATATATATTTTACATAGTTAATTACATCGTTGTAAAAGAAGTAAATGCAAGATAAGCCTAATAAAAGAAATAACAATGATATCAACAGTGTTGATGTTAAATCCAAGTCATCTTCTTGTTTCATAAAAATACCCCATTCTTTATGTAACTTCTACCTATCACATCGTTGATTCTCATTTCTTCTTTTTTTAGTGATTCATTCAATGTTTTCTCTAGTGCTAGTTTGAATTTTTGTGTTATCTCATATTTATTATCAATGTGGTTTAAAATATTCCCGACAACCAAGCTTACACCTATAGCCAAAAATAATGGGCCAGAAGTTAGAGCAAAAATAGTAGTCGCTCCAGAGATTCCTTTTACAGCAATTGCTGCTATTGCGGATGAAATTCCCAGTTTTATGATGTCACTAGTTATTGTTCCAAACAGACTTAATAGTGTGGTTTTATTATTTTCTGAAAAAAATGTTCTAGTGCTCTGAAAGAACTAACTAACACTACCGTAATAATTGTCCCACTTTTTATCGATTGAATTGCCTGTTTTGAACCAACAGCAAAGTTTGCGATTATTGGCGTTGGGGCACGAGAACCTAACACTCTTAGTTTTATTTTTAGTGCAGGAGTTCCTGTAAATACAAAATGTGCTTGGCCTGAATAATAATTTATATGGACTGGGTTTACAGCGCCGGTTAGGTTATTAGCTAATCTCGATAAAAATACAAGGTCATCTGCTGTTGCATAGTAATTGGCAGTATTATCAAATTTATCTTTTAGAATTGTCCATTTTGATACTATATCTTTCCTTTTGATGTTAATGCTAATTAAAGAGTCGAGTGTGTTAACTGATAATATATGTATTTCTTTGGCGTTGCTCGTTTTGTCTTGTTGTATTACAGGATACATGTTTTTCTCCATGAATTCGTAATGATATTAGACCTGACTAGAATTTCATAGGCAATGAAAATACTATTTTTATGTATAATCTTGAGGCAAGCCTCCTTTTTTATGAAAATATAAATGAAATTTTCGCAAAGGTGAAAATATGGAATAGGTTCATATCTCGACTTTCCTTTTTAGTTTGAGGTGTTAAGTGCTACCGTTTAGCTCTTTTCGTATTTTTGAGCAAGGAAGTGTAAGTGGAGCTTACTTTAGAAGTATTAACCGCGTTGTTTTTGGTTGCATCTGTGGCTGGTTTTATTGATGCGATGGCTGGTGGGGGAGGACTCATTACGCTCCCTGCGCTTTTGGCTGCGGGGTTGAGTCCGACTCAAGCTCTAGCAACCAACAAGTTACAAAGTTCGTTTGGTAGCTTCTCGGCTAGCTGGTATTTCGTGCGTAACGGTATTGTTAGCCTAAAGGAAATGCGTTTCGCGATACTCTGTACTTTTATTGGTGCTGCAATCGGTGCCGAGGCTGTACAGTTTATTGATGCTAGCGTACTCACCAGTTTGATTCCTATTCTTCTAATTGCGATTTCTCTTTATTTTTTACTCGCACCAAGTACTCGAAAAATCGATGGAGAACCAAAACTTGCCGAAGCGATGTTTGCATTGTGTATCGGTGGTGGAGTTGGTTTCTACGATGGTTTCTTTGGCCCCGGTACGGGCTCGATTTTTACTGTGTGCTTTGTTGCTCTTGGCCACTTTTCCCTCGTGGATGCAACAGCACGAACTAAGATTTTGAATTTCACTTCAAACATCGCTGCATTGTCGTTTTTCGTTCTAGCAGGGTTACCTGTATGGGAAATTGGTTTGACGATGGCGGTCGGTGGCTTTATTGGCGCTCAACTTGGCGCAAAAGTGGTGGTTACCAAAGGTCAAAAGTGGATTCGACCTCTAGTGATTACCATGTCTATGCTGATGGCAACAAAACTTCTTTGGCAACAACATCAGCAATGGCTTCTAACACTGTTTTAATTCGCTGATTGCGGTATGTGTTGTGGCGAAGACAGATGTGTATTGGGCGAATTAGAGGCTCTAGTTCTTCGAATTCAAAACAGAAATTTGATGCGATGTTGAGTGTTTTGATGATGGATTTAGGTATCAGTGCTGGTGCCATACCTTTTAAAGCTAATTGCGCTGCCGCAGTGTAGGAGTCCATCTCCATCAAAGGTTGGATCTCGTACTTGGACAAAATGGCTTGCTGATATGTATTGGCTGGGTTATTCAAATCGTTAGTTAAAATCGCTTTTGGTAATTGAGTTAGCGGGTGCTTACTTATTATAGAGAAAGGCTCATCGGCGAGATGAACGCTCATCAAACCGTGATGAGAAGGTAAGTAACCAGCGCAGAATCCTAGGGTCGCTCGCCCTGATTTTACGTTTTCAACGATTCTCGGAGTGTGATTGGTAGAGATTCTGAGATAAGGATCGTGTGCTAGTTGCTCTTCCATAATCATACTCAGATAACCTGCGACGAGAGTTTCTGAGCAATCCATTTTTATTAATGACGTATCTTCGAGCTCTTGCTGATCGTAAATCTGTCCTCGTAACTCATTGAATGTGGGCTCTATCGTATTGATAAGGGCCAGAGCATCCGAGGTTAGTTTAATGTGTCTGCCGTTTGGCTCGATCAGTTTCTTTCCTAACTTTTTTTCTAAATTGGCGATACGTTTACTCACCGCAGATTGGCTGATGTACAGCTGACTACCAGTGCGGCTCATGGTTTTTTCTTTACTTAGTACAAGTAACGTTTCAATGCCTTCTAATAACATAGCAATTAATGAAAATTAGGAATGAGACGGATAATTTAACGAATTGCTGAGGGATAAGCGAATCGTGTTAATTAAAATGCGAAGAGCCGAGATAAAGCCGGCTCTTTAGATTGAAAGCTGTACTTGAAGTGCTTAGCGGTTGATAGCGAAAGTAGGTAAAGATAGATGCCAACGAATCGCACCCAGGCGAATCACTAGTGTTGAGATAACACCTGCGAGCAGGGCTGTGGAATGATCGTAACCCATACTCACAGCCATTGTATGGAAGATGCCACCAATGATACAGGCTGTGGCGTAGACTTCGCTTCTTAGCACCATAGGTACCTCTCGGGCCAAGACATCTCGGATTATGCCGCCACCGCAACCGGTGATTACGCCCATGATCACGGCAACCATGCCGGAGGCGTTGTAGGCGAGTGCTTTTTCTACTCCAATTCCCACAAATACGGCCAGACCGATGGCGTCACACACGGGTAAAACCCACCAAGCTAACCGTTTTGGTCTGCGAACCAAGATCATAGTTAACAAACAGGTGATGAAGATAACCCAAAGATAAGTGGTATCGGTAATCCAAAAGACGGGGGTCGCACCAAGTGCCATATCACGAATAGTGCCACCGCCAATGGCAGTCACGCTGCCTAGGACGATAACGCCGAAGGGATCCATTTTTAATCGGCCAGCGAGTAAAACACCAGACACAGCGAAGATTGCTGTACCGAATAAATCGATCATATAAAGCAGCATGGAATCCATGTTACTTGGTACCTATAAAAAGTGTGAGAACAAAAATGGGCGGAAATTGTACGGTATTTCCAACGAAAACGTTAGCGTTTTCGTCTAACGCTTTCAAAGTGTTCACACACTTCAATGATAGCGTTGAGTGTGCGTGGTGTTGGGCGATTTATCCAATCAGAATTGAGTGACCAAACATGATTGTTGCGCAGAGCTGGCAGTTCATTTTTCCATTGAGCCCACATTCCATCATCACTCATAGCATGACGAGAGGTGAAGAGTACTTCAGGTTGACGTGTGATCACTTGCTCGATACTAACTTGAGGATAGGGTGCTGCTGTATTGGCAAATACATTTTCACCACCACAGAAGTTAAACACTTCGCTCGGCCAGTTTTTACCTGCCACAGTAATGATCGGCTTTTCGCTGAGTTGATAAAAATAGCGGACTTTCTCTGTGGTGTTGTATGTCGCTTTGAGAGCAGTTAGCCCCTCTCTAAAGTCCCGTGCTGCTTTTTGACCCTTTGATGGATCATCACTGTATTGACTCAGCTGCTCAATATTATTTGCGATGTCTTCTAAAGTACCCGTGGTTGAGTAGTAGATAGGTACGCCAAATTGTTTTAACTTTTCGAGCTCTTTGGCGGGGTTACCCGCAGGCCAAGCAATGACAAGATCGGGCTGAAGGGCAATGATGCGTTCCAACTTTATGCCTTGGTAATTGGATACTTTCTCCAGTTCGCCAGCTTCCTTCGGATAATCACTCATCTCACTCACAGCGATCAGTTTGTCACCTAAGCCAGCAGCATAAGCGATCTCTGTGGCGTGAGGCGCTAAACTGATCACTCGTTCAACGGGTTCGTTCGCCATCGTAAGAGAGGAGAAGAAAAGGGGGAGGGATAGGCAAATTTTGTTCATCATAATCCTTGATAAATCAGTCCTAGAAGAAAGCTTTGAATCACAATCCAAGCAAAGATGCGCCAAACCAGTAAAATTTGGATTTGTGCAAGATGAATAGCAGAAGGCACAATGCGTCCACCAATCTTGGTGCGTTCTGCTCTGACGCCTTGGTATAGAGCTGGGCCTCCTAACGAAAGCTGGAACTTATTGCCGATAGTACACAGCACCCAAGCTGGCCCTGGCAATGGCCAAGATTTCGCTTGTTGTTTAAGTCCATTAAGCACTGCGGACATATTGTGACCAGCAAGCAACAGTAGGGCAAATAATCTTAATGGAATGAGCTCTAAAACGGCAACGATTTGAATGGCTGGTTTCCCAAATGGCGCATACTGACGACGGCTAGGAGACCAAGCTCGTGCTAGCTCCATGGTTAAACGGTACATGAGCGCCCCAATCCCACCTGCGATGGCATACCAAAACAGTACACACACTACATTGCGACCAAAGCCCATAATGATGGTTTCAGCTCCGGCTTTACCTATACCGACAAGCGATAACGTTTCGGTATCACGATTCACAAAAGGTTTGAGTAGCTCGCGACAGCGCGTTTTATCCTCACGCGACAAGGCGAGGGCAAGTTGTTTGGTGAGGGTTTCGCAACTTCGCCAATCTAACGCTAATAGTAACAAGGCAAGTTCGTACAGAGGCTCTTGCCAAACTAAGGGCTTTAGAGCGATTAAGAGCACCAAACACGGCAATGTCATCAAAATAAGAGCGAGGCTTCCTGAGAGAATGCTTTGTGAGTAGCTATGGTGGTTATTTACTTTCTCTGCTAATTGTTCGGCTACCTTGCGCCATAAAGTCGCAGGGTGAGCGGAATGAGGAATAGGGAGGATAAGGTGAAACAGTAATGCGCCCCACATCACGAGGAGCGCACCGTTAGCATAGAATTGCTGAAAAATTTCTTCCATGAATGACTTGGATTACTTAACCAGTTCCAGCATCTTGAATACCATTTCTGAAGAGCTTTTTGCTGCTAGAGGCAGGAATTCTTCAAAGCTCATTGGTGATTCTTTATCAGCAACGTCAGAGATAGCACGTACAACAACAAATGGTGTGTTGAACTGGTGGCAAGTCTGAGCAATAGCTGATGCTTCCATTTCAACCGCAATAACGGATGGGAAGTTTTCACGAATGAACGCTTGGCGCTCAGCCGTGCAAACAAACGCATCGCCCGTACAGATCAAACCGCGAACGGCATGTGTATTTGCCATTTGCTCGAGTGCTTTTTCCGCTAGGTCCATCAGTTTTTCATCCGCTTTGAATGCTGCTGGCTGACCTGCCATTTGACCAATTTCATAGCCAAAAGCAGTCACGTCTGCATCATGGTGGCGCACTTCTGTAGAAATCACTACGTCACCTAGATTTAGGCTTGAATCGAAACCACCAGCAGAACCTGTGTTGATAACCACATCTGGTTGGTATTCATCAAGAAGAATTGTTGTACCAACTGCCGCAGCAACTTTACCGATACCAGATTGTAGTAGCACTACATCTACATCGTTAATTTGACCAGAGAAAAACGTACAACCTGCTTTGTTTACGGTTTGGCAGTTTGTCATAGCTTCTTTCAGGATGGTCACTTCTTGTTCCATCGCCCCGATGATACCAACTTTCATAGCACTCTCTTTAGGTAAAATATTTAATCGGCGAGAGTATAGCACTCCCTGTCAGCAGTTTTCTATTTGATGAGTTCTGCTTTAGAAAGTTCGGTTCGTAATTGCTCGGCCCGTTTTCGATTGACGCCAAAGTCGGAATACCCTACGCGCGATTCTGAACGCACGATCAGAGTATGCCCGTCGATCTTTAATTCGAGATCATCCACGAAGCGCATGATTTTAGATGTGCATTCAATGCGCAGATAATTGCCATCTTTCTCTGCTGTTTTAGCCCCCGATAGTTGCAGTGCTGCTTGCTCAATTGCATCCAATGTGGCGGATTCGGTGAGAGTAAAAGGTTCGAGGTGGTGTTCTTCTCGTTGGTCTTGTGTTGAAACGCAGTTAGGTTTGTTCCCACATGGGGTTTGAGTTCTATCTGGCATCGAAGTGACTCCTTGGCTGCATGCGGTTAAGCCGAGAAAAGTGATGAGCATCAGAGCGGCTTTTTTCATGAGTTCTATTCCTTAACAGAGGAATTTAATTATATGTAATAAAAGAAAAAAGGATCCAATCATTGGAGCCTTTTTGAGTGTTGGGACGAGGCTACACGTCTAAGTAATCAAGAATACCTTCTGCTGCTTTTCGTCCTTCATCAATGGCGGTTACCACTAAATCAGAACCGCGAACCGCGTCTCCCCCAGCAAAGATCTTTTCATTGCTGGTTTGATATTGAAACTCTTGGTTGTTGGGTGCTTTGATTCGTCCCCATTGATCAAGTTCAACATTGAACGGAGTCAGCCAGTTCATTTGATGAGGTTGGAAACCAAATGCCATGATGACAGCATCGGCAGGCAGGACGTGTTCACTTCCTTCTACAGGTTCTGGGCGACGGCGACCTGCGTCATCAGGCTCGCCTAAAGCAGTTTTGACCACTTTCACGCCTGAAACTTTGCCATACGCATCAACCTCAATACCTAAAGGCTGGAGGTTAAACATGAACTTCACGCCCTCTTCTTTGGCATTTTTCACTTCTCGACGGGAGCCTGGCATGTTTTCTTCATCACGACGGTAGGCACAAATCACGTTAGATGCGCCTTGACGGATCGAAGTTCGCACGCAGTCCATCGCGGTATCACCACCACCAAGCACTACGACTTTTTTGCCAGCCATATCGATAAACGGTTGGTTATGTTCTAGCTCCATAACCTTATAGGTATTGGAAATCAAAAATGGTAGGGCGTCATAAACGCCCGGCGCGTCTTCATTTTCCAAACCCGCGCGCATGTATTTGTATGTGCCCACACCTAAGAAAACCGCATCGTATTCATCAAGCAGTTCTTGCATCTGCACATCTTGGCCGACTTCCACATTCATGCGGAACTCAACGCCCATTTCGGTAAATACCCGACGACGATTTTCCATGACTCCTTTTTCCAATTTGAAAGAAGGAATACCAAAGGTAAGTAGGCCACCAATCTCTGGGTAACGGTCAAACACCACCGGTTTTACACCGTTGCGAACTAAGATGTCTGCTGCTGCCAGACCAGCAGGGCCGGCGCCGATGATTGCCACCTTTTTATCCGTCCACTCCACTTTGGACATGTCAGGCTTCCAGCCCATTTCAAAGGCTTTGTCGGTGATGTACTTTTCAATGTTACCTATCGTGACTGCACCAAAATCATCATTTAGTGTGCACGAACCCTCACACAAACGGTCTTGCGGACACACACGGCCACACACTTCAGGCAAGCTGTTGGTTTGGTGTGAAAGTTCCACGGCTTCTAAAATTCGGCCTTCATTCGCCAGTTTTAGCCACTGGGGAATGTAGTTATGGACTGGGCACTTCCATTCACAATATGGGTTACCGCAATCCAAACAGCGATCGGCTTGCGCCGTTGCTTGTTGTTTCGTGAACGGCTCGTAGATTTCAACAAACTCAATCTTACGAATCTTAATTGGTTTTTTCGCCGGATCTACGCGTTGAACATCGATAAATTGGTAAACGTTCTGACTCATGATTCAAACATCCTCCATGATTTATTGGGCTTGAACGCGCAGTTCAGCAGCGCTGCGGCTTTGGTGACCAAGTAGCGTGTTTAAGTCAGCCGCTTGAGGTTTCACCAAATAGAACTTCGGAATCCATTCGTCAAAGTTCGCCAAAATATGTTCTGCATGGCTAGAGCCAGTCTCTTCGAGATGCTCTGCAATTAGGCCGCGCAAGTGCTCTTGGTGGATGTATAGATCCGACAGTGAAATGGCTTCCACCGATTCGTTGTTTACACGGCCTTGGAAGTCTTGATTTTCATCCAACACGTAAGCAAAACCGCCCGTCATACCCGCGCCGAAGTTCACACCTGTGGCGCCAAGAATAGCCACAATGCCGCCAGTCATGTATTCACAAGCGTTATCCCCCGCGCCTTCTATGACAGCGATGGTGCCAGAGTTACGAACACCAAAACGCTCTCCCGCTTTACCCGCAGCAAACAGTTTGCCTCCTGTCGCGCCGTACAAACATGTGTTACCGATAATGGTGGCTTCGTTACATTTAAATGCAGTGCCTAGGTGAGGTTTAATCGCGATTTTACCGCCTGCCATGCCTTTGCCTACGTAGTCGTTCGCATCACCAGTGAGGTAAAGCTCTACGCCGCCCGCATTCCAAACACCAAACGACTGGCCAGCCGTACCATCAAGATAGATTTTGATTGGCGAAGCTGCCAAACCTTGGTTGCCATAGCGTTTTGCTATCTCACCAGATAAACGCGCGCCAACAGAACGGTCGGTGTTGATGACGTTGTAGAAGAAACTTGCTGATTGGCTGTTTTCGACAGCATTCAAGGCATCATCAACGATTTTTTGGTTGAGTTCGGCTTTATCAAACGGTTTGTTTGGCTCCGTCCAAAATAGTGGATGACCTTCGGCTGAAATAGGAGCTTCTAAGATGTTTGATAGATCCAACTTGGTTTGCTTCGCAGTGAAGCCCTCGACGGCTTCAAGTAAATCAGTACGACCAATTAAGTCTGTCAGTTTCTCTACGCCAAGTTCTGCGAGTAACTCACGTACTTCATCGGCAAGGCCAGTAAAATAGTTCATTACCATTTCAGGTAAGCCTTTAAAGTACTCTTTACGAAGGGTTTCATCTTGAGTTGCCACACCCGTTGCACAGTTGTTCAAGTGGCAAATACGTAAGAATTTACAACCCATCGCAACCATTGGTGCGGTACCAAATCCGAAGCTTTCCGCACCAAGAATCGCGGCCTTAACAACATCTAGCCCTGTTTTTAACCCGCCATCTACTTGAAGACGAATCTTATGGCGAAGGCCATTTGCAACCAGTGCTTGTTGGGTTTCTGCGAGGCCAAGTTCCCAAGGACTACCTGCGTATTTCACCGAAGTCAGTGGACTTGCGGCCGTACCGCCATCGTAACCTGAGATAGTGATGAGGTCGGCGTAAGCTTTTGCGACCCCTGTGGCTATGGTGCCGACACCAGGCTCGGAGACGAGTTTCACCGAAACTAGGGCATTCGGGTTGACTTGTTTTAGGTCGAAGATCAGCTGAGCTAAATCCTCAATCGAATAAATATCGTGATGTGGAGGAGGGGAGATTAACGTTACCCCTTGCACCGAGTAACGCAGCTTGGCGATTTCTGCCGTGACTTTGTGCCCTGGTAGCTGACCACCTTCACCAGGTTTAGCTCCTTGTGCAACCTTGATTTGCAGTACGTCTGCATTGGTTAGGTAATGAGGCGTAACCCCAAAACGGCCTGACGCGATCTGCTTGATTCGCGAGTTACGCTCGGTGCCAAAACGACGAGGATCTTCACCACCTTCACCAGAGTTAGAGTAACCACCAAGACGGTTCATCGCCGTTGCAAGTGCTTCGTGTGCCTCTGGGCTCAACGCTCCGATAGACATGGCGGCAGAATCAAAACGTTTGAACAATTCTGTTTTAGGTTCGATTCGTTCAAGTGGCAATGGCGAGTCAGTTTTTTTCAGTGTCATTAGGTCACGCAACATCGCGACAGGGCGCTCGTTTACTTGTTTGGCAAAACTTTGGTAATCGTTACTTTCACCAGATTTCACCGCTTTTTGCAGTGTACCTACCACATCAGGGTTGTAGGCATGGTACTCACCGCCATGTACGTATTTGAGTAATCCGCCATGTTCAATCGATTTACGTTTTGCCCACGCCTTGCGGGACAAGTTGGTTAAATCTTGTTGGAAATCATCAAAGTTTGCGCCTTCGATGCGAGTGGTTACGCCTTTAAAGCACAAGTCGACCACTTCCCGGCTCAACCCAACAGCTTCGAACAATTGTGAGCAACGGTAAGAGGCGATGGTCGAAATACCCATCTTCGACATGATTTTGTACAAGCCTTTGTTGATGCCATACTGATAGTTCTGCATAACATCGCGGTAGTCTTTATCTAGGGCACCATCGTCAATCAATTTGCCTAAAGCTTCATAAGCTAGATACGGATAAACCGCCGTAGCGCCAAAGCCTAGCAATACGGCAAATTGATGAGGATCACGTGCGGTTGCGGTTTCCGCGACGATGTTGGCATCACAACGAAGGTTGGCTGTAACTAAGCGAGTTTGCACGGCGCCGACAGCCATGGCGGCTGGAATTGGCAATTTGCCTTTAACTAATGCGCGGTCGGAAAGAACCACTAAGACGGTACCTTCTCGCACCACTTGTTCAGCTTGATCACATAAGTCATCGATCGCTTGTTTGAGATCTTTCTCTTGTGGATCGTAGTTTATGTCGAGAATGGTATTGCGGTAGTGATCGTCACCCAGCTCAAGCAACTGCTGCATGTCAGAGTAAAGTAGCACTGGAGAATCAAATGTCACTCGATGCGCGTGGCCGTCGGTTTCACAGAAGACGTTCATCTCCTGACCTATACTGGTGGCTAACGACATAACATGCTTTTCACGTAGTGGATCGATAGGCGGGTTGGTGACCTGAGCAAACTTCTGGCGGAAGTAATCGGTAACCAAACGCTCTTTCGAAGACAGTACTGCCATTGGCGTGTCATCGCCCATAGAGCCTACGGCTTCTTGACCCATATCGCCAAGTACGCGCAGAACCTGATCCACTTCTTCATTGGTCATGGCGAACTGCTTTTGATAGGTCTTAAGCAAATCTTCATCGAAGCTTCGCTCACCCACTTGATCTTCAGGTAACTGAGAGAATGGCGTTAGTTTGCGAACGTTGTTTTCCATCCATTCGCGGTATGGGTGACGAGATTTGAGATCGTTATCGATCTCGCTTGATTGCCACAGTTTACCTTTACGAGTATCGACAACTAACAACTCACCAGGGCCAACACGACCTTTTTTCGCAACTTCGTCTGGTGCGTAATCCCAAATACCGATTTCAGAAGCCAGCGTGATTAACTTGTCTTTTGTGATCACGTAGCGAGCTGGGCGCAGACCGTTTCGGTCGAGGTTACATGCTGCGTAGCGGCCATCGGAAAGTACGATCCCTGCTGGGCCATCCCAAGGCTCCATGTGTTTGGAGTTGAAATCGTAGAAGGCTCGTAGATCGGGATCCATATCTGGGTGATTTTGCCATGCTGGTGGAACAAGCATTCGCATGGCTCGGAAGATATCCATGCCGCCTGCCAAGAAAAGATCCAACATGTTATCCAGACTTGAAGAATCCGAACCAGTCTCATTTACAAACGGAGCTGCGGTTTGTAAATCGGGCAGCAATGGGGAAGAGAACTTATAAGCACGCGCTCGGGCCCATTGGCGGTTGCCTTCAATGGTATTGATCTCACCGTTGTGAGCAAGATAACGGAACGGCTGCGCCAGTGGCCAGCGAGGTTGAGTGTTGGTTGAAAAACGCTGGTGGAACAGACAGATAGCGGATTCCATGCGTAGATCAGCAAGATCAAGGTAGAAGCGAGGTAAATCTGCAGGCATGCACAAACCTTTGTACACCAGCACTTGCGTCGATAAGCTACAGATGTAGAAATCAGGATCCTCGGTGATCTGTTTTTCAATACGGCGACGGGCAATATAGAGACGGCGTTCAATGTCGCGCTCACGCCAGCCCGCTGGAGCTGAGATAAAGACTTGCTGAATATTGGGCAGTGAGTTGGCCGCAATCGGGCCGAGTACTGCAGAATTTGTTGGAACTTCGCGCCAACCCGCAACCGTTAAGGTTTCTTGAGCGAGTTCTTTATTGACGATGTCTTTAGATAATTGAGCTTTAACCGGATCTTGGCTGAAGAAAAGCATCCCTACGGCATATTGTTTGCCTAGGTTGAAACCATTCTCTTCGGCGATAAGGCGTAAATAGGAATCGGGCTTTTGTAAAAGAAGACCACAACCATCACCTGTTTTACCATCGGCGGCAATACCACCACGGTGGGTCATTCGGTCAAGTGCAGAAATTGCTGTACGAACCAGCTTATGGCTTTGCTCGCCTTCCATATGTGCGATCAAGCCAAATCCACAGTTGTCTTTCTCAAGACTTGGATCATAAAGAGCCATTGCAATTCTCCCTTTGCTTATCTGTCATCCCGACAGATACATCAACACTGCTTACGTTGATAGTGATGACTAACTATGCGTCACTTTTATATTTTTTGTGTGTATTTATTCAGTTAATTCAGAAAAATATTTAACAAAATTTGTGTGTTTTATTTTCATCAACTTCACAAGCTATAGCTTATTGTAAAAAAGGTCAAGTTATTAGTGGATAATCACGTGAATATGCGATTTACCGTTTAATTACCTAAAATAGTGTAATGATTTCAATGGGATAGAAAATTGATTGTTACAAAAAAGTAACATTTGATGCTGGGAGGAATAAAAAAGACCAGCATAAAATGCTGGTCAAAAGATAAAGATTGGAAGGAATTGTTTTCTTTCTTGGTCTTTAGCCATCGATATCGCTGATGGCTAAGTGATGACTTTGAAAGAAGGAAGCGTGAATGCCCCCTTTATGCTGAAAGCATTAGCGAATTTGCTTTTGCTTCAAGGTTAGTGCCACCCATCAGGTATTCATCAATAGCACGAGCACATTCGCGACCTTCGTTGATACAACGAACCACCAAAGATTGGCCTGTACGCATATCACCTGCGGCGAATACGCCTTCTTGATTCGTCGCGAAACCTTGCGTTGCAACGTTGCCGCGATCATCGAGTACGATATCCAGTTGAGCAAGCACGCCAGTTGGTTCTGGGTGCAGGAAGCCCATCGCTAGGAAAGCCATGTCACATGGGATCACGCGTTCGCTGCCTTCTACTTCTTTAAAGCTTGGGCGCTCGCCTGGTTTCGCATCTTCCCAAACGATATCTGCAAGACGAAGACCTGTAACTTCACCTTTGTCGTTACCGATGAACTCTTTGGTCAAGATGTTCCAGTGACGATCGACACCTTCTTCATGAGAAGTCGAAGTGCGTAGGATCATTGGGTATTGAGGCCAAGGCATATTGGCAGGGCGCTTCTCTGGTGGAATCGGCATGATTTCAACTTGAGTTATGCTTGCTGCGCCGTGACGGTTTGATGTACCCACACAGTCTGAACCAGTATCACCACCACCGATTACGACAACATGTTTTCCTGCTGCGTGAATTTCTTCACCTTTTAGATCCATGTTGTTTGCTCGGCGATTGTTTTGTCCGAGGAACTGCATTGCAAAGTACACGCCTTTTAGATCGCGTCCCGGAACAGGAAGATCGCGAGGAACGGTTGAGCCACCAGTCAGCAGTACCACATCGTACTCTTGACGCAGTTGTTGCGCGTTTACATCGACACCAACGTGTTGATTTACTCTAAACTCAACGCCAGCTTCTGTCATTAGATTGATCTTACGATCAATGACTTCCATGCTCAGTTTGAAATCTGGAATACCGAAACGCAGCAGACCACCCACTTTCTCGTCACGCTCGAATACGGTCACGGTATGGCCTGCGCTGTTTAGCTGCTCGGCAGCCGCAAGACCCGCAGGGCCAGAACCAATAATAGCGACTGTTTTACCAGTGCGAGAACGCGGAGTTTTTGGTTTGGCGTATCCTTCACGGTACGCCGTTTCCACGATGGTTTTCTCGATATTACAGATAGTGATTGGGTCTTGGTTAATGCCAAGCACACATGCACTTTCACAAGGAGCGGGACAAACTCGACCAGTAAACTCCGGGAAGTTGTTGGTTGAACTTAGAATGTTCCATGCTTCTTCCCAGCTATCACGATAAACCGCATCGTTAAATTCTGGGATGATGTTGCCGATAGGGCAGCCGTTATGACAAAACGGCACACCACAATCCATACAACGAGAAGCCTGAGTATTGATTTTGCTACCAAACTCCTCGTTCAGAACGAACTCTTTGTTGTTCTTGATACGTTCAGCTGGGTCGATCTTCTGTGGTAGTTCACGACCATGCTCTAAAAATCCAGTAGGCTTACCCATTACACTGCCTCCGCTTGAGTTTCATTTCCTTGAGACTGAGCCTCCTCAGCTTTACGCTTTTGAAGAACCGCTTTGTAGTCACGCGGCATCACCTTAACCATAGAGGCTAGGCTTGCTTCAAAGTTATCTAGGAAAGACTGAGCGACTTCACTTCCTGTGAATTGAACATGCTTGGTTAGCATGTCGAGTAATAGATCTTTGTCTTCTTGCTCGATTGGGTCTAAGTCAACGAGCTCTGGGTTCAGTTTTGACTCAAAGTCACCCGATTTATCCCATACGTAAGCCACGCCGCCACTCATACCTGCAGCAAAGTTACGACCTGTTGAACCCAGGATGATGGCTGCACCGCCCGTCATATATTCACAACCGTGGTCACCGACACCTTCTACAACCACTTTCGCGCCTGAGTTACGAACACAGAAACGCTCACCTGCCATACCGCGAATGAAAGACTCACCCGAAGTT
The DNA here is from genome assembly GCF_054850435.1 of Vibrio sp. RC2502. Classification (NCBI taxonomy): domain Bacteria; kingdom Pseudomonadati; phylum Pseudomonadota; class Gammaproteobacteria; order Vibrionales; family Vibrionaceae; genus Vibrio; species Vibrio sp. RC2502. The sequence goes on from NZ_CM141453.1 coordinate 481,814, forward strand.
GCACCGTAGAAACATACGTTACCAACTACGATGTTGTCTTCTGCGACAATGCTCGATTTCGCGTCAGGGTAGAGCACCAAAGTACCGCCAGATAAGCCTTTACCCCAGTAGTCGTTTGCATCACCTTCCACTTCGAACTTCACGCCCTTAGCGAGGAATGCGCCGAAAGATTGGCCCGCAGAACCTTTGAATTTGACATTCATTGGTTGAGGTAGACCTTGGTCTTTGTACACTTTCGAAATTTCGTTAGACAGCATGGTTCCGACAGAGCGGTCTGTGTTAACGATAGGGAAGTCAGCATTTACTGCTTCACCTTTTTCTAGAGCTGGAATTGCGGCTTGAATCAGCTTACGGTCTAGTACTGCTTCAAGGTTGTGGTTCTGCTGCGCTTGGTTAAACACGCCATCAGCTTCGCGAGGCTGTTCAACATGAAGTACAGGAGATAGATCCAGGTTCTTGTACTTCCAATGAGAAACGTCTTGGCGAACTTTCAGTTTTTGACCTTGCCCTACCATCTCATCGATAGTGCGGAAGCCAAGTTCAGCCATGATTTCTCGTAGACCTTGGGCCATGTATTGGAAGAAGGTTACGACGTCTTCTACGCGACCATCAAAGCGCTCGCGAAGTGTTTTGTTCTGAGTCGCGATACCAACAGGACAGGTGTTCTTATGACACTTACGCATCATGATACAGCCTTCAACCACCAATGCGGCGGTTGCTACGCCCCATTCTTCTGCACCTAGTAGTGTTGCGACTGCAAGGTCACGAGGTGTCTTCATCTGACCATCTGCTTGAACAACGATACGGTTACGTAGGCCGTTCTTCAGTAGCGTTTGGTGGGTTTCTGCCAAACCTAGCTCCCAAGGAAGGCCGGTGTGACGAATAGAAGACATTGGTGAAGCACCGGTACCGCCATCGAAACCAGCGATCAGTACTACGTCCGCTTTCGCTTTCGCTACACCAGATGCGATCGTACCTACGCCCGCTTCCGATACCAGTTTCACGTTTACACGACCAGCGCGGTTGGCGTTTTTCAAATCGTAGATCAGCTGAGCCAAATCTTCGATTGAGTAGATATCGTGGTGTGGCGGTGGTGAGATCAGACCGACGCCTGGAGTCGAGTGACGAGTGGCACCGATCCAGTCATCCACTTTATCACCTGGTAGCTGACCACCTTCACCCGGCTTCGCGCCTTGAGCCATTTTGATTTGCAGCTCTTCAGCGTTAGTTAGGTAGTAAGAGGTTACGCCGAAACGGCCAGAAGCCACCTGTTTGATTGCAGAGCGTTCCCAATCACCATTTTCTTTGCGCTCAAAGCGCATTGGGTCTTCACCACCTTCACCTGAGTTGGACTTCGCGCCAAGACGGTTCATCGCAACAGCCAGTGTGGAGTGAGCTTCGTAAGAAATAGAACCGAATGACATTGCACCTGTCGCGAAGCGTTTCACGATGCTTTCGATTGGTTCTACTTCATCGATAGAGATAGAGCCCGCAGGGTTCTTGATGAATTCCAGTTGGCTACGTAGCGTTACCGCGTTGTCACCTTGTTTATCGACGGCACTCGCATACTGCTTGAACTGCTCGTAATCTTTGTTGCGAGTTGATTGCTGGAGTAGAGAGATGGTTTCTGGGTTGAATAGGTGTTTCTCACCACGTTGTTTCCACTGGTAAACACCGCCCACATCCAGCATTTGAATTGGGATTTCGCGTTGTGGGTAACCGATGCGGTGGCGAATCAACACTTCTTTCGCGATGTCATCCAGAGTCAAACCTTGGATGCGAGAAACCGTACCAGTGAAGTATTTGTCTACCACTGATTTGTGGATACCCAATGCTTCGAAGATTTGCGCACCATGGTACGACTGCAGGGTTGAGATACCCATCTTCGAGAAGATCTTCAGAAGACCGCCATTGATCGCTTTACGGTAGTTGTTGAACAGATCGCGAGGGTTCGTTTCTGGATCCAACTTCTTAGTACGTTGAAGTTCAATGATGGTTTCAATCACTAGGTAAGGGTTAACCGCATTCGCACCGTAACCAAGTAGCGTTGCAAAGTGGTGCGTTTCACGCGCGTCACCGGTTTCAACCACGATGTCACACTTCGCACGTAGACCTTTGCGGATCAAATGATGATGTACTGCACCAACTGCCAGCATTGCTGGGATCGCCGCGTGGTTTGAGTTCACTGCACGGTCAGTCAGTAGGATGATTGAGTAACCATCGATAACGGCATCTTCAGCGTATTGGCAGATACGTTTTAGTGCACGCTCTAGCTTGCCTTGGTCTTCGCTGGCTTGGAACACGATATCCAGCGTTTTGGCTTGCAGGTGTTCGTTGTCGATAGCACGCAGTTTCTCAAGCTCAGAGTTAGCCAGAACTGGCGATTCCAATTCCACTTTCTGACAGTGAAGTGGCGTTTCAGTCAGAAGGTTTTGGTCTTTACCCAAGTAAGTATTCAGCGACATAACCATACGCTCACGGATCGGGTCGATCGGTGGGTTGGTTACCTGCGCAAACAACTGCTTGAAGTAGTTTGAAAGATGTTGCGACTGGTGTGACAGCACGGCCAGCGGCCAGTCTGCACCCATTGCAGATAGCGGTTCTTTACCTTCATTTGCCATTGGAACGATGATTTCGTTCACTTCTTCAGTACTTACGCCAAACGCTTGTTGACGGTGTAGAAGATGTTCTGGCTTAGGTTGGCTGAACTGGTTGCTCGCATCAGGCAGCTTCTTCAAGCTCAGTAGGTTTTCTTCTACCCACTTCTCGTAAGGTTGTGCCGTTGCGATGGTGTCTTTCACTTCTTCATCAGAAATGATGCGACCTTGCTCTAGATCCGCAACGAAGATACGACCTGGTTGCAGACGACCACGGAACTCTACGTTCTCTGGTGCAATATCCACTACGCCAGATTCTGATGCCATGACTAGGAAGTTATCTTTGGTCACTGTGTAGCGAGAAGGGCGTAGACCGTTGCGGTCGAGCGTTGCACCTACTTGAACACCATCGGTAAAACAGACAGATGCCGGGCCATCCCACGGTTCCATAATGTTTGCGTGGTACTGGTAAAACGCGCGACGCTTAGGATCCATGTTTTTATTTTCTTGCCATGCTTCAGGGATCATCATCATTAAGGCATGTGGCAGGCTACGACCAGAAAGAACTAGGAGCTCAAGTGCCATATCAAAGTTTGATGAATCCGAGCTGCCTTCCTGACAGATAGGAAGAAGCATGTCGATTTCAGCCTGAGTAAACAGGTCTGATTCTAGGATCGCTTCACGGGCTTTCATCCAGTTCAAGTTACCGCGAACTGTGTTGATTTCACCGTTGTGAGCGATGTAACGGAAAGGCTGTGCAAGACGCCATTTCGGGAAGGTATTGGTAGAGAAACGAGAGTGTACCAGTGCCAGAGCGGTCACCATGGTCGGGTTTTGCAGGTCGAGGAAGTACTGAGGCACTTGCTCTGTCGTTAACTGACCTTTGTACACCAATGTCTTGTAAGACATTGAGTTAATGTAGAAGTCGTCACCAATGTTCGAAACGCTTTCTAGGCAAACGCGTACGGTGTAATTACGAAGTACGTAAAGTTTGCGTTCTAGCTCTTCAGGTGTGATGCCAGGACCGCCGGAGATAAACACGTGCTCAAATTGAGGCTCTGTGCTTAGAGGGTCGGCACCAATCATGGAGTTGTCGGTTGGTAATACGCGGTAGCCGATGACTTCGAGATCTAAGCGTTTGGCATTACGCTCTAAAATGTCACGGCATTGTTCGCGTTTGTATTCGTCTTTTGGGAAAAGAACGACACCAACGCCATACTTTTCAAACGAAGGCAGTTTAATGCCTAGTTTAACGGCCTCTTCTAATAGGAATTCATGAGGTTTTTGCAACAAAATACCCGCACCGTCACCGCTGCATGGGTCACAACCTTGACCGCCACGGTGTTCCATGCGAGCCAGCATATCCAATGCTTGAGTCACTACTTCATGAGATTTACGGTTTTTAAGGTGAGCAACAAAACCGATACCACAAGCGTCATGCTCCAATTCCGGAGTGTATAGACCCTGTGAATTTTGCTCTCTATCTACCATAGATACATCCTTCCAGTTCAATGCGACGCAAAGGTACGAGGCAGACCGAAGTTGCCTTGTGACACATGATGCGTCTTGTCCTTTATATTTATTATCGCCACCAGTCGAGGTTGACTGGTCTTGATTCCTTTCCGTATCTCGCAGGAAAAGTATTGCGAGAAAAACAATCCTTGGTGATATCCCTTTATTTATTCTCACTATTTAGTGATTTATATAGGTGGGAGTGGGATAACACCGACAATTCCCGCTGTGCGTGCTGTAATAAAAGTCACAAAAAATGCGGGGTTGTGTAAGTATCCTACAATTTTGTTACTTCGGATTGCAATGAAAAGTCGCCTCTGTGACCCAATTTTTTCGTTTAAATATGCATTTTTAGTTTAACATTTACGCAACATGACGCTTTTTTGTCTGTATTTATGCAAGTTTATTGATTTCACACCGATTGGGAGTTGTTTGAATTGAGTAATATTGTTTGTTTTTTCTTGCAGGGATGTAATTTAGTTACATAAATCGTAGTGAGATTTATTACGGTTTACTATTGGTGAGAATCTATGCAGTTACATGAGTTGGTCAATACACTAGGCCAAGATCTTCAGCGTCGTTACGGCGAAAAAGTCCATAAGCTGACTTTACATGGTGGCTTTAGTTGCCCAAACCGCGACGGCACGATTGGCCGAGGTGGTTGTACATTTTGTAATGTGGCTTCGTTTGCTGACGAAGAAGTACAAATCAAAAGTATTCATGAACAGTTGAAAGATCGTGCTGGGGAAATCCATCGAGCGAAGAAATATCTGGCGTATTTTCAGGCTTACACCAGTACCTATGCAGAAGTGCAAGTACTGAAAAATATGTACGAAGAAGCGCTCAAAGCTGCTGATATTGTGGGGCTGTGCGTAGGCACTCGACCGGATTGTGTACCTGATTCCGTATTAGATTTGCTGTCGGATTATGTAAACCAAGGTTATGAAATTTGGCTTGAGCTAGGTCTTCAAACAGCAAATAACGATACGCTCAAACGCATCAACCGCGGACATGATTTTGAATGTTATGCGGAGATCACTCAGCGAGCTCGAGCCTTAGGGATCAAAGTTTGTACTCATTTGATTGTTGGATTACCGAAAGAAACCCGCGATGATAATATTGAAACGCTGCAAAAAGTGCTGGCCGTGGGCACTGATGGCATCAAGTTACATGGCCTGCATATTGTGGAAGGCAGTACGATGGCGAAAGCTTGGAGAGCTGGCAGATTAGAAGCTCCTGAATTGGAAGAATATGTTGCGATTGCCAGTGAAATGATTCGTATGACGCCCGCTGATGTTGTGTTTCATCGTGTCTCTTCCGCAGCTCGTCGTCCAACGTTGTTGTCCCCGCTTTGGTGTGAAAACCGTTGGTTAGCCATGACTGAAATTGGTCGCGCATTAAATAAAGATGGCGCTCAAGGCAGCTTAATAGGAAAACCTTTTATCTACACGAAGCCGGAATTAAAAGCAGATTGCTCAATAAATAACTGATATATTTTTAGCAGTTTGCTTTATAGGTGGAAAAATGGATCAGTTACTTAATTGGCTTTGGAATGGGCAGGAGAGTTATGGATATATTGTCCTGCTATCGATAGTCAGTGCGATTGCGATAGCACTTATCTACTTTCGTTTCCAAAACGCACTTAAGCAGCTTATTACTGATTCGCCTTATCCAGTGCTGGTGCTAGATGCCAGCCATGGACAAATCCTACTTTCGAATCAAGCAGCGATGCAGTTGCTTGGCATTCGCTCACTGGGTACAGGCTTTTTGTACCCAGCTTTGTTTGAGCTTCACAAACTTTCTTCGTTGCTAGATAGTTTTTCCAGTCGCTATTTCCGTCACCAAGTCTTTGATTGGCGTTTATCTGAAAACGAATCTATTAAGGTTGAATTGTCCGGCCGAAAGAGTTTGCTACGTGGTCATCGTGTTTGGATCATGTACGCGCAACCTTATCAAGTCACTTTACAAGAGCAGCAGCAAGAGTTGGCGCAGTTAGAGATGGCTCGCTCAGCGCTAGATTCGCTGTCCGAGTTGATCTGCTTGCAAGATTGCCAAGGTAACTTATTGACGACGAATCGTGCCTTTGACCAGTTTTGGGAGGGGCGACGAGAAGAAGCCATCACTGCAACGGCGAGCCGAGTCGCTACCCGTAAAAGTGAACGCAAATGGACGACGGACACGCAAGGTCGCAGCTGCTTGCTTGAAGTGAATTTAAGCTCGTTAGTATCGCCAAGTGGTGAGCTACTCGGAACGTTGTCTATTAGTCACGATGTGACGGAATGGCATAAGATTCAACAGAACTTACGTGATGAAATGGAACGTCGTAAAGACACTGAAGTCGCCTTGGCTCAGCGTGACACCATTCTTCAAACAATCTTAGATGCAAGCCCTGACTCTATCGGTATTTTTAATGAGAATATGGTGTACCAAGCGTGCAATAAGCCATTTGTAAACGCTTTAGGTATATCGGAAGTTTCTGATTTGATTGGTAAGCGTCTTCAAGATGTCATTCCCGTTGAAATGTACACGCGGTTGGAAACGAGCGACCTACACGCTCTACGACAAGCGGAACCGGTAAGGTACATCGATAAGGTCGTGAGTAGTGATGGCCATATTACGTGGTTTGATGTGGTGAAATCGCCGTTTAAAGACAAGGCATCGGGTACGAATGGCGTTCTTATCATGGCGCGTGATATTTCAGAGCGTTATCTTGCCGAGCAAAAACTTGAACAAGCGAACCTTGAACTTGAGAAATTGAGCTTTATGGACAGCTTGACGCAAGTGGCGAATAGACGCCGATTTGATGAACGTCTTCATGTACTTTGGTATCACCACATTCGTGAAAAATTGCCTTTGACTATCATGTTGTGCGACATCGACTTCTTTAAAGATTACAACGACTGTTACGGGCACCAACAAGGCGATGAGGCGTTGATTCGTGTCGCGGCGGTCTTCAAGCAAGTGGTCAACCGTTCTTCAGACTGCGTGGCTCGATACGGTGGTGAAGAATTTGGTTTTATCTTGCCAAACACGACAACAGAAGGCGCAGAGCAAGTCGCTCAGCGCATTCATCAACAAATTAGACAGCTTGATATGGAGCACGGTAGTTCGGAAGCTTCAGAGCACCTGAGTGTGAGTATCGGCTTTGTTTCTTACGTTCCTCAGCATGGTGATGAACCTGAAATGGGCATCGCTATGGCCGACAGTGCGCTATACCAGGCCAAAGCCGATGGCCGTAATCGCACCTGCATCCACCCTAGTTCCTTCTAGCGCTTTGTGACCGCTTGCTCTAAGTTGATAGCAAGCGGTTTAAATCACCGTATTAAACACGTTAAACTGCTTATACCTTGTGTTCTCGTCTGTGATCCTCTGATTGTCGCCAGTTCATCAAGGTGAATGCCTCAAAATCAAACAGACCTAAATTGCGTTAGGCCTTGTACATCTGCCCGTTTTCAATATGTCGGGTTGATAGCTTGCTTGTGCCATGGAGTAGTGAATGAAGCCCATGAAAAATCTCGCCCAGTACTATGTAGACTTACTGGTGAAACTAGGGATTGTCCGTTTTTCAATTTTGTTAGCCCTAGCGCTGGTGGCACTTGCTGTCGTCGTACAAGTTGGTATCACTTTGGCTCTCAAAGGGCGCGTCGATGATATCGACATCGTACGTTCCGTTTTCTTTGGTTTGTTAATCACGCCCTGGGCCGTTTACTTCCTATCTGTGGTGGTAGATCAGTTAGAAGAGTCTCGTCAACGATTGACGAAGCTGGTTTCTAAATTGAAAGACATGCGTTCACGTGACCAAGAACTGAACTTCCAACTACAGCAGAACATCGAAAAGCTCAATCTAGAGATTGAAGAGCGGATTAAAGCGGAAGAAGCGCGTGAAGAGGCGATGCAGGATCTAGAAAATGAGGTTTTCCAGCGTGAGCGAACGCAATTAGAGTTAGCAGAGCGTACCGCCTTGTTACGTTCATTCATCGATGCGTCACCTGATTTGATTTATTACCGTAATGCCGATGGCGTCTTCTCTGGTTGTAACCGAGCGATGGAAGAGTTAACGGGCAAGAAAGAGCATCAACTTGTCGGCTTGAGCCCGTGGGATGTCTACAGTAAAGAAATTGCGCAACCAATCGTAGATACCGACCAAAAAGTCTTTAGCGACAACCAAGCGATCACTTACGAGCAATGGTTGGAATACCCTGATGGGCGAAAACACTATTTTGAATTGCGCAAAGTACCATTTTATAGCAAAGACGGTCGACATTTGGGGTTGGTTGGTTTTGGGCGAGACATTACTGAGCGTAAGCGTCACGAAGAATCTCTAGAAAAAGCCAGCCGAGATAAAACGACGTTTATCTCCACAATTAGCCATGAACTTCGCACACCGTTAAACGGCATTGTTGGCCTGAGTCGAATGTTGCTTGATAGTCCGCTGACGGAAGAGCAGCGTAAGCACATGCAGACGATCAACGTGAGTGCGATTACGTTGGGGAATATCTTCAATGACATCATCGATATGGACAAATTCGACCGTCGCAAGCTTGAGCTGTTACCTGCGCCATTGAACTTTGAAGACTTTGTCGCCGAGATAGAGAGTATTTCGGCGCTCATGGCGGAACAAAAAGGACTGCGTTTCGACTTAGAACGTTTGAGTGACCTACCAAAAGCGATCGAGGTGGATGCGACCCGTTTACGTCAGGTGATTTGGAACCTAGTCAGCAACGCGATGAAGTTCACCAAAGAAGGTGGCGTTGTGATGACAGTCAGCGCTGATGTCGAAGAAGACTTCGCGACTATCATTATGGAAGTCGAAGACACTGGCATCGGTATTCCTGAAGCTGAACTGGATAAGATTTTTGCTATGTATTATCAAGTTAAGTCGGGCAAAGACAACTTGCATGCGGTAGGTACAGGCATTGGGTTAGCGGTTTCGAAACAACTGATCAATATGATGGATGGGGACATTACGGTCACAAGTGAAGAAGGCTTTGGTAGTACTTTTACTGTGTCGATTCACGTTCCTATTGTTGAACTCGAAGAGCCGGTAATCGATGCAAAGCGCGACAATGTGCATCTCAACATCTTTATGGTTGAAGACATTGAACTTAACGTGACGGTGGCTAAGTCGCTGCTAGAAAGTTTGGGGCATTCCGTGACGGTCGCGATGACTGGGGAAGAAGCGTTAGTCAACTTTGTGCCGGATCAATACGACCTTGCGCTGTTGGACATTCAACTGCCAGACATGACAGGGTTTGATGTGGCGAAGTACTACCGTGAGCATTATGACCACTTACCTCCGTTGGTGGCGTTAACGGCGAACGTGATGAAAGATCGTCGAGAGTACTTAGAAAATGGAATGGATGACGCAATCAGTAAACCATTAGCTGTGCATGCTATTCAGTCAGTGATAGATAAGTTCTTTGTTGATCGAGTCGATAAACCCGCGGTGATTGTTAAGCCTGAAGTCAAGGAAGAAGCGGCGCCTTCTCCTGTGATTGAGACACATCTACTGGATCTGGATATGCTAGAGTCTTATGTGGATATTGTCGGCGTTAAACCCGTGTACGACAGCATCAAGATGTTTGAAGACATGATGCCAGATTACATTGAGGTATTAGACTCAAACATGACCGCAAAAGATCAGGATGGCATTGTTTCTGAAGCGCATAAAATCAAAGGTGCGGCAGGATCTATTGGTCTTAAACGTATCCAAAGCGTTGCTCAAAAAGCGCAATCACCGGATATGCCGGCATGGTGGGAAAATATTTCTGACTGGGTCGAAGAGATAAAGAATGAATACCAAAACGATATTCAGGTACTCAAAAGTTGGTTAGATCAAAGGAAATAACATGAAGAAACTTGCACCCGTAGCCTTACTTATTGCATCGCTCGTAGGTTGTAGTTCTGTTCCTCAAGTGAACTGGCAACAAGGCAGCCAAATTACGATGAATCAGGTGAATGTTGAACTAAAGAGCAATCTTTGGGTGAACTTAATGCCTGCGATTGAGGAAGAACCTGTGCAAGACGTTCAAGAGTTGAGTATTCAAGGTGCTTTGTATCTGGAAGGCGACAAACAGCTGCCTGCGAATTTGACTGCTGAGGCTCTGATTATAAAGCAGGGTACTACCGAGTGGATGATTGATGGTGGGGACTTGGAAACTCGCACTCACAGCGAAAATCAGTGGGAAGTGACGTTTACTTGGCAAGTTGAAGCCGATACAGATAAATCCGTCGATTTGGCGTTGCTGCTTGATGATGCGGGTAAACAACGTTGGCTTGTTGAAAAGCACGTGAAGATAAACAAGGTTTATTAGTTTCTTTCCCGCATAGAAAAAGGGCTTGCTCCAATGAGCAAGCCCTTCGTATTTCTAGCAGACTGAATTAGTCTTCTAAGTCTCCACAGAAGCGGTAGCCTTCACCGTGGATAGTCGCGATGATTTCTGGCGTACCAGATACTGATTCGAAGTGTTTACGAATACGGCGAATCGTTACGTCGACAGTACGGTCATGTGGTTTAAGCTCACGGCCAGTCATCTTCTTAAGAAGATCAGCACGTGTTTGGATCTTACCTGGGTTCTCACAGAAGTGCAGAAGTGCACGGAATTCAGAACGAGGCAGCTTGTAGCTATCGCCAGCAGGGCTCACTAGTGAGCGGCTGTTAATATCTAACACCCAACCGTTGAATTCGTATTTTTCTACTGAGCGCTTTTCTTCTTGAACTGCGTTAGTGCTCATTGAGCGGCTTAGCAGGTTGCGCGCACGAATAGTCAATTCACGTGGGTTGAATGGTTTTGTGATGTAGTCATCAGCACCAATTTCAAGACCTAGGATCTTGTCTACTTCATTGTCGCGGCCTGTTAGGAACATCAGAGCGATGTTCGCTTGCTCACGTAGTTCACGTGCTAGCAGTAGACCATTCTTGCCTGGAAGATTAATGTCCATAATGACCAAGTTGATAGAGTTGTCAGACAACACTTGGTGCATCTCTTCACCGTCACTGGCTTCAAAAACAGCGTATCCCTCTGCTTCAAAAATACTCTTAAGAGTGTTACGAGTTACTTGCTCATCTTCTACGATAAGAATCTGCGGGGTTTGCATTGGCGGTACCTAAATTTGTGACAAAATTGTGCTAATAGAATAAATTCTAGGCAAAAATATAACATACAGGTAATGTGATTTTGATAATAAATCAAGTTGATCAAAAAAACACTTCTTTCAGCTATCCGCCTTCCTTGGAATTTTGCCAACTCACCAGTATCCAATGGCGACGTTTATTCTATAGGGCTTGTTTACCTTTCAGTTCCTTGCTTTGCAGGGCATGAAACGTAAACACCCTAAGATATGGAGCGGATTTTATATTGTTAACAGCATGCTAACAATGCTCAAATGTTAATTCCATTCAGTTTGTTGATTTACATCAATTGATGAAATGTAACTGTTATTAATCGTTTAAGAGTTATGATAGAAAAAAGTAATACGAACATAGATGTATCGTTATGGAATGCTTATTCAGAATCTTTTTTTCATTTTGAAGCTGAATGGCATACGTCAAGTTATGCGGTGATAACTGCTTGGAACCCCTACAGTAATTTGCGGTCAAAGAAAGAGAACTGCATAAGTAATCAAGAGTTGGAAAAACAACTTAAACACGCGAATTACGTGCTCGTTAACGTAGGTGATCGCAGCTTTGAATGGTGTGAAGAGAGTTTTGCGGCGGATATATCATTAGAAGAGGCTGTGCGATTGGCAAAAGCGTTTCAACAAAATGCCATTTACTATGTGATAGATAGTGATCTTTACTTAGTTGCGTGCGCGGCACCGAGCAAAAAACACTGGCTAGGAAAAATTAACGACAGGCTCGTATAACAGGATATCTCTCGTTGGGGTTATGCCCGAGCGAGCAAATTCACGGAGGAAATATGAGAGACATAACACCAGATATTTGTGACCAATTTGAAGACCAAGTGGCGTTGCTGAATTTACCACTACAGAACTTTGGTCAACGTACCGCCTTTCATGGCGAAATTGTCACAGTGCGTTGCTATCACGATAATTCTAAAGTACGTGAAGTTCTAGAACAGGATGGCACTGGCAAAGTCTTGATTGTTGATGGACACGGTTCCTGCCAAAAAGCGCTGCTTGGTGATCAGCTGGCGATACTCGGTATCGAAAATGGTTGGGAAGGCATCATTGTGTACGGAGCAGTGCGTGATGTGGCACAAATGTCGCAAATGGACATAGGAGTGCAAGCGCTGGGTACATGCCCGTTTAAAACGGAAAAGCGTGGTGTGGGTGAAGTCAACGTGACGTTAACGATGCTGAACCAAATTGTTCAACCAAAACATCATGTTTATGCCGATTGGAATGGGGTGTTGATTTCAAAAGAAGCACTCGATTTTTAAAATCGGAAACCTAAACCTACCTCAAAGCCTTGTTGCCAATCTTGGTAATCCAACGTCGCGTGAATGTCTAACTTATCGGTAATTTTCACGCGGCTAGAAAGTTCAGCAGCGAGGCTACTGTCTTCGGTTTGAATGCCGTTGCTATTCTCAGATTTGTAAGATCTTACGGTACTTTTTACGGTGACACGATCATTGAAGTGGTAGCTGATCCCGCTGAGAAAGCCGCTTTGGTTTTGAGTCGGAGAGTTATTGACTCGCGCACCTACATAAAGGTCAACAGAATCAAAAAGTTCATAGGCGTAGCCACCATCAATATTCCATACATCAAAGCTGTCGGTTTGGTAACTTTCGCTTGAGATAAACAGTTTGTGAGGAGACGCGCTTGTTTTCCCTGGAAGGGGAGGGAGATCGTTAGCAAAAGAAACGCCAGACACTGAAAACAGTAACAGAAAAAGCCATTTTTTCATGTCCACCACTCCTTGTGTCTAACTTTTTTATTAGTATCTGCTAAAAGCTTCTCACTATTAAAGCATAGAATATGAAAGCCAACACATCTATTTTCTAAATAATTCGATCCTAGGAACATTGATCACAGTTAAGTTGTTGTTAACTAGAAACAACACCGTCTAAATGTTTGATCTTGCGCTTTATGAGAAAGATCCGCTTACCTATGGCTCCTAATCACCCTTCGTTTAATGGCATTAACTCCTGAAGTTAGAAAACAAGGATGTTTTTCTTAAAATCAAGCGTAAGTAATTACACTTATATATCAATGACATTACGCAGAATAAACCTCTGGAAGACTGGAAAATAAACAATTTTTTGTTGACTCTGAATAGGAAACTCGGTAAACGTAGATATAAGCAAACACGATTAACGTTGAATATTTATTTATGCCATCTAACAGCCTAGTAGTAATGACCACGACCATTATTATTACCGACACGACAAATGTTGGGGCAGGCTGCTGAGCGAAAGAAATTCACAAAAAAGGCCTGTATCCAACAAGATACAGGCCTTTTTTTATGCGTTTTTAGACAGAATTTAGACAAAAATTAAGAAAATACATCGGAGGAAGGGATGCGAGTATTGAAGTTTGGCGGTTCATCACTAGCGGATGCAGATCGCTTTTTGAGAGCGGCAGATATCATTGCCAATAACGCTCAACAAGAAGAAGTGGCCGTTGTACTTTCAGCGCCGGGTAAAACGACGAATAAGTTAGTAGCAGTCATTGAAGGTGCACTTCGCAATGGTGAAGCTGAGCTGCAAATCAATGAGTTGGAAGAGTCGTTTAAAACGCTTTTTGCTGATATCCAAGCGGTATTGCCTAACCTAGAAGGTGCGGCGTTCGATAACCAAGTTAAAACCTCTCTTTCTCAACTGCGTCAGTTTGTGCACGGCATCAACTTACTTGGTATGTGTCCAAACAACGTCAATGCTCGCATCATCAGTAAAGGTGAGCGAGTTTCGATTCAATTGATGAAGGCGGTACTGGAAGCCAAAGGGCAAAAAGCGAACCTCATTGATCCTGTTGAATATCTGTATGCGAAAGGCGATCACCTAGAAGCCATGGTGGATGTTGATGTATCGACACAGAACTTCCGTCAAAATCCTCTTCCTAAAGATCATGTGAACATCATGCCGGGCTTTACTGCGGGTAATGAAAAAGGCGAATTGGTGACGCTGGGTCGTAACGGTTCTGACTATTCAGCGGCAGTATTAGCGGCTTGTTTACGTGCTGATTGTTGTGAAATCTGGACGGACGTGGATGGCGTTTACAACTGCGATCCTCGATTGGTTGAAGATGCACGACTGCTTAAGTCACTCAGCTATCAAGAAGCAATGGAGCTTTCTTACTTCGGTGCATCCGTTCTGCATCCGAAGACCATTGCTCCTATCGCGCAATTCCACATTCCATGTCTGATCAAAAACAGCTTTAACCCTCAAGGCGCGGGTACGCTTATCGGCCAAGATACTGGTGAAGATAATCTTGCGATCAAAGGTATTACAACGCTTAACGACCTAACCATGGTTAACGTATCAGGCCCAGGTATGAAGGGGATGGTAGGCATGGCGAGCCGAGTATTTGGTGCGATGTCTTCTGCTGGCGTATCTATTGTTTTGATTACTCAATCATCGTCTGAGTACAGCATCAGCTTCTGTATCGAGGCCGATGATAAGCTGAAAGCTCAACAAGTTCTGGCGGATGCGTTTGAGCTTGAACTAAAAGACGGTCTATTGGAACCGGTTGATTTTATCGATGATGTTTCTATCGTTACCTTGGTTGGTGACGGCATGCGTACATCTCGTGGTGTTGCTTCACGTTTCTTCTCTTCTCTTGCGGAAGTGAACGTCAATATCGTCGCGATTGCGCAGGGTTCTTCAGAGCGTGCTATCTCTGCGGTGATTCCGGAAGACAAAATTTCTGAGGCGATCAAAGCGTGTCACGAAAACCTATTTAACTCCAAATACTTCCTCGATGTGTTTGTTGTTGGTGTTGGTGGTGTTGGCGGTGAGCTGGTGGATCAGATCCAACGTCAGCAATCCAAACTGGCAGAAAAAGGTATCGTGATTCGAGTGTGTGGTTTAGCAAATAGCAAAGGCTTGCTACTCGATAGTGAAGGCTTACCACTAGAACACTGGCGCGACCGCATGTCTGCGGCAACAGAAGAATTCAGTCTAGCTCGTTTAATCGCGTTAGTTCAGCGCAATCACATTATCAACCCTGTACTTGTGGATTGTACGTCTAGTGAAGACATTGCAAATCAATATGCAGACTTTCTAGCAGCAGGTTTCCACGTGGTCACACCAAACAAAAAAGCAAACACAGCAAGCATGGCGTACTACCATCAGCTTCGAGATGTCGCTCGTAGCTCGCGTCGCAAGTTGATGTACGAAACAACCGTAGGGGCAGGCCTACCGGTTATCGAAAACTTACAAAACCTGATTGCAGCAGGCGATGAGCTTGAACGATTTAGTGGCATTTTGTCAGGTTCACTGTCTTATATCTTCGGTAAACTTGACGAGGGTATGAGCCTGAGCGAAGCGACAAATATTGCGAAAGAAAATGGCTTCACTGAGCCAGACCCTCGTGATGATCTTTCTGGTATGGATGTTGCGCGTAAGCTGCTCATCCTAGCTCGCGAAGCAGGTATGTCATTAGAGCTTGAAGATGTGGTCGTTGACCAAGCGCTACCACCAGGCTTTGATGATTCAGGCAGTGTTGATGAATTTATGGCTCGTTTGCCAGAAGCGGACGCGTACTTCAAAGAGTTATCTGCGAAAGCGGCAGAAGAAGGCAAAGTGCTACGTTATGTTGGTGAAATTAATGATGGCAAGTGCACAGTGAGCATGGCCGCTGTCGATGAAAATGATCCAATGTTCAAAATTAAAGACGGTGAAAACGCGTTGGCGTTTTATAGTCGCTACTACCAGCCAATTCCTTTGGTGCTGCGTGGTTACGGTGCCGGTACAGAAGTGACGGCAGCAGGCGTATTCTCGGATGTAATGCGTACTTTAGGTTGGAAACTAGGGGTATAACAAGAATGAGTGCAAGTGATATGGGCGTAGTGGTTTATGCCCCAGCTTCAATTGGTAATGTTAGCGTAGGTTTTGACGTGCTGGGGGCTGCAGTTTCTCCAGTTGACGGCACTTTGTTAGGTGACCGAGTTCAAGTAAAAGCAGGGACTGAGCCGTTCAGTCTAAACACTGCTGGGCACTTTGTTTCGAAGTTACCAACCGATCCAAAAGAGAACATCGTTTACGATTGTTGGGTGGTGTTTGCTCGTGAACTGGACAAAAAAGGCATTGAGCTAAAACCACTTGAAATGACGCTAGAGAAAAACATGCCTATTGGTTCTGGTTTGGGCTCAAGTGCTTGTTCTATTGTGGCAGCGTTGGACGCGCTAAACCGATTCCACGACCAGCCTTTGAATGAAACGGAATTACTGGCTTTAATGGGTGAAATGGAAGGCAAAATTTCGGGTGGTGTTCACTACGACAATGTTGCTCCATGTTACCTTGGTGGTGTTCAGTTGATGCTTGAAGAGCTGGGCATCATCAGCCAAGAAGTCCCTTGCTTTGACGAGTGGTATTGGGTGATGGCGTATCCAGGCATTAAAGTGTCGACGGCTGAAGCGCGTGAAATTCTACCATCTCAATATCGTCGACAAGATATCATTGCTCATGGCCGTCACCTTGCGGGCTTTATTCATGCATGTCACTCTGGTCAGCCAGAGCTTGCTGCAAAAATGATCAAAGACGTGATCGCAGAACCGTATCGTGAGAAACTGCTTCCGGGCTTTGCGAATGCGCGTCAGTACGCAGCATCAGCAGGCGCGTTAGCAACTGGTATTTCTGGCAGTGGTCCGACACTGTTCAGTATTTGCAAACAGAAAGATGTCGCTGAGCGAGTTGCTCGCTGGCTAGAACAAAATTACGTACAAAACGAAGAAGGATTCGTCCATGTTTGTCGTTTAGATAAGCAGGGTTCGAAAGTAACAGGAAGTGAGCTATGAGGCTTTACAATATAAAAGAAAATGATGAACAAGTTTCCTTTGGCCAAGCCGTTCGCCAAGGATTAGGTCGTAATCAAGGCCTATTTTTCCCATCGGAATTACCAAAACTTGAAGACGTTGATGCGTTGCTAGCAGAAGATTTTGTTTCTCGTAGCACCAAGATTCTATCAGCACTGATTGGTGATGAACTGTCGGAAGAGCAAGTTAACGCAATGGTTGATGCTGCATTCCAATTCCCAGCACCAATCAACCAAGTAAAAGAAGGCGTTTACGCGCTAGAACTTTTCCATGGCCCGACGTTAGCATTTAAAGATTTCGGTGGCCGCTTCATGGCGCAATCCCTTGCGGCAGTTTCTAATGGCGGCAAGATCACTATTTTGACCGCAACGTCAGGCGATACTGGAGCAGCTGTTGCGCATGCTTTCTACGGAATGGAAGACATTAATGTTGTGATTCTTTACCCGAAAGGCAAGATCAGCCCGCTGCAAGAGAAGCTGTTTTGTACACTAGGTAAAAACATCCACACTGTAGCAATCAATGGCGATTTCGATGCATGTCAAGCATTGGTGAAACAAGCGTTTGATGATGCGGAGCTGCGTGAAGAGATCGGTCTGAACTCTGCAAATTCAATCAACATCAGCCGCTTGATGGCACAAATCTGTTACTACTTTGAAGCTGCGGCGCAAATGAGTAAGCAAGAGCGTGAAAACCTCGTGGTTTCTGTACCAAGCGGTAACTTTGGTAACCTAACAGCAGGTCTATTAGCAAAAGCGCTAGGTTTACCTATCAAACGTTTTATTGCTGCTACCAACGCGAATGACACGGTGCCTCGTTACCTCGAAACGGGTAAATGGGAGCCAAAACCAACGGTTGCAACCACTTCAAATGCGATGGACGTGAGCCAACCGAACAACTGGCCGCGTATCGAAGAGCTGTGCCGCGTGAAAGAGTGGGGCCTAGAGACACTAGGTAAAGGCGCAGTTTCTGATGAACAAAGCGCACAATCAGTAAAAGACTTGTACGCATTAGGCTACCTATGTGAGCCACACGGTGCGATTGCTTACCGCGTATTGGAAGAGCAACTGCAAGAAGGTGAAACGGGTCTGTTCTTGTGTACTGCGCACCCAGCGAAGTTCAAAGAGGTTGTAGATGATATTCTTCAGACGGATATCGAACTGCCTGCACCACTAGCTAAACATGCTGCGATGGAGTTGTTGTCTGAAGATCTTGATGCGGATTTTGATGCACTAAAAACAGTATTACGCCGCGTTCAGTAACCAAAACTGAATATGCGATAAAAGGTGGGGCATTGTCTCCGCCTTTTTGTTTTTATAGGGCTGGTCTCGGGCAGAAATCGAATATAAAAAACGGCGCTCATTGAGCGCCGTTTTTAAAACTTACTTGAGCGTACTCTATTATAGAGTCTCAGTGAATGTACGAGCGATAACATCACGTTGTTGTTCTGGCGTTAGCGAGTTGAAGCGTACTGCGTAACCAGAAACACGGATTGTTAGCTGTGGGTATTTTTCTGGGTGAGCAACTGCATCTTCTAGCGTTTCACGTTTAAGAACGTTCACGTTTAGGTGTTGACCACCTTCGATGCGAGGTGCAGTTTCGATAGCTACTTCGCGGCTTTCGTATTCACCTAGGTCGCTGATTGCGATAACTTGGTCTGCTTCGTAACCAGTTGCTGCAGCAACACAACGTGCTTCATTCTTCTCGCTATCTAGTAGCCAGATTGAGTTTAGTAGTTCGTCGTTTGCTGCTTTAGTAATTTGGATACCTTGGATCATCACTATCTCCTAGACCACTTACGTGGTGATTATTGGTGTTAATTTTCAAATTTTTGTTGAGCTGAGTATTATATAGCTAATATCCACTATTTTAATATTGATTTAAGTCAAAAAACAACCAAAAACATCATTTTTATTAAGGTGATTTTGTTGAGTTAAATCAATAAAACCTTTGAAAACATACTAATTACAATTTATTTGATAATATAAAAAATATTTAATAACTCAATTTGTTGTAAATTTACTACAAATTGAGCTTAAAATTTAAACTGATTAACGCAACTATCTGTATTTGGGTAGCGATACTGAAAGTCTAAAGTGATTAAATGACAAACATGAAAAACAAGTTTGGTAATAAACTCATTGGTGCACATGTCTCTGCTGCTGGTGGGGTCGATCAAGCGCCGTTGAGAGCTCGCGAAATTGGCGCGAATGCATTCGCACTATTTACTAAAAACCAACGCCAGTGGGTGGCGAAGCCTTTAGAAGCAAAAACCATCAGTGCATTTAAAGCGAACTGTAAAATGCTGGGTTTCGGCGCAGAATATATTCTCCCGCACGACTCATACCTGATTAACTTAGGTGCTCCAGAAGCGGACAAGTTGGATAAGTCACGCGCTGCGTTCATCGATGAAATGGAGCGTTGCAATCAGTTGGGACTGACTTTGCTTAACTTCCACCCGGGTAGTCACCTAAAGAAAGTCTCTGAACAGGAATGCTTGGCAACGATTGCTGCGTCAATCAACTTAGCGCACAAAACTGTACCGGATGTGGTAGCGGTGATTGAGAATACTGCGGGGCAGGGCACAAATCTTGGTTGGAAGTTTGAGCACTTAGCTGAAATCATCGAGCAAGTGGAAGATAAAGATCGTGTCGGTGTTTGTATTGATACCTGCCATACCTTTACGGCTGGTTATGACTTGCGTACAAAAGAAGATTGCGAACGCACTTTTGCTGAATTTGACCGTATTGTGGGTATGCACTATTTGCGAGCAATGCATCTAAATGATTCAAAAGTAGAGTTTGCTAGCAAAGTGGATCGTCACCATTCTTTAGGTAAAGGAGAGATCGGGTGGGATTGTTTCGAGTACATTGCGAAAGACTCTCGTTTTGATGGTATCCCTCTGATTTTAGAAACAATTGATCCGGACATCTGGCAGCAAGAGATCAACACACTGCGCCAGTTTCATTTAGCCGCTATTAACAACCAATAATGTAATCGCAAAGTTGGCACCTTTCTTTCTTAGTCGCTTAAGTCAATTTGAATTAAGAAAGAAGGATGCCACTATGTCTCGACCACTCTCTTTTGCTCCCTATGCTTACAGTCGCCGCGTACTGCGTCTGCCGATGCCTAATCGCCACATTACTGGGCAAGGTCATTTTAGAACGCCGCAGAAGCATTAGTCTTTTATTGCTGTTCTCAAGTTCGTGGTAAGTTTTTTGTTTGTTTGGGTTTCGCTCGTTAGAATAGAAGCAAAATTTAGGACAGGAACTTTCCATGAATCAGTCACCCACTTGGCACGATGTGATCGGCGAAGAGAAAAAGCAGAGCTACTTTGTAGACACGTTGAATTTTGTTGAAGCAGAACGAGCAGCAGGCAAAGCGATTTACCCGCCAGCAAAAGATGTTTTTAACGCATTTCGTTTCACTGAGTTTAACGATGTGAAAGTGGTGATCTTAGGACAAGACCCATACCACGGTCCAAATCAGGCGCATGGTTTGTGCTTCTCTGTGCTTCCAGGAATCAAAACGCCACCGTCGCTCGTGAACATGTATAAAGAATTGGCTCAAGATATCGAAGGATTCCAGATCCCTCAGCACGGATTCTTGCAAAGCTGGGCAGAGCAAGGCGTATTGTTGCTCAATACGGTTTTGACGGTTGAGCAAGGCAAAGCGCACTCACACTCTAAAACAGGGTGGGAAACATTCACAGACCGAGTGATTGAAGCGATAAACCAGCATCAGCATGGGGTCGTGTTCCTTTTATGGGGATCTCACGCTCAGAAGAAAGGGCGTTTCATCGACCGCTCGAAGCACCATGTATTAGCCGCGCCGCATCCATCGCCATTGTCTGCTCATCGAGGATTCTTGGGTTGTAAGCATTTCTCCCAAGCAAACCAATTACTTGCTTTGCAAGGAAAAGAGCCAATCAACTGGCATTTACCGTTAACGGTATAAAAGAAGAGACAGCGATCATGGTGCTATGATCGCTGTTTTTTTGAGCATGCTCGAAGCTGGTAGCGAATTTCTCATGTACACTTATTGAAAGTAGGTGTTAAGGAGAGACGCTATGATGATCGAAAGAATTCGACGCGAACACGGCTACATGGTTCGCCTGCTGGCCATATTGCGCCATAAACTCAACGAAATAAAAGAAGAAAACGCCATTAATTACTCGCTAGTAAGCGAGATTGTTGATTACCTCTCAAACCATTCGGAAAAAATTCATCATCCGAAAGAAGATATTCTCTACCATCATTTCCTCAAGCATTACGGTAAGCAACAAACCATGGAAAACTTGGAGAAAGAGCACCAAGAGCTTGCCGAGAAGACCAAAGAGTTTTCGATGCTCATTGAGATGATTTTGCAAGATGCGGTTGTTCCTCAAGACATCTTTATTGCTCAGCTAGAAGATTTCATTGAGTCGCAAAAGCGTCACCTTGAGCTCGAAGAGAGAAAAATCCTGCCATTAATTGAAGAGCTTTTTACTACTGAAGACTGGCAACACGTTGAAAGTCTGTGGACCGAGAGCGAAGACGACCCTGTATTTGGTGACACGATTGCGGATCGCTACAAACAGCTTGCCGAGCGCGTTCGTCAAAGCGATATGGAGTTTGTTTAACTCACTCAAAGCCCGAGTATCTATAAATCTTGCTCGGGTTTATTTGTGGTAATTCTTATTCTTTGAGAATTGAATGGAAATTCAACATAACCAATTCTCGATAAAAAGAACGGATAATTCTCATTGAGTAAGAATTCCGTCCACGTAAACATTTAGACGTAGAGAATCAGAACATGTAACCCTACTCTATACAAAAACAAAAGGCACCGTTAGGGTGCCTTTTGTTCAAATTAGAGTTTGATGTCGTCTAAGCTGTAGTCGTTGCAAACATCAAGTTCACGTAGTTCTTTAAGTAAGTTACGTCTGTCGTTCATCTCTTCTATTTCACGCCACTTTCTTTTTACTGGTTTAGCGCGAGATCTTGTTGTTGAGGTAGTATCCAGATTGAAAATCTCATCTAGTTGAAAGCCTTCCATAAGCCACCTTTACCCTTCTTTATCTAAACTGTTGTAACCAGTCCTTGTGGAGTTTTTTAAGTACCACAATAGGTGTGAGAATAACCATGATATATTTCGCATTTGTGTCGGTAACATGACAGTTTCGTACAAAAGTTCTCTCAAAATCACATTTTGCTTCGTGAATAATTGAATAAAAAGTGTACAAACGAGAAAGGGAAAACGATTAAATGAAGAGATTTTCAATGTTAATTTGATGCGTTCAATTAGAGTACTAAGCAAAGGTTGAAGTTGCATAAAATGTGTTTGATGAAATAGTGTTCGATTACCTCTCTGGCGGCGAAGATAATTTTATGTAACACCTTGTGAATACTAGCCTGGTTCGTTTTTTATGGAGTGCTGTTCTATTAATGTCGGTGTAATTATTTATGTTGGATGTTGGTAATTGAAATGTTGCGTGTTTGGGGTGTTAAGTCCTCTTTTTATGTTATTTTTTGGTGACTTTATAGTGAAAAATAACAATGTTATTGTAATGGTTGCATATTGATTTTTGCGTTCCTAGGTTGCATTATCCGCCCGTCAAAAAATACGCTGGTACGTAAAATGGATGCATGAAGCGACGTTTACGATTCTAGATTGCGCATAAACATTATTCAAAAAGCTAAGCACACTTTGACACTTAGCAGGCAATCTGGTGGATGGCTCGGACGCACAGACTGGCGCAACTCACTTTGAGGTACACATGACAGACTTAATCAATTTGATGAACGACCTCCTTTGGGGTTCGATTCTGGTTTATCTTCTTGTAGGTGTAGGAATCTACTTCACCGTTCGATTGGGATTCATCCAATTCCGCCACTTCGGCCACATGTTCTCTGTTCTTAAGAACAGTCGTAAAGCAGACAAAGCTGGTATTTCTTCTTTCCAAGCGCTTTGTACTAGTCTTGCTGCACGTGTAGGTACTGGTAACATGGCGGGTGTTGCAGTTGCATTGACTGCGGGTGGCCCTGGCGCGATCTTCTGGATGTGGCTGATCGCAATGCTTGGTATGGCAACGTCGTTTGCAGAGAGTACTCTGGCGCAGCTATACAAAACCAAAGATGATGATGGCAACTACCGTGGTGGTCCTGCTTACTACATGGAAAAAGGCTTGGGCATGCGTTGGATGGGCGTGTTGTTCTCTGTTTTCCTAATCATCGCTTTTGGTTTGGTATTCAACGCCGTACAAGCGAACTCAATTGCAAACGCAATGAGCAACGCATTTGGTTGGAATGACCTATACGTTGGTATTGCTGTTGTTGCACTTTCAGCTGTAGTTATCTTCGGTGGTATCAAGCGTATCGCGAAAGTAGCTGAGCTGATCGTTCCTATCATGGCACTGCTATACCTAGTACTTGCATTGTTCGTTGTATTCTCAAACCTAGAGAAACTACCAGATGTATTGATGCTGATCTTCAAGAGCGCATTCGGTCTGCAAGAAGCAGCAGCGGGTGGTCTTGGTTATGCGATTGCACAAGCAATGATCAACGGTATCAAACGTGGTCTATTCTCGAACGAAGCGGGTATGGGTTCTGCGCCTAACGCGGCAGCGTCGGCAACGCCTTACCCACCGCACCCAGCATCTCAAGGTTACGTTCAGATGCTAGGCGTGTTCATGGATACGATTGTTATCTGTTCTGCAACAGTAGCGATTATCCTGATGTCGGGCGAGTATGTAGGTCAAGCAACGGAAGTTACTGGTATTGAGCTAACTCAGCGTGCATTGAGCTCGCAAGTTGGTGATTGGGGCGGCATCTTTGTTGCAGTTGCAATCTTCTTCTTCGCGTTTACTTCAATCATCGCGAACTACTCTTACGCAGAAACGAACCTGATCTTCTTGGAACATAACCATAAAGCTGGTCTAAGCATCTTCCGCGTTGTGGTTCTGGGCATGGTAATGTTTGGTGCGCTAGCGTCTCTTCCTGTGGTTTGGTCGTTAGCTGACGTTTCGATGGGTCTGATGGCGATTGTTAACTTGGTAGCGATTCTGTTGCTATCGGGCATCGTGATCAAACTGGCGAAAGACTACAACCGCCAGCTAGGCGAAGGTAAAGTACCAACGTTCGATGCGAACGATTTCCCTGAGCTTAAGTCTCAGCTAGAAGACGGTATTTGGGACAACACTAAGAAAGACTAAGTGTTCTCCTATCGTTAAAAGCTATTAAGACGATTCGTAAAGCCATGCAGACAATGCATGGCTTTTTTTGTACCCTAATAAAAAACAAAATTAGGGAAGTGAAAGTCATGCTTATCGTAGTTTCTCCAGCGAAGACCCTCGATTACGAGTCTCCGTTAGCGACAGAAAAATTTACTCAACCAGAGTTAATTGAATATTCAAAAGAATTGATCGACGTTTGCCGCAAACTGACGCCTGCTGATGTTGCCTCTTTAATGAAAGTGAGTGACAAGATAGCCGATCTGAACGTCGGGCGATTCCAAGAGTGGAGCGAAACGTTCACAACGGAAAACTCGCGTCAGGCCATTTTGGCGTTTAAAGGTGATGTGTACACGGGCTTGGAAGCTGAAACACTATCAGATGCGGACTTCGAATACGCGCAAAAACACTTACGCATGCTATCTGGTCTGTACGGTCTGCTCAAACCGCTCGACTTAATGCAACCATACCGTCTGGAGATGGGGACAAAACTGGCGAACGAGAAAGGAAGCAACCTGTACCAGTTCTGGGGCAATGTGATTACCGACAAGCTCAACGAAGCGATTGCTGAGCAAGGCGACAATGTTTTGATCAATCTTGCGTCGAATGAGTATTTTAAAGCGGTGAAGCCAAAGAACTTGGATGCACAAGTGATTACGCCAATTTTCAAAGACTGTAAGAATGGTCAATACAAGGTGATCAGTTTTTATGCGAAGAAAGCGCGTGGCATGATGGCGCGTTACATCATCGAAAATCGCATTGAGAGCGTGGCGGACTTAACGAAGTTTGATACCGCTGGCTACTACTTCGTTGAGGAAGAGTCGACACCAACAGACTTGGTATTTAAACGCGAAGAGCAAAACTGATTGAAGCGTAATACGCGTTATTGATTGAAAGCTACATAAACGAAAAAGGGTTGGCACTGCCAACCCTTTGTTATTTCTATTTGGGCTTTTTAAGCCTCAACAAGATTACTTCTTCTTAGCGGTTTTCTTTTTCGCTGTTTTCTTCTTGTCTTCTTTTTTCTTTTTCTTCTTAAACACAGGTTTCTTGTGCTTAGGGCGCATCTCTTTAATGAAACGCTCTTTGATGTCTTCTTTCACGTAACGTGCTACGCGATCCATCATTGGCTGGTCGTGCGCTTCTACGATTGAGATTGCGTTACCTTTCTTACCTGCACGAGCTGTACGGCCGATACGGTGAAGGTATACGTCAGCCGTGCGCGGCATGTCGTAGTTGATAACGTGAGAAACATCAGGAAGGTCGATACCACGCGCCGCAACGTCTGTTGCTAGTAGCACGTTCACAGTACCGTCACGGAAACGTGCAATGGCATTATTACGACGATCTTGAGGCATTTCACCTTGAATCCACGAACACGGGATTTGTGCGCTCTCAAGTTGTGCACGTAGCTCTGCCAAGCGTTCACGAGTTTTTAAGAACACGATAGTGCGCTCAGCTTGCTCTGTGATGATATGTTTCAGCAGAGCCAGTTTGTGTTCTGCGCTATCAGCACGGTGATACCATTGAGCAATCTTCTTACGCTCACGCAGTGGCGATTTTGCGTCGATCTCTGCTGGCTCGTTCAGTAGGTCAGCTGTGAAGCCTTCTACGCCTTTACCTTCTAATGTTGCTGAAAACAGAAGGGTTTGCTTACGCCAGCGACATTCATTCGACAGACGGTCAACCGTTGGAGCAAAGCCCATGTCCAGCATGCGGTCTGCTTCATCGAGAACCAGCCATTCGATAGCACGACAATCAAAACGTTCTGCATCAATGTACTCACGTAGACGGCCTGGTGTTGCAACTACGATGTCTTGCGTAGTTGCTAGGATGTCTGCATGTTCTTGGTATTGAACGCCGCCTGTGATCGTGAAGATGTTCAGCTTAGTGTTCTTTGCCAAAGCACGAGCTTGGTCGGCAACCTGCATAGCTAGTTCGCGAGTTGGCGTAAGGATCAAAATACGCGCAGGCCCAGGTTTACGACGAGGGAAATCTTGCAAGTATTGCAATGCTGGCAGAACGAAGGCTGCCGTTTTACCAGTACCCGTTGGCGCTGACGCTAGAATGTCACGACCATCCAACGCTTGTGGAATCGCTTCTGCCTGAATTTTAGTTGGGCGTTCGTAGCCCATCTCTTCAATGGCTTCAAGTAGGTTTTGGTCTAGATCAAGTTCAGCAAAGGTTCTGATCACAATGAGTTCTCCACAAGCAAAGCTTGGTTAATGGTTCGCCAAAGCAGCATAGAATATAAAAAGGTCGCACATTATAAAGTGATTGGTGATAAGGATCACATGTTATTTCACATCTTAAGATAAAACTCGTGGGTTAAGCGGACAAAATCATCGCTGTAACCGTCTGATGAGCGAATGATCAAATGTGACTCTTGAGTCTCGCAAGGTTGCTTTGCCAGTTCAAACAGCAAACGGTGCACGGGTTTCTTTTCCGATGGTTGCACGCGGCACAGTCGAGATAGAGCCCAACCCTGGGTTAATGCTAGTTCAATAAATAGCTCCCCTTCGGTGATTGGCAGCACAAAGCTGGCTTTTCCTTCTGCATCTAGCAACTGATAACAACACTTAAGCAACGCATCATGGCGTAGGGAGTCGGTATGCCTTGCGGTTGCTCGCTGGCTTTGTTTAGCTTGCTCACCAGTGTTGAAGTAGGGTGGGTTGCAAACAATGCGTTGAAAGCGTTGCGGCGGCGAAAAACTCAAAACATCGGTATGCTGAACTGAGAGTCGGTCGTGCCACGGCGAGTGCGAAAAATTGTGGCTTGCGGCTTCAACCGCTGTGGTTTCGATGTCAACGGCGGTAATTTTTGCGTCAGGAAAGCGTTGAGCACACATCAAAGCGAGTAACCCTGTTCCTGTCCCGATATCCAAGATATGGGCAGGGCTCGGACTTTCCATCCACGCGCCTAGCATCACGCCGTCGGTACTCACCGGCATGCCACTTTCGCCTCCTTCGATACAAAACTGCTTAAACTTGAAGCCTTTAGTTTGAAATTTTCCGCTCTTCATGATTGTTTCTTATCTGCTCAATATTTAAGTGAAATTCTCTATTGTTTCTTATTTGTATAGATTGTTGTTTTGTTGGTTATTAAATTGTATGGTTAATTGATCGAGATAAAGAACTGTACGGTTCTTTTGATCTAGTTAGATACACTGCTTTTAAGTTTAAAAACTAAATTAATATGGTGTTTTTTTCTTAAAGGTTGCCAAATGATGAGTCTTTCGTCATTATGCGGCGAAAATTTTATAGATTGAACCACAGATACTCATTAACTTTTGGGTATACAAAAAAGTGGTCGATGCATACACAACATTCATTAAATAAAGAAAAGGGTTATCTGTGAAGCAGACGTTAAAACTAACAGATATTGTCGCAGTAGGCTTTATGCTATTTGCGTTCTTTTTAGGTGCAGGCAACATCATCTTTCCACCTCTAGCGGGTCAGCTCGCGGGTGAAAACCTATTGCCAGCGATGTTCGGTTTCTTGCTAACAGCGGTAGGTCTACCTCTTATTACTATTGTTGCTATTGCTGTTGCAGGTGGATCATGGGATCACTTGACTCAAGATCTTCCGAAAAAAGCAGCAGTATTGATGGCAGCACTTATCTTCATCATTATTGGTCCTGCGTTTGCAGCGCCTCGTACAGGTCTAGTGGCTTACGAGATGGCCGTGAAGCCATTCTTTGTTGAAGCTTCTCAAGCGCACCTTACCGCGTTCTCTGTGATCTTTTTTGCGGTTGCAATGCTGTTCTCTTGGTTCCAAGGCCGTCTTATCGACTTGATCGGTAAAGTGCTGACTCCAGCGCTGTTTGTCGGTTTGATCATTCTTGCTGTTGCAGTATTCCTAGATCCTCAAGGCGATATGATTGGTGCACGCGGTGAGTACCTAACTCAGCCACTAACCAAAGGCTTCCTTGAAGGCTACAACACCATGGATACTTTCGCATCGCTGATGTTTGGTATGTTGATGGTGGATGCACTGCGCGGCAAAGGCATCACGGAGCGTTCTGCGACGACTAAGTACCTGATTTTTGCAGGTTGTATCGCTGCGGCTGGTCTAGCATTTGTTTACATTTCGCTATTCTACCTAGGCGCTACCAGTGCAACAGTTGCTGCGGGCGCAGACAACGGTGGTCTGATTTTAAGCCAGTACGTTCAAGCGTTGTTTGGCCCTTACGGTCAAATCGTTCTTTCTGTGATTGTATTGCTAGCGTGTCTGACAACGGCTATCGGCCTGATTTCAGCATGTTCTGATTTCTTCAGCTCGAAGACATCACTGTCATACAAGCAGTGGGTTCTAATCAACGGTGCTGTATGTGCTCTAGTTGCTAACGTTGGTCTAGCGCAATTGATTTCGCTCTCTGTACCTGTACTGTTTGCCCTTTACCCAGTGGCGATTGCTTTGGTTGCTCTTACCTTTGTTCGTAGCAAGCTGCCAAATCCTCGCTTTGCATACCGTGCGGTACTGCTAGTATCACTATTATTCGCACTTGTTGATGCAGCGAAAGTTGCTGGTTTGGATGTATCTGCGTTCAACGTACTACCGCTGTTTGAAGTGGGCATGGGTTGGGTTCTTCCTACTCTGGCAGCTATCATCTGCATGTTCTTCATCTCTAAATCTGTTCAACCAGAACTACGAGAAGAAGCGGCGTAAAGACGCTAGAAATTGAATAATGAAAAAGCCCGATGAAGTGATTCATCGGGCTTTTTTGTATCTGGTTCGCATCAACGTAAGCGTCGGTGCTTAAAGCGTATCGTGGAACTCCACAAGTACTTGTTCACACCACTTTTCAATTCGCTCGTCACTCAAGTCGTATTGAGAATCTTCATCTAGTGCTAGGCCAACAAATTGGCTGCCATCTTCCGTTAGCGCTTTAGAGGCTTCAAACTCATAGCCTTCGTTTGGCCAATAACCGATAAACTGGGCGCCGGTTGCTTTTAACTCGTCGTGCAGTAGGCCCATGGCATCAAGGTACCATTCACCGTAGCCTTCTTGGTCGCCAAGACCAAATAGTGCCACAACTTTGCCTTTCAACGGCGTAGACGCGATGTCTTGCCAAATAGCGCTCCAATCTTCTTGGATCTCACCAAAGTCCCAAGTCGAGATGCCTAGAAGCAATAAATCATACTCAGCCATCAGCGATAGCGGCGTCTCTTTCACATTGTGAATATCGACAAGGTCTGCACCAATAATGTTGCGAATTTTCTCTGCTGCCATCTCGGTGTAGCAGGTTGTTGAGCCGTAAAAGAGTCCGATTTTCATTATATTCGTCGTTTTTTGTGTTGCTGTTGCAGAGGATTTTAACCTTAAACTGCCTAGGAATGCAGCGAATATCGTGAGATTCCCCACCTGAGCCAATTTTTTATAGCATTCACACTGGCGCTGTCTTACTCTCACTGGGTATAGATGAACAATAAAAGGAAGCGTGAATGACGGCACAACAGCCTGTCAATCAACAAGATTTTGCGCTTGTTGAGCAATTCTTAGATGCAATGTGGATGGAGCGCGGTCTGTCAGAGAATACGCTGGCTTCGTACCGAAATGACTTAATGAAGCTTCTCACTTGGATGGAGCATCATCGTTACCGCCTCGATTTCATCAGTTTGTCTGGACTTCAAGAATACCAAACGTATCTGGTGGATTTGGATTACAAGCAGACGTCACGTGCTCGTATGCTGTCAGCTATTCGCCGTTTGTTTCAGTATCTTCACCGTGAAAAAGTGCGTGCCGATGACCCTAGTGCCTTGTTGGTCAGCCCGAAATTGCCACAACGCTTACCGAAAGACATCAGTGAAGAGCAAGTGGACGCACTTTTGGACGCGCCAGATCCTAATGATCCGGTAGAACTGCGCGATAAAGCCATGCTTGAGTTGTTGTACGCGACTGGGTTGCGTGTGACAGAACTCGTCAGCCTGACGATGGAAAACATCAGTTTACGTCAGGGCGTCGTGCGTGTGACGGGTAAAGGTGGCAAGGAACGTTTGGTGCCGATGGGGGAGAATGCGATCGATTGGATTGAAACATTCATCCAGCAAGGTCGCCCTGCATTATTGGGAGAAACGTCTTCCGATGTGGTATTCCCAAGTAAACGAGCACGCCAAATGACTCGTCAGACGTTTTGGCATCGTATCAAATACTATGCTGTCATTGCTGGCATCGATACCGACCAGCTTTCGCCGCACGTTTTACGCCACGCGTTTGCAACGCATTTATTGAACTATGGCGCAGATCTCAGGGTCGTACAGATGCTGCTAGGGCATAGTGACTTATCGACCACGCAAATTTATACTCACGTGGCGACTGAACGATTGAAGCAGATCCACAGTCAACACCACCCAAGAGCATAATGATGGCTTGCTTCATCCTTCTTGATTGGATGAAAAGAATTTATTTAAAGGTGACTTTAATGAGCGTATTACGCCGACTAACTCTGCTGACTTTACCATTCTTTATTACCGCGTGTGGTGCGGAAGAAAGTCAGGCAAAAACCGAAACTCCTGCACAACAGGCTGCGCCAACTGCGCAACAACACTTTGATGAAGCGGCGCTAAAAGCGAAGTTCTCGAAACTAGGTCTGTCTATTATTGATATTCAACCTTCAGACGTGGCGGGCTTGCTAGAAATTCAAACCAACGGCGGCATATTGTTTGCGTCAAACAATGGCGATCACTTTATTGCAGGTACGCTATACGCGATTGATGACAACGGCGGTTACAAAGACGTACTTGCAGAACGCCAAGCGCCTTTGAATGCTGAGAAAATTGCTAAGTTTGCAGACAGCATGATCGAATACAAAGCGGACAACGAAAAGTACGTGGTGACTGTGTTTACTGACATCACTTGTGGCTACTGTGTTCGTCTGCATAACCAAATGCAGGGCTACAATGATCTAGGTATTACTGTGCGTTACATGGCATACCCTCGCCAAGGTGCGACAGGGCCTGTTGCTGAGCAAATGGCAACGATTTGGTGTGCAGAAGATCCAAAAGCGGCGATGCATAACGCGAAAGTGAGCCGCACTTTCGACAATCCAGCGAAAGATCTTGAACAATGTAAAGAGACCATCCAAGCGCACTACAACGTTGGTCGTCAGTTAGGTATTTCAGGTACACCTGCAATCTTCCTTCCAAACGGTGAGATGGTTGGTGGTTACTTACCGCCAGCTGAACTACTGAAACGTTTAGAGCAACTGTAATCCTTTAAGGAGCAGAGCCGACGCAATAGTCGGCTCTTTTCAAGCATGATAGAAATTCAACGACGTCCCGAACCGGATCTTTCCCTTCTCCCAGATTCCATTCCTCCGATCTTAAAACGCATTTACATCAATCGCGGTATTACTGACATCGCGCAGCTAGAAACCTCTGCTCGTGGATTGCATTCGTACCAAAAGCTTGGCGGTATTGAGCAGGCGGTTGAGTTGTTGTTCCAAGCTATTCAAGAGCAAAAACGCATCATCGTGGTGGGTGACTTTGACGCAGATGGCGCAACGAGTTCTGCTCTTTCTGTATTGGCATTGCGTATGCTTGGCAGCAATAACGTCGATTACTTGGTGCCGAACCGCTTTGAAGATGGCTACGGTTTGAGCCCAGAGGTGGTCGATCAAGCATTGGAACTTGGCGCAGAAATGATCATGACGGTCGACAATGGCGTATCGTCGATTGAAGGTGTGCGCTACGCCAAAGAAAATGGCATTACCGTATTGGTGACAGACCACCATTTGCCAGGACAAGTTCTGCCAGAAGTGGATGCGATGGTGAACCCAAACCTCGACAGTTGTGCGTTTCCTTCTAAAGCGTTGGCTGGCGTTGGTGTGGCGTTCTATCTGATGATGGCGTTGTGTGTCCACATGCGCAAACACAACTGGTTTGCTCAGCAAGGCATGCAAGAGCCGAAACTGATGGAGCTGATCGACCTTGTCGCACTGGGCACTGTCGCTGATGTTGTGCCGCTTGATGAGAACAACCGAATTCTGGTGCATCAAGGTTTGCAGCGTATTCGTGCGGGGAAAGCGCGCCCAGGTATTCAGGCACTGATTGAAGTGGCGAAACGCGATGCGCGACGTTTGGTGGCATCGGACTTCGGCTTTGCATTGGGGCCGCGTATTAATGCCGCTGGCCGTTTAGACGACATGTCTTTTGGTGTTGAGCTGCTGATGTGTAACAACATCCACGCCGCACGTCGCATGGCCAGTGAGCTTGATGGGCTCAATCAGACTCGTAAAGAGATTGAAGAAGGCATGAAGCAAGAAGCGATGGCGTTTTGTGAACGTTTGCAGTTTGGCGAAAACAGCGAACTGCCATACGGTTTATCGCTGTTCCAACGCGATTGGCACCAAGGTGTGATTGGTATTCTCGCTTCGCGTATCAAAGAGAAATTCCATCGCCCAGTCATTGCCTTTGCTGACGGTGGTGAAGGGACGATCAAGGGTTCTTGTCGTTCGATTCCTGGATTACACATGCGTGATGCGTTGGACTTCATCGATACGCAAAATCCAGGTTTGATCATCAAGTTTGGCGGTCACGCGATGGCGGCAGGATTAACCATCAAAGAGCAAGATTTTGAGCGTTTCAGTCGTTTATTCGATGAAGTGGTGAAAAAAGAGCTCGACGAAGCGGCTCTAAAAGGCGTGATTCTTACTGATGGCGAGTTAAAACCGGAAGAGTTTTCTATGCACATTGCGGAGCAGTTGCGCGCTGGTGGGCCATTCGGACAAGCTTTTCCTGAGCCAATCTTTGATGGTGAGTTTAAGGTGTTGCACCAAAAATTGGTGGGAGAAAAACATCTTAAACTGATGTTGGAGCCTTTATACAAAGGGTATCCGACCAATGTGATGATTGATGGAATTGCATTTAACGTCGATTTACGCCGTTGGCCT
Organism: Vibrio sp. RC2502; assembly: GCF_054850435.1. Classification (NCBI taxonomy): domain Bacteria; kingdom Pseudomonadati; phylum Pseudomonadota; class Gammaproteobacteria; order Vibrionales; family Vibrionaceae; genus Vibrio; species Vibrio sp. RC2502. The sequence goes on from NZ_CM141453.1 coordinate 514,956, forward strand.
GACGCATCGGTCAAAACTGTACGTTTAGCCTACAAGCTGGATGTGAATGAATTTCGTGGTAACCAATCATTGCAACTGATGATTGATCACATCGAAGCCAAGTAATACCTAAGCTTTTCTTAAATATAGAGTACGGTTGCCCTTAAGCGGGTGTAAAATTTTATGACCGTGCTCTCTCTAATCGTAATCTGATTTCTCAGCCGAAATTTTCCTGTATCTCCGTCACATTTTTCAGTAGAATTTCTCGGTTAAATTCTATTCTAAAATGTTGAGCAAACATGTTTGAAATCAATCCCATTAAAAACCGTCTTCAGGACGTGTCTGAGCGCACGAATGTCCTGAGGGGGTATCTTTGACTATGACGCGAAGAAAGAGCGTCTAGAAGAAGTCAACGCAGAACTTGAACAGCCAGATGTATGGAACGAGCCTGAACGTGCACAAGCACTAGGTAAAGAACGTGCATCACTTGAAGCCGTAGTTGAAACTATTGATCAACTAGAGCAAGGTGTAGAAGATGTTGATGGTCTTCTTGAACTGGCTGTTGAAGAACAAGACCAAGAAACGTTTGATGAAATCGAACCAGAACTTGCAGAGTTGGAAGAGAAGCTTGCGCAGCTAGAATTCCGCCGTATGTTCTCTGGTGACCACGATAGCTCTGATTGCTACATTGACTTGCAAGCAGGTTCAGGTGGTACTGAGGCGCAAGACTGGACCAACATGATGTTACGCATGTACTTACGCTGGGCAGAAGCGAAAGGCTTCAAGGCGGAAGTTATCGAAGTATCTGAAGGTGAGGTTGCGGGTCTTAAATCTGCAACGGTTCGTATCTCTGGTGATTACGCTTACGGTTGGCTACGTACAGAAACTGGTGTTCACCGTTTAGTACGTAAATCGCCATTCGATTCAGGCGGCCGTCGTCATACGTCTTTTGCGTCTGCGTTCATCTACCCAGAGATTGATGAAAACATTGCTATCGACATTAACCCTGCTGATCTTCGTATCGACGTTTACCGTGCGTCAGGTGCGGGTGGTCAGCACGTCAACACCACTGAATCTGCGGTACGTATTACGCACGTACCAACGAATACTGTGGTGCAGTGTCAAAACGACCGTTCTCAACATAAGAACAAAGATCAGGCAATGAAACAGCTTCGAGCGAAGCTATTTGAGCTTGAATTGCAAAAGCAAAACGCGGAAAAACAAGCTAATGAAGACGCTAAGTCTGACATTGGCTGGGGTAGCCAGATCCGTTCTTACGTATTGGATGATTCACGCATTAAAGACCTCCGTACGGGCGTTGAAAACCGTAATACTCAAGCGGTTCTTGATGGCGATCTGGACAAATTTATTGAAGCTAGCCTGAAATCAGGCCTATAAAGCTTTTCACCGACAAAAACAGGATACATCGAAAATGACTGATGCTGTTCAAAACGAAACTGTACAAGAAGAAAACAAGCTGATTGCTGAGCGCCGCGCTAAACTGGACGAAATCCGAAAGAGCTGCAAAGCAAACGGCCACCCAAACGACTTCCGTCGTGACGCACTAGCGGGCGACCTTCAAAAAGAGTTCGGTGAAAAGACTAAGGAAGAGCTAGAAGAGCTTAACCACGTAGTAGCGATCGCTGGTCGTATTATGGCAAAACGTGGTCCATTCCTAGTAATTCAAGAAACATCTGGCCGTATCCAAGCTTACGCAGACAAAGAAGTTCAAAAAGAACTGAAAGAGAAATACCAAGGTCTTGATATCGGCGACATCATCGGTGTTAAAGGTGCGCTACACAAATCTGGTAAAGGCGACCTATACGTGAACATGGAAGAGTACGAGTTGCTAACAAAAGCACTTCGTCCACTTCCTGAGAAGTTCCACGGTCTAACTGACCAAGAAATGCGTTACCGTCAGCGTTACGTAGACCTAATCGTTAACGAAGATTCTCGTAATGCATTCGTTGTACGTTCTAAAGTTATGTCTGCAATTCGTAACTTCATGATCTCTAAACAGTTCATGGAAGTTGAAACGCCAATGATGCACGTGATCCCTGGTGGTGCAAGTGCTCGCCCATTCATCACGCATCACAACGCGCTAGACATGCCAATGTACCTGCGTATTGCGCCTGAGCTATACCTGAAGCGTCTAGTTGTTGGTGGCTTTGATCGCGTATTCGAAATCAACCGTAACTTCCGTAACGAAGGTCTTTCTCCACGTCACAACCCAGAATTCACAATGATGGAATTCTACATGGCGTACGCGGATTACAAAGATCTAATGGACTTCACTGAGGAACTACTAAGCTCTGTAGCACTAGAAGTTCTAGGTTCAACATCAATGCCTTACGGTGAAGATACTGTTGAGTTTGGCGGTAAGTACGCTCGCATGAGCATGTTTGAAGCAATCAAACACTACAACCCAGACCACGCTCAAATCCAAGCGCTAACGGAAGAAGATCTACAAAACCGCGAACTAATGGTTTCTATCGCGAAATCTGTTCACGTTGAAGTAGAACCTTTCTGGACTTGTGGTCAGCTTCTTGAAGAGATCTTCGGTGAAACTGCAGAACCTAAACTAATGCAGCCTACGTTCATCACTGGCTACCCAGCGGATATTTCTCCACTGGCACGTCGTAGCGATGACAACCCATTCTTCACAGACCGCTTTGAGTTCTTCATCGGTGGCCGTGAAGTAGCAAACGGCTTCTCAGAGCTTAACGATGCAGAAGACCAAGACGCGCGCTTTAAAGCACAGGTTGAAGCAAAAGAATCTGGTGATGACGAAGCGATGTTCTACGATGCAGACTACATCACTGCACTAGAGCACGGTCTACCACCAACAGCAGGTCAAGGTATCGGTATCGACCGCCTAGTTATGCTGCTAACTAACACGCACACTATCCGTGACGTGATCTTGTTCCCTGCAATGCGCCCACAAGCGTAATTCTTTGCTGAACAATGACAAAAAAACCACCTTCGGGTGGTTTTTTTGTATCTTTAATTTCCTAAAATTCAATAGGTTGCATTTTGATTTTGATGGCATATGCAAATAAGTATTCGCCAAATCTCAATCTATTGCATAGTCTTAATATTGAGACAGACTTCGAGCGTCGTAGTCTCGATAATGTTACCCGTTCGCAAAGATGGGTTTGTGGCGCGAAATTTCTATCAACAAAAGAATAAGGGTTAGAGAATGGCTGGGCAGTTTAAGATGGATTCCATCCCGGGATCGCTTGTGGTAGTTGGCGGTACTTATGAGCCTTGGTTATCAGTACTGGAACAAGTTGGCTGGAAGTGTCACCAAGTAGGCGACTTACGCAAAGCTAACACGTTATTGGAAGATATTGGGCCTTGTATCGGTATCGTTGACCTGAGCCATGACGAGTTTAGCTTGAATGGTCTGGCAAACTTAGTGAGTTCTCATAAGCACGTGCGTTGGCTGGCGTTTATTCGTGAGTCTCAGCTCGGCACAGACACCATCTGCCAGTTCATCGTTAACTTCTGTATCGACTTTTTTACTGCCCCAATCCCAGATGCCCAACTGTTGAGTACCATCGGCCACCAACTTGGTATGCTCAAGCTAGAGAAAAAAGTTTGGCCAAGCTTTGGCAATAGCCTCGATATGGGGCTGATTGGCGAATCTATCCCGATGAAGCGCTTACGCGATCAAGTTAAGCGAATTGGTCCTACGGACGTGAGTATTCTGATCTCTGGCGAGAGCGGTACTGGTAAAGAAGCGGTTGCTCGTGCAATTCACAAAGTATCTTCCCGTTCTCATAAGCCCTTTATGTCGATTAACTGCCGCGCTTTGAATGAGCAACGTTTCCAAGCGGAAGTCTTTGGTATTGCTGCGGATGCTGAGATGGGCCCAAGTCTGTTGGAACAAGCAGATGGCGGTACTGTGTTGTTTAATGACATTCTGACCATTTCGAAAGACCAGCAAATGAACCTGTTAAGGTTCTTGCAAGAGGGCACGATTGAAACGCGCGAAGGTGTGAAGAATGTGAATGTGCGTATTCTTGCTGCTAACTCGTCAGACGTAGAAAAAGCTTTGATTGATGGCGACTTCAACGAAGAGTTGTACCATTACATCAATGTACTTCGTATCAACGTACCAAGCTTGAAAGAGCGCGCGAGTGACATTGCACTACTAGCTCGCTTCTATCTGCAAGAGTTCTCTAAAGAGTACAACTCTCAAGCAAAAAGTTTCTCAGAGGACGCTTTGAAAGCTCTGACTCGTTACTTCTGGCCTGGTAATGTTCGCGAGTTGATGAACCAAGTTAAGCGTGCGGTGTTGATGTCTGACAGCGTGATGATTGAAGAGCATCATCTCGATTTGCCGCAACGTAATGATTCAAAACGCAGTTTGAAATCAATTCGTGAAAAGAGTGAGCGTGATGCGTTATTGGTCGTGTTGGAATCGCACTCTGGTCAAGTTTCCAATGCGGCGAAAGAACTTGGTGTGTCGCGTGCAACCATGTATCGACTACTGAATAAGCACAACTTGATTTCCGATCAAGCGATGTAATTCAATGAGTGAATCGAATTGAAAGAGCGACCTTGCTGGTCGCTCTTTTTCGTTGTATACGTTCTGATTTATAAAACTCGAAGTTTTATATATTCCCTAGATGAATATGTTATATGAAAAAACATATGCAACTTATCTTCAGGGTATTGATTTGTTTTTTATCGAAAGCATAGAAATTGTTTGATATATATTCATCAACGCTTACAATTTAGCCATAACTCGTTGAGTTATATCACTTCACACACGGATTATTTTTTTAGCTAGGAGGCGCAAGATGAAACATTACGTTGTTAACACCACTGCTTGCGCTGATCGTATGTCTAAATCTCCGATAGCTTTTAAATCGGATATTAACGATACCACTGGCTCACAAGATAAAAATTAATCCGTAACCTAATTTATGTTTACTAGGCTGCGGAAAAGTAGCGGCTTAGTCTCAACAGATCTCTCTGTGTCTCTGCGTACTATTTTTCCCAGTCGATCATTTATCGTTTAATTGGAGAAAAATTATGCGTCACTCAATTTACTTAACATTGGCGACTTTGCTTATTAAAGCGGATTTAAAACGTGAAGAGAGAGAATGGCAACGTACCGTGCGCCGCAGTTCTCATGATGTTCCATGGACCAATGTTCATTTATTAAGGGATATTGGTTTAGATCGTGAAGGGCGAGTTACTCAAACCAGCGTGCCTGAAGCGGTTAAAGTTGAACGTCGAGTTCGTCATCTTCGTCGAGTGCTAACTGCGCGAATACCGACGTAATCTATAGCGTGTTGAGCTTCCAACATTACGCTTTAGTTAACCCTAAAAGCTCAACACGCTGTAAACGCATATCGAAATAGATTTGTTCTAAGTGCTATTAACAGGCTGACCTATGTGGTCAGCCTGTTTGCTTTTATGGACATGGGTTAGAGTAGGTAGTACCGATCGCTTGAATGTCTGTTAACAGCTCATCACTAAGCTTGATATCGATGCTGTCAATGTTAGCTTTAAGTTGATCAAGGTTGGTCGCTCCGATGATATTGGAAGCGACAAATGGACGTTGATTAACGAACGCCAATGCCATTTGCGCAGGATCTAGGCCATGCTCACGCGCCAAGTTCACGTATGCTTCTGTCGCTTTGACGCCTTGAGGCGTGAAGTAACGAGCGAAACGCTCCCACTTAGTACAGCGTGCACCTTCTGGTTTTGCGCCATGTAAGTATTTACCACTCAAACAACCAAACGCCAGAGGTGAATACGCTAACAGTTGGACACCTTCATAATGGCTGATTTCAGACAAACCCACTTCGAAGCTGCGGTTGAGTAGATTGTATGGATTTTGAATTGAAACTATACGCGGTAAATCATGCTTCTCCGCTAAACGAAGCAAAGACATCACCCCCCAAGGTGTTTCGTTAGATACGCCGATGTAACGCACTTTACCCATCTTAACCAGTTCAGTTAATGCTTCTAGGGTTTCAATTAACGTCACTTCTTCTTGCTTGTCTGGGTAAGGGTAGTTGAGTTGGCCAAAGCAGTTAGTTTGACGCTGTGGCCAGTGAAGTTGGTACAAATCTACGTAATCGGTTTGGAGTCGTTGAAGGCTAGAGTCGATGGCATCATGGATATTGCGACGATTTAAACTCATGTTTTCACGGATGTGAGGCACATTGCGCGGCCCTGCCACTTTTGTCGCTAGAACGACTTTTTCTCGCTTGCCGGATTTTGTCAGCCAGTTGCCGATGTATTGTTCTGTTAGGCCTTGTGTTTCTGCTTTTGGCGGAACAGGGTACATCTCTGCGGTATCAATGAAGTTCACCCCATGATCGACAGCAAAGTCGAGCTGCTCAAAAGCTTCTTGTTCGATATTTTGCTCACCAAAAGTCATAGTGCCGAGACAGATTTTACTGATCTCGAGTGATGAGTGCGGTAGTTTGGTGTATTGCATTTCACTTCCTTGAAAAATAGCCAACTGAATAGGTTATCCATCAATATATGGGATTTTTGGTCGCTATCGCAAATCATTTACGTATAAGCGCAAGTGTGGCTCGAAAGGTATTCATCCCCCAACTACACTAAAAAGATCTTGTGAAGGAGGTGCACTATGCAGAAGCATCAACTGGACATGTGGCTACATGGTCAACATAAAGACACCTATACGTTACCCAAAGTATTTGTCATTGGGTGTTCCGATGTCTCTGACTATTTGCTAGCTGTGGAATATAAGCACCAGCTAGAGCCGATTAAAGATGGAGAGGAACCGCTTCATTTTGGTTCCTTAGATTTGGTGAAAGAAGAGCTGCTCAGGTTAGGTATCGACAAAGCTTATTTGCGGTTACACAACGCTTATGATGAGTGCGGTAGTGAGGGTACTGCCTCTTACTGCGATATCGAATTATCGTTGGTTACCCATTAGAGTGAACAGATGAGTTACTCAGATTGCACATTGATATAGTGCTTCAGTAAGATCTGTTCGGTGAATTGTGTTCGTAGGTAAAAGCCTCGTGGTAGCGTCTTCATTGGTTTCCCGTTGGAGCTATAGGCTTCAGTTAGTGCTTTGGCATTAGCGGCCTTTGGGCGCAGGTGAAGCGCTTCGCCATGTCTGGCTGAAATTTGATCAAATTTGCCAAAGACGATCATTTCCATCAGTTCTTCCCAGTCATTTCGTAAGATCTGCTCTTCTTCTTTATCTGGCGACCAAATAAGAGGCGTCCCTACACGACGCTCGGCAAGGGGGATTTCTCGTTCACCTTCTACAGGAACCCACAATACGCGCGAGAGCTTATTGCGCACATGGCTGGTTTCCCATGTCAGTCCTTGAACACCAGTTAAGGGTGCAACGCATACAAATGTAGTTTCTAACGGTCGTCCGTTGTAGCCAATTGGAATGCTCTTTAACTCGATACCAAGTTTGGAAAAGTCTTGTTGAGGTTTGCTACCCGCAGGAGCGCCCAAATGCCATTCCAGCAATTGTCCCACCCAGCCTTTATCGCGTTTGAGGTTTTCTGGAACGGTCATCCCTGCTTCGTCCGCTAATTCCGCAAAACTGAGTCCGGCAATATCGTGAGCGCGTTCCATTAACTCCGCTTCTGATTGTGGTTCTGGTTTCATAATAACTGCATGACAATGGAAAAATCCTAGTCTAACAAATTTCAACAAAATCTACTGTCCAAGATTTCATCGAGATGGATTAAGAATGATCAATTCATAACTTATCCACAGATATAGGTGCATATAAGTGGATCTACTGATGGACTGGATGAATAAACAGGGGTTTTGAAACGTTTTTAGGCTTGATTTTATGTAGATGTCATGAAGTTAGAGAATGAATGTGTGGATAAATAACCGATCGGTTGATCTTTGACCGATCTGAGTTTGGTGAAAAGATCATCAGAATTGACAAGATCGTTTTATCACCAGGTTTGTTTTTAAGTTTATATTTATCATTGAGTTATGATTGGTCGTTATTTTTATTGATGAGTAAGAGAATAATGCTTTTGATTGAAAATCGGAGTTGATATGGAATTCTTCACAAAGTTATTCACAGAAAAGGTGAATAAATGTGGGCAATGTCTCACTCTTGTGTTGATAAACTTTAATTTGATTAAAAGATATCCAATAACGGTGAAAAGGTAATAAATCTTGCTCATATCACATCAGTAAGTTTGCTAGTAATGGGGATATGTGGAAAAATCATGGTAATAAAAAATTATTCATAGAGGTTAGCCAGTGATAGATGGCGATGGTTACCGACTGAATGTTGGTATTGTGATATGTAATAACCATGGTCAGGTCTTCTGGGCTAAACGATACGGGCAACACTCATGGCAATTTCCACAAGGTGGGATTGACGAAGGTGAAACACCTGAACAGGCGATGTTCAGGGAGTTGTATGAAGAAGTCGGATTAACGAAAAAAGACGTTAAGATCATTGCAACAAGTCGTCATTGGTTAAGATATAAACTACCAAAGCGATTGGTGCGTTGGGACTCCAAGCCTGTTTGTATCGGCCAAAAACAGAAATGGTTTCTGCTGCGATTGGAATGCGATGAATCGCGCATCAATATGCAGCGCGGGAAATCCCCTGAATTTGATGGTTGGCGCTGGGTGAGCTATTGGTATCCAGTTCGGCAAGTTGTTTCTTTCAAGCGTGATGTTTATCGTCGAGCGATGAAAGAGTTTGCATCTTTAGCCATGCCTTTTCGAGAGAGAAAAGCGAAAGGGAAAAGAAAAAAGCAACAACGTAGAGGATAGTCATGCTCAGCCAGCTAAGGGAAATAGTTGAGAAAGTCTCCAGAGTCGATGATGTGCATCTGGCTCTCGATATATTGGTAAAAGAGACTTGTGCCGCCCTTCGCACTGAGTGTTGTACTATCTATCTCGCCAATGAAGAAATGCAGCGCCTTGAGTTGATGGCAACTCAAGGCCTTATTTTTGAAGGCGATAGCATCCACATTAATTTCAATGAAGGTTTAGTTGGTCTCGTTAAACGCAGCGCAGAACCTCTTAACCTCGCAGAAGCTTCAAAACACCCTGAATTTAAATTTTTCCCGCAGCTTGGTGAACAGGTTTATCACTCTTTCCTCGCCACTCCAATCATCCATCGCAAACAAGTATTAGGTGTATTAGTCATTCAGCAAAAGACGCCACGATTGTTTAGTGAGATGGAAGAATCTTTCTTAGTGACCTTATCTGCGCAGTTAGCCGTGATCATCGCTCACGCGCAAAGTTTAGGTCATTGGCAATTAGCCTCAAAACCGACGGTTCTTAAAGGATTGCCTGCATCAACAGGTGTTGCCATCGGAGAGTTTTGGTTTGACAACACGCAGCCGAGTTTGTCGGACGTATTCCCGTCTTCCACGCTGGATAAAGAGCGAGAGCAAGAGCTGCTGCTGGTAGCGATTGAGCGTGCGCTGAATGACTTCCGCCGGATGCGGAAAAAGTTCGACAGCGAAATCAATAAAGATGCGTTAGCGATATTCGATTTGTTTACCCACTTGCTCAATGATCCAATGTTGCGCGGCGATCTTAAGAAACAGATTGAAAAAGGCGATCGAGCAGATTGGGCACTGCGTCAGGTAGTTGAAACTTATTCAAACCGCTTTGCTCGTATGTCAGATGTCTATTTGCGTGAACGAGCACAAGATATCCGAGAGTTGGGGCAAAGGTTGCTGTATTTTCTGCACAACAGTGAGCAAGAGAATGCGGCCATCGATCGTCCTATCATCTTAGTGGCCAATGAGCTTACTGCGACTTTGTTAGCATCGGTGCCGAAAGAACATTTATTAGCGGTCGTTTCGCTTGAAGGGGGCGCAAACTCACACGCTGCAATTCTTTCGCGCGCATTGGGTGTGCCGGCCGTTATGGGCGCTAACATCAATACGGATGTGGTTAACGGCAAATTAGGCATCGTTGATGGCTATACGGGCGAGATTTTTCTTGAGCCCAACCGCCAGCTGTTACGTGAGTATCGCAGTTTGGTTAGTGAAGAGTCAGAGCTCTTCGCGATGGTCAATAAAGATCTCGCGTTACCTGCCGTAACGTTAGATAACCAGCACATTGAAGTGATGCTGAATGCGGGTCTCAGTGCCGATAGCAACATTGCCATTAATACGGGCGTCGATGGTGTCGGTTTATATCGAACTGAAATTGCATTTTTACTTCAACATCACTTTCCATCGGAAGATGAGCAGTATCATCAATATCGAGCAATATTAAACAGCTACTCGAGCCAACGCGTGGTGATGCGTACTCTGGACATCGGTGGTGATAAACCATTGCCATACCTGCCAATCGAAGAGGACAATCCGTTTTTAGGTTGGCGCGGGATTCGCTTTACGTTAGATCATCCTGATATCTTTTTGATTCAATTGCGTGCGATGCTAAGAGCTAGTGCTGAAAGTGGTAATTTAAGTATCTTGTTACCCATGGTATCTGGTATTAAAGAGCTGGATGATGCGATGACGCTGATCAACCAAGCCTACAGCGAAGTTGTCTTGCTTGATGAGCGTATCCAGGTTCCAAAAGTCGGGGTGATGATCGAAGTGCCATCGATGGTATATCTGCTTCCTGCCATCGCGCATCGAGTGGATTTTGTCTCTGTTGGTACTAACGACTTAACTCAGTATTTACTGGCGGTGGATCGGAACAATTCCCGCGTCGCTGATGTCTATGAATCCATGCATCCGGCAGTGCTGTTAGCACTCAAACAGATTCATGACGTGTGCGATAAATATCATGTGCCAGTGTGCATCTGCGGTGAATTAGCCGGTGATCCATTTGGTGCGCTCTTATTACTTGGGTTGGGATACACCAGCTTAAGTATGAACACATCTAACGTGGCTAAGGTGAAGTATTTGATTCGTCATAGCCAACAACAGGAACTAGAAAAACTAGCAGAACAGGCGATGACAAAATCGTACGGAGAGGAGATTCATCAAATGATGCATGATTTCTTTATCCAACAAGGTTTTGCAGGCTTCGTTCGTGCAGGGAAAAAGTAGGTAATCGTGACCGTCTCTTTATTTTTGTTATTGCTGGCGCTGGGCGCTTTTGTTGGTGTGATGGCGGGGCTACTCGGCATTGGGGGCGGATTAATCGTCGTACCTGCGTTGTTATTTTTGCTGCCTTGGGCGGGCATTTCTCCAGAAATGAGCATGCATATGGCGCTTGCGACATCTCTGGCAAGCATCATCGTTACATCAGGTTCTTCTGCTCTCAACCATCTTAAACTTGGCAACGTAGATATGTTTGTTGTGAAGTGGCTAATGCCCGGAGTGGTGATTGGCGGCTTTGTTGGTGCCAACATTGCCGAATGGATCCCAACTCATTACTTGCCGAAAGTATTTGGTGTCATTGTACTGTGTCTAGCTGTACAGATGTTCCGATCCATTAAAGTAAAAAGTGAGAAGCCAATGCCGAGTAGTCCGGTCACTATGATGTACGGAACGGGAATTGGTGTGGTTTCGAGCTTAGCTGGTATCGGTGGCGGTTCTTTATCGGTGCCTTTTCTCAACAAGCACGGCGTAGAAATGCGTAAAGCGGTCGGCTCATCGTCAGTTTGTGGCTGCATCATCGCCATCTCTGGCATGATCGGCTTTATTTTGCACGGCTATAAGGTTGAAGGCTTACCTGCGTACAGTATTGGTTATGTTTACCTTCCTGCGTTACTTGCGATTGCGATGACTTCGATGTTGACCACGAAAGTGGGGGCGAAGCTCGCGACCAATCTTCCTACTGCGGTATTAAAGAAAATATTCGCAATATTCTTGATGTTTGTTGCAGCAACAATGCTGCTGTAAGTTTATTCCCAAGTTATTCACGCTGAACCGAGCATTTGAGGTGACTTGGGTATATTGGTTTTATTTGTAAATAAGAAGAGAATGATTTATGTCTCAGGGATACCTTCAATTTCCCAATATTGATCCGGTTTTAGTCTCTATTGGTCCTGTTTCAATTCGTTGGTACGGTTTGATGTACCTCGTCGGTTTCATGTTTGCATTGTGGTTGGCGAACCGTCGTGCTGACAAACCAGGCAGCGGCTGGACTCGAGAGCAAGTCTCTGATCTACTTTTCGCGGGCTTCTTAGGGGTCGTCATCGGTGGTCGCGTCGGTTACGTTATCTTCTATAACTTTGAACTGTTTTTAGATGATCCTTTGTATCTCTTCAAAGTTTGGACTGGCGGTATGTCGTTCCACGGTGGTTTGTTGGGTGTGATTACGGCAATGTTCTGGTATGCACACAAGAACGGTCGTACCTTCTTCGGCGTTGCTGACTTTGTTGCGCCTCTTGTGCCATTTGGCTTGGGTATGGGCCGTATGGGTAACTTCATGAACAGCGAGCTTTGGGGGCGTGTAACAGACGTTCCTTGGGCTATCGTTTTCCCAAATGGCGGGCCTTTACCACGTCACCCATCGCAACTGTATGAAATGCTGTTAGAAGGCGTAGTGCTGTTTTTCATCTTGAACTGGTTCATCAAAAAGCCTCGCCCATTGGGTTCGGTATCAGGGCTATTTTTAGCTGGATATGGTACATTCCGCTTCTTAGTCGAGTTCGTTCGCGAACCGGATGCTCAGCTTGGTCTATTTGGTGGTTATATTTCGATGGGACAAATTCTATCAACGCCAATGATCGTGTTGGGTATTCTGATGATGGTTTGGGCTTACAAACGTGGTCTTTACCAAGACAAAGCTCAAGTTAAAACGAAGTAAGGTATTGGTGTGAAACAGTATTTAGATTTGTGTCAACGCATCGTTGATCAAGGTGTTTGGGTTGAAAATGAACGTACAGGTAAACGTTGCCTGACGGTAATCAACGCGGATTTAACCTACGATGTTGCGAACAATCAATTTCCATTGGTAACGACGCGTAAAAGTTTTTGGAAAGCAGCAGTGGCTGAGCTACTTGGCTACATTCGTGGTTATGATAATGCTGAAGATTTCCGTAAATTAGGCACCAAAACGTGGGATGCGAACGCCAACCTAAACGACGCTTGGTTGAATAACCCATACCGTAAGGGTGAAGACGACATGGGCCGTGTGTACGGCGTTCAAGGTCGTGCATGGGCAAAGCCTGATGGTGGTCATATCGACCAGCTACGCAAGATTGTGGATGATTTGACTCGCGGTGTTGATGACCGTGGTGAAATCTTGAACTTCTACAACCCTGGTGAGTTCCATATGGGGTGCTTGCGACCTTGTATGTACAGTCATCATTTCTCGCTACTGGATGACACTTTGTATCTCAACAGTACACAGCGTTCGTGCGATGTGCCGCTTGGATTGAACTTCAACATGGTTCAAGTTTATGTGTTCTTAGCGATCATGGCGCAAATTACGGGTAATAAGCCAGGTCAGGCCTTCCATAAAATCGTTAACGCGCACATTTATGAAGATCAGCTTGAGTTGATGCGCGATGTTCAGTTGAAGCGTGAACCGTTGCAAGCACCAACATTCCATATCAATCCGGAGATTAAATCTCTAGAAGATTTGGAAACTTGGGTGACACTGGATGACTTTTGGGTAGAAGGGTACGAACACCACGATCCAATTCGTTATCCATTCTCAGTGTAATCACGCTGGTTCTTGATAATACAAAAAGCTCCGAATGGAGCTTTTTTGCTTTTGTGATGCGTTTGAGTTTCGTTACTTCAATGCGCTAACGATATAGCGATGAATCGGGTTAGTTTGCTTCGGAGTCGATAGCGCAGGGCTAATGAACTTTGGTTGTGTGAAAATCCCTTTATTAACGAGAGAACGGATCAGATCGAAATACTTCAATTCCGTTTTACCACATAGCAGCAGTGAAAAATCATCCCCTAGCTTATCGTACGCGTTGAGCACTTCTCTAAATCCTCTCAGGTACAAATAATCTTTGGTTAAGCCACCACCGCGGTATACGCGCGAAGTAATGGTAAAGGCTTGAACATCAGACGCTTTGTACTGCTCCTTCAGCAACATAAAGGTATGGCGGAAATCGCGCTCTTTAATCATAGATTCTACAGCAAGCACGCGAAGAGCTAAGGTTCTTAAACGTTTGATACTGAAGTGTCCAGAGAGGTACTCACACAAAATGGCCAACCCTTCCTGCGTATTGGTATTGGCAGGGCAACCTAAACTAAGCACTTTAAGTGGCTGTTGACGACCATTAAGCGTAGTTAGCAAATGCACACCCATCTCGTGGTGTGCGAGTGCTTCAAGCTCGTCAGTTGTGATGTGCGCAGCGCTGTTAATCTTCACTCGTGAGCCTGACACCAAAGCGTTAGCTAGCATGCCATCTAAGATTTGAATTTCACATTCATACCCATTTTTATCGGCGAAGCTTTGCATGAAATGAGCAATGGAGCGGCTATCATGCTCTGGTTTGCTCTCTTCTTCTGTCGGAAGATGCAAAATGAAATGTGCGTTAGCAATGTCTTTCGCACTTGGTTCACCGTAATAGCGCAGAGAGTTGTATAGGAACTCTTGCGTACCTATGGTGTTGACTTGATCAAGTTTGTCGGCGTAAGACTGAATGACATCCTCATAAAGCTTTTGCAACTGAGTATCTTCGATGTGTTCCAAAGGCAATTCGTACAAACGGCGTTTTGACTGATGAGTGTCAAGAGGCGCTTTCTGGTACTGAAAGTTAGGTTCTTGCGAGTACTTATTACTGATGAACCTTTCTCGCTCTTGGGCGTAATTAAGCGGGTTTACGCTGCTAAGAATATCAATATCAGTGACTAACTGAGTGAGGTTTTCATCTATTGCTAATAGCTGGCTAGAAATTGGTTCATTAAACTGAGCCATGTCGTTCAACTCCATGTGAAGGTAAGACCTTTTCAACAACGCGCAGAGTACCTGTCAGTCATCGAAGACAACTATGGGAGGCAAGAGCCGTTATCCATTGTGTATATGACCGTCTCTGTACTTTTGACTAACGGTGATTGTATTGAAAGAGGTGGAGCCAAATTATCATTGAGTGTTTGGTTTGAACAACAAATATTTCTCAGTCTCAATCGGAGTTACATCAGCTCTCATTTTTGCATCATGGTTACAGATACAAAAAAGGCCCCACAACGTGGAGCCTTAAACAATAAGCGATGGTTGGTATTATCAGGTTGTCAGAGCAAGGATTGTGCCTGGCAGAATGATGAATACAGACATCAGGTAGCCACCCACAACGGCTTTGTTTTTGATAGCAAGCTCTGAAATCATTTCAGCGCCTTTTACTGGGATTTCACGTAAGAACGGAATACCAAAGATAAACAGTGTCGCCAAAATATTAAAGGTTAAGTGTACTAGCGCAATCTGAAGAGCAAACACAGCAAACTCACCAGATACGGCGGTAGCTGCAAGTAGTGCAGTGATACACGTACCGATGTTAGCACCCAGCGTGAATGGGTAAATGTCACGAACTTTAAGAACACCAGTACCTACAAGTGGAACCATCAAGCTTGTTGTTGTTGATGAAGATTGTACCAGCACCGTCACGATCGAGCCTGAAACGATACCGTGGATAGGACCACGACCAATTGCATTCTTCAGAATATCGCGAGCACGGCCAACCATTAGGCTCTTCATTAGCTTACCCATTACTGTGATAGCAACGAAGATTGTAGCGATACCTAAAGCAATTAGAGCCACGCCACCCATGGTGTCACCAAATGTTGATAGCGGTTCTTTGATAGCAGAAACAACAGGCTTAGTGATTGGCTTGATGAAGTCAAAACCCTTCATGCTCATGTCGCCAGTGTTCAATAGTGGCGAAACCAACCAGTGAGAAATTTTCTCTAGAATGCCGAACATCATTTCCAAAGGAAGGAAGATCAGAACAGCAAGAAGGTTAAAGAAGTCGTGGATCGTCGCACTAGCAAATGCGCGCTTGAATTCTTCCTTACAACGTACGTGACCTAGTGAAACCAAAGTATTGGTCACTGTTGTACCAATATTGGCACCCATTACCATTGGAATCGCTGTCTCTACAGGTAGACCACCTGCAACTAAGCCCACAATAATAGAAGTTACAGTACTTGAGGATTGGATTAGGGCTGTTGCTACTAGGCCGATCATAAGACCAGCGATAGGGTGAGATGCAAACTCAAACAATACTTTTGCTTGGTCGCCAGTTGCCCATTTGAAACCGCTACCAACCATAGATACTGCTAGAAGAAGCAGATACAGCATGAATGCCAAGTTAGCCCAGCGTAACCAACGAGTCGTGCTCGAGATAGGCGCTGCTGTTGAAGTAGCTTGGTTCATCATAATTTTCTCCGTTGACCTTTAAGTTCGTTTTTCGGTCTTAAGTTGAAACTTCGGGCGATGTTAGAGAACAAATATTTCAGTAATATTACAGATTGATTTCTGTGGGCACTTTTTATTGTGCTTTTTAATAGTTCCAAAAAGGTAGCGGATTATCCTGTTTTAATTTATTGAAAAATATAGGTTTTATTGGTTTTATAAACTGAGGTTTTTTTGATGAAAATTCGATAAAAAGTGCGTTTTACTTCAAGTTTTATGACAATGCTGAGATTGTATTTTCGGTAAAACTTAATTTTAGTTGGTTAAAGTGATGGTTTTGCCGAGTATCTTGTCTGTCTCTGTCACATTTGGTATAAAAAGCATCACCTTCTTTTCTGGAATTGGCCGATGTCACATCTAAATTACAACCATCTTTATTACTTCTGGATGGTGTGCAAGCAGGGCTCTGTTACCAAGGCCGCGGATGCGCTTTTTCTCACTCCTCAAACGGTGACCGGGCAAATCAAAGCGCTTGAAGAGCGGATGAAAGGTAAGCTAACCAAGCGAAACGGCCGTACTGTCGAACCAACAGAACTCGGACAATTGGTCTTCAAATATGCGGATCGTATGTTTGGTTTAAGCTATGAGATGCTTGATATTGTGAACTACAGTCAGCACTCCAACATTTTGTTTGAAGTTGGTGTGGCCGATGCGCTGTCAAAACGGCTAGTTAGTAAAGTGCTGATGACAACTGTACCTGAAGACAACAGTATCCACTTACGTTGTTATGAGTCGACGCACGAACTGTTATTAGAACGGCTATCGCAGCACAAGTTGGATATGATTCTTTCTGATTGCCCGGTGGACTCGACGCAAAGCCCAGGCCTTTATAGTAAGAAGCTTGGCGAGAGTAGCATGAGTTTCTTTGCATCTTCTGACATTCCAGACGTGAAGTTCCCTGAAATTTTGGAAAAGAAAAAGCTGTTGATCCCAGCAAGTCGAACGGCGATGGGGCGAAAAGTCATTCAATGGTTTGATCGCCAAGGATTACAACCTGATGTCTTGGGAGAGTTTGATGATGTCGCGTTGATGAAAGCCTTTGCGAGATACCGTGATGATGTAATCTTTTTGGCGCCGACGGTTTACATGTCAGAAATCGAAGATGACCGCAGCTTGCAGTTGATCGGTCATGTTGAGGATTTGAAAGAAGAGTATTACGTTATTTTCGCCGAGCGAATGATTCAGCATCCTGCGGTAAAAAACGTATGTGATGCTGATTTCAGTCAAATGTTTGAGTAAACCCGTATCGTTGCTCAAATAAATAGATTACTATCGATAAAAATATAAATCTAAATGATACCTAAGTAATTCAAGATACTTGGTTTAGTGAGCAAAATTATTTCTCGTCGATAAAGCCCCAGTGAACACTGCTGGTGGGTTAAATTGATGTATCGCTTTAAAGCCAAATTTAGAGGTTCTAATAAAGAAGGCTCTGGAGAAGAATCTTGATGTCCTTAGAGATATTAAATCAGTGCAACACAACAAGCTGGCCAGGGTTGGAATAAGTAAGTTGTAGCTAGAGGTCCAACACATGAATCTACAAGAAATGGAGAAAAACTCCGCAAAAGCCGTCGTGTTGCTCAAAGCGATGGCAAACGAAAGACGCCTACAAATTCTTTGTATGCTGCATAACCAAGAGTTGTCCGTTGGGGAGCTGTGTACCAAACTGGAATTAAGCCAGTCGGCGTTATCGCAACATTTAGCTTGGCTTCGTCGTGACGAATTGGTCGCGACGAGAAAAGAAGCGCAAACGGTGTATTACACGTTAAAAAGTGATGAGGTGAAGACATTGATTCAAACCCTTCACGGTCTTTATTGCGCAAACTGATCGCACAGACTGAAATGCGTAAGGGTTATCTGTGTTGTTTAGGCAACGGTAGGTAACTGGCAGATTTGAGTCGTCCTAAATAACAAAAGCTGGCAGTGCCAGCTTTTTTCTTATCTTGGATTCGTGATTTGACGAATTTTAGATATAAAAAAACCGACATAAAGCCGGTTTTTTCTTCACTGTAAAATCAAGTGTCTATTAAAGAGCTTTGATTTGTGCAGCGAAACGAGACTTATGGCGAGCTGCTTTATTCTTGTGAATAAGGCCTTTAGTTGCCATGCGGTCTAGGATAGGTGTAACTACAGCGAATGCAGCAGTTGCAGCTTCTTTGTCGCCTGCTTCGATAGCAGCAACAGTTTTCTTCATGTAAGTACGCATCATTGAGCGACGGCTAGCATTGTGCTGACGACGTTTCTCAGCTTGGATAGCGCGCTTCTTAGCAGATTTACTATTTGCCAAGGGTCTAACTCCCAAAAACTTAGTTCTGTGACAATTTAAGGGCGAGGAATATCCCTCATTTGCGCCTAAATGTCAAATGATTTGTGCAAAAACCCATCTAAACCAAAACAAATTTTGGTGTGAAAGGTTATCGCGGTTAAGATGGCGGGGATTCTAACAGCATTTTTATACCAATGCTAATAATTATCCGCTTAGAACTAACAATAAACGGATATATTTTTGACGTCTATTTAGAGCCTCCACGAGCTTAACAGTATAGGGTTGGCTGTCTTATAGTGATATTCCGAGGTTACAGTGAGTAAACGACTACTCAAGTCAGGCATGATCGTCAGTGCTATGACATTAATTTCCCGCGTTCTGGGTTTAGTTCGCGATGTTGTAGTGGCAAATTTAATGGGGGCAGGAGCAAGCGCTGACGTCTTTTTCTTCGCCAACAAAATTCCGAATTTCTTACGACGTTTGTTTGCTGAAGGGGCTTTTTCTCAAGCGTTTGTCCCTGTTTTAACGGAGAATCACGCTCAAGGTGATATGGACAAAACACGCGAGTTGATTGCTCGTGCTGCCGGTACGTTAGGGGTTATTGTCTCTATTGTTACCGTGCTGGGCGTGCTGGGCTCTGGTGTGGTAACCGCGCTGTTTGGTTTTGGCTGGTTTTTAGATTGGATGCATGGTGGGCCGGCCGCAGAGAAATTTGAGCTAGCCAGTCTGATGCTCAAAATTACCTTCCCTTATTTATGGTTCATCACCTTTGTTGCGCTTTCCGGAGCCATTCTTAACACACTCGGCAAGTTTGCCGTCTCCTCATTCACTCCGGTCTTTTTGAATGTCATGATCATTCTGGCGGCTTGGTTTATTTCGCCACAGATGTCTCAACCGGAAATCGGTCTGGCTATCGGTGTGTTTTTAGGTGGTTTGGTTCAGTTCTTATTCCAAATTCCTTTCCTTATTAAAGCGGGCGTGATGGTTAAGCCTAAGTGGGGGTGGCGCGATCCTGGGGTGGTAAAAATCCGCACGTTGATGATTCCCGCTTTGTTTGGCGTCTCTGTCAGTCAAATCAACCTGCTATTTGATACTTTTATTGCCAGCTTTCTACAAACTGGCTCAATCAGCTGGTTGTATTATTCCGATCGTTTGTTGGAGTTCCCGCTGGGGCTGTTTGGTATTGCGATTGCGACGGTGATTTTGCCTGCGCTGTCTCGTAAACATGTGGACTCGCAGAGCGAAGGTTTTGCACATACCATGGATTGGGGCGTTCGCATGGTTACGCTGCTCGGGATTCCGGCGATGTTGGGTTTGATGGCGTTGGCGAAGCCGATGTTGATGGTTCTATTTATGCGCGGTGAGTTCTCTCCACAAGATGTGCACCAAGCGTCTCTGTCGTTGCTCGCTTACGCATCTGGCCTATTGAATTTCATGTTAATTAAAGTGTTGGCGCCAGGCTATTACTCACGTCAAGACACAAAAACGCCAGTGAAATACGGCATCATCGCGATGGTGACTAACATGGTGTTCAACGCAATTTTCGCCTATTTCTACGGTTACGTCGGTTTGGCTATTGCTACGGCATTGTCAGCGTTCGTCAACATGGCGCTGTTGTACCGAGGTCTGCACATTGCAGGTGTCTATCAAATCACTAAGCGTACCGTCTTCTTTATTATACGTTTGGTTGTTGCTGGCGCTGCGATGGTCGCTGCGATCTTATGGCAATTGGAAGATATGTCGGTTTGGCTAGAGTGGAGCTTTGCTCACCGTAGCGGCATGTTAGGAATGTTAATTGGTCTAGGCGCCGTAGTTTACCTGGCGGTTCTATTTTTGACAGGCGTACGTTTAAAAGACCTAAAAGCTGGGACAGATTGAGGTTGATTAGTATATAATCCGTCAGTTTCACACAGTGCAAAGTAAAAACAGAGGCAGAACGCAGTATCCAATGGAACTGATTAGAGGCATTCATAATATCGCACCACACCATTATGGTTGTGTGTTGACGATCGGCAATTTCGATGGCGTACACAAAGGCCATCAACAAGTATTGCAGCAAGTGTCTGAGCAAGCGGAGAAACTTTCGTTACCGTCGGTTGTGATGACCTTTGAACCTCAGCCAATGGAGCTGTTTGCCAAAGACAAAGCGCCCGCAAGGTTGACGCGACTGCGCGACAAGTTCGTTCAATTAAGCAAGCTCGACATCGATCGTTTGCTTTGCGTCAACTTTAATCGCCATTTTGCCAGCCTGACAGCGGAAGAGTTTATCCGCGACTTGTTGGTCGAGCGTTTGGGTGTTAAGTTTCTTGTCGTTGGTGATGATTTCTGCTTTGGCAAAGGCCGTTTAGGTAACTTTGCTATGTTGCAGGAAGCAGGGGAAAAATACGGCTTTGAAGTCGTCAGTACCCAAAGCTTTTGTTTACAACAGTTACGAGTGAGTAGTACCGCGATTCGCGAAGCCTTAGCTCGTGACGATTTGCATGCCGCTCAAGAGATGCTGGGAAGAGATTACAGCATCAGCGGTCGCGTTTCACACGGAAGAAAGTTAGGAAGAACCATTGGGTTCCCGACGGCCAATATTCCACTGAAGCGTTGTGTTTCTCCGGTTTCCGGAGTCTATGTTGTTCAAGCGCTAGGCTTGGGTGATAAGCCAGTCGGTGGCGTGGCTAATATTGGCCAACGACCTACAGTAAATGGCGTTCGCCAACAGTTAGAAGTACACTTATTTGACTTTCATGCCAATTTATATGGCAAGCAACTAGAAGTGGAACTTTTGCACAAACTTCGAGATGAGCAAAAGTTTGAGTCGTTTGAAGCACTTAAACAACAAATCGAATTGGATGCTGAAGCAGCAAGGGTGTGGCTGCGTCAGCTTAAGAGTTGAACGGTTTATTCCACCGTTCGACATAATGTCTAATTTTCGCCCAATATAACGGAATTAAGAATCGATGAGTGAGTATAAAGATACCCTGAACTTACCTGAAACAGGGTTTCCAATGCGCGGCAACCTGGCTAATCGTGAGCCAGAAATGCTTGAGCGTTGGTACAAAGAAGATCTTTACGGTGAAATCCGTAAAGCTAAAAAAGGCAAAAAGTCATTCGTATTGCACGATGGCCCTCCTTACGCAAATGGTGACATTCACATTGGTCACGCACTAAACAAGATTCTTAAAGACATTATTATTAAATCCAAAACACTTTCAGGTTTTGACGCACCTTACATCCCAGGCTGGGACTGCCACGGTCTGCCAATCGAATTGATGGTAGAAAAGAAAGTAGGCAAACCAGGCCAAAAAGTAACGGCAGCGGAATTCCGCGAAAAATGTCGCGAATACGCAGCAGGTCAGGTTGAAGGTCAGAAAGAAAGCTTCAAGCGTCTTGGCATCATGGGTGAGTGGGATAAGCCATACCGCACTATGGATTTCGCAACTGAAGCGAACATCATTCGTGCGCTTGGTAAAATCGCAAGTAATGGCCACCTATTAAAAGGTTTCAAACCTGTTCACTGGTGTACGGATTGTGGTTCTGCACTTGCGGAAGCAGAAGTAGAATACAAAGATAAAGTATCGCCATCTATCGACGTACGTTTTAAAACAGCGGACGAAGCTGCGCTGCTATCTAAATTTGAATTGACTGAAGGTCACGAAGGTAAGGGTGACGTTTCAATCGTTATCTGGACAACCACTCCTTGGACTCTGCCTGCAAACCGCGCAGTATGTCTACGTGATGATCTTGAATACGTGCTAATCCAAGTTGAGGGTGACAACCCTGAGCGTATTATCGTTGCTGCTGAATTGGCAAAAGATGTGATGGATCGCGCGGGCATCGAGCACTTCCATAACCTTGGTTTTGCGAAAGGTGCGGATCTTGAGCTTTCTCAGTTCCAACACCCATTCTACGATTTCACAGTTCCGGCGATCCTTGGTGATCACGTGACGACTGACTCAGGTACTGGTGTGGTTCACACGGCACCTGGCCATGGTCAGGAAGACTTTGCGGTTGGTCAAAAGTACAACCTAGAAGTGGCAAACCCAGTGGGCTCCAACGGTGTTTACCTACCAGACACTGAGCTTTTTGCTGGCCAGCACGTATTCAAAGCGAATGACGCTGTCGTAGAAACGCTAAAAGAAAAAGGCGCGCTACTACATCATCACGCTTACGAGCATAGCTACCCGCACTGTTGGCGTCATAAGACTCCAATCATCTTCCGCGCAACACCTCAATGGTTCGTATCAATGGACCAAGCTGGCCTACGTGCAAAAGCACTAGAGTCAATCAAAGGTGTTCAGTGGATGCCTGAGTGGGGTCAAAGCCGTATCGAAGGTATGATCGAAGGTCGTCCTGAGTGGTGTATCTCTCGTCAACGTACTTGGGGTGTGCCAATCGCTCTGTTTGTTCATAAAGAAACAGCAGAACTTCATCCAAACACGTTAGAGCTAATTGAAAAAGTAGCGAAGCTTGTTGAAGAAAAAGGCATTCAAGCATGGTGGGATGTAGACGCAGCTGAACTACTAGGCGACGAAGCAGAGCAGTACGAAAAAGTACTAGATACGCTAGACGTATGGTTCGATTCAGGTGTTACGCACTTCTCAGTTGTTGATGCTCGTGAAGAGTACAACGGTAACAGTGCAGACCTATACCTTGAAGGTTCTGACCAACACCGTGGTTGGTTCCAGTCTTCTCTAATTTCATCAATTGCGATGAAAGGTGTCGCGCCATACAAACAAGTTCTGACGCACGGTTTCGTGGTTGATGGTCACGGCCGTAAGATGTCTAAATCTATCGGTAACGTGGTTGCGCCAAAAGACGTAACGAACAAACTCGGTGCAGACATTTTGCGTCTATGGGTTGCTTCTACAGACTACACTGGTGAAGTTGCGGTTTCTGATGAAATCCTAAAACGTTCTGCAGATGCGTATCGTCGTATCCGTAACACAGCGCGTTTCTTCCTAGCGAACCTAAATGGCTTCAACCCAGCAACAGACATCGTTCCAGCTGAAGAAATGGTGGCGCTAGACCGTTGGGCAGTTGGTCGTGCACTTGCTGCGCAAGAAGAGATCATCAAAGCGTACGATGAATACAACATCCACGCCGTAACTCAGCGTCTAATGCAGTTCTGTTCTATCGAGATGGGCTCATTCTACCTAGACGTAATCAAAGACCGTCAGTACACAGCGAAGCAGGGCGGCCACGCTCAACGTAGCTGTCAGACTGCACTTTACTACATCGTAGAAGCACTAGTTCGTTGGATGGCGCCAATCATGTCATTCACCGCAGATGAGATCTGGAACGAGATGCCAGGCGATCGCGAAAAATTCGTGTTCACAGGTGAGTGGTTCGATGGTCTATTTGGTCTAGCGGAAGGTGAAGAGCTGAACAACGAATTCTGGACTGAAATTCAGAAAGTTCGTGGGGCGGTGAACAAACTTCTTGAAGCGGCGCGTGCAGAGAAAACCATCGGTGGTGCACTACAAGCTGAGCTAACTCTATTTGCTGATGACGCACTAGCGGCGAAAATCAACAAGCTAGAAGACGAGTTACGCTTCGTGCTACTGACGTCTGCAGCAGCAGTTAAGCCTTTAAGCGAGAAATCTGACGCGGCACAAGCAACAGACATCGAAGGTCTGTTTGTTGAAGTGAAAGCGACAGAAGCTGAGAAGTGTGATCGTTGTTGGCACCACACGCCAGACGTAGGCACAATTGCGGGTCACGAGAAGATTTGTGGTCGCTGTGTATCTAACGTTGATGGCGAAGGTGAAGTACGTAAATTCGCGTAATTGCCTAGAACGACTGAACTTTTTTTAAAATTAACAGCCCCAGTATTTACTGGGGCTGTTTGTAGGTAAAGTAATGAGTGAAAAAGCACTGACGTTAAAGCAATCAGGTGTACGTTGGCTGTGGCTAGCGATTGTGATTTTTTTGGCCGATATAGGCATTAAATACGTTGTCATGAACAACATGGGATATGGCTGGGCAAACCGAATTGAAATTTTGCCTTTCTTCAATCTTCTCTATGTTCACAACTATGGCGCAGCTTTCAGCTTTTTGAGCGATCAAGCGGGTTGGCAACGTTGGTTGTTTACCGGTATCGCGTTTGTAGTCACAGGTCTTTTGACTTATTGGATGAGTAAGCTTCCTGCAAAAGAAAAGTGGAACAACATTGCTTACGCCATGATTATTGGCGGTGCCGTTGGCAACGTATTTGACCGCGTGATCCATGGTTTTGTGGTCGATTACTTAGACTTCTACTGGGGCAATTATCACTGGCCGGCATTTAACCTTGCTGATATGGCGATTTGTCTTGGTGCGGCGATGATTATCCTAGACGGCTTTCGCAAGAAAGACACAGCAAAAGCCTAAATCGTGGCCATGTATATTGGAAAAGTCGAATAACCCTAAGCGTCGTCCGTTGATTCGTACGACGCTTTTTATTATGTTGGAGCGCAAATCCGCACATCAGTGTATAAAAAGACAAAGCGGATAGACGTAATGACCCAAGAACAAGGAAGCAGTAACGTGACAACAATAACGAATGATTCGATAGTAACCCTGCATTTTACGATCAAAATGAAAGATGGTTCGGTGGCAGACAGCACTCATAATATGGGCAAACCAGCGAAGTTTGTGATGGGTGACGGCAGCCTGAGTGAGAACTTCGAGCAGTGCTTGGTGGGTCTCCAATCTGGTGAGAAAAAAGCGATTGAACTCAAAGCGCAAGATGCTTTTGGTATGCCTAACCCAGACCATATTCATCATATGGATCGCACCAAATTTGTTGGTGAAGCGGAAGTTGAAGTCGGTACTATCATGGCTTTCAGTGGCCCTGATGGTATGGAAATTCCGGGCATCATTACTGAGATTGCTGGCGATTCGGTAACGGTAGACTTTAATCACCCTCTAGCGGGACAAGACGTGACTTTCGAAGTCGAAATTTTGTCAGTAGAATAGCCAACCCAATAAAAGATAATTTCCATGAGCAATGAAATGAAAATCCTATTAGCTAACCCACGCGGTTTTTGTGCTGGTGTTGACCGTGCGATTAGCATCGTAGAGCGTGCGCTAGAGCTGTATCAGCCACCGATTTATGTTCGCCATGAAGTGGTACATAACCGTTTTGTGGTTGAGGGGTTAAAGCAACGAGGCGCTATCTTCGTTGAAGAGCTACATGAAGTGCCTGACAACAACATCGTGATTTTCTCTGCTCATGGTGTATCGCAAGCGGTTCGCCAAGAAGCAAAACAGCGTGATCTGACGGTATTTGATGCAACCTGCCCATTGGTAACGAAAGTTCATATGGAAGTTGCGCGTGCAAGCCGCCGCAATATGGAAGTGGTTCTGATTGGTCACGCTGGTCACCCAGAAGTCGAAGGTACCATGGGTCAGTACTCAAGCGAAACTGGCGGCATGTACTTAGTGGAAACTCCTGCGGACGTTGAGAAACTAAAAGCGATCGTGAAAGATCCATCGGATCTGCACTATGTAAGCCAAACCACATTGTCTGTCGATGAAACCTCTGATGTGATTGAAGAGCTACGCCGCGTATTTCCTGACATCCAAGGTCCACGTAAAGACGATATTTGTTACGCAACACAAAACCGCCAAGATGCCGTGCGAGAGCTGGCTGGTGATGTGGATGTAATGGTGGTTGTGGGTTCTAAGAACTCTTCAAACTCTACTCGTCTTAAAGAGTTGGCTGAGAAACTTGGCACGCCTGGTTACTTGACTGATTGTCCTGAAGATATCAAGCCTGAGTGGTTTGAAGGCAAGACAAAAGTAGGTGTGACAGCGGGTGCTTCTGCGCCAGAAGAGTTGGTGAATCAGATTCTTGAGCGTATCAAAGAGCTAGTGGGTGCACGTTCAGTCGATGAA
Organism: Vibrio sp. RC2502; assembly: GCF_054850435.1. Classification (NCBI taxonomy): domain Bacteria; kingdom Pseudomonadati; phylum Pseudomonadota; class Gammaproteobacteria; order Vibrionales; family Vibrionaceae; genus Vibrio; species Vibrio sp. RC2502. The sequence goes on from NZ_CM141453.1 coordinate 541,363, forward strand.
GTCTTAGGTCGAGAAGAAAACATGTTCTTCGAAGTACCAAAAGAGCTGCAAATCAAGCAAGTGGACTGATATCCATTTATCGAATATTCAAAAGGCGACCTCAAGGTCGCCTTTTTTGATCGCATGTTTCGCTCATATTCGGCACTTAATGGCTGATACCTAGCATCTCTTTGAGTACTTTGAGGTAACGACGGCTTACTGGAATCTCAAAGCCTGTTTTAGTGATGATTTCGGCTAGACCATTTTCCAGCAGCTTGATTTCACTGATGGCCTTAATGCTCACTAAATATTGGCGATGACAACGCACTAAGGGCGTTTTTTCTTCCAGTGTTTTTAACGTGAGCTGAGTGCTTGCTGTTTGGCTGGTGGAACGTACATGCACACCGCTAATATCGCTATAAGCACATTCCACCGTCTCGGTTGCCATGATCACAATCCGATTGTGTCCAATACAAGGAATTTGATCCAAAGTATCGGGTGTAATCGCAGACAGTTGTTGAGTTAACGCTGATTGACTGATCACCTTGTTTAGGCGCTTAACGGTTTTGTTTAAGCGGCATGGGTCGACAGGTTTGAGGAGATAATCAAACGCGTTGTCTTCAAAAGCTTGGATTGCGTATTGGTCATAAGCGGTAACAAAAACCACATACGGCATGGTTTCAGGATCGAGCATGCCAAGCAGCTCAATCCCAGTCACTTGAGGCATTTGGATATCTAAGAACACCACATCAGGTTTGAGCTCGTTGATTTTTTTGAGGCCCAAGATGGCATTGGACGCATCACCGACCACCTCCACTTGACCTGTTTCATCCAAGAGCTCTGCCAGCTCTTCTCGAGCAAACTGTTCATCATCAATGACGAGTGCGGTTAACATCCAACATTACCTTTATTGCTGCTGATTGGGTTTATGATTTCGGGGGAATGATAAAGCTCATTTTAGTAAATTGATGCGTCACACTCGCGATTTTTAGCGCTGAATCACGCCCAAATTGATTAGTGAGACGTTTGTCTACAATTTCCAAGCCTAAACCTGAGTGGTTGTCTTTTGGTGGCTGGAAACTGCCTGCGTTGTCCTCGACTGTAATCAGGTGTCCTTGAGGGTGCACTTCGCTGTAAATTTTAACTTTTCCACCTTCAAGCATATTGGAGATGCCGTGTTTGATGGCATTTTCCACCAAGGGTTGAAGTGTGAAACTTGGCAGCTTGATATCGAGCAACTCTGGGTCGATATCTATTTCTACTTCCAAGCGATCCGTGAAGCGTGCTTTTTCGATACTGAGGTAAGAATTGACGTGTGCAAGCTCTTCTTTCAGCGTCACCGTATTGATGTTCTGTTTTAAGTTACTGCGGAAAAAGTGCGATAAATTTTGAATTAATTCGCGGGCTTTATCTGGATCGCGGCGCGTAATCGCACTGATGGTATTGAGCGCGTTAAACAAAAAGTGAGGGTTTACCTGCGCGTGCAACAGTTTGATTTCTGCCTGCGCTAACAGCGCTTGTTGTTGTTGATAATCGCCATACAAAATTTGACTGGAGAGCAATTGAGCTATCCCTTCTGCCATTGACATGTTGGCGGTTGAGAACAGCTTACGCTTAGGTTCATAGAGTTTGATTGTTCCGATGACCGCTTTACCCGCACGCAATGGAATGATCAACGCCGAACCGAGTTTGCAATCTTTCGCCAAAGAACACTGATACGGACGCTCTGTACCATCAAGGTAGATGATGTCGTTTTTCTCCATCGAATCTAATGTGCTTTGCGATGAAATAGGCGTATTCGGTCTATGGTGGTCATCGCCAATGCCGACAAACGCCAAAATCTTCTCTTGATCAGTAATTGCAACTGCGCCAACTTTGGTTTCTTCGTAAATGATACGAGCGATTTTTTCTGCATTCTCGGTGTTAAAACCGTTGCTCAAAATGCCTACGGAGCGATCGGCGATGGTAAGCGCGCGGCGTGAAAAGGTAGCGGAGTACTTTTCAAAAATGGTTTTTCTATCTTGTAGGATGCTCATGAAAAGTGCGGCACCGAACGAGTTGGCAATGATCATCGGAGCGGCAATCGCTGACACCAGTTCGTAGGCTTGGTCGAAGGGTTTGGCTACCGCCAACAACAAAATCATCTGCACAACTTCGGCAACAAATGTCACGCTGAACACCACACTTGGGTTGAACAGCAATGCGCCCTTGTTGCGTTTGATAAGGTAGACATGTAACAAGCCACCAATCACGCCTTCAGCAGTGGTTGAAATAGCACAGGCTAGGTCGGTAAAGCCACCAAGTGAATAACGATGAATCCCGCCGGTTAAGCCGACAGCAAAACCGACTACTGGCCCGCCGAACAACCCGCCCATGACAGCGCCAATGGCACGCGTGTTGGCGATCGCATCATTGATGTGCAGGCCAAAGTACGTCCCGAGGATACAAAAGCCAGAAAAGAGCACGTAGCAAATTAAACGATGGCTAAGGCGAGACGAAATACTCAGTAGCGGTAAGATGATGGGTGTTTTACTCAGCATGTAAGCCAAGACTAAGTAAACACACATTTGCTGCAAGAGAGAGATAACCAGTTCCATAGCGAACCTAACCTGAAATTAATGTTGTTATTGTATACCTAAACAACCTCAAGGTTTTATCGGCCTTTAAAGTCATTTAGGTATAAAACAAAAAGAGCCTGCAAACGGCAGGCTCCTTGTCTTAACCAGTCAATATGAGGTTGGCTTATGCAGTTTCTGTTACTGTTTGTGGTTTTTCTTCATCCGCCAGTTCAGATTCGCCTTTACCTTTAGAGGTTTTGATAACGTAACCTGTAACGACTAGGGAGAAGATGACACCTGCGATAGTCGACACTTGCATTGGTAGGCCGAAACCTAGTGAGCTGTTGTTCAGAATGAAAGTTACACACACTGTAGTCATGAACATTGCAGGGATAGTCGTAATCCAGTGCAGTTTGTTGTGACGTAGTAGGTAAGCCGACGCAGTCCAAAGCATCATTACCGCAGTTGTTTGGTTTGCGAAGCCGAAGTAACGCCAGATGATGCCAAAGTCTACTTGAGTCAACACACCACCGATAACGAATAGCGGTACAGCCATTAGCAGACGGTTACGTAGTGTTTTCTGTTCCATGTTGAAGTATTCAGCAAGGATTAGACGGCTTGAACGGAATGCTGTGTCACCTGATGTGATTGGTAGGATAACCACACCTAGGAAAGCAATGATACCGCCGAATACACCTAGTAGACCAAATGACGCGCTGTATACCACGTTACCAGGACCACCGTTTTTCACTGCTTCAGAAAGCGCTTCTAGAGAGCCGAAGAATGATAGGGCGATAGCACACCAGATTAGAGCGATAACACCTTCACCAATCATTGCACCGTAGAATACGAAGCGACCGTTTTTCTCGTTTTCCATACAACGCGCCATTAGTGGCGACTGAGTTGCGTGGAAGCCAGAGATTGCACCACAAGCGATAGTGATGAACAGTGCAGGCCATAAAGGCATATCATTTGGGTTTAGGTTAGAGAACATGTCTGTTACTTGGAAATCACCCATCACTGTGTGCTCGCTAGATAGAGCAACCGCAGTCATTAGACCAACCGACATGAAGATAAGTAGTGCGCCAAATAGAGGGTAGAAACGACCGATGATCTTATCTACTGGAACGATTGTCGCGATGATGTAGTAAGCAAAAATAATCACAACCATTGTTGTCATGCTTACGTTTAGGCTGGTTTGATCATTGATTAGGTTTGTGATCATGCCCGCTGGCGCTGATACGAATACCACACCAACAAGAAGCAACAGGACAATGGCAAAGATATTCATAAAGTGTTTTGCGCCATTACCTAGGTAGCGACCAGTAATCGTTGGCACTGATGCACCGCCGTTACGCACTGAAAGCATACCTGAGAAGTAATCGTGTACGGCACCTGCAAAGATACAACCTACAACAATCCAAAGCATTGCGGCTGGGCCGTAAAGTGCACCCATGATTGGGCCAAAGATAGGACCTACACCAGCGATGTTAAGTAGCTGAACTAGGTAAACCTTCTTTGTTGACATTGGAACAAAGTCAACACCATCCGTTTTGGTGTGTGCAGGGGTTTGGCGTTTCTCATTGATGCCGAAAATTTTCTCAACGAAAGCGCCGTAGATGAAGTATCCGCCGATGAGGGCAGCGACACAAGTTAGAAACCACATCATAGCAATTGTCCTTGGTTGGGTAGGGTAATTTTTTAATCTCAGGGTGCATGTTATGCGGCACTTGTGTTAAATGCATTCGCTTAGTAGATGAGTGGTCGAATAGAGTAGCGAGTGGTCGATATACCGATTGAGTGGTTTGTGATGCTAGTGAGTGGCGCGTTTCATCATTAAGTGGTTTAACGGCAGCGTGAGTGGCGAAATCTGGGTGTTGAGCGGCAGATTCTGAGAATTAGTGATAAGCTTGTTTTGAAAACAATCAGTTAAGGAAGAGTTATGAAAAAAGCGACGTTGGGGTTGGCGCTGGTATTATTGGCTGGGTGTGCTGCAACCACGGAAGATCTCGCCAAATCGGGTGATTGGTATCAGATTGGTTATCAAGATGGCATCGCAGGGCACACTTCTCGTAGTGTAAAAGAGCTGAAAACGTTGGGCACTGCTAATCCTGGTGATTATGACCGTGGCTATTTGGAAGGTGTCGCTGAATATTGCAATCCAGACTTTGCTTATCAAATGGGTCTATCTGGCCAATATTATGAGGGTGTCTGTGAGGGCACTGAGCAAGCGCAAAAATTCCGTATGGAATGGCAACGAGGCTGGAACGAATACAGTAATTAATAAATACAGTAATTAACGCCAAGACTCATTCTGTTTCATAATCAAGACGATAGTTTGGCTTGTTGAACTTCTGACAATTCTATCGGATCGCTTTGGTCTACTTGGCTCATTGAGATTGAGTAATAAGTGATATTGAAATATGAAAAAGTACTTTTTAGTTGCGTTAGTATTACTGCCGCTAACCGCAAGTGCCGGCAATGTGCTGAAAGACACGATCAAAGCGAAACGCAAATACGACCATAACAAGCATCAGATTACGAATACGCTCAATAATACCAAGCGGGATATTGAAGATCTCACCAACGGGACTTACGTGCAAAACAAAATGAAACGGGAAGTAAACGAGGCGACACGCCAGTACACGAATAAAGTGGAACGCGTTAAAAATGCCACTGATCCAGACCAGCTCAAGCGTAAGGTGAATAACGAGTTAAATCGCGAATTTGATGAGTGGTTGTATGACGAGGATTGATGCTTGATGTATCAGCTCCGGCAAAAAGATAAGGTGGCCCATGAGCCACCTTTTTACTGTCCAACCTTCTTACATTAGGTCAGTTTGCTTTGTGGCTTTCTACCGCTTTACGCAAGAAGCCGTCTTGATGATGAAGGTGCTGACGTGCGGACTCGATATCAAGATCGGTCAAGATCATTAAGATCGCCAGTTTCACCTCATAATTGGTCTGCTTAAGTACCTCGGTTGCCTCTTCTTTAGTGCACTCCGTCGCCTGCATAACAATGCGAGCAGCACGCGCGACCAATTTGTTGTTGGTCGCTTTCACGTCCACCATCAAGTTTTGGTAGCTCTTACCTAAACGGATCATACTTGCTGTAGTGAGCATGTTGAGCACCAACTTTTGCGCGGTGCCTGATTTTAAGCGAGTGGACCCCGTCAAGGCTTCTGGGCCAACAACGGGACTTATTGCGATATCAGCAATATCTGCGATAGGAGAATCCGGATTGCACGACAACGCAACGGTAGTTGCTCCAATCGTATTCGCGTATTCCAAACCGCCAATCACATAAGGTGTACGACCACTGGCTGCTATTCCTACCAGTACATCATTGCTGCTGAAGTCGATAGCCTTTAAATCTTGCTCACCAAGTTGAGGTGAGTCCTCTGCACCTTCTTTGGCTTTTAGTATCGCTTCTGGGCCACCAGCGATAAGGCCGATCACCATTTTGTCCGATACGCCAAACGTTGGTGGGCATTCCGAGGCATCCAGTACACCTAAACGGCCGCTCGTGCCTGCACCCATATAAATTAAGCGTCCACCCACTTTAAAGGCGTCGGTGATCTTATCGACCGCTTGAGCAATCTCAGGCAACACTTTTTCAACGGCAAGCGGAACGAGTTTGTCCTGTTGGTTGATGCGCTGAACAATATCGAGAGAAGGCAGCAAGTCGATGTCCATGGTATCTGGATTTCGCCCTTCAGATACCAGATGGGATAAAGCTGCGATAAGTGCATCGTTCGTCATAATGAATTAAGCCTTTTTGTTTAGGGTCTATTGCCCTTAATTTTTTGAATAGAGCACACCAAGTGAAGCGAGGCGACTTGCCCCTGTGACTTCCGGTAAATTGCTAGGGAGGCCATGAATATGGCGCTGCGCAAGCCAAGCAAACGCCATTGCTTCCATGTAGTCGCCATCAACGCCTTTATCGGTAGTGGTTGACACATGCCATTGGGGGAGAAGTTCCGTTAAACGTTGCATCAACAGTGGGTTGCGTGCACCGCCGCCGCAAACCAACAGCTGAGGTGTCTCGCCATACGTGAACTTTGTTACGTCATGCGCAATAGTGATCGCGGTGTATTCGCACAAGGTGCGTTGGACGTCTTCGACGGATACATTGTAATTGGCTAACTGGTGATGTAGCCAATCCATGTTGAACAGTTCACGTCCAGTACTCTTCGGGGCTGACATTGTGAGATAAGGCTCTTTAAGTAAATGAGCCAGCAATGCTTCGTTGACGCTGCCTCGCTGGGCAAGTTGCGCGTCTTTGTCGAAACCGTGGCCAGTATGTCGCTCACACCATGCGTCCATCAACATATTGCCCGGCCCTGTATCGTAGCCGTGCACGGGTTGCTGCGGATGCAAAACCGAAATGTTGGCAATGCCGCCGATGTTTAGCACGACCGTTGTGGAATCTTGCATGGCAAAGATGCTTTTGTGAAAAGCGGGAACCAGTGGAGCACCTTGTCCACCCAGCGCCATGTCTTTACGACGAAAATCCGCTACCGTATCAATACCTGTTTTGACCGCGATAATGTTGGCATCGCCCAATTGAGTGGTAAATGGCAAGTCTCCGGTAGGCTGATGGAACACTGTCTGACCGTGATTGCCTATCGCACGAATTTGTTCTGCGACGTAACCAGACTTATTGAGTAGCTGCAACACGGCATCTGCAAATAGGTGGCCGAGCTGGTGGTCAAGTTCACCGATGGCTTTTAAGTTTGTCGCTTGACCGGTACAAACCGATAACAGCATTTCTTTCATCGCCGCAGGCATTGGATAGTCGTCGTGCGCAATTAAGCGAACGTGATTATCTGTAATCTCAACCAGAGCGGTATCAACGCCGTCCATACTGGTTCCAGACATCACACCAATGTACAGTTCGTTAAATTTCATAGCCGATCTCGTCAATTCTTCATTCACTTATTGTAAAGCAAATCTGAAGCGAATAACCTCATCGAATACGAGATATTCAGCCGATTTTGAGGAGAAAAAATGGGACCGTTATGGGTTGACGTTGCGGGTTATGAACTGACCGCAGAAGACAAAGAAATTCTGGAACATCCTACGGTTGGTGGCTTGATCCTATTTACTCGTAACTATCATGATAGTGAACAGCTTCAAGCACTTACTCAATCTATTCGCAAAGCTGTGAAACGCCCATTCCTGATTGGTGTGGATCAAGAGGGCGGGCGAGTACAACGCTTTCGTGAAGGTTTCTCGTTAATCCCTGCCGCCGACGAATACGCCAAACATCACAATGGCGAGGAGCTAGCACGTATGGGCGGTTGGCTAATGGCAGCCGAGTTGATTGCTCACGACATCGATTTAAGCTTTGCACCCGTGCTCGACAAAGGTCATCAATGTAAAGCGATCGGTAACCGTGCATTTGGTGAAGATGCCGATACCATCCTTCGTTATAGCACCGCTTATATGCAGGGTATGAAGAGCGTAGGAATGGCGACGACCGGAAAACACTTCCCGGGTCATGGTGGTGTGATTGCTGACTCACATTTAGAAACGCCATACGACGAGCGCAGCGACATTTTTGAACAAGACATGGCTATCTTCAAAGCGCAAATTGATGCCGGTATTTTAGATGCCATGATGCCTGCTCACGTGATTTTCCCGAACTACGATTCTCAGCCCGCAAGTGGTTCTGAATACTGGTTGAAACACGTTTTACGTCAACAGCTTGGTTTTAAAGGCTTAATTTTCTCCGATGATTTGACGATGGAAGGCGCTGCGATCATGGGAAGCCCCGCTGAGCGTGGGGCTCAAGCCATGAAAGCCGGTTGCGATATGCTATTGATGTGTAATAAGCGTGAAGCACAAGTTGAAGTGTTGGATAACTTGCCTGTTTCAACCGTGCCACTGGCGGATGCACTACTCAAAAAGCAGTCGTTTTCTTTAAGCGATCTCAAATTGTCTCATGAGTGGAAAGCGGCGAGTGAAGCGATGAAACGCTTGACCAGCTAAACCTCTCGTAAACTGTTAAAAACACCAATTAGAAGCCAAAGCTCATTAGACTTTGGCTTTTTCTTTGCATGTAAAATAAAGTTTACGGTAAATGTTTTTTATTGTGTACGCTTGTTTTTCTTTTTTAGCCTGTTATCTTGTCGTTAAGGCTTAGTTGTCTCGCCAAGGATTTGGTTGGGTGTAAAAATAAATATACAGGTTTGAATTATGCAAAAAAGTGAATTGAGCAATATTAACATCAGCGATGAACAGGTTCTTATTACGCCAGATGAGCTAAAAGTGAAGCTTCCTCTTAGTGAAAAGGCGCGCCGTTTTATTCAAGAATCTCGCCAAACCATCGCCAACATCATTCACAAAAAAGACCATCGCCTACTTGTCGTATGTGGACCATGCTCCATCCATGACATTGAAGCCGCAAAGGATTACGCGAAGCGTCTAAAAGCTCTTTCTGAACAACTAAGCGATCAACTGTATATTGTAATGCGTGTTTACTTTGAGAAGCCGCGCACCACGGTCGGCTGGAAAGGCCTGATCAATGACCCACACCTAGACGGCAGCTTCGACATTGAACACGGTCTGCACGTAGGACGTGAACTGCTGGTGGAACTGGCGGAAATGGAAATCCCACTTGCAACCGAAGCTCTTGACCCAATTAGCCCACAATACTTAGCCGATACTTTTAGTTGGGCAGCGATCGGCGCACGCACAACAGAATCACAAACACACCGTGAGATGGCTAGTGGTCTTTCGATGCCGATTGGCTTTAAGAACGGCACAGATGGCAGTTTGGCAACCGCAATCAATGCGATGCAGGCCGCCTCTTCTAGCCACCGCTTTATGGGCATCAACCGTGAAGGTCAAGTTGCGTTGCTCACAACCCAAGGTAACCCGAATGGCCACGTGATCTTACGTGGTGGTAAACAGACGAACTACGACTCAGTATCCGTTACGGAATGCGAACAAGAAATGGCGAAATCAGGTCTTGAAGCGTCATTGATGGTGGATTGCAGCCATGCAAACTCACGCAAAGATTACCGTCGTCAGCCATTGGTCGCAGAAGATGTGATTCACCAAATCCGTGAAGGGAACAAGTCGATCATCGGTTTGATGATCGAGAGCCACATCAATGAAGGTAATCAATCTTCTGAGCTGGCGTTGGATGAGATGAAATACGGCGTATCTATCACTGACGCTTGTATTAATTGGGAGTCAACTGAGGCACTATTACGTCATGCACACGAAGAGCTGGTGCCTTTCTTAGAAAACCGCCTTAAAGGCTAAAACGGAACTTATTTAAGGAACATCAATGGCAGTTGAACTTAACGCATTGCGCGATCAGATTGATGCAGTCGACAAACAAATGCTTGAGCTTTTGGCTCAGCGTTTAGCGCTGGTAGAAAAAGTTGGGGAAGTAAAAAGTGAACACGGTTTGCCTATTTATGCCCCTGATCGTGAAGCGGCGATGCTGGCGTCTCGCCGAGCAGAAGCTGAGAAAATGGGTGTCCCACCTCAGCTTATCGAAGACATTCTTCGTCGTACCATGCGTGAGTCTTATGCCAGCGAGAAAGATTCCGGTTTTAAGTGTTTGAACCCAGAATTACGCTCAGTGGTCATTATTGGTGGTAATGGCCAGTTAGGCGGTCTGTTTGGCCGCATGTTCAAGCTATCAGGTTACCAAGTGAAAGTTTTGGGTAGCAAAGATTGGGATCGTGCGGATGAGATTCTCAAAGACGCAGGCCTAGTGGTTGTCACCGTACCGATTCACCTGACGGAAGGGGTGATTGAAAAACTGGGCAACTTGCCACAAGACTGCATTCTGTGTGACCTGACGTCTATCAAGTCAAAGCCGCTGCAAGCGATGTTGAATGTGCACGCTGGACCTGTGGTTGGTTTACACCCGATGTTCGGCCCTGATGTTCCTAGCCTTGCCAAGCAGGTGATTGTTTACTGTGATGGGCGTGGTAACGAGCAATACCAATGGTTGTTGCAACAGTTTGGTATTTGGGGCGCGAGCTTGTGTCAGATTGATGCGCAAGAGCACGACCATGGCATGACGTTAATCCAAGCGCTGCGCCACTTCACGTCATTTGCTTACGGAATGCACCTTAGCAAAGAGAACCCGAATATTGAGCAACTGTTGAAACTGAGCTCGCCAATTTACCGTCTTGAATTGGCAATGGTGGGGCGTCTGTTTGGTCAGGATCCAAATCTCTACGGTGACATCATTCTCGCATCGCAAGAGAACATCGATATGATCAAGCGTTTCCATCAACGCTTTGGGGAAGCGCTTGCGATTTTAGACAGCAAAGACAAGGCCAAATTTGTAGAAAGTTTTGAGCAGGTGAGTGATTGGTTTGGCCAATACTCTCAACAATTTATGAACGAGAGCCAAAACTTACTGAAACAGGCGAATGACAATATCCATCGTGGATAATGTTATCCTCTTAAAAGAAAAGAGCAGCTCTAGGCTGCTCTTTCTATTTCAAGGAATGACATCAGTTAATAATCGTTTCGTTGTTGTCTTCACTAGAAACTGTATTAATCGTTGTGTCGCGGTAGGGTGAGTTAGTTAAGTTGATTTGTAGACGCACTACATTATCAATCAACTGAACTAATGGACCCCATTTCACCATCTTCTCTTTCTCAAACACGTAGTTGAAGTTTTCTGGCGTCCACTCCATTAGTGATTGAGGGTTAAGTGTGCGACCTAGAAATCTCACTTCATAGTGCAAATGTGGGCCGGTTGAATTTCCTGAATTACCACATTGCGCAATGACATCACCTTTACTAACAAACTGGCCGCTTTTGACATTGAACTTGTTCAAGTGAGCGAAAGAGCTAGAGAAACCAAAAGAGTGACGAAGGGTGAGGTAGTTACCATAACCTTTGTTTCCTGGGCGTACGGTTTCAACCACACCGTCTGCAGGCGCGAGGATTTCTTCACCGCGCTTACAGGTCAAATCGATACCGGTATGCACGTGTCTTCTACCTGAGATAGGATTGATCCGACTGCCGTAAGAAGAAGAGATTCGTTGATACGTCACTGGGCTATCATTCGGAATCAAACGGAACATGGTCGCACGAACCGCAGAATCTATAGCTGCCGCATCAATTCGCTCTTCTAAGGCGAGGTTGTTCTCATCGATAGACAGCTCTTCATCAGCAAGGCCGAGTACCGATTCCACATCAAATACGCGCTTTCCGAGCAGCTGAATCTGGTTGTTCTTGTCCGTCAAAGCTTGAGAGAGTGAGTGGTTGGTATCCAATTGCTCTTCATAGAGCGCTGTGATTTCCGCTTTCTCGCTTTCTAGTTTGGTAATGGTTTGCGCCAGCGTTGTCTGATTATGAATCTGTTGCTGGTTCAAATACCAAGCCCCGCCGACAACGGCAGGTAAGGCGATGATCGAAGTTAATATGGTTAGGACCGAACCGCGGCCCAAATAAAATTGCTGATCACCGTTTTTAGTGGGGATCTGCATGATGATTTTTTTAGACATAATTATTGTTACTTAAATAGGCGTTGATTTATTTTTCCCCTAAATCGGAAAGATGGTCTAACTCTCGATTCAGAAGTTCGTTATTGCCTACATTCAATTCGATAAATCGTTTTAATTGGCTAATGCTTTCAATGCCGATGTTGGTGATCTTGAGCCGTATTTGGTCTTGAGCGACGTCTACGATCTGTGCCGTTAACGTAATCTCTTGTTCAGACTGGTGGAACGAGAAACCGACATCAACTAAAAGTGCAGGATTCAATGTATCTAAGCCTTCGGCTTGTAAGAGCAAACCATGTAAGGAAAGATCTTGAATCGTAGCGTTAAGTCTCAAATCACGTTGTTCTAACTGAGCTGGAGCTTGGTAGATGATGCGTGAAAAGCGTCTTTTCTCCGTCATATTGCGCTCTCTAAGGCATTTAAACAGATTGAATAGTATATCAAGAAGAACAAAAAGTGTTCGAATGTTGTTTAAAAACTGTCGAGAACGCTACAGAGTTACGTAAGTACACGGTCATGTTTTTCACTGACCCAATGACTCTCAAATCATCAAATACCTTAATAACGCCAATCAAAATGGCCCAGAAAGGCGCTTTTAACTGGCTGGGGTATACGACAAAGGCCGCTATGATAGCGGCCTTTGTATAAATTACCAACAGACTTTCCAGAAAGCGTAAGTTTCGGTGTCAGTCTGTCGTAATCATTATTTTGCAATACGTTTGTATTTGATGCGGTGCGGCTCTGCAGCTTCAGGACCCAACGTTTTCTTCAACCAATCCATGTACTCAGTGTAGTTACCTTCGTAGAAGTTAACTTGGCCTTCGTCACGGTAGTCGATGATGTGCGTTGCAATACGGTCTAGGAACCAACGGTCGTGCGAGATAACCATTGCACAGCCCGGGAACTCTAGTAGTGCTTCTTCTAAAGCACGTAGCGTTTCAACGTCAAGGTCGTTGGTTGGTTCGTCGAGTAGTAGTACGTTACCGCCCGCTTTAAGCAGTTTTGCTAGGTGTACACGGTTACGTTCACCGCCAGATAGCTCGCCAATCACTTTCTGTTGGTCTGAGCCTTTGAAGTTGAAACGTGAACAGTACGCACGCGCAGGGATTTCAAAGTTGTTGATCTTGATGATGTCAGCGCCTTCAGAAATCTCTTGGAATACCGTGTTCTTATCGTTCATTGAATCACGGAACTGCTCAACAGATGCGAGTTTCACTGTGTCACCCATCTCAATGGTACCTGAGTCAGGTTGTTCAGTGCCGCTTAGCATCTTGAATAGCGTTGATTTACCCGCGCCGTTGGCACCGATGATACCCACGATCGCACCTTTAGGCATGTTGAACGATAGGTCATCAATCAGAACGCGACCGTCAAACGACTTAGTCAGGTTCTTCACTTCAATCACTTTGTCACCTAGACGCTCACCTGGTGGGATGAACAGCTCGTTGGTTTCGTTACGTTTTTGGTGCTCAGTGTTTTGTAGCTCTTCAAAGCGCGCCATACGTGCTTTAGATTTTGCTTGGCGACCTTTAGGGTTTTTACGTACCCATTCAAGTTCTTTCTCGATAGTCTTTTGGCGAGCGCTTTCTTGTGATGCTTCTTGTTGTAGACGTGCATCTTTCTGCTCTAGCCAAGAGGTGTAGTTACCTTCCCATGGAATACCTTCACCACGGTCAAGTTCAAGAATCCAACCTGCTGCGTTGTCTAGGAAGTAACGGTCGTGGGTGATCGCCACAACAGTGCCAGAGTAATCCACTAGGAAGCGTTCTAGCCATGCAACCGACTCTGCATCCAAGTGGTTGGTTGGTTCGTCGAGTAGTAGCATGTCTGGTTTCGATAAAAGCAGACGACAAATTGCTACACGGCGACGTTCACCACCAGATAGGTGAGCGATTTTTTGGTCCCACTCAGGTAGACGAAGTGCATCTGCCGCACGCTCTAGCGTGTTTTCTAGGTTGTGGCCGTCTTTTGCTTGGATCAGAGCTTCTAGTTCACCTTGCTCTTTCGCTAGGGCATCAAAGTCTGCATCTGGTTCTGCGTATGCAGCGTACACAGCGTCAAGACGTTTCAGTGCGTCAGCAACGTCAGCAACTGCTTCTTCAACGACTTCACGAACGGTTTTCGATTCATCGAGTACTGGTTCTTGCGGTAGGTAGCCAACGTTTAGGCCCGGTTGTGGACGTGCTTCACCGTCGATATCCGTGTCGATACCAGCCATGATACGTAGCAGGGTAGATTTACCTGCACCGTTCAGACCTAAAACACCGATTTTCGCACCAGGGAAGAAGCTCAGAGAGATGTCTTTAAGAATTTGACGCTTAGGTGGCACAATTTTGCTCACCCGCGACATGGTATATACGTATTCAGCCATTGCCGATCGTTCCTAAATTAACTGTCATTCAAACCCACTATTTTATACCAACTCCCTTTGTTTTGTTACCGGATTGCAAGAATTTCCCTATGGATGAGATTTCTTATTTTCAGCTGACCGGAAACTTACACGGTTAGGGTATACACTTTTGTTATTCGCTTTGATTTTAGGAGCGTCTGCATTGCTTATTGGGAACATCATGCCTCTATTGTCTTAAAAGTTTCACGAGTACAAATTTTAATACACCAAGTTGTTTTACAGTGATAGCCGCATTCCAAACGAATGAATGCATGGATTCAAAGCGCCTTCAAAACACTGAACTCTAAGAAAACTAGGCTTTGGGGCAGTAAATGTCTGGGGAAAATGACACAAATGAGATTCAACGTATCTGAATTGGCTAAAAACGTGTGTTATGCCGCTGCGTTATGTGCAGTGAGCATGACGGCAAACGCGTCGCTCAGCTTAGAAAAGCAGCGCGAAGTATATGAACAAGCTCAAGATTTATTAGATAAGAATGACATTGACGGATACTTATCTATTCGTCCAAAAATTGCTGATTATCCACTGACTCCTTATGTGGATTACCGAACGTTCATCAGGCAGCTATCCATGAAATCACCACAACAAGTGGATGCTTTCATTAATGAGCATGAGGCGTTCCCTTTCTCACGTCGCATTCGTGCGCCTTATCTCGATAACTTGTACAAACAGAAAGATTGGAAAACCATCACTGAGTTTCAAAAAGTCATTCCAAGTGGTGAGCGTTATCAGTGTATTTTTTACGTTGCTCAGTTAAAACAAGGCAAACAAGTTGCAGCCTTTAAAGGCGCAGAAGACATGTGGCTAAGCGGTTCTAGCATCGCGAGTGAGTGTGACCCGTTATTTAATGCTTGGGATAAAGCGGGTGGACGTACAGACGATTTGGTTCTGCAACGCATGTTGTTGGCGTTTGATGCTCGTAACGGTAGTTTGATGGCTTATTTGCAAAAGCTGCCAAGCTCTGCAAAAGCGAAACAACAAGCGCAAGAAATGAAAGCGCTGTTTGATAAACCTGCAACGGTGGTTGAGTTTGCTAAGAAAAAGCCAGCCAATGACTTTTATCGTGCTCAGAGTGAATATGCGTTAGAAAAGCTAGCTCGCATGGATGTCAATCAAGCTCAAAAAGCGCATGCGCAAGTCGTGAAAGGACAAAAGTTCTCAGCAGAAAAAGCCCAAGCACTTGCGGACTACATTGCGATTCGTCTGATTCGTACTGAATCCGATTCACTAGCCAAATGGCGAGATGATAAGACGAAAACCAGTAAAAATGTCGCTTTGATCGAAAATCGTATCCGTCTAGCAATTCAAAATGCAGATTGGAAAGGTGTTCAACAGTGGATTGCCGTACTCAACAAAGATGAGCAAGCCTCGCTTCGCTGGCAATATTGGTTAGGTCGAAGTGAGATTGCGCTGGGTGATGATATTGCAGGCAAACAGCGATTGGCGACCTTAGTTGGTCAGCGCAATTTCTACAGCGTAGCTGCGGCGAATGCGATTGGTCAGTCAATCAAATATCCATCTCATCGTATTAAGCTCGATACTAAGGTTATTCACCCGTATCAAAACTCTCTCACTCGTATTGAAGAGTTGATTGCGACAGATAAAATTGCGGCAGCGAAAAGTGAGTGGGCGCATTTGCTGAGTAGAGTAGGTAAAGATGAAAAGGCGATGTTGGCGGCGTATGCCTCATCCAAGAATTGGCATCACCTAACTGTCACAGCCAGTATCCAAGCGCAAATGTGGGACAATATTGAACTGCGATTCCCCATTGCGCACCGCTGGTGGTTCAACTTTTATGCGAAGAAGCATGACATCGACCCGATTACGATGATGTCGTTAGCCAGACAAGAAAGTGCATTGGATTCAGAGGCGCGTTCTCCGGTAGGGGCTCGCGGTATCATGCAAATCATGCCTGCGACTGCGAAGTACACGGCGCGTAAATACAAGCTGACTTATCAAGGTAGCGATGATTTATACAACGTCGGCAAAAACATCGAGATCGGTAGCCATTATCTGCAAGGTTTGCTAGAGGATTACGATAATAATCGTATTTTTGCGCTCGCCGCTTATAATGCTGGCCCTAACCGAGTAAAAACGTGGCGAGAGCGAACCCAAGGCAAAGTGGACGCATACGCCTTTATTGAGGCGATTCCATTTAACGAAACTCGTGGGTATGTGCAAAACATTCTGATGTTTGAAACCTACTATCGTGATCTTTTGGGTATCGACGGCGCGTTCTTGAATCAACACGAGATCAATACCAAGTATTGAGTGAGGTAACTTGATGTCACACGAACCCGAGTACAGAGACTGGCAACAGATTGTCGAGCTAATCCGATCCAGCGTGGATAGTCAGCAACATGAGATGCTGTTAACCATGCTGATGACACCTGATGAGAGGGAATCATTAACTGCACGCGTTAACATTCTTAATGAGCTTCTCAAAGGGGAATTATCTCAACGTCAGATCAGTCAGATGCTTGGTGTTGGCATTGCCACGATCACTCGTGGCTCAAATGAGTTGAAGTCGAAATCCGAGGCGGAAAAAGACAAGCTGAAACTCTTACTAGAGCAAGTGGCTCAAGTCGCGAAGTAACAGAAAAGGGCGGAAATATCCGCCCTTTTTCGTATCTGGTAATTCGAATTAAAGATTGGCAGGGAAGTGGTCTGGATTCGTAAATGGAATCAGCGCCAGAATTAATGCTTGATGATACACCGAGCTACGAGTTAATTGGTTTTGGGTCAGCAAGCTGATTGCGCCGCCCTTTTGTTTGATGTTTTCGGTGCCAAATACTTTGTCCATCACATCACCAAGTTCATTAGCATCTGCAAGTTGAGCTAATACTTCTGGCGGCAACATCAAACTGGCTGAGCGAGATTCTCCACGATGGGTATCTGATTCAATCACCATCCACGCAAACGTCACATTGCCTTCAATTCCAGCTTCTAAGCCAACATAAAAGTCTGCAGTTGGCATTTCCACTTTGGCATTTTTAACTCGATTGACTGCGCCGCGATGGGTCTCTTCGTTAGTCATCGGCTGATCGGCGACTTCACTCGGAACGCTGATGCCGACAAACTCAAAAGCTTGTTGAGGGAATGCGCTTTGAAATGCACTCTTTACCGCATTGATTTTTGCAGGGTTTAGAGAGGCGATAACGACTTTTTGGGTTGCCATGATCTTTTTACTCATCGATGTCTATTAGCTCAATTTCACTTGCGTTGGTTTGATGTTTTCGCTTGGATAACAACCCAGTACTTTCAAGTGTTTAGTGATTTTTGTTAGCTCTTGCAATGCTTGCTGCATTTCGGTTGAGCCTAGGTGCGCTTCTAGATCAACGTAGAACATTTCTTCCCACGGATTACCCATGATTGGACGCGATTCTAACTTAGTCATATTGATGCCGTAGCGTTGCAGTACCAGTAGAGTTTCAACCAATGAGCCCGCCTCTTGGGAGGTCGACATAATCAACGTCGTTTTGGCTGGAATTTGCGTCGAGACTTCAACTGGTTTACGCGCGACGACAATAAAGCGCGTGTGGTTTTCGGTTTGGTTCGCGATGTTGCCTTGGATCGCTTGTAGGCCGTACAACTTACCACTTGAAGCATTCCCAATTGCGGCCACATCATCACGATTCATCTCTTGGACTTTTTGCATCGCGTCTGCTGTGCTTGCGCAAGACTCAAGTTTCACGCCTTTCATACGGCTTAAGAATTCGCTGCACTGTTGGTGCGGTTGCGGATGCGAGTACAGTGTTTTGATGTCTTCGAGGCGAATGTCTTTCGTTGCGACTAAGCAGTGCTCGATAGGTTGAGTCAGCTCACCAACAATATACAGCGTGGTGTGTTGTAGTAGGTCATATACTTCATTGATCGAGCCCGAGCTGGTGTTTTCGATGGGCAGCACACCGTAATCAGCATGGCCAGATTCCACCGTTCGAGTCACTTCTTTGAAATGCTCACAATTTAGCTCGATAAGCTCGGTATTTTTACGACTGAAATATTCGCGGCTTGCCAAGTGCGAGTAAGAACCTTTGGCTCCCAAGAAAGCGACGCGTGCAAGTGGCTTGCGGCTTTGTTGCGGATTAACAAGGTTTTGCAGATAACCTTGTTGAAGTAAGACCGAATCTTCAATGATGGTGTGGAAAAGTTTGGTGATGTACTGAGCGTCGAGTTCGTATTTGTCTCGGCCGTTGGAAATCAGCTTAACCAACAGTTGTTGTTCTCGAACGGCATCACGAACTGGTTTTGAGGTTTGTACTTTGCTTTTGGCTACTTCAATGCTGAGTTTACGGCGTTCAGACAGCAAGCTAAGGAGCTGGTCATCGAGCTCATTCAAGCGTAAACGAATTTCTTCAAGGGAAATAGGTTGGTCAGTCATCAATTCTTTCCTTATAAAAAAAGCCTCCCGAGTGGGGAGGCTTTCTGTTTGTTTTTGACTTTTCTTTCACAAACGAGTTAGCCCCTCCAACTATGGAAGGAAAAAGAAGTCAAAAATAAACAGTGAGGTTAAGTGCATAAATAGTGCTTAATTTATGAGTGTTTAAACACAATAAGCAAGCAGGCGGGGAGCGTCAAGCAAAAAAATAGCGCCTTTCGGCGCTACTTCCTCAATCTGGTCGGTTTACTCTTCTTCTTCCACTAGCTCAGGCTTATTGGCACGACGAGCTTCAGGTTTGTGGGTCAGCTTATTCAGTTGTCGTTCTAGTTTTTGCTCCACTTCATTGATAGCTGCGTAAAGATCTTCGTGAGTTGCTGAGGCGACAAGTTGGCCTTTAGGAACTTTAATTACCGCTTCGAATTTCTTATGTTTATTCGGTTCCTCACTGAAAGTTGCTTGGCATCCAATAATGTCGACTTGCCATTTCTCCAGTTTTTTAAATTTGCTCTCAATATGAGCACGGATTGCAGAGGTGATTTCGATGTTTTTGCCAGTGATATTCATTGTCATAAGTGTTTTTCCTCTGTTGCATCCCTCATGGGTTGAGTTCAGATTACCGCTTTAAGGATAAAAGAATGTGATTTAGATCACCTTTTAAGTTGTGTTTTTGATGATGAAAAATGAATGTGATCTCACTCAAGATCTGTTGAGATTTATCGCAAAATTGCTTGTTATCGGTTAGCAAATCATTAGATTGGATAGAGTACTCAGCTGAAAACGCCTTCGTTTTTAGGGACGTTGTTCAGCCTGTTTTTTAGAGTGGTTAAATTTTAACTAGAATGAAAATGTGACATTAATCACTCTGCAATTTCAAAGTACACTGAATAATAAAAATGCCGCTTAATTAACAAGCGGCATTTTTGTATCTGGCGTTTGAGTGATTTTCCTTATTGGTGTCATAAAGACTGGGTCATCAGGAATCAGCAGCACATTTTCTAGTGTTTTGGTGAGGTCTAAGCTCTCTAGTTGCTTATAGATGACGTAGTAACGGTTCACGCTAGTCACATAACTGACCGTTGAGCTGAGGCTTTTTCGCATGACCACTTCGACATTATTAAACCAAACGTTGGGGTCGTAGCCTTGCTGTGCGGCTCGCTTGCGCATTTTCTCGACATTACCTGGGCCTGCATTGTAAGCCGCCAAGGTAAAGTAAATTTTGTTCTCAGTCGTAATGGCCTTATCGCCAAAGTACTGCCGACGTAAAAACGCTAAGTATTTCGCTCCTGCGTGGATGTTGTTTTCGAGTTGTCGAACATTTTGGATGTTGATGTTTGGATCGCGCGCTGTGCTCGGTAAGACTTGCATTATGCCCACTGCGCCTCTTGTGCCGACTAAGTTGTTATTAAATCCGGACTCTTTATACGCAACCGCCGCAATCAGCAAATAATCCAAGTCATATTTCTCCCCGTAGCGTGAAAACAGCGCCGACAGTTTTTCTAGCTGGGCAATTTTCTTAGGGTTAAGTGCCTTATTGAGCCAATTGGTATTGTCGATGTATTTGCTATATATGACGTTTCCAAGGAGAGTGCCTGAGCGAGATTTTTGGATGAATTTGTTCACCACTGCTTTGAGTTGAGGACTGTTTTGTCGCATTACCCAAGCGATGTTGCCGTTTTTGCGAAGAGGGACTTTCTTATGCGCTTTGATGTCATCCATCGCATTGAGCCAAAGTTTGGCTTTGTGGCTATCTAAAACAATGGCTTTGATATAGCCATTGTTGAGCATGCCGACGAGTTCGTAGTCTTGCAGAGTCTCTTCGATGAAGTGCACGATAATTGGCGGTAAGCCTTTCTTGTTCAGTGTTTTGTTGACGGCTTGAATGCTTTCAAAGTAGCTTGAACTGGCACGTACCCAAATCTCCTTACCGCTCAACTGCTCAAGTTTAGTGATGGTTGGAGTACTTTTGTTGGTGATCACCCACTCTTCGATGCCGGATAAGATTGGGGTACTGAAGTCGACTTTTTGTTTGCGGGCCTCAGTGATCGTCAAGTTTGCCACCACTAAATCACCAGAGCCGTTTTCGAGAGAAGGGAGCAATTGGTCTCGCGCTAGAGGGATGATTTGTACGTTCAGTTTGGGTTTGATTTTGCGTAAATCTTTTTCAAAGTGAGCCAGCAGCTCTGCGCCAATCCCTTTTGGTGTTCCTCCTTCGATATAGTAGAAGCCTAAATCGGCAGAGACTAAAACGCGCAATACATTTTTCTCTTTGATGACATCTAAGTCACCCGTGTACGGAGGCTGTTTTAATGGTGAGATTTCCAAAGCGTAAACGGACGCCGACAACAGAAAGAACAGCATTGCCCAAAACTTAGATATGGTCACGTTCACGTCCAGTTTAATGGTGGAGTAGAACTCTAAGCATAAGTTGTGCTCAAAAAATCATCAAGATTGTTCAAAGAGGAGGAATTGGTGGTAGAAAACAAAACCGCCACAGTTTGAGCTGTGGCGGTAGGCGTTTATTTGACAGGATTTAGCTTAATGAGCGCTTCTGTTCTTGCAACGGCATCTTCTAGTTGCAGCTGCTTGTAGGCTTCCAGCTGAATTTCTAACGATTTGCGAGCTGCTTCTGTATCAGGGAATGATTTTTGAAGCTCTTGGCTACGGTTAATGGCAGCGATCCATGCTTCACGGCGAAGGTAAAAATCAGCGGTAGCTAAATCGTAATTCGCTAAGCGGTTTTTCAAGGCCACCATGCGTTTTTGTGCATCTTCCGCATATGGGCTGTTTGGATAACGTTGAAGCAGCTTCTTAAAGTCATCAAATGCTTTTTTCACGGGCTCTGGGTCGCGGTCGCTACGATCGATGCTAAACAGGTCGTGCATAAAGTTACGATCTTGAGCCATGTGGCTCAGACCACGCATGTAAAGCACCCAGTCCATTTTTTCATGGGTAGGGTTTAGGCGCATAAAGCGAGAGATGGTTGCTAAGCCTAACGCTAGGTCGTCGTTTTTGTAGTATGCGTAAATAAGGTCAAGTTGCACCTGTTCAGAGTAGGCACCAAATGGGTAACGTGAGTCTAACGCTTCCAGTTTCTCAATCGCAGAAAGCCAGTTGCCACTTTGAAGTGAGACTTGTGCGTCTGCATACAGTTCCGAAGGTGGCACATCAGGAACGATTTCTTCTTTGCTTGCACATCCAAACAGAAGAGATACCGCTAAAAGGCCTGTTAAAGTCTGACGTTTCATATCAGGAGTCTGTTCCTTGAATCTAAATATTTCTTAAGCTGCCGTTACTTTCTTTCCAGTAACAGATACAATGACGTAATAGTCTATTTTTCCACAGTCGTGAGCATTAGTCTCACAGTTTTTAAAAAAGTTCGATATGGCTCAGCAGATTGTATTAACAAATACCGTAAAAGATAGCCAGTTAGGTCAACGTTTAGACCAAGCTATCGCCGAATTGTTCGCTGACTTCTCTCGTTCGCGCCTGAAAGAATGGTTGCTGGACGGGAAAGTTCAAGTGAATGGTGAAGTTGTCACTAAACCTCGCACCAAAGTTATGGGTGGCGAGGAAATTACTTTGCAAGCCGAGCTGGAAGATGAAGAACGCTGGGAAGCGCAAGATATCCCACTAGATATCGTCTACGAAGATGATGACATCATCGTAATCAATAAGCCTCGTGACTTCGTCGTTCACCCTGGTGCTGGTACACCAGATGGTACCGTGCTGAATGCATTGCTACATCATTACCCAGATATCGCAGAAGTACCGCGAGCGGGCATCGTACATCGTCTTGATAAAGACACCACAGGTCTGATGGTTGTGGCGAAAACCGTTCCTGCGCAAACGCGTTTGGTTCGTGCTCTGCAAAAACGCAACATCACGCGTGAGTACGAAGCGATTGCAATCGGTCGTATGACTGCGGGTGGTAAAGTGGATCAACCAATTGGTCGCCACTCGACTAAACGCACACTCATGGCTGTAGCTCCTTTGGGTAAACCTGCGGTAACGCACTACCGTGTGGCAGAGCACTTCCGTGAGCACACGCGTATCCGTCTGCGTTTGGAAACGGGTCGTACTCACCAAATCCGTGTTCATATGTCTTACCTACAGCATCCTCTGTTAGGTGATACTGCCTACGGTGGTCGTGCACGTATTCCTACTGGTGCATCGCAGGAACTGACGGACATGATTCGTGGTTTCGATCGTCAGGCGCTACACGCTGTAATGCTTCGTTTTGAACACCCGATAACTGGTGAAGAACTGGAATTCCATGCTCCAGTGCCAGACGATATGGTGGCAATGACTGAAGCGCTGCGTAAAGACACTGAAGAATACGGTCTACCGGACGAGTTTTAAGATGAAGGCAATCATTCCTAACTGGTCTGCACCTAAAAATGTCAAAGCCTTTGCTTCTACGCGAGTTGGTGGCTTTTCGACAGGCTCTTATCAAGGGTTAAATCTCGGTGCACACGTTGGGGATGATGCTTCTATCGTAGCGAAGAATCGTCATTGGTTGGCGCAGCAAGCGAATATGCCAAGTGCGCCAATTTGGTTAAACCAAACTCATTCTACTGTCGTTGCCCATGCGAATGCTCCTACGTCAATAGTGCTTGATGCTGATGGCGTCTTCACATCGGCGAGTAATGTTGTGTGTTCTGCCATGACCGCTGATTGTTTGCCTGTACTGCTGACGAATACTCAAGGTACTCAAGTAGCAGCTGTTCATGCCGGTTGGCGTGGTTTGGCAAATGGTATCGTTGAAAATGCTCTTGCATTATTTTCGGGTGATGTGATGGCATGGTTAGGGCCTGCTATTGGTCCACAGGCGTTTGAAGTGGGCGAAGATGTTCTACAAGCGTTTGTCGATTTTGACTCAAATGCTCAGCGCGCATTTACTTCTCGTAATATAGAAGGTAAATGGCTTGCCAATATGTCGCAATTAGCGACGCTGCGTCTCAACAGGGCTGGCGTCTCGCAAGTTTTCGATTCCGGTTTGTGTACTTACCAAGATAAAGAGTCCTTTTATTCTTACCGCCGAGATGGTGTGACAGGAAGACAAGCTACGTTTATCTGGATGGAAGAGTAAGCCACATAAAGATCAAAAGAGCTGAGATGCATAGTTCTATTTTTGCAAAGCTATCTTTATTTATTCACTCCCTTGAAATTCCCCCACTGAGTATCCATCTTTCTACTGTCAAAAGAATTCTCTTTAATCGAGGTTAGGAAGGTCGATATGCGTCTTGATAGATTTACCAGTAAGTTTCAAATCGCTATCTCTGATGCTCAATCACTAGCGTTAGGGCGCGATCATCAGTACATCGAGCCAGTTCACTTAATGGTGGCTTTGCTTGATCAAAATGGCAGTCCAATTCGTCCATTGCTGACAATGCTGGACGTGGATGTAACTCATCTCCGCTCAAAGCTGGGCGAAATGCTTGATCGATTACCAAAGGTGAGTGGCATCGGTGGTGATGTGCAGCTTTCTAGCTCGATGGGGACTTTGTTCAATCTGTGTGACAAAGTGGCTCAAAAGCGTCAAGACTCCTACATCTCGTCCGAAGTCTTCTTGCTTGCGGCATTAGAAGATCGTGGTCCTTTAGGGCAACTACTTAAAGAAGTTGGGCTGACCGAGCAAAAAGTGAGTCAAGCGATTGAAAAGATCAGAGGTGGTCAAAAGGTCAATGATCCAAATGCTGAAGAGCTACGTCAGGCTCTTGAAAAATTCACCATCGATTTAACTGAGCGAGCTGAGCAGGGCAAATTGGATCCTGTAATTGGTCGAGATGATGAAATTCGTCGCACGATTCAAGTATTGCAACGTCGCACCAAAAACAACCCAGTGATCATCGGTGAGCCTGGTGTGGGTAAAACCGCAATTGTTGAAGGCTTGGCGCAGCGAATCGTTAATAACGAAGTGCCAGAAGGTCTACGCGGTCGCCGTGTTCTATCACTGGATATGGGCGCACTTGTTGCTGGCGCGAAATACCGTGGTGAATTTGAAGAGCGTTTAAAATCAGTATTGAATGAACTTGCTAAAGAAGAAGGCAACGTCATCCTCTTCATTGATGAACTACACACTATGGTCGGCGCTGGTAAAGGTGAAGGTTCAATGGATGCGGGCAACATGCTCAAACCAGCATTGGCTCGCGGCGAACTTCACTGTGTTGGTGCAACAACATTGGATGAGTACCGTCAATACATCGAAAAGGATGCTGCATTAGAACGTCGTTTCCAAAAAGTGCTGGTGGATGAGCCGACAGTAGAAGATACGGTGGCTATTCTTCGTGGTCTGAAAGAGCGTTATGAACTTCATCACCATGTAGAAATTACTGACCCAGCGATTGTTGCAGCGGCAAGTTTGTCGCACCGTTATATTTCGGACCGTCAGTTGCCAGATAAAGCCATTGACTTGATCGATGAAGCGGCTTCAAGCATTCGTCTACAAATCGATTCAAAACCAGAATCATTGGATAAGCTTGAGCGTAAAATCATCCAACTAAAAATTGAGCAACAAGCACTAAGTAACGAGCACGATGAAGCGAGTGAAAAGCGTCTGCAAGCATTGAATGATGAGTTGAATGAGAAAGAACGCGAATACGCAGAGTTAGAAGAGGTTTGGAATACAGAAAAAGCCGCACTTTCTGGTACTCAGCATATTAAATCTGAACTAGAGCAAGCTCGCATGGACATGGAGTTTGCGCGTCGTGCTGGTGATCTGAACCGAATGTCTGAGCTTCAATACGGCCGTATTCCGGAATTAGAGAAGCAACTAGACTTGGCGACTCAGGCTGAAATGCAAGAAATGACGCTGCTTCGCAATAAGGTAACAGATAACGAAATCGCAGAAGTGCTTTCTAAACAAACCGGCATTCCAGTATCTAAGATGCTAGAAGCGGAGAAAGAGAAACTACTTCGCATGGAAGATGTGCTTCACAATCGTGTTGTAGGGCAAAGCGAAGCAGTTGCAGTGGTATCGAACGCGATTCGTCGTAGCCGAGCTGGGCTTTCTGATCCAAACCGACCAATTGGTTCCTTCTTATTCTTAGGCCCAACTGGTGTCGGTAAAACGGAATTATGTAAGACACTCGCGAGCTTCATGTTCGACAGTGAAGATGCAATGGTACGTATCGACATGTCGGAGTTCATGGAGAAACACTCAGTGGCAAGATTAGTGGGTGCGCCTCCAGGTTACGTTGGTTACGAAGAGGGTGGTTATCTAACTGAAGCGGTTCGTCGTAAACCATACTCAGTGATCTTGTTGGATGAAGTAGAAAAAGCACATCCAGATGTGTTCAATATTCTTCTGCAGGTGCTCGATGATGGCCGACTCACTGATGGACAAGGTCGTACGGTTGATTTTCGTAACACCGTCGTGATCATGACATCAAACTTGGGTTCCTCTCGAATCCAAGAGAACTTCGCCACATTGGACTATCAAGGTATCAAGAGTGAAGTGATGGATGTGGTTAGCAAACACTTCCGCCCAGAGTTCTTGAACCGTGTTGACGAAATAGTGGTATTCCACCCACTTGGTCAAGAGCACATTAAGTCCATTGCTTCTATTCAATTAGAACGCTTGGCAAAACGACTAGAAGAAAAAGGGTATCAATTGGAGGTGTCTGATAAAGCACTCGACTTGATCGCCCAAGTCGGTTTCGACCCAGTATACGGTGCACGTCCTTTAAAACGTGCAATTCAACAGAATGTCGAGAACCCATTAGCTAAATCCATTCTTGCTGGTGAAATAGTTCCAGACAAGAAAGTGCAGCTAATCGTTACTAATGACCAAATTCTCGCTCATCAGTAATTGCACTGACACAAAAAAGTGAGATTAAAATCACACTTAAGGGGCTTTCGGGCCCCTTTTCTATGCGCTTTTAGTCCGTTTTGAATGTTTTCTATACGAACGAACTGAAAAGGAGAGTTTTTTTGAAAAATAGGCTTGTGTTCCTCAATGAATTCCCTATAATGCGCCTCCGTTGCCAAGGGAAAGCTAGTTAAGCGAAGCCTAGTCAACAAGGTCAGTGAGTTAAGAATTAACTCGCAGATAAATAACTTAAAAAAGTGTTTGACACGATAAGTTATCTAGCTAAAATGGCCGTCCACTTTGAAGAGAGCTTCAAAGTGTGCTCTTTAAAAATAAGAACCTATCAATCTGTGTGGGCACTCGTTGATGATAATCCAATTCGATACTTCGGTATCAAATTAGGTTTCAATGAAACGAAGTGACCATTGAATCTTCGGATTCAGCACAGTCAATTCAAACATTACTTTATGTAATGTTCAGTATTCATTGAGCCGAACAAAATCTTAAATTGAAGAGTTTGATCATGGCTCAGATTGAACGCTGGCGGCAGGCCTAACACATGCAAGTCGAGCGGAAACGAGTTATCTGAACCTTCGGGGAACGATAACGGCGTCGAGCGGCGGACGGGTGAGTAATGCCTAGGAAATTGCCCTGATGTGGGGGATAACCATTGGAAACGATGGCTAATACCGCATGATGCCTACGGGCCAAAGAGGGGGACCTTCGGGCCTCTCGCGTCAGGATATGCCTAGGTGGGATTAGCTAGTTGGTGAGGTAAGGGCTCACCAAGGCGACGATCCCTAGCTGGTCTGAGAGGATGATCAGCCACACTGGAACTGAGACACGGTCCAGACTCCTACGGGAGGCAGCAGTGGGGAATATTGCACAATGGGCGCAAGCCTGATGCAGCCATGCCGCGTGTGTGAAGAAGGCCTTCGGGTTGTAAAGCACTTTCAGTCGTGAGGAAGGTAGTGTAGTTAATAGCTGCATTATTTGACGTTAGCGACAGAAGAAGCACCGGCTAACTCCGTGCCAGCAGCCGCGGTAATACGGAGGGTGCGAGCGTTAATCGGAATTACTGGGCGTAAAGCGCATGCAGGTGGTTTGTTAAGTCAGATGTGAAAGCCCGGGGCTCAACCTCGGAATTGCATTTGAAACTGGCAGACTAGAGTACTGTAGAGGGGGGTAGAATTTCAGGTGTAGCGGTGAAATGCGTAGAGATCTGAAGGAATACCGGTGGCGAAGGCGGCCCCCTGGACAGATACTGACACTCAGATGCGAAAGCGTGGGGAGCAAACAGGATTAGATACCCTGGTAGTCCACGCCGTAAACGATGTCTACTTGGAGGTTGTGGCCTTGAGCCGTGGCTTTCGGAGCTAACGCGTTAAGTAGACCGCCTGGGGAGTACGGTCGCAAGATTAAAACTCAAATGAATTGACGGGGGCCCGCACAAGCGGTGGAGCATGTGGTTTAATTCGATGCAACGCGAAGAACCTTACCTACTCTTGACATCCAGAGAA
The DNA here is from genome assembly GCF_054850435.1 of Vibrio sp. RC2502. Lineage (NCBI taxonomy): Bacteria > Pseudomonadati > Pseudomonadota > Gammaproteobacteria > Vibrionales > Vibrionaceae > Vibrio > Vibrio sp. RC2502. Next base: position 569,509 of record NZ_CM141453.1, read on the forward strand.
CTTTCCAGAGATGGATTGGTGCCTTCGGGAACTCTGAGACAGGTGCTGCATGGCTGTCGTCAGCTCGTGTTGTGAAATGTTGGGTTAAGTCCCGCAACGAGCGCAACCCTTATCCTTGTTTGCCAGCGAGTAATGTCGGGAACTCCAGGGAGACTGCCGGTGATAAACCGGAGGAAGGTGGGGACGACGTCAAGTCATCATGGCCCTTACGAGTAGGGCTACACACGTGCTACAATGGCGCATACAGAGGGCAGCCAACTTGCGAAAGTGAGCGAATCCCAAAAAGTGCGTCGTAGTCCGGATTGGAGTCTGCAACTCGACTCCATGAAGTCGGAATCGCTAGTAATCGTGGATCAGAATGCCACGGTGAATACGTTCCCGGGCCTTGTACACACCGCCCGTCACACCATGGGAGTGGGCTGCAAAAGAAGTAGGTAGTTTAACCTTCGGGGGGACGCTTACCACTTTGTGGTTCATGACTGGGGTGAAGTCGTAACAAGGTAGCGCTAGGGGAACCTGGCGCTGGATCACCTCCTTAAACGATGATTACTCACGATGAGTGTCCACACAGATTGATATGGTTTAAATTAAGAGCAAAAAGTTGGTTCTGCATAAAGTGCTGAAGCAATTTATGTGGGGCTATAGCTCAGCTGGGAGAGCGCTTCGCTGGCAGCGAAGAGGTCATCGGTTCGATCCCGATTAGCTCCACCACTGACTTCCTATGTCCCGTTCGTCTAGAGGCCTAGGACACCGCCCTTTCACGGCGGTAACAGGGGTTCGACTCCCCTACGGGATACCATCTTTAAGCACATTTCTTTTGATAAGAAAGTATTAAGTGTTCTTAAAAATGGTTACTTCATTAGAAGTGATTAGCTCTTTAACAATTTGGAAAGCTGACAAAACAACAATTTATTGTTGTTTGTAAAGTTCTCAATGTTTGTCTTTATGACAAACACCAAAATAACACATTCAAGTGTTCTTGGAATTTGAGTCCGGCAAAATCGAGTCTGCATCATGTATAAAAATTGCAGACAACTTTGGTGACTTGTTCATCAACTCGAAACTCCTTCGGGTTGTATGGTTAAGTGACTAAGCGTACACGGTGGATGCCTTGGCAGTCAGAGGCGATGAAAGACGTAGTAACTTGCGATAAGCCCAGATTAGGTAGTAACAACCATTTGAGTCTGGGATTTCTGAATGGGGAAACCCACGTGCATAAGCACGTATCCTTACCTGAATACATAGGGTAAGGAGGCGAACCGGGGGAACTGAAACATCTAAGTACCCCGAGGAAAAGAAATCAACCGAGATTCCGAAAGTAGCGGCGAGCGAAATTGGATTAGCCCTTAAGCTTTACACGCGTTAGACGAACGGTCTGGAAAGTCCGACGATACAGGGTGATAGTCCCGTAGTTGACGACGTGTGTTCAGTGAAATCGAGTAGGGCGGGACACGTGATATCCTGTCTGAATATGGGGGGACCATCCTCCAAGGCTAAATACTACTGACTGACCGATAGTGAACCAGTACCGTGAGGGAAAGGCGAAAAGAACCCCTGTGAGGGGAGTGAAATAGAACCTGAAACCGTGTACGTACAAGCAGTAGGAGCAGGCTTTGTCCTGTGACTGCGTACCTTTTGTATAATGGGTCAGCGACTTATATTCAGTGGCAAGGTTAACCATCTAGGGGAGCCGTAGGGAAACCGAGTCTTAACTGGGCGTTCAGTCTCTGGATATAGACCCGAAACCAGGTGATCTAGCCATGGGCAGGTTGAAGGTTGAGTAACATCAACTGGAGGACCGAACCGACTAATGTTGAAAAATTAGCGGATGACTTGTGGCTAGGGGTGAAAGGCCAATCAAACCTGGAGATAGCTGGTTCTCCCCGAAAGCTATTTAGGTAGCGCCTCGGACGAATACTACTGGGGGTAGAGCACTGTTAAGGCTAGGGGGTCATCCCGACTTACCAACCCTTTGCAAACTCCGAATACCAGTAAGTACTATCCGGGAGACACACGGCGGGTGCTAACGTCCGTCGTGGAGAGGGAAACAACCCAGACCGCCAGCTAAGGTCCCAAATTACTACTAAGTGGGAAACGATGTGGGAAGGCTCAGACAGCCAGGATGTTGGCTTAGAAGCAGCCATCATTTAAAGAAAGCGTAATAGCTCACTGGTCGAGTCGGCCTGCGCGGAAGATGTAACGGGGCTAAGTAGTAAACCGAAGCTGCGGCAATGTGCTTTTGCACATTGGGTAGGGGAGCGTTCTGTAAGCGGTTGAAGGTGTGTGGTAACGCATGCTGGACGTATCAGAAGTGCGAATGCTGACATGAGTAACGATAAAGGGGGTGAAAAACCTCCTCGCCGGAAGACCAAGGGTTCCTGTCCAACGTTAATCGGGGCAGGGTAAGTCGACCCCTAAGGCGAGGCCGAAAGGCGTAGTCGATGGGAAACGGGTTAATATTCCCGTACTTCTTACAATTGCGATGGGGGGACGGAGAAGGCTAGGTGGGCCTGGCGACGGTTGTCCAGGTTCAAGTGCGTAGGCTTAAGAGTTAGGTAAATCCGGCTCTTTTTAAGGCTGAGACACGACGTCGAGCACCTACGGGTGTGAAGTCATTGATGCCATGCTTCCAGGAAAAGCCTCTAAGCTTCAGATTGTAAGGAATCGTACCCCAAACCGACACAGGTGGTCGGGTAGAGAATACCAAGGCGCTTGAGAGAACTCGGGTGAAGGAACTAGGCAAAATGGTACCGTAACTTCGGGAGAAGGTACGCTCTTGATGGTGAAGTCCCTCGCGGATGGAGCTGACGAGAGTCGCAGATACCAGGTGGCTGCAACTGTTTATTAAAAACACAGCACTGTGCAAAATCGTAAGATGACGTATACGGTGTGACGCCTGCCCGGTGCCGGAAGGTTAATTGATGGGGTTAGACTTCGGTCGAAGCTCTTGATCGAAGCCCCGGTAAACGGCGGCCGTAACTATAACGGTCCTAAGGTAGCGAAATTCCTTGTCGGGTAAGTTCCGACCTGCACGAATGGCGTAATGATGGCCACGCTGTCTCCACCCGAGACTCAGTGAAATTGAAATCGCTGTGAAGATGCAGTGTACCCGCGGCTAGACGGAAAGACCCCGTGAACCTTTACTACAGCTTGGCACTGAACATTGACCCTACATGTGTAGGATAGGTGGGAGGCTTTGAAGCACGTACGCCAGTATGTGTGGAGCCGTCCTTGAAATACCACCCTTGTAGTGTTGATGTTCTAACGTCGACCCCTAATCGGGGTTGCGGACAGTGCCTGGTGGGTAGTTTGACTGGGGCGGTCTCCTCCCAAAGAGTAACGGAGGAGCACGAAGGTGGGCTAATCACGGTTGGACATCGTGAGGTTAGTGCAATGGCATAAGCCCGCTTGACTGCGAGAATGACAATTCGAGCAGGTGCGAAAGCAGGTCATAGTGATCCGGTGGTTCTGAATGGAAGGGCCATCGCTCAACGGATAAAAGGTACTCCGGGGATAACAGGCTGATACCGCCCAAGAGTTCATATCGACGGCGGTGTTTGGCACCTCGATGTCGGCTCATCACATCCTGGGGCTGAAGTCGGTCCCAAGGGTATGGCTGTTCGCCATTTAAAGTGGTACGCGAGCTGGGTTTAGAACGTCGTGAGACAGTTCGGTCCCTATCTGCCGTGGGCGTTGGAAGATTGAAGGGGGCTGCTCCTAGTACGAGAGGACCGGAGTGGACGAACCTCTGGTGTTCGGGTTGTGTCGCCAGACGCATTGCCCGGTAGCTAAGTTCGGAATCGATAACCGCTGAAAGCATCTAAGCGGGAAGCGAGCCCTGAGATGAGTCTTCCCTGATACTTTAAGTATCCTAAAGGGTTGTCGGAGACTACGACGTTGATAGGTCAGGTGTGTAAGTGCTGTGAGGCATTGAGCTAACTGATACTAATTGCCCGTGAGGCTTAACCATACAACACCCAAGGGGTTTTGATGGACTCGAAGCAAGAACAGAATTGAATGTGTAGAGAACACAAAAACAGCTTTCCGAATTAAAGAATTTGCTTGGCGACCATAGCGTTTTGGACCCACCTGACTCCATTCCGAACTCAGAAGTGAAACGAAATAGCGCCGATGGTAGTGTGGGGTTTCCCCATGTGAGAGTAGGACATCGCCAGGCTTTAAATTTAGACTTAGGTCTAACCAGTGCGGAGCGGTAGTTCAGTTGGTTAGAATACCGGCCTGTCACGCCGGGGGTCGCGGGTTCGAGTCCCGTCCGCTCCGCCACTTATTCGAGAGTCGTCTCATTAAACACGAACTACAGGGGTGTAGCTCCAATTGGCAGAGCAGCGGATTCCAAATCCGCGTGTTGGGAGTTCGAATCTCTCCACCCCTGCCATATTTAAAGCCTCAGTCGAAAGACTGGGGCTTTTTTACGTTTGTAAAATGGCAAAATTTATTCTTTGTGAACTCAAGTTCCCAAATAGGCGATTCTAGGCGCGTAGCTAATGGTCGCTAAGTCTGAACTGCCCTAATCTCTTATCTACTTTCCCTATATAAAGAACAGCAGATTTCCAGCGGGATTGATATCTAGCCGCTAGTGATACCTTGTCGTTGAATGTCACTGATGGGAATCTCAAGCTCTTGTTGATATTTATTAGCGTTTTTCTGGGTATTTTTAAGAACGTGTTTAGTTGTTGTTGGGATGATTAGCGTTGTTGTTCCTGTTATCATCTTAGGACAATACAAATATAGGATTAACCTTATGCCACATCTACGATTTCGCGCTGTAGAACCTCAAGCAGTACAAGCTTTGTCAAAGCCACTGACTGACGAGCTCCAGCCACTAATGAATAGTCCACGAGAAGATTTTACTTTTGAGTACATCTACACAACTTTCTTTAGTGAAGGCGAGGTAAGTCCTGCTTATCCTTTTGTTGAAGTTTTGTGGTTTGATCGAGGACAAGAGACTCAAGACAAGGTGGCGAAAGTAATTACACAACAGGTTCGTGGTGTAGTCGGTGAAGATATTGATGTAGCAGTCATTTTTTCTGCACTATCGCCAAATGCCTACTATGATAATGGTGAACATTACTAAAGGGGATGTATGATGCGGCTGAGTCTTTCTTTTTATTTAAGTTTATTTTTCTCAGCTCCTCTTTATGCTACGCCATGGGAGCAAGTTAGTGCTCCCACTCATAATATATCCTCTTCTATTGGTAGTTACGCGAACGGCTGCTTAGATGGGGCTTCCCCGTTGCCTTTAGAAGGTACAGGTTATCAAGTGTTACGTAGTCGAACGAATCGCTACTATGGGCACCCTAACACTATAGATTTTGTTGAAAGCCTAGCTTTAAAGGCGAATCAAAAGTTAAAAACTACTTTACTGATTGGCGACCTTTCTTTACCTCGTGGCGGCCGTTTTTCATCTGGTCATTCAAGCCATCAAACGGGGCTGGATATTGATATCTGGTTGCGTTTAGCTGACTCTCCTCTCTCCTATAACGAACTTCAATTGCCGAAACCGATGAGTGTGGTTGATCTGCAAGACTACTCGATATTAAATCATCGATGGGATAAGAGGCATTTTGAACTCATCCGTTATGCTGCTAAGAGCGATGAGGTGGCTCGTATCTTTGTTCACCCTGTTATCAAGGAGCAACTGTGTGCTCAGGAAGGGGGAAAAGATCGTTCTTGGCTACGTAAAGTTCGTCCTTGGTGGGGACATCATTATCATTTTCATGTGCGCTTATCATGCCCTGACTCAAGCTCTAATTGTGTCGATCAAGCACCTCCTCCTTCTGGTGATGGGTGCGGTTCGGAGTTAGCGAGTTGGAAGCCAAAAGCAGTTGTCTCAGCGAAGCCCCAGCCAGAAAAAGTAGCGGCTAAACCTAAAAAGAAAAAAGCGATTCCACCACAATGTCAGCCACTTATCGTCAGTAAATAACGTCTTATCTTTGTTCTTGTTTCGGCTCAGGTATCTCTTTTATGAAACTGGAGAAACATCATACTTTTGTCTACAGTGAATAATACCAATACAAAAACTAACCCAACTCGTTTGGGTGGCATATTATAGAAATCCTAAATAAACAACGGGTTGTATGTATTGTTGAGTGGTAACGACTCTGTTTTGAAAGATCTTTCGTCACGATACTCTGATTTCTGAACAATATGTCTGTCGGTTGGTAAGTAAAATAGGCAACGCAGACAAGGTATTGAGGCGGGGTTGTGGAGTGACCTGCCGTAGAATGAATCAAGGACAAAACCATGACTATGATTTGTGCAAAAGAATTTGCAGAGTGGTTAAGACACAGATTTAGCAGTGATCCCAAGGGAGTTTTATTGACTCGTGAAGATGTTAATCACCTGACGGGACGTCAGCGTCTCGATCCGGGATTTGTTAATGATGTGCATTACGAGCTAATGCAATATGGAATGGCTTTCGTTACAGATACGAGCAGGGAAAACTTCTATTTAATTCCTGTATCTCAAGCTGAAAATTGGCGTGAAAGACTCGAGTATCACTTTGAGAAAGAGTTGTTTTGCAATATCTATCCAATCGAAAAATCAGGATAAAAAAAGGTTCAACTTTGTTCGCAAAGTTGAACCTCATTTTATTTAGGCGAGTCCCTGAATCACCACAAACTTTTCAAGCAATTGCTCTTCTGTCTCAATGTGGTTTGGATCAGTAATAATACATTTTGTTATTGGACAAACTGACTGACAGGTAGGCTTTTCGTAATGACCTTTGCACTCAGTACATAAGTTAGGGTCGATTTCGAAGATGCTGTCTCCCATGCTGATCGCGCCATTCGGGCATTCCGGATCACACATGTCGCAGTTAATGCATTTGTCAGTGATGAGTAACGCCATGATTACTTACCAGTAGGGTTACGAGTGTCCTGGCCTGCGTTTAGATTGCGCATCAACAGACCGTATTCTAGGTCCATGTCTTCAGGAACAGGAATGAATACGAAGTGGCCGTTACCTTTTGCGTCTTCAATTGACTCTGATTTGCGGTTTTCCATCGCTTCTAAAGTGAAAACAACGTTACCTTTTGGTGTCATTAACTCCAGGCTGTCACCTACAACGAATTTGTTTTTCACTTCAACTTCTGCCATGTCGCCACGACGTTTACCTGTGAACTCACCAACAAATTGTTGTGCGTCAGAGACTGAGTAACCGTAGTCGTAGTTTTGGTAAGTATCGTGTGTATGACGACGCAGGAAACCTTCTGTGTAACCACGGTGAGCTAGGCTTTCTAGTGTACCCATTAGGCTTTCATCGAATGGTTTACCTGCAACTGCGTCGTCGATCGCTTTACGGTAAACTTGCGCTGTACGTGCGCAGTAGTAGAACGACTTAGTGCGGCCTTCGATTTTTAGTGAGTGAACACCCATCTTAGTTAGACGCTCTACGTGCTGAACCGCGCGTAGGTCTTTTGAGTTCATGATGTAAGTGCCGTGTTCATCTTCGTAGGCAGCCATTTTTTCTTCTGGACGATGCGCTTCAGAAAGCAGAACCACTTCATCCGTTGGTTTACCACGACCGATAGTGGTTTCAGGGCGCTCGTCTTGAACTTCAACAGGCTGTGCTTCAGTTGGGTCAAACTTCTCAACGATGTCGCCAGCGTCGTTTTCTTTGCCTTCTTCAACTTTGTATTCCCAACGACATGCGTTAGTACATGTACCTTGGTTAGGGTCACGCTTGTTAATGTAACCAGAAAGTAGGCAACGACCAGAGTAAGCCATACATAGTGCACCGTGAACGAATACTTCTAGTTCAGTTTCAGGGCAATGCTCACGAATTTCTTCGATTTCTTCTAGAGAAAGCTCGCGAGAAACGATTACACGTTCAACGCCATTCGCTGCCCAGAACTTAACGGTTGCCCAGTTTACAGCGTTTGCTTGTACAGAAAGGTGAATTGGCATTTCTGGGAAAGCTTCACGAACCATCATGATTAGACCAGGATCTGACATGATCAACGCGTCAGGGCCCATCTCAACGACTGGTTTAAGGTCACGAATGAAGGTTTTTAGCTTCGAGTTATGTGGTTGGATGTTGCATACCACGTAAAGCTTTTTGCCTAGGGCATGTGCTTCATCGATACCGATTTTTAGGTTCTCGTGGTTAAACTCGTTGTTACGTACGCGTAGGCTGTAGCGAGGTTGGCCAGCGTAAACTGCATCTGCGCCGTAGGCGAATGCGTAACGCATATTTTTCAGGCTGCCCGCTGGAGACAATAGCTCAGGTACGAATGCTTTCTCAGTTGTCATTGCTCAATTCTCTTTTATCTGATCACAAGTCAGGCCAATTCCACCTTATGGAAATGGGGCGCAAATTTTACGTCAAAATGTGAACTGTGACTAGGAGAATTGTGCTTTAGATGAACAAACGCCCTACAAAAAGTGAGGGCGTATTTATTAAAAAGTAGGGTTATCTTATGCGTTAGGGTTAGGCAGGCCGCCTAGCGCTTCATATAGATTTGGTAGGAAAGCGCTGAATTCACCGCACATTAGTGAGAAGTCAGCATCAAAGCGAGCCGCTTGATCTTCACGTGGGATATCGTCGTTTTGATCTTTCAACTCATCTGAGAATTTTAGACGTTTGATGCCGGAATCTTCAGCCATGATGAACTCGATTCGGTCTTGCCAGTTAAGCGCAAGTTTCGTCACGACTTTGTCAGCTGCGATGTGATTGCGGATTTCATCTGTGGTCAGCTCTTGCTTCTTACAGCGAATCACGCCACCTTCTTCAAGTACCGATTTTAACTCAGCTTCGTCCATCATGGTGATGCCTTGCGGTGTGTTACCTGTTTTAACCCATTCAGTTAGCGTGGTTTCAATTGCTACTTCTGGAATCGCAGGAACAACAGGTAAGCTACCCATGGTTTTACGCAGTAGCGCTAATACGTCTTCTGCTTTTTTGTAGCTGCTTGCATCGACAAGGATGAAGCCTTCTTTTGGCATAATCAACACGTGAGTGTGGCTGCTGCGGCTAAAGGCACGAGGCAGCAAGTCCATCACGATGTCATCTTTTAAGTTGTCTTTCTCTTTCTTCTTCAGAGGGCGACCTTCTTGCGCTTCCATAGCGTCTACTTTTGCATTCAGAGACTCTTTAATCACAGAAGCAGGCAGCATTTTCTCTTCTTTTTTTGCACAGATCAGAATGCGGTTTTCTGACACGTGCGTCATCATGTCGCCATGTCGACCCATAGCACTAACCCAACCAAACTTTTGTTTATCTTGGCTACCACAAGGGGTGAATCGAAACTCAGCGAGTTGAGTTTCTAGTTGATCGGCGTTGAAGTTAACCTCGCGGTTAACGCGATATACCAGACAGTTTTTAAACCACATAAATCTTCTCTAGGCTTGATGACAAGGGAGTAATCATAGGGAATTTTTGAGCTGATGTCTTAATAGAAATGAAAAATATCAGGATGAACCCCAAAAGAAAGTTATATGAAAATTTGTTTTCAAAGGTCACAAAAGTGTCATAATTGGTAGTGATAATGCTTATGCATCGAGGGGCGCTTTGTCTCTTAAATTCATTAGCTCAACAAACATAAGGTTACTCAATTATGTCTAGAAGGATTCTAGTTGTTGAAGACGAAGCTCCAATTCGTGAAATGCTTTGCTTCGTGCTTGAACAAAAAGGTTACCAGGCGGTAGAGGCGGAAGATTACGATACTGCTGTAACCAAACTGGCTGAACCCTTCCCTGATTTAGTATTACTGGATTGGATGTTACCTGGCGGTAGTGGCATTAATTTTATCAAACACATGAAACGTGAAGAGCTTACACGCAACATTCCTGTTGTGATGCTGACTGCTCGCGGTGAAGAAGAAGATAAAGTTCGCGGTTTAGAGGTTGGTGCAGATGACTACATTACCAAACCGTTTTCTCCTAAAGAGTTAGTTGCTCGCCTTAAAGCGGTTATTCGCCGTGTTACGCCGACCGCATTAGAAGATGTGATTGATGTTCAAGGTCTCAAACTCGATCCTGTTTCTCACCGTGTTACTGCGAATGATGAAGCGGTTGATATGGGGCCTACCGAGTTCAAGATGCTGCACTTCTTTATGACCCATCAAGAGCGTGTTTACAGCCGTGAGCAGCTGCTAAATAACGTGTGGGGCACCAATGTTTATGTTGAAGACCGTACTGTTGACGTTCATATCCGTCGTCTTCGTAAAGCACTGGAAGCTGCCGGTCACGACAAACTGATTCAAACCGTTCGTGGCGCTGGTTACCGCTTCTCAACAAAGGCTTAGATTTTTACGCAGCTTATCAATGCCATTTCTGGAGTAATGAGTGGTTGAAAGATTAACGTGGAAAAAGCTGGCCTGGGAGCTGGCTTTTTTTTACACCCCTTGGGTGATAGTGGGGTGGATATTCGGTTATATGCCGTGGTTGCTTTTGGCTGCCACGGCTTTGCAGCTTGTGTGGCATTTGCATAACCAAGTGCGCTTGTCTTCTTGGTTATGGGATGAAAAACGTCTGACTCCGCCGTCTGGCAGTGGTAACTGGGAGTCTCTCTTTAACGGTCTCTATCGTTTGCAACAGCGTCAACGCCGTAAACGCAAAGAGCTCACCAATCTAATCCGTCGCTTTAGAAACGGTGCCGAATCATTGCCCGATGCTGTCGTAGTATTTCGCGCGGAAGGCAACATTGTTTGGTGTAACCGATTAGCTCAACACCTGTTAGGCTTCCATTGGCCAGAAGATTCCGGTCAACCTATCTCGAACCTGATTCGAACTCCAGATTTCATCAAGTACCTCAATAAAAAAGATTTCTCCGAACCGCTAGAAATGCGCTCGCCGTTGAATGTCGAACGTATGTTAGAACTGCGTATCGTGCCTTACACGGAAGGTGAACACCTGATGGTGGTGCGTGACGTGAGCCAACTTAAGCAACTCGAAGGAATGCGTCGTAACTTCTTCGCCAACGTTTCTCATGAGCTACGTACTCCGATGACCGTACTACAAGGTTATCTGGAGATGACGGAAGACCCAGACATGATCGTCGGCCCGATGTGGACTAAAGCGCATGGGGTGATGACGGAGCAGCTTAACCGCATGAATAGCTTAGTGAATCAACTTCTTACCTTATCTAAGATTGAAGCCGCGCCGATGCATGAGTTGGAAGATGTCGTAAACGTGCCAGCAATGCTTGAAGTATTAGAGAAAGAAGCGATCAGCTTAAGTGGTGATGACCAACATAAACTCAAGTTTGATGTCGATACTAGCCTTCGCGTGCTTGGAGATGATGACCAATTGCGCAGCGCGATCTCCAACCTTGTTTACAACGCAGTGAAGTACACTCCTCCGGGAGCCAATATTCATGTTCGTTGGTATCAAACCGCACAAGGTGCGTGCCTTGAAGTTGAAGACAGTGGTGATGGCATTGAGCCACAACACTTGCATCGACTGACTGAGCGTTTCTACCGAGTTGATAAAGCACGTTCACGCGATACGGGTGGCAGTGGTTTAGGATTGGCAATTGTGAAACATGCGTTGAGCCATCATGACTCACACCTGGAAATTCAAAGTGAAGTCGGTGTAGGCAGTAAGTTCTCGTTCGTACTTCCAAGTCGTTTGGTGGTGAAATAATGGGACGTCGAGTCAGTAAAGCCATCGTTTGTATCGCGCTTATTTGTTCGAGTATGGCGGTTGCTCAAGATAAGCCATTACCGAACTACCATAAAACCACTGGCATTGTTGGTAATTTGCTTTCGGTAGGCTCAGACACTTTGGCGGGGATGACCACACTTTGGGTGGAAGAGTTTAAATCCATTTACCCGAACATCAACGCGCAAGTTCAAGCTTCAGGCTCGTCAACGGCGCCACCTGCTTTAACAGAGCAAACGGCGCAGTTTGGTCCAATGAGCCGCCCGATGCGTTTGAAAGAAATCGAAGCGTTTGAGCGACAGCATGGTTACAAACCTACAGCATTGCGCGTTGCTATTGATGCTATTGGTATTTTTGTGCATCAAGACAATCCCATTCAAGGTTTGAACTTTAATCAATTGGACGCCATGTTTTCCGCTACGTTGCGTTGTGGAGAAAGTCAGTTCATCACTAACTGGCAGCAACTAGGTTTAAAAGCCGAATGGGCGAAGCGCAACTTGCAGTTGTTTGGGCGTAACTCTGTGTCCGGGACGTATGGTTACTTCAAAAGCAATGCGCTGTGTGGCGGTGACTTCAAAACTCGAGTGAATGAACAACCGGGCTCGGCTTCTGTGGTGCAATCTGTGGCATCGACCATCAGCGGAGTTGGTTATTCTGGCGTGGGTTATCGAGTGGCTGGCGTAAGGTTGGTTCCCATCGCTAAAAAGGGGGTTAACTATGTTAGCCCGACTCGTACAAATATTGTCTCAGGTAAGTACCCACTATCACGCTACCTTTATGTATACGTGAACAAGCATCCTGATTACCCGTTGTCTCCAATAGAAGCCGAGTTTATTCGTTTTATGTTCTCTGCTCAGGGACAAGCGTTAGTCGAAAAAGATGGCTATGTACCGATCACTGCAGATTTCGCAGCGGAAGAGTTAAAAAAAGTCGGCCTTTAAGCCGACTTTTTTCATTGTACCGAAAACTAAAAAGTGAGTGTCCACTTCGCACTTGCCCATCTATCTTGTTCTTCCAGCAAATCGGCATGCAGCAACTTATTATTATCTAACCATGCTTCATCGGTACAAGTGAGCATCCATTCATCGCCTTTGATCGATAAAGTGATGTCAGGTAGTGGGTCGTCGTTGCGTTGCCCATTAAGGACTATGGACAGACGAAGAATCTTAATCAGGCTTAACACATCACTTTGTTTGTAGAGGTTGAACTCTGGTAACTCATTGAGCCTTAGCGCTTTGCGTTGAAAGCGTGCAAGCGTCGCCAAGACGAGTTGTTGCTCACGGTTAAAACCTTGAAGGGTTGAATGCAGAAGAATATAAAACGAGTGGCGATGGAAGCTGCGTAGGTTGATGCTTAGCCCAACTTCATGCAGCAGAGCGGCCCATTCTAATAAATCAAACAGTTCGCTTTTCTTTTTAATCCCAAGCTCAGAATGTACTTGTTCAAGCATCTCGCGTGCGTGACCTTTTACGCGTGCAGCGTGCTCGAGATCCACACGATGTTTTTGTGCTAGGTTTTCCGTGGTACGCATGCGAATGTCAGAGCGAGCAAACCGCTCTTCCATTTCATATAACAAGCCTTCTCTCAATGCTCCATCAGAGAAAAACATCTGGTCGATTTTTAGTGCCTGAAAAATCGCAGCTAAAATCGCCACACCAGCGGCAAATACCGGTTTACGTTCATCGGTCAAGCCAGTCAACTGAATATCATCAATTGACGCGAACTCGTTTAAAGTATCAATGAGCTTACTCAGACGCTTTGCTGTGATTAAACCGTCTTCAAAGCCCAGCCCAATCAATACCTCTTGAATCGCTTTGATGGTACCTGATGAGCCGAGTGCAATATCCCAACCTTTCTTGCGGTATTTGGTCGCGATGGACTCTAACTTTTGTTCGGCAGCGAGCATGGCTTTGCTGAAGTTTTTGCTCGATAACTTGCCATTTTTGAAGTACTGCTGTGTAAAGCTGACGCAGCCCATCTGTTTGCTATTAAGCAGTTCTGGCTCGAACTCTTGTCCGATGATCATCTCGGTGCTGCCACCGCCAATATCGACCACCAGTTTAGAATTAGATTCCACTTGAGTGTGTGCGACACCCAAGTAAATTAGGCGCGCTTCTTCCTCTCCCGGAATAATCTCTATCGGGAATGGCATGACTGCTTTTGCTCGTTGGATAAACAAATGCGCGTTTTTCGCTCTTCTTAGCGTGTGTGTAGCAGCAATGCGCACATTGGATTCATCAAAGCCTTGCAGCCTCTCTGCGAACATCGCAAGACACTCCAACGCTCGCTCCATGGAGGCGTGACTTAAATTCAATTCACTGTCTAGGCCAGAGGCTAAACGAACCCTCTGTTTATGGCGACTGATAAGCTGTAGGTCGCTGCCGACCACCTTCGCCACCACCATGTGGAAGCTATTAGAGCCGAGATCGATCGCGGCAATATAGCGTTCATCTTGTTCAAGTATCTGAGACATCTGACTTTTGTCTTCTCGTTTGCTTTTCTATATTTTTAAGATAGTCGTAGATGGCAACTTGTGAGCGAACTTTTTTACGGTTCCCGCGCGGTACATAGCTATTGCTCATCTCTTTGTCTATCAAACGTGCCTTTACTGTATCGGTAAAGTGGATGTTAGTTATATCAATAATTCTCTGTTTCAAACGTGGATCACGAACAGGAGCGGCAACTTCGATACGATGATCGATGTTTCGTGTCATCCAATCGGCAGATGAAATGTAGACTTGAGGATCCCCATCATTGTGCGTGATCACTACGCGTGGGTGTTCCAAAAAGCGATCAACGATACTGATGATTCGAATGTTTTCGCTGACGCCTTCAATTCCTGGAACCAAAGCGCACATGCCGCGGATGATCATGTTGATCTTTACCCCCGCGTTGCTTGCTGCGTAAAGACGGGTGACGATGCCTTTATCGACGAGGTTGTTGACCTTTATGGTTAATCCGGCCTTTTTGCCCGCCTTTGCATTGGCGATTTCATTGTCAATCAGGCGGTAAATTTGGGTGCGCGAATTACGCGGAGAAACCATCAAGTGATTGAACTTCACTGGGCGATAAGGGTTCTCAATGTATCCAAACACGTTGCGCACTTCATTGGTGATTTCTTGGTCTGCGGTGAGCAGCGAAAAGTCGGTATAGATTCGAGCGGTTTTTTCGTGGAAGTTGCCCGTGCCAATGTGCGCGTAGCGAATAATATCGTCACCTTCACGGCGACTGATCATCAATAACTTTGAGTGAATCTTTAAACCGGGCGCACCAAAGATGACGTGCACGCCAGCTTCAGTCAGAACTTTTGACCATTCAATATTTGCTTCTTCATCAAATCGCGCCTGCAACTCAACGACTACAGTAACGTTTTTGCCGTTATGCACTGCATCAATCAAAGAGTTCATCAAGCGAGAGTCTTTGGCTACGCGGTAGATATTAATTTTGATGCTGAGCACTTTCGGGTCAAAGGATGCCTGGCGAACCAATTCACCAATATGGTCAAAGGTGTGATAAGGGTAGTAGAGTAGAATGTCTTTGGCTTTGATGGCTTCGAAACTGTTGGCGTAACCTTCAAAGTCTGCACACTTCATTGGTGGCATTGGTTTGTTTTCGAGGTATTCTCGCCCGACGTTTGGAAAAGCGATGAAATCTTTGAAGTTGTGGTAGCGCCCACCTGGAATTAGGTTGTCGTAATTGGAAATTCTTAGTTTGCTGCACAAGAAGTCGAGCATCTCTTGCGGCATTTCACGCTCATACACAAAGCGTACTGGCATGGCGGTTAAACGTTGGTTTACACCTGCTGACATTTGCTCTAGCAAGCTGTATTCGATTTCATTACGCAAGTCGTATTCTGCATCACGCGTCATTTTCATCGCGTAGCCTGCGAGCTCATCATAGTCGAAAAAGCCTTTAAAAAGCTCGTCTAAACAGTATCGGATGATGTTATCAAGCAGGATGATGGTCTTACGGCGTTTGCCTTTTTGCTCTGGCACCATCACGAAGCGTGGCAGGTGGTCGGTTGGAATTTCGATGAGAGCGTATTGAGAGTGGTCTTCTTTGCGCAGTTCGACGGCGATGTAAGCGTATTCGTCTTTGAGGAATTGCAGCACGTCGATTTCATCTTTCATCAACAAAGGCGTGATATGTGGCATGACTTCTTTGCGGAAGTATTTGGTGATCCATTTTTCCTGCGCTTCATCGAGTTGATGCTCATTGACCAAGAAAATGCGACGCCGTGCCATTTCTCTAATTAATTCACTGTAAAGTTCGTCGAATTGTTCGTTAAGCTTAAGGGCTTTGGCTTGCATCTTACTTAACAGACGCTTGGAGTTGTCACTCCCTCCTCGCTCTTGGTTGATCAAAATACGACGTTTCACATCAGCGAAGCGCACTTTGTAGAATTCGTCGAGGTTGTTGGAAAAGATCCCAAGAAAACGAATACGCTCGATCAACGGAACGGTTTTGTCGGCCGCTTCTTGTAACACTCGTTCATTGAAAGATAACCAACTAAGCTCTTTTTCTATATATAGTTTTTCTGCGCTCATAACCTTACCTAGCCTAAAGTGAAGTAATCGTACTGATCATGGGGATAAACAGACGAGTGAAAACATTATGAGATTTTTGTTACAGATATATTTCATACCACGCATTGCATAAGAGTTGTATTCTTTTCAGGTGTTTAATGTGATCTGTAATATAATTGTCATCTTAACGACATATTCTAGTACTAAGTCAAAAAAGGTAGAGAGATAAATGGCCCAAGCCGAGTTTTCATTGCAGGAAAAAGATAAGAAACGGCTGATTAAAGATCGTTTAGTTCGACTTGCAGTGACATCTGGTGGAGTGGGTGTGCTCGCTGCCCTTATTCTGATCTTCGTCTACCTTGCGATGGTGATCATTCCTCTGTTTTCTGATGCAGAGATCAAACCTAATCACGCGACTCGAACCACGCAAGTGGGCATGCCTCTGGCCATTTCTGTCGATGACTATTCACAACTTGCTTTCGTTTTAACGCAAAGTGGTGAGATTCAATATTTATCGATGGACGCACCTGATAAGCCCGCCATTTATACTCAACAGTTAGCGACTAATCCGGTATCTTTTTCTCAATCGGCTCCTGGCCTTGGTTGGTATGGATTAGTGGATGATCAAGGTCTAGCTCATATCTTCAAGCCAGAATTCAACGCAACGTTGAGAGAAAATACTCGCCCGCCAGAAGTGGTGGCGCTGTCGACGGATATGAATTTGACGCTCACCGACGCGCAAGATCCTGTGACTCAATTTGTCTTCAATGCGTCAACACAAACTCCAACTATTGTTTGGCAGACTCGCAGCGGGAAAGTCAAAGCGCGTTGGCAAGAGAAGTCTGCGCTAGGCGTCGCTCCAACCACGATTGATTTTTCCTTTTCTGCGGGCTTTGACGCTCCCCAACAGATGCTCTTAACACCGGATGGTGAAACGCTTTATTTGCGTGATGGGTCGGAGTTAATTGTTCTGACCAAAGCTGCTCAAAAGTTTACGGTGCGCGAAGTTATCGATCTTACTCAAGGGGATAAAAAGCATTCTGTAAGAACGATTGATTTGCTTGCGGGCGCATATTCCCTGTTGGTGACGCACAATGATGGTCGCGTTTCGCAATGGTTTGATACTTTGCAAAATGATAAGCGAACCTTAACTCATATTCGTGACTTCAAATTAGCGTCTGAACTTAAATACTTATTGCCAGATTCACACCGCAAAGGATTCTACAGTTTCTACACCAATGGTACGCTTCAGAGTCATTACACGACCAGTGAAAAACTGGTGTTGTTTAAGCGAGCTTATAAACAAGCGCCTGCGATGGCGGCAATGTCGAACAATGAACGCTATCTGATTACTTGGAATGATGACTCGTTAAAGGTGGCGGAGGTCGATAACTCTTACCCTGAAGTCTCGCTTTCTTCACTGTGGCAGAAAGTGTGGTACGAAGGTTATCCAGAGCCTGAATTTGTATGGCAATCTACATCGGCCAGCGATAACTTTGAAGCCAAATTTAGCTTGGTGCCGATTGCGTTCGGCACGATAAAAGCGGCTATGTTTGCGATGCTGTTTTCAGTGCCTTTGGCGGTGCTAGGCGCTATTTATACGGCGTATTTTATGTCGCCACGCATGCGTCGAGTGGTTAAGCCGTCCATTGAATTGATGGAAGCACTGCCGACCGTCATCATCGGTTTCCTAGCCGGGTTATGGTTTGCTCCGATAGTCGAAGACCATCTGATTACGGTCGTGGTGATGTTGTTTGTGTTGCCATTGAGCACCATGGTCATGGGGGGCTTGTGGGCTCTGATACCTCAATCTCTGCGTAATCGTCTACCTAATGGATGGCATGCGCTGGTTCTTATGCCAGTGATTTTACTGTTGATTGGTATCGGAGTTTGGATTTCTCCAAGTATTGAACAAACCTTCTTTGGTGGCGACATGCGTTTGTTTTTGACCAATCACGGGATTGGTTTTGATCAGCGTAATTCTTTGGTGGTTGGCCTTGCGATGGGCTTTGCCGTGATTCCTACCATTTTTACCATTGCGGAAGATGCCATTTTCTCTGTACCAAAGCACTTGTCTGATGGTTCGTTAGCGCTTGGGGCCACTCCTTGGCAAACCTTGATTTACGTCGTGCTCCTTACGGCCAGCCCAGGTATTTTCTCCGCCATTATGATGGGACTTGGACGCGCAGTTGGTGAGACGATGATTGTCTTGATGGCGACTGGTAACACGCCTTTGATGGACTGGAACATTTTAGAAGGACTTCGCAGCTTATCGGCAACCATTGCGGTGGAGTTGCCAGAGTCTGAAGTTGGCAGTTCGCATTATCGTTTGTTGTTCCTCGCTGCGTTGATTTTGTTTGTCTTCACCTTTGCTGTGAACGCGCTGGCAGAGTTGGTGCGTCAAAGATTGAGAGATAAATACCGTGCGTTGTAGTTTAGATCAGGAAAAAGAGCGAGTTACTGAATGTTAAATTGGATTCGTTCTGGCGCACCGTGGATATGGCTAACAGGCGGTGCGGTCAGCATCAGTTTGTTATCGGTGTTAGGGTTATTGCTCCTCATTGGTTGGAAAGGATTAACCTATTTCTGGCCTGCGCCATTGTATCAATGGAACGTAACGTCGTTGACGCCGGTGCAAGGTGAAGTGCTGCATGAAAACACCATTTTGATTGGCCAAATTTACGAGCGTAGCTTTGTTCCGAGAAGCTATCTTCCAGTGGATGCCGTCAAGAAGTTAGACGAAGATGAGGACTTCGCGACTCGATTGAACATCAAAATTGCGAATCGCGAGTTATATCCGGCCGATTTTATTTCCGTATTGCAGATGCAGCTGGATGAGCCAACCACACCCAAAGAGTGGGCGGTGATTGAGCGCAGCAGCGGCGGATACTTTTTTGGTAAGCTGGTGGCGTTTCAAGATGGCGACAAGCTCTATCAAACTGATATCCAAACGGTGTTGAACAAAAAGCTTGATGACGCAGAAACGCTGCGCCACGAGATTGATTCTTTGGTCGTCGACCAACTGAAAGACCTGGGTTGGAAGCTTGAGCAATTGCGTTTAGACAAGCGCAAACATGAGCTCAACAATACCCTAACGGAAGATTTTTTAGCGCAGAACTTGCAACAAAAAGAGCAAGTGGAACAAGAGCTGGCGAAGTTGGACTTACAACTGGATGGCTTGCGTTTACAGCTTTCTGGCTATGCACTAATTGTTGAGGACATGACGGGTTCTCATGTTTCGATTCCCCTTGAAGACATATTGGACTACTGGTACCCAAACCAAATGTCGTTACCTGACAAAGTGATGCATTGGGGTAAACAGGTCTGGAAATTCTTATCCGAAGATCCAAGAGAATCGAACTCTGAGGGCGGCGTTTTTCCTGCAATATTCGGAACCGTTTTCTTGGTGCTTATCATGTCGATTATCGTGATGCCGCTTGGGGTGGTTGCTGCGATTTACTTGCATGAATACGCGAAGAACAATGCACTTACGCGAATTATTCGAATTGCGGTCATCAACTTGGCGGGGGTTCCTTCGATCGTGTATGGCGTGTTCGGGTTGGGTTTCTTTGTCTATACCATCGGAGCCTCCATCGATAACGTGTTTTATGCCGAGCGATTGCCTGCGCCAACTTTTGGTACGCCGGGTTTGTTGTGGTCGGCTTTGACGCTAGCAGTATTAACACTGCCCGTGGTTATTGTTACGACAGAGGAAGGCTTAACACGTATTCCGAGCTCAGTACGCCACGGTTCTTTGGCGCTTGGCGCGACGCAATTTGAAACGTTGTGGCGCGTGGTATTACCAATGGCAACGCCTGCAATTATCACTGGTTTGATTCTGGCGATTGCGCGTGCCGCAGGGGAAGTCGCGCCACTAATGCTAGTGGGGGTTGTGAAATTGGCGTCCAGTTTGCCTGTTGATGGTCAGTTCCCTTACGTGCATTTGGACAGAAAGTTCATGCACTTAGGTTTTCATATTTACGACGTTGGATTTCAAACCTCCAACATTGAAGCGGCGCGCCCGCTGGTGTATGCCACTTCCTTCTTGCTCGTTACCGTGATTGTCGGACTAAACTTAACAGCAATCAGCATTCGCAATAATTTACGAGAAAAATACAGAACGTTAGGACAAGATTAAGTATGTTTAATTTCGATAATACATTAGGTTATGAGCCACCACTGGACGTCCATAACTTAACGGATGAACAAACGGCGATCTCGATAGAGAACCTTAATCTTTTCTACGGTCAAGCGCAGGCATTACACGATATTTCGATGCGTATCCCAAAAGGGCGAGTGACAGCATTTATCGGCCCGTCTGGTTGTGGTAAATCGACATTGTTGCGCTGTATCAATCGTATGAACGACTTGGTGGAAGGATGTAAAGTCACCGGAAAAGTTCGTTTGCACGGTAAGAACGTCTATCACCCGAATGTCGATGTAGCAACGCTTAGGCGTCGCGTTGGAATGGTTTTTCAGCGTCCCAACCCATTTCCTAAGTCGATTTATGAGAATGTGGTTTATGGCTTACGCTTACAAGGTGTTAAGAACAGTCGCACATTAGATGATGCGGTTGAACGTTCGCTTCGCTCTGCTGCGTTGTGGGATGAAGTGAAAGATAGATTGCACGAAAACGCATTTGGACTTTCGGGTGGTCAGCAGCAACGTTTAGTTATTGCGCGTGCTGTAGCAATTGAACCAGAAGTGCTGTTATTGGATGAGCCAACATCGGCACTGGATCCAATATCAACTTTAACTATTGAAGAACTTATCAACGAGCTTAAGACTCAATATACTGTCGTGATCGTTACCCACAACATGCAGCAAGCCGCGCGAGTGAGTGACCACACCGCATTCATTCACATGGGTAAGTTGATTGAATACTCCGACGCAGACTCAATCTTCACATCGCCAATGAAGAAACAGACAGAAGACTACATTACTGGTCGATACGGCTAAGGCTCGATCAAACACGGAATAAGGAAAATCATGCACTTTGGACGTCATATTTCAGGACAATTTAACGTAGAGCTAGAATCGATTCGTACTCATGTGTTAACCATGGGTGGCTTGGTGGAACAGCAGCTTTCGTATGCTATTCAAGCCTTGCATAAAGAAGACATTGAGCTCGCGCGAAAGGTTGTGCGTGACGATCATAAAGTGAATGCAATGGAAGTATCGATTGATGACGCGTGTACTCGCATCATCGCCAAACGTCAGCCGACTGCGAAAGATTTGCGCCTGATTATGGCGATCATCAAGACCATTACTGATCTTGAACGCATTGGGGATGTCGCGACACGCATTGCTTATGTCGCTATCGAAAGCCCGTCATCGAAAGAACGCCAATTCCAAGTTTCATTAGAACCTCTCTGCCGTCAGGCGATTCAAATGTTGCATCAGGTTTTGGATGCATTCGCTCGTATGGATGTTGAAGCCGCCGCAGAGGTTCACAAACTCGATGATAAGCTGGATGCCGAATACGAAGCGGTGATCCGTCAGCTCATGACCTACATGATGGAAGACCCAAAAAATATTCCGCATATTCTTCAGGTAATGTGGTCTGCTCGCGCTATTGAACGAGTAGGGGATCGTTGCCAAAACATTTGTGAATACATTATTTACTTTGTGAAAGGTAAGGACGTTCGTCACCTTGGTGATCAAAGCATTGATGATGTGTTGAAGTAACGCTTCATATAAATGAAAAAGACCAGCGAACGCTGGTCTTTTGGATCTTAGAAGCCGAGATCAGTACTTATCCGGTACAAACGTTTGATCGTCTATTGGCGCTCTGACGTAGCCCTCTTTATTGATCTCTGGTAACTCAATTGGTGGGTACTCTAGCGCTTTATATTCAATTTGACTGAGTAGATGGCTAATGCAATTTAAGCGCGCTTTTTGTTTTGAATCTGAAGGTACAACCCACCAAGGACAGTTTTTGGTGTCGGTGTAAGCGAACATCTTGTCTTTTGCTTCAGAATACTCCGCCCAGCGGTGTCGAGATTCTAGATCCATAGGGCTGAACTTCCAGCGCTTTATCGGCGTGTTGATGCGCCCTAAGAAGCGTTTTTCCTGCTCCTCGTCGGAGACCGAAAACCAGTACTTGAGCAAAATAATGCCTGAGCGTTGCAGCATTCTCTCGAATTCAGGGCAAGAGCGTAGAAATTCTTCATATTCATCTGGCGTACAAAAGCCCATGACTTTTTCGACGCCAGCTCGGTTATACCAACTGCGGTCAAACAAGACGATTTCACCGGCGGATGGCAGGTGCGCGACATAACGTTGAAAGTACCATTGTGTCTTTTCTTTTTCAGTCGGGGCGGGCAATGCCACTACGCGGCAAACACGGTGATTTAACTTTTCCGTAATTCTCTTAATTACGCCGCCTTTGCCTGCGGCATCACGGCCTTCAAACAGAACGACGACTTTTAGTCCTTTGTGTTTAACCCATTCCTGCAGCTTTACCAATTCGACCTGCAGCTTTTTAAGCTCTTGTTCGTATTCCTTTTTCTTTAGCTTAGACATTATTCGTTCCTCACTCCTTGATGCTCAATATGTTAGCACTCAAAGTAGAAAGTGGGGGTTTCGAATGTGTTATTTGAGAGCTGCTGCGACGTTGGCGATGGCTTGAGTACTGGTAATAGGAATCGCAAAATCATCGACATCTGAAGCGCCCATTTTGCTTTGTTCAGCAATAAAGGTCATTTGGCTAGGGCGTGTGGTCTTGCCTGAAAGATGGATTTCTTGCACGTTCGTGTTTTTGACTAAATCACGGACGTTGTCTGCATTCACTCCCGCCCCGGCCATGATCGCAATGCGTCCTTGGGCTTGCTCCACAAGAGATTTAAGTACGCTCTCGCCTGCTGGTGCAGATGGAGCGAGGCCTGAAGTCAGAATACGTTCGCAACCTAAATGGATAATATCTTCCAACGCTTGTTCTGCTTTGCGACATTGATCAAACGCACGATGAAACGTGATGCCAAGACCCAGTGCTTGTGCAAACTCGCACAATGCGGTGGCAAACGGCATGTGGATATCACCTTCTTGGGTCAGTACGCCTAGCACCACTCCATCTAAACCAGATTGATGGGCGGCTTCGATGTCCCAACGCATCATGTCTAGCTCCTCTTCGTTATAGAAAAAGTCGCCTTGGCGTGGACGAATCATGGCATACACAGGCACAGAAGATTGTTTGGCCGCTTGCTGCATAAAACCGAAGCTTGGCGTTAAGCCACCCAATGCGAGAGATGAGCAAAGCTCAATACGAGTTGCGCCACCAGCAATGGCGTAATGAAGAGATTCAATATTATCAATACAGACTTCTAGATGAGTAACCACTTTGATTCATCCTACTAACGTTACAGTAAGTGTTATGGCTAAGATATTAGCAGGGCCAACAGGCAGAATCTGTATGATGTCGATGGGAAATAGAGGTAAAGTTTTCGCCTAGGTGTTACCTCATTTGAGCACATTTATTGAAGATAAAAGAAAGCCCAGAGCATATACTCTGGGCTTCGATAGGACTTTACTTAGACTGATTGGCGTTTGCGGTTTTCCCGCTATAGCTTTTTGCTTTATATATACATCCAACCATCACACCCGTTGAGCTTGGGTGAAGGTCTATTATTTTTTGCCTAGGTCAGCTGCGTGCTCAGATAGGAACGCTGCAACACCTTTTGGAGATGCGTCCATACCTGCTTTGCCTTCTTCCCATTGTGCAGGACATACTTCGCCGTGCTTCTGGTGGAAGTTTAGAGCATCAACCATACGTAGCATTTCGTCGATGTTACGGCCTAGAGGTAGGTCGTTAACTACTTGGTGACGTACAACGCCTTCTTCGTCGATTAGGAAAGAACCACGGAAAGCAACGCCTGCTTCTGGGTGCTCAACGTCGTAAGCTTTACAGATTTCGTGCTTAACGTCAGCAACTAGTGGGTACTTAACTTGACCGATACCGCCATCTTCGATAGCAGTGTTACGCCATGCGTTGTGAGAGAACTGAGAGTCGATAGAAACACCGATAACTTCAACACCTTTAGCTTGGAAATCAGCTAGACGGTTGTCGAATGCAATTAGCTCAGATGGGCAAACGAAAGTGAAATCTAGTGGGTAGAAGAAAACTACTGCTTTCTTACCTTTAGTGAACTCTGCAAAGTTGAAGTTTTCAACGATTTCACCGTTACCTAGAACAGCTGCTGCAGTAAAATCAGGGGCTTGACGACCTACTAGTACCATTTTTTTGCTCCTAAAAAGTATGGTTAGTTCCAAACCGAATACAGTAATGTCGGTTTGGTCCGTGTTTGTTCGAGACAAACTATAGTACAGATTGTAGTATTGAAAAAAGCGAAATAAATAGATTGAGTTAATCGAAAAAAGCGATAACAACAAAACTATTAACTCGATCACTGGAACAGCGGTAGATACAAATACAATTATGAATAAATGGCCCAGTCTGAAGCAGTTACATTATTTAGTGACACTGCATGAAACTCGACATTTTAGCGAGGCAGCAGAACGCTGCTTTGTCAGTCAATCAACGTTAAGTAAAGGGATTCAGAATCTTGAAGAGTTGATCGGTTGTCCGCTTTACGAAAAGAAAGACAAGAAAAGCCCGTTGGTTTTTACCCAGACGGGAGAAATGGTCGTAAAGCAAGGTCGAGAGCTATTGGCCAAAGGACAAGATTTGGTAGAACTTGGCCGATTATGTCAGGGCGATGATATGAAAGGCCAGTTGAAGGTTGGGTGTATTCCAACGATTGCACCGTTCTTATTGTGTGACCTCGTCCAAGAGGTGAATTATCGATTCCCTCAACTAAATCTTCTATTAAGAGAAGACACCACCACCAATTTGTTGCAAGCGCTGCGCCATGGTGAGTTAGATGTACTGATCTTAGCGTTGCCTGTTGAAATCGATGGCATGGAGAGTCGCGTCGTCGGCAAAGATCCGTTCCGTATGGTGATCAGTGCAAACCAAGTCGATTCGATTCCTGTACCGATTCGTTATGACGATCTGCCGGATGAGTCGGTGTTCCTATTAGAGAAAGAGCATTGTTTAACTGAACATGCAGTTTCAGCTTGTAAGCTGACCGATAAAGAGAAAATTAACCCGTTTACGGCAACCAGCTTACATACCTTGGTGCAGATGGTCGCGAACGGCTTAGGTACCACTTTTATTCCTCAAATGGCAATCGAACACGGCTTGTTACACAACCAAAATTTGGTGGTGATCGACCCTCCTGGCCAGCAAGCGTATCGCGAAATTGGTTTGGTTTGGCGCCCTAGTTCATCAAGAACAAACACTTTTAACCAACTTGCAGATGTGGTTTCCGAACTGCTTTAGCTATTAGTATTAGCCTTTACTTCCTCACTATTTCTCTAAAAGCGCACTGGAAACGGTGCGCTTTCTAGTATTTTATTCTGTCGGTGAACTTTGGCTTGTAAAATTTCACAGCTTTATTTTCGTGAAGCTTTCATAAAATTGTGAAATTTCACAATGTTAATTTTACACAATTGGCTGCGCATTGTGTTTAACCTCCGTTTAAATTCCTTACGCTAGACCTTATGAGTACAAGGTTTTCTCGCTTGCCTCTATATTCATACACCTGTTTTAAATCATATTTCATTGTAAAATTTAATGTAATTTAATTACGTAATAACTTACAAATTGGCATCCAAAATCAGTGCTTTGTTTGGTGCCGAATAAAACTTCGAATTTTGTGTTTTGTTTGTCTAGGGGGTTTCGTTAAACCCTTTGTTGATATAGCTTATTTAAAGGCTGCTAAGACTTATGTCTAGATTGAAAAAGCACTCAGGCTTAAGCAATCTATGAACACGGCCACACAGATTGAACACAAAGTTAAAGGATGTATTTTGTTGTTCATAACTTACAAATGTGGCTTTACGCTGACTGCCCAAGATAGATAAAGCACGTTAAGGATGAATGATTATGCTTGCTCAGACAGAACAAAAAACACAACCATCACAGCAAACCCAAGGCATGCTTGAGGTGACTGGAGCACTTGCTCCGGAGCATCAAGCTATTTTCCCTGTTGAAGCCCAAACCTTTTTATCTCTGCTGTGTGAAAAATTTGCTGGGCGTGTTGAAGAGTTGTTGGAAGCGAGAGAAGAAAAGCAAGCACGCATCGACGCTGGGGAGTTGCCAGACTTCCTGCCTGACACACAAGATATTCGTGAAGGTAGTTGGAAGATCTTAGGTATTCCTCAGGATCTACAAGATCGCCGTGTTGAGATTACAGGCCCAACAGATCGCAAAATGGTGATCAACGCTTTGAATGCAAATGTAAAAGTATTCATGGCGGATTTCGAAGACTCTATGTCGCCAGCTTGGGACAAGGTTCTCGATGGTCAAGTTAACTTGCGAGATGCCGTTAATGGCAACATTAGCTACACCAACCCTGGCAATGGCAAGCATTATCAGCTGGTGGACGACCCAGCGGTGTTGATCTGCCGTGTTCGCGGCCTTCACTTAAAAGAAAAACACGTGACGTGGCACGGTCAGATCATTCCAGGTGCGCTTTTTGATTTCGCACTGTATTTCTACAATAACCACAAAGCATTGCTTCAAAAAGGCAGCGGTCCATATTTCTATCTTCCTAAACTGCAGTCTCATCATGAGGCGAAGTGGTGGAGTGAAGTGTTCCATTTCACAGAAGAATATTTTGGTTTAGAGACTGGCACGATCAAAGCGACCGTGCTGATCGAAACGTTACCAGCTGTGTTTGAGATGGATGAGATTTTGTTCTCACTTAAAGAGCATATCGTAGGGCTGAATTGTGGTCGTTGGGATTACATTTTCAGTTACATCAAAACACTGAAGAAACACCCAGATCGTGTTCTGCCGGATCGCCAAGTCGTCACCATGGACAAACCATTTTTGAACGCCTATTCGCGTTTGTTGGTTCGTACTTGTCACAAGCGTGGTGCTTTCGCGATGGGAGGAATGGCCGCCTTTATTCCCGCGAAAGACCCGCAAGAAAACCAGAAAGTGTTGGATAAAATTCACAACGATAAATCACTTGAGGCGAATAACGGTCACGACGGTACGTGGGTTGCCCACCCGGGTCTAGCCGATACTGCTATGGAAGTATTCAGTGCGGCACTTGGAGAGCGAACAAATCAACTAGATGTTAGTCGCTCCGAAGATGCGCCAATTACCGCAGCCGAGTTGCTAGAACCGTGTGACGGTGAACGTACAGAAGAAGGCATGCGCCACAACATTCGCGTTGCGCTGCAATACATCGAAGCTTGGATTTCTGGAAACGGCTGTGTACCAATCTACGGATTAATGGAAGATGCTGCGACTGCTGAGATTTCTCGCGCCTCAATCTGGCAATGGATTCAGCACGGTAAGTCACTCGACAATGGTCAACAGGTGACAAAAGCACTGTTCGAAACCTACTTGCAAGAAGAAGTAGAAGTAGTGAAACAAGAAGTGGGCGAAGAACGTTATCAAGCCGGGCGTTTTGAAGAAGCCGCACAATTGATGGCGAAGCTAACAACTAGCGATGAGCTAACCAACTTCTTAACCGTCCCTGGTTATGACTACCTGGACTAAGAATTCTTAACTGTAATACCAATAACGTGAAAACTTTCGAGGCAGATAGGGATGTACTGCCTGAGAACGGAAACTCAACGCACAAACAAAAGTGCAAATAATAAAGAGGGATAGACCAATGACATTGACTCGCCGCCAACAAATTGAAGCTCTGGAAAAAGACTGGGCAACGAATCCACGCTGGAAAAACGTAAAGCGTACGTATACTGCAGAAGAAGTCGTAGAACTGCGTGGCTCGATGGTACCTGCAAATACAATCGCACAACGTGGTGCTGATAAGCTGTGGTCACTGGTCAACGGCAGTGCGAAAAAAGGTTATGTAAACTGTCTTGGTGCACTGACAGGTGGTCAAGCCGTACAACAAGCGAAAGCGGGTATCGAAGCGATTTACCTATCAGGCTGGCAGGTAGCGGCAGATAACAACACTGCATCGACTATGTACCCGGATCAGTCGCTATACCCAGTGGACTCAGTGCCTTCAGTGGTTAAGCGCATCAACAACTCTTTCCGTCGTGCTGACCAAATTCAGTGGGCGAATGGCAAGTCTCCTGAAGATGAAGGTGGTATTGATTACTTCCTACCAATCGTAGCGGACGCAGAGGCGGGCTTTGGTGGCGTGCTAAACGCATATGAACTGATGAAGTCGATGATCGAAGCCGGTGCCGCTGGTGTTCACTTTGAAGACCAACTCGCTTCGGTTAAAAAATGTGGTCACATGGGCGGTAAAGTACTGGTTCCGACGCAAGAAGCGGTACAAAAACTGGTAGCTGCGCGTCTTGCTGCAGACGTCTCTGGCACAACAACGCTAGTTATTGCACGTACTGATGCGAACGCGGCAGACCTGCTAACTTCAGATTGCGACCCATACGATAAAGACTTTATTGAAGGTGAGCGTACTCAAGAAGGCTTCTACCGTGTACGTGCAGGTATCGACCAAGCGATTTCTCGTGGTTTGGCTTACGCACCATATGCAGACTTGATTTGGTGTGAAACTGCGACGCCGTGTCTAGAAGAGGCGCGTAAGTTCGCAGAAGCGATTCATGCTGAGTATCCAGATCAGCTGCTTGCATACAACTGTTCGCCATCGTTCAACTGGGAGAAAAATCTCGATGCAGAAACCATTGCGAAGTTCCAGCAAGAGCTTTCAGACATGGGCTACAAGTACCAGTTCATCACGCTAGCGGGTATCCACAACATGTGGTTTAACATGTTTGAATTGGCACACGCTTATGCGCAAGGTGAAGGTATGCGTCATTATGTTGAGAAAGTTCAACGTCCTGAATTCCAAGCAGCAGAGAAAGGCTACACCTTTGTGGCTCACCAACAAGAAGTGGGTACAGGTTACTTCGATAGAATGACGAACACCATCCAAGGTGGTAACTCATCTGTCACTGCGCTTACCGGTTCGACCGAAGAAGACCAATTCTAATTGGCACTGCAACACTTCCTTAATCAGCGTCAGTAATGGCATATTTTGAGCGGCATCCCGGCCGCTCTTTTTTCGTCTTTATAACGCTTCTTCATCCGGTTCAATTTCTTCCGGCTCAACCTCTTCTTGCAGTTCAAGCAAGTTGATCGCGATCGTAACGAAGTCCGTGTCAGTAATGATTCCAACCAGATGCCCTTTATGCACGATAGGCAAGCAGCCCACTTTGTGCTTTTGCATGTAAATGGCGCTCTCTTTTAGACCCGCTCTTGGCTCTGCAGTCATGATGTTAGTGTGCATCATTTCGTAGAGAGGCGTATCGAGGGTAAAAGATTGTTCAGCGTCATCTGGGTGCAAACAGGATTCTTGAGCAGCAAGAATATCACGTTGAGTCACCAAGCCTTGTAAGTGATGATTGGCGTCAACAACCGGAATATGTCGAATATCCAACGCGTCCATCATGCTCTTTGCATCGCGCAAGGTATGCGTGCGTAGCAAGGTATGAGGGTTGCGAGTCATCATGTCTTCAACCTTGATCATAGAGACCTCCAGCGGCATTGTCCTTTCTTTAAATATAGAGAATATTTTGCCGTATATCTGGGAGCCAACTCGTTTTTCATCAATTAAATAGCACAATGTTCTTGCGCCTCTTTTTTACTGCGTAATCTGTGTGTTATCGATGTTTTTATTAGTTTGAATAAGTCGGTTTGCGTGCGAGTCAGTTGGCATTTTTGATTGATATTGAATGTGTACCCAAGGTAATCCAATGAATTGAATCGCACATTTTTATTCGTTGGATTTTCCAAGATTCGTCTCTCGAAGAAGATACGCTCAGGCTTACCAAATTGAAGACGATTATGTACAAAAAATTATTTGCACTGATGGCTGCTGCAATGAGTGTCCAATCCGCTCAGGCCATCGTTTTGGGCAGTGTGGAGTCAAACCCTGCAGATCGCGTTGCGATTCGAGCCAGTAACATGGCGGAATTTCAAAACTGTGGCGGCACTATGGTCACTGACCAGTGGGTAATGACTGCGGCCCACTGTGTCGTAATGGGGCAAGGTTCGAACGAAGCGAGCTATTACGTTACCCAACCGGGTGAACTGTCTATCACTGCTCGTGTACATAATCTTCACGATACGAGTATCGACAACTACTACACCGTTTCGCATGTCGTCGTGCATCCAAACTACACTCGTATCTCGAAAGCGGATGTTGACAGCAAGGGGAATGTGAAGCCTATTCAAACGGCGCTCGATAATGACATTGCGCTGCTTTACCTTACTCGCCCAGTTACTGGGGTGAATGTGGCTGACCTCGCCACGAAAGAAGACATGATCAGCATTGAGGCACGATTAGCTGCGGATTGGAACGATAACTACGACACCAACCAGCGAACTGAAAATGTTCAGGTTTATGGATGGGGAACAACAACGCCAATGGCATCGGAGGCTTCTCCTTTGTTACAAACCACTCAGATCGGTTTTCTTCCGATAGACAAGTGTTATGAGCGTCTGGAAATTGGCAATAGCTATCCGGGGTTGATTAACTCTAGAAACAACGCGACTAAGATCTGTACAGTGCCCACATTCAATAGGATTTTAGAGCCAAGCAGCAGCACTCAATATGGTAACTCTGCTTGTAAAGGGGACAGCGGTGGCCCGCTGCTGGACATTGCGACAGGCAAGCAAATTGGGGTCGTGAGTGGTGGTCCTTTGGTATTGCCGACTTGTGGCTCGCTGACCATTCCAAGTTTTTATACGAAGGTCAGTAACTACTACGATTGGGTTCAGTCTTACATTACTGCCGACACACCACCAAACCGTTACATCACTGAACCAAATTTTATCATCAATGCTAGAGAAGAAGCAGGCAAAGAGTGTCACGATGGTATTGCAACCAATAATTGTGATTTCAAAGGTTCCGATGACGATGGCGGCAGTCTAAATCTCTGGTTGTTGGCTCTGTTCGCTCCTTTAGCATGGTGGCGCAGACGCGAAGCGTAATAACGTTAACGATGTTGAAAGAAACGAGCAGCCCACGTCGCTGCTCGTTTTATTGTTAGGTTGGCGCTGTATTAATGACGATGAGTGCGTCGTCAAAATGAATGTCCTTACGCCATGTAAGAATATTGCCAAGTGATCGCGGATTTTCATGTTTTATTACACTCTTCACCATGGCTTTTACAGCGATATTCTGGGGATTTGCTTGCTATTGCAGCATGTAAACATATACTAGTCTGCTGCGAAAAACTCGTCGCAATTTAATCGTCTTCTTTGACGTGATTTGACCAATATATAAGACAAGTAACATGCAAGTATCAGATTTCCATTTCGACCTTCCAGATGAACTCATCGCTCGTTACCCTCAACCAGAGCGTACCGCAAGCCGACTACTACAAATGGACGGCAATACTGGCGAGCTTATAGATGGCACATTTACCGATGTGTTAAACCAAGTTCAAGCTGGTGACTTAGTGGTTTTCAATAATACTCGTGTTATTCCAGCGCGTATGTTTGGTCGTAAAGAATCTGGCGGTAAGTTAGAGGTGCTAGTGGAGCGCATGCTAGATGAGAAAAGCATTCTTGCGCACGTTCGCTGCTCTAAATCACCAAAACCAGGTACTACCATTATTGTGGGTGAGAATGACGAATACTCAGCGGAAATGGTGGCTCGTCACGACGCTCTATTTGAACTGAAATTTAACTCTGATAAGACGGTATTAGAAATCCTTGAAGAAATTGGCCACATGCCACTTCCTCCATACATTGACCGCCCAGATGAAGACGCAGATAAAGAGCGTTACCAAACCGTATATAACCAAAAACCAGGCGCAGTAGCAGCACCTACGGCTGGCCTGCACTTTGATGACGTTCTTTTAGATAAGATCAAAGCCAAAGGCGCTGAGTTCGCTTACGTTACACTACACGTCGGTGCAGGTACGTTCCAACCCGTAAAAGTGGATAACATCAACGATCACCACATGCATGCAGAGTATGTAGAAGTACCGCAAGAAGTGGTGGATGCCATCAATGCAACCAAAGCTCGCGGTGGTCGCATCATCGCAGTGGGTACAACATCAGTACGTTCACTCGAAAGTGCAGCGCAAGATGCATTGAAGAAAGGCTCAGAGTTGGTTCCATTCTTCGGCGATACTGAAATTTTTATCTACCCTGGTTACGAATACCAGCTGGTGGATTGCTTGATCACGAACTTCCACTTACCAGAATCAACATTGATCATGTTGGTGAGTGCGTTTGCTGGCTACGAGAACACCATGAATGCTTACAAGCATGCGGTGGAAAACAAATACCGCTTCTTCTCGTACGGTGACTCAATGTTCATCAAAAAGAAAACGATTTAGTAAAAAATAAGATTTACGAGTGCTAGCAGTAAGCTAGGAAATAAAGCATTCATTGCTTTGTCTCTCGCAAGGAAAAGCGACCGCTCCTTAAGTAGGGCAGAGCCCTAAACACTCAGTCAGACTGTTTCTCTGACATTCGGAGGCATCGTGAAATTAAAATTCGATCTTAAGAAGAAAAACGGTAATGCGCGTCGTGGTCAACTGACTTTCGAACGCGGCACTGTCCAAACTCCAGCGTTCATGCCAGTCGGTACCTACGGTACGGTTAAAGGCATGACACCAGAAGAAGTAAAAGGCACAGGGGCAGAAATTCTGCTAGGCAACACGTTCCACTTGTGGCTGCGTCCTGGTCAAGAAGTGATGAAAATGCACGGTGACCTGCACGATTTCATGAACTGGCACGGTCCTATTCTTACCGATTCAGGCGGTTTCCAAGTATTCAGCCTAGGTAAGATGCGTACTATCACAGAGAAAGGTGTTCACTTCCGTAACCCTGTGAATGGCGACAAGATTTTCATGGATGCAGAAAAGTCGATGGAAATTCAAAAAGATCTAGGCTCTGACATCGTAATGATTTTCGACGAGTGTACGCCATACCCTGCGACACATAACGAAGCGAAAAAATCGATGGAAATGTCGCTACGTTGGGCTCAACGCTCACGTGATCACTTCGATAAGCTAGAAAACCCGAACAACCTATTTGGTATTGTTCAAGGTGGTGTTTACGAAGACCTTCGTGATGTATCGGTAAAAGGCCTAACTGAGATCGGTTTTGACGGCTACGCAGTGGGTGGTTTGGCGGTTGGTGAGCCAAAAGAAGACATGCACCGTATTCTTGAGCACACTTGTCCACAACTTCCAGAAGATAAGCCACGCTACCTAATGGGCGTAGGTAAACCGGAAGACTTGGTAGAAGGCGTTCGTCGCGGTATCGACATGTTTGACTGTGTAATGCCTACGCGTAACGCACGTAACGGCCACCTATTTGTGACTGGTGGTGTGATCAAGATCCGTAATGCGAAACATAAAACGGATACAACGCCGTTAGATCCGCATTGTGACTGTTACACTTGTCAGAACTACAGCAAGTCGTACCTTCACCACCTAGAGCGTTGTAACGAAATTCTAGGAGCTCGTCTGAATACGATCCACAACCTGCGTTACTACCAGCGTCTGATGGAAAGCATTCGCAAGGCGATTGATGAAGACCGTTTCGATGAGTTTGTTCAAGAGTTTTACGCTCGTCGTGACCGCGAAGTGCCACCACTAAGCAAAGCTTAAAAGAATTAAAGCCTTTGGCATGTCGCCAGAGGCTTTTGCTAATAAAGTAGGCTAACGCACGTTATTTTTGAGAGAGCGATCTCTATTAGTCACTCTCAGACTTGAATCTAAATTGCGAAAGCCCAACTTGTTGGATTATCAATAAAATATAATGAGGATGTTTTAATGTTTATTTCTCAGGCTCACGCAGCAGCAGAAGGCGCGCCAGCTGGCGGTGGTTTCGAAATGCTAATCATGCTTGGCATGTTCGCAGTGATTTTCTACTTCATGATTTACCGTCCACAAGCGAAACGTGTTAAAGAACACAAGAACCTAATGTCTTCTATGGGCAAAGGTGACGAAGTTCTGACCAGCGGCGGTCTAGTGGGTAAAATCACTAAAATCGCTGAAGACAACGACTACATTTCAATTGAGCTTAACGCGAACAATGAAGTTGTAATCAAGAAAGACTTCATCACTGCAGTGCTGCCAAAAGGTACGCTTAAGTCTCTATAAAACAGCTAAAGGGTCCTCGCTGTGCTAAACCGTTACCCATTATGGAAGTACTTGATGGTGTTTTTTGCCATCATCACCGCTGCATTGTATGCACTTCCAAATATCTACGGTGAAGATCCGGCTATTCAAGTTACAGGGGCGCGTGGCGCCTCTGTAGATATGTCAACGCTGGATGCTGTCACCACTGCTCTTGATAAAGAGCATCTCTCTCATAAATCCATTGCTCTCGAGAATGGATCAATTCTTGTTCGTTTCAACGACACTGATACTCAAATTAGTGCTCGTGATGTCATCAGCGAAGCGCTTGGCAAAGACAAAATTGTTGCACTTAACCTTGCTCCTTCTACTCCAGATTGGCTAGAAGCAATTGGTGCGTCGCCACTTAAACTAGGTCTTGACCTACGTGGTGGTGTTCACTTCTTGATGGAAGTGGATATGGACGCAGCAATGGAAAAGCTTGTTGGTCAACAAGAGGAAGCTTTCCGTAGTGAACTTCGTGACGCTAAGATTCGTTACCGTGCAATCCGTCCTTCTGGCAAAGAAGGGGTGGAAGTACTGCTACGTGACGAAGAGCAACTGGCTGAAGCGAAGCGCACGCTAACGAAGAATCATCCTGACATGAACTTTGTCGAGTCTGATTCGAATGGTCGTTACGCTCTTATCGCCACTTTTACTGAGCAACGTTTGCAAGAGATTCGTAACTACGCTGTAGAACAAAACATCACGATTCTACGTAACCGTGTAAACGAGCTGGGTGTTGCTGAGCCGCTTGTGCAACGTCAAGGCGCTAGCCGCATCGTTGTTGAGCTGCCAGGTGTTCAAGATACTGCTCGTGCGAAAGAAATTCTCGGTGCTACGGCAACCCTTGAATTCCGTGAAGTTGATGATAAAGCTGATTTAGCAGCGGCGGCGAATGGCCGTGCACCTGCGGGCAGTGAAATCAAACAAGATCGCGATGGTCGTCCTGTTGTACTTAAAAAGCGTGTCATCCTAAGCGGCGCTAGCATCACGGATGCAAGTTCTAGTGTGGATGAATACGGTCGCCCTCAAGTTAACATCTCGCTAGACAGCGAGGGTGGTAACAAGATGTCGGCGTTCTCAAAGAAAAACATTGGTAAATTAATGGCTACCGTGTTTGCTGAGTACAAAGACAGCGGTCGTAAAACGCCTGAAGGCAAAGTTATCCTGACTAAGCACGAAGAAGTGATTAACCAAGCAACGATTCAATCTGCACTTGGCCGTAACTTCCGTATTACAGGTATCGACTCTGCTGCTGAAGCGCACAACCTCGCACTTCTATTACGTGCTGGTGCACTTATCGCACCGATCTCTATCGTTGAAGAACGTACCATTGGTCCGTCAATGGGTCAGCAAAACATCGACATGGGTATCCAAGCGTGTGTTTGGGGTATGGTAGCTGTAATGCTATTTACTCTGCTTTACTACCGCGGCTTTGGTCTGATTGCCAATATTGCGTTGATGGCTAACTTAGTGTTGATCATTGGTGTGATGTCGATGATTCCAGGGGCAACGATGACGCTGCCAGGTATTGCCGGTATCGTATTGACTGTGGGTATGGCCGTCGATGCTAACGTACTGATCTTTGAACGTATCCGTGAAGAGCTGCGAGATGGACGTAGTCCACAACAAGCGATTCACCAAGGTTACGCCAACGCATTTAGTACCATTGCCGATGCGAACATCACGACGCTTATCACTGCAATCATTCTGTTTGCTGTTGGTACAGGTGCAGTGAAAGGTTTCGCAGTTACTCTATCTATCGGTATCTTAACTTCAATGTTCACCGCCATCATTGGTACACGTTGTATCGTGAACCTACTGTACGGTGGCAAACGCGTTGATAAATTGTCGATCTAAGGCTGGGAATTAATATGTTTCAAATTCTAAAAGCAGAGAAGTCGATCGGCTTTATGCGTTGGTCAAAAGTGGCGTTCGTATTCTCAATCTTCATGATTGCCGCTTCTATCTTCACATTATCAACCAAATGGCTGAACTGGGGTCTAGATTTCACGGGCGGTACGCTAATCGAAGTTGGCTTTGAAAAACCAGCTAACCTTGAAGAAATCCGTACAGCACTTGATGCAAAAGGTTTCGGAGATGCGACAGTACAGAACTTTGGTAGTGCTCGCGATGTGATGGTGCGTCTTCGTCCTCGTGACGACGTTTCTGGCGAAACGCTAGGTAACCAAATCATCGGTGCGATCAAAGAAGGTACTGGTGAAAGCGTAGAAATGCGCCGTATCGAGTTTGTTGGTCCAAACGTTGGTGATGAACTAACTGAAGCCGGCGGTCTGGCGATCCTAGTGTCGCTCATCTGTATCCTGATTTACGTATCAATGCGATTTGAATGGCGTCTAGCGGCAGGTGCTGTAATGGCGTTGGCGCACGATATTATTATCACGCTGGGTGTATTCTCATTCCTACAGATTGAAGTGGACCTAACTATCGTGGCTGCGTTGCTAACGGTTGTTGGTTACTCGCTCAACGATACCATCGTAGTATTCGACCGTATTCGTGAAAATTTCCGCAAGATGCGTAAAGGTGATCCTGCGGACATCATGGATGCTTCGATTACACAGACATTGAGCCGTACGTTGATTACTTCTGGTACAACGTTGTTTGTAGTTATTGCACTGTTTGTACAGGGCGGGGCAATGATCCACGGCTTTGCAACGGCACTGTTGTTAGGTATCACGGTTGGTACTTACTCTTCTATCTACGTAGCATCTGCACTTGCTCTAAAACTGGGTATCCAGAAAGAGCACTTGATGCCACCGCAAGTAGAAAAAGAAGGCGCAGAATTCGACGAGATGCCATAAGGCTGATTGAGAATCGAAAACAAAAACCGCTGAACTCTCAGCGGTTTTTTTGTATCTAGACGTTGAGCAAAGAAGTAGAGTGTCTGGCGGACATCAAGTTTTTATAATCTAGCCCAAGTTTTTAGAATCTAAACAATGTGGGTCTGGATACAAAAAAGCCCCGCTCAACGAGCGGGGCTTCTTAAAGTCATCAGCGTGACGGGCTAAATTGACTTTTAAATCTTACTTAAGGATCGCGCTGTTACCATTTTCGCGAATATGCTTAAGCATAGATTTCACGCCACGAGCGCTTGAAGCAACAATGTTACCAGACTTCATGTACTCAGTGCCGCCAGCAAAGTCAGTTAGGATTGCGCCAGCTTCACGAGCAATAAGCTCACCTGCAGCCATATCCCAAGGTTTTAGACCTAGCTCGAAGTAACCATCAACACGGCCAGCAGCCACGTAACATAGGTCAAGAGCTGCAGAGCCGCTACGACGGAAGTCAGCACATTCAGTGAATAGAGAACCAACGATCTTAATGTAAGACTCTGAGTGTTGCTTCTGCTTGAATGGGAAACCTGTTGCTAGAACAGTACCTTGAAGGTCTTTCAGCGGAGTAACACGAATACGTGCACTGTTTAGCTGAGCACCAGCACCGCGTTGTGCAGTAAATAGTTCGTTTTGCATTGGATCGTAAACACAAGCAACTTCAGTTTTGCCTTTGATACGAACAGCGATAGAAACCGCGAAGTGTGGGTAACCTTTTACAAAGTTAGTAGTGCCATCCAGTGGGTCGATGATCCATTGTACGTCTTTATCTTTACCTTCGATAAGACCTTGTTCTTCAGCAACGATGCAGTGCTCTGGGTAAGACTGCTTGATAGTATCGATGATGATGTATTCTGCTTCTTTGTCTACGTTAGTGACAAAGTCATTAGTGCCTTTAAGTGTAGATTCTACTTTATCAGTGTTTTCTAATGATTTAGCAATATGATTGCCTGCTTTTCGCGCAGCGCGAATAGCAATGTTTAGCATTGGATGCATACAAATTTCCCAACGGATGTTAAAGAACGAATAAAAGCGGCGGCGAGTATACCAAAGATAAACGAAAAAGGAAGTGGTTATTTTTTAGACGTTAATGAATGGTGTCATCTTTGATATCGCGTCATACAACACAACAATTGATGAGAATGCGAATAGAAGTCAGCTTCTCCCTAGGGTGTGTTAAAAAACTATGGTAACATCCTGCGGTTTTAATTTAGGTAGCAATCATAGATGTTGGATCAAGTAAAAGTCGTACTCGTAGGTACCTCACATTCTGGCAATATTGGCTCAGCAGCCCGAGCAATGAAGGTGATGGGGTTAAGCCAACTTGTATTGGTCGATCCACAATGTGAAGTGGATGAACAAACGCTAGCACTGGCCGCTGGTGCCGCTGATATCGCTCAGAATGCTCAAGTCGTAAGCACACTGGAAGAAGCTATTGAAGACTGTGGTCTTGTGGTAGGTTCAAGTGCTCGCTCTCGCACATTAGAATGGCCAATGCTTGAGCCACGTGAATGTGGTGAAAAGTTTGCAGTTGAAGGCCAAAAACATCCGGTAGCTTTAGTGTTTGGGCGTGAAAGAACAGGCCTAACTAACGAAGAGCTACAAAAGTGTCACTATCATGTATGCATTCCTGCTAACCCTGAATACAGTTCCCTGAACTTAGCGATGGCGGTTCAAACGCTAAGCTATGAAGTTCGTGTTGCTCATCTTAATCTTGAGCAGAAACAATTCTCACCAGTTGAAGTCGAAGAGTATCCTCGTCATAAAGAGCTAGAAATGTTCTTTGACCATCTTGAAAAGGTCATCGTAGAGACCCAGTTTATAAACAAAGAACAACCTGGCCAGGTGATGAATAAGTTGCGTCGTCTTTTCTCTCGAGCACGACCAGAGACTCAAGAGTTGAATATTCTTCGCGGTATTTTGACCTCGATTGAAAAGAAGCTCTGAATAAAGAAATAACCTTTTTAGGTGTAAGGATGAATACTTGAGTAATTTAGTCAAATAAATACTTGACCATTTTACTCGGGTATGGAAAAATCTTAACCATTACAAACCATGTGGATACGGTGTGGTATGAAACTTACATCTAAAGGAAGATATGCGGTGACAGCCATGCTGGATGTGGCACTGCATTCGCAACAAAACCCTGTACCTCTTGCTGATATTTCAGAACGTCAGGGGATCTCGCTCTCTTACTTAGAGCAGCTTTTTTCTAAATTGCGTAAAGCAGGTCTCGTTGCCAGCGTTCGTGGTCCTGGTGGTGGTTACCGACTTGGTGCCGACGCACATAGTATCGCTATCGGTACTGTGATTGCGGCCGTTGATGAGTCAGTTGACGCAACCAAATGTCAGGGCAAAGGAGATTGCCAAGGCGGGACTCGTTGCTTAACTCATACGCTATGGCGTGACCTAAGTTCTCGCATTAGTGACTTCTTGAATAACATCACTCTTGGTGAGTTGATGACAGACAATGAAGTGCTAGAAATTTCTGATCGTCAGGATATTGATCTGGCGGTAACTCATGGGCTTTCAAACAAAAATACAACCGCCGCGCCCATCGGTGTAAACGTCCGCTCTTAGCGGTCAGCATTTTACATTGGAGTAGAGAATGAAACTGCCGATTTATCTTGATTATTCCGCTACATGTCCAGTTGATCCACGTGTTGCTGAAAAAATGGTTCAGTACATGACAATGGATGGCACATTTGGCAACCCAGCTTCACGTTCGCACCGTTACGGCTGGCAGGCAGAAGAAGCGGTAGATACTGCTCGTGAGCAAATTGCTGACCTTCTAAATGCAGATCCTCGCGAAATCGTATTCACATCTGGTGCGACAGAGTCTGACAACCTTGCGATTAAAGGTGCTGCGCACTTTTACTCGAAAAAAGGCAAACACGTAATCACGTGTAAAACAGAGCATAAAGCGGTTCTTGACCCATGTCGTCAACTGGAACGTGAAGGCTTTGAAGTGACTTACCTAGAGCCAGAATCAAACGGCCTTATCGATCTTGAGAAGCTGAAAGCGGCAATGCGCGATGACACCGTGCTTGTGTCTATTATGCACGTAAACAACGAAATCGGTGTAATTCAAGACATCGCAGCCATCGGCGAATTATGTCGTGAGCGCAAGATCGTGTTCCACGTGGAT
The DNA here is from genome assembly GCF_054850435.1 of Vibrio sp. RC2502. Taxonomy (NCBI): domain Bacteria; kingdom Pseudomonadati; phylum Pseudomonadota; class Gammaproteobacteria; order Vibrionales; family Vibrionaceae; genus Vibrio; species Vibrio sp. RC2502. The sequence continues at coordinate 609,818 of NZ_CM141453.1, forward strand.
GCAGCTCAGTCTGCTGGTAAATTGCCAATCGACGTTCAAGAAATGAAAGTTGATTTGATTTCATTGTCAGCACACAAAGTCTACGGTCCTAAAGGTATCGGTGCACTTTACGTACGTCGTAAACCTCGTATCCGCCTTGAAGCACAAATGCACGGCGGCGGTCACGAGCGTGGTTTCCGTTCTGGTACGTTAGCAACTCACCAAATCGTAGGCATGGGTGAAGCTTTCCGCATTGCAAAAGAAGAGATGCAGAAAGATTACGACCACGCACTAGCACTTCGTAACCGCCTTCTTAATGGTGTGAAAGACCTTGAAGCGGTAACAGTGAACGGTGACCTAGAGCAGCGTGTACCACAAAACCTAAACATCAGTTTTGCTTTCGTAGAAGGTGAATCTCTGCTGATGTCGCTAAAAGATCTAGCGGTATCTTCAGGTAGTGCATGTACTTCTGCGAGTCTAGAGCCTTCTTACGTACTTCGTGCCCTAGGCATGGATGATGAATTGGCTCACAGCTCGGTTCGTTTCTCATTCGGTCGTTTCACGACAGAAGAAGAAATTGATTACGCAATTGAACAAATCCGCGTTGCAGTGACTAAGCTACGCGACATGTCTCCTCTATGGGATATGTACAAGGAAGGGGTTGATCTGAGCACTGTTGAATGGGCTCACCATTAATCTCACGGACTGAATAGAGGATTCGAGGTAATTTATCATGGCATACAGCGAAAAAGTAATTGATCACTACGAGAACCCGCGTAACGTTGGTTCATTTGACAAAGAAGACCCATCAGTAGGTAGCGGCATGGTTGGCGCTCCAGCTTGTGGTGACGTAATGAAACTGCAAATTAAAGTGACACCGGAAGGTATCATCGAAGATGCGAAGTTCAAAACTTACGGTTGTGGTAGTGCAATCGCGTCAAGCTCACTAGTAACAGAGTGGGTAAAAGGCAAATCAATTGATGAAGCGGCTGCAATTAAGAACTCTGAAATTGCAGAAGAGCTAGAACTTCCACCTGTGAAAGTTCACTGTTCAATTCTTGCTGAAGATGCAATCAAAGCAGCGGTTGCTGACTACAAGAAAAAACACCAAGAATAATTATTCCGTAATATAATGGGAGCCTTTAACGCTCCCATTCCAATCGTAATTTAGACAGACTAAGGTGCAGTATGGCCATCACAATGACAGAAACAGCGGCAAGTCGCGTAAAAGCATTCCTAGATAACCGAGGCAAAGGTATCGGTTTACGTCTTGGAGTGAAGACGACAGGTTGTTCCGGCATGGCTTACGTACTTGAGTTTGTTGACGAGCTAAACGAAGAAGATGAAGTGTTTGATTTCTCAGGCGTGAAAATCATCATCGACAAGAAAAGCTTGGTGTACTTAGACGGTACCGAATTGGATTACGTGAAAGAAGGGTTGAATGAAGGTTTTGAATTCAACAACCCTAATGCAAAAAGTGAATGTGGTTGTGGTGAAAGCTTCAACGTCTAATTGATTGTCCTTCTGGGCAAGCGAGTCCGGAAGGCTTTACTAGGACCCGATCTTAATGAATCACTTTGAATTATTTGGGCTACCAAGTCAGTTTCAGCTGGATGGTAGCCTTCTTTCTTCTAAGTTCCGAGAACTACAAAAACGCTTCCACCCGGACAACTTTGCTACCGCCTCTGAGCGAGACCGCTTGATGTCGGTGCAAAAGGCTGCGCAAATTAACGATGCGTACCAAGTCCTCAAACATCCTATCTCTCGTGCGGAGTACATCTTGGCAGAGCAGGGAATGGAAATCCGTGGTGAGCAACAAACCATGCAAGATCCGATGTTCCTGATGGAACAAATGGAACTGCGCGAAGAACTAGAAGATATTGCTGACTGCTCTGATCCTGAATCGGCGCTTTTTGACTTCGATTCTAAGGTCAGCAAAATGTATAAGCAGCATTTGGCAAGCGTTGAGCAAGAGCTTAACGATGGTCTTTGGGCTGAAGCCGCAGACCGAGTTCGTAAATTGAAATTCATTGCCAAACTAAAGAACGAAATTGAACTGGTCGAAGATAAGCTTCTCGGCTAGTTAGCGTGACAAGGACCAATCATGGCACTACTTCAAATCGCAGAACCGGGCCAAAGCTCGGCACCTCATGAGCATAAGTTAGCGGCTGGTATCGACTTAGGTACTACCAACTCTTTGGTCGCTTCTGTACGCAGTGGCGATGCCACCACATTAAATGATGAGCAAGGTCGTAGCATTTTGCCATCGGTGGTGAATTACTCAGCAGAATCAACAGTGGTTGGTTACGATGCGAAAGCCAAAGCAGAGTTTGAACCTGAGAACACCATTATCTCAGTGAAACGCTTGATTGGCCGCTCGCTAAAAGACATTCAATCTCGCTACCCTTCATTACCTTACCGTTTTAAAGAGAGTGATAATGGCTTACCAGTACTGCAAACTGCTCAAGGGAATAAAAACCCGATTGAAGTTTCTGCAGATATTCTAAAAGCGCTAGGTAAACGCGCAGAAGAAACTCTAGGTGGAGAGCTTGCGGGCGTGGTAATTACCGTTCCAGCGTACTTCGATGACGCGCAACGCGCGGGCACGAAAGATGCGGCTAAGCTAGCGGGTTTACATGTACTGCGTCTTCTTAATGAGCCAACGGCAGCGGCGATTGCCTACGGTCTGGATTCAGGTCAAGAGGGCGTGATTGCCGTTTACGATTTAGGTGGCGGTACGTTCGATATCTCTATCCTACGTTTGTCGAAAGGCGTATTTGAAGTATTAGCAACAGGCGGCGACTCTGCACTTGGCGGTGACGACTTTGACCACCTATTAGCGGATTACCTAATGGAGCAAGCTGGCCTAGAAGCGCCGCTTTCTGCTGAGAAAAACCGTGCATTACTGAACATTGCAACGGCGACCAAAATTGCTTTCTCTGAGCAAGACAGCGTAGAAGTTGACGTGTTTGGCTGGAAAGGCACTGTAACACGCGAGCAGTTCGAAGACCTGATTCGCCCACTCGTGAAGAAAACTCTGATGTCTTGTCGTCGTGCACTGAAAGATGCTGACGTAGAAGCGGAGGAAGTACTTGAAGTTGTGATGGTTGGTGGCTCAACTCGTACCTTGCTTGTCCGTGAAATGGTAGGTGAATTCTTTGGTCGCACACCACTCACTAGCATCAACCCTGATGAAGTGGTGGCTATTGGTGCGGGTATCCAAGCAGATATTCTTGCTGGTAACAAGCCTGACTCTGAAATGCTGCTGCTTGACGTGATTCCATTATCATTGGGTATTGAAACCATGGGTGGGTTGGTTGAGAAAATCATTCCGCGCAACACCACGATTCCTGTTGCTCGCGCGCAAGAGTTTACCACCTTCAAAGATGGTCAAACAGCGATGAGCGTGCACGTTGTGCAAGGCGAGCGCGAGATGGTGGATGATTGTCGTTCACTTGCGCGTTTCTCACTAAAAGGTATTCCTCCTATGGCGGCAGGTGCAGCGCACATCCGAGTGACGTACCAAGTTGATGCTGACGGTTTACTATCTGTGACTGCAATGGAAAAGAGCACTGGTGTTCAGTCCGAAATTCAAGTGAAACCTTCTTACGGTTTAAGCGATAACGAAGTTGCGAACATGCTGCGTGATTCGATGACTCACGCCAAAGAAGACATGCAAGCTCGTGCGTTAGCTGAACAACGCGTTGAAGCCGACCGGGTGATTGAAGGTTTGATCGCTGCAATGCAAGCTGATGGTGATGAACTACTATCAGAGCAAGAAAAACAAGATCTATTAAAAGCCATTGAAGCACTGATTGAGCTGCGTAATGGTGATGATGCAAATGCCATTGAGCAAGGCATCAAAGATACAGACAAAGCTAGCCAAGACTTTGCGTCGCGCCGTATGGATAAATCGATTCGAGCTGCATTGTCAGGTCAATCAGTAGACGATATATAAGAGAAAGTAGTTATGCCTAAGATTATTGTATTACCACACGAAGATTTGTGCCCAGAAGGCGCAGTGTTGGAAGCGAAGACGGGTGAAACCGTTCTAGACGTAGCACTAAAAAACGGTATTGGTATTGAACACGCGTGTGAAAAATCGTGTGCTTGTACTACTTGCCACGTGATCATTCGTGAAGGTTTTGATTCTCTTGAAGAGAGCGAAGAGCTAGAAGATGACATGCTAGACAAAGCATGGGGTCTTGAGCCGGAGTCTCGTCTTGGTTGTCAGGCGAAAGTTGCGGATGAAGACTTGGTTGTTGAAATTCCAAAATACACGCTAAACCACGCATCAGAAGATCATTAATACTATCGCTCCAAAATAGGGGCGAAGAAAAAGGAAGATGAGCAATGAAATGGACAGATTCTCGCGATATCGCGATTGAGCTTTGTGACAAGTTTCCAGATGTGGATCCACAAACCGTACGTTTTACCGATCTTCATCAATGGATCATGGAGTTAGATGAGTTTGACGATGAGCCAAACCATTGTAACGAAAAGATCCTAGAAGCGGTCATCATGTGCTGGATGGACGAAGCAGACTGATGCTCAATTCGGCAGTAAAACGCAGCCGAGTTAACAATTCTTACTAAAAAAAGCGGACCTCTAGGTCCGTTTTTTTATCAAGTTGACATTTTTACCCTACATAATGCTAACATCCGTGAGTTATTAAAAAGAAGCGGCGTAGGCTACGCCGATATAAGACAAGGAGAAACCATGTCTACACAGATGTCTGTATTTTTAAGTCAAGATTCTGCTGCTCCACACTGGGGTGAGAAAGCACTACTTTCATTCTCTGAAACCGGTGCGACGATTCATCTAGGTGAAGGTCATGATCTTGGTGCAATTCAGCGTGCAGCTCGTCAGCTAGATGGCCAAGGAATTCATTCAGTTCTACTTTCTGGTGAACATTGGGATTTGGAAAGCATCTGGGCTTTCCATCAAGGTTACCGCAACCCGAAAAAACACGGTTTACTAGAATGGACTGCGCTTTCTGAAGAAGACCAAACTGAACTTCAAGCTCGCATTAAAGCGACCGATTTTACGCGCGATATCATCAACAAAACGGCGGAAGAAGTTGCACCTCGTCAACTTGCTACGATGGCGGCTGAGTTCATCAAATCTGTCGCACCAGAAGGCACAGTAACGGCTCGTATTGTTAAAGATAAAGATCTACTAGCGGAAGGTTGGGAAGGTATCTATGCGGTTGGTCGTGGTTCGGATCGCACATCAGCAATGCTGCAATTGGATTACAACCCGACTGGCGATGAAAACGCACCAGTATTCGCGTGTCTAGTAGGTAAAGGCATTACGTTTGATTCAGGTGGTTACAGCCTTAAGCCTTCAAACTTTATGAGTGCAATGAAAGCCGATATGGGCGGTTCAGGTACGATTACTGGTGGTTTGGGGTTAGCTATTTTGCGTGGTTTGAACAAGCGCGTAAAACTGATCTTATGTTGTGCTGAGAATATGGTTTCTGGTCGTGCGCTGAAGCTTGGCGACATCATCACCTACAAAAATGGTAAGACTGTTGAGATCATGAACACCGACGCAGAAGGTCGTTTGGTACTTGCCGATGGTCTTATCTATGCAAGCGAGCATAACCCTGAGTTGATCATCGACTGCGCAACGTTAACCGGCGCGGCGAAAAACGCATTGGGTAACGACTACCACGCGTTAATGAGCTTTGATGATGAACTTTCTCATCAAGCGCTAACCGCAGCAAACAAAGAGAAAGAAGGCCTGTGGCCACTGCCTCTGGCTGATTTCCACCGTGGTATGTTGCCGTCAAACTTCGCTGATTTATCGAACATCAGCTCTGGAGACTACAGTCCAGGCGCAAGTACCGCTGCTGCATTTTTGTCTTACTTTGTTGAAGACTACAAGAAAGGCTGGTTGCACTTCGATTGTGCTGGTACTTACCGTAAGTCTGCATCAGACAAGTGGGCGGCTGGCGCGACTGGTATGGGTGTCCGCACTCTTGCTCGCCTTCTTAATGAGCAAGCAGAAAAATAATATTTATGGTGGCGTCAGTTAGGCGCTGCCGTAGTCAAGTAAGTCACTTTTAAACACTATTATTACAAGTACAAAAAGGAAACCTTATGGCTCTGGAAAGAACGTTTTCAATTGTTAAGCCTGACGCTGTGGAAAGAAACCTGATCGGTGAAATCTACAATCGAATCGAGAAGGCTGGCCTACGCATTATTGCTGCGAAAATGGTTCACCTGACTGAAGAGCAGGCGAGTGGTTTTTACGCAGAACATGAAGGTAAAGAATTCTTCCAACCTCTAAAAGAGTTCATGACTTCTGGCCCTATTATGGTTCAAGTGTTGGAAGGCGAAAATGCGATTGCACGTTACCGCGAATTGATGGGTAAAACCAACCCAGAAGAAGCGGCAGCAGGCACACTTCGCGCAGATTACGCGCTAAGCATGCGTCATAACTCTGTGCATGGTTCAGATAGTCCTGAATCAGCGGCTCGTGAGATTGAGTTCTTCTTCCCTGAGTCAGAAATTTGCCCTCGCTAATTGGTAGTTAGTTTGTGCTCGTAAAGATAGTTAGCCTCGGATAATTCCGGGGCTTTTTATTATCGAAACAGTTCGAAGGCGCATTGGTTAGGTTGTTCAATGTTTAACCGAAGTGTTTTTAATGGCTTAGCAAAGACAGGGTTTTAGACCTCTTGTTGTAGCTGCATAAAGGCTGTACAATTCGCGCCCTTATTCTTGTTTCAGTCATTGAGAGGCAACATGACTACTGAAAAAATCAATCTACTAGACTTTGATCGCAAAGGCATGCGTCAGTTTTTCGCGGAAGAACTAGGCGAGAAAGCGTTTCGTGCTGATCAGGTTATGAAGTGGATCTACCATTTCGGTGTTGATGACTTCGACAACATGACGAACATCAACAAGAAACTACGTGAAAAACTGCAGCACAAGTGCGAAATTAAAGCCCCAACGGTTGCAGAAGCTCAGCACTCTTCAGACGGCACGATTAAGTGGGCAATGAAGGTGGGTGACCAAGACGTAGAAACGGTTTACATCCCAGAAGAGGATCGCGCGACGTTATGCGTATCTTCTCAGGTAGGTTGTGCGTTGGAGTGTAAGTTCTGTTCGACCGCTCAACAAGGCTTCAACCGCAACCTAAAAGTATCTGAAATCATCGGTCAGGTGTGGCGTGCTGCACGTGAAATCGGTTTGCAAAAAGAAACTGGTCGTCGTCCAATCACTAACGTCGTAATGATGGGTATGGGTGAGCCTCTTCTTAACATGAAGAACCTAATCCCTGCGCTAGAAATCATGCTTGATGATCTTGGTTTTGGTCTTTCTAAACGTCGCGTTACTGTATCAACTTCAGGTGTGGTTTCTGGTCTTGATCAGATGACAGGTAAGATTGACGTCGCATTGGCTATCTCCCTACATGCGCCAAACGATAAGCTACGTAGTGAAATCATGCCAATCAACGATCGTTGGGATATTCAAGACTTCTTAGCGTCAGTTCGTCGTTACATCGCATCTTCGAACGCAAACCGTGGCAAAGTAACAGTCGAGTACGTGTTGCTTGATCATGTGAACGATGACATGGATCACGCACGCGAGCTGGCTGAGCTGATGAAAGACACACCATGTAAGATCAACCTGATTCCGTTTAACCCGTATCCAGGTTCTCCGTACAAGAAGCCAAGCAACTCACGTATTGACCGATTCCAAAAAACATTGATGCAATACGAGCATACGGTGACGGTTCGTAAAACACGTGGTGATGATATTGATGCGGCATGTGGTCAGTTAGTCGGTGACGTTATTGACCGTACTAAACGTACTGCGGCTTTAAAAGCTGCGCGCGGTGCAGAAACCATCGACGTAAAAGCGGTATAATTTGCCCCAAATTAAAAATAGCCAGAGCCTTTGCTCTGGCTATTTTGTTTGTTGTATTTGTAAAGTAACCCCTGAATTGAATGGTTTTGGCGTTTATTTCAATTTACTGTGTCAAAGTTTGGACAAAAGCTTGAGCTATCTGTTAGTTTGAGTGGAAAGAGTTTTTGTCTTCGTTATACATTCGCTTATCATGGTGAAGAACATTCATGAAGACACCGATTATTCTCAACATTTTTTCTCATACGCTTTGCTGATTTTTGCAAAACGGGTATTCACACTCAATTGTTGAGAATTTCTTAAAAATATAATTTTGGTTAACGCGAACAGGCTAGCTATCTTTAAGTGAGGCTTAAGAACAACAACGAAAATAAATAACCGTGTTAGCCACTAAAACAGATTAAATACCACCATTATGACAGAACACGAAAATACCAATGAAGTACCGCTTTCGATTGAAGCGGGCACATTACTCAAAAACAAACGCGAATCTTTAGGTATGACTCAAAAGCAAGTTGCTGATCGCCTGAGACTTCGCGTTTCTGTTATTGAAGATATTGAAAACAACCGATTTGAATCTCAACAAGTAGCGACATTCACTCGCGGCTATTTGCGTTCTTACGCAAAGTTTGTCGGGCTAGATGAGAAAGTGGTGCTGGTTGCTCTAGAACAGACGGCAGATGTAAAGCCAAAAGAGCAAGAAATCGAAATGCAAAGCTTTTCTCGTAAAACCAAACACGAGAAACACAACAGCCGAATTATGTTGCTGACTTGGGTAATAGCCATTGTCATCATCGGTATCTCAGCAGCTTGGTGGTGGCAAAATCAGCAAGAAAATAGTCTCGCTCAAGTTGTAGCAGAGGCTAATGTTGAAACAAGCCAACCAAGTGCCGATGAAATTGCTGATATTGATCTAATGACCGAAGAAGAGCTGATCGCAAGTACTCCAGCAGAACTAGCGGCATCAAACAATACAGCATCAGAATCATCCATCAATGCAGCGCAAACTGATGAAGTGGTACCTGCAGAAACAGAAGAGTCGACAACAGAAGCAACTCAAGAACCAGTTGCTGTGATTGAAGCAGCAGAAGAGGTTCAAGACGCATCTCCTGTAGTGCCAGAAGGTATGACTCTGCTCACCATGAAATTTAAAGCAGATTGCTGGATCCAAGTAAAAGATACAAACGGCAAAACACTCGTAAGTGGCACTCAGAAACCGGGTCAAGATGTAGAACTTACCGGAAAAGCGCCATTTAAAGTGATATTAGGCGCACCGGAAGGTGTAACAATGACATTTGCAAGTGAACCTGTCGACCTTTCTGGGTATACTTCAGGCAAAGTAGCTAGATTCACTCTACCGTTATAAAAAATTATGCAACACGAATCTCCAATTATTCGTCGTAAATCGACGCGTATTTATGTGGGTGATGTGCCAATTGGTGATGGTGCGCCAATTGCCGTACAGTCAATGACTAACACTCGCACGACTGATGTGGAAGCGACAGTCGCACAAATCCGAGCACTAGAAAAAGTCGGCGCAGACATCGTCCGTGTTTCAGTACCAACGATGGAAGCAGCAGAAGCGTTTAAGCTGATCAAACAGCAAGTATCTGTTCCTCTGGTTGCTGATATTCACTTTGACTACCGTATCGCACTGAAAGTCGCGGAATACGGCGTCGATTGTTTGCGTATCAACCCAGGTAACATTGGTAACGAAGAGCGTATTCGCTCGGTTGTTGATTGTGCGCGTGATAAGAATATCCCGATCCGTATTGGCGTTAATGGCGGCTCTTTGGAAAAAGATCTGCAGATGAAATACGGTGAACCAACGCCTGAAGCCCTAGTTGAATCAGCGATGCGTCATGTGGATCATCTCGATCGTCTTAACTTTGATCAGTTCAAAGTCAGCGTTAAAGCATCGGATGTATTCCTTGCGGTTGATTCTTACCGCTTGCTAGCGAAGAAAATCGACCAGCCGCTTCACTTAGGTATTACTGAAGCTGGTGGTGCGCGCGCAGGTGCTGTGAAGTCAGCAGTTGGCTTGGGCATGCTTTTATCGGAAGGTATTGGTGATACGTTACGTATCTCTTTAGCTGCTGATCCAGTCGAAGAAATCAAAGTCGGTTTCGATATTCTGAAATCTTTGCGTATTCGCTCTCGTGGCATCAACTTTATTGCTTGCCCAAGTTGTTCACGCCAAGAATTCGATGTTATTGGTACCGTAAATGCGCTTGAACAGCGTTTAGAAGACATCATCACACCAATGGATGTGTCTATTATTGGCTGTGTAGTAAATGGTCCTGGTGAAGCTGAGGTTTCCCATTTGGGTCTTGCGGGTAGCAACAAGAAGAGTGCGTTCTATGAAGACGGAAAACGTCAAAAAGAGCGTTTCGATAACAATGATCTTGTGAATCAGCTAGAAGCAAAGATCCGTGCGAAAGCGTCTATGATGGATAGCGAAAATCGCATTGAAGTAAAAGTACAAGATTAATCTCAACGAGTATTACGGTAAGTATTGTGGCAAAAACAATCCAAGCAATCCGAGGCATGAACGATTGTCTCCCAACTCAATCTCCACTGTGGCAGAAACTTGAAAACACAGTGAAAAATGTAATTAGCGCATACGGTTATAACGAAGTGCGCATGCCAATCGTTGAAGAAACAAACCTATTCAGCCGCGCTGTTGGTGAAGAGACAGACGTCGTTTCAAAAGAAATGTACACCTTTGATGATCGTAACGGAGACAGCCTAACACTTCGCCCTGAAGGTACTGCGGGTTGTGTACGTTCATGTATTCAAAACAGCCTGATCAACCGTGACGAACAGCGTCTGTGGTACATGGGGCCTATGTTCCGCCATGAGCGTCCGCAGAAAGGTCGTTACCGTCAATTCCACCAATGTGGTGTGGAAGTGTTTGGTCTAAATGGCCCTGACGTTGACGCCGAGCTTATCATGATGACTGCTCGTCTATGGCGTGAATTAGGCATCGACAAGCACGTGCGTCTTGAACTGAACTCAATCGGTTCTCAAGAAGATCGCGCAGACTACCGCACAGCACTGGTTGCCTTCCTTGAACAACATATCGATGTGCTAGACGAAGATTGTAAGCGCCGCATGCACACTAACCCACTGCGTGTTCTGGATACGAAGAACCCTGACATTCAGGCTATTTTAGGTGATGCACCGCGTCTTTCTGAGTACTTAGGTGAAGAATCTAAAGCACACTTCGCAGGTCTATGTGAACTTTTAGACGCAGCAGGTATCGAATACACAGTTAACGAACGTCTTGTTCGTGGTCTGGATTACTACAACCGCACGGTATTTGAGTGGATCACGGAAAGCCTAGGTGCTCAAGGCACTGTGTGTGGCGGTGGTCGCTACGACGGTCTTGTAGAGCAACTTGGTGGCAAACCAACACCAGCAGTTGGCTTTGCAATGGGTCTAGAGCGTCTAGTTCTTATGTTGGAAACTTTAGAGCTTACAGACGTACGTCGCAGTGTGGATGTTTACGTGGTAACTGCAGGTGAAGGCACCATGATGGCAGGTATGAAGCTAGCAGAGCAGCTTCGTGAAGCTATTTCAGGCGTTCGCGTGATGAATCACTTCGGTGGCGGTAACTTCAAGAAACAGTTTAAACGCGCAGATAAAGTAGGTGCTGTTGTAGCATTGGTTCTGGGCGAAAACGAAGTTGCCGACAATACCGTTGTACTAAAAGATTTAGTTGGTGGTGAGCAAGAGACTTACAGCCAAGCTGAAGTTGCTGAGAAGATCGCAGCACTGATTTAAGTCTTTTAATAAGCTAAAGATTAAATCCTAGTTCGTAACAATAAGGCTCCCAAAATCGGAGCCTTTCGACGAAATAGGAGCAATGGCAGCTTTGCTGCCATTTACATGTTTTAAGAGGACAGGAAGTGGAACTTTACGATACTGAAGAACAACAAGTTGAAGCTATTAAAGACTGGTGGAAGGAAAACGGTAAAGCCGTCATCATCGGTGCTGTTGTTGGCTTAGGTGGTCTATTTGGCTGGCGTTACTACCAGGATACTGTGATTCAGGCGAGTGAAACAGCTTCGCAAAGCTACACAACCGCAATGAATACGCTGCAAGAAAAAGGCGTAGATGCGCAATCAGATGTGCAAGCTTTTATCGAATCGAACGAAGTTAAAGAATATTCAGTATTGGCTGCTCTGCAACTAGCAAAAGCACAAGTCGAAGCGAAAGACTTTGCTGCTGCTCTTGAGCAACTTAAATGGGCTCAAAGCAATACGAAAGATGCTGCTTTATCTCCACTAATTAACTACCGCATCGCTCGTATCGAGACAGAAATGGGTAACTTTGATGCTGCAAACACTGAGCTAGGCAAAGTGACAGATACAGCATGGGCTGGTCGCATTGCTGAATTGCGTGGTGATATTGCACTTCGTCAAGGTGACAAAGATGCAGCTTACGCGGCGTACACAGAAGCGCAGCAAGCAGCAGATGCAAGCCCAACACTGCAAATGAAATTGGACGACTTGGCGAAATAATAAGGACCGCATTGGATGAAAAGAGTCTTTAAGAAAGCCTTGTTAGGGGCATTAACGGTGGGCATCCTAGCTGGTTGTGCTGGCGAGGAAGATACCATCGTTATGGCACCACTACCGCAGGTAGATAGTCAGTTTACGACCAAGAGTGAATGGAGCACATCGATTGGTGATGGTGTTGGTCATTACTTCTCAAAGCTTTCTCCAGTCTACGCAAACGACATGTTGTTTGTCGCGAGCCGTGATGGTTTGGTGAAAGCGCTTGATCCAGAAAATGGTAAGCAATTATGGCAAACCGATCTGGAAGAAGACGTGATTACTCGTCTGTCTGGCGGTATTACTGCGGCGTACGAACATCTTTACATCGGTTCTGAAAATGGTGAAGTGATTGCACTAAGCCAAGAAACTGGTGAAATCATTTGGCGCATTAAAGTCGGTGGTGAAGTTCTGGCGAAACCCGTTGCGGATTCAGGCTTGATCATCGTAAATACCAGCCGTGGTATGTTGATTGCTTTGGATGAAAACTCTGGTGAGCAGCGCTGGGCACTAAGTACTGAAGTTCCAAACCTGACACTACGCGGAGACAGCACTCCAACTGCGATTGGTGGTGGTGTTTTCTGGGGTACGGCAAATGGTCGACTAGCCGCAGCGATTGTGGAGCGTGGTCAGCTTATTTGGCAACAGCCAGTAGGCACACCGAAAGGCGCTACGGAAATTGACCGTCTGGTTGACGTTGACTCTTCACCTATTGTACTGGGCGGAACTCTTTTCACCATTGGATACAATGGTCAGTTGATCGCTATTGATTTGCGTTCGGCTAACCCAATCTGGAAGCGTAATTATTCGTCAGCGAACGATATCGCAACGGACGGCAGTCGTATCTTTGTTATCACCGAAAAAGATCACGTGGTCGCGGTTGATGCTCGAAGCGGTACTGAACTTTGGGAAAATAGCCTATTAGAACACCGTCAGTTAACTGCGCCAGTTATCGTCGGTAACTATTTAGTTTTAGGTGATACCCTAGGTTACCTGCACTGGTTAGATCGTTCGACGGGTGAGTTCGTAGCTCAACAATTCGTTGATGACAGTGGTTTTGCGGTTGGTCCGACTCTATTGTCTGATGGTTATGTCATTACAACTCGCAACGGCGATGTAAAGAAACTAACCATTAACGAATAATATCGTGATATAATTCACATTCGGCTCCTGGCTGGTGACAGTTAGGAGCCGTTTTGTTGTTTGAAATTTTTAACCCTGACGTGGTTATAGGTAAAAAGCTGGCTTGATTTGGCATCGGGCAAGTCGTTACCTATAACTACAGAAGAAAGATTATTGTAGAGGTTGTTATGGTACCTGTTGTTGCTCTAGTAGGGCGTCCGAACGTAGGTAAATCTACACTATTTAACCGATTGACACGCACACGTGACGCGTTGGTTGCGGACTTTCCAGGCCTAACGCGAGACCGTAAATACGGCCAAGCTCGTCTTGATGAAGAGCACGAATTCATTGTCATTGATACTGGCGGTATTGATGGCACAGAAGAAGGCGTGGAAACCAAAATGGCAGAGCAGTCGCTAGCAGCGATTGATGAAGCTGACGTCGTGCTATTCCTTGTTGACGGTCGTGCTGGTCTTACACCTGCTGATGAAGCGATTGCGACGCATCTGCGTAAAATTGAAAAACCAGCGATGCTGGTGGTAAACAAAATTGATGGTATTGATGCTGACGCTGCGTGTGCTGATTTCTGGCAGCTTGGTGTTGATGACATGTACCAAATCGCGGCTGCACACGGTCGTGGTGTTACAGCGTTGCTTGAGCGTGCACTAGCTCCATTCTTTGATGATTTACTAACAAGTGAATCAGAAGAAGGTGAGATTGAAGATCTGACAGAATTTGAAGACGCTGAAATTGCACCAGACGAATACACCGAAGAAGAAGCGGAAGCGGAGTTCCAACGTCTACAAGAACAGCCAATCAAACTAGCAATCATTGGTCGTCCAAACGTTGGTAAGTCGACGTTAACCAACCGTATTCTTGGTGAAGAACGTGTTGTGGTATACGACATGCCAGGCACAACTCGTGACTCAATCTACATTCCTATGGAACGTGATGGCCGTGAGTATGTAATCATTGATACTGCGGGTGTACGTCGTCGTGGTCGTATTAACGAAACGGTTGAGAAATTCTCCGTTGTTAAAACGTTGAAAGCTGTCGAAGACGCAAACGTAGTGCTATTGGTTATCGACGCACGTGAAAACATCTCTGACCAAGACTTGAGCCTGCTAGGTTTTGCATTGAACGCCGGTCGTTCAATCGTACTAGCGGTAAACAAGTGGGATGGTCTAGATAACGAAGTAAAAGAGAACGTGAAGAAAGAGCTAGACCGCCGCCTAGGTTTCGTAGACTTTGCTCGTATTCACTTTATTTCTGCACTGCACGGTACTGGTGTTGGTCACTTGTTTGAGTCTATCCAAGAAGCGTACAAGTCGGCAACGACACGTGTTGGTACCTCTGTTTTGACTCGTATCATGAAGATGGCGACTGATGATCACCAACCGCCAATGGTTCGTGGCCGTCGTATCAAGCTAAAATACGCGCACGCAGGTGGTTACAACCCACCAATCGTCGTGATTCACGGTAACATGGTTCGTGAACTTCCGGATTCATACAAGCGTTACTTGATGAACTACTTCCGCAAGTCACTGGAAATTATGGGTACGCCAATTCGTATCAACTTCCAGAATAGCGAAAACCCGTTTGAGAATCGTGCGAACAAGCTAACTTTGTCTCAAGAGCGTAAGCGTAAACGTATGATGTCTGTGGTTAAAAACCGCAAAAAATAATTTAAGCATTTGAAGATACCCAAGTTTTTACTTGGGTATTTTTTTATCTGTTTTTTGCAACCTCTAAAAGTGATGTGAGATGTGTCCTTTTCTAAACCTTACTTTCATCATTATCACAATGTTCTTCTGCGCGGTTTTTCTCTAGTGATATTAGTGATGACGTGCAGATTCCTGTATCTTCAAATGCTCAGCACACAACCTTAACTTCTTACATTCACAAAGATAAGCAAAGCATGACGATTACCGCGACACAAACCCGTTTCTGCCATCAAACTTGGCAGTTGGACGCTCAGATTCAACTCGTTCAAAACCACAATGAAGTGACCTACGTAGTCACCGACGTGACTCCGTTTCATCCCGTTAGCCATATCTGGCCTGATCATCCCGCGGATAAAGGCATCTTAGTATTTAATGATCAACAATTTGAAGTGATTGATTGTCAAGTTGGTGCCATTGAAGTGGCAACCGGAGAGTTATTTGTTGGAGCGGCAATCCCTGTAAAGCGCGATACAGAAGGCTGGTTATTTGTTGTCGTACATGTATTAGCGCTTGTTGACACTCTATCTCAAGGTACACGAGTGACGCTGAAAGTGGATAAAGAGTACCAACAAGCATTGAGTCGTGGACACAGTGCAGGTCATCTCGCCTACTTAGCCCTAAATAAAGTCCTCGCTGCCAGTTACTGGCGTAAAGATGCAGATCGTAAAGACCCACATGGCAACTATGATTTTAATAGTTATGCCCAAGAAGCCAGCTTTGTAACACCAGACAAGTGCCTAGATACTTACCGTTTAGGTAAAACACTCCGTAAAAGAGGCCTAAACAGCGCAGAAATGCTGTCAGACTTAGAGAAAATAGAGGGTCAGGTGAATGCACAATTGAAGCTTTGGCTGGAAAGAGACGCGGCGATCATTATGGACTGCCATGGTGACAACTTGACCGATTCTCGTTATTGGAAATGTGACTTGGGAGAGGGAGAATTGGCCGTGATCCCTTGTGGAGGAACGCACGCAGAGCATTTGAGTGACTTTGGCTCGATACACGTCAAGTTGGTCGAAATGGATTCACAAACGATTGAAATGCACACCGATGTAATAGCTTGCTTTTCCAATTAGATCTTTTTATTAAATTCTGTTTTTTCTTTTTTTGAATTTTATTTTGGTGTTTTATGCTTCTTTAAATTGGAATGCAGAACATGTAACTTATGCTTTCGGTGTGTGGTTATATAAATATTCTTTTAGGGGGTGATCGCTGATCAAATGGTAAATATCCGATGATCAGAATAAGATCTTTCTTAAAGTAAGCTTCTCGTGAAGTAAACCCATTACCTTGCATATGGTGTATACATCAAGGTTAGCGGTTAGAAAATGTGAATACTGGAGCGAGTGAAACAGTAAGGTGAGAGATATGCAACAGAACAAATGTCCAGATTGCGAAGTAGAACTAGAATGGACTGGTCAATATCATTGTGGCCAATGTGAATCCGATTTCAAAAAAGTAGGTTTTTGCCCGGACTGTGGTGCTGAGTTAGAAAAGCTTCAGGCTTGTGGGGCTGCGAATTATTTCTGCAATACCTGTAATGAACTCAAATCTAAATCTCGTGTGCGATTTGAGTTTCAAAAAATCAGCTGACTAAGCTCACTTTAAAGTTGGCTAACTAACGGTAGAGTGAATCTCACCATTAGCCAAACGGGTGACTAAAAGGTCGCCCGTTTTTACATCATCTGCGCTTGTAACGACCTTACCTTGATCCGTTTGCGTGATGGAGTAACCACGCTTGAGTGTCGCTAGGGGACTGACGGTATCTAACTTTTCTGCCGCAATCGCTAACTGATGACGCATCGTCAGTAGTTTTCGATCCATTGCGTCCATTAGCTTGTGCTCAACACGTTCAAGCCTCGACTTTTGTTGTGCTAAGTGTTTAATAGGAGAGTTTAATTGCAGACGATGGTGTTTACGCTCAACGGCTTGTTGGCGTGTATCGATGAAGCGTTGCATAGCTCTACGCAAACGCATATCCAGCTCATCGAGTTGCTGTGACTGACGCTGCAACTGATAACTTGGATGTTGGCGTTCTAAGCGATGCAGAAGTTGCGCAGATTGCTGTTTTTGCTGCGCTAAGTAGTAGCGCATCGCACTAGCTAGTTTATGCTGTTTCGCTACAAGCGATTGATCTTTATGGCTGTTGTCACGGCTAACCAGTTCAGCGGCAGCTGATGGAGTAGGAGCTCGCACATCGGCAACAAAATCGGCAATCGTCATGTCGACTTCATGGCCCACAGCACTAATGATCGGGATTTGACTTGCAGCAATAGTGCGAGCAAGGATCTCATTGTTAAAGCACCATAAGTCTTCTAGAGAGCCGCCGCCACGACCAACAATCAATACATCACATTCATTTCGGCTATTCGCACGACCGATTGCTTGGGCAATTTGAATGGCTGCGTCATCACCTTGGACCATGGTCGGATAAATCACCACGGGTAGGGAAGGATCACGGCGTTTTAAAACGTCCAATATGTCGTAAAGCGCAGCACCTGTTTTAGAAGTGATGATACCAACACGCTTTGGATGTTCTGGTAGTGGCAGTTTGTTGGTTTGAGCGAACAAACCTTCCGCTGCCAACTTCATCTTAAGCTCTTCAAACTCTTGTTGTAGGCGACCATCGCCTTCAGGCTGCATGCTTTCGATGATCAATTGGTAGTCACCACGTGGCTCATACAGAGACAGACGGGCTTTAACTAAAACTTGATTGCCATTTGCAGGTTTGAAAGTAACGCGACGATTGTTACCACGGAACATGGCACATTTTACTTGAGCACGAGAATCTTTAAGGGTGAGGTACCAGTGACCGGAAACAGGAGCAGAGAAGTTGGATATCTCTCCGACAAGCCAAACGATCCCCATTTCGTTTTCAAGGAGTAAACGAACTTCTGCGTTGAGACGAGAAACAGTGAAGATGTTTTGATTGGTCTTGGAGAGCACAGCTAATCTCTTAGACGTGAGTATGGAAATTAGCGGCAATATAATACATAGCAAGGGGGTAATTGCAAGAAAAAAATTAAAAAACTTGTAGTCAAGCGATTGCGTTGAACGTATAATCCCTCCGCAATATCTAATCCAAATGTAACTTGTTACCTAAAACCAGTTACCCTCATTATGCGAAACGATGAGATTGGATTGTTCTTTTTACTCCTCTAATTGTGAGATATTGCAAATGCTAAGAATTGCCAAAGAAGCGCTGACATTCGATGACGTACTACTTGTGCCAGCACACTCCACCGTTCTCCCAAACACAGCTGATCTTCGCACTCAGTTGACGAAAAACATCAGTCTGAACATCCCTATGATTTCTGCGTCGATGGACACCGTGACGGAAGCCCGTCTAGCTATCGCTCTTGCGCAGGAAGGTGGCATTGGCTTTATCCACAAGAACATGTCTATTGAGCAGCAAGCGGCAGAAGTTCGTAAAGTTAAGAAGTTCGAAGCTGGTGTGGTAACAGACCCTGTGACTGTGAATCCTGATGCAACCATCGCCGATGTAGTCGCTCTGACTGAAAAGCACGGTTTTGCAGGTTTCCCTGTAGTAACAGAGCACAACGAGCTAGTGGGTATCATCACTGGTCGTGACGTACGCTTTGTGACTGACCTATCTAAGAAAGTGTCTGCGGTAATGACGCCTAAAGAGCGTCTAGCTTCTGTAAAAGAAGGTGCAACTCGTGAAGAAGTTCAAGAGAAAATGCATGAAGCACGCGTTGAAAAAGTACTGGTAGTGAACGATGAGTTCAAACTAACCGGTATGATCACTGCTAAAGACTTCCATAAAGCAGAACGTAAACCAAATGCATGTAAAGATGAGCGCGGTCGTCTACGTGTTGGCGCTGCTGTTGGTGCTGGTGCGGGTAACGAAGAACGTGTTGCTGCACTTGTAGAAGCGGGCGTTGACGTACTACTTATCGACTCTTCTCACGGTCATTCAGAAGGCGTTCTACAACGTATTCGTGACACTCGTGCTGCGTACCCAGATCTAGACATCATCGGCGGTAACGTCGCAACAGGTGCTGGCGCGAAAGCACTGATCGAAGCTGGCGTGAGCGCAGTGAAAGTCGGTATTGGCCCTGGTTCTATCTGTACGACTCGCATCGTAACGGGTGTTGGTGTTCCTCAAATCACAGCAATCGCTGACGCGGCTGAAGTGGCTAACGAATACGGCATCCCAGTAATTGCTGACGGCGGTATCCGTTTCTCTGGTGATATCTGTAAAGCAATCGTAGCAGGCGCATCATGTGTGATGGTTGGTTCTATGTTCGCAGGTACAGAAGAGGCGCCGGGCGAAGTGATTCTTTACAACGGCCGTTCTTACAAAGCTTACCGTGGTATGGGTTCTCTAGGCGCGATGTCTCAAGGTTCTTCTGACCGTTACTTCCAGTCTGACAACGCAGCAGACAAGCTTGTACCAGAAGGCATTGAAGGTCGTATCGCATACAAAGGCCGCCTAAAAGAGATCGTACACCAACAAATGGGTGGTCTACGTTCAAGCATGGGTCTTACGGGTTCTGCAACTATCGAAGACATGCGTACTAAAGCTGAATTTGTACGTATTTCTGGTGCGGGTATGCAAGAATCTCACGTACACGACGTTCAGATCACTAAGGAAGCGCCAAACTACCGTCTAGGTAACTAATAGCCTAACGTAAACGTTTGCTTTTTCCTTGAAGCATTAAGAAGAGGCGAGTACACTCGCCTCGGTTTTAATCACTTAGCCTTAAAAGACTGCTCAAAATGACTAAAAATATCCATGACCAACGTATTCTGATCTTGGACTTCGGTTCTCAGTACACTCAATTAGTTGCACGTCGCGTACGCGAAATCGGCGTTTACTGTGAGCTATGGAGCTGGGACGTAGAAGAAGCGGATATTCGCGAATTCAACCCAGATGGCATTATCCTTTCTGGTGGCCCAGAAAGCGTTACAGAAGAAAACTCTCCTCGCGCTCCTCAATATGTATTTGACTCAGGTGTTCCTGTACTTGGTGTATGTTACGGCATGCAAACCATGGCAGAACAGCTAGGTGGTAAAGTCGCGGGCTCAAACGAGCGTGAATTTGGCTACGCACAAGTAAAAGTTTCTGGCGAATCTGCGATCTTCAAAGATCTTGAAGCGACTCAAGACGTTTGGATGAGCCACGGTGACAAAGTTGTAGAAATTCCAGCAGACTTCGTAAAAGTCGGTGAGACAGACACTTGTCCTTACGCGGCAATGGCGAACGAAGAGAAGAAATACTACGGCGTTCAGTTCCACCCAGAAGTAACACACACGAAAGGTGGCCTACAAATGCTAGAGAACTTCGTTCTTGGCGTGTGTGGCTGTGAGCGTCTATGGACCTCTGAATCTATCATCGAAGACGCTGTTGCTCGTATTAAAGAGCAAGTGCGTGACGATGAAGTTATTCTAGGTCTTTCTGGTGGTGTAGATTCATCCGTTGTTGCTATGCTGGTTCACCGTGCAATTGGCGACAAGCTTACATGTGTATTCGTGGATAACGGCCTGCTTCGTCTAAACGAAGGTCAGCAAGTAATGGATATGTTCGGCGATAAGTTCGGCCTAAACATCATCAAAGTTGACGCAGAAGAGCGTTTCCTTGAAGCGCTGAAAGGCAAGTCTGACCCAGAAGAAAAACGTAAGACTATCGGTCACGTGTTCGTAGACGTATTCGATGAAGAATCGAAGAAGCTGAAAAACGCAAAATGGCTAGCTCAGGGCACTATCTACCCAGACGTAATCGAGTCTGCAGCATCTAAAACTGGTAAAGCGCACGTGATCAAATCACACCACAACGTGGGCGGTCTACCTGACGATATGGAAATGGGTCTAGTTGAGCCACTACGTGAGTTGTTCAAAGATGAAGTTCGTAAGATTGGTCTAGAACTAGGTCTTCCGTACAACATGCTTTACCGCCACCCGTTCCCAGGTCCTGGTCTAGGTGTTCGCGTTCTTGGCGAGATCAAGAAAGAGTACTGTGACTTGCTACGTCGTGCTGATGCTATCTTCATTGAAGAGCTTCACGCAGCAGATCTATACGATAAAGTATCTCAAGCGTTCACGGTATTCCTACCAGTTCGCTCTGTAGGTGTAATGGGCGACGGTCGTAAATACGATTGGGTGGTATCACTGCGTGCAGTTGAAACTATCGATTTTATGACAGCGCATTGGGCACACCTACCGTACGACTTCCTAGGTAAGGTATCTAACCGTATTATCAACGAAGTTGAAGGTATTTCACGTGTTGTTTACGACATTTCTGGTAAGCCACCAGCGACAATCGAGTGGGAATAATGCCCCTTTAAGAAAGGTCTGGCATTAACAAGCACTAAATCATACTTAAGTCCGCGTAATTGCGGACTTTTTTTGTTTTTGGCTTAGTCATTTTTGGCAATGTCTGGCAACGCCAAGCACGGTTTGACCGTGGTATTTTGATGGGTATGATTCATCGGTAATGCCATGGATTACGCCCGATACCATGCTGAGTGTTTTTGATGGGGCATGGTATTAAATTTCTATATCTATCTGTTTTGTAAAGATTAACCTCTTATTATTTAGAGGTTTTTCAGCATGGTATCAAACAAGAATAAAAGGTCGAAACATGCTGACTGATACCAAGCTACGCAATCTCAAACCCAAAGATAAACTTTACAAAGTCAATGACCGTGATGGCCTCTATGTTGCTGTGACCACTGCGGGCTCTATTTCTTTTCGCTACAACTACTCGATCAATGGCAGACAAGAAACCATTACCTTTGGTCGCTATGGAGTAGGAGGCATCACGTTAGCAGAAGCGCGTGAGCGTCTCAATGAAGCGAAGAGAATGGTTACTGATGGAAAGTCACCGGCCAAAGAGAAAGCACGTGCGAAGGCGAGAACGAAAGATGCTGAAACCTTTGGTGCCTGGGCTCAGAAATGGTTGCGTGGTTATCAGATGGCCGATTCTACCCGGGATATGCGTCGCTCAGTCTATGCCCGAGAGTTAGAGGGTAAATTTGGCAATCAGAAGCTGACAGAAATCACTCATGAAGATCTGCGAGCATTGACTGACGCGATAGTAGAGCGTGGAGCACCGGCAACAGCTGTGCATACGCGTGACATTGTACTCCAGGTGTATCGATGGGCGATTGAGAGAGGGCAGAAAGTTGAGAACCCGGCAGACTTGGTGAGACCCGCCAGTATTGCTCGATTTGAACCAAGAGACCGAACATTAACGCCGGCTGAGATCGGTCTGATGTACCGCTACATGGAAAAGGTAGGTACAACCCCTTCGATTCGTGCTTCGGTAAAGTTGCTGTTGTTGACTATGGTGCGCAAAAGCGAGTTAACCAATGCAACCTGGAATGAAATTAACTTTAGTGAAGCGTTGTGGACGATCCCCAAGGAGAGAATGAAACGACGTAACCCGCACCTGGTATTTTTGTCACGCCAGGCTATGGACATTCTCATCGCCTTAAAGACATTTGCCGGTGGTTCTGATTACATTCTTCCTTCCCGTTATGACTCTGATGCTCCAATGAGTAGTGCGACGATGAACCGAGTCATGGATTTGACATACAAGGCCGCGCAAAAGGAAGGTCAGTCACTAAGTAAGTTTGGGCCGCATGACCTACGTAGAACAGCGAGTACACTGCTGCATGAAGCTGGATACAACACGGATTGGATAGAAAAATGCCTGGCGCACGAACAGAAAGGGGTGAGGGCAGTTTACAACAAAGCCGAGTATCGAGAACAACGTGCATCAATGCTACAGGATTGGGCTGATATGATTGATGAGTGGACTCGTTGAAGCTCAGTTACGCTAGTCAATGTTGATTACATACTTGAATTACGAGATAGCTTTTTCTTAATTTTATCATTAGCAGATTTTTTTTCTGAGTTTATAACCATAGCTACTCTGCCACTAATTCTTTTTAGAATAGATACTTTTGAACTAAATTGGGTTAATTCTTTCTTCGATTTAACTTTTCGATATTTTCTAGCGTATTTTTTTGCCTCAGACTCACTTATTCTACAAGTTATCAATGATAAGTGTTCTTTTAACTTTCCTGCTTGTGAGTATCCTTGTTGCTGAAGAGTATTTATGTGCCCGTGAATAGAACGGTATTTTTTAATAATATCTTCTATATCACAGTTGTTATCTACCATATATTCATATGTGAATAATAACTGTCTCACTTTAGATATTCTTTTTTGGGACGGATTAGTTTTTTTTGAGTTAACAGTAACATCGTGTACAGAAAGTCGAGATGAACACGTACTAAAATGGCTTTTTTTCTTAGCTCTATGAGGTTTTACTCCTGACTTTCCAAAAATTCGATAGATTTCTGATTTCAGGTGAGGAATTAATTCATAGAAATCTTTTTCATCAGAGCTAATATGAATGTCATCGTAGTAACGTGTATATCTTAGTCCTTGGTCTTGGCAAAATTTAACAAGTTCTGGCTCATCTCGGTAGAATATTAGATTGGCTATTTCACCACTTAGGGGACTGCCTTGAACTAAAAAGCCTTCTTTTGTACTTAGCTCGCTAAGTGCATTTGATACTTTAGGAGGGAAACAGAAAAAGTGTTGAAAAATACGGTTTACTTCTTTGACGCTAATTGATGGGAAAAAATTTCTTATGTCTTCAGACATTAACATGCGTGAATTAATGTGAGCTTGTGCATTATCGACATAACTTTTTCCTATTTGTCCTGCTGTTATATAGTCAGGATGTTCAACCTTATCAAAAACTCTTGATTTTATAGAATCTAAAGCAGTACGAAGTCTTGGTTTCGCTTTGTATGTAACTCTTATACTGCCATCATCTTTCTCAATTTTATCAGCTACGATATAGTCATCGTTTGATGATTGTATTAGCTTATCAAGATCATGTAACGTTAAATTCAATAAATTAGCTAAAGCTTCGATACTACCAATTGGTTTTTGTGTGTATTTAGGCCGTAGGTTCACTTTTTACGATTTCTCTCGCTATTGATTTTAGACTTTCTGTAAACTCAGAGAAAGGACTATCTGAGGGCTCTTCACACATCAAAATCAGTATATTTAAAGGAATGTTAAGTGCTTTACTGATTCGAGATAATGATGATAGGGAAGGATCTCGCTTTTCATTTTCTATTTTGGATAGATAAGATTTATCCATATTAGCTTCTTCAGCCACCTGATTTAAAGACAATCCACGTAGTTGTCTGAATTCTTTAATAGTTTTACCGATAGCTAACATAATTATATCTCTTAAATATTGGAGGATTTATTTGGCTGGTTGCACAGAGTTAGTGAGCTTTTGTTACTCCAAGTCAATGAAACCAGCCGCCAATTTTATCAAGCTCAATACCTGAACAACCACTGACAACCACTTCATTTTGTTGGGCTTACTTGCCACTTTACTCATTATCTCAAGTTCCTCGATAGAATTATCGATTTTCTCAAGTGTGCTTTTGTCTACTGTATTAACGCATTTTTCACGAGCCTCTTTAAGACGCTCGATCGATTCTTTCAAGTTCATATATATTACCTTATATAGTTGCACTAATCGGATACAGGATGTACCCCCTGCCAATTTGCACATCGTGGCCGAATAGAAATACAGTAGACAAACCAACCAATACCCCCAGAGAAGTGTATCTCTGGTTCTCCCCTGCCATCAGCAAAGTTATTCAACTAAGCGATAAGGACCATCGACGTTCGGTTCGAGCTTTGGCTCATGACAACCGCGTGCCAATATGAATCCTCATGTGGGCTGGAAAGATAGTTCATTTTGAATTGCTACAAATGAACGGCTGTTAGGCCATATGTCAGGCTCACAATAAAGGTAACTTTTGAAAGAGCGTTACAGATGATTTCATCTGCACTATAGATAGAATAAATTTGGGTGGCCTATTTGTCAACCCTGTTTGCTAATTTTATAGAATGGTAATTTTAGCCGCTAAAATTCTGTCAGTTCTTCTAGCGTGGTAAGAGAAACTCATCGCGAATAGTTCCTAGTGCTTTAGACACAGCTTGGGGAGTTATTTTTTTACCACCAAGTTCAGTTAGTTTTTGAGCAATCGCTTTCTGACTAAGGCCTTGGTCTTGCTTTTTCAGAGCGAGCATTCTTTTCTTATTGTCAGTAAGTCTTGAATCGACCATTCTTCGGGCTATATTCCGTAAAGCTCCTTCATCACCGGCTCCAAGAGTTGTACCAGATCCAGTAAAGCTCACTGCTGCTTCATTAATGAGTTTTTCTGTTTCGCCCTTTAGCTCTACCGGGTACTCGAAATTATTCCTAATGTAATGGAAAAATGCGTCAGCTTGCTTTTGCGTTACGCATTTATCTTGGAGGAAGTGGTAGAAATACTGGTCAACTAGTTCATCTCCTGATACAGCTTTAAGCTGTTCGACTTTGAAAATGTGAAGCTGCAATCGTCGTAATTCCTTCTCAAATTGGCCCTTTGATTTCAGAGCACTTTTGTATGTCGAATTCCAAGTGCGGCCATCAATGTTTTTCGGTTTATGGCGAGAGCAATACCGGTGGCTGAGCTGCAGTTTTTTCTTGTTGTCAGGATTTTTTTCGTTGTGATTATCTATCTGATATTCATCATTTGGCATATTGTTATCTAGCTTATAGAAATATTCTGCGAGTTCATTTCTTTGGCCACATAGCTCACAGTAGGTTTGCTTTCGTCGTGCATTAAGTTTGGTGTCGGCACTATGTTGTTTAAATCGCGTAGGTGTCAGGTGAAGCAGCCATAATAGTTCGAGCAGATTATCTACGGTTGCTTGAAACCTAAAATCTATAGGCCGATATTGATGCTCAGTATTCTCAAAATGTCGTAGTTGCTGTTTGATCACATCATGAGCGTTTTTAAATCCCATCATCATGACTAGATTGGTTAATGGAGTATCTTCTTTAAATTTGGAGCCATATTTACGAGACATCTCACGTGTGACTCGTTCTGTCATGGTCAATTTAGCTTTTGAACGTGGCAAGGGTGAGCGATTAATATTCAGATAGGGATTTGGAAAGAAATGAAAATGACTCTCAGGAAGAGAGCTAAGGAACGCCGATACCTTGGGATCGAGAACTTCTAAGATGAGCTCTCCAATAGGGAGTTTATCTGTTTCTAACTTGTCGTAGGCCAGAACATCTTTCAAATGGCTTCTAGGGTCTTTTCTTCTTGAATGTACGGTGTAGTTTGCCCAACGATCTCGAAACTCCCGTATGCCATCGGCGACAAAGGCGTCGCAATCTTCCCATACAGATATAAAGTATGTGTCTAAGCGAACACTCGCTTCCTTTTCGATTTCAGCATGTTCCATCTGTCACTCCCGTCCCCCCATACTGCAGTGTCATGTCGCCAATGGCTAAGCAATGAATATATTAGCAACCACTTGCATTTATTGGTAGCTGGTCCTTTATCAATATGAAAATAAATGAAGGCTCAACTTAATCAGCCAAAACGTCCAATCCGGAGTTTAAAAAATATTGGCATAGTCAGGTCTCAGTAACTAAGAGGAGGCAAAGACATGCAGGAGCTGGCACATAAAACCCTGATTAACCGCAAGACACTACTCAAGATGATTCCTTTGTCTGATCGGACTATTTACAACATGGAGCAACGGGGAGAGTTTCCTCGACGAATAGTACTTACTAGCCGCAGTGTGGCGTGGGATCTTGCGGAGGTTGAAAACTGGATAGAAGAAAAACGCAGGTCTGCATTCAAAGCAGCTAGACCGGGCTTTTTTTGGTAGTCAGTAATCAATATGTCGTTTGAAGATTTTATGGATACAGAGTTCCTTGTATCAAACAAGAAAAAAAATGTCCCAGTAGTGCGCCGTAAAACAAAAGTTGAGGTGAGATCGAGCTACGTAGACTCCATCATAGAGATTCAAGAATGCAGTGCTCAGGAGGCTAATGAACTCGGATTTATTGCTCGACTTCTGATTCAAGCAACCATGCCGCACAGCAATCCAAAATCGAATGAGTGGAGCCGGAAGAATGGTAATTTCACGATGCACATGATGGCACCATCATCTGTAGGTTTGCCTTTCGGTTGTTATGCACGCTATCTCTTGGTTTGGGTAAGTACACAAGCAGTGAGAAATAAGTCAAAACTGGACAATGGCTTTATCACAGAACAGGAAGCACGCAAGCTTGAACTAGGAGATTCTCAAAGAGGTTTTATGAAAAAACTAGGGGTGCGTTCAAGTGGGGGAGAAAATGGGCCAATAGACCCCTTTAGGGACCAAATGCGGCGGTTGTTCAAAACTACGATCAGTGTCAGTTATACAGAACTAAATGATGAAGGTGGATATATTTGTGAAGATGAAACAGGAGCTAGGGTTGCTGATTTTTCCCATATTTGGTGGAGTACAAAGCAATCCGATCAAGATTCATTAGGGGAATCTTGGGTGGAACTATCGCCTAAGTTTTTTCAACTTATTACAGATAAACCTGTCCCTTTGGATATGAGAGTTCTGCGGTTGATTAAGCGTTCTCCGATGGCCGTAGATATATATTGCTGGGCGACTTATCGGGTGAGTTATTTAAAGCGAGCCACAATTATCCCTTGGTTAGGTTTGATGGGACAATTGGGAGCGAATTACGCCAATGTCAAAGACTTTAAACGACGGTTCAATGGTGGACTTAAAAAGGTACAACAGGCATGGCCAGAACTAGATGCTACTCCAACCGAAAAAGGATTACTTTTGAAGCCAAGTGCTCCTCAAGTACCTCGACGGACAAAACGACAGATTGAACGGGATATTGAAGCGTAATGGAACTGTATACACCATCGTTTTAGGTGTTAGTAAGTCTGGGAAATTAGAAAGTTATCCACGCATGTTTTGTCCCGCTTTAAAGGAGGAGTTTTGCGCATGTTTTGTCCCGGTTTACGCATGTTTTGTCCCGGAGTGCGCATGTTCTGTCCCGAGAAAGGCCAAAAAGCTTTTTAATAACAGATGGTTGTGGAACCTCCTATAGTACTTTCCTGTAGGTTTACCTATATAAAAAATTAACCTGTAGTTAAGCGAAAAACACAGTGGATAATTTGGTAAAGACTGAGAGGTTTGAATCTCGAAATTGGAAAATTGGAACAATGTAGTTTATGAAACACCGACTTGTGCAGCTGATTTATACATGTCTGAAACTGTCAATAGAACGGATTTGAACGGCATGGGAGTTTTTTAAGTTATTGAAAATTAATTTCTTTAATATTTAATTTTCTTGGCGTTTCAACATTTATTGACATTTGAGGGGCGGGAGATATTTGGAATCGAAATAATATTACAAGCCTTTCCCATGTGATTTCAGACATATACATACAAATACAGACAAGATTCATCGTCTTTGCAGAAATATACAGATAGCAAAACATGGATAAACAGTGCTGAGGTGCGGGCAAGATAGGTGAAGTAGGCCCACCAACAAGTTGATGGTTCCTATTTCACTCACTACTTATTCGCACCTTCGGGCTCAACGACATCTTGCTCTACGAGGTATCTAATTCTCGATTTTAACCCTTGGACTCCTAACCAGTTTTAAGGGGAATGACACCTATGTTTCAAAGCTCTAAGGCCGCGCGTTTTTAAGGTGTCGCGCAGGTCGGACGCCAGGATAGAAAGTGACAACCTATCTTTGTAGAGGTCCACATTCACCGCTGATTTTCAGTAGGGGTAGAGGCTTATATCTATAGATTTTAGGCCGATACAGGTTGGTGGGTGCAACTTAGTCACGACAATACTAAGGGCACTCAATCATGAACAATATACGTATTTTAGCGGCTAAAATACCTACGGTTGCTATTTCATTAGCGCTTATCTCTCCCATACCGGTAGTCGCTGGGATTCCGGTTGTTGATGGAACGAACCTGACACAAAATATTATGTCAGCAATGGAGTCTGTCACTCAAACAGCCAAGCAGATCCAACAGTACCAAACTCAGTTGCAGCAGTATGAAAACCAGCTGCAAAACACGATGGCCCCAGCGGCTTATATTTGGGACCAGGCACAATCGACGATTGATGATTTAACTCATGCCACCAATACGCTTGCTTATTATCAAAACCAGCTTGGTAGCCTTGATGCTTACCTAAGCAAATTCCAGGATGTGGCCTACTACCGCAGTTCACCTTGCTTCAATGGATCTGGAGGTTGTACGCCTGCAGAGCAAGCGAGGATGGAAGAAAACCGTCGCTTGGCGTCCGAATCCCAGAAAACAGCCAACGATGCTCTCTTTGAAGGCTTGAAGCTACAGCATAAAAACTTGCAGGCTGACGCTCGTCAGCTGCACCGATTACAGTCAGCTGCCCAGGGAGCTGATGGTCAGTTAGCTGCTATTGGCTATGCCAACCAGCTTGCTAGTAACCAAGCCAACCAACTCCTTCAAATCCGTAGCTTGTTGATTGCTCAGCAGAATGCTGTTGGTTCTCGAATGCAGGCTGAAGCCGACCGCGAAGCTCAATATCAAGCGTCCCGTGAAAGGTTATTTGATATGGGAGATCCAACCGACCGTTCAAAAAACAGGGGGTTCTAATCATGAAGAATATCATTCGAGTTTTTATCGTCAGCGTGTTGGCCTCTTTCGTTCTGGTAGGGTGTGGTGAAGATGGAGGGCCAAAGTCTACAACGATCAACTGTAATAACCCGAGCCTGACGAAAGAGCAGAGGGAAGAAGGGAACTGTCTTTGGAATATGGGCGAGCACACGGATCGCTCCGAGAATAAGGGGTTCTAATTATGAGCAAGATATGCATTCGACTTGTGATGCTACTAGCTGTTTTACTTACCTCGCAAACTGCGTCGGCGGCCATTGAGCCTAATGGTGTCTTGGATGAGGTGGCTATGCGCTTCATGATCGCCAGTGCCACTTGGAGTACGGTAATTACAAACCATGCCGTGTGGCTGTTTTGGACGCTGGGCACTATATCTCTTGTTTGGACTGGCGGGACTTTAATCCTTAAACAAGCTGATATGAGGGAGTTCTTTGCCGAGTTTATGCGCTTTATCCTGACGTTTGGTTTCTTCCTCTGGTTACTCAGAAACGGCCCGGACTTTGCGACGTCAATCATCGACTCGTTGAGAACGATCGGTGCTCAAGCCGGTGGCCTTCCGAGAGACCTAACCCCCTCAGAGCCTATTAGCATTGCTTTCGACATTATTGTTAAAGCAGGTGAGTCCTACAGCTTCACAAACCCTATAGATAACTTGTCTATCTTCTTCATCACGCTAGCAATTTTGGCATGTATGGCGGTTGTGGCAGCTAATGTGTTGTTGGCCTTGGTAACAGCTTGGATATTGATATATGCCGGTGTTTTCGTGCTGGGGTTTGGTGGTTCGCGTTGGACTTCAGATATAGCAATCAACTACTTCAAAAGCGTATTGGGCGTTGCTTTGAAGCTGATGACAATGACTTTGCTCATTGGCATTGCCATGTCGATTATGGACGGTTTTTATGCTGATCTATCCAATGACGCCCCTATGCGTGAACTGCTGGTGATCTTTGTCGTTTCACTGGTTCTCGTAATGCTTATTCACTCTGTTCCCAATGTGGTTGCTAGCCTAGTTCCTGGAGGCGGCGCGGCGGCGGGGGCTGGCAGCATAAGTGCTGGTGCGATGGCCGGAGCGGCTGTTGCCACTGGTGGTATGGCTGCCGGTGCAGCAATGGCTACCGCTGGCGGTGCGTCTGCTATTCAAGCTGCGTTTGCAAAAGCCGGTGAGAACGTAGCGAACAATGCTGACGTGATGTCGAGCCTTAGCAGTGCATTTAGCGGTAGCGGTGATTCTGACGAGGCTGGCTCCTTCTCCCAAGCTTCCGGTCAATCTTTTAGTAATGGCGAATCCTCTGGCGGTGGCTTTAAAGGTAGCGCTGTAAAAGCGGGTCGTATTGCAGCGGATACTAGCGCTAATTTGATAAAGGGAATGGGGGATATGGTCGGAGAAAGACTTGGCCACACTGCCGGTGGCCGTTTAGCCAGCTCGATCCGAAACAGCACGAAAGATGACGGGGATGACGGCGATAAGGAGGACGATTGACGATGCTTCCCCTGCATTTGATAACGATAGCCTGGGCGGTGTGGGTACTAGCTGGATGAATCAAATCGGCGGCTTTGATGGCCTATCCAGCGAGGACCAGGAAGAAGCCCGCCAAGCACATGCTGAATGGCAAGAGCGCAACCCGGAAAAGCACACCTTTGGCGTTGAGGACTACGTTTCGTATGCCCAGGAACGCAATGAAGAGGTTGCTAGCTTTGTCAATAAAGGCCGTTCGGCCGAACTAGATAAGGATTACTGATTATGGAGTTTAACTTTCCACCTCAAAACCTTGCGGAGGTATTTGGTTTCTTCGCAGTGATGTTCATTGTGATGCTGGCCTTCTATTTTTTTGGCCAGCGGCTGCATAACATCGGGCACGGTCCAAAGATGAAAGCCATTGCCGACAAAATGGAGGTACCCCAAAACAAGTTGGCCTGGTGCATTTACAAGGACATGACGAGATCGGTCGATCAAATCGACAACATGAGACGCTGGCCGTTTGGCCGACGCAAGTAGTTAGAAAGCACACGGGCCGGTGATGGTGCACCGGCCTGTATTTTCATATACATCAAACTGGTTATGGTGATGCTTTAACTCGCTTCTGTTTCTGGACATAAATGCGTCAGTGAGATTGTCAATTTAGAGTGTTATGGATTAACTGAAGTTTAGTAAACCTGTGCGATGCAGTTAAGCACGAATTCCTTGAAAAAGTGTCTACATGTCTTGCAAAAACATTAATTAGGCGCAATAGAAATGCCTAGAGCTAGAGGTTTCTGTTTTGAGTCATTTGGATCTTTAGGAGGTGCTCCCACAAACCTTACTTTATCATTTATTGTAAGACCCGCGTGGCCATCTGGCAGCTTAATTTCAGATTTTGGTGAAAAAAATGTCTGATTTGAAGAGTCACGAATGAAAAGGCCGCCGCCTTTGGTAACTGAAATTATCTTTCCCTCTCTAGTTTCATCAATTAAGAGCAGATTAGTCAACAAATCTTCATCTGGCATATTGTCTAAGTCAACAGGCAGCTTCATCATTCGTTCTAGTGTCTCCAGTTTACACAGTTCATTGATTCTATTGTGATTTTCCACCATGGATAGTAGCTTTGTCATGGATGGATTTATCCAATTAATGACAGTGATGCATCGTTGATAGTCACTGATTACTTTATTAATAATGGACTTAACATCAAACTGGCTATTAGTTTTCCATAAAGGTTCATGATGAGCTAAGCGATTACGAAGTTTATTGATATACTTTAGCTCATCTCGAATTTCATTGATGCCAAGCGGATTACCTTTACGAGTAGCGTTAGGAAATACATCAGAACGAATTGGAGGCCAGAGTATTAAACCAGTTGTATTGTCAGGACTATTAATACTATAAGCTTTATCAATCAGTTCCACCCAAAAACCCAGTGTTAACTTTGCAATGTAATTATCAGGAGTTTTTGGTTTCTTTTCCGTATTTAGTTGAGCCTTTACACGATTAATGATATCTACAGCTGTTTTATTCGTTTGGGCTGTGAATGCCATCCTAAACCACATTTCAGGGTTGCCCCTTACAGGACCGAGGATGTTTGCAGCTGTTGATTGGGCCGTGCCAGCTTGAATGTGCCCTTTTACATAGTTAAGATAGCTATCATATATTGCGTTGCGCAACGAAATTTCAATAGTGTGTAGGACGCTTCCCATGACGCTGCTTACTTCTTGATTCCACAAGTAAGCCCCTAAAGCGGCTTCATCCGTTTTACAGCCAATTGGCGGGGTAAGGTATGTGGATAGACGCTTAAGAGATAAAGATGACTTTATTGATTTTATGGTCATAACTGGCTGATTTTCGCTTATGTTTAATACGAGTCATTATACATGGTTATTAGTCAGGTTTAATATCAAAGATTTTCTTGACATAGCAGTCATAACTAACCTAGACTAGATACCAAGAAGTGCGGTTTCCGCCCGACTTACACAGTGAGGGCTAGGTCCTACTCAATTAAGTTTGATGTCCTAGTACCGAAAAATTTTCAAAGAAAGCACCTTTCAGGTGCTTTTTTTGATTCTGTGAGCATTCTAAGGACAATTTCGCCGTACGCCTATCCGTTCTTTGAACACACCACTAGAGATTTGCTTTTTACTGCTAGTATTAGCTTTTCCATGGTAAATCCAGTTTAGCAATGTGTGTTTGATTCATTATTCTAGCTTGCTTTGGGGAAATCGTGTTGCACGTGCCGTCAGCGCACCTTTGGACACTTTCGAGTTACAGCAACGGTGTGTTTCAACCCCAAGGATTACTTCTGGTATCCCAAATAGCAAAACGGAATCAGTTCATATGATACCGACCGTGAACGGAAATTGAGAGTTTCGAGCATGCTATCTACTGATCTCAATCTTTATCTTATTCCTTTATGCTGATTTTTCAAACAGCTGAGTAATATTTCCTAATTCGCTTCTCGCCGGAAAGCAATTTGACGTTTTGATTTCCGACTATAGTATCTCTTTAACCGTTTCTATGCCTTACTCTAACAAAAGGACGCTAAGTCCCGAATCAAGCGCTGAAATAACACTTTAATTGTGTCTCTGTCATTTCAATAACCGTTGAGTAAATTGAGTTTAAAAAACTACTCATTTCAGCATCAATCTGTGATATGGCAACTCCAGGTTGAGCGATAGCAAACTCAAATTCAACATTACAGTACTTTAAGGCTTGTTTAACTTTGATTAAGTCGCTTGTTTCACCATGATAGAAACGTTTTCCATTTAATACACCAGTCCTGTTTCTTCTATCTAAGTGTTTAAGTAACTCTTCCGTTTTCCATTTATAGCGTAGAGAAATGATTGCTTGACCGCATACTTCATACAAGTCAGATTTTCTTGCACCAGATTTTTCTTTAGAGTACTTACAATGAATCATATTAAATCTAATCAATTCATCTTCAAGAAAAATTGCAACAATATCAGATGACTCACCTGAGTTGTCATCGTTAAATACTACGGTGGCCCCTTCCTCGACCATTCGACGCATCATGAATTCTTGAATGGACTTTTGTCTTGGTTTATCACTTTTATAATACGATTCAATGGTAAAGTCTGTATCCTCCCAATCTACTGCAACTATTTTATCGTTCGGAATTGATTGTATAAACTCTTCCCCGTAATCGGTATGGATGCAGCCTGCTATAGTGCAACCATTTAGCAAAAACATAGTTGGAGGGTACTCTTGAAAAAATTGCTCTAAAGAAATAGGAGTAGCCTTAAGCCCTTCAATATGATATCCACTGCTATTCAGCCCTCTTACTTCATGACCGTTTTCACTACCGAGAACAACTTTAAATGACAACTCTTGGTCTAATAGCTTTAAAACAAAATTAGCTGTTTTTCCTTTTGTTGATAGCAACTTTAGTTTTGCTTCCGATAATAAATAAGAACCATATTGCCCATGCTCTAGTGTGATCTTGTGGATACGATCATATAAGTCTTCAGACCAGTCAGTTGAAAGTACTATCAAATCGTCTGGATAGGATTCTATTTGAACTTTTTGAGCTGAGTCTTCTAATAACTGATTAGAATCGATGCTTTCATCGGTAATCAGTTTTCCTATTTCCAGACACCACAGCTTCCATTCTTTTAGGTCTCCTCGTCTCGACGGGCTCCAAATCTTCCCTTTTACTGAGGCTCCAACGCTAACAGGAAACCCTCCTCGGTAGCCGATACCAACAAAATCGGATTTCTTGCAACGCTTTCCTTCTTTCCATCGCTCTAGTTCTGTTGATACATCAGCACCACTCAACTTCGAATAACGATGTAAGTGATTTGCAGGTTTAAATATGCCAGCATGGATAATACTTAACCTTTTTATCGAATCGAACGAACGGAAAACGCAATCCCCTTTAATGAGTTCGGGCTCCTTATTTGTTAATTTATCTACTAAGTTATCTATATCTAAACTTTTTTCAGTATAACCAATGTAAAGGAGTTTAGAGCGGTCATCAAAATGCATGACTATCAAGTCCCAGTTTTGGTCCCGCATTTTATTACTTCTTGCCCACTTAACTTGCTCTCTTTTTTGTGTGGTGAAATAGAATACATTTTCTTTTTCGTTAATATATGGCTGAGACAGTGAATAGTGTGATAAGTTGAAGGCACCCTTAAAGGATCCCCAATCGACTTTCTCGGCTTGAAAGCATAAACAACTTAGAGCGGGGTAAACCAATTTGGGGTTCAATTCAATATCTGCTGAGTCGAAGCCAGAGTATGGTTTGCATCCTTGAAGAAAAGATAGAAGTGACTCAGCTTCCACTTTCTTTGCATCTGCTATTTCGCTAATTACATTCTCCCAACCGGTACCATCTTGAAAAAGGTTTTCCAGTTCTAAGGACATTTTTTCTTCTGCATAATTAACAACAAAAGATGCATCACCCAAGTCTTTTCGAGTCCGAGTAAAACGTCCGATAAATTGAAGAAGCACTCCAAGAGATTTATGAACGCTATGTACTGCTGCAATCTTAAATTCCGGATAATCAAACCCTTCTTTTAACATATCAACGCAGACAACAATGTCATACTCCCCGGATTTTATCCTCTTTATTATTTCTTTCTTTCCGGGAGTTTTATTGTGAATTAGCACAATTCTTTCCTCAGGAAACCACTGTTGGTACTGTAAAAAAAGCTTATCCGCTTGTTTCTGGCTGCCTGTTCTAACCATTACACGATGCTTAGTCCAACCTTTTTTTCTATCTTCCCTAAGACGAGATATGGCTGCATCTGCTATTGCTTTATCTTTTTTTCTTGGATGTCTTTCATCAATAGTTACAAGTGAAATGTTTGAAAAGCAGTTATCCATTAAAGCTTGTGATAGCGGATAGTTGTATACAATTTTCCCTTCAATTGGCTTTTTATCGTGTCGATATGGTGTTGCGGTAAACTGCACTATTTTTGAGTCAGAGAAAAGGCTTTTGATTGAGTTCCATTCGTTGGCTTGTACGTGATGAGCTTCATCGAAGTACACATGAGAAAATGAATTAGCTAAATTTTTGTGCAAACATTGAGTTGCTCTAGCAATTAAAGCAGGTGTAGTAACAACCACGTCAGCTAGTTCTATAGCCTCAAGATCCTCTACGGACAAAACTGTTTTATCTAGTGTCAATACACATGGATTTGGTGCACTTTCAGGTAGAACACCTAGTTCACGTAATATTCCCCAACTACCAAATTTTCCAGCAATCTGACTTTTTAGTTCAATTGTGGGGACTATAACTAGTGTTCTTTTTGCCTTGTCGACAAGAGTGGCTACTAACATAGTTTCCGTTTTACCAGTACCTGTTGGCAAAACTACCGTAGCAGGCTCATTACTTAGTGACCAGTGACATAGTAAACCGTGAATTGCTCCTTTTTGTGCAGGTCTGAGTTCCTCGTTATCTAAACCAACTCCATTAATATTAACTCCGCTATAAAAAGTGGACGCCAATACGGAATCAGGTATCACACACCCATCTACAATATACTGCCCCTTACGCTTTCCTCGCCCTTTTTTGAGGTTTGCCTTCAGTTTTAATCCCTTGCTCACAATTGAATAGGAGCCATCATCAAGTAAACCAGCATTGAGGCGTTGAGCTCCTTCTTCAACAGCTAAACGAGTTAAATACCCAATCTTGGTTTTGCGATATTCAAAGTAAAGCGCTTCGTTACCCAATGTCTCCATAAATAGCTATCTCCTTTGCCTTTGGAAAATTTTCTTACACCCGATATAAGCCTGCTCATCCAAAAGAACTGGAATTTAAGCTCTGAATTACGTGAAAAGTATAAACACCTTTATCAACTAGGAATTAAGACGACTG
Source organism: Vibrio sp. RC2502 (assembly GCF_054850435.1). Classification (NCBI taxonomy): domain Bacteria; kingdom Pseudomonadati; phylum Pseudomonadota; class Gammaproteobacteria; order Vibrionales; family Vibrionaceae; genus Vibrio; species Vibrio sp. RC2502. The sequence goes on from NZ_CM141453.1 coordinate 646,923, forward strand.
CGTTTACTTAGTGTTTTCAGATATTCTTCGACTACTTCTGTTTAGTATGCTGAAATCGCACACCTTCAGCACATACACTACCTAAAGCATCAACCAATGAATTCCACAACTCAATGAAATATAGATGCGAAATCAGCAAAAGACTGTGATGAAGCCGAAAATAATACATTCAAAATTTTACTTACTATCTGATAGTTAATGAAAAACTAGCTATTTGAAACTAAAAAAATTCCTACCTCTTAAAGCATATCGATTACTTGATTCTGATATCGAAAAGTATGTCGAATGCATGAAAAGTAATGCTTGTCCATTTTCTGTTGATGAAATAGTGAAGAAGTACCACCTAACTAGTGTGCTGCGATCGGCGCTGGTAGAACTCAGGAAAAAATAGGTGATCGGTTTTAAAACAAGAGTCAGTACCACTTACACTGACTCGATATTGAGGTAGCGTTACTTGGTCGAGGATTTGCTTGGCTTTAAGCCGGGAGTGTTTCCTGGAGTTTTTTTGTTGTCACGTCGACGTTGATCTGGCTTGCCGGTCGACTTGGCTATTGGTTTTGGCCCTGGTTTCAAACCCATGATTTGATCCTTTTATTTAACGAGGTTATTCCTCGTTGTATAATCTTTGGGCAGTGTTGATGGCTTTCAAGATGTGTATGAAAAACAATCTAAAAATATCCCCAATATTTCTTGCTAGTAACTCATGTTTTGATGCGTTTTAAAATGTACTGCGACAAGTTGGAGGCACAAGATGGATAGAATTACCTCGGGCCCACGACGGCTTAGTGTTGAAGAGATACAAGAGCTTCGTCGCGATATGAAAGAATCCTCAGCTTGGGGCAAGGCTGAACTAAAACGCCGACGAGACGCAAAAAATCAAAAAAAATCTGCGCATGGTATAGATGATGGTATCGAGAAAGGTGGCATTTCTAACTAGCTGTTATTTAGATGTATTTTGTGCTCGTTGATATTCGAGTGGGAATAATTTTCCTCTAGATTGTTGAGTTAACAAGAACCAGCCTTCGGGCTGGTTTTTTTGTACTTCCAATTTGTGAAGAGGTGGCTCAAATTTTTCGTGAGAAATATATACATGCGCCAAAATTAGATATATATTCATTTTTATTGTTTAAATATTAAAAATGGTATTGCTATGGAACAGGCTGACGTTACCTCCCTCATTCCCATCCTTATTACCCTTTTCCTCGCGCTGACTACGAGAAATGTCGTCGTTGGTTTGTTCGCCGGTGTGGTCAGTGGCGTCGCTATGCTTGAAGGCACCTTTGTTGAAAAAGGACCACTAGACTCGTTTAGTGCGTTGATGAAAAGCTATCTACTGCCGCAACTTACGGATAGCTACAACGCTGGTGTGATTTTGTTATTAGTGTTTATTGGTGGTTTCGTCGCTTTAATGGAAAAGTCCGGCGGCGGTGTCGCCTTTGCTAAAAAGGTTACCCAATGGGTGGCGAGTAAATGCCAAGCTCAACTATCAGCATGGTTCGGTGGTGTCGTTATTTTCTTCTCAGACCTTGGTACACCACTGATTGTTGGCCCTGTTTTTCGCCCTTTATTTGATAAGTTAAAAGTATCACGCCAAAAATTAGCTTTCATTATCGATTCTACTTCCTCTCCCGTCGCAATCTTGATTCCTTTTATCGGGTGGGGCGTTTACATCATGGGATTGATTCAAAAAGAGTTTATTGCCCTGAATGTCAGTATGAGTGACTGGGATGCTTTCATTGGTGCGATCCCGTATCAGTTTTATGCCTTTCTTGCGATCGCGATTGTGCCGATTGTCTCTTTCTTCAAGTTAGATTTCGGACCGATGGCGAAGGCTGAGCAGTTAGCAGAACAGGGTTCTGATTTTGGAAAAGTTCAGGAATCGATGGATGTGTTTGTGCATAAAAATGCAAAATCTAGTTTTGTCTGGGCGCCTTTGCTCGTTATGTTGGTGGTTCTATGTACCATCCTGGTGCCACACGGTTTTCCATTTCAAAAAGTGGCAGGCTCAACGTTTAGGGCTGCACTCTCTTCGGCGTACTTCTTCGCGGCCTTCACTCTAATTGCGCTGATGGCGTTTTATGGCGTCAGAAAGCTTTCCGATGGTATCCAAGTGTACCTCAAAGGCATGTCAAACATGATGTCTGTCGCGGTTATCTTGGTATTGGCTTGGGCGCTTAGCTCTGTTGGGAAAGAATTAGGTGCAGCTGCATATATTGCTGAACAAGCTCAAGCCGGTTTCCCGTATTGGCTATTGCCAGCCGTTGCTTTTTTGCTTGCCGGTATTATCTCGTTTGCTACGGGATCATCTTGGGGCACGTTCGCCATCATGATGCCATTAGTGATCCCAACGGCCGTTGCGATTGATGCTCCTTTGCTAGTTTGCATTGGTGCCGTGTTATCTGGCGGTTTATTTGGTGATCACTGTTCTCCAATCTCTGAAACCACGATTCTGTCGTCAACAGGAGCAGGGTGTGAACAGTATGAGCACTTCCGTACACAGTTGCCTTACGCGGTGTTGAATGGCGTGATTGCACTTGGGTGCTTTCTTTTGGCAGGCGTTGCTGCCTCACCTGTGATTGTACTTGCGGCGATTGTCGCTCAGTTCGCTATTTACTATGTGCTATCAAAACAGAAGCCAACCGAGCAACTTGAGTCTGTTTCAGCAGAGTAATAGAGATAGAAATATCATCAAACGGAGGCGTAGTCAGCCTCCGCTTTTCTTTTGAGTCAAGGTAACATTTTTCTTGTGACAAAATGTGTGCAAGGACTTATTTATTCATTTTGTCTCGCAGAATGAACTCACTTCGCTCGGCGTTTTTTATATATGATCCACTATATGTCTAGTTATTCCTTGTATATTGTATTGTTAAACCCGGAGACTAGACATGTTTGCACTCAAACATCTTCCTATTGCATTGAGTTGTGTCCTAGCGGCACAAGCGAATGCAAGTATGAATATCCAGCCTGATCCGCAAAATCCGAATGGTTATGTCATTGCTCGTGGTGACGTTCAAGCTATGGAGCAAAGCAAAACCTCTGACCCTATGTATGCCATTTGGTCACAAGCACTAGAGACGCGTCCTAACTCAGTCGTCGAAGCGATTGTTCCTGGAGCGGCAACCAACCCAGAAAACGTGAAGCGTGTAGAGCGTGTGTTCCCTGAAAGCGAGTGGGACTTCCTGACTCAAATGGCCGCACCTGAATACACTTACACGCGTTTCCTACGTGCGATTGGTAAATTCCCAGCATTTTGTGGTGAGTACACTGATGGCCGTGATTCGGATGCGATTTGTAAAAAATCGATCGTGACAGCCTTTGCTCACTTTGCGCAGGAAACCGGTGGTCATATTTCGATTGATAACGTATCGGATAACCCTCTAGGATTGGAAGAGTGGCAGCAAGCTTTGGTTCACGTACGTGAAATGGGCTGGTCAGAAGGTCAAGAAGGTTACACGACAGGTTGTGGTCAGAATGACTGGCAAAACAAACGTTGGCCATGTGAACCGGGACAAGGTTACTTTGGACGTGGTGCTAAACAGCTTTCTTACCACTTTAACTATGGCGCGTTCTCTGAAGTGATGTTTGATGGTGATGCATCTGTATTGCTGAAAAATCCAGGTTTGGTTGCGGATTCGTGGCTGAACTTGGCATCGGCTATCTGGTTCTTCCTAACCCCACAAGCACCTAAACCAGCAATGCTACATGTAATTGACCGTACTTGGGTTCCTTCACAACGTGAACTTGATGCAGGCATTGGTTACGGTTTCGGCACCACTATCAACGTGATCAATGGTGGTATTGAGTGTGGTGAGCAAAACAAGGATAAAGGTCAGCCTGTTAACCGTATCCGTTACTGGGAAGGTTTGGCGGCACACTACCAAATTCCAATTGAAGCTGACGAGAAGAACACTTGTTGGCAGCAAACGCCTTACGGCAGCCTAAACCTAAATGGTGCAACTGACGTGCTTTACACTAACTGGGATGGTAACTGGAAATACTACTCAGATCGCCCTGGAGGCCATTCGTTTGAATGTGAGTTGGTTGGTTTCCAAACGGCTTACTCTGCGCTAGTTGCGGGCGATTACGAGAAGTGTGTAACTAACTTCTACCAATCTCATGCGGGTTGGCCTGAAGTTCGTGTGGTTGACAAGTTAGACCCTGTAGATCCGGTCGATCCACCTGTAGGTGGCGTGGCAGCTTGGGATTCAGGCAAAGTCTACAACACTGGTGATCAAGTTTCTTACCAAGGTGCTGTTTACGAAGCGAAATGGTGGTCACAAGGTAATGAGCCAACGAAAGGAGACCCTTGGAAGTTGGTTTCAGGCACACCTACGGAGCCGCCAACAACGGAACCTGAACCACCTGTGACTGAACCTGAACCGCCAGTCACAGAACCAGAGCCTCCGGTCACTGAGCCAGTGCCACCAGTAACAGGTAACTTCATTCAGTGGGAGCCAGGCGTAACTCAAGTGGCTAACGGTGATAAAGTGACGTACCAAAACAAATGCTTTGTCGCAAAAAACGGCCCTGGAGTGTGGGAAAGCCCAACGCAGAGCAACTGGTTCTGGGATGAGATTTCCTGCCAATAAATAATTTAACTCTTTATAAAGGCTCTGCTTTTTAGCAGGGTCTTTTTTTATTTGTGCTGTTGCTTATTTGTGGAATCTAAGTTTTCAATAACGGCTTTTCTCTTTTGATTGGGTGTCCATTAAAATTCGCGCGCATTTTTTATCAACATTTTTGAAAAAAGGTATTTGTACATGTCGACAAAACTGGCTAACCCAGCACCGCTAGGTCTGATGGGTTTCGGTATGACCACTATTCTGCTGAACATTCATAACGCAGGATTTTTCCCACTTGACTCTATGATTCTAGCGATGGGCATCTTTTACGGTGGCCTTAGCCAAGTAATCGTTGGCATCATGTGCTTTAAACGCGGCGACACGTTCGGGACAACTGCGTTTACTTCTTACGGTCTATTTTGGCTAACATTGGTTGGTTTAATCGTAATGCCTCACATGGGTCTTCCTGCGAGCCCAGCAAGCTTTATGGGTTGGTACCTAGCACTTTGGGGTATCTTCACTGGTTTCATGTTCATTGGCTCTCTATGTTACCCAACAGCGAAGCAGGTGGTATTTGGTTCTCTAACTATCCTGTTCTTCTTGCTTGCTGCTCGTGATTTCACTGGTAGCGAAGTTATCGGTGCTATCGCTGGCTTCGAAGGTATCTTCTGTGGCGCAAGCGCAATTTACTTCGCAATGGCGCAAGTGCTAAACAACGAATTTGGTCGTGAAGTTCTACCTGTAGGTAAAGCAAAAATCGCTCGTAAAGTTGAAGCAGTCGCAGCTTAAGCGTTAAATCGAACTCATTGAAAAAGCGGGCCAATAGGTCCGCTTTTTTATTTCATTGAATTTTATGAATCTTTTGGGCTTTCAAGTAGGAATATTCCGAATAAGACATTGTTGTGACCAAGAGAGAATTTTTTCTTCGAGAATGCTCCATTATTAAACTCCCCTATATAAAGAGTTTACAACTGATGAAAAATTACCTCTTGAATGTTTTTACGCTCGCTGTCGCGGTGATTTCATTTCCTATTTTGGCGCAAAATAGTGACCCATTGCCTTCGTGGAACGACGGTCAAACCAAACAAGCAATTATCCAATTTGTCAGTGATGTTACTGACGCTAACTCTCCCAATTTTGTTGCTCCTCAAGATCGTATTGCCACTTTTGATAACGACGGAACGTTATGGTCAGAAAAGCCGATGTACTTCCAAATCTTGTTTGTGCTCGACCAAATTAAAGAGCAAGCGGCTAGCCACCCTGATTGGAAGACGACTAAACCATACTCACTGGTGTTAAGCGGGCAGATAGATAAGCTGAGCTTAGAAGATGTTCTAACCATGGTGCAAAAAACGCATTCAGGAATGAGCAGCGATGAGTTCACGTCTATTGTGCAAGCTTGGATAAGTACGGCTAAGCACCCCGTAACGGGTCGCCCATACACCGATATGGTGTATCAACCAATGTTAGAACTGTTGGACTATCTTGATAGCAACGGCTTTAAAAACTTCATTGTGTCTGGTGGTGGCAATGCCTTTATGCGAGCTTGGGCGACGGATGTCTACAACATCCCATCCGAGCGTATCATTGGTACTCGTCTATCTACAGAGTTCGTTAATGTTGATGGTAGTTACCAAGTTAAGCGCGTACCGGGCATTGAAGTGAATAACGACAAAGCGGAAAAACCGCAGCAAATTTATCAGCACATTGGTAAGCGCCCAATAGCTTCGTTTGGCAACTCAGATGGTGACCTACAAATGCTGCAATGGACGACGTCAGGTACTGCTCCTCGTTTAGCAATGTACGTTCATCACACGGATGACCAACGTGAGTGGAAATATGACCGCACCTCTAGCATTGGTAAGCTAGATAAAGGATTGGATGAAGCGAAAGCGAAAGGTTGGTTAATCGCTGATATGAAAAACGATTGGAAGCAAGTGTATCCGACCAAGTAAGATTTCCAATCTGACTGATATAAAAAGGGGTTAACCACTGGTTAACCCCTTTGTTGTGTCCGAAGAACGGACCACTGCTTTTTCTTATTTTTAAGGAAAGAAACTTAGGTCGAAGGCTGTTCTACCGTGTCTGTTGCGGTAGTTTCAGTCGTTGGTGCTTGACCCGTTTTACGTTTGTATTTCTCTTCCCAGTAATCTGCACCTTTGATACCTAGCGCAACTGGGTTGAACGTAAACTCTGTGACACCTTGCTTCTGTTGTTCTTCGTAGTCGGTCAGCGCTTTCAGAGCAGGCTTCGACATAAAGAAGATGATCAAGATACCCACGATGTTCAGCCAAGCCATCAAACCTACGCCAACATCACCCATCGCCCATGCTAGGTTTGCGGTTTTTACTGTACCGTAAAACACGGCTGAGATAAGTACCAGTTTTAAGATAAACATCAGACCGTTCACTTTAAAGGTACGGCGAATGTAGGCAATGTTTGTTTCTGCGATGTAGTAGTAAGCCAAGATCGTGGTGAATGCGAAGAAGAACAGTGCAACAGCGATGAACGGTTTACCAACTCCAGGCAGAGCACTTTCAATCGCCATTTGCGTGAATACTGGACCATTGGCCCCAATATCGGCTGGTAGGTTTTGCACAAGGAATGCACCTTCAACCGCACCGTGTACGTTGTACGCACCTGTGATAAGAATCATAAACGCAGTTGCCGAACATACTAGTAGTGTATCGATGTAGATTGAGAATGATTGAACCAGACCTTGCTGTGCAGGATGATCAACGCTTGCTGCCGCTGCTGCGTGAGGGCCGGTACCTTGGCCTGCTTCATTTGAGTAAACACCACGTTTAACACCCCAACCAATGGCAGCACCAACACCAGCCATAGGAGTGAACGCGTCTCCTAGGATCATGCCGATAATGCGTGGGATTTCACCGATGTTTAGAAGAATGATAACGAAAGCGGTGATGATGTACGCCAATGCCATGAATGGCACAACGATCTGAGTGAAGTTCGCAATACGCTTTACGCCACCAAAGATGATGAAGGCAAGAATGACACAGACAACCGTACCAGTGAAAATTTTAGCAAAACTGAAGGTACCAATAGCGGTTTCGATCATGTCACCAGAGCCAAATGCTGCTTCTACCGCGTTACCAATACTGTTGGATTGAACGCCAGGAAGTAGCACACCACACGCAAAGATGGTCGAGATAGCAAAGATCCATGCGTACCATTTTTGCCCCATTGCCTTTTCGATGTAGTAAGCAGGGCCGCCACGGAATTCACCTTCATCTTCTTCTTTGTAGATTTGAGCGAGAGTGGATTCTGCATATGCTGTTGCAGCGCCAAAGAAGGCAACAACCCACATCCAGAATACGGCGCCAGGGCCACCAAAGCCGATAGCCGCAGCAACACCGGCAATGTTACCAGTACCTACACGGCCAGATAGCGAAACGGCAAGCGCCTGAAATGATGAGATCCCCTTGGTTGAACTTTTGCCCGAAAGTAGCAAGCGCCACATCTCAAAGAAATGACGAATCTGCACAAAGCGTGTCATGATCGAATAGAACAAACCCGCCCCAAGACACAGGTAGATCAGTACTGGGCTCCAGATAATTCCATTCAGAAAATCAACTAATGACTGCATGAGTATTTTCCCTGTTAGTTGTGTTTGTGGTTATTTTTCAAACAACACATTACCCTTTTTGTAATGCAATTGTTAACTTTTTTGTCTATAAATCGTTTATAGCGTGATGGTGGGCACAGAATGGCTTGGTGTTGTTAAAATTTGGTTCTAGTTGATTATTGTGCGCAATTAGATGGGGAATTTATTGGTTTGATTAAATATGCAGCACGTTGTCATTTTAATGTGCTGCATATTCGATGAGTTAAAAATGCTAACCACTATGCAGTATGTGGAATAAAGGTCTGTTTGATTTTTGTGCGATTATTTACGCGTAACGAAGTAAGTTGAGCTCTGAGTTCTCCATGATTTTGGCTTTTTCACCTGTCATGATATTGGCCAATAAGTGCCCAGAACCACATGCCATTGTCCACCCTAACGTCCCATGCCCGGTATTAGTAAAGAGGTTGTCGTATGGCGTTGCACCTATGATTGGTGTGCCATCTGGCGTCATTGGGCGAAATCCGGTCCAGAATTCTGCTTGGCTGAAATCACCGCCGCGAGGGAACAAATCGCGAACCACCATCTCAATCGTGTTTTTGCGCTTTTGTGGCAAGGATGGGTCGAAACCGGCAAGTTCAGCGGTGCCAGCCACTCGTATGCGGTCATCAAATCGAGTCATAGCGACTTTGTAAGTCTCATCCATGACAGTAGAGCGCGGTGCGTATTCTTCATTTTCTATCGGTAGCGTCAGTGAATATCCTTTAACCGGATACACTGGAATATCAATATCGAGCTGCTTTAAAAGCGCTGTGGAAAAGCTACCAGAAGCAACGACAAATTGGTCGGCCTTAAACAAACCGTGGTTCGTTTGGACACCTATGATCTTTTTGCCTACAGTAACCCAATTACTCACTTCGGTATTGAATTTAAACGTGACACCATGCGCTTTCGCAAGTTCTGTCAGCTGTTGGCAAAACTGAAAGCAGTCACCTGTTTCATCATCAGGCAAATACAACCCGCCTACGATTTTATCTTTGACCAGCGCTAAACCGGGTTCTTGTCGAAGGCACTGTTCAACGTCCATCAACTCAAATCGAGTACCACTTTGCTCAAGCAGCTTGAGGTCTTTTTCGATTGCGGTTAACTGTTGAGTTGTGCGGAACACTTGCAAGGTACCAAACTGGCGTCCTTGGTATTCAATCGCGTGCTCATTACGTAATTGTTCCAAGCAAGTTCGGCTGTGGTTGGCGATAGACAGCATGCGAGCTTTGTTGATTTGATAGCGAGGCAAGGTGCAGTTCGCAACCATCTTGCTTGCCCAACTGATCATGTCTGTGCTTAGCGACGGCTTTATTTTTAGTGGAGCGTGTTCTTCCATCAGCCATTTGATCGCCTTGAGCGGGATACCCGGAGCTGCCCATGGGGATGAGTAGCCATAAGAAATTTGTCCTGCATTGGCAAAGCTTGTTTCCATCGCGCTGCTTGGTTGGCGATCGATGACCGTGACTTGATAGCCTGCTTGAGATAAATACCAAGCAGAGGTTAAACCGATAACACCGCTGCCTAATACGATGACTTCCATTGAGGTACTCCACACATTTATCAGTAGCGGTTAGTTTCTTTTCTTTACCTTTTATTAACAATCGATATAAATTACATACAGCGTTTAGAAAAACTATAGGCTTAGTGATGAGAAGTAACGTGATAAGTGGTTTATGGTTGTTTAACCAAGTGGCGGCACATGCCAGTTTTACGGGCGCTGCTAAGCATCTACACCTTACGACAGGGGCTGTAAGCCAACAAATAATCCACTTAGAAGAGTTGTTAGGTTTTACTCTTTTTGAACGCCACTCTCGAGGGATCCGCCTCACCGAAAAGGGAATACAACTGCAACAAGCCACGCAGTTGCATTTCTCTGAGTTAGGCAAGTTGCTTGATGATCTGAGAGTAGAAAAGCATATCAATGAGGTTCGCTTGAAGCTCACTCCCTCATTCGCCTTTAAGTGGCTAGTGCCTAAACTCGAAAGCTTTCAACTAGAGAACCCAGAAATACAAGTGCAGATCTTTGCGGAAGGAGCGCTAGTCAACAGCGATTTGAAAGACTATGACGTCGCCATTGACTACGGCCTTCACCCTTATCGAGACCATGATGCCGAGTTGATTCTCGATGAAAAATTGCTGCCAGTGATGAGCCTTAAATACCTTGAGGATCATCGATGGCTAAAAACTCCTTTTGGTGATCAAACATCGTCGATGTCTGCTAATCAATGGCAAGCGGCTACGTTGTTGCACGACGCGATGCCGTGGGAAAAAGCGACACGTGACTATGAGTGGTTGTATTGGGCTTCGGCAATGGGATTCGATTTTAAAACCGATGTCGGTCACTTTTTCAATCGAACAGACATGGCGATGTCTGCGGCGGAAGCTGGAGTCGGGATCGCGATGGCACGCATGGCGTTGATTGAGGATGAATTGACGACGAAACGTTTGGTTTCTCCATTCGCCCCCATTCCTGCCAATGCTGGGTATTACTTGATCATGAATACAAGAAGCCAGTCAACTGAGCGATTTAGAGAGTGGCTTTTGAAGCAGATTGAGTCACGACGATGATTTAAGTGTTTAAGAAATAATAAAAATAAATGTCTTAATTACATATTATCTTGAGCCACTTCCCACAAATTATCTTCACTTTATTAACTTCTCTCTCTTACTCATCTTTTTCCATATCATCCTAGAAAATAACTAATGGATAGAGAAAGGCTATGGCTAAAAAAAACTCGCTTATATTGGTCCTAGCTCTATTTTCGGTAGGAGCAAGTGCAATGTTTTGGCCGTTTAAAAAATACGATGTGGAAATGTCACCAGAAGTACGTGGTGTTATTAAGCTTGATGGTAAACCACAAGTTGGGCTAACGGTTCATCGAGAACTTTTTTATGAAGGATATAAAAAAGGAAAAACGCTAAAAGATGAAGCCCAAACCAATGAACTAGGTGAGTTTTTCTTTCCTGGCGTTACTGTTCGGTCGCGAGCTCCCGGAGACATATTTGGTGGGAGTTTGAAGGTGTATCAATATGTCTGCGTTGATTGCGAGTCTGAAAAGAAAGAAGTCTGGGGGGCGTGGGTGCCAACAGAAGGCGCAGACTCATTGAGATGGATGCTGATGAATATTGACTGTGAGTTATCGAACAACAAGCAAATCCACGAAGTTGATATTTCACCAGAAAGCACAAGGCGAACTCCTGTTCATTCTGTATGTGATTGGAATAGCGAGAGAATAAATACATACGAATATGACGAAACTACTGATACCCACGTATTGAAAAAATAAAGAGTAAGGAAAAACAACTAATGAGCACTATTTCTCCATTTATGGCGAGTGAACTATGTAATATTGCATACGAAGTGAAGCACAATCTTGAACGTGTGAAACTGCCAGCTGTTGTTGATAATCACTTTGGTTTTTCGAAAGTAGCGGTAGGTACAAGTGGTGGTTTTTTCTTTCGTCCTGAAACAGGGTTTGCTCTGCTAGGAAAGGGAAAAAGTGAGCGTTATAAAAATGACCTTGTCTTAGCTTTTAGAGGTACAGCAGGATTAGCTGATGGGATTACAGACTTAACGTGTAGCGGGAAAGGAACAGATACCGGAGAGACCGTTCATTCGGGATTCCAAACTACGTTCTATTCTATGAGAAAAGGTTTAACTCGTTTTCTTCGTGATAATCCGGTAACCGCTAACGGTACTATACATTGTGTTGGACACAGTTTAGGTGGTGCATTAGCGACTCTGGTTGCTAATTGGATTTCTGCTTCTCCAGAGTTTAAAGGCAGAGTTAACTTATATACTTTTGGCTCACCAAGAGTCGGAATGAAATCTTTTTCGATCAACTCATCATCTCGAATATCGACTCACTTCCGTTGTGTCAATGGTGCGGACCCCGTAACAAAAGCGCCAGTATGGCCTTTTTATCATGTGCCTTATGATGGTTCGGAGTACATATTGAATCGTGCTCAAGGTCTTTTTCCTAGCGCACATTTTATGGCGGAGTACAGTTCTTATACACAGACTGCAACCTGGGATAGCCTTGGCTTTCAAAAGGCAAGCTCCACTTTTAAACGCGTAGTTTTAAACTATGAGAATCGACTTCAAGCCACACCTTCTGCTGATTGGGCAGATAAGATCTCGGCAGCGCTCCTTACGTTGTTAGTTGATGGTGGGGCTGCGGCGTCAGTCTTTGCCCTGCAAAATGTAGGTTCTGCTATTGCTACTATATATGACGCGATTGCTCGTTCAATCGTCAAAATTTCAGAACTCTCTAGCGAATTTTCTGAACGCGTAAAAGGTTTACTTGGCCACATGTTGGTATTTGCGGGGAAAGGTGCAAATATCGCGATCAAATTTACTTATTCCTTTATTCGTTGGGTGTTTGAATTGGTGCTAAGTAAGTTGAATCAGGCTGTTAAAGCCGCCCTCAAAACGACCTTCTGATTTTGATTAATCCTCCTTTGCTTAGGTGTGGTTTATTCTTAAATACGAAAAGTTTCCTACTTGGTTAGTGAAGCTAGTGGCGAGCAAATAGATAAAGTGCTTGGTGAGTCAGATAGAAAACACCGCCTCGATAGCGGCGGTGTTTTATTTTGGATTACTGTCGTTGATAAACCGATTGACCTCTGCTGATGGTTTCTTCCACGTTTAGGTCTTTTAGCGCCTTAGGTTCAATCTTCATCGGGTTGTTATCGAGGATGATTAAATCCGCATTCTTACCTACTTCGATAGAACCTTTATACGACTCCTCAAAGTGTTGGTAAGCTGGCCAAATGGTCATGGCTTGCAGCGCGGTGTACGTGTCAACGCGCTGATCTGCCCCCAGTACTTTATCAGTTCTGGTGGTGCGATTGACGGTCGCATCCAATACTCGGAATGAACTTGGCAGCGCAACAGGTGCGTCATGGTGAGTACTGAACTTTAACCCTGCCTTTCTCACCGCTTGAGTTGGTGAAATGAAATCGGCACGAGGATGGCCGAGCACCGAGTCCACATGCCAGTCACCCCAATAAAAAGTATGCATTGGGAATAGAGAAGGGAAGATGCCTTGCGCCGCTAAGCGATCCACTTGGTCTTGGCGCATGGTTTGGCCGTGAATGAGTACAGGTCGGCGGTCTTGTTTTCCTAGCTTTTCATTTGCTTTGGTCACTGCGTTGATAAATTGCTCGATCGCAGCGTCACCATTGGCATGCGTCAGCACTTGCCATTCATTTTTAAAGGCCGTTTCTACGTAATCGTAAGCTTGTTGATCTTCAAAGGTTGGGTAGCCAGCGTAGTCTTTATCTTGTCCATGTGGCGGGTGGAAGTAAGGCTGACTTAGCCATGCCGTTTTACCTTGTGGAGAGCCATCAAAGTTCAGCTTTACGCCACCGATGCGGAAATGGTTTGTGTACTCTGGCGTGTTGTATTCCGAGTCCATAAAATCACTGCTCGATACCATATCGGCGTACGCAACCAAGTCGATCATCAGCTTGTCGTTTTTCGACGCGCGTTTCATCGCTTCATAACCTTCTGATGTTGCTCGTCCTTCTTGAGCTGTGGTATAGCCATATTTCGCGTACATACCTTGTGAGGCTTCTAACATGCGATCTTGAAGTTCTGAATCAATCAACTTATTGAGGTTGAACAGCATTGCAAAGTGCGCGTTTTCTTCTAGGACACCATTTGGCTCTTGGCTGTTTTCCATTCGGCGGATAATGCCACCTTTTGGATCTTCCGATTCTGATGTGATGCCTGCTAGCTCTAACGCTTTACTGTTTGCGACACTCAAATGCCCCGAAGTGTGAATGATCAATACAGGCTTATCTGTGCTGACTTTATCGAGATCCGCTTTGGTAGGGTAGTAATCCAGTTGGGCGTCGTCGTAACCAAAACCTAAAATCCACCCCGTTTTCTCAATGAATAGGCGTTGCGTATTATTGTTCTCGGCATTTTTCAGAGTTTCTATGATTTTCGCAACGGTATCGGCTTCGCCATCAGGAGATGGCAGCACGTTTGCGACCATGGCTTGCAGACCAACACCATACACATGACTGTGCGGATCAACAAAGCCAGGCAACATAGTTTTGCCTTTTAAGTCGACCAACTGTGTTTTACCGAACTTGTGTTCCATCGCTCCATCTTTGCTGCCGACATAAATGATTTTCTCGCCTAATGTCGCGACGGCTTCGGCGTACTCTGGCTTATCGCCAGCCATGGTTAGGATGTCGCCACCATAATAAATTTTGTCTGCGGCGGTTACTTTGAGTGGCTCGGCGACGGCTTCTACTTCTTTCGCTTCTTCAGAAAAACACCCCGTTAAAGCAAGCCCAGATAGGGCAATGGGGATCCAGTTTTTGTTCATCGGTCATCTCCATACAGAGTAAGTTTTTTGCCTATTGCTCCCATCTCAATGAGTTTGAGAACTCAATAGGTCACATTCACTTTAGTTCATATTGAAGGAGGATTATCAACAAGATTAAAGACTTTCAATCAAGCGCAAGTTATACCTATCGATGAATATCAAAAATGTTACCTTTTCCCATTTCATAAACGTTTCTGGGCTTGGGCAATGTGACCCATAACGAGGTTCTGTGGTTAAAAAGTCGGCATGATAAGTCCACGATTTATCTCGATGACGCTCAAGGAAGAACATGAAAGACGAAACGCTATCCATCCATTTTGGTTACGAAACTGACCCTACCACTAAATCTGTCGCGACGCCGATTTATCAAACGGTCGCGTACGAGTTTGATAACGCGCAGCACGGCGCTGATCTGTTTAACTTGGAAGTGCCGGGTAATATCTACACTCGCATCATGAATCCGACTAACGATGTTCTGGAA
Source organism: Vibrio sp. RC2502 (assembly GCF_054850435.1). Classification (NCBI taxonomy): domain Bacteria; kingdom Pseudomonadati; phylum Pseudomonadota; class Gammaproteobacteria; order Vibrionales; family Vibrionaceae; genus Vibrio; species Vibrio sp. RC2502. The sequence continues at coordinate 661,938 of NZ_CM141453.1, forward strand.
AAACGCATGGCGGCGTTAGAAGGCGGCATTGCTGGATTGGTCGTGAGTGCGGGGAGTGCAGCGATTAACTATGCGATTCTGACCTTAGCGCAAGCGGGCGATAACATCGTTTCTACGCCGCAACTTTATGGCGGTACTTACACCTTGTTTGCGCACATGCTGCCAAATCAAGGTATTCAAGTGAAGTTTGCCAAAGATGACAAGCCAGAAAGTTTGGTCGAGTTAATTGATGAAAATACCAAAGCGGTATACTGCGAGAGCATTGGTAACCCTGCGGGTAATATCGTTGATTTAGAACGTGTGGCGGAGCTTGCTCACGCACAAGGTGTGCCTGTGATTGTGGATAACACTGTCGCGACGCCAGTGCTGTGCAAACCCATCGAGTTCGGTGCGGATATCGTAGTTCACTCGCTCACTAAATACGTTGGTGGGCATGGCACCACATTGGGTGGCGTGATTGTAGATTCCGGTAAATTCCCTTGGGCGCAGCACAAAGGCCGTTTTCCCGTTTTCAACCAACCAGAACCTTCTTACCACGGAGTCGTGTATACCGAAGCGTTTGGTGAGGCAGCATTTATCGGGCGCGCGCGTACCGTACCATTGCGTAATACCGGTTCGGCATTATCACCGATGAATGCATTTATGCTTATGCAAGGGCTAGAAACGTTACCGCTGCGTATGGAACGCCATACTGAGAATGCTCTCAAAGTGGCTGAATTCTTGGAACAGCATGACAAAGTCAGTTGGGTGAGTTACGCCGGCTTGCCAAGTTCAGCACACTTCAACCTCGCCGAAAAATACATGAAAGGTAAGCCTTCTGCGATTTTGTCGTTTGGTTTAAAAGACGGTTATGAAGCCGGAGTGCGCTTTTATGACGCTCTGAAAATCTTTAAGCGTTTGGTGAACATTGGCGATGCAAAATCATTGGCTTGTCATCCAGCATCGACGACTCATCGTCAGTTGAGCGAAGCAGAACAAAAACAAGCTGGTGTGTCACCAGAGATGATTCGTTTATCTGTGGGTATTGAGCATATTGACGATATCCTAGCCGATTTAGAACAGGCACTAAACGCGTAAAACGATTCTTTTTTAGCTTTTGGTTACCCATAGGCCAGCCTTTAAAAAAGCTGGCCTTTATTTGTTTTATTGTTTAAATATCAAAGGCTTTATTGTTTTTGGGTTGTGGTATTCCAAAAGCTCATGGTGGGTGAAATTTATTCCCTTGTCGCGTTTGGGTTTGTTCCTGATGATATGTGCAAATCTTATACATTGGAAGGGACTCAAATGTCTTACGTATTTCACCGTCATTGCCATGCCACGCTGCCAATCATCGATAAAGGTGAAGGTGTTTATCTATTCGATAAACAAGGAAAACAGTATCTCGATGCTTGTGGTGGCGCTGCGGTATCAAACCTTGGCCATAGTCATCAAGCCGTTAAAAAAGCCATGTTGGAACAGCTCGAGAGAGTGCCGTTTGCTCATACTGGATTTTTTACTAGTGACAGCAGTGAGCGACTAGCGGAATTGATTTGTCAGCATATGCCTGAGCAGTTCAACCATGTGTATTTAGTCAGTGGCGGATCAGAAGCGGTGGAGTCGGCACTAAAAATGGCGCGGCAGTATTTTGTGGAATCAGGTAAGCCAGAGAAAAAGCAATTCATCGCGCGTCAGCAAAGTTATCACGGCAATACGTTGGGAGCTCTGGCGGTCGGTGGTAATGAATGGCGACGTGAACCGTTCAAACCTATCTTGCATCCGAGTCATCATATTGCCCCTTGCTATGCTTATCGTTATCAGCAGAGTCATGAGTCGGAATTGGATTACTCATTGCGAGCGGCGAATGAACTAGAGGCAAAAATTCTTGAGTTGGGGGCCGATAATGTCATGGCTTTTGTCGCCGAGCCCATTGTGGGAGCCACCGCTGGAGCTGTGCCTGCAACGCAAGGTTATTTCAAGCGTATTCGCGAAATATGCGACCAATACGATGTGTTATTGATCTTGGATGAAGTCATGTGTGGCGTTGGACGCAGTGGCAGTTTTTTTGCGTTTGAGCAGGAAGAGGCAGAACCCGATCTGGTGTGTATGGCTAAAGGGCTTGGTGCGGGTTATCAACCTATTGGTGCGGTGGTGGCGAATGATCGAGTCTACCAAGCTATTGCTGATGGAAGTGGTTTTTTCCAACATGGTCATACTTTTATGGCGCACCCTGTGGCGTGCGCTGCTGCCGTGGCAACCATTCAAACCATCTTCCAAGATGACTTATTAACGGCGGTGAATCAGCAAAGTGCTTTGCTGCGTAATGAGCTTACTTCTGCATTGGCCCATTTACCGTACATTGGCGACATTCGTGGTAAAGGCTTGTTTTTTGGCATTGAGCTGGTGGCGGACAAAGAAAGCAAGGCGCCTCTGAGTAAAGCCACATTGGCAGACAAACGCATCAAACAGCGAGCAATGGAAAATGGCTTAATGTGCTATCCAATGGGTGGGACGATTGATGGCGTTAATGGGCACCATATTTTGCTCGCACCACCATTCATTATTCAGTCTCATCATATTGATGAACTAGTCGGTAAACTCTCACTGACGTTAAAAGAGGTGGCGGAGACATGGAAGTAGCAAACCAATATTTGCGAGAACCTATCGCCATTATCGTGGCCCCAAACGGTGCTAGAAAAACTAAGCACGATCACGCCAACTTACCCATGACAAAAGACGAACTGGTTGAAGAGGCTATCGCTTGTCAAACGGCAGGAGCTGCCATGATCCATTTGCATGCTAGAGACGCCAACGGACGTCATTCATTAGACATCGACGACAACATGGCAATTTACCATGCCGTGAAAGAAGCGGTGGGAGAAACCATGATGGTTCAGCTCACTACAGAGGCGGTGGGTTTATATTCTCCGCCACAACAGCGGGCGTTAGTTAAAGCTGTGAAACCAGAAGCGGCTTCTTTCGCATTGAGGGAGTTAATCCCCGATCGCGCAAGTGAGAAAGAAGGGCATGCCTTTTTCCATTGGTTGGCAGAGAACAGCATCGTGAGCCAAATTATTCTCTACGATGCAACCGACATTGAACGTTATTTCCAACTACGCGATGCGGGCATGCTACCTAAAACGCATCAGCATGCATTAGTGGTGTTAGGGCGTTATCACCAAGCTCAACAGTCTTCGCCATGGGATTTACGAGGTTTGAATTTGGCGCGTTTTGTCGAGGAAGGAATTCGATGTGCCATTTGTGCTTTTGGCGCGCGAGAGCAAGACTGTTTAGCGAGTGCGATGTTACTTGGATTCGATGTGAGAGTGGGGTTTGAGAATAACCACTTCGATGTGGCAGGCGAATTGGCAATCAGTAACGCGGCTCAGGTGGAAGCTCTACGCGATGTGGCGCGTTGCTTCGCGATTCCTTTACACAGTGCGCAAAGTTTGCGTTCAGTTTTAAAGTGAATCTGTTTGAAGCAAGGAAAATAAAGAAGAACGGAAAGCAAAAAGGCTCCATCGGAGCCTTTTCGGTATTTGTCGTTAGTTTTCGGTTTGCACTGCGGGTTGGCGAGCTGGGTGTTTGATAAACACCGCCACAATGGCTGCAATTGCCAGCGCGAAACAGTAGTAAGAGTTGGTAACCACTTCTAATGGAGAAAGGTTAAATACTGAGCCTAGCAACAATACTTGCGCGCCGTAAGGCAAAATGCCTTGTACCACGCACGAGAAAATATCCAACAAGCTTGCTGAGCGACGAGGAGAGACATTGTTCTCTTCCGCCAACTGGCGCGCCACGCTACCTGATACGATGATGGCGACCGTATTGTTTGCCGTGCAACCATTCACCATAGAAACCAAGCCCGCGATACCTAGCTCACTTGCGCGGCTGTTCGCGTGTTTTGAATGGCTAGAGCCAAACGCGTGGATCATGCTGCTCACTAAGTTGGTTAGGAAAGCAAGACCACCTTGACGGCGCATTAACTCACTCAGACCACCAATCAGCATCGATAGCAGGAAGATTTCCTGCATGTTGCCAAAACCGCTGTACACGTCTTGCGCTAGGTTCGTTAGACCGTAGTCGTCAATCGAAACCAAACTTACGCCACCCGCCAGTAAAATACCGATAGTCAGCACAACAAATACGTTAAGCCCTGAAACCGCCAAAATCAAAATGGTGACGTACGGTAGCACTTTTAACCATTCAATTGGGCCAGTCTCTGGCACTTGAGTCGCAGTGCTGTTGAAGGCAAAAATACCCATAGCAACCAGTGCTGCTGGCAGTGCAATGCGGATGTTCTCTTTGAACTTGTCCTTCATTTCACAGCCCTGAGAGCGTGTTGCCGCGATGGTGGTGTCAGAGATGATAGAAAGGTTATCACCAAACATCGCGCCGCTGAGCACAACACCAGCGGTTAATGGCAAGCTCATGCCTGCAGATTGAGCAATGCCCAAAGCCACAGGTGCAACGGCAGCGATGGTGCCCATCGAAGTGCCCATCGCTGTCGCAATGAAGGCTGAGATCATGAAAATACCAGGCAAAATCATGCTGGTCGGAATGGCAGATAGACCTAAGTTTACGGTAGCATCGACACCGCCAGAAGCCTTTGCAACGGCAGCAAACGCACCTGCAAGCAAGTAGATCATGCACATTGCGATGATGTCTTGATGACCAACACCACGCATAAAATGTTCAATAGAGCGGTTAAGTTTCTCTTTGCTGAGAAGAAACGCAATGATGATGGCTGGTAATACCGCAATTGGTGCTGGCAGCTGGTAGAAGGCAAATTCAACGCCTTGCAAAGATAAGTACGTGCCTACGCCAATAAATAGCGCAAGGAATACGATCAATGGGATCAGAGCGACCGCAGACGGTGCAACTGTTTTAGTAGTTTGTTGGGAACCGGACATGTAAACGACAAAGATAATAATAAGAGAAGTGAGCAGACTAATCTCACCGACTTTTATTGTCAACGTCTAGACGTCTAAATGGCTGAGTAATTTTTGTATTTGGAGGAAAGAAAAAAGCTCATGGCATCTATCTTACTGATACCATGAGCCTTTATTGAAAGTGCATTTATAGCGACGATTTTGCTTTTTTTCGCTTGAGTAAGCCTAGGAGCATCAATGCGAACACAACCGCGGCGCTCGCCCAGATTACGTATTTGTAGTGGCTATATAAATGACTGAGTGCGCTGAGGTGCTCAAATGCAAAATGCGTAAGTAAACTGAACACCAAAACCCAAATGGTGGCAGCGAGTGCGTTGCCGAGTAAAAACTCTCTGCGTGGCATTTTTGCTATCCCACACGCCAGAGGCATAAATTGCTTCATCCCTTCAATAAATCGGCTGACCACCAAACAAGCAGGGCCATATTTTTGAATGGTGCTTTGGAGCTTCTGCATTTTAGGGCCAGAGATGTAACCTTTTTTATCTAGCCATCCTTCAAAGTAGTAACCAAGTAAGTAACCACAAGTATTGCCCAAAAAGCAGCTGAGCCAAGATATAGCCATGACCATACTCAGATTCATGACTTGTTCTGAGGCCAGAATTGACGCTGCGATCATCAAAGATTGCCCAGGCATGGGAATGCCAATACCTTCAAAAAAGATGCTGACAATAAGCGCAAGGTAGCCGTACTGCTCCAGCAGAGGCTTCATGGAGATGAGTAAAGCGTTAATGTGTTCCAAATGCTTTCCTCTAATAAAATCGGAAGGAAATGGGAGTGATACTCCTGTTGTTTTCTCTGGTCAATTCTTGTTTCTCATTCCCGAGAAAAACTGACATACCTCTGATAATTGTGTTTACCTGATGCGCTGTTGCGCTGGATTCCGCTCGCCGTTTGATTCACGACGGCGAGCGGTCATTATTATGGCTTGGGTCTCAGGCTACTCTTTTGGTGTTGTGAACGCACCGTACAAATCGAGGCGTCGATGGCGTAAGTTCGTTACCGAGCCTTCGGTGTTGAGCTGTTTCAGCTTGGTTAAGTCAACATCGGCAAAGATGATCATTTCCGTATTCGCACTGGCTTCCGTCAATGTGGCGTCGTGGGGGAAATAAATGTCTGAAGGTGAGAACACCGCTGACTGAGCATATTGAATGTCCACGTTGTCTACGCGCGGTAAGTTGCCGACACTGCCGCCAATCGCTACATAACACTCGTTTTCGATCGCGCGAGATTGAGAACAGATCCGCACACGTTGATAGCCGTTTTTGGTATCGGTCCAGAATGGCACAAAGATAATTTGCGCGCCTTGTTCGGCGAGCATACGACCCAGCTCAGGGAACTCGCTGTCGTAACAAATCAGAATGCCGACCTTACCAGCATCGGTTTCGAACACTTGTACATTATCGCCGCCATCAATTACCCAATCTTTTTGTTCGTGTGGCGTGATGTGGATTTTGTACTGAGCGTTAATTTCCCCATCGCGTTGCAGTAAGTACGCTACGTTGTAGAGCTTGCCATCTTCGATGAGCGGCATACTGCCAGCAATGATATTGATGTTGTAAGTGACCGCCATTTGCGAGAAACGGTTTTTGATCTCTTCTGTAAAGCTAGCAAGAAAGCGAATAGCTTCAACCGAGTTTTGATCGTTTTGCAATCCCATCAACGGAGCATTGAAGAACTCAGGAAACAAAGCAAAGTCGGCTTTGTAGTTGGCCAGAGAGGAGATAAAAAACTCGGCTTGATCGAGCAAGTCTTCCAAATCGTTCATCGCGCGCATTTGCCATTGCACCACGCCAATGCGAATCAAGGTTTTCTCGATGTCGTGAACGGATTGAATGTCTTCCTCGTAGAAAAAATTATCCCACTCTAGCAACGTGGCGTAGCCTTTTGAGGCGTTATCTTCTGGCAAATAGCCACGCATGATGCGTTTAACATCAAAGTCATTCGCAAGCTGGAATGAGAGGATCGGGTCGTGCAATTCGCGGCGTTTTACTTTGTCGATGTACTCTGCAACGCTCAGTTCATCCGCGTATTGGTGGTAATTCGGAATGCGGCCACCGGCTAGTATTGCTTTAAAGTTTTTGCTGCGGCACAACTCTTTGCGCGCGTCGTAAAGACGTCGGCCCAAGCGAAGCCCACGGTAATCAGGGTGAACAAACACATCTAGGCCATACATGGCATCGCCTGTCACTTGGTTCTGAATGACGTTATTTTCGGTGATGATGTCAGTGTACAGGTGAGGAAGTGAAAATCGGTTGTAGTCCACTTTGATCGTCAGCGCAGCGCCGACAATTTTGCCGTTATCCTCAATACAGATTTGTCCATCGGGAAACTGATGAATGAGATCCATGATGGTCAGGCGTGGCCATGATCCGCCCACATCAGGAAAAACGAGGTCCATTAATTCCGCTAACTCTGGGTAATCGGTCGGCTCAATGGTACGTAAAGAGAGTCTTGGCGTGTTGCTGTCCATATCCTACTATCCATTTATCCTTTTCAAATAGTATGGATGAGAATGCCACAAATTTAACCATACTTACATTTGAGGCGCGGTAGGTGATAGGCTCTGCACAATCTTCATATTTATACTGGTTTCATATCGGTAGCTTTAGGTATGATGGGTAAGTTTGTCTTTTAACCAGTCATGAAAAAGTGCCACTTTTCTTGACGTTAACCGGAAGTTTGGGATCACCACATAATAGCCATAGCCGCTGTGAAGCTTTAGATTCCCAATATGTTGGATGTCACCACGCAAAATAGAAAATTGCGCCATAAAATCGGGCAGCAAAGCCAAGCCCTTCTCCATTCTCACGGCTTCACACGCCAAATAAAAATGCTCAAACCCGACGGAGTGATAGGTGATTGGGCACTCTAAATCGTTCTCCTGTTTGAATTGCTCCCACAGCTGCGGGCGAGTCGTTTGCGGAATAAATGGGTAATGGCTGATAGCTTGGTTGTCTGACAGTTTTGGTAGGTTGGTGTTGCCAATCAGCAACAAGGTTTCCTCACATAAGAGCTGGCTATATTCATAATGAGTCGAAAGAGGCAAACACCGCACATGCAGATCGCTTTCGCCATGAATGTTTTTAACTGCGCCATCTCCGGTAAGAATTTTCACGCGAATATTTGGATGGCGCTGGTGGAAATCATCGATATTTGGCACGAGCCAAAGACTGGCAAATGAGGGTGTGACATCGACAACCAACAGCTCTTGATCAGTATTGGTCTGAATTAGGCTGGCGGTTGCATGCTGAATGAGCTCCAGAGCTTCTGTTATTTGGGGCAAATAGCGCTTTCCTTCCTCTGTTAGCTCCACGCCGTTTAACCCTCGATGAATGAGAGGAAGCCCAACGAGTTGCTCTAAAGATGCCATCTGTTTACTGACCGCTCCTTGTGTTACGCACAGGTCATCGGCGGCTTTAGAAAAGCTGAGATAGTTAGCCACAGCAACAAAAGTCCTCAACGCACGAATGGAAGGGTACTCACTGCCTTTTATCATTCTTTCAATTCCATTGAATTTGCTTAGGCACAGAGTAGAGGATTTGTGCTTTTAAGCAAAGCAAGGCACGACGGATGTGTGATTGTCTTCCTTTCTAGTAAACACGCAACGCGATATTTCAATGACTATTTAACAACTCAAGAATATTCACGCTGTGTATTTTTATTTTGAAAAAACTACAAATTAGCGAGAAGCTTTTTCACTAGTTATATTTATCCTAAATTTATATTGTTTGTGTAAGGTAAATAAATAGCCGGTATTTTGTTTTTTGTACGAGTTTTTTTAGCTAATTGTCAGAATCTTATTAAATAAAATAGTTTTTCATTAATTTAATATTGGCATTGCTTTTGCTATTTATGATTGGAACTTTCGATAATCAGTTAATTTAGGAGAACGAAATGAAAAGCAATGTTGTTACTCTGGTTGGTCTATTTTCTCTAGCAACGTTTAGTACTTTATCTTACGCAGCGGACTCCAAAGATCATGGCGTTTATGTAGGTGCGAACTACGGTTATTTAAAAGTTGATGGACAAGATGATTTCGATGACGACAGCGATGCAATGCAAGCATTGGTGGGTTATCGCTTTAACCGTTACTTAGCGTTGGAAGGTGGCTACATTGATTTTGGTAGCTATGGTAACAACTTGGCTAATGCAGAGACGGATGGTTATACCGCAGCATTGAAAGTGACGGCTCCAATCACCGATAGAGTGGATGTGTACGCGAAAGGTGGCCAAATGTGGTATTCGACAGATTATAACGTTGCTGGATTCCATGGGAACAAAGATGACGAAGGGGTATTTGCTGGTGCTGGTGTAGGTTTTAAAGTAACGGATAACTTTTTAGTTAACGCAGAATACACTTGGTACGATGTGGAATTGAATGCAGAAAATGTATTTGATGGTGCGAATACAAATACAGATTTTAAACAAGCATCTTTAGGTGTGGAATATAGATTCTAATAATTCTAAGCCATAATAAAAATGCGAAGCTTAAATAGCTTCGCATTTTTTGTTGTGTTATATGAACTAGACCTGAAATTCTTAGTAAGGAGAAAATTGAAGAGACTATTTTACTCACTCAATCTGTTGCTAATGAAGCAAGAGCACCACCTAAACTATGACCTACGCAGTGTATTACCTTTGGTTCTTTTATGTTCTTTTTCGAATAACCAGCGATGCATGCTGCAAGTTGTGGCTTTATTGTATTGAAGAGATTTACAAAACCTGCATGTACCTTGTAACCGGATGAAGTACCTGATATCCCAAAAGCTTAGAAAACTTTAGATTGAAAAGCATATAGTAAGTACACACTTTCTATCTTTTAATGAGTACTTTTGAATTCTCATGTGTGGTTGGTGTTGTACTTATGAGCGTATAGTCTGCTATTTAATACTCAACGAGTTTTTATCAGCATAGGTTGTAAAGTTACGCAGTAATGCTTGTGATAAGTCATCAGGTAGTATGAGTGCCTGAGAAAAGAAGACAATATGATTGTTGATACAAAAAAGGCCACCCGAAGGTGGCCTTTTCCAAACGTTTGGTGGAGCTGGCGGGAGTTGAACCCGCGTCCGAAAACCGTTCATCATTGGTACTACATGCTTAGTCGATCTTTAAATTCACCATCCACCTGCGAACCGACACGCTAATGAATGACTATCCTGAATTATAATTCGCCGTTCATCTCTCAGGCGGGAGAATCCGGGCTAGCGCGTTTGGGTTTGATCTCTCGTTATTCCCCGTCTTACGTGCGGAAGCTAGGGCGAGAGAGCTCTGAGCAGGGTATTAAGCTGCTAGTGCGTAGTTTTCGTCGTTTGCGACTATTTTTTTGCGGTTTGTTAACGAGGCCTACCGCACCTCGGCATGCACCTCAGACTTCTGAATTCCCGTCGAATCCTAAATCAGCCCCAAGGTATGATTCGCATAGTAACAGAAAAGACTTAGCTGTCCAGCACTATGCGTTTAAGTGGTCAAGATTAACGCAGTGCGCTCTTCATTACGCGTGCTTTTTCTCTTGCCCAGTCTTTTTCTTTAAGATCTGTACGTTTATCGTGAAGCTTTTTACCTTTTGCTACACCTATTTTTATCTTCACCCAAGAGCGAGACCAGTACAGAGAGAGTGCCGTAAGTGTCATACCTTCACGGTTAATGCGACCGAGTAGGTTGTCAAGTTCACGACGACTCATAAGTAGTTTGCGCACACGAGTAGGGTTCGCCACTACGTGTGTCGATGCCTGATTTAAAGGAGTGATTGTCATGCCACTCACAAAGGCTTCACCGTCACGCATGAATACGTAACTTTCAGAAATATTGGCTTTACCTTGGCGAAGGGCTTTCACTTCCCAACCTTGGAGCTCCAAGCCAGCTTCGATTTCATCTTCAATGAAATACTCGTGGCGAGCTTTTTTGTTCAGCGCGATAGTGTTACTACCCGCTTTTTGTTTTGATTTTTTCTTTGCCATAATGGCGTCATTATACGGGTTGGATATCGGATAGGAAATCCTTTTATTTGCGCAATCGTGGAATAAAAGTAAAATTGTCGCGAGCTTTAAATCTGTACATGTATCGATAGGAGTATGTATGAAGCAAGTCAGCCGTTCTGCGTTGGTGTCTTTTAGTGCAGAACAGATGTTTAATCTGGTCAATGATGTTGCTAAATACCCTGAATTTTTGCCTGGTTGTTCGGGCTCTCGAATTATTGAGTCTTCGGGTAACGGCATGGTCGCTTCTGTCGATGTTGCGAAAGCGGGCATCAGTAAAACGTTCACTACGTCCAATGAGCTTATTCCTGGCCAAGCTATTATGATGAACTTGGTTGATGGTCCGTTTAAAACGCTCCGAGGTGGTTGGATTTTTACTGCGTTGGATGAGCAGGCATGTAAGGTTGAACTTAAGCTTGAGTTTGAGTTTTCGAGCAAAATGATTGAAATGGCGTTCGGCAAGATTTTTAACGAGCTAACTAGCAATATGGTTAATGCATTTACCAAACGCGCGAAACAGGTGTACGAGTGTTATGAGTATTGAGTCAGACATGATTCACGTTGAGGTCGTGTATGCATTGCCTCATGAGCAACGCGTGTTTAACTTAGTTGTGAATAACCACGCGACGGTTGAAGAGATCATTCGTCAGTCGGGTGTCTTGGAATTGTATCCAGAAATTGATTTAGCAAAAAACAAAGTAGGTGTGTTTAGTCGTAATGTAAAACTAGACGCGACCGTACGTGATAAAGACCGCATTGAAATCTATCGCCCTTTATTGGCAGATCCAAAAGAGATTCGTCGTAAGCGAGCAGAGCAAGCAAAAGCGGCTGGGAATGCCGATCCAGTGACTGGTGGCAAGCCAAATGCTCTGCGCAAGTAAGCAGAATAAGCAATATTTTAGATGATAAAAAACCTCCCAAGTGGGAGGTTTTTTTGCATAAAGGTTTTATGATGCCAATCGATGTAATGACAGGATTGGTTTATTGGATCTGTTCGTAAAACGCGTCACTTTTCGGGAAGTCACCGCTGATATCGGCCAGCGTTCCTTGGTCATTAAAGTTTACGACAAGATCTTTCTGTACTGGGTCACCGTGGCCTGGCGTGTGATGGTAGATATAATACCAAGTGTTAGGATAGCCATTTTCGATAAGCATTGGCGATCCAAGTACGAAGCGAACCTGTGCTTTAGTCATCCCAAACTTTAATTTATCAACCGCACTTTGTTCTACATAGTTGCCTTGGTTGATATCAATACGATAAACCAGTTTTTCCAATACCGAACATCCTGTCAGCAATGTCATTGCTAATGGTACGGCAACTAACCACTTCTTTAATTGCATAATAATTTCTTAGTAACCTTTAAAATACTGCGCTGATAATAAACAAGCTCGACGCAGATGTAAAAAGCTATGCGTCGCATGGTAGGGAATCTGACAACGAATTTTGAGTTGAGTTGCATTTATTAGCAGATATTAAGGGGTGATAGGGGGCCTAATGGCGTTTTCGTTAGCCGAGTCACTGAAGCGATTAATACGAAAAGAGTCATCAACTGGATTGCCGATGACTCTGTGTCATAGGGTTAGGCGGCGATAAGGAGTTCTTTCGCGTTAGCTAATGTTGAATCAGTGATTTGGCTACCACCGAGTAAACGAGCCAGTTCTGCCACACGTTGTTCTTCATCTAGTGCGCGCATTTGTGTTTCCGTTTGACCACCTTTGGTGTGTTTTGCGACAAACATTTGTTGGTGGCCACAACCGGCTACTTGCGGTAAGTGTGTGACACACATGACTTGAGTCGATTCTCCAAGCTTGCGTAGCATTTTGCCTACTACCGCAGCTGTTGGGCCACTAATACCCACGTCCACCTCATCGAAGATCAAACTTGGCGTATCTACTTTTTGAGCAGTGATCACTTGGATCGCTAGCGAGATTCGGGATAACTCACCACCTGACGCAACTTTCGCAATTGGTTGTAAAGGTTGACCAGGGTTAGTGGAAACCAAGAAGCACACACTGTCCATACCCAGTGGCGACGGATGTGTGTTTTCGTTGTTTACTTCAATGCTGAAGACGGCTTTTTCCATGCTCAGTTCGTGCATGCTTTGCGTGATCAGCTTGTTCAGTTCTTTTGCGTAACGGCTGCGTGATTTATGCAGCTTTTCCGCTTGAGTCAGGAAGCTTTGGTATTTCTGTTCCACTTCTTGAGCCAATTCATCCAGACGTTCATCAGAGCAATCCAATGCTTCGATTTGTGCTAGAAGGTCTTGGTGATGTTGGTATAACTCATCAGGCATAACATGATGCTTACGAGCCATCGACATCACTTTAGAAAAACGCTCTTCGACATAAGCCATACGACCTGGATCAACATCGATGCCATCCAAGTAGCTACGAAGTTCGTTTTTGGTTTCTTCTAGCTGGATCATCGCGTCAGCCAGCATATTTGGTAGCTCGGCTAATTTTTCATCTAATTCCGCTAATTGAATTAGGGAGTGATTGGCCGATTGCAAAATACCAAGCGCATTGACTTCTTCACCTTCGTAAATAAGTTCGAGGGCTTGCTGACAGGTAGCGGCGAGTTCACCGCTATTGGACAGTCGTTTGTGCTCTTGCTCGAGTTCTGCGAATTCTTCTTCACCTAGCGATAGCTCATTCAGTTCTTTGATTTGGTATTCAAGCAACTGTTTTTGCGCCTGATTCTGCTGGCTGTTTTCCTTGAGTTGCTTGAGGTTATTGTCTGCCTGACGCCAATGTTGGTACGCACTGCGTGTACTCTTTAATAGATTTAAGTGTCCGGCATATTGATCCAACATCGCCATTTGGTATTCGCTTTTCATCAGTTGGTGATGCGCGTGTTGTCCATGGATGTTGATTAACAGCTGCCCAAGAGATTTTAATTGTGAAAGTGGTACTGGGCTGCCGTTGATGAAGGCTCTTGAACGGCCTTCTTTAGTTATGATGCGACGCAAGATACATTCAGTGCCATCCAGCAGATCGTTATCTTCTAGCCAACGCGTTGCATGTAGGTTGTTGTCCAGTAAAAAGGCGGCACTGACTTCGGTTTTCTCTTCACCTTGACGCACCATACCTGCATCGGCACGTCCGCCTAGGCACAGACCTAACGCATCAATCGCAATAGATTTACCAGCGCCTGTTTCACCTGTAATGGTGGTCATGCCCTTAGAAAGCTCGAGTTGTAAAGACTTAACAATCGCAAAATTATTAACACTTAGATGAGCCAGCATTTTTATTTACCTGTATAACTGAACAATACTGTATATGAGAACAGTATATACTGTTTCTTTATACAGTAAAGATGAGCGGGAATATTTTTATCTAACAGGTTATTTTTTGTGATGAGGTGGGAAAAATGAGTCGAAGTCTCGACAACGACTCATTGAAATTGAAAGGGTTATGGGCGAGTTGGATTGATCGTCAGTGGCTCTAGTGTCACGACAGCATTAACACTTGCTCCTGGGTGATCGACATACGACGTGTCTTGCATCAACGTGTAGAAAACGTCAACAAAGTCATCATCGTTGGTAAGCACACCATCTGGAATGGCATCGATGATCTTGTTAGTGATTTGTGGGATGACTGCGTATGCCTGAACTTGCGGATCTGGGATGGCTTTCAGAACTTCTTCAGCCACTTGCACCAATAGTTTCGCCAGCTGTTTGTAGTCTGTGCCGTCATCTTGCTCCATCAGAACAATATCTGCAGCGCCCCAGCGGTAGCGAGACCAGTGAATGATGATTTGATTTGGGTAGTAATCTTGGTTGTCGTAATCCAAGTAAGGAAGCTCTACCAGATCAATTGTCGGCTCGTCGCGGCTTGGATTGACACCTGTCACGATGGCGTAAACCTCTGCTTTGCCAGAGATCCACGGTTCTTTGTCATCCGCTAAGCGAATTTTCTTCAGTTGAGTTGTTTGAATCGGAGCGACATCACTTGTCACTGCGCTTTGTAGCATTGGTGAAGATTGTTTTTGACTCTCTGAATAATAAGGCTGAATTAGAGCTGGCTGCCCCAGTTTTTTCATTTCTGCCTGCATCGCCTGTAAGCCTGCTTTGAGCTCTGCAGAGCTGTTGTTATCGACAACTAGAACGGGAACGTCAGGAAGCTGATACACATCAAGTTGATGAATTTGCCCGTAAACGTCAAACGCTTCGATGTATTGCCAGCTTTCATCATCACCGCTTGGTTCAAAGGCAAAGAGTGGTGCAACGTCGCCATTGAGCCATGCTCCTAGCATTTTTTCGTTGGCTAAGCGCACTTCTAGCAATTGATCTGAGAATTCAGTAATGCCTTTCCAGCTACGAATTTGAGCATCGGCTTCAACGAGCTGTTGGCTAAATTCTGCAGTAGGGTTTTGCTCAATGAAAGAGGAGACAGGAACATTGGTTTGTTGAGCAGTAATATCTCTTCTCAACATTGGCTCAATTGCCGTATAGTTTTCGCTCAGTTGTTGAGCAAGTTCCCGTTTGGTTTGTGTAATGTCGTCCGCACGCGCATTAGATACGTTTGTCACTTTAGTATCTTCAGATTGGCAGCCAATCAGTGCTAATGTACTGAGAACAGACAGAATGATAGTTTTTTTCATAGTATGTCCTTTATTGATTTTATGAAATAGAGTTAATACTCTATTCATGGTGAGAATATCACCCGACATACTCCATTCAATTTGCTTTTCTGGAATAAGTTAAACTTTGCACACAGGATCAAGGTTTATAAATTTCGTTTTAACGGCAGGATATATTGCGTCGCCTTATTAGTAAGGTTTTACGTGTTATCCCAAAAAAGAAAAAAGCCAGCAGCAATCAGCAACTGGCTTAAATTCGTGTTCATGAAAGCTAGAATAACTTACTAGACCAACCGAGTTTGTTCCTTAATACGTGATAGTAGCTGTAGTCTTTCGGATGGATGAGTTTGAGTACATTTGGGCTTTGATAAATGTGGATCTCATCGCCGGGAGAAACTGGCAGCGACACTTGTCCATCACAACTTACTTCTTGTGTACCGCGATTTTCTGGTGACACAATCAGTTTGATTCTGCGTTTGCCATCAACCACCAACGGTCGGCTAGATAAGGTATGAGGGAACATAGGCACCAGTGAAATGGCATTCAGGCTTGGTGACAGAATAGGGCCACCACCAGAAAGTGAGTATGCTGTCGAGCCTGTTGGTGTGGAGACAATCAACCCATCGGCGCGTAAAGAGAAGGCAAAGCTTTCATCAATGTACACCTCAAACTCAATCATATGTGCGATTTGCCCAGGATGGAGTACGGCTTCGTTTAAAGCGGCGTTATGACTTTTTATTTGACCATGACGATGCACTTCTGCCTCAAGTAAGAAACGCTCTTCTTCAATGTACTCTCCCGCAAGTACGGCTTTGAGTGCCGCTTGGAAATCGTCTGGGTTTAAATCAGTTAAAAAGCCTAGATTGCCACGGTTTACGCCAATCACAGGCACGTCAAAACGCGATAAAATTCTCGCTGCGCCCAGCATGTTGCCATCACCACCGACAACTATCGCAAGATCTGCGTTTTTGCCCAACTCAACTAAGCTGGCGAAGTGGTTTTGCGGGATCTCGTCCAAAATCGCTGCAAGGCGATCGTCAATAAACACTTTGTAACCTTCTGAGGTCAGCCATTCGTAAAGCTCTTTATGAGTCTGAATCGCTTGTTGATCTCTTGGTTTTCCGATAATCGCGATCACGTTACATGGATTTTTCATAGCATTTCCGCATTAAAGAGGCTTGAATCAGGAATCTTCATCCCCATAATAATGGCAAGTTACCTAAATATGCGAATTTTTATGTGGTTAAAGCCCGCAAAACGAGCATGGCTTTAAGGGCATTACGTTGAATTCTGGAGATATCATGAGCAACGAAGAAAACAAAGTTACAGAAGAAGAGCTTGATCAAATCATCGAAGAGGCTGAAAAAGTAGAAGCTGCGGCTCAAGAAACTGAAGCAGAACTTGAAGAAATTGGTGACGAGAAAGACGCTAAGATTGCTCAACTAGAAGCGGCATTATTGTCTAGCGAAACCAAAGTAAAAGATCAGCAAGACGCAGTGCTTCGTGCAAAAGCTGAAGTTGAAAATATGCGTCGTCGTACTGAACAGGAAATCGACAAAGCGCGTAAATACGCTCTTAACAAGTTCGCTGAAGAACTGCTTCCTGTTATCGATAACCTAGAGCGTGCGATTCAAGCGGCAGATACAGAAAACGAAGTGATTAAGCCGATCCTTGAAGGTGTTGAGCTGACCCACAAGACGTTTGTTGATGTGGTTGCTAAGTTTGGTTTGAAAGAAATCAACCCTGAAGGCGAAACGTTCAACCCTGAATTCCACCAAGCAATGTCTATTCAAGAAAGCCCAGATCATGAATCAAACACCGTGATGTTTGTTATGCAGAAGGGTTATGAGTTAAACGGCCGTGTGATTCGTCCTGCAATGGTCATGGTTGCTAAATAACGACGCAAGTCACTGCAAAGTAAATACAAAATGCCTATCACGTTTGTGATGGGCATTTTTGTTTTAAACAAAGGTGTGCTCCCTCCGTCTCGCTGAACCATCGATATCTAAAATTTGATCCCTTTCAAAGTTTTTCCTATTGGGGATATTTTTTCTTATAGGGAATTTTCTTTCTATCAACTGCGTAGTTATACAACCTTAAACCGATAACTGGTTGTTATCATTTGACTAAGTGAGTTTTGTTCTGAATATGAATGTATTCATAGTTTGTTTTGCTGAATTTTGTTGTTAACAAAAATGTAAATTATCGCTTTATTTTGTAACTTTGATATGTATTATTTGCGACCACTGCTTTAGAAATAAGCAGATATAACTACAAAAATGTAAATAGTAAACACAACATATCGGAGATTTATAATGGATAAATCGCTTTCTAGTAAGATTTTCATAGGCTTGTTTGCCGGCCTTGTGCTGGGCACAGCTATTCAGTACTTATTTAGTGGTATTGCGATTTTTGATACTTACCTACTTGGAACGGCAGAAGGGGTTGGCGGCATGTTTGTCTCGCTGATCAAGCTTTTGGTTGTGCCTCTTGTGTATGTTTCAATCGTGTGCGGCATTGTCGATTTGAAAGACATTAGCGCTTTTGGTCGTCTTGGTGGGAAAACTTTTACTCTCTACATTCTCAATACCATCATTGCGATCGCAGCAGCGCTGACCGTAGGTTTAATTTTCCAACCGGGTGCTAGTGCAAACTTAGCGGGTACTGTTTCTGAAACCGTCAAACTGACGACAACTGAAACACCAGATATTTTCTCGCTCGTGGTAAACATTGTACCAAGCAATCCAGTACAAGCTTTTGCTAACGGCGACATGCTACAAATTATCTTTATGGCTATTTTGACAGGTCTAGCCATTCAAGCTCTGGATTCTCGTGGTGGCCCTGCTATCCGCACGTTTAAGATGGCCAATGAGATCATGATGAAGCTGGTTGGTTTGGTCATGAGTCTAGCACCTTACGGTGTGTTTGCTCTGATGATTCAACTAGGTGCAACCTTAAATGCGAATACACTGATGTCTGTTGCAGGTTATGTTGCGCTTGTCGTGGCTATGCTTGTGTTCTGGATTTTCATCTTCTATCCAATGGCAGTTGGTATTACGACTGGAACTTCTCCAAAGGCGTTTCTCCGCGCAACTCGTGAACAAATCCTATTTTCCCTATCTACGGCAAGTTCAAATGCAACCATCCCTGTAACCATGCGTACTCTGACAGAGAAACTGCAAGTTTCTAAATCAGTTGCGGGTTTTGGTGTACCGCTAGGCGCGACGATGAACATGTCAGGTGTATCTATTTATATCGCGCTTGCAACAATCTTCGTTGCTAACGCGTTTGGCCAGCCAATTAACACCGCTGATGTGTTTACACTCGGTCTGACGATTCTTCTTCTTTCTATTGGTGCTGGTGGCGTACCAGGTGGTGGTGTGGTGATGGTTGGTGTGCTTCTTCACCAATTGGGTCTTCCACCAGAAGGTTTAGCTATCATTGCAGCGGTTGACCGTATCAACGATATGTTCTGTACCTCTTCGAACGTGGTAGGGGATACCGCAGTGAACACTATTGTCGCCAAAACAGAAGGTGAGATCGGCAATCAAGAAGAAGTAGAGGCGCAGCCTGCACAAGCTAATGCCTAGCCTTGAACAATAGAGTTGAATCTATATATATAGAAAGCGAGCGGAATGAGCTCGCTTTCTTGTTTTTATGTCACAGAAAAATAACCGCTTTTCATCATGTTTACTTTGGAAGTTGTCTCTGGAATGTGATGCATTCCCAACAAGCTGGAAAGAAATCAATTAATTCATAAAAAATACGCTTTTTTTCAATTCTGCCCTTGAAAAGCGTTTTGACGCCCTTATCTATGTGGCATAGAGAAGCAAACATTGATTATTTTTGTTTGTGAGCAAGGGTTGAAACCCGATTCTCCTCCCCCCACATTGGGGTTATAACCAAACGAAAATAGAATTTATTCGGAGATAGCCAGATGGGTAAAATCATTGGTATTGACTTAGGTACTACTAACTCATGTGTTGCTGTACTAGACGGCGACAAACCACGTGTAATTGAAAACGCAGAGGGTGAACGTACTACTGCATCGGTTATTGCTTACACTGACGGTGAGACGCTAGTAGGTCAACCTGCGAAACGTCAAGCAGTAACTAACCCAACTAACACGCTATTTGCAATTAAGCGTCTAATTGGTCGTCGTTTTGAAGACGAAGAAGTTCAGCGTGACATCGAAATCATGCCTTACAAAATCGTTAAGGCTGACAACGGTGACGCTTGGGTAGAAGCGAAAGGCCAAAAAATGGCAGCTCCTCAGGTTTCTGCTGAAGTTCTTAAGAAAATGAAGAAAACTGCTGAAGACTTCCTAGGTGAGGAAGTAACTGGCGCAGTTATCACAGTACCTGCTTACTTTAACGATGCACAGCGTCAAGCAACGAAAGATGCTGGTCGTATCGCAGGTCTAGAAGTTAAACGTATCATCAACGAACCAACAGCAGCTGCGCTAGCTTACGGCCTAGACAAGAAAGGCGGTGACCGCACTATCGCTGTATACGACCTTGGTGGTGGTACATTCGATATTTCAATCATCGAAATCGATGAAGTTGAAGGCGAAAAAACATTCGAAGTTCTAGCAACTAATGGTGACACTCACCTAGGTGGTGAAGACTTTGATAACCGTCTAATCAACTACTTAGTAGACGAGTTTAAGAAAGAGCAAGGTATCGATCTTAAAAACGATCCACTAGCAATGCAGCGTGTTAAAGAAGCAGCAGAAAAAGCGAAAATTGAGCTTTCTTCTACTTCTCAAACAGACGTAAACCTACCTTACGTTACTGCTGATGCAACTGGTCCTAAGCACATGAACATCAAAGTGACTCGTGCGAAACTAGAATCTCTAGTTGAAGACCTAGTACAACGCTCTCTTGAGCCACTAAAAGTAGCTCTAGCTGACGCTGACCTATCAGTAAACGATATCACTGACGTAATCCTAGTTGGTGGTCAGACTCGTATGCCAATGGTTCAAGCGAAAGTTGCTGAGTTCTTCGGTAAAGAAGCGCGTCGTGACGTGAACCCTGACGAAGCAGTAGCAATGGGTGCTGCAGTTCAAGGTGGTGTACTTGCTGGTGAAGTTAAAGATGTTCTACTACTAGACGTAACTCCACTGTCTCTAGGTATCGAGACTATGGGTGGCGTAATGACTAAGCTAGTTGAGAAGAACACAACTATCCCAACTAAAGCGAACCAAGTTTTCTCTACTGCAGAAGACAACCAGAGCGCGGTAACTATCCACGTTTTACAAGGTGAGCGTAAGCAAGCGATGTACAACAAGTCTCTAGGTCAGTTTAACCTAGAGGGCATCCAGCCTGCACCACGTGGCATGCCACAAATCGAAGTAACTTTCGACCTTGATGCGGATGGTATTCTACACGTATCAGCGAAAGATAAGCAGACTGGTAAAGAGCAGAAGATCACAATCCAAGCTTCTGGCGGTCTAAGCGATGACGAAATCGAGAAAATGGTTCAAGAAGCAGAAGCTAACAAAGAAGCGGACAAAAAGTTCGAAGAGCTAGCAACTGCACGTAACCAAGCAGACCAAATGATTCACGGTACTCGTAAGCAAATGGAAGAAGCGGGTGACGCACTTCCAGCTGAAGAGAAAGAGAAGATTGAAACTGCTATCTCTGAGCTAGAAGAAGCACGTAAAGGCGAAGACAAAGAAGCAATTGATGCGAAAGTTCAAGCTCTTATGACTGCTGCTCAAAAACTAATGGAAATCGCTCAACAACAAGCTCAAGCGCAACAAGCTCAAGGTGCTGACGCTGGCGCGTCGTCAAAAGATGACGACGTGGTAGATGCGGAGTTCGAAGAAGTTAAAGACGACAAGAAATAATCTTTCTTAACCAGATGGCTGCAAAGCCATCTGGGGTCGATACGACTTCGGTGTGCGGGCGTTTGGGGTGACTCTTACGCCCGTCTGTTTGTAAACGCTGTCTTTCTAGTTAAGTATTTTGCAATAAGTGCACTTACCTAGAACGATACAAACACCAAGCGGTGAATCGATGCCGTTTGTAGTAATTAACTGGTGACGAAGAACATGTCAAAACGTGATTTTTACGAAGTATTAGGCGTAAGCCGTGATGCCTCAGAGCGTGATATCAAAAAGGCGTACAAGCGCCTAGCGATGAAATTCCACCCAGACAGAAACCAGGGTGATGAGTCTGCGGCGGACAAGTTTAAAGAAGTAAAAGAAGCGTACGAAGTTCTAACCGACTCTCAGAAAAAAGCGGCTTATGACCAATATGGCCATGCTGCTTTTGAACAAGGTGGCGGTGGTTTCGGCGGCGGCTTTGGTGGAGGCGGTGCTGACTTCGGCGACATCTTTGGTGATGTGTTTGGCGATATCTTCGGTGGCGGTCGCCGTGGTGGCGGTGGTCATCGTGCGCAACGTGGCGCCGACTTACGTTACAACATGGAGCTAACGTTAGAAGAAGCCGTTCGTGGTGTAACTAAAGAGATTGAAGTTCCGACACTGGTTCACTGTGACTCTTGTGACGGTAGCGGTGCGAAGAAAGGCTCATCAGCGGAAACATGTGGTACCTGTCATGGCCATGGCCAAGTACAAATGCGTCAAGGTTTCTTCGCTGTTCAGCAAACCTGTCCTACCTGTCATGGTAAAGGTAAGATCATTAAAGACCCTTGTAATGAGTGTCATGGTCAAGGTCGCAAGCAAAAAACGAAAACACTTAACGTTAAAATCCCAGCTGGCGTGGATACCGGCGATCGCATTCGTCTATCTGGCGAAGGCGAAGCGGGAGAAATGGGTGCACCATCAGGTGATTTATACGTACAAGTACACGTGAAAGAGCATCACATTTTCGAGCGTGACGGCAACAACCTCTATTGTGAAGTGCCAGTAAGCTTTGCTATGGCTGCACTCGGCGGCGAAGTTGAAGTTCCAACACTTGATGGACGAGTAAGCCTAAAAGTGCCGTCAGAAACACAAACTGGCCGTATGTTCCGTATGCGCGGTAAAGGTGTGAAAGGCGTCCGTGGCGGTGGTATTGGTGACTTGATCGTTAAATTGGTTGTAGAAACGCCAGTTAACTTAAGCGCTCGCCAAAAAGAACTGTTGAAAGAGTTTGAAGAGTCTTGTGGCGGTGAAGCTGCAACTAAACACAAACCAAAATCTGAAGGCTTCTTCAATGGTGTGAAGAAGTTCTTTGATGATTTAACCAGCTAAGATAAGTTCATTAAAAGCTCAAAAACAAAGGCCTGCTGAAACGCAGGCCTTTTTGCATTTGTAGTTTTTTTAATTCCAGCAAGCACTTGGTGATTCAACATTTGTTGACGTTAAAGTGATAGTTGTAGTGCCATTCAAGCACTCGTCGTCGTCCTGCCCAAGATCCGATTTTGCTGTTGCTGTAATGATGTAGGCTGTGCTTGCAGAGCTCGCAATATCGAACGAAAATCGATCTGTGTCGGAATCACATAGAGTACAGGCGCCACCAGAAATAATATGACTCCAGTCATACCCACCATCATAAGATGTCTCTAGTTCCAGTTGAATTCGACTAAGATCGCTCAAGGCAACCGTTCTATGGGACTTGATCACATGATTGGTATAAGAAGGGTAGGCGATTGCTGCAATGATTCCGACGATCGTTACGGCTATCAGTAATTCGATCAATGTCATCCCTCTCAATCTTTTTTTGTAGCTGTTACAACGAGAAATTCGAATCATCACGAGTAGTTTCCTTTTCACTTTTCCGCCTATTTTTGGCAGGTGATAGCATCTGTGCAAGATGAATTACGGTCGACTAGCCGTTTGCATAGGAATTTGGGAAATGCCTCGCGGGTTTACGTTGTTGGAACTTATGATCACTGTTGCTGTGCTGAGTATTATATTAGCGTTTGCAGCGCCAAGCTTTAGTCGTGTTTCTCAAACAGTACAAATGCAGAGACTTGCAACAGAGTTGGTCGGTTTTTTGAGCCAAAGTAAATCTGAAGCAGTCGTACGAAATAAAAAACTATATGTCCATTTCTCTATGAATAAAGGCAATGTAGTGAGTCAAGGTGCTTGGTCAATCACCTTAACCGATGCAGAAAGTGGTGCGGGGAATGTTATTTTACACCTTTCCGGGACACAGTTTTCAGAATTATCAGTGTTACATAGTTATGAGACTAAAAAAATGAGTTTTGAGGAAGTGAGAGGTCGACCGCAAAGCGGAAGTATCGAGTTCTTCCCGACCAGTGAGCAAAGTACAAAATTAAAAGTGGCACTTTCTAATCCGCCAGGGCGAATAAAAGTTTGTAGTATGTCTGGAGCTAAATTGTATGATTACCTTAAATGCTAGCAGACGTTACCAAATAGGTAGCTCTTTGATTGAACTCATGATTAGCTCTCTAATTGGACTCATGGTTTTAGGAATAATTGGTTCGATATTTATTAGCATACAACAAACAGCGAAAGAAAAAAGCTTAGAACTAAATTTGCTACAAGGGCTTAATATTACTCTAGCTGTCATGAAAGAGGATATTCAAAGAGCGGGTTATGATGGTGGTCATGGTATGTCTCTTAAATTATCCGGAGCCTCGGAAACAATAACAGTCAGTGGTGCATCTTCTATTGGGTTTGTTTATTTTAGAGATGACTCTCCGTTAAATAAAAACTATAGAAATATTAAGTATGAGAAGCGAGATAGCAAACTTGTAATCTGTGAGAATGGTGTAGTATCCCAAGCCCAAATACTGTCTTTTGATGGTGTGGATTTTTGCCGTTCTTTATTTGATGAAGATATTTTTCAAGTGACGAATTTTACAGTGAATTCTAAAGTCGTAACGAATGGCACAAATATTAGCGCTGTAACGGATGTTACTTTGGCTTTACAAACTGTAGACGGCGTAATTAATCAAGTTGCAGAGTTTTCAATTAAGCAAAGGAATTGGCAATGAGATCTAAATTTGGATGTTCTGGATACACGACGTTGTTAGTAACATCCATACTATTATTGTTTGCTTTGATTGCATCTCTCGCATCATCAAAGGGCGTATTCTTTCAATTAAAAGTGGCTCAGAATGAACTAAAAGCTCGACAAGAACATTGGAAGGCTGAAGGAGGATTGGAATGTGCTTTTGCACAAATAAAGGAGAAGATGTTAGTACTTCCTCCTTCGGGAACAATTACTCTACTGGGCTGTGCAGTATCTACTACGATAAGAAAGCTCAGCGATTATGAATATTTGGTTACATCTAAAGAGGGAAATACAAATTTAAGTAAAGTGATAATTTCGACAGGAAACGGCCTTGGTGCAGTACTAAAAACGAGTGCGTCGGTAGAGCTTACTGGCTCAATGCACTTTGTCCCTAAAGCAAAAGGTTTGTCGTCTGACAGTGAGTGTACATCCATTATTGCTGGTGGAACCGTGAGTTATGTAGCAAGTGTAAGTGGTTCTGATGAGCACTTTCTGACGGTGGACAGTTCAGTCAGTAGTCATGCTACTGGGATTTTAGGGGCTCCTAGCTTTACTTGTAAGAATTCGCACAAATCCAATTTATTTGAAGAAACCAAACGTCCAACCTACCTAGCTACTACTAGCACTTCGAATAAAAATGAAGATATCAAAGAAAATGTTGCAAATATTTCGGTTTTCAAAGACTTATTCACTATGGATTTCAACGCAGTTAACGTAGCAAAACTCAAAAACGAGATTAAAGCGGATCCTGTTGGCGTTGTAATTGCTAGCGGTAAGACACCTAAAGGTTGGGTTAAGTCATGCCATACTAAGTTAGCTAATGCTTACGCTGCTGGAAAACGAAGGTTTTGGGTCGATGGCAGTTGCGCAATATCAGGAAATATTTTTGGTTCTACTACTCAGCCTGTAGATAATGCTATTCAGCTTATTATTTATGATGGTGTTCTCTACAGTCAAAGTATGAGTTATTTTGATGGACTTCTTTACCAATACCTTTCAAAGCCAATTGTGTTGGATGTTAAAGAAATATGGATTGATCTTTTTGATTCTAAAAATGATATAGGTGTAACCCCTACTTCTTTTCACAAGCATGATATTAATAATGACTTTAATAAATATGCTTTTTTGCTAGATGGTTCATTGAAGCTTGATGGCGGGATAGGGTTAGATGCAGAAGATAGAACTATAAAATTAAATGGATCTTTGATACCTGCCTACAATGGTGGAAAGAGCGGCAAGTACATTGAGAAACTAAAGTGGCAGCGAGGCTCTTGGAATGATCTCTAAACAAAAAGGTTTTAACCTTCTTGAGGTTCTAATTTCTTTTTTGCTTATCGGTGTTGGGGCTCTAGGTTTAACAAAGCTAAACGTGTATCTCGAACGAGAATCCGACTATGCGATAGAAAGTATTGAAGCGTTGCGTCTTGCTGAAAATAAATTGGAATGGTTCCGTACGCGTGGAGCCTCGGATGCGCTTTCGACGATCTCTACGGCTAGCTTTGCCTCTATTGCAACAGGATCTTCCGCTACTGGTGCGTATACAGTGGAGTGGGTTGTGCCGTCGGCTACTGTGTCTGGATCTCTTAAAACCATTACTATTACGACCAGTTGGAAAGATAGAGTGGGACAAACGCAATCAGTTCAGTTGAAAACTATGATTTCACAGTACAGTGAATTCGAAAACTAAGTTCAATTGCATACATAGCTTGAGACAAAGTCGTGGATAATTTCTTTTTGATACCGGGTTTGTCTCAGTTAATGAATGGTTTTCGAACTGTTAATGCGGTTGATGTTCTACTGTTTTTATTATGTTTAATTGGAGTGGCGTTTTTGCAAAATATGTCTCCAATTATGGAAAAAATCATAGAACCTTGTGCTTTCCCTATCCTTATTTACTAGAATGCTGTGTTGATAATAGGCCGTTATAATTATTCAAATAGGCCTTGGCACCAACATCATTCATATGGAGTTACCATGAGTAACCAAGCTGTAAATAAGGCACCATCATCGAAGCCGAGCGGGATGGATCGCTTTCTAAACTTTATCGAGCGTGCAGGTAATAAAATTCCTGATCCTGCGATTTTGTTTTTCTGGGCACTGATCATTACTTGGGCTGCGTCTGCACTTTTGTCGAATGTGACTTTCGACCTTCCAAACCCTCGAACGGGCGAAGCTCTTACCATTACTAACTTACTTACGGGTGAAGCTCTAGCAAGTTTCCTTGCTAACATGGTCACTACGTTTACTGGTTTTGCACCTCTAGGCATCGTATTAGTTGCAATGTTGGGTGTAGGTGTTGCGGATTCTTCTGGTTTTATCACTACTGGCCTTAAGAAGATGCTGAACTTCACTCCAGCGAAGCTACTTACACCAATGCTTATTCTTGTCGCAATCATCTCGCATACCGCGGCTGATGCGGGCTACGTTTTGGTTATTCCTCTAGGTGGTATCATTTTCCATGCCGCTGGTCGTCACCCTCTAGCTGGTATCGCAGCAGCATTTGCTGGTGTGTCTGGTGGTTTCTCTGCAAACTTCATTCCTTCAGGTATTGACCCATTGCTCGCTGGTTTCACACAAACGGCAGCACAGGTTCTTGATCCTGAATACGTGGTTAACCCTCTAGCAAACATCTTCTTCACTGGTCTATCTTCAGTGATCATCGTTGCTATCGGTTGGTACGTGACTGAGAAAATCATCGAGCCTCGTCTTGCAAAGATGCCAATTGATGAAGATGCAGAAACGGCACCAAACTTAGGCTCTTTCACTGAGTTGGAATCAAAAGCATTCCGCTACGCTGGCTGGGCTATGATGGCGGGTATCGCACTTCTTGTTGTCGCGTTATTGCCTGAGAACTCGGCACTTCGTTCTCCTGAAGGCGAAAT
This sequence comes from Vibrio sp. RC2502, assembly GCF_054850435.1. Taxonomy (NCBI): domain Bacteria; kingdom Pseudomonadati; phylum Pseudomonadota; class Gammaproteobacteria; order Vibrionales; family Vibrionaceae; genus Vibrio; species Vibrio sp. RC2502. The sequence continues at coordinate 689,238 of NZ_CM141453.1, forward strand.
TACGGCGTTTTCTGCGCCTATCATGAAGTCGATTGTTCCACTGATCTTCATTCTATTTATCATCCCTGGTTACGTTTACGGCAAAGTATCTGGCACCTTTAAGACAAGTAACGACATCATCAAAGCGATGGCGGACACCATGTCGACCATGGGCGCATACATTGTCATGTCGTTCTTCTGTGCTCAGTTCCTATCTGCATTTGCTCAGTCAAACATCGGTACGATGCTAGCGTTGTATGGTGCAGAAGGCTTAAAAGCGATGAACCTACCAGGTGAAGCAACCATCATTGGTATGATCTTGCTAACAGCAGCTGTAAACCTACTTATCGGTTCCGCTTCTGCGAAATGGGCTTTGATTGGTCCAATCCTAGTTCCAATGCTAATGGCGGTAGGTATTTCTCCTGAACTATCTCAGGCGGCTTACCGTGTGGGTGACTCAGTATCGAACATCATTTCGCCTCTGATGGTATTCTTCCCTCTTGTAGTGGTTTATTGTCAACGTTACGTGAAGTCGACAGGCATTGGTACACTGGCGTCACTGATGATGCCATTCTCGATTGCTATGTTGATTGGTTGGTCAATCTTCCTAGTTCTTTACTGGATGGTAGGTATCCCACTAGGTATTCAAGCACCGTACACATACACGATGTAAATGATCGAATATTAGAGAAAAGCGCAGGTCGAAAGGTCTGCGCTTTTTTGTTTTGAGGTGCTATTACGAAAGAGGCGCATCTCCAAAACTTATGTCCTGCTGTAGTGAAAGCGATGTTGGTGGTAATATTTCGCTATTCATAGTTACCTTCCTTTCTGGAGCCCTTTTGTCTGAGCATCAATTTACCCCACAAGACGAAATTTTTATGCGCCGTGCACTTGCATTAGCTGAACAAGCTGAATTGGAAGGAGAGGTGCCTGTGGGAGCGGTATTAGTTAAAGATGGAGAAGTGATTGCAGAAGGCTGGAACCGCTCTATCTGCTCTCATGATGCAACAGCACATGCGGAGATTCAGACTCTACGTAACGCAGGGGCTGTGTTAGAAAACTATCGACTTTTAGACACCACTCTCTATGTCACACTAGAGCCTTGCCCGATGTGCGCAGGAGCACTGTTGCACAGCAGAGTGAAACGCGTGGTATTTGGCGCGCCAGATCTTAAAGCTGGCGCGGCTGGTACGGTATTGAACTTGTTTGAGAGCCAAGCGGCTTACCATTACGCAACGGTCGAAAAAGGGCTGTTAGAGGATGAGTGCCGTGAGCAGTTGCAGGCCTTTTTCAAGCGTCGTCGCAAAGAAATTAAGGCTAAGAAACAAGAGAAAAAAGTATTAGAAGGTAAGCAAGAAGATTAAGTTGGTGAGTTGTGTTCAGCAAACATCTACGGGTGTGTAGATGTTTGCTTTAAGTTCTTAGTGATTTACTAAGTGAACGAATACACGATTGCGTGAACTGACTTTCTTTTTCATCGTTGTCAGCTTTCGCTTGCGGCGAATCGCAGCCACTGTCTTATTCAAACGCTTTGACTGCACTCTACGTCTTCTCATATCCGAACCTCCTGCAGACAAGACTACAAACACCCTCTCGCGATACAGCGCACGGCCGCATCTACTTTGCCTTGTGGATGACATTCTAGTGATGGAGTCACTTCAAATTAGGAGAGAGGGAAACCAACCGAACCGATTTATTCCGCAGGCATCAATTAATGGGTATGGACGCTGCGGCAAGGTGTTGACCAATCACGTTTATATGCACTTACTATGATGACCGGTCTGGTTCGGAACATCGGATTTTAGATAAGTTCTACCTTGGACTCAACAAAAAAGACGAGCTTCACACTCGTCTTTTTGCGTGTTTATTCTTCTTCTTGGTCTAAATCTTCATCGACTTCATTGGTGATATCAGAGGCTCCAGACACTTCTTCTGCAATGGTTTCCACCGCACCAGAAATAAGCAACTCTGGATTTAATGGTGGGATAACCTGTAGATCATCCGTATCTTCATCAATGGAAGGCTTTTGACTGACATGCCCAATGATTGATTGGTAGTAGCGTCGAATATTTTCAACGTAATTTCGTGCCTCGTCTCCACGAGCGTAGCCATAACGAGTTTGGCTGTAGTAACGCTTTTGTCGTAACAGCGGTAGTCGGTCTTTTACATCTGCCCATGCGTTTGGATCGCCACCTTGTGTCTTGGTTAGTCGACGCGCGTCCATCATGTGGCCATAACCAATATTGTACGATGCCAATGCAAACCAAATTTTTTCATGTTCGTTAATCGTATCAGGTACGCGAGCGACGATGCGACGCAGGTATTCCACACCACCACGAACAGATTGCTCTGGGTTTAGACGATCGGTTACACCAACACTTTTCGCAGTTGGTAAAGTCAGCATCATCATGCCACGAACACCCGTAGGCGATTTTGCTTTTGGTTTCCAATGAGATTCTTGGTAGGCCAAAGCCGCGATTAAACGCCAATCAAACTCTTCGCTGTATTTTTGGAACAGCGGAGCCCATCTCGGCAACTTATCATCAAGAGCACGAATAAAGGCACGCGTGTCCACGTAGTCAAACGCTTCAATATGGCCAATGTACTTCTCTTCAAGAGAAGCTAGCTCGCCAGATTGTTTGATATTGCCGAAAAACTCAATCAGCATCGCATACAAGCTCTCATCCTCTGAGCGGCGAGTAAACCATGATACTGGTTGATCTTCGGTGAGCTCAAAAGCAAGTGCTAAATCTGGATACAGGCGTTGCGCGAGGGACAGTTCTACGGAATCAGTGACGGTGAAACGCAGTTCTCCAGTCGATACATGTTTCAGTAGATCGCGAGTGTCAGCATCGCCCACGATTTCAAACTGCAATTCAGGATACTGCTTTTTCAATGCCGTCAGTGTCGGAACATATTGAGACTGTTCGACAATTTTCAATGTTTGCGCGCCAGCATTCACGTCTTCTTCTGATTGACTGTCTTTGGATGCTTGATACTCGATAAGCTGCTCAATATCACGAGGACGAAGCTGGCCCTTTTTGTAGACCACTTGCTGGCTTACATAATAATAAGCAGGGCCAGGTCTAAAACGCTTGACGGCTTGTGATGTTTGATTAAGCCCCGTAGCAATAATATCGATGTCGCCCTTCTTTAAGGCAGGGAAAAGGTCGGCTTGTCTGAAAGCGGGTTTGATTTCTAGCTTTACGCCCAACTCTTCTGCAAATTTACGCGCCAGCTCATAATCCAAACCCGCAGGGCCATCAGGACCAATGTAGTACGAGAGTTGGTTGTTGAGCGTGCCAACGCGTAGCACTCCGCGCTCTTGGATTTTCTCGAATTCACTTTTCGGCTGCGACTCAATTTGGCAGGCAGAAAGTAGTAGCACAGAAGCAAAAAGTAGGACGCTGCGCTTGAGTCGGTTGAAGTGGCGTATTTGCATTGATCGGTACATCTCAGAAAATTTCTAGTGGTCTTTATATCAAAGCGTGGAGATGGGGCAAAGCGAATCGGACAGATAGAGTGCGACATTGTGTGTTTTATCGACATTTCGGCTACAACTCAAATTTGACAAAAAAAATGACGCAAACGGTTGCTTTTGATGTTACATCACAAAAACAATTGCTATATAATGCGCTCGCAATGACGAGGTGGAATCGGCATAGGTTCGATAGAGCTCAAGTTAAGTATCTGAATTTATTCCAATATCACCTTAATCAATTGCATAAGAGACCTAAGCACATGAGAATTTTGCGTGGCTCCCCAGCTCTTTCTGAGTTTCGTGTTAATAAACTACTGGAACTTTGTCGTGAACAAGATCTGCCTGTAACTGGCATCTATGCCGAGTTTATGCATTTTGCAGATCTAAAGTCTGACCTTGATGACCAAGAGTTAGAAAAACTTGAAAAGTTACTAACTTACGGCCCAACAATTGAAGAGCATGAGCCAGAAGGTCTTCTACTTCTTGTTACGCCTCGTCCAGGCACTATCTCGCCTTGGTCTTCTAAATCTACCGATATCGCTATTAACTGTGGTCTGGACACTGTTAAGCGTCTGGAGCGCGGTACGGCTTACTACGTAGAATCTTCAGTTGTTCTATCAGAAGCTCAAGTTGACGCTGTCAAAGCGTTAATTCACGACCGCATGATGGAAACGGTGTTCACAGAACTTGAAGCCGCGTCAGCGCTGTTTACAGTCGCAGAGCCAAAGCCTGTGGCGCATGTTGATATCTTAGCGGGTGGTCGTCTTGCGCTTGAAGAAGCAAACGTTTCCCTTGGTTTGGCACTCGCAGAAGATGAAATTGATTACTTGGTGGAGAATTTCACTAAGTTAGGTCGTAACCCTAACGACATCGAGCTGATGATGTTTGCTCAGGCGAACTCAGAGCACTGTCGTCATAAGATCTTTAATGCAGACTGGACTATCGATGGCGTAGACCAAGAGAAGTCTCTGTTTAAGATGATCAAAAACACATTTGAAACGACACCAGACCATGTTCTGTCTGCTTACAAAGATAATGCAGCGGTAATGACTGGTTCTAAAGTGGGTCGTTTCTTCCCAGATCCTAAAACTCGTCAATACACTTACCACCATGAAGATGCACACATCTTAATGAAGGTAGAGACGCACAACCACCCAACGGCTATCTCTCCATGGCCGGGTGCATCAACCGGTTCTGGTGGTGAAATCCGTGACGAAGGTGCGACGGGTATCGGTGGTAAGCCAAAAGCGGGTCTGGTTGGTTTCACAACCTCTAACTTGCGTATTCCTGGTTTTGAACAGCCATGGGAAACGGACTTCGGTAAGCCGGGTCGTATCGTAAACGCGTTAGATATCATGCTTGAAGGCCCTCTGGGTGGCGCAGCATTCAACAACGAATTTGGTCGTCCAAACCTATTAGGTTACTTCCGTACCTACGAAGAGAAAGTGACTTCTCACGCGGGGGAAGAAATTCGTGGTTACCACAAGCCAATCATGATTGCTGGTGGTATGGGTAACATCCGTGACGAACACGTTCAGAAGAAAGAGATCCCTGTTGGTGCGAGCCTAATCGTACTTGGTGGTCCTGCAATGAACATCGGTCTTGGTGGCGGTGCGGCGTCTTCAATGGCGTCAGGTCAGTCAGCTGAAGATCTGGACTTTGCTTCAGTACAGCGTGAAAACCCAGAAATGGAGCGCCGTTGTCAGGAAGTGATCGACCGTTGTTGGCAGCTAGGTGAAGAAAACCCAATCGCATTTATCCACGATGTGGGTGCGGGCGGTATCTCTAACGCACTTCCTGAGCTTTGTGACGACGGCGAGCGTGGCGGTAAGTTCCAGCTACGTGATGTACCAAATGATGAATTGAGCATGAGCCCGCTAGAAATCTGGTGTAACGAATCTCAGGAGCGTTATGTTCTTGCGGTAGCGCCAGAAAACATGGAGGCGTTCGATGCGATTTGTAAGCGCGAGCGTGCACCTTACGCAGTGGTTGGTGTGGCAACAGAAGAGCGTCATCTGACGCTAGAAGATTCTCACTTCGATAACACGCCAATTGATATGCCAATGGATATCTTGCTTGGTAAAACACCGAAGATGCACCGTGAAGCAACGACTTTGAAAGTAGATAGCCCAGCGATCGTACGCGACGGTATCGAAATCAACGAAGCGGTAGATCGCGTACTTCGTCTTCCTACGGTTGCTGAGAAAACATTCCTGATCACGATCGGTGACCGCTCAGTTACTGGTTTAGTTGCTCGTGACCAAATGGTTGGTCCTTGGCAGGTGCCTGTGGCGAACTGTGCAGTTACGGCGGCAAGTTACGACACATACCACGGTGAAGCGATGTCGATGGGTGAGCGTACTCCGGTTGCTCTATTAGACTTCGGCGCGTCTGCTCGTCTGGCGGTTGGTGAATCTCTGACTAACATCGCAGCGACAGATATCGGCGATATCAAACGCATTAAGCTGTCAGCGAACTGGATGTCTCCAGCGGGTCACCCAGGTGAAGATGCGGGTCTTTACGAAGCAGTGAAAGCGGTTGGTGAAGAGCTATGTCCGGCGCTAGGTCTGACTATCCCGGTTGGTAAAGACTCAATGTCAATGAAGACTAAGTGGGAAGAGAATGGCGAAAGCAAAGAAGTGACTTCGCCACTATCGCTAGTTATCACTGCGTTTGGTCGTGTTGAAGACGTACGTAAGACAGTAACGCCTCAGCTACGCACATCTGATACCTTGGAAGGACTAGGTGACACTTCACTTGTTCTTGTAGACCTAGGTAACGGCAAAAACCGTTTGGGTGCAACAGCACTGGCACAGGTTTACAAGCAGCTGGGTGATAAGCCGGCAGACGTAGACAATGCAGAGCAGCTAAAAGGCTTCTTCGATGCAATGCAAAATCTCGTACGTAACGACAAGCTGCTTGCTTATCACGATAAAGGTGACGGCGGTCTATTTGTAACATTGGCTGAGATGGCATTTGCTGGTCACTGTGGCGTAAAGGCGAACATCGCAGAGCTGGGTGAAGATGCGCTAGCTGTTCTATTTAACGAAGAATTAGGTGCGGTTGTTCAGGTTAAAAACGACGACCTGGACTCAGTCCTATCTACGCTAGCGGCAAACGGCTTAGAGTCATGTTCACATGTAATTGGTTCTGTTGAAGCATCAGACGACTTTGTTATCACTTCTGGTGATGATGTTGTGCTTAAGCGTTCACGTACCGAACTACGTGTTATCTGGGCAGAAACTACGCATAAAATGCAGGCGCTACGTGATAACCCTGCATGTGCAGACCAAGAATTTGAAGCGAAGAAAGACAACTCAGACCCAGGTCTGAACGTATCTCTAAGCTTTGATGTGAATGAAGATATCGCAGCCCCTTACATTGCGAAAGGCGCGAAACCTAAGATGGCGATTCTTCGTGAACAAGGTGTTAACTCTCACGTTGAAATGGCAGCAGCCTTTGACCGTGCTGGCTTTGAAGCAACCGACATCCACATGAGCGACATTCTGACAGGCCAAGCGGTACTTGATGAATACCAAGGTCTGGTAGCTTGTGGTGGTTTCTCTTACGGTGACGTGCTAGGTGCGGGTGAAGGTTGGGCGAAGTCTATCCTGTTTAACGCACAAGCTCGTGAGCAGTTCCAAGCGTTCTTCAACCGTGAAGAGACATTCTCTCTAGGTGTTTGTAACGGTTGTCAGATGCTTTCTAACCTGAAAGAGCTTATCCCGGGTGCAGACTTGTGGCCACGTTTTGTTCGCAACGAATCTGAGCGTTTTGAAGCACGCTTTAGCCTGGTTGAAGTACAGAAGTCTGATTCTGTGTTCTTCGACGGCATGGCTGGCTCACGTATGCCTATCGCGGTTTCTCACGGTGAAGGTCGTGTCGAAGTACGTGACGGTGAGCACCTAAACGCAATTGAAGCGTCAGGTACTGTAGCGCTACGTTACGTTGATAATAACGGTAACCCAACGCAACAATACCCGAACAACCCGAATGGTTCGCCGAATGCGATTACCGGTCTGACAACAGCAGATGGCCGTGTAACCATTATGATGCCTCACCCAGAGCGTGTATTCCGCACAGTTGCAAACTCTTGGGCTCCGGAAGGTTGGGGTGAAAATGGCGCTTGGATGCGTATGTTCCAAAACGTGCGCAAGAACATCGGTTAAGTATTAATACTTTACAAACGCAAAGCGCAGATCGAAAGATCTGCGCTTTTCTTTTTTGGGATTGTGGAAGTGCGAAGTCGAAAACGGGCTTGTACACTTATAGCCTACAACCAATGTGGTTTAAGTGTGGAAAATAAAATTTTTGCAGCCAATCATAATGATTTATGCTCTAATACCGCGCTTACCAAGGGATGGTGTTAAACAGCTCAGCTTAGATGGAGTTATCAAGTTGACCGAATCCCTGATTAATCCCTTAGGAACTGAAATAGATGTCTAAAAATCCAAAATTTGCTATCCGCGTAACTGAAAAACGTAACGGTTGGAGCGCAGAAATCACTCGTCAAGTAACGTCTCGCAAAACAATGGTTTCAAAACGTGAAACTGGGTTTGACAGCGAAGAAAAAGCACAAGCTTGGGCTGAACAAGAACTTGCGGGCTTCATCGAAAACCAAGTTGTTCGTAATGAGCGTAAAGCTGTACAGCGTCAAGAACGTGAAGCAGAGCAACTTGCGGAAAAAGTTCGCAAAGAAGAAGCTCGTAAAGCACGCGAAGCTGAAGCTGACGAAGAATAATGGCATATATTCCGATTGATGTTTCGATCTGTCGGTAATGCTAAAAAGCCCTGAAGTTTTCTTCAGGGCTTTTTTGTTGGCTCATTTTCATAAGCAGTCAGAAGAAACCGAGAAGCCAAAAGAGCCTTCGGAAGGTGCGGCAAACTGTTGGTTGCCAGGCAGTAAGTGAGGATTGTTTGCGTAAACACGATGAGATGATTTGTTATTACGTGTATGCACAGGCGGTAAATCAATATGATGTAAGCCATCCGAAAGATCGTTGGCCTCACCGTAGTCAAAGTCTGTTGTGACCTCGGCGTTATTTTTTGTGTGGTAACAATGATCTGGCTTGCCTTCCTCTCGCCATTTGAGTTCTGAGCGTTGCGCGTCCAAGTTGAGTTCATCTGGAACAGATGAAGCATAATGATCTTCTAGTGAATGTTGTTGACTTTGCTCTTGTAAGTATTGAGCGATGTTTTCAGATTCTTGAGCGAGGAGATTTGCAGAAAGTCCAAGTCCCAACAAACAGCTAATGAGTTGTGTTTTATTCATAGATGTGTGCAAGCAAAAAGAAAACATAATACGAATAAATAAAACGCTGTGCAATTGTGCGGTGAACAAGATGAATTGAAATAAGCTAAACACGAAGTATAAACGTTAAGTTTTCATGTTTAAGTGTTTGTAATAAATAATATTGGTGAGTAAACATAACAAAAAAAGCCCGGCAACAGGTACTGGGCTTTGAGATCATAGAGCATGCAATTATGACTGAGTGTCGAGTGGGATTTGTCCCGTCGTTACCTGTTCGACGTCAAACTCAGTTAATCCTTCAATGTAGCTTTCTACCGCTTGTTCTACTTCATCGTCGCTTTGGCTGAAGTATGCGAGGTGGAAAATGGCATCGCCTTCGTTCACTAATGGCAGCGTTTGCTGACCGATCACTAAGCCACTTTTAGGTGCTTTTAGCTCTATTTCATCGTGACCGAGGGGGGAGCTGATGTAAGCTAAGGTTTCCCCTTTTTCTACTTTATCGCCTAGGTTCACCACCGTGCGCAAAATACCGTTGCCTGGCGCTCTAACCCAGCTGGTCGATTTCGCGATAACAGGTTCAGGCAGTTTTTTACGGCTGGCTCTTAACATACCGATCGCTTGCATAACGCGTTGAACGCCTAAAACACCAGCACTGATAGATAGCGGATCAAAGCGAAGTGCTTCACCAGCTTCGTAAGTCAATACTGGGATATCACACTTCTCGGCTTCGCTACGTAGCGAGCCATCACGCAATGCAGAGTCAACGATCACTGGCGTGGCAAATGCTTTAGCAATGCGTAGTGTTTCCGGATTGCTCAGGTTAGCGCGTATTTGGGGTAGGTTAGTACGATGAATCGCACCTGTGTGTAAATCTAAAATGTAATCACAACGTTTCGCTATATTATTGAAGAATCCATACGCCATACGTGAAGCGAGTGCGCCTTTTTCGCTGCCAGGGAAACAACGGTTTAGATCGCGGCGATCGGGTAAGTAACGAGACTTATGGATAAAGCCAAATACGTTTACGATTGGCACCGCAATAACCGTACCTTTTAGCTTTAATGGGTTTAACTGGTTGATCATCTGACGAACGATCTCTACGCCATTAAGCTCATCACCATGGATTGCGGCGTTCACCATCAGCACTGGACCTTCTTGTTTCCCGTGAATGATTTCCACAGGGATAGAAAGTGGAGAGTGCGTGTATAGCTGAGCAGCTTCGAATTCTACTTCTAAACGCTGTCCTGGTTGTATTTTATGCCCGAGCAGCTCAAATACTTTGCTTGTTTTACTTCTGGCCATAAACCATCTCTGTCAAATAAGTTAGCAACAATGTAACAATCGCGTCAAAATCACACTAATCACTCTAATTAAGGATACGACAAATTATTTTAATCAAGGAGGGCGAATAATAACCTTTTGTGGAAAGTTTGTTGTAAATGTGACGTTTATTATTTGCTGAACATCTCGTCACCCTTATCTTTAATTGGTTATTTATTGTTTAGATAAATGTCCACGTATTAAAAATAATAAAGGTGCTTTCTTCGGAAAATTCTGTCTTTTATCCCTAGTTTTTATAAGCTAATATCCGCGCCGAATTTTCGACCTAATACTTTCTAACTAGAGGTTTTGATGAAAAAGGCAATTGCTAAAATTGGCGCATTGACTGCTGTGGCAGTTTCACTTTCAGGTTGTGTTGGCAGCAACGCGGTAACTGGCTATGTTATGGGCTTCAACTTGAAAGCGGTAGATAACCGTTACGCTCGTGGTGGTCTAAACATGCTTATGGCACCAGTTTACGGTGTGGCAATCGCAGCTGACTACATCGTATTTAACTCTCTAGAGTTCTGGACTGGTAAAAACCCGCTAAACGGCAAACCACACATCTTCGATACTAAGATGGACACTTACATTGATGTAAACCACCAGCTAGATAAGTCGCTTACAACAGCGCCGATTGGCCCACTTACAAACAACCGCGTTATCGAGCAAGGCCAAATGCACCAAATCGATGAAAATACGGTTCAGATGAACATCACATACAACAACGGCGAAAAAGCGACGTTAATGGGTGTACGTGATGGTGAGTTTGTTACTTACTACATCAATGGTGAAGTGGTAGCGAAGACTTCTATGGATGAGCTAGTAGCGTACGCGCAAACTCGTGCATAATTCGCGATACTCTCGTGATAAATAGCAATAAAAAAGGGTGCTTCGGCACCCTTTTTGTTTTTTGTCGCGTTTTGGATTACGCTTTCTCAGGAATTGCTTCTAGAAGCGCTACCATTTGATCCCAGAACAGTTGAACGGTATCAATCTTCACTTTTTCATCAGGAGAGTGAGGGAACTTGATCGTTGGGCCGAAAGAAACCATGTCCATGTTCGGGTACGGCTCTTTAAATAGGCCACACTCAAGACCTGCGTGAATAACCATTATGTTTGGTTTGTGACCGTAAATGCCTTCGTACATATCACGGAAAATCGCCATAATTTCTGAATCAGCGTCTGGTTTCCAACCAGGGTAAGCGCCTGAGAACTCAACTTGTGCCCCTGCGAGTTCAGCAACAGAGCGTAACATGCTCTCTACTTGGCTGCGGCCAGAGTCAATCAAAGAGCGAATTAGGCAAAGTACGGTTACTTTGTCCTCTTCTGTTGTGATAACGCCAACGTTCAGTGACGTTTCAACCACACCTTCAATTTCGTCGCTCATGCGCATAACGCCATTAGGACATGCGTTGAGAGCAGCAATAAAGCGTTGTTGATCCGCCGCAGTGAAAGCTTGTGATTCGGTTACGCTCTCTTCATTGAACGTCACAATGCCCGTTTCTACTTTGCCAAGCTCAGCTTTTAATAGCTCAGTGTAGTAGTTGAAAAGCTCTGCAAGTTTCTCTTGGTTTTCAGCAGGAACAGCAACTGTTACGAAAGCTTCGCGAGGAATAGCATTACGCAAACTACCACCACGGAATTCAACCAAGCGAAGATCCAACTCTTGTGCATGGCCCGCTAGGAATCGGCCAAGCAGTTTGTTGGCATTACCACGACCAGTGTGGATATCACAACCAGAGTGACCGCCTTTTAAACCCTTCAAGGTTAGCTGACGAGTCACAAAGCCAGTAGGGATCGCGTCGCGTTTGATGTCAAAAGTCATCGCACCATCGATACCACCAGCGCAGCCCATGTACACTTCGCCTTCTTGCTCGGAGTCTGTGTTTAGAAGAATATCACCTTCCAACCAACCTGCTTCAAGCCCGAATGCACCTGTCATGCCAGCTTCTTCATCAATTGTTAGTAGAACTTCAATTGGCCCATGCTTGATATCTTTAGATGCTAATACAGCAAGACAAGAAGCCATACCAATACCGTTGTCTGCACCAAGCGTCGTGCCTTTCGCTGTTACCCACTCACCATCGATGTACGGTTGAATTGGATCTTTTGTGAAGTCGTGGTCAGTGTCTTCATTCTTCTGTGGCACCATGTCAATGTGTGCTTGAAGAACCACGCCCTTTTTGTTTTCCATCCCAGGCGTTGCTGGCTTTTTGATGAATACGTTGCCCGTTGGGTCTCGGCGAACATCGAAGCCTTGCTCTGTTGCCCAGTTGATAATGTACTGTGCTAATGCTTCTTCATGCTTAGATGGATGAGGGATGGAACAAATCTTATCGAAAAACTGCCAAAGTGGAGCAGGTGACAAGGTACTGATTTCAGAATGGAATTCAGACACGGAAGACTCCTTTTGATGTGCTTTGCCAAATATATACCGTATAAATAATGTGTGATTAGCAGGAAATGCTAATGATATTTGGCATGAATTAGCTCAAGGATACCACCAGACGAAGGCTACTAGTAGTCGAGAACCAAAGGATTTCCTTCCTCACTGTCACACTTTATGAACATGGTATAGCTCGTAAATGCGCTTATGTTTATATGAACTGAAAGTAGAATAATTTTTAATTCACAAAAATGTAATTTAATTACAGTTAAAATTTGATTGACGTCAATTTATGGATTTTTTGTGACTTTTATCACTAAAATGCTTGTAATTAAATTTCTTGGTGGTATATTTGTAACCAGCTTCTGAGATGAAGAATGAAATGCTCAAAGGATGAGTCCGTTTATCGCCTCCAAGGAACCGAGAAATCAACGACTGTTTTAATTGATTTAGAAGGTGATATTTATGAAAGGTTTACCAAGTGCAATGTTCTGGAATAGCAAATCTGTATATACCGGTAACTTTGTATACCCAACAAGCTTTGGCTACTAAGTGAAGTCAACGCATGTGACTCGAACAGTTTGTTCACCCCTATAAATTGGAATTTTTTTTCAGTGATAGTGCTGACATGATTCACCGCCACTCAAATTGAGTGGCGTTTTTTTATCTCTTTTTTCTACTTCCGACCAAATTTCCACCACTAAGCCTCCATTCTCTTATTGCTGCTAAAAGGAATCCCACTTACGCAGTAAATTGTGAGTGAATATTGCCCTTTAACGTCCATTTCTGTTTGAAAGTTTAGAACATTGCTCAATTTGCACGCATTGAAGGCAAAGTGAACATGAGCGGTTAGTTATTGTTTAATAAGCGCTATATTCATTCTTGATTTTAAATACTAACGGATGGGTTTCATATCCTGCGAAAAAAATCGCTTTAGAGTGATGATTCTATCTAGAATTTGCTATTTGATAACTTTATAATTCCCGCCAATCGATTACGCAACCGTTTACTTTTTACCTTTACAGGATTCGATCATGCTCGAAAGGCTCTTTAAACTTAGTGAAAACGGCACAAATGTGCGCACTGAGATCATTGCAGGTATTACGACCTTCCTTACCATGGCTTACATTATTTTTGTAAACCCAGCTATTTTGTCTGATACCGGTATGGATCGTGGTGCGATCTTTGTTGCAACGTGTCTTGCCGCTGCGATTGGCTGTTTCATTATGGGCTTAGTCGCAAACTACCCAATTGCTCAGGCTCCGGGCATGGGTCTAAACGCATTCTTCACATATTCCGTTGTGTTAGGCATGGGTTACACATGGCAAGTCGCGCTGGCTGCAGTGTTTGTTTCTGGTGTTTTATTTATTCTGCTGAGCATTTTTAAGATTCGTGAATGGATCATTAACTCGATCCCGCATTCGCTTCGCACCGGCATTTCTGCAGGTATTGGCCTTTTCTTGGCGTTTATCGCCCTTAAAAACGCAGGTATTGTGGTTGATAACCCAGCGACATTGGTTTCAATGGGCGATATCACGTCATTGCCATCAGTGTTGGCGGCGATTGGTTTCTTCCTTACTATCGCGCTTGTTCACCGTGGTGTGAAAGGTGCGGTGATGATCGCGATTTTGGGTGTGACGGCGCTTGGTCTTCTATTTGGTGATGTGCAATGGAACGGTGTCATGTCAACACCACCAAGTATCGCACCAACATTCTTACAATTGGATTTCTCGGGTCTATTTGAAGTCGGCATGATCTCTGTTGTGTTCGCTTTTTTGTTCGTCGACTTATTTGATACGGCTGGCACGCTCGTTGGTGTTTCTCAAAAAGCCGGTCTAACGGATGAGAATGGCAACATTCCTCGTCTAAACAAAGCACTACTTGCTGACTCAACAGCGACTTCTGTTGGTGCGTTGCTAGGTACGTCAAACACGACTTCATACATTGAAAGTGTTTCGGGCGTAGCTGCTGGTGGTCGTACTGGCCTAACCGCAGTGGTTGTTGGTGTACTCTTCCTGCTTGCACTATTGTTCTCGCCACTAGCGGGTATGATCCCTGCGTATGCAACGTCAGGTGCATTGTTCTATGTAGCAATTTTGATGCTTTCTGGCTTGGTGAGCATTGATTGGCGTGACCTAACTGAAGCATCTCCAGTCGTTGTAACTTGTCTTGTGATGCCGCTTACTTTCTCTATTGCAGAAGGTATCACCCTAGGCTTTATTGCGTATGCTGCAATCAAATTGTTTAGTGGCAAAGGCCGCGATGTATCGATGAGTGTTTGGGTTATGTCTGCCATCTTCATCGTTAAATACCTAGCCGGGTAATTACTTTTAAAAAGCCAGCGCGAGCAGCAAAAGCTGTTCGTGCTGGCTTTTTGCTTTTAGCGTTGTTCACTGAATTCGATTTTTCTGCGTAATAGACGGAGAATTTTGATATCACCGTTGGTATTAACGGTGTGTTTCGGTAGAATAATCGTTTGCGCAGCTTGAAATCCTCGTCTCCTGACCTCTGGAGAGCATAGTGAATATTCCGCTTTAAAGCCGTTTCGCTAGATTTTGAGGATGCATATTTTCAAATTATTAGGTTATTACAATGAGTAAAAAATTCATTATCACTTGGGATGCGATGCAGACTTACTGCCGTGAACTGGCTGAGAAACAGATGCCAGCTGAGCAATGGAAAGGTATTTGGGCGGTAAGCCGTGGCGGTCTAGTACCGGGTGCTATCTTGGCTCGTGAACTGGGTATTCGCTACGTTGATACAATTTGTATCTCAAGTTACGACCATGATCATCAACGTGATATGACAGTGCTTAAAGCACCTGAAGGCGATGGTGAAGGCTACCTAATCGTTGAAGACCTAGTAGATAGCGGTGATACAGCGCGTAAACTGCGTGAAATGTACCCGAAAGCAAAAATGATTGCAGTATGTGCAAAACCGTCGGGTAAAGAATTGTTAGATGACTACGTAGTAGACATCGCGCAAGACACTTGGATCGAGCAACCTTGGGATATGTCTATCCAGTACGCAGAGCCAGTAAACCGCAAGCAAAAGTAATCGCTAGCGAAGAATATTGAGAAATGCCCCTTTATAGGGGCATTTTTTTTATTATCATTACATCTAATGCTAATAGCCAAAGGTTCTTCCTATGTCTGAAGACGTCAGTAAAAATCTTTCCGAGACTTTGTTCGTAAAACATAAGCAAGCGAAAGAAACCTCCGCGCTCACTCAATACATGCCAACCAGCAAAAAGATTCTTGATGATCGAGAACAGCAAGAAGATCGTGCTTGGTATCGTCATTTGCGTCGCTTGCAGTGGGCGTGGCAAGGCTTATCTCCAATTGAAATGGAAGGCGTGTTGTCGCGCATTGCTTCGTCAACGCATTCTCGTACTCACGATGATTGGTTAGATACTGTGATGGGGTATCACAGTGGTAACTGGACGTTTGAGTGGATCAAGTTAGGTATGGAACACCAACGACGTGCCAATGATCTTAAAGGTGAGGATGCTGCCGACGAGCTGTTTACCGCATCGTTGTGTTTCAGCATTGCGGGCTATCCTCATTTAAAAAACGACAACTTGGCGCTTCAGGCTCAGGTGTTAGCAAACAAAGCCTATTCTGAAGGGGCTGAGAAAACTCAATACACCATCAAGCAAATTGAGGTGCCTTACCAAAAACGCAAAATTATCGCTAACTTACATTTGCCAAGAACCGATAAGCAGCTGCCAGTTGTGATGGTGAGTGCAGGACTCGACAGTTTACAAACCGACATGTGGCGTTTGTTCCGCAATCACTTTGCTCCTAAAGATATTGCAATGTTAACCGTCGATATGCCATCAGTTGGACACAGTTCTCATTGGCCTTTGACGGAAGATTCAAGCTGTCTTCATCAAGCCGTGTTGAATGAGCTTTATTCCATTCCTTACGTTGATCATCACAAAGTTGGTTTGGTCGGTTTCCGTTTTGGTGGCAATGCCATGGTTCGTCTGTCTTTTCTTGAGCAAGAAAAGATCAAAGCGTGTGTGGCACTAGGCGCACCGGTGCATGATCTGTTTACCTCACCGAAAAAGCTGCAAAAAATGCCGAAGATGTATCTGGATATGCTGGCTTCTCGTTTGGGTAAAAGCGCAGTTGATATCAACAGCATGGCTGGGCAGATGATGGCTTGGTCATTGAAAGTCCAAGGCTTCTTGAGCAGTCGTAAAACTAAGGTGCCAATTTTAGCGCTGAGCTTAGAAGGTGACCCCGTTTCTCCTTACAGTGACAACCAGTTAGTCGCGCTATTTAGCCACTATGGGCAGGCGAAGAAGATCAGTTCCAAGACAATTACAAAAGGATATGAGCAATCCCTCGATTTGGCGATAAAGTGGTTGGAAGATGAATTATTAAGATGACAAATCTCCTAATTTAGTTAAGAGTGATATACCTGAGCAAAAAATAAGCTCATGATAATAAAAAATAATAATCATTATTGGGTGTTTACTTTAACTATATGGAAACGGAGATTCATATGTCAGAGACGACTCAGGGTCCAACACACTTTCGCTTGATGTCAAAGCTGAAGGCCATTGGGCCTTACCTGCGTGAACCGCAATCACAAGAAGGGCGCTACTATTTTGATTGTCTATCTGTTTGTGTAGATGACAAAAAGTCACCTGAGAAACGCGAGTTCTGGGGCTGGTGGATGGATTTAGAATCCATCGAAGGGGGCTTTACCGCTAAGTACCATATTGGGAAATACAACAAAGAAGGGAAATGGGTGTCTGAAGCTCTGCCGCAAAAAGTGGTAGAGGAAGTGTACTTTACACAAAGTACCTTTCATCAGAAGCTCATTGATACCTTGGCTGAACACTTCAAACTCGAAGTGGAATATCATACCGAGTCATTTGATTTCGCCTGATTTGGCGGTTTTCTTTTTCGACTGAACAAAAAGGTGCAT
Source organism: Vibrio sp. RC2502 (assembly GCF_054850435.1). Lineage (NCBI taxonomy): Bacteria > Pseudomonadati > Pseudomonadota > Gammaproteobacteria > Vibrionales > Vibrionaceae > Vibrio > Vibrio sp. RC2502. Next base: position 706,599 of record NZ_CM141453.1, read on the forward strand.
TTTCGCACCTTTTCTCTTGTTAAATCCCTATTTGATTGTTAAAACATCCTCTCTTTATTTGTTTTTCACTTCAGAAGACATCATGACAACGAATCAACAAAACGCAGTTGTTTCGCAACCACAAACCGTCGTTGTGAAACTGGGTACAAGTGTGCTGACAGGCGGCACATTGGCACTAGATCGCGCTCACATGGTTGAGCTAGCGCGTCAGTGTGCTGAGCTTAAGAAACAAGGCCATTCAGTGGTAATGGTTTCGTCTGGTGCAATTGCAGCAGGCCGTGAGCATCTTGGATACCCCGCACTGCCCAACGAGATGGCGAGCAAACAGTTGCTTGCTGCTGTGGGTCAGAGTCGTTTGATTCAAACATGGGAGTCTTTGTTTGGTATTTACGGTATCAAGATTGGTCAAATGCTACTGACTCGTGCTGACTTGGATGATCGTGAGCGTTTTCTTAATGCGCGTGACACCATCAATGCGCTTGTGGCGAACGATATTATTCCAATCGTGAACGAAAATGATGCAGTAGCCACCAGTGAAATTAAAGTCGGCGACAATGACAACCTATCGGCTTTAGTGGGTATTTTGTGTGGTGCAGATAAGTTATTGCTACTGACAGACCAAAAAGGTCTGTTTACTGCTGACCCACGAAAAGATCCGAATGCAGAGCTGATCAAAGAAGTTAAAACCATTGATGACACGTTGCGTAAAATTGCTGGCGGCAGCGGTACAACACTCGGTACGGGTGGTATGGCGACGAAACTTCAAGCAGCCGACATCGCACGTCGCGCGGGTATTGAAGTTATTATCGCAGCAGGTAGCGCGCCAAACGTAATTTTTGACTCGTTGAGCACGGAGCCTCAAGGTACGCGTTTCCTACCTTGTTCAGAAGCATTGGAAAACCGTAAGCGTTGGATCCTCGCAGGTCCTGCAGCATCGGGTGACATTATCATCGATGATGGTGCGGTAAATGCGGTTGTAGGTAAAGGCAGCAGCTTGCTAGCAAAAGGGGTCATCAAGGTGAGCGGTGATTTTGCCCGTGGTGAAGTTGCTCGCGTAACAAATTCTCATGGCAAACTGGTTGCGCGTGGTATTAGTGCCTACTCAAGTGAAGACTTGGCAAAAATTACTGGCAAACACAGTAAAGACATCATCTCTATTTTGGGTCATGACTACGGCTCAGAAGTGATTCATCGCGATGATCTTGTCGTCATTCAAGAATAGAAATTGAGGGAAGCAACGTGGATTTAACGAATATGGGTAAAGCTGCTAAAGATGCAGCTTTTGAATTGGCGACAGCGTCAACGGCTCAAAAGAACCAAGCTCTAGCGATCATCGCAGATGAGCTAGAAGCAAACTCAGCTGCGATTTTGGCAGCAAACGCAAAAGACATCGAACTTGGTCGCGAAGCTGGTCTGACCGATGCGCTGCTAGACCGTCTACTGTTGAATGAAGAACGTTTAACGGGCATTGCAAATGATGTTCGCAATGTGATCAGCCTAAACGATCCTGTGGGCAGCGAAATCGACAGTAAAGTGCTAGAAAACGGCATGTCTCTCTCTCGCCGCCGTGTACCACTTGGTGTTGTGGGGGTGATTTATGAAGCGCGTCCAAATGTGACCATCGACATTGCCGCACTGTGCCTGAAAACGGGTAACGCCAGCATCCTACGCGGTGGTAAAGAGACGTTTTTCTCTAACATGGAACTTGTGAAAGTTATCCAATCAGCCCTTGCAAAAGCAAACTTGCCAGCCGCTTCAGTACAGTACATTGAAAAGCCAGATCGCGAGCTGGTTTCTCAACTGCTTAAACTGGATGACTACGTTGATATGATCATCCCACGTGGTGGAGCTGGTCTGCACAAAATGTGTAAAGAGAACAGCACAATTCCAGTGATCATCGGCGGTTTTGGTATCAGTCACATTTTTGTTGATGAATCCGCAGATCTAGAGAAATCTCTAAACGTGGTTGAAAACTCGAAAGTTCAACGTCCTTCGGCATGTAACTCGCTAGACACACTGCTTGTTCACGAGAAAGTGGCGGCGAAATTCTTGCCAATGATTGTCGAGCGAATGAGTGACAAAGTGACGTTTGTAGCAGAACCAAAAGCGAAAGCGCTAATGGCTCAAGCTACGCAAATTCGCGATGCCGCAGAAGGTGATTTTGATACCGAATGGCTAAGCTACACGTTAGGTGTAAAAGTTGTCGCTGACGTGAAAGATGCGATTGATCATATGCGAGTTCACAATGCGAGTCACTCAGATGCAATCATGACCAACAGCTTGATTAACTCAGAGTTGTTCATCAATTCGGTGGGCTCGGCTGCAGTTTATGTGAATGCGGCAACGCGCTTTACTGACGGTGCTCAGTTTGGCTTGGGGGCTGAAGTGGCCGTCTCAACTCAAAAGCTACATGCACGTGGCCCTATGGGTTTGGAAGAATTAACAAGCTACAAATGGGTCGGCAAAGCGAACTACTTAGCACGCAGTTAACAGATTCGACTCGATATTGATTGAAAAAGGGGCACTAGTGCCCCTTTTTGTTTTCTCTCACATATCAATTCCGCTACACTAGTCTGGCTTTTGGGACGGCCCCAATGGCACGTTATTTGGAGGTGATATGCATTGTCCTTTTTGTTCAGAGAACGATACAAAAGTAATTGATTCCCGATTGGTTGCGGATGGTCATCAAGTCCGTCGCCGCCGCCAGTGTTTAGCCTGTAGTGAACGTTTTACTACGTTTGAAACGGCAGAATTGGTCATGCCTAAAGTCATTAAGTCGAATGGCAATCGTGAACCATTCGATGAAGATAAAATGGTCGGTGGCATTCAGCGCGCATTAGAGAAACGTCCGGTAAGTGCCGACTCTATCGAGCTTGCAATCAGTATGATTAAGTCGCAGCTCCGCGCAACTGGCGAGCGTGAAGTACCGAGCCAAATGATTGGTAACTTGGTTATGGATCAGCTTAAAGAGCTCGACAAAGTGGCTTACATCCGTTTTGCATCGGTTTATCGTAGCTTTGAAGATATTCGTGAATTCGGCGAAGAAATTGCCCGCCTTGAAGACTGATTAAATCATGCCTCAACACACTTCTGCGTCTCCATTTTCTCCTCAAGATTTTTCAATGATGTCGCGTGCGCTCAAGTTAGCTCGACGCGGCATTTATACGACGGCTCCAAACCCGAACGTCGGTTGCGTAATTGTTCGTGATGGCGTGATCATTGGTGAAGGTTATCATCATCGCGCTGGAGAGCCCCATGCTGAAGTGCACGCGATGCGCATGGCTGGTGATAAAGCTGAAGGTGCAACGGCATACGTTACCCTTGAACCGTGCTCCCACTATGGACGCACGCCACCTTGCGCTGAAGGGTTGATAAAAGCCAAAGTGGCGCGAGTAGTGTGTGCGATGGAAGATCCGAATCCAAAAGTGGCTGGACGTGGCATCCAAATGCTACGTGAAGCCGGGGTTGAGGTTCAGGTTGGATTGTTAGAAAACGATGCGATTGAGCTCAATCGTGGCTTCATTAAATTCATGCAAACAGGCATGCCATTTATCCAATTAAAAATGGCAGCAAGCTTAGATGGACAGAGTGCGCTAAGTAATGGCAAGAGCCAATGGATCACCTCCCCACAGGCTCGCCAAGACGTGCAGCGTTATCGAGCGCAAAGCGGTGGCATTCTGTCTACAAGCAAAACAGTGATGGATGATAACGCTTCTCTCAATGTTCGTTGGGATGATTTGCCACAGAGTGTTCAAGCGCACTATGAGCTGACGGAAGTTCGCCAACCTGCAAGGGTAATACTCGACCGTCAACAGAAACTGAGTGATGACCTTAAACTGTTCAGTACCGAAGGTGAGCGAATTATTGTCAGCAGCGAAGGCGATGTTTGTCCACAACTAGACCAAAGCGGAAAAATTGATTTAGCTGCGACCCTAAAAGCGGTCGCGACTCAGCATAATATCAACCATTTATGGGTGGAAGCTGGCGCGACGCTCGCGAGTTCTCTAATCAAAGCTAACCTTGTAGATGAGTTGATTGTCTATCTCGCTCCGAAACTAATGGGAAGCGATGGACGTGGTTTAATTGGCGCGCTGGGATTGACGGAGATGGCGCAGGTCATCGATTTAAATATTACTGATGTGCGAATGGTGGGCAGAGATATCCGTATTACCGCCACCCTTGTACGTAAAGAAATTTAGAAAAGAAGCACTATGTTTACAGGAATTGTAGAAGCAGTTGGTAAATTAACTGCGATTACGCCAAAAGGCGAAGACATTACCGTTACGGTAGAAGTAGGTAAGTTAGACATGTCTGACGTAAAGTTAGGCGACAGCATCGCAACTAATGGTGTGTGCTTAACGGTGATTGACTTTGGAAGCAATTACTACAGCGCGGATTTGTCTCTCGAGACCTTGAAAAAAACCGGTTTTGCAAACTACCAAGTCGGCGAAAAGGTTAACTTAGAAAAAGCCATGCTGCCGACGACACGTTTTGGCGGACACATTGTATCTGGACACGTGGACGGCGTGGGTGAAATTGTGGAGCGCAATCAAGTTGGTCGTGCGATAGAGTTTTGGGTCGCGATGCCTGCTGAGATCAGCAAGTACGTGGCAGAAAAAGGCTCTATCACCGTTGATGGTATCAGCTTAACGGTGAATGATTTGCGTAAAAACGCATTCAAACTGACGATTGTGCCTCACACCAGTGAAGAAACCACCATCGACCAGTTCCAAGTGGGCCGCAAAGTGAATTTAGAAGTGGATGTGTTGGCGCGTTATATGGAACGCTTGCTGCAAGGTCAGCAAGAAGAGCAGCCTGAATCTCGCATCACCATGGACTTCTTACAACAAAATGGCTTTGCGTAAGCGCTCAGCCACGTTGCGATAATTGCCATAACAGACCGGATTCACAGAACATCGTTAGGGCAATTGACTTGCATTGTGCAAGGCTCAAACTGTTGATGTCATTACCATTGCAATAAGATTTCACGCATTGCTGTCGGAAAGTAAATTTTAGAATAACGGGAAACAGAATATGCCAATCAGTACACCACAAGAAATTATTGATGATATTCGCGCAGGCAAAATGGTCATCCTAATGGATGATGAAGACCGTGAGAATGAAGGTGACTTGATCATGGCTGCCGAGCATATTACGCCGGAAGCGATCAACTTTATGGCGACTTACGGTCGTGGCTTGATCTGTCTGACCATGACTAAAGCGCGTTGTGAAAATCTCGGCTTGCCGCCAATGGTGCAAGACAACAACGCGCAGTACACCACTAACTTTACTGTTTCTATTGAAGCTGCTGAAGGCGTCACCACGGGTATTTCAGCGGCTGACCGCGCACGCACCGTTCAAGCTGCGGTTGCGCCAATCGCAAAAGCGGCGGACTTGGTTCAACCGGGTCATATTTTCCCTCTTGCTGCGCAAGATGGTGGTGTATTGACTCGCGCTGGTCACACCGAAGCGGGGTGTGATTTAGCTCGCCTTGCGGGGCTTGAGCCTGCTTCTGTGATTGTTGAGATTCTAAACGACGACGGCACCATGGCTCGCCGCCCTGATCTTGAAATATTTGCTGAAAAACACGGCTTGAAGTTAGGCACTATTGCGGACCTTATCGAATACCGCAACAACACAGAAACGACCATTGAGCGTGTAGCAGAATGCAAACTGCCAACTGAACACGGTGAGTTCACTTTGGTGACTTACAAAGACACCATCGATAATCAAGTGCATTACGCGATGTGCAAAGGTGATTTGGCCGGCGAAGCGCCACTGGTTCGTGTGCATCTACAAGACGTATTCACCGATGTATTACGCAGTGACCGCAATGCAGAGCGTAGCTGGACACTGGATAGAGCGATGAAGCGTATCGGTGAAGAAGGTGGTGTTCTGGTTGTTCTTGGCAATGAAGAATCAACCGAGTTGCTCATCCACCGCGTGAAGATGTTCGAAGCGCAAGATAAAGGCGAAGCACCTACTTTAGCGAAAAAGCAGGGCACGTCTCGCCGCGTGGGAGTGGGGTCGCAAATTCTTGCAGACCTTGGTGTTCACGATATGCGTCTTCTGTCTTCGACCAACAAAAAATACCATGCATTGGGCGGTTTCGGCCTGAATGTGGTTGAATACGTTTGCGAATAAGAAGTGAACGATAAGTTCCTAGTCCCATGCACACCTATTTTGGTGTGGACGAGGAACTCGTGACACGCGGCCAATTTCCATTAGATATTGCTCACAAATTTGTGCTAGAATCCGGCGATTCTCACTTGATGAACAAATTTCACTTATAAATAGAGTTAAAGGAAAGCTTATGAAAGTGATCGAGGGTGGCTTCCCAGCGCCAAATGCAAAAATTGCTATCGTTATTTCTCGCTTCAACAGTTTTATTAACGAAAGCTTACTTTCTGGTGCGATCGATACACTAAAGCGTCACGGACAAGTAAGCGAAGACAACATCACTGTTGTACGTTGTCCAGGTGCCGTAGAACTACCTCTAGTAGCTCAACGTGTTGCTAAAACTGGTAAATACGATGCGATCGTATCTCTAGGTACAGTAATCCGTGGCGGTACACCACACTTTGATTATGTTTGTAGTGAATGTAACAAGGGCCTAGCACAAGTGTCTCTGGAATACAGTCTTCCAGTCGCATTCGGTGTGCTGACTGTTGATACTATCGATCAAGCGATTGAACGCGCAGGAACCAAGGCTGGTAATAAAGGTGCAGAGGCTGCACTAAGCGCACTTGAAATGATTAATGTACTATCTGAAATTGATTCCTAATGGGGGCCAGTGTGAAACCAGCCGCACGTCGTAACGCACGTCAATTCGCTCTACAGGCGATCTACTCATGGCAAATTACTAAAGAGAATGTTGCCACGATTGAAGAACAGTTTTTGTCTGGCGACAAATACGATGAAGAAGAACTTCGTGCATCTGAGCCAGCACTTGCTGCTCCAGAAACAGACGTTGCTTACTTCCGTGAACTATTAAGCGGTGTTGTACTTAGCCACGCTGAGCTAGATAGCAAAATTCGTCCTTACGTATCTCGTCCTATGCAGGATCTAGATATGATGGAACTTGCTCTTCTTCGCCTTGCTATGTACGAGATGACTCGTCGCGAAGATGTTCCTTACAAAGTGGTAATCAACGAAGCGATTGAACTTGCTAAAGTATTCGCTGCAGAAGACAGCCACAAATTCGTGAACGGTGTGCTAGATAAAGCCGCACCACACGTACGTAAGAAATAACGATTTCTTCAATAAAAAGGTCAGCACATGCTGACCTTTTTTGTATGATATCAATGCCATTGGCATGAAAAGATAAATGAATTATGTCTGGTGAATTTAACCTGATTGATAAGTATTTTGTTGGCCGACAAAACCAGCGCAAAGACGTACACCTCGCCGCAGGGGACGATTGCGCTCTCGTTAAGGCGCCAGCAAATGTACAGATTGCTATCAGCACCGATACCTTGGTTGCTGGAACCCATTTCCTTCCTCACGCGAACCCTGCTTGGGTTGCTCACAAGGCGCTTGCATCCAACATCAGCGACTTAGCTGCGATGGGCGCAACACCTGCTTGGGTAAGCTTTGCATTGACCATGCCTGAAGTGGATGAAGAATGGCTCGCACCCTTCTGTGATGCGTTTTTCGAACTGGCGGATTACTTCGGTATTCAGTTAATCGGCGGTGATACAACGAAAGGCCCATTAAGCTTAACACTGACAGTGCAAGGTTTTGTGCCTGAGGGCAAAGCGCTGACTCGCTCTGGCGCGAAAGTCGGGGACTGGGTGTATGTCACGGGGAATTTGGGTGACGCAAAAGCAGGGCTGGATGTCATCTTAGATGAAACACTTCGCAGTCGCATTGGTGCTGATGAACTAGAAAAAGCCCACTACCTAAGTACTCCGAGAGTGTTAGCGGGGCAAGCTTTGGTAGGATTAGCATCTTCGGCGATTGATATTTCAGACGGCCTGATTTCGGATATCAAACATATTTTAAAACGCTCACAAGTTGGTGTGAGTATCGATGTGTCTCAATTACCAATCTCTTCAGAGCTGGTACAATTTTTAGATGATAAGGTCAGCGCACAGCAGTATGCTTTATCTAGCGGTGAAGAATACGAGTTGTGTTTCACTGTATCAGAACAAAATCGAGGTTCTTTGCAGAGTGCTTTGTCTTATAGCGGGTGCAAAGTGACGTGCATTGGCCAAATTAGACCAAATGGAACGTTTGAGCTTCACGATAACAACCAACCTCTCGACTGGGATTTAAGTGGTTTCGACCACTTTAAATAAGCTCATCGAGTTAAACTAGCAGTATAGGTTTAAGGATATGACCAACCCTCTTTCTCTGATCTCATTAAAGAACCCGTGGCATTTGTTGGCGACGGGGTTTGGCAGTGGTTTGTCGCCAGTAGTTCCTGGAACAATGGGGACGCTTGCTGCGGTTCCGTTTTTTCTGTTGTTGGCGCAGCTGCCATTTCCGGCTTATGTCGTTGTGGTATTACTTTCGTGCGTGATTGGCATCAAAATCTGCCAAGTCACGTCAGATGATATGAAGGTGCATGATCACGGTTCAATTGTTTGGGATGAGTTTGCGGGCTTTTGGATCACCATGAGTATTGTACCAGCCCTGAATATTCCTATCACGGAATGGAAATGGTTGTTGACGGGTTTCATTCTTTTCCGCTTTTTCGATATGGTCAAACCGTGGCCAATAGGTTGGTTAGACAAACGCATCCATGGCGGGCTTGGCATTATGCTCGATGATATTGTGGCGGGGATTATGGCGGGTATTGCTTTGTTTCTCGTTGCAAAGTATGCGGGTTGGATGAGTTAGTACATCACCTATCACTCGAAGAACAACAAGAATTAAAAAGGGATGCCAATGGCATCCCTTTTTGCTATTGAATTGCTTACTTCGCAAGGTATTCAGCAATGGATTTTTCAATCCCTTTTGCGTCTAAACCAAGTTCTTCGTGAAGCTCTTCTTGAGTACCTTGATGGATGAATTTATCAGGTAAACCAAGATTGAGTACTGGTTTGATGATTTTCTCTTTCATCATAAATTCAATAACACCTGCACCAGCACCACCTGCGATTGCGTTCTCTTCTAGCGTGACAAGAACGTCATGTTCATCAGCGAGTTGGCGAATCAATGCTTCATCAAGAGGTTTGACGAAACGCATATCAGCAACCGTTGCATTGAGGTTTTCAGCTGCTTCTAGTGCATTCGGTAAGAAAGTACCGAAGCTCAGGATTGCCACCTTTTCACCTTTGCGTACCACTCGACCTTTACCAATCTCAAGAGCGGTAAACTCTTTTTCGATCTCTGTACCCATACCACTACCACGAGGATAACGTACGGCACTTGGTCCAGTGTGCTTATGACCTGTGTACAGCATTTGGCGACATTCGTTTTCGTCGCTTGGAGCCATGATCACCATGTTAGGAATGCAGCGCATAAAGCTAAGATCAAATGCACCTTGGTGTGTTTGACCATCTGCACCGACCAAACCTGCGCGGTCGATAGCGAACATTACTGGTAAGTCCATGATAGCGATGTCATGGATAAGTTGATCGTAACCACGTTGCAAGAAGGTCGAGTAGATAGCAACGATCGGATGATCGCCAGCAATTGCCATACCCGTTGCAAGTGTCACAGCGTGTTGCTCTGCAATTGCCACATCAAAGTATTGGTCTGGGTACTCTTTCGAGAAACGTACCATGCCAGAACCTTCACGCATTGCTGGCGTAATTGCCATTAGCTTAGGATCTTGCGCTGCCATGTCACATAAGAAGTCACCAAAAATCTTTGAGAAAGTTGGTTTGCCGCCACTGCTTTTTGGTAAGCAGTTATGGCTTGGATCGAACTTAGGGACGCCGTGGTAGCCAATAGGATCTTTCTCTGCTGGCTCATAACCTTTGCCTTTCTTGGTCATGATGTGCAGGAACTGAGGGCCTTTAAGCTCACGCATGTTCTTCAGTGTTTTAACGAGCTCATTCACATCGTGCCCATCAATTGGACCAATGTAGTTAAAGCCAAACTCTTCAAACAGAGTGCCAGGGACAACCATGCCTTTTAGATGTTCTTCAGTGCGACGAACCAGTTCTTTGATTGGTGGCACACCTGATAGCACTTTTTTTCCACCTTCACGGATAGAGGTGTAAAGACTACCGGAAAGCACTTTCGCTAGGTGGTTGTTCAGAGCGCCAACGTTTTCTGAGATCGACATTTCATTGTCGTTCAGAATCACCAACATGTCAGGGTGAACATCGCCTGCGTGGTTCATGGCTTCGAATGCCATGCCGGCAGTAATCGCACCATCACCAATCACACTGATGACTTTGCGACCTTTCCCTTCTTTTTGAGCGCTGATGGCTAGGCCAAGCCCTGCACTGATGGAAGTAGAAGAGTGACCAACTGATAGCGTGTCGTACTCGCTCTCTTCGCGCCAAGGGAAAGGGTGTAAGCCGTCTTTCTGACGAATCGTTGGCATTTGATCGCGACGACCCGTCAAAATTTTATGTGGGTAAGCCTGATGACCAACATCCCAGATAAGTTTATCTACGGGTGTGTTGTAAACATAATGCAGAGCCACAGTTAGCTCTACGGTGCCTAAGCCAGACGCTAAGTGTCCGCTAGATTGGCTCACTGAATTTAGCAGATACGTTCGCAGCTCATCACACAGAGTTGGTAATGTTTCTTTTGGAAGAAGACGCAACTCTTCCGGTGTATTTGCTAACGCCAGTGTTGGGTACTTTGAAATATCAAGAGTCATATAAATGCGCGCTTATAGTGTTAGTTTTTGCGCTCGATGACGTATCGGGCGAACTCTTCGAGTAACTGAGTATTGTATGGGATAGCTTCCAATGCTTGAAGTGCTTCCTGTAATAGAGTGTGAGCTTTCTCAATGGCTCCCTCTAAACCCAGCAGGGATGGGTAAGTGCTTTTGTTCAGTTCTTGGTCTGAACCTTGAGGTTTACCCAATGTTTCTGTGTCACTAATGATATCAAGAATATCGTCTTGAACCTGAAACGCCAAACCAATTGCTTTTGAATAGCGTTCTAAATGAGGTAAAACCTCGATACCTTTTTCACCAGCGGCCAGAGCACCTAATTTTACCGCACAATCAATCAGAGCTCCGGTTTTTTTACGGTGTATCTCTTCCATTTCTGCAAGAGAAACTTGGCGATTCTCCGCACCCAAATCCAATGCTTGGCCGACACACATGCCGTTCGCACCAGAGGAGTGAGCTAACGCTTTGATCATGTTGACACGTTGGTTTTCTGCGCTTGGGCTCAACGGACCGTCAGCAATGATGGTAAAAGCAAGAGTTTGTAGGGCATCACCGGTTAAAATGGCGGTCGCTTCATCAAATTTGATATGGCAGGTTGGCTGACCGCGGCGCAGATCATCATCATCCATAGCAGGAAGATCGTCATGGATGAGCGAGTAGGCATGAATACACTCGATGGCTGAAGCTGGAGTGTCTAGATCTTCAGGTTTACAGCCGAGCATTTGACCTGTGATGTAAACAAGAAATGGGCGAACGCGTTTGCCGCCTAACAAAAGGCCGTATTTCATTGCTTGAATCAATGGCTGCTCTTGATATGGAAGCTGTTCTAGCCACAAATTCAATTGCTGATTGTTTCTTTCTTGGAAAGACGTCAATGTCTGTTGCATCACATTGCTCACTACTGATGGTTATTCTGAATCTGGTTTGAAGTCGCTAAGAGGGGCTTCGTCATCTTCGCTAAGAAGAATGCTTACGCGCTGTTCTGCGTCGCTCAGTTTGGTTTGGCCAGCACGAGCTAAGGCAATGCCTCGTTCAAATTTACGTAAGGCATCATCTAGGGCAAGATCGCCGTTTTCTAATTGATCAACCAAGCTATCAAGCTCTTCAATGGTTGCTTCGAAGGTCATGTTTTCTGGTTTCTTGACCGCCATCTTTTTTCTGCCTTAATCAAGCCTTGAATAGGATGCACGAAAGTTACCTTAGCCTAGTTACTTGGTCAAATTTAACCTTACATAATTGTCACAAAATTGGCTCTAAACGAGTCTGATTAGACAAACCCCATATTTTAGTTAAGGTTGTTGGCGTTAATTTGTGATCTATTAGCTAAGATTTTCCTAAAAAATCTGTTCTAGTTGTCGATACAAGTAATAATCCGCCTAACGGCAGTATTTAAATAGCGTGAGGAGTGCTTTGTGGATTTAGCAACCCTAATAGGTTTGATCGGTGGTTTTGCCTTCGTCATCATGGCAATGGTGCTAGGTGGCAGTATCGGCATGTTCGTCGACGTTACATCGATCCTTATCGTAGTAGGTGGCTCTGCATTTGTAGTATTGATGAAGTTCACGCTCGGCCAGTTCTTTGGTGCGGCGAAAATTGCAGGCAAGGCATTCATGTTTAAAGCCGATGAGCCAGAAGACCTCATCGCAAAGATTGTTGAAATGGCCGATGCAGCGCGTAAAGGCGGTTTCCTCGCTCTGGAAGAGATGGAAATCAACAACAGCTTTATGCAGAAAGGCATTGACCTTTTGGTGGATGGTCACGATGCGGACGTGGTTCGCGCTGCGTTGCAAAAAGACATTGCCTTGACGGATGAGCGACACACGCAAGGCACGGGTGTTTTCCGAGCGTTTGGTGACGTTGCTCCAGCGATGGGGATGATCGGTACGCTGGTTGGTCTGGTTGCGATGCTTTCGAACATGGATGACCCAAAAGCGATCGGTCCTGCAATGGCGGTAGCCCTTTTAACCACACTTTACGGTGCGGTGTTGTCAAACATGCTGTTCTTCCCAATTGCCGATAAGCTTTCTTTACGCCGAGATCAAGAAACGCTTAACCGCCGTTTGATCATGGACGGCGTACTTGCCATTCAAGATGGTCAAAACCCACGAGTTATCGACAGCTACCTGAAGAACTACCTCAACGAGGGTAAACGTGCTCTTGAGATTGATGAGTAATCGCGGAGATTTGTGATGGATGATGAAGATAACAAATGCGATTGTCCGCCACCCGGTCTCCCGTTGTGGATGGGGACATTCGCGGACTTGATGTCGCTGTTGATGTGCTTCTTCGTACTGCTGCTTTCATTCTCTGAAATGGATGTTTTGAAGTTCAAACAGATTGCTGGTTCGATGAAGTTTGCATTTGGTGTGCAAAACCAACTGGAAGTGAAAGACATTCCTAAAGGCACCAGCATCATCGCACAAGAATTTAGACCAGGCCGTCCTGAGCCGACACCGATTGATGTCATCATGCAACAAACCATGGACATCACTCAGCAGACGTTAGAATTCCACGAAGGTGAGTCTGACCGAGCTGGTGGTACTAAGCGTGATGAAGGCAAGCTGACGGGCGGTCAATCACCGGAAACCTCGACACAAAGCAATCAGTCCGCAGAGTCAGACATGCAACAGCAGCAGTCTGAAGAGATGTCACAAGAGATGGAAACCTTGATGGAGAGCATCAAGAAGGCGCTCGAACGTGAAATCGAACAAGGCGCGATTGAAGTGGAGAACCTCGGTCAGCAAATCGTTATACGAATGCGAGAGAAAGGCGCATTCCCAGAAGGTTCTGCATTCCTGCAACCGAAGTTCAGACCATTAGTGCGACAGATTGCTGAGCTAGTGAAAGATGTGCCAGGTATTGTCCGAATCTCTGGTCACACGGACAATCAGCGTTTGGATTCTGAGCTGTATCGCTCGAATTGGGACTTGTCATCGCAGCGTGCGGTGTCGGTCGCTCAAGAGATGGAAAAGGTCAGAGGTTTCTCGCATCAGCGTCTTCGTGTGCGAGGTATGGCGGACACCGAGCCTTTGGTGCCAAATGATTCTGATGAAAACCGCGCACTTAACCGTCGTGTTGAAATCAGTATCATGCAAGGTGAACCTTTATACAGTGAAGAAGTGCCCGTTATTCAATAACAAAGCGCGTCTATAAATAGTTCAGAAGATAAAAAGCGAGCAGAGTGCTCGCTTTTTTATTAAAGACTTTTAGTCGAGAGTCGCTTGTTCTTAAAATCGTAGCCTTGCCTGCAATCCAAGGCATTCTCGCTGCACCTAGCATCTTAAGGTTGTTTGGGTATATAATCTTGCGCCCTAAAAGTGAGCTCATTACATCGTTGAAAACGGCGTGCCTTTCACGCGGATTTCGATTTGATTCTATAGTTATGAGAGTTCACTCATTGTTGATTGCGAAACTAACCTGCGAATTAGACTATGAAATTTATTGTAAAGCCCCATCCAGAAATTTTTGTAAAAAGTGAATCTGTGCGTAAGCGCTTCACAAAGATTTTAGAGTGCAACATTCGTAATATCGTCAAGAGCCGCACGGAATCTGTCGCAGTATTTAACCGTCGTGATCACATTGAAGTGACCTCTGAGAGCAACGAATACCACGCTGAAGTTTTAGAAATCCTGACTCACACGCCAGGCATTCATCACGTTCTAGAAGTGAAGCAATCTGAGTTTAAAGACCTGCACGACATCTACGAGCAGGTGCTGGAACTTAGCCGTCCGCTTATTGAAAATAAAACGTTTGTGGTTCGTGCAAAACGCCGTGGTAAGCATGACTTCACGTCTATCGAGCTTGAACGTTACGTTGGTGGTGGTCTAAACCAAGCAGTAGAAAGCGCACGCGTTAAATTGCACAACCCTGATGTGACGGTAAAAGTTGAAGTATCGGGTGACAAACTTAACCAAGTGTTGGCACGTTACAAAGGTCTAGGAGGCTTCCCTCTAGGTACTCAAGAAGACGTACTAAGCCTGATCTCAGGTGGTTTCGACTCTGGTGTATCAAGCTACCTACACATCAAACGTGGCTCTAAAGTTCACTACTGTTTCTTTAACCTAGGTGGCCCAGCTCATGAAATCGGCGTTAAGCAGGTTTCTCACTACCTATGGAACAAATACGGCTCATCAGCGAAGGTGCGTTTCATCTCTGTTGATTTCGAACCTGTGGTTGCTGAAATTCTTGAGAAAGTAGATGACGGTCAAATGGGCGTCATCTTGAAGCGTATGTTCATGCGCGCTGCTGGCATGATTGCTGAGAAGTTTAAGATTGAAGCGTTGGTAACGGGTGAAGCTCTTGGCCAGGTATCTAGCCAAACGCTAACGAACCTTCGTCACATCGATAATGTTACGGATACGCTGATTCTGCGTCCTCTTATCAACTGGGATAAAGAAGACATCATCAACTTAGCTCGTGAAATAGGTACAGAAGACTTCGCGAAAACCATGCCTGAGTACTGTGGCGTGATCTCTAAGAAGCCAACAGTAAAAGCGGTGAAAGAGAAGCTAGAAGCAGAAGAAGCGAAGTTTGACTTCAGCATTCTAGAGAAAGTGGTTTACGAAGCGCGTCAAATGGACATTCGTGATATCGCAAAAGAATCTGAGCAAGCGGCACCAGAAGTTGAGCAAGTACAAGCGGTAGAAGAACACGCAGTAGTATTGGATATTCGTAGCCCTGATGAGGAAGACGATAACCCACTAGAAATCGCTGGTGTGGATGTGAAACACATTCCATTCTACAAGCTGGGTACGCAGTTCGGTGACCTAGACCAGTCGAAAACTTACCTACTGTACTGTGACCGTGGCGTCATGAGCCGTCTGCAAGCGCTTTACTTGCAAGAGCAGGGCTTTAACAACGTAAAAGTTTACCGTCCATAGTCACTCAGTAAATAAACACACTTCCGATGGCCGCCAATGGCGGTGATCTGAAGCAGACCCAAAGCGCAAATTGCTGATGTAATTTGCGCTTTTTTGTTTTTGATCGCGCAATAAAGAAGCGGAATTCAGCATAATGTTGAGGTTTATCGCAAAGCTATATTGGTTGTGTTGATATAACGATAATTAATCCGAAATACAGATAAAAAGTGATGTTGATGCCAGATTTGAAAGGTGGGATTTTCTTTAGATAAAAAAACACCGCCTAAAAAGGCGGTGTAACAAATTTGACAGACAGGTCAAAAATAAATACAGGAAGTATCTGTTTTGTCACAGGGAGTGTGGACAAAACATCATGGTAGAAATCTACCTAACTCGAAATACGAGTTTGCAAACACAACATCGCAACAACGAAGCCAATTGATTTCCAAGGAAATCAAGCCGTTCAGGCTCGTGTTGCGGGGTGAAATATAGAATTTATCTGGCTGTTCGACAACGGACATTTTATAATGTTTCAGATTAAAAAAACTAATCCTATTTGAGGTCCCATATGTCTCGCAGATTGCCTCCTTTAAATTCGCTTCGAGTATTTGAAGCAGCCGCTCGTCATCTCAGTTTTACGCGTGCGGCAGAAGAGTTATTTGTGACTCAAGCCGCAGTGAGTCATCAAATTAAAGCCCTAGAAGAGTTTCTATCTCTAAAACTTTTCCGTCGCCGTAACCGTTCTTTGCTGTTAACAGAAGAAGGGCAAAGTTACTTTCTCGACATCAAAGACATCTTTACCTCGATTGCTGAAGCGACCGATAAGGTATTGGAACGTAGTGAAAAAGGCGCGTTGACCATCAGCTTGCCACCGAGTTTTGCCATTCAGTGGTTGGTGCCTCGTTTGGCGGACTTTAATGCTCAAGAGCCAGACATCGATGTGCGCATCAAAGCCGTGGATATGGATGAAGGTTCACTGACTGATGATGTAGATGTAGCGATCTACTACGGCCGTGGGAACTGGCCGGGTTTACGAGCGGATAAACTGTACCAAGAGTTTCTGATCCCACTTTGTTCACCTTCGTTACTTTTAGGTAACAAACCATTAGAATCTCTAAGTGACCTCAAATTACACACTTTGTTACATGATACTTCGCGTAAAGATTGGAAGCAGTTCGCTCGTCATTACAACATCGAAGGCATTAACGTGAATCATGGTCCGATTTTCAGTCACTCGACTATGGTGCTGCAGGCTGCTGCACACGGACAAGGCGTAGCATTGGGCAACAACGTGTTAGCGAAACCAGAAATGGAAGCGGGACGACTGATTGCGCCGTTTGATGAGGTGCTTATCTCCAAAAATGCCTTCTATGTGGTGTGCCATGAGCAGCAGGCAGACATGGGACGCATCGCGACATTTAGAGATTGGATGCTGGCAACGGCGAGAAAAGAACAAGAGGAAGTATTGGATGAGCCAGTGGATAGTTGAGGGGCCTGAAAACGGGCCGCTGTTTGTTTTTGCTCACGGCGCAGGGGCGGGGATGGAGCATGACTTCATGACTGCTGTCGCCAAAGGATTAGTTGAGCAAGGCATTCGTGTGGTGCGTTTTAATTTCCCTTACATGGTGAAACGTTCGGAAGATGGCAAAAAGCGTCCGCCCGATCGCGCACCAAAGTTGCTCGAAGCATACAGCGAAGTGATCGCTCACTTTGCTTCTTCTCCCGTGGTCATTGGTGGCAAGTCGATGGGAGGGAGAATGGCGAGTTTACTCGCAGAGCACGAGCTGGTGGCGGGCATTGCCTGTTTAGGCTTTCCATTTCACCCTCCGGGTAAGCCAGAAAAATTCAAAGGTGATCATCTTGCAAGCATCGACAAGCCCACTCTGATTCTTCAAGGTGAGCGAGATACTTTTGGTAAGCGTGAAGAGTTTGATGAGTTTGTGTTTTCTCAGCAAGTAAAAGTGAGCTTCTTACCTGATGGCGACCATAGCTTTAAGCCGCGCAAGAGCTCGGGACATACCGAGGCGGGCAATATTGCACTTGCAGTAGAGCAACTGTCAGCATTCATCAATGAGGTGTACAGTGAAAAGTAAGTGGTTACTCTCTTTTACGGGACTTTCGGGACTAGTTTCTGTTGCACTAGGCGCTTTCGCAGCGCACGGCCTAAAAGCCAAGCTTGCGCCTTATTTGCTTGGCGTGTTTGAGACGGGTGTGTTGTATCAGTTCATCCACACCTTAGCGGTTGCATTTTGTGCCATTTTGCTTCTGCTCAATTTGGGACAAAAAGCACAAAAATATTTTTTCATCGCGGCGATTTGCTTTATCATCGGCATCTTTTGTTTTAGCGGCAGTCTTTACGCGCTGGCGCTGACGGGCATTAAATGGTTTGGACCCATCACCCCAATGGGAGGATTCATGTTCATGATCGGCTGGTGTCTGTTCTTTTTTGCTGCGTTTAATATCAAAGAGGTCTCCAAGTGAAACAACTAATGCTCTATTGCCGTGCTGGCTTTGAGAAAGAGTGTGCTGGTGAAATTCAGGACAAAGCGACACAGTTGGAAGTGTATGGCTTCCCTCGTGTGAAGAAAAACTCAGGTTATGTTGTCTTCGAGTGTTACCAAGATGGAGACGCAGAGAAGCTAGTTAAAGGCTTAGACTTTAGCTCATTGATTTTTGCGCGTCAGATGTTTGCTGTAGCGGCTGAGTTTGAAGCGCTGCCAAGTGAAGACCGCATCAGCCCAATTCTTGCCGAGCTGTCAGAGTTTGAATCGTTCCCACGTTGTGGCGATCTACGTATCGAAACGCCAGATACGAACGAAGCAAAAGAGCTGTTGAAGTTCTGCCGCAAGTTCACCGTACCAATGCGCCAAGCGTTGCGTGGTAAAGGTTTGATGTGGAATAAAGACAACGCGAAGAAGCCAGTGCTGCACATCTGTTTTGTCGCACCGGGTCATTGTTATGTGGGTTACTCACTACCAGGCAACAACTCGCAGTTCTTTATGGGTATCCCTCGCTTGAAATTCCCAGCAGACGCACCAAGCCGTTCAACGCTAAAACTGGAAGAAGCTTTCCACGTATTTATTCCGCGAGATGAGTGGGATGAGCGTTTGGCGCCAGGCATGTGGGGCGTTGACTTAGGTGCATGTCCAGGTGGTTGGACGTACCAATTAGTGAAACGTTCTATGTTCGTTCATTGTGTTGATAATGGCATGATGGCAGACAGCTTGATGGAAACCGGTCAAATTAAGCACCACATGGTGGATGGCTTTAAGTTTGAACCAGACCGCAAGAACGTGACTTGGATTGTGTGTGATATGGTTGAGAAACCAGCTCGCGTGGCACATCTTATGGGCCAATGGCTGCTTAAAGGTTGGGCGAAAGAAGCCATCTTTAACCTGAAATTGCCAATGAAAGGTCGTTACGATGAAGTACTGCAAGATCTTGAAAATCTAAAAATGTTCTTGATTGAGAACAAGGTGAAATTCAAGCTGCAAGCGAAGCATCTGTATCATGACCGTGAAGAGATCACGATTCACATTCAATGTATATCTAATATCTCTCCGCACTAAGTTATCGTTTCTATGTGGTTGAACATTATTAAAAAAGCGCCTACTTCAGGCGCTTTTTTTTTTGCGGTTTAGGAATCGCGACAGTCACTCAATTACTGGTTGGTTGGCCACATCTCTTCCCATTTTACTGATTCCATGTTGTCTTCGATGCTATCTGGCGTTTGAGAAAAAAAGTCTAATCCAGTTTGACGTTCAACTTCGTCAATGGTGGTAATAAAGTTGGCTAACTCAGAGCTTGAAACATCGCGATGCGGGACAATGAACGCAATGGCTTCATCAAAGCTTGGATCAAGAATGACTTTGTAAAATGCGCTCGGGATCACCACGCCATTACCGATTGTTCCTTCGTTACCTTGGTAAATCGGTCCGGTCACCACATAAAGCTCATTGTACTCATTGGCGAGATCACGAACATGTTCTTCTAGAACGCGCCAACCAACTCGGTTAAACCCCGGCAGTTGAGGTGACATGTTGCTCATCAAAAAGCTTTGCTTCATTGACTCTTGGGTGAAATCCATTGTCGCTGACGGCGCAAGGTGCCCTCTGTCGTATCCTGAGCCTTTGTAGTCCGCTAGGGTAGAGCGTGCGTAATCCGGCATTTCAGTGTCTTCTTGGAAGGCGTTACTGCGTTTGTTGGTGATGTTCACGCTTTCCGCGGTAATGTGGTAAGCAACCCAGTCTGCATTTTTGGTGTTGTAGTTGTACCCAACCGCATAGCCATCTCTGCAAAGGAACTGATCGCTGTTGCTTGAAGGTATGCCTTTATCAAGGTGTTGACCGCAAGTTTCAGCAAGAGTAGGGAAGGATAGGAGTGTGACTAAAGATACTAAGATGATGTTTTTCATTATTTTTCTCCGTTATTAAGAGATTTAAAAATAATGAAATTACTCACTAAGACTGTGAATTAGCTTATAAATTAATCAGTATCTTGTAGGTTAATGATGAGGTAAATATCATTGCCGTGAATGTAAAGGGTTACACAACAGATTTTATAAACGTGTTGTCTAACCCAAAACTCACAGCGTAAAAGAGATGTGCTTACTCGGCTTTATTTGATCCGGTAAAGCGAATGTCTTGCAGGTTAAAGCCGAGCTCGATATCGCATTTCAACGCCGCTACTCGTTTACATAGACGTGCAGACTCAATGTGTTCATCCAGCTTCTTGCGATATTTTGGTGCAAGTTCATCGCTGGCGTAGGCCGCTTCAATATCTTCAAATTGAGTTAGGATCTCTTTGGCAGCTTTCGGTCCAATGCCCGGAACGCCCGGCACTTGGCTCGAACTAATGCCAGTTAACCCCCAATAATCAGCGAGTTGGCTTGGCTTTACGCCAAACTCTTTCTCAATAAACGGTTCATCCAACCAACGGTGTTGAAAATAATCGCGAATTTGCAGTGTCGGTGAAAGTAACTGGCAGTAGCCTTTGTCGGTTGAAACGATCGTTACTTTCTCGCCGTGTCTTGCCACTTTGGTCGCCAATGTCGCAACTAAATCGTCTGCCTCATCGCCTTCTGATAGCAGTGAATCAATACCTTGCTCCCACCATGCTTGTTGGATGGCATCCAAACCTTGCATCAGCGGCTCTGGCATCGGTTTGCGATTTTGCTTGTAGTCAGGAAGGATTTCAGCGCGCCAACCTCTATCTTGTTCATGGTGATCAAACACCGCGATGATATGTGTTGGTTTCGCTTCGGAAAGAATACGCGTAAGGGTTCGCTGAGTCGTCGTGATGGTTCTTGCGATGTCAGTTGGATCCGGCTGTGCAGAGTGCACACGGCGAATCAAGTTGAGGGCATCAATAATAACAAGATGAATAGACATAATGACTTAGCAATAAAAAAGGGGCGTAATGCCCCTAGTGTAACGAATGCAAGCTAGACTATCGACCACCAATTTATGGATGGGCAATTCGATAGCATGGTTCGTAATCAGAACCGCCTGGCAATTTCATTCGATGTTGTTCAACGAAGTCTTGCAGTAGCTTGTCGAGCTTCTTCATCAGTACAGGATCGCCATGAATGGAAAATGGACCTTTGCATTCGATTTCGCGAATGCCCTCGGCTTTGACGTTACCTGCCACAATACCAGAGAAGGCTTTGCGTAAGTTAGCCGCCAGAACCTGAGGTTCTTGATCCAAGTTCAAATTCAACCCTTCCATTGATGTATGCGTTGGGTCAAATGGCAGTTGGAAATCCGGTTCGATTTTCAATGACCAGTTGAAGCTGTAAGCATCGCCTTTTTCTTTACGGTGAAGGCGTACATCTTCCATCGAGCGCTTCATGATACGTGCAACTTCGGCAGGATCATCAATGACGATTTGGTAGTGTTTTTGACCTTCTTCACCTAAGGTATCGCGAATAAACGCGTCGATAGAACGGAAGTATTCTTCGCTCTCTTTTGGTCCGGTTAACACAATCGGCATCGGCTGATCAGCATTGTCTGGATGCATCATGATACCAAGGATGTATAGCAACTCTTCAGCAGTACCCGGACCACCCGGGAAGATCACAATACCATGTGCCATACGAACAAACGCTTCTAAACGTTTTTCGATGTCCGGCATGATGATCAGCTCGTTAACGATTGGGTTTGGCGGCTCAGCGGCAATGATTGAAGGCTCCGTCAAGCCAAGGTAGCGTTGCTCAGTGTAACGCTGTTTAGCGTGACCGATTGCCGCTCCTTTCATCGGGCCTTCCATCGCACCTGGTCCACAACCCGTACAGATATTAAGTTCACGTAAGCCAAGCTCGTTACCCACTTCGCGCGTGTATTGGTATTCAACGCCATTGATTGAATGGCCGCCCCAACAGACGACGAGATTTGGTTCAATACCGGGAGTGAGCGCGCCTGCGTTACGCAAAATACCAAACACAAGGTTGGTAATATGCGTTGGGTTAGTGAGATTGAGGCGCTGACTGTCAGCCAAGTGCATGTTCACGTAAACGATGTCACGCAGTACAGAGAATAAGTGTTCTTGAATGCCTTTAATGATCTCTCCATCGACAAACGCATGCTCTGGTGGGTCGGTCAGCTCTAGCTTAATGCCACGCTCGCGGCGCACTACATTCACATCAAACGATTGGTGTTTATCGAGAAGCTCTTTGGAGTTATCTGTGTGGCTACCAGAGTTCAATACCGCTAACGTACAGTTACGATAAAGCTGGTAAAGATCACTCGAAGCGGTTTTCTTTAAGCGTTCAACTTCCAGTTGGGATAGCAAGTCCATGCTACCTGCGGGGCTTATATGGGTAATCATAACGCCTCCTTGTGTTGCATTATTTTGAGGGATAGTTCCAACGCATCTTACTTAGTTGTACGTGTCGTTTTACTCAGATGGCTGGAGGGTTTGGTTTTATGGTTATCGAGTCCCAAGCAACCTCAAGATGCCATATTCGTCATGAATGAATACATCATCTTGAAGTGACTTGGGTTTTAACAGCTTAGCAGACTGAAAGGGGATAAATGTGATAACTCGTTGAAAATGGGAGGTTATGAGCGTTTGAGAGGGGGTAAAAGTGTTTGTTTGCTTGTTTTTTGAACGGTTTTTAGTTCCAGTTTAGCTGGTTTGTGCCCCGTTTTTTAGCGTCAGTGAGCATTTGCCCAAGGCGATCGAGCACATATTCTGGTGCGTCTGATTCCTTAAATGAAGTAGAGACGGCTGTCAGAGTAATGATGATGTTTTGCTCGCGGAACTTAAACGGCAGCTGACAGATATCGCGCTGAATATTCTTCATCAGCTCTAACGTGTATTCTTCACTTTGTTCTGGAATCAGCAGAATAAACTCTTCACCGCCAAAGCGAGCGACGGTTTCGGTATCAGACACGCGCTTATTGATGGCTCGAGCGATGATCTTCAGCGCTTTATCACCAGCGGTATAACCATAACTGTCGTTTACGGCTTTGAAGTTATCGACATCAAACAGTACCACTCGTAGATTTTGTTGAGAGCGAATCCAACGACGGTATTCGAGCTCAAGACGATCGTTAAATGCTGTTCGGTTGTAAACCTTCGTGAGTGGATCAAGCAACATTCGCTGTGTCTGGTCGTCTAAGCGGCGGCGGTAATCTTGTGTGGTTTCAAACACCGCTTCAAGCTGATTTTTGCTGTAGCTTAAACGCTCTTGCAGGGCCTGTTCTCTCTCTTCCGTCATCTTGAGGCGCTCGGTTAACGAGGCCATTTTGGCTAGCAATGGAGCGACTTCTTGTTTGAGTTCTGCTAAATCCTGAGCTTGGTCGAGAGATTGTTGGCTGAGTTCAACCAAACCATTCATTTCCGCATTCAGCTCTTGGCGATGCTCAAAATAAGTATGGTGTTGATCGACGTTTTGATGGACGGTTTTGAGGTTACTCGCCAGAGCAGAGTTTAACTGATCGAGAAATTGGCTTGATGCTTTGCGCTCAAACTTAGTCGCTTCGACGACTAACTTTAGAGTGCTTAACGTCAGCTCGATTAAGGATTCTGCATTCACGCCAAGCAACAGTTTTGCACGAATATCAAGCAGTCTCTCGCCACATTCGCCTTCAAAATCAAGTTCTGTGATCGTATGTTGCAGATCGACAGCGAGGCATTCTAGTTGAGATTTGTCTGGGTTGTTTTCGAATTCGCTGAGTTGTAAACGTGAGTTCGAAGTGATGATTTTAATCGCGCGTTCGTAGATGCTCAGTAGACGGGTAGCTTGATCGACTTTCTTCCCTGCGTGTACTTCGGAGAAGCTCATTAAGTTGCGCAGTTCGCGTTTTAACTGCGCTGGCAAACCCGTAACACGTTGGAGTGTTTCACCGCTGTGTTTGATTTGTTCATCGAGGTAGCCGTTCTGTTTATCCATCGTTTTCGACTGCTGTTTGAGCATTCTTTCAAGTACCGCCAAGCGCGGGATCAGAGTGCTGATGTCTTTTTGATGTTGCAGCTCTTGCTGAATTTCAAACAGATAGTTAGCAACTTGGGTGTTTGAGCCTTGGCAAGCAGACGACAAAGATGCCACAACGCGCTTGAGAACTTGTTGTTCTCGCTTAAATTTGAGCGAAGTATCACGATGTGTCAGCCTGAGTTGGTCAAGTTGACAACTCAGCTGATGAAGCTGCGACTGAATATCGGATTCCAAGATTCCCATGAAACGACTACGGTTAAGTCCATGTACTACTGACAATTAACTGATAATAACAAAAAACTTTATAGCGTCATTAGTTATTACGCTTAACCGATGGTTAATTATCCATTTTTTAATATTTTCTTGATGTCGTCCTCATTCTTGTAAGAGGAGTGGATCTTGATCAGGCCTTGGTTGATGGCGTGTTGGCAAGCGGTTCTTATGTTACCGGTTGCAAAGCTCGCTGCTGGCGCGTTGTCTATGGCTTTCAAAAATACCCAATGACTTTGTTTATCTTTGAGGCTAACTTCGCGTGCAATGTGCGTCGCAAGTAGCAGTAAATCGAGCAGCTCTTCATCATTGATAGCGGTGTAAGCACGAGGCAAGAACGGGTAGTCGCTGATGCCCATACGAATGATGCGATTGACGTTATGCTGAGTCGCAAATTCGTCTACCCACGCTTGGAATTTTTCAAACATGACTTCGGCAGAGGCGTCGCGGTCTGCGTTAGGTTCGATGTAGAGTAAGTTTGCATCCGAGAAGTGGTACAAACGTGCCGGTTTTTCGATGCGCTCTGCTAGGTATTCACCGAATGCGCGTTCTAATTCTAAGCCCGCTTTGTAACCATTTTGAACGTACATGCTGCGTAAGAACGGTAGGTCGATCATCACAAAGCGTAGTCGGTCGTTGAGCGGTTCATGGATAAGTTCACCCATTTGCCACTGTTCAAAAGTGTCACGCGATTTTTTCAGTGAGCGAGACAACTTCACGTTCAGCATGCGCAGATTACGTAAGCGAGAGCGGGAATGGGTAAAGAGGTCGTTGCGAAGTTTCTCGATTTCACCCGCTTGGCGCTGCATGATCACGCCGCGGCGCATAATGAACAAAAACATAACCAGAACGGTGATGAATAGGGCAAAGGAAATTTTCTGGAACTTACGATGTTCCATTTCCACCTGCTCTAGACGCTCTGATTGACCGACATAGTGAATGGTCTGTTCCGCAAACTCTTTTTGCTGACGGAACGCATCTTCACTAATTTGGTTGAGTTGTTTTTGCTCCAAACGCACTAAGCTGGTGTATTTTTTGTACGCTTGCAGTGACAGTTGATATTCGCCCGCCTGTTCGTAACCCAAGCCCAACAAACGGTAAGATTGCTGCTTGATGAAGTTTTTGTTTTCCGGCGCTTTTTCGACAAGCTCTAAGGCTTTCTTCGCGTTTTCAATTACTTTTTTGCTGTCGTTCTGATGATAAGCGAGACCAGACTGAAGTAGGGCGGCTTTCGCTTCAAGCTGAGGGATATCCGCGTATTCCAGTAACTCTGTCGCACGTTCCAGATATTGCTCTGCAAGTGCGTAGTTGTAGAGTTGCAGGTAAGTTGCAGCCAAGCTCAACCGAATCTTAATGGTGCGATTGATATTACGACTGGTGCTTTCGTGATCCAGTACGTTGAAGTAGTGCACCAAAGCAAGATTGAACTTGCCTTGATAAAAATAGATGTCGCCCATTTGTTCAAGCACATCGGCCAAAATAGGGGAGCTTGGGTAAGAGTCGTAGAAATCTGCAGCCTGAGACAGATATTCAATGGCTTTGTCGTAAACACGACGTTCTTGGAAAAGTCTCGCCAGCAAGCGGTTTACTTTAGCAAGGCGAGTACCGCTGTCACTTTCGATGGACTGCCAATAACCGTAAAGCAGTTCTGAAAGCGCAAGGTTGTATTTTTTACTGTTAAGGTAAAACTCACCAACAGAAGTGTAGTAATCAATTAAGGCCAAATCGGAACGACTGTCCTCAAGCATGCTTTTCGCTTGAGCATACAAACGCTCTGCGCCAACGTTATCGCCACGATGAGCCGCTAGCAGGGCTCGTTGCATCACTAGACGATAACGGACGCTGTCTGTACGTTGAAGTACAGAGTCGGCTTCGTCTAGCTGTTTTTCAATTTGATTGAGGGTATCTTCGGCTGCTGAATAGTTGTGGTCGTACATCCAAATCATTTGGTTGCGCATGAGTTGCACATCCAAAGTCATGTAAGGCAGTTGGTATTCTTTCGCGAGCTTTTCTGCTTCATTGAGGTTATCGATCGCTGAGCGGACATTGCCCATCGTATAGTCGGCTTGCGCAATGATCTTGTGTGCTTCGATGGTGCTGGCTGGGGTACGAATGCTGCGGTCGGTCTCTTCTCGAGACATCGCTGAAGGGCTACCGCTTTCTTTACGTTCGGTCAGTTCGCGTTGCGATAAGTAGTTTTTGGCTGCTTGCTTTGCTTGAGCTGGTTCTATCTCAGCCAGTTGTTGTGCTTCGTTAAGCAAAGCCGAAGATAAAATGGTCGCGTGAAGTGGCTGTGCCAAGAGTAGACAAAAAAAGCCTATTAATTTAATTAGACGCGAACTGTCCCAAAACATTCTTTTCGTTCCCTCGAACTGTTTTAGATAGCGGATAAACCCAAATGACTTCAACTTGCTTTTTATAGCCGGTTGAAGTCATTTGGTATAGTAACATGCTTGGGCAATAAAAACGCCCGGCAATCCTTTTGATTGCCGAACTTATTTCTGCCTATCACGCTATTATTGACGAGCCATGCGATGATTATGAGCTGGCTTATCTTGTTCTGTCGAACGGTAAGGGTTGATATCCAAGCCGCCACGACGAGTGTAACGCGCAAACACCGTCAATTTGTTTGGTTGGCAGTATTTCATCAGGTCAGTGAAAATACGCTCTACACATTGCTCATGGAACTCGTTGTGTTCACGGAAAGACACCAAATAGCGCAGCAACTTCTCACGATCGATCTTGGCACCTTGGTAGCGAATTTCAACGCTGCCCCAGTCTGGCTGGTTGGTGATCAAACAGTTCGATTTCAATAGGTGGCTATGCAGCACTTCTTCTACTTGCTCTTCGCCAGCAGCACCTGCTAGCAAATCAGCATCAAAATCGTAGCTGTTGATTTCAATGTCTTGGTCGTCAATGCATTCGCCTTCCATTGTCACGATAGGTTGGTTGGTGTAGTGACCTACAGGGTTCACTTCGACCAATACCTTTTCGCCCGCACACGCGGATAGGTCTTGCGTTAAACGCTCCGCTACTTCTTCCCAACTCGCGAAACAGGTTTGGTTGTAGCTGTTTAGGTAGAGCTTAAATGACTTCGACTCAATTAAGTTTGCACTGGTTGCAGGAATGTACACTTCGCCAACGGCCACTTGAGGCAAGCCTTTGCTGTTTAGCCAAGACAGTTCGTACAGAGTCCAAATGTCATGTCCCAAGAAAGGTAAGGTGTCGCCTAGTTCAAGGTCATCACGGTTTAGGCTGCGAGGTACAGGTTGCAGTAGGCTTGCATCGTACTGGTTAGCGTACTCAGTCTTTTTGCCCAGCGTCAGGCCAGCAAGCTCTTTAGCGTCAGAATATTTGCTCATACTTTGTGGTCGTTTTCGATTAGAATGGCGAGAATTTTACTGAATCCGCTGATTAATTGCTATCCGGCAAATTCTGCTATCTGACAAATAAGGAATGAGGAGACCTTCATGACCCAAACCGTTACTCAGGCGCTACAAGACTTCAGCCTGCGCTACCAACAAGCTTGGCAAAATAAGCATAATGAATTGCCTCGCAATGAGGAGCTTGCTGATCTTGTTTCTCCATGTGTCGAAGAGAAGTGTGACGGCGTGGTATTGTGGAAAGCATTCCCGCGAGAAGAGATGGCGGATTTCACTAACGTTGAAAATGCGATTGAGTTGACGCTGCATGAAGACATTAAAGCGTTTTATGGATCTCAATACAGTGCAGATATGGACGCAACGTGGCAGACGAATCCTCTGACATTGCTTCAAGTTTGGAGTGATGACGATTTTGTTCGCTTACAAGAGAACATTTTGGGTCACTTGGTGACACAGCGTCGTCTAAAGCTAAAACCGACGGTGTTTATCGCAGCGACGGATGCAGAATTGGACGTGATTTCAATTTGTAACTTAACGGGCAATGTGATTTTAGAGCGTTTAGGAACAGATAAGCGCGAAGTGCTCGCAGAGAATGTTGTGGAGTTTTTGGCCAAAATTGAGGCTGCGGTGTAAGCATGTACGTTGTTGAGTTGCAATTTGAGTGTTTTGATAACACCACCGTCAGTGCGGTAGATAAAGCCATTAACGGTTTGATGGATGCGTTACGTTACAACGGCCAAGTGCTAGGTCGTGAATTCCCGATAGTGATGGGCGATGGCGAATTTTTTGTGCGCGTGGTTTGCCCGGAACAAGACAGTTTGCATCCGCGTTATCATTCAGATTTCGTTAAAGTGTGCATGAATCGTTTGTCGGATGCGTCTTTGCTTGCGCCGAAAATGCGTATGCTTGGTCGTGATTTAAATTCAGAACAAGCGGCCGAAGACGAAGCGCCAAGTTGGCAAGTGCTCTACACGACGTATGTGCACACATGCTCGCCACTGCGCAGTGGTGAAACTTTGTTGCCAATTCCACTGTATCGTAATGATCCGACACTCAATGGCGATCATAAAGCGGTCATCAAATGGCAGACGGAATGGCAAGCGTGCGATGAAATCCAAATGGCGGGCGGGTGCCGCGCAGAGCATGCGGCGCTGCACGAGATTTGCGACGTAGACAGTGTGTTGTTCCGCCGCGGTTGGGATTTGCGTGGTCGTATCGAATACATCACCAAGATTCCAACTTACTATTATCAGTATCGTGTGGGCGGTCAGTCGTTGGAGAGCGAGAAAGCACGTAAGTGTCCGAAGTGTGGTGGAGAGTGGCTGCTTGATGAGCCATTGCATGACATCTTCTATTTTAAGTGCGACGAGTGCCGAATTGTTTCGAACATCTCTTGGGATCATATTAAATAGGTTCTTACTTGGTCTAACTGATAGATTGAGAAAGACTAAAAAGGGCTGATGTTTTCACATCAGCCCTTTTGTTTTCGAATAGTTCGGTTTTAGAAAAGCGGGATTACCAACCTTTCACTACGCCGCCTTTGAATAGTTTTTTCGCTGCTTCATAAACTTCTTCAGTTTGGTAAGCTTTTACGAAGTTTTGTACGTTTTGAGCATTAACGTTCTCTTCACGCGCTACGATTAGGTTTACGTATGGAGATTCTTTATCTTCAACAAACACACCATCACGCTCTGGAGACAGGTCGATAGAGCTTGCGTAAGTGGTGTTAATGATAGACAGCGTTACGTCATCCAGAGAGCGAGGAAGTTGCGGTGCTTCTAGCTCAATGATTTCAATGTTCTTAGGGTTGCCTACGATGTCACGTACTGTAGCGAGTAGACCAACGCCATCACGTAGAGTGATCAAACCTTGTTGCTCAAGAAGCAGTAGTGAGCGACCTAGGTTGGTTGGATCGTTTGGAACCGCGATGCGTGCGCCATCTTGAATTTCATCCACAGATTTTACTTGCTTTGAGTACCCTGCGATTGGGTAAACAAACGAGTTACCTGCGATAGCTAGTTTGTAGCCGCGATCTTTAACTTGTTGATCTAGGTAAGGTTTGTGTTGGAAAGCGTTCGCGTCTACAGAGCCGTCATCTAGCGCAGCGTTTGGTGTTACGTAGTCCGTGAACGTAACCAGTTCAACGTCTAGGTTGTACTTTTCTTTCGCTACTTTTGCCGCTACTTCAGCAACTTGCGCTTCAGCACCTGCAATTACGCCAACTTTTACCTTGTTAACGTCCACTTCTTTATCGCCACAACCCGCTAGAACAAGAGCAGAAGCAGCAGTTGCTAAAGTCAAAAGACCTTTAAGGCTAAATTTCATGTTTATCTCCTTATAATATGTATTTTCAATGCTTATCGGTGGTCTACACGGCGCACCACTGCGTCACCGATAGACTGAATAATTTGTACTAGAACAATCAACATCACAACGGTTACTGCCATGATAGTAATGTCGTAACGGTGGAAGCCGTATCGGATGGCTACGTCACCGAGGCCGCCGCCGCCAACCGTTCCTGCCATCGCAGAGTAGCTCACTAATGTCACTAGAGTAATCGTCACTGAGTTAACAATAGTCGGCATTGCTTCTGGTAGGAGAACTTTTGTGATGATTTGCGTTGGTGTTGCGCCCATGGATTGCGCAGCCTCAACCAAGCCAGTTGGTACTTCCAGCAATGCCCCTTCAATGAGACGAGCGACAAACGGAATCGCACCAATAGTCAGCGGAACGATTGCCGCAGTTGTACCAATGAAAGTGCCCACTAACATCTTAGTTACTGGAATGATCGCAACCATCAAAACAAGGAAAGGAACTGAGCGCCCAACGTTAACCACTGCACCAAGAATTCCGTTCAGTTTGGTGTTTTCTAGCAAGCCGCCTTTCTTAGTAATATGCAGAATCACCCCCAATGGAATGCCGACCGCAAAACCCACTACGCCAGCAACCGCGACCATATAGATGGTTTCCCACGTAGCACCTAAAAGTAGTTTGCTGTTTAAACTTAGCCATTCAAAAATCGTGTTAAAGGACATAACCAAGTACCTCCACTTTTACGTTGTGCTCGCGCAGGTATTCAATTGCTGCACTGTCGTCTTGTTCATTACCAAACAGCTCTGCGACCATCATGCCGAACTTCACGCCGCCGGCGTAATCAAGATCGGAACTCAGAATGCTGACGTCGATGTTGTACTTACGCGAAATCTGCGACATCAACGGTGCATCTACGGTTGCGCCAGTAAATTCCATACGGACAAGAGGGTAGCTGCCTTCAACGCGATTTGGTTGTAAACGCGCTTGGTAATCTTCTGGAATGGAAAGATCCAATGTGGAACGAATGAACTCGTGAGCCAGTTCCGTTTTAGGGTGCGCAAAAATATCGCCAACCGTGCCTTTCTCAACCAATTCACCACCACCGATGATCGCCACTTCGTGACAGATGCTTTTTACCACTTCCATTTCGTGGGTGATCAGTAGAATCGTGATGTTGAGTTTGCGGTTGATTTCTTTTAATAGCTCAAGGATGGATTGAGTTGTTGCAGGATCCAGTGCGCTGGTGGCTTCGTCACACAACAGTACGCTTGGGTCGGATGCCAATGCACGAGCAATAGCCACACGTTGTTTTTGACCGCCACTTAGGTTGGACGGATAGCTTTCGTGCTTGTCCGCTAAGCCAACGAGCTTTAGCAACTCAGTCACTTTTGTTGTGATTTGCGATTTGTCTTTGCCAGCCAGTTCCAGTGGTAGAGCCACGTTATCAAACACAGTACGAGACGAAAGCAGATTAAAGTGCTGGAAGATCATGCCAATGTTGCGGCGCGTTTCGACCAACTGCTTTTTGCTGAGTGTTGTTAAATCAACGCCATCAACGATGATGGAGCCAGAGCTTGGTGCTTCTAGCATGTTTACACAGCGGATCAGCGTACTTTTACCAGCGCCTGATGAACCGATAACACCGAAGATGGTGCCCTTGGCGATGTGTAGGTTAATGTCTTTCAGGGCAAGGATTTCCTTACTGCCTTGGTAGAACACTTTATTGACGTTTTTTATTTCTATCATGTTTCAACCTGCCCAGAGATAAGGGGAACTTCGCTGTCAAAAACGGCCTTTGACAGAACTTAATTTTGAGCTTTATCTCAATTCTCAGTTGATGCTATGGGTTAACCAGAATGAAGTCAATAGATATTTTTACGTCTAGACGTCTAAATGTATGGATGTTCTGTTTTGGAAAGAAAGAGGCGTAGATAACAACAGAAGATGAGCGGAGGGGCCCCCTCAGATTTACCGATTCTTGCCCAACAAATCAACCGTTTTGTCGAGGCCTAGAACGAATTAGATAGTGTTGAAGTTTATAAGGTATGTAATAATCTGATTAAACCGAGTTAATAGAGAAATACGTTTTGGCAAAACCTGCTGTTTTTATCGATCGTGACGGCGTGATCAACGTTGACCACGGCTACGTTCATGACGAACATGATTTTGAGTACATTGACGGTGTGTTTGAAGCGACAAAAGCTCTGAAAGATAAAGGTTACCTGTTGGTGCTTGTAACGAATCAATCGGGCATCGCGCGCGGTAAATTCAGTGAAGACCGTTTCTTGTCTCTGACACAATGGATGGACTGGAACTTCGTTGATAATGGCGTTGAGTTTGATGGTTTTTACTATTGTCCACATCATCCTGAGCATGGCATCGGTGACTACAAGCAAGATTGTGATTGCCGCAAACCTAAACCTGGTATGTTTATCTCTGCTCGCGACTTCTTGAAAATCGACATGGAAAAATCTGTGATGATTGGTGATAAAGCCGAAGACATGATGGCAGCAGAAGCCGCAGGTGTTGGCACTAAGATTCTGGTTCGCACAGGTAAGCCAATCACTGAGCAAGGTGAAGCATTAGCTACAGTAGTGCTCGATAGCATCGCAGATGTGCCAGCGTATTTACAAAAATAACACCACAATTTGCATGTTTAAGGGAAGCGTTTGCTTCCCTTTTCTTTTATTGCTGTTAAAGTTCAGTCACCTAAGCATTCATCCATTCTAGTTTGATCACTTATGAGCAAAAAACTCACCATTCTTGATATCGCGAAATTGGCAGGCGTTGGCAAATCAACAGTAAGCCGCGTGCTTACCAATGATCCAAAAGTAAAACCTCAAACGCGAGAGAAAGTAGAGCAAATCATTCGTGAATCTGGCTATGTACCGTCCAAATCTGCGCAATCAATGCGAGGCGGTAGCCAAAAAGTCATCGGTGTTATCATCTCCCGTCTGGACTCACCATCCGAAAATCGCGCAGTTGGTACAATGCTCAATGCATTGTATTCCGCTGGCTATGACGCGGTGATCATGGAGAGCCAATTTGATCGCAACAAAACCAACGAGCATCTAAACGTGCTTAAGCGTCGCAATGTGGATGGGGTGATTGTGTTTGGCTTTACTGGGTGCGATGAGCAAGCCTTAGCTGAGTGGGGCAATCGCATTGTGGTGATTGCGATGGATACCAATAACGTCTCTTCCATCAATTATGATAACCAAGGCGTGATAGACATGGCTTTGTCTCATCTTGAGCAGCAATCTCTCTCTCGCATTGCTTATATTGGTGTTGATCCTGAAGACAAAACCACAGGCTTGGCGCGTTTAAATGCTTATAAAGCTTGGTGTCAACGTAAACAACTCACACCTTGTTTCCAAACCGGTAAGCTTAGCCATGAAAGTGCTTATCAATTGGTGGATCACGTTCTAAAATCAGACACGCAAGCCATTGTGTGTGCCAGCGATACCATTGCATTGGGCGTAATTAAGCGTCTTCAAGAGTTAGGCCGTGAAGACGTGGTCGTGACAGGCGTGGGTGGTAACGAGCTGCTGTCTTTCCTTTTCCCTAAAGTATTTAGTGTTGACCCGGGTTATACCCTTGCGGGTGAAAAGTCCGCTAACATGCTGATTAATCAATTAAATGGCGATGAAGAAGTCGTTCACTTCACTCAACATCCTGTTTGCCGTTAACCCGTTCTAAAACTATCTGCTCTAAAATTATACTGTGATCATTCTCAATTAATGGGACTGTTCCCATTTTGTTTTTTGCCTTTGGGTGGCAATATTAAAATCAAGAAGTGGGAATGTTCCCATTTATAAAAATAAAATGATGAATCGAATGTATCCAATACAGGGTGGACAAAGTTATGAGTAAGATTGCGCGTAAAGACGTGGAGCGTCTTATTGAGCTGGTCGGGGGGCCGGACAATATTGCCAGTGTAAGCCACTGTTTAACTCGCTTGCGTTTTGTTCTAAATGATACCGACAAAGCGGACACGAAACAGTTAGAAGCCTTGCGTATGGTGAAAGGCTGTTTTACCAACGCAGGTCAATTCCAAGTCGTCATCGGCACTGAAGTTGATGAGGTTTACAAAGTTCTGATCGAGCTAAGCGGTAAAAGTGAAGCGAGCAAAGACGAATCCAAGAACGCTGCTCGTCAAAACATGAATATTGTTGAGCGCGGTATTTCCCACCTTGCAGAAATCTTTGTACCACTGTTGCCTGCGATCATTACTGGTGGTTTGATTCTTGGTTTCCGTAATGTGATTGGCGACATTAAGATGTTTGATGGTCAAACCCTAACGGAAATTAGTCAGTTTTGGGCGACTGTTCACTCATTCCTATGGTTAATTGGTGAAGCGATTTTCTTCTTCTTACCCGTTGGTGTGTGTTGGTCGACCGTGAAAAAGCTAGGCGGGACACCGATTCTGGGCATCACGTTGGGTGTGACGTTGGTTTCGCCGCAGTTAATGAACGCGTACTTGATCGGTAAACAAGCACCAGAAGTCTGGGATTTCGGATTGTTTGTTATTGAGAAAGTGGGCTATCAGGCGCAGGTGATTCCAGCGATGTTAGCGGGTATGGCACTGGCGTTTATCGAAACGCACTTAAAACGCATCATCCCATCTTATCTATACCTCGTGGTCGTGCCGTTTGTTTCTCTCATTGCCTCGGTGATT
Source organism: Vibrio sp. RC2502 (assembly GCF_054850435.1). Classification (NCBI taxonomy): domain Bacteria; kingdom Pseudomonadati; phylum Pseudomonadota; class Gammaproteobacteria; order Vibrionales; family Vibrionaceae; genus Vibrio; species Vibrio sp. RC2502. The sequence goes on from NZ_CM141453.1 coordinate 741,343, forward strand.
TTAGCGCACTCGATCATTGGTCCATTTGGTCGCATGTTGGGTGATGGCGTGGCATTCGCAGCAAAAGCGGCCATGACGGGTGACTTCGCGATGATTGGCTCAACCATCTTCGGCTTCTTATACGCGCCACTTGTGATCACAGGTATCCACCACACAACCAACGCCGTTGACTTGCAGTTGATGCAAGAATTGGGTGGCACGCCGATTTGGCCTTTGATTGCACTATCGAACATTGCTCAAGCATCGGCAGTGGTTGGCATCATTATCATCAGTAAAAAGCAGGATGAGCGTGAAATCTCAGTGCCTGCGGCGATTTCTGCCTACCTTGGCGTAACAGAGCCGGCGATGTACGGCATCAACTTGAAATACAAGTTCCCAATGTTGAGCGCGATGATCGGTAGTGCATGTGCTGCTGCTATCTGTGGTAGTGCGGGCGTAATGGCGAATGGTATCGGCGTAGGCGGCTTGCCGGGTATCTTATCTATCCAGCCGCAGTTCTGGGGCATCTTTGCTCTGGCGATGCTAGTCGCGATGGTGGTACCTGCCGCATTAACATTAATTCTTTATAAGCGTGCACAAGCGAAAGGTGAGCTTGAAGCGGCAAACGCGTAATTCAATTTGAGGTAGTGACTTGGCTGCCTCCTCCTGTTTTTCTTTTCAAATTTTAAGTTTCCGATTACTGGTAAGTGAGTGTTAGAAATGGCTATGACCAAGCATGATGAGAGCTGGTGGAAAACCGCAACCATCTACCAAATTTACCCAAAAAGCTTTTGTGACAGTGGCAGTAAAGGCACGGGCGACATTAAAGGGATCATTTCTAAACTGGATTATCTAAAACACCTTGGTGTGAATGCGATTTGGCTAACGCCAGTGTATCAGTCTCCTATGGTTGATAACGGTTATGACATTTCCGATTATTACGCGATCAATCCACAGTTCGGCACTATGGAAGATTTCGATACCTTGCTGGCAGAAGCGCATCAGTTGGGTATTCGTATCATCATGGACATTGTAGTGAACCACACGTCGACTGAGCATCATTGGTTCCAATCCGCGTTAGGGGACAAAAACAGCCCATACCGTGACTACTACATCTGGAAAGATCCGGTTGAGGGCGCAGAACCTAACAACTGGCAATCGAAGTTTGGAGGCAATGCTTGGGAATTGGATGACGCGACAGGGCAGTACTACTTGCACCTTTTTGCTAAAGAGCAGGCGGATTTGAACTGGGAAAATCCAGCGGTGCGTGAAGAAGTCAAAGAAGTCATCAGTTTCTGGGCAGACAAAGGCGTGGACGGTTTCCGTCTCGACGTCATCAACCTGATTTCTAAACAGCAAGACTTCCCAAGTGATGATATTGGCGATGGCCGTCGTTTCTATACGGATGGTCCTCGCGTGCACGAATATCTGCAAGAAATCAGCGAAGCCGTGTTTCAAAAGTACGGTAGCGTGACGGTGGGGGAAATGTCTTCGACCACGCTAGAGCACTGCCAGCAATACTCTTCATTAGATGGCAAAGAGCTGTCGATGGTGTTCAATTTTCACCACCTGAAAGTCGATTATCCGAATGGTGAAAAATGGACCAAAGCGCCGTTTGATTTCATTCAGTTAAAGCAGATCTTCAACCATTGGCAAACGGGCTTGAATGGCAAAGGGTGGGGCGCACTGTTCTGGTGTAACCACGATCAACCTCGTGTGGTCAGCCGCTTAGGTGATGATAAACAATACCGCGTCGAGTCGGCGAAAATGCTGGCGGCGTCTGTACATATGATGCAAGGCACGCCGTATGTTTATCAAGGAGAAGAGATTGGTATGATCAACCCAGGTTACACTGAGATCAGCCAGTACCGCGACGTAGAAAGCACCAACATGTACGACATCATGGTCAACCGCGATGGCGTATCTCACGAAGATATGATGGCGATTTTGGCGCAGAAGTCGCGTGATAACTCACGTACGCCAATGCAGTGGAATAGCCAAAAGCACGCTGGTTTTACCGAAGGCACACCGTGGCTTGAGGTGGCGCAGAATTACTCTGAAATCAACGCAGAAGCGGCGGTTGCTGATTTGAACTCGGTGTTCTACTTCTACAAACGTTTGATTGAGCTACGTAAACAGGTTCCGGTGATCACCGATGGCCGTTATGAAGATTTACTGCCAGAGCATCAACGCATTTTTGCTTACGCTCGCCAGAACGACAAACAAACGCTGCTGTGTATCAATAACTACTACGCTGAAGAGGTGGAATGCGTTCTGCCAGAACGTTTTGAACTGAGTAAAGCGAAAAACTTGCTATCCAACTATCAAAACTCAGCGAGCGCAGTCGCGTCAAACCATCAAGTGTTACGACCTTACGAAACTCGTATTTTATTGATAGAAGAATAAACTCGGGTGTCATCACCCCTAGGATTGATGTTCGAGATGAAGGCTTTGGTGTGCTCCCCAAAGCCTTCTTTTGTTGAGATGCCGTATTTCTAAAAGATGCGAGCTTATTTTGTTTCAATCGCTGTTAGCTGCACTTTCTCTTCGTTGATTTGTACTTGTTGTACTTTTAGTAGTTCGACTTGCTCAATCAGACCTAAGCTCGGGTTAAACCAACGTTCTGCCGAAGTGGCGAACTCCATTGAGTCCATATCATCGCAGTTTAGGTTGTAAGTATTCTCTTCCGTCAGGTACGCCGCTTCAATTGTCTTGCCCGAAATCGAGAACGTTTTACGTACGCCAGTCTCTCGGATTTGCTGTTGCCAAACCACTTGGCAAGATGCTGTCATTGGCAGGTTTTGTACCCACTCATGTTCTTCAAAACTGTCTAACAGGTGGTGTACTGCGTTGCCTGTAAGAGTGGTTTGCAGAGACATGGTTTCTTCACCGATATCAATGTTCGGGCTTTTCTCTTTTACGTCGTTACCGTTCAGGCGGAAAATCGGGCTACTGTGCATTAGCATGGCAATAAACTGATTGCCAATAGAATAAACGTCGGTGACTTCATGAAGTGCGCCATCAGAGCCTGCAAAATAAAGTGTATTGCTCTCTTCTTCGTTATTGAACTGTTCGTCAGAGTAATAGAACTGTTGAGCGCCGTAGTTCACCAAGTCATTAACCAACTGGATGATTGCCTCGCTGTTTGGGATTTGTGCCAATGCTGCCAATATTTGCTCGCTATCCATCGCTTGAAAGCTCAGCTTCATGTCACCTTCAGATTGGCCATCCAAGCTAAACGAATAGCTAAGTTGTGTGTTTGTCTCGGGAGCGAAAATGGAGTTTTGAATCGCGATGTCGAAACTTTCTTGAGGCACTTTGTTTGGATTAGCACTGCCAGAAGACGAACCTCCGCCACAGCCGTAAAGAGCCAGAGTTGCTGCTGCGATAAGCGTCATTTTGTTTAGCATGGTTTACATTCCTGATTGATAAGGCCGCTTCATGTTGGGCCGTTGCTTGAATGCGAGCATGCTAAGTTCAGTGAGATAAAAAGGGCAAAAAACAAAAGCTAATAGCGCTTAACGAAAGCTTAATTTTATATTTAGGTCTTTGTTTTATTAGGGCTTATTTCGTTAGCTACGTTGGTGCAATACTCATTGATGAGCGCTTTCCATCGGCTGATAATTTCTTGATCGGTCAAACTGACATGCAACGTTTTCCATGGTTGAAGGCAAGTTTCTTTCGATTCTGATTGAGAAAGACGTTCAAACAATGTCTCGGAGGGTAAAACGCGCAGCAGTGCCACCAGTGATTCCATGTAGTTGAGACGGAACTGTTCAAGTTTGTTTTGCTTATAAGCGATGTGAGACACAAACGTATAAATCAGCGCGTTTTGAATGCGTGAGTCGCCATCTGGAGTAGTCAACAGAACTTTTGCTCGGTCTAGGTTACCTAGTTTGAAATGCAATACGCCCAACCAGAGGCTTAGCTCATCTGGCAAAACATCGAACGACGACTGCACTTGCGTCAAATACGCTTCCAGCTTTTGAGGCTCTTGCTCGTATAACGCGAGATGCCTTGCGGTTGTGATAGCTGCAAACTCATCAGCTTGTTGGAGAGGTTGGTTAGAAAAGACATTCTCAAACAGCATTTTTTGGTGAACGTCTGACAGTTGCCATGTGCTTGCCGAAGGTGCAGGCAAGTTGAAGTATTGTGCGACATCCGAGTGAATTTGGAAGATGTCCGATTGTAGGTCGGATAAGCGCAGTGTGTATTCGTTGCGAAATGCCAGCTTCCCTGTCGCAGGATAAATAAGGTTCATCTGCGCTTTCAAGCTGCCTTGTTCTGCGCCGTCTTTTAACTCTATGTTGAGTTCGTAATCACTGGTCTGCATATTTCGTGCACCAGGGAAATACGGTGTATGACCAATGGGATCCAGAAAGTAACTTGGAGCGTCTTGGTTAGCGATGTCGGTATATGGATATTCGACTTGTTGTTGAAGTAAGACGGCTTTGACTAGTGTGCGATATTTTCGCGCCTGAGAGCCGATTGCATCGACACGGTTGAGCAGCAACTCGACTTTGGGGATAAGTAACTGATGACGTGTTTGTTGTGTTGAAATCTCTTGGCGTTGCCATAGCAAGCTTGCGAGCGTCACGCTACAAACCGCAAGTATGGCACACAAGCCATAAGCAAAAATTAGCTTGAAGTTCTTATTACTCGCAACCTGAGTTGGGATAACGCGTCGATGGTTTTTCGCTGGTGGTATTAAACGGATATTGGCAGGGTTAAGAAAATAGCCCTTGCGAGGATAAGTGACCAAGAGCTTAGCCGCATCGTACTCAGGTAGGTGTTGCTGTAGCAGCGCACGTAAGGTGCTAATGCGGTTAGTGAGCACATTCTTGGAGATGAATTTGCTCTGCCAAATGGTTTCGATAATGGTGTCGGCAGAGATCGGATGCCCCACGCTTGTTAGCAGAAGTTCTAATAACTCAATGGTACGAGGTTCGAGATCAATCGCGATAGTGTCTTGATGAAGAGTCTGTGTTTTCGGATTGTAGACCAACTCGCCAATCGCAATACAGCTGTGAGTTTGTTTGGCTTGTTGTAGAAAGTCGCGCATACCGTACCGAGTTATTTGGAAATCGCGAAATATTATATAGTTATTGAAGCGCGAAATCTTATAAATCGCGCGTCAATTATCATCAAAAGTTTATGAACCGTAGGTAACGGAATATCGGTGTGGTTTGTGATTCATCGCCAATACGACATTCAGTGCAAAGGCACCCAAAATCGAAAGGCCAATCACCTCTGGAGTGACAAAGAAGAACGAAGCAAACAGGATACATGCATCGATTGCCATCTGGCTTTTGCCAACAGAAATGCCAAACTTGTCCTGAATAAACAAACACAACACGTTAAAGCCACCTAGGCTGGAGCGATGTCGGAACAAAATCAGCATACCTAATCCCATTAATAGGCCACCTGCTACCGCGCAATAAATTTCGTTAACGGATTCGAGTGAGATCAGCAAATAAAGGTGATCGGCAAAGATAGAAACCAACGCGCCAGAAATAGCGCTATTGATTGCGAAATGACGGCCGAAGCGTTTCCATGCGAGTAAGTAAAAAGGACAGTTTGCCAAAAAGTACAGCACACCAAAGGTAAAAGGTGTAAATTGGCTTATTAGCAATGCCAATCCAGTCGTGCCTCCTGTTAGAAGGTTCGCGGATTGGAGAAAGAAAACGCCCTGAGCTACCAAAAAGGTACCAGTGAGAATTGCTATCCAGTCTTCTTTTCTTGAGTGTTTTTCCATCAAAATTGCAGTCATCGGTGAGAAATAAGGCGTGCATAGTAGTAAAAAGATGATCTTTTCGGTAGCTAGAGGGTAAAATTTGCGGTAAACCTATGTAATTGCTGTTTTACAGGGTGTAAAGCACAAAATTGACAGGCAATAAATCGTGGTTGAACAATTGCAACATCACCATGATAACTATTGCTTGTCATCATGAAAAAACTGCATGAGAAAAATTGTAAATTTCTCTTTATGACCTAGATCAAATTATGTAGAATGCGCGCCATTGATGCGACGAAAACGTTTGCGTTAGGTCGTTAACCAGTTTTTTTGCAACTTTCAGTACTAATCTGAGTCAGGAGATACAGATGCTTAAGCGTGATATGAACATCGCAGATTACGATGCGGAACTGTTCGCAGCTATCCAGGAAGAAACCCTTCGCCAGGAAGAACACATTGAACTTATCGCTTCTGAAAACTACACAAGCCCACGTGTAATGGAAGCGCAAGGTTCTCAGCTAACGAACAAATACGCTGAAGGCTACCCAGGCAAGCGTTACTACGGCGGTTGTGAGTACGTAGATAAAGCAGAACAGCTTGCTATCGATCGTGCATGCAAACTATTCGGTTGTGAGTACGCTAACGTACAACCTCACTCAGGTTCTCAAGCAAACAGCGCAGTTTACATGGCGCTTCTTAACCCAGGCGATACAGTACTAGGTATGAGCCTAGCGCACGGTGGTCACCTGACTCACGGTTCTCCAGTAAACTTCTCTGGTAAGCATTACAACGTTATCCCTTACGGTATCGATGAAGCTGGTCAAATCAATTACGACGAGATGGAACAGCTAGCGCTTGAGCACAAGCCTAAGATGATCATCGGTGGTTTCTCTGCTTACTCGCAAATCGTTGATTGGAAGCGCATGCGTGAAATCGCGGACAAAGTAGATGCTTACCTTTTCGTTGATATGGCACACGTAGCCGGTCTTATCGCAGCAGGCGAATACCCAACACCTGTTCCACACGCTCACGTAGTAACAACAACGACGCACAAAACACTAGCAGGCCCTCGCGGTGGTCTTATCTTGTCTAATGCTGGCGAAGATATGTACAAGAAGCTGAACTCAGCTGTGTTCCCTGGTGGTCAAGGTGGCCCTCTAATGCACGTTATCGCTGGTAAAGCAGTAGCGTTCAAAGAAGCGATGGAGCCAGAGTTCAAAGCTTACCAAGCTCGCGTGGTGAAAAACGCAAAAGCAATGGTTGGTCAGTTCCAAGAGCGTGGCTACAAAATCGTATCTAACGGCACAGAAAACCACTTGTTCCTTGTTGATCTAATCGACAAAGACATCACTGGTAAAGATGCAGACGCGGCACTAGGTGCAGCAAACATCACAGTAAACAAGAACTCAGTACCAAATGACCCACGCAGCCCATTCGTAACATCTGGTATCCGTGTAGGTACACCAGCGATCACTCGTCGTGGTTTTACTGAAGAAGACGCAAAAGATCTAGCAAGCTGGATGTGTGACGTCCTAGATAACATCGGCAACGAAGAAGTTATCGAAGCGACTAAACAGAAAGTATTAGAAATCTGTAAGCGTCTACCGGTTTACGCCTAATTGTTCTGCCTGATTCACTCTATTTTTGCGTCAAAGATGCTCATTTACAGTTGTAAACTGCGCGACTTTTCCCTGAACTAGAAACGAATCAGTTTGAAAATACTAAAGGTCCTCAGATGAGGGCCTTTTTGTTTGTCTGGCGTCTGTGACGGCTTAATCGTGCCATCGAATAAAAGAGAGCGGTGCAGGGCATCTCTTGTTTGGCAGATACAAAAAAGGTTGGCACCTAAGCCAACCTTTTCAGTTTTCGAGTTCAAGATGCTTATTTGATCTCAAGACCTTGTGCCTGCATATCGGCATGGTATGAAGAGCGAACAAATGGACCACATGCTGCGTGCGTGAAGCCTAGCTCTAGTGCGACTTCTTTTAGCTCGTCAAACTCTGATGGTGGAACGTAACGTTCTACAGGCAAGTGGTGACGGCTTGGCGCTAGGTACTGACCTAGAGTCAGCATCGTTACACCGTGTGCACGCAGATCTTTAAGCACTTCGATGATTTCTTCTTTGGTTTCACCAAGGCCCATCATCAGACCTGATTTGGTCGGTACATCTGGATGCTGTTCTTTGAACTTCTTAAGAAGCTCAAGTGACCACTTGTAGTTCGCACCTGGGCGAGCTTTACGGTAAAGACGCGGCGCAGTTTCTAGGTTGTGGTTGAAGACATCTGGCGGGTTGTCTTTCATCAGGTCAAGCGCTACGTCCATACGACCACGGAAGTCAGGAACCAGTGTTTCGATCTTGATGTCTGGGTTTAACTCGCGGATCTCACGGTTACAATCGGCAAAGTGCTGTGCACCACCATCACGTAGGTCGTCACGGTCTACTGAAGTAATAACAACGTACTTCAGTTTCATGTCGGCGATAGTTCTTGCCAGTTTTTGTGGCTCTTCTGCTTCTGGTGGTAATGGACGGCCATGAGCAACGTCACAGAAAGGACAACGACGAGTACAGATTGCACCTAGGATCATGAAGGTTGCTGTACCGTGGTTAAAACATTCCGCTAGGTTAGGGCAAGACGCTTCTTCACATACGGAGTGAAGCTTGTTCTTACGCATCGCAGCTTTGATGTCTTGAATTCGTTGGCTGTCGGCTGGTAGCTTGATCTTCATCCAATCAGGCTTACGTAGCACTTCTTTCTGCTCTGTAGGCATGTTCTTTACGGGAATCAATGCCATTTTATCGGCGTCACGATATTTAACGCCTTTTTCCATCTGGATTGGTTTGCTCATGCTTTATTACCTTGAGAAGGTGCTTCTGTGCTGAATTCTACTCGCTCGTAATCGAGCAAAGTAACGAGTTCTTCTATTAATTGTTTTTCTACGGTTTCTACGTCACTCGGGCCGTTAAATTGGCTCACTTGAACCATTTCCATGCCGGCATAACCACAAGGGTTGATGCGTAGGAACGGCGTTAAGTCCATATTTACATTCAGGGCTAACCCATGGAATGAGCAACCTTTACGAATACGTAGACCGAGAGAGCATATTTTCTTGCCATCGACGTAAACGCCAGGGGCGTCTGGTCTTGCGGCAGAGTCGATATTGTATGCTTTTAATGTGTTGATCACGAGGTTCTCGATGGTTGTAACGAGATCTCGTACGCCTAATTTTTTGCGACGTAGGTTGATCAAGAAGTAAGCCACGAGTTGACCAGGACCATGATAGGTTACCTGACCACCACGGTCACTTTGTACGACAGGAATATCACCAGTGTTAATTAAGTGCTCGGCTTTGCCTGCCTGCCCTTGGGTAAATACTGGGTTATGTTCTACCAACCAGACTTCATCAGGGGTTTCTTCTGTGCGTTGGTCGGTGAACTCATGCATCGCCTTCCATACAGGCTCATAGTCTTGGCGGCCAAGTCGTTTTACAACAAGTTGGTGTTGCATGGGAATTCCTGTCGCTAATATATAAAGTTTTTGGATTATAAACCGGATGACCCAGATGCTCTACCGCTGAGTAACAGATTTTTAACTGAAAGCACAAGGATATCGAGTTATCTGGTTGATAAATAAAAAGAAAGCAGCCGAAGCTGCTTTCAAAAAAAATTTAATCTATCAAAAAATTATAGAACCATACGAACGATGTCGATTTCGCCCAATTCTTTGTATAGGGTTTCAACCTGCTCGATAGACGTTGCAGTGATGTTGATAGACACTGAGTGGTAGTTGCCTTTAGCGCTTGGTTTGACTTTTGGGCTGTAGTCACCTGGAGCATGGCGCTGGATTACTTCAAGAACGAGTTCTGGAAGCTCAGGCTTTGCATGACCCATTACCTTGTAAGTAAAAGAACAAGGGAACTCAAGCAGGTCTTTCAATTTTGCATCAGAGTTGATGGTTAGCATATCGATAACTCCAGTTGGTATTCGTTGCGGTGCGAAATAGTACAGTCAAATTAGGGTGAACTCAAGGTGAGGATCACAGACTTAAAAAGCCGCCATAATTGGCGGCTTTGCGAATAAGTTTGCTATTCTGCGACTCGTTTAGAAGAAGCTCTTGAATAACAATACGATGTAATCCCACAAACGGCTGAACAAGCTGCCTTGCTCTACGGTTTCTAGCGCCATTAGCGGGTATTCAGCAATATCTTCACCATCGATTTGATAGTATAGCTTACCGACTACATCACCTTTATTAATTGGGGCTTCTAGCTCTTTTTCAAGTACGAAGCTTGCTTTTAGGTTTTTCGCTTCACCGCGTGGCAGTGTTACGTAAGTGTCTTGATCAAGACCCAGAGCAACGGTGTCTTTGTTACCCATCCACACTTTTTCTTCTACGAAGGTTTCACCCGCTTTGTGAGGCGCTACTGTTTCGAAGAAGCGGAAGCCGTAGCTCAGTAGTTTTTTGCTTTCTGATTTACGAGCATTTGCATCTTTAGTGCCCATCACTACAGCAACCAAACGCATTTGGCCTTCTGTTGCTGAGCTTACTAGGCTGTAACCTGCGTTGCTTGTGTGGCCAGTTTTGATGCCATCAACGTTCATGCTCTTATCCCAAAGTAGACCGTTACGGTTGTATTGGGTGATGCCGTTGTAAGTGAATTTCTTTTCAGAGTAAACACGGTACTCGTCTGGCACGTCACGAATCAGAGCTTTACCAAGTAGCGCCATGTCGTAAGGTGTTGAGTACAGTTCAGAGTTATCTAGGCCGTGAACGTTGGCAAAATGAGAGTTCTTCATGCCTAGGGTATTTGCCCACGCGTTCATTAGGTCAACAAATGCATCTTCAGAACCTGCGATGTGTTCAGCCATTGCCACACACGCATCGTTACCTGATTGAATGATGATGCCACGGTTAAGATCACGTACTTTTACCGTAGTACCTACTTCAATGAACATTTTTGAAGAATCTGGGAAGTTTTTCGCCCATGCATTCTTACTGATGGTTACGTCATCATCTTCTGAGATATTACCACGCGCTAGCTCTTGGCCGATTACGTAGCTGGTCATCATTTTAGTTAGACTAGCAGGAGACAATTTTGTGTTCATTTCTTTTTCTGCTAGCACTTTACCTGAATGGTAATCCATCAGTACGTAGCCTTTTGCCGCAATTTGAGGCGCATCTGGAACAACGACTGGTGATGCAAAAGCAGATTGAGCGAAGGTTGCAGAAAGGGCAACCGAAGAAACGAGAATAGATTTCACAAACTTATTTTTATTCATGGTAATTCAAATTTTTGGGTTTAACTGCACACATCTTACCAGAATCCCCACTTATGTAAGAGGGGCTTCGTTTAGAAATTCATGACTCAAGGTCATTTCGCAGTGTTGTGTTTTTTAATAAATGCGGACGAATAGCCGAGCAACTTTACTTTATCCAGTGTGGCTTGCGTCAGGGAATAGTCAGTAAATGGACCCAATAACAAGCGATAAGACTCTTTCGCGTTTTCCAAGAAAGTTTCGGTATCCAGCTTTTGACCAAGCTCTGCGCCTAAAGTTCGTGCGCGATCTTCATTTTTTGAAGATGCGACTTGAATGACGTACTTTGGGTGAGATTCTAGCGACTTTTGATCGGTAGGTTTCTCTACGCTGATAACTTCGATTTCAACATTCGCCGTTCCTGTTTTTATGACATCCAACTTATGCGCAGCGGCGTAGCTCAAGTCGATGATACGGCCATCGTGAAACGGACCTCGATCATTTACTCGAACGACTGTGGTTTTGCCATTGTCGGTGTTGGTCACTTTCACATAGCTTGGTAACGGTAGCGTTTTATGCGCAGCCGTCATGGAGTACATGTCGTAGATTTCACCGTTAGACGTCAAATGCCCCTGGAACTTTTTACCGTACCAAGATGCACGACCTTTTTCAGTAAACCCTTTTGCGTCGCGAACGATCTTGTAATCATTACCGCGCAAGTGGTAATCGGTATTACCGCCTAGGCTGTAAGGTTCGTATTTGGGATGCGCATCCTCGATGTGTTCGACTGAAAGCGGTGTATCAGGTGCTACATCGGATTCAAGTTCGTAACGGCCTTCTTGTGTCTTTTGGCTGGTGGATGAACAACCAGCCAAAATCAGTGCAGAAAAAACTAAGGAATATAAAGCGCGTTTTTGCATGTCTAGGTCGCCTTAGAGAATGCTTTTCGGTGCGTATGAATCGACATCAAAATGCCAAAACCAGCCATTAGGGTCACCATCGAGGTACCGCCATAGCTGATCAGTGGTAACGGTACACCTACAACAGGTAGGATGCCACTCACCATGCCGATATTTACAAAAATATACACGAAGAAGCTAAGTACAATACTGCCTGCCATCATTCGTCCAAACGCGGTTTGTGCTTGGCTAGCAAGGTACAAACCTCGACCAATAATGAAGAGATAGATGGCTAATAGGCAAAGGAAGCCAATCATACCCCATTCCTCAGCAATTACTGCAAAGATAAAGTCAGTGTGTCGTTCAGGAAGAAATTCCAGTTGTGACTGCGTACCGTGCAACCAACCTTTACCGGAAATACCGCCAGAACCAATCGCAATTTTACTTTGGATAATGTGGTAACCCGCGCCAAGTGGGTCAGATTCTGGATTGAACAGAGTACGAACGCGAACCTTTTGGTATTCGCGCATCAAGAAGAACCACAAAATTGGTATGAAACCACCTAAGGCAATGGCAGCCGCTGCGATGATCTTCCAACTGATGCCTGCTAGGAAAATAACGAAAATACCTGAAGCCGCAATCAGAATCGACGTTCCCAAATCTGGTTGTTTCGCGATAAGAATCGTTGGTAAGCACACCAGGATTAGCGCAACAATCAGCGTTCGGAATGTTGGTGGTAATGGTTGGCGACCGATATAGCGCGCAACCATCAACGGTACCGCAAGTTTGAGTAATTCGGACGGTTGGAATCGAACAAAGCCTAGGTTGAGCCAGCGTTGCGCGCCTTTCGAGGCCTCACCAAAGAACAGTACGCCAAATAGTAAAACTACACCGGCAACAAACATTAGTGGCGCCAGGCTTTCATACGTTCGTGGAGAAAGTTGAGCCAGAACCACCATCACGACAAGAGACAATACCATGCGCATTGCTTGGCGATCCATCATCTCCAAACTTTGTCCGCTGGCACTGTACATGATCACAAGACCAAAACCCATTAAAGCAAAGATGCCGAGTAGGAGGGGCAAGTCGATATGGAAGCGCTCAAACAAGGCGCGGTTTTTACCTGTAGAGGGATCCATCTTCATTAGCGTGTAACCTCTTTTTGCGCGTTGGTTTTGTCATCTTCTGGTTTGATTTCTTCTGGGCCAAGTACCACTCGGTCAAAGATTTTTCTCGCCATTGGACCACCGTTACTTGAGCCACCGCCTGCGTTTTCTAGCACGAGAGTAACGATAACTTTTGGATCGTCAAACGGAGCAAAGCCCGTAAACAGGGCGTGGTCACGCAAGTGTTCCGCGATTTCATCTGCGTTGTACTCTTCGTTCTCACCCAAGCCAAAGACCTGTGCTGTACCTGATTTACCGGCTGTCTGGTAGCTCATATTGTAGAAAGAACGACGAGCCGTACCACGAGTACCATGGTTTACACGGCGCATACCTTCTTTCGCAATATCCCAGTATTTTTCTGGCACATTTTGAATCGGTGGGTAGGTTACGTATTCAGAGGTTTCTTGTTCCTCAAAGTTATCACCATTATCGATGGTGGACTTTAGGAGGTGAGGAGCGGAAACCGCCCCATTATTCACTAACACCGATGTTGCTTTCGCAATTTGCATAGGTGTCGCCGTCCAATAGCCTTGGCCGATACCAACAGGAATAGTGTCACCTTTGTACCAAGGCGTTTTGTGACGAGACATTTTCCAATCACGAGTTGGCATATTTGCCTTACTTTCTTCGTAGATATCGATGCCTGTGTAGTCACCAAAACCAAACATCATCATCCAGTTTGAAATTCGGTCGATCCCCAAGTCATAAGCAATTTGGTAGTAAAACGTATCAACAGACTCTTCAATGGATTTAATGACATCCACGCGGCCATGTCCCCAACGCAACCAGTCACGGAATGGACGAGTGTCTGAGTTAGGAATGCGCCAATAACCTGGGTCGTTGCGAGTAGTATTTGGCGTGATTACGCCTTCTTGCAACGCTGCGACAGCCATAAATGGCTTGATTGTTGAAGCTGGCGGATAAATACCTAGCGTCGTGCGGTTTACCAACGGGCGGTTTTTATCGTTCAACAAATCGCGATAGGCTTTACCAGAAATGCCGTGGACAAAAGCGTTCGGGTCGTAACTTGGGCTAGACACCATAGCTAGCACCCCATTGTCACGAGGATCAAGCACGATAGCGCTGCCACGTCGACCATCCAAAAGCTGATGAACGTAAAGCTGCAAGTTGATATCGAGGTTTAAGACAATGTCTTTGCCCGGAACTGGCGGTACGTACTTTAACGTGCGAATCACGCGTCCTCGGCTGTTGACTTCCACTTCTTGGTAGCCAGCAGTGCCGTGCAGCAGATCTTCGTAGTATTTTTCGATGCCCAACTTACCGATGTCACGAGTCGCTTGGTAGTTGGCGTCTTTTTCTTCTCGAATCAAACGCTGCATGTCGCGGTCATTGATACGAGAAACATAGCCGATTACGTGCGTTAACACTTCCCCGTAAGGATAGTAACGTTTGAGTGTGGCACTGATTTCAACACCAGGAAAACGGTATTGGTTGACGGAAAAAACCGCGACCTGCTTTTCGTTCAGCTGAGTTAGCAATGGGACAGATTTGAATCGACGAGTACGCTTACGCTCACGATGGAAGCGTTCGATCTGTTCTGGTGTGATTTCCAGAATGGTTTGCAATTCTTGGATAGTAGCGTCGATGTCTTTGATTTTTTCTGGAGTCAGCTCCAAGTTAAAGACAGGACGGTTTTCGGCTAACAGGACACCATTTCGGTCGTAGATAAGACCGCGGTTTGGCGCAATAGGAACCACTTTGATGCGGTTGTCATTTGAACGGGTTTGATAATCTTGAAACTGGTTCACCTGAATGTTGTACATATTGGCGACCAGCAAGCCCATCAAAACAACGATGCCGAAAAAAGCAACGATAGCGCGGCTAGCGAATAGGCGCGCTTCGGCTTGATAATCTCGGATTTGACTGCGGCGTCTACGAATCATTAACGCTTGGCTCTAAAGTTAAACAACGATTATTCGCGATGGTAAGGGTGGTTAGCGGTAATGCTCCACGCTCGGTATAAACTCTCTGCCATGACGATACGCACAAGTGGGTGCGGTAACGTTAGCGCTGACAGTGACCAACTTTGGTCGGCTGCGGCTTTACATGCAGGTGCTAAACCTTCAGGACCACCGATCAGAATAGAAACGTCACGACCATCGAGTTTCCAAGCTTCTAGCTGCTCTGCCAGCTGTGGGGTGTCCCACTTTTTACCGGGAATATCTAGGGTCACGATACGATTGCCTTTTGGCACTGCTGCTAACATCGCTTCGCCTTCTTTTTGTAGAATTCGAGCAATATCAGCGTTTTTGCCGCGTTTTCCTGCTGAGATTTCAACCAACTCTAGTGGCATATCATGAGGGAAACGGCGACGGTATTCTTGGAAGCCTTCTTCAACCCACTTTGGCATTTTTGTGCCAACGGCAATTAGTTGAATTTTCAAAAGATTAACCCCAGAGTTTTTCTAGTTGGTACAGAGAGCGGTGTTCTTCCTGCATGACATGCAGCATCGCGTCGCCCATATCTAGGACAACCCATTCACCTTCGTTTTCTCCTTCCATACCTAAAGGTTCAAGGCCTGCTTTTTTTACTTCAGATGCAACGTGATCGGCGATGGATGAAACGTGGCGTTTAGACGTACCCGTACAAATGATCATGTAGTCTGTTACGCTGGATTTGTCTTCCACGTTTAGGATGACAATATCTTCCGCTTTCATATCGTCGGCTTTGTCTGCTAAAAAGTCTTTCAGTTCTTCGCGAAGCACTCGGTTTTCCTCGGGTTATCTCTTTTACATCTCATCTATTTTGCGTGTAGTTGGGCAAAATAGGTCGCGCACTATAGCACGCTTTGATTTTTAAATTGCCAGCTTAATATCAGGAGAGCAGGTTTCTAAGCTCAATTGATGAATAGTTGGCCAGACGGACTCGTCATACTGGGTTTTGGCTTTAATCTCAGCTTGTGCAAGCAAGGAGATTAGAGCGCAAATACGGCTTGCTGATAAGCGCATTAACGCGGCGTTATAAAGCGGACGTTTATTTTGCCAAACGCGATACTTCTCAAAGACTTGGCTAATCGGCATTTGAGTCAGATCTTGATGCATGCTTAATAGTTGGTTGAACTCTTTCTGCACACTTCGGATGAGAATGACCGTTTCAATGCCTTCGGCTTCTAATTGACGCAGGATGCGTTGAGCACGATTAGCTTTACCTGCAAGTAACGCATCAATCCAGTTAAACGTCGTAAAGTGGTTGTGTCGACTTAAGGCTTCCTCTAAGCGTACAACTGTCAGTTCGCCATCAGGATAGAGCAAAGCCAGTTTCTCTAGACTCTGAGAAAGTGCAAATAAGTTGCCTTCATGCCACTGTGCCAACATCTGTAAGGATTGCTGATCGGGCTTTAAACCCAATGCGCGGCAGCGCGTTTGCACAAACATAGGCAAACGCTGAAGATCCGGCGTTAAGCAGCTGACCCAGTCGCCTTTGGCATTCAGTGCTTTAAACCATTTGGCATTTTCTTGCGCTTTAGTCAGCTTCGTTCCGATGATCACTAGCATGATGTCATCATGCAGCATGTCACACAGAGTCTGTAGCTCTTTGCTGATGGCTGTGGTGACACCGCTTTCTGGGATCTCAAGCTCAATGAGTTGTCGACTAGAAAATAAGCTCAGAGCTTGAAAGCAGTCATACACTTGGTTCCAATCTAAACTTGCATCGACAGCAAAACGGTGTCTTTCTTCAAAACCATGTTGTAGAGCGGTTTTTTGAATCGCTTGGCGGCTTTCTTGGATCAGTAGCGGTTCGTTTCCGAAGATCAGATAAACCTGCTTTAAGTGTTTGGCTAGATGGTCAGCTAGCTTGTCAGCATAAATTCGCATGTTGATTAAGAGTTTGTTTTCTCAGTTGGCGCTGCAATTTGCCCCGCTTCGTACTCAGCACGGATTCGGCCAAGTTGACGCATCATCTGTTTCGCTGCTTGTTGACGCATCTCGTCTTCGATTACGTCACGTTCAACCGATTTTGCCAATGCCGTTAACGGGTTGTCTAGGTAGTTGCGGTTCACGGTTGTGGTGAAATTTTTTGAGCCAAATCCTGGAATTGTGACGCGATATTGCACCACGTAAGTCAATTCTTTTTCTGCCGCACGACTGTTTTGGTAAAGCGAGAGTGTTCTCTCATCCATGGTGGCTTTGATTAAATGCAGATTTGGTACTGAAGATGACGGCTGAACTAGGTCAACTTTGTTGAGTTGCAGCTGAGAGCGTACATAGCGTGTGAGTTTGCTGTATTCATCGTAGCTAGAGAATGACATGGTGTGCAGCTCTTCCGGAACGGAATACTCGCCACGAAGGTGGAAACCACAGGCAGAAAGAAGCCCCGCTAGTACCAATACCACTGGTAGTTTAATCAAAGAGAAAAAGCGCATTGATTGTATTCATCCTAAATTGAAGGGGTTATTTACCTTAAACCACTCGCTGTGAATGGTTTGAGGTAAATAAACAGGGTAGTGAACTACCCTGTTTAAAGACTCTTAGCGTGCGAATTAGTTCGCTCTGCGTTATTGCAAGCTGTAATTTGCTTACAGTGACCGCTTAGTTTGCAACGATGTTCAGCAGTTTACCTGGGACGTAAATTACTTTACGGATTGTTAGGCCATCTGTGAACTTAGTAACGTTTTCGTCGTTTAGACCAAGCTCTTCAACTTGTTCTTTCGTTGCGTCTGCCGCTACTGTTAACTTCGCACGTAGCTTACCGTTAACTTGAACAACGATAGTTTTTTCGTCTTCAACTAGCGCTTTCTCATCAAACGTTGGCCATGCTGCGTTGTCGATGTTTGACTCACCAAGCGCAGTCCATAACTCGTATGAAATGTGCGGAGTGATTGGGTAAAGCATCGTTACAACTGCTTTTAGCGCTTCATCAAGAATTGCACGATCTTGCGCAGATTCTTGAGGTGCTTTCGCTAGCTTGTTCATCAGTTCCATGATTGCTGCGATTGCTGTGTTGAACGTTTGACGACGAGCGATATCGTCAGTCACTTTCGCGATAGTTTTGTGAACGTCACGACGAAGTGCTTTTTGCTCACCAGAAAGTGCTGCTGTATCCACTGCTTCTGCTGCGCCTTTCTCTGCGTGTTCTTTCACTAGTTTCCAAACACGTTTTAGGAAGCGGTTTGCACCTTCTACGCCAGACTCTTGCCACTCAAGCGTCATGTCTGCTGGAGATGCGAACATCATAAATAGACGCACTGTATCAGCACCGTACTTGTCTACCATCTCTTGAGGGTCGATACCGTTGTTTTTAGACTTAGACATTTTGATCATGCCTGAGTGTGTTACATCACGGCCTTCGTTGTCTTTAGCAGAAATGATGCGGCCTTTACCGTCACGCTCTACAGCAACATCTGTTGGTGCAACCCACTCTTTACCGCCTTTCTCGTTCTCGAAGTAGAACGCGTCAGCCAGTACCATGCCTTGACATAGTAGTTGTTTGAACGGCTCGTCAGACGTTACGTAGCCTGCATCACGTAGCAATTTGTGGAAGAAGCGTGAGTACAATAGGTGCATACAAGCGTGCTCGATACCGCCGATGTACTGGTCTACTGGTAGCCAGTAGTTTGCTTTTTCTGGATCTAGGATATCGTCAGCTTGTGGTGAACAGTAACGTGCGTAGTACCAAGAAGATTCCATGAACGTATCGAACGTATCTGTCTCACGTAGAGCCGGTTCGCCGTTGAATGTGGTCTTCGCCCATTCTTTGTCTGCTTTGATTGGGCTGGTTACGCCGTCCATTACCACGTCTTCTGGAAGAATCACTGGTAGTTGGTCAGCAGGTACTGGATGAACTTCACCGTCTTCAGTGGTTACCATTGGGATTGGTGCACCCCAGTAACGTTGACGAGATACACCCCAGTCACGTAGACGGAAGTTAACGGTCTTAGTGCCTTTACCTTCCGCTTCTAGCTTCGCTGCGATTGCATCGAATGCCGCTTGGAATTCTAGGCCGTCGAACTCACCTGAATCGAACAATACACCTTTCTCTGTGTATGCCGCTTCAGAGATGTCTAGCTCGCTACCATCTGCTGGTTTGATCACTGGGATGATGTCTAGACCGTACTTAGTTGCGAATTCGAAGTCGCGTTGGTCGTGTGCAGGTACTGCCATTACAGCGCCTGTACCGTAGTCCATCAATACGAAGTTTGCGACGTAAACTGGTACTTCACGACCGTTCAATGGATGAATAGCAGTAAGGCCAGTTGCCATACCTTTCTTCTCCATTGTCGCCAGTTCAGCTTCAGCAACTTTGGTGTTCTTACATTCTTCGATGAATGCAGCAAGCTCTGGGTTGTTCTCTGCAGCTAGCGTTGCTAGAGGATGACCCGCTGCGATACCTACGTAAGTCACACCCATTAATGTGTCTGGACGCGTTGTGTAAACTTCTAGGTCTTGTTGACCTTTCACTTCAAACTTCAGTTCCACACCTTCAGAGCGACCAATCCAGTTGCGTTGCATGGTCTTAACCATTTCTGGCCAACCTTCAAGTTTGTCTAGATCGTCAAGTAGCTCTTGCGCGTATTCTGTGATCTTGATGAACCACTGAGGGATCTCTTTTTGCTCTACTGGAGTGTCACAACGCCAGCAGCAGCCGTCTTCAACCTGTTCGTTTGCAAGAACGGTTTGGTCATTTGGACACCAGTTAACAGAAGACGTCTTCTTGTAAACTAGGCCTTTTTCGTAAAGCTTAGTGAAGAACTCTTGTTCCCAACGGTAGTACTCAGGCGTACAAGTTGCGAATTCACGATTCCAGTCGTAGCCAAAACCTAGCAATTTAAGCTGGTTTTTCATGTATTCGATGTTTTCGTAAGTCCATGGCGCAGGTGCTGTGTTGTTTTTCACCGCTGCGTTTTCTGCTGGTAGACCGAACGCATCCCAACCAATTGGTTGCATTACATTTTTGCCTTGTAGGCGTTGGAAGCGAGATACTACGTCACCGATGGTGTAGTTGCGCACGTGACCCATGTGCAGTCGACCACTTGGGTATGGGAACATAGATAGACAGTAGAATTTTTCTTTATTTGGGTCTTCACTTACAACAAAGGTCTTGTTGTCATCCCAGTGCTTTTGAACTTTCTGTTCAATGTCTTGTGGATTGTATTGTTCTTGCATCGATGATATCCGGTTATCTTGGAATTTGTGAGTTCGGTTAGAACAGACTTAAATAGATCGTCATAGAATACCTAAAGCTAGGGATCACAACAATAGCCAATCTGTACCCATGCGTACTGAATGCGCCTAGGTAGGAGAAAGAATGGAGGTCAGTTATGCCTAAACGTAAAACAGGTTATGAGGAAATGCTCGAGGATGTGATTGAAACCTTGAAGCAAAGTCCGGAAGAAGTTAACAAAGCTTTAGAAACGTCGGGCAAAGTGGTGGAAGCCGCCAATGACTTGACCAAAGATGAGTTGGCCTTAATTGCCGCGTATGTGAAAGCCGACTTAAAAGAGTTTTCTGAGAGCTATGAAGACAGCAAAAGCGGTCCTTTTTACTTAACGGTAGCGGATTCCATTTGGCAAGGCTTACTAGAGATTACGGACCGTACCAAAGTTGAATGGGTAGAGCTTTTTGATGACTTGGAGCATCAAGGCTTGTATGAAGCTGGCGAGGTTATCGGCTTAGGCACACTTGTCTGTGATGAGTGCGGACATAAAACTACCTACAACCATCCAACTATCATCATTCCATGTATCAAATGTGGCCACAAAGGCTTTAGTCGTCAGTCCTTGAAACCATAGCCACCTATACAATCTTTTTGTATTTGCTTGATAAGAAAAAAAGAGGCCGTGTGGCCTCTTTTTCGTTATTCGTCTTATGTTAAAAAATGACGTTTTTAGTCTTTCTTTCTCGGTAACCACCAAGCCAGCATTAAACTCAGCGCAACCCAAAAATACAATGGCCAAGTGCCAAACGTTCGGTATGGTGTTGTTCCATCTGTTGGGGTGAGCTCCGCACGTAGTACAGCTGTTTCAAATTGAGGAACTTGCTTTACAATCTTGCCTTTATAATCGGTTACTGCTGTTAAGCCGTTGTTTGTTGAACGGATCAGCGGTTTGCCCAGTTCCAGAGCACGCATGCGAGCGATTTCCATATGTTGAAGTG
The DNA here is from genome assembly GCF_054850435.1 of Vibrio sp. RC2502. NCBI lineage: Bacteria > Pseudomonadati > Pseudomonadota > Gammaproteobacteria > Vibrionales > Vibrionaceae > Vibrio > Vibrio sp. RC2502. The sequence continues at coordinate 762,489 of NZ_CM141453.1, forward strand.
GTCCAATCGAATGTCCAAACCATGCATCGTTCGAAAGCGTTAGAATGAAGTCGGTTTCGTCAGTAACGTTTTGACGCACTTGTTCATTAAAAATGATCTCGTAACAGAGCGCTGGTGCCATGTGCATGCCGTTCGCAACGATATTAGGTTGCACGAACGCCCCACGGCTAAACGACGACATTGGTAAATTGAAGAATGGAGCCAGCGGGCGCAAGATATCTTCAAACGGAACAAACTCACCAAACGGTAATAGGTGATGCTTGTGGTAGCGTTCGCTCATATCAAAGCTGTAATCACCGTATGGTGTGACGCCTAGCGACAGAATGCTGTTATAGAACTGCTTGTCTTCCGATTGATTAACAATGCCTGTGATGATGGCGCTGTTGTTCATCTTCGCGGCACTGTCGATGTTGCTCAAGAAGGAAGGTACTTCAACTTCAAATGCTGGGATTGCTGCTTCTGGCCAGACAATGATGTCGGCGTCCCAGTTTTCACGCGTCAGGTCGGCGTACTTCATGATGGTTGGCCAGCGTTGGCTTGGCAGCCATTTGAGGTTCTGGTCGACGTTACCTTGAATCAAGGCCACTTTGGTGGTGTCTTCTGGGCGAGGTGTTACCCAATCATATTGGCGAATCCCAAAACCTGCGCTCATCAAAACAACAGGGATGATAATCATCAACCACTGTTTGTGAATCCACGCATATGCTAACGCTCCTGCACTAATAAGAACAAACAGCGTAAGCAGTTCTACACCACCGATCGGTGCAAAGCTTGCTAGTGGCGCATCAATTTGACTATAGCCCAACCACAACCAAGGGAAGCCGGTCATCACCCAACCGCGCAACCAATCGGTAATTAGCCATAATGCCGGAGCTGCAAGAAGCGCTTTACTGAGGCTAAATTGAGGGAAAAACTTATTGTTTAGCCAAGCGAACAATCCGGAATAAACTGCAAGGTAAGCAATGAGCATACCCATCAAGAAGAGGTTCGCAATCAGCGGCATCCCGCCGAAGCCAGAAATGCTGACATAAACCCAGCTAACACCTGTTGCAAATTGGCCTAGCCCCCAAGCATAACCTATCCAAAGCGCGCGCTTAGGCGTTTGGTTTGCAAGAAGAATTAGCAATATTGCAGGGCTAAGAATGGCAATTGGCCACAACTGGTAAGGAGCAAATGCTAGGGTAGTGGAGGCGCCAACAAAAGCGGCCACTAAGGGCCGCTTGAGGCGATGAAAGAGTAAATTCATCATTATTGTTTTTTTCTGATATTCCCGGTAGTAGGGTATCGCGTTACTCTTGAGTGGCTTCAACCAGCGTTTCTTCGTCTGGAATGGTCACTTGGAGTTGAATGACACGACGGTTATCGGCAGCGGTGACTTTGAAGTTGTAGCCTTCAATTTCGACCAATTCGCCGCGAGAAGGTAAGTGACCAAAGGCAGTCATGACCATGCCACCTACCGTATCTACTTCTTCATCGCTGAAGTTGGTACCGAATGTCTCATTAAACTCTTCGATGGTTGTCAGCGCTCTGACAGCAAACGTATGCTTGCTTAGCTTACGAATGTCTGTTTCTTCGCTTTCATCGAATTCATCTTCGATATCCCCGACGATTTCTTCCAGGATATCTTCAATGGTCACAAGACCAGAAACACCACCGAATTCATCGACAACAATCGCCATATGATAGCGTTCTTCACGGAACTCTTTTAGCAGGCGGTCAACACGTTTGCTTTCCGGTACCACAACTGCAGGTCGAATTACTTCTTCAATATCAAATGGGTTACTGCCTGAGCCTAAGTATTTAAGTAAGTCCTTCGCAAGAAGAATACCTTCCACATGGTCTTTATCTTCGCTGATTACTGGGTAGCGAGAGTGCTGAGCATCGGTAATAAGTGCGATTAGAGTATCTAAATCGTCAGTGCGCTCAACGGTGACCATTTGCGAACGCGGGATCATGATGTCACGCACACGCATTTCGGAGATTTCCATAACACCTTCGAGCATATCGCGAGTGTCGTGGTCAATCAGGTCATTTACTTCTGAGTCGCGGATTACATCCACAAGCTCTTGGCGGTCTTTTGGTTCACCTTGAAATAGTTGACCTAGGCGTTCAAAGAAGGACTTTCTACTCGGACCTTCTGCCTTTTCTTTCTTACCTTCGTTAGAAGAGGGAGAATTATCTTCGTTCATTGTTTCTCAATTAAGTAACGCTATCAGACGTGTGATAGCTCACGTAGAGAGGCGAACGCGAGAACTGTTTTATTGGTTCGCCTTTCCCTGTCGAGTACCCAAAGGGTTACTCTTTTTCAGCAATATAAGGGTCTTCATAACCCATACCTTGCATGATTTCGGTTTCGAGTGACTCCATCTCTTCAGCTTCGTCATCCTCGATATGATCATAACCTAGCAGATGCAAGCTGCCATGTACAACCATATGCGCCCAATGTGCTAACAGAGGCTTATTCTGTTCAATTGCCTCTTTTTCAACAACTTGGCGGCAAATAATAAGATCGCCCAAAAGGTCAATCTCCATGCCAGGAGGCGCTTCAAATGGGAAAGAAAGCACATTCGTCGGCTTATCTTTACCACGATACTCATGGTTAAGATCGTGGCTTTCTTTCTCATCGACAATTCGAATTGTCACTTCTGCTTGAGGTTGGAAAAGAGGGATGGTCTTGTCTAACCAAAGTTGGAAGTCTTGCTGCGAAGGTAAGCCTTCTTCATTTTCGACTGCCAGTTGCAGATCAAGTTCAATTGCCATTTTTATTCCTTAGTTGCAGCGACTTGAGCGCTAAGCTCTGCTTTCGCTGCTTCTAACAGTTTAGCATCACGCTCTTCACGGCGACGTTTCTCGAACTCTTTACGTTCTTTTTGATCTTGTGCTTCCCACTTCTCGTAGGCGTTGACGATGCGAGCAACCACAGGGTGGCGAACAACGTCATCTGCTTGGAAGAAGTTAAAGCTGATGTCGTCGACTTCACTGAGCACTTCAATCGCATGACGAAGACCTGACTTCGCACCACGAGGTAAGTCGATCTGAGTGACGTCACCAGTAATAACCGCACGAGAATTGAAACCAATACGAGTCAGGAACATTTTCATCTGTTCAACGGTGGTGTTCTGGCTTTCATCTAGAATGATGAAAGCATCGTTCAGCGTACGACCGCGCATGTATGCCAGAGGAGCAACCTCTATAACGTTGCGTTCAATCAGCTTTTCAACTCGCTCGAAGCCTAGCATCTCGAATAATGCGTCGTACAGTGGACGAAGGTATGGGTCAACCTTTTGGCTTAAGTCACCAGGTAAGAAACCCAGTTTCTCACCCGCTTCTACCGCCGGACGTGTCAAAAGAATGCGACGAATTTCTTGGCGTTCTAGTGCATCAACTGCTGCTGCAACGGCAAGGTAAGTCTTACCTGTACCTGCAGGACCAATACCAAAAGAGATGTCGTGCGTAACCATATTGACCAAGTATTGAGCTTGGTTTGGTGTGCGCGGTTTAATGACGCCTTTTTTGGTTTTTACGAACACTTCTTTACCGTGCGCAATACTTGATTCGGTATTTTGTTCTAATACGCCAGATTCTTTGATCGCCAGATGAATTTGTTCTGGTTCGATATCTGGGATCTCGCCACGCACAGGCGCAGTATCTACATAAAGCGTTTTTAGAATGTCCAGCGCAGCCGCTGAGGTGTGAGGCTTACCAACAATGGTAAAATGGTCACTACGATGGTTGATTTCAACGCCTAGACGGCGTTCTAAATGCTTGATGTTGTCGTCGAATGGACCGCACAGGCTAGCAAGTCGGCGGTTATCTGAAGGTTCTAGGTTAATTTCTAGAGTTACGATTTTATTGCTCAATGTTGCCTCTCATTTTATGCCACTCAATGAGAGCCTGATGACGACCAGGCTCTCCATGGCGATTTATACGAGCTTATGGCGTAAAAGTAGCTACACCTAGCTCATCTTCGCGACGTGTTTTCGCCATCATTTGTGTTGGAGAAATCACACTACGAAGGTCCATGTCTTTTTCTGTACGTACTAGCTCACCACGTAGCGAGTTTGCAAATACGTCCGTAATCTTCACGTCAACGAACTGACCAATTAGGTCTGCGCTACCTTCAAAGTTTACTACACGGTTGTTTTCTGTACGAGCGCGCAGTTCCATTAGGTTTTTCTTAGAAGGGCCTTCAACCAGTACACGCTGCTCAGTACCAAGCATTAGGCGTGAGTAACGCATTGCTTGTGCATTGATGGTTTGTTGCAGCTCGTATAGACGCTCTTTCTTCACTTGTTCTGGTATATCACAAGGGTAATCTGCCGCTGGTGTACCTGGACGAGGTGAGAAGATAAAGCTGAAGCTCATGTCAAAGTCTACGTCTTTGATTAGCTTCATTGTGTCTTGGAAGTCTTTGTCTGTTTCACCAGGGAAACCAACAATAAAGTCAGAACTGATTTGGATATCAGGACGCGCTTTACGTAGTTTACGGATGATTGACTTGTACTCGATAGCTGTGTGAGGACGCTTCATCATCGTTAGAATACGGTCACTACCACTTTGTACTGGCAAGTGCAGGAAGCTTACTAGCTCTGGTGTATCTTCATAAACAGCAATGATGTCGTCTGTAAACTCTAGCGGGTGGCTAGTCGTGAAACGAATACGGTCGATACCATCAATAGATGCAACGAGACGAAGCAGTTCAGCAAAAGAGCAGATCTCGCCGTCGTGCATAGGGCCACGGTATGCGTTTACGTTTTGACCTAGTAGGTTAACTTCACGTACACCTTGTTCCGCTAGCTGTGCAATCTCGAATAACACGTCATCCATTGGACGACTAACTTCTTCACCACGAGTGTATGGTACAACGCAGTAAGTACAGTATTTTGAACAGCCTTCCATGATAGAAACAAACGCCGTCGCACCTTCTGCACGTGGCTCAGGTAGGCGGTCGAACTTTTCAATCTCTGGGAACGAAATGTCCATTACCGGTGCATCGTCAGTTTGAGATTGTTTGATCATCTCAGGTAGGCGGTGCAGAGTTTGAGGGCCAAAGATTACGTCAACGTATGGTGCACGCTCACGGATGTGGTCACCTTCTTGTGTTGCTACACAACCACCTACACCGATAACTACGCCAGGTTTTTTATCTTTTAGTGTTTTCCAACGGCCTAGCTGGTGGAAAACTTTTTCTTGCGCTTTTTCACGGATCGAACAGGTGTTAAGTAGAAGTACGTCTGCTTCCTCTGGCTCTTCCGTCAGCTCATAGCCGTTTGCAGCATTAAGCAGGTCGGCCATTTTTGATGAATCGTATTCGTTCATCTGGCAGCCCCAGGTTTTAATTAGCAGTTTCTTACTCATCTCACTTTCGCTCGTTCAGTTGTACTTAAATTGGAGAGCTATTGCTCAAATTATAGCCGCCATCACGGCGGTAAGCGGCGTATTGTACTGCTTTAAAAAGCACCTGACTAGTGATCTGACGAATTCTCTGCAAACCCTGATGAAATCTAGTTTTTTGCCCTATATACAGCAAGGTTTTTTGTTAAACAATTTTGTAAAAATAGCCTCGGAACGTACAATTGAAAAACGCCAAATAATCAGCATGATGAAGAGCAAAAAATGAACAAGTATGACATCGCCGTAATCGGTGGCGGCATGGTCGGGGCAGCTGTCGCAGTTGGATTTGCCAAGCAAGGTAGAAGCGTAGTGGTAGTTGAAGGAGCGGAGCCTAAAGCATTTGATGCTGCTCAAACTCTGGACGTGCGAGTTTCTGCTATTTCACATCAATCGGTGAAATTACTTGAATCATTAGATGCTTGGTCGGCGATCGAAGCAATGCGTGTCTGTCCCTATCGTCGTCTGGAAACTTGGGAGCATCCTGAGTGTCGTACTCGTTTTCATTCTGATGAGCTTTCATTGGATCAACTTGGCTACATCGTTGAAAACCGCCTAATCCAACTTGGCCTTTGGCAAGCTTTCGCGCAATTCGACAACTTAACGGTGAAGTGTCCTGAGCGATTAAAAGACATCGACTTCAATGATGGAAACCGTATCACGCTAGAAAGCGGCGAACAGTTTGATGCGAACTGGATCATTGGCGCTGATGGTGCCAATTCTAAAGTACGTCAGCTAGCGGGTATTGGCGTGACTGCTTGGGATTACCGTCAACATTGTATGCTCATCAATGTTAAGACTGAGTTGCCACAACAAGACATTACTTGGCAACAGTTCACCCCTAGTGGGCCTCGCTCTTTCCTACCTTTGTGTTCATTGACAGAAGATGGACAAGAAGTCGGGCAAGGATCTTTAGTTTGGTATGATTCCCCAAAACGAATCAAACAGCTTTGCGCGATGACCAAACCTCAATTAAGAGAAGAGATCGTGCGTCACTTTCCTAAAGAGCTTGGAGATATCGAAGTTCTGCAGTTTGGTTCTTTCCCTTTGACGCGTCGACACGCGCAGTCCTATTCGCATAGAGGTTGTGTGCTAGTTGGTGATTCAGCGCATACAATCAATCCATTAGCGGGGCAGGGCGTGAATTTAGGCTTTAAAGACGTTGAGGTATTGCTATCAGTGACACAAGGGCAAGATGAGTTAACGGATGCTCTATTAGCAAAATATGAGCGTACTCGTCGCCCGGATAATCTTCTAATGCAGACCGGTATGGATTTTTTCTATAAAGGCTTTAGCAATGATTTGGGGCCTTTGAAGTTTGCACGCAATGCAGCATTAAAGCTGGCTGAAAATTCAGGGCCGATCAAAGCACAAGTATTGAAGTACGCGTTAGGTATGTAGCCTAATTATTACGTAGCAAACCAGATAGAAAAAAAGCGAGCCATGAGCTCGCTTTTTTAATTCGGTAAATCAAAGATCTACCGAGTCCAGAATCGGAAAAAAGAAAAAACCCAGCAAATTAATGCTGGGTTTTCAATGATGGTGCGGAAGGAGAGACTTGAACTCTCACACCTTGCGGCGCCAGAACCTAAATCTGGTGCGTCTACCAATTCCGCCACTTCCGCAACTTATCTTGTAGTCATCAAGGTAATTGGTAAAACCTCAACAACGTTTTGTAATGGCAGGGCTACCTGGATTCGAACCAGGGAATGGCGGCATCAAAAGCCGCTGCCTTACCGCTTGGCGATAGCCCTACAGGTCTTAGCCTTTCAACTAAGCGCTTTCCAAAACAAGGAAAGTATGGTGCGGAAAGAGAGACTTGAACTCTCACACCTTGCGGCGCCAGAACCTAAATCTGGTGCGTCTACCAATTCCGCCATTTCCGCATATTTGATATTGTAGATGATTATTAAGATGGTGCGGAAGGAGAGACTTGAACTCTCACACCTTACGGCGCCAGAACCTAAATCTGGTGCGTCTACCAATTCCGCCACTTCCGCATCTTAAATTCTACATGACTGATAGCTTAGGCTAACAATCTAATCAATGGTGGCTACGACGGGATTCGAACCTGTGACCCCATCATTATGAGTGATGTGCTCTAACCAGCTGAGCTACGTAGCCATCTCAAATTATTTAAATCAAGAATGGTGCGGAAGGAGAGACTTGAACTCTCACACCTTGCGGCGCCAGAACCTAAATCTGGTGCGTCTACCAATTCCGCCACTTCCGCATCTTGATTTGTAGTTATCAAGGAAATTGGTGATCCTCAACAACATTGTATATGGCAGGGCTACCTGGATTCGAACCAGGGAATGGCGGCATCAAAAGCCGCTGCCTTACCGCTTGGCGATAGCCCTACAGGCAGTAGTTTTCACTACTTAAAATATGGTGCGGAAGGAGAGACTTGAACTCTCACACCTTGCGGCGCCAGAACCTAAATCTGGTGCGTCTACCAATTCCGCCACTTCCGCAACTTATTCTGTAGTTATAAAGGTAATTGGTAAAACCTAAATAACGTTATAAATGGTGGCTACGACGGGATTCGAACCTGTGACCCCATCATTATGAGTGATGTGCTCTAACCAGCTGAGCTACGTAGCCATCTCAAATTGTTTAAATCAAGAATGGTGCGGAAGGAGAGACTTGAACTCTCACACCTTGCGGCGCCAGAACCTAAATCTGGTGCGTCTACCAATTCCGCCACTTCCGCATCTTGATTTGTAGTTATCAAGGAAATTGGTGATCCTCAACAACATTGTATATGGCAGGGCTACCTGGATTCGAACCAGGGAATGGCGGCATCAAAAGCCGCTGCCTTACCGCTTGGCGATAGCCCTACAGGCAGTAGTTTTCACTACTTAAAATATGGTGCGGAAGGAGAGACTTGAACTCTCACACCTTGCGGCGCCAGAACCTAAATCTGGTGCGTCTACCAATTCCGCCACTTCCGCATCTTGATTTATAGTTATCAAGGAAATTGGTGATCCTCAATAACATTGTATATGGCAGGGCTACCTGGATTCGAACCAGGGAATGGCGGCATCAAAAGCCGCTGCCTTACCGCTTGGCGATAGCCCTACAGGCAGTAGTTTTCACTACTTGAAATATGGTGCGGAAGGAGAGACTTGAACTCTCACACCTTACGGCGCCAGAACCTAAATCTGGTGCGTCTACCAATTCCGCCACTTCCGCATAGTTACTGAGTAAAACTCAATAACGTTAAATAATGGCAGGTCTACCTGGATTCGAACCAGGGAATGGCGGCATCAAAAGCCGCTGCCTTACCGCTTGGCGATAGACCTGCAGACAATAGTCATGAGACTATATCATCTCTATTTCTAGAGAAAGAATGGTGCGGAAAGAGAGACTTGAACTCTCACACCTTGCGGCGCCAGAACCTAAATCTGGTGCGTCTACCAATTTCGCCATTTCCGCATATATTCTTTATATAGAGTTGAATCAAGATGGTGCGGAAGGAGAGACTTGAACTCTCACACCTTGCGGCGCCAGAACCTAAATCTGGTGCGTCTACCAATTCCGCCACTTCCGCGTCTTGAACTCTATAAACCATCAGTTAATTGGTAAAAACTAACAGTTATATTTTTGCTTCTTTCATTAAGAAAGAATGGTGGCTACGACGGGATTCGAACCTGTGACCCCATCATTATGAGTGATGTGCTCTAACCAGCTGAGCTACGTAGCCATCTTTTGGAGCGAGACAATATAAACCTTCGCGCTCTCAGTGACAACCCTTTTATCAAGGAATCTCACTTTGAATAATGGCAGGTCTACCTGGATTCGAACCAGGGAATGGCGGCATCAAAAGCCGCTGCCTTACCGCTTGGCGATAGACCTGCAGGCAGTAGTTTTTCAACTACTTAAAATATGGTGCGGAAGGAGAGACTTGAACTCTCACACCTTGCGGCGCCAGAACCTAAATCTGGTGCGTCTACCAATTCCGCCACTTCCGCATCTATTCCTAAGTGCTCTTAATTAAAGAACGTTTAGGAATGGTGGCTACGACGGGATTCGAACCTGTGACCCCATCATTATGAGTGATGTGCTCTAACCAGCTGAGCTACGTAGCCAAAACCATATTTTTGCTCTCAACGCTTTGTTGCCTTGTCGTTGGGAACGGCGCGCATTATGCGAAGTTGAGTGAGATCCGTCAACAGTTTTTTTAAATAAATCCCCCAAAAAACATCGTTCGCTTTCTTTTTAAACAAAGAGGCGTGTTTATGATCTAAAACTGGAAATAAATTAGCTTGAAGCAAGGAACTTAACTTTGTGGCGTTTATTGCAGACATAAAAAAAGCCAGCATTACTGCTGGCTTTTTATGTAAATGAAGTGTTTGAATTTCATTCACTTAATTATACGTTGAAGCGGAAGTGTACAACGTCACCATCTTTTACGATGTAGTCTTTACCTTCTAGACGCCATTTACCTGCGTCTTTTGCTCCGTTTTCACCGTTGTATTGGATGAAGTCTTCGTAACCAACGACTTCTGCACGGATGAAGCCTTTTTCAAAGTCAGTGTGGATCTTCGCTGCTGCCTTTGGTGCTGTTGCGCCAACAGGAATTGTCCATGCACGAACTTCTTTTACGCCAGCTGTGAAGTACGTCTGTAGACTTAGCAGTTCGTAACCAGCACGAATTACGCGGTTTAGACCAGGTTCTTCGATGCCTAGATCCGCTAGAAACTCTTCGCGTTCGTCGTCTTCTAGTTCAGCCATTTCTGATTCGATCGCTGCACATACAGGAACAACCACGTTGTTTTCTTTTGCTGCGAACTCACGTACTGCGTCTAGGTACGGGTTGTCTTCAAAACCATCTTCATTTACGTTTGCAATGTACATGGTTGGTTTTAGCGTTAGGAAGTTTAGGTAACCTACTGCTGCTAATTCTTCTTTAGAAAGCTCAACGGTACGCGCTGAACCACCTTCTGTTAGTACAGGAAGCAGCTTTTCTAGAACTGTCAGCTCGAACTTCGCGTCTTTGTCGCCGCCTTTTGCTTTCTTCGCGTTACGCTGAATCGCGCGCTCACAAGAATCAAGGTCAGCCATAGCTAGTTCAAGGTTGATTACTTCAATATCTTCGATTGGAGATACTTTACCTGCAACGTGAACGATGTTTTCGTTTTCGAAACAGCGTACAACGTGACCGATAGCGTCTGTTTCACGGATGTTCGCTAGGAATTTGTTACCTAGGCCTTCACCACGAGATGCGCCCGCAACCAAACCAGCGATGTCTACGAATTCCATTGTAGTAGGTAGAACTTTCTGTGGGTTAACGATCTTTGCTAGTGCGTCTAGACGTAGATCTGGCACAGGAACCACACCAGTGTTTGGTTCGATGGTACAGAACGGGAAGTTTGCTGCTTCAATACCCGCTTTAGTTAGTGCGTTAAACAGAGTTGATTTACCAACGTTAGGTAGACCAACGATGCCACATTTAAAACCCATGATAGTAACCTTATTCAGCTTTGAACGTGTGGAGGCGGTTTTGTGCTTTGGATAGGCCATCCTTAATCAGGATGTCTAGACAACGAACAGCTTCATCTGCTGCGGCATCTAGTAGCTCTTGCTCTTTCGCTGGAGCTTTACCTAATACAAAACCTGCCACTTTATCTTTGTGTCCCGGATGGCCAATGCCGATTCGAAGACGATAAAAATCTTTGTTATTGCCCAGTTTGCTTATTGTGTCACGTAGTCCGTTGTGGCCCCCGTGGCCACCACCTTTTTTAAACTTAGCGACACCTGGCGGTAAGTCTAGCTCGTCGTGAGCAACCATGATCTCTTCTGGCTTAATTTGGTAAAACTTCGCCAAAGCAGCGATCGCTTTTCCAGAGAGGTTCATGAAAGTGGTAGGGATAAGCAAACGGAGATCCTGGCCGTTGACCATGATGCGTCCGGTTAGGCCAAAGAACTTTGGTTCGTTCTTCAGGGTAACGTTATGGACGCGTGCTAATTCTTCTACAACCCAAGCGCCCGCATTATGGCGAGTTTTGGCATATTCTGGTCCCGGATTAGCAAGACCAACAAGAAGTTTGATTGGTTGAGTCAAGGTTAGGATCTCTCTGGAATCTCAAAAAGCGCAGTATAATAGCACAGAATTCTCACAGTGGGCGACCAAGGGATTTTCTGCCTATCGATACAAATAAAAAAACACCCCATAGAGGGGTGCTTTTGAAATCAGTCTAACTGAAATGTTCGGATTAGTTGAACATTGCAGAGATTGACTCTTCGTTGCTGATGCGGCGGATTGCTTCAGCTAGCATACGAGATAGGCTTAATGTGGTTACTTTGCCTGTCGCCGCCATCTCTTTAGAAAGAGAGATAGAGTCAGTTACGATAACTTGGTCAAGAACAGAGTTCTTAATGTTGTCTGCAGCGTTACCAGAGAATACAGCGTGAGTTGCGTAAGCGAATACACGCTTAGCACCGCGCTCTTTTAGCGCTTCAGCTGCTTTACATAGAGTGCCACCTGTATCGATCATGTCATCAACGATCACACAGTCGCGACCTTCAACATCACCGATTAGGTTCATCACTTCAGAAACGTTTGCACGTGGACGACGCTTATCAACGATAGCAATATCGATGTCGCCTAGCGCTTTCGCCGTTGCACGAGCTCGAACCACACCACCTAGGTCAGGAGAAACCACTACTGGGTTATCTAGACCGCGAGATTGCATGTCTTCAAGTAGTACAGGAGTACCGAAGATGTTATCTACAGGAACATCGAAGAAGCCTTGGATTTGCTCTGCGTGTAGGTCGATAGTAAGAACGCGGTCAACACCAACGTTAGATAGGAAATCAGCAACAACTTTTGCAGTAATTGGCACACGAGCAGAACGTACACGACGATCTTGACGGGCGTAACCAAAGTAAGGGATAACTGCAGTGATACGGCCTGCTGAAGCACGGCGCATTGCATCAATCATAACAACCAATTCCATTAGGTTGTCGTTAGTCGGTGCACAAGTGGATTGAATGATGAAAACATCGCTACCACGAACATTCTCATTGATTTGAACTGCAACTTCGCCATCAGAAAAGCGAGAAACAGATGCATCACCAAGAGAGATGTAAAGACGATCAGCAATACGTTGGGCTAGTTCAGGTGTTGCGTTACCAGCAAATAGCTTCATATCAGGCACGGTGGAAACCTCGGGTTTGCGTCCAGTTTTAAATAGGTCGGTGTGAGGCTGATTGGTATTCAGCCAAAGTCTCTTTTAGTGGCGAAATATTGCGCCCTTGAGCGACAAATGCCGAGACTTTATCAGAGAGTTGTGCAAGGATAGTTTCTGCTTCCGATTTGCTCGAAAATTCAGCAAAAACGCAAGATCCTGTCCCCGTCAATCTTGACGGCGCGTATTGTAGCAGCCATGAAAGTTGCTTATCAACCTCTGGGTAGAGCATTCGTACAATTTTTTCGCAATCGTTTACGCTCGGCGCGTTCAAAAGTGTTTCTAGATCTCGTTTTGGTGTGTTTCGTGTCAGATCTGGATGACGGAATATATCCGCTGTCGCAATAGAAACATTTGGTCTCACGACGAGATACCACTTTTCTTCCGGGGTGGCTGGAGAAAGCTTCTCACCCACACCTTCAGCAAAAGCGGAAAAACCGCGCACAAAAACAGGCACGTCAGCGCCCAGTTTTAGGCCAATTTCGGCTAATTCATCATCAGTTAAATTGAGCTGCCACAAGTAGTTGAGTGCCACAAGTGTCGTAGCGGCATTTGAAGAGCCGCCGCCAATTCCACCACCCATTGGTAAAACTTTGTGCAGTTCGATATGTGCACCAAAAGAGCAGTGAGCGTAATTTTGCAGCGCAGTTGCAGCTTTCCAAATTAAATTGTCTTGAAGAGGCACACCTTCTATCTCTGGAGAAATCGTAACATCACCAGAATGGTTTGCTTGAATGGTGAGCTCATCTCCATGATCGACGAATTGGAATAAGGTTTGTAACTCGTGATAGCCGTTTTCTGTGCGGCCATTGATGTATAGAAAGAGATTCAATTTCGCCGGAGACGGCCAGCGGGTTGAAGTTTCGATCATTGGGTGATATTCCATTTTGTGATCACTAGATTGATTTTTACGTCTGATGTCGTCAGCTTTAGTTTATTCGGTAATGGAAGCGTCTGTTCGTGCCATTCTACGTCGCCATAACGTTCGTAAGCGATTTTCCAGTCGTTGAGACCTATCTGTTTGTCTAAGGTTTGCAGTGTGTTGGCTGGAGAAAGCTGGAATCTATCTGCATCAGTAGGTAAACCGAGTAACCAGTCGGGCATGTGGTCAACTGGCATCATCAAGCCTGTGAGGCGATAAATCAGTTGATTAGCGTTGCGTGCTGAAAGGACTTGGTCATCATACGTTTCAACCGTTGCCCCTTGTGGGGTAATCGTCAGTTTTAATGCGGTTTGTCCCAAGACAGTGGTTAATCGAAGTTGGCTTAAAGCGGTGGAGTGCTTCCAAAAAAAGTTCAGACTTTGTCTTTGGTCGGGGCCGATGTAGCCTAATTTCCCGGTCGCTTGAAAATCATGGATGGTTTCAAGACGTTGTTCATGAGCTTGCCATTCGACGCTGGTGACGCTTTCAGGAACGGAACTACACCCAGCGAGAATAAGGCTCGACAAGAGAAAGATGAGAAAGGAACGTAAGGTCATGTTTGATGGCTTATTAATCAGTTTCATCGGGAATCGCTCACAACTATAGCATTGAAAAGACGGACTTAGGAAAACAAATCCGGCTTACCCTTTCAATAAATGCGTGCTTACAGTAAAATTCTGAACCTATTTTATAACCGATCTCAGAGATACCACGTTAGATGTCCTTGCTTGCTATTGGAATTAATCACAATACAGCGTCTGTTGACTTGCGAGAGAAAGTGGCGTTCGGGCCTGATAAGCTCGGCCCTGCACTTGAGCAACTCAGAGAGCACGAAGCGGTTAACGGCAGTGTGATTGTTTCAACCTGTAACCGTACTGAGTTGTACTGCGACGTTAAGCAAGGAGCGCGAAACAAGCTGATCGATTGGCTCGCTCAATTTCACCAAGTGAGCCGTGAAGACTTGATGCCAAGTTTGTATGTACACGAAGAACAAGCGGCAATTAAACACTTGATGCGCGTCTCGTGTGGCCTTGATTCACTGGTACTTGGTGAGCCGCAGATCTTAGGTCAAGTGAAACAGGCATTTTCTGATTCACGTGATCATCAAGCTGTAGACTCGTCGATTGATAAGCTGTTCCAAAAAACGTTTTCTGTTGCAAAACGAGTTCGTACGGAAACTGATATCGGTGGCAATGCTGTGTCGGTGGCTTACGCCGCATGTACATTAGCAAAACACATTTTCGAATCGTTATCTGACTCGACAGTCTTACTTGTCGGGGCAGGTGAAACCATCGAACTGGTCGCGAAGCACTTAGCGTCGAACGGCTGCACAAAAATGATAGTCGCAAACCGCACCAAAGAGCGTGCTCAAGGGTTAGCTGAGCAGTTTGGTGCAGAAGTAATCAGCCTGAACGAAATCCCAGACCACCTCGCAAGAGCGGACATCGTGATTAGCTCAACAGCGAGTCCGTTACCTATTATTGGTAAAGGCATGGTCGAAACGGCGCTGAAACAACGTCGTCATCAACCTATTCTGTTAGTCGATATTGCTGTACCACGTGATGTGGAAGCGCAAGTTGGCGAATTGAACGATGCTTATCTGTATTCGGTGGACGACTTGCAGTCGATCATCGATAGCAATATTGAGCAACGTAAAGTTGAAGCGATTCAGGCCGAAGCCATTGTTAGTGAAGAAAGTGCGTCGTTTATGACGTGGCTACGCTCACTGCAAGCGGTTGATAGTATTCGCGATTATCGCAAGTCGGCGAACGAAATACGTGAAGAGTTACTGAGTAAAAGCCTGCAATCATTGGCAGCTGGCGCAGATCCGGAGAAAGTACTGCGCGAACTTAGTAATAAACTCACCAACAAACTGATTCACGCCCCAACACGCGCACTACAAAGTGCGGCGGAACAAGGCGAACCAGCAAAATTAACGATTATCCGCCAAACGCTTGGCTTAGATGATCTGTAACTCACGCTTTTTATTAAGAAAACGACACTATGAAAGCCTCTATTCTGACTAAGCTAGAAACGCTAGTAGAACGTTACGAAGAAGTTCAACATCTTCTTGGTGATCCTGATGTAATTGGAGATCAGGACAAATTCCGTGCTCTATCAAAAGAGTACTCTCAGCTAGAAGAAGTAACTAAGTGCTTCCAAGCTTACCAACAAGCTCAAGACGATCTTGCTGCCGCTGAAGAGATGGCAAAAGAAGACGACGAAGAAATGCGTGAAATGGCTCAAGAAGAGATCAAAGACGCGAAAGAAGCGATTGAACGTCTTGCTGATGAGTTGCAAATTCTTCTTCTTCCAAAAGATCCAAACGATGATCGTAACTGTTTCCTTGAAATCCGCGCTGGTGCAGGCGGTGATGAAGCTGGTATCTTCGCTGGCGACCTATTCCGTATGTACAGCAAATACGCAGAAAAGCGTGGCTGGCGCATTGAAGTGATGTCTTCAAACGAAGCGGAGCACGGTGGTTACAAAGAGATGATTGCGAAAGTGAGCGGCGACGGTGCATACGGTGTGCTGAAGTTTGAATCTGGCGGTCACCGTGTACAACGTGTACCAGCGACAGAATCTCAAGGTCGTGTGCATACTTCTGCGTGTACAGTAGCGGTTATGGCGGAAATCCCAGAGGCGGATCTGCCAGAAATCAAAGCGGCAGACCTAAAAATCGATACGTTCCGTGCATCTGGCGCGGGTGGTCAGCACGTTAACACCACGGATTCTGCAATCCGTATTACCCACTTACCAACGGGTACAGTGGTAGAGTGTCAAGACGAGCGTTCACAGCATAAGAACAAAGCGAAAGCGATGGCAGTACTGGCTGCTCGTATCGTTCAAGCGGAACAAGAGCGTCGTGCGGCAGAAGTGTCTGACACGCGTCGTAACCTACTAGGTTCTGGTGACCGCAGTGACCGTATCCGTACTTACAACTACCCGCAAGGCCGTGTTTCTGACCACCGAATCAACCTAACCATCTACCGTTTGAACGAAGTGATGGAAGGCGACCTACAAAGCTTGATTGACCCAGTGGTTCAAGAACACCAAGCAGACCAACTAGCGGCGCTAGCTGAGAACGCTTAATCGATGAGCCAAGTTCAATCCATTGAGCAAGCACTGAAAAGTGCGACGGCAAAACTGACAGAAGGCGGCAAAGAGTCGCCTTCTCTCGATGCAGCTGTCCTTCTTTGCCATGTTCTTGGCAAACCGCGAACCTATTTGCTAACGTGGCCAGAAAAAGCATTAGAACCAGAGCAACAAGCGCAGTTTGATGCTTTACTCGCAAGGCGCTTAGCAGGCGAACCCGTTGCTTACATTATTGGTGAGCGCGAGTTTTGGTCTCTACCTCTCAAAGTTTCTCCTACTACCTTGATCCCAAGACCAGACACCGAGCGTTTGGTGGAAGTTGCTTTGGATAAAACCTATGGGCAGACTGGCTCGATTCTAGATCTAGGCACGGGGACAGGAGCAATTGCGTTGGCACTAGCGTCTGAGCTACCGAATCGTCAGGTAATGGGAGTTGACCTCAAACAAGAGGCCAAAGAGCTTGCTGAGTACAATGCCGCGCAGCTAAACATCAAAAATGTGACGTTTGACCAAGGTAGCTGGTTCGAGCCTATTGCAGAGGGAACAAAGTTTGCTTTAATTGTTTCCAATCCGCCGTATATTGACGAGAAAGATCCGCATTTATCCCAAGGTGACGTTCGTTTTGAGCCAAAATCCGCGCTGGTCGCTGATGAAAATGGCTTAGCGGATATTCGCCATATCTCCGATTTGGCTCGTCAGTATCTTGAAGAGGGCGGTTGGCTTGCCTTCGAACACGGTTACGACCAAGGCGAGGCGGTTCGTGAGATCATGAGTGGCTTTGGTTATCAGCAAGTTGTCACCGAAAAAGATTATGGTGGGAATGATCGAGTGACCCTCGGTTGCTACCAGCCTTCATAAGAACGAGCAAGTCAGCAGTAATTTATTAAAAGAGAAGAAAAATGTACGTAGCTCTAAAACATATTCACCTTGTCACCATCGCACTGAGTGCCACATTGTTGTCGATTCGATTCGCGTTAATGATGATGAACTCTCCAAAGCGCAACCATCGTTTTCTGAAAGTTTTTCCACACATTGTTGATACCGCGCTGTTGTTGTCAGGCGTTACTTTGATCTTTGTTACTGGCTTCATTCCATTTACAGACTCAGCACCTTGGCTAACCAACAAGATCACGTGTGTGTTGGCGTACATTGCTCTGGGCTTCTTCGCTCTAAAATTAGCTAAAAATAAATTGCTGCAAATTTTCGGTTTCTTTGGCGCACTCGGTTGGTTGGTCATGGCGGCTAACATCGCCGTGTCTAAGAGTCCAACTTTATTTGGGTAATCGTCATGCTTGAGTTTTTTGACGAAGATTTTGACAACATGGCGCTGGTGGAAGGAGCGTTAGAGCTCAATAAATCCGTTAATCCAGAAACCAACGTCCATTGGGCTAAGCAAGAGCTAGAGCGTCTGTACCAAGAAGCAGAAGCAACGCTTATCCATGAAACAGATGAAGAGCAGCGTTTCGACTCTTTCCTACGTCTGTTTTTCCATGAGTGGGGCTTCAAAGGTGACGACCAAGAGTACTTTATCTCTGACAACAGCTTTATCGATAAAGTGCTAGAGCGTAAAAAAGGTATACCGGTCAGCTTAGGTGCAATTTTATTGTACTTAGGCAATCGCCTTGGCTTCCCTATGAAAGGTGTGACATTCCCAACTCAGTTCCTAATTAAAGTGGATTGGATGCACAAAACACCAGACTACATTAACCCGTTCAACGGGGAGTATGTTGGTGAGAAAATCCTTCAAGCTTGGTTAATCGGTCAAGAAGGACCGTTAGCGCAACTTAAACCAGAACATTTTGACGAAGCGGATAATCCGACTGTGATTGGTCGCTGGTTGGCGTTGATTAAAAGCGCGATGCTGAGAGAAGAGCGTTACACACTGGCGCTGCGCTGTACTAATCTGGCGTTGACCTTTGTGCCAGATGACCCATACGAGATTCGTGATCGCGGTTTTATCTTCCAACAGCTTGAGTGTCATCAGGTCGCGGTATCTGACTTTCAGTACTTTATTGACCAATGTCCTGACGATCCTGCGTCTGAGCTACTAAAATCACAAGTTAATGCGATGAGTGAAAAACACGTCACACTTCACTAATTTTATCGGAGTGCCCAAGTGTGGCATACCGTGGACAGAAAAAAGAGAATCATAATGGAACAGAAAATAGTTAATATCGGCGACATCCAGGTTGCTAACGACAAGCCATTCACCCTATTTGCAGGCATGAACGTTCTTGAGTCTCGTGATCTTGCTATGCAGATCTGTGAGCATTACGTAAAAGTAACAGACAAACTGGGCATTCCTTACGTATTCAAGGCGTCGTTCGACAAAGCAAACCGCAGTTCTGTTCATTCATACCGTGGCCCAGGCCTTGAAGAAGGTATGAAAATCTTCCAAGAGCTAAAAGACACTTTTGGTGTCAAGATCATCACTGACGTTCATACAGAAGCGCAAGCTCAACCTGTCGCTGACGTGGTAGACGTTATTCAGCTTCCTGCATTTCTAGCTCGTCAAACTGACCTAGTTGAAGCAATGGCGAAAACAGGCGCAGTGATCAACGTGAAGAAACCTCAATTTATGAGCCCTGGTCAAGTGGGTAACATCGTTGAGAAATTCGCGGAATGCGGTAACGACAAAATCATCCTATGTGAGCGCGGCTCTTGCCACGGTTACGATAACCTAGTTGTAGACATGCTTGGCTTTGGTGTAATGAAGAACGCGTCGAAAGGTAGCCCAATCATCTTTGACGTAACGCACTCACTACAAATGCGTGACCCATCAGGCGCAGCATCTGGCGGCCGTCGTGAGCAGACAGTTGAGCTTGCAAAAGCGGGTCTAGCGACAGGCATTGCGGGTCTATTTATCGAAGCGCACCCGAACCCAGATCAAGCACGTTGTGATGGCCCATCTGCATTGCCTCTAGACAAGCTAGAGCCATTCTTGGCGCAAATGAAGTCACTAGATGACTTGATTAAGAGCTTTGAAAACATCGATATCAAGTAGCGATTCGTTACTGTTCATGATGAAAAATAAAATAGCCAACCTAGAGTTGGCTATTTTTTTATCTGATAAACCGTAAATTCTCAAACTTGTTACTGATGAATTTGTTATTGCTAAACAATGCATCATAATTATGAAATCAATGTGTTAGGGTGCGCGTGGTTTTCAAATAGCTCTAATGTTTGAAAATGTGCATCAGTAATCCCGATAAGAAAAAGGAAAAAAAATGAATCAGCGTCTGATTATCAAAACCGCTTTGAGTGCCGCTATTTTGGCCTCGCTGGCTGGATGTGCTTCGCAACCTGCTCATGAATGGAATGCAGATACCACTTATAAATTGACTGTCTTACACACCAACGATCACCACGGTCGTTTTTGGCAGAATAAACACGGTGAGTACGGCATGGCCGCGCGCAAGACGTTGATCGATGATCTGCGTGATGAAATTCAAGCAGAAGGAGGCAGCGTGCTGTTGCTGTCTGGTGGTGATATTAATACCGGCGTTCCTGAATCTGATTTACAAGACGCTGAACCAGATTTCAAAGGCATGAGTAAGATTGGCTACGACGCGATGGCGTTAGGTAATCACGAATTTGATAATCCGCTAGATGTGCTATTCAAACAGCAAGATTGGGCTAACTTCCCAATGCTGTCAGCCAACATCTACGACAAAAAAACGGGTAAGCGCTTATTCCAACCTTACGCGATGTTCAATAAGCAAGGTATTAAAATTGCGGTTATTGGTCTGACAACAGAAGATACTGCGAAGTTGGGAAATCCTGAGTTTATCGGTCAAGTGGACTTCCGCGACCCGAAAGCGGAAGCGAAAGAGCTGATTGCAGAACTGAAAAAAACAGAAAATCCGGATCTGATTTTCGCTGTTACGCACATGGGTCACTACGAAAATGGCAACCGTGGCATCAATGCGCCGGGTGATGTAGCTTTGGCGCGTTACCTCAATGAAGGCGATTTGGACATGATTGTGGGTGGTCACTCACAAGAGCCCGTTTGTATGGAAGGTCCTAACGTTATCAAAAAGAACTTTAAACCGGGTGATGAGTGTCAGCCAGACCAACAAAACGGTACTTACATTGTTCAGGCGCATGAGTGGGGTAAATATGTTGGCCGTGCCGATTACGAATTCCGTAACGGCGAACTATCAATGGTGAGCTACGATCTTATTCCGGTAAACTTGAAGAAAAAAATCAACGTGGATGGTCAATCACAACGTGTGTTTGTTCAAGATGAAATTACTCAAGACAAAGCGATGTTGGACTTCCTTCGTCCTTTCCAAGAAAAAGGCCAAAGCCAGCTGAATGTGAAAATTGCGGAATCAAACGGTAAGTTAGAAGGTGACCGTGATGTCGTGCGATTCCAACAGACGAATCTAGGTCGTTTAATTGCAACGGCTCATATGGAACGTGCAAAAGCAGATTTCGCAGTGATGAACTCAGGCGGTGTGCGTGATTCTATTGAAGCCGGTGACATCACATACAAAGATGTGTTGACCGTGCAGCCATTTGGCAACATGGTTTCTTACGTCGATATGTCTGGTCAAGAAGTCTTGGATTACCTAAACATTGTTGCAACCAAGCCTGTTGATTCAGGTGCTTACGCGCAGTTTGCGGGTATCTCTATGCGTATTGAAAATGACAAAGTCACCAATGTATTTATCGGTAACAAGCAACTGCGTTTAGATGGTCGCTACCGCTTCACAGTACCAAGTTACAACGCTTCTGGTGGCGATGGTTACCCTAAAATTGATACGCACCCTGGCTACGTCAACACAGGTTTTACCGATGCAGAAGTCTTGAAAGACTATCTAGAAAGCCATAGCCCAATTGACGTTAACGAATACGCACCTTCTGGTGAGGTGATGTACCAAACAAACAATGTGGTCAATCAATAGAGTTTGATTGCGAAAAAGCGTTTGACTCAAACTCGCTGATATCATTAACTAAAAGCGCAGCTCCCATTGATGGGGGCTGCGTTTTTTATTTTTATAAGGAGAATCTTGATGACTCCGGCCATTAATCTTGCGAAAAAGAAAAAAGTTCCTCACACCATTCACCAGTATGAACATGACCCGAGAGCAGACAGCTATGGGTTAGAAGCGGCTGAAGTGTTGGGGCAAGATCCTAAAAAAGTATTCAAAACCCTGTTGTTTTGCCTTAATGGCGAGCCCAAAAACTTGGCAGTAGCCATCATTCCTGTGGATCAAAAACTGAATCTAAAATTGGCAGCCAAAGCAGCAAAGGGTAAAAAAGCCGACATGGCAGACCCAGACATCGCTCAAAAGACAACGGGTTATGTAGTTGGCGGTATTAGTCCACTTGGACAAAAGAAAGCGTTGCCAACCTTTCTACATGAAAGTGCAAAAGAACAAGAGACGATTTGTGTGAGCGCGGGTAAACGAGGCTTAGAAATTGAGCTTGCTCCGCAAGATCTTGTTGCTTTGACCAGAGGGCAGTTTGCCCCATTATGCTTGTAAGCCAGTTTGGGTTGAATGACCAACAAAGAAAAAGGACGCGAAAGCGTCCTTTATTGTTATTTTTTGAGGCTTAATGTGCCACTAGTGCGTTTTGCCGGTTTACTTGTCGTATTCGGATTGACGTAATGCTGCTTCGGTTTGCTCGGTGTTTGAGGCTTGTTTTGCGGTCTGCCATGCTCACCTTGTGGCTTCGCGCGTTCACCTTGAGGTTTCGCTTTGTAATGCTCTTTCGCAGGGCGTGAGCTTTCATCATCACGTTGACGGCGCTTTTGCTGGCCTTTTTTAGAGTTAGGTGCATGACGGAACTCGTCAGCGTTATTACCACGGAAGGTGCGCGTTTTTTGATTGCGACGAGCAGTCGAACCTTGGTTCTCTTCACGGCTATCAAACAGTTTCGCATCAGTCGCTTTACGAATATTACGACCTCGAGAATCTGTCTTTGACGCTTCCTCGGTACCAACTGAGCCATCGCACATTGCTAAAATTTCTGCGACTTCGTCATCGGTTAGGTAACGCCATTTACCATTTGGAATGCCATCTAGAGAGATGTTCATGATGCGTACGCGGCGAAGTTTAAATACTTCGTAGCCGAGTGCTTCACACATACGGCGTATCTGACGGTTTAGGCCTTGCGTCAAAACAATACGGAAAGAGAACTTGGTTTCTTTCGTAACTTTACAAGGGAGCGTTACGGTATCGAGGATTCGAACACCACTCGACATCTGTTTTAGGAATTCGTCCGTAATCGGCTTGTCGACACGCACCACGTATTCTTTTTCGTGGTTGTTACCAGCGCGCAGGATCTTATTTACGATGTCGCCATCGTTAGTCAAGAAGATCAAACCATCCGAAGGTTTATCGAGTCGACCAATTGGGAAAATACGCTTTTTGTGACCGATGAAATCGACGATATTGCCGGGGATATCACGCTCAGTCGTACAGGTGATGCCTGTTGGCTTGTTGAGGGCGATATAAATCGGTTTTTCTTTTGAAGCGACAGGCTTGCCATCAACACAAACGTCGTCACCAGGTAGTACTTTGGTGCCCATTTCTGGCTGTTTGCCGTTAATGGTCACTCGACCTTCTTCGATCAGTTTATCGGCAGCGCGACGCGAGCAAAAGCCCGTTTCGCTGATGAATTTATTTAAGCGTTTCGCGTTGTCTTGTGACATATCGGTCTCCTAACGTTTCACAACGGCGGTGAATTTGATGACCCTTCCCGCGAGAGGGAAGGGGAAATAAGGTCGGGCATTCTAGCACCGAGGAGGAACTTAGCCTAACCGTTTTTGATGACGTTCGCGGTTTTCTAGTTTCTTGTCTGCGCTTTTTCTTAGCAATACATAAACAGCACCACTGCCACCGTGAAAGCGTTGTGCACTGTGCACGCATTGCACTTCTTTTATTTGTTGTAACCAACTGCTGACGAAGCTTTTCATTAATGCTGGTGGATTCGAACGTTCGCCGCGGCCGTGCACAATCACAACAGTACGAATATCCATTGAGATACATTGCTTTAAGAACTTCACTACTTCATCACGTGCTTCTTTCAGCGTTTTACGATGCAAGTCTAAACGGGCTTGGATAGGGTACTTCCCAAGGCGAAGTTTGCGAAATACACCATCTTGAACACCATCTCGTTTGAACTCGACGAAGTCATCGGGTTTGAGCATTTCTGCATGATCGAGAGAAAGGTATTCTGGGTCATCTTCGGTGAGCCAAATCGCTGCTTCGCGTTTGGCAATATGTGCATCAGTCACTTGGTGGACTTTTTTGTGTTCAGCAGTGTCTTGGTTGATTGGCTTAACATCGCCCATCATCTGTTGAAACAGTTCAAAATCGTCATCGTGAGACATAGTGGCAATCTCATAAGAACAGGATAGGTAGATAGGATTATATCAACGAGATGTGGCAGAAGATCAAATAAAAAACCGGAGCAGGCAAGTAACCGGCTCCGGTGCAAAGCGTTTCTAGAGCTAAGCGAGATCTAGTGAGGAGATTTGTCGTTCATGATCTTATAGATGAAGAAACCGCCGTAAAACAGCATCAGACCAAATGCCCCAAAGATTACTATCATTGACGATAGACCCACTGCATTACCAAATAGGAGATCAAGCCAAAAGTCCATATGTTTCCTCCAAGATATTCCCGACAGGCATAAAACTAAATGGCGGTGTTTTTTTGCACACTGATCTGGATCAATTATGTTGCTAAGGTTAATAAACTGTGTTTTATTGTGGGTTATCAATCACATTTTACGTGCTAGTGTTCAGTTATTCATCAAACGAATTAAGACATTACGTTTTTTTGCAAAAAGCACTTGCGTCTCCGATCAGAATCCGTAATATACGCATCGTTGACGGGGACAAGACCCCAGTTAAACATCTCGGTGAATAGCGCAGCTTGGTAGCGCATCTGGTTTGGGACCAGAGGGTCGGGGGTTCGAATCCCTCTTCACCGACCACTTTCAAAGAAGCCGCAGCAGAAATGCTGCGGCTTTTTGCATTCGAACATCGGGTCGGGGTCTGGGAGCCCAGCCGCGTCGAATCTCTCTTCACCGACCATTTTTAGAAAGCCTGCTCAATGAGCAGGCTTTCGTCGTTCTAGCGCTAGCAATTTGAGAGGTCAATGGTATAGAGCTAAATAGGGTTTGCCTGAAGTTAGAACATGGCTCTTCATCGACCATGTTAAGAAAAAGGCTCTACAGAAATGTAGAGCCTTTTTCGCATGTGTAATGATGGTTTTGGCTGGGTTTTAAATATTGCACTTTGCTTTGCGTGTTTTACCAAGCGAGGTAATTTCAAATCCCCGTTGTGCGAGCAAATCGATAAGGTTGTCTTTCCCCACCAGATGCAGACTTCCAACCACAACGGTGTAGCGACCTGACTTTTTAGGCAGCACACTGCCAGTATCGAGTTTTTTCGCCCAATCACGGTTGCGAGAATATAAGAATGCTTCGTTAAAATCTGCCGTCGCTTTGTCTGTTAAAGATGCCTCTTCCAGCATACTTCCATCACCACTTTTCCAGCTTTCTATCAAACACTGTACAAGCTTGTCACCACCTTCGTATTCGTCTATCGAGGACAGCAGCATTTCTTGCCCACCATTTGGCTGACCAGCAATAAGATCGATTTGAAACTGCACCGATTCTAACGAGAGGACAGGGAGGTGCTTTTTCTCTGCTAAACCAATTAGGTGCATGTCTACACCTTCGTCTGATACGTAGCCAAGCTTATTGACTAGCGCGAGTTGGATGGTCAGAGCTGCGGTCCAAGGTGGTGCATTGAGAAGTTGCGCTTCCGCCATGCCTAGATCTTTGGCGATGTTCACTAACAGTTGGCGTTGAGTTTTGTCGAGTACGTCTTTAGAGAGAATCGAACTCTCTGGGTACACCACACCTTCAGAGCTTCTTACATCGGCCTCAATAATTAAGCCTGAGCTTTGTTCCAAAAACTTAGTGATGTTTTTCGGAAGTGGATACATGCTTTTATCACCGACATGTACGGAGCCGATAATCATGTATTCCGTGTCGCCTTTTTTAGCTCGCCAGTGTTGAGGCTCAGCGTAGGACGAAAAAGAGGTAAAGATAACAATAAGAGATGACATCAGTGTCATTAGGCGAAACATAGTTTTTATCCTCGGCTGAATCTTATGGTGAGACTCTGATTTCAGCATCTACAACTCACAGGGGATATTACTTTATACCCAAATAAAGCTTAGACACCAGAGCTCACTTTAAAACTATTTTTTGCAACGATTGGATAGACCAACCAATCGACAAAAACGTCATTTCAAACAATATTGACGAGTTTTGACACGCTAAAAATGAGATTGACTTCACGAAAGCTAAATTGGTGAGTTTGTTATTAATGGTTCACAAAATAATCAGATGTGATCCGAATCCTACAAAGTCATACCAAATCAATCGGAATCGGTGATTTAGATCGCAACAAACTCGTCAAAATAAGTTGTTCGATTTTGACGTTGGTTGTAAGTGCATGAAATAAATGTGTTTATATTTTTTCTTGGTGAGTGGAGTTTGAGCTGGATCACTTCTTACTTTTATTTATTTTACGCTTAGAAATAACTGCTTGTATGTTGAATGACATTGTTGAGCACCACAGATTTGGGTGCTTTTAAATTGCGTAATTGTCGTTTTGAACCACTGACTTTTTGGGGAAAGTAAGATGTTGAAACCTAGTTTGATTGCTGCTTCTGTTATCGCAACACTAGCAGGTTGTTCTGCTCTGCAAAGCTCTGAGCAACAAGTTGTAAATTCACTGGCTGATAACCTTGATATCCAGTATCAAGTGCTCACTAACCATGGTGCTAATGAGGGGCTGGCATGTCAGGATTTGGGCGCTGAGTGGGCATCTTGTAACAAGGTCAACATGACGCTAGTAAACCAAGGCGAAGCAGTTAACTCAAAAGATTGGGCGATCTACTTTCACAGCATTCGTTTGATCCTAGATGTCGACAATGAACAGTTTAAAATCTCTCGCGTAACGGGTGATCTACACAAACTTGAACCAACTGATAAGTTTGATGGTTTTGCAGCGGGTGAAGAGGTTATTCTTCCTCTGATCGGTGAATACTGGCAGCTTTTTGAAACAGACTTTATGCCGGGTGCATTTGTTGCAGCGCCAAACGCTGAACCTAAAATGATCGCTTCTCTCAATACTGAAGATGTGGCTTCTTTTGTCACTGGTCTTGAGGGTAATAACCTAAAACGTACACCAGATGACAACAACATCTTTGCCAGTGCGGTATCGCGTTTCGAGAAGAACGACGACTTAGTGAAACAAGACGTCTCCACGACGTTGTTACCAACGCCAATGCACGTTGAGGCGGGCAAAGGCAAAGTCGATATTACAGAAGGTATTGCGCTGCCTAAAGACGTATTTGATGCGGCTCAGTTCGCAGCGATTCAAGATCGTGCAGAAGTGGTAGGTGTGGATGTTCGTGGTGATCTTCCTGTAAGCGTCACTGTTGTTCCTGCAGACTTCACCGGTGAATTAGCAAAATCTGGTGCTTACGAAATGAGCATCAACGGCGACGGTATCGCGATTAAAGCATTTGATAAAGTGGGTGCTTTCTACGCGGTACAATCTATCTTTGGCCTGGTAGATAGCCAAAATGCTGATTCTCTACCACAACTGTCCATCCAAGACGCTCCTCGTTTTGACTACCGTGGCGTGATGGTGGATGTGGCTCGTAACTTCCACTCTAAAGATGCCATCCTTGCAACGCTAGACCAAATGGCGGCGTACAAGATGAATAAACTGCACCTTCACCTAACGGATGATGAGGGTTGGCGTCTTGAAATACCGGGTCTGCCAGAGCTGACTGAAGTAGGTTCTAACCGCTGTTTTGACCTTGAAGAGAAAAGTTGCTTGTTGCCACAACTAGGTTCTGGCTCAACTTCTGACAACTTCGGTTCAGGTTACTTCAGCAAAGCAGATTACGTGGAAATCCTAAAGTATGCGAAAGCACGTAACATCGAAGTAATTCCTGAAATTGATATGCCAGCACACGCTCGAGCAGCAGTTATCTCAATGGAAGCACGTTACAACCGCCTAATCGAAGAAGGTAAAGAAGCGGAAGCGAACGAGTACCGTCTGATGGATCCTCAAGATACATCGAACGTAACAACGGTTCAGTTCTACAACAAGCAGAGCTTTATCAACCCATGTATGGAATCTTCCACTCGCTTCGTAGATAAAGTGATTTCAGAAGTGGCAGCAATGCACACGGAAGCAGGCGCGCCGCTAACAACATGGCACTTTGGTGGTGATGAAGCGAAGAACATTAAGTTAGGTGCGGGTTTCCAAGACGTTAACGCACAAGACAAAGTTAGCTGGAAGGGCACGATTGATCTGTCGAAACAAGACAAGCCATTCGCGCAGTCTCCACAATGTCAGACGCTAATCGCAGACGGTACAGTAAGCGATTTTGGTCACCTTCCAAGTCACTTTGCAGAACAAGTGTCGAAGATCGTAGCAGAGAAGGGCATTCCAAGCTTCCAAGCATGGCAAGATGGCTTGAAGTACAGCGAAGGTGAGAAGGCATTTGCAACCGAAAACACACGCGTTAACTTCTGGGATGTTCTGTACTGGGGCGGTACTTCATCAGTGTACGAGTGGTCTAAGAAAGGTTATGACGTGATCGTTTCTAACCCAGATTATGTGTACATGGACATGCCATACGAAGTAGACCCGAAAGAGCGTGGTTACTACTGGGCAACGCGTGCAACAGATACTCGTAAGATGTTCGGTTTTGCACCAGAGAACATGCCTCAGAACGCGGAAACCTCAGTTGACCGCGATGGCAATGGCTTTACTGGTAAAGGTGAAATCGCAGCGAAACCTTTCTACGGTCTATCTGCACAGCTTTGGTCTGAAACCGTACGTAACGATGAACAGTTCGAGTACATGGTATTCCCACGCGTACTTGCTGCAGCAGAGCGTGCATGGCACCGTGCTGAGTGGGAAAACGACTACAAAGTGGGTGTTGAATACTCGCAAAACTCGAACCTAGTAAACAAAGCCGCGCTAAACCAAGACTACAACCGCTTTGCAAACGTACTTGGTCAACGTGAGTTAGCTAAGTTAGAGAAATCTGGTATCGACTACCGTCTACCAGTACCAGGTGCGAAAGTAGAAGATGGCAAGCTAGCAATGAACGTTCAGTTTCCTGGCGTGAAGCTTCAATACTCTCTAGACGGCAAAAACTGGCTGAATTACGCAGACAATGCTCGTCCAAATGTGAAAGGTGAAGTGTTCATCCGATCTGTATCGGCAACAGGTGAGAAAACAAGTCGTGTGACTAGCGTAAAATAATACGATTCTTGTAAGTTAATTTTTGGCAAAGCCTCAACGTATGTTGAGGCTTTCTTTATTTCTAAGGGAAATTAAGTGTGATCGAAGTCTTAATATTTTGCATTGATAAATAAGTTTTGGTGTTAAAGATAGAAATTAAATGTGAAGTGAGTCTGGTTATTTCGCCATTTATTAAATCGTTAGTTGTTGATGATCACATTTTATTTTTTTGACGAATTTTTATAAATCAACGCAAGTGTCTGTAATTAACAGTGTTTTTGTTATGGTTATAGAGTCGGGTTTGAACGAGATCACTTTTTAAACGGATTTATTTTCCATTGCGAATTAATTATTTCAGTATGGCCACCGCCACGGAGGCACATTCCAAGGCTTGCGATGATCGGGAAAAGAAGCCCATGGAACCATCGCATAACGTGAATAATTAAAGGCAGTAATTATGAAAAACATCTTTGCACTGAGTGCTCTTTCACTCGCTTTCGCTTCTAGCGCTTTTGCTGGTTCTTCTTACGTAACGGGTAACGTTCAATTCCACGATGATGGTCGAATTCATGGCTCTGACGTGACGTCTACCCTTGAAGCTGGTCATACTTTTGATAACCAATTTGGTGGCTTTACGGTTTACACTGAGTTTGATGGTATTCAACTGGGTAAGTTGGAAACTGAAAATGGCGGTGCAGGCAATACGACTCCTGCAATTACCGTGGGTGGTGAGCAGTCATTCAACATTACCGATCATCTATGGGTTGCGGCGGGTTACCAACACCTGTTTTCTGCCGGTGAGAACGTGCAATATCGTCCACTGGTTAAGATCGGCTACAACTTCGATAACGGCATCTCATTAAGTAACCGTACTCGTGCTCACATCGACGCGACAGACGCAGATGCGGATACAGATTACCGCATGGATAACCGCATCGGTTACGTGATGAATGAAGATGTGACGCTAAGCTACAACAACGTTTACATGATTGAAGCAGAAACTATGGATCACGAGTTCCGTGCGACATGGACGCGTAAAGGTGTTCAGCCGTACTTTGAATTACGCTCTCAAGCTCATGGCGCAGAAAACGCGAGTGGCGACAGCCTAGTGAATAACGCTTTTGTATTTGGTGCTTCTTACGGCTTCTAATTTTATATTTGTCTTAACTGTCCATTAAGAAAAAGCCCAGCAATTGGTTTGCTGGGCTTTCTTATTACTTGTCGTTACCTTCGTGGCGGCGGTATTCGAAAACTTGGCCTTTTTCGTTAAAGGCGTAGACCGTGTAGCTGTCTTTTTTGTCGCCATATTCCATACCCGGAGAGCCCATTGGCATACCTGGTACAGTTAAACCTTTCGCGTTACGTGGTGGATTTTCTAAGAACGCTTTAATGTCTTCGGCTGGAATGTGACCTTCGAACACATAGCCGTTGATCTCTGCCGTGTGGCAAGAGTAAAGCTGCTCGTTCTTGATGCCTAGATCGCGTTTGATGGCGTTCATGTCATCGTGCAATTTTTCTTCGACCGTAAAGCCGTTCTCTTCCATGTGTTTTGTCCATTCTCCACAACAGCCACAGTATGGCGATTTGTGGTTAATGACATCGGCCGCCAATACGTTGGCGGACACGGTCGCAAGCATTGCAAAGGTCAATAGTTTCAACTTCATAATACCCTCAAAAAGAAGTGGTTATTTTACTGAAAACAGTCGTAGTCGATTTGCATTACTAACGACAGTAATTGAAGACAGTGCCATTGCCGCTCCTGCGACAACAGGACTGAGCAAAAATCCAAATGCTGGGTAAAGCACGCCAGCGGCAACTGGAATACCCAACGAGTTGTAAACAAAGGCACCAAATAGGTTTTGCTTCATATTTTTAAGTGTAGCGCGAGACAGTTCAATCGCATGTACTACCGCCATTGGTGACGTGTTCAGGATAGTCATTTGCGAACTTTCAATGGCGACATCACTGCCGCTACCCATGGCAATACCAAGGTTGGCTAACGCGAGAGCAGGGGCGTCGTTAATGCCATCCCCCACCATTGCTACGACATGTCCTTGAGATTGAAGTTGCTCAATGTGCTGAGCTTTCTCATCTGGCATTACTTGGGCGATCACTTCATCAATGCCAAGTTCTTGGCCGATAGCATTGGCAACGTGTTGGTTATCACCCGTCAGCATTACCGTTTTGATGCGTTGCGATTTTAATGCAGAGAGCGCTTGTTTCGCATCTGATTTGATTGGGTCGGCAATGGCAATCAGACCGATCAGTTCGCCGTTCAATGCCACAGCTACCGGAGTCCACGCATTTTTTGCGCATTCATCGATGTCTGGTTTTAGTGCGCTGGTCTCAACGTTTTCTGCTTGCATGAACTGCAGCGAACCAATAAGCAGCGGTTTATCTTGATACGTCGCCAAAATGCCGCGTCCGCGAACGTTCTCAAACTTGTCTAATGAGACGTCTTTTGCGTTGTGTTGTTTGGCATAATCACACACCGCTTTTGCCAGTGGGTGCTCAGACTGACGCTCTGCCGCATACGCTAAAGCCAATAGTTCTTCTTGGCTGGTGGCGTGAGTAAACACTTGCTGAACGCTCGGTTTTCCTTGGGTAAGTGTGCCCGTTTTGTCGAATACAACCGTGTCGACTTTGCTTGCCAATTGCAGGGCATCGGCGTCTTTGATCAAAATGCCGAGTTCTGCGGCTTTACCCACTCCCACCGTGACAGAAAGTGGGGTTGCTAAGCCTAGAGCGCAAGGGCAGGCGATGATCAGTACCGTTGTGGTGACCACAAGCATATAACTCGCTTTTGGCTCTGGGCCAACGGCAAACCAAACGATCGCGGCCAGTATTGCTATACCAACAACGACAGGGACAAACACCGATGAAATCTGGTCTGCCAATTTCGCGATGGCAGGCTTACTGCTTTGCGCTGTGCGCACCATGCGGATGATACGAGCCAGCATGGTATTTGCGCCAATGCCCGTTGCCTCAATGATTAAGGCTCCATCTGTGTTCAAAGTACCTGCGGAGACTTGAGCCTCTTGCGCTTTTAATACAGGAACAGGTTCACCAGTGAGCATAGATTCATCAATGTACGATTCACCTTGAATCACAACGCCATCAACAGGCACTTTCTCGCCGGGTTTGATACGCAGTTTCATGCCCAACGTGATTTGCTCAACCGTTATTTGTTGGTCGCCTTGTTCCGTGATTACCGTAGCTTGCTGAGGTTGCAAGTTAATCAACGCTTGTAAGGAACGCGTTGTGTTCGCCTTAGCTTTAGCTTCTATATAGTGACCAAGTGAAATCAAACCAATGATCATCGCGCTGGCTTCAAAATAGACATGACGAGAAGCCATTGGGAACCAGTCAGGAAAAATCACTACCAACATAGAGTAAAACCATGCTGCACCCGTACCGAGTGCAACCAAGGTATCCATTGTGGCGCGTTTGTGAGTGGCCGCTGACCAAGCGTTACCGAAGAAGTGTTTACCCGCCGTGGCAAGAAGGAGCAAACATACGATACCGATCGCGCCCCAAGCTAATTGGTCGTTGGTGTTGCGAATCATCATATTGCCGCCAGCAACGCCCCAAATCATTAAAGGAGCACCGACGACAAGGCCAGCAATAGCATCCAGTTTGAAGCGTTTTTGCTGCTGACGTTGTTGCTGCGCTTGCTTTTCTTGCTGGGTTGCGGCGTCTTGTAGAATTTCACCCTGATACCCGGCTTGTTTAACCGATTCTAAAATATCGGCGTGCAAGTCGTCAGAATCGTTATCGACAAAGACCAACGCACTTTGCTCAGCCAGGTTGACTTGCGCTTTTTCAACGCCTTGGACTTGAGTCAGCGCTTTTTCAACAGAGGCAACACAGCTGGCACACGTCATCCCTTGAATCAGCATTTGTAATTGTGTCGCGCCTGCTGGTGGTAGCTCTTCAATTTTAACTTCAGGCTCACCGTGATGTTGCTGCTCAACTTGAGTTAGCGTGTCTGCCTTTTGTGGAGCTGATACATTTGTTTCTGTATTTGCTTCTGTGATCACTTCGGCACTTGCGCTATAGCCTAAGCTTGCCACCAAATCGATGACTTGCTCTTGTGTCAGAAGAGTATGAATGCGTAAGTGCGTTGTCGAAGCTTCGAAAGAGACAACATCTTGATTGGACTCTAATAAAGAAGAGAGTTTTTTCACGCAGCCACCGCAGCTTAGCCCCGATAGTTGGAGCTCATAATGGGTGCCAGCTTGGTAACCAAGGAATTCAATTGAGGCGACCACGTCAGATAAAGACGCATCCGTCTTTAATTCTACAGAGGTCGGAGACAAATTGATGATTTCAACATCGTGATTAGCGTGTAACGCTTTCTCTACTTTCCTTGCACAACCCATGCAGTTGAGCCCCGATAACGGTACAACGAACTGGTTCATAAACTTGTCCTCAATAATAGCGATGTAAAGAGCTTAAACCTTACATCAAGGGGAAGGTCAAGCATTTCATTGGCGAAACAATTTCGTCAAAACTGTCAGTAAAGCTCCGTTTCTTCCTCTGTTGTGTTGCGAGTGATCTCAAGGTTTTTTCTCTCTGAATATAAAGTTCCGTTAAAACTCCTAAAACATGAATGAAGTCGCTCACGAATTTGAAGCTTTTCTTATGTCAGAACAGCGTAAAAACTCACTTTTGACGTTTTTATGTTTTTATTTATCCATATAAGTGATTGAAAAATAAGGATTGATATTGTTTTTGATCTTCTCATTTTGAACTTGCTCAGATTGCTGCTGGGAAAGTTTTTTACTGCGAA
Organism: Vibrio sp. RC2502; assembly: GCF_054850435.1. Classification (NCBI taxonomy): domain Bacteria; kingdom Pseudomonadati; phylum Pseudomonadota; class Gammaproteobacteria; order Vibrionales; family Vibrionaceae; genus Vibrio; species Vibrio sp. RC2502. The sequence continues at coordinate 796,190 of NZ_CM141453.1, forward strand.
AAAAGTTTGTCATATTTGCCCCGTCCAAACATTGTTTCAAGTTCCTGCAATGTCCTAGTTAGCGAATTTGAAAATGGAAAAAACTAAAAATATAGGGGTTAAAAATGTCTTACCTAAAGAAAAGCCTACTTGCTACGGCAATCACAGGCATGATGTTCAGTGGTGCAGCTCTTGCTGATGGCGCAAACAGTGATGCTGCGAAAGAGTACCTAACAAAAGATTCTTTCTCTTATGAAGTTTACGGGATCATCGCGATGCAGGCCGCGTACCGCGATTACGATTCTGGCAGCAAAGCAACGGATGACGACCTAGGTGGCATGCAGCTAAACAACGAATCTCGTATCGGTTTCCGTGGTAAAAAACAATTTGCTAACTTCGGTCCTACCTTTATTTGGCAAATCGAAGGTGGTTACGTAGACCCTAGCTTTGGTGGCGAGGGTGCTGGTCTTGGTGAGCGTGACACATTCGTCGGTTTTGAAAGTGCTTCTTGGGGTCAAGTTCGTCTAGGTCGTGTTTTGACACCTATGTACGAGTTGGTTGACTGGCCAGCATCTAACCCAGGTCTAGGCGATGTTTACGACTGGGGTGGTGCAATCGGTGGTGCTAAGTACCAAGACCGTCAATCAAACACCATTCGTTGGGACTCTCCAATGTACGCAGACAAGTTCTCTCTAGATATCGCAGCGGGTGCTGGTGATAAAGCGGGTCTAGGTGCTGGTGATGATTACTGGGGCGGCATCGCGGCTCACTACAAGTTAGGTCCACTACAATTGGATGCTGCTTACGAAGGTAACCGTAACATTGAATCTGAAGGTCAAACTTGGGAAAACAACACGTACCTAGTTGGTGTTCAAGGTTGGTTTGATAACGGTATTTCGTTCTTCGCTCAATACAAATACATGGAAGCGGACGCAAGCAACGGCGTGAACGAGAAGCAAGATGCAATGTCTGCAGGTCTGATGTACACAACAGGTGACTGGCAGTACAAGCTAGGTTACGCAGCGAACTTCGACCTAGAACGTGACGGTAAGACAATTAACGATACAGCAGACGATGTACTATCTGCACAAGTTATGTACTTCGTAGACCCATCTGCAGTGCTTTACGTACGTGCTCGTACTCTAGACTTCGGTGACGGTGCATCTCAACTAGATAAACCAGCAGAAGCGCGTTGGAAGTCAGCTGACTACGATGAGTTCTCTGTAGGTGTTGAATACTACTTCTAATAAAGAAGCAGCTTAAAGGGCGGAAACGCCCTTTTTGTCTTGATACTTATTCATATAAGCCATTGAAATGACTGGCCTGTAAGTTTCAGTGGCTTATCTAAATTGGTATAAAGTGAGAAACCATGATGAAAAAAACAACGACACTTCTTGGAATTTGCGCAATCCTTTCTGCGCCTGCCTTCGCTGCTCAGTTGACTCTGCAAAAGGAATTAGTGCCTCGCGTTATTAATGGTGAGTTCGTTTACCCTGAGTGGATCTCTGACAACAACAGTATCGAGCTAAAAGACGGTGAAAACCAGTTAGCGGTGACTGTTGGTCAAATTGTGTTTGAAGATGGAAAGCGCCGTAAGTTTGATTCGCAGCCTCTTTTATTAGAGTTTGATGCAGAAAAAGATGCTGAACTTTCTCTGACTTACAAAACCTTCCGCACCATTGAAGAAGCGAAAGCCTTCGAACTCGATCCAAAAGTGGTACTAAAGGATAAAAACGGAAAAGAAGTGGATTTCTCTATGGTTCAGCTCCGTAAAGGTGGTTTGCAAGGTTTTCGTGATTACGAGCGAGAAGTGGCCGACTACAACAACGCAATGAACAAACAAGCGACTAAGAGCAGCATCGCGCAATCTCCGGCGGTGACGAAAACATTGAAAGAGTCGTTCAATGAACTCAGCCGTGAAGAGCAACAAGAGTTCATGCAATGGGCGATGCGTAACCTGAAGTAATTTCGTCTCGCGCTTAAACAATAAATAAGAGGGCAGTACCTATATTGGTGCTGCCCTGTTTGTATTTCTGGTGTCAAACCGATTGTAGAATTGACTTACGGTGGTAAAATGTCGCCACTTTTATCCTTGACATCACAACGAGAGCCCTCTCGTTGCTCATTACCCCTAAGGAACTCAAATGACGGTTAAAACTCGTTTTGCTCCTAGCCCAACTGGCTATCTACACGTTGGTGGTGCGCGTACTGCACTTTACTCTTGGCTATACGCTAAAAACCAAGGTGGCGAATTCGTTCTACGTATCGAAGATACAGACCTTGAACGTAACTCTCAGGAAGCCGTTGATGCGATTCTAGAAGGCATGGAATGGCTAGGCTTGGAGTGGGATGAAGGTCCTTACTACCAAACTCAACGTTTTGATCGTTACAACGAAATGGTTGATAAGCTTCTTGCTGAAGACAAAGCGTACAAGTGTTACGCGTCTAAAGAGCTGCTAGATGAAATCCGTGCAGAGCAAGAAGCAAACAAAGAAATGCCTCGTTACGATGCAAACCATCCAAAAATCAAAGCGGCAAACGAAGCGGCAAAAGACGGTGACCCATGTGTTATTCGTTTCCGTAACCCAAAAGAGGGTAGCGTAGTATTCGAAGACCAAATTCGTGGCCGTATCGAAATCCGCAACGATCAAATGGATGACCTAATCATTCGTCGTACTGACGGTTCACCTACTTACAACTTCTGTGTAGTAGTGGATGACTGGGACATGGGTATCACTCACGTTGTTCGTGGCGAAGACCACATCAACAACACGCCTCGTCAAATCAACATCTACGAAGCATTGGGTGCACCAGTACCGACATTCGCACACTGTGCAATGATCTTGGGTGATGACGGTGCGAAACTGTCTAAGCGTCATGGTGCAGTATCAGTAATGCAATACCGTGATATGGGTTACCTGCCTGCGGCACTAAACAACTACTTAGTGCGTCTAGGTTGGTCTCATGGCGACCAAGAAATCTTCTCTCAAGAAGAGATGATCAACTTGTTCAGCCTAAACGCAGTATCTAAGTCAGCCTCTGCTTTCAACACGGATAAACTGCAATGGTTGAACAACCACTACATCAAGAACTCAGATCCTGCGTATGTTGCAGAGCATCTACAATGGCATCTAGATCAGCAAAAACTCGACGTAACAAACGGCCCTGCGATCACTGACGTGATCAAGCTAGTCGGTGAGCGTTGTCATACTCTTGTTGAGCTTGCTGAGCAAATTCGTTACTTCTACGAAGATTTCTCTGAGTTTGAAGCGGGCGCAGCGAAGAAGCACCTGCGTGGCGTAGCGAAAGAACCTCTAGAAGTAGCACTTGCGAAAGTGGAAGCGATCACAGAGTGGACGACAGAAAACCTACACCAAATGATCGCTGACGTATGTGCAGAGCTTGAAATTGGCATGGGTAAAATCGGTATGCCACTTCGTGTTGCAGTGACAGGCGGCGGTCAATCACCTTCTGTTGATGCTGTAATGGCGTTGATCGGCAAAGAACGTTGTGTTGCTCGCATCAAAATGGCGCTAGAGTTCATTGCTGAACGTGAAGCAAACGCATAATTAGACTGAATAAATAGTCATTCTAAGCCGCGATATTTGTCGCGGCTTTTTTGTATCTGAAGGTTCACAGCACTATAAAGCTTAATCTTGCTAAGGATATAAACTGCTCGTTTTGCTTTTTAGTTGTTCAAAAATGGATAAGTTTTTGTAATCCATATATGCCTAATATGAATAAAAATTAACCGTTCGCATTCAAAATATCTCTCTGATTTATATTTATAAATCCTAAAGTTCCCTAATTATTGTCTCAATATTGAGAAATAAACTTGCTTTAGCTGTCTGGTTTTAAAAAGTGACGCAAACGTTTGCGTGGTTGGTGGGGTGGGTCTTGGAGTGCTTAAGATCACATAATGTAGAACTTTTTGATGACACGAAATTGACAGTTTTGGGATTTGTCTCGTGATTTCTTAGCGTTATAGTTCAACCCGTCAGTGAGAACTCGATAACGATATGCATCACTGCACTGGAAATATACCCAAGTGACTTTCCATAAATTTTTTGCATGTGCATAAAGCGGAAGTTGCTTCGGTATCCACTCAAGGAATGAATAAAAAGAATTGAAATACAACGTCAGTGTTATTAGGCGGCGCATTTCGTCATCGAATTAAAAAAAGTACTTCTTTAGAGGAATCAATAATGAAAAAACTAGCAGCGGTAATTTCAGCGTCTTTACTTATGGCTTCAGCAGCTCAAGCAGAAGTATACGTGGGCGGTAAAATGGGTAAATCTTGGTTGGAAGATGCTTGTGTAGCAGGTCAATCTTGTGACAAAGATGGCTCAACTCTTGGTGCTTTCGTTGGTTACGAATTCAATGACTACATTGCACTAGAAGCTGGTTTCGACAACGTTGGTGATTTCGATCAAACTTCTTTCGGTGGCCATGTAGAAGCAATCACTCTTGCTCCTAAATTCAGCCTACCAATCACTCAAGACATCGCACTTTACGGTAAAGTTGGTGGTGCTTACGTAATGTTCGACGGTAAAGATGATTACTCTTACCTAGGCGCAGCTGGTGTTGAATTCAACCTAAGCCAAAACGTTACAGCACGTGCGGAATACCAAACAATTACTGACATTAGCAACAACGTAAGCAAAGCAGCTGGTAACTCTGCAACTCTAGGTGTTTCTTTCAAATTCGGCGGCAACGATGAGCCAGTAGTAGTTGAAGAAGAGCCAGTAGTTGAAGAAGTAGTTGTAGAAGAAGTTGTTGAGCCAGTAGTGGTTACTAAAACTTTCGAAACTCAAACTATCGGCACTGGTAGCTTTGACCTAAACAGCACAACACTTAAACCAGAAAGCGCTTCTAAACTAGACAACCTAGTTGCTTTCCTAAACGAGCACCCACAAGCGAAGGTTGAAGTAGTTGGTTATACAGATACTTCAGGCGCTGCAGCATACAACCAAAAAGTTTCTGAGAAACGTGCTGAGTCTGTAGCAAACGCGCTAGTTGAAAAAGGCATCGATGCATCACGCATCCAAGCTCGCGGTGAAGGTGAAAACAACCCAATCGCATCAAACGATACTCGTGAAGGTCGTCAACAAAACCGTCGCGTAGAAATCGTTGTACCTGAGTTCGAATACCAAGTTCAGCAATAAGCTCCTATCCGACCGTAGAATAGCAGCCTAAAGCTGAATGCCCCGAAGAGTTCGCTCTTCGGGGCTTTTTTTATCTGTTCATTTTGTATCGCTTAATTTGTGAATGGTGGACACAAAAAAAGAGAACCGGTTGATGACGGGTTCTCTTTTTGCGTTCGATAGAGGTTCAACTCTCGAAATCATGTTTAGCAGTGAAGCGAAATTTGTCTGAAGCGCTTTTAAGTTGTGTAAGTACGAGAGTGGATTACTTCAGATCTATACTGTTGAGTCGGCCCATAAAAGTGAGGATTTCTAAGTTCTCTTTGTGGGCTTCTAGTAGTGCCTTTTTCGTTTGCATGTAAGCGGCAAGTTTGCCGTATTTGTTAATCGAACGTACTACCGTCTTGTATTTGTATTCGCCCTTATCGTTAAACTCGCGCCATTTCGCAATGTAACAAGTGTCTCGGTTGTCTGGGTTCTCTAGGGTAGGGTTAGGCTTATGAACGATTTTAGGCTCCACGCTGTGCGGCAGACGCGTCATTAAGTACGGGTCTTTTAATAGACGTCGCCAAAACTTGCCCCACATTTCTCTACCCAACTCATTTCTTAGTTTGATGGCTTTCTTCAAGCCCTTTTTCTCTCCAATACGAACAAAACCCACTGAGCGATGCAAAACAGTATCGTCAGGAGTATGAATGTGGATCTTAAAGGCAGTCTTGCCTTTCGAAATAAAGCGGTGTCCAGTGTTAGTAATTAAATTGCTCTTAGACATAGTGCTAACTAATATTTTTATTAATAGTCGAGAGGGTAAGCAAAACTCATAAATAATTAAAGTAATAAAATACAAAACTGTAAATAGTAACTGTGAAGTAATTAAGGGCGACGGCGAGCGTTTTCAACCCGCATGAGGTTTGACCAGAAGCGGCAATATGCTGCTGGTGGGCGTTTGGATTATCGGGAAGAGAACGTTGTGTGCGGGAAATGAGCCCGATAAACGCGTATAAAAAAGCCTTAGCTCAACGGTGAGTTAAGGCTATGATATGGCGCCCCCAGTAGGATTCGAACCTACGACCTGTCCCTTAGGAGGGGACTGCGCTATCCAGCTGTGCCATGAGGGCGTAATACCAATCACAGTAACTATTGGGTTATTGCTACAGGTTAAACAAATTCACAGCCATGCTGCTGATTTCTTTAACCCTAGTGCTAACTTGTTAGTTACTTAGACAGGCATAATCAAATAAGATGCGTTGTCTATGATATTCAAAAGTAAGCATATCTCAAGGCTTAATGTGACCTTTTATAAGATCTTGTTCATTACATCGCCAATTTGAACGCTGGACGCCAAATTCGGCTGATCAATCGTCAATTCTGCTTCTTGTTCATAGATGCGGGAGACCGTCAAAGTGATCTCGCTTTGCGACACTTTATTACGCGGTAAACCCTTTTGATCGATGAATGATGCCGTGTGCCACAGTTGTAGCTTGTCACCTTCTTTTACGCCGTGCATGCGGCCCAGATCCATCGTGACGGTGTTGCCAAAAACGGCCACCACTTCCGGTAGGGTAATCTTGCAAGACAGTTCGGACTCGAGGTCTAACATGATGTTGCGGCTGACGCGTAGCATCATTTCGCCATAGGTCGATGCCCAGAAACGTGCGCTGCGAGTATCAACTTGGCTGGTTTTGGCGAATGGCCAACGCGCGACTTCGCGGTACGCTTTGTTGAAGACTTCATGGCCTGTCTTGCCATCGAAGACTTTCATCTCTAAAGCAAACTGACGGTTAATGATGTCGTCTTTTAAGAGTTGAGATTCAATCGTTGCCGTTAAGTCAGTGATCACGCCGCCAATAATGTATTGTGCGCCGTTGTCTTGCGCAATCATTTGAGTGCGAGCTGGATAATTGCTGCTGATTGAGTAGTCCGTCGTGCCAACAGAAACGAAACTGCGCGATGTTTGATCCAATTGGCGATTAACGACTTTGCTGAAATCGTCACCCACTTGGTAGATTTGCCCCATGACTGCTTGTTGGGGGGAGGCAACGTCAATGTTACCGACCAAAATAGTCTTTTTGTATTGATCCGTGTGGCAACCCGTTGCCGATGGATAAATGTCCACTCGGATCTTCATTTCCATTTTACCACCGCGTTTGCGCTCAGATTCCACGAGAATGTAGCGTACCTCATGGTTAGTAAACTGATATTCTTTGCGGTTTTCTTCCAATAGCGGCATCAAATTACTGATGCTGCCAATGTCTGCGCCCGAAAAGTTGACGGCTTTGAATAGAGCGTCTTCCAACGCATGGAGCCTTGCCGCATCTTCAGAAGAAACGATCGTGGCAACGCCTGTCACTTCGTACCAAGACGCCACTGCACGAAATGGCAGAAGCATAACGAAAGTGATTGAAAGTAGGCTAAATAATATTTTTTTCATTGGGTATGACCGTTCGGGTATAAATATTGCTATATCAATTTCAGTGAAGTTTGGTGGCGTTTTCTTAGTTCGACAAACAAAGAAAAGCAAAGACTGTTCCAATATTACCTTTACTCAGTAAGGAATTGTGAAAGAACAGTGCCACCCAAGATTATCTGGAGAATCAAACCATGAAAAAGTGGCTTGTCGCCGCATCGATGATGACGCTTTTGACATCGTGCGCGTACTCACCGATTTATAATGGTAAAGAACCGTATTCAGGCAGCCAGTTCATGTTGATGGACAGTCCGCGTCATACGATGGACTTCTTTATTGAGAGCATGACAGAAGATTTGATGGTATCTAACGTTGCCGTTTCTGCACGTACACCAATTGCTATCACATCGTTTGTTGACCTGCAAAACATGGATGCGACCAACTGGCTGGGCAACTCTGTATCTGAAGGGTTTATTCATCAGTTCCAACGTCGCGGTTTTAAAGTCGTCGATTTTAAAACGACAGGATCTATCCAAGTGACGCAGCAAGGCGACTTTGCATTAAGCCGCGATTGGCAAGATTTGGCGCAAGAGCAGCAAATTCAGTATGTGTTAACGGGAACCATGCTTCGTCAAGAAGGTGGCGTATTGGTTAATGCTCGCGTTGTTGGTATGCAAAGCCGTGTTGTGGTTGCCACAGCGCAAGGGTTCTTGCCTGCAGACCGAATCGGCCGTGATTTGGATACGCTAAATAGCATCCGTACCCAAGATGGCGTGTTGATTCGTTCAGACCCAACGATTCGCCAGCCATACACTGTGATTCTCCGCCCATAGGATAGAACCATGAAGAAGTTATTATTTATTATTGCCACCTTGGTGCTTGTGGGATGTCAGCCATTACAACAGATGCGCCAAGATGAAATTTTAGTGGCGGTAGGTTATGCAAGCGTAAGCGAACAAACTGGCCGCACGGTAGAAGAAAAACGTGTGCGCGCGATGCGAGCATCAAAAATTGATGCGTATCGTGAGTTAGCAGAGCAAGTTTACGGCATGCGAGTAAGCGGTCGTGCCGAACTTGAAGATCAGCGTCTTGGCATTGAAAGCACGAGTGGCGCGGTCGATGGCGTGATTCGCGGTGCAGAGGTCGTGCGCAGTTACTTAGTTGAAGACAGTTACGTAACAGAGTTACGTTTGGATATCCGTAAGATGGATAAGCTACGCGATTACGGTGAAGTTCAACAAGTGCCTGAGAAGCGTCAGCAAACTTTGTTCTAAAACCACTTCACTAAACAGATAATCTTTTCGAGCGGCTGATTGGCAACAATTGGTCGCTTTTTTTATGGGTTGATTTGATGGCTTTGCCTAATGAGGAGGGGAGGCTAGAGCGTTAGGCTTTAATATTGGTGCCTAGCGTTGAAATGGTGTGGGTTTTGCCGCCGGCATTGTAGGTCATACCGATCTTGCCGTGAGTGTGTTGAAGCATGTTATTGAGCTTGTTAAAACTCAATTGAGCACGGCTGAGGGATTCTCCATTCACGCGATTGACCTGTTGACAGGCCAGCACGATGGATTGGATTTGGGCTACAACCTGACTTAGGTGCTCATCTTCGGTAAGTTGATTGACATGCGGGTGAGAGGCAATTCGCTGATCAGTGGTTCTTAGCTGATCAATGAGTGTCATTTTTTGTTTGGCGATGCTTTCGATTTCAGAAGAGACACGCGCAGTAATCGCCTGTGTTTCCTGACGTAAAACAGTAGAAAGTGCCTTAGCATTTTCTAGTTGAAAGTTTACGAGATCGACTAATGCTGCCATAAATACTTACCTTGGGCCTAAGTCAGTTAGCTTTTGCCTTGCAATTCGTTTTCAAACTTGATCATATTGTCGGCCAGTTTTTCTGGGTCAACGCGGTATGAACCGTTTGCGATTGCTTCTTTGATTGCCGCTACTTTCGCACTGTCGTAAGCCGGAGAAGCTGCCATATCCTTTTGGAGTTTGCTGACGGCTTTACTTTGTTGGCTTAGCGATACAGCGTCTTGTTGAGCTGGCGCTTTTTTCGATTCAGTTGCGCTTGATGTCGCACTTGAATCGTTACGTGCAGGCGCGCGACTGGTCGTCGACATCATTTGCCCTGAACGTATATTATCTATACCTGCCATGTTTAACCTTTGCCTTGTATCGTAATACTGGTATCCAGACTATCGACCAACTAAACGATAACTTTAATCATTTTTTGCATTTTTATTGATCAATTTTCACAATGCGGTTGTGCTACCTAAATAAAGGTTAAAAGGTGACGGTAATTTCCGCAATGTCAGTCACTATGCCCTCTATTATACGTTGTGACTTGTCATTTTTCACTCTTACTTGATCGCCCGTGGCTCCATCTTGCAATGCTGTGCCTTGTGTTGTGATCGTCATGCCTGATTTTACGGCCTTTATTGTCACTTTTTCATTACGGCAAACCACGCAAACATCATTGCGCTCAACCACATCACCAAGACGAACGCTACGTTTTAACTTCGCACCGACCACTTGTTCGAAGCTGGAAAAGCCATCTTTGCGAAAGCGTTGAAGCTCAATCATGGATGTCGTGACATCGGATGCGCTGATGATCTCACCTCGGCCAAGTTGTCGAGTTGCGACGATCATCGGTACTGAAGAGGAGACACGAACAGGGACATACACTTTCCAGTCATCGGCAGGGCATTCTACCAACACATTGATATTGCTGCGGGTGCTGCTGGTGGAAGAGGCCGAAGTGTCGAGGGGTTCAGGGCAGTCAGTTGCCTTGATTCGAGAGTCAATGTCTGCCGCATTCACAGTCAATTCACCTCCGGCTGGCTGCTCTACCGTGGCAAGAATATGTTGTTCTGCTGCCAATTTTATTTGTTCTATCTGATTATCTGTTGCCGAATGAACAAAAAAACTAAACATACTGAGCAAAATGCCGATAGACTTAGCGTACTTTGTAAATAGCGCTCTACATATTGTCATAGTCAATGTTGTCGAAGTTATAGTGAAATACGCCATACTGTCTCCCTGGTATCATGCTTGCCAGTGGTAGAGTATCATTTAAAAACAAAAAGTTTGAGATGGAGATGAGCATATGACGGGGATTCTTGACTCGGTGAATCAGCGTACGCAACTCGTCGGTCAGAACCGATTGGAATTATTGACCTTTCGACTGATGGGGCGACAGCGTTACGGCATCAACGTATTCAAAGTAAAAGAAGTACTTCAGTGCCCTAAGCTGACTTCTATGCCAAATCTACACCCTCTGGTAAAAGGTATTGCTCATATCCGTGGCCATACCGTGTCAGTAATTGATTTGAGCCTGGCAATTGGTGGCCGCCCAACCACCGATATTGATAAATGTTTTGTTGTTATCGCTGAATTTAACCGTACGATCCAAGCATTTTTGGTATCATCGGTTGAGCGTATTATCAACATGCACTGGGAAGCGATTTTGCCGCCGCCAGATGGCGCAGGTAAAGCGCACTACCTAACTGCTGTGACGAACATCGATAACGAACTTGTTGAAATCCTAGACGTGGAAAAAATCCTGGCTGAAATCGCGCCAGTTGATGAAACCATGGATTCAACCATCGGTGAAGAAATCGCACAAGCGGAGCAAGAAAAGCCTATCGTACGTCGTATTCTGATTGCTGATGACTCAACGGTTGCACGTAAGCAAGTTGAGCGCGCGATTACTTCGATTGGTTTCGAGGTCGTATCTGTCAAAGATGGCAAAGAAGCGTACAATAAGTTGCTTGAAATGGCTCAAGAAGGCAGCATTTACGATCAGATTTCTTTGGTGATTTCTGATATCGAAATGCCAGAAATGGATGGCTACACATTAACGGCTGAAATCCGCAGAAATGCAGATTTGAAAGATCTTTATGTTATCCTTCATTCCTCATTAAGTGGCGTTTTCAACCAAGCCATGGTTGAGCGCGTAGGTGCAAACACCTTCATTGCGAAATTTAACCCAGACGAATTGGGTAACGCGGTTAAATCTGCATTAACACAATAAAAGAGACATTAATGACTGCTATTACAATCAGTGATCAAGAGTATCGTGACTTTAGCCGTTTTCTAGAATCGCAATGTGGCATCGTATTAGGCGATAGCAAACAATACCTCGTGCGCAGCCGACTGAGTCCTCTAGTGACTAAGTTCAAGCTTGCGTCGTTGTCTGATTTGCTACGCGATGTTGTTGCTGGCCGCAATCGTGAACTGCGTATTGCTGCTGTGGATGCGATGACGACTAACGAAACATTGTGGTTTCGAGATACTTATCCGTTCACGGTTTTAGCTGACAAACTATTGCCAGAAGTTGCGGCAAATAAACGTCCAATTAAAATTTGGTCTGCGGCCAGTTCATCTGGTCAAGAACCTTATTCAATCGCGATGACAATTCTGGAAACGCAACAGCGTAAGCCAGGTTTGCTGCCAAGTGTTTCCATCACAGCGACGGACATTTCTGCAAGCATGCTCGAAATGTGTCGTGCAGGTGTGTATGACAACCTAGCTTTAGGTCGTGGTCTTTCGCCTGAGCGTCGCCGCACTTTCTTTGAAGATGCAGGCGATGGCCGTATGAAAGTGAAAGACAACGTTAAACGTTTGGTGAACTTCCGTCCTCAAAACTTGATGGATAGCTACGCACTGATGGGTAAATTCGACATCATTTTCTGTCGTAATGTGCTGATTTACTTCTCTCCAGAGATGAAATCTAAAGTGCTTAACCAAATGGCGAGTAGTTTAAACCCTGGTGGTTACCTATTGCTGGGTGCGTCAGAGTCGTTAACCGGTCTGACTGATAAATTTGAAATGGTGCGCTGTAATCCAGGTATCATTTACAAGCTTAAATAGCGGTATCTCTTATTTGAAAACAAAGCCTGACCTCGTGTCAGGCTTTTCTTTTTCTGCATCCTTTCTTTTGTCTACATGAGATGAGCTTTCGAGTTTCCCCTCGCTAATCTGTTGTCGGACTTTGCCCTGTTCCCTCTGCAGGGTGTATCTTTATTCAAGTAAGCGAAGTGATACGACATTCCAGTTACTTTGGCTTGCTTATTGCAATCTAAAACGTCAATAGCTGATAGGTGCTTTAGCGTTTCCGGTTTTTGGCACGCTAATTGCTATTTAGTTATTAATAACGGTCAGTTCTTAATTGTAGAGGCAAACATGGCTATATCTTTTGACAAGGCACTAGGCATCCACCAGCACACGGTGGGCGTACGTGAGCGCAATGCAGAGGTGATTTCCACCAACATCGCGCAAGCAAACACGCCTGGTTACAAAGCAAGAGGTCTAGACTTTGCCAAGGAGTTACAAGCGGCAACATCTGGGGCAAGCATTGGTCTTAGCCGAACAGATGGTCGGCATATTCCTGCCACTACAACGTTGATGGGGGACAAACTGTATCGTCTTCCTACGCAACCAGACACGGGTGATGGCAACACCGTTGACTTGGATTTAGAGCGTAACTTGTTTATGCAAAACCAAATCAGACACCAAGCATCACTCGACTTTCTAGGCGGCAAATTCAAGAACTTAACCAAGGCAATCAAAGGGGATTAATTTAGATGAGCTTATTTAACGTTTTCAATGTGACAGGTTCCGCAATGAGCGCTGAGTCTGTTCGTCTGAATACTACCTCGAGCAACTTGGCGAATGCCGACAGTGTCAGCAGCTCTGCGAAAGACACCTACAAAGCGCGTCATGCTGTATTTGGTGCTGAGTTAAGTAACGCCATGCGTGGCGGTGATACTGTGCCAGTGAAAGTTCTGGGAATTGTAGAAAGTGATAAGCCGCTTAGTGCGGAGTACAACCCTGATCATCCCCTTGCAAACGACGAAGGCTACATCTACAAGCCAAACGTCAATGTAATGGAAGAAATGGCCAACATGATTTCGGCTTCTCGCGCATACCAAACGAATGTGCAGGTCGCTGATTCTAGTAAACAAATGCTGCTGCGTACGCTGCAGATGGGTCAATAAGGATAAGGAGGTAGCGTATGGCCGGAATTAACAACGTTGGTCAAAGCGGCTTGTCCTATATCGACCAGCTTAAAAGTCTTCAAGAGAACAAAAAAGCGGAAGGGAGCACAGGTAAGCAGGACCTAAAACAGGAAGACTTCTTATCGTTGCTCACGAAGCAATTGTCTCAACAGGACCCTTTTAAGCCGGTAAGTAATGACCAGATGATTGCGCAAATGGCGTCATTTGCGACCGTAGATGGCATTGGTAAGATGAACACTCAGTTTGAGAGTTTGAACTCGTCAATGACATCGAACCAAGCGTTGCAAGCTTCCTCTTTGGTAGGGCGCGACGTATTGGTCCCAGGTGCGGCGGGTGTGAAGCAAGACGATGCGCCTATGGCGGCAATGGTTAAGCTTTCGAAATCTCTCGACAACTTGTTTGTTCGTGTAGAAGACGAAGCTGGCCAATTGGTTCGTACTTTTGAGGTAGGTGCGAAACCAGCCGGCGACACACGCGTACTTTGGGATGGTAATGATGAAAGCGGTAATCCATTGCCTGCTGGCAAATACAAAGTGAAAGCGTCTGGCTTAGTGGATGGGGAGTCACAAGAGTTCCCAGTTTCTACTTACGCCAACGTAAACAGTGTATTGCTGGGTAAAGGTGACGGAAACGTATTACTCAATCTGGCTGGTTTTGAATCACCAGTTCGACTTGCAGAAGTACTGGAAGTTGGCAAAGCGTAATCCATAACACGCTAGATTAGGAGATTTTGGAATGTCATATGTATCTTTAAGCGGTTTGTCCGCGGCTCAACTGGATTTAAATACAACCAGTAACAACATTGCGAACGCCAACACGTACGGCTTTAAAGAGTCTCGTGCGGAATTTGCTGATGTTTACTCAAACTCTTTGTTTACTAACGCAAAAACCACTCCGGGTGGCGGTGCACAAGCAAGCCAAGTGGCACAACAGTTCCACGAAGGCTCAAGCATTTACACCAACAACCCAATGGATTTGCGTGTATCGGGTACTGGCTTCTTCGCGGTAGCGAAAGATCGTCTCATCCCTCAACAAAATGAAATGACACGTAACGGTGCATTCCATTTGAACAAAGAAAACTACATGGTAACCGCGAACGATGAGTTCCTACTTGGTTATCAAGTAAACCCAGAGTCTGGTGAGGTTTCATCTTACGAGCCACAACCAATCAATATTCCTGCGGAATTTGGTAAGCCAAAACAAACAGCGAATATTGAAGTGGGCGTGAACTTACCTGCTAACGGTGATTTGAAAGATCCAACTCAGTTTGATTTTTCAGACCCAGATACATACAACCGTTCAACCTCTTCGACCATTTATGACTCGATGGGTCAATCTTACAAGTTAACAACGTACTACTTGAAAGATCAGACTCAGCCAAACACGTGGAACACTTACTACACAGTAACAGACAAGAGTGGTGAGAAGCCGTTAAACGTTGCTGGTGGTGATGCGCAAACACCAACAGGTCATATTGGTCACACCATGAAGTTCAACAACGATGGTACGTTGGCAAGCCTAAACAGCGGTAACCCGATTACTTCTGTTGCATTGGGTGATCCTGCAACAAACACCACGCCGCTTGATATGAATGGTGCAGATCCTGCTCAGACGCTTAACTTTGGTCTGGGTGCAGCGACACAATTTGCCGCCCCATTTGAGCTGACTAAGTTCGATGAAGATGGTGCGACAACGGGTTTCCTAACCAAAGTTGACTTTGATGAAAACGGCAGCGTATTGGGTACTTACTCAAACGGTGAAAACGTAACATTGGGTCGTGTGGCGCTAGTTCGTGTTCCTAACGAACAAGGTCTGGATAAGAAGGGCGGTACGCAATGGGATTCGACTCAGTTCTCTGGTGACAAGATTTGGGGTGAATCAAACAAAGGCTCTTTCGGTACTATCAACAACGGTATGCTGGAACAGTCAAACATTGATATGACTCAGGAGCTGGTGGATCTGATCTCTGCTCAGCGTAACTTCCAAGCAAACTCACGTTCGCTAGAAGTACATAACCAGCTACAACAAAATATCCTGCAGATTCGATAATCTGCATCATCAAGTTAGGCGTGCTTTCGCCGCTTGGCTTGATAACATCATGACATTCATCTGATGCTTAGCCTGAAAACACCTCAGTTCAGGCTAAGCATGCTTTGATCTCTGGTTTGCCGCTGTTGCCGCCACATGGATCAAAATCTTGCCTCCCTTTGCAGTTTTCTTTCATTGAATATCCTTCTTGATTGTCTTTAATTTTATTCAAGTTTTTGATAAATAAGTCTATTTTTATCTTGGCATAACTATTGCTTTTACTCCGAAGTACAGAGACTTTTTTGGAGTAGATTATGGATCGCGCACTGTTTCTCGCAATGAGTGGCGCCAAGCAAAATATGCAGGCTTTGCAATTGCGCGCTAACAACTTGGCTAACGTCAGCACGACGGGTTTTCGTGCGGATTTAGCACAGGCTCGCTCAATGCAAGCGTATGGCGATGGTTTACCGTCACGCGTGTTTAGCATGACAGAGCGTCCGGGACATAATTTTGCTCAAGGCAGCGTGATCACGACTGGTCGCGATTTGGACATTACCGTCGAAGGCAGCGGTTGGATTTCTGTATTGGATCACACTGGAAAAGAAGGTTTGACCCGTAACGGTAACCTCAAAATTGACCAAAATGGCATGCTAACCAACGCAAGCGGTCATGCCGTTTTGGGGGAGAACGATGCGCCAATCACCCTGCCAATCCCACTCTCCAAAATCGAAATCGGTCGTGATGGCACCATCTCTGTACTTCCACAAGGTGCGCCGGCTGAAGAATTACAAATCGTTGATCGTATCAAGCTTGTGAAAACTGACGATCAAAGCTTATTTAAAGACACCAATGGCTTATTTCGCCATAAAACTCCAAACCAGCCTTACGAAGCAGACGGCACTATCAGCATCCAAACTGGTGCGATTGAAGGTAGTAACGTGAATGCCGTAGGTGAAATGACCGCGCTGATTGACCTTCAACGTCAATTCGAAATGCAGGTCAAAATGATGAGCACCGCTGAAGAGATGGATAAATCTTCAGATTCATTGCTTCGTATGAGTTAACAGAGTTAGAGGTTCACTATGCATCCAGCACTATGGGTAAGTAAAACAGGTCTAGACGCCCAACAAACCAACATCGCTACGATTTCGAACAACTTGGCGAACGCCTCGACCGTGGGCTACAAAAAAAGCCGTGCGGTCTTTGAAGATTTGTTCTACCAAAACATCAACCAGCCGGGCGGTCAGTCTTCTCAAAACACCGAGCTGCCAAGTGGCTTGATGCTTGGTGCTGGTTCTAAAGTGGTTGCAACGCAAAAAGTGCACACGCACGGTAATGCGCAAACCACCACCAACGCATTGGACATGATGGTGGAAGGCGATGGTTTCTTCCAAGTGACTCTGCCTGACGGCAACATCGGTTACACCCGTAACGGCCAGTTCACGCTAAATGGTGAAGGCACGCTAGTGACATCTGGTTCTGGTTATCCAGTAGAACCTGAAATTGTGATTCCTGAAGATGCGATTTCTATCACTGTCGGTACGGACGGTGAAGTATCTGTGCGCGTACGTGGTCAGCAAGATAACCAAGTCGTTGGCCAGTTGACTATTACAGACTTTGTTAACCCAGGTGGCCTAGAGCCAATCGGTCAGAACCTTTACTTGCCAACAGGCGCAAGTGGCGACCCGCAAGAAGGTGTTCCGGGTTTGGACGGTTTGGGTGAAATTCGCCAATCGATGCTAGAAGCCTCCAACGTAAACGTGACAGAAGAATTGGTCAACATGATCGAAGCTCAGCGCGTGTACGAAATGAACTCTAAAGTGATCTCATCTGTCGATAAGATGATGAGTTTCGTTAACCAGCAGTTGTAACGGCGAAAGTTAGCCATTAAGGAGCTCATAATGAAACGTATCTGTTTACTTGCGCTGATCACAACCATGTCTGGCTGTGCGATGTTAGAACCCATCGAAACGGATGAAGTGACGCAAGCGACTACCGTTGTGGATGCGGTTGAAGGCGATAAGTCGAAAGACGAGAGTAGCGGCATCGTTGATACACTGCGTGGCAGAAATGATCCGGTTGCTGGTGATCCAGCGTGGGCTCCAATCCATCCAAAACAAAAGCCTGAGCATTATGCGGCGGCGACGGGTTCTCTGTTTAGCCCAGAGCACATTACCGATTTGTATGATGATTCTAAACCTCGCGGCATTGGCGACATCATCACAGTCACGTTAGATGAAACCACCAGTGCGACGAAGAGCGCTAACGCGGACTTGTCGAAAACCAACGAAGCGCAAATGGATCCGTTACAAGTGGGCGGTGAAGAGTTGAAAGTAGGCGGCAAGTACAACTTCTCTTATGACTTAAACAACACCAACACCTTTGCTGGCGACTCTTCTGCGAAGCAGAGTAACAGCATCAGTGGTTACATTACGGTCGAAGTTATCGAAGTGCTGGCAAACGGCAACCTCGTGATCCGTGGTGAGAAGTGGATGACGCTAAATACGGGTGACGAGTACATTCGCTTAAGCGGCACAATTCGTCCTGATGACATCAACTTCGACAACACAATTGCGTCAAATCGTGTGTCTAACGCAAGAATTCAATACTCAGGAACCGGTCTGTCGCAAGATATGCAAGAGCCTGGCTTCTTGGCACGATTCTTTAATGTAGCGCTATAAGACGCCGTACTGACGGCAAATTGACTGCAAGAGATTAAGTAAGCATGAAAAGAATCGTTTTATTACTGATGAGCGTTGCTCTGTTTTCTACAGCCGCCCAAGCCGCACGAATCAAAGACGTCGCGCAAGTGGCAGGCGTGCGAAGCAACCAACTCGTGGGTTATGGTTTGGTTTCAGGCTTACCAGGTACGGGCGAAGCGAACCCATTTACTGAGCAAAGTTTCGCGGCCATGCTGCAAAACTTCGGCATTCAACTGCCGCCGGGTACCAAGCCAAAAATCAAAAACGTTGCCGCGGTTATGGTCACGGCAGAGTTGCCGCCATTTTCTAAGCCGGGTCAACAAGTGGATGTGACTGTATCGTCAATCGGTAGTGCGAAAAGTCTACGTGGTGGTACGCTTCTACAAACGTTCCTTAAAGGTCTAGACGGTCAAGTTTATGCGGTTGCACAAGGTAACTTAGTGGTGAGCGGTTTCAGTGCTGAAGGCGCTGACGGTTCAAAAATTGTTGGTAACAACCCAACTGTTGGTCTTATCTCTAGTGGTGCGACGGTAGAGCGCGAAATTCCAAACCCATTCGGTCGTGGTGATTACATTACTTTCAACTTGCTTGAATCTGATTTCACGACCGCACAACGCATGGCGGATGCGGTAAACAACTTCCTTGGCCCACAAATGGCTAGCGCAGTAGATGCGACGTCGGTACGCGTGCGTGCCCCGCGTGATGTCAGCCAGCGTGTGGCGTTTTTGTCCGCGATTGAAAACTTAGAGTTTGACCCAGCTGATGGCGCGGCGAAGATCATTGTTAACTCCCGTACTGGCACGATTGTCGTTGGCAAACACGTGCGTCTTAAGCCTGCGGCAGTGACGCATGGTGGCATGACTGTCGCCATCAAAGAAAATCTAAACGTTAGCCAACCAAACAGCTTCTCTGGCGGCCAAACGGTCGTGGTGCCCGATTCAGATATCGAAGTGACGGAAGAAAAAGGCAAGATGTTCAAATTCGAGCCGGGTTTGACGCTGGATGACCTCGTACGTGCGGTGAATGAAGTGGGCGCAGCACCTTCTGATTTGATGGCCATCTTACAAGCATTGAAACAAGCTGGTGCCATCGAAGGCCAGTTGATCATCATTTAATGGTTAGGAGGTTGCGATGATGAAGAATCCTAACGATATCGGTTTTATTCACGACATTAGCTCACTCGATAGCCTGCGTCAGAAAGCGGTTAAAGAGGGCAAAGATGGCGAGCAAGAAGCACTGCATGCGGCTGCTCGTCAGTTTGAGTCTATTTTTACATCCATGATGCTGAAGTCGATGCGCGAAGCGAACGAAGGCTTCGAGTCGAACATCATGAATAGCCAAAATGAGAAATTTTACCGCCAGATGCTTGATGAGCAGATGGCGAGTGAACTGAGCGCAAATGGCTCTATGGGCTTGGCAGATATGATAGTGGCACAGCTGACGGCTGGCCAAGGCAATGATAAGAGCGAAACGGCAATGCGCGACGCGGCAAACAGCGCGGTAGAATATCGTCGCGTGGACCCTAAAAAAGCGCGTGAAATTGAAAAGCGTTTGATTGAATCCGGCGAACTTTCCCGTACCAGCCATACTCCTGCTAAGTTTGATTCGCCAGAATCTTTTGTGAACTCCATGAAGCCATACGCTGAAAAGGCGGCGAAAGCGTTGGGTGTAGAACCATCATTGCTTCTTGCTCAAGCAGCTCTGGAAACTGGCTGGGGACAAAAAGTGGTGCAAAATGCTCGTGGTAGCAGTAACAACTTGTTCAATATCAAAGCAGACAGAAGCTGGCAAGGTGATAAAGTCACCACGCAAACATTGGAATTTCATGACAATACGCCAGTGAAAGAGACGGCAGCGTTTCGTTCTTACTCGAACTATCAAGATAGTTTCAACGACTACGTCCGTTTCTTGAATGACAATCCACGTTACGAGACGGCATTGCAGCAACGTGGAGATTCTGAATCCTTTATTCGCGGTATTCATCGAGCAGGTTATGCGACGGATCCAACCTACGCCGACAAAGTTCTGCAAGTGAAGCAGAAAATCGAAAGTATGTAACCTTTTGGGGTTACCGCGTACGCGAATCATTGAGGCTTGCCATCGTGCAAGCCTTTATTTTACCTGAATTTACTACTCTAAATTTCACTTGGCACATTTTTTGCTTTTACTTGTCTAGGTGATCGGTATTTACCGATTTTATTTCGTTTTTGGGGGCAGGTATGGCGTCAGATCTTCTGAATGTAGGTACTCAAAGTGTGCTTACTGCTCAGAGGCAGTTAAATACTACTGGTCATAACATTTCTAATGTTAATACAGAAGGTTACAGCCGTCAGTCAGTGATTCAGGGTACCAACGATCCACGTATGTTTGGTGGTTCGACCTACGGCATGGGTGTGCATGTGGAAAATGTTCGCCGCTCGTGGGACCAATTTGCCGTTAATGAACTCAACCTGTCCTCTACAAGCAATGCGAATAAAACGGATACCCAAGATAACTTAGACATGCTTTCTAGCATGTTGAGCTCTGTTGCATCGAAGAAGATCCCAGAAAACCTCAACGAGTGGTTTGATGCTGTGAAAACCATGGCGGACACACCAAACGATTTAGGTGCGCGTAAAGTTGTGTTGGAAAAGGCAAAAATCTTTTCAGACACATTAAACGACTTTCACGAAACGGTGCGACTGCAATCAGACGTGACCAATAAAAAATTGGACATGGGCATTGAGCGCATTAACCAACTGGCGCTAGAAATTCGTGACATCCACCGCTTGATGATGCGCACTCCTGGTCCACATAACGATTTGATGGATCAGCATGAAAAGCTGATTACCGAGCTGTCGGAATACACTAAGGTCACCGTGACCCCACGTAAAAACGCTGAAGGCTTCAACGTACACATCGGCAATGGTCATACCTTGGTGTCGGGCACAGAGGCAAGCCAATTAAAAATGATTGATGGCTACCCAGACGTGCACCAACGACGTCTAGCGATGGTCGAAGGCGATGGCATCAAAGCGATTAAGGCCGACGACATGGACGGCAAAATCGGCGCGCTACTCGACATGCGTGACAAACACATTCCGCAACTGCTGGATGAAATGGGGCGCTTAGCTACCGGATTCTCTTACAAGGTTAACCAACTACAATCGCAAGGCTTGGATCTCAACGGCAAAATCGGTAAAGACGTTTTCACCGATGTGAATTCTGAGCTGGTGGCTAAATCACGAGTGTTTACTGCACCAAACTCGAAAGCGGACGTTGCCGTTTATGTCGATGATATTTCGGCGTTGAAAGGTGGCGAATATGCGCTGCGCTTCGATGGTGATCGCTACAGCGTGACAACACCGAAAGGCGAGCAAGTTCAGATAGATATAGACCAGTCGGATTCTACCTTCGTATTGGATGGCATGAGAGTGCAAATCGGCGAAGGCCTTGCCGCTGGCGAACGAGTGCTGCTGCGTCCTACTCGCAGTGGTGCTGCCATCATCAAGATGGAAACCAATGACGCTAAATCCATTGCCGCACAAAGTTATGAAGCGTCTACGACGTTTGCTCAAGGCAGTGCGAAATTCAATATTCGTGAAGCGGGTGATGTAAAAGAGTTTGAAGTGACGGTCCAGCCACCTGATGAAAAGCACGACAAAGCGTGGCTAAAGATTACCGATAACAAAGGTAACTTACTGTCCGATAAATACTCTTATCCGTTAGACAAAGATGCTCCGCTGATTGAAATCTCAGTGCCGAAAAGTCATCCGCTATACAAAAATGGCGATGCAACCATCTTTGAACTGACAGAAGGCGCACTGCTGAACGACAAATTTACTGCCAACTTGGTGCCGTCAGAAGGTGGTAACGGCAACTTGAGAAAGATGCAGCAATTACAAACCAACAAAATGATGGATGGTAAATCGAGCACCTTGATTGACGTTTACCACAATCTTAATACTGAAGTGGGTTTGAAATCGGCAACGGCTAACCGCTTAGCATCGGTTGCGCGTTTAGAGCATGAAGCCGCACAAGAGCGTGTAGCATCGATTGCGGGTGTGAACCTCGATGAAGAGGCCGCCAACATGATGAAGTTTCAACAAGCTTACATGGCTTCATCACGCGTGATGCAGGCGGCAAATGACACCTTCAACACCATTTTGCAACTGAGGTAAGGAGAAGAGATAAGTGTTAAATCGAATTTCTAGTTTCCATAACTATCAGTCTGTACAAAATGACTTGCGTCGCCAAGAGAACAAGATCCATCACAACCAAGAGCAACTTGCCTCAGGTAAGAAGCTGCTTAAACCAAGTGATGATCCGCTGGCTGCGCATTACATTCAGAATATTGGCCAGCAGCAAGAGCAGTTAAAGCAATATTTAAGCTCGATTGTGTTGGTGCGTAACCGTTTAGAAAACCACGAAGTGAACATCGCGAACGCAGAAAGTTTCGCTGATGAATCGAAACGTCTCACTATGGAAATGATCAACGGTGCGTTTTCTGCCGAAGACCGACAAGCGAAAAAGCGTGAGTTGGAAGAAATTGCAAATAACTTCCTTAACTTAGTGAATGCGCAAGATGAATCGGGCAACTACGTGTTTGCGGGGACAAAGCCGAAAAGCCAGCCATTTTATCGTGATAAAGATGGCAGCGTGCAATACGCTGGTGATGATTACCAACGCAAAATGAAAGTGTCCAGCATGCTGGATATGCCGATGAACGATCCTGGTAGCAAACTGTTCATGGAAATCCCAAACCCGTTTGGTGATTACCAGCCTAGTTACGATTTACAAAGCGGCTCTGACTTACTGCTAAGTAAAGCAACCAATGTGGATGCGAAGGACACCGCTTCTTATCGCGTGACGTTTGTCGATATGAATAACGGCAAGTTTGGCTACCAATTGGAGCGAAACGGCAAAGTGGTGGACGCTGACGAATTTTCGCCAGAAAAAGGCATCGAGTACAAAGGACTTAAAGTGCATGTGAAAGGGCAAATTACCCCTGGAGACAGCATCGGCATCGAAAAACGTGAGTCCTTCAGTATTTTCGATACCTTTAAGGAAGCGATGTCTTGGTCGGATAAATCCGTTTCCGATACATCAGCGACCGCGAAGTTGCACCAAATGACTGAGGAATTTCAAGCCGCGTTCATCCATTTGAACAAAGCTCGAACCGACGTGGGTGCAAGGCTGAGCACGCTCGATATTCAAGAGCAAAACCACGAAGACTTTAACTTGTCTTTGGCAAAAGCAAAGAGCAATTTTGAGGATTTGGATTACTCCAAAGCCGTGATCGAGTTCAGTGAGAACTCGCGTGCATTGCAGGCCTCGCAACAAGCTTTTGGCAAAACAAAAGACCTGACATTGTTTAACTACATTTAATGATTTGACGGCCAGCGGCGAATAACGACAACGAGAGATTTTGATGCCTTATGTGCCAAGCCTTAAGTGCGAGAAATTTCAAATGTCGTTGAGGTGAGTGAGCGGCATGTTTTTACCGAATGCGGCAAAGGCACCAGTGGCAATGTGAGCGGCAAGCTTCTCTTGGTGTGAAAATATCTTCATCTCATAGAGAAAGAGGTCGAAAACAGCGAGTGTGTTATCTAACTTATTGTTTATTTATCTATTTTAATTTGGAATCGATATCTTAAATAAGTTGGCACACAAATTGTATTGAATAATGTCAGAACAGATTTCGAGATTCTAAACCCTGCGTTAAAGGCAGATTTAGCAAGTAATTTTTACGGTCAGTGCTTATCCAAATGAGAGTAAAGCTGGCCGCTTCGCAAAAGCTTGCGAACTCAAAAGGAGAGCAAAATGGCTGTAACAGTTAGTACTAACGTCTCCGCGATGACCGCGCAGCGTTACTTAAATAAAGCGACCAACGAGCTTAATACCTCGATGGAGCGTCTATCATCAGGTCATAAAATTAACAGTGCAAAAGACGATGCAGCAGGTCTACAGATCTCTAACCGTCTAACGGCACAGTCTCGTGGTCTTGATGTGGCAATGCGTAACGCGAACGATGGTATCTCTATCGCTCAAACGGCTGAAGGTGCGATGAACGAAGCAACGTCAGTGATGCAGCGTATGCGTGACTTGGCTATCCAGTCATCAAACGGTACTAACTCTCCTGCTGAGCGTCAGGCAATCAACGAAGAATCAATGGCGTTGGTTGACGAACTGAACCGTATCGCAGAAACCACATCATTCGGTGGCCGTCGTCTATTGAACGGCTCATTCGGTGAAGCGGCATTCCAAATCGGTGCGAGCTCTGGTGAAGCGATGATCATGGGTCTAACCAGTATTCGTGCAGATGACACTCGTATGGGCGGTGTGACATTCTTCTCTGAAGTAGGAAAAGGTAAAGATTGGGGTGTTGATCCAACTAAAGCCGATCTAAAAATCACGCTTCCTGGCATGGGTGAAGACGAAGATGGTAATGTTGATGATCTAGAAATCAATATCAACGCGAAAGCGGGTGATGACATCGAAGAGCTAGCAACGTACATCAATGGTCAATCAGACATGATCAACGCGTCTGTAAGCGAAGATGGCAAGCTGCAAATTTTTGTTGCTCATCCAAACGTTCAGGGTGACATCTCGATCTCTGGTGGTCTTGCTTCTGAGCTAGGCCTAAGTGATGAGCCAGTAAGAACATCAGTACAAGATATTGATATGACAACGGTTCAAGGATCTCAGAACGCGATTTCTGTACTGGACTCTGCACTGAAATACGTGGATTCACAACGTGCGGATCTTGGTGCGAAACAAAACCGTCTGAGCCACAGTATCAACAACTTGGCAAATATCCAAGAAAACGTTGACGCGTCGAACAGCCGAATTAAAGACACGGACTTTGCGAAAGAAACAACGCAAATGACCAAAGCACAAATTTTGCAACAAGCAGGTACTTCGATTCTTGCTCAAGCGAAACAGTTGCCAAACTCTGCAATGTCACTATTGCAGTAGTTTATACCAATTACAGTGAATAAGAGTTCAGAAATAGCGTAGATTCAATGCTTGAGAACGAGGCAAGGTTTTTCGATAAGTAGTCATTCTACAGTCAAAAACTTTAACGTGGTTATCGAGCATTTTAGCAAGCTAGGGTGGGCAGTTATTTACTACGATTGGTATCCTCTAGCCTGTATTCAATACATTCAGACGTGGATGGGAATGCGGGCTTGGCAAGCAACTTTATAATAGAATGAATGGCTCTCTCATCTCTCACCTGCCAATCATTTTCAATGTAGAGTTGCACCCGGTATGCCGGAAATGTGTTCATTTCTCTTGATCTCCACATAGGCTCTGGCGACCAACCTAGCCCCAGTTCTCTCAAAGGAAAAGGGGCTTTTTCTTTTCTGCATTTTCCTTCTTTTATTTTCTCTATTCATTTCCTTATCTCTTATTTTTGATGTTTTTCTGTACAATTTGGCCCTCTCGGCTCAATTTGTAGAAACTTGAGCACTTTTTCTGACTTTTCTTCAATTTTTTTAGCCAAATCTCGCAATGTAATTTTTTTAAATTTTTTTCTAAAGCTTCTGAATTTGGTGTCGTTAATAGAAGTAACTTTGAGAGAACTACTTGGTTTTCCGAGACGTCGGAAACCGCTACATCGGAAAATCAATTGGAGAAATCACCATGGCAGTGAATGTAAACACTAACGTATCAGCGATGACCGCTCAGCGTTACCTAAACAACGCAAACTCAGCACAACAAACCTCAATGGAGCGTTTGTCTTCAGGTTTCAAAATCAACAGCGCAAAAGATGACGCTGCGGGTCTACAAATCTCGAACCGTTTGAACGTACAAAGCCGTGGCCTGGATGTGGCTGTTCGCAACGCGAACGACGGTATCTCTATTGCACAAACTGCTGAAGGTGCAATGAACGAGACAACCAACATCCTACAACGTATGCGTGACCTATCTCTACAATCAGCAAACGGCTCAAACTCGAAAGCAGAGCGCGTTGCGATTCAAGAAGAAGTGACAGCACTAAACGACGAACTAAACCGTATCGCAGAAACCACATCTTTTGGTGGTAACAAGCTACTAAACGGCACACATGGTGCGAAATCGTTCCAAATCGGTGCTGATAACGGTGAAGCAGTAATGCTTGAGCTTAAAGACATGCGCTCAGACAACAAAATGATGGGCGGTGTGAGCTACCAAGCTGAAAGCGGTAAAGGTAAAGACTGGAACGTTGCACAAGGCAAAAACGACCTAAAAATCAGCCTAACTGACAGCTTTGGTCAAGAGCAAGAAATCAACATCAACGCGAAAGCGGGCGATGACATCGAAGAGCTAGCAACGTACATCAACGGTCAAACAGACCTAGTGAAAGCGTCAGTAGACCAAGATGGCAAACTGCAAATCTTTGCTGGTAACAACAAAGTAGAAGGCGAAGTGTCATTCTCTGGCAGTCTGTCTGGTGAACTAGGCTTAGGCGACGACAAGAAAAACGTTACGGTTGATACTATCGACGTAACTTCAGTTGGCGGCGCACAAGAATCAGTAGCAATCATTGATGCGGCACTGAAATACGTAGACAGCCACCGTGCAGAGCTGGGTGCATTCCAGAACCGTTTCAACCATGCAATCAGCAACTTGGACAACATTAATGAAAACGTGAACGCGTCGAAGAGCCGTATCAAAGATACCGACTTCGCGAAAGAAACGACGGCAATGACCAAGTCACAAATTCTATCGCAAGCGTCAAGCTCAATCCTTGCGCAAGCGAAACAAGCGCCAAACTCAGCGCTAAGTCTTCTAGGTTAATCTACCTAACACGACAAGATACAAAAGCCAGGCTCATCCCTGGCTTTTTGCTTATCGGCTATACCGATTTAGATGCGTCCTAACAGGATGTTCGACAAGGCATTCATATCGATTAGATGGTCTCTTTAAATACCAATGTTGCCGCGATGATGACGCAGCGACATCTTAGCCAAGCAGCTGATCAAAACGTTGAGTCACAGAGAAACCTGTCTTCGGGATATCGGATTAACTCAGCAAGTGACGATGCTGCAGGCCTACAAATATCTAATACTCTCCATGTTCAAACGAGAGGAATTGATGTCGCCTTAAGGAATGCTCACGATGCCTATTCGGTCGCTCAAACCGCAGAAGGCGCGTTGCATGAGAGCAGTGATATTCTGCAACGGCTACGCTCTCTCGGACTTCAGGCCGCAAATGGCAGCCATGAACAGGATGATCGTAAAAGTCTTCAACAAGAAGTGATTGCACTACAAGATGAATTGGATCGTGTGGCAATCACGACGACATTCGCGGATAAAAACCTCTTCAATGGCTCTTATGGTTCTCAGAGTTTTCATATTGGCGCCAATGCGAACTCTATATCATTGACGCTCAGAAACATGCGTACGCACATACCTGAAATGGGCGGGCAACATTATCTGGGTGACAGTTTAGACAAAGACTGGCGGGTGACGAGAGATAACCAACAGTTCGCGTTTGAATATCGAGACAATGAAGGCCAAGCGCAATCTAAAGCATTAACACTCAAAGTAGGCGATAACCTTGAAGAAGTGGCAACCTACATTAATGCCCAGCAATCGGTAGTCGATGCTTCCGTAACGCAAGATCATCAACTGCAGTTTTTTACCTCGACACTGAATGCGCCAGAAGGCGTCACATGGAAAGGCAATTTTGCCGATGAGATGGATATAGGTTCCGGTGAGTTGGTGACCGTTGATGATCTCGATATGTCGACAGTAGGAGGCGCTCAGCTTGCTATTGGTGTGGTGGATGCGGCGATAAAGTATGTTGATTCTCATCGCAGTGAAATCGGTGGATTTCAGAATCGTGTGAGTGGCACGATCGATAATTTAAACACCATTAACCGGAGTGTTTCGGAATCAAAAGGGCGAATTCGAGATACAGACTTTGCTCGGGAGTCGACAGTAATGGTGCGCTCTCAGGTGCTGCAGGATGCGACAACTGCATTACTCGCTCAAGCGAAGCAAAGGCCGAGCTCTGCACTAGGCTTGCTCAGTTGAACGTGTTTCAGCGATGCGCATCGGCCAGAAAAAATTCAGATAATAAAAAACGCTGCCATTGGCAGCGTTTTTTCGTGTTCGGATAAGTAAAAATTACTTAGTTACACGTAGAACTGGAGTTTCACCAACAGTTACAGAACCAGAAAGCTTGTTCAGCTCTTTGATTTCGTCCATGTTAGAGATAACAACTGGAGTTAGTGTTGACTTCGCTTTCTCTTCTAGAAGAGCTAGATCGAATTCAATTACAGTGTCGCCAGCTTTAACAGTTTGACCTTCTTCAGCGATACGCGTGAAGCCTTCGCCTTTAAGTTCAACTGTATCGATACCGAAGTGAACGAAAAGCTCAACACCGTCGTCAGACTCGATAGAGAATGCGTGGTTAGTTTCGAAGATCTTACCGATAGTACCGTTTACAGGAGCTACCATTTTGTTGCCTGCTGGCTTGATAGCAATACCGTCACCAACGATTTTCTCAGCGAAAACAACATCTGGCACATCTTCAATGTTTACGATTTCACCAGATAGTGGTGCGATGATTTCGATTGCACCAGCGTCAGCGCTGTCATCAGATACAAGCTTCTTAAGTTTGTCAAACAGACCCATTGTGTCATGCTCCTAAGGTTTGGTTTTATTCTGTCGAATTATAGTATACCAATATAGCCCATTAGACGACTTTTTTCGCCGTCTAATGGCCATTAAGTATTGAATAACTTGGTACTACTGATTATTGAGTTTTCTCAGCAATGAACTTTTCAACTACTGCTTCAATTTCTGCTGCAGTAGGTAGAGAAAGTGCTTCTTCAGCCATTGCTTTCACTTCTGCGAAGTTAGAGTTACGAATAACTTTCTTCACTTTAGGGATAGAGATACCGCTCATTGAGAACTCATCCAGACCCATACCTAGAAGTAGAAGTGTTGCACGCTCATCGCCTGCAAGCTCACCACACATACCAGTCCACTTACCTTCAGCGTGAGAAGCGTCGATAACTTGCTTGATCACGGTTAGTACAGCTGGTGATAGAGGGTTGTAAAGGTGAGAGATCATCTCGTTACCACGGTCAACCGCTAGAGTGTACTGAGTAAGGTCGTTTGTACCGATAGAGAAGAAAGATACTTCCTTCGCTAGGTGGTGTGCGATCGCTGCTGCTGCAGGTGTTTCAACCATTACACCGATTTCGATGTTTTCGTCGAATGCAAGACCTTCAGCACGTAGCTCTGCTTTGTACTCTTCGATTGCGTTCTTAAGCTCGCGGATTTCTTCAACAGAGATGATCATTGGGAACATGATACGTAGCTTACCGTGTGCAGACGCACGTAGGATGCCACGTAGTTGATCACGAAGGATTTCACGACGATCCAAGCTGATACGTACTGCACGCCAACCTAGGAACGGGTTCATCTCTTGAGGTAGATCCATGTACGGTAGATCTTTATCGCCGCCGATATCCATAGTACGGATGATCACAGCTTGACCGTTCATTGCTTCTGCAACTTCTTTGTACGCTTGGTACTGTTCTTCTTCAGTTGGTAGCGCAGTACGGTCCATAAATAGGAATTCAGTACGGTACAGACCAACGCCTTCACCACCGTTACGGATGATACCGTCACAGTCTTTCACTGTACCGATGTTGCCGCAAACTTCTACGCGGTGACCATCTGTTGTTTCTGCGTGTAGGTCTTTAAGTTTTGCTAGCTCTTCTTTCTCAGCTAGGAATGCAGCTTTAACTGCTTTCGCTTCTTCTACTTCAGCTTCTGATGGATTAACAACGATCTTGTTGTTCATCGCGTCAAGAATCAGCATGTCGCCATTCTTAACTTTCTTAGTGATGTCGTTAGTACCAACGATAGCAGGAAGCTCAAGAGAGCGAGCCATGATAGAAGTGTGTGAAGTACGACCACCGATGTCACAAGCAAAACCCAGCACGTAGTCTAGGTTGATTTGCGCTGTTTCAGATGGCGTTAGGTCGTAAGCAACTAGGATAACTTCTTCATTGATGTCGCTTAGCGAAACGATGTTGATGCCTAGTGCGTTCTTCACGAAACGAGAACCGATATCACGGATGTCAGTTGCACGTTCTTTTAGGTATTCGTCGTCTAGAGACTCAAGAGCACATGCTTGCTCTTCGATCACTGAGTGGATAGCGTGATCAGCAGTCATCTTGTCGTTTTTGATAAGTGCTAGGATTTCCTCTTCTAGCTCTTCGTCTTCAAGAAGCATGATATGACCTTCAAAGATCGCTTCTTTTTCTTCGCCAAAAGTTTCAAGCGCTTTTTGCTTGATAGTTTCTAGCTGAGCTGCAGATTTGTTACGAGCGTCAAAGAAACGTGCAACTTCTGCTTCTACTTGATCATCAGAAATAGTGTTTGTGTTTAGGACAATTTCATCTTCTTGAAGTAGTAGTGCTTTACCGATTGCAATACCAGGAGATGCTAGGATGCCTGAAATCATAGCCTTACCTTAAGTTTGGTCAACTTTATAAAACGGGAGAATAATGGGTGCGCTAACGAATAGTTTTAGCTTAGTTTTGAGCCTATTTCCAACGAAGCCATTTTGCTTTCACAAAATGGCTTCTGGAGTAGGAGACCGGATTAGTGTAGTTGGTCCATTAGAGCAACTAGGTGGTCTACAGCTTGCTGAGCTTGTGGGCCTTCAGCAGAAATAGTAACAAGAGTACCTTTTACTAGGCCTAGTGTTTGTAGTTTGAATAGGCTCTTAGCGCTAGCGCTTTTACCGTTAGAAGTCACAGTGATGTCCGCGTCGAATGCTTTAGCTTCTTTAACGAACTGTGCAGCTGGACGAGTGTGAAGACCGTTTTCTGCTGTGATTTCTACTTGCTTCTCGTACATGTGATATACCCCAATAAATGTATTTTTTTGTTAGTTTGTGACTAGATTTAGCTTAACTGCTTTATATCTTGTGCGCTAGCACGGGAGAGTTCAAAGCGTGTCAGTTCTGATACTAGTCAAAAGTTTGGTAACTACGCAACTGTTTGCGTGCGCAATTACTTTGAAACCTTTTTGTGTTCTGCTTCTTTATTTTGAAGCTAGAAATAAAACACCCTGATATTACCAAAGGTAGGGCAGGGATCAACAAAAAAGCCCCTGAACGGGGCTTTTTTAGACGAAAAATTGATTTGACCACATATTATTGTTGGTTCTCTTTTTCGGTAAAGATACCAGCAAATAGCGCCGTACTTAGGTAGCGTTCACCAGAGCTTGGCAGAATTGTTACGATGGTTTTTCCTTCAAATTCAGGTAGTTCTGCAATTCGGTTCGCAGCAACGACAGCGGCGCCTGAAGAGATGCCCGCAAGGATGCCTTCTTCTTCCATTAGTCGACGAGCCATCTCAATTGCTTCTTCAGAAGTCACTGGCTCAACTCGGTCGATAATGTCCAAATCTAGGTTTCCAGGAATGAAACCTGCACCGATACCTTGGATTTTGTGTGGTGCTGGTTGAATTTCTTCGCCTGCTAGTGCTTGCGCGATTACTGGTGATTCTGCAGGTTCTACAGCAACAGAAGTGATCGCTTTACCTTTCTCACCTTTAATGTAACGGCTTGTACCAGTGATAGTGCCACCCGTACCAACGCCTGCTACTAGAACATCGATTTCACCGTCTGTCGCATCCCAGATTTCAGGGCCTGTGGTTTTCTCGTGAATTTGCGGGTTAGCAGGGTTGTTGAACTGTTGTAGAAGAAGGTATTTTTCAGGATTGCTTGCTACGATCTCTTCTGCTTTAGCAATTGCGCCTTTCATGCCTTTCGCTGCTTCAGTTAGCTCAAGGTTTGCGCCTAGTGCTTTAAGTAGCTTGCGGCGCTCAAGGCTCATTGATTCAGGCATAGTTAGAGTCAATTTGTAACCGCGAGCGGCTGCTACGAACGCTAATGCGATACCTGTGTTACCACTGGTTGGTTCTACTAGCTCTACGCCTGGCTTTAAAGTGCCAGCTTTTTCTGCTTCCCAAATCATGTTTGCACCGATACGGCACTTAACACTGAAGCTTGGGTTGCGTGCTTCAATTTTCGCTAGAACGTTACCTTTGCTCACTTTGTTTAGGCGAACTAGGGGCGTATTACCAATGGTAAGAGAGTTATCTTCGTAGATTTTGCTCATAGTGATGTTCCTTCATTACACGTTGTGTGAATATGGATAGAAGAATATGCGGTATAAAAAAAAGGGAAAAGGATTAAAAAGTTATATCTTATTAGGTTGGCCGAGAATTTAGTAAAAAGAAAGGGAAGCGCATCGAACAGCCTTCCCTTTCACTAAATTTGACCTAGCGCTGATGTTTAAACTCTGCCACCCACATGGCGGTCGCACCGCATATTGCAACAGGCATGACGATAAGGTTCAAAATTGGAATCGTTGTGAATACTGAAACCAACACACCAAAGCCATAGGCTTTACCTTGCTTTTGTTTCAATTTGTAACGCATGTCGTTGAACGGAATTTTGTGGTTATCGAACGGGTAATCACAATATTGAATAGCGAGCATCCACGCGGTAAAGATAAACCATAAAACCGGGCCGACAGTTTGCCCTAGTGCTGGGATAAGTAAGAGCAAAAACAAGCCAATTGCTTTAGGCAGTGTATAAAGCAGTTTTCTCCATTCGCGAGCAAGTACACGAGGCACATCTTTTAGAACAGCCGTAAAGCCGTCGTCATTAATTTTTTTTCCGGTTAGCGTCTCTTCAACTTTTTCTGCTAACAGCCCGTTGAAGGGAGCGGCAATAAAGTTGGCTAACGTGCTAAAGAAATAAGAGAAGGTGGCCAGTATCGTTAGAGCAAGTAGGGGCCACAAGATATACGTGAGCCAAGAGAGAAACTCTGGTAACTGTCCAATCCAACCTTCAATCCACATGTTCAAGTGGGAGAATAGATAGAAGATAGCCCCACCCACGAGAATAATATTTGCTAAAAGTGGTAACACGACAAAACGTCTTATCTCTGGAGAGAGCGCCAATTGAATTCCGTATAGGAAGTAACCGAATCCGGTTCGTTGCTGATTGTTAATCTTCATATCCAATATTTTCGTGTGAGTGAGAACTCATTGTACCTGTCGATGATTTTCTTTCAATGCCCTAACAATTAGGGTCTTGCAAAGTGGAATCGTGGCAAGAATCACAACAAAAAACGGAACTTCTTGCATTAAGTTGTTCTAAACCTACATATAGTTTTGGTAAAGTAAACGTATCATTCAGATTTATTGCACTTGGGTTGCTGCTCAAGGAATTGCGAGTAGTAAAAACAGGTATATTGAGAGTAAATAATGCAGGAATTGCGATTCGTACTCATTGTTGTTGGCGCATTAGCCATCGCGGCATTGCTGTTTCATGGTTTGTGGAGCAGTAAGAAAGAAGGCAAAGCAAAATTTGGCAACAAGCCACTTGGTAAGCTGGATGTTGACCAAGGAGATAAAGATTCGGTTGAGCAAGAGCGCAGTTTCGCTCCTGCCCCTGAAGACGATTTCGAAATCATCCGTAAAGATCGCAAAGAACCAGACTTTGGGATGGAAAATACGTTTGATAGTAAGTTTGAGGCAGATCCCTTGCTTGGTGGTGTGACAGAAGAAAAGCCTTCTGTAAAAGAAGAAGCTGAGGAAATCCCTTCTTTTGTCGCGATGAAAAACGATGTTGAAGATGTAGCAATTCAGCCGTCTGAAGTCGAAGAGCCAATGCAAGAGGTGGTTGAAGAAGAGATCATGCCTTCTGCATTTGATGCGCCTAAACAAGAGATGGAAATGGTTGAAGAAGTGGCTCCTGCCGTTGTTGAACAAGCAGAAGAACCAAAGCCAGAGCCGGAAATGCAAGTGATCGTGTTGAATGTTCATTGTGCGGGCGAAGAGCCATTTATTGGCACGGAACTTTTTGACAGTATGCAGCAAAATGGTCTTATCTATGGCGAGATGCATATCTTTCATCGTCATGTTGATTTATCTGGAAACGGTAAAGTGCTGTTCAGTGTGGCTAACATGATGCATCCGGGCACACTTGAGCATGGTGATCCCGCAGAGTTTTCGACGAAAGGCATTTCCTTCTTTATGACGTTGCCTTGCTATGGCGAAGCTGAGCAAAACTTCAACTTGATGTTGAGAACTGCGCAGCAGATTGCGGATGATATGGGAGGAAATGTTCTCGATGACAAGAGAAACTTAATGACTCCTGACCGTTTAGCTGCTTATCGACGCCAAATAGTTGAGTTTAATGCGGCTAACGCATAATCTTACTACCCAATTATAAAAGGGCTCCGATTGGAGCCCTTTTTCATGGATTCCCAACCTCATCGATTGACAATATACGGGGCTTTACTATGTCTGAATCAGTACATCAACGGCTAGAAGAACTCAAAGAGTCGTTGCACTACCACGCCGTTCGCTACTACGTGGAAGATAATCCAGAGATTCCAGATGCAGAATACGACCGCCTAATGCGTGAACTGCTAGAAATTGAAGCTCAACATCCTGATTTAGTGACGGTTGATTCGCCAAGTCAGCGAGTGGGTGGTAAGCCGCTTTCTGAATTTAGTCAGGTGACACACGAAGTCCCAATGTTGTCATTAGATAATGCATTCGACGACAGTGAACTCGACAGCTTCCATAAACGTGCTCAAGACCGAATCGGTGGAGAAAGCATTAAGCAGTATTGTTGTGAACCAAAGCTAGATGGCTTAGCCGTGAGTCTGCTGTATGAAAACGGTATTTTAGTTCAAGCGGCAACGCGTGGTGATGGTACTACGGGTGAAAACATCACTGAAAACGTGCGCACCATTAATGCCATTCCTCTGAAGCTGAGGGGTGATGACTGGCCAGCTCGTCTTGAGGTTCGTGGTGAAGTATTTATGCCGAAAGCGGGCTTTGAAAAGTTGAATGAGCTTGCGCGTCAGAAGGGCGAAAAAGTATTTGTGAACCCTCGCAATGCAGCAGCAGGCAGTTTACGTCAATTAGATTCGCGTATTACGGCTTCGCGTCCACTTAGCTTCTACGCATACAGTGTTGGAGTTGTGCAAGGGGCTGATTTGGCAGCCAGTCACTATGAGCGTTTTCTACAGATAAAATCTTGGGGACTGCCAATGTGTCCAGAGACCAAGCGAGTCGACAGTTTGGCAGACGTAAAAACTTATTATCAAGACATTCTGCAGCGTCGTGATGCATTACCTTACGAAATTGACGGAGTCGTGATCAAAATTGACGATATTGCCGTTCAAGAGCGCCTGGGTTTTGTTGCTCGCGCTCCACGTTGGGCGATCGCATACAAATTCCCGGCTCAAGAAGAAATCACCACATTGAATGAAGTTGAGTTCCAAGTTGGCCGAACGGGAGCTATCACTCCGGTTGCTAAGTTAGAGCCCGTGTTTGTTGGTGGCGTGACGGTGAGTAACGCAACGCTGCATAATGCGGATGAAATTGAGCGCCTTCAAGTAAAGATTGGTGATCAGGTCGTGATTCGTCGTGCTGGCGATGTGATTCCTCAAGTGGTTTCTGTCATCAAAGAGCGTCGACCAGAAACGGCGCGAGATATTATTTTCCCAACTCAGTGTCCTGTTTGTGGTTCGCACGTAGAGCGTATCGAAGGGGAGGCGGTGACTCGATGTACTGGCGGTTTGGTCTGTCAAGCTCAACGTAAGCAAGCGCTCAAGCACTTCGTCTCACGTAAAGCGTTGGATGTTGATGGTTTAGGTGACAAAGTTATCGAGCAATTGGTCGATCGTGAAATGGTAGAAACCCCTGCCGATCTGTTCAAGCTTTCGGCTGGCGTGTTAACCGTATTGGATCGCATGGGGCCAAAATCTGCTCAAAACATTGTTAATGCATTAGAAAAATCGAAGTTAACAACCTTGCCACGTTTCTTATACTCGCTAGGTATTCGAGAAGTGGGCGAGGCAACGGCGGCAAACCTAGCTCAACATTTTAAATCACTGGAAGCGATTCAAGCTGCAACGGAAGAACAACTTATTGCTGTTCAAGATATTGGTGTGGTAGTTGCGAAGCACATTACGACTTTCTTTGAAGAAGAGCAAAACCAAGCTGTTGTTCAAGATCTCCTTGTGCAAGGTATCCACTGGCCAGAAGTTAGTGCACCTGAGCAAGGCGCAGGACTGCCACTAGAAGGTAAAACTGTCGTGCTAACGGGTACACTATCTCAACTTGGACGTACTGAAGCAAAAGAGGCGTTGCAATCTTTGGGTGCAAAAGTCACTGGCAGTGTTTCCAAGAAAACCGATATTTTATTTGCTGGTGAAAATGCAGGTTCTAAGCTCACTAAGGCCCAAGAATTGGGTATCGAGATAAAAACTGAGCAAGACTTGCTTGAATTGATAAATTAAGCACTATCAAAAAAGATAAAAAATAACTAAAAGCCCCACAGGCAAAGCTTGTGGGGCTTTTTCTTTACGCATATTAAGTGTGTTTGTATGTCTTGGTTTTGTGTTTTCTGCGTTTCAGTGATCAGGATCTCCCCTTCGAATATCCGAATCTATTTGTATTCAAGTCTGCGATGCACTTCATGTTGAATGTTTGCGTGGTTATTTAAGTGTTTGAATTTAAATGTATATATTCAATGTTGCGGTGTTGGTGTTAAAAATAAGATCTGGATCAATAACTTATATGGAACTTTGGCGTGGCTCATATTTTTTTAGAAAAAAAATAAGTTCCGTTTGGATGTTTTTAGGTGCGAAGTTAGTCTTAATGGCGTGGATACACGGTGTGTATGCAGGAACTAAAAAAAACCAAATTAGAAATAATGAGGTTTAATCAGGAATTTACTTCTCTCCTTCGGCGGCCAACTAAAGGTGAGATAGAAAAATACAGCTATATCCATTTTTAGGAGTTTTTCCATGGACAAATTTTTTAAGGTTTCAGCGTTAACTGCAGCAATGTTTGGTGTTGTTGCTGTTGCTCCAGCTACTGCATCGACTGAGAGTGCAGCGGGTGGTGAATACGTAGAGAAAGTGAACGAATTTATGCATGACTCTAGTCTTAATGCAATGTTCTTAGTTGACACTCGTTCACGTACACGTACTACAGGTAAACCTGGTGGTGAGAACGGTGACCGTTGGAGCCGTCTAAACTACTCTTCTTACAACGCTATCCTAGACTTCACTTCTGGCTACCACGATGGTTGGGTTGGTGCAGATGTTGCGGCTTACTACTCTGGTGATCTTTACAACGACAGCCTTTACAACTCAAACGAAGGCTACCTATGTAACGAAATCTCAACCTGTAACAACCTAGACTGGGGTGCAGGTGACGGCCAACAACTTAAAGTTTACAAAGCTGCGCTTAAATTCAAAGCAAACGAAAACTTTAACGCTCGTGTAGGTATGCTACAAGCTGGTGGTAACGGTACTATTGGTAACGTATGGAGCTTTGTACCTGGTACTTACCGTGGCTTCGAACTAAACGCTAAGCTAGGCGACTTCAACCTAAGCTACTTCGGTGCAGACCAATTCACAGCACCTTGGCTACTTCACGAAGATGACTACGCACCAGCGCTTTGGTCTGACACTTCATGGAGCTACCTACACTCTCTAGGTCTAAACGGTAACCTAACTGACAGCTTGTTCTTCCAAGTTGGTCTTGGTCAAGCGACTGGCGTTAAATACGCAAATGGTATCGACTGGGGCGCAGGTCAAGTGACTAGCTACCACAACGAAACTGACAACACATCTTACAAAGCTTACTTGAAGTACACAGTAAGTGACCGTACAACTCTTGCATTTGACTTCTACGGTGTTGATGACGATGTGAAATACGATGGTCTAGGTTTCCACACTGGTCTATCTTTGAACCAGTCTTTCGGCAAGCTAGCATGGATGTCTGAACTACGTTACACAGACACAGACAACCGTTCTGACTTCGTTCCACGTACTATCCATACTTACGGTATGAACAACGGTACTTGGTCTCAGTGGTGGGATGCTCTATCTGACTGGAACAAAGCGGGCGAGCTAGCATGGTACAACCGTCTATCTTACAACCAAGGTAACGGCTGGAACTACTACCTAGGCTTTGGTTACGGTTCTGGTGCCGACTCAGCTGCAAGCGGTGCATCTGGTGACTGGGATTACGAAAGCGAGTATGCATTCAACGCAACAGTATCTTACTCTCTACAGAGTGGTGCGCTTAAAGGCTCTACAATCCGTCTACACGGTACAATCCTAGAGCGTGACGAGTACGCTGGTGCTGGCGACGCGGACGAGACAGACCTACGTCTACAAGTTCTTATCCCTTACAGCTTCCACTAATCAATTAGTGAATAATAAAAAGGAGCCTAATGGCTCCTTTTTCTATTTTACTTCTCTGCCGTCATACATTTTGCAATATAACGGTGGCAGCATGTGGACATTGCCATTTGGTAATTCACATTTCACTTCAGGTGCTAATGTTCTTCCTCCTGAAGCGCCATTTGCTTGAATAGTAAATGGAATTGTAGCTGAACATATTAATAGTATTCCGGCTAATAATTTCATAACGATCACCCTCATATGTTTAAGACTTTATTACGCCTGTTACCCAAAATTTGTGTATTTGGCGTGCTAAG
Organism: Vibrio sp. RC2502; assembly: GCF_054850435.1. Classification (NCBI taxonomy): domain Bacteria; kingdom Pseudomonadati; phylum Pseudomonadota; class Gammaproteobacteria; order Vibrionales; family Vibrionaceae; genus Vibrio; species Vibrio sp. RC2502. Next base: position 835,013 of record NZ_CM141453.1, read on the forward strand.
TGCTCAAACAAAAACATGTCTCACTACCTTAATACCGCTCACACATACCGCAGTAAATGGTGTCTCCCATTGTGTGCCCAACCGTGCTGGAACAAGCTCTACCTTTGGTGTGGTGAGGACCAACTCAGTTATCAATAAAACGGTAGGAAAGACTTTTCTACTTACCTAAAATATAAGCATTTACCTTTATGCTTATGGATTAAGTATGTATAGGGAGTTGGAAAGATCAAAAATTAATTCAACACTGTTTTATTTTTTATATTGAAATTAGATTGAAAATGACAGGAAGCAGTGAACTATCTTTTTGATTAATTCTTAGTTGATGAATATCAATAGGATTTACAAGATGGAATTTAATAATATTTATATTACTTATTTTTTAAGGACAAATTGAATAACACGATGAAATAAAAAGAGTTGAGAGAAAAGAAAGTAATGAAGCAGTCTTTACTTCATTACTTTGACATAAATTACTCAGAAATAGGCTCCACAATGAGGATTATTCCATCGATCGCGACGATTTTTACGCGAGTACCGGCTGGGATATTTTGCTCACATTGTGCTGACCAGGTGGTATCGGCGATGCGAATTCTGTTTAACCCAATTGAAAAATTTTCCTCGAGTATCACGCTGCGGCCAATCAACTGCTTGTACTTTTGGTTGAGATCTCTTGTTTGATCATCTTGTTTGTCTCTTGACCACTGGCGTCGCCACCATAACCAAGTTGTCAGCAAACTGAAAGTCGCGAAAGATAACCATTGAAGTTGCCAGCCGAAAGGGAGCACTGCCAATAACGCTCCCACTAATAACGCCGATAACCCCAACCACAGAAAGTAACCCGCTGTACCAAGTAGCTCAACGGCAAGCAGCACAAAGCCGAATGCAAGCCAGTGCCAAAATGTTATGCCATCAAGCAGGTTGAACAAGTCCATAATTGGGTCCTAATCTTTATTTTGTTGTTTAAACATTTCTGCGATGCCCGCAACAGAGCCCATGAGTCCGGTTGCTTCCAAAGGTAGCATAATGATTTTTCCATTTTCAGCTTGACCAATACTCTTGAGAGCTTCTGTGTAGCCTTGCGCGATGAAGTAATTAACGGCTTGCATATCGCCTTTTGCGATGGCTTCGGAAACCATGTAAGTCGCTTTTGCTTCCGCTTGAGCAGCACGCTCACGCGCTTCAGCATGGAGGATAGCAGACTGTTTTTCACCTTCTGCTTTTAAAATCTGCGATTGTTTGTGACCTTCTGCTTTGAGGATTTCTGCCTGACGGACACCTTCAGCCTCGAGAATTTCAGCACGTTTATTACGCTCTGCTTTCATCTGAGCGTTCATTGCAGCAGTTAGATCGGCTGGTGGCTGAACATCTTTTATTTCAATACGCGTGACTTTTACACCCCAAGGGTTTGTTGCTTGGTCCACGATCGCTAGCAGCTTGGTATTGATCATGTCACGTTGGCTCAGCATTTCATCGAGTTCCATCGAGCCAAGTACGGTACGAATATTCGTTAGCGTTAGATTACGAATCGCGTGTTCTAAATCGTTTACTTCGTAAGCCGCCTTAGCCGCATCGATAACTTGAACGAAACCAACCGCATCGATCACCACGTTTGCGTTATCTTTTGAAATGACCTCTTGTGCTGGAATATCAAGCACACGTTCCATCATATTTACTTTTTGACCAATTTTATCAACGAATGGAATGATCAAGTTTAAACCCGGCTTTAATGTGTGGGTGTAGCGTCCAAAGCGCTCAACTGTCCAGTTGTTTCCTTGTGGAACCGTTTTGATGGCTGAAGACAAGATAACGACAGCGAGGACGACGAAAATACCGATAGTGATCAGTGAATCGATAGGCATGATTTATTCCCTTGAGTGCATAATAACTGATTCATTTTCACGCATTTTTGAGTTGTAGACAATCGAAGATGTTGAGAAGAAACGATAGCGGTGCGATTTTAGGCAAAACAAAGGCCGGAAGTTCCGGCCTTAGACTGCATTGTATGGTTTAGTTGGGACTACTTTGTTGGGTATTCAATCCAACTAGAACCATCAAGAGAAACATAATACTTCCCTTGTACTTCAATCACAGTAGAACCGGAGTTCTGCGCGACAATGCGTGTTTCTGGTAGATTCTCCGTCAATATTGAAGGGCTAAACGTCTTACTTTGATAAATGTTTTTATCCAGAATATTCGACACGAGCTGTGACAACGCCAGATAGCTAGATGGCGCATTGACGTGTTCTGTGCTGCCCTGACGTTGAATTCCTTCTCCGAAGATTTTAATTCCTACCGGGGTGTGAACGATCGTTGGCGCAGGAATTTCTCGCATACCTGAAATCTGCATTCGGTCTCCTCGCATACCACCACCATGTTCCGGTACCAAGGCCACAACAATGTTGCGCTTTGAGGACTCTAAGGTTTTAAAGAACGCGTAGAGATCATCAAGCAAATTCTTAAGGCGCATTTTGTAGCTAGCAATGGATGTGCTTGAATTCGTATTGATGATCCGGTTGCCATCGTGTAGTGAAATTGAGTTGTAGAGTGCCACGACTTTGTCGTCACTACTGTTAAGTCTTTGCTGCCACCAGTTATCCAGTACTTGCTTATCGCGGAAGATCGAAGAGCCATCAAAAGATTTTTGGTAAGGAGCTAAACCTTCTTGAGACATAAGAGCCGCTTGTAAATCACCGTCTTTCTTGATCAATTCAAGGAAGCTATCGAAGACACCATTGTGGTTCATCAGTAAATTTTCTTTGAAGCCTAGCTCTTTCAAACTTTCGAACAAGTAGCACTGTTTTGAAGGTGCTGGTTGGAACAGTTGACTGTGTTCCTGTTGACCGCAATTGGCTCGTAGCAGACGAATGACCGCAGGCCCGCTGTATGACGTAGCGGAACTAAAATTGTCGAACATGATGTCAAACTCTTTGAACAGAGGATGATCGGCCAGTCCTGCAATTTCGATGTCATCCCACGCGACCGAACAAATACTCAAGAACAACAAATCAAAAGGAGCATCCATTGCGCTGCTGGTATCGAATGTCACACGTCGGGAAGCTTCTTTAGAAAAGAAATCTGCAGTTAATGTGTTGAGACTTGCATCGTTAATTTCCGTTATTTGAGGTTGTTTGCTAGCAGTAACCTCGGTTGGTGGCTGTTGTTGAGTTACTTCTGCAGCCACTGTTGTCGGAGGTTCCGTCGTCATTGGCATACTTATATAGATCATAGCAATAACCACAAAGACTGAAACTCTAACGAACTTGCTCAAAATAAAGTACGCACCACACAAAGCGAGCAATCCGAGAATTGCTTGGAATGATAAAAATCGTCCCAAAAGTTCGACCAGATAACTCAATTCAAACTGCATTAATTGTCCCGCTTGAGCCCAAAGACGGTCTAGCGGAGGGAGATAAGAATCGTAATGCAAGAGCCACGCTGCGGCGACAAATACAACGATATGACGCACCGTATTTAGGCTTTTCATCGAGATTGGCAGCAGGATGAAGATCAACAGCGCAAAGTTTTCCATTGGATGGAAATCGATGATTCCCTGAAAATAGAGCGCTATTTTTGCGATAAAGTAAATGTTCCACCAGCCCAATCCTATAGTGAAGGGGGTAGAGTCATGAGAATGCGATGTCATTACTTAAGCTTCTTGGTGTTAGTGGCTGATGTATCTAGCTCAAAATAGCGCGAGCGTTTTAAGTGCTTGTGGTAAAAGCGTGTGGTTGCGTTTACTAGGTCACGAAGAAAGTATCCTAGGAGTAGGCCAATACCTAAGCTGATACTCGAAGTCAGTAAAAAGTCGTTAATATTCATGAACTTTCCTTAAGCTCAATGGCCTTTTTGACAGCAAACAAAGGGGGAACATCAACCATGGAATTGGTGGTGGTATGGAATATTTCCCTCTCTGTCGTCAAGGTTGAAACGTCATCGGATATGACGGCTTCATCTTGAACGATGAATTTTAGCTCTGTTTCGATATCTAATTGAGTATCAAACGTGTGAGTTGAGTGAAACAAGTCTCTCACTGGAAACTCAAATATATTGTTTAGTGCAATATCAATATCGCTTTGTCGAATAGCACTGAACAAGACATATAGAGCTTTTTTGCAGGCTGTCACAACGTCGCCATCTCTTCGAATATGGCAAAGACGTAAACATTCCTCTGCCGTCATGCCTGGCAATAAGTTCAGCTTGATGAGCGCAAAGTTCACACTTGAGTGTGTTGAATGGGAAATGACGTCAATACAGTATTGGTTAAAGTCCTGGTTTTGTAAGTAGCCTTTGCTACCAAACTTAAAGTCATGCTTTAAGAGCGCCTCTAAATTGTCAGGAATTGGGCGTGTAAGCATTTGGCCTTGAATTGCTTCAACCTGAGTCATAAAGCGCATATGGGGGATCTGCGCATGTGAAATGAAGTTCGCCCCCGCGCGGAGTAAGAACTTTTCATCTGCATATCTCAGACATTGTTGGGTCTCCCTGACAATAATCTTTAGCTGACGACCATATGCGGACCTTAAACGGTAGCAATCTAACGCGATTTGTTGAACTTCGCTTTGGTTATCACAGCTGAAAACAATAGTTGAAGAGCGAGGGTTGTTTAACATCGCTATGAGTTCTTGATTACTCTCGGCCATACGCATCCCTTTTGGGGCTTTCTCGTTTTCTCTGAAGGCTCTTCTACTGATATATATTCTATCACTATCCGATTTGTCTTCCGGTATGACACGAGATTGATGCGTTTCGTAAGGCGTTGCTTTTAGCTTCTTATCTTTAGTGCTAGAGAGAAGGTACTCGTCTTGGGAAATTACACCGTGTTTATTGGACCAAAAATCCACAAGATAGCAGTAGCGAGCATCATCTAATGATGTCATGGTCGCCAAACCTGCAATGTATCTATTGTGAGAAATCAGAATGGGCTTTAATAGTGAAGTCGTCAGATGCCCATATATACAAACACTAATAGTGAGTTTTTTATTATTTGCCAGTTCATTTAAGTTTTGTAGGAAAATACTTACAAAATAATCGTCACTTGATGATACCAGTGAATCTGGAACTACTAATATATATGTAGAGAGTTTCTTTATATTTGTTTGATGAATATCTTTTGCAAGCTTTATAGCGTTTGGCGCTTTATTTGTGAATTTGTGGCTAAGAAAAAAACACTGTTCAAGATGATTTTTAGATAAGTCATTGAATTTGCATAAGGCCTCATCATTCAATGCAGACAAAAAAGTTTCCTTGTCTGTAAAGCTTGTAAGTGAAGTGTTGTTATTTGCTGGTAGCGTACTGAACAAATAATCAATAACCATTTGCTTATGTGTAAATAAGTTTACATAAACAGAATTTATCTCTCGTTCAGAAGTAATTGCGGATAACCCGGAGATTGCTGACATCAAAAGGCCTTATAATCAATGGTTTACTGTTGTTGTGCGTTGTGGCTTACAATCCGCTGTATGCTAATCGTTACAATGTTACTTTTCTTGGCGACAAGAAAATGACGCCGAGATATTAAACGAAATTGATCAAAAATTAAAATAGTTATAGCATTGCTTCATATGGTGTTTATAAGTTTAAACTCAATAATTTGCAAGTCTATGATTTACTAGTAAATTATTCTTTGTGCTTATATATCGTAAATGGATAATTACAATTCATCTTCATAACCCCTGTTTCTGAAGTCAAACATCATTTAGGGATTTATTAATTATGTGAACTATAAATAACCCTGCTCACATTCATTAGCGTTCTGTAAATATGAGACGCATAGGTCGATGCGTCAATTTTTCAACAATGGAATTTATACTGCAAAGAGTAACTGGCGGGATTGCCATTACCGCAGTTTAAACACCGTTATATTGTGAAAAAATGTTATGACTGAGTCTGCAAAAGATATTAATTCGATCTACTCTTCTTATAACTTAACTCAACATAAGTATATTGAAACAACAGAAAACGAGTCTTACGTGCAAGCTAAAAATAAGTGGTTGGTCTTTCAAGCCAACAGTGCTCGTAATGCTCTGCCTCAAGTGCGTAATAAGCAGAAAGGTTTAGAAACGGAAGCGATATGAAACGCCTTCTTTTTGTTAGTTTAAAAGGTGGTTGTGGCTCAACGACCGTCGCTGCGAACTTGGCACAAGCATTAGTTAAGATAAACAAACAGGTTCTGGCCATTGAGGTGGTGCCTAACAGTTTACTGCAAACTCATCTTGGCTTGCCGCAGGAAGAGAAAGATGGCTGGGCGAAACAACTTCTTTCAGATAAACCTTGGACCCAGGCTGGTTATGAAAGCCCACAAGGTGCACTTTTTTTACCGTTTGGCCATCTGAATTCTGAGCAGTTAAAAGCGTTCTTTAACGAGCGTTCTCACTACCTATCAATGCTAGGTGAAATGACGTTGCAAGTGAGCGAAAACCGTGGTGAGCAGTGGCTGCTTTTTCACGCCGACTTAGCAGAGCTTACTGATCCTGAAGTGCGATCTTTTGTCGACTCAATGGATATGATTGTGTTGGTGGTAACGGCAGATGCCCTGAGTTATCTCACTCTTCAATCTTGGCTACAACATGAAGAGCTATCGAGATTGCTTCGCTCTGACAAATTACGTTTTTTGGTGAATAAGTATCAGCCAGAAACCGAAATTGGTCGTGATTTCATGTTGGTGCTGAAAAAGGAACTTAGCGAATCGTTGATTCCTGTTTCGATTCATCGAGATACGGCATTGCTTGAATGTGTGGCAAACCTGACGACCGTTCAACACTATTCGCCATCGAGTCAAGCCGCAAAAGATTTTCAGTCTTTTGCTTTTTGGTGTGTATCAGCGTTATCAAGCGCTCAGGACCAAAGCTAATTTATGCGAAGTCTTAATTTGATTTTCCAACGCTGGGTAGTGGACCAATTCAGACTACAGAAGAAAGCTTACGAGCAAGCCTGGAATTGCAAAACAAACTGGGTTGGTGAGTGTGCTTTGTCTTTTTGGTTTTCATTGAGTTTTGTATTTTTAAAGCCGGTTATTTCGGGTGTTCCCTCATGGAAACTGCCTTTGGTTTACTATCCAAACGTTAATTTTGCTGCGCCGAGATGGTTTGATCCTGTGCGTTTTGTTATCCAAAGCGTGTGGTTACTTTGCTTCAAGCAAAACGTAAATACAGCATGGTCCAAAAAAACCAGCAGCTTAGCGATGACTTTAGCCGAACAAATTCGCAATGCGTTCTACTTGCCATTTGAATTGGTTGCAAAAAGCGTCCGCTGGTTAGAACAGACAGCGAACAACATCAAAGATCCACAAGTTCGAGAGCGTATTAAAGCAAGTAAGTCAGCGATGGCGTTGAACTACACCTTGCTGTTTTTCGTGGTGTTAATCGCTTTGCTGTGTTTTACGGTGCCATTTGGTTATCAGGCTCAGACTGTCTTTGTGTTGTTACTCTGGGCATTAGCGATGATGGTTCGTCGCATGCCGGGTCGTTTTCCTACCATGCTTTTGATCATCTTGTCGGTTACGGCCTCATGTCGATACTTGTGGTGGCGTTATTCGTCTACCCTGAACTGGGACGATCCTGTTGCTTTGTTTCTAGGGGGCGTTTTACTTCTAGCTGAGACGTATTCTTGGATTGTGCTGATGCTTGGCTATTTCCAAAATATCTGGCCATTGAATCGCAAACCAGTATCGATGCCACCGGATCAGTCAACTTGGCCAACTATTGACTTGATGATCCCTACTTACAACGAAGATCTTGATGTCGTGAAAGCGACGGTTTATGCCTCGTTAGGTGTCGATTGGCCGAAAGACAAACTCAACATCCACATTCTGGATGACGGCAAGCGTGATAGCTTCCGAGATTTCGCCAAAAGTGTAGGGGTGAACTACATCCGCCGCCCAACGAATGAACATGCGAAAGCCGGTAACATTAACTATGCGTTGAAGCAGACCAGCGGTGAGTTTGTTGCGATTTTTGACTGTGACCATATTCCTACACGAGCATTCTTTCAGCTCACAATGGGGATGTTCCTGAAAGATCCAAAGTTGGCGCTTATTCAGACGCCGCACCATTTCTTCTCTCCGGATCCTTTTGAGCGTAACTTATCGAACTTTCGTAACGTGCCAAACGAAGGCAACTTGTTTTACGGCTTGATTCAAGATGGTAACGACTTATGGGATGCAACTTTCTTCTGTGGCTCGTGCGCTATTTTACGTCGAGAGCCTTTAGAGGAAGTCGGTGGTATTGCAGTCGAAACCGTGACGGAAGATGCGCACACTTCTTTGCGCATGCACCGTTTAGGCTATCGTTCTGCGTATCTTAAGCAGCCGATTTCTGCTGGTTTGGCGACAGAGACATTGTCTGCACACGTTGGGCAACGCATTCGTTGGGCTCGCGGGATGGCGCAGATATTTAGGGTAGATAATCCATTGACAGGAAAGGGTCTTAAGCTCTCTCAACGGCTTTGTTACGTCAATGCCATGCTGCACTTTCTATCTGGCATCCCGAGGATAGTATTCCTGATCGCACCATTGGCTTATTTGTTGCTGCATTCCTACGTGATTTATGCGCCAGCGCTGGCGATCATTTTGTACGTATTGCCTCATATGATCCACGCGAGCATGACCAACTCTCGTATGCAGGGTGACTACCGTTATTCGTTCTGGGGTGAGGTATACGAAACCGTGCTTGCTTGGTATATCGCAAGGCCAACAACGGTGGCTTTGTTTGCACCCCATAAAGGGACATTCAACGTAACGGCAAAAGGCGGTTTGGTTGAAAAATCTCACTACGATTGGGTGATCTCCCGACCATATTTGGTTTTGGTTGCACTCAACATTCTGGGCTTTGCTGTAGGGATTTACCGAATGGGGTGGGGGCCTCAAGACGAAATCGGTACGGTTATCGTGAACCTCGTTTGGACGATGTACAACTTGTTGATTTTAGGTGCAGCTGTCGCCGTTGCGGTAGAAGCCAAGCAAGTGCGAAAAGATCACCGAGTAGAGGTAGCGATTCCTGTCGCGGTAAGGCTTCACTCAGGGCACTTGATTCAAGCGCAGATGAAGGATTTCTCTTTGGGTGGCGTGCGCATTGAAATAGACGGAGTCGATGAACCAACCTGTGCGTACCTACTTGGCCAAACCTTAGAAGTGATCCTCAATCGCGGTGGTCAAGAATTCGTGTTCCCGATGACGGTTGCCTATGCTCATAAGGGGATATTTGGTTTACAACTCAACGAATTGTCTCATCAACAACAAATCCAATACGTCCAATGTACATTTGCACGTGCAGATACGTGGGCGAAATGGCAACAAGGCTATCAATCAGATAAGCCTCTATCGAGTATGCAGGCTGTACTGCAAGTCGGCTTTAATGGATACAAACGCTTGCTGCAACATTGTCCTAAGTTTGTTCAGGCCAGTGTGGATGCACTTTTATTTTGTATCGAATTTATTTGGTCACTAAGACCTCGTTATGTCCCAATCAGGACCTCAAGTCATGCTAAATAATAAAAAACTAACGGCGTTGACGACGGCTATCACTCTCATGTGTATGTCGGGCAGTCTCGCGGCACAAGAAGTAAGTCAGCAACAACCAACGCCTTTGGCACAGCAAGATGCTGAAAATTCGACCGTATTTAAGCGTGTCATTCCATTTAGTCAATTGGGTTACAGTGGTTCAATTGCTATTCAAGGCAGTGAGGCCAGTGCTTATATTGGTTTCGGTTCGCGACTCGATGAGGTGGTGTCTAAAGCCACGTTGTACTTTGACATCACACCTTCACCAGCGTTGCTCTCTTTGGTTTCTCACGTCAAAGTGTATTTGAACAATGAGCTTATGGGAGTGGCGTCAATCGTCGATGGTCAGCAAGGTAAAAAGTTGAGTTTATCGATGCCGCTGGATACTCGTTACTTCAGTAACTACAACCAAATTCGCTTTGAGTTGATTGGGAATACACAGAAAGACTGTGCCAACCCAAATGACTCGAGCATTTGGGCCGAGATCAGCCAAAGCAGTCGAATTGAAATGTTTGCCCAAAAGACAATGCTGGAAAGTGACTTGAGCTTGTTGCCAGCGCCGTTTTTTGATGTCCGTGATTTTAGCCAGTTAAATCTGCCCGTCGTTATGGGTGGCAAATACGATCTGGATGATGTCAAAGCAGCTGGTGTCTTGAGCTCTTACTTTGGTGCTCTAGCGGGTTGGCGTGGTGCTCAATTCCCTTTTAGTGTCGACACGTTACCTAAGCGCAACGCCATTGTCTTTGTTACCAATGACAACAAACCTGAGTTTCTGAGAGATTTTCCAGACACGGATGGCCCTCGTCTTCAAGTTATCACTCACCCAACTGACCCGTACGTGAAGCTTCTTCTAGTGATAGGCCGTGACAGTAAGGATCTTAACGTTGCGGTACAAGGTTTGGCGTTGGGAAACCAACTTCTTACTGGGCCAATCGCGAAGATTAATGAAGTCAAACAAATCAAACCACGAGTCCCGTACGATGCGCCAAACTGGGTGAGTACGGCTCGTCCCGTTGCATTATCTGAATTAGTCGAACAAAAAAGCATGTTGCAAGTGGAAGGTCGAACGCCTCCTCCAATCAACGTGAGTTTGCGCTTACCACCCGATCTCTTTACTTGGCAGAGCCGTGGTATACCGATGGATCTTAACTATCGGTATTCGCCACCTGCTGCGGATCATTCTGGTTCTCGCCTGACTTTGAGCATCAATGACCAGTTCATTGAGGCGTTTAACTTAACCACAAAAGGCCAAGGTGGTGAGTCTAACCGTGTGCGTGTTCCTCTATTAGATGACAGTATTCTGAGTGGTGATGCGCTTGTTCGTATTCCGGCCTTTAAAGTTGGCAGTAAAAACCAAATCGAGTTTGAGTTTGGCTTTGCGTCGGTGACCGATGGGCAATGTCAGGTGACGCAACCAAGTAAGCAATACGCGGTCATTGATGGTGACTCTACGGTTGATTTTAGTGGCTTCCCTCACTACATCGAAATGCCAAATATGCGCGCTTTTGCTACTTCTGGTTTTCCTTACACTCGCATGGCCGATTTGTCAGAAACTGCGATTGTTGTTCCAGAGAGAGCTCCAAAAGAAGTGTTGCAGACCTTCTTAAACGTCATGGGGTCGTTAGGACGTGATTCTGGGTACCCGGGTATTCAGGTGCTTTTGACAGACAAATGGAATGCTGAGCAACTAAAAGATAAAGACATCCTGACGATCGGTGTTGTGGATGCACTAGAAGAAGCCGCTAATAATCCAGACCAAGTTAACTTAGTGGTTAAAGAGGGTCAGAGACAGATTCGCCTGCCAAGCAAAAATGAAAAGCAGCTCGGAATGAACTGGATGAGTCCAAGTGATACTCGTCAAGTGGCCGCGGATTATGTTTCTGTTGAGGCTGAGGGCTCTTTTGCTGCTATTTATGGTGCAGAATCGCCATTTACGAAAAAACGCAGCGTCATTTCTATTATGGCGGCTCACCCGTCAGATTTTTCGTCGGTTGATCGCGCGTTGGCTGACTCCGGTAAAGTGGAGCACATGTTTGGCTCGGTGGTGACGTTGAGAAATAACGAAGTAGCAAGCTACAACGTGGGTTCGCACTACTATGTCGGTAAGCTTCCTGTGTGGCAGCTCGTTTGGTATCACTTCTCTAATCACCCAGTCATCGTTGCGTGCTTTGCCGCCTTGCTAGTGGTGATCGTAACCATTGTGCTTTGGCGCGTATTACGTCAAGTCGCGTCTAGACGTTTAGAAAAAACTGAGGAAGAGGAATAATGAAAAAACTCATCTCGTTCCTTATGTTGTTGGTGTCTCCTTACTTGTGGGCTAACACCTGCGAGTGGCCACAATGGGAAACATTTAAGTCGGTATACATGGAGCAAGGCCGAGTCGTTGATGGCAGTGATGAGCGTATGATTACGACCTCGGAAGGTCAATCTTACGCATTGTTCTTTGCCTTGGTTGCCAATGACCCTAAAACCTTCGATCAGGTTTTAAAATGGACTCAATCACATTTGGCTGGTGGGGATTTGACGGCAAGGCTTCCTGCTTGGTTGTGGGGAAGAAAAGAAAATGGTCAGTTCGGAGTCTTGGATTCTAATCCAGCGTCAGATTCTGATTTGTGGATAGCGTACTCCCTCGTTGAGGCGGGAAGATTATGGAATAACTATTACTATCAGACCCTTGGACATCTTATTGCGAGTCGTATTTTACGTGAAGAAACCGTCAACGTTGAAGGAGTTGGAACGGTATTGTTGCCAGCTCCAACTGGCTTTGGTGCCGACGGCCAGTACCGTGTGAATCCGAGTTATGTTCCGTTACAACTGATTGCTCGTATGCAGTCTCTGTACCCGCAATACAACTGGGATTCAATGTATAAGGCAAGTGTTCACATGCTAGAGAAAACGATGCCAGCTGGCTTTAGCCCAGACTGGGCAACATTGAGAAATGGTCGTTATAGCTCAGATGGGGTCACTGGGCCGATAGGCAGTTACAACGCGATCCGCACTTATCTTTGGGTGGGCATGTTAAATGACCAAGTTTCAGAAAAAGCAGTATTAGTGCAAAAAATGCAGCCGTTTGTGGCGGCAACCAAAGCCCTTGGTGCGCCCGCGAGAGAAGTAAATACTGAAACGGGTAAATATACCCAATCAGGAAGTGCAGGTTTTTCTGCTGCGGCTCTTCCGTTGCTCGCGGCTTCTGGTGAATCTGCGCTGTTGGAGGCGCAGTTCAGTCGTGCTCAAAATGAACTTGTGATGGACAAAAACGATCATTATTACGACAACGTATTAAGTCTATTTGGGCTTGGTTGGCATGCAGAACGTTACCGTTTTGATGTGCAAGGTGAATTGCTTCCTGCATGGAGCGAGAGATGTCAGTAACAGGACGCGTGTTAAGGTGGATTCCACTGGTTGCTTTGGCGGCTGGTGGCATCGGCACTGTGCATGCAGAAAGCTTTAGTTCAAAACCTCTGACAAAGTCGCAGCTCGCACAGGTCTACAAGCCTATCGAGCTGGTTCAATTTTCCACATCATTAGCACGAGTTGACTCGGTTGAATGGTTAGTTGAGCAGCTAAAACTAGCAGATGCGATTGGCCGAGATGATATTGTCGAGAGTACTCTAGAGAGGCTGTTCGCGATTGAAGAAAGCAATCCAACGGGGCTTTTCTATCAAGCAAATATGTATCTGAAACGTAAGCAGCCAGAATTAGCAAAACCCGTATTTGAGCGCTTAATCAGGCAGGCGCCTCATTCGCCTCAAGCGAAAAACTTGTCATCGATTATGGCCATTCAGGGAGAGAAAAGAGCGGATTATCAGCGCGCTCAGTTGCTTGCAAAATCTGGTCGTTACGATGAAGCGATTCAAGCTTACAAAGCTCTTTTTCCAAATGGAATGCCATCACCAGCGTTACAACTTGAATTCCTACAATTGCAAAGTAATTTGCCTGGCAGTTGGAGCTCGGTAAAACAGGGACTGGAACGTTTAAATGCAAATTATCCTAGTGTTCCGTCTTTTCAACTCGCGTTAGCCAACCACATTCGCAAAGAGAATCCTGCCGATCCATGGATTCTCGATACCTATAAAAAGTTAGCGCTTGCTCCTTCGGTTGGAACAAATGCGGCAACGTCGTGGTTGCGTGCATTGGATCAATTGCCTATTTCAGATCAAGTTGTTCAGCAATATGCCATTTTAGCTAGCTACTACCCGTCTGACATGGAGATTCAAAGAGCGAATCAAAGCGCGAAAGAGCGCTGGAAAAAGGAAAAGGAACTACGAAAAGACCCCACCTATCTCGCTAAGCTCAAAGGGTTAACGTTGCTCGAGGAAGATAAAACCGACCAAGCAGAAGCTCAGTTGCGTTATGCGTTGACGACTCGTCCGCGAGATCCTGAATTGCTCGGTGCTATGGGCAAGGTTTATCTACGTAGAGGGCAGCAGCAAAAAGCGCTCGAATACTTTAAACAGGCTCAGCGCTTAGATCATAATCCTGACTCGGCCTCAAAATGGGCAGCGCTAATCGAGACGTCTCAATATTGGGCGTATCTTGATCAAGGTGATGCCTTGGTCGAAAAAGGCCAGTTTAAGCAAGCAGAAAGCGTTTATCACAAAGCGATTCAAGTAGATAAATCCCAACCTTATGCTTATGCATCATTAGGCTCTTTGTATCTTGTTCGAGAAAATTATGCCGCGGCAGAGAAGGCTTTCAAACAAGCTTTGCAACTGGACAGTAGCAATAGCTCTGCATTGCGTGGTCGTTTAGATGTTCGTATTCAGCAGCAAGATTGGTCTGGCGCGGAAGCACTCGCGCGCAGTTACTCTGCCCCACAGCAGAAAGTGGTCGCTGAAAAAATAGCGAGCATCAAGTCGGAAGTTATTTTGACTCGTCTGCGGATCGCAATCGCTCAAAATGATCAGGCAACGATGAAAGCGTCCGTAGAGGAATTGATTGCGCTACAACCAACCTCCCCATGGTTAAGGCTTGATATTGCTGATGTTATTCATTCAATGGGCGACAAAGTACGCGCGGATACGCTGATGTCCAATTGGGCTACATCTAGTAATGACCCTGAAATGAAATTTGCTTACGCGCTTTATCTCGCGCAGGACTTCAAAGTGAATGAGGCTATCGCTGAGCTAGAGAGCATCGCACAACATGACATGACAGACGCAATACAGCGCAATTTAACCCGCTTGAAGCTTGATGCTCAGTTGAGAGACATTCAAACGCGTTACTTAGCCTCTCCTGAATCAGTAACGGCGACATTACGTGCGCTAGAGTCGGATTATCAAGGTCAAATTCAACCGCTCGCTCGTCTAGTTAGTGCGTGGTTAGACATTGATGAAGTTAAGGAAGCTGAGAGGCTTTTCCAAAGCATTTCGTTTGCAGAAGATTGGTCAACCGATGACAAACTGGCTTACGGCAGCATGATGGTAAGCTTGAATCACTTTGAATATTTTGATAGTTGGTATGCGAGCTTAGCATTAAATTCCGCAACACAAGATTTAAGTGCTTCGGAAGCATTACAGTTTGATGAACTCAAAACCCGTCGACTGTTGAGTCAAGCGGATCTGATGCTTGTTAATCAACAGCCTAAGCTTGCGTTGGATTTGTATGAACAAGTTTCTTTAAAGCCTGAGCCATTTAAAACTCAAGCAGAAATTGGCATGTTGCAAGCCAGTGCTTTGACTGGAGATGAAGCGACGTATCACGATATGCACCTCATTTTGAATAAAAAGCGCGATAGCTTAACTGCGGCACAGTTGATGACAGTGGCCGCGGTGTTTAATCAACAAGGCTATCGAAATGACGCTAATGCGCTAAATCAGTTGTTGGATGCGATGCCTGATGCCGACGCATTAGCGTTTCGCAATAGCATGTCTATAGCAATGGAAAATCAACAGTGGGCGTTAGCTGAAACACGCGCCTATCAAGCCTTAAATCTTGACCGAATGGATAAAAATCGTGAACCTGAAGAGGCGACAAAAGAGCTCCCAAGCTTACGTGAGCTATATGATACTGCTGACGACTACTGGTTGACTCGTAACGTCAAATCGGACATCGATAAACTGCATGATCGGAGTGATGGTCATGTCATAATTGGCTGGGATTACAGTGCACGAGATGGTCGTAATACTTCGAATCAAGTGCCCATAGAAGCACGAATCCCGATTGAGAGCTGGGATGGGCATCTGTTGCTAAAAGCCGATTATGTTTCTATCGATTCAGGTCAGTTGGACTACTATGAAAAAACCACCGATTCTGACAGCGTTTCGTTCCAAAATGACGCATCAGGTATGGCATTTGGAGTGGGCTGGCAAGCTGAAGATTGGTTGGTCGATATCGGCACGACACCAATTGGTTTCGACCATACCACATGGGTTGGTGGTGTGCGCATCAATGGGGATCTAGGTGAGTTAGGTTGGACTGCAGAAGCTTCGCGTCGCCCAGAGACTAGCAGCACGCTTTCTTATGCTGGAATGTCTGTCCCTAGTGGCACGACTGACCCTCAAGGGACTAAATGGGGTGGGGTTATCCGTACTGGTGTGAAGTTGAACTCAAGCTGGGACACCGGTGGCCCTTACGGTTTTTGGAGTAGCTTGCAGTATCATAGTTTGACTGGTGAAAAGGTTGAAGACAACACTCGTTTAGGCGTGTTAGGTGGGGCGTACTATAAGTTAATTGCAACGGATGACCAGCGTTTAAGTATTGGTACGAACTTAATGTACCTGGATTACGACAAAAATTTGGGTGAGTACACGCTAGGTCACGGTGGCTACTACAGCCCGCAAAGTTACTTCTCGGTGTCTTTACCTATCAACTTTTATGGTCGATACAACAGCTCTTGGTCATATCAGTTGAGTGCGTCCGTCTCCAACTCTTGGACTACGGAAGACGCACCATACTTATCGACAGTAGCGACGTCAGACAAAGGTGGTGGTTTTGGTACATCGTTGCAAGCAGCGGTGGAAAAGCGAGTCAGTAAACGTTGGTATCTTGGCGCATTAGTCGATGTGCAGCGTTCTGAGTTTTATACTCCAAACCATTTCATGCTTTATGCCAAATACACCTTTAATGATCGTTGGCAACCAATAGAATATCCACCAGCAGCGCCAATGCTGTATAGCGACTTCTAACAAAAAACAAAGGCCGGAAATTCCGGCCTTTATTGTCTTATTTTTAGAGGTGTTCTGCGCTTAGTACAAGATGGAGTACAGCTGGCGACGATATTTACTTGCAATAGCGTTGCCTTGTCCTAAGGCGCTTAGGATATCCATAAAGGTCTTCTTCACTTCGCCATCTTGCGCGCCTAGGTTTACTTTTAAAATGTTCCAAAGTAGCTCTAGCGCTTCTTCATCACGACCCACTTGGTTGTATTGTACTGCTAGCTCACATGCCAATTCGAAATTGTCTGGGTTAGCTGCCAACTCTTGTTCCAAGCGCTTTAATTCTGGACTTTCAGCCGCTTGCTGATGCAGTTCCAGTTTCGCGATTAAGCTTTTGTAAGAGTTGTCTTGATACTCCAGTGGGATGGTTGCTAACAACTCTTGTGCTAATTCGAATTGTTTGGTTTCTAGCAAACAATCGGCTTTCGCTAATTTTACATCACCGCGTGATTGCAGTTCATCTGACAGCGTTTGAATGACGTTCAGAGCTTGTGCATGTTCGCCTTGTTGAAGCAGTTCGCTTACTTGCTTCAATAGTTGCTCGTCAGGGCTTGGCAAATGTTTTTGTAGCATTGCGCCAATCGCTTCGATTGGTTGAGGCCCGCCTAAGCCATCGACCGCTTGTCCATTAACAAACAACGCGATTGTTGGCAGTACTTGCACACCAAATTGGGAAGCAAGCGCTGGTTGATCTTCACAGTTCAGCAGAGCCAATGTAAAAGCACCATTGTACTGTTGAGTGAGAGCTTGCAACTCAGGTAGCACTTGTGCGCTTTCTGGTTGAGCGTTGGCCCAAAAATGAATCAGAACGGGCGTGTTCATTGATCCTTCAAGCACTTCTCTAAAATTCTGTTCTGTTAACTCAACGATAAATGGGGATTGCATCTGAGTGTCCTTGCTTTTAATTCAGGTCGATGTCTGTAGATATGGAGCTAATTGAATGGAAAATCAAGCGGGTCGAGCATATTAGGAAAAACGCTGCCGAAGCAGCGTTATCCTATTTGCAAGCGAAAGTGCAATTAAATTGGAGGTTCTCGCACGTTAGATAGCAGAGCATGGCATCGTGCAAGGTGTGGTATCAAAATAGGATGAACATCGTCAACACTACACCCACACTAAGCCAGTTCAGCTGATTTAATGTCATTGTTGCCTCGCATTCGTACAAAACATACTGGGTGGCGATACCAAATCTTTTTAAGTTCAAAATCTTAAGAGGAAGTCTTAATTGATAAACTTAATAAGAAATTGATTCGAGCGCGTGAGGTTTTTTTAACCTACGTGCTCATAATGACATCACATTGTTACGATGAAATTACATTACGACAAAATATTTCTATGCGGCTTGTCGCAAAATTTTATCGAGGACACGAGTGGGTAATAATCGTTTCAAAATCGCAAACAACTTGGTTGGTGTCGTAATGCGATAGCGAATTTTAGGTTTATTGCTGGTTAGTGCGTGAAGAACGGGTTCGATACAAGCTTCTGCGGGCAGCACGAATCGATTATTCGATTTATCGTTATCTAAACGCTTTTTCTGTCCTTCATACGCGATACGGTGAGGGCTTGAATCTACGTCAATCCATTGCTCAAAAGCGTGCAGAGCGTTGTGTCTAAATTGCGTTTCAATGGGGCCGGGCTCTATCAACGCCACTTTGATGTCGGTATCAGCAAGTTCGAGCCGTAATGTATCTGTCCACCCTTCTAGGGCAAACTTTGAGGCGTTGTACGCCCCACGATACTTCATTGCGGCAAAACCCAAGACGGAGCTGTTTTGAATAATGCGTCCTTCACCTTGAGCACGCATAGTGGGTAGTACCTCTTGAACCAATTGGTGCCAACCAAAAAAGTTGGTTTGAAATTGCGCTTTCAATGCTTCGGTAGGCAGATCTTCTAATGCACCGGGCTGACCATATGCGCCGTTATTGAACAGGGCATAAAGCTGGCCTTGAGCCAATTCAATCGCTTGTTTTGCGCCACTAGTGATGCTTATTGGGTCGTCGAGGTCGAGCTGGATACAGGTTAACCCTTCTGATTGGAGTCGTTGAACGTCATCGAGCTTTCTACAAGAGGCGATGACGTGAAAGCCTTGTTTATGGAGTGCATGAGCACAAACGTACCCGATGCCCGTTGAGCAACCCGTAATGAGGATGGATTTATTCATGTGTTAGCTTAATGCGAGAGACAGATAAGCTTTATCATTCAACAGCTTCTATCTTGAAGCAAGTGCTTCAGTGCTGGTTCTATTCTTGAGTAACTAAATTTAAAGCCAAGCTCGGTGAGTTTCTTAGGTTTGGCTCGCATACTGTCAAACAGCAAACATGCCGATTCTCCCATCGCCAATGCCATGACCCATTTAGGTGTGAATAGAATATGAGGACGTTTGAGTGTTTTCGCTAACGTGCGGCTAAATATCCGGTTAGTCACAGGGTGAGGGGCGCACATGTTGAAGGCACCATGCGCGTGAGGGGTTTCAAGCAGGTACATAATGGCACGAACCATATCGAGGATATGAATCCAAGGCATGTATTGATTGCCATTGCCAAGCGGTCCGCCTAACCCCAATTTGTAAGGCAAGAGCATTTTCGCGAGTGCTCCGCCATTAAGCCCGAGTACGACGCCTGTCCGGAGAAAGCAAACGCGGGTTTGTTCGGACTCAGCTCGTTTGGCGATTTGTTCCCACTTAGCGCAAACCATATGCGGGAAATCGTCGTTATTCACATGAAGACACTCATCGAACGGATGATCCTGCTGGTCGCCGTAATAACCGACAGCAGATCCACTAAGAAATACAGAGGGCGGTTCGGTACTGGCGTGAATCAGCTCAACAATTTGCTCGGTAATTTTCCAGCGACTGTCGCAAATTTTCTCTTTTTGCTGCTCCGTCCAACGTTTGTCTGCGATTGGTTCTCCTGCGAGGTTGATGACGGCATCTATGTTGTTGAGATCGGCGAGTTCATCAAGAGAAGCAAGGTACTCGATATTACCTAAATCAGCGTACTGCAAGTGCTGTTTGGCTTGGTCTGGCGATCGGGTCAGTAACACTATCTGATGAGTGGTGAGCAGTTTGAGTAACTCAGCCCCTATAAACCCAGTTCCACCTGTAAGTAATATCTTCATAGCATCTCTTTGAATGTCAATATATTAGAACATTATAGTCGTTTTGCGCCTCGCTTGATCAGTTCAGCGCTGCTTATCATGTGTTCTCCCATCTTTCAGATAAATTTTCGTGGTGGCTCATCCAGTTCACATATTAGGAAAATGTAACCAAATGTTAGTGGTGACATAAGATTGTTCACGTTTGTGAGTAGAAATTTATGCCACACTGAGAGTAGATGATAAGGATATCACCGGACAGGTCTCGCCTTCAGAGCCAATAACTTGTTCGTCAAAGGGAGGATTTGCATGGAAGCACTCACTGCTTTGTTCCGCGCTCTGTTTAACAGTGCCCGCGATCTTCTTCCTATTGTAATTGTTATTACCTTCTTCCAATTGGTGGTTCTGCAAGAGCCTTTACCTAACTTGGTCTCGATTCTTTTTGGTTTGTTGTTGGTCATTTTAGGCCTGACGTTTTTTATTTTCGGGCTAGAACTCGGCTTGTTCCCCATTGGCGAAAATATGGCACAAGCCTTTGCTCGAAAGGGCAGTGTGTTTTGGTTATTGATTTTTGCGTTTTGCTTGGGGTTTGGAACCACTATCGCAGAGCCAGCATTGACTGCTGTTGCAGAAGAGGCCTCAGAGGTGGCGGCTGAAGGCGGGATGATCCCCAATTCCGAACAATCCATGACGGAGTATGGCGTTGGCCTGCGGATAACGGTGGCTTTTTCTGTTGGGATTGCGATTGTGATTGGGGTGCTGCGCATCTTAAAAGGGTGGCCAATTCATTACATGATCATCGGTGGTTATGTTGGCGTTGTGACTCTCACTTGGTTTGCGCCAGAGTCGATCATCGGCGTTGCTTACGACTCGGGTGGCGTGACCACGTCAACAATTACCGTCCCTTTGGTGACGGCATTAGGAGTAGGGTTAGCTTCGGCCATTAAAGGGCGTAACCCTATGGTGGATGGTTTTGGGTTGATTGCGTTTGCCTCTTTACTGCCAATGATGTTTGTCATGATTTATGGGATGGCCGTTACATGATTTCATTCGAACATTTCTTAGATACGTTGCTGTCCACCATTCGTGATGTGCTCCCGATTGCGGCGATTATTTTTGGCTTTCAATTGGCTGTGCTGCGCCGCCCAGTGAATAACCTCAAAAAAGTGTTGCTCGGTTTTGCGTATGTCATTGTTGGGTTATCGTTATTTTTACTCGGTTTGGAGATGGCATTGTTTCCGTTGGGCGAAACAATGGCGGTGCAGTTGACCGCTCCTGAATTCGTCCGAGAGTTTAAAGTCTCTATTGGGCAGGCGTTAGAGTGGGTCGACTATTATTGGGTGTACACCTTTGCTTTTTTTATCGGCTTTAGTACGACCATTGCTGAACCATCTTTGATTGCAGTGGCCATCAAAGCCAATCAAGTGTCTGGTGGCAGTATTAGTGTAAATGGCTTACGAGTTGCGGTTGCTTTAGGCGTAGCGATAGGTATCGCGCTTGGCAGTTATCGTATTGTGGTGGGCGACCCGATTCATTACTACATCATTGCGGGGTATATCGTCGTGGTGATTCAAACCTTTTATGCGCCTAAGTTGATCATTCCACTTGCCTACGATTCAGGTGGTGTCACCACCTCTACCGTGACAGTGCCTTTAGTGACGGCGCTTGGGCTAGGATTAGCGTCAACTGTGCCAGGCAGGAATCCGATGATTGATGGCTTTGGGCTTATCGCCTTCGCCAGTTTGTTTCCAATGATATCCGTAATGGGGTATGCGCAAATTACTCAGTGGCTTAATAAAGACACCTCGGAGGACGAAGAAAATGCGCTTTAAATTGATACTCGCGTTTGTTGAAGACAGCAAAACAGACAAGGTGCTCGATGCGGCTCGTGATGCAGGAGCAACGGGGGCGACCGTGATCAATAATGCTCGTGGTCAAGGTTTAAATCAGAAGCGGACGTTTTTTGGATTAACCCTAGAAGTGCAAAAGGATGTTCTGCTTTTTGTGGTGGAAGAGCACCTTTCTCGGCACATACTTGAGACCATTAATGAAGTGGGAGAGTTCGACCGAGAGTCGGGGCAGGGGATTGCGATTCAAATTGATATCGAGGATGCCGTAGGTGTTGCGCATCAAGTCGAAACGTTGACCAAGGTGGTTGAGGATGAACTATGAGTAATCAAACGATAGTACGAGTAAGGGACGTCATGGCTGCTACTTACGTTATGGTAGATGGCCTGATGACCGTATACGAAGGCATTACTCTGGCAAAGAAATATCAAGTGAAAGCGCTGGTGGTCAAAAAGCGCGATGACAACGATGAATACGGCATTGTATTAATGAATGATATTGCGAAGAAAGTGTTGGCAAATAACCGTGCCCCTCAGCGCACCAATATCTACGAAATCATGACTAAGCCTGCTTTGTGTGTCGATCCAGATATGAACGTCAAATACTGTGCTCGTCTGTTTGAGCGATTTGGGATCAGCCGCGCGCCCGTGATTGAAGATGGCGAAGTGATCGGCATGGTGAGTTACAACAATATCGTAATTAATGGCATGGTCAGAGAGGATGGCTAAACTGTGTAAGTAACATGCGTAATATTTTTCTCAAGTCAGCGACATGCGTCAATCTCTAAGATATTGATTATTAGTGATGTTGCATATATTTTCACAGGCGCTATTCTTTGTGCCCTAAGCATATAGTTGAGGAATTTAAATCATGCCTTTAGTCTCTTGCCCTGTGTGTGAGAAACAAATATCGAAACGTGCTCACACATGTCCAGGGTGTGGGGAACCGGACCCGTTACACCATTTAGCGAAGTCGAAGTTCATTTCGATGGTTTTTTGGACATTAGTTTTAGTCGGTGCCGGATATTTTGCTTGGTTCCATTTGCTACCAATGCTGATTGAGGCTGTGCGTCATCAGTAATCTGGAAGTCGGTTGAGCATACGTCAGAATGCCGTAGAATAGCCTCATATATTTTGAGGAGACAACGTCGTGAAACTATTTTTTGCCTCAGACCTGCATGGCTCTTTGCCAGCAACCGAAGAAACCATCAAGTTATTCCTAGCATCAGGTGCAAAGCATTTGGTGCTGTTGGGTGACACGTTGAACCACGGACCACGCAACCCGATTCCGGAAGGGTATAACCCGCCCCAAGTGGCGGAGTTTCTCAACCAATACAGTCAGCAAATCATCTCCGTACGCGGTAACTGTGACAGCGAAGTAGATCAAATGCTGCTGAACTTCCCAATGATGATGGATTACGCATGGGTATTGCTAGAGTCTGGTAAGCGAATCTTTCTGACGCATGGCCATTTGTACAACAGCGATAAAAGACCACCTTTGCGAGAGGGTGACATCATCGCTCACGGTCATACGCATGTTCCCGTAGCCGAAATGAAAGAGGGTGTGGTGATCTTTAACCCCGGTTCAATGACCTTCCCGCGTAACGGTTTACCAAGAAGCTTTGGGTTACTGGATGGGAATATGCTCAGTGTTCAAACGCCAGAAGGTGAAGTGCTGGCGCAGACGACGATTTAACGGCCAACTAAGGTTAGTCGCTACGAAAATGATTTAAATAAGGGAACCGAGCGTTCCCTTATTTTGTATCGGAATGACCGAGATCGCGCTCTGGGTCGATAATGTCTCTTACGCGCTGTTTTAGTACTTTTGCCTCAGGAAAACCGCCGTCTTTTTTACGTTCCCAAATTTGCTGGCCATTGCAGAAAATCTCGAATCGACCACCTGTGTCTGGATGCAAACTGATGGTGTCGATTTCTTCGCTAAAAGTATGCAGCAACTCTTGCGATAACCAAGTCGAACGCAACATCCAGTTGCACTGGCGGCAGTAATAAATATCAATGATTGCTTTATCCATGAAAATTTCCTTTTAACTGGGTTAAACCAGCAATTTGATGCCCACGGCAAACGTGAGAATTTCGAACGCAATTTTAATCACTCGGTTGCTATAGCGAGTTGCGGCCCACGCGCCCAAACTGCCCCCAAGAAAAGAGCTCAACAACAATACTGGTAACCAAGCCCAGTGAATCGGTGCTCCTGCTTGTACAACCGTGATGCCACCAATACCATTCCAAAACAGTCCGACACAAATCATGGTGTAGGCGACCGCTTGTTTGTAATCGAACCCAAACCAACGCACAAGAAAGAGAGTGACAAGCAACCCAGAACCAGCGGTTAAAGACCCGTTGACGATGCCTATCGACATGATGCCAATACCACCAAGAATCCAACCCAACTGATTGCGACGCTTAATGATTTCGATTTGCCCCAGCTGCTTTTTCAAGCGGGAATAAATACCGAGTGCCAGAATCATACTGCCTAGCATCTTTTCCGCAATACCATCAGGGATATGAACGATGAGGTTTGCGCCAATCACAACACCTATACTGCCAACAAAAATCAGATAAAGGGCGATGGGCAATTTAACGGTGCCGGCTTTGAGGTGAGTGCTTGCTGCGCCCAAGCCTAAAGCAACAGAAGCCACTTTATGAGTGCCTAGTGCAACGGAGAACGGTAAGCCAAGAAAAATAAGGAGAGGAAACTGTAGCAAACCGGCACCGCCACCAGAAAGAGATGCCAAGGTATTTGCAACGAGCGAGCCGAAAAAGAGAGTGAAAGTGTCTAACCAATCCATGAGAAAAAATTAAGGGGGCATCTTGCCCCCTTATCACTAATTAAATTCAGTTTCTAAACAGTACCGTAGAACCGTGATTTAGGCTAGTTAATAGCAGAGTCTTCTCATTAACCACGTCAATTCGGCGGCTTTGTTCTGCATCTAGCTTAAAGATTTGAGTAATCAAACGTAGTTGCGCTTCAGAAAAATCCTTGGATTGAGAAGAAGAAATATCTTTGAACTCAGAAGGAGAAACAAGCAGATAGTTATCACTCACTTCCCAGCGACCTTTCTCTGAAATATTAATTGTCGATTCAGCCGTCGAGCCTTGTGCGAACAGTTTGATGTTTGCCACGCGAATGTAATCGCCATTCGGCAGGTACTTAACGTTCGACTCCACATTCACTCGACGTAACGGGCCTACGGTATCGTCTGGCAAGTTATCAGTAATCACAGTCACCATGGTTGACTGCCATTCATTTGATGTAAGCACTTGCTCAACTTTAAGGTCACTGCCCCAGTACAACCAACCACTGAAAAGGATAGATACGGCCAAAACCGCAGATGCTACTTTAATCTTCATGCTGGCCTCCTTTATTTGCAGATGTCTGTTGGATCGTTTTGACCTGCGAAAATACGCAATGTCACGTTCTCATACGAGTGATTGCTGTCATGAATGTAGTTCAAAATCAGCTGGTTATTTTGTCCGCCAGTGGCAATCACTTCCACTGGTAAGGAGTCTTCTGCATGGTGCTTAACGTAGCGTTCAATGCACTGCTCAATAGAAGGCAACCAGTTGTTGATTTGCGGGTGATTTACAGGTGTCATCACTGGTACGTTCTGATACTCACCAATCTGACGGAACTGAGATTCCGCAGGGTTTGTAAATAGCAGTACGCAAATCGGTAGTAATAGTGCCAAAAATAAAATAACGCGTGGAATCCATGGATTCACAGCAGAAGCCACAGGTGCTTTTTCAGGTTCTACTGGCGCTTCTGGTTCAACGATTGCGTCAGAAGGCGTCGCTAAAGACGGCTCTACGATCGTTTCTACCTCATTAGCAGAGGCGTCATTGTTATCAGAAGCTGGCTCTTCAACTTCAATTGAGCTTGAGTCTGAAGAAAGTGGGCTTAGGCGTTCAACAGTACAAATGAGTTGATAGCCTCGTTTTGGAACGGTTTTAACAAACTCTGGAGATTTTGTTGAATCCTTCAACATCTTACGCAGAGTAGAAATCGCTTGAGTCAGGCTTGAGTCATCCACCTCAAAACCTTGCTCACGCCAAACAAACTCGTGAAGCTCGTTACGGGTTAAAACTTCGTTTGGTCTCTCCGCCAACATCAGGAGTATACGGCTTTCGTTGCTTCCTAATCGTACAACTTCGTTGCCGCTTTGTTGGTCAGCGAGCGAATTACTATTTGGATCAAAGGTAAACCTTTGAGCAAGTAGAAATTTGGTGCCGATGTTAGTCATTTAGTTCTTCTTAGATGGATGATGTTGTAATTATGGTGATTTATATCACAAAATTACGTTTGCGCATGGGAGATACGCGACGTTTTAGATGCTTTTAGGGGGGTAGGATAATTAAATTTTTCTAAAAAAACACCGTTTTTAGCAATATTGACCTTGAATTTACATTTGTCAGCCACATGTTAAATGACATCTTAGTGTGGTGATTTCATGGGGCTAAATCACAAAGTCGTCCCTGAAAAAGCCTGTTAGTTTAGATGTTATGGAGCACACATGAGCGAAACCGTATCTCAAAATAAAGAAACTCGTGGTTTTCAATCAGAAGTAAAACAACTACTTCATTTAATGATCCATTCTCTTTATTCCAATAAAGAGATCTTTTTGCGCGAGCTGATTTCTAACGCATCAGATGCATCAGACAAATTGCGTTTTCAGGCACTTTCGAATCCTGATTTATATGAAGGTAACGCAGATCTTGGCGTTAAGCTGTCATTTGATGAAAGTGCAAATACCCTAACGATTTCTGATAACGGTATCGGTATGAGCCGCAACGACGTTATCGAACATTTAGGCACCATCGCAAAATCAGGCACCGCGGAATTCTTCTCAAAGCTTTCAGAAGAGCAAAGCAAAGACTCGCAATTGATCGGTCAATTTGGTGTTGGCTTCTACTCTGCATTTATCGTTGCTGATGCGGTGACCGTGCGCACTCGTGCAGCAGGTTTGCCAGCAGACGAAGCAGTGCAATGGCATTCTGCTGGTGAAGGTGAGTACACCATTGAAAACATCACTAAAGAATCTCGTGGTACCGACATTATTCTTCACATGCGTGACGAAGGTAAAGAGTTCTTAAATGAATGGCGCTTGCGCGATGTCATCAGCAAGTACTCGGATCACATCGGCATTCCTGTTTCTATCCAAACTGTAGTGCGTGATGAAGACGGTAAAGAGACAGATGAGAAGAAGTGGGAGCAAATCAACAAAGCTCAAGCGTTGTGGACGCGTAATAAAGCAGATATCTCAGATGAAGAATACCAAGAATTCTACAAACACGTTTCACACGATTTCGCTGATCCATTGGTGTGGAGCCACAACCGCGTAGAAGGTAAAAACGACTACACTAGCCTACTTTACATCCCATCGAAAGCGCCATGGGATATGATGAATCGTGATCACAAGTCAGGTCTGAAACTGTACGTGCAACGTGTGTTCATTATGGATGATGCTGAACAGTTTATGCCGTCTTACCTGCGTTTCGTACGTGGCTTGATTGATTCAAACGATCTGCCACTCAACGTTTCGCGTGAAATTCTACAAGACAATAAAGTGACTCAGTCGCTACGCAATGCATGCACGAAACGTGTACTGACTATGCTTGAGCGCATGGCGAAGAATGATGAAGAAAAATACCAATCATTCTGGAAAGAGTTTGGTCTAGTGTTGAAAGAAGGCCCAGCGGAAGACTTTGCGAACAAAGAGAAAATTGCAGGTCTATTGCGTTTTGCTTCAACAGAAGTTGATTCAGCGGAACAAACCGTTGGTCTTGCGTCCTACGTTGAGCGCATGAAAGAAGGCCAAGATAAGATCTACTACTTAACTGCAGACAGCTACGCGGCGGCGAAGAACAGCCCTCACTTAGAGCAGTTTAAAGCGAAAGGCATCGAAGTCATTCTGATGTTCGACCGCATTGACGAGTGGTTGATGAACTACCTAACTGAGTTTGATGGTAAGCAGTTCCAATCGATTACCAAAGCTGGCCTTGACTTGAGTAAGTTTGAAGACGAAGCCGATAAAGAAAAGCAAAAAGAAACCGAAGAAGAGTTCAAATCGGTTGTTGAGCGTACCAAGTCTTACCTGGGTGACCGCGTGAAAGACGTGCGTACGACCTTTAAACTTGCATCTACACCTGCAGTCGTTGTGACGGATGATTACGAGATGGGGACTCAGATGGCGAAGCTGCTTGCTGCCGCAGGTCAAGCTGTGCCAGAAGTGAAATACATCTTTGAAATCAACCCAGAGCACGAACTTGTTAAGCGCATGGCGGATGAAGCGGATGAAGAAGCGTTTGGCCGCTGGGTCGAAGTGCTACTTGGTCAAGCCATGTTAGCAGAGCGCGGCTCGATGGAAGATCCAACGCAGTTCGTGGGTGCTATCAACAAGCTTTTGACTAAGGTTTAATAAGTCATCAATATCGAAAAGCTCGCATTATGCGAGCTTTTTGTTTGTTGTCGCAAAATTTTGCATTACAGGTGTTGAGTTAATGATCAATAGCTGCAGAAAGAGGGTGTTGTTAACATTCTTTAGTCTTAATTCACTCTTTGCTCTGTGAACCTGTGATAGAATCTGTGACTTGAATGTGAGTAATAAGGCGTGTATTTTTGCCCGCCTATATACCTTATACCGAAACTTATCGTTGCGAGCGCTTCTAGGGTTTATGCCTGCGAAGCACAGCTATTGTGAGCTTCGGTATAAATCTTAAATATAAAAGAGGATAAATCATGCGCATCATTCTTCTAGGTGCTCCAGGTGCAGGTAAAGGCACACAAGCAAACTTCATCATGGATAAATACGGTATTCCACAAATCTCTACTGGTGATATGCTTCGTGCTGCTATCAAAGCAGGTACAGAACTTGGCAAACAAGCTAAAGCTGTTATCGACGCTGGTCAGCTAGTTTCTGATGAAATCATCCTTGGTCTTATCAAAGAGCGTATCGCTCAAGACGATTGTGAGAAAGGTTTCCTACTAGATGGTTTCCCACGCACTATTCCTCAGGCTGATGGTCTAAAAGAAATGGGCGTTGAAGTAGATTACGTTATCGAATTCGACGTAGCTGACGATGTGATCGTTGAGCGTATGGCTGGTCGTCGTGCTCACCTTCCTTCAGGTCGTACTTACCACGTTGTTTACAACCCACCTAAAGTGGAAGGTAAAGACGACGTAACGGGTGAAGATCTTGTTGTTCGCGATGACG
Source organism: Vibrio sp. RC2502 (assembly GCF_054850435.1). Taxonomy (NCBI): domain Bacteria; kingdom Pseudomonadati; phylum Pseudomonadota; class Gammaproteobacteria; order Vibrionales; family Vibrionaceae; genus Vibrio; species Vibrio sp. RC2502. The sequence continues at coordinate 863,838 of NZ_CM141453.1, forward strand.
ACAAAGAAGAAACAGTACGTGCACGTCTAGGTGTTTACCACGAGCAAACTGCACCACTTATCGATTACTACGGTAAAGAAGCTGCAGCAGGCAAAACTAAGTACCTAAAATTTGACGGTACTAAGCAAGTTGCTGAAGTAAGTGCTGATATCGAGAAGGCATTAGCATAATAGGTAATACCTATTATCAAAATTTTTAATAATTTTGTTATAGTGAAGCGGCCGTAAGGTCGCTTTTTTTATACATTTTATATGCTGGGAAAACAAAGGGACGCAATGCAAACTAAAAATAAACAAGGTGTGTTACTGGTTAACCTAGGAACACCTGATGAACCTACCGCTCCAGCGGTTAAGCGCTTCTTAAGTCAGTTTCTTCATGATCATCGTGTAGTCGATATGACACGATGGCTTTGGTGTCCAATTTTACATGGTGTGATTCTTCCAATGCGCTCGCCAAAGGTCGCTAAGTTGTATGAATCGGTATGGATGGAAGAGGGCTCACCTTTAATGGTGTATTCCAAACGCCAGGCAAAGAAACTTGCTCAGCATCTCGATATGCCTGTGGAACTCGGCATGACTTATGGCAACCCAAGCCTTCAATCTGGTTTTGAAGCTCTTATCGCTCAAGGTGTGGAAGAGGTTATTGTGCTACCGTTGTACCCACAATATTCTGGGACAACCACCGCAGCCGTGTCTGATGGAATCACAAAAGCGTTTAAGCAACTGCCAGTGATGCCAGCATTCAGCTTTATTCGCGATTATCACGATCATCCAATGTACATCGAAGCGCTTGCGCACTCGGTTCAACAATACTGGGAAGAGTATGGCAAAGGGGATTACTTGCTGTGTTCATATCACGGTATTCCTAAACGTTATGCAGACAATGGCGATATTTATCCTCAGCATTGTGAAGCGACCACTCGCTTGCTCGGTGAGGCGCTTGGTTTATCATCGGATCAGATTGGTATGTCTTATCAGTCTCGTTTTGGCCGAGAAGAGTGGCTACAGCCTTACACTGATAAAACATTGGAAACCATCACCAGTAAAGGCGTGAAGAAAATTGATATCATGACTCCTGCATTTTCATCTGATTGTTTAGAAACTTTGGAAGAAATTGCGGGAGAGAACAAAGAGATCTTTATGGAAGCGGGTGGTGAGCAGTTCCACTATATTCCATGCCTTAATGACGATGACATGCATATCGATATGATGGCAGAACTAGTACGCAGCAAGCTGTAGAGCTTTGGTATTCTGCACTGAATGAATACAGAAAAGGGTCGCGATTGCAACCCTTTTTAATAACTTTGAAACCATGTTAAGCAACTTGTGTTTGTTGCTCTTCAATTTGTTCTGCAGTGCTGTGAGTGTTTTCTGCACCGTGCATCCAACGAACAAGCGTGTTCGAGAATAACATTAGAATCACACCACTGATCAATGCGGTTACTGCGATGCCACTAAAGATAGCCATTGCACCAAGTTCACCCACATGAGAACCCACGTAACCAGCGACATAGTTCGCAATAGCGTTACAACCAAACCATGCACCCATCATCAACGATGCAAGACGTAGCGGAGCCAGTTTGGTTACAAGAGACAGACCAATAGGGGATAGACACAGTTCGCCCAAAGTATGGAAGAAGAACGCGCCAACTAGCCATAGCATGGATGTTTTCACGTTAGTATCACCACCTTGCTCCATTACTGCACCAACCATGCATAGGAAGCCTAGTGCCAAGAAGAACATGGCTAAAGCAAATTTCGCTGGTGAGTTTGGTTCACGTTTACCTAGTTTCACCCATAGAACCGCAAGGACAGGCGCAAGCGTAATGATAAAGAATGGGTTTAGTGACTGGAACCAAGCTGCAGGTACTTCAAAGCCGCCAATCATACGATCGGTGTACTGCTGAGTGTAAATGTTCATCAGACCGCCAGCTTGCTCGAAACCAGCCCAGAATACGATAGTAAACAGGCTCATCACCAAGATAACTTTAATGCGATCTACTTCTTCTTTGGTAAGAGGCTGTTTTGTTTTGGCGTTCTTATTGTTTAGGTCGCGTTTCGCGGCTGGCTCACGGCCAATATCACCAAGCCAAGACTGTGAAAGCGACATTTGCATGACAAGGCTGATTATCATACCCACGCCCGCTGCTACGAAACCTGCTTTCCAACCAAATGAGTTCGTTACAGATCCAGAAACCACGCCGGCTAGCAGAGCACCAAGGTTGATACCCATGTAGAAGATAGTGAAAGCGCCATCACGACGATTATCACCTTCATTGTATAGGTCGCCAACCATGGTAGAGATATTTGGCTTGAATAGACCGTTACCACAAATAAGCAGAGCAAGACCTAAATAGAAAGTGTGAAGTGCTCCGAAGCCTAGTGCGTCAGCCGGAAGTGCCAGTGTGAACTGGCCGATAGCCATTAATGCACCACCAAGCAAAATTGAGCGGCGTTGGCCAAGGTAGTTATCGGCAAGGTAACCACCAATCAATGGGGTAATGTAAACAAGGCCGGTGTAAATGCCATAAAGGTCGAGCGCGTCTTTCGTTGACCAGCCCAAACCACCATTCATTGTGGTATCAGTTAAGTAGAGTACTAGAATGGCACGCATTGCGTAGTAGGAAAAGCGTTCCCAGAGTTCTGTGCCGAACAATAAGAACAAGCCACGAGGGTGACCGAAATATTGATGTTGGTTTGACATAAGCTCTTCTAATAGTAGTTATTACATTTTTTAACGACACCTACGTATACATTGCAATTTAACTGCTTACAAACAATAAAATTTTGCCTTACGACTAAATAGCATTGTTAAGTTACTGTTTATTTTTGATTTTGTGGAGCTTTTGTTGGTGGTTGGTGTGTGTTACAAACTTAATTTTCATTTTTGCCTATGGACTTATTTTCTTAACCTTTTGAAAAAGTGTAAGTTATGCGAACAATGTATAATGTTCTTCTTATGGATAATTTGAATATTCATGACTCACCTTTAGCTTAATGCTAGGATGAAACAAAAATATAATTGGCTAGTAATAAAATGAAACGTTGGTATTTACTTTATTGTAAGCGTGGAGAACAAATAAGGGCTAAGCAGCATCTTGAAAATCAAGGTGTTGAGTGCTTCTACCCAACTGTAGAAGTCGAAAAAATCTTGCGCGGTAAGCGACAAAAGGTCGAAGAACCGTTGTTTCCTTGTTATGTATTTGCACGTTTTGATTATGAACAAGGCCCGAACTTTACGTCGGTTCGGTCGACGCGCGGTGTTGTCGACTTTGTTCGATTTGGTGCCCAACCAAAAGAAGTTCAAGGCGATCTTGTGTTTGAGTTGAAGCAGCTAGAGAAATGCTGCACAGAAAAAAACATATCCGAATGCATGCCTAAACCAGGTGATCAGGTTCGTGTTAAGAGCGGACAATTTGCAGGTATTGATGCCATTTTCCAAGAACAAGACGGAGAGAAGCGTTCAATCATGTTGGTGCAAATGATCTCGAAGCGAGTGCCAGTTAGCATTGATAACACCGATTTAGACTTAAAGTAGTCGCTAATAACACCAACACAAAAAAGAGGTGCGCACGCACCTCTTTTTGATCTTAACGTCAACAAGTTAAATAATTGGGCTGGATTGCTGCTCCAGCCCAATTCTACTTAGTAAGCGTCGTTGTGAACGGTTTGCACTGCACGGCCTGAAGGGTCAACACAGTTCTTGAATGACTCATCCCACTCAATCGCTTTCGCTGATGAACACGCTACAGAAGGACCACCTGGTACACATTCTGCAGCTGATGGTAATGGGAACAACTCCTCAAAAATTTCGCGGTATACGTAACCTTCTTTAGTTGTTGGTGTGTTGTATGGGAAGCGGTACTGAGCCGTTTCCATCTGTTGATCGGTCACTTTCTCTTCTGCTACGGCCTTCAAAGTGTCAATCCAGCTGTAACCTACGCCATCAGAAAACTGCTCTTTTTGACGCCAAGCGATTGAGTCTGGTAAGTAATGCTCAAAACATTCGCGAAGAATGTGTTTTTCCATCTTACCGTTGCCACACATTTTGTCTGCAGGGTTTAGGCGCATTGCGACGTCAATGAACTCTTTATCCAAGAATGGTACACGGCCTTCAACGCCCCATGCTGCCAACGATTTGTTCGCACGAGCACAGTCAAACATGTTTAGAGCCAGCAGTTTACGAACCGTTTCTTCGTGGAACTCTTTTGCGTTTGGCGCTTTGTGGAAGTACAAGTAGCCACCGAAGATTTCATCAGCGCCTTCACCAGAAAGCACCATTTTGATGCCCATTGCCTTGATTTTACGGCCCATGAGGAACATCGGTGTTGAGGCACGAATCGTTGTTACGTCATAAGTCTCGATGTGGTAAATCACGTCACGAATAGCATCCAAACCTTCTTGAATGGTGTATGTCATTTCGTGGTGAACGGTGCCAATTTTTTCTGCCACTTCACGTGCTGCTTTTAAGTCTGGAGCGCCTTCAAGACCAACCGCAAAAGAGTGAAGTTGAGGCCACCATGCTTCTGATTTTTCATCGTCTTCGATACGCATCGCAGCATAGCGTTTTGCTACCGCAGATGTGATGGATGAATCCAGACCACCAGATAGTAGTACGCCGTATGGTACGTCAGTCATTAGTTGACGTTTCACAGCGGCTTCCAGTGCTTCTGTTAGTTCTTCTTTACTCGTGCTGTTACCTTGAACAGCTGCATATTCGTTCCAGTCACGGATGTAGTAACGCTGAGGTTCTGTATCTTTTGAGCTGTAGTGCGAACCTGGAGGGAATTCGCTGACTGTTTTACAAACGGGTACGAGTGCTTTCATTTCGGAAGCGACGTAGTAGTTACCGTGTTCATCGTAACCTTGGTAAAGTGGAATGATACCGATATGGTCACGACCTACTAGGTACTCATCTTTTTCTTCATCGTACAGTACGAAAGCAAAAATGCCGTTTAGCTCTTCAAGAAGATCAGCACCCATGTCTTGATACAGCGCTAAAATAACTTCACAGTCAGAGTCTGTTTGGAATTCGTACTTGCCTTCGTAGCGAGCGCGAATCTCTTTGTGGTTGTAGATCTCACCGTTAACGGCAAGGATTAGTTTTTTATCAGGGCTGTATAGTGGTTGAGCACCGCTATTTAGACCAACGATAGCCAAGCGCTCGTGAGCTAGGATTGCTCTTTCTGAAGAGTAGATACCAGACCAGTCAGGGCCACGGTGACGAAGCTTTTTCGACATTTCTAACGCGATAGGACGCAGTGCCGCTGCATCACTTTTAATGTCTAAAATCCCAAATACTGAACACATACAACATCCTTTCTAAACTAAACAATTTCTAATCGGTATGGATTCAATTTGCCATTCTGAGTAAAAAAAGCAACGTTTTGTGATTAAAAAAATGATAAAAAGCCTTGTTGATTAAATAATATTTAATTTATTTGTTGTTTTGATGAATGGAATTAAGGTTTGGTATGAAAATCAAACAAAAAAAGCCTCTCTATTGATAGAAAGGCTTTTAATTGGTAGTAGCGTTGTTGCGTATTTTTATGGTTATTTTATCGAAGTGAACTGAGGTTCTAGTTGTTTGCACACGTGTCGCGCAAAACCACTACCTGCTTCGCTGTATATATTAAAGGCAGCGTCCACACCACTTTCCAACAAACCTTCTAGTTGGTCTGGATATTCTGCAATAGCGGCAATTTGCCCTTTGTAGTTTCTACGCTGAAGTTGTTCTAGTGCCGTCTGATTACCTTGATGGTGTGGCATTGCCAATAAAACTAACTTTACATGACCAGTATCTAGGATTCGTTCCCAAAAATCTGGGTCGGTAGCATCCCCTGAAATGACATTACGTCCTTCTGAACGGTGTTGTTGCGCTGCTTCTTCACGGATCTCAATCCCCAGAGAAATCTTGCCGTAACGTGCGCGTAGCTCGTCATATGCACCGGTACCAATTCGCCCCATACCTAGAATAAGTACTTGAGCATGTCCCGGGTTGATCAACTGGTCACGTTGGTTGAGTTTCTCTGCAGCCGTTTCTTGTAACCATTTACCGGAATGTTGATAAATTTTATGGCCCAAGCGATTTAGAGGTGCTGAGATAATAAAGGATAGTGAAACCGCTACAGCGATGGCTGCGAGCATGTCACTCGGCATCCACCCCATTTTGTACGCCAGGCCACCGACAATGAGCCCGAATTCGCTGTAGTTAAACAGTGATAAAGAAGCGAGTAGGGAAGTACGCACGCGAAACTTAAAGTGGTTGATTGTGAGGAAGTATAGCAACCCTTTAATAGGTAGAAGGACAATGAATAAAAGCGCTAGTGCGATACCCGTTAGACTCAAAGATGCGGATAAGCCGATATTTAAGAAGAAGCAGACGAGAAAGAGCTCTTTCATATTAAATAGCGATTTAGACAACTCTGACGCTTTACGGTGACCAGCGAGCATCATGCCAAGAATCAAGGCGCCAAGGTCTGGTTTCATTCCAACTAACTCAAACAGTCCGGCACCCACAACAAGCGCGAAGAAAATGCCGAACAGCACTAACATCTCGCCGTGGCCTACTTTATCCAATAACTTGTAAAACAGCGGGCGCAGGAGAGGAAGAGCAAATAGACCTATGGCGTACCATTCTGGCACTTTGCCTGTTGAAACAGTCAGAAACACGACCGCGAAGATATCTTGCATAACCAAAATACCGATGGCCAGTGTGGCGTATGTCGCGTTGAGTTCACCTTTTTCCTGCAGTGTTTTTACCGCGAAAACAGTGCTAGAGAAGGAAAGTGCAAAGGCTAGGAGCAATATCTGCCCGCTTTCCATACTTGCAAGGGACGTTAATCCAAGCAGTTTCAGCCCTGACAACGCAAGGGCAAAAAAAGCGGTTGAAAGAATATTGTGCGCTGTTGCGCCGCCCCAAATTTCTTTGGAGAGCAATGTTTTTACATCGAGCTTTAAGCCAATAGTAAAAAGCAAAAGAGTAACGCCGAGATCAGCCAGAGTGACAATAACGTCATTACTTTGATAGCCAAAGGCATGTAAGCCAAAACCCGCTAGTAGAAAACCGACTAGAGGGGGAAGGCTGCATTTGAGCGCGATGAAGCCTGCTAAAAAAGCCGTTGTAATTAGAATAATTTCCATACTGTTGAGCTAGATTCCTGATATACGAAAACGGGCTGTGAAAACACAGCCCGAGATTGTAACTCAATTAGTTGTATAAACTTAGTCTTCTAGTAACTTTTGTAACAAAACGCCATTTAACATCGCTCGTTTTATCATGGCAAAAGCGCCCATTGTTGGCTGCTTATCAATGTGAGAAGCCACAATTGGAAGATCGTTATGGAATGTTTTCAGTGACTGGTTTTCTACATTTCTTTGAATTGCAGGGAAAACAATGTCTTGTGCAGCGGTGATGTCACCTGCAATCACGATTTTTTGTGGGTTAAACAAGTTGATGGTGATAGCGATGGCTTTACCCAACTGGTTACCAACACGTACTAAGCTCTGTTTCGCGAGCTCATCACCGTTCATAGCATGAGTGCATACATCTTCAATCGTAATGTGCTCCAATTGCGTTAAGCTAGACTCATAGCCTTGTGCTATGAGCTGTTTAACGCGTTGGATGATCGCTGGGTTAGCAGCAACCGTTTCAAGACAGCCAAAGTTGCCACATTGGCATTGCTCACCAAGAGGGTCAATTTGAATGTGGCCAATTTCACCTACGTTACGGTTAAAACCTAGAAACACTTGGCCGTTAACAATGATGCCTGCGCCAGTACCGCGGTGTACACTGACTAAGATAGAGTCTTGGCAATCTTGGCTAGCACCGAAATAATGTTCTGCAAGTGCCATACCACGGACGTCGTTACCGACAAAACAAGCCGTATTGAACTTCTCTCGGATAATTTCACCAAGCGCAAGGTTATCAATATCCGTATTTGGCATGTACTCAACGACGCCTGTCGTAGGGTTAACTAGGCCTGGTAACGTAATACCGATAGCAATCAACTGGTCAATTTTATCTTGGCAACGACTTACGAAGTCTTTTAATAAATCAATAAGACCTGCAATCAAATCGGCTTGGTTGGTGTAGTGAAGTTCGTGTTGATCTTCTGCCAGTGCAGTGCCGCCTAAGTCATAGAGACAGAATTGAACGTAGTCTCGGCCTAAGCGAACGGCGATAGAGTGAAAAGGCTTCACTTCAGTGGTCAGTGAGATTGCTCGACGGCCACCTGTTGAAGCTTGTTGGGCGACCTCTTTAATGAGGCCGCGTTCCAATAGTTGACGGGTGATTTTGGTAACACTCGCTGGAGCAAGCTGGCTAACATCCGCGACTTGAATTCGGGAGATAGGACCTTGCTGATCAATCAGCCTGTATACCGCAGCGCTGTTAAGCTGTTTTACTAAATCTACATTACCAATCTGTCCGCCATTCATGCTTAATTTTGCTCGTATTGTCCGTTAACAACCGTCGCTTTAACGTTGAAGTCACGATCGAAAATAGTCAGGTTTGCAACCATGCCTTTTCGAATACGGCCGAGACGGTCCTCAACGCCAATTGCAGTCGCTGGGTACAGTGTAGCCATTCGTAGAGCTTCTTCTAAAGCGATACCTGCGTGCTCAACTGTGTTCTGAACTGCTTCAATCATAGTCAGAGCTGAGCCGCCTAGTGTGCCGTTTTCATCAACACACTTACCATCTCGGTAATATACTTTCTTACCGACAAAAATAAAGTGATCAATGTTAGCACCTGCCGGAGCTGTGGCATCGGTCACCAAAACAAGCTTTTCACCTTTGATTTTATGAGCAATTCGAATGTTTGCGTAGTCTACGTGGAAGCCGTCAGCAATGATGCCTGCGTAGATCTCTGGTGTATCGTAAATAGCACCAACCACTCCTGGCTCACGACCAACCATAGGAGTCATCGCATTGAATAGGTGAGTGGCAAAAGTAATACCGGCTTCAAAACCTTTGCGTGCTTCAGCATAGGTCGCGTTTGTGTGACCGATTGATACCACAATGCCTGCAGCTTTTAGGCGTGCGATATGTTCAGGGTCGTTCTGCTCTGGTGCAAGAGTTACTTTGGCAATGATGTCTGCATTTGAGCAAATAAGGTCAATCATGCCGTCATCGGATGGACGGATGAAGTCAACGCTATGAATACCTTTTTTCGCGACGTTAAGGTATGGGCCTTCAAGATGTAAGCCAAGCGATTGGTTTTGGTATTTTTTGTGATATTCGCGAGCTGCGGAGATTGCCGCGCGCATATCTTCATCAGAAGACGTAATAAGCGTAGGAAGGAAGCTGGTACAACCCGACTTTAGGTTTGCTTCGTGCATGATTTGCATCGTTTCTGCTGTGATAGCATCGTTCAACATGACGCCGCCACAACCGTTCAGTTGCAGGTCGATAAAACCAGGACTTAAGTTAGCTCCATTCAGATCTTTTACTTCAATGCCTTTCGGTAGTTCAGCAACGGGCACAATGGATTGAATTAGATCGTTTTCAACGATGACCGCATGATCGGTAAGAACATCACTACCGGTATAGATTTTACAGTTACTTAGCGCGTACATAGTCAGCTAGTCCTTATAGATGAGAATTCAATTTCTGTATCGTTATCTAATCGGCGACTGAATGAGTCATGTGGGTACTTAGTTTGTATCACTGAATTAGATAACGAGTCACATACAGCAAGTTGCGTTTTATCGATGTTATTGTCAGAGTAACTAACTGAAAAATAATAAATGAATTGTTTTTTATGATTCTTTTTCAGAGCAAAGTTGCGAAGAATTACCCGCCGAGATACCAAAATAACACTGATTCTGCCTTGCATAAAGTGCGAGAATATTATCTTTAAAACGCCATTTTTTCGTATAATAAAATAAGTTTTATGATCTCGCTAGCAAAAACCTTTAGAAAGGCCAAATTGTGGTGATTATGATCACAAACAATGAGCTTTTAATTTGCGGAGCAAAATTAATGTCATAAACTGACGATGACTAAATTGAACGACTGAAATAAGTTATTCAACATAACATCGAATCCTATAGGGGGAACTTAAGGTGAATATTCTCGGATACGCGCAGAAGTTAGGTAAAGCTCTTATGCTTCCTATCGCGACTTTGCCAATCGCAGGCTTGTTACTGCGCTTGGGCCAACCTGATGTATTTGACATCGCGTTTATGGCACAAGCCGGTAACTCAATCTTCTCTAACCTTCCATTGTTATTTGGTCTAGGTATCGCGATCGGCTTATCAAAAGACGGTCAAGGTGCTGCAGGTCTTGCTGGTGCGGTTGCGTACTTCGTACTTACTGCGACAGCGTCAACAATCGATGCGTCAGTTAACATGTCATTCTTCGGTGGTATCATCGCAGGTATCATTGCTGGCCATTCTTACAACGCTTTCCATGCTACACGCCTTCCTGAGTGGCTAGCATTCTTCTCTGGTAAGCGCCTAGTGCCAATTATGGCTGGTTTGTTCGCCCTAGTTGCTGGTGCTGTTTCAGGTATTGTATGGCCAACAATCCAAGGTGGTCTAGATGCACTTGCTCACGGTATCTCTACTTCTGGCGCAATCGGTCAGTTTGTATACGGTACGCTTAACCGTGCTCTAATTCCTGTAGGTCTACACCACGTACTGAACTCTTTCTTCTGGTTTGGTATGGGTTCTTGTCAAGAAGTGCTAGTTTCTGGCGCAACAGCTGCTGGTCAAGCTCTTCCTGCACTACAACAACTTTGTGTTGACCCAGCTCTAGCTAAGACTCTTGTTGCTGGTCAAACTCACACATTTGAATTCGCTAACTCAGTAACTCCAGAAATTACAGCAACTGTTAAAGAAGTAACTGAAACAGTTAAATCTGGTGACCTACACCGTTTCTTCGGCGGCGATAAGAGCGCTGGTGTATTCATGAACGGTTTCTTCCCAGTAATGATGTTCGGCCTACCAGGTGCAGCACTTGCTATGTACCTAGCGGCTCCTGTTGAGAAACGTAGCCAAGTTGGTGGTGCATTGTTCTCTGTTGCATTCTGTTCATTCCTAACTGGTATCACAGAGCCTCTAGAGTTCATGTTCGTATTCCTAGCTCCTGCTCTATACGCGATTCACGCAGTGTTCACTGGTCTATCGCTAGTTGTTGCTAACATGCTTGGTACGCTACACGGCTTCACATTCTCTGCTGGTCTAATTGACTACTTGTTGAACTACGGTCTAGCAACTAAACCTCTACTACTAGGTGCAGTTGGTCTTGGCTTCGGTGCTCTTTACTTCTTCACATTCAGCTTCGCAATCCGCGCGTTTAACCTAAAATCGCCAGGCCGTGAAGATGATGATAGCCAAGCAGCAGCACCAGCAGGTGAAGCAAAAAGTGGTGACCTAGCTCGTCAATACCTAAAAGCGCTAGGTGGTCATGACAACCTAACTTCAATTGACGCATGTATCACTCGTCTACGTCTAACTCTGAAAGATCGTTCAGTAGCTAATGAAGAAGTGTTGAAGAAACTAGGTGCGAAAGGTGTTGTTAAACTAGGTGAAAACAACCTTCAAGTTATCCTTGGTCCTCTAGCAGAAATCGTTGCTGGTGAAATGAAAGCAATCGGCGCAAACGAAGACCTATCGAATGTAAAACTACCATAATTACATCGAACTAATATTTGATTAGAGACCTCCTTCGGGAGGTCTTTTTTTGTTTTAGTGCTTTGAATCTGCTGTGCATTCACGCGAACTCGATAAATATTGCCGTTTTAGCGCGAGTTCTTGTTGTCTAATGGCTTAGAATTGTGGATCATTAGAAACAATGCACTCTGTAAAACCATATCGGATACAGAGTTCCGTTTTCTCTGACAATACTTATATTTTTGAGGTGCTATAGATGAGTGAAGCTGATGCTCGTCCATCAAACTTTATTCGCCAGATCATTGATAAGGATCTAGCGGATGGCAAACACACTAGCGTGCATACTCGATTCCCGCCGGAGCCAAATGGCTACCTGCACATCGGTCATGCTAAGTCTATCTGTTTGAACTTCGGTATTGCTCAGGACTACCAGGGTCAATGTAACTTACGTTTCGACGATACAAACCCTGAAAAAGAAGACATCGAATACGTTGAGTCTATCAAGAAAGATGTAAACTGGTTAGGCTTCGAGTGGGATGGTGAAGTATGTTACTCATCAAACTACTTCGACAAGCTTTACGAATATGCAATTGAATTGATTAACAAAGGCTTAGCGTACGTAGATGAGCTAAGTCCAGAGCAGATTCGTGAGTACCGTGGCACGCTAAAAGAGCCAGGTAAGCCAAGCCCATACCGCGACCGTTCTGTTGAAGAAAACTTAGCGCTATTTGAAAAAATGCGCGCAGGTGAATTTGAAGAAGGTAAAGCGTGTCTTCGTGCGAAGATCGATATGGGTTCGTCATTCATGGTTATGCGTGATCCAGTTCTATACCGTGTACGTTTTGCTACTCACCATCAAACGGGTGATAAGTGGTGCATTTACCCAATGTACGACTTCACACACTGTATCTCTGATGCGCTAGAAGGCATTACACATTCTATCTGTACGCTAGAGTTCATGGACAACCGTCGTTTGTACGACTGGGTACTAGACAACATCACAATTGATTGTCGTCCTCATCAATACGAGTTCAGCCGTCTAAACCTAGAATACACAGTGATGTCTAAGCGTAAGCTAAACCAACTAGTAACCGAAAAATTGGTTAACGGTTGGGATGATCCTCGTATGCCAACAGTATCTGGTTTACGTCGCCGTGGTTTCACACCTGCGTCAATCCGTGAATTCTGTAAGCGTATCGGTGTGACGAAGCAAGAAAACATGATCGAGTTTAGCTCGCTTGAATCTTGTATTCGTGACGACCTAAATGAAAATGCACCTCGTGCGATGGCTGTGTTGGACCCTGTTAAAGTTGTTATTGAGAACTTTGAAGTGGGCGCTGTAGAAAATCTAACGCTGGCTAACCATCCAAATAAACCTGAAATGGGTGAGCGTGAAGTACCGTTTACTCGTGAAGTTTGGATCGAGCGTGAAGATTTCCGTGAAGAAGCGAACAAAAAGTACAAGCGTCTAGTTCTTGGTAAAGAAGTTCGTTTACGTGGTGCTTACGTGATCAAAGCTGAGCGTGTTGAAAAAGACGCGGAAGGCAACATCACAACGATTTACTGTACTTACGATCCTGAAACGCTAGGCAAAAACCCAGCAGATGGTCGTAAAGTTAAAGGCGTAATTCACTGGGTATCTGCGGATAAAGCGCTACCAGCAGAAATTCGCCTATACGATCGTTTGTTCACTGTTCCAAATCCTGCAGCAGCAGAAGACTTCGCTTCAACCATTAACCCTGATTCACTCGTTGTGATCAACGGTTTCGTTGAGCCGAGCCTGGCATCTGCAGAAGCAGAGCAAGGCTACCAGTTCGAGCGTATGGGTTACTTCTGTGCGGATTCTAAAGATTCAACTGCAGATAACCTAGTGTTCAACCGCACGGTTGGCCTACGTGATACATGGGCGAAAATTGAGAACCAATAATCTCAATCGTTACCTATAGAAAAATGCCAGCAATTGCTGGCATTTTTGTTTTTGGATTAAGCAAAACAAAAAGTACAGATACAAAAAACGCCAGCTTTAACTGGCGTTTATTTTTAATCTACAAGCAAATTATTTTGCAGGTTTGTGCGCATCTGGGTTTTCTTTGCAACCACCGTCACTGCATTTACCGTATAGGTATAAGCTGTGGTTTGTTAGCGTCACATTGTACTTAGCTGCTATTTCGCGTTGGCGCTCTTCAATGATATCGTCAGAAAACTCAATTACTTCACCACAGTCTAGACATACTAGGTGGTCGTGGTGATGTTGAGTTGACAATTCGAAGACTGACTTGCCACCTTCAAAGTGGTGACGAGTAACAATACCTGCATCGTCGAATTGGTTTAGAACGCGATAAACAGTTGCTAGACCTATCTCTTCACCTAGATCAATCAGCTTTTTGTACAAATCTTCAGCACTGATGTGCTGGCAGTCTGGCTGCTGAAGTACTTCTAGAATTTTTAGCCTTGGAAGGGTAACTTTTAGACCCGCATCCTTCAGCGCCTGATTATTATCTGACATATACTTTCCCGTTGGATCATCTGCAGCGATTTAACAGAATTCAATATTCCTACCATTATAGGCGAAGCGCTAAAAACATTAAACCACGAACTTCAAAGGGTTAATAGAATCTTTTTGTAAATTGGAAATGGGTCGATTATATTACAGATCTGACCAGTTACAATTTTGTAACATGAGCTTAGAGAGGGCATGGACTGCAATGAATAAGCGACTCGCGAAGATTTATAAACCAGGGATTGTGAAATTTGCATTGAATGTATGGCCACCATTTTGGGGGGCCGGAATTAAAATCTTACATATTTCTGAAGACTTCCGAACGGTTAAAGTTCGTTTGAAACTTCGCTGGTGGAACAAAAATGCCAATCGTACGCAGTATGGAGGCAGTATTTTTTCCTTAACAGATCCCATTTACTCTCTCATGTTGATGGGTATTCTACGTGAAGAGTATTACGTGTGGGATAAAGAGGCGAGCATCAACTTTATCAAGCCAGGACAAAGCGATTTGTTTGCTGAGTTTGAGATCACGGATGGTATGCTAGACGAGATCTATCAGATGACTCGAAACGGCGAAAAGTGCTTTCCTGAATTCATTACGCATGTAAAAGACAAACAAGGGAATGTGGTATCTGAAGTTCAGCGCAAGTTATATGTGAGAAAGAAGCCTCAATATCGAGAAGAAGAGGCGGTAACGGAAGTGCCTTAATTTAATGCTATAAAAAAGACCTCCAATCGGAGGTCTTTTTTAATACTTACTTAGCCTTCTAGCTCAGCTAGGCACATTTCTTCGTAAATCTGCTTAACCCAGTTTTCGACGCGTTGGTCAGTCAACTCAGGTTGACGGTCTTCATCAATACATAGACCTACGAATTGGCTGTCGTCGCCTTCAACAAGTGCTTTTGAAGCTTCAAACTCGTAGCCTTCAGTTGAAGTATGACCAAGAATTGTGCCGCCTTTAGACTCAACGATGTCACGCACTGTACCCATCGCATCGCAGAAGTATTCTGCGTAGTCTTCTTGGTCGCCACAGCCGAAGATAGCCACTAGCTTAGTAGAGAAATCGATCTGCTCAAGTTCAGGGAAGAAATCATCCCAATCACATTGTGCTTCACCGTAGTACCAAGTAGGGATACCTAGAAGAAGAAGATCAAAGTTATCAATGTCTTCTTTGCTGCTTTTCGCGATGTCTTGAACGTGAACTAGATGTTTGCCTAGTTGCTTTTGAATCATCTTTGCAACGGCTTCAGTATTACCTGTGTCGCTACCGAAGAAGATACCTACACTTGCCATAGAGTCTATACCTTTACATTGTTTGTTATGGGCAATGGTACTGAGGGTTTAACCTAACCCCGAGCCTTCCCAAGTGAGCTGAATAATACCTTTTGCAATAAAGCCAGCACAGCCTAGGAAAAGGACTAACCATACAATACGACGACCAAAAACAGGTACATTGCCTTGCTTTAGCACATCTTTTATTGCCATCCCGATGAAAAAGAAGATAGCAGCAAAAAGAAGATCGAGCCCAATAGACTCGAGCATATCCATATAGTCGTAAAGCATTTTGGTCCTTCATGCCGAAAAATCTTGGGCGCACTATACCACTGTTACACAGTATTGTTAATGCACTACAAGGAGGGTTATTTCAATAATCTATCGTTGCTTTTCGAATTTGTTAACTCGAAATGTATTTCCGGATCACTCGCATCACTTCAGCAGGTTTTTCTGCGTGTAACCAATGGCCAGTGTTGGCAATAATGTGTGCTTTAGCTTGTTTGAATTGTCGTTGTACTGACGGTTGGTGCTCTGGCATTAAGTAGTCCGAATCTCCGCCTTTAATGAAAAGTGTCGGGATCTCGGTAGGAGCAATATCTTGCCAACCAATGATCTCAGCATAGTTACTTAATAAACTGTCGACGTTAAATCGCCAAGCCATATGGTCTTCATTTTTAAACAGAGATTTTGAGAGAAATTGTCTAACGCCATCCATCTCAATGTGTTGAGCTAAGATTTCTAACGTTTGTTGACGGTTCGCAGGTTTTTCTTTGATAACGGCCAGCAAACCATCAAATACGTTGTCGTGACGATTGGTCTGGTAAGCTACTGGAGCCATGTCCAATACGACCAACTGTTTCACAAGATTTGGTGCTATATCAGCGAGTTTCATCGCGACTTTACCGCCCATTGAATGGCCGACGATTATCGATGGCTCAACGTTTAAGTGCTGAAGAAGCGTCGCGACATCTTGTGCCATGTCAGTGTAGTTATGAGTATCAGAGTGGAAAGAGAGACCGTGATTGCGCAGGTCGATACTGATCACTGAGTGATCTTCAACAAGATCACGAGCCAATAGGCCCAGATTACTTAAACTACCAAACAATCCGTGAATCAAAACAACTGTTTGGCCTTGGCCTTCCTGCTTATAGTTGAGTAATGCTGACATTTTATCTTATTCGTGATGGGTTTAACGTGGAGTATCCGAAAGGATCTCGTTATAATCCCCCAGAGTTTAAACATTGAGAATGTGAAAAGCGAATGAAAACAATTGAGGTTGATGAGGATCTATACCGTTACATTGCTAGCCAAACTAAGCATATCGGTGAAAGCGCCTCGGATATTTTGCGACGCCTTTTAAACCTTGATGGTCAGTTGCAGGTAGCAGAATCGGCACCAGCAGTAGAGAAGCCACAAGGGATTGTAGTAAGTAAAGATGCGGGCAAAGCAGAATCTATTGATGTAGTGAAAGAGATGCGTTCGCTGCTAATTTCTGATGAGTTTGCCGGTCTAAAAAAAGCGATTGATCGCTTTATGTTAGTACTATCGACCTTACATAAGTTAAATCCAGAAGGCTTCGCACAAGCGACAAACGTAAAGGGACGCAAACGCGTTTACTTTGCAGACAATGAAGAAACCTTACTGGCCAATGGTAACACCACCAAGCCTAAAGCCATTCCAGGTACGCCGTTTTGGGTTATCACAAACAACAATACCAGTCGTAAGAGACAAATGGTTGAACAAGTGATGACGCACATGGAGTTCCAACCTGACTTGATAGAAAAAGTAACAGGTTCAATCTAAGAAACCTGATAGAAGCCTCATAATGCGTCGCAGTTAGCGGATATTATGAGGCTTTTTTGTAATTTTATTATTTTTAAAAGAAAGGATGTCAAACATGGCTATGCACCCTCGTGCTGGGCAAAAAGCGCAGCAGGAAGATCTCCATAATATTCCAGCGTTAGTTGCTAACTACTTCTTACTTCAGCCTGATGCTAATAATGCGGAACATAAGGTTCAATTCGGTACTTCTGGTCACCGTGGCACAGCAGACAAGCAAACTTTTAATGAAAACCACATTCTTGCTATCGCACAAGCAGTTGCAGAAGTACGTGCCAAGCAGGGGACTACAGGGCCGTTGTTTGTGGGCAAAGATACCCACGCGTTGTCAGAACCTGCGTTTTCAAGCGTAATCGAAGTTTTGATTGCGAATGGTGTAAAAGTCATCGTACAGCAGGATAATGGCTACACACCAACACCAGGCGTTTCTCACGCTATCTTAACTTACAATCTAAAGCATGATGAGAAAGCGGATGGCATCGTTATCACACCGTCTCATAATCCACCACAAGATGGCGGTATTAAGTACAATCCAACACATGGCGGTCCAGCAGAAGCAGAATTGACTCAAGCGATTGAAGATCGTGCGAACGAGATCATTGCTGGTGGCCTAAAAGATGTGAAGCGTCTAGCGTTAGCAGAAGCGAAAGCATCTGAGCTATTCGTAGAGATGGATTTGGTGAAGCCTTACATCGATGACTTAGTAAATGTTATCGATATGGAAGCGATCCAGAAATCGAAGTTGAAAATTGGTGTGGATCCACTTGGTGGCAGCGGCATTGATTACTGGCGTCAAATCGGCCAAGCATACAACTTAGATCTGACCTTGGTCAGCGAAGCGATTGATCCATCATTCCAGTTCATGTCGCTTGATAAGGACGGCGTGGTTCGTATGGACTGTTCTTCTCCATACGCAATGGCTGGTCTGCTAGCCCTGAAAGATGAATACGATCTTGCGTTTGGTAATGATCCAGACTATGACCGTCATGGTATCGTGACGCCGAAAGGTTTGATGAACCCGAACCATTTCTTAGCGGTTTGTATCGACTACCTATACCGTCATCGTGATGCGTGGAGTACAGATGTTGCGGTTGGTAAGACGCTGGTTTCAAGTGCACTTATCGACCGAGTAGTAGCCGATTTGGGTCGTGAACTGTGTGAAGTGCCTGTCGGCTTCAAGTGGTTTGTCGATGGCCTTTACACTGGCAAGTTTGGTTTTGGTGGTGAAGAGAGCGCTGGTGCCTCTTTCCTACGTAAAGATGGAACACCATGGTCAACAGACAAAGACGGCATCTTACTATGTTTGTTAGCGGCTGAGATTACTGCGGTAACGGGTAAAAACCCACAAGAGTACTACGAAGAGCTTGCCGCTAAACACGGTGAGTCTAAGTACAATCGTATTCAAGCGGTAGCGAATGGACCTCAAAAAGATGTGTTGAAGAAACTGTCGCCAGAAATGGTTGCAGCAGAAACACTGGCAGGTGATCCGATTACGGCGCGTCTAACACACGCTCCTGGTAACGGTGCGGCGATTGGCGGATTGAAAGTGACGACTGAAAATGGTTGGTTTGCTGCTCGTCCATCGGGTACGGAAGACATCTACAAAATCTATTGTGAAAGCTTCAAGGGTGAAGAACACCTAAAACAAATTGAAGCTGAAGCACAAGAGATTGTGAATCAAGTATTTGCAGCTGCAGGTTTGTAATTAAACCTACTCTGACAAAAGGGCGACCAGATGGTCGCCTTTTTTTCCAACTAGTCGTTAACTCTCTATTTATGAGCCTTTGGATTTTGTGGCCAATTATCTGGCACGATAAACCAGAACTCGCCATCTGCTGTTTGTGCATGCTCAAATCGCTCCATTGGTTTTTCAATCGGCTGAGAAAAATCATCCGTACCAATAGCCCAGTTGGGTTTGCTTAAGTGGTAAAGCGGTTTATTGATCAAACTCCATTGGCTTTGATAACACCAATATCCACTGATTTGGCTTGGATTGAGAGCAAAGCCTAAGCACTCTTTCGGCGGTACTTCATTAGAAAATGGATTGATGTAAAGTCGCCCTTGCATTAACAAGCGTTCCTTTGGAGACTGATCCAGAGGAAGCATTTGTCTAAATTCAGGCCTTTCGCTCATTTTCAATTGGTGGGAGAGCATTCTATCCAGTTTTGTATGCAATTGATCGTGCGCGTTAGGGCCATACCAAACACCTTCATGTAAAAGATAAAACTTAATCGCTACTTCCCAATGTTCTAGTTGGTCCAATGTTCTATTTTTGAGTATGAGATCTATCGCACCAATGGTTTTTCCGTCGCTATCGTTGAGTTGAATTTCTTCTGCAAGAATTTCATATTGTTCTGAATTAGCAAGTGCAGCGGTACATAAATGCTGATACAAAAAACCCAGTCTCGGGTTCCCTTGGTACTCTTCAGATTCATCCAGAGGTTTAATCGATAAGTCTTCCAATGTAGCAAAAGGAGGGAGCAACTGAAAAAGAGGAGGAGAAGAGGTGATCCATTGATAAAGACGTTGCAGTTGATTCATCCTGATTCCTTAGTGATGTTGATAAAGCAGCGAGCCTCGTTATTGTAACTAAATTTGGTTAGTAGAATAGGGTAGCTAGCATCAGTGTCATAGTTCGATATACACTTTGAGGTACTCGCTCGAAATTGGAAGTGATAATGAATAATTTACAGTTAGAAAAGATTCTCAACAGCAAACTCTCGCCCGAGTTAATTAAAGATTACGCGCCAAATGGCTTACAGGTTGAAGGCTGTCCACAGATCAAGCGCGTAGTTACTGGAGTAACTGCTTCTCAAGCATTAATTGATAAAGCGATTGAACTCAGAGCCGATGCGTTATTGGTCCACCATGGTTATTTTTGGAAAGGGGAGCCAGAACCCATTCGCGGTATGAAAGGTAAGCGCATTCGTAGCCTAATTAAAAGTGACATTAATCTGTACGGCTACCATCTACCGCTCGACATTCATCCTGAACTTGGCAACAACGCAGAGCTTGCTCGTCTTCTTGATATTGAAATCGACGGTGGGTTAGAAGGTCATCCGCAGTCTGTCGCCCTATTTGGACGCTTGAAAAAACCGATGACTGGTTCTCAATTTGCGAGCAAGATCAACCAAGCACTTAATCGAGAGCCTCTACATATCGCTCCAGATAATGCGGAGAAAATGATCGAAACCGTTGGTTGGTGTACTGGCGGTGGACAAGATTTCATTGAACTTGCGGTTCAGCATGGATTAGATGCGTTCATTTCTGGCGAAATTTCGGAGCGAACAACTTACACCGCTCGTGAGATGGATATCCACTATTTTGCTGCGGGTCACCATGCAACAGAGCGTTATGGCATCAAAGCACTTGGTAAGTGGTTAGCCGATGAATACGGTTTAGATGTCGAGTTTGTGGATATTGATAATCCAGTGTAGCGTGTATTTTTATCGTTAAAACTAAAAAAGGGTTGAGACTAACATCTCAACCCTTTTGTTTATCTGATAACTCTAGTAATGATTATTCGCGCTCATGAAGCGGCGAAAATTCACGTTGCGTCTCGCCTTTGTAAAGCTGACGTGGACGACCGATACGGTTTAGTGGGTCGCTGTGCATCTCGTTCCAGTGGGCAATCCAACCAATAGTACGAGAAATCGCGAAGATAACCGTAAACATTGATACAGGAATACCGATCGCTTTCAGAATGATACCTGAATAGAAATCTACGTTCGGGTACAGTTTCTTAGAAACAAAGTATTCGTCAGAAAGAGCGATACGCTCAAGTTCCATTGCTACGTCCAGCAGAGGATCTTTAATGTTCAGCTCTTTTAGAACTTCGTGACATGTTTCGCGCATTACGGTCGCACGTGGATCGTAGTTCTTGTAAACACGGTGACCGAAGCCCATTAAACGGAATGGGTCATCTTTGTCTTTCGCACGTTCCACGTACTCTGGAATGTTATCCACGCTGCCGATTTCTTCTAGCATCTTCAGACATGCTTCGTTTGCGCCACCGTGAGCTGGGCCCCAAAGTGATGCGATACCAGCGGCAATACATGCGAATGGGTTTGCACCAGAAGAACCTGCTAAACGGACTGTTGATGTCGACGCGTTTTGCTCGTGATCTGCGTGAAGTGTGAAGATTTTATCCATCGCACGAGCAACAACAGGGTTCACTTCATACTCTTCACATGGGTTAGCAAACATCATGTGTAGGAAGTTTTCCGCGTAGCTCAAATCGTTGCGTGGGTAGATAAATGGCTGACCAACAGAGTATTTGAAACACATTGCAGCCAGAGTTGGCATTTTAGATAGCAGACGATAGGCCGCAATTTCACGGTGCTCGTCGTTATTGATATCAAGTGAATCGTGGTAGAAGGCAGCAAGAGCACCAACCACACCACACATTACTGCCATTGGGTGAGCATCACGACGGAAGCCATGGAAGAAGCTTGCGATTTGCTCGTGTACCATTGTGTGACGAGTAACTGTCGTTTTGAATTGCTCGTATTGTTCTCGGGTAGGGGCTTCACCGTAAAGAAGGATGTAACATACTTCTAGGTAATCTGCGTTATTGGCTAATTGATCAATCGGGTAACCGCGGTGCAAAAGAATACCTTTGCCGCCATCGATGTAAGTGATTGATGATTCACAAGATGCAGTGGCAAGAAAACCTGGGTCAAAAGTAAAGTAACCATTGGCTCCCAGTTTACGAACGTCAATTACAGGTGTACCTAGCGTACCGTCCATAATTGGCAGTTCGATTGGCGCTTGACCTTCAACATGAAGGGTCGCTTTCTTATCCGCCATAACAATCTCCTTTGTTTATTATTTAATCCGTCCAGGATGTTTATGTGCCATTTTTGTACTGTTGTTAAAGCTTAAAGTCAATTTTTCTCCATCTTTGTGTGCACTTGTTATGATTTTTCTCATGAAAATCGTTAAAAATCTGTTCTATGTAGCATAATTTGTTACACCAATTGTATTAGAATGTTGCTCGCCGTATATTGGCAAAGAAAATTTTAGTTAAATCCTTATAAATTCGGGGCTAGAAACAAAAGTGAGGTTTGTTTGTGGACTCCGGTTGTTAACAAAGTGTTTACAATTATCTCTGAGCTTATTGCGATAATTTGTTAATCAAATGTTAACTTTTGTACGTTTGGAAGCTGAAATTGGTTATAACAATAAATGCTCAATGGAGCTGAGTGAGCAAGCCCGTGAAAGAAAGAAAGTCAAGACCTGTTAATTTAGATTTACAGACCATTCGCTTTCCTATCACAGCAATCGCATCGATCCTGCACCGTGTGTCTGGGGTAATTACGTTTGTTGCGGTGGGTATATTACTTTGGTTACTGTCCATTTCTCTGTCATCCCCTATGGGTTTTATGGAAGCCGCAGATATCGTTGATGGCTTCTTCGTAAAATTCATCCTGTGGGGTATCCTGACTGCACTTGCCTACCACATCGCTGGTGGTATTCGTCATTTGCTGATGGATCTAGGTCATTTTGAAGAACTAGATTCAGGCGCGATGAGCGCGAAAGTTGCCTTTGGTGCAACTGCAGTATTATCACTATTGGCGGGGATCTTGGTATGGTAAAACACGTATCTTCATTTGGTCGTAATGGTGTACACGATTTCCTACTGATTCGTGCAACAGCCATCATTATGACGCTATACACGATTTATCTGGTTAGCTTCTGTGCATTTTCAGATATCTCTTACGCATCATGGACCCAATTCTTTGGTGGTACTTTCACTAAAGTCTTCACCATGTTGGCGCTTGCATCTGTTCTGGTTCATGCATGGATCGGTATGTGGCAAGTGTTCACCGACTACATTAAGTGCGCGAAACTTCGTGGAGCACTTCAACTTGGTGTGATTGCCGTTTTATTCGGTTATGTCTTCTCTGGTCTATTTATTCTGTGGGGTGCGTAAGTGTCTATTCCAGTTCGTGAGTTTGATGCCGTAGTAATCGGCGCTGGTGGTGCAGGTATGCGCGCTGCACTACAAATTTCGGAACAAGGCCTTTCTTGTGCTTTGTTGTCTAAAGTATTCCCAACCCGTTCTCATACTGTATCTGCTCAAGGCGGTATCACAGTTGCGCTTGGTAACTCGCATAAGGACGATTGGCAATGGCACATGTACGACACAGTAAAAGGTTCTGATTACATTGGTGACCAGAACGCGATTGAATACATGTGTAAAAATGGTCCTGAGTCAGTTATCGAGCTAGAAAAAATGGGTCTTCCATTCTCTCGTTTTGATAACGGTACAATCTACCAACGTCCATTCGGCGGTCAGTCAAAAGAGTTTGGTGGTGAGCAGGCGGCGCGCACAGCAGCTGCAGCAGACCGTACAGGTCACGCTCTTCTTCATACGCTTTACCAACAAAACGTCAAACATAAGACAACCATCTTTTCTGAATGGTACGCTTTGGATCTTGTGAAAAACCAAGATGGCGCAATCATGGGTTGTACTGCGATCTGTATGGAAACGGGTGAAATCTGTTACTTCAAATCGAAAGCAACAATTCTAGCTACTGGTGGTGCAGGTCGTATTTACGCATCGACAACTAACGCGCACATCAACACGGGTGATGGCGTTGGTATGGCACTTCGTGCAGGCGTTCCAATGCAAGACATGGAAATGTGGCAGTTCCACCCAACGGGTATTGCTGGCGCGGGTGTTCTTGTGACAGAAGGCTGTCGTGGTGAAGGTGGTTACCTTCTAAACAAAGACGGCGAACGCTTTATGGAACGTTACGCTCCAAACGCGAAAGACCTTGCTGGTCGCGACGTTGTTGCTCGCTCTATGATGATTGAAATCCGTGAAGGCCGCGGTTGTGATGGCCCTTGGGGTCCACATATCAAGTTGAAACTTGATCACCTTGGCAAAGAAGTACTTGAATCACGTTTGCCAGGTATCTGTGAACTGTCTCGTACATTCGCACACGTTGATCCAGTGAAAGAACCAATTCCAGTAATTCCAACTTGTCACTACATGATGGGTGGTGTTCCAACTCAAGTTTCTGGTCAAGCGATTAAGCAACTTGCGGATGGCAGCGAAGCGGAAGTTCAAGGTCTATACGCTTGTGGTGAAATTGCTTCTGTGTCTGTACACGGTGCAAACCGTCTAGGTGGTAACTCACTGCTTGATTTGGTGGTATTTGGTCGTGCAACAGGGCTACACCTAGGTGAGACTCTTGCTGCTCAAGTTGAAGCTCGCCCTGCAACTGAATCAGACATCGAAGCTTCTCTAGCGCGCACTATGCGTTGGGAAAATAGCACTGGTGGCGAAGATCCAGTACAAATCCGTAAAGACCTACAACGCTGTATGCAAAACAGCTTCTCGGTATTCCGAGAAGGTGATGCAATGGCGACGGGCCTAGAAGAGTTGAAGGTAATTCGTGAACGTCTGAAAGATGCTCATTTAGCCGACAAATCTTCTGAGTTCAACACGCAACGTATTGAGTGTCTAGAACTAGATAACCTGATGGAAACCGCGTTTTCAACAGCAGTTGCAGCAAACTACCGTACAGAAAGCCGTGGTGCTCATGCTCGCTTCGACTTCCCTGATCGTGATGATGAGAACTGGCTATGCCACTCTATCTACAACCCGGAAACCGAAGCGATGACTAAGCGTGATGTAAACATGACGCCAGTACACCGTGACGCGTTCCCACCGAAAGTACGTACATACTAAGGGAGGATATGAATATGAAACTGAACTTCTCTTTGTACCGTTACAACCCGGACGTAGATACTAAGCCTTACATGAAAGAGTACACACTTGAGGTAGACGAAGGCTCAGACATGATGGTGCTTGATGCATTGATTCTGCTAAAAGAGCAAGATCCAAGCATCGCATTCCGTCGTTCTTGTCGTGAAGGTGTGTGTGGTTCTGATGGTTTGAACATGAACGGCAAAAATGGTCTGGCATGTATCACTCCATTATCGGCTCTACAAGGTGACAAGATCGTCATTCGTCCTCTACCGGGTCTACCTGTAGTGCGCGATCTTATCGTTGACATGACGCAGTTCTATGATAACTATGCGAAAGTTAAGCCTTTCTTAATTGATGACGGTGCTCTACCGCCATCACGCGAGAACCTGCAATCTCCAGATGAGCGTGCGCATTTAGATGGATTGTACGAATGTATCATGTGTGCATGTTGTACAACTTCTTGTCCGTCATTCTGGTGGAACCCAGATAAGTTTATTGGCCCTGCAGGCCTACTTGCGGCTTACCGCTGGTTGATTGATAGCCGAGATACGGCAACAGATGAACGTTTGTCTGATCTTGATGATGCATTTAGCGTTTTTCGTTGCCATGGCATCATGAATTGTGTAAGTGTTTGTCCTAAGGGACTAAATCCGACGAAAGCCATCGGTCACATTAAGTCGATGCTGGTGAATCGCTCGGTTTAATTACTCGCAAGCCATAAAGTTGCAGTAAAGTGAGCACGCAACGTACTGACTTTGCTGCAGCCTCCAAGCACGAGTAAAAGGATACTAAAATTGCCGGCTATTTCGGTCGGCTTTTATTAGCTCGGCGTAAGACCGAAGCAAACGTGAAAACTACTGGTTAAGGGAAAATATGCACAACGGCGTGATGAAGGCATGGCTCGAGTCTTCACACTTGGCTGGCGCCAATGCAACGTATGTAGAGGACCTCTACGAACTGTATCTAAGTGATCCCGATCTGGTAAGTGAGGAGTGGAAACGTGTTTTTGAGGGCTTGCCTAAGCCATCAGAAGAAGTGGCAGAACAGCCGCATTCACGTGTCCGTGACTACTTCCGACGACTCGCTAGAGAAACAAAGCATTACAATGTCCAAGTTAGTGATCCAGATGTCGATGCAAAACAAGTAAAAGTTCTACAGCTTATCAACGCATACCGCTTCCGCGGACACGAGGCTGCAGAATTGGATCCACTAGGTCTGTGGCAACGTCCACCTGTGGCGGAGCTAGACCCAGCATTTCATAATCTTACCGAAGACGACTTCGAAGAAACTTTCAACGTAGGTTCTTTTGCTGTTGGGCAAGAAACCATGAAGTTGAAAGACATCTACGCAGCCCTCAAGAAAACTTACTGCGGTTCCATCGGTGCTGAATACATGCACATGACTGACACAGAGCAAAAGCGTTGGATCCAACAACGTCTTGAGTCTGTCGTAGGCCAGCCATCATTCAACCAAGATGAAAAACGCACGTTCCTTGAAGAGTTGACTGCAGCGGAAGGCCTTGAGCGTTATTTAGGCGCAAAATTCCCTGGTGCGAAGCGATTCTCTCTAGAAGGTGGTGATGCGCTTATCCCAATGACGAAAGAACTGATTCGTCATGCGGGTAAGAGTGGCATGCGTGAAGTGGTTATTGGTATGGCTCACCGTGGTCGTTTGAACATGCTGGTGAACGTACTGGGTAAGAAACCACAAGATCTATTTGATGAATTCGCGGGTAAGCACGATGAAACGTGGGGTACCGGTGACGTTAAATACCACCAGGGTTTCTCTGCAGACTTCGCAACTCCAGGTGGCGATGTTCACTTAGCGCTTGCGTTTAACCCATCTCACTTAGAAATCGTAAACCCAGTGGTTATCGGTTCCGTGCGTGCACGCCAAGACCGTTTGGGTGACAACCACGGCAGCAAAGTTCTTCCTATCACTATTCATGGTGACTCTGCGATTGCTGGCCAAGGTGTAGTGGCTGAAACGTTCAACATGTCACTTGCTCGTGGTTTCTGCGTTGGCGGTACGGTTCGTATTGTTGTAAACAACCAGGTTGGCTTTACAACGTCTAACCCGCGTGACACTCGATCAACCATGTATTGTACTGACATCGCTAAGATGGTTCAGGCGCCGATTTTCCACGTTAACGCCGATGATCCAGAAGCGGTTGCTTTTGTTACTCGCATTGCATTGGATTACCGCAACGAGTTCAAGCGTGATGTCGTGATTGATTTGGTTTGTTATCGTCGTCATGGTCACAATGAAGCAGATGAACCGAACGCGACTCAGCCGTTGATGTACCAAAAAATCAAAAAGCACCCAACTCCTCGTAAACTGTACGCCGATGTTCTGATTGATAAGAATGAGTCGGATATTGAAACTGCAACGCAGTTGGTGAACGAGTATCGTGATGCACTTGACCGCGGTGAAGTCGTGGTGAAAGAGTGGCGTCCGATGGCATTGCATTCTGTAGACTGGTCTCCTTACTTGGGACACGAGTGGGATATGCAATGGGAATCGACCTACGATAAGCAACGCCTTGTCGAACTAGGTAATCGTTTGTGTCAGTACCCGGAAAGCCACAAGCTGCAAAGCCGAGTAAACAAGCTGTACAACGATCGCTTAGCAATGATGACAGGTGAGAAGGCTATTGACTGGGGTATGGCTGAAACATTGGCTTACGCGACATTGGTAGACGATGGTAAGCGTATCCGTATTTCTGGTCAGGACTCAGGTCGTGGTACTTTCTTCCATCGTCACTCAGTTCTTCACAACCAATCAGATGCAAGCACTTACATCCCGCTAGCGAATATCCATGACAAGCAGGGGCCTTTCCAAGTTTTTGACTCTGTGTTGTCGGAAGAAGCTGTTCTTGCATTTGAGTACGGTTATGCAACAGCTGAACCTGGCGGTTTGACCATTTGGGAAGCGCAGTTTGGTGACTTCGCTAACGGCGCACAAGTGGTTATTGACCAATTCATTTCGTCTGGTGAGCAAAAGTGGGGACGTTTGTGCGGCCTGACGATGCTTCTGCCTCATGGTTACGAAGGCCAAGGTCCGGAGCACTCATCTGCTCGTCTAGAGCGTTACCTTCAATTGTGTGCTGAGCAAAACATGCAGGTCGTTGTACCGTCAACGCCAGCTCAGGTGTACCACATGATTCGTCGTCAAGTAGTACGCCCAATGCGTCGACCATTGATTGTAATGTCGCCTAAATCATTGCTTCGTCATCCTCTTTGTACTTCGACTCTAGAAGACCTTGCAGAAGGTACGTTCCAAGCAGCGATCCCTGAAGTGGATAACTTGGAGCCAAGCAAAGTGAAACGCGTCGTGTTCTGTTCGGGTAAGGTGTATTTCGACCTTCTTGAGCAGCGTCGCAACAATGAGCAAGAAGACGTAGCAATCGTGCGTATTGAGCAGCTTTACCCATTCCCGATGGAAGAAGTACAAGCAGCTATTGCTCAATACACTAACGTTGAAGACTTCGTGTGGTGTCAGGAAGAGCCTCAGAACCAAGGTGCTTGGTACTGTAGTCAACATAACTTCCGTGCCGCTATTCCTGCAGGTGCAGATCTTAAATACGCAGGTCGCCCAGCTTCTGCTTCGCCAGCAGTTGGCTACATGTCGGTGCACTTGAAACAACAAAAAGCGTTGGTTGAAGACGCTCTGAACGTGAACTCAAAAACTTCGGACTAAGAACTAGAAGTTAAAGGAAGAAACAGATATGACAATTGAAATTCTGGTTCCAGATTTACCTGAATCAGTTGCTGATGCAACCGTGGCGACATGGCACAAACAACCAGGCGACACCGTAGAGCGTGATGAAGTTCTGGTTGATATTGAAACTGACAAAGTTGTACTAGAAGTGCCAGCTCCAGAAGCCGGCGTTTTAGAAGCCATTCTTGAAGTAGAAGGTGCTACGGTACTTTCAAAGCAACTTCTTGCTAAATTGAAAGCCGGCGCTGTTGCGGGCGAGCCAACCGCAGACAAAACAGAAGCAACAGAAGCTTCTCCAGATAAGCGTCACAAAGCGACACTGACTGAAGAAAGCAATGATGCACTTAGCCCTGCCGTTCGTCGTCTACTTGCGGAACATGGTCTAGAAGCACACCAAGTTAAAGGTACTGGTGTTGGCGGTCGTATTACTCGTGAAGATATCGAAGCGCATCTAGCAAACGCTAAAGCGGCTCCAAAAGCTGATGCTCCAGCAGTTGAAGCACCAGCAAACGCTCGTAGTGAGAAGCGTGTGCCAATGACTCGCCTACGTAAGACGGTTGCAAACCGCCTATTGGAAGCGAAAAACAGCACCGCAATGCTAACGACGTTTAACGAAGTGAACATGAAGCCAATCATGGATCTTCGTAAGCAATACAAAGACCAGTTCGAAGAGCGTCACGGTATTCGTCTTGGCTTCATGTCTTTCTATGTGAAAGCAGTGACAGAAGCACTAAAACGTTACCCAGAAGTAAATGCATCAATCGATGGTGATGATATCGTTTACCACAATTACTTTGACATTAGCATGGCGGTATCAACGCCACGTGGTCTAGTAACTCCAGTGCTAAAAGACTGTGACAAGCTTGGTTTTGCAGATGTTGAAAAAGGCATCAAAGAGCTAGCGATCAAAGGTCGTGATGGCAAGTTAACAGTAGATGAGTTGATGGGGGGTAACTTCACTATCACTAACGGTGGTGTGTTCGGTTCTCTAATGTCTACGCCTATCATCAACCCACCGCAATCGGCAATCCTTGGTATGCATAAAATCCAAGAACGCCCGATGGCTGTAAACGGTAAAGTTGAAATCCTACCGATGATGTACCTAGCGCTATCTTACGACCACCGTTTGATCGATGGCCGTGAGTCAGTTGGCTTCCTAGTAACGATTAAAGAGCTACTAGAAGATCCAGCGCGTCTCCTATTAGACGTTTAATATCGCTAAAACGTCTAGTTACCTAGGGTGGCTAGACGTTGAAAATTTCAATGGCTAGACTAGCTCAACGTCTGGCCTTCATTTGAATCACTCAGTGATTTACTTGAGAAGACCCTACAGACGTACAAGCAGCCAAGACTGCAGCGTTATGGAAATAATAAATCCCTCAAGGGAAAAACAAACGGAATATCGAAATGAATTTGCATGAATACCAAGCCAAACAGCTGTTTGCAGAATTCGGTTTGCCTGTGCCAGAAGGCTACGCATGTGATACACCACAAGAAGCGTTTGAAGCAGCAGGCCGTATCAGCACAGCAAAGAAAGTAGTCAAGTGTCAGGTTCACGCTGGTGGCCGCGGTAAAGCGGGTGGCGTAGAGCTTCACGACACTAAAGAAGGTGTAAAAGAGTTTGCGCAAAAGTGGCTAGGTAAAAATCTAGTAACTTACCAAACAGATGCAAATGGTCAGCCAGTTACAAAAATCCTTGTTGAAGAAGCGTCAAACATTGCCAACGAACTTTACTTAGGTGCGGTAGTTGACCGTGCTAGCCGTAAGATCGTTTTCATGGCTTCTACAGAAGGCGGTGTGGAAATCGAAAAAGTTGCGGAAGAAACGCCGGAGCTAATCCACAAAGCAGCCATCGATCCACTAGTCGGCCCTCAAGCTTACCAAGGTCGTGAGCTTGCGTTCAAACTTGGTCTTGAAGGTGACCAAATCAAACAATTCGTTAAGATCTTTCTGGGTCTTGGCACTATGTTTTCTCAGTACGACCTTGCTCTACTAGAGATCAACCCGCTTGTGATTACTGCTGAAGGCAACCTGCTATGTCTTGACGGTAAGATCAACATCGACTCAAACGCACTTTACCGTCAGCCTAAGCTACGTGAAATGCACGATCCATCACAAGAAGATGAGCGTGAAGCGCACGCAGCTCAGTGGGAACTGAACTACGTAGCACTAGATGGCAACGTTGGCTGTATGGTTAACGGTGCAGGCCTAGCAATGGGTACGATGGATATCGTAAACCTACATGGCGGCAAACCAGCGAACTTCCTAGATGTAGGTGGCGGCGCAACTAAAGAACGCGTTGCTGAAGCATTCAAGATCATCCTATCTGATGACAATGTGAAAGCGGTACTCGTAAACATCTTCGGTGGTATCGTTCGTTGTGACATGATCGCAGAAGGTATTATCGGTGCAGTTAAAGAGGTAGGTGTAAACGTACCTGTTGTTGTTCGTCTAGAAGGTACTAACGCAGACCTAGGTCGCGAAGTGCTTGCTAATTCTGATGTTGATATCATTGCTGCTGAGTCGCTAACGGATGCTGCTCAGAAAGTTGTTGCTGCTGCGGAGGCTAAATAATGTCTGTATTAATTAACAAAGACACTAAAGTAATCTGTCAGGGTTTCACTGGTGGTCAAGGTACTTTCCACTCAGAGCAAGCTATCGCATACGGTACGCAAATGGTAGGTGGTGTGTCTCCAGGTAAAGGTGGCCAAACTCACCTAGGTCTACCTGTATTCAACACAGTACGCGAAGCAGTAGAAGCGACTGGTGCAACTGCAACAGTAATATACGTTCCAGCACCTTTCTGTAAAGATGCGATCCTAGAAGCGATTGATGCGGGTATCGAGCTAATCGTAACCATCACTGAAGGTATTCCTACAACAGATATGATCGACGTGAAAGTGAAGCTAGAAGAAACTGGCGTTCGTATGATCGGTCCTAACTGTCCGGGTGTTATTACTCCAGATGAGTGTAAGATCGGTATCATGCCTGGTCACATCCACAAGAAAGGTAAAGTAGGTATCGTATCTCGCTCTGGTACTCTAACTTACGAAGCAGTTAAACAAACTACAGATGAAGGCTTCGGTCAGTCTACGTGTGTTGGTATCGGTGGTGACCCAATCCCAGGTTCAAACTTCATTGATATTCTAAAACTGTTCCAAGAAGACCCAGAAACTGAAGCGATCGTAATGATCGGTGAAATCGGTGGCACAGCAGAAGAAGAAGCGGCGGCGTTCATTAAAGAGAATGTAACTAAGCCAGTTGTTTCTTACATCGCTGGTGTAACTGCTCCTCCGGGTAAGCGTATGGGCCACGCTGGTGCGATTATCTCTGGTGGTAAAGGTACTGCTGAAGATAAATTTGCTGCACTAGAAGCGGCAGGCGTTAAGACAGTTAAGTCTCTAGCAGACATCGGTCAAGGTCTACGTGAAGTAACTGGTTGGTAATTTCTGACTCGTAAAATAAAAAGCCTGGCATTGCCAGGCTTTTTTGCGTTAAAAAGTACTTATTCTTCTTCAGCGGCTGCGTAGCCATGAGGACCGAGTTCTTTGCCATCTAACCAAGCTTTGCCATCTTGCATGATTAAACGCTCTTCAACGAGCCATTTAGTCACGATAGGGTAAATGGTGTGCTCTTGAGTTTGTACACGCGCAGCGAGTGCTGCTGCATCATCATCTTCAAATACTGGCACTTTTGCTTGAAGAACTACGGGACCGCCGTCTAACTCTTCTGTGACAAAGTGAACACTTGTACCGTGCTCTTTGTCTTTGGCGTCAATCGCGCGCTGGTGGGTGTGTAAACCCGGGTATTTAGGTAGAAGAGAAGGGTGAATGTTGATCATCTTACCGAGATAGTGCGAAACAAATGCACCGCTAAGAATGCGCATGTACCCAGCAAGAACGACAACATTGGGCTGATACTTGTCAATTTGTTGCATCAACTCGGCATCGAATGCCTCGCGTGACTCGAACGCTTTAGGGTCAACAAAGTGGCCATCAACACTAAACTGTTTTGCACGTTCTAGACCGTATGCGTCAGATTTATTAGAAAATACTGCTGCAACGTGTGCGTTAGGCATGTTGTTTTCACAAGCTTCTAAAATGGCTTGTAAGTTACTGCCGTTACCTGAAATTAGGACCACGATGTTTTTCATGATGTTGGGACTGCCTTGATATTGTAGGTTCTATAAATTACCTACTATTAGAATGGTTTTCGATGTTCCAGATAGCAGAATGAGGACGTGGCGTCCTCATTCATTTTATTTTTTAGCGTGATTCACAAGTTAGTTGATTTCAACTTGCTCTTCATTTGCTTCTGCTTGAGCAATTTCACCAATCACCCATGCGTTTTCGCCTTCTTCTTTAAGAAGTGCAACCGCCGCGTCTGCTTGGTCTTTTGGTAGTGCAACGACTAGACCAACACCACAGTTGAACGTACGGTACATTTCGTGCGTTTCAACGTTGCCTTTCTCTTGCAGCCATTTGAAAATGATTGGCCATTCCCAGCTGTTACCGTCGATAACGGCTTTTGTGCCTTCAGGCAGTACGCGAGGGATGTTTTCCCAGAAACCACCACCCGTAATGTGAGAAATCGCGTGGATATCGTGTTTCTCAATCATCTTAAGTGCGGATTTGATGTAAATCTTCGTTGGTTCCAGTAGGTGCTCACCGATAGTGCGACCTGCTAGCTCTTCGTTTTTATCTGCGCCAGAAACTTCTAGAATCTTACGGATCAGTGAGTAACCGTTTGAGTGTGGACCGCTTGAGCCGACAGCGATCAGTGCGTCGCCTGCTGCTACTTTAGTGCCGTCAATCACGTCTTCTTTTTCTACTACGCCTACACAGAAACCCGCAACGTCGTAGTCTTCGCCTTCGTACATGCCTGGCATTTCAGCGGTTTCACCACCGATAAGTGCACAACCAGCTTGAACACAGCCATCAGCAATACCAGAAACCACGTCTGCTGCTGTGTCTACATCTAGCTTGCCAGTCGCGTAGTAATCTAGGAAGAATAGGGGCTCGGCACCTTGAACGATTAGGTCGTTTACACACATTGCCACTAGGTCGATGCCGATAGTGTCGTGCTTGTTCATATCCAGTGCTAGGCGAAGTTTTGTGCCTACACCGTCAGTACCAGAAACCAGTACAGGTTGTTTGTATTTGGTTGGCAATTCGCATAAAGCGCCAAAACCACCGATACCACCCATCACTTCAGGGCGACGAGTACGTTTCACCGCACCCTTAATACGATCTACAAGCGCATTGCCTGCATCAATATCGACACCAGCGTCTTTATAGCTAAGAGAAGAGTTGTTACCACTCACAGGGAAGTCCTCGGTATTTAAGTTGGATATGAAAACGGCGCTATTCTACCAGTGGTTAAATACAGATAGCAAACGTTTGCGTCGGTTTTTTTCTTTAGTGATATATCCTGAAATCCCTGTGAAAATCATGTATAATCTGAAGGTTTGTTTAAATATTGCCAACTATAGCCGGAGATGGACATGAAAGTTGTTGAAGTAAAGCACCCTCTTGTAAAACACAAAATTGGTCTAATGAGAGAAGGTGATATCAGCACAAAGCGTTTTCGTGAGTTAGCGACAGAAGTCGGTAGCCTACTTACTTACGAAGCGACAGCAGACTTTGAAACAGAGAAAGTAACCATTGAAGGTTGGAACGGTCCGGTAGAAGTTGACCAAATCAAAGGTAAAAAAGTAACAGTAGTGCCAATCCTACGTGCAGGTCTAGGTATGATGGATGGCGTTCTTGAGCACATGCC
The DNA here is from genome assembly GCF_054850435.1 of Vibrio sp. RC2502. NCBI lineage: Bacteria > Pseudomonadati > Pseudomonadota > Gammaproteobacteria > Vibrionales > Vibrionaceae > Vibrio > Vibrio sp. RC2502. The sequence continues at coordinate 898,290 of NZ_CM141453.1, forward strand.
AAGCGCTCGTATCAGTGTTGTTGGTATTTACCGTGATGAAGAAACACTTGAGCCAGTACCTTACTTCAACAAGCTAGCGTCTAACATTGATGAGCGTATTGCTCTAGTTGTTGACCCAATGCTAGCAACTGGCGGTTCTATGATCGCAACTATCGACCTACTAAAAGAGAAAGGCTGTCAGTCAATTAAAGTTCTTGTTCTAGTTGCTGCTCCAGAAGGTATTGAAGCACTAGAAAAAGCGCACCCAGACGTTGAGCTTTACACTGCGGCAATCGATGAGAAGCTAAACGACAAAGGCTACATCGTTCCTGGTCTTGGTGATGCAGGTGATAAGATTTTCGGTACTAAGTAATTAGTTACTCCGAATAAAACAAAGGCTTGGTTTTCACCAAGCCTTTTTTGTTGCTGTTTATTTATTTAGAAAGGTTAAAGTGCGCCACTTAAAAGTCGCGCAGTCGAATTACTTCGCGCTTTCTTCTTCCATTTGAGCGTTATCAACCACGTGGTTTTCACCAAGGTCGTGTGGCAGCACTAGGTTAAGAAGGATTGCCACGATACCACATAGGCTTACACCTTGTAGGCTGAACTCGCCGATACCGAAAGCCATACCACCGATACCAAATACCAGTGTTACTGCAACGATCACCAGGTTACGAGACTTGTGTAGATCAACGTTGTTTTTAATCAGCGTATTCAAACCGACGGTTGCGATAGAACCGAACAGAAGAATCATGATGCCGCCCATTACTGGCACAGGAATGGTTTGCAGAATCGCACCTAGCTTACCTACCAGCGCAAGAACAATAGCGGTAATGGCAGCCCAAGTCATGATCACTGGGTTGAAAGCTTTGGTCAGCATTACCGCGCCTGTTACTTCACTGTAAGTAGTGTTTGGCGGCGCACCAACCATTGATGCTGCAATTGTCGCGATTCCGTCACCCGCGATAGTGCGGTGTAGGCCTGGTTTCTTCAGGTAGTTTTTACCCGTTACATTTGAGATAGCCAACATGTCACCCACGTGCTCTACCGCAGGAGCGATTGCAACTGGGATCATGAATAGAATCGCGTTGATGTTGAACTCAGGCATGGTGAAGTTGGGCATTGCAAGCCAAGCTGCTTGAGCCACAGGTGTAAAGTCAACCACACCGTAGAATAGGGATACTGAATAGCCCGCCAAAATACCACCCACGATAGGAACCAGTTTTAGGAACCCTTTTGCGAACACGCTAAGTGCAATCGTCGTTAGCAGCGAAACCGCAGAGATAATGACCGCAGCATCGCCATTTACTAACTGAACCGCACCGTCGCCCGTTTTACCTACCGCCATGTTAACTGCCGTTGGCGCAAGGCCAAGGCCTATAACCATGATCACTGGGCCAACTACAACCGGTGGCAAAATCTTATGGATAAACCCTACACCACGCACTTTGATCATCGCGCCAAGTGCAACGTAAACCAAACCTGCCGCCATCAAGCCACCCATAGTTGCACCAATACCCCAAGTTTGGATACCGAACATAATAGGAGCAATAAACGCAAAAGAAGAGGCAAGGAAGATTGGGACAGAACGTTTAGTGATTAATTGGAAGAGGAGAGTACCGACACCGGCACCAAAGAGGGCTACGTTTGGATCGAGACCAGTCAGAAGCGGCACGAGCACGAGAGCACCAAAAGCGACAAAGAGCATTTGAGCGCCTTGTAACGCATTTTTCATAATAATTCCCTATTTCAAAGATACGCAGACAAATCCGACGGATTCTATCATCCTGCAATCGTTTGCAACGTTGATTAGATCAAACTTTCGAATGAATTTATCACCCAAACGAATGTTTTGAGAGTTGGTTGCTTGCAAAATGGACGATTTTACGAGTCCAAATTAAGCCATTCAAAGAATATCGATGTGCTGTGATCTAATAAGCGCTCTTTAAAATGAAGCTTCAAGAGCAATGAATATCAGGTTTTATGTCTTTCAATATGCATCGATATGAGTTCATGTTGATGGGGTAACGTTAATTAATCACCTAGTGATGCAAAAAACGGCATTAACTTGGTCAAACTACAAACAATTCACTCAGTACGCGCCTTGCTCAAGATTTGATAGTTGCTTATTATGCGGGTTCTTGTTTAGAGGATTATGAAAACTATGCGCTATTTAGCTCTCTTACTGATCGGTTGGTTGTCCCTGCCGGTGTATGCATTAACTCAGGTAGATATCTATCGTGCCGAAGTGGTTATCGACAGTGAGCAGAACGACGGTGAGTCTGCGGCTCGTGAACAAGGTATGAAAGATGTGATTGTTCGAGCGACTGGTTCTCAATCTTCTCTAAGCAACCCTGTTATCCAAAAGGCGCTGAGTTCTAGCTCTCGCTATATTTCTCAGCTTGGGAAAAGCCAAGTTGAAGGCAAAGCAAGTCTTAAAATGTTGTTTAACAGTGGGCAAATTCAATCGCTTTTGACTCAAGCTCAGTTGCCTTCATGGTCACCGAATCGTGCCAATATTTTGGTTTGGCTGGTGGAAGAGCAAGATTACGACCGCGCAATTGCATGGGAACATTCTGATTCTGCCAACGTTGCTGCGTTGAAAAAAGCAACGGAAGCTCGTGGCCTTCCAATTACGATTCCTGTTGGGGATTTTGACGACGTCACGGGCGTGAACACGTCTGATCTTTGGGGCGGTTTCATTGAACCGATTAGCCAAGCCAGCCAGCGTTACCCAGCGGACGCGGTATTAATTATTCGTGCGCAAGGCGAGCAAATTCGTTGGACTTTGTATGACCAAGCGCCTGCAAAGATTATTGATGCGCAAACTTCTCCACGCAGCGGGTCGGCAACCGGTGCAGACGCTATTTCCGCAATGGTGGATGGTATTGCTGATTACTACGCAAGTAAAAACGCCGTTGTTGTCTCAGGCAAGTCTTCTAAAGCTGTGACCGTGAAAGTGTTAAATGTAACGTCTGCTGCTGATTTCTTCCGTTTAGAAAATGCACTTACCAAATTGAATTCAGTGGCGGGCACAGAAATCAAGCGTGTACAAGGCAGTGAGTTAACGCTGACTATTCATTTGCTTGCTTCACAACAAGCATTTGAGCAAGAGGCTTCGTCTATCTCACAATTGATGGAATTTGAAGATCCACTCGGTGACGTTGAAGAAGTGACGCCATCGGAAGATCAATCGGTAGAAACTCTACCTTCAGAGGCTCAAGCTGTAGAAGGGCAACCAAAAACGGTGGTTCAAGCCGTTGAGGAAACTGTGCCAGCAGCGCAAGTACAACAGCCTGTTGTGATTCCTCAAGTGCAAGATCAATACGATCTGATTTATGAGTGGAATTCTACTTCGCAAAGTTAATCCGCGTTTGGGCATAGAATAAAGAAAGAGTCGCAATTGCGACTCTTTTTGTTTTTGAATCAGAGAAGTTACTTATTGAACTTCGCTTTTTCTTCTTTTTCTACTTGTGACAAGCGTTTGAGTTTAAGGCCTAGCTCTTTTCCTCGAGCACGAGCAAACAAAATATTGCCAGCAAAACCAAGAGAGGTAAGCACCAGCTCAACCGCTGCCAACCACCGTTCACCACCGTCCACGTACAAGATAGTGAGGGCGTGCAAGAAATACAGCATCAAGACAAAGTTCGCCCACGCATGCGTGTAAGGTTTGCCCGCTAAGATGCCAGGTAACGGTAGCAATAACGGAATACACCATGCAATCGCGAGTGTTGTGCTACTCAGATGAGGATGAGGAGATAAAGCGAGTTGCCAGATCGCGACCCATGCTAATAAAGCTAAGTTGCCGAACAAAGCGAGGTAGCGATACGTTTTTGCTTGAGCACCAAGAGGTGGTTGTTCTTCGAAAGAGTCAGACATCGATTCTCTATCCTTGAATTGATACCAATTCTACTGATTATTAATATTGGTATTAGTGACAAGCTTTGAGCTTTAACGCTGCTGTTGCTAGTCGTTTACCTAATTGTTGTGCCAGACGAGTCTCCTCTGCTGTGAGACTTGGTTCGTGTCCTACACTGCTGGCACCGTAGGGCGTGCCACCAGATTGGGTCGAATGCAGCTCTGGTTCAGCGTAAGGAATACCAAGTACCATCATCCCGTGATGCAGTAGTGGCGTCATCATGCTTTGAAGTGTGGTCTCCTGACCACCATGCATCGAAGATGATGAGGTAAATACACAAGCTGGCTTATCGATTAAGTCACCGCTAACCCACAAAGGGGTGGTTTGATCCCAAAAGTGCTTTAAAGGTGCTGCCATATTGCCAAACCAAACGGGACTACCGAACGCTAGACCGTCGCACTTTTTCAGTTCCTCTAGAGTAACAATTGGATCGGAAGGGGTATGTGAGTGAGGTGACAATTCTTCAACTGTACGCAAAATTGCTTGGCATTGAGGAGTCGATTCGACTCCTCTTGCTATCTGTCTTGCCAGTTGTTTTGTTGAGCCATGACGGCTGAAGTACAAAATAAGGATCTGGCAATCCATTTATAGAATATCCAACACTTGCTCTGGTGGGCGACCAATTTTAGCTTTGCCGTTTGCTACAACAACGGGACGTTCGAACAATTTTGGGTTTCGCGCCATCGCTTCGAACAGTTGTTCATCACTTACTGATGCTTCGCCTAAGCCAAGTTCTTTGTAAACGTCTTCTTTTGTACGCATCATTTCACGTACTGATGAGAAACCGAGTTGAGCGTATAGCGCTTTTAGTTCATCCACATTTAGTGGCGTGTCTAGGTATTTTACGACTTCCGGTGTAACACCATTTTGCTCAAGTAACTCAAGAGTTTGACGGCTCTTTGAGCAACGTGGGTTGTGATAAATCACGACTGACATGGTTTTCTCCATTTCGTTATTGTAATGCCATGAATCGATCTCGTTGGATCATGAGTTGGTCGATACGAGCATCGTATCGCGCTTGTTCTAAGCTACCCAATTCGGCCATTTTACTTGCTTCACTGTAATATTGAATCGCTTTATTCCAGTTTGCTCTTAGTGCCAGAATTTCCGCGCGAGCTGCAAGCTCTTCATCACTACGTCCAAGGGCATGATAGCCTTTCGATAATAGCTGCCAGCCATTGCTATCTTCTGGGTTATCGTGTGTATAACGCTGAAGCGTACGCACCGCTTGATCATTTTGGTTTGCTTCAAGCAACGCGTTGGCGTAGTTAATGGTTAATACTTTGTTTTGAGGATTACGCTTTAGCGCGCTATTTAGCAACTCAACGGCTTTTTGTGGCTGTTTTTTCTCGATGTATAGATCGGTCATTGCATCTAAATAGAATGGGTTTCCCGGATCTTGCGCTAACAGTTTTTTCAAAATCGGTTCTGCTTGTGATAAGCGTTTGTTGTCCAGATGAACCAGCGCTCGGCCGTAATCAAATGACGGCATGATGTCCGCTGAAGCTTTCTTTTGAGTACGCTCAAACCAACCTAGTGCGGCTTGTCCGTCGATACCGGCATATCGCGCCACAATGCGCGCGCGCGCCAAATGGTAATCGATAGAAGGTGCAATGCGCATTGGGGGATAGGCTTGTGCACGTTGACGGCTATCTGCTACACGGTCTTCTGGTAAAGGGTGAGTCAGTAGCATTGGTGGCGGTTTGCTCGCGTAGCGGTATTCATCGGCTAAACGGCCAAAGAAACGCGGCATTGCTTGCACATCAAATCCTGCTTTCGCCAAGGTTGCGATGCCGAAGCGGTCGGCTTCTTTCTCGTTTGAGCGAGTGTAGTTGATTTGGCTTTGCATGTTGCCTGCTGTTGCGGCGGTAATCGCTGCCATGCCTGCTTCTGGTGAAGCAATCGAAAGTAATAATGCACCAGCAAGCGCGGCTAAAGTCGCTGGAGAGCGTCTTGCCTGGTCTTCCATACTGCGCGCTAGGTGGCGCTGTGTTACGTGTGCAATTTCGTGCGCGACAACGGATGCGAGTTCACTTTCGCTACGAGCATGAAGAAATAGCCCTGAGTGCAATGCAACGTAACCGCCAAAAAAGGCAAAGGCGTTGATATTACGATCACGAATCATGAAGAAGTGGAACGGCGTTTTTACATCGTTCGCGTTGGCCACGAGGCGGTGTCCGAGGGAATCGATATATTCGTTGATGACCGGATCGTTGACGATAGGCTTACTGGCTCTGAGCATGCGCATGTACGCGTCGCCATAAATCAACTCTTGGTCTATAGAAAGCGTGCCGCCAGCTGCCGTACCAATATCAGGCAAGTCGATGCTATTGGCGTAAGTTGTTGGTGAACTGATTGCAGCGGCAAGGCACAAACAAACGAGCGAGCGAGTGCGTTTTAACATACGGTTTAAAGATTCTCCAAAATACCTAAGTACGTGGTTGGAGGTCGAGTACCTCACAACATCACCACTATACTTTATGGTCATCCTCTAGGATGAATAGGCTAGCACTAAGACCAAAAATAAATGAATTGGTTTCGTAAATTGTTTTATATCCGAGTCATTTCAGCATGCGGTCAAATCATGTCAGAAGTGCTAGCACCAGCTCAAAAAGCCGTTACAATACAACCCTATCATAAGTGCAGAGCAATACAATGGAATCCATGTTACTTGATTTGCGCGAGCAACGCTGCCCAATGGCGCTGTTACTTGCCAAGCGTCACGCTGCTGAGGTCTTTCAGGATGAAGAATTGCAGTATCATCACCTTGTCATTCAAGTGGTGGATAACAGCTCTAAACGAGACATTGTGAATTACCTTCGTACCCAAGGGTACGTGGTTGATTGCCAATCTACACCAGAGCACTACACATTGACTGTTTTCAATAAGGAATCCGCATAAGATGTTCGAAATGGTAAGTCGTTGGTATCAACGCCGCTTCTCAGATCCCCACGCAGTAAGCCTTGTCGCCATTTTGCTGTTTGGTTTTATCACCATTTACTTCTTTGGGCATTTGATTGCGCCATTGCTGGTGGCGATCGTATTAGCATATCTCCTAGAATGGCCAGTGGTTAAATTGTCGCGTATGGGTGTGCCTCGCACCTTATCAGTGATTATTGTTCTGCTGATTTTTATCAGCATCATGTTGATCGCCTTATTTGGCTTGGTTCCGACGATCTGGACTCAGGTTGGTAACTTAATCAACGATATTCCGAACATGTATAACGGGCTGCAAAAGTTCATCATGACGTTGCCTGAGCGCCATCCGGAACTGGCGAACCTACAAATTGTAGAAACCGTCGTGACCAACGCGAAAAACCAAGCACTAGGTTTGGGTGAAAGCGTGGTAAAAGGCTCACTTGCATCGTTAGTTAGTATTGCCACATTGGCGGTGTACTTGATTTTGGTGCCGCTGCTGATTTTCTTCCTACTTAAAGACAAAGAAGAAATGCTTAGAATGGCGAGCGGCATTTTGCCGAAAAACCGTAAGCTGGCGAACAAAGTTTGGCACGAGATGAACGAGCAAATCTCGAACTACATTCGCGGGAAAGTGCTGGAAATCTTGATTGTTGGTGGCGTGAGCTACGTAACATTCGCGATTCTAGACCTACGTTACTCCGCATTATTGGCCGTTGCTGTAGGTTTGTCGGTATTGATTCCATATATTGGTGCAGCTGCGGTAACCGTACCGGTTGCGATTGTTGGTTTGTTCCAATGGGGCATGACGCCACAATTCTACTGGTTGTTGCTGGCTTACGGCATCATCCAAGCGCTAGATGGTAATGTGCTTGTGCCAGTTCTATTTTCAGAAGCGGTTAACCTTCACCCGGTTGCGATTATTGTTGCGGTACTGGTGTTTGGCGGTTTATGGGGATTCTGGGGAGTCTTCTTTGCGATCCCATTAGCGACGTTAGTGAAAGCCGTTTGGAATGCGCTACCAAGCACCGAAGAGAGCGAACCCGTCCAAGAGTAACGCGTTCGACATTGAGCAAAGCTCAGTGATTATTCGATTGAATAAAAAGCCCAGCAATCAATGCTGGGCTTTTTCGATTCTTAGAACGTTAACTCTTAACGTATGACTCTAAACGAGCTCGCATTAGGCGTTTTCGTTTAGGTAGTTCAGAACCACTTCGTGGTGATCTTTCGTTTTGAACTTGTTGAATACGTGCTCAATCACGCCTTCTTCATTAATTAAGAAGCTGATGCGGTGAAGGCCATCGTAAACTTTACCCATAAATTTCTTTTCGCCCCACACACCGAATTGTTCAGCAACAGCGTGGTCTTCGTCAGACAGTAGCGTGAAGTTTAGCTCATCACGTTCAATGAACTTTCCTAGGCGCTTAACTGGGTCGATACTGACACCCAGAACAACCACGTTGTGCGCATCTAGTTCTGCTTTTACATCACGCAGGCCCTTTGCTTGCGTGGTACAGCCTGGAGTCATGGCTTTTGGGTAGAAATAGAAAAGGACTTTCTTGCCTTTAAAGTCATCAAGAGTAACAGTATTGCCGTCTTGGTCGAGCAAAGAGAAGGCTGGCGCTGGCGAGCCTGCTGTCAGCGTATTCATTATAATTTCCTTTACTTTATAGTGTGTTTTTAATGAAATTCAGAGAACCTTGTACGTTGAGCGACTTACAAAGTTCATCGAAATCTTCTTGTAATTGCATCAGGTTGCAATCGGCACTGACTGATGCGGTGATCGCAATATGAAATTGGTCAGCATCAAGTTGCAGTTTGGATTTGCTAATGGTTTGTGCGCTGAGCGAGTCTAAGCCAATTTGTTGGTCTGCGAAGAACTGAGTAAATTTCTCTGTCAGTCCTGGGCGATCTTCAGATTCGATAAAGACTTCCATCGTGTAACTGTTGTCGAGCAGCTCATGCGCAGACGTTCGCTTCATGATGGTGATTAGGTCATGTTCTTGCCCTAATAGTGGCAGCTGTGTTTCAACACGAGTGATGTGACTGGCATTTCCAGTCAGTAGCATGATCAGAGTAAATTCATTGCCAAAGATAGCGATGCGGCTATCAACGATGTTACAACCAGCTTGAGTCACGAGCTTAACCACTTGGTTACAAATGCCCGGACGATCCGTTCCAACTGCTGTAAGTACCAGATGTTGCTTCATAAATAAGCTTCTTGTCCTTTCTTCAATAGAGAGATGTTAGCACAGATATCGAAGAGAAATATCGAGTGAGTTCTTTTTTTAGTTCGCAGGATAATTGAGATTAAAAAAGGTGAAGTGCTAAGCAGTGAGTATGGGGTAGACTGGGACACAGAAGGCCATCGAGCAGGGAAAATGCCGAAAATAAGTACAATATGAGCAGTGAAAACTTTGCGAGCCTCTATCAGTGGTTTATTTGGCGCTAAACTAGCCTTTTTATTCACTAAAACCTGACTTGATAAATGTCGCTAAAGCGTATATTTCTGAGCGTAACAATAGGCCGCAAAAATTCTTTGGTGAAGTTACCCGTGGCCTGTCGCCTAGATAATTAAAGGGCACATATCCAAGTCATTCTCGCTAAAACAAGCCTTTCAGGCTGCTAAGGCACAGAACCAGATAACCAAGACGATTATCAAAATTGCTGGGAATAAGACCAAATTGCGCAATTAAGTTGCTAGACCTCTAACAACTGATAATTATTCATTCATTTGTACTTTGTAAGCGAGTTTACGCTCTTGTGTTTTTCAATCGCATTACAGTACCATGCAGAAAGAGTTAAATGAGGGAGATAAACATGTTTTCAGGAAGTATCGTAGCGCTGATTACACCATTCAAAGCAGATGGTGAAGTAGATTTCGACGGTCTACAAAAGCTAGTGGAGTACCACATCGAAGCGGGTACAGACGGTATTGTGGCAGTAGGCACGACAGGTGAGTCAGCGACACTGACCATTGAAGAGCATGTAAAGGTCGTTAATAAAACTGTTGAGTTTGCCAACGGTCGCATCCCCGTGATTGCCGGCACGGGTGCAAATGCAACCCACGAAGCCGTGACATTTAGCAAATTACTCGCGGATTCTGGTATCGCAGGTTTCTTGAGTGTGACGCCTTATTACAACAAACCAACACAAGAAGGTTTGTTCCAGCATTACAAAGCGATCGCAGAAGCGAGTGACGTACCTCTAATTTTGTACAATGTACCGGGTCGTACTGCCGTAGATCTGCAACCTGAGACAGTGGCACGCTTGTCAAAGCTTGATAATATCGTTGCTCTAAAAGATGCGACGGGCGATTTGAGCCGAATTGCACTTCACCGTGAACTTTGTGGCGAAGATTTTATCTTACTAAGTGGTGATGATGCGACGGGCTTGGAATTCGTGAAACTAGGCGGCAATGGTGTTATCTCGGTAACGAACAATATTGCAGCGAAAGACATGGCAGACATGTTCCATTTGGCAAGTGAAGGTAAATTCGAAGAGGCAGAAATCATTAACCAACGTTTGATGACTCTGCATAAAAACCTATTCGTTGAATCAAGCCCGATCCCAGTAAAATGGGCAGCGCATAAGCTGGGTTTGATTGAAGAAGGTGGCTTGCGTCTTCCTTTAACCGCACTTTCTGAAAAATCGCAGCCGATCGTGGAACAGGCGTTGACAGACGCAGGTATTTACTAGGATTGAAGTTCATACTGGGGGCGATTAAGCCCTCAGTGTTTTAGGAGTATAGATGAAGCTTTCAAGCCAGTTAGTGTTAAGTTCATTAGCTGTATTCGTATTGACTGCCTGTTCAGGTGGTGCCAACCAACGTCGTCAAGCAAAAGACGATTTCGAGTATTTGAACACACCAGCTCTAGAAGCATGGAACGTTCCGCAAGGAGCTCAACCTCAGTTCTACCCAAACTATGACATCCCTCAGGGCAATTATGCGGGTGGCTTAGGGAAGTCGGTTGATATCCGTCCACCTCAGCAAGTACTTGAGTTGATTCCTGGTGCGCGCCTAGATCGCAGTAGTAACGGTGAAGTGACACTTTGGCTATTGCGCAAAGATGAGCTAGATAAAGTTTGGCAAACTGTGCAAGGCATGGTTGAAGCAAGAAAAATTCCAGTGGAAAGCCAAACCGATTCTCGAATCGAGACAGGTTGGGTAACGTGGAACTCTCCTGACGAAGAGCTAGAAATTGGTAGCCGATACGAGATCTCTCGTGCAGAAGCAAATGGCCGACACGGTTTCAAAGTGAGCTTAATTGACTGGCGTGAAGGCGATCAAGTTAAGGAAGTGACTGCGACTAACCGCGAGCGTTACAACGTGTTCATGACTAACTTAGTAACGGCTCGTTACGATCAAGAAGTTCGTGAAGAAGCGCAGCGTAAAGCTCAAGAGTTGGTGAAACAGATTCCTGTCACGATGGGCAAAGACCGCAGTGGTCTGCCTGTTATCATCGCTCGTGCGCAATACAATGTATTGTGGCAGCGTTTACCGAACATTTTACCTAAGATGGGCTTCACGATTGAAGAGCGCAGCCAGTCACAAGGTACGGTAACAGCGAAGTATGCATCTCCAGATGATGAGTTCTGGAATGAAATTGGCGTGAAACCAGTCGACCTAAAAGCAGGTAAATACACCTTCTTGCTAGGGGACTTGGGCAACCGCACTTCTATCAACATTACCGATTCATCAGGCAAACCTGTTGAAGAAGAGTTCTTGAAATCACTGGTGCCAGTCCTTGGTGCGGTGGTGAAAGAGTAAGTTAGATAGTTGAATTAAAAAGGGACCATTCGGTCCCTTTTTTGATCGTTTTTCGTTGCTCGGAGCACAGTCCAAATCACAGCATTCTGATGCTTAACTCAATTAGCAAGAGCGACTAAAAAGCCGCTTATTTTTGTTCGTGCTTGTTACTTTCATCGTCGCCGTAACGTTCTTTATCTAGCTCATTTAGACGATCCAAATCGTTCTTGCGACCTTTATCCATCTGGTTGAACTTCATTTTGGCGGTGTACTTCAGAGCGGCAATGTTCCCGATGATCACACTCAAGACCACAATGATGATCACCCAAGGGTTGGTAAGAAATTCGATCATAACGCCTCCGGTGGTGGGGTGATATTGCGAATATAGGTAGATAAGATGCTATCTAAATTATTCAGTATCGATTCTAGCCCTGCAATGCTGTGTTGTTGATTTTGTCGAACCAGCTCATCTTTTAGCATTTCGGCGTTCAGTTGAGCAGCACATTGTTGACCGATGGCTTTGTGGCTAATGTGCCAAGGTTCAATGGCGACGCCACCTAAATCTTGCAGATAAGGGAAGAAAAAGCCGAACTCATCAATGTGATCTTTTAGCCAACAATAAAACGCCAGCTGATGACCTTCTAAATATTCCCAAGGTTCCAATTGCAACTTGGTGTCTGGTGGAAGTAAATTGCGAGCATACACATCGAAATCACATCCCCAATGATGGCGACTTCCTCCTGGCAAAGCCGACCAGCGAAGAATGGCCTTTAGTTTTTCTTCGTCACTTAACGCAGCCTTATTTAAAGGCAGCGAGTTAGAATCTAAAATCGGCAACTCACCTTCGAACTTCCCATTCCAAATTGCTCGCTGGCGAGAAAAGTCTCGAAAGCCACTGGCAATTTCCATTTTAAATCCCGCTTTTGTTGCTGCTTCGATCATATTGATCAGATCGTTCGCGACATCGGGATGCATTAAAAAAGCCTTCTGACCAACCATGGTTGATTGAAGGTGAGAATCGGTCGTTCCGGTGAGTTGCGCAGGAGTCATGGTATGCTCATCAATGGGTTAACTACGTGCGATTACTTCGCGAGTAGGTGTTTTAAGGTGTTTTCGTACATGTCAGTCAACTTCTCAAGATCGTCCACTTTTACGCACTCATTCACTTTGTGAATCGTGGCATTGACAGGTCCAAGCTCAACAACTTGACCGCCCATGCGAGCAATGAAACGCCCGTCTGACGTACCACCCGTTGTGAGCAGCGCTGGTTTGGTGTTGTTCACTTCCGCTACTGCAGCGACCACAGCATCAAGTAGGGCACCTGTGTCCGTTAAGAACGGGTCGCCGTTGAATGTCCAATGTAGATCGTAGTTGAGATCATGCTTATTCAGTGTTTCTGTTACGCGCTGGACGATAATGTCATTGTTCAGTTCGGTGCTAAAACGTAGGTTGAATTGAACGTTGAATTCGCCAGGAATCACGTTGGAAGCCCCTGTACCCGCAGAAACATTGGGAATCTGGAAGCTTGTTGGTGGGAAGTAATCATTGCCTTTATCCCACTCTGTTGTTGCCAGTTCGTGGATGGCAAGTAGCGATGCGTGAACAGGGTTATTGGCTAGGTGAGGGTAGGCCACATGGCCTTGTGTGCCTTTTACGGTTAGGTCTCCGGTAATCGAACCACGGCGACCATTTTTCACAACATCACCCACAATTTCTGTACTAGAAGGCTCACCAACGATGCACATGTCGATGTTCTCACCACGTTCCATCAGCGCTTCTACGACGCGAACGGTACCGTTAATGAAAGGGCCTTCTTCATCAGAAGTGATCAAAAAGCCAATCGAGCCTTTGTGATCTGGGTGCTCGGCAATGAAGCGTTCAACGGCCACTACCATCGCCGCCAAAGAGCCTTTCATATCGGCCGCACCGCGACCATGAAGGTAACCATCAATGATGGTTGGCTCGAACGGTGGTGTATCCCATTGCTCTAGCTTGCCTGCGGGTACGACATCTGTGTGACCTGCGAAAGCAAACAATGGCGCTTCGTTACCGCGACGCGCCCAAAAGTTGGTGGTGTCTTCAAACACCATAACTTCAATTTCAAAACCGAGCGCTTTTAAACGCTCGATCATTAGGTCCTGACAACCTGCATCTTCAGGTGTTACGGACTGGCGGCTGATCAGGTCTTTTGCAAGTGCCAGTACTGGACTGTCTGTCATCCTTGAGTCTTCCTTACATTTATGAATTAAAAATCGTAGCGTATTGGTCTGCTTTGAAACCGATATGTAGTTGGCCGTCTACGTTCAGAATTGGGCGCTTAATCATCGCTGGGTTGTCAACCAACAGCGCAATAGCATTTTCTTCGTTAAGCGTGTCTTTTTGTTCTTGAGTCAGTTGGCGGAACGTGGTGCCACGTTTGTTGAGAACTTGTTCCCAGCCTAGCGCCTGACAAAATTCAGTCACCATTTGAGCATCAATACCTTGTTTGCGGTAGTCGTGAAAATCAAACGCAATGTTTTCAGCTTCCAACCATTTCTTTGCTTTTTTGATGGTGTCGCAGTTTGGAATGCCGAACATGGTAATTGTCATAATGTTTCCCTTTTTTATTCTGTTTTTACTCTCTAGAGCGCAACGCGCTTTGGGGAGGTATTTCTTGGCTGATTCAGCATCCTATCAAGAAGCAATCAAACTGACAAAACGCTGTGGAGAATAATTTTCATATAGAAGTGGATAACTGGTCTCACATGCCAAAACAGAACTTAATTTGGCATAAAGCGGATAAAAAAACGCCTAAATCAAGTGGAAAAGTCGAGTTATTGATCAAACGCAACATCTTACTTGGCAAAAACGAAATAATGATTCAGCACAATTTTAGGAGGTGTCAATGGAATTGAGTCCTGTTTTTGCAAGGCGGCTATATTTGGCCTTGTTGGTGGAAAACCTAGAAAGGCCGAATGTGCCAAAGTTGATCGAAAAAACGGGGTGGCCTCGTCGTACAATTCAAGATGTACTAAAGGCATTACCGGGGATCGGCATTGAACTCATATTCGTTCAAGATGGCCGACGTCATAATGACGGCTATTACCAACTTTCGGATTGGGGACCTTTTGATAGCCAATGGGTTTTAGATCGGGAGAGAGATATCGCTAGCAGTCTTGGATTTCGTGCATAAGCCAGCAATCGCTGGCTTTTTTCATATCTAGGCGTCACTCATTGCAGAGGTAAGCAGAACCCAGCACGCTAAATGAGGTGATGAAATCTTGCGGAGAAACCATGAACACAGTGTCCGCGCCAATGGCCGCAGCATTGTTTTTTAAATCATTCATCGCCCCTTGCATCATCGCGTCATTGGTCATGAAAATGTAGTTATACCAATGGCCCTCGCTTCCAGTGACTTCACCTTTGTATTCGCATCGCTCAGGGTTGAACTGACCGTCAATGCGAATATGAACATCTTGGCTTTGAGCATGAGTCATGTGAGAAGGCATCGTACAACCAGAGAGAAGTACGACAAAAAATCCAAGTAATACCTGTTTCATCCGTTATTTACTCAACATAATGTAAGCCGCAAAGCCAATCCAACTTAACGCAAGTAGCGCCCAAGGCAGCTTACTTGGGGAGTGGTTTGGCGTATCATCCGTGATGTTATCTGACTCGATAACATCTTCTTCATGCTGGCGCAGTTTTTCACGCTGTTGCTTTTTCTTTGCTTTGTCTGCTTGACGATTTCGCTCTTTTTGCTGTTTTTTGTATTGAGCGATGCCTTTTTCGATACCTTGAGCAATCAGTTTGGTTTGTTCTTTCGTTTGACCCGGTTTCTGTGTCGCTTTTGCGATCTTCATGGCTTCGGTTTGAGTTTCTAGAGAAGGAACTGGGGTTGCAGGGGGTCTTTTTTTCATGTTTCTCATCGACGTCACTGTAAATCTGCGTTTAGTTTACCTGCGTAAGATGATGAAATGAACTTTAGTTCTCATCTTTGCTTGCTTGCAACTCTGAATCGATCGGTTAAAGTGGCGTTTTTATGAAACTAAGAAGACGATATTGTGCGCTACTCATTTGACCAATATGACGCTCATGGATTTTTGAAAGCGCCTATTCTTGTTTGGCTAGGATGGATGTTTCTGGCTCGCTCTTGGGTGGTTTTTGCAATGGCGGGTGTCAGCCGAGAAAGCGGCAGCAAGCTTTTGTCCATTGTCTATCCTGATTCCAGCACGTTGTATTTAGGTTTGTCGATTGGTATTCCAAGCCTGTTATTGATGTGGCTGATGGGATTGCGTCACCCAGATCGTGGTTGGGTAAATCAAATAACGCGATATGGCCGTGAGATGACTTTGATCTTGTGCGGTATTCAACTCGCTCAGACCATGTATCATGTGTACCTAGAACATGGTGTATTCAATTGGGCAAATGCTCTAACCATCACCTTATTAACTTGGTTTATGATCTATCTTCTCAACGGAAGATGGGTAAAAGACTGTTTTAACGTGCCACAACTTGAGCACGATGCGAAACAGCCTTCAAAAAATTAAAAACAATAATTTCCCGCAATGGGGCAAAGTATAGAGGATACCTCAATGTCACAAGCTCAAACGGCGATCGTGCCAGAAGCAGGGCCATTTGCACTGTACACTCAACTAAAAGTGAACCAAAACCGTGAAAACGTATTGGCGAAACTGAAAGCGCTTCCTGAGCTGGTTAAAGACTTAAACAACAGTCAACCGGGCGCTAATCTGACGATTTCCATCGCATTCACCAAATCATTCTGGCAGCACCTAAATATTAACGCACCAGAAGAGCTGATTGATTTCCCGCAACTTGGTGAAGGCGACATTATTGCGCCAACAACAGATGTTGATGTGCTTATTCACTGCCATTCTACTCGCCACGATTTGCACTTTTACGTATTGCGCAAATTCCTAACCGATATTGCAGAAGATGTGACGGTCGTGGATGAAACTTACGGCTACCGCTACCTAGATGCACGTGACATGACGGACTTTATCGACGGCACAGAAAACCCGAAAGGGGACGCTCGCGCTGACGTAGCATTGGTAAAAGATGGCCCATATGCTGGTGGCAGCTATGTTATGGTTCAACGTTTTGAGCACAACTTGCCAGCTTGGAATCGCCTAAATATCAAAGCTCAAGAGAAAGTTATTGGTCGCACCAAACCAGATTCAGTCGAGCTAGAAGATGTACCGGCAGCATCTCACGTTGGTCGAGTTGATATTAAAGAAGAAGGCAAAGGTTTGAAGATTGTTCGTCATAGCTTGCCATACGGCACTGTGACTGGTGCGCACGGTCTGTTGTTCATCTCTTACTGCAATACACTTCACAATATCAAAGTGATGCTAGAGAGCATGTACGGTGTAACCGACGGTAAAACAGACCAACTGCTTCGCTTCACTAAAGCAGTAACAGGTGCGTACTTCTTCGCTCCTTCACAAGAAATGCTAGCGGAATTGGCGATTAAGTAATTCTTCGCTAACCCTCTAATGATTAAAAAGGCAGAGTGATCTGCCTTTTTTGTTTCCCCTCATTCTTGCCTGATAAGACTAACTGACTGTCAGTGGTCTTTTGCCATCAATGGCGCCTTTCTCTAGTTCGTAAAGTGGGCTGGTACTGTGACTGCTCCAGCGATGATCTTCGCGTGACTTCTTGCGATATTGCGTTGGCGTTACACCAATATCATTCTGAAAAGTCTCATAAAATCGGCTGCTAGAATTAAAACCTACCGTTAACGCGATATCTAAAATTGTTCGGTCGGTATCACTCAACAGCGCTCTGGCGTGGTTAATCCGCATTGCCGTGATGTATTGCTTGATGGTCATCTGCATGGTTCGTTGGAACACGTTCATCGCGTAGTTAGTGTGCAGCCCAATGTGCTCTGCTATGTCTTTTATCGTGATCGGCTGGTTATGATGGGTGGCAATGTATTCCAGCATTTGACTGACGTAAAACTGTGAGTGTTTGGAGACACCTTTCTTGCTCGACTTCTCTTGTCGATTGATACTCAGTTGTTGCCAGCCATCTAAACACATTCTTTTTAACATCAAGCCAATTTCATCAATCGCTAATTGCTGGCGACTTTCCGAAGAATGGCTTATTTCTTCTGCCCAGCGTGCTAACTCAAACTCGCTGACTAATGAACTGGCGTTTGATTGCAGCACACAACCATGGGTGATCTGATTGACGAAGTCTCGATTGAGCGTCCAAGACATAAAGTGGTGAATCGGAATATTGATGATCCCCATATTATGACTTTTGCCCGGATTGGTGAGCCGATGAGGAACTGACGCCCAAAACAATCCTATCGAGCCTGCTTTCACCACCACTGGGCTGCCATTAATGATGTACTCAACATCATCGCCAAAAGGAATGTTTACCTCTACTTGTCCGTGCCAGTGATAACCCGGCATAGAGTGGGGCGGCCTGAGCTCGATATCGATTTTTTCATAAGATGAGTACAGCGAAAGTGGGCTTACAGAAACCGTTTCGGAAGAATACTTATCTTGAATCACGACTTTCAATGGATCTAACTCTGCCTTGGACTCTACCTTCGCCATCGCCCACCTCTTAGGAAACTGTATAAGTTCTTTGTACTAAATCTGTTGAAACAAAACTCAGAACAGCTTCAAAAACACCGATTACTCTGTTTTATAAGATTTTGGTTATGTGACTTAAATCGCCGTGCTAGCAAGCTTCAGCGTATCTTTCCACCTTCTTTATCCGTGATTTACACAAAAATATCCCATTTCCTAAGATTTTTTATTGGTTGATTTTAAATATTAGGAAACGGGAGAGTGATTGGTTTATCTGAGACGAATTCGGCCTTGCGACAGGTGTAACTTAAATGCATCGAAACAAAAGTATGAAAGCAAAAAGGATTCAACTATGAAAAGCCCTAAAATCACATTCATCGGTGCGGGTTCTACGATTTTTGTGAAGAACATTCTTGGCGATGTGTTCCATAAGCCGGCCTTCAAAGGGGCGCAAATTGCCTTGATGGATATTGATGAAATCCGCTTGGAGGAATCACACCTAGTAGTAAGCAAGTTGATGGAATCATCCGGTGCGACGGGGACGATCACTTGTCACTTAAACCAAAAAGAAGCATTGCAAGGCGCAGACTTTGTCGTCATCGCATTCCAAATCGGTGGGTATGAGCCATGCACTGTAACGGACTTTGAGGTTTGTAAGCGTCACGGTTTGGAGCAAACCATCGCCGATACCTTAGGTCCTGGCGGCATCATGCGCTCACTGCGCACTATTCCTCACCTTTGGAGCGTGTGTGAAGACATGACTGAAGTGTGTCCAAATGCCACCATGCTCAACTACGTTAACCCAATGGCGATGAACACTTGGGTCATGTATGAGAAATACCCTCACATCAAACAAGTGGGCTTGTGCCATTCCGTGCAAGGGACGGCGGAAGAGCTCGCTCGCGACCTTGATATCGAATATTCAGACCTTCGTTACACCTGTGCTGGTATAAACCACATGGCTTATTACCTGACGTTCGAAAAGAAAAACGAGCAGGGGGAGTATGTCGACATTTATCCTGATTTGCTTGAGGCATTTGAATCAGGCAAAGCGCCGAAGCCGGGTCTGCACCACAATGGTCGCTGTACCAACCTAGTCCGCTACGAGATGTTTAAGAAGTTGGGTTACTTTGTGACTGAATCTTCGGAACATTTTTCTGAATACACCCCATATTTCATCAAACCAAATCGCCCAGATCTGATTGAACGTTATAAAGTGCCACTTGATGAATATCCTAAACGTTGTGTAGAACAAATTGCAGACTGGAAAAAAGACCTCGAAGACTTCAAAAACGCGGAGCAAATCACTGTCAAAGAGTCGCATGAATACGCGAGCACCATCATGAACTCGATTTGGACAGGCACGCCAAGTGTTATCTACGGCAACGTGAAGAATGAAGCGTTAATTGACAACTTGCCACAAGGTTGTTGTGTGGAGGTAGCTTGCCTGGTCGACGCAAATGGCGTTCAACCTATCAAAGCAGGCCGACTACCAAATCACTTAGCGGCATTAATGCAGACCAACATCAATGTTCAGACTCTGCTGACGGAAGCCATCCTCACTGAAAACCGAGATCGTATCTATCATGCTGCCATGCTTGATCCGCATACAGCAGCAGTGCTTGGAATTGAAGAAATTTATGCCCTTGTTGATGACTTGATCGAAGCACACGAAGGTTGGTTGCCAGCATGGGTGCATCAGTAAGTCCAGAATCACAAAACCAATATCAATAAAAACGACAATAACGTGAATATACTGCGCCTTCTCGATGAGGGGGCGTAAGGAGTAACAAATGAGTATCTCTATGAATACCAAGCTAAGCTACGGCTTTGGCGCATTTGGTAAAGACTTCGCTATCACCATCGTTTACATGTACCTGATGTTCTACTACACCGATGTTGTTGGTATTTCGGCTGCCGTGGTGGGAACCATCTTCTTAATTGCGCGTATTTGGGATGCAGTGAATGACCCGATCATGGGCTGGATCGTGAACAACACCCGCACACGTTGGGGTAAATTTAAACCTTGGATTTTAATTGGCACCATCACCAACTCAGTGGTGTTGCTCATGTTGTTTAGTGCGCATCACATCGAGGGGCCATGGCTTATTGCTTATGCAGCAGTGACTTACATTTTGTGGGGCATGACCTACACCTTAATGGATATTCCTTTCTGGTCACTGGTTCCGACACTCACTCTGGACAAACGTGAGCGTGAAGAGCTTGTACCGTACCCTCGATTCTTCGCTAGCCTTGCATGGATTGTTACCGCCGCAATCGCAATGCCGTTCGTGAATTATGTCGGTGGGGACGACAAAGGATTTGGCTTCCAAGTGTTTGCGATTTTGCTTGTCGGTTGTTTCCTAGTCTCAACGTATATCACGCTACGTAACGTGAAAGAGCGTTACTCAACTAGCAACCTTGACGTGACGAAACCTGAAGAAAAGGTCTCGCTGAAGAAGCTCCTCTCGCTTATCTACAAAAATGACCAGCTAACGAGTGTGCTTTGTATGGCACTGTCATACAACCTCGCTACCAACATCATCACAGCATTTGCGGTTTACTACTTCACCTATGTGGTCGGAAATGAGGAACTTTTCCCTTACTACATGGCTTACGCTGGTATCGCGAACCTAATTACATTGGTGTTGTTCCCTAAATTGGCGCAAATGTTCTCACGTCGAGTGCTGTGGGCGTGTGCATCGAGCTTCCCAATCTTAGGCAGTGCAGTTCTTATCTACGTAGGCATGTACGACAAACAGAGTATTCTGCTGATTTCTACAGCGGGCGTGTTATTGCAAATTGGTACGGCGTTATTTTGGGTACTGAACGTCATTATGGTGGCGGATACAGTGGATTACGGTGAGTACAAGCTAGGTTCACGCTGCGAGAGTATCGCGTACTCAGTACAAACGCTGGTGGTTAAAGCAGGTTCAGCTTTTGCGGCTTTCTTCATTGGTATCGCACTGACTGCAGTGGATTATGTACCGAACATGGAACAAAGCCCTGAAACCGTTTTTGGCATGCAATGCATCATGGTTGGTTTGCCTGCGTTCTTCTTCGCTATTGCTTTGGTTGTGTACTTCCGCTTCTACAAACTCAACGGTGCTTACCACCAAAAAATTCAGGATCATCTGACCGAGAAATACGACCATATCGTAGCCAACGATTCTGACGAGAAAACGAAAGTTTCTCCAGAATCCATTCAAGCGGTTTAACGCATCTTATAGCTATTAAAAATTAACAATAAACATGCCGGCGTCTTTATTTCATGTCGCCGGCAGCATCCCGAATAAATGTTATCCAATAACCACGCTATCCCTACGAACGAGAAAAAAATGAAACTGAAAATACTTGCTTCAGCGATTCTTGTCGCCCTTGCTTTGTCCGGTTGTAATAGCTCGTCTGATGATGATTCTTCGAAAGGCGACAACCTTGTCTCAAATTCTACCTTTGAAAATGACGGTTTAGGATGGAGCTACTGGTTTGCCAATGTGAAGTATGAAGACGCTTATGTTGGTGAGTCGATGGCGAGGATTGCCACCGGAACTAACCATCATGTAAGCCAAACAGTCACTATTCCTGAGACGGGTTTTTATGATTTATCCGCCTACATAAGCAGCCCAAGTGATGACGCCATTCTTGGCTTGAGTAATCTGACCGATGAGGTTCTAGTCAGCCAGACGATTGAAAAAACCAAAGACGAAAATACAGAGGGTGAAATATATAAGCCAAATACTCTGCCAGCTATTCCACTAGAGAAAGGCGAGCAAATTAAAGTCTGGTTTACAGGATCTGATGTCGGTGGGGTGAGCGTCGACAGTGTGTCTTTGGTAAGAGTGAACAAGAGCCAGCCTGTTAGTTTTAATCAAATCATCCAATTTAAAGCCGAGCAACAGGTCGGTGTGACGGGCATTGATAAAGCTCAGCGAACCGTCGAGTTCCAAGTCCCTTATGGCACCGATTTAAGTGCCATAACGGTGAGTACACTTTTGGTTTCTGAACAAAGCCGATCAAGCATGGATGTGGGTGAAGTCGTGGACTTTACTCAACCAGTGCAAGTGGTAGTAACAGATGCAAATGGTAAAGAAGAAAAATGGACATTAACGGCGATTGAAAAAGAGAAGCAGGTTGTCGTCACTTCGTCCAATCAGAAGCTTCAAGATTCGTTTGAATGGGCAATTGATAAAACACGTCGCTTCGTTATGACGGGGCAGCATGATCTGGTTAACCGTGATGAGAACAATAATGATGGTGATGGCACCGCAGACTACATTCCATCTTACTGGGCTGGTTATTTTGACCGAACGGCTTTCTACTCTCGTGACTTCTTACATCAAGCTAGCGGAGCCAAAATCGCAGGTCTAGATGCCGAAAACTTTTCGATGTTTAAGACCTTCGCTAAGCATTCCACGGAATCGAGAAAATGGTATACCTTGTGGGCGGTTAACTTTGATGGCACGCCACATACCATTGACTACAAAGATGACAACTGGTTTGTACGTGAAGTCCCTGCGCAATTTGAGTTTGTAGAAAAAGCATGGAAACAATATCAATGGACAGGAGACAAGCGTTACATTGAAGACCCAGATTTATGGCGTTTTTACACCAAGGTTCTAACGGACTATATCGCGCTTCACGACGATCAAGATCCTAACGGTATTGCCGAGGGTTATGGTGGTATTTTTGAAGGCTCCGCAACTTACAATGAGCGTGGCGAATTCCCAATCGAAGCCGGTGATGGCATAGGCTCTCAATACCAAGCGACGGTCGCGTACGCTGCAATGCTTGGGGCTCGTGAAGAGTACAGCGAGGCGGCGCTTTGGCAAGAGAAAGCACAGCAACTTAAAGACTTCTTTAATGAAGAATGGAGTATTGCGGATCCAAATAAACCATTGGATAACTACGTTAACATCGTTCAGCGTGATGGTTTCCGTATGAATGACTTCGGTAAAGAAAACAGTTGGTTCATGCCAATGAAGCTGATTACTGAACCTGGGGAACGTAACGACCGCTACTTAGACTTTATTGCAGAAAATCTGGGTGATGGAATTGGAAGTACGCCGGAAGCGCCATACAACATTGAGGCTTACACTTATATCCCTGAAACCTACTTCCCTTACAATCGTAATGCGGAAGCATGGAAGTGGATGCAGTACATCATGGATATCAAAGACGAGCCCCATGAGCGTCCAACTCAAGGTGCTAACGGTGACTATCCTGAAATCTCTTTTACCTTTATTTCGAATACCATTGAGGGGTTGATGGGCATCAAGCCTGATGCGGCAAACCATCGAGTTGTAACCGCGTCACATCTAACAACCGATATTGACTGGCTTCAAGTTGAGCAGCTTCCGATGGGAGAGCACGAGCTAACTTTGCGTCATGATGGATTAGAACGGTCGACGCTAACCAATACCTCTGAGCAAAACTTAGAGTGGGAAGCTTGGTTCTATGGCGATTACCCGACGCTTGTTGTTGATGGGCAGTCTGTTCCTGCTGAGCACAAGCACGTTAACGGACAACGAGTGAGTTATGTGACAGTTACTCTTGCGGCCAACTCAAGCAGCGAAGTAAGAAAATAATCTGAGTCGTCTTTGCTCATAAATGCAAAGCCTAGTGCGCCATCACTAGGCTTTTTGCTATTCGCTGTCTCGTCAGGAAATGCGTAACTACATCACTTTTCATAAAAAAACACTAAACCTTTCTGTTGCTTGGTCGATAAGTATCCAAAGCCTTAATTTATTTGGAGTCTGTGTCTCTTGGCTATCACCGTTAATACCAATGTTGCAGCACTTGTCGCACAACGTCATTTGACCAGTGCAACGGATATGCTGAATCAATCCATGGAGCGTTTGTCTTCAGGGAAGCGTATTAACAGCGCAAAAGATGACGCGGCAGGCCTGCAAATCTCCAATCGTCTGCAATCACAAATGCGTGGTTTGGATGTGGCGGTTCGTAACGCTAATGATGGCATCTCTATCATGCAAACCGCAGAAGGCGCGATGAATGAGGTGACGAACATCATGCAACGTATGCGTGACTTGTCGCTTCAGTCGGCTAATGGCTCAAACAGCCAAGCCGAGCGTACGGCGTTGCAAGAAGAAGTCACCGCGTTAAACGATGAGTTAAACCGCATTGCGGAAACCACATCTTTTGGTGGACGCAAACTGTTGAATGGCACATTCGGCAAATCGTCTTTTCAAATCGGTGCTGCTTCTGGTGAAGCCGTACAGATTGAGTTGAAATCGATGCGTACTGACGGGTTGGACATGGGGGGCTTTAGTTATGTTGCTCAAGGGCGTGCTGATTCTGATTGGCAGGTAAAAGAGAACGCCAATGATCTGACGATGTCTTTCACCAACCGTTCTGGCGAGACGGAAAAAATCCAAATCAATGCCAAAGCCGGTGATGATATTGAAGAACTCGCGACCTACATTAATGGCCAAACCGACAAAGTGAAGGCTTCTGTTAATGAAAAAGGTCAGTTACAGATCTTTATGGCAGGAGAAGAAACCGCCGGAACGATTTCATTCTCAGGAGATCTTGCGAGTGAGCTTGGGATGTCGTTGAAAGGTTATGATGCGGTCAATAACCTGAACATCACAACCGTTGGTGGGGCGCAGCAAGCTGTCGCTGTACTAGATACGGCGATGAAATTTGTCGATAGTCAACGTGCTGAGTTAGGTGCATATCAAAATCGCTTCAATTATGCGATCAATAATCTAGATAACATCCACGAAAACTTAGCGGCATCGAACAGTCGTATTCAAGATACTGATTACGCCAAAGAAACCACGCAAATGGTGAAGCAGCAGATCTTGCAACAAGTCAGTACCACTATTTTAGCCCAAGCTAAACAGGCGCCAAACCTCGCACTTACCTTGCTTGGTTAGGCGATTTGGATTCTTAATTTCAACGCAAAATCAGGTTATATCGACAGCTCGAAAAGAAGCTTTAGCGAAAAATTGAAGTTTTTTTACTTTTTTATCTGCTTCATCACGATTCCCTTTCCAAACGAACTTTTTTCAAAAAAATCCAAAAAATTCCCTAAAGAAATCAGGTTGAGCGCCGTTAATAAAAGTAACTTTGAGAGAACTACTTGGTTTTCCGAGACGTCGGAAACCGCTACATCGGAAAATCAATTGGAGAAATCACCATGGCAGTGAATGTAAACACTAACGTATCAGCGATGACCGCTCAGCGTTACCTAAACAACGCAAACTCAGCACAACAAACCTCAATGGAGCGTTTGTCTTCAGGTTTCAAAATCAACAGCGCAAAAGATGACGCTGCGGGTCTACAAATCTCGAACCGTTTGAACGTACAAAGCCGTGGCCTGGATGTGGCTGTTCGCAACGCGAACGACGGTATCTCTATTGCACAAACTGCTGAAGGTGCAATGAACGAGACAACCAACATCCTACAACGTATGCGTGACCTATCTCTACAATCAGCAAACGGCTCAAACTCGAAAGCAGAGCGCGTTGCGATTCAAGAAGAAGTGACAGCACTAAACGACGAACTAAACCGTATCGCAGAAACCACATCTTTTGGTGGTAACAAGCTACTAAACGGCACACATGGTGCGAAATCGTTCCAAATCGGTGCTGATAACGGTGAAGCAGTAATGCTTGAGCTTAAAGACATGCGCTCAGACAACAAAATGATGGGCGGTGTGAGCTACCAAGCTGAAAGCGGTAAAGGTAAAGACTGGAACGTTGCACAAGGCAAAAACGACCTAAAAATCAGCCTAACTGACAGCTTTGGTCAAGAGCAAGAAATCAACATCAACGCGAAAGCGGGCGATGACATCGAAGAGCTAGCAACGTACATCAACGGTCAAACAGACCTAGTGAAAGCGTCAGTAGACCAAGATGGCAAACTGCAAATCTTTGCTGGTAACAACAAAGTAGAAGGCGAAGTGTCATTCTCTGGCAGTCTGTCTGGTGAACTAGGCTTAGGCGACGACAAGAAAAACGTTACGGTTGATACTATCGACGTAACTTCAGTTGGCGGCGCACAAGAATCAGTAGCAATCATTGATGCGGCACTGAAATACGTAGACAGCCACCGTGCAGAGCTGGGTGCATTCCAGAACCGTTTCAACCATGCAATCAGCAACTTGGACAACATTAATGAAAACGTGAACGCGTCGAAGAGCCGTATCAAAGATACCGACTTCGCGAAAGAAACGACGGCAATGACCAAGTCACAAATTCTATCGCAAGCGTCAAGCTCAATCCTTGCGCAAGCGAAACAAGCGCCAAACTCAGCGCTAAGTCTTCTAGGTTAATTTTAAACCTAAGACGAGAACCTCATTGGCTCGTGGTGAGAGATGAGCGAGTAAACCCAGCTTCGGCTGGGTTTTTTTCTGCCTTTAAAAGAGCGAAGGTATTCATCAAAGACAATATTAGAGCTTCATCACACTTCAGTAAGCCAAAGAAAATAATCGCAAAAAATTGAAAATTTCTCCTAAAGGATATGCATACGTCGCCGTTAAAGGGACTGAGAGAAATGAGATGTACCTAAGTGAGGTGAGAGACACGACGGTACATTCACTAAGCCTTAAGGAGATCAATTATGGCGATTAACGTTAATACTAACGTTTCTGCGATGACCGCACAGCGTTACCTAAACCACGCGGCTGAAGGTCAACAAAAATCAATGGAGCGTTTGTCTTCGGGTTATAAAATCAATAGCGCGAAAGATGATGCTGCAGGTCTACAGATTTCAAACCGTTTGAACGCTCAAAGCCGTGGCCTAGACATGGCGGTGAAAAACGCGAACGACGGTATCTCCATTGCACAGGTTGCTGAAGGTGCAATGAATGAATCTACCAACATCCTACAACGTATGCGTGACCTATCGCTTCAATCTGCGAACGGTTCTAACTCAAAAGCAGAACGTGTAGCGATCCAAGAAGAAGTAACAGCGCTAAACGACGAACTAAACCGTATCGCTGAAACAACCTCTTTCGGTGGCAACAAACTGCTTAACGGTACGTACGGTACTCAATCTTTCCAAATCGGTGCGGACTCTGGCGAAGCTGTAATGCTTTCTATGGGCAGCCTACGTTCTGATACTTCAGCAATGGGTGGTAAGAGCTACTCAGCAGAAGAAGGTAAAGATGCATCTTGGACAGTTGGTGATAAAACTGAGCTTAAAATGAGCTACACCAATAAACAAGGTGAAGAGAAAGAACTTACCATCAAGGCTAAGCAAGGCGACGACATCGAACAGCTAGCAACTTACATCAACGGTCAAAGCGAAGATGTAAAAGCGTCTGTTGGTGAAGACGGCAAGCTACAAGTATTTGCTTCTACTCAGAAAGTAAATGGTGAAGTTGAGTTCTCTGGCAACCTAGCTGGCGAGATCGGTTTTGGTGATGCGAAAGACGTAACGGTTAAAGACATCGACGTAACAACGGTTGCAGGCTCTCAAGAAGCTGTAGCAGTTATCGACGGTGCACTTAAATCAGTAGACAGCCAACGTGCGTCACTAGGTGCTTTCCAGAACCGTTTCAACCACGCAATCAGCAACCTAGACAACATTAACGAAAACGTTAATGCATCTAACAGCCGTATTAAAGATACTGATTACGCGAAAGAAACAACAGCGATGACTAAGTCGCAAATTCTTCAGCAAGCAAGTACTTCAATCCTGGCTCAAGCGAAGCAGTCACCATCTGCAGCGCTAAGCTTGTTGGGCTAACAAGGTCGACCCAGCCTAGTGCTTAGGTCACCAAAACGATAGATCCTATCGTTAGCTCATAAGGTGGAAGGGAGATTGTAATGGAAATATCCTCCTACGCATCGAACATCCAGCCTTACGGCACACCGAATGGCACAAATGTTGCAAATAAAAATGGCAACGGCATAGGTACGCCTAGTACAGCAAGTTCAACCGGTGACGTTTCGCCGCAAAAAGCGAAAGGCACCGAGCACGACTTCTCTGTTCAAGCGGCAATCGAGATGGCGGAAAGCCGTCAGGAGCTAAACAGAGAAGAACGTGAAAAAATGGTCGAACAAATGAATGAGTTTGTCTCGTCCATCAACAAAGGAGTAGCGTTTCGTGTGGATGAAGAATCCGGCAGAGACGTTGTGACGATTTACGAAACCAATACTGGTGATGTGATTCGTCAATTTCCTGATGAAGAACTGCTAGTGGTATTGCGTCGCCTAGCTGAGCACACAGCTAACAGCGGTTTGTTAGTTGAAAAAGTGTAAGTCGTTTTTGAGGTGATTTAATGAGTTTAGGCCCTGTGGGGATGTCTGGCGGCATGGATATTAATTCCATGGTCAGCAAAATTGTGGATGCGGAACGTGTGCCTAAGCAGCAACGCATCGACAACGATCGCACGACAATCAATGCCAGTATCAGTGCCTATGGGCGACTCAGAGAATCGTTGGATACGATGAAAAATCTCATGGCGAACTTTCGTCAGGAGAAAGCGTTTGCCGTCCGCACGGTTGAAACCACGGACGACAATATCGTATCGGCCACCGCAACCACTGACGCTATAGCCGGTAAGTATGCTATCGATGTGTTGCAGCTTGCACAGAGCCACAAAGTCGCTTCTGACGTATTGCCAGAAGACGCAAAATTTGGTCCTGGTAAGCTGCAGATTTCGCTTGGTGATGACCGTTTTAATATCGAGGTTCGTTCTCGATCTAAGCTCATCGATGTCGTACGCGGCATCAATGGCGCTAAAGACAACCCTGGCGTTCGTGCTTCCGTCATTAATGATGTCGAAGGACCGCGTCTCATCCTTGCCTCAAACCTTTCTGGTAAGGATCATCAAATCAAAGTCAGCGTGGAAGCCGAAAGAGGCAACCCTCTGAAATATTTCGAATACCAAACACTTGAAGACCGAGTTAACGCGCTTGAAGAAGCACGTGCTGCGGCAGAAGAAGTGTTAGGGCCACTACAAGCACCGCAACAACCGGATCAACCAGAAATTCTGGATGAGAACGGCAACCCTCTACCTCCAGAAGCGCAAAAAGCGGCAGAGAATGCACAAGATGATGCATCGCAAGAGCCGATCTCTGCTGCTGGTGCAGAGGCTGCTAAAGCCGGACAAGAAGCCATTGATAAGGCCAATCAACGTTCGAGCTTGCGACCTGAAGAGCGCATTCCAGGTTGGACAGAAACTGCGTCAGGCACCTTGCTGGATTCATACGAAGAGCCAGAACTGGAACTGGACGAAAAGGCGATAGAGAAAGCGCCGGATGTTCCAGGTTGGAATAATGCCGCCTCAGGCACATTGACGGATTCTTACGTTACGACCAAAGAAGCTAAGCAGCTCCTAGAACAAGAAAAAGCAGAAATCGAGCAGAAAATTGCGGATGAAAAGCAAGAACTCGACGCAAAAGTCGAACGTGGTGAGCTTTCCGAAGAGCAAGCCAAGCAAATTCATCGTGCGAAACTCGATCCTCAAGAGCGTGAACGTCTAGAAAAAATCGACGAAGCAGAAGCCAAAATCGCAAAAGCGCAATCCTCATTCGAAGAATACCTTGGTATGACAGAGGTACAAGCGGGGCAAGACTCTGAAGTGCTGCTTGACGGCGTGGCAAAACTTTCAAGCCATAACAACGTAATTGAAGATGCCATTGAAGGCGTAGATTTGACACTTAAAGGCAAGTCAGAACCAAACAAGCCGCCGGCAGAAATCGGTGTCGAGTACGACCGTCAAAGTGTACGCAGCGACATCGAAAACTTTGTTTCGGCGTACAACTCGTTTTACCAAACTTCGCAAGCACTCTCGAGTGTGGACCCAACTACCGGCCAAAAAGGGCCGCTAGCTGGTGACAGCACGGTGCGAAGTGCCGATTCACGATTGAAAGCCGTCTTTTCAAGCCGAATCGATCAAGCACCAGAAAATCTGAAATCATTGACAGAATTTGGCATTACCACGACACGTCAAGGCACGCTTGAAATCAACTATGACATGCTTGACCGTCAGTTGAACAATAACTTCAACGAGTTAGAAAAATTCTTCGGTGGTAACACTGGTTTTGCGAAGCGTATCGAAGATGCGATTCACGGCATCACCGGTATTACGGGCAGCATTCGTACGCGAGAGAAAAGTCTCACAGAACAAAACTACCGTTTGAATGATGACCAAGCGGCATTAGATCGCCGCATGGAAGGGCTGGAAAAGCGTACCCATGCGAAATTTACCGCGATGCAAGACGCGACAGGTAAGATGCAGGGGCAACTTGGGGCTCTTATGAGTGCGTTAGGTTAATAAATGCAGAATGAACTCATAGAAATTAGTGATATAGATCAACTAATTACGCAAGAGCTGGAAAAAGTTGACTTTAATACTGAAGAAATTCTTCGCTTGGTCGATATCAGGGAACGGTTATTGCAAAACCTGTTACCAATTATTCAACAAAATCCCTTGGTAAAGCAGGATGCAGAGTGGCAAGACTTGCTGACTCGTACCAAAAGAATTGTCGAGCTGATGCAATCAGAAACGTCAAAGGTCGGAAAAGAGCTTCACAAATTCCGTTATGGCCAACGTTCGCTTCAGCAGTACAAAAAATTTATTTAAAAGAGGATTACTATGCGCGGTTCTTTGCAAGCATACAAAAAAGTATCAGTCGACAGCCAGCTGAGCGCGGCTTCTCCGCACAAAGTCATTCAAATGCTTATGGCTGGTGCAATTGAGCGCCTTATTCAAGGCAAAGCAGCCATGCAAGCAGGCAATATCCCAGCAAAAGGCGAGCGTTTAGGTAAAGCACTCGACATTATTATTGCGCTACGCAGCTGTTTGTCGATGGAAGATGGTGGTGACATCGCTTCAAACTTAGATTCATTGTATGAGTTTATGATCACGCAGATTTCTGCGGCAAACCACCAGAATGATCCACAGCCGATCGACGACGTTATTGACATTATTCGTGAGATTAAATCCGCTTGGGATCAGATCCCAACAGAGTTCCACAACTTGACGGCAGCAGAAGTCGGCATTTAATAATCAAAACAATGCTTTAGGATCGACTTAAAACATTAAGACTGCATTAGCAACAAGTTGCGCATGAAAGTTACAATCGAGCTCACACCTCTATATTGCTTGGTTGCCTTATTTTCATATTCAAATAAAATAGAAGCCATTAGTAGCCCTAATGGCTTTTTTTGTTGCTGATTTTCCTATTTTGTCGATCGTAAATTGAGTGTGGTGTTTCCGCCTTCTTTAGCACCCAATTGCGCAAATCCAGGTTTGGCCGCAACGCACCTAAAATAAAGGCAATCATTCTTACTTATGCAAGGTTTGGCAAAGCTGCTTGTAATTGATGATGACGCATCAAGTCGTTTGAATTTAAGCAATATATTGGAATTTGTTGGAGAAAGTTGCGAAGCTGTCAGTTCTGAACAGCTAGGCGATGTTGATTGGTCTAGCGTATGGTCAGGCTGTATCGTTGGCAATATCTCAGCAGGTCGAGCGGCAACTGCCGTGATGGCTCGTCTCAACGATGCATACCATATCCCACTTCTTGTCTTGGGCAGCTTTCCTTTGCCTGTGGACGATCTCCCAAACTTTGTTGGCGAATTAGAGCAACCGCTAAATTACCCACAGCTTAGTGAAGCGTTACGTCACTGCAAAGATTTTCTTGGCCGTAAAGGGGTCAATGTTGTTGCTAGTGCGCGTAAAAACACGCTGTTTCGTAGCTTAGTAGGGCAGAGTCGCGGTATTCAAGAAGTTCGTCATCTTATTGAGCAAGTATCGGGTACAGAAGCCAATGTCTTGATCCTTGGTGAATCGGGTACGGGTAAAGAAGTGGTAGCACGTAACATTCACTACCATTCGTCATACCGCAATGGTGCGTTTGTGCCAATTAACTGTGGTGCAATCCCACCGGAGCTACTCGAAAGCGAATTGTTTGGCCACGAAAAAGGCGCGTTTACTGGTGCGTTAACGGCGCGTAAAGGTCGATTTGAATTAGCAGACGGTGGCACGATCTTCCTTGATGAGATTGGTGACATGCCAATGTCGATGCAAGTGAAGCTATTGCGTGTACTTCAAGAGCGTTGTTTTGAGCGAGTTGGCGGAAACTCGACAATCAAAGTCAACGTGCGTGTGGTCGCTGCGACACACCGTAATTTGGAAAGCATGATCGAAGAAGGCACGTTCCGTGAAGATTTGTTCTATCGTTTGAACGTTTTCCCAATCGAAATGCCAGCGCTAAAAGAGCGTAAGCAAGATATCCCATTGTTATTGCAGGAGCTGATGACACGTCTGGAAGCCGAAGGCGGCCAGCCAATCTGTTTCACGCCGCGTGCGATCAACTCTTTGATGGAACACCACTGGCCGGGTAACGTGCGCGAGTTAGCTAACCTTGTTGAGCGCATGATCATTTTGTACCCAAACAGTCTGGTTGATGTGAACCATCTTCCGACGAAATATCGCTACAGTGATATTCCAGAGTTCCAACCTGAAGGTAATCCGTTCACTTCGATTGAAGAGCAAGAACGCGATGTGTTCCAAGACATCTTCTCGGAAGATTTCAGCTTTGACGAGCAAAGCGATCTGGATCACAACATGAATGCGCCTCAAGCGTTGCCACCAGAAGGGGTGAACCTAAAAGAGCTATTAGCAGATTTGGAAGTCAACATGATCAGCCAAGCGTTAGAAGCGCAAGGTGGGGTCGTTGCAAGGGCTGCAGATATGCTGGGTATGCGCCGTACAACGTTGGTTGAGAAAATGCGCAAGTATAATTTGCAGCGTTAGATCGAGCTTCAGTTTAATCACAAAAGTTATCTTTTCTGACATTAAAATCAGACATTTCTCGGTGTCAACTTATTGTCGATAACATAACGTCATGATAAATATAAAAAATAGCTTGGTACGCTAATTGCTTACCAAGCTATTTTACTTTTTAGTGGCGATATTTCGACAGGCAGTGAATGGACAATAACACCAACCAATCCCATTTAGACTCAGTAGAAAACCAAGTTGAGCGCTATAAGCAGGTATTGGATGTGATGCCCGCTGGGGTTATTTTGCTCGACACGTATGGTGTTGTGCGAGAAGCCAACCCCGAGGCGCACCGAATTCTAGAAATCCCACTGGTTAACGAGAAATGGTTCAACATCATTCAAGCGGCTTTTGATCCGCGTGAAGATGATGGCCACGAAGTGTCACTGCGTAATGGTCGCAAAGTGCGTTTGGCGATTTCTGCCTCCGCGACAGGGCAACTGATCCTCATCACCGACTTAACCGAAACCCGTTTACTGCAAGCTCGTGTGAGTGATCTACAACGTCTTTCTTCATTAGGGCGTATGGTTGCATCGCTAGCGCATCAAGTAAGAACGCCGCTGTCGAGCGCAATGTTGTACGCCTCTAATTTGGGCGCGCCTAATCTTCCGCCAGCGACGAGAGAGCGCTTCCAAAGTAAATTAATGGATCGACTGCACGATTTGGAGAAGCAGGTTAATGATATGCTGCTTTTTGCCAAAGGTGGTGATAATAAAGTCATTAAGCCATTTACGATTGCTCAATTGGTTGCTGAATACCAACCAATGGTCGAAACCGCTCTTAAAAACAACAACATTGATTACTTCCTCGAAGTAGAAGAAGAACAGACCGAACTGCTTGGCAACGCGAATGCTATCGCCTCTGCACTGA
Organism: Vibrio sp. RC2502; assembly: GCF_054850435.1. NCBI lineage: Bacteria > Pseudomonadati > Pseudomonadota > Gammaproteobacteria > Vibrionales > Vibrionaceae > Vibrio > Vibrio sp. RC2502. The sequence goes on from NZ_CM141453.1 coordinate 932,030, forward strand.
GTAACTTGGTGATGAACGCGATTCAAATGTCAGGCAAAGAGTCGCAAATCGACATCTTTTTCCGCCCGGTGAACGGTGAACTGCGCATTTCTGTGCAAGACAGCGGCCCGGGTGTACCACAAGAACTACAGGCCAAAATTATGGAGCCATTTTTTACCACGCGTTCTCAAGGAACCGGGTTAGGGCTGGCTGTCGTTCAAATGGTTTGCCGTGCCCATGACGGCCGATTGGAACTTATTTCAGAGCAGGGTGATGGAGCCTGCTTCACCATGTGCATTCCGCTGGAGCGAGTGCAATCAGAAGCGCAATAAGCGGCTTCTGGTAATGACAATTACTGGAGAATCAGAATGGCGCAAAGCAAAGTGCTGATCGTAGAAGACGACGAAGGTCTTCGTGAAGCCCTCGTGGATACTCTGGCTCTGGCAGGGTATGAATGGTTAGAAGCCGATAGTGCAGAAGACGCATTAGTAAAGCTGAAATCAAATGCGGTTGATATCGTGGTATCTGACGTGCAAATGGCAGGTATGGGTGGCTTAGCGCTGCTGCGTAACATCAAACAAAATTGGCCGAACTTACCAGTGCTGCTAATGACGGCTTACGCCAATATCGAAGATGCCGTTTCTGCAATGAAAGATGGCGCGATTGATTACATGGCGAAACCATTTGCACCAGAAGTGCTGCTTAATATGGTAAGCCGTTATGCTCCTATCAAAAGTGATGACAACGGTGATGCTGTCGTTGCTGATGAAAAGAGTCTGCGCTTACTTGCTTTGGCAGACAAAGTGGCTCGCACTGATGCGAACGTGATGATCTTAGGCCCAAGTGGTTCGGGTAAAGAAGTGATGTCGCGTTACATTCACAAAGCATCAAACCGTAAAGACGGCCCATTCGTTGCGATTAACTGTGCGGCGATTCCTGACAACATGCTGGAAGCGACGCTATTCGGTTACGAAAAAGGTGCATTCACTGGTGCTGTTCAGGCGTGTCCGGGTAAGTTCGAGCAAGCGCAAGGCGGCACAATCTTACTTGATGAAATCAGCGAGATGGACTTAAACCTGCAAGCGAAGTTATTGCGTGTTTTGCAAGAGCGCGAAGTAGAGCGTCTTGGTAGCCGTAAGAGCATCAAGCTAGATGTTCGTGTGCTAGCGACCAGTAACCGTGATCTCAAACAGTATGTGTCGGAAGGTAATTTCCGTGAAGACTTGTACTACCGCCTGAATGTGTTCCCAATCGCATGGCCAGCGCTGAATGAGCGTAAAGGGGACATTGCGCCACTTGCGAAGCATCTTGCCGAGCGTCACTGTAGCAAAATGGGTATGCCTGTTCCTCAGTTCTCGCCAGTTGCAGTGGAAAAACTATTGCAGTACCCATGGCCAGGTAATGTTCGAGAGCTGGATAACGTTGTACAACGCGCGCTGATTTTGAGTGAAAACGGCGATATCGGTGCAGAGCACATCTTGTTAGAAGGTGTGGATTGGCAAGATGCCAACAGCTTGCAATACGTTGTGCAAAGTGCAGAAACATTGGTCCCTGATGTCAAGCCTGTTGCTCAAGCTGAATCCGTCAACCGCGTTAACACTGGCGGCGAGGGGTTGGGTGGCGAGCTGCGCGATCAAGAGTACGCAATCATTCTAGAAACCTTGGTGGAATGTAATGGCCGACGCAAAGAAATGGCAGAGAAATTGGGCATAAGCCCACGTACTCTGCGCTACAAACTTGCCAAAATGCGTGACGCGGGTATAGATATTCCGAGTTAGGTTTCACACGCGTAGCCATAAGACAAAAGTGTGAGTAAACTATACTGCTGGCGTCTTATGGCACATAAATTGCTGTGTCAATATTTAGTTTAAATAGATAGTCAAACTTTTGGCTCAGAGGTGATAATGAAAGTTGATGGTATTCAGGCCGAAATGCGCGCCATGATGGTTGAAGCGACCAACACCACTCCGACAGGAACGGGTGCGAAAGTGGGTGCAGATTTCAATGATCTCCTAACCAAAGCCATCAATAACGTGAACTCACTTCAAAAATCATCTGGCGATCTACAAACGCGTTTTGATCGTGGTGATGCCGATGTTTCCTTATCTGACGTCATGATTGCTCGTAACAAATCCAGTGTTGCTTTTGAAGCCACTGTTCAAATCCGCAATAAGCTCGTTGAGGCCTACAAAGACCTCATGAACATGCCAGTGTAATTTAGGTAATAAGTGTGGCAGACAAGTCTACAGATTTAACCGTCACTGATGGCGGCTCAGATGGCGCACTGGTTTCTAGCTCCGATATGGATGTGGAAAGTCAAAATCCAGATTTAGAAGAGCGCAGTGCATCAAAATTCGATATGGCCGTGGGCGACCTCGATTTGCTTCGACAGGTCGTGCTTGTGCTATCGATCTCTATCTGTGTTGCGTTAATCGTGATGTTGTTCTTCTGGGTAAAAGAACCAGAAATGCGTCCGCTTGGCGCTTACGACACTGAAGAACTGATCCCTGTTCTGGATTACCTTGACCAGCAAAAAATCAATTACAAACTCGATGGTAATACCGTTTCGGTGGAGTCGAGCGAGTACAACTCAATCAAATTAGGCATGGTGCGTTCGGGCGTCAATCAAGCGACCGAAGCGGGTGATGACATTCTGCTGCAAGACATGGGCTTTGGCGTTTCTCAGCGCTTAGAGCAGGAACGTCTTAAGCTCAGCCGTGAGCGTCAGCTAGCTCAAGCCATTGAAGAAATGAAGCAGGTTCGCAAAGCGCGAGTGTTATTGGCGTTGCCGAAACACAGTGTGTTTGTGCGTCATAACCAAGAAGCTTCCGCCTCAGTATTTTTGACGCTATCGACAGGCGCCAACCTCAAGCAGCAAGAAGTGGACTCGATTGTCGATATGGTCGCGAGTGCTGTTCCAGGCATGAAGACATCGCGCATTACCGTCACGGATCAGCATGGACGTTTGTTGAGCTCTGGTTCGCAAGATCCGGCGTCTGCCGCGCGTCGTAAAGAGCAAGAGTTAGAACGCAGCCAAGAACAAGCATTGCGTGAAAAAATCGACTCTGTTCTGTTGCCTATTCTTGGTTTTGGTAACTACACCGCGCAAGTGGATATCCAAATGGATTTCAGTGCGGTTGAGCAAACTCGTAAACGTTTCGACCCAAATACGCCATCGACCCGCAGCGAGTACGCGCTAGAAGATTACAACAACGGCAACATGGTAGCAGGCATTCCGGGTGCGCTTAGTAATCAGCCTCCGGCGGATGCTTCTATTCCGCAAGACGTCGCGCAAATGAAAGACGGCTCGGTAATGGGGCAAGGCTCTGTACGTAAAGAATCGACCCGCAACTTCGAGCTAGACACCACGATTAGCCATGAGCGTAAGCAAACGGGCACCGTGGCGCGCCAAACTGTTTCAGTTGCCATCAAAGACCGTCGCCAAGTTAATCCAGATACAGGTGAAGTGACTTACACACCAATGTCGGAAGGTGAAATCAACGCGATTCGTCAGGTGTTGATTGGCACCGTCGGCTTTGATCAATCTCGTGGTGATTTACTTAACGTATTGAGCGTCAAGTTTGCCGAGCCAGAAACCGAGCAGCTTGTTGACCAACCGATTTGGGAACACCCGAACTTCAACGATTGGGTTCGTTGGTTCGCCAGCGCTTTAGTTATCATCGTGGTTGTGCTTGTACTGGTTCGCCCTGCAATGAAGAAACTGCTTAACCCAGCTGGTGATGACGACGATGAAATGTACGGCCCAGACGGCTTGCCAATTGGTGCCGATGGCGAAACCAGCCTAATTGGTAGCGACATTGAAAGCAGTGAGCTGTTTGAATTTGGTTCAAGTATCGATCTGCCTAACCTTCATAAAGATGAAGACGTACTGAAAGCGGTTCGTGCACTTGTAGCGAACGAACCAGAGCTAGCGGCTCAAGTTGTGAAAAACTGGATGAACGAAAATGGCTAACGATATCGTACCTCAAGATGAAAACGGCGCAGGCATGCCAGTTGAGTTTGATGCCTCCACCATTACTGGTGAAGAGAAAGCGGCCATTTTGTTATTAAGTCTGAATGAGCAAGATGCGGCTGGCATCATCCGTCATTTAGAACCGAAGCAAGTACAGCGCGTTGGTAGTGCAATGGCGCGTGCTAAAGATTTAAGCCAAGAGAAAGTATCGGCGGTGCACCGTACGTTTTTGGAAGATATCCAGAAATACACCAACATTGGTATGGGCAGCGAAGACTTTATGCGTAATGCCTTGGTGGCCGCGCTGGGTGAAGACAAAGCGAACAACTTGGTTGATCAAATTCTGCTGGGTACCGGTTCGAAAGGTCTGGATTCATTGAAATGGATGGACCCACGCCAAGTGGCAAGCATTATTGTCAACGAACACCCGCAAATTCAAACCATCGTATTGTCGTACTTGGAAGCGGATCAATCGGCGGAAATTCTTTCTCAGTTCCCAGAGCGTGTGCGTTTGGATCTGATGATGCGTATTGCCAACCTTGAAGAGGTTCAGCCATCAGCATTGGCAGAGCTAAACGAGATCATGGAGAAGCAGTTCGCGGGTCAAGCGGGTGCACAAGCAGCCAAAATTGGCGGCCTGAAGGCAGCAGCCGAGATCATGAACTACCTAGACAACAACGTCGAAGGTATCTTGATGGAACAAATCCGCGACCAAGACGAAGACATGGCGACGCAAATCCAAGATCTTATGTTCGTCTTCGAGAACTTGGTCGAAGTGGACGACCAAGGTATTCAGAAATTGCTGCGTGATGTACCGCAAGACGTTCTACAAAAAGCACTCAAAGGTGCCGATGATTCTCTACGTGAGAAAGTCTTCAAGAACATGTCTAAGCGTGCCGCTGAGATGATGCGTGACGACATCGAAGCGATGCCACCAGTGCGTGTGGCAGACGTAGAAGCGGCGCAGAAAGAAATCCTGGCGATTGCTCGTCGTATGGCCGACGCTGGTGAAATCATGCTTTCTGGCGGCGCAGACGAGTTCTTATAATCTCTATAGCCCTGCGACCTTCTTGTCGCGGGGCACCTTCACTTCAAATCTAATACACAGTAGGTAACCCATGGCTGGCGATAGAAAACGTGGATTTATCCGTCCTGATGAAGATGATGCGCTGATCGAACCGCAACGTTGGGGTTTACCCGACTATGGCGATTCAAAGGAAAAAAAAGCCAAACAGACTGCGTTTAACTACGATCCTAGCTGGGTGCCAAACTTTGACGAGCCAGAAGAAGAACAAGCTCTTGAACTGACAGAAGAACAGATCGAACTGATCAAGCAAGGCGCTTATCAAGAAGGTTTGTACCAAGGTCAAGAAGCTGGCTTTAAGCAAGGGTACGACAAAGGCAAAGAAGAAGGCTTGCAAGCAGGCCATGCCGAGGGTTTAGAGCTGGGTAAAGCAGAAGGCGTTTCTGCTGGCCAAGAGTTTATTCAACAGCAGGTTGAAGTGTTTATGAATCTCGCCAACCAGTTTGCTCAACCTTTGGAGCTGATGAATGCTCAGGTAGAGAAGCAACTGGTGGACATGGTGCTGTGCTTAGTCAAAGAAGTGGTGCATGTCGAGGTTCAAACCAATCCACAAATTATTCTCGATACGGTTAAGCAGTCGGTAGAAGCGCTGCCGATTTCTGGCCATCCAATCACATTGCATCTCAACCCTGAAGATGTTGCCATCATTCGCTCTGCGTATGGTGAAGAAGATTTAGATTGCCGTAACTGGACACTGGTTTCTGAGCCATCACTTAATCGTGGCGATGTGCAAATCGAAGCAGGCGAATCGAGCATTAACTACCGCATGGAAGAGCGCATCAAGAGTGTGCTGCACAGCTTTTGTGGCGCGAACCGTCACCAAGAGGGTGAGTAATCCATGCAAGCTTTGGCCGATCGTCTCAAAAACTACAAAGTCGAAGGCTTAACCACGCGCCCGGTCGCTTCTGGCAAATTAGTGCGCGTTGTTGGTTTGACCTTAGAAGCAACGGGCTGTCGTGCGCCGATCGGCAGTCTATGTTTGGTTGAAACCATGTCTGGTCACATGGAAGCCGAAGTAGTTGGGTTTTCTGGTGACAACTTGTATTTGATGCCGAGTGAGCAAATCACCGGTATTTTGCCCGGTGCAAAAGTGACGCCACTTACCAGCGAAGCAGGTTTGCCTGTCGGTATGGAGCTGCTTGGCCGCGTTATTGATGGCGTGGGTAATCCGCTGGATGGACTTGGCCCGATTTACACTGAGCACCGTGCGTCATTTAATGCGGAACCCATCAACCCACTGGCACGAAAACCGATATCTGAACCACTCGATGTTGGCTTAAAAGCGATCAACGGTTTGTTGACGGTAGGCAAAGGCCAGCGTATTGGCTTGTTTGCGGGTTCTGGTGTGGGTAAATCGGTCACGCTAGGCATGATGACACGAGGCACTACGGCGCAAGTGGTGGTGGTAGGTCTGATTGGTGAACGTGGACGCGAAGTTAAAGAATTTATTGAAGAGATTTTAGGCGAAGACGGACGTCGTCGCTCAGTTGTGGTGGCTGCACCAGCTGATGCATCTCCGTTGATGCGTTTGAAGGGGTGTCAAACGGCACTTACGATTGCCGAGTACTTCCGCGACCAAGGTTTGGATGTGCTGTTGCTGATGGATTCACTGACCCGTTTTGCTCAAGCGCAGCGTGAGATTGCCTTGTCGGTTGGTGAACCGCCAGCCACCAAAGGTTATCCGCCTTCGGTATTTGCCAAGCTGCCTGCGCTGGTGGAACGTGCGGGTAATGGCAGCCCAGAGCAAGGCTCGATCACCGCTTTCTTTACCGTTTTAACTGAAGGTGACGATCTGCAAGACCCGATCGCCGATGCGTCTCGTGCCATTCTCGATGGTCACATTGTTTTGTCGCGTGAAATGGCAGACGCGGGTCATTACCCTGCGATTGACGTCGAGAAATCGGTCAGCCGTGTGATGCCTCAGATCACCACCGAAGAACATGTGTTGATGTCGAAGGCGGTACGTCAGGTCTTGTCTATTTGTCGCAAAAATCAAGATTTGGTGTCGATTGGTGCGTACAAGCCGGGCACCGATCCGGCTATCGATGGCGCATTTACATTAAAGCCGAAGCTAGACGAATACTTGCAGCAGCGTATGAAAGAATCGGTGCCATACGACATGTGCGTCAATATGCTCAGAAATATTTTGGGTGGGTAATAGCGTATGAATAATGCTATGGAATTCCTACTTGAGCAGACCAAAGAGCGCGAAGACCAAGCCGTACTTGCGCTGAACAAAGCGCGCTCTGAGCTTGAAGACTATTACCGTCAGGTTGAGCAAATCGAAAAATATCGTCTCGATTACTGCCAGCAGTTGGTAGATCGTGGCCAAGCGGGTTTAACCGCCAGCCAATACGGGCATCTCAACCGATTCTTATGTCAGCTTGACGAGACACTATCAAAGCAAAAGCAAGCAGAGCATCACTTCAAAGAACAAGTCGAAAACTGCAAAGACTACTGGCTCAAGATGCGCCAAGAACGCATGTCTTACGAGTGGATGATCGAAAAGAAAGCGAAAGAAAAGCAAATCGCGGAAGCCAAACGTGAGCAAAAGCAAATGGATGAGTTTTCCACGCTGTTGTTTAGCCGTAAGGCCAAGCCGTTCTAATTTTTGTTGAAGTTGATCTCGCTTCCACTCTTTTCGTGTGCGTTGTTCGTCAGGAAAATAGCCTTATGCGTTGGCGTGATTTTTGCAAATTCATGGTTTAATTATCTAATTTTGCCTCTGATGGGCAATCTGGTCACGCCATAAAAAGGCGTAGCTAAAAACGAGAAAGTTTTTATGAATGTGAATTTGTCTAATGTTTCTGCGACTAGCAAGACCTCGGTTTCTGAGTCTTCCGCAAAAGCACCTACAGAAAGCTCTGAAAGCAAAGGTTTTTTTGAAACCTTAGCGGGAGTTTTTACAGGTTCACAAAAAGCAGAAAAAGCGGTCACTCACACAGCAAGTACAGATGCAAAGACCGACGTTAACGCCACAGAAGGTGAAACGGTCGAGAAGAATGGCGAGAGCCAAGAATCAGTCGCGAACCGTGAGAGTGTCGACGGAAAAGCGGCTGATGCATTGCTAGAGCATGAAGGCGCAAAAGCCGTTACTGACGAATCAGAGCAAACTTCGGAATCACTTCAAGAAGAAGGTAAAGCCCCCGTCGTAGCGAAGCAAGCTTTGTCGCCAATGGAGTCAGAGGCTCTGTTGGATTCAAAACAAAGCGCTCAGAACACAGACTCGCAAGATAAGATAGCGGTGGCCAGTGCGATGGGAGAAGGTCAGCAACTACTCGGTCGGATTGAACAAGCGAATCAAGCATTGCAAACCAATGATGCTTTTGTTGATAGCGGCAAGGGTTTGCCTCTACAGACGACGCAAGCAACCTCTTTCTCTGCTCCAGTGTCGAAACTGGTCGAAACAGATGACGCAAAAGCGCTAGCAGCGTTGCAATCGACGCCTTCTGTTGAGCAAGTGAATTTGGCGGCCGAGCAGCAACTGGAACCAATCTTAGATGCCAATGGAAAGCCGATTGATATTGAGAAGCTACAATCTCAATCAACTGAATGGCAAAACCTGACTGCACCTCCTGTAATGGATGCTTCAGCAATGCAACAAGCTCAGGCGAACACCTTAGGTGCATTGGATGGTTCGGTGTCACTTGACCCTGCGACGGTCGGCTTTGAAGGTAAGGCGGTTCAGCTGGTTTCAATTGATGAGCTGGAAGTCATCGATACCAAGTTGGCGCAAGGCAAACCTCTGAGCGAACAAGAAATCGATGTCATTGAAGGTTTGAGAACGGGTGACGTCGTCGCGGATATTCCTGAGCAAGAGCTAGCCCAGTTGGTTGCGCTGCCAACGGACGTGAAAGCCATTCTTGCGGAACAAAATACAACGCAGCATAACAATGTACGAAACGGCAGCGAACGAACAGCCGCTGCAGTCGCGATGGGGCAACAAGCACAATACGTGAACGCGCAAGAGATGAAGCACGTCGCTGCGCAAGCGCCAATGGCTCAACATGCCGATAAACTTGCGTCCGCACCAATGCCGGATGCGCTGGTGGCGAATAATTTCAACCCAGCAGTTCAAATGACTGCTAATGGGGAAGTGAGCCACAAAGCGATCAATGCCGCGTTAAGTGCAGGTGCGTTGAAAGCTACGGCGAGCCAGCAAGATAAGCCAGAGTCGCAATACGGATTAGCAGGACAGCTGCAAGCGGCAGCAGGTCAACAAGGCGTAACAGCCCAACAGCAAACCCGAACGGAAGCTGCTCAGCAAGCACAACTGCCTCTGCAATTAACAAAAGAGCTCGCTAATGAGCAAGTGGCGGAAAAAGTACAAATGATGATGTCGAAGAACTTGAAGAACCTCGACATCCGACTTGACCCACCAGAGCTTGGCCGTATGCAAATTCGCATGACGATGAACAACGATTTGGCCAACGTGCATTTTACGGTTACCAACCCACAAGCGCGTGACATTATTGAACAAACGTTGCCTCGTCTACGTGAAATGTTGGCTCAACAAGGGATGCAACTGGCGGATTCCTCGGTTCAGCAGCAAAGCAGTGGACAACAGCAAAGTGGTTACGCAGCGGCTGAACAAAATGGCCAAGGCACGTCTGGACGCGGTTTTTCTGGCCAGTCAGACGAAAACTTTGATGCCGACGTGAATCTTGATTTGAATGTGGTTTCAAAGCGTGATGGAATTAGTTTTTACGCCTAATGTCGTAACCTCAACCATCTTGAACAAGAACAAATAATTAGAGAAAACAATGGCAGAAGAACAGCTACAAGGTGCCGATGCACCAAAAGGTAAAAGCAAGCTACTGATCATCATTATTGCAGTCGTGGTTCTGCTCGGTGGTGGTGGCGCGGCGGCGTTCTTTTTAATGGGATCGGATGATTCGGCTCAAGCCGCAGAGGCAGAGTCACAGCAAACACAGGCCGCAGCGGCTAACCCAATTGCGTACGTGAATCTTCCGCAACCGTTCATTTTTAACGTGACGGGTGACCGTCGCGATCGACTGGTGCAAATCAAAGCGCAGCTTATGGTACGTGGCTCTGAGAATGAGCAGTTGGCGCGTTACCATTCTCCGTTGGTTGAGAGCTCTTTGTTATCAACATTTGCATCGGCAACGGTAGAGCAGCTTCGTTCTCCAACGGGTCGAGTGGAACTGCGAGACCGAGCTTCCGAAGATATTAAAGCAGCTTTAAATGCTGCGGTCGGCAAGCCAGTGATTGAAAAAGTACTGTTTACAGATTTTGTTATTCAATAGGTAAAACGTGACCGATCTATTAAGCCAAGACGAAATTGATGCGCTACTGCACGGGGTTGATGATGTTGATGACATTGATGAGCCCTTAGATAACGACACGGAAGGTGCCGTCAGTTTCGATTTCTCGTCTCAAGACAGGATTGTCCGTGGTCGAATGCCAACGCTCGAACTGATTAACGAGCGTTTTGCACGACACATGCGGATCAGTCTGTTTAACATGCTGCGCAAAACGGCCGAAGTGTCGATCAACGGCGTACAGATGATGAAGTTTGGCGAGTACCAAAATACGTTGTACGTGCCAACCAGTTTGAACATGGTTCGCTTCCGTCCTCTTAAAGGTACGGCATTGATTACCATGGAAGCGCGTCTTGTCTTCATTCTGGTAGAAAACTTCTTTGGTGGCGATGGCCGCTTCCACGCCAAAATCGAAGGCCGTGAATTTACGCCAACTGAGCGTCGCATTATCCAGCTACTGCTGAAAATCGTATTTGAAGACTACAAAGAAGCGTGGTCGCCAGTCATGGGTGTCGAGTTTGAATACCTCGATTCTGAAGTAAACCCAAGCATGGCAAACATCGTGAGCCCAACCGAAGTGATTGTCGTGAGCTCATTCCATATTGAAGTGGATGGCGGTGGCGGTGACTTCCATGTCGTAATGCCGTATTCCATGGTCGAGCCAATCCGCGAGTTGCTCGATGCTGGTGTTCAGTCGGACAAGATGGAAACCGACGTACGTTGGAGTTCAGCGCTGCGCGAAGAGATCATGGACTGTCCGGTAAACTTCCGAGTGAACTTGCTGGAAAAAGACATATCGTTGCGCGATTTGATGGAGCTGCAACCAGGCGACATTATTCCGATTGAAATGCCTGAGCACGCAACCATGTTCATCGAAGATTTACCGACTTACCGCGTAAAAATGGGTCGCTCTGAAGACAAGCTTGCAGTGCAAGTCTCTCAAGAGATTGAACGACCACACGTAGTGAAAACTGATTTAGCCTTCTTGGGCAAAGACATCATGTCTGAGCTTGAGAATGACGATGATAGAGATGATTAAGACTCCTTACTCGTTGATTTGATTGAGTAAGGCTTAACACAGGATAGAAAAATGGAACCAAGTGACGATCAAAAGCTAGCAGACGAATGGGCAGCCGCTCTTGGCGAAGACCCGTCTGCACCTTCTATTGATGTAGATGAAGTATTGGCAGCGCCACTGGAAGAGCTGAAAGATACTTCTCGACCAATTACCGACGATGAACGTCGTAAACTCGATACCATCATGGACATTCCCGTTACCATCTCGATGGAAGTGGGACGTTCGCAAATCAGCATTCGTAACCTATTACAATTGAACCAAGGTTCGGTCGTAGAGCTAGACCGCCTAGCGGGTGAATCGCTTGATGTATTGGTTAACGGTACGTTGATTGCGCACGGCGAAGTCGTGGTAGTGAACGACAAGTTTGGTATCCGTTTGACTGATGTGATCAGCCAAACTGAACGCATCAAAAAGCTGCGTTAATATGACAAGTTCAATCACAAAGAGATTGAAGCAAATCACAGGAGCACTCGGTTTAATGCTGAGTGCTCCTTATGCATTTGCGGCTGCACCAAGTAATCTCGATTTAGCGACCACCTTGGGTTCACTTGTGCTGGTTATTGGTGTCATTTTGCTGTTGGCATGGTTGCTTAAACGCATGCAAGTGCCGGCGTTAGGGCAGCAAAAAGGTTTACGCATCGTGAGCCAATTACCTGTCGGCACCAAAGAGCGAATCGCTGTGGTTCAGGTTGGAGAAGAGCAGTTTTTGGTGGGCATCACCAGTCAATCGATCCAAACCTTAGCCAAGCTAGAAAAGCCATTGAAAGAGGAAGAGTTGGCGACCAATGCTTTTGCCAGTCAGTTCAGCCAACTGATCAAGAAAAATGACAAAGGGTAATCCAATCCGTCTGCTTTTTAGCACTTTGGTGCTACTGGTTGGCGTGCTGTTTTCTTCATTTTCGTTTGCTGAGGCAGAGGAATCACCGCTGCCTGCGAATTTAGCAGAAGGGAGCAGTGTGACGGTTCAGGCCATGCAAAGCGATACCGGAGCCAGTCGCTCTATGTCGGTTGGCAACGGTGCTGGTATTCCAGCTTTCACCATGACCACCAATCCGGATGGCAGTGAAGACTATTCTGTTACGTTGCAAATTCTCGCCTTAATGACCATGCTGGGCTTCTTGCCAGCAATGGTGATTTTGATGACGTCTTTCACCCGAATTGTGGTGGTAATGTCGATTCTGCGTCAGGCGATGGGCTTACAACAAACACCATCGAATCAGGTGATCATTGGCATCGCGCTTTTCTTGACCTTCTTTGTCATGTCTCCTGTGCTCAACGAAATCAATGACACGGCTATCCAGCCATACCTCAACGAACAAGTGACAGCGCGCGAAGCATTCGATGCAGCGCAAGTGCCGATGAAGGCCTTCATGCTTAAGCAAACGCGCATTAAGGATTTGGAAACCTTCGTAAATATGTCGGGCGAGCAAGTAACCAATCCAGAAGATGTGTCGATGGCGGTGTTGATTCCCGCTTTTATCACCTCGGAGCTGAAAACGGCGTTCCAAATCGGTTTTATGTTGTTTCTGCCGTTCTTGATCATCGACTTGGTGGTGGCATCGGTTTTGATGGCCATGGGTATGATGATGCTATCGCCAATGATTGTATCGCTACCGTTTAAGTTGATGCTGTTTGTGTTGGTGGATGGTTGGAACTTGATATTGTCGACCTTAGCCGGCAGTTTCGCCCTTTAGATTGGCACAGAGAAAAGAGGTAAGACATGACTCCTGAAATGTTTGTCGAGCTTTTCCGTGAAGCACTGTGGATGGTGTTGATCATGGTCTGTGCCATTATTATCCCCAGTTTGCTCATCGGTTTGGTCGTGGCGATTTTTCAAGCCGCGACGTCAATTAACGAACAGACGTTAAGCTTCTTACCTCGTTTGATCGTGACTTTGTTAGCTTTGATGCTGTTTGGTCACTGGATGACCCAAATGCTGATGGAATATTTCTTCGGCTTGATTGAGCGCTTGCCTCAGGTTCTGTACTAGAGGCTGGTATGGAGTATCCCACTCAAATCATCTTAGACTGGATAGCCAATTATTTTTGGCCGTACGTTCGTATCTCGTCGATGTTGATGGTAATGACCGTTACTGGCGCTCGCTTTGTTTCTCCTCGTATTCGTTTGTATCTCGGCCTTGCGATTACTTTTGCCGTGATGCCCGCTATTCCTGCCGTTCCGCAAGACATTCAACTGCTCTCATTTCGTGGTTTTATGACCATCGCAGAGCAGATGATCATTGGCGTCGCGATGGGCATGGTGACGCAATTTATGATCCAAACGTTTGTGTTGCTCGGGCAAATCCTTGGTATGCAATCGAGCTTGGGTTTTGCGTCGATGGTCGATCCTGCCAATGGTCAGAACACGCCATTGCTTGGTCAATTATTCATGTTCTTGACCACCATGTTTTTCCTCGCAACCGATGGTCACTTAAAAATGCTGCAACTAGTGGTGTTCAGCTTTAAAACCCTACCGATAGGGTCGGGCACGCTTACCGCGGTGGATTTTCGTGATATGGCGGGTTGGCTTGGCATTATGTTCAAAACTGCTCTGAGTATGTCGCTATCAGGCATCATCGCGCTGCTTACTATCAACTTGTCGTTTGGTGTAATGACGCGTGCCGCGCCTCAGCTGAACATTTTCTCGCTCGGCTTTGCGTTTGCATTGATGGTGGGTCTATTGATTTGCTGGTACATCTTGGCTGGTCTATACAGTCATTATGAATTGTATTGGGCATTGGGTGAGGAGCAGATTTGTAGCCTCATTCGCTTGGATTGTTAGGAGGCTGGTTTGGCAGAGTCAGACGGTCAGGAACGCACCGAAGAAGCCACGCCCCGACGGTTACAACAAGCCAGAGAGAAGGGGCAGGTCGCACGCTCAAAAGAGCTCGCATCGGCGTCAGTGCTGATTGTGGGGGCTATCGCTCTGATGTGGTTTGGCGAGTCACTCGCACGTTCGCTGTTTTCCATTATGAGTCGTTTGTTCGACCTCAAACGTGACGAAATCTTCGATACTACAAAGCTGTTTGATATCGCATTAGGCGCAATGACAGATTTGCTTTTTCCACTGTTTCTCATCCTTATCACGTTGTTTGTGGCGGCGACGATTGGTGCAGCAGGGGTTGGGGGCATTAGCTTTTCTGCCGAAGCGGCAATGCCGAAGCTGTCCAAAATGAACCCTCTGAGCGGTTTAAAACGCATGGTGGGCATGCAAAGTTGGGTTGAACTGATCAAATCGATCTTGAAAGTGGTGTTGGTGACAGGTGTTGCCATGTATTTGATCCAAGCATCGCAAGCAGATTTGATCCAACTTAGTATGGATGTTTATCCGCAGAATATTTTCCACGCGCTGGATATTTTGCTCAACTTCATCTTGTTGATCAGCTGCTCGTTATTGATTGTTGTGGCCATCGATATACCGTTCCAGATTTGGCAGCACGCTGATCAGTTGAAGATGACCAAGCAAGAAGTGAAAGACGAATACAAAGAAACCGAAGGTAAGCCAGAGGTGAAAGGTCGTATTCGTATGCTGCAAAGGGAAGCGGCACAACGCCGGATGATGGCCGATGTGCCTCAAGCTGACGTTATTGTCACCAACCCGGAGCACTATTCAGTGGCGCTGCGTTATAAGCAGAAAACCGATCGTGCGCCAGTCGTGATAGCGAAAGGTACGGATCATATGGCGATGAAAATTCGAGAAGTGGCACGCGAGCACGACATTACGATTGTGCCTGCTCCACCACTTGCACGTGCGCTTTACCATACCACTGAGTTGGAGCAAGAAATTCCTGACGGTCTGTTTACCGCGGTCGCGCAAGTGCTGGCGTTTGTGTTCCAGTTAAAACAGTACCGAAAACGTGGTGGTCAGCGACCGAAAATTCAAGATTATGACTTGCCAATCCCGCCGGAACATCGTCATTAATCGTGCAACAAGCGAAATTAAGAAAAATATAAAACAATCAATGGATTGTGCTGTTATTTAGCTTTGAGTCATTATTTTGGCGTTGATTTTGGTACATAGATTGCTTAAGTCGACTAATTATCAACTATACCTAAACTTTTAGGCGAAAGTGGTCGCGTATAAACATTAGACATACGTATTAAAGTGCGTATTCGCGTGACGCTTCAATTCGATTGAGATACCTCGCAGTATGAAGTTAAGCCTGCCGTTTGCAGATAAATTGCCACGAATTCGTCAGCGTGAGATGCCAGCTATTGGCGCGCCTGTCATGGTTTTGGCCACCCTTGCGATGGTGGTATTACCGATACCCGCGTTCCTACTGGATATGTTCTTCACCTTTAACATCGCCTTAGCCATGGTGGTGTTGTTGGTGACGGTATATACACGCCGTCCGTTAGATTTCGCCGCGTTCCCAACGGTGCTGCTGATCGCGACGTTGTTGCGTTTGGCGCTGAACGTTGCGTCCACCCGTGTCGTGTTACTTCACGGCCATGAAGGGGGCAATGCGGCAGGTAACGTTATCGAGGCGTTTGGTAACGTTGTAATTGGCGGTAACTACGCAGTCGGTTTAGTCGTCTTCCTCATCTTGATGATCATTAACTTTATGGTTGTGACCAAAGGTGCGGGGCGTATTTCTGAGGTGAGCGCTCGTTTCACCCTTGATGCGTTGCCTGGTAAACAGATGGCGATTGATGCGGACTTAAACGCAGGCCTTATCGACCAAGAGCAAGCGCGCGTGCGTCGTTTTGAAGTGACCAAAGAGGCAGATTTCTACGGCTCAATGGATGGTGCGTCTAAGTTTGTAAAAGGCGATGCGATAGCCGGTATTTTGATTCTGTTTATCAACATCATCGGCGGTCTGTCGATTGGTATGGCGCAGTACGGGTTAGGCTTTGGTGAAGCGATCCAAATCTATACCTTGCTAACGATCGGTGATGGTTTGGTTGCTCAAATTCCATCGCTATTGCTGTCAATTGCAGCGGCGATGATGGTAACGCGCCAAAACACCGATGAAGACATGGGCGAGCAGTTGGTTTTCCAAATGTTCGACAATCCGAAAGCGTTGATGATCACGGCGGCAATTTTGGGCGTGATGGGTATCGTACCGGGCATGCCGCATTTTGCTTTCTTAACGTTGGCCGTTGCTGCTGGCGCGGGTGCTTACTTAATTGACAAGCGTCAGAAGCAAAAAGCAAAAGAACCAGCATTACCTGCGAAAGCAGAAGATGGCAGCGAGCCGATTTCTCAACGTGAGTTGTCGTGGGATGACGTTCAACCTGTTGATATTATTGGTTTAGAAGTGGGGTATCGATTAATCCCGCTGGTGGATCGTGACCAAGGCGGAGAGTTATTAGAGCGCGTGAAAGGCGTTCGTAAAAAGCTCTCACAAGATTTTGGTTTCTTGATCCCAGCTGTACACATTCGCGACAACCTTGAGCTGACGCCAAACAGCTACAGAATTACCCTGATGGGCGTTGCGGTGGGTGAAGCGGAAATTCGCCCAGACCAAGAATTGGCGATTAACCCTGGTCAGGTTTACGGCATGATTGATGGCGAACCGACCATGGACCCGGCATTCGGCCTAGAAGCCGTGTGGATTCGTGAAGAGCAGCGCGAGCACGCTCAGGCTCTCGGTTATACCGTGGTGGATTCATCGACGGTATTGGCAACGCATCTAAGTCAGTTATTAACCAACAACGCATCGCAGTTGATTGGTCATGAAGAAGTACAGAATTTATTGGAGATGCTAGGCCGAAGTGCACCGAAATTGGTGGAGAACTTCGTACCGGATCAACTCCCATTAGGTGTGGTGGTGAAAGTGTTGCAGAACTTGTTGAATGAAGCCATTCCTATTCGCGACATTCGTACTATCGTACAAACCTTGGCTGAGTACTCAAGTAAGAGTCAAGAACCTGACATATTAACAGCGGCGGTTCGAATCAGTCTGAAACGCCTAATTGTTCAGGAAATCAATGGTATAGAGCCAGAACTGCCTGTGATTACCCTGATTCCTGAGCTGGAACAAATATTGCATCAAACTATGCAAGCCTCGGGAGGCGAATCTGCTGGCATTGAGCCAGGACTCGCTGAACGTTTGCAGTCTTCACTAAGCCATGCAACGCAAGAGCAAGAGTTGAAGGGCGAACCTGCCGTTCTACTTACGTCTGGCGTGTTGCGATCCACACTGGCTAAGTTTGTGAAGAACACAATACCTAATCTCCGGGTACTGTCTTATCAAGAAATACCGGATGAAAAACAGATCAGAATTGTGCAAGCCGTGGGTAATTAATCTCACGCATCATTAATGGATTCATAGTTTGAAAATAAAGCGATTTTTTGCCAAAGACATGCGATCAGCGCTGCTCCAAGTGAAAGAGGAGTTGGGTGCAGACGCGGTGATCATGTCAAACAAGAAAGTGGCAGGCGGTGTAGCGATTGTTGCTGCAGTGGATAATGAATCCAATCCGTCTTCATCCAGTGCTTCTTCGCAATCAAATCGTGGTGCTTCTCAATCGAATCGCTATAACGAACATCGTCAAATGTCGTCATCAGCGGCCGATCGTTTTCAAGATCGCAGTTTAGATGAAGATAAAATTAGCCTACAAAACAGCAAAGAAAAATCAGGCTCGATGACACAGCGATTCGCGAACATGCTGAAGCAATACAGTGGTGGCGCAGCAGAATCTGACGATCATGTTGCGGAAAACGAAGATTCGTTATCAGCCCTATTGCAACGCCAAAATAAGCACCGCGAAAGCTACAACCAAGAAAAGCCCGTGCCATACCAGCCGGACTCTCCTTTGGCGAAATTGATTGCTCAAGATAACCGTTTTGAGCGACCAACGCCGAAGTTAGATCCTACGCGCTATGACCGTCGTCGCCCATCCTCTGAAGAGCGTGACGAGTCAGCAAAAGAGCTGGAGAACATGCGCGAAGAGATGACTTCGATTCGTCGTCTGCTGGAACATCAAGTCTCCGGCTTAATGTGGCAAGAAGTGGAACGTCGTGAGCCATTAAGAGCCATGCTTATCAAACGCTTAGAGCGTATGGGCGTTTCTCCTGAGCTTGCAGACCAAATGGCATGTTACATCCCAGAAGACACCAAGCCTGCACGTGCGTGGAAGGCGTTGCTGTCACTCGTTGCGGATCAAATTAACATACCAAAACAAGATATTTTAAAACGTGGTGGTGTGGTTGCATTGCTTGGCCCTACAGGCGTCGGAAAAACGACAACAGTTGCGAAGCTTGCTGCACGCGCAGCCATGGAATACGGTGCCGACAATGTGGCCCTTGTGACAACAGATACATATCGCATAGGTGCACATGAGCAACTCTCCATTTACGGGAGAATTATGGGTTGTCCTGTAAGAGTTGCTAAAGATTCTAACGAATTAGCCGATGTTATATATCAGCTAAGAAACAGAAGACTGATTTTGGTCGATACGGCAGGGATGGGACAAAGAGATGTGAGGCTTTCCGAGCAGCTCGATACCCTAATGCAAGAGAGTGGTGAAGTGATTCATAGCTACCTTGTTTTGCCAGCTACCGCACAACGTCGAGTTCTACAAGAAACTCTGGATCACTTCCGACGCATTCCGCTGTCGGGTTGTATTCTCACTAAGCTTGATGAGTCATTAAGTTTAGGTGAATTCATTAGTGTGGTGATTCAAAACGCAATGCCCGTGGCTTACATAGCTAATGGCCAGCGCGTGCCTGAAGACATTGTGATAGCACAACCAAAATACATGCTTGCGAAAGCAAACGAACTGTTAGAGAAGTCGACAGAGAACGAACCTCACTTTTGGAACAGTGACAACGAAGGACTCTAGGGCGGCGGACTACTATGACTGAGAATATGATACACGATCAAGCAAGCGGCCTCCGTCGCTTAACACAACCATCGTTGACAAAAGTGATTGCTGTTACTGGCGGCAAAGGTGGTGTGGGGAAATCTAACGTAACGCTGGGTCTGGCGATCTGCATGGCTCGCCAAGGCAAAAAGGTGATGGTTCTCGACGCTGACCTAGGTCTGGCTAATGTTGACGTAATGCTCGGAATTCGTTCAAAACGTAACCTGGGACATGTGCTAGCGGGTGAATGTGAGCTAAAAGATGCGATTGTTGAAGGCCCTTATGGTATAAAGATAATCCCTGCAACTTCTGGCACACAAAGCATGACAGAGCTTTCTCATGCTCAACATGCTGGACTCATCCGCGCATTTGGTAGTCTTGAAGATGAAATGGACATCCTGCTAATTGATACAGCAGCTGGCATTTCTGATATGGTTATTAGTTTTTCTCGTGCAGCTCAAGATGTAGTTGTCGTAGTCTGTGACGAACCGACTTCTATCACTGATGCTTATGCACTAATTAAGCTTTTGAGCAAAGAACACCAAGTCCAACGCTTTAAAGTTGTTGCAAATATGGTCAGAAGCTACCGAGAAGGTCGAGAATTGTTTGCAAAGTTGACGCTAGTCACAGAGCGGTTCTTGAATGTAAGCCTTGAGCTCGTAGCATGTATTCCATTAGATGATAAAGTACGACAAGCCGTAAAAAGACAAAAAATTGTCGTTGATGCGTTCCCTCGCTCTCCTGCGGCCTTAGCTATCAGCTCATTGGCAAACAAAGCGCTGATGTGGCCACTGCCGAAAACACCAAGTGGACACTTGGAATTTTTTGTGGAAAGGTTGCTAAATCGTACCGAATTCGCAGAGGACCCTTTTGGTGAATAAAGCGATAACCTATGACCAGCATGGCAAGTTTAATAGTCAGCAAGCGTTCATTGAACGCTACTCTGTGTTGGTTAAGCGTATTGCTCACCACCTGTTAGGCCGTTTACCGCCGAGTGTTCAGGTAGAGGATTTAATTCAGGCCGGCATGATCGGTCTTATCGAAGCTCAGCAGAATTATGATGGTTCTAAAGGTGCGAGCTTTGAAACTTATGCTGGTATCCGCATTCGTGGCGCCATGTTAGATGACATGCGCAAAGGTGACTGGGTACCGCGTTCTGTTCATAAGAATAATCGCGAAATTAATCAAGCGGTCGCAGAGCTGGAAGGCGTGTTAAATCGTGATCCGACAGATTCTGAAGTAGCAGCACATCTCGGGATGTCACTGGATCAATATCATAGTGCTCTGACCGATATAAACTGCTCAAGATTAGTTGGTATTGAAGATTTAGGCGTTTCTGATGATGTGATTTCACCAGCAGATGAAACTGATGACAGCAACCCATTTAAGGGGGTAGCAGATGAATCGTTCAGAAAAGCACTGGTTGAATCAATAAAACAGCTTCCAGAGCGTGAAGCTTTAGTACTTTCGCTTTATTATGACGAAGAACTCAATTTGAAAGAAATTGGTGATGTATTAGGTGTAAGCGAATCTCGTGTAAGCCAAATACTAAGCCAAGCGATGCAACGTTTACGCACCAAGCTCAGTGCGTGGACACAAAATGACTAAAAACACTGATTTTACGATTCAGTGGAGGCAATTTTGAATAAAAACATGAAGATCCTTATTGTTGACGATTTCTCAACAATGCGCCGTATTGTTAAAAACCTGCTTCGTGACTTGGGTTTCAATAACACTCAAGAAGCCGACGACGGTTTAACTGCATTACCAATGCTGAAAAAAGGTGACTTCGATTTTGTTGTAACCGACTGGAATATGCCAGGAATGCAAGGTATCGATCTGCTTAAACACATCCGTGCCGATGCAGAGCTTAAGCACCTTCCTGTACTTATGATCACGGCTGAAGCGAAGCGTGAGCAGATCATCGAAGCTGCTCAAGCAGGTGTAAACGGCTACATTGTTAAGCCATTTACTGCTGCAACACTAAAAGAAAAATTAGAGAAAATTTTCGAACGTTTATAACTCTCTCTTTCTCTTTGTTATTCGAGTCGTTTATTCCAAATAATACATACACATAAAATGACTCGTTTGACGTTTTCGAAGCGATAAGAAGAACTAAACGTAAAAGGGTCTATTCAGAATGATCTCACTAGAGCAGGCGAAGTCGCTCGTTCAAATGCTAGAAAACGGGGAACAAGATCAAGCGAACATGCTTGTTGCCTCGCTATATGAAGGTACAGAGAATCCGGTTTTGCAAGAAATCGGAACACTGACTCGAGACCTTCATGATTCACTAAAGCAGTTCAACCTCGATCAACGCATGACCGAAATAGCTAAAGATGAAATCCCGAATGCTCGGGATCGTCTGCACTATGTGATCGAGAAAACGGAACTGGCAGCAAACAAGACGATGGATGCAGTAGATTGCTGCCTTCCAATCGCCGATAACCTGCATGATTGCCTTCAACAAGTTCGTCCTCAATGGAATGAACTCATGTACGGGCGCATTGAATTAAGCGAATTCAAAGCTCTGTGTCACCGTATCGACAAACTGCTTGTTCAGGTCGAAGGTGATAGCACTGAATTGCGCGGTCAGTTGACCGAAATTCTTATGGCGCAAGACTTCCAAGACTTAACGGGTCAAATTATTCGTCGCGTAATTACGCTGGTAAACGAAGTAGAAGGCCGTTTGGTGGAAATCCTCACCGTATTCTCTGGCCAAAAACCAGCAGAACAGGTTCAAGTTTTGTCAGAACCGGCAGATAAAAAGATTAAACAATCAAGCGAAGCCGAAGGCCCTATTCTTCATCCAGAACTGAGAGAAGATGCGGTTTCATCGCAGGACGAAGTCGATGACTTGTTGTCCAGTCTTGGATTTTAAAGGTAACGTATGAGCTACGATTTAGACGAAGATATCCTTCAGGACTTTCTAATTGAGGCCGGAGAAATCCTAGAGCTGCTTTCTGAGCAGCTGGTTGAGTTAGAAAACAATCCAGAAGACAAAGACTTACTTAATGCTATCTTCCGCGGTTTCCATACCGTGAAAGGTGGTGCCGGTTTCCTATCCTTAGCAGAACTGGTCGACACCTGCCACGGTGCAGAGAACGTGTTCGACGTGTTGCGAAATGGCCAACGTTCTGTAACGCCAAGTCTCATGGATACCATGTTGAAGGCGTTGGATACGGTAAATACCCAGTTCCAAGCTGTGCAAGATCGAGAAGCGTTAGAAGCTGCAGACCCTGCGTTGCTGGATGAACTGCACCGTCTATGTAAGCCTGAGTCTGAAGACGAAGTAGCTACTGTGGTTGAAGAACCTATCGTTACTCCAGAACCAATTATCCCAGAACCTGCTAACGAAGTGCCAGCTGCCCCTGCAGCCGACACAACAGAGGCGGGTTCTATAGGTTCTGTCGACGAAATTACTCAAGACGAGTTTGAAAAGCTTCTTGATGAGCTGCACGGTAAAGGTGCTGCACCAGGCGCATCGACATCAGCTCCAGCAGCGGCTGCACCTGTTCAAGCAAGTGCGCCTGTTCTGGACAATGGCGATATCACCGATGACGAATTCGAACGTCTTCTCGATGAATTGCATGGTGTTGGTCAGAGCCCTTCAGCAGCAACAGCCGCTCCTGTAGAGACGCCTAAAGCACCAGAACCTGCTGCTCCTGCGGTTTCAGCTGCTTCAGGCGATAGCGACCTGATGACAGATGAAGAGTTTGAGAAGCTGCTTGACGAGCTACACGGTGCGGGCAAAGGCCCAACGCTTGAAGAGCTTGATATGGCAACTAAGCCTGCTTCCGCTCTAGCTCCAGAAGCGCCAAAACCAGCACCTGTTGCGCAGCCTGCTCCGGTTTCAACGCCAGCCTCTGCTCCTAAGCCAGCAGCAAAACCTGTGGCGGTGAAAGAGGAGTCAAAAGCGTCTGCACCAGCGGTGAAAAAGCCACAAGCAGAAGCGACGGTACGTGTTGATACATCAACGCTAGATACCATCATGAACATGGTGGGTGAGCTCGTGTTGGTACGTAACCGCTTATTAAGTCTTGGTTTGAACAGCGACAATGAAGAAATGTCGAAAGCTGTGGCAAACCTAGACGTTGTTACTGCAGACCTTCAAGGTGCAGTAATGAAAACGCGCATGCAGCCAATTAAGAAAGTATTTGGCCGTTTCCCTCGCGTTGTACGTGACTTGGCGCGTAACCTAAATAAAGACATCGTGCTGGAAATGCGCGGTGAAGAAACCGATCTCGATAAAAACCTGGTAGAAGCGCTAGCGGATCCATTGATCCACTTGGTACGCAACTCGGTTGACCACGGCATTGAAATGCCAGAAGACCGCGTAAAAGCGGGTAAATCGCGCACTGGTAAAGTCATCCTATCTGCTTCACAAGAAGGTGACCATATCGAATTGGCTATCGTTGATGACGGTGGCGGTATGGATCCTAATAAACTTCGTGGCATTGCGGTAAAACGCGGCATGATGGACGAAGATGCAGCAGCGCGTTTATCGGATAAAGAGTGTTTCAACCTTATCTTCGCCCCTGGCTTCTCAAGTAAAGAGAAGATCTCTGATATTTCAGGCCGCGGTGTGGGTATGGACGTAGTTAAGACGGCGATCAACACCCTAAACGGCTCTATCGACATCGATTCAGAGCTAGGCAAGGGCACGAAGATCACCATTAAAGTGCCACTGACTCTTGCGATTTTGCCGACCTTAATGGTGGGTGTTGGCGGTCATCCGTTTGCACTACCACTTGCGTCAGTAAACGAGATTTTCCACTTAGATTTAAGCCGCACCAACGTGGTAGATGGTCAGTTAACCATCATCGTTCGCGATAAGTCTATTCCACTGTTCTACCTACAAAACTGGTTGGCGTCTAAGTCTCCTCGCGTGGAGCAACGCATCGGTCATGGTCATGTTGTGATTGTGCAGATCGGCAGCCAACGCGTTGGTTTTGTCGTCGACACGCTTATCGGCCAAGAAGAAGTGGTTATCAAGCCATTAGATAACTTATTGCAAGGTACACCTGGTATGGCTGGTGCGACGATTACCAGTGATGGTCACATTGCATTGATTCTTGATGTGCCAGATCTATTGAAGCAATACGCAGCAGCTTCGCGCATCTAAGCTGACGTAAAGAAAAGGAACAAAATGGCGATTAAAGTACTAGTCGTTGATGATTCGAGTTTTTTCCGTCGTCGCGTAAGCGAAATCATCAACTCAGAATCGCGCCTAGAAGTGATTGACGTTGCGGTAAATGGTAGAGAAGCGGTCGAAAAAGCCAAAGCTCTCAAGCCGGATGTCATCACCATGGATATTGAAATGCCAGTTATGGATGGCATTACGGCTGTGCGTGAAATCATGGCCGCATCTCCAACGCCAATTCTGATGTTTTCGTCCCTGACTCATGATGGGGCGAAAGCAACTCTTGATGCGTTGGACGCTGGTGCTCTGGACTTCTTACCGAAGAAGTTTGAAGATATTGCCCGTAACCGCGATGAAGCAGTTTCGCTGCTTCAGCAACGTGTCATTCAAATTGCCTCCAAGCGTGCTTTCATGCGCCGTCCTGTAGCGCGTCCAGCTGCTGCAACTAGTGCTGCGCGCCCACTGGCTTCAAGAGCCGCTGCGCCTGCCGCATCGGCTCCGGCTCGACCGGCAGCAACCAAGTTCCGCGCATCGGGTAAGAAATACCAGTTAACTGCGATTGGCACATCCACTGGCGGCCCAGTTGCTTTGCAAAAAATTCTTACTCGTCTGCCGATGAACTACCCACATCCAATCGTGCTGATTCAGCATATGCCTGCGACATTTACGGCGGCATTTGCAAGTCGATTGAACACGTTGTGTAAGATCCAAGTGAAAGAAGCACAAGACGGTGATGTGTTACAAGCTGGCGTGGCTTACCTAGCGCCAGGCGGCAAGCAAATGATGATTGATGGTCGTGCAGGTGCTGCTCGCCTTCGCATCATTGATGGCGGTGATCGCATGAACTACAAACCGTGTGTGGATGTGACCTTTGGCTCGGCGGCGAAAGTTTACGGCGACAAAGTGCTTTCTATGGTGCTCACCGGAATGGGTGCAGATGGCCGAGAAGGTGCACGTATGCTGAAATCGGCAGGTTCAACCATTTGGGCACAAGACGAAGAAAGCTGTGTGGTTTACGGTATGCCTCAAGCTGTTGCTAAAGCGGGCATTTCTTCTGAAGATTTACCTCTTGACCGAATTGCAGAACGCATGATGGTGGAAGTGGGTTTAGCGTAGGATAAATCATGATCGTTTGGAGTGTAGCTAACCAAAAAGGTGGGGTAGGTAAAACCACATCAACAGTGACACTAGCAGGTTTGTTGAGCCAGAAAGGTCATCGTGTATTGATGGTCGACACCGATCCTCATGCGTCACTGACGACTTATCTTGGTTACGACTCAGATACCGTGTCATCAAGCTTGTTTGATCTGTTTCAGCTAAAGACGTTCACTCGCGATACGGTTAAGCCGTTGATCTTAGAAACCGAGTTGGAAGGAATGGACATCATTCCTGCGCACATGTCATTGGCTACGCTAGACCGCGTAATGGGTAACCGCAGTGGCATGGGGTTGATTTTGAAGCGCGCACTTCAAGCGGTTTCGCAAGATTACGACTACGTGTTGATCGATTGTCCACCAATCCTTGGTGTGATGATGGTTAATGCACTCGCGGCGAGTGATCGTATCTTGATCCCAGTACAGACTGAGTTCCTCGCGATGAAAGGCTTGGAACGTATGATTCGTACGTTGACGATCATGCAGAAATCACGTCCAGATGGGTTCAAAGTCACCATCGTACCAACCATGTACGACAAGCGAACTCGCGCTTCGTTGCAGACTTTGACGCAACTGAAAAAGGACTACCCGAACCAAGTGTGGACTTCCGCAGTACCGATTGATACCAAGTTCCGAGACGCAAGTTTGAAACACTTACCAGCGTCGCACTTTGCATCCGGTAGCCGTGGTGTGTTTGCGTACAAACAGCTATTGATTTACTTGGAGAGGTTAGCGTTCGATGAGCAGTAACAGCGTACTTTCCAGCGAGCAGGCGCTTGATGATTACTTCAGCGCATTACTCGGTGAAGAAGTTGAGGTGACTGATCTCGAACATGAGCTTGACTTGCTCGCTCAGGAGCTATCCTCTGCAGAGCCAGAGCCAGAGCCAGAGCCAGAGCCAGAGCCAGAGCCAGAGCCAGAGCCAGAGCCAGAGCCAGAGCCAGAGCCAGAGCCAGAGCCAGAGCTCCAGATGCAATACGCAGAGTCAGACTCTTACCAGTTTCGCGAAAACTACGCACCGCAACTGGAAGCGCCGAATTTAGAAGACGTTCAAAGGTTATTGAGTCAACTCGAATCGACCAATGTCGTGGACGAGTTAGATATTGACGACATTTTGGAACAGAACACCATCGACATTGCGATTCACGCAAGGTCGATACAACCAGACGTTGAAGTAGCTCTTGAGTCACCAATAGAAGTGGTTGAAGAAATTCAAGAATGGGTGATAGAAGAGCCTGTTTCTGAAGTAATTCAAACTGAGGTAGCTCAAGTCGAAGCGGTAGAAGTTGTTCCTGAGATAGAACAAGACATCGCGATAGAGCAGCAAACCGAAACGCAACTGGAAACCGAGGCGAGTCCTGCGCTCCCAAATACGTGGGAAGGCACGCAAAGAAGTGAAGATTTTCAAGTGCTTTACTTTGATGTCAACGAAGTGACATTTGCCGTACCGCTCGATGAATTGGGTGGCATTCATCGCATTACCGAGCTCAACCACCTTATTGGTCGACCAGCCTGGTACTTAGGTTTACAGACGAACCGCGAACAGCAGTTTGATGTCGTCGACACTGCAAAGTGGGTGATGGCAGACAAACTCCGTGGGGATGAATACAAAGATAACTACCAATACGTTGTCATGCTTGGTGAAAGCATGTGGGGTTTGGCCAGTAACCAACTATTGGGTACTGAAACCCTAAATGGCGACAATGTTCGTTGGCGAGAACAAGCGGGTAAACGCCCTTGGCTAGCGGGCATGGTGAAAGAAAAAATGTGTGCTTTAATTCATGTCCAAGCACTTATAGACATGCTAAACGCCGGTTTAGATGTAAAATCACTGAATTAGATTTAAGTCGGGAACGACATTAACGAGGATTAACTATGTCTCAAGCTTTTGAAGTAGAAGTGAAGAAAGATACATCGAATGACGAAGTTCTTCAGTGGGTGACGTTCCAACTAGAAGAAGAAACGTACGGCATCAATGTAATGCAAGTTCGTGAAGTTCTTCGTTACACTGAAATTGCTCCAGTTCCAGGTGCGCCAGATTACGTACTAGGTATCATCAACCTACGTGGTAACGTTGTAACGGTTATCGATACACGTTCACGCTTCGGTTTGATGGAAGGCGAAGTAACTGATAACACACGTATCATCGTGATCGAATCAGAACGTCAAGTTATCGGCATCTTGGTAGATAGCGTTGCTGAGGTGGTTTACCTACGTTCTTCTGAGATCGACACTACGCCTTCTGTAGGTACAGACGAAAGCGCGAAATTCATCCAAGGTGTAAGCAACCGTGACGGTAAGCTTCTGATCCTTGTTGATTTGAACAAGCTGCTAACTGACGACGAATGGGACGAGATGGCTCACCTATAATTGGCTGAATGACGATGGCTGAAGAGACTTTTTTATCTGTACCATTCCTCGCGGGTGGCGTTGCGTTTATTGTATTGGTGTTGGTTGTGTTGCAGCTGCGCATTCGTGCTAGTTTGCAAAAGCAAATGGACCAACAGCGAGCGCAGGCACGACACGCGGATAAAGAAGTGCAGAAGCTGAACAAACAGCTACTAGAGGTACGTTCGGTTGTAGTTGGCCTTGGCCAAAAAGTAACTGAGCAGCAAGATATCATCCAACATCTTAATGAGCGAATTCGCGAACTAGAACACGCTGATACTGATGGTCGCTTATACAGTAGAGCAACCAAAATGGTGCAGTTAGGGGCTGATATCAACGAGCTAATCGAAGAGTGTGAACTGCCAAAAGCAGAAGCAGAGTTGATGCTCTCTTTGCAGAAAAAACTGGCTGGAAAAGAGAAGATCCCGCCACTAAGCAGTCAACCTTCCGATGATTCGAATTACCCACCACGTGGGCGTCGACGATAAAGAGAATAAAAAGAAGCTTCGGCTTCTTTTTTTATATCTAAAATAAAAACTTATAGCCACTTATGGTTAATTTTATCAAAGTGTGACAGTAAGTTAACAAAAATACATGAACTTACATACATCCCTGCTTTCTTATCCTGTTTTGTCACAAGTAAGCTGTGTTAATATAGCCCTTCGTTCCTTATGAAGTTGAAGCCCTATGTTAGAAGTGTCTAACCTGACTGCGATCCGTGATGAAAGGGTCCTGTTTGAAAACCTGCAATTTGAAATTAAGCCTGGTGAGTTAGTCCAGATCGAAGGGCGTAATGGCACAGGTAAAACGACGCTACTGCGCATTATTACAGGGTTAGGCGATAGAGAAGAAGGAATGATCAAGTGGAAAGGTGAAGAGGTTGAAAAATCTCGTGATGTCTTCCACCAAGACTTGCTATTTCTCGGCCATCAAACTGGCGTAAAGCGCGAACTCACCGCATTTGAAAACTTACGTTTTTACCAATCTATTCAAAATAACAGCACTTCCGATGAAGAAATCTTTACTGCTTTAACCCAAGTGGGGCTTGCGGGGCGAGAAGATGTGCCTGTAGCACAACTTTCTGCGGGTCAGCAGCGTCGCGTTGCTTTGGCTAGACTTTGGCTAAGTAAGCAGATTTTGTGGATTTTGGATGAACCACTAACAGCAATCGACAAACAAGGTGTCAAAGTGCTTGAAGCTCTGTTTGCTCAGCATGCCGATAACGGTGGCATTGTGATGTTAACGACGCACCAAGATATGTTTGCTGACAGCCCTAAACTTAGAAAAATAAAATTGGGTGATTGATATGATTTCGGCCATGACAACTATTATTCGCCGCGAACTCTTGATTGCATTTCGTCGCCAAGCCGACATTTTGAACCCGCTTTGGTTCTTTATTATTGTTATTACTTTGTTTCCATTGAGTATTGGGCCTGAACCTAATTTGTTAGCACGTATTGCAGCGGGCATTGTTTGGGTTGCCGCATTGCTATCGGCATTATTATCATTAGAACGTCTATTTCGTGATGATTTTCAAGATGGTGCGTTAGAGCAAATGATGCTCATGCCAATTCCCTTGCAACTTGTGGTGATATCTAAGGTCATAGCTCATTGGGTGCTAACGGGATTACCGCTGATTTTGATCAGCCCGCTATTGGCAGTATTACTTTCTCTGGATTTCAACACTTGGTTGTCTGTGGTGCTCACATTAATGATTGGCACCCCGACACTGAGTTTTATCGGTGCTATTGGTGTGGCGCTGACAGTTGGGTTACAAAAGGGCGGCGTTCTTTTGAGTTTGCTTATTCTTCCGCTCTATATCCCAATTCTGATTTTCGCAACATCGGCGATTGATGCTGCTGCGTTAGGTATGGCGTATAACGGTCAATTGGCGATTTTAGGTGCAATGCTAATGGGCGCGATAACTCTCACGCCATTTGCAATCAGCGCCGCGTTGCGAGTTAGTGTTAACTAACTCAATAAAGTGTCATTAACACGACGCTTGATCAAAGAATTATTATTAAAGCACTGCTACGGTCTCAACCCCTTAGACAGTGTCCCTGAAGTAAGAGTGAGAACTAAACATGTGGAAATGGCTACATCCTTATGCCAAGCCAGAAGCAGCTTACCGTTTGAGTGGTAAGTTCTTACCTTGGTTTTCTGTATTGGCCCTCGTATGCCTAGCGGTAGGTACCGTTTGGGGACTGGCGTTTGCGCCTTCTGATTACCAACAAGGTGACAGTTTCCGAATTATTTATATTCATGTTCCATCTGCTATTTGGTCTATGGGCGTGTACATGTCGATGGCGATTGCTGCCTTTATCGGTTTGGTTTGGCAAGTTCGCTTATCAGATATGGCCGCTCTTGCGATGGCACCGATCGGCGCAGTATTCACCTTTATTGCTCTTCTGACCGGTGCCGTTTGGGGCAAACCGATGTGGGGCACTTGGTGGGTATGGGATGCTCGTCTTACTTCTGAACTTATTCTTCTATTCCTTTACCTTGGTGTGATAGCACTTTACCACGCGTTTGATGACCAAAAAACGGCAGCAAAAGCAGCGGGTATTTTGGCGATTGTTGGCGTAGTGAACCTGCCAATCATCCACTTCTCTGTTGAGTGGTGGAACACGCTTCACCAAGGCGCAACAATTACGAAATTCGAACAACCTTCAATTTCATCCGACATGCTTTGGCCACTGTTGCTGAACATCTTTGGTTTTGCGTTCTTCTTTGGTGCTGTGACTATGGTGCGTTTCCGTAACGAAATCATCAGTAAAGAAAGTCATCGCCCTTGGGTTCGCGATCTCGCAACAGACAAAACTCAGTGAGGTAATTAACGATGCACTTTGAATCTCTGAGCGACTTTTTTGCCATGGGTGGCTATGCGTCATACGTATGGAGCGCGTTCGGCATTACTTTTTTATCAATGCTTATCCTTCTAATCACCAGTCTACGTCGCGGTGATGCATTAATGAAAGAAGTGAAAGCGAAAATTGACCGTCAAGCGCGTATTGACGCAGCGAAGAATATGGAGAACACCTTATGAACCCGAGACGTAAAAAGAGGCTAGGTATTGTTCTGGCGATCTTTATCGGTATCAGTGCCACCATCGGTTTGATGCTATATGCGCTTAACCAAAATATGGACCTTTTCTACACGCCGACTGAACTGGTCAACGGTAAGCCAGATGGTACTAAACCTGAGGTTGGTCAGCGTCTTCGTATTGGTGGTATGGTAGTTGTAGGCTCGGTTCGTCGTGATCCTAACTCTCTTAAAGTGAGCTTTGATCTGCATGATGTGGGTCCAAAAGTAACGATCACTTACGAAGGTATTCTTCCTGATTTGTTCCGTGAAGGGCAGGGCATCGTTGCGCAAGGTGTTCTAAAAGACGCAACGACAGTTGAAGCGTTTGAAGTTCTCGCTAAGCACGACGAAGAATACATGCCACCTGAAATTGCAGAAGCCATGAAGAAAACGCATGAACCATTGCAATACAGCAGTGAACAAAAACAAGGAAGCGGCGAATGATTGCTGAAATCGGCCATTTTGCCCTCATTTTATCTTTAGCGATGGCGGTGCTGCTTTCTGTACTGCCGCTATGGGGCGCATCAAACAATAATACGATGCTGATGAATACCGCTCGACCGCTGTCTTGGTCGATGTTCATCATGCTGTTTTTCTCGTTCGTGATTTTGTGTTGGGGTTTTTATACTAACGACTTCACTCTGCAATACGTAGCAAGTAACTCAAACAGCCAACTGCCTTGGTACTACCGTTTGACAGCGGTATGGGGTGCACACGAAGGTTCCCTATTGCTTTGGG
This sequence comes from Vibrio sp. RC2502, assembly GCF_054850435.1. NCBI lineage: Bacteria > Pseudomonadati > Pseudomonadota > Gammaproteobacteria > Vibrionales > Vibrionaceae > Vibrio > Vibrio sp. RC2502. The sequence continues at coordinate 963,744 of NZ_CM141453.1, forward strand.
TGCTTATCCAAGCAGGTTGGACCGTCGCGGTTGCTACATTCAGCCGCGGTATGCCACAAGAGTCGGTTGCACGTGTACTTGCCGTAATGGGTATGATCTCAGTAGGTTTCCTACTGTTTATTATCTTAACGTCAAACCCATTCCTACGTACGTTACCGTTCTTCCCTGTTGATGGTCGAGATTTGAACCCGCTTCTGCAAGACCCAGGGCTGATTGTGCATCCACCAATGCTGTACATGGGTTACGTCGGTTTCTCTGTTGCGTTTTCGTTCGCGATTGCTTCTTTAATGACTGGTCGTCTTGATACAGCATGGGCGCGCTGGTCTCGTCCTTGGACAACGGCGGCTTGGGTATTCCTAACTCTGGGTATCGCACTAGGTTCTTGGTGGGCTTATTACGAACTAGGCTGGGGCGGCTGGTGGTTCTGGGATCCAGTAGAAAACGCATCCTTTATGCCTTGGCTAGCAGGTACTGCACTTATGCACTCGCTAGCAGTAACGGAAAAACGCGGTACATTTAAAGCTTGGACAGTATTACTAGCGATCTCTGCATTCTCGTTGAGTTTGTTAGGTACTTTTTTAGTTCGTTCGGGCATTTTGGTGTCAGTACACGCGTTCGCGTCCGATCCTTCTCGCGGTATGTTTATCCTTGGTTTCCTTGTCTTCGTTATCGGTGGTTCTTTACTGCTATTCGCGGTGAAAGGTGCGGCGGTACGTGTTCGTGGTAACTTTGATTTAGTGTCGCGCGAAAATGCACTTCTTGCCAATAACGTCTTGCTAATTGCAGCTCTTGTGGTTGTTTTAGTTGGTACGCTGTTGCCATTAGTTCACAAGCAGCTCGGTTTGGGCTCGGTTTCTATCGGTGCCCCATTCTTCGATATGCTATTCGCATGGCTGATGATGCCGTTTGCCTTCTTGCTAGGTATCGGTCCTCTTATCCGTTGGAAGCGTGACCAGTTATCTTCGATTGTGAAGCCTATGCTTGTGTCGGGCACTGTGTCTCTGGCGTTGGCGGCGGTTTGTGTATTCCTATTTGCTGATTTCTTCTCAGTGATGGCGTACATCGGCTGGGTTATGTCGATTTGGATCGTGGCAATGCATGCGTTCGAATTGCATGAGCGTGCGACGCACCGTCACAGTTTTGCTGAAGGTGTTCGTAAGCTTCAACGTAGCCACTGGGCGATGATGTTTGGTCATATCGGTCTTGCTGTGACGATCATTGGTATCGCTATGGTACAAAACTACAGCATTGAGCGTGATGTGCGTTTAGCGCCAGGTGAACACTTCCAAATCGAAGGTTATGATTTCTACTTCTCGGGTCTTCGTGATAAAGACGGTCCGAACTACGATGGTTACATCGCTGATTTCGAAATCACACACGATGGTAAGTACATCAATACACTTCATGCCGAGAAGCGTTTCTACCGCACCGCGAAGTCGATGATGACAGAAGCGGCCATTGATCGTGGAATCACTCGTGACCTATACATCGCGATGGGGGAGCGTTTGGAAGACAACCGTTCTTGGGCGGTGCGCATTTACTACAAACCGTTCGTACGTTGGATCTGGGCTGGCTCTTTGATCATGGCATTAGGCGGCGCACTAGCGATTTCTGATAAGCGTTACCGCTTCCGTAAGTCATCGAAAAAGAACGCAAAGTCAAACGAGCAGGTAGCATAAAATGAATAAGAAAATCTTGTTTATCCCGTTGGTTGCTTTCTTAGTTCTGGCGGGGATCTTCGCAACACAGTTGGTTCGTAACCAAGATGGGGACGACCCAACAAAGCTGGAATCTGTTTTAGTTGGCAAACCTGTTCCTAAGTTTCACTTAGAAGACTTGGCCGAACCGGGTAAACAGTACGATCAGTCGATTTTTAAAGGTGAGCCTCTGCTGTTAAATGTGTGGGCTACATGGTGTCCTACTTGCTACGCAGAGCATAAATATCTCAACGAACTTGCTGGTAAAGGCGTGAAGATCATCGGTATGAACTACAAAGATGATCGAAACAAAGCGATCGGTTGGTTGAACGATTTAGGTAACCCATACCTAATTAGTCTGTTCGATGGCAGCGGTATGTTGGGTCTGGATCTTGGTGTGTACGGCGCACCGGAAACCTTCATTATCGATGCGAATGGTGTCATTCGTTACCGTCATGTAGGTGATGTTAACCCTCGAAATTGGGCTGACACGTTAGCACCAATGTACAACCAGCTGGTTGAGGAGGCGAAGCAATGAGAAAAGTGATTTTAGCAGTGTTTGCAGCCCTAACATTCTCGTTGGCGGCACATGCTGCAATTGAAGTGTATGAGTTTGACAACTTAGAGCAGGAGCAACAGTTCAAAGAGCTAGGACACACATTGCGCTGCCCTAAATGTCAGAACAACACCATCTCTGATTCGAATGCCGAACTTGCTCAAGACTTGCGCCACAAGGTCTACGAAATGACGAAAGAGGGCAAGTCAAAAGAAGAGATCGTCGATTACATGATCGCGCGCTACGGCAACTTCGTGACTTACAATCCGCCATTCACTATGTCGACAGCGATTTTATGGCTTGGTCCACTGGCTGTGGTTTTGGGCGGTTTTGGTTTGATCGTGCTCCGTAGCCGAAAGTCAAAAGCAAAAGTCACGGCAAACAACGACGAGAAATGGGACGAGCAAAAAGAAGCGCGTTTAAAAGCACTGCTTGAAGAAGAGAATAACGGAGATAATAAGTAATGACTCTATTTTGGATTTCCACCGTTATTCTTACGTTGATTGCTTGTGCGTTAGTTGCGCTGCCTCTTCTGAAGCAGAAAGCAAACAACGACGACATCTTACGTGATGAGTTGAACAAAGCTTTTTATAAAGATCGTCTTTCTGAGCTTCAAGAAGAAACAGAAGAAGGTCTTGTCGAGAGTCAAGAAGATCTGATTTCTGATCTTAAGCAGTCACTTTTGGATGATATTCCTGCACAGAAAATGAGTCAGGAAACCAAAGTCTCGCCGATGGCAGTGCTTATTCCTTCTGTGATTCTTACGGTTGCGTTAAGTTACGGGCTTTATTACAAGTTTGGCGCATCTCAAGATGTTGTGAAATGGCAAGAGGTTACGTCTAACTTGCCAGAGCTTTCTAAGAAGCTGATGTCGTCGTCTTCTGAACCTCTGAGCGATGATGAAATGGCTGATTTAACGTTGGCACTGCGCACGCGCCTGCATTATCAACCAGAAGATTCAACCGGTTGGTTGCTACTCGGTCGTATTGCATTAGCGAACCGCGATGTGACGACAGCCATCGATTCTATGAAAAAGTCGTATGCTCTTGAGCCAAAAGATCCTGACGTCATGTTAGGTTACGCTCAGGCGTTAATGCTTTCTCAAGACGAGATGGACCAAGCAACGGCTCGTTCTTTACTTGGTAAGCTCATGCAACAAGATTACGTGGATTTACGCGTTTTCTCATTGCTCGCATTTGATGCATTTGAACGTAAAGATTACCCAGCAGCAATTAAATACTGGGGCATTATGCAGCAGATGATCGGTCCTGACGATAGCCGTTACGAAAGCCTTTCACGCAGTATCGACCATGCACGCAAACAAATGGGTGAAGTGGTTTCTCCGGATAAAAGCGTGGCAGTAACGATTAATGTCGCACCTGAAGCACAACTTGATCCTAACGCGGTATTAATTGTCTCAATTCATCGTGCTGATGGTTCACCAATGCCGGTTGCAGCCGCTCGCTATCCACTTGGTTCGTTCCCACGAACAGTGGTGCTAGATGACGGTAACGCGATGATGCAAGGGCAAAAACTATCATCGTTAGAAAAACTTATCGTGCGTGTACGTGCTGATTCTGATGGCAACGTTGCAACGCGCGACCAAGATTGGCATGGCGAAAGCGATGTGGTTGAATTCGGTCAACCGGTTGCAGTGACCATTGATAAACAGTATCAATAGTTAGTTGTTGTCTCTGATATATGACACTTAGTCAATGTCGGGCCCATTTAGTGGTATGACTCTAAACTATCAAGTAAAATGACCAAGGCCAGCATTTGCTGGCCTTTGTTTATATACTCAAGTGACTTTTAAAATGTATTTATCGCTAACATTGAGCTTGTTGGTTGTTCCTGCATTTGCTTTTTGGCGTTGGTCATACATTTTTAAATGAGGTTGCTTAAGTATATTAATAGTCGTTATGGAACATAGAATGTATAACAAGGGTAAATCCTACCTAATGTTACTGTTAGCACTTGGTCTTGTTGGCTGTTCGAGTGCGCCTGAGGAGGCAGTAACAAGTGAAGGAGAGACAAATCAAACGACTTCTGATGTGTATGATCCGTTAGAAGGCTTTAACCGCACGATGTGGGAAATCAACTACGAGTACTTAGATCCGTATTTGGTTCGTCCTGTGTCGATCGCGTACGTTGAATACACACCTGTGCCTATTCGTTCCGGTATCGCCAACTTCTTGTCAAACCTTGATGAACCATCAAGCATGGTGAACAACCTTTTGATGGGTAACGGTAGCAAAGCGGTGGATCACTTTAACCGTTTTTGGATTAACTCTACGTTCGGTATTCTCGGTGTATTTGACATCGCAACTGCGGCGGGTATCACCAAGTACGACAATAAAGAGTTCAGCAGTGCTGTTGGTCATTATGGCGTAGGGAATGGCCCATACTTTATGATACCTGGTTATGGTCCTTATACTTTGCGAGAAGTGACAGATACCGTCGATGGTATGTATCTCCCATTATCTTACTTGAATATTTGGGCTGGTTTAGGGAAGTGGGCATTAGAAGGTTTGGAAAAACGAGCGTTGCTTGTTCCGCAAGAAGCACAGCTTGATAGTTCTCCAGATCCTTATGTACTGACTCGAGATGTCTACATTCAGCGTCAAAACTTTAAAGCAGAAATCGACACGGTAGAAGAAGTGAATCCGGAAGAAGAAGCGTTGTTAGACGAATATCTAGATGAATTCTAATCGTTGATGTTTCAAATAAAATGAACGCAATAAAAAAGGCTTAGCAAGTGCTAAGCCTTTTTTGTCTCTCGATTTTTTAACGAGTAATTAGAAACGGTAGTTCGCTTGAACACCGATTAGCCAAACGTTACCTGTTACTTCACCAGAGAATTCTCCACCAAATGTAGCAGGATCTTTCATTGGTGGCATGCCATCAGTGCGACCTTCATACATTGAAGCATCTTTCGCAAAAATATAGGTAAAGCCAGCGTCTAGCGTTAGATTCTTAGACCATTCGTAACCAGCTCCAATACTTAACCATAGACGATCCGTTTCAGGGATAGTAGCTGTACGGTTTTCATCATTAACAGCAGAAGTATCGTAAGCGACACCTGAGCGTAGCGTCCATTTTTGGTCGAGTTTGTAAGTAGTACCTACAGCGAAGCGGTAGTTATCTTCCCAGTTTTCTTCTTTGATCAAATTTGATGCTTCACCTGGGAAGTCTGCTACTAGCTCTTTAAAACTACTCCAATTAGTCCAGTTGATGCTCGCATGAATCGCTAATTGTTCATTCAACTGATGGTAGCTTGCTAGTTCCGCTGTTGCAGGCAGAGCTAGGTCCATCGAGCCATTTTTATGAGCATTTGGATCTGCTGGGTTGAAACCAAGACCTTTCGCATAGCCTTCTAGCGTTAGATTTACTTCAGATTTGTAAGCAAAACCAATACGGTTATTAGCGTTGATTTGCCATGCAGTGCCTACTTGCCAGCCCCATGTCGTATCGTCGCCTTCCATGTATTTAAGAGTGGTTCCTGCTAGCTTGTCACCCATCTGCGGTGGCATAACTGCGCCGAAGCTGCCATCTGCCATGACGTAGCGGATACCGCCACCGACACTAAGCTGTTCGTTTAGCTTGTATGCTGCATTTAGGTTGGCTTCCATTGAGAATACGCTAGCTTGGTTGCCAAAGTTAGCTGCGGCAAAATCTTTTCCTAGGTCTGTTTCCATACCGTAGTTAGTGCCAAGGGCAAAGCCAATAGCAAATTTGTCATTGTACTGATGTGACAGGTAGAAGTTAGGGATGACAGCATCGTGAGCAAAGTCGTGTGAGCTTGCTTTATTAGGGCCATTTACGAATGTCGATGTGCCATCAACATCAATGTTAGGGTTTACATAGATGGCACCAACAGACACCTGAGTGCCCTCTAGGTAAGTCAGCATTGCTGGGTTACGCCATTGAGAACTTGCGTTGTCAGCCATTGCTGCTTCACCAGCGTAAGCACGACCTAGACCTGTTGCAGAATATTCAGCTAATTGGAAGCCTGCTGCATTTGCCATGCCTGAAGTGCCAAGTAGGCTAAGTGCTACTGCTGTTGATAGGAAAGTCTTGTTGGTTTTCATTCTAATGTTCGCTGAATTAATTATAACGTGGGGCAAAAGTCTAAAGGTAGAGTTATTACTTTAGAAATGAAAATCCGTAACATGAATGTATTTGGTGTTTTGTTCTAATTTGTTGTTTGTTTATGGTTTTATAATCTAACCATGATAGTAGAATGAAAAAAACTCAGCGAACACCTGTGAGGTCTAATTGTGATTTTTAGATACACGTGTTCACTCAAATTGAGCGGACGATAAGTGTTAGATAAGAAAAAAGGCTGGAAATCCAGCCTTTTATATAGAGTTTACTTACATTAAATATAAGGAATTTTCTTAGAAGCTACGGCTGTATTGTAAGCCAAACAGGATAGCGTCTGCGCGTGTCGTTGCTGACAAGCTCGAAATATTCTTAGGGCTTTGAGGGTTTGTTGGGTCGTACATTGAGTTTGGTGTAGACTCATTTACATCAACATCTTTACCCATTAAGTATGTAAAACCAAAGTCAACATTAGATTTGCTGTCGATATGGTATGTGAAACCAGTAGATAGCCACTGACGATCTGAATCTGGAACAGAAACAGACGTTAAGTCAGCTTGAGCACTGGTGTCGTACATGTAGCCAGCACGTAGAGTCCAATTGTTGTTTAGGTAGTAAGTACCGCCGATCGAGTAGTGCCAACCATCTTGCCATTGGTACTGCTTATCGTAGGATGAGCCCAACGGTGAACCACTTAGATTAGTGAATTCAATTTGATCGAAGGTTTCCCAGCCGATGTATTGAATACTGTAGTGTACGGCAAATTTAGTGTCTTGGATTTTGTGGTAGCCAGAAAACTCAGCCATATCTGGTAGAGGTAGCTTGATTTTTTGACCTTTGTTGTCTTTCGCTTCCATTTCTGGGCTGTGGCGGTATGCAAGTCCAAAGCGGTTGTTTTCGTCTAGTTCAAACACAGTACCAACATTAAAGCCGACTGCCCAACCATCTGCTTCATCAACGTCAACGAGAGTGCCTAACAAAGCATGTTCACGCTTCATAGTGCCTTGACCGTAGATTAGGTCTAAACCGGCACCAAAGCTCCATTGTTCATTTAAGCGGTAAGAGCCTGCAAGGCCAAAGTTTGCACTTTTAACGTCAGTGAGGCCGCCGTATTCTTTTGCTGCAAAGCTGTTGTCGAACTCTGTTTTAGTGCCGAAGTTGGAGTACGCATTTACGCCCCATGCAAACTTGTCATTTACAGGAACGATTAGATGAATGTTCGGTGCAATAGAAGTATCGCCAGCGTCGTCATAGTTAGAGTCAACAGGCTTGAACAATGTTGGTGCTACTTGGCATTTTGCATCACAATACTTCGCATCTTTCACTTCAATCATTGAAGTAATGCTTTCAAAACCAAGTGACAGCTCCATTTTATCAAACAGAGCCATAGCCGCTGGGTTACGAGCCATTACTGACGCGTTATCGGCGATTACTGCATCACCAGCAAATGCACGGCCGATGCCAGTTGCTGATTGAGCGTTAATTTGGAAACCTGCTGCCATCGATTGACCTGAGGCAAAAGCTACCGTTACTGCTAGGAGAGTCTTTTTAAACAGACGCGTATTCTGAGTCATTTGTTTTTCCTTATTAGATTCGTCTCTCTGGACGATAAATTGAGCTTTTGCTCAGTGGCGCAGATAGTAGTATCAAGAGTGGGCTAGACAAATCCGACCATTAGATAAAATTGAATAAAAATTGCGGAAATGATGTCTAAAAGACGGGAAATTGCGCTTAAATTGCATAATTTAGAGTTTAAGCTCTAAATGCAATCGGCGTGGTGAGTGTTTTGTGAGCGATTAATACAAAAATGCCGCCAAATGAGAGTATTTGACGGCATTTCAATGTTTCTAAGCTAAAGTTGGTGAAGTTGTTACATTGGTTTTAGCATAGGCGCCAGTTTAGTGGCGATAGCGTCAATGTCTTCACCTTGTTCGCCGACTAAAATCATGCTGGTTGAACCAACGGGTTGGACGATACCTGTCATACCATCCTTTTCAAAATCTGCCGTTTGTTGGCTAGAAATTCCCGTAATAAAGAGCGTTACTTTGCCCTTTACACCCTGAAAAACCATGTGTAAAGCATTAGCTTCACCAAATCCACAGTGGTTTAGGTAGTAAACGTGGTAAGGGAAGTTGTCACTAAACTGATAATGAAATGGCGACATCTTCGCATTGATCTGGGAACTCGGCACGTTTTCATCTAAATGGCGTACAAACGACTCTTCATGAATGACATGTTTAATAGCTGTATCTGCGAGACTGGCTTGCGCAGGAGGCACCAGAATGTTACCCCAGTTGATTTGCCCCACCAGTAAACCTGCGGTAAAGGCAACAGAAGCTGCAAGCGCCATGGCTTTGCGGACAAAGTTGGGTTTGACGACTTTTTCGTCAAGTGCGCTAGAGGTTTGGCTAAACAAGATTTTATCCGCAAGATCCTCTGGCACATCCACATTCATGGCCTGCTTAATTTTCGCGTCGAGATCCAAAACGTCATCAACAAACTTACTGTTGGCATCGCTAGCGGCCAACGCTTGCAGAATCTCTTCATCCTTCTGTTTTGGATCCGACAAAATACGACGACGAAATTCTAAATCATCCATTTTTTTGTCCTCTCTTAGTATCTTGAGAATCCAACATCTCTTTAAGTTGATTTCGAGCTCGGAAAAGTCGAGTCATGACGGTGTTCTTATTTAAATCAAGAATGTCGCCGATTTCTTCTCCACTGAAACCGCCAATAACCTGAAGAAATAGAGGTTCACGATATTCCACATCCAACCTCATAATCTGTGCTTGAAGCCATTCTTGTTGATGATGCGGATCGTCGCTGACCTTAGCATCGTTGCCGTAGTCATCGATATCAACTAAATCAAATTGTTTGCGTTCGAAGCGACGTGCGTTTTCTCGCCTTAATATAGTAATAAGCCAAGATTTCGCAGCTTTTTCATCTTGAAGGCTATCGAGAGATTTCCATGCACGTAAGCAGGTCTCTTGCACTAAATCTTCCGCAATTGCTTTGTCCTTACACAACCAGTATGCATAGCGGTACAAATCGCGGTGATAGCCCCGGACGAGCGCTTCATATTTTCTTTGTTTGTCCATATCAGAGTTGACCGGACTGTTGGAATTTTTCTTTCCAAACATTTTTAATATGGCCACAGGAGCCTCCATCCTCGCTCTGTGTATTTCTTATACGTTTTGAGCATGACTTTACTTCTAATCCATCACTTATTGCTAAGCCAATCTAAGCCAGTATCGAGTGATAAATCCATTCGTTACAAGCTAAGTCGGTATATAAAAGTGTATACACAAATAACCGATATTATCTTTAGTGATGCAGTTTTGCTTGTTAACAATATCATCATTTAGTTATCAATGACTTGGTTAAATGCATTGGATTTATGTATCTGATACGTATTTTGAGTAGCAAGCTTGTGAATGGACTTGAATAGATGAGGCATTTAGATGCGTTCAAAGATCGTAAAATCACCATAAAATTGATCTATTTCAAAATCTCAAGCAGTGAAGGGGTTATAGTACATCTTGTCATCTCGTTAGTCCTTGTGACTAACATGTTGAGCAAGATGACACTTCCTTTTGAAGGCTGACTTTACTTTCTCCTAATCAGGAAACTGATTAATTTTCAATTGGCGTAAGTTAATTGTTTTATAGATATTCCGACCACACAGTTATGTGTGGTTTTTTTTTTGCTTCAATTTTACCTGCCACACACTTTCTGCCGTTTTTAGCTTCTATAGTTATTCAATATAATCAATGAACTAGAGCAATTGATCTACTTGCTTCACGTTTATTTAAACGCACGTTTGATAAATTTAACAAATTGATTACAATGTATTAGGTCAGACCTCTTGTATTTAAGGAGAAACAATGGGCAAGCAGGAAGTAAAAACACGCAATGGTGAGCGTGTTGCTATTGTCGCGGGGCTTCGAACTCCCTTTGCTCGTCAAAGCACGGAATTTAGCCAAGTGCCAGCGGTCGATTTAGGGAAAATGGTAGTAAGCGAAATGCTTGCTCGAACAGATATTGATCCGAAATTAATTGAACAAGTGGTGTTTGGACAAGTGGTTCAAATGCCTGAAGCACCAAACATAGCACGAGAAATCGTATTGGGCACGGGGATGAACATCCATACCGACGCTTACAGCGTGACGCGTGCTTGTGCGACGAGCTTCCAAGCGGCGGTAAACGTAGCAGAGAGCATCATGGCTGGCACCATTGAAATTGGTATCGCTGGTGGTGCGGATTCATCTTCTGTACTTCCTATCGGTGTGTCCAAAAAACTTGCTGCTAACCTGTTGGCTCTAAGCAAAACCAAAACATTGGGTCAGAAGCTCAATATTCTCAAGAGTCTGAGTTTTAAAGATCTCATGCCTGTTCCGCCAGCCGTCGCGGAATACTCGACGGGGTTGTCGATGGGACAAACGGCAGAGCAAATGGCGAAGACGCACGGTATCTCACGCGCAGCACAAGATGCGCTAGCTCATCGCTCTCATACATTGGCATCCCAAGCTTGGAAAGAAGGCAAAATCCAAGGTGAGGTGATGACCGCTTTTCCTGAACCTTACAAAAAGTGGATTTCTGAAGACAACAACGTTCGTCACGACTCGACGTTAGAGGGCTATGCAAAGTTACGTCCTGCATTTGACCGCCAGTACGGCAGTGTTACCGCAGCAAACAGTACGCCGCTGACTGATGGCGGCGCGGCAGTGATGCTGATGCGCGAAGGTAAAGCGAAAGAGTTGGGCATGGAAATTCTTGGCTACATCCGTGGCTACGCATTCTCAGCGATTGGTGTGGAAAAAGACATGCTGATGGGACCGACTTACGCGACTGCGAAAGTGCTCGAAAACACAGGCTTGGAACTGTCGGATCTGACTCTGATCGATATGCATGAAGCGTTTGCTGCTCAAGCATTGGCAAACGTGAAAATGTTTGCCTCAGATAAGTTTGCTCAAGAAAACCTAGGTCGTTCGAAAGCGATCGGTGAAATCGACATGGATAAATTCAATGTGCTCGGTGGCTCAATTGCTTACGGTCACCCATTCGCGGCGACGGGTGCGCGTATGATGACGCAAACTCTACGTGAACTGAAACGTCGTGGTGGTGGTATTGCATTGAATACCGCTTGTGCTGCGGGTGGTCTTGGCGCGGCAATGATTCTGGAGGTTGAGTAATGAGCGAGCAAAAAGCATTTAGTCTTAACGTTGATGAGCAGAACATTGCATGGTTAGCGATCGACGTACCGAATGAAAAGATGAACACGCTACAGGCAGCTTTTGCTGATGAAATGAAAGAAATTTTTGCTCAGCTAAAAGACTCCAGTGGCATCAAAGGGATGATCATTCACTCCTTAAAACCGGACAATTTTGTGGCAGGTGCCGATGTTCGTATGTTGGAGGCATGTACCACAGCGAATGAAGCACAAGCATTGGCAAAACAAGGTCAAGAGTTGTTCCAACAACTGTCTGACTTACCTTACCCTGTGGTTGCGGCTATTCACGGCCCATGTTTGGGTGGCGGTTTAGAACTTGCGCTTGCATGTGATTACCGTGTTTGTACGGATTCCGATAAGACACGCTTAGGCTTACCAGAAGTTCAACTCGGTCTATTACCGGGTTCTGGCGGTACTCAGCGTTTGCCACGTTTGATTGGTCTGTTACCGTCATTGGACTTGATCCTGACGGGTAAACAGCTTCGCGCGAAGAAAGCCAAAAAACTGGGCGTTGTGGACGCGTGTGTCCCTGACACCATTTTGCTCGACGTAGCAAAACAGTTTATCGACAAAGGCAAGAACAAGGGCAAGAAAAAGCAATCGACGAAAGAGAAGTTGATGTCGGGCAGTGGGTTAGGTCGTAAGCTTGTTTTCGAACAAGCTGCGAAGAAAACCAACCAGAAGACCCGTGGCAACTATCCAGCAACGGTCGCGATTCTTGAAGTGATTCAACATGGTCTGGAAAAAGGCTTTGCACAAGGGCAAGAGCTAGAAGCGAAACGATTTGGTGAGCTTGTGATGAGCTCCGAATCGAAGGCATTGCGCTCTATCTTCTTCGCGACTACTGAAATGAAGAAGGAACACGGCACGGATGCACAGCCTGCAGCGGTGAAAAAAGTGGGTGTTCTTGGTGGCGGCTTAATGGGCGCTGGGATCAGTCATGTAACGGTAGCAAAAGCAAAAGTGCCTGTTCGAATCAAAGATGTGAGCAATGACGGTGTGTTGAATGCACTTAACTACAACTACAAGTTGTTTGAGAAGCAGCGCAAACGTCGCATCCTGTCGAAAGCCGATTTACAGGCGAAGATGTTGCAACTGTCAGGTGGCGTAGACTTTACAAGTTACAACCACATTGATGTTGTGATCGAAGCGGTTTTCGAAGACTTGGATCTAAAACAACAGATGGTTGCGGACATTGAAGCAAACGCAAAATCTGAAACTATTTTTGCTACGAACACGTCTTCGTTACCAATCCACAAGATTGCAGAAAAGGCAGAGCGACCAGAAAACATCGTCGGTTTACATTACTTTAGCCCAGTAGAAAAAATGCCGCTGGTGGAAGTGATTCCGCATGAAACAACGTCTGATGAAACCATTTCGACAGTTGTCGCATTGGCTAAGAAGCAGGGTAAAACCCCAATCGTTGTGAAGGACAAAGCTGGCTTTTACGTAAACCGCATTCTTGCGCCTTACATGAATGAAGCTGCGCATATCTTGCTGGCAAATGAGCCGATTGAGAAGTTAGATGGTGCGCTGTTGGATTTCGGCTTCCCTGTTGGGCCAATCACGTTACTTGATGAAGTTGGTGTTGATATTGGCGCGAAGATCATGCCGATTCTGGTCAATGAGTTGGGCGAGCGATTCAAAGGTCCTGATGTATTCGATATCTTATTGAATGACGGTCGCAAAGGACGCAAGAGCGGGAAAGGTTTCTACACTTACAAAGGTAAGAAGAAAGAAGTCGATAAATCCATCTACAAGCTACTCAAACTGACGCCAGAATCGAAGCTCAGCGATAACGATATTGCGTTGCGCTGTGTACTGCCAATGCTTAATGAAGCAGTACGATGCTTGGACGACGGTATTATTCGCTCTCCGCGCGATGGCGATATTGGTGCGATTTTTGGTATTGGCTTCCCTCCATTCCTTGGCGGGCCATTCCGTTATATGGATCAATTCGGTTTGAAAGAACTGGTTGAGAAAATGAACGAATTTGCATCGAAATATGGCGATCGTTATGCGCCATGCGACGGACTGCTGACTAGAGCGGGTGAAGGTCGTACCTTCTACTAAGTGATTGAAACGCTGAACATTAAAAAGGCTTGCATCGCGCAAGCCTTTTTTCGAACAGAAGTGTTTATTTCTTCTTGTCTTTTTTATCTTTGTTATGCCCTTTACCTGGGTTGTCATCGCCATGCACGCTAGCGTTTCCTTTTTTGTCTTTATCATCCCAGTTTTTAGAAGAGCAATCGTCGGATTTGACGGAAATATTGTCACCGCTTAGGCGAACACAATCTTTGCTCAACTCAAAATCGTCACCTTTTACTGTGATTTCTGCATGAGCGGATGCGAATGGTAATAATACTGCAGCAAGTAGTAATAGTTTCTTCATGAGTGCCTCATCTACATGTTTTTTGTGCGGTAATTAGAGCATAAGCGGCAATCGCGTAATTTCAATTTTCTGTTAAGACTATCCAAGTCGTATTAGTAAATTGATGGGTTTCTCACATATTTTACAGCTCGACTTCCGCCCATTTTATCCGTTACGGTGATGGTCTTAGCCCAGACCGCAATCTTTTGGTCGTAACTGAAATTCTTCGATAGAACCAATTTCTTGCCCTAAGTGAATTCGAGGTGCGTCGACATGTGCTTGGCCTTGCGAGTGCATGACTAACCGGTTTGCTGTTCTCGGTTTCAGTTCGTTAACGACAAAGCGAATCATGTCTGCTCTTGTTAGCTTTTTGAGCTCGGCTAGTACTTTTTCGCGTTGATTAAACTCGGTATCTTTGTTGCCTATGGCTACCCACAAGCGTTGCGCTCGTCCACGTAAAGTCGTGTCTGGGGTTGCGACTTGGTTCCAAAGGCCACGCTTACTGCTGTGCCATTGGTAGTCGTTGAGCTCCAAAAGCACCATGTAAAATGCATTTAAAAATTCATCGATAGAGGTGACTAATTCCGCAGGAGCTGCGTTTGGTGATTGCACATAAAGCACAATCCCCGGATGACGGTTCAGTGGCATGTTACCAGTGCCGACCATGTAGCCGAGTTGCTGCTTGGTGCGAATCTCATGAAAGAAGGTTGCCGACATGAGGTGATTGGCCAAAGAATAAAGTGCGATGCTGCGCGGTTCGATGTCTTCACACTGGTGGTAAATTACCACCGCTGAGTCTTGTTGATTACAATGCACTTCGCGCTGAAAACTGCCATTTTGACCGAGCATAATTAACGGACGCAGTGCTTCTTCGTAGCGCTGTTCTTTTACGCGCAAGGCATCTTTCAAGGTTGTTGCCATATCATGCGCTTGTTGACGTTGCCAGTCGCCATAAACGAACATTTCTACGTGGAGTTCCGCCAAAATCGACTCGACGAATGTCGACAGTTCATCGACTTCAATCTCTTCTAGCGCTTCTGCAAGCGTCGCGAAAGGAGGATTGTTGGGCTGCAACAAACCTGTTAATGCGTTGAACAGTTGAGAAATTGGGCGATCTTGAGATGAATTTCGCCAATTACGTAATAATTGTTGTTTGATGGTTTCAAACCGAGTTGGGTTAAACTCTCTCGCGGCGAAACGGCGTAAAATCATCTCAAGCAGTTGTGGCAGTTTTTGGCTGAAGCCCGACAACGTCAAAGTTACACCACCTTGGTGCGCATACATGTTGTAGCCCATGCCCGCGATTTCAGCTTGGTAGGTTTCTTTGGCTAGTGAGTCCAAAAACATTTCGACACAAAGACGTGTTTTCACAATATTCTTAGGCGACGCGACCGCGTGAGAACTGTCGATCGCAACGTACACTACGCCTTTCGGCACTCGGAACTCATCATCTTGCAAATGCCACAGGCGAAAACCTTCGAGATCTTCAATCAACTCCGGTAGTGAGCCCCCGTTTTCAAAGGGCATTGGGTCGAGGTCGTAACAAATGTACGGGTTCTTCTCTGGCAGAACAAACTGCCAACGCGGATCAATTTGTTGGAAGAAGCGTTTTTGCTCGCTACTGAATGTAGTGACGGAGTAGGGGGTGAAATACCACTCCGCAGTGCGATTGTACTCAAGTCCTTTGGCGATCAGCGTAACGCGGACATTGTCGACAGATAAATATTGCAGCAGAGAACGTTGTAGATCTTCATCATAGCCCGACATTTTGTAGTCGCCATAGATAATATCGTGCGGCTGATAATGCTGCATATTGATGACTAAATGGCTAACTAAATCGAGAGGGCGTGAAGGTTCTTGAAAGCGGAATGCAGACTCCAATACTGCTTGCTTCTCTAGGTAGCGCCACTCATTCATTCCGTCTTGTTTGATCATGGTTAGATATTGGAAGACTGCTTGAATGATGTCATCTACGTGGTCTAACCCTTCTGGTGTGAGTGTACAACTGACCGTAAAATCACGATAGTTGCTGCCACTTGCCCCGCCGCCGGCTGATAGGGACGTGATCCAGCCTTTGCTTTTCAGTTGAAGCATCAAGCTCCCTTCGCCTTCGTAACCTAACAAATGAGCGAAATAAGAGAGAGGCTTCACGCCGTAGTGTTTATCCATTCCCGGCATAGGGAAGGTGAGAATGAGTTTGCGAAACTCTTTGATGGGCTCAATTTGAACCAAAATTCCGGTGCTGCCTTCAGTCCCAATCGGTACATCAATCGATTTGCCACTTAATTGATGATTAGGGATGTCGGCGAACATGGCTTCTACCCAAGCTTGCTGCTCATCAAGAGATTGAGGCCCAAACAACGTCAGCGTCATAAGATCGGCTGAATATTGAGAATGATGAAACTCGACAATTTCATCACGAATAGACTGACCATCTCGGTCGCCAAGCGTATCTAAATTGCCGACAGAGAATTTTGAAAATGGATGCTCTGGATTGATGACCTCTTTGTTAACTTGATACAAGCGACGCGAGTCGTCATTCAATTTCAGCTTGTACTCAGAGTCGACCGCTTGGCGCTCTTTATCTAATGCTTCTTCGTTAAACAGTGGCTCGGTAAAGAATTGGCTAAAGCGATCCAGTGCGTTTTCAAATGCACTTGGAGTGACATCAAAAAAGAAGCAGGTGTGCTCCGTTCCTGTCCACGCGTTATTCGTTCCACCATGTTGGCTAATATAACTTTGAAACTCGCCCACTTTAGGGTATTTTTCCGTACCCAAAAAAAGCATGTGTTCTAGATAGTGAGCCAGACCTTGACGATCAACTGGGTCGTCGAAGTGTCCAACGTTCACAGCTAGGGCGGCTGCCGACTGTTGAGCTGTATCAGAATGAATCAGCAATACGCGCAAGCCATTACTCAAAGTAAGGTAGCGGTATTGGTTTGAATCGTTTGGACTTAGGTGCACGATGCGTCTCCAGATTTCGCATTACATTAATTATGAACCCCAAAGGGGGTAGCGCAAATGTTGCGTTCGACAAATACTGCTTGCCGCATTTTTGTTATTCGTAAGAGTACTGCATTGGGCCCATCGCTTTTGCGTATGGGGTAGAGCTGTTTGAAGGAATGCACTGAGTTCATGACTTCATCGTAGAATGTGATGAACTGAGTATATTCTTTTTAATAGATTGTTAAGAAAGTCGCTATCTTTAGCAAGCGAATTGGTATAATGAACAGATAATTATATCAGTATTTTTGTTTCGTCATTATTAAAATTAGCCCCGGTTATCTATAAAGATAGCAGTCAACCTTTTGGTAGCGTTAGCTATCCCTAGGAAATAACATGAAAATATTCATCATGCGTCATGGCGAAGCTGAGCATTTCGCAGATTCAGACGCAGCAAGAGAACTGACCCAAAGAGGCAGAACCGAGTCAGAGGCTGTTGCACGAGCTTGTGCTGAGCAAGGTTTTGCTCAATTTGACAAAGTGTTGGTGAGCCCCTACATCCGTGCTCAGCAAACCTGGCAAGAAATCAGTACGTTTTTCTCGACAAAAAGCATCGAGACCAGTGACGACATCACACCATACGGTCAATCGGATTGCGTGTTTGATTTTGCGAATGCGCTCATTGAAGTCGAGAAACTAGAGTCTCTATTGTTTGTTTCTCATTTACCGTTAGTTGGTTATTTGACGTCTGAGTTTGTGAAAGAGATGACGCCTCCAATGTTCCCAACCTCTGGTTTAGTGTGCATCGAATACGAACCACAAACACAGCGTGGTGAGGTGCTTTGGCATATTACGCCTTAAGCATCTAAGTCATCGTTATCTAAAGATAAATCGATCTCTCACAATAGACAGACATCTAAAATGAGCATTTAAAAATTAGATATAGATAAACAAAAGGCAGGAATATCCTGCCTTTCTTATTCTTAGAGTGTATGTGTTACTTCTCTGGAATAGAGAGCAAAACCAGCAGCGCGCCGTCACCGCCAAATTCTAACGGTGCTTGGTGGAAGGCCATCACATCAGGGTGCTGAGCCAGCCAAAGTGGGGCTTTTTGCTTCAGAATGTGTTTACCAATACCGTGTTGAACACACGCACAGTGAATTTCGTTTTTTACGCAATAGGCGATCATGGCACCAAGTTCGCGTTTAGCTTCTTGCTGTGTCATGCCGTGCATATCGAGGAAAACGTCAGGCACGTAGACACCACGACGCAGACGTTTCACTTCATAAGTAGAAACATCATCACGAGCATAGCGAGTTGGGCCTTCTTCGTTTAATCGAGGCACAAACTCATCGGAAAAGTAAAACTCAGAATCACTCGCTTCTCGGTTTGAGCGTTTGATTTCTTTTTGCTTAGTATTTTTTTTTGGTTGCTGGATTATGGTATCCTGTCGCAACTTTTTTACGCCCTGTACTGCTTCCTTAAACAAGGCGAAATCGTCATCATGTTCGGTGTCTTTTTTGCTCATTAGGTAAACAATTTCATTAATAAACTTTATTGGCAGTATTGTAGCGCTTTTCGGAGGCAATTTTGGATAAGATTTTTGTAGAAGAGGCGGTATCGGAACTGCATACCCTTCAAGATATGATTCGTTGGACGGTTAGCCGCTTTAATGCAGCGAACCTGTTTTACGGTCATGGTACTGATAACGCGTGGGATGAAGCCGTTCAGCTTATCCTGCCAACCTTATACTTGCCGATCGATGTGCCTCCGCATGTATTGAACTCTCGCCTAACTACAAGTGAGCGTCTACGCATTGTTGAGCGAGTAGTAAAACGCATTAACGAGCGTACGCCAACGGCTTACTTAACAAACAAAGCGTGGTTCTGTGGTCTTGAGTTCTTCGTTGACGAGCGTGTTCTTGTGCCACGTTCTCCAATTGGTGAATTGATTCAAGCGGAATTCCAACCTTGGCTGGTAGAAGAGCCAACTCGAATCATGGATCTATGTACGGGCAGTGGCTGTATTGCGATTGCATGTGCGCACGCATTCCCTGAAGCAGAAGTTGACGCGATTGATATCTCAGCGGACGCGCTTCAAGTTGCAGAACAAAACATTCAAGATCACGGCATGGAACAACAAGTGTTCCCAATCCGTTCGGATCTGTTCCGTGATCTGCCAAAAGAGAAATACAACCTCATCGTGTCTAACCCACCTTATGTGGATGAAGAAGACATGAACAGCCTGCCACAAGAGTTCACGCATGAACCTGAGCTAGGTTTGGCTGCGGGTACCGATGGTCTGAAATTGGTTCGCCGTATTCTTGCGAACGCGCCAGACTACCTAACTGATGACGGTATCTTGATCTGTGAAGTGGGCAACTCAATGATCCATATGATGGACCAGTACCCACAAATTCCATTCACTTGGATTGAATTTGAAAACGGTGGCCACGGCGTATTTATGCTGACTCGTGCGCAACTGGTTGATTGTGCAGAAGAGTTCAAACTGTACAAAGACTAATCCGTCTTTCCCAAAAACCTCAAAACACCGAGCCTGATGCTCGGTGTTTTTTTATGCATAACTCATCGATATTAACTCTTTACATCAAAACGTAATAAAGCCACTATGAATCCACGAAGAATTGGAAAGCAGTTGCGCTCAATCAGAGAGCGTGGCGACAATAACTTGAGGAAGTAATGGCAGGAAACAGTATCGGACAACATTTTCGAGTGACAACATTCGGAGAAAGTCACGGTATCGCACTGGGATGTATCGTAGACGGATGTCCTCCGGGATTAGAAATTACAGAAGCAGATCTGCAAACGGATCTCGACCGTCGTCGTCCTGGCACATCACGTTACACCACACAGCGTCGTGAACCGGACGAAGTTAAAATTCTTTCTGGCGTGTTTGAAGGCAAAACCACAGGCACTTCAATCGGCCTGTTGATCGAAAATACCGATCAACGTTCAAAAGATTACTCAGATATCAAAGATAAGTTCCGCCCGGGACATGCTGATTACACTTACCACCAAAAATATGGCATTCGTGACTATCGAGGCGGCGGCCGTTCGTCAGCCCGTGAAACTGCGATGCGTGTGGCTGCAGGTGCAATCGCGAAGAAATATCTGAAAGATGAATTTGGCGTAGAAATCCGCGCTTACTTGTCACAAATGGGCAATGTTTCTATTGATAAAGTCGACTGGGACGAAATTGAAAACAACGCGTTCTTCTGCCCAGATGCAGACAAAGTGGAAGCGTTTGATCAACTGATCCGCGACCTAAAAAAAGAAGGCGACTCAATTGGTGCGAAAATTCAGGTTGTTGCAACCAACGTACCTGTTGGCCTTGGTGAACCAGTGTTTGACCGCTTGGATGCAGACATTGCGCACGCGCTAATGAGCATCAACGCGGTGAAGGGTGTCGAAATCGGTGATGGTTTTGATGTAGTAAACCAAAAAGGCAGTCAGCACCGTGACCCACTTTCTCCGCAAGGTTTTGGTAGCAACCATGCTGGTGGCATCCTTGGTGGTATCTCAACAGGTCAAGACATCGTTGCGAATATTGCACTTAAGCCAACATCAAGCATTACGGTTCCGGGTGACACGATCACTAAAGAAGGTGAACCCACTCAGCTCATCACGAAAGGTCGTCACGACCCATGTGTCGGCATTCGTGCTGTGCCTATTGCTGAAGCCATGCTGGCGATTGTTGTGATGGATCACTTACTGCGTCATCGTGGGCAAAACCACGGCGTAACGACAGAAACACCAAAGATTTAAGTTTGGTGCTCTAAATACAAGAAAAGGTTGCTCATGGAGCAACCTTTTCTTTTTTGTTCTTTTTCTTAACTTAGTGGAGCGAGCTTTCGGTTTCCAACTGGAAAGAAGGCAAACGCCACTTAAATCGAACCGCTGCCATACGAAGTACGTAACCCACAACAAGGGTAACAATGGTTGCTGTTACGTCTGGTACGCTGAATTCCAGTAACGCAAGGTAAAGGCCGGATGCTATCAACGCGATAGAAGCGTATAGCTCCTCATGCAGTACCAACGGAGTTTGGCGACAGATCAAATCGCGAAGTAAGCCACCAAATACGCCAGTCACCAATGCAGACACCATACAGATGCCTGGGTGCAAGCCCATGCCCATCGCAATCTTGGTACCGATGATGCTAAATACAATCAAACCCAGTGCATCAAGACGAATGAACAAGCCTTTTAGTTTGATCACCCATTTCGCGAGGCCAGTCGTTAGTACGCCAGCAACACAGGTGATAGCCAGAAACTCAGGGTTTTTGACCCAACCAAGAGGATAGTGGCCCAATAAAATGTCACGCACTGTGCCGCCGCCAATGGCTGTCGCACTCGCTACCAACATAACGCCAAACCAGTCCATTTTTCTTCTACCAGCGCTTAACGCACCTGTCATGGCTTCAGCCGTGATACCAATGATATACAACACACTTAGCAACATAGGGGAACACTCAAAGTAAAAAGTTACCGTTTATCCATTACAAAATGGTTAGGGCAGTAACAACACTTACAAACGGCTTAATCAGTCTTAAAAAGTGATTAAAACCAGCAACATGCTCATAATCAAACTGCTTGAAAAACAGCAATTTGAGTGGCACCAAAATAAGGCGAGAGTGTATTAGTAAATGAGTACGCTGACGAATGAGAAATTGTATTGAGAAAGGTCGGTTCAGATAAATTCAACTAATAACCAAAACTGTGGGATGCCTTTACCTTATTTGCAAAAACAGCGACAATGCGCAGCGCATGTCAATTTGAAGTACAGACTCGACGATGACCCACGAATACCAAGATCTAATCACCATTTTCAATAACACTTTTCTTGAGCAATTCAACACCACGCTAGAGCTTGGTGGTGATGAGCCTATTTATCTGCCAGCTGATGATGAGCATCCTCACCATCGTATTATTTTTGCTCGAGGTTTTTACGCTTCTGCTCTGCACGAAATCGCGCACTGGTGTGTCGCTGGTCCTGAACGTCGTTTAATGGAAGATTTTGGCTACTGGTATGAGCCGGATGGACGCACCGAAGCCGTACAAGCTGAGTTCGAAAAAGTAGAAATTCGCCCTCAAGCTTACGAATGGATTCTTGCCACGAGTGCTGGCTTCCCTTTTACGGTCAGTTGTGACAATCTACACGGCGATTTTGAACCAGATAGGCTTGGCTTTATGCAAAAAGTGCATAAAGAAGTATTAGGTATTTTGGAAGCAGGTTTGCCACCGCGAGTAAAAATGCTTTCGGACGCCTTACGTGCGTTTTACCAAACTAAGCCGCTGGAAGCGTCTGATTTTAGCGTTAAGTAACCCAAATAACCTCAGAGAAACTCCATGATTATTGAATTTGAAGAAAAACTACTAGAACTGATTGATGCTCGTATTGAAAACGCATCTGATGATGAACTGTTTGCTGGTGGTTATCTACGTGGTCACATCTCTCTGTCTGCCGCATCTTGTGAAGAAGACGGCATCAATGATGTTGAAGAGCTAAAATCTCGTATCGCGAACAGCCTAGAAGAAGCTCGCGCAGAACTGACGCCTGCGGATCGCGTGATTGTTAGTGATCTATGGCAAGAGCTGCAATCACAAGCATAATATCTACGAATTGCTGTAAATGAGTGCTCAGTGTAGCTGGATGAAAGCCTGTTAACCTTGTTGTGACTATTTTTTTCAACGGGTTATATCAAACGTCACCTTATTCTAGGCGTGCTTCTTGGCTATTTCTGAGCATATCTTTTCTATCGTTATCTCGCCTTTTAGTTGAAATCAACTCCTTCGAAATATTCGAATCTCTCCATAAGATTTTTGTGGTTGTTGCCAGCCTGTTTAACTTTTATTCTGCAAAGCATAAAACGTGAACAAAGGAATATAACCATGAAAATTGTCGCATTCGGTGCTTCTACCAGCTCAACCTCAATCAACAAAACGCTTGCTACTTACGCCGCTCAACAAGTAGAAGGCGCGCAAGTGAACGTGTTGGATTTAAACAACTACAACGTTCCAATGTTTAGTGAAGACAAAGAGAAAGAAATC
Source organism: Vibrio sp. RC2502 (assembly GCF_054850435.1). NCBI lineage: Bacteria > Pseudomonadati > Pseudomonadota > Gammaproteobacteria > Vibrionales > Vibrionaceae > Vibrio > Vibrio sp. RC2502. Next base: position 986,710 of record NZ_CM141453.1, read on the forward strand.
GGTCAAGCGGAAGGCGCAATCGCTTTTTTACGCGAGCTAGAGCAAGCTGATGCCATCGTTGTATCATTTGCAGAGCACAACGGTTCTTACGCTGCGGCTTACAAAAACTTGTTCGATTGGGCAACGCGTATCGAGCGCAATGTGTTCCAAAATAAACCGGTAGTTTACCTTGCTACGTCACCGGGCCCTGGTGGTGCACAAAGCGTGCTAGCGGCGGCAACGGGTTCAGCGTCATTTTTTGGAGCGGACGTTAAAGCGTCGCTTTCGGTACCAAGTTTTTACGAGAACTTTGACTTGGAGTCGGGTGAGATTGTAAATCAAGAAATTGCAGAGCAAGTGAAACAAGCCGTCGCATTGCTCAAGTAATACGCCATTAAAAAGAGATTCCCGACGCGTGATTTCGCGGGCTTGGGAATCTCTTATTCGTTATCTACTTAATATCCATGTAGTTGTCTGCTTGGTGCCGATTTAAAGCTCGGTAATCGCTTTACCTTTACGTAATTTGCGTACCCACATACGGCTTGGGTGAAGTTCTGTCAGCACATCGACAGGGAGTGGCAGCGGGTCCCCACAGATTTGCGAGGCCAACACTTCTGCCAACAGAGGCGCGGAGCTTAGGCCTCGCGAGCCTAAACCTAAGAAGCAGAAAAGGTTAGGGAATTGGTGAATCGCTTCAACCTCTTCTTCTGGTTTATTTTGCAAATCTGCATATTGCGTTTTGATTGTTTCGAAATCACCTACGTTCCCAACAAATGGCAGATGGTCTCGACTCACGCAACGAATACCTTGGCGTGACAAATTGCCCGATGTATCCACTTCTTTGGTCCATTCCTGATTTGGAATGCATTTGACCAACTTTTCTACGTTTTCTCGTTGTGCGTTTTCATCAAACTCATAGTCTAAATGACTGCGATCGTAACTGGCACCAATGCAAAGGTGTTGGTTATTTGGGTTAACAGGCGTCATGTAACCGTCGTAACACAGTACAGTTTTGAGTTTAGATAGGGTTTTCGTTGCTGGCGCGTGACTCACTTGTCCTTTTACTTGTCCCATCGGTAAGGCTTCAGTTTGGCTTAGTGTTTGGAACTCGTTGCCGTTAGCAACTACAACGGTTGAATGTTCGAAGTTCTGGCCGTTCGCCTTTAATGTCCAAAGCTGACGCGCTTCGTCCCAAGTTAGTGACTCGACTTGATGCTCGAACTTTGCTTCAAAAAGATCGGTTTTTTCTAGTTGAGTAATCAGCCCGCGAGTTAATTCCGCAGGGCACAACCAACCGCCCATTGGATAATGAACCGATGCCATATCAATGGATAAGCCGATTGTCTCCGCCGTTTCTTCCGCAGACAATTTACGAATGAGCGCTGGAGTGAAGTTTCCCTCAAGCATTTTCTCTAGTTTGTCTGTGGATTTGTCATCCCACATCAACTGAGTTACACCACACCAATCATGGTCAAAATCGATTTCTTGCGCTGCTTGCTCGACAAATTGACGTGCGAACAAAAATGCTGGCGCAAACACACGAGATACACCTGTATGCGGGCCATTAAGCAGAGGATAAACGGCACCTTGACGGTTGCCAGATGCCCCTTCGGCTGGTTGAGTGTCTTTGCAGTAAAGCATGACGTTTTGGCCACGACGAACCAACGTTTTCGCTAACGCCGCGCTGGCAATACCACCTCCGACTATGGCAATCGAATCAAGATTGCTGGACGCCGTGCGATTGAACCACGCAAGATGGTTCGATTGCTTTTCGCGTTGTTCCATCGAACCTGCGATCATTTCACGCTTGGTGCCAAAGCCTTTGACTTTTTTCATTGCAAAGCCAGCTTCGTTCAATCCTCGACGCACAAAGCCCGCAGCGGTAAAAGTGGCAACTGTACAGTCTTGCTTGGCTAACTTAGCCATGTTGTTGAACAGATTTTGGTTCCACATTTCTGGGTTTTTACTTGGTGCGAATCCATCTAAAAACCAAGCGTCAATCAAACCTTGTTCGTTGTATGGGACTTGCGGCATGCAGTTTTTGATGTCTCCAAACCAAAGGTCGAGTGTAATTGCGCCATCTTCAAGCACAATGCGGTGACACTCAGGTACGGCAGCAGGGTAGTGCTTTTGCAGCTTTTCTGCATACTCAGCCAACTCCGGCCACGCTTCATGTGCTTTTTTCAAATCCGCTAGGCTTAGCGGGTATTTTTCAAAACTAATGAAGTGCAGCTCTTTTAGCGCTGCATCTGGGTGGTTACGACGAAATTCATTAAACCATTGCCATACAGCAAGAAAGTTCAGTCCCGTGCCAAATCCGGTTTCACCGATAACAAAGCGTCTTTGGTCAAATTCCTGCCATCTTTCTGGGAGATGATTTTGTTTGAGGAAAACGTAGCGTGTCTCTTCAAGACCGTTTACGTTAGAAAAGTAAACATCATCAAATTGGTCAGAAACCGGCGTGCCAGCTTCGTTCCAACCAAGTTCAGCATTTTTAATTGAAGTCATAATGGTGCAAATTTGTGATTTGGCGCGGTAAGAATGGGGCGATTGTACGAATTTATGGGAAAGCTGACCACTTTTGTTGACTATCTTAGTTATCATCTAGCGGATTTTTGAATTATAGGAATGTCATAATGAAACGAGTCGTAATCACCGGTATGGGTATTGTTTCAAGTATCGGTAACAACGTCGAAGAAGTTCTAGCGTCTCTTAAAGCGGGCAAATCTGGCATCACTGCGTCTGAGCAGTTCAAAGAACACGGTCTTCGTTCGCAAGTTTGGGGTGATCTAAAAATCAACCCTGCGGAGCATATTGACCGTAAACAGATGCGCTTTATGGGTGATGCGGCTGCTTATGCATACCTATCAATGCAGCAGGCGATTGAAGACGCTGGTCTAACTGAAGAACAAGTTTCAAACGATCGTACAGGTATCGTTGCTGGTTCTGGTGGTGCTTCTGCATTAAACCAAACAGTAGCAACCGATATTATGCGCGAGAAAGGCGTAAAACGCGTAGGTCCTTACATGGTTCCTCGTACTATGTCTTCTACCGTATCAGCATGTCTTGCGACACCATTTAAAATTCGTGGTGTGAACTACTCAATGAGTTCAGCTTGTGCGACATCTGCACACTGTATCGGCCACGCAATGGAGCTTATCCAACTTGGCAAACAAGACATCGTGTTTGCAGGTGGTGGTGAAGAGCTAGATTGGTCTCAAACGATGATGTTTGATGCGATGGGCGCACTATCAACTAAATACAACGATACGCCAGAAAAAGCGTCTCGTACTTACGATGCAGACCGTGACGGTTTTGTTATCTCTGGCGGCGGCGGCATGCTGGTTATCGAAGAACTTGAGCACGCTCTAGCACGTGGCGCGAAAATCTACGGCGAAATCGTAGGCTACGGTGCGACTTCTGATGGCTACGACATGGTAGCACCTTCAGGTGAAGGCGCAGTGCGTTGTATGAAGATGGCAATGCAAGACGTTGACAGCATTGATTACGTTAACACTCACGGTACGTCTACTCCAGTTGGCGACGTGAAAGAGCTAGGCGCAATCCAAGAGTTATTTGGCGACAACAGCCCAGCAATCTCTGCAACAAAAGCGATGACAGGTCATGCTCTAGGTGCGGCTGGTGTTCACGAAGCGATTTACTCGACTCTAATGCTAGACAACAACTTCATCGCGCCAAGCATCAATATTGAAAACTTGGATGAAGCGGCAAAAGGTCTGGATATCGTGACAGAAGCTCGCGACGCAGAGCTAACGACAGTCATGTCAAACAGCTTTGGCTTCGGTGGTACCAACGCAACATTGGTTATCAAAAAATACCAAGCGTAATCAACACCAAAGCTAACTGAATTTGTTGGTGTTGTTTATTGTGATTTGAACGCCAATAAACCAGTTTCCAGAGCTTGATCAGTCAAACTGATCGAACAGACGCAGACTCTATCCCAAGGAGAGCGGGATAGGATCCTTTTGTTCTGGAACTTTGCCCGGCTAATTTAGTCGGGCTTTTTCTTTTCTCATCATTCCGTTTTTTCGTGTTACTCATGCACTTTTCCTGTTGGGAAGTCCGTGATGCCGATTGCTGCTACCTCGACAAACCAAGCTGTTTCCGCCTTAAGGTTTATTGGGTTTATATCTTGAGATTTTTCCCGAAAAGGGCACAATCGCCATAGCTTCGCTTTTTGCGAATAAACAAACTCATAAAATGGATCTTAAAAACGCTGGCGCTATGAAAATTATTGTTGATGAAAACATGCCGTACGCTGAAGAGTTATTCAGCCAACTTGGTGAAGTGATTCTAAAACCGGGTCGTACCCTGATTGCTGATGACCTTATTGATATCGATGCTCTGATGATTCGATCGGTAACCAAAGTAAACGCTGAACTGATCAGCAAAGCGAATAAGCTCAAGTTTGTTGGTACGGCGACAGCGGGTATGGATCACGTCGACCAAGCTCTTTTGAAAGAAAAGGGCATTTTCTTTACTGCAGCACCAGGTTGTAACAAAGTGGGTGTTGCAGAGTACGCATTTAGCGTCATGATGGTACTCGCGCAGCAACAAGGTTTTTCGGTCTTTGATAAAACCGTAGGTATTATTGGTGCGGGCCAAGTGGGTAGCTATCTAGAGAAGTGCTTGAAAGGCATGGGCATCAACGTCCTTATCAACGACCCATTCAAGCAAGAGGCGGGTGACCCTCGCAGCTTTACTCCGTTAGCTGAGCTTATCGAACAATCAGACATCATCACACTACACACGCCAATCACTAAAGACGGGCCGTACCCAACCCATCATTTGATTGACGAGAAAGTACTGAACGGTCTTCGTGGTGATCAAATTCTTATCAATGCAGCGCGTGGCCCTGTGGTTGATAACCAAGCATTGAAGCAACGTTTATTGAAACAAGATGGTTTCACTGCGGCATTGGATGTCTTCGAATTGGAACCAGAGGTTGATATGGAGCTTCTGCCTCTGCTAGCATTCGCAACCCCTCACGTTGCAGGCTATGGTCTGGAAGGGAAAGCTCGCGGTACGACAATGATTTTCAATAGCTACTGCGAGTTCTTAAATAACGAATTACGTGCGCATGCCAGCGATTTATTGCCAACTGCGCCTGTTCCAACGATGATGTTGGACAGAGCATGGGATGAAGCAACACTGCATAACATCACACAGTTAATCTATGATGTGCGTAAAGATGACGCTCTTTTCCGTCGTGAAATCAGTAAGCCAGGTGCGTTTGACCTGATGCGTAAAAACTACTGGGATCGCCGTGAATACAGCGCTGTCACGCTAGTGGGAAATGAAACATGCAACCTTGCACCACTAGCAGAACTAGGTTTTCAGATTGAGGTAAGTCAATGAGCCAGCAATACAATGTTGCCATTTTGGGTGCGACCGGTGCGGTCGGTGAAACAATTTTAGAAGTGCTTCAAGAGCGCAAGTTCCCAGTCGGTGAACTGTTCCTATTGGCAAGTGAGCGTAGCGAAGGCAAGACTTACCGTTTCAATGGTAAAACCGTACGCGTACAAAACGTAGAAGAGTTTGATTGGTCTCAAGCGCACATCGCTCTGTTCTCGGCTGGTGGCGATCTATCTGCAAAATGGGCGCCAATCGCAGCTGATGAAGGTGTGATTGTTATCGACAACACGTCACACTTCCGTTACGAGTACGACATTCCTCTTGTTGTGCCTGAAGTAAACCCTGAAGCGATTGCTGAGTTCCGTAACCGTAACATCATTGCCAACCCAAACTGTTCGACTATCCAAATGTTAGTCGCACTTAAACCAATCCACGATGCCGTGGGTATTGAGCGTATCAACGTTTCAACTTATCAATCGGTATCAGGTGCAGGTAAGGCGGGCATTGATGAGTTGGCTGGTCAAACCGCTAAGTTGCTAAATGGTCTGCCAGCTGACAAGAAGCAGTTCTCACAACAGATCGCGTTTAACTGTATTCCACAAATCGATCAGATGATGGAAAACGGCTACACCAAAGAAGAAATGAAAATGGTGTGGGAAACTCAGAAAATCTTTAACGATCCTTCAATCACCGTAAACCCAACGTGTGTTCGTGTGCCGGTGTTCTACGGCCACGCAGAAGCGGTTCACGTTGAAACTCGTTCACCAATCGACGCGCAAGAAGTAATTAACCTTCTTGAGCAAACCGAAGGTGTAGAAGTATTCCACGGTGACGATTTCCCAACACAAGTTCGTGATGCGGGCGGTAAAGATCACGTAATGGTTGGCCGCATTCGCAACGATATTAGCCACCACAGCGGCGTAAACCTATGGGTTGTGGCTGACAACGTGCGCAAAGGTGCAGCAACGAACGCTGTACAAATCGCCGAAGTACTGATCCGCGATTACTACTAAGTTAGTGGTATAAGAAACGTAAAGCCTCGCACTAAGCGAGGCTTTTTTGTTCGAACGATGTAAATTTGTGTGAGATTAGTACGAATATGGCGAGAGCCACACATTTTTTATCCCCAAAGCTATAGTTTTGCGTGGTATATCCGATATATTTAACCGATCACCATTTCAAATTGTTTCTAGCACAAAACTGAGCCTTCTATGCGTCAAAATTATAAGCGTTTGTTAGCAGCCCTTGTGTTGATGAGCGCGACTCAGACATCGTCAGTGGTTCAAGCCGAAGGAATTCGTCTCGTTGGGCCGTCTGGTGAAGTGCAATCATCTCCGAGCTATGCTGAAGAGATCGAACGAGCATTACCTACTCCACCTGAGAATACTCAGCCTTCGCGCTTTTTCGGCCCTACAGGTGAAAACCAAACACTGTGGTCGATAGCTTCTGAGCTAAGACCGTCACGTAATGTCTCGGTACAACAAACGCTTCTCGCCATTTATCGAATCAACCCTCAAGCGTTTGACAATCAAAACATCCACGAGCTTATCCCAGGCAGCCGTCTTCGTGTTCCCTCATTAGAGCAAGTTCGCAGTGCGACGACTGAGCAAGCTGTTGCCATTATGAAGGCGCATGAGTTACGACTAAAACAACCCAAGCCAGAAAAGCCAGCTCCAGTTAAACAGATAGAGGTTAAACCTAAACCTGTTGCAGAGCCTACTGCGCCAAAACCGCCAGTTGTTACTCCATCAAAACCTGAACCAGTTAAACCCGTTGAAACGACAGCAAACGTGCCACCAGTTTCGACGTCACCACAAGGTGAAAAGCAGGTTAGTGATCTAAAAGACAAGCTGCAGGGCTCGCAAAGTGAGCTTGAATCACTAGAAGAGAAAAACCATCGTCTGCGCCTCATGCTGTCTCAAGTTCAGAGCGAAGTTGAAACACTCAAAAGCGAGCTTAACGACGAAGAGCGCATTCGTTCGGAAGTGGAAAAGCTGTTGGCAGAAGAGCGCCAACGTGTTGCTGAGCAGCAACGCATGCAGCCAAGTACGATGGATAAGATTCTATCCAATGGTTGGCTAGTCGGACTCGCTGCCCTGATTCCAGGTGCGCTGCTTGCATTGTTGGTTGTCATGCTACTTGGTCGTCGCTCGAAAGCGAAAGAAGAGGAAGCCGCGCAGCAGCAGACACAAGATATCGATCCACTTGCGGCACCAATTGGTTTAGCCGCAGCTGACCAACTTGATGATGAGCTCAGCCTAGATGATGACTTGTTTGGTGATGATGACTCTGAACCGCTGTTAGAGCAGGATGAGAAAGCAGAGCTTGAAGAGGATGTCTTCGCGAACCTAGATGACGAAGAACTAGACTTCAACTTAGAAGGCGATGACGGCGAAGATCCATTTGCCGGTATCGGCGATGATGGTGATTTAGACGTTGGATTTGACGAGTTTGATTCTTCAACGAGCGGTATTCAAGTCAATGGCGACGAGAAAGCACTGGGCCTTGAAGAGATGGAACGTGCGCTTGATGAAGTGACGCCAGAACTAGAAGTGCTCGACGAAGACGAAACAGGCTTCGACTTGTCCGACGACGATAACGCTATTTCTGATGATGAATTTGCCAAACTTCTTGCTGATGATGAACCATCGGAAGACCTTTCAAGTGGCAGCGTTGATCAAGCGATGTTGGACGACTTATTCGCAGAACTTGGCGACGATGATTTAGATCTCGACGTTGAAGATACCAAGCCAGAGTCGCAAGTCTCAGACGAGGATTTCTCGGCAGGGGAGGCGTCGGATGACGATATTGATAAGCTATTAGCTCAATACGATCAACCAGCAGAAGAAACATCAAGTGAGCTTGACCCACTTGATGAACTCGAAAGTCTGGCGGGTTTGACTGATGACACCGATATCGATGAAAACAGCACTGAGCTACTCGACGAATTGATCGATTTCGATGAAGACGAAACCGAGGAAGAGTTCGATCCGCTCAACGAATTGGAAGCGCTATCTGATTTTGAGGCTGAAGAAGTAATTGAGGAACTCGACGAAAACAGCGTTGAATTACTCGATGAGTTACTGCAAGACGACGATGAAAAGCCCGTTTTAGAAGACGAGATCACGACCGAGCTCGACCCATTCGATGATTTGATTCGTGAGGATGAGGCAGTCACTGCTGATGAGAGTCAGTTAGACGATGACTTGGTGGCTGATTTTGGTTTTGAAGAGATCGAGCCTCAAACGGAACAAAATAAAGCGCTTGAGCCAGAGGAAGAGAAGCCGCTAACCGCGCAGGTTGAAGAAGACGCCTCAGAGTTAGAATTTGAATCTGGCTTAGATATCGACGCTCTGCTGAGTGAGGCGCAGCCACAACCACCGGCTGCATCAGAACCAGAACTAACGAAATCGTTCCAAGAAGAAAGCGTCCCGTTTAATAGCAATGACTTCCTAGGTGATCTTGAGGAAATGTCACCAGAGCATGATCCTCTGATGACTGAGCTGGATGAACTGTTTGAATCTGACAACACCGTTCTTGAAGAAACTGAGCAAGAAAGTGCAGATTTTGCCGCCGAGCTAGACGCACTTCTGGAAGGCAAAGAAGGTTTTGCTGAAGAGTTAGAAAACTCATCTGTCAAAGAGAATTTGATGCCATCGGCTGAAGAGCTGCCCTCTGAAAATGGTGAGTATCAACCTCGCGACGAACAGACTGAACCAGAAATTACCAGTAAAGAGGAAGAACCTGCATTCACGCCGACGCCGAATACCGTTGAGAATGAATTTGGCGTTCCTCAAGAAGAAGACTGGTTACTAGACGACGTTGAGTCTGAAGCTGAAAACAAACTTGAACAAGAACCTGTCGCGGCAACGTCCACTGACGTTGATGAAGAAGATGCATTGGCATCTATGGCCGATGAGCCGAAGTTGCCAGAAGCTGAAGTTCAAACTGCAGAGCCGACCGCTGACGCGGATGAAGAATTCAACTTCGACGAGCTGGAACTGCCAGAGTTTGATGAAGAAGATGCATTGGCATCCATGGCGGCTGAGCCTGAGCTACCAGAAGCTGAAGTTCAAACTGCAGAGCCGACCGCTGACGCGGATGAAGAATTCAACTTCGACGAGCTGGAACTGCCAGAGTTTGATGAAGAAGATGCATTGGCATCCATGGCGGCCGAGCCTGAGCTACCAGAAGCTGAAGTTCAAACTGCAGAGCCGACCGCTGACGCGGAAGAAGAATTCAACTTTGATGAATTGGAACTGCCAGAGTTTGATGAAGAAGATGCATTGGCATCCATGGCGGCCGAGCCTGAGCTACCAGAAGCTGAAGTTCAAACTGCAGAGCCGACCGCTGACGCGGAAGAAGAATTCAACTTCGACGATCTGGAACTGCCAGAGTTTGATGAAGAAGATGCATTGGCATCCATGACGGCTGAGCCTGAGCTACCAGAAGCTGAAGTTCAAACTGCAGAGCCGACCGCTGACGCGGAAGAAGAATTCAACTTTGATGAATTGGAACTGCCAGAGTTCGACGAAGAAGATGCATTGGCATCCATGGCTGCCGAGCCTGAGCTACCAGAATCTGAAGTTCAAGCCGCAGCACCAACGGCCGAAGCGGAAGAAGAATTCAACTTCGACGAACTGGAACTGCCAGAGTTCGACGAAGAAGATGCATTGGCATCGATGGCTGATGAACCTGAGCTACCAGAATCTGAACGTGAAGCGGCAGCACCAGCAGCCGAAGCGGAAGAAGAGTTCAACTTCGATGATACTGAACTGCCAGAGTTCAGTGAAGAAGATGCTATAGCGGTTATGGCTGAAGCATCATCTTCATCAGAATCAGAAGTTGCGCCTAAGCCAATTCTCCAGGCAGATAATGACCATGATGCGCTTTTTGAAGTCTTCGCTCACAACAGCTTTGATCAAGAGGTAGCGCAGCCAACTGCTATTGAATCTCCATCTGAGTTAGACGATTTTGATGAATCAACGATGGCTAACTTGCTTGCAGATGAGCCAAGTGCTGAAGCGTTTGATGGCAAGCTCGACAGCGACACCATTGCAAGTGCAGGCATGGATTTCGAAACCATGTTGGATGTCGGTGATGACTGGGATGGTTTTAAGCCAGCATCAGACATGCCTGAACCATCGGTTACGGAAGAAGTCCCTGAAGATCAGCAAGAAGTGTGGAGTTCGAGCGAAGCGCTGACTCAACCTGAAATCGTGCAAGAGAACTGGGCCGAGCAGGAAGATCTTGATGACTTTGACCCTAAGAAAAATCAGTTTATGACTATTGATGAACTGATGGCTCAAGTGGACAAAGAAGGTGGTGAGTTTGAAGAGCAAGAACTGATGCTCGATGTCGGTTTGAATGAGTTCCCTGATGTGATTGGTGATATCGGTGACGTTGATGTAGATACCAATGCAGAAGCAGCAGGTAAGTTGGACCTTGCTAAAATCTATCTTGAAATGAACGATCCTCAAGGTGCGATCAAACTGTTAGAAGAGGCGATAGTTTACGGTGAAGATGACATTCGCCGAGAAGCGAAAAACCTCATCGATACCATAAACGGTCGATAAATCAAAAAGGGTAGCGAGAGCTGCCCTTTTTGTATCTGAAGGGACTTGAGTATATACTTCCCGCCCCATTTTAGAGTTCGAAGGTTAAGATGAGAATCGCATTAGGTATCGAATACAACGGTACAAATTATTTTGGTTGGCAACGCCAAAGAGAAGTGAAAAGTGTTCAAGAGGAACTAGAGAAAGCGTTGTCCATCGTTGCGAACCACCCTGTCGAAGTGCAGTGTGCAGGTCGTACTGATGCGGGTGTACATGGTACGGGACAAGTTGTTCACTTTGATACCAACGTTAATCGAAAAATGGTGGCTTGGACTATGGGCGCAAATGCGAACATGCCAAGTGACATCGCTGTTCGCTGGGCAAAAGAAGTTCCTGATGACTTCCATGCGCGATTCTCAGCAACAGCGCGTCGTTACCGCTACATCATTTTTAATCACGCATTGCGCCCAGGCATTTTGAACTCGGGTGTGAGCCATTATCACGGCGAGCTAGATGAAAAGAAAATGCATGAAGCCGGGCAATATTTGTTAGGTGAAAATGACTTTTCATCATTCCGTGCAGCGCATTGTCAGTCGTTGAGTCCGTGCCGTAATTTGATGCACCTAAACGTCACTCGTCATGGTGATTATGTTGTTATCGATATTAAAGCGAACGCGTTCGTTCACCACATGGTTCGAAACATCACAGGTAGCCTGATTAAAGTTGGTCGTGGTGAAGAAAAACCAGAGTGGATCAAGTGGTTGCTTGAGGCAAAAGATCGCAAACTTGCAGGTGCAACAGCGAAGGCTGAAGGTTTGTACTTAGTCGATGTCGATTATCCAGAAGAATTTGAATTGCCTTGCGTGCCGATCGGTCCGCTGTTTTTGCCAGATAATTTGAACTAAATTCACAAACTTGCTTCAAAATATCGGTAGTGTAGCCGCATAACATCAGTAATTAACGATATCGAAAATAGGTACAACCAGTTTTTTATCTACACTCGTCGCAAGATATGGTTTAATCCGTCGGTATTATTTCGAATTTATATCTTTCGTAATGAAGCGGAAGAGTTGAGAGAAAAGGTCTTCCATGAGTTGGCTTGAAAAGATTTTAGAGAAAAGTAACCTAGTTAGTTCACGTAAAGCTTCTATCCCAGAAGGTGTGTGGACGAAATGTACCTCTTGTGAGCAGGTTCTTTACCATGCTGAACTTGAGCGTAACCTAGAAGTTTGTCCTAAGTGTAACCATCACATGCGTATGAAAGCGCGTCGTCGTTTGGAAACATTCTTGGACGAAGGTAACCGTGTTGAGCTAGGCACTGAGCTTGAGCCTCAAGACAAACTGAAGTTTAAAGATTCTAAGCGATACAAAGAACGTATCTCTGCAGCACAAAAGAGCAGTGGCGAGAAAGATGCGCTGATCGTTATGCAAGGTGAGCTGTTAGGCATGCCTCTAGTAGCGTGTGCGTTTGAATTCTCTTTCATGGGCGGTTCAATGGGCTCTGTGGTTGGTGCTCGCTTTGTTAAAGCAGTAGAAGCCGCAATCGAGAATAACTGTGCACTTGTGTGTTTCTCTGCAAGTGGCGGCGCTCGCATGCAAGAGGCGTTGATGTCTCTAATGCAAATGGCGAAAACCAGTGCGGCACTTGAGCGTCTGTCAGAAAAAGGCCTGCCATTTATTTCGGTTCTTACTGACCCAACCATGGGCGGTGTATCGGCAAGTTTGGCGATGCTGGGCGACATCAACATTGGTGAGCCTAAAGCGTTGATCGGCTTTGCAGGTCGTCGTGTAATCGAGCAAACGGTACGTGAAGACCTTCCTGAAGGTTTCCAACGTAGCGAATTCCTGCTTGAGCACGGTGCGATTGATATGATCGTTGACCGTCGTGAAATGCGTCAACGTGTGGGTGGTCTTATCGCTAAGATGACTAACCACAAGTCTCCATTGGTGGTTTCGGTTAACGAATCTCCAAATGAAGAACCATATTCTGTACCAGAAGTGGACGAAAAAGGGTAAAGTAACAACTAACATAAAGCCAAAGAAATTAATGGTTAAAGTTAGATGACCCAAAACCCAATTCCTCAAGCCACATCTCCTCTAGCGATGTGGCTTGATTATTTATCAAATATTCATTCCTCAGCTATCGATTTGGGCTTAGACCGCGTTCAAGAGGTAGCGACAAAAGCCAATCTCACCAAACCTGCTCCTACCGTAATCACTGTTGCCGGAACTAATGGCAAAGGCTCAACGTGTGCGCTAATGGAAGCAATCTTACTCGACGCTGGCTATTCAGTAGGCGTTTACAGTTCTCCTCATCTGATCCGTTATAACGAGCGTGTGCGCATTAATGGTGTAGACGTGGAAGATGCTAAGCACTGTGAAGCGTTTGACTATGTAGAAAAACAACGTGGTGACATCAGTTTAAGTCTGTTCGAGTTTGGCACGCTTGCAGCGCTGCGTATTTTCCAAGTCGAAAACGTCGATGTAGTGCTTCTTGAAGTTGGCTTAGGTGGGCGACTAGATGCAACAAACGTCGTTGATCACGATGTGTCAGTGATCACCAGCCTGGCGATCGACCATGTAGATTGGCTTGGTGACGACATCAATGTTATCGGCTTTGAAAAAGCGGGCATCTACCGCGCAGGTAAACCCGCGATTTGTGGTCAACCATTGCCTCCAGCGACGGTTGCAGCCCATGCTGATGATATCGGTGCTGAATTCTTCCAAGTCGGCATCCAGTTTGACTACGCTCTAACTGAGAAAGGTTGGAAGTGGAGCAGTGGTGCTTTTGCGCTTGAGGATCTTCCTCTGCCTTCGCTACCGCTTCCAAATGCTGCCACTGCTTTAATGGCTCTAGGCGCGTCGGAATTGCAAATCACTGACATAAACATCGTGAATGGCTTGAATAATGCTCGACTCGCGGGTCGAATGCAGGTGCTTCAACACGAGCCAGAAATTGTGTTGGACGTGGCGCACAACCCTCATTCTGCTGAGTATTTAGTTGAAAAGGTAAAAACTCAGTACGCAGGGAAAACTATCCACGTTGTAATTGCAATGCTGCATGATAAAGACATCAAAGCGACATTGGCCGCGCTTAAGCCTATCGCGACGCATTGGTATCCAGCATCGTTGACTGGGCCACGGGCTGCAACGGCGGATGAATTATGCCAGTACCTACCGCAAGGGCAAGTTCAGTTCCAAACACCGGTTGAAGCGTTTGAGAGTGCATTAAGCAGCGCTGCTTCAAACGATGTTGTGTTGGTCGCAGGCTCATTCCATACCGTAGGTGAGGTATTGGAGCATTGGCAATCAAAGAATAAGTAATCAAAGGTAACTTGATGGCAAGTAAATTCCAAAGTCGTTTAGTCGGCACCATCATTCTAGTCGCAGTGGGAGTCATTGTTCTTCCTGATGTTCTAGATGGTAAAAAACTGCACTACAAAGAAGAATTTGCCAGCATTCCTATCAAACCTGAACTTGATAGTGATGTGGAAAACTTCGAGATCTTAGAGCCAGTAGAAGATGACATTGCGCTACCAGAATCACCTGTAGAGGCGGTCGTGCAAGAGTCAGAAGAGCGTCAGGTTAACGCCTCTCAGCCGGAGCAGAAACCTGAACCTACGCCACAACCCGTCGAAGTAAAGCAACCCAAACAGCCAGAGCAGGTTGAAATTGCTGTTCGTCCAGTTGAAGAAAAGAATCAATATGAAGATTCTGCGTGGATCATTCAGTTGATGGCGCTGAAGAATCACGAAAATGCAGAGGCGCTCGTTGCGGATTTGCAGAAGCGTGGTTACCAGGCTCATACGAAAAAAGAGAACGACTTTACTCGAGTAATTGTTGGCCCTGATGTGTCAAAAAGTAAACTTGAACGACAAGTTCAAGAATTACAAAAAATTACCGGTTCAAAAGGCCAATTGCTTAAATTTAAGCCATTAAATCCATAAGAAAACGTTTGCGTCAGCATTTTTTCTGTTAAAATGCGCGCCAACTTAAGATGAAGAAAACATGAATTGGATAGATTTTATCATTTTAGGTGTGATCGGATTTTCAGCTCTGATCAGTTTAGTTCGCGGTTTTGCTAAAGAAGCTTTGTCTTTGGTTATTTGGTTCGGAGCGTTTTTTATCTCCAGTAACTACTACGCCAAATTGGCGGTGTACTTCACCAATATCAAAGATGATATGTTTCGCAACGGAGCCGCAATTGCGGCGTTATTCGTCGCAACCTTGGTAGTTGGTGCAGTGGTGAATTACGTCATTGGTCAACTGGTACAAAAAACAGGGCTATCAGGTACTGACCGAATTCTAGGAATTGTATTTGGTGGTTTACGCGGAGTCTTAATTGTTTCTGCGGTGCTGTTTTTTATGGATGCGTTTACTGCATTCCCAAGCTCGGATTGGTGGAAAGAGTCACAGTTGATCCCTGAGTTCAGCCGTATCATCGCCCCATTCTTCGAGCATTTACAAGCAACATCAAGTTTTCTGTCTGGCACTATATAGTAGTGCCAGCTACTGTCGCAAATCGAGGATTAGGACATGTGTGGTATTGTTGGAATCGTGGGCACAACGCCTGTAAACCAGTCTATTTATGACGCGTTAACGGTGTTACAGCATCGTGGCCAAGATGCCGCTGGTATTTGTACCATAGAAAGCAATCGTTTTCGTCTGCGTAAGGCGAACGGTTTAGTCAAGGATGTATTCGAAGCAAGACACATGCAGCGCTTGCAAGGTGAGGTCGGTATCGGCCACGTTCGTTACCCAACTGCGGGTAGTTCAAGCGCCTCAGAAGCCCAGCCTTTCTACGTAAACTCTCCTTTCGGTATTACACTTGCCCACAACGGTAACTTGACCAACGCTCACGAAGTTCGTCAGAAACTGTTTGAAAAAGATCGCCGCCACATCAACACCACTTCTGATTCAGAAGTGCTTCTCAACGTACTTGCACACGAAATTGACACAGTAAAAGGCAATGTAACTGCTGAAGATGTATTTCGCGCTGTTACCAATGTGCACCGTACTATTCGCGGCGCTTATGCAGTAACTGCGATGATCATCGGCCACGGTATGATTGCGTTTCGTGACCCGCATGGTATTCGCCCTCTTTGTTTAGGCAAGCGTGAAGTCGCTGGTCGCACGGAATACATGGTTGCATCAGAGTCTGTTGCGTTGGATGCGGTCGGTTTTGACTTTGTGCGTGACGTAGCTCCGGGTG
The DNA here is from genome assembly GCF_054850435.1 of Vibrio sp. RC2502. Taxonomy (NCBI): domain Bacteria; kingdom Pseudomonadati; phylum Pseudomonadota; class Gammaproteobacteria; order Vibrionales; family Vibrionaceae; genus Vibrio; species Vibrio sp. RC2502. Next base: position 1,002,832 of record NZ_CM141453.1, read on the forward strand.
AAGCGGTGTATGCGACATTTGAAGGTGAGCTGTTCACTAAGCAATGTGCAGACAATCCAAAGCTAAATCCTTGTATTTTTGAATTTGTTTACTTTGCGCGTCCTGATTCTTTCATCGATAAAATCTCTGTGTACAGTGCTCGCGTTGAAATGGGCAAAAAGCTGGGTGAGCGAATTCGTGAAGATTACGCCGATCTTGATATCGACGTCGTAATCCCTATTCCTGAAACCTCTTGCGATATCGCACTACAAATTGCTCAAGCGATCGATATTCCTTACCGCCAAGGCTTTGTTAAAAACCGTTACGTTGGCCGCACGTTTATCATGCCTGGTCAGCAACAACGTAAGAAATCAGTGCGTCGCAAGCTAAACGCTATCCGCTCTGAGTTCAAAGATAAGAACGTGTTGCTGGTGGATGACTCTATCGTCCGCGGTACGACATCAGAACAGATCATTGAGATGGCTCGCGACTCCGGCGCGAAGAAAGTGTACATGGTGTCTGCTGCACCAGAAGTTCGCTTCCCTAACGTTTACGGTATCGATATGCCGAGCGCGACAGAGCTGATTGCTCATGGTCGTGACAACGAAACCATTTGTAAGCAGATTGGTGCGGATGCGCTTATTTACCAACGTCTAGATGACTTAGTTGAAGCGGTAGGTTTAGGTAACCAAGATATCACGCAGTTCGATACATCAGTATTTAATGGTGAATACGTAACTGGCGATATCGATCAACAATACCTCGACTTCCTAGATGGTTTGCGTAATGACGATGCAAAAACGCAACGTGAAATTCAGCAAGATCTAGCGAACCTAGAGCTGCACAACGAAGGCGCGTAAATCTGCGCCATCATTATCGGGATTAAAAAAACCAGAGCCTAGGCTCTGGTTTTTATTTTTTAGTGAATGTTGTAGGCAATCACAAAGTCGATGAACAGACGCACTTTCTCTGGCAAGTGATCTTTGTGGTTGTACAGCATGTAGATGTCGCGCGGGTTTGCGCTCCAATCTGGCAAGACTCGCAACAATTCACCACTTTCGATGTATTCCTTAATCATCACATCAGGCATTAATGTAATACCTAGACCTTCTGAACAAGCACTGCGAACAACATTGAGTGCGTTGGCTTGGAAACGACCACGCTCTACGTTCACCACAGACTCACCTTTGCTGTTGATCAGTGTCCACTTGATAAGTGGGTAGCCTTTTAGCAAAGAGTGGTTTGAGAGCTCTTCTGCGTGGTTTGGCGCAGGGTTGGCTGCTAGATAGTCTTGGCTGGCAACCAAAATATCTTTTACTTCGCCAATTTTACGAGCAATTAGGCTGGAATCTCGTTGCGGACCTACACGGAAAATAACATCCCATTCCGTTGGGTCTAATTGATCAGCGTTGTTCTCTGTCGTCAGCTCGATATTGATATCCGGATACTTCTTCATGAAGTCATTAAACATCGGCATCATCATGCGCTTGGTCAGATTGTAAGGCGCAGAAATTTTAATTTTGCCTGATGCACCGCGGCAGTCATCGGTGATTTCTTCCGCGGTTGATGTCAGCCTTTGAAGTAGGGGAGAGCATTCATGGTAAAAGCGTTCTCCGGCTTCAGTCAGAGAAAGCTTACGTGCGTGACGGTTCAATAGTCGAAGATTGACAGAGTCTTCTAGCGCTTGAATGCGTCGGGTGATGGTTGCCACCGGGATCATGGTTTTTCGCGAAGTTGCGGTATAGCTCCCATTTTCGACAACCAGTCGAAACAGGTTCAAATCATCTAATTTCATATTTCCAGACACATTAAATTACCAATTATGGCTAATTTATAATTAACTTTGTGATTAAAGCTTGCTTTAAGTCAACATGTTGCATCATTTGAACACAGCAAGAGCCTTGGAGTAAATACTGACAATTTGTATAAATGACTTTTTCAAGCTACGTTTTATAACAAGGCGAAACCGCTTCAAGTCTTGCTGCGCAACGTTTTGCCTATGCAAACACAACAAAAATAATAACTTAAATAATTTTGTTTTTTGACTAAGCTTTGTGAGGTGTAAAGGTATGTTCAAGACTCACAGTCAAACGGCAATGGTCTCGGCACAGGAAGTGGTTAATCGGAAACTGATCATGTTAGTGGACGATGATCCGATATTTCGTAACGTAACCAATGCTTATTTAGAAAGTCAGGGTTTCAAAGTAGTAGAAGCTGAAAATGGCCTAGAGGCTCTTCATCAACTCAGGGAATGCCAACCCGATCTCGTCTTGTGTGATTTGTCTATGCCCGTATTAGATGGCATAGAATTCGTAGAAGAAGTCAGTCTTGAGTATCCATCGTTACCGCTTATTGTGGTGTCTGGCACAGATGAAATGTCTGATGTCGCGAAAGCGTTGCGTTTTGGTATTAAAGACTTTCTTCCAAAACCGATAGGGAATTATGAGCATTTGTCGCAAGCGATCGACAATACGCTTGAGGACTCAGATTGTCATTTTGCAGAACAGCGTGACTTTTCAAGCCAGTGGTTTCGCGTAGATGACGGTGGAGAAATACCAGATGAGCAAGAGCTGCACTGGCATTTAGAGTACTTGCAACAAAACCCAAATGCAGCGAGAGATCTGCTGCATGCGTTGTTGCCAGACAAAGACGCCTCTCAAGGTGACTGGCGTTGTTCTTATCGGTTACTACAGTCGGCAGATTTGATGCCTTTGGTGTTTGATTATCGCTGGTTGATGAATGGACAGTTTGCTTTCTACTTAGTGGACTCTGCTTCCCAAGAAAATGGAGGTGTAGCGACAACGCTACTGGTGAGAGCTTTGTTTGATGATTACCTAAGAAACTTAAAAAGTTTCAGTGCGGATCTGAAAGACATGGTAAACATCATGGAGAAGGGCATTGAGTGCTCAGATTGTGCTGGTGCGGTGAAGGCGGTATTTGGTGTGGCGGACTTAGCATCTTCAACCGTGTCACTTTTACCTGCTGGTTTGGACAGCCAATGGGCGGATGGACATGAAAATCAACATATTGCGGCAGGCAATCGACTGGGCGATGGGAGCATGAAAAACTTCATCACCCGAGATTTACCGCTGAAGACAACAGGTCAGTTGTCGATAGGTTGTTTAGGTGCATCCAGTTTCAGCCTGAATATTACTCGAGTGAATCGACTTGTTTAGAAAGCCAAACTCGGATCTTGTCTTTAATTAATATGGTGAAAGCAGCATGTAATGTGCTGCTTTCTTCTTTCCTGAATCTGTCGTTCTATAACTGATGATTTTATAACCTTACTTTTTGTTGGTGTTTAGATGGAGTTGTTTAAGGTATAGTCAGTGCCTAAAACAATAATGACCCATTTATGCAACGTTAATTTAACGCTGCGTGTTGGGAGAAGCAAAGTCAACTAGTGAGAAGAAACATCATGGCAGACAAAGATTTTAAAGAGCCTTATAATATTTTTTACTTTTTAGGTTTCATTGCAGTACTTTTGATCCCAACTCTACCTGCAACGCTAACCTGGCTTCGTGTAATGAACGGTTACGCAGGCTTTTAATCTAGCTATTGTGTATTGGAGTTCACCATTCGTATTAAGCGTTACTTCTTCAATATTGTTGGTGGACTCTGTATAGCGCTTGGCATTGCCGGCATCGCCCTTCCTCTCTTACCAACCACTCCTTTTATCTTGCTAGCAAGCGCTTGTTTTATGCGCGGCAGCCCTGCATTTCATCATTGGTTACACAATCACAAAACCTTCGGCCCTATTTTAGACAATTGGCATCGTCATCGAGCGGTGAGCCCTAAAGTCAAACAACGTGGTGCGGTTTTTATCATTCTTAGTTTCACCGTTTCTATCATCGTAGCCCCCATCATCTGGGTAAAAATTGCTCTTTTAGTGATGCTAATCGTTTTACTCAGTTGGTTTATGCGCCTACCTGTGATTGAGTTGGTTGCTGACAGAGAAGAAAATCACTAAGATTGTAGAGAATAGTGTGCCCGCTCTTCGAGTGGGCGTTTGTATTTTCAGCGCCTGTGACTTTTAAGAAAATAGGCACATAGCGGTGAAAACCTATTGTTCGTTGCCCTCGTGATACTGTGATTAGAATAGAGGGTGATGAGCCAATCTAAGTAAATCGGTATTATGACTACAGAAACAATTTCGCTGATCAAATCTAGCATCAAAAGCATCCAAGATTACCCAAAACCAGGCATTCTTTTCCGCGACGTAACAAGCCTATTAGAAGACGCAAAAGCGTATCAAGCAACCATCGGTCTGCTGGTTGAACGCTACAAAGACATGGGCTTTACAAAGGTTGTGGGTACAGAAGCACGTGGTTTCCTATTTGGTGCGCCACTAGCGCTTGAGCTAGGTGTTGGTTTTGTTCCAGTGCGTAAGCCAGGCAAACTACCTCGCCCGACCATTGCTCAATCTTATGAACTAGAATACGGCATTGATACGCTAGAAATTCATACAGACGCTATCGTAGAAGGCGATAAAGTATTGGTTGTGGATGACTTGCTGGCGACAGGTGGCACGATTGAGGCAACGACAAAGTTAATTCGCCAACTTGGTGGTGAAGTTGAACACGCAGCGTTCGTTATCAACCTACCAGAAATCGGTGGTGATAAGCGTTTAGAAGCATTAGGCCTAAACGTATTCAGCATTTGCGATTTTGAAGGACATTAATACATTCAATGAGTTATTTAGCTTTAGCGCGAAAATGGCGTCCTAATAAGTTTGACCAAGTCGTAGGGCAAAAACATGTTCTAACGGCACTGGAAAACGCATTGGCGCAAAACCGTTTACATCATGCTTACCTATTCAGTGGGACGCGTGGTGTGGGTAAAACCAGTATCGGCCGTTTGTTTGCCAAAGGGTTGAACTGTGAGACTGGTATCACCGCCACACCATGTGGTGAATGTGCTACCTGCCGAGAGATTGATGAAGGTCGCTTTGTTGACTTGCTTGAGATTGACGCGGCATCACGTACTAAAGTTGAAGATACTCGCGAACTGCTAGACAACGTTCAATACAAACCCGCTCGTGGACGTTTTAAAGTGTACCTCATCGATGAGGTGCACATGCTGTCGCGTCACTCTTTCAATGCGTTATTAAAAACCTTGGAAGAGCCGCCAGAGTATGTGAAGTTTTTGCTCGCAACAACCGATCCACAGAAGCTGCCAGTTACCATTTTATCTCGTTGTCTGCAGTTCCATCTCAAGCCAATCAGTGTTGATGATATTCATCAGCAACTTGACTACATTTTGGGTCAAGAGCAGGTTTCAGCAGAGTCCAAAGCGCTCGGTATGATCTCCCATGCAGCTGATGGGAGTATGCGTGATGCGCTGAGTTTGACCGACCAAGCGATTGCTTTAGGCAATGGTGCGGTGCAAACCGACATCGTTAGCCACATGCTGGGAACCATCGATACGGATCAAGCGATTCACTTGCTTGAGTCGATCAGCAGTAAACAACCTCAACAAGCCATGGATAAAATCCACCAATTGGCGGCGAATGGTGTTGAGTGGGACGGCTTATTGCAACAAATCGCGACGCAGTTACATCGCATCGCTATGTATCAAGCACTGCCTGCGTCACTAGACCGAGCACAGCCTGATGCAGAAAAAATCGAATTATTAAGTAAAGCGCTCAGCCCACAAGATGTGCAGCTTTACTATCAAATTGCGCTAAAAGGTCGTGAAGATCTGACGCTGTCTCCAAATGGCCGTGTTGGTATGGAGATGATCGTCTTACGTATGTTGGCTTTTCGTCCATCAGCGAATAACGGTGCAAATATCGTTACCGCAGGATCTCAACCTCAGTTGAGTCAGATGCCAAATGCGAGTCTAACGAATTCAGCGCCAGCACAGCAGGCTCCGGTAGCACAACAGCAGTCGCGCCCAAATCCAGTGCAAGCACAACAATCTGTTTCGCAGCCCGTTCGTCCGTCAGTGAATCAGCCTGCGTCAATGAATGAAGAGCCACAATATCAGCCAGACTATCAGACTGGTGGTTATGATATGTCGCCTCCTCAGTACGACATGGCTCCGCCAATGAGCGAAAACCCAGCGCCAGAGGCTCAACCTCAGCAAGAAAGCGCGCCTGCGCCATCAAGAATGGGAGCAGCAGGCTTACGTCATCAGTTACGTTCACAGCGTAAGCAGGGTTTACAGCAAAACACAACGCAAAATGGTGGCACAAAAAAGCCTAAAGCGGCATCTGCAAAACCAGAATCGGTCATCGACCGAGTAGCGCAATTGCATGGCAATTCTGCGCAGGTGTCGCCAAACTCAACGCCAAAGCCTACTGAACCAGAAGTTGAAGAAGCGTATCGCTGGCGTCCAAGTAAGCCTGTTGAGACGAAAGTTAATACCAAGCTGACACCTACGCAGCTCAAGCAAGCGCTTGAGCATGAAAAAACACCAGAAATGGCACAAAAGCTGATTGATGAGTCACTTGAAAAAAACGAGTGGGCGAAAATGATCAGTTTGATGAACCTGCCTAAGCTGGTGGAACAACTTGCGCTAAACTCTGACTATAGTAAAGAAGGCTCGACCGTTTCTTTACAGTTGAGAAGCAGCCAAGCACACTTAAATACAGATAGAGCTCAAAGTGAGCTGCTCAACGCACTAAACACGGTTTTAGGTGAAGAGTGTCACTTGAGTATCGAAGTAGGAGAGAGTGGCGAAACACCACTTGAACTGAGAGACAGACTCTATCAAGAGAAATTACAACAAGCGCTGAACAGCTTGGAGAACGACCCGAATGTCGACTTTATCGAGCGTCGTTTTGCTGCAGAGCTTGATAAAGATAGTGTGCGCCCTATCTAACTAACAAACGGAATGGGGTTGAAAACGTCAAGTGAGAACCCCATTAACTGATGCAACACCCAATTAAACCAGAGAGATAAACATGTTTGGTAAAGGCGGTATGGGCAACCTAATGAAGCAAGCCCAGCAAATGCAAGAGCGCATGCAAAAGCTTCAAGAAGAAATCGCGAATATGGAAGTAACTGGCGAGTCTGGTGCTGGTCTAGTTAAAGTAACAATCACTGGTAGCCACAGTGTGCGTCGTGTTGACATCGATGAAAGCTTGATGGAAGACGACAAAGAAATGCTTGAAGATCTTATTGCTGCGGCATTCAACGATGCAGCACGTCGCGTTGAAGAAACTCAAAAAGAGAAAATGGCTTCTGTAACTGGCGGTATGCAACTACCACCAGGTATGAAAATGCCATTCTAATCTGCTGACATCTAATTAAGCGGATTTTCATGCGTACCAGTCATATGCTGGAACAATTGATGGAGGCCTTACGTTGTCTACCTGGGGTAGGTCCCAAGTCGGCGCAACGTATGGCCTTTCATTTGTTACAGCGTGATAGAAAAGGCGGTCTGCAACTGGCAGATGCGCTGAGTCAGTCAATGACCGAAATTGGTCACTGTGCTGAATGTCGAACTTTTACTGAAGAAGAAGTTTGCCACATTTGTACTAACCCAAAACGCCAAGAAAACGGCCAAATTTGTGTAGTAGAAAGCCCGGCAGATATCGCAGCAGTTGAAGCGACGGGTCAATACTCCGGTCGATACTTTGTGCTTATGGGGCATTTGTCTCCGCTTGATGGCATCGGTCCAAGTGATATTGGTTTAGACGTGCTTGATTATCGTCTACGTCGAGGTGATATTTCTGAAGTGATCCTTGCAACCAACCCAACGGTTGAGGGAGAAGCTACTGCTCACTATATTGCGGAGTTGTGCAGAGAGCACCAAGTCGAAGCTAGCCGTATCGCGCACGGTGTGCCTGTAGGTGGGGAGCTTGAGCTCGTAGATGGCACGACCTTGTCACACTCATTATTGGGTCGACATAAGATTTAATAAAAAGCCGCTGAATTCAGCGGCTTTTTTGATCTTACGAGTTGGGAACGATTAATCGTTCGATTCTTTACCAAGCAGGTTTTTGTAGATAACCGCACCAAGTACGCCACCCACAATAGGCGCAACCCAGAACAGCCATAACTGAGAAACTGCCCAGTCACCTACATACATTGCGACTGCTGTACTACGAGCTGGGTTTACTGAGGTATTAGTCACAGGAATGCTGATCAGGTGAATAAGAGTCAGACACAAACCAATTGCAATAGGCGCGAAACCTTGAGGTGCACGTTTGTCTGTCGCCCCCATGATAACGATAAGGAACATCATCGTCATCACGATTTCAGAAACTAACGCAGCAAGCATTGAGTACTGACCTGGTGAGTGTTCACCATAACCGTTGGCGGCAAAGCCAGAACCAACAACATCAAATCCAGCTTGTCCTGTCGCGATGACATAAAGAATGCCACCAGCGATCAGCCCGCCGATCACTTGTGCGATGATGTAAGGCGCAACGTCTTTTGTATCAAAACGACCGCCAGCCCAAAGGCCAACCGTCACTGCAGGGTTCAAATGGCAACCTGAAATATGACCGATTGCAAATGCCATGGTTAAAACGGTTAAACCAAAGGCCAGAGCGACACCCAGCAGACCAATACCAACATCTGGAAAACCTGCAGCCAACACTGCGCTGCCGCAGCCGCCCAATACTAGCCAGAACGTACCAAAAGCCTCAGCCAAATACTTGTTCATGTTATTTCCTAATTTCTAATTAAATGACCCGCTGAACATAGTCGAGAATTGTCAATAAAGTGTGAGGGAGATCGCGTAAAAACTGCAAATAGGACGGTATGTGGCAAGAGTTCTCAAGGATGAGATAAAAGCAGGGAGAAGAGAGGTTGAATCTTCAGTTTGCCTTGGCCATCACTACCTGAGTAACAGCCAAGGCAACGTAGGTTTTAACTAAATGCGACGAAAGGCGATACGCACAGCAAAATACCAGTAGCAATAATCAAGTAAAGCGACGCGCCTTTGTATTTGTGTAAAGAAGGCACTTGATAGACAAGGTAAGCTGGAATCAAACAGCCAATCAAACCAAAGATAGGGCTACATACTGATGTGAAGCTCAGAACTGGTAGATTCAATACAATTGCACCCCACGCCATGAGAATCGCAAAGAGAATGATTCCTTTGGTGACCAAGTCTTTATTGATCTTCTCTTCAGGCATGACCTTTTTTAGAGCCAGCATCGCTAGACCTTGGCAAGAATCGCGGAAACCTAAGTACACACCAAAAAACGCAGTCATTACTGAGAAAATATTCAGCATTAAACTCATTAGTTTTAGCGTCGTACCATCCATACCTTGCGCAACCATCGCAAGAGCAGAGATGTTCTCTTCTGCTGCTTTAACCGCTTGTTCATGTGACATCGCAAGCGTAAAGGAAATCGCATAGAAGAAGACCGTCACAAACAAGATACCGAAAGCAATTTTCATTGCGCGCATGGCTTTAAAGCGAGCAACCTCAATCGATTTTTCTTTTGAGCGGTATGAGATCACCATTGGGCTCAAGCTTTGAATAAAGAGAATAGACGTTAGAGTAAACGGCAGTAGCTCAATTGCATCTTTCAAACCAGCGCCTGTTTCTGGAATTGCACCGACATTCGCTACATCCCATTTTTCGATCATCATGACGCCAAGTAATGCAACGGTACAAAGTTTAATCAGCACAAGACCAGTACTGACCTTAAACAAAATCTTTTCGCCACGAGATGCAATAGCGACCAGCGCGCACACTAAAGCCAGACCATATAGCGGGTTTTCAGACAGTAAACCTTCTGTGATGCCAAAACTATGTAGGAAAGATGCCGAGTCATTGTTGATGGCTGTTGAGTAAACAAAGACCCAAATCACCAACATGATGAAGTACAGCACACCTAATAACGCCCCCCATTTGTTACCAAGGTAACCGGAAATGACGCCAGCGTAATCTTGGCACTTTGGTGAACTTGAGAGAGTGTTGATGAAAAGGCGTTGGAACAAGTACATCGCTGGGTAGCCGATCACGGCAGAGGCCAAGAATACCCAAAGGCCCAATACGCCTACTTTTACTGGTAAAAAGACAATACCGGCACCGATTGCCATGCCGATACTCATGATCACCCATCCCCAGTCTGTGCTATCAAACTTGGTCGCGGCTTTCCACTCGTCTAGGGCCATGCCTGCTTTTACGTGCGGTGGCTCTTTACCGATAGGTAAGGTTTGTGTAGGTGCTGTCACGCTCATTTTATTGTTTCTCTTGTTAGTATGAATTTTTCTCAAATTTAATTGAGAAAACATATATCACCAATTTTTTTGTGGAAAATTCAGATAAATTTGAGATCTTGGCGAAAAAGTTCAAACAAATTGGATTTTTTGACGAATTTTGTGATCTGTTCTAGTTGTTTGATTCATATTTAATTGAAAAAATAACGCTAATACGGAAGTTAAATTAGAAACTTCTTAATAAAAAATAAAATTTATGTGAGGATTTTAAAATGAAAGAATTGATTTCATCTGAACACGCGCCTGCTGCTATCGGACCTTATTCACATGGCACTAGCTATGGTGATTTGATTTTTACTTCTGGCCAATTACCCGTTGATAAGGCAACAGGAAAAGTCGTTGAAGGCGGCATCAGTGCACAAAGTCATCAATCTCTTACTAACTTGAAGCACGTTTTAGAGGCTGGTGGTGGCAGTATCGATACTGTTTTAAAAACAACGTGTTACCTATCGAATATTAATGACTTTGCCGAGTTTAACAAGGTCTACGCAGAGTTTTTCCAACAAGATTGTCCAGCACGCAGTTGCTTCGCAGTGAAAGATTTACCTCTTGGCGTGTTAATTGAAGTCGAAGCGATTGCTCATAAAAAGTAATACGGAGAACAGAGCATGAACCAGCAATGGACACAATATATCCAAATCATTAAGCAAGTTGTGAAACCTGCATTAGGATGTACAGAACCCATTGCTGCTGCGTACGCGGCAGCAGTTGCTAGAAAAGAGTTAGGCACATCCGATATTGATGCGATAGAGGTGCGTGTTTCAGACAACCTATTTAAAAACTCGATGGGTGTTTTCGTACCTGGAACGGGCAAGATAGGCCTCAAAATTGCCGCCTCAGTTGGTGCATTAGCCGGTGACCCAACAGCAGAACTGGAAGTGTTGGCTCGGATTAATAAGCAGGATGTTGCTGCTGCGCAACAATTGATAGATGAAGAGCGGGTAACTGTAGCGCGCATGGATACGCAAGAATTCATTTATTGCAGCGTAACGCTCACCTCTGGTGACGATGTTGTTTCGGTCACGATCAGTGGCGGTCACACCAACATTATCCAGATCATGCGCAATGGCGACGTGATTTTTGATGCTCCACCGCAGCAACGCGTTGCAACCGCTTCTGTTTGTGAAGGTGTGGATATTTCGATCAAACAAATCTATGAGTTTGCCACTCAAGCGCCTTTTGAAGAGATCAAATTCATTCTCCAAGCTGCAGAGCTCAATACCTTGCTGGCTCAAGAAGGTATCGACCGAGGTTACGGCCTCGAAATTGGACGCACGCTAAAAGGCAACATCGAGCAAGGCTTATTGGGCAATGACTTAATGAGTCGTATACAGATGATGACATCCGCGGCGTCTGATGCTCGCATGGGAGGAGCGACGTTGCCAGCCATGAGCAATTTCGGCAGTGGGAACCAAGGTATTGCCGCTACAATGCCAGTTGTAGTTGCGGCAGAAGTATTCCAAAACGACGAAGAACAGTTGGCTCGCGCGTTGATCATGAGCCATTTAGGGGCTATTTACATCAAATCTTATTACCCACCGTTATCCGCATTTTGTGGCAACACTGTTACCAGTGCGGCGGCATCTATGGCGCTGGTATATTTAGCTGGTGGTACATTCGAGCAATCATGCTACGCCATTCAAAACGTCATCAGCGACAGTTCAGGTATGGTGTGCGATGGTGCGAAGTCCTCTTGTGCGATGAAAGTGTGTACTTCGTCGACAACGGCGGTGCGCTCATATTTGATGGCGATGGGTAACCACAGTGTTAAGAATCAAGGTATAGTAGGCGAAGAAGTTGAGCAAACGATAAGAAATGTTGGCTCAATGGTTCGTTTCGGTATGCCGTATACTGACAAATCTATTATCGATATTATGTCGGCCTAACCTCCAGTTTTTGCTAAGGGAAGTAACATTGCTACTAAAGAAACTCACCAAGAGTGATCTCGATATTTTGAACTCTATGAAAAACGTCGTGGATGGCATTGCACGTATGTATGGTGAACACACTGAAGTGGTTCTCCACAGCTTAGATGCCGAAGCGCCGGAAATCATCAAAATCGCAAATGGGCACGTGACGGAACGCAGTGAAGGTGCCCCAATTACCAACTTAGCGAGAATGAAGTTAAGAGAGGGCAAGGACGTTTCTGATTCGTACCTGACGAAAACGTCGAACGGAAAGACCTTGCACTCCATTACGACAATTGTCAGAAATCCAAAAAACAAACCGATTGGTTTGCTGTGTATCAACGTGGATATGGATGCACCGATGCAGGCGTTTTTAAAGGCAATGTTGCCTCAGCAACACACCGAGTGTTGTGTTGGTGGAGCTCGCTCACCAGAAACGTTTGCGCGTAATATTGATGAAACCATCATCAGTACGATAGAAACCGTGCAAACAGAAGTGTGGGAAAATGAAGCCATTGCGCCTTCTAAACGCAACCGTGAACTGGTGACGCGCCTGCATGGCCTAGGCATTTTTAAATACAAAGACGCTGTTTTAATGGTTGCAAACCATCTTGGTATATCGCGCGATACCATCTACTTGTATTTGCGAGAGCTTGGGAACGACTAAACGGGTGCTCTGAATAGATTAAGTAAGTTGCTCTAGCTCAGTGATGTTGTCGAGCGCTTCTTGGTTGGTTTTGCCACACACAACCGGACACGGCTTAAAATCGTGACAAACTTTAGGGCGCTCAGGCTTACCAAACAGCTTACACAAATTGTCATCGTTGAGTTGCACGCAACGAACACCTGCTGGTTTGCCCATGGGCATTCCAGGTATCGGTGAAGAGATACTTGGCGCAATACAGCAAGCTCCGCATCCTAATCGACAATCCATAATGTAAACCTCTTAAAAATTGAGGGGGCAATTATGGTCATTTTGACGTGGATTGGAAGAGTCGCTTAAGAAAAAATAAAAAGGAGCACCCAATAGAGTGCTCCTTTTTGCTTTTAAACCGTTGTGATCATCTCAAGAAGCGATTGTAAACAAACAGCAGAATAAACGCGCCCAGCGTTGCAGTAATGATGCTGCCGATGTTTACACCTGTCGCGCCACCAAATCCAAGAATGCCGCCAAGGAAACCACCAACAAAGGCACCGGCAATCCCGAGCAACATGGTTGCGATCCAGCCTCCACCATCTTTTCCTGGCATCAACCATTTCGCTAAGGCCCCGGCGATCAAGCCTAAAATAATCCAAGAAATGATACCCATGAAAACTCCTTAATTCCTTCGTGATCAATGAAATAATGCGAACTCGTATAAGGATAGAACAGTTAATTGAAAATGGTTGAATATCGTATTAGATACTTGATGCCGATTGGAGATCGTCTCAAAACTTGAACTTTTGCGGCGAGAAGAGTATAAATCGGCCCCTAATTCCCTTGGTGAGACCTGAAGTATGAGCACTCCATTTTGGCAAAGTAAATCGTTAGAACACATGAGCGAAGAGGAATGGGAATCTCTTTGTGATGGGTGTGGCAAGTGTTGTCTGCACAAGCTAATGGATGAAGATACCGATGAAATCTACTACACCAATGTGGCGTGTAGCTGGCTGAACAGCAAAACATGTTCATGTAAGGACTACCCAAATCGCTTTACCTCTGGCGAAGAGTGCACCAAGCTGACACGCGAAGACATCGACGATTTCACTTGGTTACCGCACACGTGTGCTTACCGTCTGTTAGCCGAAAATCAGCCATTACCAGAATGGCACCCGTTGATTACGGGCTCGAAATCCGCAATGCACGCGGCGGGCGAAAGTGTCCGAAACAAAGTGGTGTACGAAATTGATGTGGTGGATTGGGAAGACCACATTTTGAATCACCCAAATCGCCCATAGCCAAATTGAAACAAGCCTTTTACCAACAGTGAAAGGCTTGTTTGCTTTTAGGGTCAATAAAAGACCGGATTCTCATAAGTGATGACAAAACGACGGTCATTGTTGAACTCTGACGCTTAATTAACTAAATGCTGCTCGGTTTGCAATTTAGTGATGTAAACTTAGGGCATATCATTTCAAGGCTTTACATTCCGATTCTTGATCGCTCCGATCGGGATTCGTTTCCTACGAGGTAAAAATGACGTTTCATTTCCCCCTGAAAAATCGCCAGACACCTTGGGTAGCGATATTCGCTTTATTCATCACGATGATGACCCCTATTTTTGTGCAAGCCACAGAAAGCACAGAGCCTCCTATTATCTCTGAAGCAGAAGCTTCTATAGATAGCTTGAACATCGACATTGTCGATTTATCGCAAAGCCTATCTCAAACGGCAGGTGACGAGCGTGATGCGCTTCAGCTACAACTTTTCCAAAAAAATGAAGAGTTGAGAAATCAATTAGCGTCCGCGATTGAGCGTGAGTCCATCCCTCGTGACAAGCTGATTAAGCTCGTCAAAACGCAGGAAAAGTATTCAAAAGACGCGACCGATTATCTGACGACCAAAACCAAAGAAGTCATTGAAGAGTTAAACAAAGCGAAAGACGAAGAAAAGCTCGCACTTATTAACGACTACCGCGAGCTTCAACATTACTTGGATGTGAGCTTTGATTCGAGCTGGCAGAATTTGGCATGGCTCAAGCAATTAGGCGTTCAAAATGAGCGTGCGGAAGCGGAATTGCAAGACAAGCTAGATAAGCGCATGCGTTTGTTATCGGCATCGATGGCGTATCTGCGTCAACAAGCAGAAATCATTGGTACGCAGCTTTCATCCAGCCCTGAATCAGAAAAAGCGTCTTTGCAACTTAGCCAGCTGATCGTGAAGCAGAGACTGAATATCGCAACGGAAAGTTTGCGTAACCTGATGTCGATCGGCGACAAAATGGGCATTGAGACGTCGGAGTACAAGCGTCAGATCTTTGAAATCACAGGCAGCATCACGCACGACTTGCTAGACACCAAAGTGGTGTGGTCCATCATCAGTCACTGGTCAAACTCCGCGGTGGATTGGTTTGCGGAAAACGCACCACAGCATATCTTCCAGCTATTCGTGTTCGCGCTGATCTTATTGATTGCTCGTGCACTAGCTAAACTCACGCGCAAAGTGGTGAGCAAAGCGGTGTCTTCTAAGAACTTGAAACTTTCCCACCTAATGCAGGACTTCTTTATCTCCATGTCCGGTAAAGTGGTGTGGGTGATTGGTATTATGGTTGGCCTGTCGCAGATTGGCTTGAACTTAGCGCCAATCCTGACTGGTTTCGGTATTGCAGGTGTGATCATTGGTTTCGCGTTGCAAGATACGTTGTCGAACTTCGCAGCGGGTATGATGCTTTTGATTTACCGTCCGTTTGATGTGGGGGATTTTGTCTACGCTGGTGGTGTGGATGGCAAGGTAAGTCACATGAGCTTAGTGAACACCACGATTCGCACCTTCGATAACCAGATCATCATTGTGCCGAACAGTAAGATTTGGGGAGATGTGATCAAGAACGTAACCCATGAGCGTATTCGCCGTGTGGATATGGTGTTTGGTATTGGCTACGCAGACGATTTATTGAAAGCGGAATCGGTACTAACGGATATCGTGACTTCACACCCTGCGGTACTTCGCGCGCCTGAGCCAATGATTAAAGTGCACACTTTGAATACTTCGTCGGTAGATTTCATCGTTCGCCCTTGGGTAAAAACGGATGACTACTGGGAGGTATATTGGGATGTAACGAAAGAAGTGAAGTTACGCTTTGATCGCGAAGGCATTTCGATTCCTTTCCCACAACAAGATGTGCATTTGCACATGGTGGAGAAAAAAGACGCGTAATTGCGTGTTATCCAAATACGAAAAGGCACTCGATAAAGAGTGCCTTTTTATTTGCGGTAAGTTTTGTGTCTTACAGTTCGTTAAAGAACGCTAACTTCGGTTCGCATTCAAGCAAGTTTTCAATCTGGTTGATCAAACGTGCAAAGTGCTCAGTTTTACCGTGAAATTCGAACGCTTCTTGGTCTTTAAATTGCTCTTGAAAAACGAAGTGGCTCGCGTTGTCTTTATCTTGGAACAACTGATAACGAACACAACCGTCTTCATTGCGAGTTGGCTCAAGCGCTTGGGTTAGCACTTCTTTCAGTTGTTGTTCTTTCCCCGGTTGTGCGTGAAAGGTAGCAGTCAAGTGAATCATAATTTTTACTCTTTTTTAATTATCGGTTTTAATTGTCGGTTTTAGTTATAGGTAGCGTCCCTGTCGTTGCAGGAACTCAATTTTGTAACCGTCAGGATCGGTGACAAAAAAGAAGGTCGCTAGGTGTTTTTGCTGGTGGTCAAACGCTTTGATGTCACCTGCTTCAATACCTAGAGATTTAATTCGTTTGTGAGCTTGTTCGATGTCGTCCACGCTAACGGCAAGGTGACCGTAACCAGAACCGTGAGTATAAGGTTCGCTTTGGTCGTGGTTGTGGGTAAGTTCTAATTCAAAGCCTGTTTCTTCATTTGCTAGATAGGTTAGGGAGAAACCATCAAAAACGTATTGGTCTTTGATCTCTAGCTCAAGTGCGTCGCGGTAAAATTGTAGGGAACGGTCCAGATCGCGTACTCGGATCATGGTGTGTATCATTTTTGTCATGAGTACTCCTTAATTGTCCGCATAGGTTAGCGAGTACAAAAGGAGTGTGGGTAGTACTAGAGTACGACAAATAAGAATAAGCTCAATAGCTTACGATTGAGGCGTAAAGCCTCATCGATGCCATTATTTTGGTAAGAATAGTTAGGTGTTAAGCGTTAAGTTGGGCAAGAGCTTGATGGAGTGTGTTTTCCGGTTGGCGAGCATACGTGAGACATGCGCAGCGCAGTAAGGATGCAAAGTTGTTCACTTCACCATTGTATTCCAGTGCTTCTTGATACACCGTGCTGATAAACTTTGGAACCGTCATGTCTTGCGCACTGGCAATTTCTTCAAGAATCGTCCAAAAACTCGACTCTAATTTTACGCTGGTGGCATGGCCGTCAATGCGGATGGAACGAGTGATAAACTGATAATTATCCTGTGGTTGTTTAGCAAATATTTCGCACATGGTATTCGTAGATATGATTTAAGACGTGCAAATATTGAGTATTGTTGCTTAAAACGTCAACTGTTTTTGCGGATAAAAAAACGCTCTCGTGAGAGAGCGTTGGAACATCACAAGACGTGAAGTAAGTGCAAGATGATTATTTGATTTGTTGCTTTAGGAACTCACCAAGCTCGGAGTGGTGCATGATTTTTGAAACTGGAAGAATGGTTTCTGCAGGCCCCCAAGCGAACACGTTCACTGGTGTATGAGTGTGCGTGCCTGTTCCCCATACCGTGTTTTGTTTGGTCGCTTGTTCGCGAGCGAGCAAGTTACCGCGGTCGTTGTATGGGAAGAACGCATCAAAGTCGTTAATTGTTGGTACCGTTTCTACTTCTAGGTACGAGTGGCCAGCAACTCGGTATGGGTTTGGTTTGCTTGCTAGTACATGAGCGGCTTGCTCAGGTGTGATAGAAAAATCGCTGTTGGCATTCACCACTTCAGCTAGCTTTTCTGGTGTTTGCTGTGCTTTATCTAGCGCTTCAAACTCGCTGATCATGCCGTAGTAGCTTTTCTTCTGGTTGTATAAACCATCTAGGATTTCAAACTTACCGAAGTTGAAGTTTGGCGCGTAATCGCGTTTTTCAAAGGCTTCACCTTTGCGTTTTTCTGGTTTAGGTAGATTTGCTGATGAGTAGCTAAAGCCAAAAGAACCTGTTTCGTGGTCTGCGGTAACAATGATAAGTGTGTCGTCACGACCTTTCGCCCACTCGTAAACAGAGTTCACCGCTTCGTCGAACTTAATCAACTCATGTAGCATGGTACCAGCATCGTTACTGTGGCCAGCCCAGTCGATTTGACCGCCTTCAACCATCAAGAAGAAGCCGTCTTTGTCTTTAGAAAGAACATCAAGCGCTTTGACCGTCATCTCTTTCAACGATGGTTGTGTGCGTTTTGGATCGTTTTTGCTGTTACTGTAAGCAATACCATCATCCATACCTGAGTAAGCGAATAGGCCAAGTAGTTTGTCGCCTTTTGCTTGTGCCAACATGTCTCGGCTGAAAACTAGGCTGTAGCCTTGGTCTTGCGCTTCGGTAAGCAGATTGCGTTCGTCTTTACGCTTAGATTTTAGGTAAACACTGCCTTGCGTAAGTTTTTCTAGCGCTTGGTAAGTTTCACCTTTGTCGTTAGTCGATTTTGGAATCCAGTGACGCAGACCACCGGATAACAACACGTCGACACCGCTTTCTAGCATATCGGAAGCGATGTTGTTTTCTAGCGAGCGATGAGGCTGATGCGCAGCAAATGCGGCTGGTGTTGCATGAGTCATGCGCGTATCTGAAACAAGACCCGTTGCTTTGCCTTTGCTTTTGGCTTTTTCCAAAATGGTCTCAACGTGATTGCCTTGGCTGTCAATACCAATCACTTCTGATGCGGTTGGGATACCTGTTGCGAGCATTGTTGCCGAACATGCAGAGTCGACAACGATTGCATCTTCTGGGTTCGTTAAAGATGAGCCAATCACACCTTCTTGCGCTAACTTGTAGAGCGCGGTGGTTTGGCCTTTGTAAATCGAGTTTGGTGCGTGGTTCGCGTAGGTTTCTAGCAAGCCGACTTGCTGAGGACCCATACCATCACCAATCATCAGAATAACGTTTTTGATTTCAGCGGATAGCGCATTGAATGAAAGTGTAGATGCAGCCACTGCAGTAATAATCGGAGAAACTAAACGCTTCATTATATTTTCCTTGTTTATTGAAAGCGCAGAAATTAAAGCAGCGGTTTATGACGCTTTTGTGGCGGTAATAAAAGATTCACGGCATTGTCATTTTGGGTTGCTAGCCAACTCGGTCGCAGATGTTGGGGTATAAAAAAGCCCACAGAAGTGGGCTTGGATTACGCTTAGGAGTTGAAAGCATGGACTAAAGTCATCCATTTAGCGCCTTCATAAGAAACTTGATTGAGGGAGCAATAAACGAGTGAATGCAGTAAGAACCATGCCTTATAGATGAAAGATTCATCCATGTTGTATGATGGCTTGTTCTTAAGCGAAAGGAATTATGGTCTGCTTTTCAGTACGGATTCAAACACGGTTTGTTATCGTGTCGAGTAGGAATTTTGCGGCTAGACGAGAGCTAAAATGATACCACCAACAGTGAGCGCCGCGGAAAGATACTGCCCTGCAGAATATGAGCCGTCTTCCTCTTCTTCAATCTTGTCGGGATGATCCATGCCAAGTGCACCGTGAGTGAAAGATTCTACTTTTTCACCCATTGTTTTGTTTTCTGCTTCTACCTTTTTACTCTCATGGTCAATTTGCTGCAACGCCGCTAGCAGTGCCTTACCTTCCGTAGAAAGTGTCACTTTGTTTTGCTCAACTTTGAGTGGCGCGGCAACCGTATCAACGTGATTGTCTTGATTTTGTACCACTACTGCTGGTTGCTTAGCATAAGAGTTTACTGGGTTGCTTCCTACTGGATTCATCGAATACTCCTTGGAACATCGACACTCTTTCACTGAGTGCGGGTAAAAAGCAGTTATCTCTATATCGACGGCATAGGGTATTTCTTGAATCAATTTGTACCAATTTGACGCAGATATTCTGAATCAAAAGTTGGAACTCATGATAGGAGAAAACGGGCCTGTTTTTGCCGCCAAGATTGTTTCTTAAATAGCAAAGCAAAAAACAGACCGTACAAGTAGATTAAAATGTAGGATAGGCCACGTTATTTACATTGAAGATCGTCATTACGTGTAGATAGGTGCTTATACGCGGCCATTCGGTTCACGTCTTGAACGAAGCGAACCGGCGGTTCGAGTACTTCTAACTGATAATCTGGGCTGTTTGTACTGATTTCAGACGTTGGATTAACCACCACCACTTTAAGCTCAGGGTTGCGTTGTAAAATGGATGCTGCGGTACCTAAACCTGCTTCTGTATGAAATTTCCCCGCGACATGAACAACTTGAGCATTTGGGTTTTGAGCGAGGTATTTCACAATCGACTCCGCCATGGTTTCGTCCCACGTTACTTGTGCGGCGTATTGCTTTTCAGTTTGCTCTGGCTTGCCATGATGCATGGATGCCATGAACTTTTCTTTATATGGACTGTTCGCGGTATTGATGTTTTCAGCCACAAAGTTGCGCTCTTCATCATCTAACTTATTCAGGTAATCAACACCTTGACGACCAATACAGCGGACGATGTATTTGGGTGCATTTGCGGCGATAACAGGTAAGTTGGCTTGCTTGGCGAACTCAACGAGTGGGCGGTAATCGCTTTCATAGTTTGGCCACGCATTGCTTTGTGACATGAAGTATTGTTCACCGATTTCGCCTTTTAGATAAGCGTTTAGCACCGATTGCTTGTCACGCGTGACTTGCTCCATAGATAAGGCAATACGGCGTTCGCCAGAAGAAAGCTGCCTCAGTAGATCGGTTTGGAAGCGATGAATACCAGCATGAGTGTGCCACTCTCCAACCAAGATCACGTCAGCGTTTTTTAACTCATCTGGCAGGTTCTGCAAAGCAAGGGCGTTGCCAGAAGGAGAGTGCAGTTGGTAATCGTAAAAGGTGGTGACGTCTGTTGAAGAAAGGGCCGATGTGGTTGGCGTGGTAGAAACACACCCTGAAAGTACGCTTGCAAATGCAAGGCCTAAAATAGAAAAGCGCATTGAAAAGCCTCCAAAAATGTCCGAGTGATATTAATGGAGGCTGAGCAATGAATCAATATAAATGAGAATGATTTTCGTTATTCTCTGTTAATTCTCTTGTTGAACTGGCTTCTTGCGGTAAACGCGTAGCATGAAGTCGGCCTCACACAGGAAAAGTGTAGCGGACTTTAGCTCTTCACGAAGTTCATCCGTCGCCTTCCAAGCAAATGGAGTCATTTGCAACAAATCAAATGCAACACCATTTTCTAAGTCCATGGTGTAGTTCAGCTTTTGTTGATGCTCTAGCTCAAAGCCTTCAATGTTCTCTGGTTCTTCATTGTGTAAGCGAACTTCTTGATAGATGCGTTCGCGGAACTGGTAAAGGTGACGACCTGCGGGCGTTACCGTGATCACCACGCCGTTGTCTTTGATGACGCGTTGCAACTCTTCTGCTTTGCATGGCGCGTAAATACGCAAAATCGCATCCAGTGATTGGTCTGCAAACGGCAAGCGATGGCTAGACGCTACACTAAATTGGCAGTTTGGGTAGCGCTTAGAAGCGTAACGAATGGCCACTTTAGAAATATCCAAACCAAAAACAGTGGCTTGTGGATCTTGTTCGAAGAGAGATTGCTGCACTTGATCGGTGTAATAACCTTCACCACAACCGATATCCAGTAATTGGTGTGTCGTACCTTCTGTGTATTTCGCACATAGTCGAGCCACTTCTTGACGCATTGGATCGTAGTGGTTTCCTTCGAGAAAACGGCGGCGAGCTTGCATCATTTCTTTGTTGTCACCTGGATCTTTCGAACGTTTGTGGTGTGCTGGCATCAGATTCACATAACCTTCTTTTGCTAGGTCGAACTGATGATTGTTTTCACACTTAAACGTCTTTTCAGTCAGCGAAAGTGGTTGGTGACATAGAGGGCATTGATAGTTCATGACGATCTCGAACAGAAAGTAGGGCGGCAAATTCTATCAAAAAGCGTGGCTTTAAGTGAAACAAAAAGAGCCGAGATCTTCGGCTCTTTAGGTTCTTGAGTGCCTCTTACACGTTTTGAACAATGATAAGCGGAGAAGGGCTGGGGATTAATGGAAGAAGTCCACTTGCTCTTTTAAATTTCTCGCTTGTTGCTGTAACTCGATAGCACTTTGTGATGTTTTCGCGCTGGTGTTACGGCTCTCTCGGTTTAGCTCACTGATTGAATGCGCGTTGGCTGCAATTTCTTGTGAAACTTGAGCTTGTTCTTCCGAGGTCGCGGCAATGGCATCAGCTTGAGAGGCGATAGATTGTACCTGAACGGCAATCGCTTCGAGTGCGGTGCCTGCGTCTTGCGCTTTATCTAGCACCTGATTCGCACTGCGTTGGCTGTCAGTCATCATGGTTACGGCATTTTGTGTTGAGCCTTTTAGCTTCTCGATAATCCCAACTACGTCTTGCACTGAGCTTTGCGTACGGTGCGCTAATGTGCGAACTTCATCCGCGACCACAGCAAACCCACGGCCTTGCTCACCGGCACGTGCCGCTTCAATTGCTGCGTTGAGAGCGAGTAGGTTGGTCTGCTCGGCAATTTCGTCGATCATTCTTGTGACGGTTTGGATACTTTCACTGTCACGGTTGACTTGTTCGATGGCTTCGGCTGATTGATCCAATTGATCATTCAACTGCGCCACGTCGACACATACGCCTTCAACAATCGTCAAACCAGATTGGCTATCTAAGTTCGCTGAGCGGACATTCTCAGCAATGCTTTCTACTTGCTGCGCCACCGATTGAGCGGAAGAGGCCATCTCTTCGATCGCTGTTACGACTTGCTCAACTTCTTCTTGCTGACGATCCGCTTGGGTTAAGTTGCTATGAGCATCGCTTGCTACACTGGTCGAGTTACTTTCGACTAAATCGCTGGTAGAACGAATCTGGCCAACTAACTCATTCAGTTGATTCGCCATGCTTGCAACGCCGTTATTCAAATTCACAATCTCATTTTTAGAACGTTTACGAGACGACGGAATTTGTAAGCTGACTTCACCATTAGCTAGGCGCGTCATGTAAGAGTTCAACACCGTTAGAGGCTGTAAGCTGCGGTTTAAGAACAGAGTGAGCACAACAAAAGTGATGCTCGCTGCTACCGAAGAAATGATGGCTATCAGTTTAAGTAGCGTGTCGCTGCCTTTGGTCACTTCTTTGATGAATGTACCGCCCAGTAGTTTCCAGTTCCAGCCGGGTACTTCGGTGAACACTAAGTATTTTTCACCGACGGTTGAGCCGTATTGGAATGGGTAGCGGATCAGACCACTCTTTTGTTCGAAAATCTTATGGAAAGGCTTGTTACCATCGTAATCACGAACTTCTACGATTGAAGGATCGGTAGCGCTCTTAGTCGGGTGGAGTAAGTACTTACCAAGATTGTTTTCGTCGTTATCGACAATGATGGTGTAGCCTGTGTCGCCCCACTTAATCTCTTCTAGTGCATCAAACAGAGTTTGTGTGGCTTGGTCTACTGGCAAACCGATAAATGACAAGCCAGATACGTTACCGTTAGCGTCTTTGATTGGCGCGTAATAGGTAATGTAGCGTTCGCCATATAGTTTGATTTGCGCGTAGTAAGGTTTTCCGCTCTTTAAGAGTTGGTAACCAGGATGGTTGCGTCCAAGAGTCGTGCCTACTGCACGCTTACCTTGCGGATCTTTTAATGATGTTGAAACGCGAATGAAGTCATCACCAAGTGGTGCAAATAACGTTGCGATTGCTCCGGTATCACGTGTGAAGCTGTCGACCAGCTTTGTGTCGTTAATCAAACTTTCGCTGTATTGCGTGATATTTGGTACTTCATGGCCCATGAAGTCTACCGTGTAGTTTTCTACATAAACGCCTGCAAGGTAACCATTGCGAAAAGTTGATTCGAGTACTTGAGCAGTATGAAGGTAAGCATCGAACTGACCGGCAATGGTTTTTGCCATCGACTCGACTTTGGATTGATGTTCTCTCAACGTACTTTCTAGCAGCACGCCAGATGCGTTTCGATAAACGAGCGCAGCAATGCTGGAAAAGGCAATTACTAGGCACAAAGTGATGACTAGCTTTAGTTGAAAGCCAACACTTTGATTTCTGTACTTTTCTAACATGGAATGTCTTCCTGATATATTTATAACTTATGAGTTTTGTATCGGCATGCTATCGGTTTATATGAATAATTTTTTTGATATCTATTAATTAAATTGTCAAAAAACTCAGATAACCAATGGGTTAGTTAGAAAGTGACCGAGGATGAACGGAAATGATTTCAAAAAAAGGCCGGATGAGCCGGCCTAGGAAGATTATTGTGCAGCAATCACTGTCACGAGCTCGTAGCTCTCGCCTGGCTCAAGAGTCTTGCCTTCTTCAATACTTGGCGCATGAAGGGCAGATTCCACACACAGCATGGTTTCATAGCCATTGTCAGCCATATCTCCCATCCCTTGTGCACCTTCCGCCCACGGGTTCCATAGTACTGCGGAGTTATGGCCGCGGTTCGCTACGCTCAACGTGCGGTTAAGAACAGGGTCTTTCACTAAAATTTGAGCTTCTGGTTGCGTGTATACGCGATCGATGGTGTCAGTCAGTTGAAGAACCTCACCACCCTGATACACTTCGCTATTTTTCAAGCTGTCGATGTACTCATTGCCCATACCTGTTGTTTGCGCTTGTTTGATATCGCTCACGTTTAGGTAAGTATGTAATGCGCCTGAGAACGTCCAAGCTTCATCATCGATATTAAGAACTTTCAGCGTTACTTTGAGTTCGTCACCCACTTCGACAAGAAGACGCGCATCAAACATGTGTGGCCAAATTTGATGTGTTTCTTCGGTTGGGAACAGTGCCAACTCGACGATGACACCATTTTCATTTTCGCGGTGCTCAACTAATTCCCATTCGGATGTACGCGCAAAGCCATGAGCTGGTGCAGCAATACGGCCAAACCAAGGCCAACAAACAGGAATGCCACCACGTAATGCTGCTTTGCCATCAAAAATGGCTTTTTCGCTCATCCAGATCAAGTCTTCTTGACCTTGTGGTGCATATGAGACTACATGACCGCCGTGTAAAGCAATACCTGCTGTCGCTTTGTCATGAATAATACGAACGATCTTTACGTTATCGATTTCGACAACAGTTACGTTGTCTGAAAGAACGGTTAGAGGAGGAAGAGTTTTTAAATCCATGTGCTTGTTTCCTACACTGGGGAAGAGGTAGATTTCGGCGCACTTCTCAGTATTTATGAAAGTACGTCTGAGATTTTTCTCAAATTCCAGATACAAAAAAGGCGACTATCAAGCCGCCTCTTTTTCAACTCAGTTAAGAGCTAATCACGATTTCTAATTACTTAGAGATGTGTGCGATTAGGTCTAGAACTTTGTTTGAGTAACCGATTTCGTTGTCGTACCAAGATACAACTTTAACGAAGTTATCAGTTAGAGCGATACCAGCTTTAGCATCGAATACTGAAGTTTGAACTTCACCGATGAAGTCTTGAGAAACAACTTGGTCTTCAGTGTAGCCTAGAACGCCTTTTAGTTCGCCTTCAGAAGCTTCTTTCATTGCTGCACAGATAGCTTCGTAAGATGCGCCTTCTTTTAGGTTAACTGTTAGGTCAACTACAGAAACGTTAGCTGTTGGTACGCGGAAAGCCATACCAGTTAGTTTGCCGTTTAGTTCTGGAAGAACAACGCCTACAGCTTTAGCAGCACCAGTTGAAGATGGGATGATGTTTTGAGAAGCACCACGACCACCGCGCCAGTCTTTAGCAGAAGGACCGTCTACAGTTTTTTGAGTTGCTGTAGTAGCGTGAACTGTAGTCATAAGACCAGATTCGATACCGAACTTGTCGTTAAGAACTTTAGCGATAGGCGCTAGACAGTTAGTAGTACAAGAAGCGTTAGAAACGATGTCTTGACCAGCGTAAGTAGCGTGGTTAACGCCCATTACGAACATTGGGGTAGCGTCTTTTGAAGGACCAGTTAGAACAACTTTCTTCGCACCAGCTTCGATGTGCTTACGTGCAGTCTCGTCAGTTAGGAAAAGACCAGTTGCTTCTGCTACAACGTCAACACCGATTTCGTCCCATTTAAGGTCAGCTGGGTTGCGCTCTGCAGTAACACGTACAGTTTTACCGTTAACGATTAGGTTACCGCCTTCAACTTCAACAGTACCGTTGAAACGGCCGTGAGTTGAGTCGTACTTAAGCATGTATGCCATGTATTCTACGTCGATAAGGTCGTTAATACCTACAACTTCGATGTCTGCGCGCTCTTGCGCTGCACGGAATACGAAACGACCGATACGGCCAAAACCGTTAATACCTACTTTGATAGTCATTATAGTTGCTCCACAACTTAATTTCTGATTAAAGATAACTGGTAGTAAAATTACAGAATCCAGTAAACATCTGCAACAGATAATCGGACTTAACTTGTTTAAAGTCAAAAAAAAGCGACGCTTTTTTTAACAATTCTTCGCAAATGTTCGTTTTTTAAACTTTTACTGAATCTTCTGTAGTCCAGTTGGCGTAATATAACTTGCGAGATAAGTACTCGTATCAAATTCATTACACATGGTGTCCTGGTGAGAAAGTATGTGCTACAACTGTTACGAGAAGCAAGTTTTTTGCTAAAAAAGTCAATGCCCAAAATAGTAAAGAAGGAACCGAAATTCGTGGAACAAAGCGGAAAAAAAGTAACGAAGTCTGATGAACATTGGCGTGAGCAGTTATCTGACGAAGAGTTCCGTGTCTGTCGAGAGCAAGGTACAGAGCCGCCGTTCAGTGGTAAGTTACTGCATAATAAAGAGACGGGCGTTTACGCTTGTACGTGCTGTAATGCTCCTCTATTTATCTCGGATAACAAGTACGACTCTGGTTGTGGATGGCCGAGTTTTGATGCACCTCTTAATAATGAAGCAATACGCTATTTGGAAGATCTAAGTCACGGAATGGTTCGTACGGAGATTCGTTGTGCGAGCTGTGATAGCCATTTGGGTCACGTTTTTGAAGACGGTCCGAAGACCACTGGCGAGCGTTATTGTGTAAATTCGGTGTCGTTAATTTTCAACAAATCTGACGAATAATGACATTTTTGCTGTTAAGAGTGTTTTATCCTTTCATCGTACCGTTAGACCACTCATAATCACCAGCAATAGGAAAAAAACTCCCGGCTAAGCGGGAGTTTTTTGTTTACATGTCTTTAGGGACCATATCGGGCGAGTAACTGCCTTTGCGTATTGCCTTTGCAATCGTATCGGCCAACTCATCTAACTTTTCGTGTTGGTTCGGATCCTCGAAGTGGTACATACGCTGCAACTGCTTTTCATCCGCTAAAGGCACATCAAATCGTTTGGCAACCATCGCCCATAAGTAAGCCTGCTTTTTCTCGCCTAAACCTTGGTTAATGCTTGCCAGTGATTTAAGTATCACAGGGTTTAGGTTGTCTTTGTTTGACAGAGCCAAAGCATTATTGAGCAAGACTAGCGTTTTTTTTGCGTCTCTATTGGTATAGAAAGTGGCTAAGGCATACTGCATTTCTGCAGTATTTAACTGGGGTGTGCCTTCCATTTGTAAAAATTGGCGACGTGCTTGTGTATCGCCCGTTTGTGACCAAAGAAAATAGAGTGTCTCTGGTTGTTGAGAACCTTTCAGTTCTTCGACGATACGCTTGAGTTCATCTATGCTGTGTACCAAGGCATTAAAGCGTTGCCTTTTTAGCTCACTTTGATCGATAGGGGTGATCTGAGACGCGAGCTCCAAACATTTGCGATAATCAGCAACGATGCTGTATTCGGTAATTTGGTTTGCTTCTGATGGGTTTTTCAGTAGCTCAAAACGGTGCCAAATTAACTTGGTTCTAGGAATTCGACATTGGCCGTCATCCATATTGAGGTTTTCACAACGGAGCTCTGGCGTTTTTTGACACAACTCTTCTGTTGTAACGTTGCCTTCAAAACAGCCCGTCAAAGTAAGGGTAGTGAGGCTGGCGAGTAACCAGTATGTTTTTTTCATGGTTTTGCTTGTGATCCGTTACACCAATTCATTTTCGTGTTCTTGACTCAGTTTCTTAACCCGTTATGTTCTGTAAATAGAATGTAATAAGAAGGTACATTATGGACGCAGAACAACTATTAAAAGCGATAACTCCAGAAGTTTATGATCGTTTGGTTTATGCAGTAGAAACGGGAAGATGGCCTGAGGGTACAACACTTTCTAGAGAGCAGCGAGATTCGTGTATGCAAGCTGTGATGTTGTATCAATCAAAACACAATACCGAGGCGCAACATATGACGGTTGCGGCTGGTGGTGAAATCAGTTTTAAGTCTAAACAGGAACTGAAAAAACAGTTCAATACCGATGAAAGTGACATTGTTCGTGTAAACCCGAATCTCGATTGATTCTGTCACTTCATGCCAAAGTAAAAAGCCCAATCAATATTGGGCTTTTTTTATATTCGAAGCATTGTTAGAGATTCGAAGAAGCGATTACAGGCTCATTTCGCCACGCAGTACTTCCTGCATTTTCTCTTTTACTTCTTCGTAAGACAGATTTTGGCTCAATAAGAAGTGCAGTTTTGCGAGCGCCGCTTCTGGCGTCATATCGTAACCGCTAATTACGCCTGCATCTGCCAACGCACAGCCTGTCGCATAACCGCCCATGTTGACTTTACCAGCCAAACATTGAGTCAGGTTGACTACAATAACACCACGCTCAGAGGCTTCTTTAAGATGGCCTAGTAGTTCTGGGTTTTGCGGAGCGTTACCCACACCAAAGGTTAGCAAAATCATTGCATTTACTGGCTGAAGCAAGGTATTGCGGATAACTTCATGTGAAATACCCGGATACATTGTGATCACACCGATTGGTTGAGGAGTAATGTTGTGAACTTTGAATTCACCTTCAGGTTGCGCGTTCACCTTGATGCTGTTGCTAATCTGAATGTTGATGCCCGCTTCCAACAGTGGCGGCAAGTTTGGTGACGTAAATGCATTAAAGCCGTCAGCATGAGATTTTGTGCTGCGGTTGCCACGCATCAACTGATTGTTGAAGAATAAGGTGACTTCGTTGATTGGGTAGTTTGCTGCGATATGCAGAGCATTTAGTAAGTTTGCTTGACCATCAGAGCGCAGTTCAGCCAAAGGAATTTGAGAACCAGTAACGATAACTGGCTTACCCAGGTTTTCTAGCATGAAAGACAAAGCCGACGCGGTGTAAGCCATCGTGTCAGTGCCGTGCAGAATAACGAAACCATCGTACTTGTCGTAGTTGTCACGAATGTCATCAGCGATTTGTTGCCAGTCTGCTGGTGTCATATCTGATGAGTCGATAAGAGGATCATATTCGTGGATAGTGTATTCCGGCATCTCTGGACGGTGAAATTCCGGCATGCTGGCAAGCTGTTTTTCCATAAAGCCAGCGATAGGAACGTAACCGTGATCCGATTTTAGCATACCGATGGTGCCACCGGTGTAAGCGATGTAGATGTGTTTTCTAGTCATCGTTTTTTCTTTCATGTAGGGGAACAGAGGCGGGATTATATACCTAAATAACCTTGAGATGCGAGGCTCGGCGCACAGCATATGAAAGTCATCTGAGGAGATGTTGAGCTCAATAAAAAAGGGCATCTCACGTAGAGATGCCCTTTGTGTTTCTTACTGAAAATCTACTGTACTTGGCAGTTCAAACAGAAAGCGTATTGTCCTTTCGGATCGTTAAAGCTTTGAAGCAGACTTGCATCTTGTTCGAACTGTTGAGCCACAGGTTGAAGGCTCTTTGGCAGAAGGCTCGTTGCATCAACACCAAGGGATACTTTCACCTGATTCATGAACTCTTGAAGGAATAGTTCTGTTGGTGACAATGGCTCTTCAACCCAGTAAATACCGTAATCTGTCACGTTCGCCAGCTTCGCTGCTAACTCAACGGCATCATCGAAGTCACCCATTTGGTCAACAAGACCGAACGATAAGGCATCTTGACCTGTCCAAACTCGGCCTTGCGCGACTTTGTCTACCTCTTCTACCGTCATATCTCGGTTTGAACCAACCAAAGAGATAAAGCGTTTGTAGCCATGCTCAATGCCTAATTGGAACGCTTGAGACGCGCCTTCAGACAAGCCAGTCGTAATGCCGTCGCCAGAAAACGGTGAGGTGCCAACGCCGTCGGTGTTGATACCAAGTTTGCTGAAGCCTTTTTCGAACGTCGTAATAACGCTGAAGATACCAATAGAACCTGTCAGTGTTGTCGGTTGTGCGACGATTTTATCTGCGCTCATTGAAATCCAGTAACCGCCAGAGGCCGCTAAGCTCGACATCGAAACTACAACAGGTTTGCCTGCTTTTTTTAGCGCTTCCACTTCGTTGCGAATCACTTCTGACGCAAACGCACTGCCACCAGGGCTGTCTACGCGAAGCACGACTGCTTTTACCTTTTCATCGTTACGCGCTTGACGCAGTAGACTTGCAACCGTGTCACCGCCTACTGTTCCACGAGGTTGTTGACCATCCATGATGGCGCCACTTGCAACAACAACTGCAATATCATGGTTTGCGAGTGTATAGTCAGGGCGAATCGTCGCTAGGTAGTCGTAATAACTAATGGCGTTGTAGCTGTCTTTACCATCGCTACCAAATTCTTTGGCGAATAGGGTACGAATATCTTGGCGTGTCGCCAATTCATCAACTAACCCCATTTTGACGGCCAATTGCGCCAAATCACCATCCACAGATTTCATCTCGGTAAGCAGTTCTTCCATCGTTGGGTTTAGCACTTTGGCGTTGATGTTGCGGTTAGTCGTCACGTCATCGACAAACGCGCTCCACAACTGAGTGACCCAGCGAGTGGCAGACTCTTTTGCCGCATCCGACATGTCGTCACGAATAAACGGTTCGATAGCCGATTTGTAAGTACCGACTCGGAAAACGTGAGTGGATACGTCTAACTTCTCTAGCAGAGTTTTGTAGTACATAGAGTAAGCGCTGTAGCCCTTAATCAGTACGCCACCATCAGGCGCCATGTACACTTTATCGGCGTAGCTTGCTAAGTAATATTGGCTCTGATTGTAAAAGTCACCCACCGCGTAAACTGGCTTACCTGATGCCTTAAACTCGTTTAACGCTTTAGCAATGTAACGAAGTTTCGTTAAGTTCGTTTCTGGCAGATCGCGCAGTGCCAATACCAAGCCAGAGACTTTGGCATCGTCTTTTGCGTAGCGAATGGTGTCCACGATATCGAACAAAACGTTCTCTTTTGGCATCTCGTTACCTAAAAGAGAGCCTGCGACTGAATCCATTGGATTGACATAACGACGCTGTTCCACGATGGGACCAGAAAGGTTCATAACCAAAGCAGATTCTTTCTCGATAACAGGTCGTCCTTCGCCAGTGTAGGTAAACGCAAAGTAAAACACGGCAATCATCAAAAGGAAGATCAGGTTTGCCAACGCGAGTCTGATAAAGGTGATGCTTTTCCATATCCCCTTAAATATCAAACCAATAAATTTGAAGAGTTTTTTCATCTTGTCTCCATAACGAGATAGTCTTTCCCTAATCTTACAAAGTATGGGTTCTTATCTCTAAGATCTCAAAAGATAACATTTTTTTAGCTTATCACGCTCACTCAACAATTGGCATATTTTCGCGCGAGATTGATCGGTGTTACAAAAATGTAAACGCCTGTTTGATTTTTTGGTTTTCCGGACGTAGTCTGGTCAGACCATGATAATAAAAATGGATGTTTAGTGATGTCTGCCATGTACCCTAATTTATTAAAACCACTGGACCTAGGTTTTACACAATTACGAAACCGAGTCCTGATGGGATCAATGCACACAGGTCTAGAAGAGCACAAGGAAGGATTGCAAAAGCTCGCCGCGTTTTATGAAGAGCGCGCGAAAGGTGGCGTCGGGCTTATCGTGACCGGCGGTTTTTCACCGAATTTACGCGGTCGTCTGCACCCGTTAAGTGCGGAGTTTAGTAAGCCAAAACACGCAAAGGCGCACCGAGTAGTTACCGATGCGGTGCACAAGCATGGTGGCAAAATTGCACTACAGATTTTACATGCTGGGCGTTACGCGATGCACCCGTTTGCGCAGAGCGCCTCTGGCATTAAAGCGCCGATCGCGAAGTTTGCGCCGAGTGAAATGAGCGAGCGTCAGATCAAAAAGACCATCGATGCATTTGCCAACAGCGCTGAACTCGCTCAACTTGCCGGTTATGACGGCGTGGAATTAATGGGCTCAGAAGGTTATTTAATCAATCAATTCCTTTGTAAGCGCACCAATATGCGATATGACGATTGGGGCGGCAGTTACAAAAAACGCATGCGCTTCCCGTTGGAGATAGTGAAAGCTGTGCGTAAAGCGGTGGGTGAGAAGTTCATCATCATTTTCCGTCTTTCGATGCTGGATCTCGTCGAGCAGGGCAGCACGTTCGAAGATGTGATTGAATTAGCCAAAGGATTGGAAGACGCGGGCGTCACCATTATCAACACTGGTATTGGTTGGCATGAAGCACGTATTCCGACCATTGCAACGCAAGTACCTCGCGGTGCATTTACATGGGTAACCGAGAAGGTGAAACCGCACGTTTCTGTGCCAATCGTCACCTGTAATCGAATTAACACTCCTGATGAAGCAGAGCGAATCCTTGCTTCTGGTCAGGCGGATATGGTGTCAATGGCTCGCCCGTTCTTGGCGGATCCATACTTTGTCGCGAAGGCAGAACAAGAGAAAGCGCAGCTTATTAATACTTGTATCGGCTGCAATCAAGCGTGTCTGGACAAC
The DNA here is from genome assembly GCF_054850435.1 of Vibrio sp. RC2502. Classification (NCBI taxonomy): domain Bacteria; kingdom Pseudomonadati; phylum Pseudomonadota; class Gammaproteobacteria; order Vibrionales; family Vibrionaceae; genus Vibrio; species Vibrio sp. RC2502. The sequence continues at coordinate 1,035,436 of NZ_CM141453.1, forward strand.
GTATTTAAAGGTAAGCGCGCCAGCTGTCTCGTTAATCCACTTGCCTGTTACGAAACAGAAATTGTGGTTGAACCAACGTTCAAGAAGAAAAATATTGCCGTTGTAGGCGCAGGCCCTGCTGGTTTAGCTTGTGCGACGACTTTAGCTGAACGTGGTCATAAAGTTGATCTGTTTGAAAAGAACGACCGAATTGGTGGGCAATTCCGCTTAGCGATGCAAATCCCAGGTAAAGAAGAATTCAGAGAAACGATTCGCTACTTTGCCAACCGAATTGATGAAACGGGTGTAAATCTGCATTTGTCTACGGAAGCGAACTACGATTTGCTGACAGAGTACGATGAGGTTGTGATGGCTTCTGGTGTTGAACCGCGTAAGGTCAATATCGAAGGTATTGATAATGCAGAAAAAGTGGTGGATTACCAAACGCTGATTCGTGACAAAACGCCTGTCGGTGAAAAAGTCGCCATTGTTGGTGCTGGTGGTATTGGTGTTGATGTTGCAACAATGATTACCGAGCCAGCAGGGCAAACGTTGGATGATTGGCTGCATGAATGGGGCATTGATAAAGAAATGTCGCAACCAGGTGGATTGTATCCTTACCCAGACGCGGTGAGTGACAAAGAAGTGTGGGTGCTTCAACGTCGCAAAGGTCGTGTTGGTAAAGGACCGGGTAAAACGACAGGGTGGATCCATAAACGCACATTAGAAAAACGCGGAGTGCATCTGCTTGGTGGCGTGTCTTATGACAAAATTGATGACAACGGTTTACACATTCATATAGATGGTAAAGCGCAGCTTGTAGAGGCTGATAAAGTCGTTATTTGTGCGGGACAGGAATCAGTACGTCCGTTTGAAGACAAGTGGTCTGAACTTGGTGAAAAACTGCATATCATCGGTGGCGCTGATCATGCCGGTGAGTTGGATGCAGTGCGCGCAATTCGCCAAGGCGTAAAACTTGCTGTGAAGCTATAACATCGAGCTTGATATGACCCAAAAGCTGCGTGTGATGCGCAGCTTTTTTGTTTCTGTCACTCTCGGTTTGTGTGAATTATCACGATAATCCCTAAAAAACAGATTGTTATTCGAGTGAGAGGATTATGCTAAAGTGAGCAGCAAAGAAAATAACAGTTAGATTCAATAAGGACTCGCTCATGGAAGCTCTCGATCTTTTGCTTAACCGTCGCTCTATCGCCAAATTATCTGCGCCAGCACCAGAGGGCAAAGCGTTGGAGAATATTATTCGTGCAGGTCTTCGTGCTCCTGACCATGCGGGCTTAACCCCTTGGCGTTTTGTGATTGCTCAAGGTGATGGTTTGAAGAAGCTATCAGATATTTTGGTGAAAGCCGCGATTGCAGACCATAGTGATGAAGCCGTGATCGAAAAAGTGAAAAATGCGCCGTTTCGTGCCCCAATGGTCATTACCGTGATCGCGAAAGTAACCGAGCATGAGAAAGTCCCTGCATTGGAACAATATCTTTCTGCGGGCTGCGCTGTTCAAGCAATGCAAATGGCGGCGGTTGCGCAAGGTTTCCAAGGTTTTTGGCGTTCAGGTAAATGGATGTTCCACCCTGAGGTACATCAAGCATTTGGCCTAGAAGGTGAAGATGAAATTGTTGGATTTCTATACCTTGGTACACCAGGTTGTACTCCAATGAAAGTGCCAGAGCGCGATTTGTCTAAGTTTGTTGAATTTCAATAAATACACATACCTAGATAACGATTACTGTTCATTTATACAGTTTTTCCTTGATTTCTTAGGGCTACATTCGATAATGTGGCCCTAATTATTTTGATTTCCAAATCCTTATGTCTCGTCTGTTTATTGCTGAAAAACCCAGTCTAGGTCGTGCTATTGCGGCTGCTTTACCTAATCCCCAAAAGAAAGACCAAGGCTTTATCCGTTGTGGAAATGGTGATGTGGTGACGTGGTGTATTGGTCATTTGCTAGAGCAAGTTGAGCCAGACGCTTACGATGAACGCTACAAAAAATGGAACATGGCCGATCTGCCGATTGTTCCTCAGCAATGGCAACTTAGACCGAGAAAAAGTGCCAGTAAGCAGTTAACCGTGATTCGTAAATTGCTCAAAGAAGCAACTGAAGTGATTCATGCGGGAGACCCAGACCGTGAAGGGCAGTTGTTAGTTGATGAGGTTCTCGACTACTGCAAGCTTTCCAAAACTAAGAAAGAAGCGACACAGCGTTTGCTGATTTCTGACTTGAACTTACCTGCGGTGAAGCGCGCACTAAACTCAATGCGCAGTAATCGTGATTTTATTCCTCTGTCTGTTTCCGCTCTCGCGCGCTCACGGGCGGATTGGTTGTATGGAATGAATATGTCTCGCGCTTATACCTTGCTGGGACAAAAGGCTGGCTACCAAGGTGTGCTCTCGGTTGGGCGTGTGCAAACTCCGGTTCTAGGGCTTGTCGTCCGTCGAGATGAAGAAATTGAAAACTTTGTTCCGAAAGATTACTTCACGCTGCACGCATTGATCCCGTATCAAGACCAAAATGGGGCGTTTGATATTCGCGCACGCTGGAAGCCCAGTGAGGCTTGCAAACCATGGCAGGATGAAGAAGGGCGAGTATTAAATCGCAAGTTAGTCGAAAACGTCGCTAATCGGATCGCGAACCAGCCAGCGATAGTGAAGGAATCAGAGCAGAAGCAAACCAAGCAATCTGCACCATTGCCATATTCATTGTCTGCTTTGCAGATTGATGCAGCAAAGCGTTATGGCATGAGTGCGCAGCAGGTGCTAGATACTTGTCAGGCACTATACGAAAAGCACAAACTGATCACTTATCCGCGTTCTGATTGTCGCTACTTGCCGTTGGAGCATTATTCTCAAGCTGGAACGGTTACATCCGCTATTGCAAACAACGCCAAAGAACTGCAAAGTGCAGTGAATGGTGCCGATTTATCGATTAAGTCGAAAGCGTGGAATGACAAAAAAGTCGATGCTCACCACGCCATCATTCCAACGCCTAAGCAAGCCAACGTTAATGCGCTGTCTGGCAACGAAATGAGAGTGTATCAGCTCGTTGCGCGCCAATATTTAATGCAGTTTTATCCTGCGGCTGTCTATGCCGAAGCGAAATTGGTATTCGACATCGCTGGTGGCATTTTCATCGCTAAAGGCCGTCAACTTGTTTCGCCGGGGTGGAAAGCACTGATGGGAAAAACGGATAAAGAAGACGAAGGTATTGATGCGGTGCCACCGTTAAGTGAAGGCACGGTGTTAACATGTCGTGAAGGTGAAATTAAAGACCGAAAAACTGAGCCACCAAAACACTTTACTGAAGCCACTCTGCTGCAAGCGATGACGGGAATTGCTCGTTATGTTGCCGATAAAGAGTTGAAAAAAATTCTGCGCGACACAGATGGATTAGGTACGGAAGCGACTCGTGCGGGTATTTTGGATACGCTCTTTAAGCGTCAGTTATTGACAAGGCAAGGTAAATCCATACTCAGCTCGCAAGCTGGACGAGGGTTAATCAACGCATTACCACAAGATGCGACGTATCCTGACATGACCGCTCATTGGGAGCACCAACTTCAGGGGATGGCAGAAAGAAATCAAGCTTATCAACCTTTCATGCAGGCACTTGAACAGCGTATTGATGGGTTGATGAGCCAAGTAAAATCGGGGCCAATACCGGATTCTCTGCGCCACTTACCTAAAGTCGAACGTCCGGCGTTCAAGCGTAAAAAGCGAAGCTACCCAAAGAGTGGGGCATCGAAAGCGGGAGCCTCAAAGCGAAAGAACTCTTAAACAAAAGCGGCGCATGATAGCGCCGCTTTTGCTTGTTGTTTGTGGTGGTGTTACTCAAACAGATCTCCGTGATTTTGAATGGCACCTCTTACATCATCTTGCGTAAGAACTCGTTTGCCCGAGACTTGTTTGACTTGCTTACCTAAATCGACCAACGCATCGCGATTCGCTTGTGTCTGACGTTTCCCTGCGCTTCTTAAGCAGTAGTTGAGTTCGTGATCTTCACTAAAATTCACCAGATCTCTATCCGCAGCCATGCTCACTCTCCTTATTTGTTTGATAGTCTTACTAAGTCTGGAAAGGAAACGCAGAAATTCAAGGTTGTCAGAGAAGTAGAAAGCATAAAGCTAACCTACCTCTCATCTTTTCATAAAATACTTACCAAGGAAGCGAAGTTCCGTCGTAATTGATGAATTGACCAGAGTGTTCAACGGTGCTTTGGTCAATAACTTGTGCCAGCCCTTGAGCTGATGTCTCTGCATCTATAAGTGCATTTGGCCCACCCATTGTGGTGCGTACCCAACCAGGGTGCAAAGCAAGGACAGTAAAACCGTCAGGCGTTAAGTCATTGCTTAAGCTTTTGACTACGGAATTGAGTGCCGCCTTTGACGAGCGATAAATATAGCCGCCACCCGATGTATTCTCCGTCATACTCCCGACTTTTGAAGAGATGCAGGCGATTTTTTTCAACTGTCCTTGTTGCAGTTGTGGATAGAGCGTTTCGACCAGTTTAAGTGGCGCTATCGTATTAATCTCAAGTACTTTACGCCATTCATCCACATCGGTGTTTCCAAACCCATAACCTTTAGGGCCGTAGTAACCAGCGTTGTTAATCAAAAGATCGATAGGTGGCAGGCTCTGAGCAAGTAACGCAATTTGTGGGAGATCAGTAACATCCAGTTCATGCAAGATCAAAGAGGAGTAACGTGCTCTCAAAGCTTGCAGTTCGTCACTGTCTATAACGTTACGGCTAGTGGCGTGGACGTTCCACCCGAGTTCAAGATAAAGTTCAGTCAGACTCAAACCAATACCACGATTTGCGCCTGTGATAAAAACACTATGGGCCATTTTTAACTCTCTGGTAAGACACGTTATCGAACTATTGTGTTAGCTGAGTGCGACAAAATCAACTAACCACCATGCACTAAACAACAGGGATATAAATACAGAGATAGCACAGAAGGAACCAAAAAAGCGCCTAGGACCGTAAATGTCGTTTTCTTCATCGTTGGAGTATGAAATTTAATTTTAATGAAAATCATTATCAATTAAATTGATTTCTATTCAACCTTTGTAGTTGGTAATATTTCACAACGTTGTATGAAAAGAATGTCTCATGTTGCCACTGATATACCACCCTATATACTCAAAACTTGAATTGCCTGAAGGGCACCGTTACCCAATCATGAAGTATCAATATCTCTATGAAGAGGTACGTCGCGATGTGCAAGCTGAGTGGGTACAGTTTTTTGAACCACAAGCTCTGTCAATTGAAGCGATCAAGCGCGTGCATGATGCGGAGTATGTTGACTTACTGGCACAAGGTAATATGCCAGCAGCTAAAATGCGTCGAATAGGCTTTCCTTGGAGTGAAGCTCTGATCAATCGAACACTGACGTCAGCGGCTGGTACGCTTCTGACAGCCGAAAAAGCGTTTGAGCACGGTATCGCACTGCACTTAAGTGGTGGTTACCACCATGCGCACAAAGATTTTGGTAGCGGATTCTGTTTGTTCAACGATTTAGTGATTGCGGCTAAACACATGTTGGATAACGAGCACGTTGATAAGATTTTAATTATTGATAGTGATGTTCATCATGGTGATGGAACCGCCACCTTATGCCAAGAAGAGCCGGACATCGTGACGCTCTCTTTTCATTGCGATAAAAACTTTCCTGCGAGAAAACCACAGTCTGATTTGGATGTTCCGTTAGCAAAAGGAACAGACGATGAAACATTTTTGATGACGTTTAAAGAGGTGGTCGAGATGGCGTTGAATCTCCATCGTCCAGATATGGTGATTTACGACGCTGGGGTAGATATTCATCAAGATGATGAGCTTGGTTACTTTGACGTATCGACTCAAGCAATTTTTGAGCGTGATCGGTTTCTTTTTCAACTGATGAAAAACAGAGGGATTCCTGTTGCCGCCGTTGTGGGTGGTGGATATAGAACAAACCACGCAGACCTTGTACCTATTCACATGCAGTTAATAAAAGCGGCGACAGAAGTCTTTGCCTCTTGATAGTTGAAGAAGGTAATTAGGCAGAACAAAGATCACTAACTTATTAGTGGTCTTTTGCTAAATGTGGCGGAGTGTTGGGCTTGTATTCAAGGAGGGATTTGTCCAAGTCCTTTCAAATCTGAATATACGAAAAAGCCCACTAATTTCTTAGCGGGCTTTTTCTAAATGTGGCGGAGAGATAGGGATTTGAACCCTAGATACGCTATTAACGTATGCCGGTTTTCAAGACCGGTGCTTTCAACCACTCAGCCATCTCTCCGTTGTTGACGCGAATAATATAAGGCTTTGAAAACCTTGTAAACCCCTAAATTATTCGTTTGAGTGTTTCCTGTTCGATTTTGTGTTATTTGTTGCTTAAATAAACAAAAAGCCCTCCGTTTGGAGAGCTTTTCTATCAACTTTGAGTGTTCAACTATTCACTTTTAGAGTAAAAACGCTGTAACTCGGTTAAGCCTTGCATAAGAACCGGCAGTTTAGGCGTTTCATCACGCATGCGTTTGTAGTTCTCATCGTATAGCTTGTAGTTCCCGAACTTATCGATCACGGTAGTTTGGTTATTTGTGATGAGAGCAAGTTCTCGAGTATCACCAGCAAGAATCCAACGGCGACGGCTTTCGTCAAATAAGTTACGACCACTGCTGTAATCGTATGGATTGGACGATACACCAAGCATATCTTGCAGTAGCGTAACTGAAAGGTCTAAATGGCTCGTGCTGTGATTAAACTCACCAGCCATCATACCAGGCCAATGGATTACCATAGGCACCTGCAATTGGTAACGACTGTAGTTACTGTTTGCGCCCCAGCTATTGGTATTGGTTTCGTTAAACTCACTGCCATGGTTGGAAGTGACGATAACAACGGTGTTTGCCAATAATTGAGCGTCTTCAAGTGTTTTGATAATACCGCCGACTTTGTCATCCGCAGATTTTACGGCAAACTCATAAGCATTTTTGAAGCGTTCACTCGCCGACATATCTTCTTTCGAGTTCGACGGGATAGATTCAAAATTATCTACCGTAGTAACTTCGATGTAGCTGAACCAAGGCTGGTTCGCTTTTTCCGTTAGCCACATGTTCCAATCGGCGATAGATTGTTTATCGGTATGGGCTTGAGTACCATCCAGTTTTTCAGCTAGGTTTACACCTCGGAAGACGATTTCTGAATAAAGGTCATCTTCAAAACCACTGCCGCTAAACAAACCGAAGTTGTAGCCTTGATCTTTAAGTACATCAAGAAGTACAGGCGAGGCACCTTGTGCCTTGATGCTAGAGGCGTAACTCGTTGGTAAACCATAGAACAAGCCAAATGCACCGTAGGTGTCATTGCTTGAGCTGTAGTGTTTACGGAAGTTTTGGTTTTGCTGTGCAAACTCGTAGAGGTTTGGCATTTCTTCTTGATTCAGCGCGTCGGCACGAAGGTTATTTACGCTGATCATCAACACGTTCAACTTGTTTACACGGCGGCTGAATTCAAGTTTTTCTAGTGGGTAGTTCACCAGTTCAACGTTATTTTCATTCTCCGCTAAGCGTTTTAGGTACTCTTCACGGTCAAGCAGACCATGTTTTTCCATAAAGCTTTTCGCCGTCATTGGGTAAGAAAGCGGGAAGTTTGAGCGTTGGCTCGTGATCGGATTATAGAAATAGGCATCAGCCCAAATGTAGACCAAATGGCTGGTCATAAAGCTCAAAAAGAACACGGCAGCCAGTGGACGACCAACGTGTTTGTGAGACAGTTTGCGCTGTTTACGCCAAACCCATTCTGATAAGGCGAGCTGAACAAGGAATATCAGCGGCATCACAACAAACAGGTGTTGTAGATCCGAGCTTAACGCACTTTTATCATCGCTGAATAACAGCTCCCAAACCACAGGGGTTAGGTGCAGGTTTATTGATTGGTACGCCTGGGTATCAATCAATAAGATTGTTTGTCCAACAGTGGCAAAGATCACTGCCACCAAACGGAATAACTTCCGTGATGGCAGGACAAACGTCAACGGGAACAGAACCAATAAGTAGAGAGCGAAAACAAGGAAGCCAAAATGGCCAACCCACGAAACCGCAAGATAGAACTGACCCAGCAACGTCTCGGGCCAAGGCGACTGAACAATGTAGCGTGTGCCTATCAACATCGAAGCTACGATGTTGAAGAATGCAAACCAATGACCCCAACCAACCAGTCGAGATACACGTTCGCCGTATGAGTTTCCGCTGTCTACCATGTATGTGTTCTATTTATCCGTTATTAATGTGTTTTTGGTGTTTCTAATGAAGACATCAGCGCCTGAGCAAATTTTTCAGCAATCAGTTTGCGTTGTGAAGCTGCAACACGTTGATTTAAGACATTCGTTGCGATATTTCCGGCAATCATTAGCGTCAATTCAGGAGAAGCGGCATGTTTTTCAAGAACCAAAGCGACTTCAGCAAGAATTTTCTCTACTTGTTCGTCAGTATATTTAGATGTAATCGGCATAAAGACTCTAATAATGATAGTAAAAGCGGCTTATGATAACCTACAATGCCCATCAACTAAAACCTTGTAGCAAGATAAAATCACTATGAGCCTTCATCTTTCAAACGTTATTCTGCATCAACTGTGCAAAAACGATCAGGACGAACTGGTTGTTAAACTTCGTTCAGCATCACTAGAAAACGATGCTTCAACTGAAAATCTCGTCGCAGAGCTCCATCGAGTATTCCATTCTAAAGCTGGTAAAGGTTTTGGCTCTTTCCAGTCAGACAGCGAATTTCAATTTTGGCTTCAAGAAATGCGCAAAGGAGAGCGAGATTTTTACGACTTCTCACAAATTAGTGCAAATCGCCTGAAAGAAGAACTGATTAAGTACCCATTTGCGGATGAAGGCATTTTGGTTTTTGCTGAGTACCAAAGTTTAGCAACAGATTATCTTTTCATTGGTATCTTGCCGATGAACCAAAGCCTGAAAGTGACTGAGGGTTTGGACATCAGCGCGACGGACTACCTCGATATCACGAAGATGGACATCGCGGCGCGCATTGACCTTTCGAGTTACGAGACGGATAAAGAATCTAACCGTTACCTACAATACATCAAAGGGCGTGTTGGTCGTAAAGTCGCTGACTTCTTCCTTGATTTTCTGCAAGCCGATATTGGCTTAGACACGAAACAGCAAAACCTTGTGTTGATGCAAGCGGTGGATGACTTCTGTGCGGATTCTAAGTTGGAAAAGCAAGAAGTTAACGAGTACAAAAAGCAGGTCTATAACTACTGTAACGAGCAGATCAAATCTGGCGAAGAGGTTCAAATTTCTGAACTTTCTGGTGAGTTACCGCCAAGCCAAGATGGTACGAGCTTTATGGACTTCACCAAAGAGCAAGGTTACGAGCTTGAAGAATCATTCCCTGGTGATCGCTCAACGGTTCGTAAGCTGACTAAATATGTGGGTGCTGGCGGTGGTTTAAATATCAGCTTTGACAGCTTGTTATTGGGCGAGCGTATTTTCTACGACCCAGAAACAGATACGCTGACGATCAAAGGGACACCGCCAAACTTGAAAGATCAGTTAAGTCGTAACTAATTCTTATGAAGAGAGCCCTAGGCTCTCTTTTTTTATGTGAAGCAAGCACAGCCAGAGCTCAGAACATGGTATATGCTTGTAATTAATGGATTATATGAGGACTGAGCGTTGCATCAATTAAGAGCAGGGATTAAGCGGATTATTTGGTTCTTATTCATTTTGTGGTGTGTATTTTCTGCAACTCTTTGGTTTCAAGCAAAGCAGACGATGCAAACGCTTTCCACATTGAATGAACTCGGCAGTAAAGTTGAGGAAGTACGTAACTTCTTTAATTTTGAGTTGCCGTATCGAGTTAAGCATGTCGATCAAGTCTCACTCAAACTTCAGCTTGTGTACGCGGTTCGCCTTCAATTAGAAAGTGAAGTTTCTGATGCGAATGGGCCAGACGTCACGCAATTGCTTTATTCAACTGACCGATTTTTGGAAAGTGCGCGCGCTTTTATTGGTAGTGATGGCGAGTTGGTATCGTTGGCGGAGCAACTGCACATCAGCCGAGGTGCGGAAAACAACTCGCAGCAAATTGAAAACATGTATTACCGCTTGGGAGCCTTGGTTCTTGAATCGATTTTTAGCGATTCCAACACCAATACGGATACCTATCGCGAACTGGATTTACTGTTCATCGAATCGGATTCACTGTCGACAGGGGAGCGTTCTGCATTTCAACGTCGACTCGCACAAACCTCAAGTGTTCTTGCGGCGAATGCGCAGGGCAGTTATTTGGCGAATCAGTTATTAAAGCCAGATTTTCCTAATCAGTTGGTGTCGATGAAGGCTACGCTCGAACAAAAACTGGTTTCTTTCATCTTTTGGCTCATTGTCGTGAGCGGTTGCCTGTTGGCGTTGGTCTCATGGGCTGTCTTCTCTAAAAATGCGGTGGCGAATTCAAGTTCATCAGATCCTGCCGTTTCTCAAACTGAAAACGCATCCAGTTCTTTAGAACACGAGAACAAAGCGCGTGAGTTGGCAAGTGATGCTCAAGCGAATAAAACGCAAGAGCTAACCCCTGATTCGCGACAAGAATTGCTGGCTCCGCAAGAACCGTTTATCGATATAAACAGAATGCTGGATTCGCTTTCTGGCGATGAAGGCGCTGTCCGAATGTTGCTCGAGGTCTTTATTCAAGATCATGCTGAAGATGGTTCTAAATTACATAAACTTCTAAACGAAGATATAGACAACGCACAGCGCGCGGCGCACAGCCTGAAAGGGGTGTCAGGAAGTTTAGGTGCAATGCCCCTGCATTACATCTCAGGTGAGATAGAATTATTGATAAAACAGGGCAAAGAGGTACCGGATAATAAGCTCTGTCAATTAAGGGATGTATTACAACAAACAACACTTTTCGCAGAGAAAGTTCTCAACAGTGAAAAGATACGAGAAGTGCTAACAGATTGATATTCCTCTGACTTAAAATGTTGGCGGTTGAGGTATTAAAGGCGCGTTCGAACCTACACTTGGGTTCCGCTTAATTCCTGTTCTATACAATTTGATAAAGGTAGCTTCATGTCCATTCGTCGAATATCGTCACTAATGGTTTTGTGGTTGGTTACCACTCTTTCAGGGTGTTCCCTGTTAGAAGTGAAAATTGACAGCCAGACCGTTCCTCTCACCAAGCAAGAGCTTAATATGCGCATTTTAACGCGCGAATATGCACTTCAATTTTTTGCTCAAGTTGAGCAAGCCGCCGATGTGCTTCAAGAGCAGTATGACCCCAATGATAAAGTGAACCAGTCTTACGTCCTGCTGTGGAAGATCAATGCAGAAGAAGGCTTGCAAGCTGCAGCATATCAAGTCTCACCAATGGCTGCATTGATTGATACGTGGGTGTTCACTCATCAAATGAACCAGTTTTATGCAACGGGCGCTGGCCGTGACATTTTTGCTACGGATGAAGCCAAACAAGTTTCGGCACACTTAGCCAACGAGGTAGACCAGCTCGCTCAATCACTGTTGAAAAAAGAGGTTTACGATAAAACGAAGCTCTTTGTTGCTGACTTTGTTAAACAGTATCCGTTCGCTGATTTAAGCATGATTAGAACGCCAGCTTACCGTGCTTGGTTAGAAGCCAATCAAATCAGTGAGGAAGACGCGGTAACAACGTTGGGTACGATGCCGGAAGCACTGGGAGATGTATCCGATAGATTGAGTTTGGTCTCTGAACAAACGCCAAAGATCATGACTTGGAAGGCGCAGTTATTAGCGTTGAACAGTTCGGCAAGTATTGAGAAGGTTAATGCCGCTTTGAACAGTCTGCAAGTGACTGCTGACTCAATGAGAGATTTCATCGATAACAACCCTGAGTATATGCGTTATTTGGCTGAACAAATGGCGGTTGAACTGCAGCCTTTAGTGGACGACATTGATCAAAAAACCGAAGCGCGTTTGTCTCAGTTAGGTGAAGAGCGACAAGCATTAGAAGAAATGGTGGCAAGAGAGCGCCAAGAGATCGCTCTGATCATCACTCATGAACGTGAGAAGTTTGCTCAGGATATGGATAGAGTGTCTCAAGAGGTTGTGAATCTCGCCATGACCAAGTTGATAGAATTAGTGAAGAGCACAATTGTCTACTTTATTCTGTTCATTGCTGCGATATTCTTCGCTCCGCTTGGTTTAGGTTATGTGCTTGGCAAGCGAGCGGCGGTGAAAACAAAAGTAAAACAAAGCTAACGTGTAGTTTAGATACAAAAAAGAGCGCGAATGCGCTCTTTTCTTTGTCTTTCATTCGGAAGGGAGGTTCTTCCTAACTCTGCGAAGTTAAGCCGTTTGCTGCTTTAATTCGCCTTCAGCTTGTTCAACTGCTTCTGCTGTTGGTTCGCATTTATCAACAAACCAACCCATGTAAGACGTGAAGATAGTCACAATAATACATACAAAGCTTAGCCACATGAATGGGGCGTAAGACAGCGTAGCAACACCCAAAATACTTGCCATGTAGATACCGTTGTCACTCCAAGGAACCATACCTGATGTTAGCGTGCCACCAAATTCTGCGTTACGAGATAAGTTCTTACGTTTGTAGCCTAGACGGTCGTAATTCTTCGCACAGATTTTTGGTGTCAGGATAAGTGAAACGTACATCGCCGAACCAAATACGTTACCCATAAAGGCCGTACCGATTGTGCTTGTTGCCAGTGAACCTGCGCTTTGAACGCGTTTTTCAAACAGTTTCGCGATAGTTTCAAGCACGCCCACTTTGTCTAGCAGGCCACCAAAACCAAGGCCGAACACGATAACCGCTACCGAACCAAGCATTGAAGACATGCCGCCACGGTTAAGAATCGAGTCGATGAAATCTACGCCAGATGAGATTGCAAACGGAGCCCAAGCAGTGTTGAACGCAGTCAGGAAGTCCACATCTTGAATCATTACTGCCCAAATAATACCTAGCAGAGAACCAAAACTGATCACTGGGAATGAAGGCATACGCATTGCTAGAAGTGACAATACGATGATCACCGGAACAAATGAGTAAGGCGTGATGTAGAACTGCTGTTCCATCGCTTTAATCACTGAGGCCACTTGGCTCATGTCTACTTGACCTGCGTAGTGGAAACCAAAAGCAGTAAACATAATGCCAGTGATCACGTAGCTGATCAGCGCGATAGGCAGCATGCCTTTGATGTGCTCCATCACTTCAACGTTAGACATTGATGAAGCAAGAATCACTGAATCTGATAGAGGCGACATCTTGTCACCGAAGTAACAACCTGAAAGTACTGCACCCGCTGTAATTGGGGCAGGAACGCCAAGACCTTGGCCAATCCCCATCATTGCGATACCTGCGGTACCTGCTGCACCCCAAGATGTGCCGGTTGCCAACGCGGTCAATGAACAGATGATCATTGTTGCTAGCAAAAAGATAGAAGGGTGGATGGCTTTAAGACCGTAGTAGATGATGGTTGGTACGATTCCGCCTGAAATCCAAGTGCCGACAAGTGCACCAACGGCAAGGAGAATCAATACTGCACCCAGACCATTAGAAATACCGTTTAGCGCGGCTTTTTCTAAGTCTTTGTACTGATGACCAAGTTTAAGACCCAATAGCATGATGATAAACCAGCCGATGTACAGCGCGAGCTGAATTGGCAGGTCTAGCTTGGCAGTAAAGGAAAATGCCAGAAGTAGAAATAAACCTAGCGAGATAAATACCTGTATCAAGCTAGGAAGGCGTGTTGTAACTTGCTTCATATGTGCCTCTGTCAATCTTGGAGCAATAGAGGAAGGCGCTCCTTGTTGTAATGGCGCATAACATACATTAACAAAAATTATATTTCGAATATTTGGTGTTTTATCTTGATGTTCGTCGGCTAAAACGTTTGCTTGTAAAATTAACTGCCAATTAATTTTAAAATCTATGTATTTAAATGTTGTGTGATGTGAATTTATTGTGCTTCAGTTGTTGTTTTCTCACTGAGTGGTAAGACCAATACGCTCGGAGTAGGGGATTTCCCTACTTGTTAATCGAGGAGTAAAGGCAGCACAAATAGTTCGAAATTACGGCTAACGTGAATTTTCTCGGTAAAAGGGTAAAAATTGACCTCATTTACAAATTAGGGCTTGAGATTTTTCTGCGAAAAATGAACTATGGGGTAGGTTTAATTTATTACATGGAGAGTTATGCGATGAGAGTAGGTTTAGTTGGTTGGCGCGGCATGGTCGGTTCGGTTCTAATGCAGCGTATGGTCGAAGAAAAAGACTTTGACTTGATTGAACCAGTTTTCTACAGCACTTCTCAAGTAGGTATCCCTGCGCCTAATCTAGGAAAAGATGCAGGTATGCTTCAAGATGCCTTTGATATCGAAAGTTTAAAACAGCTTGATGCGATCATTACGTGTCAAGGTGGCAGCTACACTGAAAAAGTGTACCCAGCACTTCGTCAAGCAGGCTGGAAAGGTTACTGGATTGATGCAGCTTCAACACTGCGTATGGCGGAAGATTCGATCATCACGCTAGACCCTGTGAACCTAAAACAAATTCAACATGGTATTCATGGCGGCACGAACACCTTTGTAGGTGGTAACTGTACCGTTAGCCTGATGCTGATGGGTCTTGGTGGCCTGTTTGAAAAAGGGTTGGTGGAATGGACCAGTGCGATGACTTACCAAGCCGCTTCTGGCGCTGGCGCGCAAAACATGCGTGAGTTGATCTCTCAAATGGGCGTTATCAACGATGCAGTAAGTTCAGAACTGGCAAATCCAGCAAGCTCAATTCTTGATATTGACAAGAAAGTTGCAGACACAATGCGCAGCGCGTCATTCCCTACCGACAAGTTCGGCGTACCACTAGCTGGCTCGTTGATCCCGTGGATCGATGTGAAGCGCGATAATGGTCAGAGCAAAGAAGAGTGGAAAGCGGGTGTTGAAGCGAACAAGATCCTTGGTTCTCAAGGCGCTCCAGTTCCTATCGATGGTACATGTGTGCGTATCGGTGCGATGCGTTGTCACTCTCAAGCATTAACTATTAAGCTTAAGCAAAATGTGCCGATGGATGAAATCGAAGAAATCATTGCAACTCACAATGACTGGGTGAAGGTGATTCCAAACGATCGTGACATCACGGCTCAAGAGCTAACGCCAGCGAAGGTCACCGGCACTATGTCAGTTCCTGTTGGTCGTCTACGCAAGATGGCAATGGGTGATGATTTCCTAAACGCGTTCACTGTTGGTGACCAATTACTTTGGGGTGCTGCCGAGCCACTGCGTCGTACGCTTCGTATTATCCTTTCTGAAAAAGCGTAATCGACAAAACTTCGTAAAAAGAGCTCCTATTTTAGTAGGAGCTCTTTTTTTAACCTTCTATTTTAACCTTCACCTCGAACCACTCTTTTGTCCGGGTCGGCCAACTCACTTCCACAATGTTTACAGTAGATAGCGTCCGAGTCATGTCCAGCTTGAGAGCAGTTAGGGCACTTCACCAGTACTTTGTGGGATTGCATCTCTTGATGTAGCTCAGCTGTAAATATCCCTGTCGGAACCGCGAGAATCGAGTAACCCAAGAGCATGGTTATAGATGCCAGCGCTTTACCTAAGTTAGTTTGCGGAACCAAATCTCCATATCCCACGGTGGTTATGGTCACAATAGCCCAATAAATACTTTTCGGAATACTGGTAAACCCGTTTTCTGGCCCTTCAACAATAAAAATCAATGAACCGAAAATCGTGACCAAAATGGCGACGGTTGTGAAGAAGATGAAGATCTTTCTGCGAGCCATTAGTAATGAGCGCAACAAAATGTTGGACTCTTGCAGGTACCTCACCAACTTCAAGATACGAAAAATACGCATCACACGTAGTGCTCTGATCACGCCCATGAAAGAGGCGGATGGGAAGAACAATACTAAGTAAGTTGGGATAATCGCCAACAGATCGACAATACCGTAGAAACTTTTTGCGTACGCCACCGGTTTTGGCGAGCAATACAGACGTAGCAAGTACTCAATGGTAAACAGGCCGGTGAAGGTGTATTCAAGGTACTTCAGTTCTTTTGCCCACTCAGCACGTACCGAGGGAATGGAATCTAGAACGAGAACAGCTAACGAGCTGATGATGGCAATAATAAGCGCGATATCAAAAGCACGGCCGGCTTTGGTGTGGGTGCCAAATATAGTGACGTAAAGTGTATTTTTTAGAGAGTGAGTCGTCATGACAAAGCGATCCATTGTTGAATCGCTCTATCATAACGTCATTAATAAAATCAGGCTAATCCAGGGAACAAGTTACGTAAGCCGTTTGCAATAAACTCGATGCCTAGCGCACCAAGAATCAAACCCATGATACGTGTGATCACGTTGATGCCTGTTTGACCCAAGAAACGAACGATCAAAGGTGCCGAACGAAATAGCAACCAAGAACAAAGGCAAAACAGACCAATCGTGATAACGATGCCCACGGTATCGAACATACTTGGGTAACGCGCGCCATAAACGATTGTTGAGCTGATTGCACCAGGACCAGCCATTAGAGGCATCGCTAGTGGTACAACGCCGATCTGTTCGCGGCTAACGTACTCAGATTTTTCTTGTTTGTTCTGCTTATCCTCACCGAGCTTACCGCTCATCATCGAAAAGGCGATGCTTAACAGCAGCAAGCCACCCGCCACTCGGAATGAATCCAGTGAAATACTGAACATATCCAACAGTAACTGACCTGCAAGCAGGGAAATGATCAGGATCACGGCCACTGCCACATTGGCTGTTGTCGCGGTTTTGATCTTTTCTTCTGGTGTCATATGTCCGCTTAAAGACACGAAAACAGGCATGATGCCTACAGGGTTAACGGCGGCAACCAACCCCAAGAAAAACTGCAGGAAAATGGCTAGCTCTAAAGTCTGCATATTGCGTACTCGTAAATGTTCACATTAGTGAAAAACGGAAAGGGTAAATTTACACCAATCTATCGGGTTTTGTTGCTAAGTAAATTCGTGGGAGGTGACTACAGTTAGAAAGGGATGGATAACTGCGATACGCACCTTTGTTCTTATCGAATTTCTGCGCAATTATTGGAACATCTACTTACCAGATTCCAGATTGGTTTTCGGCGCTAAATGTAAGGCAAAAGTGCATTAGGAAGAAATGAAAAAAACTAACGTATTGACCCCACTATTTGTGAGAAAAACTAATTTTTTAATAAAATGTATCTAATGTGAGGGTGAAATGTTACATAGGATGTTGCTGTGAAATTGTGCTGTTTTACACAAACGTTAACATTCGCACATTTTTGATAAAAACAAAGGTGGTTTGTAGAGAGATGTATTTGATTCGATATACTCTCAGTAGCACAAAAAATTAGGCCTACATGTAATTTTGTTGGCTAAAAATGAAACTTTTTTACAGGTTGTTGTTGTTTCTTTTATTTTTTTGTCTGTTTGCTTGTTTTTTATGCAATAAATAAGTTGGTTTAATTTATTTGTTTATCAAATAGTTACATTAAATTGTTGTGGTTAACCACTACTTTGGTGGTATTTCGAGTGTGAGAACTGATCCAAGTCAATTTTTTTCACACTCTGAAATATTATACTCAGTCCTGAAAGCAATTTACTAAGACGTTTGTTCTCTAAGTGACTGATAAACAGTAAAAACGAAAGACAATTGCCTTAATAAAAAGTTTTTAATATTTGTTAATTTTAGGAGAATCCCTATGCCTGTAACTAATATGGCTGAACTAGATGCAATGATTGCTCGCGTTAAGAAAGCGCAAGAAGAGTTCGCTACTTACTCTCAAGAGCAAGTAGACAAAATCTTCCGTGCAGCGTCTCTTGCAGCTAACCAAGCTCGTATCCCTCTAGCGCAACAAGCGGTAGAAGAATCTGGTATGGGTATTGTTGAAGATAAAGTAATCAAGAACCACTTTGCTTCTGAGTTTATCTACAACAAATACAAAGACGAACAAACGTGTGGCATCCTAGAAGAGGATGACAACCTAGGTACTATGACTATCGCTGAACCTGTTGGTATCATCTGCGGTATCGTACCAACAACTAACCCTACATCTACAGCGATCTTCAAATCTCTAATCTCTCTGAAGACTCGTAACGGTATCATCTTCTCACCACACCCACGTGCGAAAAACTCTACTAACGATGCAGCTAAACTTGTTCTAGATGCAGCAGTAGCAGCAGGTGCACCAAAAGACATCATCGGTTGGATCGACCAACCTTCAGTTGAGCTATCAAACGCTCTAATGAAACACGATGACATCGCTCTTATCCTTGCGACTGGTGGTCCAGGCATGGTTAAAGCAGCTTACTCTTCTGGTAAGCCAGCAATCGGTGTAGGTGCAGGTAACGTTCCTGTAGTTATCGATGAAACAGCAGACATCAAACGTGCAGTTGCTTCTGTACTAATGTCTAAAACTTTCGATAACGGCGTAGTATGTGCTTCTGAGCAGGCTGTAATCGTAGTTGACGAAGTTTACGACGAAGTAAAAGAGCGCTTTGCTTCTCATAAAGCTCACGTTCTATCTAAAACAGATGCTGACAAAGTACGTAAAGTGCTTCTAATCGACGGCGCGCTAAACGCGAAAATCGTTGGTCAACCAGCTACAGCTATCGCTGAAATGGCGGGTGTTAAAGTTCCTGCAGATACTAAAGTGCTTATCGGTGAAGGCCTAGGCAAAGTATCTTACGATGACGCATTTGCTCACGAGAAACTGTCTCCAACTCTAGGTATGTTCCGTGCTGACAACTTCGAAGATGCAGTTGCTCAAGCAGTAACAATGGTAGAGATCGGCGGTATCGGTCACACATCTGGTCTATACACTAACCAAGACGTGAATGCAGACCGCATCCGTTACTTCGGTGACAAGATGAAGACTGCTCGTATCCTAATCAATATCCCGACTACACACGGTGGTATCGGTGACTTGTACAACTTCAACGTTGCACCTTCTCTAACTCTAGGTTGTGGTTCATGGGGTGGTAACTCTATCTCTGAGAACGTAGGTCCTAAGCACCTAATCAACAAGAAAACTGTAGCGAAGCGAGCTGAAAACATGTTGTGGCATAAACTACCTAAGTCAATCTACTTCCGTCGTGGCAGCCTTCCAATCGCACTTGGCGACCTAGAAGGCAAGAAACGCGCATTCCTAGTAACTGACCGTTTCCTATTCAACAACGGTTACGCAGATGACGTAGTAAGCCTACTGAAAGCTCAAGGCATGGAAGTTCAAACATTCTTCGATGTTGAAGCTGACCCAACACTATCTGTAGTAGAAAAAGGTGCGGCTCAAATGGCTAGCTACCAACCTGACGTTATCCTAGCGCTAGGCGGTGGTTCTCCAATGGATGCAGCGAAAATCATGTGGGTAATGTACGAGCACCCAGAAACTCACTTTGAAGAACTAGCAATGCGCTTTATGGACATCCGTAAACGTATCTACAAGTTCCCTAAAATGGGTAAAAAAGCTGAGCTTGTATGTATCACTACAACTTCAGGTACTGGTTCAGAAGTTACTCCATTCGCAGTTGTTACTGACGACAAGACTGGTGCTAAGTACCCACTAGCTGACTACGAAATCACGCCAAACATGGCTATCGTTGATGCGAACCTAGTAATGAACATGCCTAAGTCTCTAACAGCATTCGGTGGTTACGATGCAGTAACTCACGCTCTAGAAGCTTACGTATCTGTTCTTGCGAACGAATACTCTGACGGTCAGGCTCTTCAAGCACTTAAGATGCTAAAAGAATACCTACCATCAAGCTACGCGAACGGTGCAAACGACCCAATCGCTCGTGAAAAAGTACACAACGCAGCAACTATCGCTGGTGTGGCATTTGCGAACGCATTCCTAGGTGTTTGTCACTCAATGGCGCACAAACTAGGTGCAGAGTTCCACTTGCCACACGGCCTAGCTAACGCACTACTAATCTCTAACGTGGTACGTTACAACGCGAACGACAACCCAACTAAACAAACTGCGTTCTCTCAATACGACCGTCCACAAGCACGTCGTCGTTACGCTGAAGTTGCAGACCACCTAGGCCTAAGCCAAGCTGGTGACCGCACTGCTCAGAAGATTGAACGTCTACTAGCATGGTTGGATGAACTAAAAGTTAACCTAGACATCCCAATGTCTATCCAAGCGGCAGGTGTTGCTGAAGCTGACTTCGTAGCGAAACTAGACGAGCTAGCGGTTGAAGCGTTCGATGACCAATGTACTGGTGCGAACCCTCGCTACCCTCTAATTAGCGAGCTAAAAGACGTTCTACTAGCTTCTTACTACGGTAAAGCTTTCGTTGAAGGTGAAACTTTCGAAGGTACTACAGTAATCAAGAAGAAAGCAGACCAAGAAGCAGCGAAATCTGCTCCTAAAGCTAAAAAAGAAAAAGCTGACGCGTAATTAAGAGTCGCTTTGAGTAAGGTTTTCGCTAGCACGAAACCTTAATCGGGAAAAGGTTAAAGCCCCAGTCAAATGACTGGGGCTTTTTTTGTTTAGGAGCTGGAGGTTGCTTACATCGGAGCCGGGAAACACAGAGTAATGGTGTATGTTTACACTTCGGTCGCAACTACTCGGCCACTGAAGTATTCATTCGCGACGATGTACGCTGTGTTACGGACCAGTTCGTCTTGGATCTCTGCCCAGTGCCTTTCGTCAAGATCCTCTCGTGTATGACTGACAGAGGGAATGACGCCGCCGACGCGGATATTGAAAGGGGTGAGCTCTTTTGCCCAGCTGTGCGTAAAGCCAGACACCAAAGCCGCCATGCTTTCAACACCAGTCAGATCTTCGTGGTTATCGTGCGAAATGACATTCACGATCACGCCTTTTTTATTGCGCGCTCTAAATCGTTCCGCGCCGACTTGCCCGTAGGTATAGAGAAAACGTGCCGCGGAAGATAGGTGGTCGATATAGATACTCATTGGTTCTGGCGCCATTAGGCTTGGCATCGGTGAGCTCGTCCAGCAATTAACGATAACATCTGGCGTTGCTCTTAGCTGCGATTCTATCTGATCAAACAATAGATTTATGGATGTGGGGTTATCACTACACACATTCATTGCATAGACTTTGTCGGTAAATGCGCGGATCTGATCATAACTCGCCTTTAGGGCGCTTGAATTTTGGTCACACAGGATCAACGTCGCTCCGAGGTGAGCGAAATGGCTGGAGCACGTTCTTCCGATGACCGAACCCGCAGATGTGACGAGAATGATTGACTCTTTAATATCCATAACACCTTCACTGTATCCATGTGTGAAAAACAATACACCAGTGGTTTGTGCTATCAGCATGGTTGAAAATCGTTGAGCTCAGTGTGAAAGGCCTCAAACTAACGCTTTCGAGTAAGGACTATTGTGCGGTAATTTGTAAGGCGTCACATTTCTGACGTGTTGATACTGCAAGCTGTTGGATGAAAAGCTGATCTCTATGCTTGAGCTTGGATCTGATACTGACGTTGAGCCGTCACTAGCTGATTGTAGAGGCCCGCATCAGGGATAAGGCTCTTGTTGCGCTCACCTAAAGTGCGGCGCTCATGGCCTGACAAATTATGATAAACGTCTTCAGGAAGATCGAACGTATCTTCTGGCAAGTAGGTTAGGGCGTCTGGTTTTAGGTAGTGGCTTAACTTTGCAGATGGCAGACCCGCATTATGGAATTGTTTCGCTTGTAATGCGGCGAGTTCGTAGCTGCTGCTATCGGAGCGCAAAGCTTGAGGCTGAGAGAGCCCAAACTGTTGACGAAGAATCTCGTCGCTTGTGGCCGTTTCTTTAATTTCTTCAACCGGTACGACATCTCGAACATCGTTTGAGAACATAGACAAAATCAGCGAAAAATCGGCACGACGACCTTCGTGAACAGCATGGTTGATACCGTTGCCGAACTGAATTTCGTTGATAATTGCTGCTTTGTCTAACGTATGAATTTGCATGATGTTCCTCTTGAGATGCTTTTATAACGGCGCATCAAAGAAGAACTTTAGGAAAAAGAAGAGATTAAATGGGTATTTTTAAGCGAGAAAAGAAAAAGCTCGCTGATTCAGCGAGCTTTTAAAATAAGACTAAATTGAACTAGGGGGAAGTCAATTACTTCGCTAAGTTCTCAGCTACGAAGTCCCAGTTTACAAGAGCCCAGAAGCCGTTCATGTAATCAGGACGTACGTTGCGGTAATCGATGTAGTACGCGTGTTCCCATAGGTCAACAGTTAGAAGTGGAGTAGTACCTTCTTCTGTTAGTGGCGTTGCTGCGTTAGAAGTGTTAACGATTTCTAGAGAACCGTCAGCTTTCTTAACTAGCCAAGTCCATGAAGAACCGAAGTTGTTGATTGCTGCGTCAGTGAACTTCGCTTTGAATTCTTCGAAAGAACCGAATGCTGCGTTGATTGCGTCTGCAACTGCGCCAGTTGGTTCGCCGCCCGCGTTTGGAGCAAGACAGTGCCAGTAGAACGTGTGGTTCCAGATTTGCGCTGCGTTGTTGAATACGCCACCAGTAGAAGTCTTGATGATCTCTTCTAGAGTTTTGCCTTCGAACTCAGTACCAGGGATAAGACCGTTAAGCTTAACAACGTAAGTGTTGTGGTGCTTACCGTGGTGGTAGTCTAGAGTCTCTGCTGAGATGTGTGGTTCTAGTGCGTCTTTCGCGTAAGGAAGAGCTGGTAGTTCAAATGCCATTACTCGATTCTCCATTGATATGAAAGGTTAACCTTTCGATTGCTTCCAGTGTTTTTTTATAGCTATGTAGCCTTTACGGCTGACTTGCTAGGTATTTTAGCAAGTTTTTACTTTATTAAAACCCCGATATGAAAATATTTTGAGATGCTAAGTGTTGTTCATGCTCCTCCACTTACCAACGAAGTGGTAGTAAGCGGTCAAACTTTTTGCTTTTAAATCATCTCAGTATAAACCGCATCAATTATATGGTTTTTATTCTGTCGTTATTGAGTAGAATGTGGCAAATAAACAAGTTCACATCCATGAATGAGGAAGCGATGGAAACTATCGACAAAATCAAACAGCAGATCTCTGAAAACTCAATCCTGCTGTACATGAAAGGCTCACCGAAACTGCCAAGCTGTGGTTTCTCTTCTCAAGCATCACAAGCGCTAATGGCATGTGGCGAGAAGTTCGCTTACGTAGACATTCTACAAAACCCAGACATCCGCGCTGAGCTACCAAAATACGCACAATGGCCAACGTTCCCACAACTATGGGTTGAAGGTGAGCTAATTGGTGGTTGTGACATCATTCTGGAAATGTTCCAGAAGGGTGAACTTCAGCCTCTAATCAAAGAAGCTGCAGCACGCGCTGAAGGTCAAGCTGAGTAATTCGTAAATACTTACATTTGGCGATAGAATACGAGGGAGCCGCATTGGCTCCTTTTTCTTTTTTAGGTTAGTGGAATGAACATAAAGCTTTACTACGTACATGACCCTATGTGCAGTTGGTGCTGGGGATACAAACCAACCATCGAAAAACTAAAACAACAACTGCCAGGTGTGATTCAGTTTGAGTATGTGGTGGGTGGGCTTGCACCAGATACTAATTTGCCAATGCCGCCAGAAATGCAACAAAAGCTTGAGGGGATTTGGAAGCAAATCGAAACTCAGCTAGGCACCAAGTTTAATTACGATTTCTGGAAACTGTGCACACCAGTGAGAAGTACGTATCAATCATGCCGCGCTGTTATCGCCGCGGGATTTCAAGATTCGTATGAGCAAATGCTCGAAGCGATTCAGCACGCCTATTATCTACGTGCAATGCCGCCTCATGAAGAAGCAACGCATCTTCAATTAGCGAAAGAGATTGGCTTGAATGTGCAGCAGTTTAAAAATGATATGGATGGCACGTTATTGGAAGGTGTATTCCAAGACCAACTGAGTTTAGCGAAAAGTTTGGGTGTTAACTCTTACCCTAGTTTGGTGCTGCAAATCAACGATGCGTATTTCCCAATTGAGGTGGATTACCTATCGACCGAGCCAACGCTTAAGTTGATTCGTGAACGCATTATCGAAAACATGCCAGCGCAATAGTGGCTTCGTTTTCGATTGAATTAAAAAAACCGCTCATATCGAGCGGTTTTTTTGTTAGCAAAGGTATCAGTCTTTTCTGTTAGAAAACTTGATACTAAAGCACCATTGCAGCGATCCAACCGAAGATGATCAGTGGGATATTGTAGTGGATGAAGGTTGGAACAACCGTTTCCCAAATGTGTTCGTGCTGGCCGTCAGCATTTAGGCCAGAAGTTGGGCCCAATGTTGAGTCGGATGCAGGAGAACCTGCATCACCTAGCGCTGCAGCTGTACCTACTAATGCGATCGTTGCCATTGGTGAGAAACCAAACGCCAAAGAAAGCGGAACGTAGATGGTTGCAAGAATTGGAATCGTCGAGAATGAAGAACCAATACCCATGGTTACCAACAGACCAACAACCAGCATAAGTAGCGCTGCAAGCGGTTTGTTGTCACCAATGCTTGTAGACAGTGACTGAACTAGGGTTTCTACGCCACCGGTTTGTTTCATTACCGCTGCAAAACCCGCGGCTGCGATCATAATAAAGCCGATCATCGCCATCATGTGAACGCCTTTGGTGAATACGTCGTGGGTTTCTTTCCATGCGATAACGCCACCAAACGTGAACACCATAAAGCCAGCGAGAGCACCGATGATCATTGAGCCGGTGTAAAGCTGAACACCAAGCGCGGCAATAATACCAAGTGCAGCCACTAGGATGTGCTGTTTGTTAATGCTGTGGTCGGTTTCGTGAACCACCGTCAGCTCTGTTTCTTTGTACTCGCGAGGTTTTCGGTAGCTAACAAAAATGGCCAGTAGCAAACCAAAAATCATACCCGCGCCAGGAAGCAACATTGCGGTTGGTACTTGGCTTGCGACAACGTTCTCTAAACCGTTGTCATGCAGGTTTTTTAGCAAGATGTTGTTTAAGAAGATGCCGCCAAAACCAACAGGAAGCACCATGTAAGGTGTAATCAGACCAAAAGTCAGCACACACGCAATTAAGCGACGATCCAGTTTAAGCTTCGCAAATACGCCCAAAAGAGGTGGAATCAAAATTGGAATAAAGGCGATATGAACAGGAATTACGTTCTGAGAAGACATGGTTACGAGCACTAACGCCACTAATACAGCGTATTTAAGGCCAGTAGTCGATGCCGCACTTTCTTTGCCGTTTAGGCGTTTAATCACGCTTTTTGCGAGCAGGTCAGTGATACCAGATTTAGAAATGGCAACGGCGAATGTGCCAAGCATAGCGTAGCTAAGTGCAATCGTTGCACCGCCACCTAAGCCACTTTCGAAGGCCGCTACGGTATCGCCTAAGCTCATTCCCGCAACAAGGCCACCAACAATGGCACTAAACGTGAGGGCGACCACCACGTTTACACGCATCAATGCTAACACGAGCATGACGCAAACTGAGATAACGACAGGATTCATACTATTCCCAATATGTTGTGTTTACTTATTATTCTTCGTTAACAAGCGGCCAACCGCCGAGGGCCTTCCATTTGTTCACGATGCCACAGAATAACTCTGCAGTTTTTTGTGTATCGTAAAGGGCAGAGTGCGCTTCACGATTGTCGAATTCCATCCCTGCCGTTTTGCATGCTTTAGCGAGAACAGTTTGACCATAAGCAAGGCCGCTTAATGTGGCGGTGTCAAAAGTAGCAAAGGGATGAAAAGGGACTCTTTTTAACTTGCAGCGCTCGTTCGCTGCATTAACAAAACTTAAGTCGAAAGCGGCGTTATGTGCAACCATTATTGCACGTGAGCAATCAGATGCTTTTTGTTCTTTACGAATCAGCTTATAAATTTCTTTTAATGCTTCTTGTTCAGAAACTGCACCGCGTAATGGGCTGAAAGGGTCACGAATACCATTAAACTCAAGCGCTTCTTTCTCTAAATTCGCGCCTTCAAAAGGTTCAATATGAAAATGAATAGTGGAGGCTGGATGCAGAACGCCTTCTTCATCCATACGAAGGGTGACGGCGCAGATTTCTAAAAGTGCATCGGTTTGAGCATTGAAACCAGCGGTCTCAACGTCAACAACCACTGGGAAATAACCACGAAAACGCTTTTTCAGGGTTAGGGCTTCATTTTCTATTGTCATGTTGGCTTATTTTTGTGTGACGAAGGCTGCATTATTGCAGATTATATCGATGAGAAAAACCGCAATTTCGGAGAAAAACGGAATTCTATTTTCCATCTAATCAATAAGCTCGCGCGGCGCTTGAGATAAAGAACACAAGTACCGATTTTTGTATCACGCAGGTGCATATTTAACTCGGGAATAGATACGATTTAGCGGCATTTATGGGAGAAATCAGAGCTAGAATCGTTCATTTTGATACTCTCACCAAGAAAGTTAGAGCATTGGCGGGATTTTTGCATGACAATCGTTGTAGTTTTAATGATTCCAATTAACGGCAAAAGACTGCCGTTTGAGAGATTGTACTAGATGAATAAATGGCTGATAACCAGTGGTGTCATGCTTTCACTGCTTAGCGCAAACAGTTACGCGGTGATGGGCAAGCGTTATGTCGCTACTCCGCAGCAATCACAATGGGAAATGGTGGTAAATACCCCTTTGGAATGTCAGCTTGTGCATCCAATTCCAAGCTTTGGTGATGCGGTGTTTTCGTCGCGTGCGAGTAAAAAAATCAATTTGGATTTTGAACTTAAGATGCGTCGCCCTATGGGTGAAACACGCAATGTCAGCTTGATCTCAATGCCACCGCCTTGGCGACCAGGTGAGCACGCTGACCGCATCACGAATCTGAAGTTTTTCAAACAGTTTGATGGGTATGTCGGTGGTCAAACTGCTTGGGGTATTTTATCTGAATTAGAGAAAGGCCGTTACCCAACATTCAGCTATCAAGATTGGCAAAGTCGCGATCAACGAATTGAAGTCGCGTTGTCATCCGTATTATTCCAAAGTAAGTACAATGCGTTTAGTGACTGTATCGCCAATTTGTTGAAGTACAGTTTCGAAGATATTGCGTTTACGATTTTGCATTACGAACGTCAGGGCGACCAACTGACGAAAGCGTCTAAAAAGCGTCTTGCTCAGATTGCTGATTATGTGCGTCACAATCAAGATATCGACCTCGTGCTGGTGGCGACATACACTGATTCAACCGATGGTAAGAGCGAAAGCCAGAGCCTATCGGAGCGACGAGCAGAGTCTCTACGTACTTACTTTGAATCACTGGGTTTGCCAGAGGATCGTATTCAAGTGCAAGGTTATGGCAAGCGCCGACCTATTGCTGATAATGGCACGCCGATTGGTAAAGACAAGAACCGTCGTGTGGTCATCTCTTTAGGTCGAACTCAAGTTTAGGCCGTAGTAAAGCATGCTTACATAAAAAACGCCGGAGAAATAATCTCCGGCGTTTTTGTATATTGACGTTGTTAGCTTGTAAATTAAGTAAGAGCCTCGAAAACGCTCAAGTCTTACTTTGTATATGTTAGTGAGTATCTACTTACTGTCGATTAACTTTCGTTGAGTCATTTCCAAGTGATGAGCGTCAGCTTATTTTCGACCTTTGCTCATTAATTTAAACGAAACTTAGCGATCACTTCGCAATTGGTTGCGGTATCGATCTTCTCTACTTGTTTCGCAATTGCTGGGTTTGGATGACGCTTCATAAAATCGATAAGTGCTTTTGTGCAACAGCCGATGGAGTCAATAAAGCTTGCGCAATTCTGGTTTGGGCATTGGGGAATAAGTGTGAGCACTTTTTCAGATGCCAGCTGAAGATATTTGAGTTCGTATTCGGTATCACCAGCCCAGCGCCAAAATTGCGCGAGGTTGTGACAAGAGATTACAGAAATCAAAAGGCGTTCGTCTGCTTCAATTTCCACGCATTCACTAATGTCTTCACTTAAGCTTAAAGCTTGTTGATAGTGAAGAATGCTGCGTACAGGATCATCTAGTTGCAGGGCAGTATCGGCTAGGAGTGTGTGTTTTTCCCATTCACTGATCATTATCGTTGTCCCACGTATCGAATTTGGGATGAATCTAAACGATAATTATTATCAAGTAAAGTGGTTTGTTTACAAAAGGACAGGCAGATCGCAGACCTGCCTGTAATTGAGGTTCGACTTGCAATGCAAGTGAATCAGATGAACTAGCCTTCTAGACCCGCAGAAGCTTGTTTGTTCTGGATAAGCTCAATCATGTAACCATCAGGATCTTTTACAAAGGCGATGTGTGTTGTACCACCTTTCACTGGGCCCGCTTCGCGAGTAACGTTACCGCCTGCGGCTTTGATTGCATCACATGTTGCGTAGATGTCGTCTACGCCAATTGCAATATGACCAAATGCTGTGCCTAGGTCATATTCTGTCTTACCCCAGTTGTAAGTCAGTTCAATCACGGCACCTTGAGATTCATCACCGTAACCAACAAAGGCAAGTGTGTATTCGTACTCTTTGTTTTCGTTGGTACGAAGCAACTGCATGCCCATGACTTCAGTATAAAATTTGATTGATTTGTCTAGATCACCTACGCGAAGCATAGTGTGTAGAATTCGACCGTTTGACATTTTTATCTCCTAGCTTCTGTTTTTAGATAGCGTTAACTATCTGGGTATACTTTCTCTTTATATTCGCACAAATCTTCAATAATGCAGCTTCCACAGCGAGGCTTTCTCGCTAAACAAGTGTAGCGACCATGAAGAATTAACCAGTGGTGTACATCGAGTTTGAACTCTTTTGGTACCACTTTTAATAGCTTTTGCTCGACATCATCTACCGTTTTTCCCATCGCAAACTTAGTACGATTCGAAACGCGATAAATGTGCGTATCGACGGCAATGGTTGGCCAACCAAATGCGGTGTTGAGCACGACATTGGCGGTCTTACGGCCGACTCCTGGAAGAGCTTCAAGAGCGGCGCGATCTTCTGGCACTTCGCCATTATGCTTTTCTAATAAGATCTTACAGGTTTTGATGGTGTTTTCTGCTTTTGAGTTAAACAGGCCAATGGTTTTGATGTATTCCTTCAAACCATCGACACCCAAATCGAGAATACTTTGTGGCGTATTCGCAACGGGGAAGAGTTTGTCAGTGGCTTTGTTGACACTAACATCGGTCGCTTGCGCTGAAAGTAGCACAGCGATGAGTAACTCAAATGGAGAGCTCCAGTTCAGTTCCGTTTCAGGATTGGGGTTGTTTTCTCTTAATCGTTCAAGAATTTCTATTCTTTTTTCTTTGTTCATTGCTGACTTCCAAACCCGTCTTTGCGGTTTATGAAAAAGGCCCTACGAGTGGTAGAGCCTTGATTTTAGAATTCTTATATTATGCGTTAGTTACGCGAGCACGCTCAATGGCCGGTTTTTCTTCTTTCGGCTGACGAGCCTGAATTGAGCTGTCGATAACATTTTTCAACGCAATCAAAAGTCCTACACCGATGAAAGCACCTGGTGGTAATAGTGCTAATAAGAAGCTGCTATCAAATTGGAATACTTGAATGCGCAGCGCTGCAGCCCAGTCACCCAATAGCAAGTCTGCGCCGTCAAACAATGTGCCGTTGCCGATAAGCTCGCGCATTGAGCCCAACACAACTAGCACACTGGTCATGCCCAGTCCCATCCATAAGCCGTCCAATGCGGCAGGAAGCACATCATTTTTTGAAGCGTAAGCTTCGGCGCGACCGATGATGATACAGTTGGTTACGATCAACGGGATAAAGATACCCAGTGATAGGTACAATCCGTAAGCGTAAGCATTCATTAGTAGCTGGACGCAGGTTACGAGTGACGCAATGATCATAACGAAAACCGGAATTCGGATCTCTTTAGGAACATAGTTACGGATCAGTGAAACCGTTACGTTAGACCCCACTAGTACCAGTAATGTGGCAATACCAAGACCCAGCGCGTTGGTGATCGTCGATGAAACGGCGAGTAGAGGACATAAACCGAGCAGCTGAACCAATGCTGGGTTGTTGCTCCACATGCCGTTCTTCATCAATTGTTTGTTTTCGCTCATTGATTGTCTCCTGCGCAGTTTAGTGGCTGGCTGAGAATCTCATCACGAGATTGATTTACGTAGTTTACGGTGTTTCTGACTGCTTTGACGACAGCTCGAGGCGTAATGGTAGCGCCAGTAAACTGATCAAAGTCTCCACCATCTTTACGAACTTTCCAAGAATTCCAATTATCTTCGGTGACTTGCTTACCCGTGAAACCAAGAATCCAACTGGTAACGCGAAGATCTATTTTATCGCCTAGCCCCGGAGTTTCTTGATGGCTAAGTACGCGCGTACCTAAAATCTTACCTTGATTATCGATACCTGTGATGACTTTGATTTCACCGTTATAGCCATCTGGTGCAATCGACTCAATGGCGATGGCTGTTGGCTCGCCATTTTTGGTTGCAATGTAGGTAGGCATCGCGTGCATCGTGCCAAGCTCTGGAGACGTCACCAACGTGCATGATTGAGTTAATGCGTTGTCGTGCATCGTTTCAGGAATCACTTGATTAAGCACTGAAAGTAGCTGCTTTTGTTCCTGAAGCTTGATTTGATCTTCGGTTAAGTACTGAGTCAACGCGACCAAACCTGTTGTGGCGCAAGCAAAGATCGCCAGTGTCAGACCATTTTTTCTAATTGCGGTTAACATGTTTACCTCAGTGGCCGTAAGTTCTAGGTTTGGTGTAGTAGTCGATAAGCGGAACGCACATGTTGGCTAAAAGAACCGCAAAGGCGACCCCATCAGGGAAGCCGCCCCAACTACGAATAATAAAGACAAGAGCACCGATTAGCGCACCAAAAATAAGGCGGCCTTTTACTGTGGTAGATGCCGATACTGGATCTGTCGCAATAAAGAACGCACCTAGCATGGTTGCGCCTGACAGCAGGTGGAAGATTGGCGAAGCCGTCTCTCCCGGCGTGATAACGCTGAAAATAAGGCTAAACAGAGTCAAACTCGCGAGAAAGCCTGCTGGAATGTACCACTGAATGATGCGTTTTTTGATCATCACTAAGCCGCCAATCAGATAGGCTATGTTCACCCACTGCCAGCCGATGCCAGCCAAGCCACCAAAGATCGGCTGTGAAAGCACTTCACTAGGGGTTGCTCCCGTGTGAATACCTGTTTTAAAGGCATCCAGTGGAGTTGCCATTGTTACACCATCAACACCAGCGCGAACTTGTTGCAATGAAAGACCGTCATAATCAAAACCAGTGAAAATCAAAGAGAGGGTATCTGCGAAATTCACATGGTCTGGAATCAACAGTGTTGGTGCACTCCAACTGGTCATTTGAACCGGGAAGGAAATCAAAAGTACAACGTAAGCGACCATTGCTGGGTTGAATAGATTCTGTCCAATGCCGCCATAAAGATGTTTGGCAATCACAATCGCAAAAATTAAACCAATAACTATGATCCACCACGGAGACCAAGGTGGAATAGCGACGGCGAGTAGCCATGCGGTGACAATTGCACTGTTGTCTCGTAATGCTCTCATTGGCGAGCGTTTACGACAGATCATCACGAGTGCTTCAAGTGATACTGCAACGGCGATAGCAAAAATCAGCTGGATTAATGTGCCCCAACCAAAGTAGTAAGTTTGCGCTGCCAAGCCAGGGATAGCACATAAGGCTACCCATTTCATTAAGTCAGGCGTGCTGCGACGACTATGCGCATGCGGTGAACTGGCAATAAAAAACGACATTACTCGTTCTCCTCGGTATTATTTTTATTCGCGTCTTGTTGAGCTTTTCGCGCTTTTGCACGAGCAATAGCAGCAGCGACCGCGGCTTTCTTCGGATCTTCAGCTGGCTCTTGAGAAGCGGTTTCTTCAACAGGTTGAGATTCAGTCTCTTGTTGCGCTTTACGCGCTTTTGCACGAGCAATAGCAGCAGCGACTGCGGCTTTCTTCGGATCTTCGGCTGGCTTTTGAGAAGCGGTTTCTTCAACAGGTTGAGATTCAGTCTCTTGTTGCGCTTTACGCGCTTTTGCACGAGCAATAGCAGCAGCGACTGCAGCTTTCTTTGGATCTTCGGCTGGCTTTTGAGAAGCTGTTTCTTCAACGGGTTGAGATTCAGTTTCTTGTTGCGCTTTACGCGCTTTTGCACGAGCAATAGCGGCTGCAACTGCGGCTTTCTTCGGATCTTCAGTTGGCTCTTGAGAAGCTGTTTCTGCAACAGGTTGAGATTCAGTCTCTTGTTGCGCTTTACGCGCTTTTGCACGAGCAATAGCAGCAGCGACCGCGGCTTTCTTCGGATCTTCGGTTGGCTCTTGAGAAGCGGTTTCTTCAACAGGTTGAGATTCAGTTTCTTGTCGCGCTTTACGCGCTTTTGCACGAGCAATAGCAGCAGTGACTGCAGCTTTCTTCGGATCTTCGGTTAGCTCTTGAGAAGCTGTTTCTTCAACAGGTTGCGATTCAGTTTCTTGTTGTGCTTTGCGCGCTTTTGCACGAGCAATAGCAGCGGCTACTGCAGCTTTTTTATCTTCTGGCTCTTCAGATGCGTTTTCTTCCTGCTGAGCTTTTTTCGCTTTCGCGCGCGCGATTGCTGCAGCAACTGCGGACTTTTTGTCATCAGCATTGTTAGCAGGGGTTTCGCTTTGTTCTTTTTCTGCTTTACGTTCACGAGCAAGACGCTTGCGCTCTTCACGCAGTTTTGCCATTTCGGAGTTGTCAGGCTCAGTTGCACCAACTTTTGCTGCTGCGGCTTGCTTCGCTTTTGCTTTGGCAATGGCTGCCGCGACAGCAGGTTTAACTGCTGGCTCAGCTTTATTCTCTTCGTTCGATTTTTGTGCTTTAACACGAGCAATGGCTGCGGCGATCGCATCATCACCACCGGTTGACTTCATCTCTTTTCGACGGTCATCCGCGGCTTTCTTGAAGCGGTTCTCACGTTCTGCTTTTTCGCGCTCCATACGCGCTTTTTTCTCTTCGAAGCGCAGTTTCGCACGCTCTGCGGCTTCTGCTTCTTGAGTTCGAGTACGAATTTCTGCTTTTGCTTGGCGGTAATATTGCACCAGTGGAATTTCACTTGGACAAACAAACGCACAAGCGCCACACTCGATACAATCTTTTAGATTTAGTTCTTCTAGCTTGTCATATTCTTCGGCCTTAGCATGCCATTGAAGCTGCTGTGGCAGTAGAGATGCAGGACAAGCTTCCGCACATTGACCACAACGTATACATTCCATCTCGTATTGATGAGCTGAAATCTCGTGACGAGTCGGAGCTAAAATACAGTTCGCCGTTTTGGTGATAGGAACCTGTGAGTGGGGTAGGGTAAAGCCCATCATTGGTCCGCCCATGATCAAACGCTGAAGTTTTTTATCGGCTTTGTACCCGAATTCGTCGAGCAGTGCTTGAACTGGGGTACCCAAGAGCGCCCATACGTTTCGAGGCTGTTTAAAGGTTTTACCGGTTAACGTAACGACACGTTCGATTATTGGCTCGCCATCGATGATAGCGCGCTTAATCGAGTATAAAGAACCGACGTTTTGAACCAAGATGCCAATATCTGCAGGGATAGAGCCGCTAGGAACTTCCTTGTTGGTCAGAATCTTTATCAGCTGCTTTTCACCGCCCGACGGGTATTTCGTCGGGATTACTCGAATAACAATGTCCTTGTTCAGCGCGGCACTTTCCAACGCTTTAATGGCATCTGGTTTGTTATCTTCGATGCCAATGATCGTCAGCTTTGGCTTAAGGATGTGTTCGACGATTTCGATACCCTGGATAAGCTCTTCGGCATGCTCCTGCATCAGTTTGTCATCGGCCGTGATGTACGGTTCACATTCTGCTGCATTCACAATCAGGATTTCTGTACGAGCAATGCCCGATTGGATCTTTTTCGCAGTAGGGAAGCCAGCACCACCCATCCCTGAAATGCCAGCAAGGCGAATAATGTCGATGAGTGCATCGGCGGATTCTTGAGTGTAGTCAGCGATAGGTGACTTTTCACACCAAGTATCTTGGCCGTCAGGAGTGATGACGGCGCACAATTCGCTCAAACCAGAAGGGTGAGCCACCGTTCGAGGCTCGATGGCAGTGATTGTGCCAGAAGTTGGCGCATGTACGGGTACTGTAAACCCCGTTTCTGATTGGGTTAAAGCTTGTCCTTTTAAAACGTGCTCACCAACAGAGACCAACAAGTTACCCGCTTTACCAATGTGCTGTTTCAGCGGAAGAATGATTTCAGCGGGAATGGATGCTCGCACTAAGTCGGCTTTATTGGATTGTTTTTTGTTTTCTGCCGGATGCACACCGCCTGGGAAGTCCCAAAGCGAGCCAGTACGAATTTGTTCAATCAAAGACAACATACGAAACCTTACTTAATTGAATCTTTCACGTTCGCTGCATCGCGGGCAGCATCCGTAATGTTAACCACTGGGATGGCGTTAAGTTGCCACTTCCAGCTATCTGTGGTGGTTTCCACAGGAATCATTTCAATACAATCGGTTGGACATGGCGCGACACACAAGTCGCAGCCTGTACATTCGTCTTTGATGACCGTGTGAACGGCTTTTGTCCCACCAACAATCGCATCAACAGGACAAGCTTGAATACACTTAGTACAACCGATACACATATCTTCGTGAATGAAGGCAACGGTCGGTACTTTGCTGTCTAGATCGTGTGCCGACTCTTCAGGTTCCACACCCATTAAGTCTGCGAGTTTTTCGATGGTTGCTTGACCGCCGGGAGGACACTTATTGATGTTGTCTCCATTCGCAATCGCTTCTGCGTATGGTCGACAGCCTGGATAACCACATTGGCCACATTGTGTTTGTGGAAGAATCGCGTCGATTTGATCCACGATAGGATCCGCTTCAACTTTAAAACGAATTGAAGCAAAACCAAGAATGGCACCAAAAATCGCAGCAAGCACAGCGAGTGCGATGATCGCAATTAAAATCGTACTCATTGTTTACTTCACCAAACCTGTAAAGCCCATGAAAGCAAGCGACATTAAACCCGCTGTGATCATTGCAATCGATGCACCTTTAAATGGAACAGGCACGTCAGCCGCAGCGATACGCTCACGCATAGAAGCAAAAAGGATCAATACAAGTGAAAAACCGACTGCTGCACCAAAACCATAAATGATAGATTCGATGAAGTTATGATTCTCATTGATGTTGAGAAGTGCAACACCCAATACGGCACAGTTGGTCGTGATCAGTGGTAAGAAGATACCAAGCAAGCGATAAAGGGTCGGGCTAGTTTTGTGTACCACCATCTCGGTGAACTGTACCACGACAGCGATCACCAAAATAAAGCTCATGGTTCTTAAGTACTCGATACCGAGCGGTCGCAAGATATAGCTTTCCACTAAGTACGCACACACAGATGCGAGGGTTAGCACAAAAGTGGTTGCTAACCCCATGCCTATTGCTGTTTCCAGTTTTTTAGACACGCCCATAAATGGACACAAGCCCAAAAACTTCACCAGTACAAAGTTGTTCACCAGCACAGTGCCGACCAACAACAAAACATATTCGGTCATAGTTATTACGTTCTTAAAATCCGATCCCAATATTATCGTGTTTTGTGACACCAATAACAACCAGTGAACGATGTGGTTTTATACACACGGCTGAAAAATAACCGTCAATGTGAGTTAGATAGATGAATTTGTATCTGAATTAATAGTTTGGTGAATAATTTGTTGGGGGAATGAGAGCTAACGAAAAGTGCGCGAGTCCTGAGTGGCCCATACGAACGATTGAGTTGGCCTCCGATACTTAGCAAGTGGATAGAAGTTTTAAGCCGATTTTTTGACGATTAAAAACGAAAAAAGCTCAGTTTTTCAACTGAGCTTTTTTCTTGAATTTGGCTCCCCCTGCAAGACTTGAACTTGCGACATACGGATTAACAGTCCGCCGTTCTACCGACTGAACTAAGGGGGAATTGCTTTGCTTGAAAGCGAGACGAATCTTACCGAGCACTAAAACTAGTGTCAACAGTAAAAAAATACATTTTTTGAAAAAATTGTGCTTAAAGCGCTTTACTTTTTTGTAGTGCTTGCCAGTAAAGGGCTAGAGTTACTTATCCACTAAAATTGTGGATAAGTGTGTTGATGAGATCTGAGTAAAGATCTTTTATATGCAACGTGGTTTGTTTTGTGTGCATTTTTAGTCAGTTTTATGCGCAAAATAGGCAAATGAAACAGTGATTTATTGAGTGAGTGGGTAAAATATTCAAAGTGGATAAAAGATGAGCTTTTGGGGATAACGAGCTTTTTAGAGAAGTTTTGGGGAAAAGTTGTGGAAACTATAAGTTGATATTAGAGGAGTGTTTATCAACTAGGGCGAAGTACTATATCAGAGCGACTCGAATAAGGCTATAGCCATATAGACAAAGTACAAAAATTATTAACAATGAGTGAGAAAAATCATTTAGGCATAGATTTCGTTTACTAAGGTGTATATATACAGCGCAGAAGTGGTAACACAGCCTAACGTAGTAAAGGCAGTAAAGATTGAGGAAGGGTATGAGTAAAGTTTATGAACTGGTCTCTGAGTATCAACCATCAGGTGACCAGCCAACCGCGATTAAGCAATTATTAGAAGGCTTAGATGCGGGGTTGGCGCATCAGACGCTTTTAGGTGTAACGGGTTCTGGTAAAACGTTCACGCTAGCGAATGTGATTGCTCAAGCACAGCGCCCTGCAATTTTACTGGCGCCAAATAAAACCCTCGCGGCTCAGTTGTATGGGGAAATGAAATCGTTCTTTCCTAACAATGCGGTCGAGTATTTTGTGTCTTACTACGACTACTATCAACCAGAAGCGTACGTGCCTACAACTGACACCTTTATTGAAAAAGATGCGTCAGTGAACGCTCACATTGAGCAAATGCGTTTGTCTGCCACCAAAGCTTTACTAGAACGAAAAGACGCCATCATCGTCGCTTCGGTCTCAGCCATTTATGGTTTGGGTGATCCCGAGTCGTATTTACAGATGATGCTGCACTTACGCCGTGGTGACGTGATCGATCAGCGTGACATGCTTCGTCGCTTAGCGGAACTTCAATACTCGCGTAATGATGTCGCTTTTGAACGCGGTCAGTTCCGTGTTCGCGGCGAAGTGATCGACATATTCCCAGCTGAGTCTGACCAAGATGCTGTCCGTGTTGAAATGTTTGATGATGAAGTGGATTGTATCAGTGTGTTTGACCCATTGACGGGTGTCGTGAAACAAAGAGATTTGCCCCGTTACACGATTTACCCGAAAACGCACTACGTGACGCCCCGCGACCGTATTCTCGAAGCGATAGAAAGCATCAAAGTTGAGCTCGAAGTACGCAAGAAACAATTACTAGAGAATAACAAGCTAATAGAAGAGCAGCGCATTAGCCAGCGTACACAGTTTGATATCGA
The DNA here is from genome assembly GCF_054850435.1 of Vibrio sp. RC2502. NCBI lineage: Bacteria > Pseudomonadati > Pseudomonadota > Gammaproteobacteria > Vibrionales > Vibrionaceae > Vibrio > Vibrio sp. RC2502. The sequence goes on from NZ_CM141453.1 coordinate 1,072,810, forward strand.
GATGATGAATGAGCTCGGTTTCTGCTCTGGTATCGAAAACTACTCACGTTATCTCAGTGGTCGTTCTGAGGGTGAGCCGCCTCCAACCTTGTTCGATTACTTGCCTCATGATGGTTTGCTTATCATCGATGAGTCCCACGTGACTGTACCGCAGATTGGTGCGATGTATAAAGGTGACCGTTCACGTAAAGAAACTCTGGTTGAGTTTGGTTTCCGCTTACCATCGGCGTTGGACAACCGTCCTCTAAAATTTGAAGAATTTGAATCTCTTGCTCCGCAAACTATTTTCGTCTCGGCGACGCCGGGCAATTATGAGCTAGAGAAATCGGCAGGTGAAATTGCGGATCAAGTCGTGCGTCCTACCGGCTTGCTGGATCCAATACTCGAAGTTCGACCAGTCGCGACTCAGGTCGATGATCTATTGTCTGAAATTCGTATTCGTGCCGCCAAAGAGGAACGTGTTCTTGTTACGACTCTGACCAAACGAATGGCGGAAGATTTAACGGAATATCTGCATGAACATGATGTTCGTGTTCGATATCTTCACTCCGACATCGACACGGTAGAGCGCGTCGAGATCATTCGAGATTTGCGCTTAGGTGAGTTCGATGTCTTAGTGGGTATCAACTTGCTTCGAGAAGGTTTGGATATGCCGGAAGTCTCGCTGGTGGCAATTTTGGATGCCGACAAAGAAGGTTTCTTGCGTTCAGAACGTTCACTCATTCAGACGATAGGTCGTGCTGCACGAAACATTGAGGGTAAAGCGATTCTCTATGCGGATAGTATTACAAAATCGATGAAAAAAGCGATGGATGAAACCAATCGTCGTCGTGAGAAGCAGCAAGCGTACAACGAGAAAATGGGCATTACGCCGCAAGCGTTAAAACGTAATATCAAGGATATTATGGAGTTGGGCGACATTACTAAGTCCAAACGTCAACGCAATACTAAGCAAGTGCCACTGTCTAAAGTGGCTGAACCATCTCAAACTTACGAAGTGATGTCTCCACAACAATTGGAGAAGGAAATCAGTCGACTAGAAGCGGCGATGTACCAACATGCTCAGGATCTGGAATTCGAGCTTGCGGCTGAGAAGCGTGATGAAATAGAAAAACTGCGTGCGCAATTCATCGCGAATAGCTAGTTAACACGAAAAGCTGTTTCTAAAGAGATACTTAGAATAGGCAAAAAAGAAGCCAATAGGCAGTCGGGTCTATTGGCTTGTTTTGTGAACATATCGTTCACTAACAACGTCAGTTGGCTAGGTGACCCGAGGGGTCGCTAATATATCAGCATGCTTTATGCCACTTTTTAACCTATTGATATCATTTTTGATTCTATTATCATTAACCGTAACTTTGCTAATGTTATTTGCAAAATGCAAAGCGTAATGCGATTATTGTTTAAAACACAACAAAATATTAGCTAGGTTATGCAACAAAAAACTGAAGGCCAAAAATCTCGTTACCTTCTGATGGTTGAGGATACAGCATCGGTTGCGGCGTTATACCGCTCGTACCTCACGCCGTTAGGGATCGACATTAATATTGTCGGTACAGGTAGAGATGCCATTGAAAGTCTCAATCATCGAATTCCAGATCTTATTCTTCTCGATCTTCGTCTGCCTGATATGACGGGGATGGATGTTTTGCACGCCGTTAAAAAGAGTCATCCAGATGTGCCGATCATTTTCATGACGGCTCATGGCTCTATCGATACAGCGGTAGAGGCGATGCGTCATGGCTCTCAAGACTTTTTGATCAAACCGTGTGAAGCAGACCGTCTGCGTGTTACGGTCAACAACGCAATTCGCAAAGCAACTAAGCTAAAAAATGAAGCAGATAATCCGGGTAATCAGAATTACCAAGGTTTTATCGGCAGCAGCCAAACCATGCAGCAGGTCTATCGCACCATTGACTCCGCCGCTAGCAGTAAAGCGAGTATCTTTATTACTGGTGAAAGTGGTACGGGTAAAGAGGTATGCGCAGAAGCCATCCACGCAGCAAGCAAGCGTGGTGATAAGCCGTTTATTGCCATCAACTGTGCAGCCATACCTAAAGACTTAATTGAAAGTGAACTATTTGGTCACGTAAAAGGGGCATTTACTGGTGCGGCAAATGACCGTCAAGGTGCCGCTGAGTTAGCCGATGGTGGCACGTTGTTCCTCGATGAATTGTGTGAAATGGATTTGGACTTACAAACCAAATTATTGCGATTCATCCAAACCGGTACGTTCCAGAAAGTGGGCTCTTCAAAAATGAAGAGTGTGGACGTGCGCTTCGTTTGTGCGACCAACCGAGACCCTTGGAAAGAAGTTCAAGAAGGGCGTTTCCGCGAAGACTTATACTACCGTTTATACGTGATTCCTTTGCATCTTCCGCCTCTTCGCGAACGTGGTGAAGATGTGATTGAAATTGCGTACTCACTGTTAGGCTACATGTCTCATGAAGAGGGCAAAAACTTTGTCCGCTTTTCTCAAGAAGTGATTGATCGCTTTAACAGTTATGAGTGGCCGGGTAACGTCCGACAACTACAAAACGTATTGCGTAATATCGTGGTGCTTAACAACGGCAAAGAAATTACGTTAGATATGTTGCCACCGCCGCTGAATCAACCATTAGATAGGCCATCTGTATCTAAACTGATTGAGCCAAAAGCGATGACTGTTTCAGAGATCATGCCGCTATGGATGACAGAGAAAATGGCGATTGAACAAGCGATTGAGGCGTGTGACGGTAATATTCCAAGAGCCGCTGGGTATCTTGATGTCAGTCCGTCAACGATTTACCGCAAACTACAAGCATGGAATGGTAAAGAAGAGCGGCAGAAGGTGTAAGCATGACGATATTGAATCAACAAAAAATAGATGAACTGTCGATGGAAATCGGCAGTGATAACGTGCCTGTTTTGCTCGATATTTTTTTGGGTGAGATGGATACGTACATCGACAACTTGTTGCAGTTAGAAGGTTCAGAGCGGTTAGTGTATTTGAAAGAGATCAGCCACGCACTAAAAAGCAGTGCTGCGAGTTTCGGAGCCGACAGTTTGTGTGAGTTAGCGATGTCTATCGATAAAAAAGCCAAATCTGGTGAGTTAGTTGAACAGGGTAGTGAGGTTAACACTATGCTTGATCGCTTGAATGAAACACGCGACGCGTATCGCTCTTGGACTCAATAAAGCCTTTACTTTTTAAACACAAAGCCCTTCAATATTGGAAGGGCTTTGTCGTATCAACGTTGGCAGTCTCAAGTGGCTACTTAGCGAGTAGTTGGTTTTCTATCGCTGCTTTCAACTTATCTCGGTCGTGACGCCAATCTCGGTTGGTTGAGGCTAATGATTCGGTAACGACGTTCCATTGTTCCAACACTTTCTGGTCCGTTTCTTCGGCAAGGACGACATCGATTCTTCGTCCTTGGCACGCACGTTCACACCATTCCAGCTTTTGCGCCATCGACATTCGACCTGCTGGGCCGTATTCAGGGCTGAGGTTAGCAACGAATATCACCTTCGCTTTTCGGTTTGCTGCAATGGCTTTGCCCAGCTCTGGCAATAACAATGGCGGCATAATGCTGGTGAGGAAACTGCCTGGGCCAAGAATGATTGCATCGGCTTCTGCCAGAGCAGTAACGGCTTCTTTAGTGGCTGGAACTTCTGGTGAAAGATCTAAGCGACGTAAGTCGGTTTCCATCTCATCCACATTGGTTTCACCTGTGACCCATTGACCGTTCACTGAAAGCGCAGACAAATCCGAAGGGTGCTCTGACATTGGCAGAATATTGACATCAACCTTAAGCATGTTTCGGATCAGATTGATTGCATCCAGCGGTCGAACCGACAAGTTATCCAATGCTGTTAGCATCAAATTGCCAAGGTTGTGGCCGTCCAGCTCTCCCGTACCTTTAAAGCGGTATTCGAACATCATCGAACTGATAGATGGTTCAGTGATTAGCTGGTTGATGCAGTTTCTAGTGTCTCCCCAAGCGATACCACCTTGGCAATGACGAATACGTCCAGTTGAACCACCATTGTCGGTTGTGGCTACAATGCCCGTAGCATTGCTGCCAAAGTCTTTTAAAGCGGCTAACATTCGACCTAAGCCATGACCACCGCCAACTGCGACCACTTTCTTATCCGTATAGATATTCATTACGTTCTTCTAATAATGTTGTAAAAAACGGCTACAATTTAACTTAATGAGTGTCCTAACGGTACTCACTAAGCGGTAATTTGTGTCTCTAGAGAGTTTTTTATCACTCAAGTCTGGATTCCATTACAAATATTAAGTATTTTACTCCGCAAAGCTATCAGGGGTTATCCCTCTGGTTGCCATAACTCCGAGCTCACTATGCTAAGTCCGAGGATAAGCATTTTGAGCCAGTGACATACTGTCACAAGGGCATGATTGGAAATGGCCATGCCTCCCGTGTTTGGAAAGGTGTTCCGTGGCGCAACAATTCGAAGACAAATTTCATCGTAAGTTTTATTACTTGCGTCTGTCTGTGACCGACGTATGTAATTTCAAATGTACCTATTGCCTTCCTGATGGTTATAAACCATCGGGCAACAAAAACTCGTCTTTTTTATCTCTTCCTGAAATCAAACGGGTCGTAAAAGCGTTTGCTGATTGTGGCACGTCAAAAGTGCGCATTACTGGCGGTGAGCCAAGCTTACGCAAAGATTTCACTGACATCATTCATTCTGTCGCAACGACGCCAGGCATCAAAAAGGTGGCGACGACGACTAACGGCTACAGAATGGCGAAGCAAGTTGCAGACTGGCGTGAAGCCGGTTTAACAAACATCAACGTGAGTGTAGATAGCCTCGACCCTCGAATGTTCCATCAGATTACTGGTGAAAATAAGTTCACTGAAGTCATGAATGGTATCGAGCGTGCGTTCGAAGTCGGTTATGAGCAGGTCAAAGTTAATGTGGTGTTGATGAAAGATCTGAACCATCACGAGCTACCCGCATTTCTTAACTGGATCAAAGACCGTCCAATCCAATTGCGCTTTATTGAGCTAATGCAAACGGGCGAGATGGATGACCTGTTTTCAAAGCATCATGTTTCTGGTGTTGCGATTCGTAATCAACTGATTGCGAACGGCTGGTTACTGAAAGTGCGTTCGCACAATGATGGCCCCGCTCAGGTGTTTGTTCACCCAGATTATAAAGGTGAAATCGGTCTTATCATGCCTTATGAAAAAGACTTTTGCGAAAGCTGCAACCGTCTGCGTGTTTCTGCGCTGGGTAAGCTGCACCTTTGCTTATTTGGTGAACATGGCGTTGAACTGCGTGATTTGCTGGAACGTGATGACCAAGAAAACGAGTTGATTGAACGTATCCAATCGCAGCTGCAAACAAAGTCCGTAAGCCACTTCTTACACGATGGCAATACTGGTATGACGCCGCATCTTGCGTCTATCGGCGGCTAACTTTATTCAAATTTTTAGAGAGAGCTTAGTGCTAAGCTGGCTCTAACTTTTTCCGAATCGATACCAAGCGTATCAAAGCTAAATTTAGAGAATAGGTGAACAAATGGGTCACGCTGAAAGCAAATTTCAACCTGCAAATATTGCCGTTCTAACGGTATCTGACACGCGTACTGAAGAAAATGATACCTCTGGTCGTTACCTTGTTGAACACGCTCAAGAAGCGGGGCACAACGTGGTAGACAAACAAATCGTTATTGATGACATGTACAAGATCCGCGCGATCGTTTCTCAATGGATTGCCGATGAAAACGTCCAAGCGATCATGATCACTGGCGGTACAGGTTTTACCTCACGCGATAGCACGCCAGAAGCACTTAAGCCTCTATTTGATAAAGAAGTTGAAGGCTTTGGTGAGTTGTTCCGCATGGTGTCGTATGAAGAGATCGGTACGTCTACCATTCAGTCTCGTGCGATTGCAGGTTTTGCTAACCACACCGTGATCTTCGCAATGCCAGGTTCAACGGGTGCGTGTCGTACAGGTTGGACAAAAATTATTAAACAGCAGTTGGATGCAAGTCATCGCCCTTGTAACTTCATGCCACACCTATCTGTATAACCTTTCCTAAAAGCGAAGGAAAAACAATGACCCAATTTACACACATTAATGCATCTGGCGAAGCGAACATGGTCGATGTGTCTGCAAAAGCAGAAACCGTGCGTGAAGCTCGCGCTGAAGCATTTGTACACATGGCTCCAGAAACCTTGCAACTTATTGTCTCTGGCCAGCACCACAAAGGTGATGTGTTCGCAACGGCTCGTATTGCTGGTATTCAAGCAGCGAAGAAAACATGGGATTTGATTCCGCTTTGTCATCCGCTACTGCTTTCTAAAGTTGAAGTTCAACTGGAAGCTATCGAAGCAGAAAACAAAGTTCGCATCGAGTCTGTATGTAAACTTGCGGGTAAAACTGGTGTCGAAATGGAAGCGCTCACTGCAGCTTCCGTCGCTGCACTAACGATTTACGATATGTGTAAAGCAGTACAAAAAGACATGGTCATTGGTCAAGTTCGTCTATTAGAGAAGACGGGTGGCAAATCTGGACATTTCAAGGCGGAATCATGATTAAAGTACTTTTCTTTGCTCAAACCCGCGAGCTAGTGGGTATCGACAGCGTTGATTTGGACGGCCAGTTCGATACGGTCGAAGCCGTTCGCGCACATCTTGTCGAAGCGGGCGCAGAAAAAGCAGGCAAGTGGGATTTGGCGCTTGAGCCAGGCAAGCTTCTTGCAGCAGTGAACCAATCGATCGTCCCACTGGATACACAAGTAAAAGCGGGTGACGAAGTCGCGTTTTTCCCACCGGTAACGGGAGGCTAAGATGGATCCTCGTGTTTCTGTACAAGTTGAAGACTTTTCTGTTGATCAAGAATATCAACGCTTGTCGGAAGGCACTGCTGCTGGTGCGGTCGTGACCTTTATCGGTAAAGTCAGAGATATGAACCTTGGTGACAACGTGATTGGCCTGCATCTAGAGCATTATCCGGGCATGACGGAAAAGAGCTTGAGCGATATTTGTGAGGAAGCTGAAGCTCGCTGGCCTCTGCTTGGCGTGCGCGTGATTCATCGTGTGGGTGATATGGACAGCGGCGACCAAATTGTATTTGTGGGCGTTTCTAGTGCGCATCGCGGCGCGGCATTTGATGCGTGCGAGTTCATTATGGACTACCTGAAAACCAAAGCACCGTTTTGGAAAAAAGAGCGCACAACTAACGAAGATCGTTGGATTGAATCGCGCGACACCGATCATCAAGCAGCGCAGCGCTGGGAAAAATAGAACCAGCCACTCGTTTTGACAAAAAATAAAAAGCTAAGTGTTAATCGCACTTAGCTTTTTTTGTATTTCGCGATTTGTTCAACCATATTGAAACGGTTCAATACTGCGATTCTTATCTTCGAAAACACCCGTGTTTTATCTCGGTGACATTGTTCACAATAAAAAATATCGAGCAATATATAAACGATTATTTGTTAGACTTCGTTTGTCACAAATGTTAAATGATATGCAAATATCTAGCATAAGATGCTATCAAATAGTTTAAATTCAGAGCAATCGAAAGTTTTGGCTGATAAATGTCAGTTACAGTCTTCATTTTACTAGTGAATGCTTTTGTATTGGAGTTTATTGCTAGATATGTGCGGTTATTACAGAATTATTAGTTTTTTTGCTACATTTTTATGGCAAATTACTTCAATGATTGCTAATGTGTGCCGCAGTCTCTGTAAGGTTTTAGGCTTTTGTGCTCAGAAAGTGCACTAAAAAAATCTAAAACGCTGACCGTTCCAGTCCCTTATAGAGAAGTCATGGATGCTAACGAAAAAACTTGGAGTTTTACGCATGTATAAGAATAAAATCACGCGCGCTTTATTTATTGGTGCTGGTCTTTCTCTTGCCCTAGCGGGTTGTGGCGACAATAAGCCAGAAGAAAAACAGGCGGCTCAGCCGGCACCTGCACCAGAAGCAAAAACTGATTCTTCAGAACCGAAACTAGCAGCAGTTCAAGAATTGGTGCGTGGTAACGGTACAGAAGTTGCGACAATAGACCCTCACAAATCTCAAGGTGTTCCTGAATCTCACGTGATTCGCGACCTACTTGAAGGCCTAGTAAACCAAGACGCAGACGGTAACACTATCCCAGGTGTTGCAGAGTCTTGGGAAACTGAAGACAACAAAACATACACTTTCCACCTGCGCAAAGACGCGAAATGGTCAAACGGCGATCCTGTAACAGCAGGTGACTTCGTTTACAGTTTCCAACGTGCTGTCGACCCTGCAACGGCTTCTCCATACGCTTGGTACATGGAATACACCAAGATGAAGAATGCGAAAGACATCGTTGCTGGCAAAAAAGACAAGAGCGAGCTGGGTGTTAAAGCTGTGGATGACCACACTCTAGTGGTAGAGCTAGATACAGCTGTACCTTACTTCGTGATGATGATGGGCCACACAACAGTGAAGCCTGTTCACCAAGCGACAGTAGAGAAGTTCGGCGATCAATGGACGAAGCCAGAGAACTTTGTTGGTAACGGTGCTTATGTTGTTGACAACTGGGTTGTGAACGAGCGTCTAGTATTGAAGCGTAACGAGCAATACTGGGACAACGAAAACACCACACTAGAGAAAGTTACTTTCCTACCGATTGAAAACCAAGTTGCAGAAATGAACCGCTTCCTAGCGGGTGAAATCGACTTCACGAACGAACTGCCAACAGAGCACTTCAAGCGTCTGAAGAAAGAGCACCCACAAGAAGTATCTGTGACGGGTAACCTATGTACTTACTACTACATCTTCAACACGAAGAAAGCTCCGTTTGATGATGTACGTGTTCGTCAAGCTATCTCTTACGCGATTGACCGTAACATCGTAACTGATGCGATTTTAGCTCAAGGTCAAAAACCAGCTTACTTCCTAACGCCAGAAATCACAGCAGGTTTCAACCCAGAAATTCCTGCTTACGGCAAGATGACGCAAGAAGAGCGTAACGCAGAAGCGGCTCGTCTATTGGAAGAAGCAGGCTACGGCGCAGATAATCCACTTAAGTTTAACCTTCTTTACAACACGTCTGAGAACCACAAGAAAATTGCGGTTGCTCTAGGCTCTATGTGGAAGAAAACACTTGGTCTAGATGTAACGCTAGAAAACCAAGAGTGGAAAACATACCTATCAACAAAAGACTCAGGTAACTTCGAAGTTGCTCGTGCTGGTTGGTGTGGTGACTACAACGAAGCTTCGTCATTCTTGACTCTAATGATGAGCAACAACACCACTGGTGGTATTCACTACGACAGCAAAGAATATGATGCAATTATGAATAAAGCGTTCAGCTCTACGTCAAACGAAGAGCGTCAGGCGCTTTACCTAGAAGCTGAGAAGCTAATGGCGAAGGATATGCCAATTGCACCTATCTACCAGTACGTGAAATCACGTCTACTATCTACGAAAGTGGGTGGCTTCCCATCAAACAACGCGGAAGAAAAGATCTACTCTAAAGATCTCTACATCACTGAGTAAATCTTCAATCAGATAGAACTATAAAAATTAGGCTCTGCATGTGAGAAATTGCATGTGGCGCCTATGTTCAGTCCAAAATAAATCGGACTATTCTTTTTCATTTAAATTGTCACAGACTGAAAGAGTGAGTTTATGCTTAAATTCATCGCAAAAAGGATATTTGAGGCGATCCCAACAATGTTGGTTTTGATCACCGTATCTTTCTTTCTTATGCGTTTTGCACCGGGAAACCCTTTCTCGACAGAACGTCCACTACCGCCAGAAGTTATGGCGAACATTGAAGCGAAATACGGCCTTGATAAGCCAGTATTCGAGCAATACACAACGTATTTGACCAACGTTCTGCAAGGTGATTTTGGTCCATCGTTTAAATACCTAGATTACACCGTCAACGAGTTGATTGCCGTTGCTCTGCCAGTGTCAGCGAAAGTGGGTTTTATCGCCTTCATCTTTACGTTGATCATGGGCGTGACGGTCGGGACGATAGCGGCTCTCAAGCAGAATACGTGGGTTGACTACACCATAATGTCGACCGCGATGCTTGGTGTGGTTATGCCGTCGTTCGTATTGGCGCCAGCTCTGATTTACCTATTCTCTCTACATTGGCACATTTTCCCTGCGGGTGGTTGGCAAGATGGTAGCTGGCAGTTTTTAGTGTTGCCGGTTATTGGTATGTCATTGCTTTACGTTGCAACGTTTGCCCGTATTACTCGCGGTTCAATGATTGAGACACTAAACAGTAACTTTATCCGCACCGCTCGTGCTAAAGGTCTGAGTTACCGTTACATCATCATCAAACATGCTCTTAAACCAGCACTTCTTCCTGTTGTTTCATACATGGGTCCTGCTTTCGTAGGCATCATCACGGGTTCTGTTGTTATCGAAACCATCTTTGGTTTGCCGGGCATCGGTAAGCTATTCGTTAACGCTGCATTTAACCGTGACTACTCGCTAGTAATGGGTGTAACCATTCTGATTGGTTTCCTGTTTATCTTATTCAACGCGATTGTAGATATTCTACTTGCAATGATTGACCCGAAAATTCGCTACTAACAGGGAAGTTTGGTTATGTTGACGAAAAAAGAAAACCTAGAAGCGATTGAAAAATTCTCTGAGAACCTAGAGATTGAAGGTCGCAGTCTTTGGCAAGATGCTCGTATCCGCTTTATGCGTAACAAAGCGGCGATGGTGAGCTTATTTATTCTTGTTTTAATGACGTTGGCGGTAATTGTTCTGCCGATGATCGCTCCTTACGCGTTTGACGATACTGACTGGTATGCAATGCACGTTGCGCCAAACTCTGAACATTGGTTTGGTACCGACAGTCTAGGCCGAGATTTGTACGTGCGTACTCTAATCGGCGGCCGTATCTCGTTAATGGTTGGCGTGATGGGTGCGTTCGTAGCGGTATTGATTGGTACACTTTACGGTGCGGCTTCTGGCTTCATTGGCGGTAAAGTTGACCGCATTATGATGCGTATTCTAGAAATCTTGTACGCTGTACCGTTCATGTTCCTAGTTATCGTACTTGTTACCTTCTTCGGCCGTAACATCATTCTTATCTTCGTTGCGATTGGTGCAATCGCTTGGTTGGATATGGCGCGTATCGTACGTGGTCAGACACTCAGCCTACGTAGTAAAGAGTTCATCGAAGCGGCGCATGTTTGTGGTGTAAGTAATTGGAAGATCATTACTCGCCATATTGTACCGAACGTATTAGGTATTGTAGCGGTTTACTCTACGCTTCTAATTCCGAGCATGATTCTGACCGAATCATTCCTATCATTCCTTGGTCTTGGTGTTCAGGAACCAATGACAAGTTGGGGCGCACTTCTACAAGAAGGTGCACAGACAATGGAAGTAGCAATTTGGCAGTTGGCATTCCCAGCGGCGTTCATGGTTGTGACTCTATTCTGCTTCAACTACGTTGGTGACGGCCTGCGCGACGCGCTGGATCCAAAAGACAGATAATTAAAAGATAAGATTAAGGAAGCAATGATGAGCTTATTAGATGTCAAAGATCTGCGTGTCGAATTTACCACCCAAGATGGTATCGTAACCGCAGTAAACGATTTGAACTTCTCTCTGAAGCAGGGCGAAACTCTCGGTATCGTGGGTGAATCTGGTTCAGGTAAATCACAAACTGTATTCGCAATCATGGGTCTACTGGCGAAAAACGGCAAGATCTCAGGCAGCGCGAAATTTGAAGGTCGAGAAATTCTTAACCTTCCAGAAAAAGAGCTGAACAAAGTTCGTGCTGAACAGATCGCGATGATCTTCCAAGACCCAATGACGTCACTGAACCCTTACATGAAAGTCAGTGACCAGTTGATGGAAGTGCTAATGCTGCACAAAGGCATGGGCAAAGCAGAAGCGTTTGAAGAATCAGTACGTATGCTGGAAGCAGTAAAAATCCCTGAAGCACGTAAGCGTATTACCATGTATCCGCACGAGTTCTCTGGCGGTATGCGTCAGCGTGTAATGATTGCGATGGCGCTATTGTGCCGTCCTAAACTGCTGATTGCGGATGAACCAACCACGGCACTAGACGTAACGGTTCAAGCGCAGATCATGGACTTGTTGAACGAGCTGAAATCCGAGTTCAACACGGCAATCATTATGATCACCCACGACCTAGGTGTTGTTGCTGGTTCATGTGACAAAGTGCTTGTGATGTACGCAGGTCGTACGATGGAGTACGGCAACGTAAACGAAATTTTCTACAACCCAAGCCACCCTTATGCGGAAGGTCTTTTAAAGGCGATCCCTCGTCTGGATACAGAAGGTGAAATTCTGCCAACCATTCCTGGCAATCCACCAAACTTACTGCGTCTACCACCGGGCTGCCCTTACCAAGAGCGTTGTCATCGTGTGATGGACCGCTGTAAGCGTGAAGCACCAATCTTGACGCCATTTGGTGATGGTCGTCAGCGTGCATGTTTTTCTGAATGGGAGGCTTGGAACAAATGAGCGCAGATAAAAAGTTAATTCTGGATGTATCTGATCTGAAAGTTCACTTCAGCATCGCATCGAAATCAGCGTGGCCTTGGTCAAAACCTTCTAGCCTAAAAGCGGTAGATGGCGTAAATGTGCGCCTCTACGAAGGGGAAACGCTTGGCGTAGTAGGTGAGTCAGGTTGTGGTAAATCGACCTTCGCACGTGCCATCATTGGACTTGTTGAAGCGACCGATGGCGAAGTGGTTTGGTTAGGCCAAGACCTCACAAAAATGAAAGATGTACAGCGCCGTGAAACACGTAAAGAAATCCAGATGATTTTCCAAGATCCTTTGGCTTCTCTTAACCCGCGTATGACGGTTGGTGACATCATCGCAGAGCCGCTAGAAACGTTCTATCCAGAACTGTCTAAGCAAGAAGTGAAAGACCGCGTTAAAGAGATGATGGCGAAAGTTGGTCTATTGCCAAACGTAATCAACCGTTACCCGCATGAATTCTCAGGTGGTCAGTGTCAGCGTATCGGTATCGCACGCGCACTTATCCTTAAGCCAAAAATGATCATCTGTGACGAACCAGTTTCGGCGCTAGACGTATCGATTCAGGCTCAAGTCGTTAACCTTCTGAAAGAGCTGCAAAAAGAGCTAGGACTTTCTTTGGTGTTTATTGCGCACGATTTGTCAGTGGTGAAACATATCTCTGATCGTGTTCTCGTGATGTATTTGGGTAACGCGGTAGAGTTAGGCGAAGCGGATGCGCTATTTGCAGACCCTAAGCACCCTTATACGCGTGCGCTGATGTCGGCGGTTCCAATCCCAGACCCAGAGTTAGAACGCAATAAAACCATCCAAATGTTGGAAGGGGATCTGCCATCACCAATCAATCCTCCTTCAGGTTGTGTGTTCCGTACTCGTTGCCCTCAAGCGACAGAAGAGTGTGCAAAAACCAAACCTACGATTGAAGGTACAGACATTCACGCGGTTTCTTGTATTCACGTGAGCGTGTAACCACCAAATGTTAGGTTAAGTAAATTCAGCCTGTGACGGGCTTAAGCGCGATTCCTTTTAATAGGGTCGCGCTTTTTTTATGCTCACTTTCGTTGAACATGAATTTCAATGCTCATTCGAATTTCTTGAACAAGATGTCCTAAGCGTGATGATTTTCTGTTTCTTATGAATCTCTAATATAAAGGGAGACATAAGAAATAGGAGAGCAATCATGGGTAAGTTGGTCGAAGGCGTATGGCACGATGTGTGGTATGACACAAAAGCGAATGGCGGGAAGTTCGTTCGTGAAGACGCTGGATTTCGTGACTGGATTAAAAATGATTCAGAGGCGGTATTTCAACCAGAATCTGGCCGTTACCATTTGTATGTTTCTCTCGCGTGCCCTTGGGCCCATCGAACGCTTATCTTCCGTAAGTTGAAAGGTCTAGAGCCACACATTGATGTGACGGTTGTTTGCCCTGATATGCTCAGTCAAGGTTGGCAAATGGGTTTACCCGAGCCGCTGTTTGGTCATACACGTATGTACCAAATCTACACTCAAGCGAAACCTGACTACACAGGGCGTGTTACGGTGCCAGTTCTGTGGGACAAAAAGACCAACACGATCGTGTCGAATGAATCGTCAGAGATCATTCGTATGTTTAACTCCACATTTAACGATCTCACGGGCAATCATGACGATTATTATCCCGAGCCACTACGCGGTGTGATTGATGAATGGAATGATTACATCTATCCAAACGTGAATAATGGGGTGTACCGTTGCGGTTTTGCTACTTCGCAAGAAGCGTATGAAGAGGCTTTTGAATCATTGTTTTCGGCCTTAGATAAAATTAATGCTCATCTGGCGACCCATCGCTATCTAGCAGGCAATAAAATTACGGAAGCCGATTGGCGTTTGTTCACCACGTTAGTGCGTTTTGATGCCGTGTACGTTGGGCACTTCAAGTGTAATAAACAACGCATTGCCGATTACGTCAATATTCAGGGTTATCTGAAAGAGCTGTATCAGATTGACGGTATCGCCGATACCACCGATTTCTATCATATTAAGCGCCATTATTACTTCAGTCACACAGGGATTAATCCAACGCAAGTGGTGCCTAAAGGGCCTGATTTAGACTTTAGTTCTCCTCACCAAAGAGAAATGATCGGTTAGTTTGTAACGGTTCATCCAATACAAAGCCCTTAACGACGAACTGCGTTGTTAAGGGCTTTTATTCACGCTAAGTACTGGGAGATAGAGGGGCAATTTTTAAATATATGCTCGCCTTATTTAGCGCGGACGATGTCCATCACCAACTTACCGTCAACCTTTACTGGACCATCTTCTTTGGCTCCGAGTGAGTACTCAAATACGCCCGTCTTCATTCCACCTTTTTCTCCGTGGACCATTAGCATCAGCATGTCACCAGACTCAACCGGTTCCATCAAAATTGCATTCACGTTCTCATTTTGTCCCATTTTAAGCGGAGCATAGCCGATCACGGGGCCTGGCTTCATCGATTCATCTGTTCGGTGTACAACCATCCAGCCGTTTTCGTCAGCATGAGCCATTTTTGCCGTTACCGTGCCCGCGGACATATCTTGATCTGCGCCTTCAATACTTGGGGAGGAAAAACTAAACGCAGAAAAACTGAACAGACATGCAGCTAAACCAAACTTTAGGAATGAGTTGTTGATGGAGTTGTTCATATGTATTCCTTACTTATGTGTGAGATTGCGTAATTGCATTCCATCTTCGTTACGTAGTTTCTCGTAAGAAAGTTCAGATGATATGAAAATAATGCCGATAAATTGAACGGGATCGGGGAAATCGCTCTGTATTATTGAGCTCTGGTGATAGTTAAAAGCCAGGACAAGACCCGCTGGTAAGGCAGGACGGTGGCCAGTTTCAGATTATCTTCTTGTCGTCACAGCTTCTTACCAATATTCAAATAAACTAATGATATGACAACCGCTTTTTAACGGGGTGATGCATGGATATCAACGAGTTTGCGACTGGCGAGCATCTTATCTGGAATCTGCTTATTGCCTTGCTATTGGGTGCGATTATCGGGACACAGCGCGGCTGGGTGATGCGAAATAGTGTTGAAGGTAGTCGTGTTGCTGGTATTCGTACGTTCTCTCTTGTCGGGTTACTTGGTGGTCTTGTCGCGATTCTTGCGGATCTCTATTCTCCTTTATTGCTTGGTTTTGCCTTGATTGCGTTGGTGATATTGGCGTGTATCGCGTTTGTCATGCAGCAGAAGAAGAGTCGCGATATCAGTATTACTGGCGTGGTTAGCTTGTTGGTGACGTTTGTGTTGGGCAGTTTAGCTGTGTCGGGAGAAGCGGTGCTTGCGGCATCTGCAGCTGTGATTACCGCAGTGGTGCTCGACAACAAACGAGAACTTCACCAAGCGTTGCAAAAATTACAGGAATACGAGCTGGATGCAGCGCTCCGGTTGCTGATTATCTCCATCGTGTTATTGCCGCTTCTTCCAAATCAATCCTATGGCCCTTGGAACGCTCTTAATCCTTACGAGATTTGGTGGATGGTCGTATTGATTGCCAGTATTTCGTTTGTGGGCTATTTCGCAATCAAAATCGGTGGGGCGAAACGTGGCATATTGTTCACCTCCATTTTTGCAGGTTTAAGTTCTTCGACGGCGTTAACGCTGCAGTTTTCCCATCTTTCTCGGGAGCAAGCCAATATCAGCCCATTGCTCGCCAGTGGCATACTCTTGAGTTGCGGCACCATGTTTCCTCGGCTGTTGATTATTCTGTTTGTGATTAATCCTCAACTTGTCTCGTTACTATGGCCGATTGTGATGGCCATGATGGCGGCGCTGTATTTGCCTGCTTGGTGGATATGGCGGCGGAGCGAAGTGGAACAGATCGAACAATCGAACAAACAGAGCAACCCACTCGCACTGCAATCGGCGCTGTTTTTTGGGATGATGCTGGCGGTGATTATGCTGCTGTCACATGCGCTTGCTGAGTGGTTCGGTAATGCGGGTGTCTTAATTTTATCGGCCCTTTCAGGGATTACGGATGTAGACGCGATTTCCTTGGCGCTCGGTCGTCAGAGCATCCAAATATTGAGCGTAACCACCGCCGCGCTGGGTATCTTAATTGCCGCATCGGTCAATACCATTGTTAAGATGAGTATGGTTGTCGCGATAGGAGACAAAAAATTATGGCTTAGGGTCACGCCTGTGATGGTGGGATGTGTTGCCGTTGGGGCACTGATGTTCTTTGTCTTGTATTGAGTATCTGTTTTCTAAACCGTATGTCTTGAACAACAAAAAAGCCCTCGACGAATCGAGGGCTTTGACTATTCATTCAAGCAAAGAAAAGAATTACTTCTGTTCTTGAGTTGCTTGGATTGCTGTTAGAGCGATGGTGTACACGATATCGTCTACTAGCGCGCCACGAGACAAGTCGTTTACTGGCTTGCGCATACCTTGCAGCATTGGACCGATAGATACTAGGTCTGCTGAACGTTGTACCGCTTTGTAAGTCGTGTTACCAGTGTTTAGGTCTGGGAATACGAATACTGTCGCTTTACCTGCAACTGGAGAGTTTGGTGCTTTAGAAGCAGCAACGTTTTCCATGATCGCAGCGTCGTACTGTAGAGGACCGTCGATGATAAGATCAGGACGTTTCTCTTGAGCCAGTTTTGTTGCTTCACGTACTTTATCAACGTCTGCACCCTTACCAGATTCACCAGTAGAGTAAGAGATCATTGCAACGCGTGGTTCGATACCGAATGCTGCTGCAGAGTCAGCAGATTGGATAGCGATTTCAGCAAGCTGTTCAGCTGTTGGATCTGGGTTGATTGCACAGTCACCGTATACTAGTACTTGATCAGGCAGAAGCATGAAGAATACTGAAGATACGATAGACGCGTTTGGTGCAGTCTTGATGATTTGGAACGGAGGAACGATAGTGTTCGCCGTAGTGTGAACAGCACCAGAAACTAGGCCGTCAACTTCGTTGTTCTCAAGCATCATTGTGCCAAGGAATACTGAATCTTGTAGTTTCTCACGAGCTACAACTTCAGTCATACCTTTCGCGCCACGTAGCTCAACCAGACGAGCAACGTAGTTTTCGCGAATAGCATCAGCGTCGATGATTTGAACGCCAGCACCTAGCTCAACACCTTGCTGCGCTGCAACGCGTTTGATTTCTGCTGGGTTACCTAGAAGCACACATTCTGCAATGCCGCGCTCTGCACAGATAGCCGCTGCTTTCACTGTACGTGGCTCATCACCTTCAGGAAGAACGATGCGCTTACCAGCTTTACGAGCAAGTTCAGTTAACTGGTAACGGAATGCTGGTGGGCTTAGACGACGAGATTTTTGAGTACCTTCCGTCATTGACTCGATCCAGTTACCGTCGATGTGACCAGCAACGTGCTCGTTAATGAACTCGATACGCTCTTTGTCGTCTGCAGGTACTTCAATGCTGAAGCTCTGTAGGTTTAGAGAAGTCTGCCAAGTGTTACCTTGTGCTTTGAAGATAGGTAGACCAGTTTCGAATGCTGGCTTACATAGACCTTCGATCTCACGTGGGATGTCGTAACCGCCAGTTAGCAGTACAGCACCGATATCAACGCCGTTCATTGCCGCTAGAGAAGCTGCAACGATTACGTCTGGACGGTCTGCAGAAGTAACAAGTAGAGAACCTGGTTTGAAGTGCTCAATCATGTTTGGCAGAGAACGTGCACAGAACGTGATGCTCTTGATGCGACGAGTGTTGATGTCACCTTCGTTGATGATATCTGCTTTCAGGTGCTTCGCCATGTCGATTGCACGAGTAGCAATAAGATCGATGCTCCATGGCACGCAACCTAGTACACGAATTGGAGAAGTGTTGAAGATTTCCATCACTTTCATTTCGTTTTGCTTCGCGCTGTCTGCATCGTCAAAGATTTCAGATAGGTCAGGGCGAGTACGGCCAGCTTCGTCAACAGGTGCGTTTAGCTTGTTGATGATAACGCCAGAGATGTTTTTGTTCTTAGTACCGCCGAAGTTAGAACATGCTACTTCGATGCGCTCTTTAAGTTGAGCTGGGTTATCAGTGCCTGGAGTAGCCACTAGAACAATTTCTGCGCCAAGTGTTGCTGCGATTTCAGCGTTCACTTGGTTAGCGAATGGGTGCTTACGAGTTGGTACTAGACCTTCGATAAGTGTTACATCCGCATCTTTATTGATTTGGTTGTAACGCTCAACAACAGTTTCTAGTAGCTCGTCCATGTTGTCGTTACCGATTAGGCTCTCAGCAACAGACATCGCCATAGGTTCACCGATCTTCATATCGCTGTTGTGGCCAACGATAGTAGAAGTCAGATCAGGTTGATCACCACCAGAACGTGGTTGAGAAATTGGTTTGTAGAAAGAAACCTTAACGCCTTTGCGCTCCATTGCGCGAAGAACACCCATGCTTACGCTAGTTAGACCAACACCAGCACTTGCAGGGATAAGCATAATAGTACGAGACATTCGTAGAGTACCTTTAGCTATTGGGGGATAAAAGCTCAACTCTTATTCCATGACGCTCGAAGAATAGGAGTTGAGCCCCTAAGAAATTCGTTGGATGAAAATCTGGCTAGCCGAGTGGCTAGCCAGAAAATTCAATTAAAGACCTGCTAGACGTGCAGTGTCTTCAGCAATAACTAGCTCTTCGTTAGTAGAGATAACCATTGCAGGGATACGGCTGTTTTCAGTAGTGATAACGCCTTCGCCGCCGAAACGAGCTTTAAGGTTAGCTTCGCTGTCTACTTCGATACCGAAGATACCTAGACGGTTTAGAACCATTTCACGGATAGGTGCAGAGTTTTCGCCGATGCCGCCAGTGAAAGTGATTGCGTCTAGACGACCATCTAGAGTTGCAGTGTAACCAGCAACGTACTTAGCTAGACGGTGACAGAACACGTCCATTGCACGAGTTGCTTCTTCTTTCTCACCGTAGTTGTCTTCAACGAAACGACAGTCAGAAGTCACTTCAGTTAGACCTTGAAGGCCAGACTCTTTAGTTAGCATTGTGTTGATTTTCTCAACAGAGTAACCAAGTGTGTCGTGTAGGTGGAAGATGATCGCAGGGTCGATGTCACCACAACGAGTACCCATTACTAGACCTTCAAGTGGCGTTAGACCCATTGAAGTATCTACAGATTGACCGTTCTTAACTGCACATACAGAAGCACCGTTACCTAGGTGACAGTTGATGATGTTTACTTCTTCAACTGGTTTGTTTAGTAGGCCTGCAACTTCACGAGTGATGAATAGGTGTGAAGTACCGTGCATGCCGTAACGACGGATACCGTGCTCTTTGTATAGGTTGTATGGAAGAGCGTATAGGTAAGACTCTTCAGGCATTGTTTGGTGGAAAGCAGTATCGAACACAGCAACGTTTTTAAGTGCTGGGAAAGATTTTTGAGCTGCTTTGATACCGATGATGTGTGCAGGGTTGTGAAGTGGTGCTAGAGTTGCACAGTCTTCGATACCTTTTAGTACGTCGTCAGTGATAAGTGCAGACTGAGTGAATTGCTCGCCGCCGTGTACTACACGGTGACCGATAGCAGCTAGGTTCTCAGAAAGCTCTGGCTTAGAAGCAAGAATAGTTTCTACCATGAACGCTAGTGCTTCTTCGTGTGCTGCACCGTTACCAAGTTGAGCTTCGTGTTTGCCATCAAGTTTCCACTTGATACGTGCTTCAGGAAGGTGAAGACATTCAGCAAGACCTGATAGATGCTCTTCGCCGTTCTCGGCATCAACAACAGCAAATTTAAGAGAAGAACTACCGCAGTTTAAAACTAAAACTAGCTTAGACATGTGTGACTACCTGTTATTCGTCTGATCAAAATCAGTTAAAGGATGAAAAATTAATCACAAGAATAGCCGATACCAGCAATGCTGCGTACTAATCTTGGTCAAAAATCGTTCTAATTCCATATAAAGAAATAGTGATGAACCCATCCATCACTATGATGCGATCCGTGCAGATAGATATCTCGGAGTTGCTTAAATTGTAAATAACAGCAACAATGAGATTGAGGGTCTGCAAAGGATAGCGATAATAGGCAATGATAACAAAAAAAATTTGAAAGAATATTAACTTTCATCAATTTTTTGCACCTTTAGTTGAAATGTTCAACTATTTTTTAGTGAGAGAGCGGTATGAGTAATAAAGTCGGATTGATCCATAGCCTGAAAGACGGCCAAAGTTACATGGAGATCTGGCCAGTTCGTAAAGAGCTGGGTGCCATATTTCCTGAGCAACGTATTATCAAAGCGACTCGTTTTGGCATTAAAGTCATGCCAGCTGTCGCTGCTATCAGTGTTCTCACTCAAATGGCGTTCAACAATTACAACGCGTTACCTCAATCTATCGTCGTAGCCCTGTTTGCTATCAGCTTGCCTTTGCAAGGTATCTGGTGGCTCGGTGCTCGCTCAAACACCAAATTACCGCCATCATTGGCTTCTTGGTATCGCGAACTTCATCAAAAAATCGTGGAAACAGGCTTTGCCTTAGAGCCAGTTAAAGCGCGACCTCGTTATAAAGAGCTCGCAATAATTTTAAATCGTGCTTTCCGCCAGCTTGATAAATCCTCACTAGAGCGCTGGTTCTAACTCATTTTAGCGTTCAACAATTTTTAAATGGAGTGTGCAATTGCCACTCCATTTTTTGTTTTGTCTATATCCTCATCGCGCAGTATGCGCAGTGGGGTTAAGCCTTTAGCCCGCAACCATCCTCTAGCTACGTTTGAGTGCATTACATTGTTGCGTAATAGAATGCGATCTTGCGATCACAAATGTTGCCTTAGTGTTAAATGTTTCTTTTCTTTACTAAGACTTAGTAGTAATAATAAAAATAAGATGCACAAGAAGTGCACAGATACGCAAACACAACATTACGCCTTCTCACATTTGATCTCATGAGTATCCACATATTGCTGAAGCTCGTGAAACAAGGACGAAGACACATCAAGGAGTTATGATGAAAACGAAACGTTTATTAGCCACTGCCGTTCTATCCGCTACTGCTATTCTTTCTTCCACCCATGTATTTGCTAATACCGCAACAGTTGCGGTTTCTCAGATCGTTGAGCATCCAGCTTTGGATGCCACTCGCCAAGGTTTGCTAGATGGATTGAAAGCAAAAGGGTATGAAGAGGGTAAAAACCTAGAATTCGACTACAAAACAGCACAAGGTAACCCTGCAATTGCGGTGCAAATTGCGCGTCAATACGTGGGAGAGAGCCCAGACGTGCTAGTCGGTATTGCAACGCCGTCAGCGCAGGCACTGGTTTCTGCGACTCGTACTATTCCTGTTGTGTTTACTGCGGTGACTGACCCGGTAGGAGCCAAGTTGGTTAAATCGATGAAGCAGCCGGGCAAAAACGTAACAGGTTTATCAGACCTGTCTCCAGTGGCTCAGCACGTGGAGCTCATTCAAGAAATCCTTCCTCAAGTCAAAAGCATTGGTGTCGTCTTCAACCCTGGCGAGGCGAATGCGGTGACGCTGGTTAATCTTCTAAAAGAAAGTGCAGAGGCGAAAGGCATTACAGTGGTGGAAGCCACTGCTTTGAAAAGTGCCGATGTTCAATCTGCTACGCAAGCCATCGCAGCAAAATCAGACATCCTTTACGCGCCTACAGATAACACTGTAGCGAGTGCGATCGAAGGCATGATTGTCGCGGCGAACCAAGCGAAAAAGCCAGTCTTTGGCGGTGCAACATCTTATGTTGAAAAAGGTGCGATTGCTGGCCTTGGTTTTGACTACTACCAAGTCGGTGTGCAAACGGCAGATTACGTAGCAGCCATACTTGATGGTCAAGAGCCAGGAAAGTTGGATGTAAAAGTCGCAACGGGTTCGGATTTGGTCATCAATGAGAGCGCCGCTTCTAAGTTGGGCATCCAACTGCCGAGTTCTGTTGTTCAACGTGCGACTAGCATGCAGTAAATCACTTATCTTGAGGTAAGGACTCTTTCTCTCAGGCCCATTTGTCTCAGCAAGAAAAATGGGCTCGTAATCGTAAGTTTATGAGAGCAAAGTTTTTTCTGAGCGGATTGCTCTCTTTACCTCGACCTAAGTTGAAAGTTGTAACGTCAGATCGCTGCTAGCGATCTGAACATGCAGAAAGGAGCAGTTATGTCTGCATTTGCTTTTTTTGGCGCGCTTGAGATCGGCTTGATTTATGGCTTGGTTGCTTTGGGCGTCTATCTTACGTTTCGTGTTCTTGATTTTCCTGACTTAAGTGTTGATGGTAGTTTCCCTATGGGAGCCGCGGTTGCTGCGACAGCTATCGTTGCAGGCATCAACCCTTGGATTGCAACCGGTATGGCGATTATTGCTGGTGGCATGACAGGCTGGGTCACCGCATTTCTCGCTGTACGCTGTGGAATTTTGCATCTCTTAGCGTCCATCCTCACTATGATTGCCGCGTTTTCTATCAACATTCGTATCATGGGCAAACCCAATATGGCTCTTTTGGGTGAAGACACCATTCTCACTCCTTTTGAATCGATGGGCGATGCGATGTTTATTCGTCCGTTAGTCGTAGGCGTACTGGTTCTCATCTCTGCCTTTTTGGTGGTGCGATTGCTAAATAGCGATTTCGGCTTGGGCCTTCGAGCGACGGGTGTGAATGGCCGAATGGTGTCTGCGCAAGGCGCAAGCACAGGGTTCTACACCTACTTTTGTTTGGCGCTGTCGAATGGGTTTGTTGGCTTCGCTGGTGCGCTATTTGCGCAAACCAACAGCTTTGCTGACGTAACATCAGGCGTTGGTACCATCGTGGTCGGCTTAGCGGCGGTTATTTTGGGTCAAACGCTCATTCCAGGCCGCAAAATTTGGGTTGCCGTTTGCGCCGTTATTTTGGGCTCGGTGTTGTATCGACTAGCCGTCGCTTTTGCGTTGAGTTCTGGTATGTTTGGCCTTCAGGCCTCGGATCTCAACCTCGTGACCGCAGTGTTGGTTGCGGTAGCGCTCATTGCGCCTAAGCTCAAGCAAAGCATGAAAGCCAAACAACGCGTAACGACTGCGAAACAAGCGGCATCTAAAAATGGTTCTGGGGAGGCGTTATGATTGAACTCAACAATATCCAAGTGACGTTCAACCCTGGTACGATTTTGGAAAATCGCGCGTTGAAAGGGGTATCGTTAGAAGTACCAGAGCACCAATTTCTAACCGTAATCGGGTCTAACGGTGCGGGTAAATCGACATTGCTCGGAGCGGTGACGGGTGAGACACCAATGATTGGTGGTCAAGTGATCATTGATGGCAAAGACGTCACCAAGCAGACGGTTGCCCAGCGCGCTACTCAATGTGCACGAGTGTTTCAGGACCCGTTAGCAGGAACGTGTGGTGAGCTAACCATTGAAGAAAACATGGCTCTAGCGTACATGCGAGGTAAAAAACGTGGCTGGGGGCTGGCGCTGTCTGCCAAACGTCGCAAGTTGTTCCAAGAACGCATCAGTATTTTGGGGTTAGGTTTGGAAGACCGATTAGGTGACAGTATTGGTTTGCTGTCTGGTGGACAACGACAAGCTGTGAGCCTGGTGATGGCGACGTTATCGGAGAGTAAGTTATTGCTGCTTGATGAACATACGGCCGCGCTTGACCCACGTATGGCGGCTTTTGTCATCGATTTAACCAAGCGTATCGTCAATGAGTTTGATTTGACGGTGATGATGGTAACGCACTCGATGAAAGACGCGCTCGCTTGTGGTGACAGAACCGTCATGCTCCACCAAGGAGAAATCGTTCTGGATGTCGCTGGAGAACAGCGCGCCAATATGCAAGTGCCTGATTTACTAGACATGTTCTCTAAAGTTCGAGGCGAAGAACTTTCGGATGACAGTTTATTGCTCAATTAAATAGCATGTCTGATTCGTTACGCGTTTCTTCGACATAGTCAGAGCCGCGCCTACGCCTACCAAGTGTGATCCTCCTTGAGAAAATAGGTAAAGCACCGAATTTCCAAGGAGGATTTTTTATCTCTCATTCTTTAATAAAATAGTGGCATATCCACTTATTAAAGAGTGCTTATTATGTCTTTGCCATTTCTCTTTCATAGCCAGACGGTTGATGGTTTAGCCTTCGATGGTAAACGTGTGAAGGTCTGTCTAAAAACAGAAGCGTTAACATTTGATGCTGTTTATGTGCGTATTGAGCCAGACAACGAAGAATACCTTGTCGCCATGGTGCAATGCGGCAGAGCTGGAGAGTTACTGCTGTGGGAAGTATCATTCGAGCCGAATAGAGATCGAGACATCACCCACTATGTATTTAAAGTCGTTAGAAACGGTCAGCAATATTGGCTAGACGCACGTGGCGTGCAAAAACGTATTCCGCCCAAAGAATTTCATTTCAAATTGAATGTAAACCATCAACCGCCAAAGTGGGTTCAAGAACAAGTTTTCTATCAGATTTTTCCTGATCGTTTTGCCGCGAGTCAAAGTGAGTCTGCGATTCGTGAAGCGTACTGCGAGTACGATCCTGATGCTGTGATTAAAACGTGGGGAGAACCAGTAGGGAATCACCAAAACTCTGGGGTACGTGAGTTCTTCGGTGGTGATCTAAAAGGCGTTGAGCAAAAGCTTGGATACCTTGAACAATTGGGTGTGACCGCACTGTACTTCAATCCGATTTTCTCCTCGCCAAGTAACCATAAGTACGACACCACGGATTATTTCACGATTGATCCTATGTTCGGCACTAACGAGCATTTTGCGTCATTGTGCGAAAAAATCCGCAGCAAAAACATGAAGATTGTATTGGATGCGGTCTTTAACCATACTTCTGTGCATCACCCTTGGTTTGATATTCAGCAGAAAGGGAAAGGCGCGTACGGGAATCCTAAATCCGATTTTCGCGACTATTACTTCTTTGATGGGGAGAGTAATCACTATATTGGCTGGAAAGGTATCGACAATCTGCCGGTATTGAATTTTGAGAATTACGAAGTCAGAGAATATATCTACCAAGGTGAGGCATCGGTTATCAAACATTGGCTGAAGCCGCCATATTCCGTGGATGGCTGGCGTTTTGATGTCATTCATATGCTAGGTGAAGGGGAGGGGGCGAAAAACAACGCTCACTACGTGAAAGCATTTCGCCAAGCGACCAAATCCGTTAATCCGAATGCTTATGTGTTAGGTGAGCATTTTTTTGAAGCGACTCAATGGCTGCAAGGGGAGCAAGAAGACGGTGCGATGAACTACTACGGTTTTGCCCACCCTGTTCGAGCGTTTATCGCGCATCAGGACATCACGTACGACCCAATCGATATAGATGGTTTTGAGTTCAAAGCGTGGTTGGATGAAGCCAGAGCAAAAGTTCCTTTTGCCAATCAGCTCTCACAACTCAATCAACTTGATAGCCATGACACCGCGCGTTTTCTCACCTTGGTGAATGGGGATGAGAAAAAAATGCAAATCGCGTTGGCCTTACTCATGACTTATGTCGGCGCACCATGCATTTATTATGGTAGTGAAGTCGGTCTTGAGGGAAGCTTTGATCCAGATAACAGACGTTGTTTCCCTTGGCATCTAGTTCAGGGTTCACCTTGGCTCCAACTGTACCAACAGTGGATTGAAATTCGCAAACAGTTCAAAGCTCTACAATCTGGCAGCATGCAATGGCTTTATTGTGACGAAAGGGCATTTGCTTATGCAAGACAGCTTGGTGAAGAGACGATCATTGTTGCAGTCAATATTGGTCTACAAGAAAGCACGATTGACCTACCATTGTGGCAGTTAGGCTTGAATGCGAAACACTTGCATCAATTATTAGATAAGTGTGAAATAATTGATTATGAAGGTCATGTTTCTGTCAATATGGCAGCATTAAGTATCAATTTGTGGCAAGTGAAGTGACACCGCATTCTATATTTATTAAAATTTGTGAATATGTTCATTAATAACTATAAACAGCCTCTTTAAGCCGATGCATATGAGAGGCGAACACTTAAACAATGGTACTCAATGGTTAACCAAAGGCGATTTAGCCTCTCATTTGTTGTTTTCTTTCCTTTAGTTCTATTCATTGTGGTAATGCTCGTTACTACAAAAAACTACTACGATGCAGTCAATCGCTATATTGATACTGAATATTCGCGTATCGATAGAGCGTTAACTCGTGGTATCAAAGTCTTAACTGCACTGGACTACAGCTTTACCAACTATTCAAACTTCGCGAACCCTCTTTCTGAAGAGCATAACTCTATTGTGAAAGGCGATATCTGCTATATATGGCCGATTGATGTTTTGCTATTGGAGAACGTTTACAGCGATGGACTGCCAGCGGTTGATGTTGACTACATGATCGTCGGCGAAGAAAGCTTGTGTCAGGCAGGGACGAAAATCAACAAACTTGCAGAACAAAAAGCAGGCTTTGCCCCTTCTTTGTCCTTCCTTCATGATATTGAATCCCACATTGTTGGTATCCATTACATCGATAAACGTGGTTATGTGATTTCGTCGCCCGATAAGTATGCGAAGAATTTTACTAAAGAGCTTTGGTCAACGTTAAAGGCGAGGCCATTCTGGCAAAAAACCGCGCAAGATAAGGTCAACATTACATTGGCTGGGCCTGGGCCGATGCTTGATTCCATGGAAGGACAAATCATCAGTTTAACAGTGCCAATTTACGAAAAAGGCGTCCACCAAGGGGTGCTCTCGATTGATTTTGATGTCGATGCGCTGCTCACGACTTCTGAAAACCTTGTCGGGAAGCTGCACTTAGTTTCCAATTTCCAAACGATTCCTGAAGATGCCGTGCGGATCAAGCCCATTGAAAAAGAGCGCTTGAGTGCCAATCACAGTATTTATTACGAATATAACTTATGGAGCGAGATTAAGAATTTAACGTTCTTTGAAAAGTACAGCATCATGGTCGCGGTCTTTATTTACGTATTGAGTACCGTAGTACTGTTTTATGTCAACATGCACACCGAACGTCGCTACTTTAAAGATCTTGCTGCAAGAGACCCAATGACAGGGCTGCTCAACCGCAGAGGAATGCAGGCCGTTTGGCGTAATAAAATGACGAAGAAGAACGTGGCATTGGCTGTGTTCGATATCGATAACTTTAAGACTATCAATGATACTTACGGCCATGATGTAGGTGACTCTGCGATTCAACTGGTCGCGAAGTGCATCCGAGACAACATTCGTCACAGTGACGTCGCATCTCGCTTTGGTGGCGAAGAGTTTATTCTCGCGATATACGATGAAGATATTGAAGGGATGAAGCACATTCTCGAACGAGTCAAAAAAGCGATTGATGAACGATCACGACGAGTTACGAAGAATGGATTTACCGTGTCGGGTGGTGTGGTCTTTAGCTCTGCAAGCAAAGCGGAAAGCTTTGATGAACTGTTCAAGGCGGCTGATGAGAAGCTCTATGAAGCGAAAAGTACCGGAAAGAACAAGATTTGTTATTAGTTCGTGGCGCGCTTGCTAAAAGGCCATCTGACAAATAGCTAAAAGGGCGATAATATCGCCCTTTTTTGTACTTGTCGTTCAACCATTGCACACAATTCGTGCATGTTGAGTGCTTAAGCCACTTGGCTTTGACGCGATTGGAGTTCATCGCGGTAGCGCTGGATGTGCTCAACAATCGGTGCTGCTTTATTAAATGTTCGGATTTCGCGGAATAATTCGTTAGCTTCTGGGTAAGATTGGCGCAGGTAAGCGAACCATTGCTTCACGCGGTTTGGATAGTACAAACCTTTATCACCCTTCATTTCAAACTTTGAGTAGTAGATCAGCAGGTCAACCACATCAGACCAAATCATTGGTGTGTGGTTGTGTTTTACCATGTTACCTAGGTTCGGAATGTTGAACGCGCCACGGCACACCATCAGAGAGTCGACACCAGTGGTTTCGATGCAGCGTTGACCATCTTCGAAATTCCAGATTTCACCATTGGCAATCAAAGGGATGGAGAATCGCTCGCGAATTTTATTGATGTATTCCCACTTGATTTCAGATGCTATATAACCGCCTTGCTTAGTACGTGCGTGAACGGTCAGTTCATTCGCTCCCGCAGATTGAATCGCATCCACGATTTCAAAACAGTCTTCAGGGTTTTCCCAGCCCAGACGAATTTTTGCGGAGACAGGGATATTCGCAGGCACTGCGTCACGGCATGCTTTTACCACGCTATGAATCAACTCAGGATGCTGCAATAGCGCCGCTCCTCCTTTGCTTTTGTTAACCATTTTTGCTGGGCAACCAAAATTTAGGTCGATGCCGCGCGCGCCAAGCTCTGCTGCTCGGATTGCGTTTTCCGCCATCCAGTGAGGCTCTTGGCCTAGTAGTTGAACATGTACAGGCACACCAGAAGTGGTCTGAGAGCCTTGCATAAGCTCCGGACATAAGCGATGAAAGACATGGTCTGGCAGGACTTGATCGATCACTCGAACGAACTCCGTCACACACAGATCATAGTCGTTTATTTCGGTCAGGATTTGGCGCATCAAATGGTCTAAAACGCCTTCCATTGGGCCTAATACAACTCGCATAGTTTGCCTAATACAGTTTGGTGATAAAAAGGAGGGCGATTGTAGCGATGTCGGCTAAGTTTGTCATTAAAAGACTCGGCGCTGGTGCCAACTGGCATCTCACTTGTATTGGAGTATAATGCCGCCAAATTCATGGGAAACCAGATGTCATGCAATACACTTTGATTGAAAAAGGTGAAGTTCAACTTGATGAATCTTCGCTATTTATTGAAGGTGCGGTACTTGCCGCAAACCTAACCACAAAACCTTTGGCGCCAGAGGCCTGGCTTGAGCCGCTATTTGGTGAAGGTTTTAAATCGATTCAGCCAGCGGTCGAAGAGCAAATTCACAAGCAACATAACCGTATTTTACGTAATGAGTATTCAGCTCTAGAGCTAACTGGAAAAGATCCTGAGCAGTTAGCTGATTTTGCTGAAGGTTTCATGTCGGTTTGGCCTATGATTGAAGAGCAGTGGCAAGAGGTTGAGTTAAATGATGGTTTACAGCGTATGCTGCAAGCGCTGCTTACCACAATGATGCTAGCCATTGATGAAGAGTCTACTCAGCAACATATGCGTGACGCGGGCATTGAAACGCCGCCAGCGTTAACAGACCTTGTTGATCAACTTGATTTGATGTTAGTTGAAGTCGCATTGGGTGCAGATGAACTAATGGTCGGCAATAAATCTCAAAGCCTAAACCCATTTAAAGATGTAGGTCGTAACGATCCATGCCCTTGTGAGAGCGGTAAAAAGTTCAAGCAATGTTGTGGTAAGTAACACTATAAAAATATAGATAATAAAAAGCCGACCCTAAGGTCGGCTTTTTATTATCTATATTTTTATACGCCTTAACGAATTGGATTCTTACGTTTCACCGGAAAGAACTGTGCAATCACGATCAACGCCAAAGCGACCAAGTTACCAGCGAAGATAACCACCAACCATTGTGGCATCGATAAGTCGAAGAACTGCCAAACAATTTTTGAACAATCGCCATACGCTTCAAACATCCAAGGAACCCATTGGTTTAACGGAGCCCAACTTGGGAAGGTGACAAAAAGATCACAAGTTGCAAATGGTGATGGATTGAACTGGTAATCAACATGCTGCATTGCAAGCATCAATCCTTTGTACGAGCTTAATCCCCAACCAATAAGCCCTAACCAGCGGAATAGTGCGTTGTTCGGTGCGATAAGTCCGATGATAGCTGCACCGCCAATACCCATCATTGCCACACGCTCATAAATACACATTACGCACGGGGCAAGCATCATTACGTGTTGGAAGTAGAGTGCGCAGGCTTCAAAAAATATGATGAACAAAAGAAGAAGCAACCACGATAAGCGTCCCTTCGAAAACTGGTTAAGTGATGAAAAAATAGTCACGGTTTCAATCCTGTCTGAAATAGAAAAAAGCTCTGAATACTCAGAGCTTTTTATCGTGTATAAGTTTCCTAATCAACTCAAATTTTAGTGTCCGCCAGACACAACTGGAGTCAGATCACCGGTATGAGGTGCAATCCAGCCCGCATCGTAGAAAGACGCTGTTGCTGGCTCTAGGAAGAACATGATGCCCATCAGACCTACAATCGCCAAAACGACAGTGTATGGCAATGCCATCACTACCATTCGACCGTAAGACAGACGAATTAACGGTGCTAGCGCAGACGTTAGTAGGAATAGGAAAGCGGCTTGACCGTTTGGCGTTGCAACAGAAGGTAAGTTTGTACCGGTGTTGATTGCAACTGCTAACAGGTCGAACTGTTCACGCGTGATCAAGCCTTCCATAAGGGCTGATTTCACTTCGTTGATGTATACCGTACCTACGAATACGTTGTCCGAAACCATCGATAACAAACCGTTCGCAACGTAGAAGAGGGCAAGCTGTGTGCCTTTGTCTTCAACGGCTAACACGGCGTCAATAACAGGTTTAAATAGCTCTTGGTCAATGATTACTGCAACGATCGAGAAGAAAACCGCGAGTAGGGCTGTGAAAGGCAGGGCCTCTTCAAATGCTTTGCCCATTGAGTGCTCTTCAATGACGCCAGTAAATGACGTTGCTAGTATAATGACAGACAGACCAATCAGGCCAACGGCTGCTAAGTGAAGCGCTAACGCGACAATCAGCCAAACGGCGATAATACCTTGTACCCACAGTTTTGCGACGTCTTGGTTTGTACGTGTCTTACGTTCTTCGCGGTCAAAGTCCACAAGGATTTGACGTACGTTATCAGGCAGTTGTGCGCCGTAACCAAATACTTTTAGCTTCTCAACCAATGCACAGGTAATAAGACCACAGATAAATACTGGTAACGTCACAGGAGACATACGGATTAGGAATTCACCAAATAACCAACCCGCTTGGTCTGCAATGATAAGGTTTTGAGGTTCACCAACCATCGTTGTTACGCCGCCCAGCGCGGTACCCACACCAGCGTGCATAAGCAGCGAACGTAGGAATGCACGATAGTTTTCAAGGTCATCACGAGTCAGTTCTGTGATGGTGTCGTCTTGAGTATGGTCGTGATCGCCAATTGGGTTACCTGAAGCAACTTTGTGGTAAATCGAGTAGAAACCAACTGCTACGCTGATGACAACAGCGATTACTGTCAACGCATCTAGGAATGCTGACAAAAACGCGGCTGCGAAACAGAATGCAAGCGAAAGCAGAGTTTTTGAACGAATACCAAGCAGGATTTTGGTGAAGATGAACAGCAGAAGCTGTTTCATGAAGTAGATACCCGCAACCATGAATACTAAAAGTAGTAATACTTCTATATTCGCAACCAACTCATGTTTTACTTGCGCTGGGCTGGTCATGCCAATAGCAATAGCTTCAATTGCAAGTAAACCACCAGGTTGTAATGGGTAGCATTTTAAAGCCATTGCAAGCGTGAAAATAAATTCCGCGACAAGCAACCACCCAGCAACAAATGGATTTATTAGGAAGAAAACAATCGGGTTAATAATAAGGAAGGCTATAATGGCAACTTTGTACCAATCAGGCGCTTTACCAAGGAAATTCTTGATAAAAGCGTTTCCGAGCGATATCGGCATGATAATTCTCTTTATAACAATATTATGAATAGACACTACAATTAGCGCTCAAGTATCTGTTTGTTAGACTTATTAACTAGTCTTTTAAAACAATAACTTAGTAAAACAACAATCCTTTGTTTTATTGTAGTTTTGCCAAGTTACTTCCCCTGAACTCAAGCACCGCTCACTTTCGATCGCAAACTCTACACTCCGGCTTTTATTAGTCAATAACAAAACGTAATGCTTCCGACTAAAACTACTTTTTAAGTGTAATAACGCGATCAAAACGGCGTTACTATATCATGGAAAGCTTGAAAAAATCCCCTTGGATTTTAAATGACGCCAAGTGACGAGAAAAGATCAATTAAAAAGGAATATTAACCAGAGAATACAAATTTATTTTGCATATTATGAACATAAAAATGTGACGTACTTGTCGTTATTTTTTCTCTATTTGTGTTCGGTTTCTTTTTTATAAAATACAAATTTTACGGCTTTGAACTGCTTCACTAAGTATCCTAAATTCAGCGAACGTGTAGAGTATTAACTCTATATTGAGGGATCGTTTCAATAATTGATCGTAAATTTTCTCAAATCGTTAAGTAGTGGTATGATGAGTAGTATCGACCCTCAGAAATCAATATTGGATAAAAAGTAGAATGGTCATTAAGGCGAAAAGCCCTGCGGGATTCGCAGAAAAATATATTATCGAGAGCATTTGGAACGGCCGTTTTCCTCCAGGCTCAATTTTACCTGCTGAGCGCGAGCTGTCCGAACTGATTGGTGTTACTCGAACGACTTTACGAGAGGTTCTTCAACGACTAGCACGTGATGGATGGTTGACTATCCAACACGGTAAACCAACAAAAGTTAACCAATTTATGGAGACATCTGGTCTGCATATCTTGGATACGTTGATGACGCTAGACGTCGATAATGCAACAAATATTGTAGAAGATTTGCTTGCGGCACGTACCAACATCAGCCCTATCTTTATGCGTTATGCATTCA
The DNA here is from genome assembly GCF_054850435.1 of Vibrio sp. RC2502. Taxonomy (NCBI): domain Bacteria; kingdom Pseudomonadati; phylum Pseudomonadota; class Gammaproteobacteria; order Vibrionales; family Vibrionaceae; genus Vibrio; species Vibrio sp. RC2502. Next base: position 1,105,819 of record NZ_CM141453.1, read on the forward strand.
AGGCGAACAAAGAAAACTCTGAGCGTACAATCAAGAACGTAATTGAGTCTTGTGAAGCGCTTGTGAATGCATCGTCTTGGGATGATTTCATTGCCTCTTCTCCGTATGCGGATAAGGTGCTTCAAAGCGTTAAAGAAGACAACGAAAAAGATGAAGCAAAGCGTCAGGAAATTTTGATCGCGAAAACATTTAACTTTTACGATTACATGTTGTTCCAACGCTTGGCATTCCACTCTGGTAACCAAATCTACGGTTTGATTTTCAATGGCTTGAAGAAGCTGTATGACCGAGTTGGCAGTTACTACTTCTCTAACCCGGCCTCACGTGATTTGGCGCTAAGATTCTACCGTCAACTGCTAGAAACTTGTGAAACGGGCCAGCGTGAACAATTGCCAGTTGTAATTCGCCACTACGGCATGGAAAGTGCTCAAATCTGGAACGAGATGAAAAAGCAACTACCAACCAACTTCACTGAAGATGATAGCTAAGCATTGAGTGAGCAAAGTTAGAAAAAACCGCAGGCAATGCCTGCGGTTTTTTATTGCTCGTTACTTACGGCTTTTGATCTAGTTCCTCATGCAATTATGTCGAAAAATGAGTCTTTCAGGCTAATGAGAGTCTGGGCAAAGGCAAATACAGTGTTTCGACAATATCTGATAGCACGTGATCATAGGTATTGAAAATCGTCAGTGACAGATCTGAGGTGATGCCATAAAGTTCTTCTTCTGTTAGTCCGGTGTGTTTTCCTTCGACATAGTCGTTTAACGCTTGTGTCGAACGTACGGAGATCGGCGCTGCGATAGTCAATGGTGCTATTACAGCTAACTGATTCAGTTTACGTGTCATTACAGATGCGTAGTTCTTTACTCGAACGCTTCCTCCTTGTTCGTTTAAGTCTTGAATGCTAATACGAAGTTGAGTCAAGGTTTCGAGGCTATCGATAATGGTTTGCCAATTCATGTGGTACTCATCATGCAACTCATCTCGTTGCTCAACTGCTAGCCACGCAATAGTGACTTCATCCATTAAAAACAAACAATGTCGAATCAGCTTTCCGTGCTCCATTTGATTTCTCGCGATGCTGTTTTCCTGCCATTGTTCGAGCAACTTACTGACTTTTATCTGTAACACACGATACATGGGTTTATTTTCAAAGCGCGATGTTTCCAACAAAAGGTGCAGCTTGTTGTTGAGAGCATGATGGATCTCTTCTATTTCTCGCTCATAGTTTTGTTGGGATTGAAGGGAGTAATGTGTGATTGCTCGATGACGTCTAAGCAAGTTAACGACATCGCGAAGTAGGGTAAGCAACTGATACTTTCGTGCATGTTGCTGTTCGCGTTTTGTGGAAAGGTGGTAAATGCCGGCTAATATGGCGACGGATAATAACGTTGAAATCAAAACAAACATAACCAACTCCTTGTTAGTGTTTGGACCTAGCAAGAAGGAATTTGCAGTTTTGATGCCAATTAAAATTACTTTAAAAACAATTGTTTAAAATTTAAACCTAAATGTTTTGCGCGTTATTGGTGCAGAATCTCCCCAATAATGTGAATTTGATCAAAAAAAATCCCCGCCGAGAGAGGCGGGGATTGAACTCATTTCAAGCGTAACGTAAGGGAATTACATTACACGCATGCCAGGCTGAGCGCCTTCGTGTGGCTCAAGAATCCATAGGTCGCTACCACCAGGGCCTGCCGCTAGGATCATGCCTTCAGACATACCGAATTTCATCTTACGAGGTTTTAGGTTCGCTACCATTACGGTTAGCTTGCCTTCTAGCTCTTCAGGTTTGTAGGCTGATTTAATGCCAGAGAAAACTTGACGAGTTTCACCACCGATGTCCAGTTGGAACTTAAGCAATTTGTTTGCTTTAGGCACTTCTTCACAAGAGATGATGCGAGCGATGCGCAAATCCACTTGAGCAAAAGTATCAAACTCAATCTCGTCCGCGATTGGGTCTTTGCTTAGCTCAGTTTCTGTTTTAGCCGCTTCAGCTTTCTCTTTCGCTGCCATTTCTGCTGCAGCGTCTTCTTTCGATGCTTCGATCATCGCTTCGATGTTCTTTGGATCGATACGGTTGAATAGCGCTTTGAACTTAGTGATTTCGTGGCCTGTGAGTGGCTGAGCAATGCCTTCCCAAGTTAGCTCTTGGTTTAGGAATGCTTCAGTACGTGCAGCAAGAGCTGGCATTACTGGTTTCAAGTAAGTCATTAGTACGCGGAACAGGTTGATACCTACAGAACAGATTTCTTGTAGTTCCTGATCTTTGCCTTCTTCTTTCGCTACAACCCAAGGGGCTTTCTCGTCAACGTATTGGTTTGCTTTGTCTGCTAGTGCCGTGATTTCACGGATAGCACGGCCAAATTCGCGAGCTTCAAAAAGCTCTGCGATACGGTCAGCCGCTGCCACGAATTCGTTGTAAAGCTCTGGTTCAGCGAAGTTGTCAGACAGTTTGCCTTCGAAACGTTTAGCGATGAAGCCTGCGTTACGAGATGCTAGGTTAACGATCTTGTTGACTACGTCAGCGTTAACGCGCTGAGTGAAGTCTTCAAGGTTAAGATCTAGGTCGTCAATACGGCTGTTTAGTTTCGCTGCGTAATAGTAACGTAGACATTCTGGGTCTAGGTGATCGAGGTACGTGCTTGCTTTCACGAATGTACCTTTCGACTTAGACATTTTCGCGCCGTTTACCGTTACGTAGCCGTGTACGAATACGTTGTTTGGTTTACGGAAGCCAGAACCTTCAAGCATTGCAGGCCAGAATAGGCTGTGGAAGTACACGATGTCTTTACCGATGAAGTGGTAAAGTTCAGTTTTACTGTCTTTGTTCCAGTATTCATCGAAGTCTAGATCGTCACGTTTGTTACATAGGTTTTTGAATGAGCCCATGTAGCCAATAGGTGCATCTAGCCATACGTAGAAGAACTTGTCTTTTTCGCCTGGGATTTCGAAGCCAAAGTAAGGTGCGTCACGCGAGATATCCCATTGTTGCAGACCAGACTCGAACCACTCTTGCATCTTGTTCGCGGTTTCTGTTTGCAGAGAACCAGAGCGAGTCCACTCTTTTAGCATGCTTTCAAACTGAGGCAGGTCAAAGAAGAAGTGCTCAGAATCTTTCATTACTGGCGTCGCACCAGAAACTGCAGATTTAGGATTGATCAGTTCTGTCGGGCTGTAAGTCTCGCCGCAGTTGTCACAGTTATCACCGTACTGATCTTCAGACTTACACTTAGGACATGTACCTTTTACGAAACGATCCGGTAGGAACATCTCTTTTTCAGGGTCGAAAAGCTGAGAAATAGTACGGCTAGAGATAAAGCCATTTTTCTTTAGCTCTAGGTAAATGTGAGATGCCAGTTCGCGGTTCTCTTCTGAGTGCGTGCTGTGGTAGTTATCAAAGCTGATATCAAAGCCAGCGAAGTCTTTTTGGTGCTCTTCGCTAACAGCGGCAATCATCTCTTCTGGAGTAATACCCATCTGTTGCGCTTTAAGCATGATTGGCGTGCCGTGAGCATCGTCAGCACAGATGAAGTTTACAGTGTTGCCGCGTAGGCGTTGGTAACGAACCCAAATGTCCGCTTGGATATGCTCAAGCATATGGCCAAGGTGGATCGAACCGTTAGCGTACGGAAGGGCACAAGTTACCAGCAGTTTCCTTGAAGGAAGGTGTCTTGGATCGTTTGCCATACTTAATATTCGCTTTTCTTGATAGGTATAAAAAAATTTTGATGGATAATACTACCCCATGAACTCACTAACTCCAAGGTGTCAAACCGCGGAATGCCTTAGTTTTTTTAGGGTTCTGGTTATGTCGGGTCGGTGGTAGCATGGTACTCAAAAGGAGGACTTATGCATCAGTTCACTTCAAAACAAGATTTTTGTCATTGGTTTAATCAATTTCAACATCCACAGTTAGTGGAAAACTGGGCCGATATTCACGGCGTTGTCACCATCACCGCTCAAGGTGAGGTGAAGATTACATTGCCATTTGCTAGTAATGAGCTTCAGCGCACATTGCAAGAATGGATTCAACAACAGCAAGCATCCAAAGCTGTAGCCGCGTTTCCGTTTCACATTGAACTCGGCGTAAAAGCACTAGAAACGCAGGTTTCTAATGCGGTGAAAGATGTGAAGAATATCATTGCGGTGAGCTCTGCAAAGGGTGGGGTGGGCAAATCCACAACAGCCGTTAACTTAGCCTTGGCTATCGCGCAGTCGGGAGCGAAGGTTGGCCTATTGGATGCCGATATATACGGTCCATCGGTTCCGATGATGCTCGGCCAGGAAGATGCGAAACCAGAAGTTCGTGATGGCAAATGGATGGAGCCTATTTTTGCTCACGGCATCTATACTCATTCTATTGGCTATTTAGTTAATAAATCTGAAGCAGCGATCTGGCGTGGCCCTATGGCATCGAAAGCGTTAGCTCAGCTATTGAATGAAACCGATTGGCCAGATCTGGATTACTTAGTGATAGACATGCCACCAGGCACGGGTGATATCCAGTTGACGTTGTCACAACAAATTCCTGTTACCGGCACGGTTTTGGTGACGACGCCACAAGATTTAGCTTTGGCAGACGCGCGCAAAGGCGCAGCAATGTTTAACAAAGTCAATGTGCCAGTGGTAGGTGTGGTCGAAAATATGAGTTACCACATTTGTAACCAATGTGGCGCGACTGAACACATCTTTGGTATGGGTGGCGCGGAGAAAATGTCTCAAGAGTTTGGCTTAGCGCTATTGGGCCAAATTCCGTTGCATATTTCTATGCGAGAAGACATTGATGCTGGTGTGCCAACCGTTGCGAGACGACCTGACAGTGAGCATTCAGGCTACTACAAACAGCTTGCAGATCGAGTGTGTAGCACAATGTTTTGGCAAGGCAAAGCGAAACCAGATGCAATCAGTTTTACAATGGTAAACTGAGGCTGGTGGTTGAAAGTTGCACATTTTAACGTTTGCCCGGAGGTTAATCCTCTGGGCAGGCAGAAACTTATGACTAAACTCTAATTCCAGCTAGTAACTACGGGGTGAACTCCCTATAATCAGGCAGTTTATCTTTTTATGTGACTAGAAATCATCATCGGGTGCAAACTAATGTCTGATAATAATCAATGCGTCATCGTAGGTATTGCTGGCGCTTCTGCTTCTGGAAAAAGTCTGATCGCGAGCACAATTTACAATGAGCTTCGCGCGAAAGTAGGCGATCATCAAATCGGTGTCATCACGGAAGATTGCTACTACAACGACCAAAGCCACCTAAGCATGGAAGAGCGAGTAAAGACGAACTACGATCACCCGAGTGCGTTGGACCACGACCTATTGTGCGAGCACCTAGAGAAGCTTGTACGTGGTGAGGCCGTGGAAGTGCCTGAGTACAGCTACACAGAGCACACAAGAACAAGTAACACCACCACAATGACCCCTAAAAAGGTAATCATTTTAGAAGGTATCCTTCTTCTTACTGACCCTCGTCTTCGTGATCTGATGCACGCGACTGTATTTATGGATACGCCTCTGGATATCTGTCTACTTCGCCGCGTTAAGCGTGACGTTGAAGAGCGTGGCCGTACAATGGAATCCGTTCTTAAGCAATATCAGCAAACTGTTCGTCCGATGTTCATGCAGTTTATCGAACCTTCTAAGCAATATGCGGACATCATCGTACCTCGTGGCGGTAAAAACCGTATCGCGATCGATGTACTAAAAGCTCACATTGCAAAACTTTTGAAAGCTTAAGTCTTTAGACGGCTATATCGCTTTATTTTTATGATAAGAAGTGGCACTTTAGGTGCCACTTCTTTTTTTGTTTTTAAATTAGTCAGTTGCATGTCAAAACCGGATGATTTTCACGCTTTTGTGGAACTCTCGGCGGTAAATCTAGTCTGCGCTTATAATTTTAAAAACACACGAGCAAGGAAAAACAAATGAAGAAACTGCTCTTAGTTCTCGCGATACCTGTTGTGGTATTTGTTGCTGCAATTTTAGCGTTAACTATTTTTGTCAATCCAAACCAATTTAAGCCACTGATTGTTGAGCAAGCTCAGAAACAAACAGGGTTAGAATTAGTGATTGAAGGGGATATCAGTTGGCAATTCTTCCCATCAATTGGTTTTGAATTGGGAGGAACCGAACTGCGTAACCCGCAAGGTTTTAGTCAGCCAAATCTTTTTAAAGTCGACACTGTCGGTGTTGATGTTTCTGTCACACCACTTTTTAGCAAACAACTTGAAATCGGTAACATTACTTTAGATGGTGCGGAGTTCTACGTTGAAACGAAGAAAGACGGCAGCAAGAACATTGATGCTCTAACGAAAGCGCAAACTCAACAAGCAGAGCAACCGAATGATACTGCACCAGATCAAAGTGGTGAATCGCAGTCTGAAGGCTCAGATTGGAGTATCAACCTGGCTGGTGTTACGGTTTCTAATGGCTCACTAGAAATTCAAGACAAGCAAGCCGGCAATTACACCAAGCTGTATGATGTATCGTTGAACCTTTCTGAATTTGCTTTTGACAGCTGGACGACAGCTGACTTTGGTGTGAAAGGCGAAATGAATGACCAGAAGTTTACAGCAGAAGGTAAGGCAGACTTTAAACTGGCGAAAGGTCTTGCCAGTTATGCGTTGAAGAACATCAATGTTGATGCGACGTACACTGATCCAAACAACACTATTGAATCGGCAAAAATTGGCTTAGATACATTTGAGTTCGATAAAGTAAACAATCTTAACTACGCGCTTAAAGGCAGTGCGGCTGGTATGAAGCTGGACATGCAAGGCGGTGGGCAGCTTACGGTTGACCAAGCGATTAGCAAAGTGTTGTTGAATAAGCTTACGCTGAAATCAAGCTTTGAAGGTGATGCTTTGCCACAATCACCAATGAAAGTTGATATGGTCTCTGACCTTTCATTTGACCTAAACAAAAGCCACCTTAGCTTTATTCTAGAGAAGTTAACCGCAAACGCGATTGCATTGGATGGTAAAGCCGATGTGACATTGGGAGACATTCCAAAAATACGTTTTGCCCTTCATAGCCCTAATATCGATTTAGATGAATTCTTAGGCTTGGATAAACAAGCACCAGCAAGCGAAAAGCCAGCATCTGGTGGTAAGAGTGCATCCGCGGGGCCTGAAGTTGAGCCGGATCTTTCAGCACTGAAAACGCTGGATGTCAAAGGTGATATCACCATCGATAAGTTCAAAGCGGCTAACGCAAAAATGGAAGCGGTAAAAGCGAGCTTCACTGTCAATCGTGGTGTGTTTGACCTCACATCATTTAGCTCGAAGTTGTACCAAGGCACAATTTCAGCAACAGCAAGACTAGATGCACGTAAGACGCCAGCGACTTACAGCGTGAAAAAATCAATCAAAGGTGTGAAAGTTCAACCGCTACTGATTGATGTTGCTAACAACGACAAGCTAGAAGGTACGGGTAACATCGACGTGAATGTCCAAGGTAGCAGTTTGACGCCGACAGGTATCAAACAGAACCTTGCTGGTACGGTAGTGATTAACTTTGCTGATGGTGCGGTAAATGGCATCAACGTTGCTCAATTGATTCGTGAAAACTACGCGCGATTCAAAGGGCAAAAAGTTGAAAGTACCAACGAAGTGAAGAAAACAGACTTCAGTGCGATGACCGCGACGTTGAAACTAAACAAAGGTGTGGTATCAACGGACAACTTGCATGCTCAATCACCGTTACTACGTGTGCGTGGTAAGGGCAGTGCAAACTACATCAATGAGACGGTCGACTTTACTATCAGTACTTCAATTGTGGGTACGCTAGAAGGCCAAGGTGGTAAAAACATCGATGAGCTGAAGGACATCACGATTCCAATCAATGTGTCTGGTAAGTGGGCGGACCCTAAATTCAAACTCGTATTCGATGATGTTCTTAAACAGAAAGCTCAGAAAGAAATTGACCGTGGCGTAGAGAAGCTAACGGACAAAATTAAAGATGAGAAAACCAAAGAAGCGGTCGATGGTCTGTTGAAGAATCTTTTCAACTAACCACGTGTTGAAAGTGAAAGGGTTGGCATTGTGCCAACCCTTTTTTCATTGTGCTGCAAGCTTTACCAGTCGACGCCTTTCAGCGCTTTTACGCCAGATTCAAATGCGTGCTTTACATTCTTCACTTCAGAAACGGTATCGGCCATTTCAATTAGAGTGCGATGTGCGCCACGACCAGTAATCACAACCGACTGCATTTTGGGGCGATTGTTTAACGCTTCGACCACTTCGTCCAAATCGATGTAACCGTAACTCACCATGTAAGTTAGCTCATCGAATAAGATGACATCAATAGAGTCGTCTTGCAGCATACGCTTACATTCTTTCCAGACCAGTTGCGCTGCTTCGGTATCGGCGGTTTTGTTCTGCGTCTCCCAAGTAAAACCAGTCGCCATAACTTGGAATTCTACTCCCAATTTTTCTAACAAGTTGCGCTCGCCGTTGTCCCAAGTGCCTTTGATAAATTGAGCCACTGAACACGTAAGGCCGTGACCGACGGCGCGAGCAATCGTGCCAAAGCCCGATGTCGATTTACCTTTACCATTACCAGTAATGACCAGCAGTAGACCTTTCTCTTCTTGAGCGGCCGCAATTTTTGCGTCTACCTGTTCTTTTACTTTTTGTTGGCGTGCCTTATGGCGTGCTTCTTTATTTTCTTCGATAGACATAATACTTCCTTAAATCCGTTTCGTGCTTTGCCCGCGGTAGCTTGGGTTCATTGAATTATCTCGCTATGATAGACCAACATATCGTGAAGAAAAACCATCGATAATTCAGGGAATAAAATGAAGAGAATACTCGTTGTTTGTATGGGAAATATTTGCCGTTCACCAACCGGTGAGGCCGTTCTGAGAGCTAAAGCGGAAGAGTTAGGTGTCGATGTCGACATTGATTCGGCTGGGACAATTGGCTATCACACTGGAAACACGCCAGACTCAAGAGCTATGGCGGCAGGGAAACAACGTGGCTATTCGTTTAAAGGAATGCGAGCGCGCCAAGTGTCAGTGCAAGATTTCGAAGACTTCGATTTGGTACTGGCTGCGGATAAAGCAAACTTGGCTGACTTACTCGATATTTGTCCTGCAGAACATCGTCATAAAGTCTCGCTATTTTTAAGCCACTCTAATTCGAGTTATGACGAGATCCCAGATCCTTACTATGGTGGAGATGATGGATTTGAGTTGGTATTGGACTTAATCGAAGAGGCGTCGGTAGCGGTTTTGCAGAAGCTGTAATTATTTCGATATCAGATAAATAATAAAAGGGATGAGCATTGCTCATCCCTTTACGCATAGATTAGCCAGCTAAAATGTCGGTTGCGACTTTGTAGCTAGGGTCTTCTTTCACGTTGATTTCGACTAGACTGCCAGCTTTGTCGAGTAGTTTGCGACAATCCGGACTTAGGTGACGAAGGTGAAGCGTTTTGCCGATGGAAGCGTAGCGCTCTGCTAGCGTTTCAATTGCCTCAATTGCCGAGTGGTCTGTTACGCGAGAGTCTGCGAAATCGACAATCACATCTTTAGGATCTTCTGGCGCATTAAACAGCTCGAGGAAGTTTGCTGCTGAACCAAAGAAGATTGGACCGTGAATTTTGTACTCTTTTGAGCCTTCTGCGTTCAAGCAAGTATCTGCGTAAATGTGCTTCGCATGTTGCCATGCAAACATCAGCGCTGAAGCGATTACACCAACCGCGACCGCAACAGCAAGGTCAGTCAGTACTGTAACAACGGTTACTAGTACGATAACGAAGAAATCTTGCTTTGGTACACGGCGAGCCAACTTAAATGTTGCCCATTCGAATGTGCCAATCACAACCATGAACATCACACCAACTAGGGCTGCTAGTGGAATCATTTCAATCAACGATGACGCAAACAAAATGAACATCAGCAGAGCTACAGCCGCTACGATGCCAGACAGACGGCCACGGCCACCGGAGTTTACGTTGATCATTGACTGCCCAATCATTGCACAACCACCCATCGCGCCGAATACAGAACATGTCATGTTTGCCATGCCCTGACCGATACATTCGCGGTTAGATTGGCCACGAGTATTCGTCATTTCGTCTAAAACGGTCAGTGTTAGCAAAGATTCAATTAGGCCGATGGCCGCAAGGATCACTGCATAAGGCAAGATGATTTGCAGAGTCTCTAGCGTAAATGGCACTGATGGAATAGAGAAGGTTGGCAAAGAGCCTGCTAGTGTAGCAGCTTCATTACCTGACATAGAACGTAGGAAGTCGACAACTGTACGTGTCTCTAGATCTAACCCAACAACTAGTGCAGTAACGGTTACGATAGCAACAAGTGAAGATGGCACTGCTGTTGTAATTTTCGGCAAGAAGTAGATGATCGCCATGGTCAGCGCAACCAAACCTAGCATTAACATCATTTGATCTTGTGGAAGCCAAGTCAGCACGCCATTCATGTCTGGAGCCTTGAATTGTCCTAATTGCGCGAGGAAGATAACAATCGCTAGGCCGTTAACAAAACCAATCATTACAGGGTGTGGAACGATTCGAATGAATTTGCCCAATTTAAATAAACCGGCAGCAATTTGCAGAATACCGGCCAACATAATGGCAGCAAATAAGTACTGAACACCGTGGCTTGCAACAAGAGAGACCATTACTACAGCCATTGCGCCTGTAGCACCAGAGATCATGCCTGGGCGACCACCAAAGATTGAGGTGATAAGGCCAACGATGAATGCTGCGTACAGACCAACCATGGGGTCTACACCAGCAACGAATGCAAATGCTACGGCTTCAGGGACAAGTGCCAGGGCAACCGTCAAACCTGATAGCACGTCATTTTTAATAGAGTGCTTAGAAAATTGCGGGAATTCGAACATGTTTGTCTTTAAGTTCTCGTTGAGATGAGTTTATCCCGACACATATTCGTATTTGCATTAACCACTAAGTGATGAAAATACATTCAAGGTACTTAGTGTAAACCGTAGTAATAAAAGAGCAGCAGTAGAATGGTGTCGAAAACTTGAGTTGGCGAATGCTACCGAAAAGTGTGATTAAGTTCAAGAATGATACGGATAATGAACCACAAATGTGATCCGTCGTTGATATTAATATGACCAATTACGCTAGACCGAGAACAAACAAAAAAGGCCACCTTTCGGTGGCCTTTTGATTCTAGCTTTCAAGCTATCGCAATGTATTCAAACTTAGTTGAAGTTTGGCTTTGTCATTGCTGCAGAGGCGCGGTTTGTTGCCACTTGGCTACCAGCACCTTTAGCTTGGTAGCGTTCAGCTTTAAACGGCGCTGCGGCTACTTCGATTTCACGTAGTTCTTGAGGACCAGGTGCTTTTGTCATTGGTGCGCTAGCTCGTGGCTTAGCAACAACGTTGATAACTTCAGCTTTCATCTCTGGCGCTGCTACTGGAGTTTCAACGGCAACTTCTGTTGCTGCTTCTTCCACAGTTTCTGCAACGACTGGCTCTTGAACCGGAGCTTCTTCAACAACTGTTTCTGTTGTTGCTTCCGCAACAGGTGCTTCAGCCACTTCAACGTTCGGCTCTACAGGAGCTTGATCAACCGCTACTGGCTCTGCCTTTTCAGGCGCTACAGCTTCAACAATCGGTGATTCAGCTTTAGCTTCTACTGTTTCTTGAACTTTAGGTTCAACAACAGGTGCTTCAGCTACCGCTGGTTGCTCACGACGGATGATGACTTTACCCATTGCCATTTCAGGGCAAGCAAAACCACCTTGCATAGCAGGTACAGCTGCAATTGCCACAACCGCTTCTTCCTGAACTCGCTCTTCCTTCTTAGGCGCTGGTTTTGGAATGTAACGTGGCATCACTTTACCCATTGCCATCTCAGGAGATGCTACACCGCCTTTGCGCAGACGGAATGGGTTAGGACGACGATCACGACCACGACGACGACGTTGACCACTTGCTCGTAGGTGACGAGGAGAACGACGGTTACGACGTTGTTTCGATTCACCTTGCTTGTTGTCTTGCTGTGCGTCTGCTGCTGTATCAACGGCTTGAGCTACTTGAGACTCAACAGGTTCAATTGCTTTCACTGCTGTTTCTTCTACTTGCTCATCGGCAAGTTGATCTTTAACACGAACAGATTTGTTCAGTTTGCGACGTTGACGGCGCTCTTTGACTTTCTCTGTTTTCGCGTTTGCTTTCGCTTTATTCTCTTCAGGCTTCACTTCTGAGCGAGCTTCAGCCGCAAGTTGCAAGCCTTTTTCCGCTACTTTCGCGTTTGCTTTCGGCTCTTGAGCTTTTTCAGCTTGTTGAGGTTTTGGCTTACGCTTCTGGCTACGGTTTGGTTGTTGTTTGTTTGCAGGTTGTTGAGCTTCGTTTTGCTCATTTGCTTGCTCTTCACGAGGCTTACGGCGACGACGGTTATCACGGTTTTCACGACCTTCGCGGTTATCGCGTTGGTTGCTACGACGACGGTCGTTGCGATCGCGTTTGTTGCGCTTGTTGTCGCGGTTTGATTTCTTCTCTTCTTGTTTTGGTTCTTCTTTTACTTCTTCAGAACCACCAAATAGAAAGCTACCTAGTGCTTTAAACAAACGGCTGAATAGGCCAGGTTTTGCTTCTTGCTCTACTTCTTTCTTCTTCGCTACCGGCGCAGGTTTAGAAACAGGAGCTGGAGCGGTTTGAACTGGCGCTGCAAAGCCCTTAAGAACAGGCTCTTCGATTCGCTTAGGTTTGATGTCTGTTTCAGAAGGTTCTTTACCTTCTGCTTCTTTCATTGCTTCCAACTTCTTAGGAAGTAGGTAAGAAATTAAATCAAACTCTTCACCTTCGCGTACGCGAATTACTTCAAAGTGCGGTGTTTCCATGTCTGAGTTAGGAACAACCGTAATTTTCACTTCTTGAATTCGTTCGATATGGTTAACCGAGCGACGTTTTTCGTTCAATAGGTAAGATGCGATTGGCACTGGTACTACAGCCAATACTTGAGCTGTGTTGTCTTTTAGTGCTTCTTCTTCAATCAAACGAAGAACAGAAAGTGCTAGAGATTCGTTGTCACGAACAACACCTGTGCCGCTACAGCGAGGACAAATGTGGTGGCTTGCTTCTGCAAGAGAAGGGCTCAATCGTTGACGAGACATCTCTAGAAGACCAAAGCGTGAGATACGACCGATTTGTACGCGAGCACGGTCTAATCGAACTGCTTCACGTAGGCGGTTTTCTACTTCACGTTGGTGGCGCACTGGTGTCATATCGATAAAGTCGATAACCACTAGACCACCTAAGTCGCGTAGACGCAATTGACGAGCGATCTCGTCTGCTGCTTCTAGGTTGGTATTAAGTGCTGTTTCCTCGATATCACCGCCCTTAGTTGCACGAGCAGAGTTGATATCGATAGACGTCAGAGCTTCCGTTGGGTCGATTACGATAGAACCACCAGATGGTAGGCGCACTTCACGTTGGAAAGCCGATTCAATTTGGCTCTCGATTTGGTAGTGGCTAAACAGCGGCACTTCGCCTTCGTACTTCTTAACGCGGTTGATGAAATCTGGGCGAACCAATTGAATGTGCTCTTTCGCACGTTCATAAATGGTGTTGCTGTCGATAAGAATTTCACCAATATCACGACGCAAATAGTCACGAATTGCACGAACGATAACGTTACTTTCTTGGTGGATTAAGAATGGGGCAGGGTTAGAGTCTGCCGCGCCCTTAATCGCGCTCCAATGGTTCAGCAGTACGTTCAAGTCCCACTCAAGTTCTTCTGCGCTCTTACCAACGCCAGCAGTACGAACAATCAGACCCATGCCTTGAGGCAGTTCTAGAGTGCTTAATGCTGCTTTTAGTTGAGTACGCTCATCACCTTCGATACGGCGAGAAATACCGCCTGCACGAGGGTTGTTTGGCATAAGAACAAGGTAGCTACCCGCAAGAGAAATAAACGTGGTTAGAGCTGCGCCCTTGCTACCACGTTCTTCTTTTTCTACTTGTACGATTACTTCTTGGCCCTCAGTCAGCACTTCTTTAATGCTTGGACGGCCTTGGTAGGTATAACCTTCAGGGAAGTATTCGCGGGCAATTTCTTTTAGAGGGAGGAAACCGTGACGCTCAGCACCGTAATCAACAAATGCGGCTTCTAAGCTTGGTTCGATACGTGTGATACGTCCTTTGTAGATATTCGCTTTTTTAGATTCATGTCCTGGACTCTCGATATCAAGATCGAAAAGTCGCTGGCCATCAACCAGAGCGACACGCAACTCTTCTTTTTGAGTTGCGTTAATTAACATTCTTTTCATTGAAAATTCTCGTTGTCTTTTCTTTTATATCTTTCTTGTCGACTTGCCACGTTTTTTTCGCTGTTTCACGGTGCCTGATCCCATGGCTAATATTTTGCAGCCTCCCGGCTGGAAGGGGATGCTCTGGGGCACTTCAGTCATCACAAATCTATTTTGGTTTCTGTTAGAAACGTAGACTTGTAACCCGCTATTTGGGCGGTAGGTACTCAACGTGAATATGCGAGGAGTAGGGTGGCAAGAGTGTTGAATTCAATGTGTCTTACGCCAATGCAGCACCTGAGCTTCAACCTTCTACTCACATTGCTTGAGGACAAATGATTGGTAGTGAATAAAATATAACCAAACCTTCCTTAGCAGCTGTGAACTATAGCAGTGCGCGTGGATATCAGCAATCTGCTTTAGCGCAAACGATGGAAAATTTGCCGCTAAACTCAAACTTTCCAATTTATAACTGGCTGTTAAATAAGCGATTGAATCACGTAAACTTCCAAAGACAGAAAACAAAACCCGAACAAGGGAAAGGGTTTTAATAATCTAAACAAAAGGTTGGCGTATTTCGGAGCAGATTCTCGCAACAAGTGTTTCTTTTGCAGCAAGAATAATGTGAAGTCACGCGGATTTACGTTTACAATAGCGCGCATGAGCGAGATAAGAACACAAGTCCAGTTCGTTGATATCGACGAAGACATGGCGGGTCAACGCATTGATAACTTCTTGCGTAACCAATTAAAAGACATTCCAAAGAGCATGATTTATCGAATCGTGCGTAAGGGTGAAGTGCGCGTGAACAAAAAGCGCATCAAAGCCGAATATAAACTAAAAGCTGGCGACCTAGTCCGAATTCCACCTGTAACGGTTGAGAAAAAGGAAGAGGATGTCGCACCAAGCACGAAACTTAATAAGGTTGCTGAACTAGAACATATGATCATTTATGAAGATGATCATATGCTGATTCTGAACAAACCGTCTGGTACAGCAGTGCATGGTGGTAGTGGCTTGAAGTTTGGTGCAATTGAAGCATTAAGGGCATTGCGTCCACAGGCACGCTTCCTCGAATTGGTTCACCGTATTGACAGAGATACCTCGGGTATTTTACTGGTTGCTAAAAAGCGCTCGGCGCTTCGCCATTTGCAAGCGCAGTTCCGTGAAAAAACGGTGAAGAAGTTTTACTTCGCCTTAGTGATGGGACAATGGAAAAGCAGCTGTAAAGTTGTGAACGCCCCCCTACTTAAGAATGAAGTGAACAGTATTGTACGAGTGAACCCAAACGGTAAGCCATCAGAAACGCGTTTCAAAATTCTTGAGAAATTTGAGCAAGCGACGTTGATTCAAGCCAGCCCGATTACGGGGCGTACTCACCAAATTCGTGTGCATACTCAGTACACCGGACATCCTATCGCATGGGATGATCGTTACGGAGATAGACGTTTTGATGCCTACACTGGTCAACTTGGATTGGACCGTTTGTTTTTGCATGCCGCGAACATTAAGTTTCAACATCCGTCTAATGATGAATGGATGGAAATTAATGCTCCGATGGAATCCAAACTAGAGAAAGTGCTTGTTGGATTAAGAAAGGCAAACTGAACGCATTTACTATAAACAAAGGGAGCTTTAGCTCCCTTTTTACATTTGACTTATATCTATTAGGTTTCAAATGATGAGTAGAGGCGTTGATTAAACTTACAAGATCTCGAAACCTTGCTTTTGCAGCATATCAATCAAATCAATCAGAGGCAGGCCAACGAGAGTGTTTGGATCTTTGCCAACTAACTTTTCGAACAAACAAATTCCCATCCCTTCGCTTTTGAAGCTGCCAGCACAGTAAAACGGTTCTTCTCTGTCGACGTAACGTTCAATTTGTTCACGGTTTAAGTTCCTAAAATGCACTTCAAAAGTGTCGTAGCCAACTTCAGTCAGATTCGTCACCGAGTTATAAACCGCCAGTCCGGTATAGAAAGTGATGGCTTTACCACTTTGAGCAAGTAATTGATCGATAGCATTTTCACGATTTAGAGGTTTGCCAACGATTTTTCCATCAATTACGCAAACTTGATCGCTGCCGATGACCAAACTTGGTTTATTAATAGAGCAAGAGGTTGCTTTGTTTACGGCTAAGCGCTGCACTAGATCCAGAGGAGTTTCACTCTCATACGGCGTTTCATCGCAGTCAGGAGATAAACAAATGAACGGGACTGAAAGCTTTTCAAGCAGTTGTTGACGAAAAGGGGAGGTTGAGGCTAAAACCAGTTGGTAATTTTTCATTTTGAATTACAATTCACGCAAGCATTTCCAATAGGATAATCGATCAAAATTGATTATGGCTAATGCTCTGTATGTTAAGCGTAAAAAAGTACAACTTTTTTGCCTTTTTCTTTGACTAATTTTGATTTGGAAGATAATATTCGCGCCCTATGCAAAAGGTAAAAATACCGCGAACGGTTGATCCAGCAAAGTCCGCACAGAAACGATTAGATTACGATGGCATCATCCAAGCTAGTCTTTTCAAGCGCTTAGCGGAAGCAACTGAAGGCGTAAAACGCGACGCAGAAGTCTCATTGTCATTTGAGATAGATGAACAGCGACTTGTTGTTATCTCTGGTAAAGCTAACATCGAAGTCGAATTAGAGTGTCAGCGTTGTAATGAGGTATTCACACACGCGTGTGAAGTTGAATTCCTTTACACTCCTTACTACGGTGAGAAGACGGAAGAGGAAGCACCAGAAATTTATGATTTGGTAGATCTAAATGAGTACGGTGAATTAGACCTTATACAACTGGTTGAAGATGAGTTCATCTTAGCATTACCTCAAATTGCGATGCACGATGAAGCGGATTGTAGCGTTGATTCAAATAACATGGTTTTTGGTGAGCTTCCTGAAGAAATTGAGGAAAAGAAACCGAATCCATTCGACGTTTTGAAAAATCTGAAAAAGTAACTGGTGTGGTAGCCGCTTCTTCTTTAGGTTTTTAACCCAATAGTATAGGAGTAGGGTCAATGGCCGTACAGAAAAACCGTAAAACTCGTTCTAAGCGCGGTATGCGTCGTTCACACGATGCGCTAACTACAGCTGCACTATCTGTAGACGCGACTTCTGGTGAAACTCACCTACGCCACAACGTAACTGCTGAAGGTTACTACCGTGGTCAAAAGGTTATCAACAAGTAAGGTTGAACCTTTGCAAAGTATTACCGTTGCACTTGATGCAATGGGCGGGGATTTCGGTCCACGCGTAACAGTGCCTGCCGCCGTGCAGGCACTGTCTCATTTCCCAGAGCTAAAAGTGATTCTTATAGGTGATCAAAGCCTGATCACATCTCAATTATCTCAACTCGGTACCTCTACCAGTTCCCGCTTGACTATTCTTCATAGCGAGAAAGTTATCTCGAACTCAGAAAAACCGTCTTTAGCATTACGCAATAGTCAAAACAGTTCTATGCGTATGGCAATTGATCTGGTTTCTGACCAAGAAGCGGATGCTTGTGTAAGTGGCGGCAACACTGGCGCATTAATGGCGCTGTCGCGATTTATCCTCAAGTTGCTTCCCGGTATAGAGCGGCCTGCTTTAGTTTCAGCTTTACCCACCATCAGTGGCAAACGTACTTGGATGTTAGATCTTGGTGCGAATGTGTCTTGTGACGCAGACAGTCTGTTTCAGTTTGCCGTGATGGGCAGTGCATTAGCAGAAGAACACCTATGTCGTCCTCCTCGCGTTGCTGTACTTAATATTGGTGCAGAAGAAATCAAAGGGAACGATTTAGTTAAACGCTGTGCAGAAATGCTTTCTCAAACCGACGCTATCAATTTTGTTGGTTATATTGAAGGTAATCAAATTTTGCATGACGTAGCCGATGTCATCGTTTGTGATGGATTTGTTGGCAACGTATGCTTAAAAGCCAGCGAGGGAACAGCACAACTTTTTATCGAAAAACTAAAAACCAGCATGATGGCATCGACGATAAAGGGTTGGATTGCTAGAAAGTTGTTTTCTCGGCTATTTAATGAACTAAAAACACTGAACCCCGACCAGTATAACGGTGCAAGTTTGCTAGGATTGCGCGGCATTGTCATAAAAAGCCATGGAAGTGCGGATGTATCTGCGATTGTCAATGCACTTGGCGAGGCAGTACACGAGGTCAAACGACAAGTACCAAGCCGTATTAGCGATCGTTTGGAAGTGGTTTTACTCGAGAGGCATTATTAGTCTTCATGTATAGCAAAATTTTAGGTACTGGCAGCTACCTGCCATCTCAAGTGCGTACTAACGCAGACCTAGAGAAAATGGTAGATACAAGTGATGAGTGGATCGTAGCTCGTACTGGTATTAAAGAGCGTCGAATTGCAGCAGAAGACGAAACTGTTGCGGACATGGCATTCTACGCAGCTGAAAACGCTATCGATATGGCCGGCATTGATAAAAATGATATCGACCTAATTATCGTTGCTACCACGAGCAGTAGCCATACTTTCCCTTCATCTGCGTGTCAGGTGCAGGCAAAGCTTGGCATTAAAGGTTGTCCGGCTTTCGACTTAGCCGCTGCTTGTTCTGGTTTTGTTTACGCATTGTCTGTTGCGGATCAACATATCAAATCAGGTATGTGTAAAAACGTATTGGTGATTGGTGCAGATGCACTGTCTAAAACGTGTGATCCAACTGACCGTTCAACGATCATTTTGTTTGGTGACGGTGCGGGTGCAGTTGTTGTTGGTGCAAGCCAAGAGCCTGGCATTATCTCTACGCATATCTACGCGGATGGCCAATTTGGTGATTTATTAAGTCTACCTGTACCAGAGCGTGGTAAAGATGTTGATAAATGGCTTCATATGGCTGGTAACGAAGTATTCAAAGTTGCGGTAACTCAACTGTCTAAACTCGTTAAAGATACGCTTGAAGCAAACGATATGCACAAGTCTGAGCTAGACTGGCTAGTGCCGCACCAAGCGAACTACCGTATTATTTCAGCGACGGCGAAAAAACTGTCAATGTCACTAGACCAAGTTGTTGTCACATTAGACAGACACGGTAACACGTCGGCAGCAACAGTTCCGACAGCGCTTGATGAAGCGGTTCGTGATGGCCGTATTAAGCGTGGACAAACGTTGCTACTTGAAGCATTCGGTGGCGGTTTCACATGGGGCTCTGCTCTGGTGAAATTCTAAGTTTCGCGAGAATTCAAAATTTAAGGTGCACTCACGTGCATCTTATTTCTTTTTACATTGCTTAAAGGAAAACAACATGAGCAAGTTTGCTATCGTATTTCCAGGTCAAGGTTCTCAAGCTGTAGGTATGCTTGCTGATCTAGGCGAACAATATGACGTAGTAAAACAAACATTTGCAGAAGCATCTGACGCACTAGGTTACGATCTATGGGCGCTTGTTCAAAATGGCCCTGCTGAAGATCTAAACCAAACTTTCCGTACTCAGCCTGCATTGCTTGCTTCTTCTGTCGCTATTTGGCGCGTATGGCAAGAGCTTGGTCTAGAACAACCAGCAAACCTAGCGGGTCACAGTCTCGGTGAATACTCAGCGCTTGTGTGCGCTGGCGTGATTGACTTTAAAGAAGCAATCAAATTGGTTGAACTACGTGGCAAGCTAATGCAAGAAGCGGTTCCTGCGGGTACTGGCGCAATGTATGCAATCATCGGTCTAGATGATGATGCGATTGCAAAGGCGTGTGAAGAAGCAGCGCAAGGCGATGTCGTTTCTCCAGTAAACTTCAATTCTCCTGGTCAAGTTGTTATCGCAGGTAGTAAAGATGCAGTAGAGCGCGCTGGTGCACTGTGTAAAGAAGCTGGCGCGAAACGTGCTCTTCCTCTTCCTGTGTCAGTGCCTTCACACTGCGCGTTAATGAAACCAGCAGCTGATAAACTAGCAGTAGCGCTAGAGTCTATCGAATTCAACACACCACAACTTCCAGTTATCAATAACGTTGATGTGGCAGCTGAAACTGATCCTGCAAAAATCAAAGACGCGCTTGTTCGTCAGCTATACAGCCCAGTTCGTTGGACTGAAAGCGTACAGCTAATGAGTGAACAAGGTGTAGAAAACCTTCTTGAACTTGGCCCGGGCAAAGTTCTGACAGGTCTAACAAAACGTATCGTGAAAACACTAAGTGCAGCAGCAGTTAACGATGTGGCGTCGTTAGAAGCCGCTAAATAATTCTTTCACGATAAGAAAAGGAAAACACAACATGATGAATCTAGAAGGTAAAATCGCTCTAGTGACTGGCGCAAGCCGTGGCATTGGTCGTGCGATTGCTGAGCTTCTTGTTGAACGCGGTGCCACCGTTATTGGTACCGCAACGTCTGAAAGCGGCGCGGCTGCGATCAGCGAATACCTAGGCGAAAATGGTAAAGGTTTAGCGCTTAACGTCACTGACGTTGAGTCTATTGAAGCAACACTAAAAACCATTAACGATGAGTTTGGTGCGATCGATATTCTAGTGAATAACGCAGGTATCACTCGCGATAACCTACTAATGCGCATGAAAGACGATGAGTGGAACGACATCATCAACACAAACCTAACGCCTATTTACCGTATGTCTAAAGCGGTTCTGCGTGGAATGATGAAAAAACGCGCGGGTCGTATCATCAACGTAGGTTCTGTTGTAGGCACTATGGGTAATGCGGGTCAAACTAACTACGCAGCAGCAAAAGCGGGCGTGATTGGTTTTACCAAATCAATGGCTCGTGAAGTGGCTTCTCGTGGCGTAACTGTTAACACAGTTGCACCTGGTTTCATCGAAACTGACATGACTAAGGCGCTAAATGACGACCAACGTGCAGCAACGTTGGCGAACGTGCCAGCTGGTCGCTTGGGTGATCCTCGTGAAATTGCATCAGCAGTAGTTTTCCTAGCTTCACCTGAAGCCGCTTACATTACTGGTGAAACTTTGCATGTAAATGGTGGCATGTACATGGTTTAATGCACAGTTCGTGCAAATTTAGCTATTTTACATTGTGAAAAATAGCCTATAGTTGCAATTAACTGTCATGAACTTGTCATGCTTATGCGCAAGATTTGTGCATGATTTAAGTCAAAAATGTATTGAAATTCGGTTAAATTCGCTAATTTTGTGGTTTGACCAGCAAGGACCCCCTTGCAACTTTCAATAGTTCGAATAAACTACGGAATCATCGCATTAGGCGAAATCTGTAAAGGAAAAGAAAAATGAGCAACATCGAAGAACGCGTAAAGAAAATCATTGTTGAACAGCTAGGTGTAGACGAAGCAGAAGTTAAAAACGAAGCTTCTTTCGTTGATGATCTAGGTGCTGATTCTCTAGACACTGTAGAACTAGTTATGGCTCTAGAAGAGGAATTCGACACTGAGATTCCTGATGAAGAAGCTGAGAAGATCACTACTGTTCAAGCTGCAATCGACTACGTAAACAGCGCTCAGTAATTATCTCTCCCAGGCGGTCTCCTAGACCGCCTGTGTTCTTTCTAACTTCTTCTATCCTCTCATAGAAATATTCAATTCCCGGAGAATTATATCGTGTCCAAGCGTCGTGTAGTTGTCACTGGCATGGGTATGTTGTCACCGGTAGGCAACACAGTAGAATCATCTTGGAAAGCCCTGCTTGAAGGTAAAAGCGGTATCGTAGATATCGAGCACTTCGATACTACGAACTTCTCAACTCGTTTTGCAGGTCTTGTTAAAGATTTCGATTGCACAGAGTACATGTCTAAAAAAGATGCTCGTAAAATGGATCTATTCATCCAGTACGGCATTGCAGCGGGTATCCAAGCGCTAGATGACTCTGGCTTACAAATTACCGAAGAAAACGCGCCTCGAGTTGGTGTTGCAATCGGCTCAGGTATTGGCGGCCTAGACCTTATTGAAACTGGTCACTCAGCACTGGTTGAGAAAGGTCCTCGCAAAGTTAGCCCATTTTTTGTTCCTTCGACCATCGTAAACATGGTTGCGGGTAACCTGTCTATCATGCGTGGTCTTCGTGGTCCAAACATCGCGATCTCTACTGCATGTACTACAGGTCTACATAACATTGGCCACGCTGCTCGTATGATTGCATATGGTGATGCAGACGCGATGGTTGCTGGTGGTGCAGAGAAAGCTTCTACGCCTCTTGGTATGGCAGGCTTCGGTGCTGCTAAAGCACTTTCTACTCGCAATGACGAACCTCAAAAGGCATCTCGCCCATGGGATAAAGGCCGTGACGGCTTCGTTCTAGGTGATGGTGCTGGCGTGATGGTTCTTGAAGAATACGAACATGCGAAAGCACGTGGCGCTAAGATTTACGCTGAGCTAGTTGGCTTTGGTATGTCTGGCGATGCTTACCACATGACTTCACCAAGTGAAGATGGTTCAGGTGGTGCGTTAGCAATGGAAGCAGCAATGCGTGATGCGAACATCACGGGTACTCAAGTAGGTTACGTGAATGCTCACGGTACATCTACTCCTGCTGGCGACGTTGCTGAAATCAAGGGTGTGAAACGTGCTCTTGGTGAAGAAGGCGCAAAACAAGTTCTTGTTTCTTCAACTAAGTCAATGACTGGTCACCTATTGGGTGCTGCTGGCTCAGTTGAAGCTATCATCACGATTATGTCTTTGGTTGACCAAATCGTTCCACCAACGATTAACCTTGATGATCCAGAAGAAGGTCTAGACATTGACCTTGTGCCACACACTGCGCGCAAAGTTGAAGGTATGGAATACGCAATCTGTAACTCGTTTGGCTTTGGTGGTACAAACGGTTCTTTGATCTTCAAAAAGTTCGCTGAGTAAAAATCTCTAATAAGGTTTTAAGACCGCGAAACTTGTATTCTAACGGCTCGATGCTTAGCATTGAGCCGTTTTCTTTTATTTGTCGTCTGTAACCTAAGGGTGTTCTAATGTTTTGGGTAAATGGAGTTCCACAAACACAGGTTTCATTAGGTGATCGTTCTTTTCAATATGGGGACGGTTGCTTTACTACTATCCTGACTAAAAACGGCGAGCTAGAGTACTGGCAAGCGCATGTTGAACGTTTGGAAGCATGTCTCAAAACACTTCATATTCCTTTACCTGACTGGAGTATAGTTTCCGAGTGGGCTCACTTGGCTACCCTGAAAGATGAACACGCTGGAATCAAAATTCACATTAGCCGTGGAATCGGTGGAAGAGGGTATGGCACTAAGGGCATTGAGTGCCCAATGGTGACCATCTCGAACTTTGCATTTCCTGTCCATTATGTCGACTGGCAACAAAATGGGGTGAATCTGGGGGTATGCGAAACCCGTCTCGGAATTCAGCCTTTGCTGGCAGGGCATAAACACAACAATCGCTTAGAACAAGTGCTTGCGAAAGCTGAAATTGAGCACTCTAACTTTGCCGATGCAGTGACGTTAAATGTGCAAAATCATGTCATTGAAACTACAATGGCAAACCTTTTTTGGGTTAAAGATAACAAGGTTTATACGCCTAGCTTAAATTTGTCTGGCGTCGCAGGCGTGATGCGTCGTAAGGTGCTTGAATTTTTTGAGGCCAATAATACCGAAGTTGAAGTAGGGGACTTTTCTCTGGTGGAACTGCTTTCTTCGGATGAAGTATGGATGTGCAACTCACTACTAGGTGTTGCACCTGTCACGAGCATTACAGCCTCTAATAACCACAAAACTGTCTTTCCGATAGGAAAACTGACTCAACGACTGCAAGGGAATTTAAATACGTGATTAAAAAACTGTTGGCTTTTGTTGTGCTGATCGCTGTGATAAGCGCAGCAGGGTTTTTTTACGTTGTTTCACAAACAAAGCAATACGTTAACTCGCCAATTTTAATTGAGCAACCTCAACTGTTCACTGTCGAAAACGGCACAAGCTTTCATCGTGTAATGCGCGATTTGGTGAAAGAGAACATCATAAAAGCGTCTGATTACACTCGCATAATGCCCCATATTTACCCAGAGCTTCTTCAAGTACGAGCCGGCACTTACCAACTCGAGCCAAATGTATCGCTTTACGAGGCGTTAGAGCTACTCAATACAGGCAAAGAACATCAATTTGCCATCACGTTTGTTGAAGGTAGTCGTTTTTCTGAGTGGTTAGAGCAACTTCAAAGCGCACCGTATGTTCAACACGACCTTTCAGGGCTGTCAGAAAAAGAGATGGCACAGAAGCTTGGTATTGAACGTGATAAGCTTGAAGGCTTGTTTTTGGCTGAAACGTACCACTACACCGCTGGTGCGAGCGAAAGTCAGTTGCTAAAGCGTGCACATTCCAAGTTAAATAAAATACTGGATGCGAACTGGAACGCTCGTCAGGAGAAGCTGCCTCTCAAAGACAAGTATGAAGCGCTGATCCTTGCCTCGATTATCGAAAAAGAAACGGCGATTGATTCAGAACGCGAACGTGTTGCTTCTGTGTTTGTAAACCGTTTGAATAAACGTATGCGACTTCAAACGGATCCGACCGTTATCTACGGAATGGGGGATGCTTACGATGGTAACATCCGTAAGAAAGACCTACGCACCCCAACACCATACAATACCTACGTTATTAATGGTTTGCCGCCGACACCTATTGCAATGGCCGGAGAAGCCTCTATCGAAGCTGCACTAAACCCAGAAAGCAGTGATTACTTATATTTTGTAGCAAGTGGGACGGGCGGACACGTTTTCTCGAAATCACTTGCTGAGCACAATCGTGCTGTTCGAGCCTATTTAAGAGAACTAAGAAAGAACAAATGATGAAAGCAAACTTTATTGTCGTAGAGGGCCTTGAAGGCGCAGGGAAAAGCACTGCGATTAAAACGGTTTTGGACACGCTCAAACAAGCGGGAATCGAAAACATCGTTAACACGCGTGAACCTGGTGGGACACCTCTTGCCGAGAAAATGCGCGCTTTAGTCAAGGAAGAGCATGAAGGCGAAGAGTTGAAAGACATGACAGAGTTGCTTCTGTTGTACGCCGCGCGTGTTCAACTGGTTGAAAATGTGATTAAGCCAGCGCTTGCAAACGGACAATGGGTTGTTGGCGATCGCCATGACTTGTCATCACAAGCTTACCAAGGTGGTGGCCGTCAAATTGATGCGTCACTCATGAAAAACCTTCGTGACACCACGTTGGGTGACTTTAAGCCCGCATTTACACTTTATATGGATATCGATCCTCGTATCGGTCTTGAGCGCGCTCGTGGTCGTGGCGAGCTAGACCGTATTGAAAAGATGGATATCAGCTTCTTCGAGCGCACTCGTGAGCGTTATTTGGAAATCGCCAATGCTGATCCGTCAATTGTTGTGATCAATGCAGAACAATCGATTGAAGAAGTGTCTCGTGATATTCAAGACGCCTTGAATGAATGGTTGTCTCGCCAGTAAGTAAAAAGCGAATATAGGTTACGCATGTTTAATGATTTTCCTTGGCTAAAGCCAGCATGGGAGAACCTCAAATCTGGGTTGGATTCAGATCGAATTCCTGGAGCTTTATTGCTGCAAAGTAATAAAGGCTTGGCAGTAGAAAAGCTTGTTGAGTTTTTTAGTCATGCACTTCTTTGTCAAAACTACAGCAGCGAAGCTTGTGGTTTCTGCCATAGCTGTCAACTGACGAAATCTCAAAGCCATCCAGATTTGCACTGGATTAGGCCAGAGAAAGAAGGCAAGGCGATTACGGTTGACCAAATTCGCGCTTGCAATCGTCTAGCTCATGAATCTTCTCAGCTGAATGGTTACCGTTTGTTTGTGATTGAGCCAGCCGATGCGATGAATGAATCCGCTTCTAATGCGCTATTAAAAACGCTGGAAGAACCGGGCGAAAAATGTTTGTTTTTGCTGGTCACTCATAATCAAGAAAGATTGCTACCGACGATTCGTAGCCGATGCCAGCATTGGGTTGTGACGCCGCCTTCAACCGTTCAAGCTATGCAGTGGATTGGGGAGCAAGGCTTGTCTCAAGTACCGGCTTTCGCACTGAAACTGAATATGGGTTCTCCATTAAAAACGCTTGAATCGTTGAAAAATGGTGAGCTAGAGGAGTATTCGGCTTTCGAACGTTGTTTGGTTGAAACACTGTTATCTCCGACGTCTGATGTATCCAAATGTGCATCGTTAATGGCAAAAAATCCAGACCAAGTGCTGGATTGGGCATGGTTGTTATTGACGGATGCTCAGAAGTCGCAGTTTGGTGTTGTAGACGAAGGCATACTGCCTGGTGCCGAGAAATTTAAGCCCCATCATTACGATGGGTTGTATGCATCAACAAAGAAACTCATGGAGCTCAAAGCGCAAATGCAAGCCTTTCCGGGTTTGAACCTTGAGCTACTATCAATGAACTGGTTAATTGAATCACGAGAGGCATTATGTTCGTAGATTCGCACTGTCATTTAGACAAATTGAATTACGATGATCTTCATATCAATATTGAAGACGTTATTAACAAAGCAAAGCAAGCTAACGTAAAAGAGCTGCTATCTGTAGGTGTTACGTTAGACTCATTTCCTAATATGTTGGAGATGATCGAACCTTACGAGAATGTGTACGCTTCTTGTGGTGTTCACCCATTGGATGTTGAGAGTGCGTTTTCCATGGAGACTTTGCGTCGCCATGCTAGCCACGAAAGAGTCGTTGCTATTGGCGAAACCGGATTGGACTACCATTACAAACCAGAAACAGCGGCGCTTCAAAAAGAGCGTTTTGAACAGCAGGTTGAGTTGGCGGTTGAACTGAACAAGCCGCTTATTATTCACACCCGCAATGCGCGTGAAGATACATTGGACATTCTACGTAATGGTGGTGCGGAGAAATGTGGTGGTGTCATTCATTGCTTTACTGAAGATCTTCCCTTTGCCGAAGCTGCTATGGATTTGGGTTTTTATATCTCGATTTCAGGCATCGTAACTTTTCGTCAAGCAACCGAGTTGAAAGAAGTGGTGAAAGCGTTGCCATTAGAGCGACTGTTGATTGAGACCGACTCACCATACTTGGCTCCAATTCCTCATCGAGGAAAAGAGAACCAACCGGCTTATGTTGTCGAGGTTGCCGCTTATATTGCGCAACTTAAGTCATGTGCACTGTCTGAAGTTGCGCATAAAACCACCGAAAACTTCCGAAATCTTTTTTTGCGATAAAAAATGACATCCGGTATTAAAAAGGAGCGAAAGCTCCTTTTTTTGTTTACAAATACGTCAGATGTACTCTTCATTTTAATGTTTACGAAAAATGTTGATTCAATAACATTCAAATTTCACAAATGTAATTTTGTTACTAAAAATAACATTGTTCTGTATTTTATTTACGCCTTAAAATTAATAATATAAATAATAAAATCTTTATAAAACAGTAATATAAGTTAAATGCAAACCTTTTCATTGACCGTTTTGGGGTGTGATCTAAGACTTGTTTTGAAACTAAATTTCGTAACTGTGTGGAAAGTTTGAGGGTCATCAATATATATTTAGAGCCGGAAAATATAATGCAGTTGTGGTTACATTTTCATTGGGTGCTAACCTTTAGGCTACGGGGGTGTGCCGTTAGTGCCCAAATAATACTTATAAATTTATCAGGAGCATAAACATGTTTAAGAACCTTTTTGCTAACCTGCAAAAAGTTGGTAAGGCGCTGATGCTTCCAGTATCAGTTTTACCAGTTGCAGGTATTTTACTAGGTGTTGGTGCTGCCCACCTAAGCTTTATTCCAGAGATCGTTTCTAACCTTATGGAACAAGCTGGTGGTTCAGTATTCGGCCAAATGGCACTTCTATTCGCTGTAGGTGTTGCACTAGGCTTCACAAACAACGATGGTGTAGCTGGTCTAGCTGCTATTGTTGGTTACGGCATCATGACAGCAACACTAGGTGTTATGGCTGGCGTAATGGGCGTTGAAAAAATCGATACAGGTGTACTAGGTGGTATCCTTGTCGGTGGTGTTGCTGCTTGGGCATTCAACCGTTTCTTCAAAATTCAACTTCCAGAATACCTTGGCTTCTTTGCAGGTAAGCGTGCAGTGCCAATCATCACTGGTTTTGCAGCGATCATCCTTGGTGTAATTCTTTCTGTAATTTGGCCACCAATCGGCGGTGCAATCTCTGCATTCTCTGACTGGGCTGCGCACCAAAACCCACAACTAGCATTCGGTATCTACGGTGTTGTTGAGCGTTCACTAATCCCATTCGGTCTACACCACGTTTGGAACGTACCTTTCTTCTTCGAAGCTGGTACTTGTGTTAACGCAGCAGGCGAAACTCAACACGGCGTTCTAACTTGTTACCTAGTTGCTGATGAAGCATCTCGTGCTGCTGGTAATGGCTTCGGTCAGTTAGCGGGTGGTTACATGTTCAAGATGTTCGGTCTACCAGCTGCAGCAATCGCAATTGCTCACTGTGCTAAACCTGAAAACCGCGCGAAAGTAATGGGTATCATGGCGTCAGCTGCTCTGACTTCATTCCTAACAGGTATTACTGAGCCAATCGAATTCTCATTCCTATTCGTTGCTCCTGTTCTATACGGTATCCACGCTCTACTAGCTGGTTCTGCATACATCGTTGCTAACACTCTAGGCTTTGTACACGGTACATCTTTCTCTCATGGTCTGATCGACTTCCTAGTTCTATCTGGTAACGCTCAGAAGATGGGTCTGATGATCGCTGTTGGTCTAGTTTACGCAGTAATCTACTACGTAGTGTTCCGTGCAGTAATCACAGCTCTTGACCTAAAAACTCCTGGTCGTGAAGATGAAACTGAAGAAGCTGCGGCGACTTCTAGTTCAGACATGGCAGGTGAGCTTGTTGCAGCATTCGGCGGCAAAGCAAACATCACTGGTCTAGACGCATGTATCACTCGTCTACGTGTTGCTGTTGCAGATACTGCTGCGGTTGACCAAGACAAACTAAAACAACTTGGCGCTGCTGGTGTTGTAGTTGTTGCAGGTGGTGTTCAGGCTATCTTCGGTACTAAGTCTGACAACCTAAAAACTGAAATGGATGAGTGGATCCGTAACCACGGTTAATCCCCAACATTCATTGTTTTGAAAGGAGGCTAAGGCCTCCTTTTTTGTATATTGCTGAATAACTTATTATCTATTGCCTGCCTACCTGACTTTCTTGCCTATATTTTTTGCCTATTGGTTTCATAAGTACGACCTAGGCTCACCTTATTGAACCTTGTGATCTCAAACTCATCTTTACTTTTGTCGGCTTTTTCGTACAAACCGTTTACTCGCTGATGACATAACAAATATTGAACATGTTTGAATTATGCACGATGTTTTTTTAAGAATTGATAACGTGTATGAAGAATAAAATTATCTTAGCAGTGGGTCTTATTTCTAGCTCGGCAATGGCGGCTAACGAGCCTGCTAATCTGTCTGTCGGTATGGCAGTAGACCAGCAATTGAGCGTGGTTGTGGAAGTTGACAACAAGTATCGAGGTATCATTGGCAACGATGGCATGGCGTTCGACTATATTGCGAAGCGTGGTGCGTTTGACCAGAATATGCCAATCACTTGGTATGTCGGGGTTGGTGGCTGGTATGAGTGGGATGACGAATTTGGTATTCGTGTTCCACTTGGCGTGAACTGGGACCTATCGAAAGGGTGGGACGTTTATGCGCAGATCCATCCTGAGCTCGATCTCTATAAAGGCCCTGACTTACAGTTGGGTGGGGCTGTTGGTGTGAAATACAGCTTCTAGCTCTCAAATAAAAAATGCCGGCATAGATGCCGGCATTTTGTGTCTGATTAAGACGGAATTTCAATCTTACTGTTTGTTCATCGCACGTTTGATGCAGATAGCTGCACCGCCCCAAGTGATGCCCAAACCAAGAACCATCATAATGATTGCGCTAACGGTCATTTTACTGCCTCCTTGCGGTTTGCTGCGTTGATAAGTAAGCCAAAGATAAAGAGTGCGGCAATGATTGCCCAACCTAGAGTTAGATCGTAGCCACCATAGCCTTCTGTAAATAGCGCATAAAGCTTTGTTGCCAAGATGATTGCTAGCATGATTGGTGTGACAAAGCGTAAACAAATCTCAAACCATTGACCGATAGAGAAGTCAGAACGCTCATTCACGTAGCCGCGTACTTCTGGTACACGATTTAGCAACCAAGCCATCAATACGATTTCAATCAAGCCACCAACCATAATACCAACGTTGTTTGCAAAGTGATCGACTAAGTCTAGTAGCAGTAGGCCACCGTTGGTCGCAAATGCCATCGACACAACAAAGCCCGTGCCGATTACCACATTTGCTGCTTTCTTACGGCTCCACTTTAACTTATCGATAATGGCTGACGTCACTGCTTCCATAATCGAAATGTGTGAACTTAGACCGGCCACAACAAGCGCAAAGAAGAACAGCGGGCCAAGAATGTAAGGCGCTGGCAATAGGTTAATTGCCGCAGGTAACGTCACAAAGGCAAGGCCTACGCCGGCAGATACAACTTCTGTTAGTGGTTTACCTTGCTCTTGAGCCATGTAACCCAATACCGAGAAGATCATGATACCTGCAAGGATAGAGAAACCACAGTTGATCAGTACGGTCATAAAGGCGTTGTTTGTGATGTCAGACTTCTCAGGCAAGTAGCTTGAGTAGGCCAACATAATTGCAAAGCCGATACTTAGGGTAAAGAAGATTTGACCATACGCGGCAGCCCATACTTTTACGTCCCAAATCTTGCTGAAATCGGGTTCGAACATATAGTTCACACCATCGAGTGCACCTGGTAGGAATACCATGCGACCGATCAGAAATAGAACCATCAAGAATAGGATTGGCATCATGATTTTTGATGCGCGTTCGATGCCGGACTTAACGCCACTTGCAATGGCAATGTAAGTGACAGCCCAAGCAATGGTCATCGCTATAGCAATTTTCCATTGAATACCGCCTAAGTTTGTTGGTGAGTTATCACCTAACTTTAGGTATTCGCTAAAGAAAAACGCGTTAGTGTCGGTTCCCCAACTTTGAGTAAACGACATACCAAAGTAAGAGATAGACCAACCAATTACCGCAACATAGTAAACGGCAATAACAGCAGCAACGCCAACTTGGAACCAGCCAAGCCATTCAAACTTCGAATGGATTTTTGCTAGTGTTTTCGGTGCTGAACCACGGTATTTTTGTCCCATACTGAACTCAAGGATCATGAATGGGATACCGGCAGTGATCATGGCAAAAAGGTAAGGAATAAAAAATGCGCCGCCACCGTTTTCGTAAGCCATGTATGGGAAACGCCAAATGTTACCCAATCCGATGGCTGACCCGACTGCTGCTAAGATGAATCCTGCACGGGATCCCCATTGTTCTCGCTTCATATCTGACTCCTATACGACTCCCTAAGGAATGAAGCTCTCTCAGTTGATCTGCAATCCCTGCTAAATTGTTAAAAGAAAGGACAACTGTTATCCGTCAGTTTTATGATCCTAAATTCTAACTTGTCATTAATTTGCAGAGTTATGTTTTGCCTAACGTAAGAGAAGTTAGAGATTAACTCTTATTATGTTGATGTGTGTTTGATAAAACTGAAATATTTATCTGTTTTCGTTATTCAGACTAACTTCTAATAATACAGAGCGCAATAGATTCTAAATGTTAACAGTAGTGTTTTGTGTGGTTTTAATGTTGTTAAATAGTGAGAAAATAGGTGATCTGAAAGGTTGGTTAGGCGGTTTAGTGAAATAAATGACTGCTATATTGCTATTTGAATGGTCTTATGGACTATTTTTATCATTTAGGGCGTACGACTATCTTTTGCACACCCTATAGATAATGTTCCGGTTAATTTGCCTCAGTTAAAAGCGAAAACTAAAGCCTACGTTTGACTGAAATTGGTTCATCCAATCAGTATCGAATTTGATGATGCAGCTTGAACCATCAGATGGCAATGTACATGCGCCAGATGTGTCATTATCTACGACCGTACCTAACCAGCGTACTTGTGCCGTTAGAGCAAAGTTTTTTGAAAATGCGTACTCTAACCCGGCAAAAGCACTGGCAGAAAAACCGTATTTTTTATCAGCCCAGTCGACGTCGGTGTAAGACCCGCCAACCCCCAACCCTACATAGCTTTGCCAACCTTCAGCGAGGGGATAGTAAATACTGCTTTGGAATTGTAAATAATGGATATCGGCGGAGTTCGACAACTCTTTGAGTTCTGTCGGTTGTGCAGAATAGAAAAGGCCGATTTTTCCCATTTCAAAAGGTGTTTCTATTGATAAGGCGTAACTGAGGGCAGGGTCTATGTCATAGGTGTTTTTGTTTTCATCTTCGACTTGCCCGCCGCCAGTAAAGCCAATAAATGGGGTTACGATAACATTTGCTTGTGCGCTCAATGCGCAGCTCATTAACATGCCCCCAACTAGCCAACTGAGTTTATTCTTCATGTCCTATCTCCTTATTATGACTAAGCTAATTGTGATGGCTTAGTCAAAATCGCGCGACTAAATTAACCAAATCTTGAACATGTTTCACACTGGTGTTATTAATTTGTTACAGGTCAAGGAGGCGTTTATGGAACACGATCTAAAATCCGCACTAATCATTGTCGTCAGTGTTTTCGCAGTGCTTTTGTCGTTCGGAATTATTGCGATTACGACGGCCTAACAATAAGCATCAGAAAACTGGCGTGAGCCGATGATACGTAACAGCGGTATAATCACCGAAAGCCATACAGAGCTCGATATAGAAGTTTATGAGCACTTTAGACATGGCAAAACTGCTCTAGTCACACAAGGAGGAGGGCAGCGAGGGATTTTTACCGCTGGAGTGTTGGACGCACTACTCCTTTCTAATTTCGATCCTTTCGATGAGTTTTACGGCACTTCTGCCGGTGCTCTAAACCTTTGCTCGTATTTATGTCGTCAACATGGCATGGGTAAAGCGTTCATTACCGAACTTACTACTTCTCCTGAGTTTTTTAATCTTTTCCGCTACATTCGTAAGCAACAATACTTGAGTCTTGAGTGGGCGCTAGAAAGAATCCAAGATTTTCCTTACAAACTGGATCTCGATTTAGGGCGTAAGACCTTGGCTGGAAGAGGGGCGTTTGCAGCCGTTACGAACGTGGAAAATTTATCCGATCAGTATTTGCCGATTCTTGGGGACGATTGGTTCCACACCATGCTAGCCACTTGTGCGATTCCTAAGTTGTACCATGGCCCTGTCGATGTAAATGGGCAAAAGTTTGTGGATGGTGGTGTTTCCGCCTCGATTCCGGTTCAAGAAGCGTGGCGACAAAATGCGCGCAACATTATTGTGATTCGCACAGAACCCTTCTCTGAGATAGAGGCGAGGGCGCAAAGTGAAATCGGAGACGTGCCAGTAGAATGGTATCGCGAATCCATAAACTCGGTGCAGCAATCTTGGCAACAAAAAGTCAGCCAGTGGAAGTCTGACTGGACGTCTTTCTTCCAACAAAAAATTAATACTGCGCACCAGTCTAAGTTAACTGGGAAAATGCTTCTCAACGGTGGTCGTTGGTTATTTGGGGCTGATAATTTGTATCGATTAAGCCATTTGATTGGTGAGAATTTTGATTCTGGCTTGGCCGATATGCTGATGATTCACTATCAGACCTTTGAGCTAACGCAGGCGTTTTTATCAAACCCACCGGACGACACGTTTATTTTGCAAATTGCGCCCAAAGAGGGCTTGAAATCTTCTTCACTCCTGAGTGAACCAGAAGCGTTAGAGCATGATTATCAATTGGGCTTGCAAGCCGGGTTTAATCTGGTTCAGTTGTACGATCAACTGAATATGGATCTTGAAGGTCGAGAAAGCGCTTAAGCTAGCGTAAGTCACCTAAGCGATAAACAAAAAAGGGCTCCACTGGAGCCCTTAGCATTTCTATTACGTTAGACTGGCAGAATACGCATACAGTTGGTTGAACCAACGACGTCCATCACGTCACCTTGAGTGATGATCACTAAGTCACCTTCATGTAGGTAACCTTGATCTTTGAGGCTGGAAATTGCGGCTTGAGCGGTTGGTAAGCCCGCATCGCATTTCGCATCAAAGTACACTGGCGTCACGCCACGATATAACGCTGCGCGGTTGAGCGTCGATTCGTTACGCGATAAAGCAAAAATTGGCAAACCCGAGCTTAGGCGTGACATCATCAAAGCAGTTCTTCCTGATTCTGTTAATGCAATCATCGCTTTGATGCCTTCCATGTGGTTCGCTGAGTACATGGTTGCCATTGCAATGGTCTCTTCTGCTGTTTCAAAGGTGCGGTCGAGACGGTAGGTCGATAGACTTGCTTCAGACATCTTTTCTGCGCCAATACAGACATCCGCCATTGATTTCACGGTCTCTACCGGATATTGACCGGCAGCGGTCTCTCCAGACAGCATCACGGCATCGGTGCCATCCAAAACGGCGTTTGCTACGTCCATGACTTCTGCACGCGTTGGCATTGGGCTATTGATCATCGATTCCATCATTTGAGTTGCAGTAATGACGACGCGGTTCAAACTGCGAGCTCGACGAATGAGTTTTTTCTGAACACCGATCAGCTCAGGATCGCCAATCTCAACCCCTAAATCGCCGCGAGCGACCATCACGACGTCAGAAGCTAGGATGATATCGTCAATCGACTCGCTCGTGGCGACGGTTTCTGCACGTTCTACTTTTGCGACGAGTTTTGCTTCTAAGCCGGCATCCCGGGCCAAGCGTCTGGCATAGTGCATGTCCTCGCCATTGCGTGGGAAAGAAATGGCCAAATAGTCGACCTTAATTTCTGCGGCTGTGATGATGTCAGCTTTGTCTTTTTCCGTGAGTGCATCGGCTGATAAGCCACCGCCTTTTTTGTTGATGCCCTTGTTGTTGGATAATGGACCACCAACGGTCACACGGGTATGGACTTTATTTCCTTCTACGCTGGTGACTTGCAATTGAACTCTGCCATCATCAAGCAGTAGAATGTCGTTCGGTGAAACATCTTGAGGCAGTTCTTTGTAATCCAAACCAACGGATTCTTGGTTCCCTTCGCCTTTTGGTAAGTCGCTATCTAGTGTGAATTTATCGCCGACTTTGAGTGTGATTTTACCGTCTTTAAAGGTCGAAACACGAATTTTAGGTCCCTGTAAATCGCCAAGAATGGCAACCTGACGCCCTAATCTTGCGGCAATCGCGCGTACTTTTTTAGCGCGTTGAATGTGGTCTTCACTTGTACCGTGAGAAAAGTTCATACGAACGACGTTCGCACCAGCTTTAATGATCTCCTCCAGCACATTGTCTTTATCAGTTGAAGGGCCAAGAGTGGTGACAATTTTCGTTCTTCTTAATTTGGAAGTCATAAATTCTCCGAAGAATGCAGGTGTAGGACAAGGTAACTCAAATTTTATTCTTACTTAATCTAACCACTGTCGAGGTCTGTATTTTCTAAGCTCGATGCCAGTTAGGTATAAGTATATGCACAGATTGTTTGCATGAAGAGTGACACTGGCTAAAACAGACGGATAATACATAGAGGACTAACGAGTTAGCGAAAACCTCTTTGTAGGGATGCTCTGTGGTCGCTTATGTTGCTCTCCTAATTTGAAGAATAAAATAAGTTATTTTTCAAACAATTTAACAGGAGTAGATTTCCCGTTATTTGATTGAATACACAAACAAACATGTTTATACGTGATGCTTGTCACGGGGATTTATTAATTCACTTCACAATTACTTCGCAAAGTAAAAAAATTGTCTCGTTATAGAATTTCGGAGTGCAAGATGTACATGGCTCAACCGGGCCATATTGATCATATCAAACAGGTCAATGCTGGTCGTGTATATAAACTTATTGACCTAAAAGGTCCAATTTCTCGAATTGATTTGTCGAAGCAAAGTGAGCTTGCGCCTGCGAGTATCACCAAAATCACCCGAGAATTAATCGAAGCACACTTGATTCATGAAACTACCGTACAAGAGGCGACAAGTCGTGGTCGTCCTGCCGTAGGCCTACAAGTAAACAACGAAGGTTGGCAGTTTCTGTCGATGCGTTTAGGTCGTGGCTATCTGACTATTGCTCTGCATGAGTTGGGTGGCGATGTCTTGATCGATACCAAAATCGAAATTCATGAACGTGACCAAGACGATGTTCTTGAGCGTCTGCTCTACGAAATTGACGACTTTTTTCAGACGTATGCCGATCAACTAGATCGCGTTACTAGCATCGCGATTACGCTTCCAGGCCTTGTAAACTCTGAGCAGGGCGTGGTGCTACAAATGCCTCACTATAACGTCGAAAACCTTGCTTTAGGGCCAGAGATTTACAAAGCGACGGGTTTGCCGGTCTTTATTGCCAACGATACGCGTGCTTGGGCTTTAGCTGAAAAGCTCTTTGGTCATTCCCAAGAAAATGACAACTCTGTTCTTATTTCGATTCACCATGGTTTAGGCGCCGGTATCATTCTTGATGGGCGAGTTCTTCAAGGCCGCCACGGTAATATCGGTGAACTAGGGCATATTCAAATTGATCCCAACGGGAAGCGATGTCACTGTGGCAACATTGGTTGCTTAGAGACGGTTGCCAGCTCGCAAGCGATTCGTGAAGAAGTGGTGAGACGCATCTCTGAAGGTGAAGCCTCTATTCTCGCGGAGCAAGAAGAGATGAGCATCGAAAGTATCTGTGAAGCCGCGGCAAATGGCGATCCTCTCGCGGTTGATGTGATTGAAAAATTGGGACGCTATTTAGGTTCTGCAATTGCTATCGTGATCAACTTGTTTAACCCAGAAAAGATTTTGATTGGTGGGGTAATTAACCAAGCGAAAGAGGTGCTTTATCCGGCCGTTCGCCGTTGTATTGAAGAACAAAGCTTGCCTGTTTATCACCAAGATCTTGAGCTGGTGGAATCTCGCTTTTATAAACAAGCGACGATGCCGGGCGCTGCGCTGATAAAACAAGCTCTGTATGATGGGCAGTTGTTAATGAAGGTGGTGGAAGGTTAATCACTTCTTTCTATCTTTAATTTGATTTAGGGTGTGGCTCAAGAGCGCACCCTTTTTTGATCTTAAAAAGCCATCAAATGACGAATCTGAGCAGCAGTGCATTGCTATGTGCACGTCATTGATGTAATTTGCACTTATATCTAATTTGTCTCATGATGTTAAACGTATCAAGCTAACGTATTGAGTTTACTTAGATATCTATACACTCATTAAAAAACGTCGCCTTGTATTCTCAGCAAGGTTTCCAATAAAGAGTGAAAAATAATCGTTCAGAATTTAGGTAGTAGTATGTCCGGAGTTTTAAATACGGTTGATCAGCGTACGAACTTAGTGGGTGAAAACCGACTAGAACTTTTGCTGTTCACGTTAAACAGTCGTCAGTTATTTGCGATTAATGTGTTCAAAGTGAAAGAGGTGATAAAGCTTCCGCCGTTGACTAAGCTGCCTGGTTCACACTACAACATCCGTGGTGTTGCTTCTCTTCGAGGTGAAGCTGTACCTGTGATTGATTTGCGTTGTTCGATTGGTTTTCCTCCTCTGCGTGGAGAAGCGGAAGAAGAAAACTTGATCGTGACGGAATATAACCGTTCGGTGCAGGGTTTCCTTGTTGGTCCGGTACGTAACATCATCAATACCGCATGGACTGAAATTCAGCCGCCGCCATCGACTTCTGGACGTTCCAACTACCTCACAGCTATCACCCAAGTGAAAGATGGTGATACTTCTCAAATCGTTGAGATTATTGACGTTGAGAAAGTGTTGGCGGAAATCGTTCATTATGATGTCACTATCTCAGAAGATATCTTAGATCACGACTTATCGCAGTCGATGGTTGGACGTAACGTTCTTATCGTAGACGACTCTTCGACAGCAAGAAACCAAGTACGTGACACCCTTTCTCAATTGGGTATGAACATCATCGAGTGCCGAGATGGTTTAGAGGCATTAACGGTGCTCAAACGTTGGTGTGATGAAGGTCGTGATGTTGAAAAAGAGCTGTTAATGATGATCACGGACGCTGAAATGCCAGAGATGGATGGTTACAAATTGACTCACGAAGTCCGTAGCGATCCTCGTATGTCGAAGTTGTTCATCACATTGAACACGTCACTCAGCGGTAGCTTTAACGAGGCGATGGTGCAAAAGGTAGGCTGTGATCGTTTTATCTCAAAATTCCAGCCAGATTTGTTAGTTGAAGTAGCACAAGATCGTTTGCGTCAGGTGCTTTCTACAAACGCCTAACTCATCAATGAATGTAAACAAAGGGAGGGTAACCTCCCTTTGTTGTATCTACTCATTCTTAATGGAAGTCACGAGACTTACTCTGCAAGTTGGATAAGTAATGAGTACAGTCAATCAATTTACCCGCAATGACGTGGATGACTTCTCCCTCTCGTTCCAAAATACCTTTTACCATCAATATTTTTGAGGTGAGGTAAGCTTGCTTTTGCGCTCTTGCCGTCGCACTCCATACCACAACGTTAATGTTGCCAGTGTCATCTTCTAAGGTGAAAAATGTAACGCCTGCTGCAGTGCCTGGGGACTGCCTTCCGGTGACGACACCTGCCACAGTCACAAGCGATTTATGCTCTTTATCAACCAATTGCTTCATACGCGTAAAGCGAGGAAGTATCCCCGCTTCTTCTAGCAGGGTAATTGGATGTCGGTTCAGCGAAAGACCGGTACTGGCATAGTCTTCAATAAGGCTTTCATATTCAGATGGCTGTGCTTGATAGCCAACGCTTGGCTCTTCGATATGATGAAACAAAGGCAAATCGGACAGTGAATCCATCGCTGCCCAACGTGCGTTATAACGGTTACCCGATAAGATCTGAAAGGCATTTGCAGAAGCTAATAATTCGATATCACGACGACTTCTCAAGATTTGTTTGACCTCCTGTATTGAGTGATAGCCCGTTTTTGGTCGTCGTTCGACTAAGCGAGTCGCGCTTTCCTCATTAAAGCCTTTAACCAATCGAAAGCCCAGTTGCACACCAAGTCGGCCATTGGGGCGTTGAATCAAATGATGTTGGTAATAGGAATGATTGACACAGATAGGCAGAACTTCGACGCCGTGACGACGAGCGTCTTGCACCAATTGAGAAGGGCTGTAAAACCCCATTGGCTGGCTGTTTAACAGTGCCGTATAAAACTCTGCGGGATAGTAGTATTTTAGCCATGCCGAGCAATACGCCAAAACGGCGAAAGACGCTGAATGACTTTCTGGAAATCCGTATTCACCAAAGCCACAAATTTGTTCAAAAATGCGCTCCGCAAATGCTAAGTCGTAACCTCGCTCTTGCATGCCATTGAGCAGCTTAGGCTTAAACTTGGCTAAATCACCATTCTTTTTCCATGACGCCATGGCTCGACGAAGTTGATCGGCCTCGCCACCACTAAACCCCGCAGCGACCATGGCAAGTTTGATGACTTGTTCTTGGAAGATAGGCACGCCCATGGTTCTTTCTAAAACGCTTTTCACTGCTTCTGATGGATAGCTGACAGGCTCTTCGCCGTTGCGCCTTTTCAAAAACGGGTGAACCATGTCGCCTTGAATCGGCCCTGGACGTACGATCGCGATTTGAATAACTAAGTCGTAATAACAAGCTGGTTTTAAGCGAGGCAGCATGCTCATTTGCGCGCGAGATTCTATTTGAAAAACGCCAACGGTGTCTGCTTTTTGGAGCATGCGATATACATGAGGATCATCTTGTCGGCTAGTGATCTCAGCAATTGAAAGTGATCGCTGGTGGTGTTTCTCAATTAATTGAAAGCATTTACGGATAGCATTGAGCATCCCGAGCGCCAATACATCGACTTTCAGAAGCTCTAAGCTTTCGAGATCGTCCTTATCCCATTGAATGATAGTTCGATCTTCCATTGCTGCATTTTCAACGGGCACCAATTCATATAATGGACCCGATGAAATCACGAAGCCGCCGACATGCTGAGAAAGATGACGAGGAAAACCAATAATCTCGTTCACCAGTTGGATAAACTGCTGACCTTTGAGCGATTCCGGTTGCAAACCAAGCTCAATAATTTGTGCTTGCCAACCTTGGCTACGATCTCGGCGGTTAACATTTTTGATGAAAAAATCCAATTGGGTCTCTTCAATACCTAACGCTTTTCCGACCTCACGTACCGCACTTTTGAAGCGATAACTGATCACTGTTGCGGCAAGAGCGGCACGCTCACGCCCGTATTTTTTATAAATGTATTGAATGACTTCTTCACGGCGCTCGTGTTCGAAGTCAACGTCGATATCTGGTGGCTCTTTGCGTTCCTTACTGATAAATCGTTCGAACAAGACGGAGATTTGTCTTGGATCGACGGCGGTGATTTCTAAGCAGTAACACACGACGGAATTCGCCGCTGATCCTCGGCCTTGATAAAGAATGCCTTGCTGTTTAGCAAACATGACGATGTCATGAATGGTTAAAAAGTAATAATGGTACTTGAGGTCTTCTATCAACCTCAGTTCGTTTTCGATGGTTTGGTTGATGTCCTCCGGCACGCCTTCAGGAAAGCGACGCTCTTTACCTTGTTCCACCAACATTCGTAAGTAAGAATTTGGTGTATAGCCATTAGGAATCAGTTCTGTAGGGTATTCGTATTTCAGATCAGACAATTTGAATTCGCACAAATCCGCGATGTACTTACTTTCCTCTAGCCACTCTGGTTTGTAGATACGAATCAACTTATTCAGTGGTCGTAATGCGCGTTCAGCATTAGAAAGACGTTCAAAGCCCAGCTTATCAACACTGCAACCATGCTTAATGGCGGTGAGTATATGTTGTAAAGGCAGGCGCTCAGCCGTGTGCATGAGTACGCCGCCACAAGCTGTAATAGGCAGTTGCAATTCGTGAGCTAGCTTCTCGCAGTGATTTGTGTAGGCATCATCGTCGCCACCAAGGTGACGTTGAATCGCAACCCATAGTCGATTGTTATGGTGTTGATTGAGCCAGCGCCCCCAGTAATGGTCACTCGCTTGGTGGGTAGGAAGCCACAATACTAAGCAGTGACGAATCGACATCAGATCCCACTCAGAAAGCTGATAACTGCCTTTTTCGCTGCGTCGTCTCGCGTTAGTGATGATACGGCACATCTCAGCATAAGCTTTACGGCAGGGGCAAAGTAGGACTATTTGGCACTCTTCGTTGAGCCAGAACATACTGCCGACGATCTGTTTGATATCAAGTTTATGCTGCTCAATCGTTGCATGGGCTTTGACCACGCCAGCGACCGAGCACTCGTCAGTAATCGCGATGGCATGGTAGCGATAAAAAGCCGCTTGCAACACAAGCTCTTCTGCATGAGAAGCGCCAGTGAGGAAAGAGAAATTAGACTGACAAAATAATTCTGCGTAACTCATAACGACTCAACAAAAATAGCCATGAAGAAACCAATGTTTATGTTGATCGCGAAATACCCATAACCAGCGACCTTGCTTGGTATGAGCAATGTAGTAATCGCGCATAATTTCGTCGCCATCCCACCATCCGGATACGATTCGTTCTGGTCCATGCACCAGCGATACTTGTTCTTGCAGAGCAATTGGGGCAGACAGTTGCATTGCTGGGCGTAGCAAACCTGGGATGCTATGAGTGGGTACGTCTGGCTCATCGGCTAGTCGGTATTGGCTGGCTTTCTCCGGTCTTGGGTCGCAGGCAATATCTGGCTTGAGCACTGCACTTTTCCCAAGTTTAGCTTGGAGTAAAGAGAGCAGTTCTAACGCATTCATCTGTCCTTTTGGCCCAGAAAAAAGATCTCGCGCAGCACTTAAAGGCTCACCCTGACGAACAACTTTGAGTGTCAAACCTACCACCGCTCCATTAAGCGTGAGCGACTCTAAGCTCAAACTCACCAGTTGTTGCCAGCGATGACATAGATAATCGCCTTGAGCTGAGGTGAGTTGAAGATGCTGCTCGTGTTTATCGCGTTGATGGAGCGTTAAGCGAAGTTCAAAGGCGACTTTGTCTCGCAATTTTAGAAAGGTTTCGAGTTGGCGAAGGAGCTTTGCTAACGGTTTTTCAATCCATTGAACGTTTTCGATCTCAAACAGTAACTCCAAATACACTTGGAACGACTCGCTTGGATGGTAAAAGTCGACAGGGTGTTTGAACTGACCAGTAAGTCGTCCGACGTAGTTGACTAAATCAATATCAAAACGGCGAGCGATGTCTTGCAATGGCAATTCCAGTAACTCTTGCAGCGTTGTTACGCCCACTCGTTGGAGTTTTTCAACATTGGAGGGCGATAAATCGGTTAGGGTTAATGGCAACGGAAATAAAGCTTTTTGGATAGAAGTTTTATCTTCGCTAAGCACATTCGCACCAGATAACGCCATCAATTTAGCGGAAAAAGGTGAGAAGCCACAACCAAACTGAAAGCTCAATTTTAGTTCATCTAAATGAGTTCGGATTTTATTCCAATAGTTTTGTAATCCTTCATAGAGATTAAGCATTGGCGTCGCACGCAGCAAAATACCTTGGTTTGGCATCAATACGACATCAGAAGTGACCAAATACATCCATTGAG
Source organism: Vibrio sp. RC2502 (assembly GCF_054850435.1). NCBI lineage: Bacteria > Pseudomonadati > Pseudomonadota > Gammaproteobacteria > Vibrionales > Vibrionaceae > Vibrio > Vibrio sp. RC2502. The sequence goes on from NZ_CM141453.1 coordinate 1,148,503, forward strand.
CCACCTCTTGCAACTTATTCCACTCCGTTTGTGGGTGGTAAGGATGCACTTGCAAGTCATGGCACAAAGACGCAGCACTGCCTAAGCCCATATTTGGCTTAATGCCTTGCTGCTCGGCCGTCTCGTTGTATTGAATAATCCGGCAGCGTTGACTTTCGACAATGACGACCGGGTGCTCTTGGTTGTTGCCAAACAGCGCATCCAACTGTAGGCGAGGGAAGTGCAAGTAGATCCACAAAACCATATGATTATCCTTGATTCGCCAATGGGAAGTTCACCACAGTCGATGGGATATGAGTCATCACTGGCATCACCAACTGCGGGTAATCATGTTGAAAGTCGATATTGATACTGCCTTTGTTCCAGCCCCCTTTGCGTTTCAATACTTCCACATTTACGCCCTGTTCATGACCTTGCAGCTTTAAGCTCAATGACACAGGTAGGGACAAGCGATTTGCCATGCTCGGTTTGAGCATAAAAAGCGGACAAGCGCCTTGTTCACTGGCAACCTGTAAGCGTTTTACTTGGTGGATTTCTAGTTCGTCTTGCCATAGCAATACGTTGGCACAAACACCACTTTTCAGACACTGTTCTGCGGCCCACAAAGCATCTCGATGATGTGTAGGATTTACGACCCAAACTTGGTTTATATCTAAGCCAATATTGTGTAGAAAAAGCGAATTCATTAACGCTGGAGGTTGAATGAATGCGGTTACCCCTCTCGAAAGAGACGCTTTTAGATATGGAGCGAGTAAACGCAGTTCACCAATACTGCCTACGGATTCCATCTCTACCACACCGTGAGAAGGAAAGCCGCCACCAAGCAATTCATCTAGCTCAGCAAAACCGGAGCTGCTTAGGAATTGATGGTCGTCCGCTTTTGTTAAATTGGCCTGCCAAACAAGATGCTGGCTTTTTAAGTGTTGTATGATGTCTTGCATAAATAAAATACCTGTATATATATACAGTATATTTCTATGATGAAAACACGCAAGATTTTTGTCAGTGAGAAAATGAAAAAAGGCAGCGTTTGCTGCCTTTTTAATCGATTATGTGAGATTGTGATAATGTATTACTTACGCTTAGGTTGGGCGTCAATACACTGGCCGTGTATGTCTGTCATCGCAGGATCCATCAAATGCAGATACAGCGGCATAATGTCTAGCGGTGTTTTCAGCGTGTTCGCGTCTTCACCTGGGTACGCTTTCTCACGCATGCGAGTTCGAGTCGCACCAGGGTTAATTGCGTTAACGCGCATTGGCGTGTCACTCAACTCGTCCGCCAATACTTGCATCATACCTTCTACTGCGAACTTAGATATCGCATATGGACCCCAAAAAGCACGGCCAGAATGGCCAACGGTAGAAGAGGTAAAGATAATGCGACCTGCTTCAGATTTACGCATGACAGGCAGTAGCGCTTGAGTCATCAGCACCTCGGCTTTTACGTTAATCTGCATGATGTCATCGAAGTCCTCTTCATTGATCTGCTCGAACGGACATAATGCGCTAAGAACACCAGCATTGTGTAATAAACCATCTAGTTGACCAAATTGACCTTCAATGGTTTCCGCCATATCAATGTAGTTTTGCTTGGTCGCGCCTTTTAAATCGAGAGGGATGATCGCGGCTTGTGGGTAACCTGCGGCTTCAATTTCGTCGTAGATGGATTCAAGATTCTTAACGTTTCGGCCCAATAGAATCACAGTCGCACCGTGCTTGGCGTAAGAAAGCGCCGCTTGGCGGCCAATGCCATTACCGGCACCAGTAACAAGAATGACTTTACCTTTTAGGGCATCTTTTGAAACGGAGTAGTTCACGGTATTTAATCCTTATTATTGTAAGAGGGTCCATGTAGTGGGTTAGCGCTAAAATACGCCTGTTTCTCAATGGAAAATCTTGGTAATCGTGACAAGTTGGTTACAATACACCAATTCATGTGTTATACCAATTCCAGAACTTTCGTTAGGTATGCTATCAATCAGAACAAGTGGTTACAAACCACGTTGCCTTCTCTCTGATTTATCGGTGTAGCATAGCGACGTATTCGCTGGAATGAGATAAAGGAGCTCTCATTGGAATTTTTATTAGATTACGGCTTATTCTTGGCCAAGATTGTGACAGTTGTTGCTGCGATCATTGTCATTCTCATCCTTGTTAAATCGGTTGGTAGTAAATCGGGCGCTGCAAAAGGCGAACTCGAAGTAACGAATCTTTCTGAACAGCACAAGCAATCTATCGAGCAACTTGAGCACTATTTGCATGACGATGCTTTTATCAAAGCTCGTGACAAAGCGGTGAAGAAAGAAGAAAAAGAGAAGAACAAATCTCGCGAGAAAGAAATCAAACAAGCGAGCAAAGAGGGGGCGCTAGACAGCAAACGCGAACCACACCTGTTTGTTCTTGATTTCAACGGTAGCATCGATGCAAAAGAAGTCGCGTCTCTACGTGAAGAAATCACTGCCATTTTGGCTGTTGCTCGTGAAGGCGATGAAGTATTGCTTCGTCTAGAGTCTGGTGGTGGTATGGTTCATGGTTACGGCTTAGCCTCCTCTCAACTTGATCGCATCAAAGCTGCCGGACTTCCTCTGACCATCTCGGTTGATAAAGTAGCAGCAAGTGGCGGTTACATGATGGCTTGTGTAGCAGACAAAATTGTTTCTGCACCATTTGCGATTGTGGGTTCGATTGGTGTCATCGCACAAATTCCAAACTTCAATAAGCTGCTGAAAAAGCACGACATCGAGTACGAGCAGTTAACGGCTGGTGAATACAAACGCACGCTAACCATGTTTGGTGAAAACACCGACAAAGCACGTGATAAATTCAAGCAAGAGCTAGAAGAAACGCACGTATTGTTCAAAGACTTCATCCGTGAGCGTCGTCCAAGTTTAGAATTGGAAAAAGTGGCGACGGGTGAGCACTGGTTTGGTACTCAAGCTAAAGAGTTGGGACTAGTGGATGAAATCAGCACCTCTGATGATCTTGTTGTTGCTGCGTGCAAAGAAAAAACAGTGTTAGCCGTTCATTACGTGCAGAAGAAAAAATTGGCAGACAAGCTTGCTGGTGTAGCAAGTAAAGTCGCTGACAGTGTTGTGCTTAAACTTGCAGAGCGTGGTCAAAAACCAATTGTCTAATCAATGAGATAATTCGGTCATTCAACATGGCGAGAGTGAAAACTCTCGCCATTTTTATTGGAACTAATTTGTCTACAAACGACTCAATATCCAGTACTTATTTTTATGTGTCCTGATGAACCCAAGTGAGCATTGGGTGTAATGCTTTACACGACATTTTTCCTCGCTCCAGAAGGCGATTACCCGTATAATACGCGCCTCGAAAACCGAGCAAATTGCTAAAAAGAAACTATAGGTGGAGAAGAACATGTCCTCTCAAACTCCGGTTGTAACCGTAGATGGACCTAGTGGTGCAGGTAAAGGCACTTTATGTATGTTGCTGGCGAAAAAGTTGGGTTTCCAACTCTTAGACTCTGGCGCAATTTATCGTGTACTTGCACTCGCTGCGATTCACCACGGTGTTGATACTGAGTCTGAAGATGCTCTTGTCCCGCTAGCGACACACCTAGACGTCCAATTTATCGCCGAAGGTGACCTAGTGAAGGTTATCTTAGAAGGTGAAGATGTCTCAGGTGAGCTTCGTAAAGAAGAAACGGGTATGGCAGCGTCTAAAGTGGCTGCATTACCACGCGTTCGCGAAGCATTATTGCGCCGTCAGCGTGCATTTGAAGCCGCTCCTGGCCTTGTTGCTGATGGTCGTGATATGGGTACGGTTGTATTCCCAAGTGCTCAAGCAAAAATTTTCCTTGATGCAAGCGCGGAAGAGCGTGCAAATCGACGCCTTAAACAGTTGCAAGATAAAGGGTTAGATGTTAGATTTGCTGACCTTTTAAGCGAGATCCAAGAGCGTGACGACCGAGATCGTAACCGCCCAGTGGCGCCACTACGCCCTGCAGAGGATGCGCTTGTGCTAGATTCTACGTCGATGACTATCGACGAAGTAGTAGAAAAGGCACTACAATATATCGAATCGAAGCTAGCTGAGTAATGATACTCGGCTAAGCTAAGAGCGTTGGTCGCAAGGATGATGACCGGCGAATTTAATAACCCCATGAGGTAGGATACCCGTGGACGTTTAATTTATTGAAGATTAAATAAATGACTGAATCTTTTGCTCAACTCTTTGAAGAGTTTCTAAACGAAACAGAATTCCAACAAGGCAGCATCGTTAAAGGTACTGTAGTAGCTATCGAGAACGGTTTCGTTCTTGTTGACGCTGGTCTTAAGTCTGAATCTGCTATCCCTGCTGAACAGTTCAAGAACGCTGCTGGCGAACTTGAAGTTGAAGTTGGCGCTGAAGTAGACGTAGCTCTAGACGCTGTTGAAGATGGTTTCGGTGAAACTCAACTTTCTCGTGAGAAAGCTAAGCGTCACGAAGCTTGGATCGTTCTTGAGAAAGCTTACGAAGAAGCTGAAACTGTTGTTGGTATCATCAACGGTAAAGTTAAAGGCGGTTTCACTGTTGAACTAAACGGTATCCGTGCTTTCCTTCCTGGCTCTCTAGTAGACGTACGTCCAATCCGCGACACTGCTCACCTAGAAAACAAAGAGCTAGAGTTCAAAGTTATCAAACTTGACCAAAAACGTAACAACGTAGTTGTTTCACGTCGTGCTGTTATCGAATCTGAAAACAGCGTTGAGCGTGACGAGCTTCTAGAAACTCTACAAGAAGGTTCTGAAGTTAAAGGTATCGTTAAGAACCTTACTGACTACGGTGCGTTCGTTGACCTAGGTGGCGTTGACGGTCTTCTACATATCACAGATATGGCTTGGAAGCGCGTTAAGCACCCATCTGAAATCGTTAACGTTGGTGACGAGATCCAAGTTAAAGTTCTTAAGTTCGATCGTGAGCGTACTCGCGTATCACTAGGTCTTAAGCAACTAGGCGAAGATCCATGGGTAGCAATCGCTAAGCGTTACCCAGAAGGTCACAAACTAACTGGTCGCGTAACTAACCTAACTGACTACGGCTGCTTCGTTGAAATCGAAGAAGGCGTTGAAGGTCTAGTACACGTTTCTGAAATGGATTGGACTAACAAGAACATCCACCCTTCTAAAGTTGTTAATGTTGGCGACGAAGTTGAGGTTATGGTTCTTGAAATCGACGAAGAACGTCGTCGTATCTCTCTAGGTCTGAAACAGTGTAAAGCTAACCCATGGCAGTCATTCGCTGAAGCACAAGCTAAAGGCGACAAAGTTACTGGTAAGATCAAGTCAATCACTGACTTCGGTATCTTCATCGGTCTAGAAGGCGGCATCGACGGTCTAGTTCACCTATCTGACATTTCTTGGAATGTTGCTGGCGAAGAAGCTGTACGTGAGTACAAGAAAGGCGACGAGATCTCTGCAGTTGTTCTAGCAGTAGACGCTGAGCGTGAGCGTATCTCTCTAGGCATCAAGCAAATGGAAAACGACCCATTCAATGCTTACGTTGCTGACAACAAGAAAGGTACTCTAGTTAACGCTACTGTAACTGCAGTTGACGCTAAAGGTGCTACTGTTGAAATCGCAGAAGGCGTTGAAGGTTACATCCGTGCTTCTGAAGTATCTCGCGATCGCGTAGAAGATGCTTCTCTAATCCTAAGCGCTGGTGATGTTGTTGAAGCTAAGTTCACAGGTGTAGACCGTAAGAACCGCGTAATCAACCTATCTATCAAAGCTAAAGACGAAGCTGAAGAGCAAGAAGCAATGGCATCTATCAACAAGCAAGACGAAGCTGCTTTTGGTAATGCAATGGCTGACGCTTTCAAAGCTGCTAAAGGCGAATAATATACTCGCTTAAGCTAAAAAGGAGCCGCAAGGCTCCTTTTTTATGTTCAAAGTAGTAATACTAATGCTGGTAAACTATCTTAATAAAAGGCATTTCATCATTACGCAATTTGCGTAAATTTTGTCTAGAATTGTTAGCAAGTGTTTGTTGGAATTAGTATTACTTACTATAATGAGTGATAAAGATACTCAAAGAGGGCAACTATGACTAAGTCTGAACTGATTGAAAGACTCTGCGCTGAGCAAACACATTTATCAGCGAAAGAGGTAGAGGATGCTGTAAAAGATATTTTAGAGCACATGGCCTCTACACTAGAGAGCGGTGATCGTATCGAGATCCGTGGCTTTGGTAGTTTTTCTCTTCATTACCGTGAGCCTCGCGTCGGTCGTAACCCTAAAACGGGCGACAAAGTGGAATTGGAAGGTAAATACGTTCCACATTTCAAACCTGGTAAAGAGCTTCGTGAGCGTGTGAATCTAGGCTAACGCACTCTTATTGGATTAAAAAAGCGGCATACTTTTGTGTATGCCGCTTTTTTGTAATATCGCTTACGAAAATTCAATTAGGTCATTTCATACGCAAGTTGTGATACCCAAATAACTTTAACTTCTAGGGTGTGTCTACAAACCCAGCATCTTGAGGTTACTTGGGTATAGATTATTGCTAATATACGTAGTCTGAAGAAGCATTTTCCTGCATAATCTTACCTACTTACTCCTCGAAGGGTGATGTAAAATGAAAATTATAAAAATCGTTGCTGTTTTAGTTCTCTTTTTAGTTGCACTGGCTTTAGGCTCACAAAACCAAGAACTTGTGACCTTTAATTACCTTTTAGCGAAAGGAGAATTCCATTTATCAACGCTATTGGGCATGGTATTTGTGGTTGGTTTTGCTGTAGCTTGGGTTATCTTCGCTAGCATTCAACTAAAAACTCAGCTTCAAGTTCGACGTCTTAAAAAGAAACTGAAAAAGTACGAGCCGGCTGAAGCAGAAAAAACTGCAAAGCCAGCCATTGAAAAACAGGCATAAGGATAAGGCTTAACTTTAATGCTTGAACTACTCTTCTTGTTGTTGCCGATAGCGGCTGCGTATGGCTGGTACATGGGGCATCGCAGCGCTCAGCAAGACAAGCAGAAGCAATCTCATCAAATTTCCCGTCAGTATATGGCGGGTCTGAACTTACTGCTCTCTGATCAATCAGATAAAGCCGTAGACCACTTTATTGAATTGCTCCAAGTTGACAACGAAACGATTGATACTCACTTAGCGCTGGGTAATCTTTTCCGTTCTCGTGGTGAAGTCGACCGTGCTATTCGTATCCACCAAAATCTCATTTCTCGTTCTGGTTTGACTCTAGATCAGAAAAACTTAGCCCTGCAGCAGTTAGCGAAAGACTATATGGTGTCGGGGTTTTTAGACCGAGCTGAAAAAATCTTCGAACAATTAGTTGAAGAGCCCGATTACAAAGAGGCGGCGCTCCAACAGTTAGTCACTATTTACCAGCAAACGCGTGAATGGGAAAAAGCGATTCATTACGCCAATCAGCTAGCTAAAATGGGTAATCAGCGTAGTCGTATGCGTACAAATATTGCGCATTTTTGGTGTGAAATTGCCATGCTAGACCAAGCTGATGGCAATACGAATAAAGCTATCCAGCATTTCAAAAAAGCACTTTCCGAAGATCCAAAATGTGTTCGAGCAAGTATTTCGCTCGGCCGGATTTACTTGGAGTCAGAAGACTACAAACAAACCATTAAGTATCTAACGGGTGTATTGGAGCAAGACAAAGACTTTGTGAGCGATGTTTTGCCGACAATTGCTGAGTGCTATCACCATCTCGGGCAAGAGGATGAACTGGTCGAGTTTTTACGCGCCTGTATTGATAAAAAGGCAGGGGTGTCCGCGGAGTTGATGCTGGCTCAGTTAGTCGCTCACCATGAAAGCGTCGGCGCTGCCCAAGAATTGCTGACGAAACAGCTACTGAAAAATCCAACCATGAAGGGCTTTTATCGCCTGATTGACTACCACATTGCAGAGGCTGAAGACGGTCGCGCAAAAGACAGTTTATCTACATTACAAGCGATGGTTGGAGAACAATTAAAAGTAAAACCGCACTACCGATGCAGGAAGTGTGGCTTCTCTACTCATTCCCTTTATTGGCATTGTCCTTCCTGTAAAGGGTGGGGGACGATCAAGCCAATCCGCGGATTGGATGGTGAATAGTTTTAATGCAGCTGGCAGAGTTTCTGTCCGCTGCATTTTTTTAACCTTATGTCTAACAAGTAAAAGAACCAAAAATAATTAGGAGATGAAATGATCGACCAAAAAGTTATTGTCGCACTGGATTATGATAACCAAGCTGATGCGCTAGCGTTTGTAGATAGAATTGATCCTGCGTCATGTCGCCTAAAAGTCGGCAAGGAAATGTTTACGCTATTTGGTCCTGATTTCGTACGTGAACTCCACAAACGTGGTTTTTCCGTATTCCTGGATTTGAAATTTCATGATATCCCGAACACCTGTTCAAAAGCGGTACGCGCTGCTGCTGAGTTAGGTGTATGGATGGTGAACGTTCATGCAAGCGGTGGTGAGCGTATGATGACAGCATCACGTGAGATTCTTGAGCCATATGGTAAAGACCGTCCACTTCTGATTGGTGTAACGGTACTGACTAGCATGGAACAAAGTGACTTGGCAGGTATTGGTCTGAATGTCGAACCGCAAGAGCAAGTGATTCGTCTAGCGACATTGACTAAGAACTCAGGTCTCGATGGTGTAGTGTGCTCTGCGCAAGAATCTTCACTACTTAAAAATGAGCTAGGTAAAGAGTTTAAACTGATCACTCCAGGAATTCGTCCTGCTGGTTCTGAGCAAGGCGACCAACGTCGTATTATGACGCCAGTTGATGCTATTCAAGCGGGTTCTGACTACCTTGTTATTGGCCGTCCGATCACTCAGGCGACGGACCCTGCTGCCGTATTGAAATCTATCAACGACAGCTTAGCTAGCAAGTAATAACTCTCGAGCATTAAATGGATAAAGGTGAGGCTAGGATGCCTCACCTTTTTTCTTTCTCAGAACAACGAATTACCCGATGAGAACAAAGGTTCTACGGATTATTCTTAGTCCTACAGGGGAATGCACTATATCGATCACACTTTAATAACATAATTGATAATGATAAGCCGAAAATGCAACCATGTGCTGTAGATGGCTTGCGTTACAAATAGGTAACGAATACTATGTCGAAGATGCATTCACTGCGTTGTAAGGTCTAGGATGACCTGGTGAAACTCTTTGAAATCAATATAGAAGTCGGCAGGATGTCGCTTTCATATTATGCTCCTACTATTTCCTAACTGCGTACTGTCGTGTCCGCAGCCTATCGTGAGCTTCACACTCGTCTTCCTTGTACTGACCTTAGTGCGCAAACACAACAAGGAAGAAATATGACCAAAAAAATGCCATTTTCAGTTTTGGCTGCACTGACTGCTGTCAGTTTCCAACTGCATGCAGCTGAGTTGCCTGCTGATATCGAGTGGGTTTCAAACAATAATGAGCCGTTATTTGCTTCGGAAGAAGCCGTTTATGGTGGAACTTACCGCACTTACATCGAAAGTTTCCCACAGACATTACGCAGTGTTGGCCCGGATGCTAACTCTGGATTGCGTCAATATTTGATGGATGGCACACCAAAAATGGCTCAACGTCACCCAAATACGGGTAAGTGGATTCCTCAATTGGCTAAGTCATGGGCATTTGGTGAAGATAATAAAACGGTTTATTTTAAGCTTGATGACACCGCGAAATGGTCTGATGGTGAGAAGATCACGGCCGATGATTATGTCTTCATGATGCAGTACTACACCTCAAAAGACATTATTGACCCTTGGTACAATGACTTTTTTACCAACAGCATTGTTAGCGTGGAAAAAATTGATGATTACACCATCCGCGTTAATTTAGCGGTTGCACAGAGTCATGACTCTCTGATGGTCATGATTAATATGCCAAGCAATGGCTTCCAACCTCGTCCAAAACACTTTTTCAAAGGTGAGAAGGATGAAAACAACGATGGCATGCCGGATAACTTTGTACGTAAATTCAACTTCAAAGCTGAACCAACGGCAGCACCATACTACCTAGATAAGGTTAAAAAAGGGAAAAGTGTTACCTTTAAGCATGTTGGTGAAGATTGGTGGGGCTACAACAATCGTTACTACAAGAACCGTTATAACGTAGAGAAAGTCCGTATCACAGTTATTCGCGATCCTGACATTGCGATGAAGCACTTCGAAAAAGGTAATCTCGATTACTTTGAAATGGTGCTACCAAGCTTTTGGCACGATAAAACGAACACTGATGTTTACAAAAAAGGTTATATCCAAAAGTATTGGGGATTCAACCAATCACCACAAGGCGCTGGTGGCGTATGGATGAATACGGCAACGCCTTTGTTGGATAATCTTGAAGTGCGCAAAGGCATCATGGCTGCAACAGATTTTGATGGCATGATAGAGAACATCATGCGTGGTGACTACTCACGTAAGCCGCATGGTTTGGGCTTTGGTCATGGTGAGTATGACGACCCAAACAACACACCGCCAAAGTTTGATGTCGATGCTGCGGTTAAGCATTTCGAAAAAGCAGGTTTTGATACTCTAGGTTCAGATGGTATTCGCGTAAACGACAAAGGCCAACGTTTAAGCTTTGCGATTACGTATGGTTACAACTCATGGACACCTCGTATTGCATACTTGAAAGAGCAAGCGAAACTGGCAGGTCTAGAGTTTACATTGAACTTGGTCGATGGTTCATCTGCGTTTAAGTACATTTTAGAGAAGAAGCACCAGCTGGCATTCCTGAACATGGGATCTGGTGAGATTCCAGCTTACTGGGAGTACTTGCATTCTGACAATGCGAACAAGCCGCAAACCAATGCTCACACCAACTACAGTAGCCCAGAACTCGATAAGTTGATCGAAGCGTATGATGCTGAGTTTGATCAGAATAAACGTTATGAGCTGTCGCACCAGATTCAAGAATACGTAAAAGAAGCAAATATTATTGTTCCTGGGTACATGGTGCCTTACTCACGTGTAGCACATTGGCGTTGGGTTAAAATTCCAAAAGATGGCATGACTAAAGCAACGGAATGGGTTCTGCACCCAATGGATATCGGTAATTTCTGGATTGACGAATCCGTTAAGAAAGAGACAGAAAAAGCCATGAAGAGTGGTAAATCCTTCCCAGAAGTCACCGTGATTGATGATCGCTACAAGCTGTAATCGTTACTGACTAAGATAGAAAGAAAGCCCCACAATATGAGTGGGGCTTTTTGTTTGTGGATTATGCTGCGTTAGCTAACTAAGTAAGACGCCTCTAATAGGTAAGTTTTTACATCACCTAGGGGCGAAAACGCTTTGTCGATCGTTTTAAATCGTTCATCAATAGAATCACAGGCGATGATTTGACTGAATGTTTCGATTGATAAAGCTTCATTTGTTTTGAAAAATTGATGGACATTTTCCAACTGAACTTTATGAACGTGTTCGACTTTAGTTAGTGCATTTGTTAGATCTGAAATATTAATCGACATTGCTACTTAATGACCTTATCTACAGGCTTTGCTGAGCCATAGGACGTGGGCTTTATATTTGGCGGTAGAGTATCACTAACCTGTGGAGCACAGACTGATGGAGATCAATTTGTGTAGTTCGTACCAGTGTCAAACGCTTTGAGATAGAGGTGAGCTAGCAGAAAGTATAAGCATCTAATGCTTGGATGGCGATATTATGCTTAATGTAAAACCGAAGTAAGTATTTTTATTCTTTATCAAATGTAGATTATGAATGGAAATAATTGAGTTTTCATTAAATAAATATGAAATATAAATAACGTAATAAAATACTCTTTCTAATTAACTTCACTATTAAGATGGATGTTTTTCTTCGTTTTTCATAATAATCTAGATCAAAATCACAGCATCATTAAATTCAATATAACCAAGAAGTAGCGCTAGTTAATTAGCTTTACATATCAATAAATTACTACTATTTTTGTTGTATGCGTCTTATGGTGTTAATTTATGAAGTACTTAGTTACAGGTGCGGCAGGTTTTATTGGTAGTGCAACTATTAGAAAACTAAACTCATTAGGGTATGAGGTTATAGGTATTGATAATATCAATGACTATTATGATGTTGAGTTAAAGTATGCAAGATTAAATTTTATAAAAAATCCATTATTTCGATTCTTTAATATGGATATATCAAATAAAAATGAAATAGAACGTTTATTTGAGAAAGAAAAGTTTGACAGAGTTATCCATCTTGCCGCACAGGCTGGTGTTAGATATTCACTTGTAAACCCACATTGTTACGCTGAATCGAATCTAAGTGGATTTTTAAACGTCTTAGAAGCTTGTCGTAAAAGCCATATCAAGCATTTCATATATGCATCTTCCAGCTCCGTTTACGGATTAAACAAGAAAGTGCCTTTCTCTACATCGGATAATGTTGATCACCCCGTTTCGTTATATGCAGCGACTAAAAAATCTAATGAATTGATGGCGCATAGTTATTCTCATCTCTATCAACTTCCTACAACAGGCTTACGTTTTTTTACTGTGTATGGTTCTTGGGGACGTCCAGATATGGCGCCTTTTATCTTTACTGAAAAAATAATTAACGGTCAGTCTATTGATATTAATAATAATGGTGATATGTGGAGGGACTTTACCCATATTAATGACATTGTCGAAGGGATAGTCAGAATTTCTGATGTCATACCAAGAATTAATCAGCGATGGCAGTTTGAAAATAGTACTCCAGTGGATAGTTCTGCTCCTTATTCTATTTACAATATTGGTTATGGTTCACCGATTTGTTTGATGGATTTTATCAAAGCAATAGAAAATGAACTCGGAATAGAAGCAAAGAAGAATTATCGAGAGATGCAGCCAGGAGATGTATACCAAACCTATGCTGATACAACAGCTTTCTATCAAGCCACTGGTTATCGGCCGTCAGTTTCCGTAGAAGAAGGTATTGCCGAGTTTGTCGCTTGGTACCGGAATTTTTATAACAAGTAAAAGATTTGTCATTCAGAACTTTCAAGGTCGAGAGTTCATATAAGGTTAGAGCTATGTTACCGAGTATATCAGTCGTTATTCCTGCAAAAAATGAACAAGGAAATATTGGGAAGTTAGTGAAAGAAATTCATGCCAGTTTAGAAGCATACCCTAACGTCGAAATTGTCATTACGGACGACGGTAGTACCGATGATACGGTGCAAGAGGCACTTGAAGCTGCTAAAGAATGTGGGTGTGACCTGCAAGTGGTTAGCCACGAACAGAGTTGCGGTCAAAGCACAGCAGTGTTAACTGCCGTCAAACATGCAAAAGGCGAGTGGATTGTTACCTCCGATGCTGATGGGCAGAACGATCCGTCGGATATGCCTAAGATGCTTGAGCTTGCTGCTAAAGTCAGCAATCCGAACTTTTGCATCGCGGGTTATCGAGCGAAAAGGTTGGATACAGCTTGGGTTAGGTTTCAATCGAAGGTGGCGAACAAAGTGCGCCATGCATTACTAGGTGATGGTGTTCCAGATTCTGGTTGTGGACTTAAAGTCATCCCTAAATCGACTTATCTGCGCTTGCCGTATTTTGATCATATGCATCGGTTTTTGCCTGCACTCATCAAAGCGATGGGCGGGGAAATCGTCGTTCACCCAGTCGCGCACCGAGACAGAGAAGCAGGCACTTCCAATTACAATGCATGGAACCGTGCTTGGGTAGGGATTGTTGATATGTTTGGTGTGATCTGGTTACAAAAGCGCACGAAAAATCCGATGATCAAAGCTGTCAGCATTGCCAATGAAAATGCAAAACAATGAAATGGTTAAAGCTTGCACTTCTTATACTTGCTGGGGTTTTGTTAGCAAATCAGCTCGATAATCCCGTTTTATCTCACCTCACAGATAAGAACTGGCTGGTTGGCTACATTCAAAAAAACGGGGCTTTAGGGCATGTGGTCATCTTCACATTCAGTGTGGTGTTTTTGTCGTTGAGTGGGCCAAAGCAAGCCATCGCATTGGTATTCGGCTATTTATACCACGTCCAATTAGGCGTGCTTATCACCTTATTTGCTTGTGTTTTTGGGGCGACATTTAACTACGCCTGCGCGCGCTTTCTCATCGGAAATTGGCTATATCGACGGTTCCCGAAAAAAATGACGCGTTTTAATTCATTTGCGAGTCGTAAGCCGTTTTACAAAATCCTTTTGCTACGTTTGTTTCCGATTGGGAATAACGTCGTGACCAACGTTTTATCGGGTAGTGTCCGAGTGCCGTTCTTTGCCTTTATCTCCGCCAGTCTGCTGGGATACTTGCCTCAAATTATCATCTTCGCATTGATGGGCGCTGGTATTCATTCATCGAGTAATACAATGATATATCTCAGTATTTTCTTTGGTATCGTTAGCGCGGTACTCACAGGGTTTCTCTATCGAGATCATATTAAAAGTCGTGTTGAATTATTGAATATGGAAGAGGAAGTATGAGCTTAGTGACGTCCAAGTGTCGACAAGTTTGGCAAAGTGATAACTATTATCAAACCCTATGGTTTTTGTTGTTCCTCGCCGTCATCATTATTTTTTCGGGGATAGGGTTACGCGACCCGTGGCCTGCCGATGAACCACGCTTTGTCGAAGTTGCTCGAGAGATGGTGCAATCGGGAAACTGGTTTTTTCCTACCAGAGGGGGAGAGCTCTATCCCGATAAACCGCCAGTATTTATGTGGTCAATGGCGGCTTTTTATTGGTTGACCGGCAGCCTAAAAGCAACGTTCATGTTACCTAATGCGATTGTCAGCCTAATTGCTTTGGTGTGCTGTTACGATATTTCCGCAAAGCTGTGGAATGTCAAAACTGCTCGAAATGTGGGCTTTCTACTATTGCTTGCTCCACAATTTATTATTCAAGCAAAAGCGGCGCAAATTGATGCGATGGTAGCCGCGTGGATCACCATCTCCATGTATGGGCTGTTGCGACACTTCTATATTAAGACCAACTGGGTTTGGTATTGCTTGGCTTGGGTGTTTATGGGGCTTGGCATTATTACAAAAGGTGTTGGATTTCTTCCCGCGTTGTTTTTGATACCCGTTTTGTTTTTGCATTTTTCTGGCAGACACCATTTTGAAGATGCGGTTTCATGGAAGCTATTACTGGGCCCAGTGTTCATGCTTTTGACCATTGCATGTTGGTTTGTGCCTATGGTTTCGATCGTAGAGATCAGTCATAACCCTGATTTTGCTGCTTACAGAGACAACATCTTGTTTAAACAAACGGGTGAGCGTTATGCGAACTCTTGGGGACACATTCAGCCATGGTATTACTTTATTGTCAGTGTGATTCCCGTTATGTGGTTCCCGCTGTACTTGGTGTTTTTCAATAAGAAGTGTTGGCAGCAACTACGATTATCACCTGCGTTATTAAGTTTGTTCGCTTGGGTTGTGCTTGTTATCGCTTTCTTTAGTCTGAGCCCGGGTAAGCGAGGTGTTTACATATTGCCAGCGCTTCCAATGTTTGCTGTTATTGCGGGTTATGCGTTAACGAACCAAGCTTGGCCTAAATGGACCGACAAATTACTTAAAGCTATCGTGTTGATTTTAGGCGTAGTTTTGTTTTCTGCCGCTGTTGTTGCAGGTCTAGAGGTTAAATCCGTCACGAAGCATTTAGGCGAGTACGATTCTATATTCCCTTACGTCGTATTCTTTCTTGTTGCCGCAGCGATTTGGGTTGGCGCATTTTTTAAAACGCGCACGGTACAGGCTCGATATACCTTTTGGGTGGCTCTTGCGCTGACTTGGGTCTGGTATAGCGTTGCGGGATATACATTGCTTAACCCAGTTCGCACGCCGGCTAAAGAGATCATGTCAGAAGCACAAAAAGCAATCGGTAAAGATGGTGAGTTAGGACTGACGCTATTTAAAGAGCAATTTTTGCTGTTTTCACCTGTGTCGGTAACACATTTTAGCTATTTGTCAGATCACAAAGAGCAAGAGCGCAATGCTTGGTTGTGGCTACAAGAAAAGCCGAATCGGTATATCTTGACCCAAGGTGGGAATGAGATGGAATGTTTCGATGCCAACAAAGCGAAAAAACTAGGGGAAGCCCACCGTCGGGATTGGATTTTATTTGATGCCGAAAGTGTGCTTGAATCCTGTCAGCCGCCAAGAAGCATCAAACGATATGAGCTACATATCGACAAGCCATATTCTTAATCTCTTGAGCCGCTAAACATACATAAACAAGAAAGGGGAGCGTGATGCTCCCCTCCCTGATCTGATGACTTTCGTCTCTGATGTCTATTTACTATAGCTGCGCAGCTATATCGTCTGTTAGTTGGTTCAAACCTGCCGACAGTGCATCAACCAGAGCGTCGTAGCCTTCATCTTGCAATGGCATCAATATCTTTATTTGCGAGCTGCGAACGATGTTGCCGCTTGCATCGATGAGTAACCATTCACCTTCAATCTCCGCGTTACCTTGGTAGCTACCATTAAACTTGTTCAAAGTAAGTTGAAGCTTGGATTCTCCACTTTGATCCAGAAGATTATTCATTTCAACTGGCCAATAGTCGCTTTGTTTTTGGCGCAGCTCAGCCACAACACGTTGGGTAATTTGCTCAGAAATACTTTGAGCCCACTGGTGGCGTTTGGCTTGAACAATCTGAGTATCTGATGTGCGATACACAATACTATTGTCATTCAGGTAACTAGCGAGTTGAGCCGGACGAACCACCAGTAAAGGGCGTTCTGCAACGCTCATCTGGTTAGACGTTTTTGTCTCAGCTTTAGGTAAGAGATACAGCGCCCCCGTTGCTTCTGGTGCGCTGCTGCATCCTGTCAATCCGGTTATAAGTGCTGTCGCTAATAAAAATACACGTTTCATTATTGTTGCCCTCTAACAGGAATTGGATCCTTCACTTCATCTTTTCCAAATACTAATGAGTTTGGTTTTTCATTTAGCTGTTTTAAAACAGGTTTGAATTCCGTCATCACCTTCTCTAGCTCTTTCAATGTCGATTCCATCTCACTGTACATTGTCGAGTTAGGGCCGTATCCATCCAGCGTTTTTTGCAGTTGCTGCAAGCTTTGGCGAATATCTGCAGGGATCTCTTGTGTGTCTTTTTGGCTTAAGAGCTTATCAATGCTATTCGCCACTTTTTCTGCGGACGCCAAGGTGCGCTCAGACGTTTTCAACGTTGCGTTCAGAGACGTTAATGTATCTTCCATTGGCAAGTTATTAAGCTTGTTTAAGAAGTCATTTACTTGGCGCTGAACCTGTGCAAAGCCACCTCGCATTGTAGGGAATACGTCTAGCCCTTCATACGTGTTTGCTTCATATGGCGTATCGTCTGGATAAAAATCCGCGTCAATGTACAGTGCGCCAGTCAACAAATTCCCGGTTTTTAGTGTGCCGCGAAGCCCTTTTGCAAACTCGTCTTTTAGTTTCTCTTTGAACATTTCCATCGAGTGGGACTCAACATCACCATATACACGACCAAGCTCAATACGGACTAACACCGGAATTCTCTTCGCTGAGAAATGCTCTTCTGGAGTTGGAAGACGCATAGGCACTCTCATTACTGTACCAATGCGCAGGCCTCGGTATTCAACCGGAGCTTTGCGTTTTAGGCCACGAACGGACTCTTCGAATAGCATTACGAATTCGATGTATTCGTCGTACATGCCTTCGCGTACTTGTTTAACATCATCGTACAAACGGAAGTTCGTCATGTCTTTGGTAAGAGCTTCGCCTGACTCCATTCCAGGGATGCTATCAAAGGTGACGCCACCAGTAAGAAGGCTTTCAAGCGAGCCAAATTTCACTTCAAATCCTTCCGCATTCAACTGTAAATCGAGGCCTGAATTGAGCCAGAATTTGGTGCGAGTGCGCACTAAACTGTCGTAAGGCTTAAAGATGAAAAGTTGGTAAAGAGCACGGCGCGTATCTACGTCAAAGCTGGTTTTCTCTACTCGCCCAACCGTAAAGCCTTTATAAATAACCGGGTCACCCACACCAAGCTTACCTGCTTCACGGTGAGTCAAGACAATGCGCAGACCTTCTGCGTCAGGCGAAGCGACAGGTGGAACATCCAGAACTGCGAAATGATCTTTTTCGACCTCAGAACTGCCCGGTTGCAATTGAATGTAAGCACCGGAGAGAAGGGTTTCCAAACCAGAGACGCCATCACGGCCAATGCGCGGCTTCACCACCCAAAACATGGTGTCATCTCGCAGCATGCGCTCTGCGTCTTTATTCATCTGTGCTTTGGCGATGATGTGATCGTAGTTCTCACTGAGTGTGACTTCAGTGATCAGTCCCACTTTTACATTCAGTGCGCGGATTTCTGTCTTGCCGACTTCAATCCCATCCGCAGTTGGCAGCTGTAAAGTAATTTGTGGGCCAGTACTGTTGATGTATTGGAACAGCATCCACGCTCCCATGGCTAGCGCAAGGATCGGAACAATCCAAATAGCAGAAATCTGCTTTTGCGGTTTTATTTGAGCGGTTGCGTTGTTCTCATCACTCATATTTGGCTTTCTCAGTTAGGTTATTAGTCATCGGCTCTTGCACTTCGCTCTGTGGTAGTTGCCACAACAAACGGGAGTCAAAAATCATCGCAGAGAGCATGGTGAAAATGACCACTGCGGCAAAAGATAATGCAGCAGGGCCGGGGTAAATGGCCATTAAGTTTTGCAACTGAACCAGTGCAACCAAAATGGCGACAACAAAAATATCGATCATTGACCAACGGCCAATGAATTCGGTTAATCGGTATATCTTTAAGCGCGAAATGCTCTCTTCAGGTGGAAGGTATTGAGCCTTTTGCGCATTGTAATACAACCACGCCAACGCCAACATTTTCGCCATCGGGATAAACACACTCGCGAAGAAAATCACCATGGCGATAGGGTAGGAGCCTAAATGCCACAGCAAGATGACGCCTTCCATTATGGTTGAACCTTCTGAGTGCCCAAGACTGACGGTGTACATCATAGGGTAGAGGTTTGCTGGGATATAAAAAATCACCGAGGCAAACAACAATGCCCACGCTTTTTGTAGGTTCTCGCTCGGGTTGTATTCGTGAAGTCGACTGTAACAGCGAATACAGCGCTGATGTTTTTTATCCTCGATGGGATTGAGTTGGTGGCAAGTGTGGCAACCGATGTGATTGTGGTTGTGGTGAGTGTCACCTTCTTTGACGCTTGGTAACTCGATTGCCGGAATAAAGTGCCCCCACAGCCAGCTTTTATCGACCATCGAAATGCATTTCACCACCAATATTGTGTATACGCAAAACGCCCAAAACGAGCTGCCCATACCGATGTCGGCCAGAGACGCAATTTTAATTAAGCTCACCAATACGCCAATTAAAAACACATCGACCATTAACCACGGTTCAACTCGAAACAGAATTCGGCAAAGTACTTTGGCCATACGCTGCTGCTTTTTAGACGGCGGATGGTTGCGAACTTTTAACGCCTCAAGGTGCAGAAAAAGGATCAAACCCACATAGATGGCTGGCAAAACGACGACCGTCGCGAGCAGAAGCGCACCAAGAAGGGCGTTTTGAAATTCAGCCAGCATTTTGGCTGCGTGAAGCAGAGTGATCTCTTGCGACAACCCTTGCACGCTGAATGACATGAATGGGAAAGAGATACTGAGCACCAGCATGATCAAACACGCAGACGATACCGCAATCACGCTTTGATAAGGCTTGGCGTTAATTTTTGTAAGTGAATGCGAACATCGAGGGCATTGAGCTTTTTGCCCTTGCTCGATCTCCGGAATGCGGACGACAAGGCCACATTCTTCGCAAGAAATTAACTGACGTGAATTAGGTTGAATACTCATTGGGTAGGTTTTGAATTCATTTGTCCTAAGAATACTCTGTTTTCACTAGACACGCTTGTGTTGATTCAGGAGTTTACGAGTTTCTTACTTTTGCAATCGCCGTACTCGTGTTGCTAAAACATGCCAAGCGATGCTGAAAAGTATGCAACATTTTACTGCTAGGGTTTGAAATTGGGAAGTCGTTACCGCATAGAAGTGGTTTGAGTGAAGCAAATGAAATGGTGATTTTTGGGATGAGGGAGGGAAAGAACCTGCCCAAGCATAGGGCAGGAATGTACATAAGGATGTAGCTATACGGCAAGCTCTAACGTTGCTACTCAACCGTTCCGCTTGCAAATGCGTTTTCACCTATTTGCTTACCGTTTAGTGTTTTGCCGTAGTAACCTTGGTGCTGGTGGTATTTTTCAGCATTTGCGGTGACGCTGCCTTTAAATCGAGGATCTTGTGGGCGTTCGTGACTATTGATGTACGCAGCAACGTCCCAAGCTTCTTGCTCAGTCAGCTGCACACTTTTTCCAAGTGGCATGTTCTCATAAATAAAATAGGCCGCAGTGTTAATGCGGTGCATACCCGCGCCCCAGTTATACGCAAATTCGCCCCAAAGCGGAGGAATGTATGAATGGCCGTCGGTGCCTTTGATACCCGAGCCGTCGGCGCGATGACAAGTCTCGCAGTTCTTTTCATAGACTAAAGCCCCTCGCTCTGGTGATGGTTCTTGCTTCGGTGCGGCGATTTTTGGGTAGCCACGTCCTGCGAGGTTGCCGCGCTCTTTAACCGGTAATGCTTGAGCGATAGCATCTGGCAAAGGGAAGTCTTGCGTTTTACCACCCACTTGGAGAGCTTTAATGTCTAGCTCTGGCACCGCTTCATCGTTCATACCATAACTATCGAGTAATCCACCCATTGCCAACCAATAAGCGTAAGCGCTGAGGGCAACAATTTCGGGTGAGTCGTAAGCGGGGGCTTTGCCGTTCATGGAGTATTCGAAGCAACCTTGAATACGGTCTGCGTAGCTGTTTACGCGATCGTTTTTCTTGCGATAAGCCGGATAGGCCATGTACGCCGCCCACAGCGGTGCTGCATTGGCTTTTCGTCCTGCTTCCATATGGCAGTTCACACAGTTTTGCTCATTGCCAACGTATTTGCCGCGCATCTGTTGCGAGTTAACAAAGAGCGAGTAACCACGTTTTACTTGCTCACCAAATGCGGTGTTTGGAATTTTACTCAGATCGCGAGGCTGCAAATATTCACCGTGATTCTCTTTTTTTACCGCGGGCAGTTCAGTTTGACGATCCGGCAGTGGCTCGTTGGCCCAAGTAGCAGCAGAGATGAGAGGCAATGCGAACAAAGAATAGAAACGTTTCATGTCTGCTCCTAGTAACGTAATGAGGCAAAGTAGTAGGAAAGGTTTTCAATCTCTTCGTCAGTGAGATTTTTCGCGATAGTACCCATCATATTGAGCGGGTCACCACTGCGAGTGCCGTTTTTCCATGCCATCAATTGCGTATTTAAGTAATCAGCATGTTGGCTTGCGAGGCGAGGGAATTTGTCGACGCCCATTCCGCTGGCTCCATGACAAGTCGCGCAAGCTGGAATGTTTCTATCCCAATCGCCTTGAAAGATCAATTTACGATACGAGTTACGAATGTCGGCTTGGTCGCCGCGTTGCTCTGGGTTAGTGAACTCGTAGCTTGGAAGGTTAGCAAAGTAATCCATGACTTCTTTACGAACGGCAGGATCGCTAAGCTCTTTCGCCATGCCTTGCATGACTACGTTTTGTCGTTCGCCACTAAGGAAGAGTTCTATTTGGGTGTTGAGATAATTCGCGTTCAGACCAGCAATCATAGGCGCAATGTTTGGTTGACCCATGCCATCTTGGCCGTGACAACCGCTGCACACGCTGGCTTTTTCAGGAATAGACGAGGCGCTTGCGCCCATTGTGGTTGCCAGCAAACAGGCCGTCACCACAGGTAGTATTTTTGACATGCTGACTCACTTTAATTGTTATTAATATCTCCAAGTGTCTACTGTGATAGTGACTTGGATGCTGTATTGTCGGCTTTGTCAATAACTAAAGGTATTGTGGATTTCCACATATTTAGAGGATGTGAAGAGCCGCTAAATGGCAGCTCTTCAGGTTTGGTTGTCTACTAAGCTTTGCGGATTTTGGCTGGTAATGATTGGCGAGCCGCGGCTCCTACCACCCAATCCAACAACACGCCTTTCCCTTCTCGGGTTGGGTCAATTAATCCGATGTCGTTAATGTTGACACCATCTTGGCTGCGAGTTTTTATAGGTTGCTGTTTATCGCCGATCCAGTGCGAGCGTTGTCCTAGCTCGGTATGACCAAACCCATGTTCAAATCCTAGTGTGCCAGGGCGAATCCCGCTGACTATCATCGCAAGTGCTTTGGTGCTTGCAGATGGTGTCTCGATAACAAACTCATCACCCGTTTTAATGCCTGAGCGCTCGGCATCGATTGGATGGATGTACACAGGGTTTACGCCTTTAATCGAGTTCAACCTTGGCGATAGGTTGGATACCGCACTGTGAATGTTGGATTTAAAGTTAGTCAGGCTGAAAGGCCATTCTGAGCTTGGGAACTGGTCTTCCATTGGTGTGCCGTCGGCCAGTTTTTGTGGATGCCATGTTGGGCAACCCGTGTAGAAATCTCCCGTCATGGTGTTTCTTGCGCTGCCGACACGTTCATTCCATATCGCAACAGGTCGTGTCCATTTGTGCTTCATTTGATCACCTTGATACGCTTCGGTTGCATTTTCAAAGCGTCCGCCGCGAGCAAAAATAAACGCCACTCGTTTCATCTCATCCGCTGTTAGCGTTCTTTGCATCGCTGGCATTAAACGCTCTAAGCCTGACCATGCAATGTCTTCTGCCGAAACTTCAGGCACGCCGCCTTTCACATAAGCCAAGTTTGCCGCAGCTCGCAAATAGAAATCTTCGGCGCGATGGAGAGCGTGCCAGTTGCCTTGTGCATCTTGAATTGCATTGTCACCAAAACCGCCCAGCTGCATTTTCTTAGCAACATCAATCAGGAAGTTTTCTAAACAAATCGAGCGACCGTCGGCGGTTTTCTCTGTTCGCGCTTCCACTATCGGCCAACGAGCGGTGACGGTTTTCACCGGAACATCGTGCCAAGGCGTTGCCATGCCCCAGCTTTCGTAAGTCACGGTGTCCGGCACAATGTAATCCGACAACGCGGTGGTTTCGTTAATGAACGCATCAACAGACACAATCAAACCGAGTTGTTTTGGATCTTTAAGCTTGTCTTCCAGCAGTGTTTTCAAACCGGGTACACCATACATCGGGTTCGCCATGTGGTTGATCCACGCTTTAACGCGATATGGATAACCATCAATAGCCGCAGATAGGTGTTCTGTCAGCAGTGGCGCTGCAAACGGATACCAAGGTGCGCGAGTTGGGTAAGGGGATTTTCCTGCCTCAACGCGACGTTTGTATTCGCTGGTTTTGTGGTATGGGAATTTACTGCGCGATAAAAAGACGCCTTTCGGGCCGACTTTGCCAGCAAATTTGGTGAAGTCGTAACGAGGACCCGCAGCGGAAGTTGGGTAGCCACCCGCTTTGGCCATCGCGCCGCCTTTCATGTTGATATTACCAATCAACGCATTGAGCATCATGATGGTAAACGAGTTATAGAACCCATTGGTGTGCATGTTGCCACCGTGGGTATCGACCACCGCTTTTGTGCCGTAGCTGGTGAAGCGTTTCGCTAGTTCTGCGATTTGCTCAACAGGGATCTCACATTGTTGGCTGTAGAACTCAAGACGGTATTTGAACGCCTCTTCTTTGAGCCTTTGTAGAGACGATTTTACTCGTACTTCGCCTGATGCAAGCGAAACCGTTTTATCGACAAACAGTGCCGCTTCTTCTGTCTGGGTATGCACACCAAATTCGCCGCTTTGATCATCCACGATGACGTACGGGTCGGAATCAGACAACGCTTCGCCCTCGAATGGCAGAGTCAGATCCGATGCGCGTAAAAACGTGCCGTTTCTCGGGTGCTGCTCATCGCTTATCACGAGATGTGTAGCATTACACCAGTGCGCGGTGCCTGCTCGTTTCATCGCGTTTGCCCCCGGCTGCGCCAAGAAGGTTTTGTTGTAGCGTTGTTTTTCGATGATCCATTGGATCATGCCAAGCACGAGGGCAGAGTCGGTGCCCGGTTTGATTGGTATCCAGCGGTTATTGTCACCTGCCGCCAAGCTCGATGAACCCGCCGGCAAACTTGGTGTGATGATGGTGTATTCCAAGCTGCCTTCTGTTCGCGCATTGGCGAGTTGGCGCGCCTGACGCTTAAAAGGGTTACCCGCTTGAGCTGGCGACATACCGATGAAGATGATGTATTCCGCATTATCAAAGTCTGGCTTTAAGTGTGCGTTCTTATCTAAATCGTTCATAAATGCGCCGCTGCCAGCACGAAATGCATAGCCGCAGTAAGAGCCATGATGCCCAAAGTTACGCGTACCATAGCTGTTGAACGCGAAGCGTTTGAATATGTCGTCTCGGCCTTCGTTACCAGCGTTGGTCATTAACAATTGGTTGGCTTTCGGTCCATATTCTGGGTTTTCAGGATCAACGGGCGTTGTTAAATCGCGAATATCGCGTAAGCCATCAACATGGCCTTCACCAAATAAATCACCACCTTCAACGACTTCTTCTATCAATTGCTCGTAGCTGATTGGAACCCATTTTCCTTCGCCGCGTTTGCCAACTCGTTTTAGCGGCTGAGTAATGCGGTACGGGCTGTTGCGAATTTCTAGCATCCCGTTTCCTCTCGCACAGGCGGTCGAACGGCCATAAAGGCCCGCTTCTCCTGTCAAACTTAAATAAGCATCTTTGACTGGCGTTTCGAAAGGAATATGTTGTTGATGAGAGAGTGGGTGATATGGGTTGCCAGTGATGCGCAAGATCTCGTCGTTGCGGTTATCAATGCGTACACGCAATCCGCACAGTGACCAACAACCAAAACACATCGATGGTGCAACACGCTGGTTTGGATTTGGGATCAGATTACCTTGGTCATTGACGGCGTATTCTGGTTCGAGGGAATTGCCGTGGTGAATATCGCGGGTCTTTTGCCCAGCAGTGCCTTCCAGCGCACCTTCTACCATGTGTTTGGTTGTGGTGGCGTAGCCTGCAGCAAATGCACCAAGCCCACCGACTGCAAGGCCTGATTTCAAAAACTGACGGCGTTTGTTATCCATAATGAAATCCTCTTGATTAGCGTTCAGTTAAGGTGAGTGATGATGCGTTTGCTTCGATATCTTGTTTTGGCTGAACCAGCTCTGAGCCGAG
Organism: Vibrio sp. RC2502; assembly: GCF_054850435.1. Taxonomy (NCBI): domain Bacteria; kingdom Pseudomonadati; phylum Pseudomonadota; class Gammaproteobacteria; order Vibrionales; family Vibrionaceae; genus Vibrio; species Vibrio sp. RC2502. The sequence goes on from NZ_CM141453.1 coordinate 1,173,605, forward strand.
CAGTGCCAGAGCAAGCCATAATCCGAGCATGCCGATAATGCCTATCCAGCCATTTCCATCCATAGTGAGTTGGTATGGATACAGCCCTGCATCGAACTTGGCGATGGTTTGTACTTCCATGATGGTGAACCAGCGAATCAGCCACGCGCTTGCCAATGCGGCAGCAGACACAAAGCCGAGCCCTATGACGTGACGAAATCTGGCTGATGTGGACTTTTGGGTATCGCGCAAGAAGATGAAGGCGAGCAAAACACAACCTAAAACGACAAAAGTGAGCAAGGCAATGTTGTGCATCCATTGTTCGCTAGAATAGAGCGAAAATGCGGAATTGTTGGATGCCCAAATGGGTAGGAGAATCAGCGTCAGAACGCCGCTCGTTACCAGTGACTTTTTGAGTAAATTGTTATCACCAGAAGTGAGAGCTTTCGATTGGCTAGGCAGCAGTAACCAAATCAGCAGAGAAAATCCGACAGCGCCCATAAATGCAGTGACAAACCAAAGAATTGGTGACGCGGGTTGGTGCCATAAAGAGCGCGATTTAACGACTGCAATTTCAGCTCCAGTATAAAGGGCGATGGTTAAGCCTGATAACACGGTGATTGCAGATATTGTGAGCATCACTTTGCGAGAAATAGCCCACTCACCAAGCGACAACTTAGATAACAGAGGTAGTACTTTTCCCGGTTGATTTCGCAGTGCGATAAGATCCTGATGCAGATACAGCCATGCTGTCGCAACCGCCAGCGCAGAAAAAACAGGCAGGAACAGCGAGCCTAAAGACATCCATGACCACGGCGTGATGTGCGCGTAAAAATGCCAAGCTCGCCCCGGCTGGTGAAGGTCGCCAGTTAACGCCAACGGGCCGACGATAGCGCCGATAGCCATCGTTAGCACCAGCGCGGCGCGTAACCGATGACTGGTGTGTTGCTCAAATAACAGTGCGATTAGGAACAAAATAGCGGCAGCGTAAGCAGAACCGATGTAAAAGAAGTACTGCACCGCCCACGGGAGCCAAGCCATCGCTTGAGGTTGGACTAACACTTCGGTGATGTTCATGCTCGCTCTCCTTGTGGGTCGTAAATAGCTGGCTGCCCGTCGATGTGGCTGGTAAAGCGTTCATCCATGCCGATGTAAAACACATGCGGCTTGGTCTCTTCATTGGGCTTTAGCACTTTGATGTCGTCTTGGTGCTTCGTCATTAAGCGACGGACTTCACTTGATGGATCATTCAAATCACCAATCACGCGAGCGCCGCCCACGCAGGTTTCCACACAAGCGGGTAACAAACCTTGTTCTAAGCGGTGTGCACAGAAGGTACATTTGTCTGCGGTGAGCGTGCCTTCATTGATAAAACGCGCATCGTAAGGGCAGGCTTGTACACAATACGCACACGCTACGCAGCGACTGTTATCCACCATGACGATGCCATCTTCTCGCTGAAAGGTTGCTTGAACGGGACAAACGGCTACGCACGGCGGGTTATCGCAATGATTACAAAGTCGAGGCAGCATAAAAGCCTTCGCTTCTTGTGTGGTTGTGGAACCGTCATCGAGCGTGACTTCGTATTGTTTCACTGTGGTTCGAAACTGACCGATTGGCGCTTGGTTTTCAATGCTGCAACCTACGGTGCACGCTTGGCAGCCGACGCATTTACGTAAATCGATCACCATGGCGTAACGTTTTCCGACTTGTCCTTTTCGGTCGGCGGATTGGTTGTTGCGAATAACATTGCCCGCGGTTGCGGTGCCAATCCCTGCAATGGGGATCAACGCGGCACCAGCTGTAATGGCGCTAAGAAAGCGACGTTTGGTGGAATCCATAACTCACCTGCTGTTAGTTGAATTTGAACTGACTGATTCCATTGTGAGAAATGCGCTGCGACGTCGATATAGTGGATTTCCACATACCCAGATCAAAGTTGATCTAAAACAAATGTGGTTTACGGAAGGTAGCTGTTATTCTTGCTTCATTATTTTCGAAGGAACGATTCGACTCATCATGAACAAAACGCCACGGTTGCTTCAGTTTTGGATTCTGTGCTTGGTTGTCTTTGCATCTTTAGCTCAGGGCGCTGTTTCTGAACAAGAATATCTGCAAGGAATGCAGCAGCAAAAGGCAGTGCAGCCAGAGGCCAAGCAGAAAGTCGAAGTGGGCGTGTTAGCGATACGTGGTCACCTTTATGCCGAGCAAAGATGGCAACCGACCATCGATTGGCTCAACCAGCAAATCTCGGATGTGCACTTTGAACTGCACCCGCTCAATTTGGACGAAATGGGGGAGGCGGTGAAGTTTCAGACCATGGACTTCATCTTAACCAACCCAGGTCAGGCTGTGCGCTTGGGCAGACAATATGCGTTGTCATGGATGGCAACATTGACGGGGCGCGCACCGCAAAACTCGAACTATAGCATTGGTTCTGCGCTGGTGGTTCGGGCAAATTCGCCATACCAAACATTAAAAGATGTTTCTGGATTTCCTGTCGCGGCAGTGTCCGAAAAAGCGTTTGGTGGTTATCTGACCCTGCGTTATCAAATCGTGGAAATGGGACTCGATCCGAATGACTTTTTTGCGGATGTTCGCTATCTCGGTTTCCCAATTGATGCCAATCTCTACCAATTACGTGACGGCAATGTTGAAGCCGCTGTCGTGCCTGCTTGTCTACTGGAACAGATGCAAAATGAAGGTCTGTTACAGCACGGTGATTTTCGAGTCTTAAACCAACAGCCAAATGAACATTCTTCGTGCGCTGTTTCTACGCCGTTATATCCAAACTGGTCGTTTGCCAAAACAGAACGCGGCTCGTCTCTTCTGGCGAAAAAAATCGCGCAAGTCTTGCTTGCTATGCCGCCAGAGCACCCCGCCATTATTGCCGCTGGCGCGTCAGGCTGGACATCGCCCGTTAGCTTGTTGAGCATCGATAAACTCTATCAGGCGTTGGATTTACATCCATTGCAGCAACCTTGGTGGAGTGAGGCGCTGCGCTGGTTGCGCAGTCATCAAGAATGGGCATGGGCACTGTTCATGTTTGTGATTGTATTGAACGCGTACCACTTTTGGCTTGAGTATCGTTTTAGCAAAAGCAAACAAGCATTAGAGCTGACATCGCTAAGGCTGAAAGAGAAAAGCGAGCAGTTAGAACATTCACAAAGAGTGGCGATTGTCGGGGAAATTGGCAGCAGTCTGGCTCATGAATTAAATCAACCGCTGGCAGCCATTCGTAATTACAGTGAAGGTGGGTTACTGCGTCTTGCGAAGAAGCGTCCGCATGAAGATATTGTGCCTGTGCTAGAGAAAATACAAGGGCAAGTGGAACGAGCCGATGCCATCATTCAGCGTTTAAGAACGTTGATACGCAAACGCAGTGTTGATAAGACACCATGCGATGTTCAAGCCTTGATTACAGACACCATTGAGCTGCTTCATTTTCGAATGCAAAAGCAGAACGTCGCCATTGTGACCAGCGTTGAAGGAGATATGCGTCCACTGTTGGCAGACTCCGTGGGCGTTCAGCAGGTTTTGGTTAATGTGATCAACAACGCCATTGATGCGTGTTCTTTGTTTCAGGAGAAATACCACTCGTCGGGCTACCAAGGTAAAATTGCCCTGCATTGTGACTACCAAGCTAACCAGCTTTCTATTCGCATATTGGATAACGGCACTGGGTTACAGCAAGATAATCCGACCCAAGCTTTTGTGAGCTCTAAAGCAGAAGGGCTTGGGCTGGGGCTTGCGATTTGTCGCGACGTAATGGAAATGCACGGCGGCGAGTTTCTCATTGCTTCGACCACGCCGCACGGCTGTTTGGTTGAGCTTGTGTTTCCTTATCAAAACTAATCGGTATTTAGGAGCAGTTAATGATCAGCAGTGAAAAGCAGCTGCCTGTTTATGTGGTTGACGATGACGAATCGGTACGTGATTCGCTGGCTTTTATGCTGGAGGAGCATGACTTTAACGTGACGACTTTTGCTGATGGGCAATCTTTTCTCGACGAAGTTAACATTCATCAGGCCGGATGCGTGATCCTTGATAGCCGAATGCCTAACCTTCGTGGTCAGCAAGTTCATCAATTTTTGAATGAGGCGCACAGCCCATTAGCGGTGATTTATCTGACCGGTCATGGTGATGTACCGATGGCGGTCGATGCGTTGCAAGCTGGGGCGGTCAACTTTTTCCAAAAACCAGTCAAAGGCGATGAACTGGCTCAAGCAATATTACATGGTCAGATGCAGTCCGCGGCGAGCCTCGATATGGTGGCGGCAAGAGCGGCGTATGAATCACTAACGCCGCGCGAAAAAGATATCTTACGTTTGATCATTGCTGGTAAGCGCAATATTCGAATTGCGGATGAGCTGTGCATTGCAATGAGAACGGTGGAAGTTCATCGAGCCAGCTTACTGAAAAAGTTCTCAGCCAAAACCGTCGCAGAATTGGCCTACATTTATGGCAAGTTGGAGAATCCCATCTAGCGAGAGCTGAGCTGTAAGATTAGGAATCTTCAAACTTCTGTTTGATGAAATCGATAAAAGTTCGCAGTCGTTTCGGTTGATAGCGATCTCGATGGAATATGGCGGAAAAGGGCACCGACGGAATTTCCCAATTTGGCATCACTTTTATCAGTTGGCCTAGCTCCACTTCTTCTGCACAGTAACTCAGTGGAACACGAATAATGCCGTTGCCGTGCAGCGCGCCCATTACTAACGCTCGTCCATTTTTACAGCGCAAGTTGCCTTTTACGACCACATCGGTGTGGTCATTTGGGTTCTCTGCTTTACGATAGCTCCAACGCGTAACTGAACCAGTCAGAGTTCGATGTTCGGCCAGCTCTTTTGGGTGTATTGGCATGCCATATTGCTGCACATAGCTAGGGCTTGCGAGGGTGACCATGTCAACGGTCATCAGCTTGCGCGCTACAAACCCTGCATCATCCAATTCCCCCATACGAAATGCGACATCAAACTGATCTTCAATCAAATCAATACGAGGCGAAGAAAAGTCCAAGTCAATGCTGACGTTCGGGTACTGTTGCATAAACTCACACACGTATTTGGCGATGATGTCTTCGCCGATGTAGCCACCTACACAGTTCACTCGAATCACGCCGCGAATCTCTTGAGTATCATCGACGGCGGCAATTAACGCTTGGTCGATGTCTCGCAAAGCTTTTTCACAGTCGTGATAAAAGCGCTCGCCGGCATGAGTCAAACGCAGCGTGCGTGTGGTTCGGTTGAGTAGTGTTACGCCCATTTGCGCTTCAAGTCCGCTGATCTGGCGAGAAACGTGAGATCGAGAAACGGACAGAGCTTCCGCCGCTTTGGTGAAGTTGCCAAGTTGGGCGATCAAAACAAACGAGCGAATGTCGGCGAGATTAACTTTATTGAGCATAATGAGCGTGTTGCAATAAGCGATGGGTTTAAGGTTATCACAATTATTTACCAATCATATCGGCAAGCAAGGTCGAACGACTTGAGCTTTACGACAACTTGCGTATTATTTTCTGCGTTTCCATCTTTATCTGACTTTTTATGAGCTTATTGATATCACGACAAGGCACGCCTCAAAAGCGCGCGAAATGGCTGCTAGCAATGATTGGCTGGGTCATCGTCGTGTGTCTGATGCAAAATTCTGGTTTGGTTTCAGCATGCTCGATGAGTGATGACCAAACCTTGGTTTCTGCTTTATCTAGCGATGATGCTCATGTTGTGAAAGCTGATAAAGTCAAAGAGCCGAGTAAGTGTGAACTGTCTGAAAAGTTGATTCAGTTTACCCAGCATCAGCTCGAAGCCTTCATTGTCGTTTTGTTCATTGGCATTGTTTTAGCCGCAGTTTGGCGATGCAGTGCCTTTGTTAACGCGAGGCAATGGACTGAGCCCATCTACGACAAGCATCGAATTCATCTTACCTTTTGTGTGTTCCGAGAATGACAAGTGATTCTGGCCGAAAACGCCAGCCATTTTCTACACTTGTTATTAATTAGGAATCACTATGAATCACATTACTAAAGCGACTCAACTCGCGTCCATATTCTTTATGGCGTTGGTGTTGGGTTTGTTCTCTCTTAATCTCTCGGCGCAAACTACTGACACGGGATGGGTGACCAATCCACAGCATCCGCCTGTGCAAACGCGTTTTGTTTTGACTGGTCAGCAAGATCCGCAAGCAAAAACGCTCACTGGTTATTTGGATGTTAAGCTGAGCGGAGACTGGAAAACTTATTGGCGATCGCCGGGCGAGGGTGGTGTCGCGCCATCGATAGATTGGCAAAACTCGCAAAACCTAAGCAAGGTTGATTGGCAATGGCCATATCCGCAAAAGTTCGAGTTATTGGGCATTGAGACTCTCGGTTACAAAGGCGACACTTTGTTCCCAATGACGCTGCATATCGACGATATGTCGAAACCCGTCACGATTGATGCAGTACTCACGCTCTCTTCCTGCACCACCATCTGTGTGTTGACGGACTATCAAATTCAACTGACCTTCCTGCCTTCTGAGCTGCAAATCGACGAGCAGGTGATGTTCAGTTACGCCCAAGCGGTGAGCAATGTGCCCCAGCCATCGCCGTTTATTGATGTCACTCAAGCAAGTTGGGATGCAAACCAATCGAAGTTGCAAATCAAGCTCACGAACACTCAAGGTTGGAACCAACCACAAGTGTTGGTGGACGGTGTCGATGAGGCAACGCGAGACTATAGCTTCAAGCTTGAAGGTATACATCAAGAGGGAAATACCGTTACCGCGAGCTATTTGGTGGATACTTGGTTAGGCGATGTGGAGTTAAGTGATCAGTCGCTGTTTGTGACCATCAAAGACGCCAACTTGTTGGCAGAAGAAACCACTCAAGCAATAGCTGAGGCGATAGTAGACCCACTGCCGAGCACGTCTGTAGTGAGTATTTTTCTGTTCGCTTTGCTCGGTGGTTTGATTCTCAACATCATGCCTTGCGTTCTTCCGGTTTTGGGGATGAAGCTCAGTAGTATTGTTGCCGCTCAAGGTATCGAGCGTCGTCAAATCCGCGCTCAGTTTGTTGCTTCCTCACTTGGCATCTTAACGTCGTTTTGGATTCTCGCTGGTTTTATTTTGGTGCTCAAGCTAACAGGTAATGCCATTGGTTGGGGCGTTCAGTTCCAAAGTCCTTGGTTTTTAGGATTGATGGTTCTGGTCACAGGTTTGTTTGGCGCCAACATGCTAGGACTGTTTCAAATCCGTCTTTCGTCTGGCTCCAGTACATGGCTCGCGTCGAAAGGCGACAACTCGTTAGCTGGACACTATGTGCAAGGGATGTTTGCAACCTTGCTTGCTACGCCGTGTTCTGCGCCTTTCCTAGGAACGGCCGTGGCGTTTGCTTTGGGTGCCGATGTAGTTACGCTGTTTGCAATTTTCACCGCCTTAGCGTTGGGGATGGCGTTGCCTTGGATTATGGTGGCAATTTTCCCAAGCATTGCGCTTAAATTGCCGAAGCCGGGTCAGTGGATGAACGTGGTCAAAAACGTATTTGGTGTGATGATGTTGGCCACCAGCGTTTGGCTACTGTCTTTGATGGCCAATCACCTACCAGTGTTTTGGGTCATTCTCGCCGGTTTAGTCGCGTTTATTGTTCTGATGATTCGCGTTAAACGCATTCATGGCGATAAAGCACTCGTGGTATCCGGCTCTGCATCGCTTATCTTAATCGCTGGCGGGCTGTTACTTGGCAGTGTCACCGCAAATCAATGGGCGACACCGCTTCCTGAGGACTTATCATGGCAGAAGCTTTCTAACTCGGCGATCGAACAGCACGTCAATAATGGGCGAGTGGTGTTTGTGGATGTGACTGCGGATTGGTGTGTCACGTGTAAAGCGAACAAGATCGGCGTGATCTGGCAAGATCCTGTCTACTCATTGCTGCAAAGCCCTAATGTGGCGACGTTAAAAGGGGATTGGACACATCCGGACGGCTCGGTAACGGACTTTTTACGAGCTCATGGGCGTTACGGTGTGCCGTTTAACATTGTCTATGGCCCGGCGGCGCCACAAGGTATCCCGTTACCTGTGATTCTGACTGATGATGTTGTTTTAAGCGCGGTGAAACAAGCGAGTGGGGGAGCCATTCAATGAGTTCGACAAAGCAGCGTAGAACATTCCGATATTGGCTCATTCAAATCGTACAGATGGTGCTCATTGTCACCGCTATTTCTATCGCGATGGATTGGTATCGCACCAAAGATATTCCTAAACAGGAGGCTCCACCATTGAGCTCCGTATTGAGCGATGGTGAATACTTCGATGCAATCGCGCAAAGTCATGAACAACCTGTCGTTGTTTACTTTTGGGCGACTTGGTGTCCCGCTTGTAAATTTGTAAGCCCAAGCGTGAGCTGGCTGAGTGATGACTATGCCGTAGTTGGCGTTTCTGGCTCATCGGGACCGAATGAGCGCGTGGCGCAGTTTATGCAGGCAAAAGAATATCGTTTTGAAAACATAAACGATCCTTCAAGCGATATTATGCGTGAATGGAAAATTAGCGTGACTCCAACCATTTATATTTTAAGAAATGGTGAAGTGACCTCTATTACGACAGGCATCACAACGCCGATAGGAATATTGGCGAGAATTTGGTTGGCTCGATAACGAAATAAAAATCCGATATTCAAAATACTGAATATCGGATTTTTTCTTTTTATTTTCTCGCTCCAACGGGAATCATAATGTGTGCGTATGGCGTGCCTTTCCACATCACGTATGGGCCACCATAACTTGGGTCGGTTGGTAGAGAGTCCAGCAACGCTTGGTCTGGGGTAATAATCATCAAGTGTGGTCCTTCCACAATCCATTGATTATCGTCCGTCATCCCTTCTGCAAATGGGTCAGTGTTACTGGCACCGCCATCACCCGCTAACATGTAAGAAATGCCTAATGCTTTGGCTTGGAAAGGTTTTTTGTTCATCCAAGCGTCTGCCCATTCCATCCAAGGACCATCCATACACATTGGAGCAATGCCTTCCAATTGAGGTGGCGTTGGGAAGCAAGTGTATTGGCTAGAACCTTCTTGAAGAACGTTATTGTTCCAGTCCATCACCGTTACTTTATCGCGAATAGTCGGTGGCGCTGCACTCAGTGCATCTTCTAAAAGTGCTTTTGAATCATCGGCTGCGAATGCGCCAAAAGCGCAGCTGACCGAAACAACAGCAGTTAAATAAGGAGTTAGTTTCATAAATTAAACCTCAAGTTAATACAACATGAGAATTTGAGCACTTTAATTATAGAGTGATATTAAAAATAAGAATCATTATTTAAATGAAAAATAATAAGCAATAGGTTTGTTATGTTAATTTAAATATTGTTTTTATATACAGCGAATAGAATGATGGAAATAAGATTAGCTGAATAATCTAAGACAGATTATCAGGACATATTTTCTCTTTATGCACTTAAAAATCCCATCGGAATCACGGGCTAATACTTTTCAAAATTTCATCTACTTCTACTGGTTAGCGCTGAATAACCAGCCGGTTACGTTTCATAAAAAATTAGCCATTTAATAAGTGCTTAGGTGCGTATTGCGTGTTACATTCGAGCATCGTTCTGGTTATCAAGGAGGAAACGATGAACGTAGCAAAAATGTATGATGATGTGTCGGAGCGCTATCAAAAGTTGGTGGATGACAGCCATTACGTCGGCCCACGTTGGATTTCTGGGAAGTTAAAAACCCTTCCTATCGAGCAAGGCTCGGCTCTCGACCTAGCCTGTGCGACAGGCAGTATCGGTCATGTCGTAAAAAATCACTATCCAGATCTCACCATCCATGGCTTAGACATCTCGTCCAAAATGGTTGATAAAGCGCGCCAAACTAACCTCTATCAAAGCGTCTCGGTTCATAACCTTGATGAGCCATTTTCCCCTTTGTTTGAGCAAACCTTCGACCTTATCACCGCACTTGGTTTTACTGAGTTTCTAGCAGAGCCTCAACAACTGCTGGAGTGCATTTCGCGTAAGCTAACTGCGAATGGACGATGTTTTATCAGCTTTCAATACCACGATCCGGATGGACAAGATTTGCCTCGAAATACTTATAGTGGATTGGTCGTGCATACGGCATATACCGAAAGTGAAGTTGAACAACTCTGTCAGCAGGCGGGGTTGGAAGTGGTTTCCCTAGAAAATGTGATTGGTTACGTATCTGGTGTTGGTTATGTGTGTCGATACTTGATGCTAGAGCTGAAAAAGTCACACCGCTGAAATAAGTAACAAACAAGGACTGTTTTTGAAAACACAAGATTTAACCGAGTTCGGGTCGGGCATTGAATACGATGCCCAATACGAGCAGCATTACCATTACGACATTGCTTTCATCACAAGGTTAATCGAAGAAACCAATGCTCGAAGTGTACTGGATGTCTGTTGTGGTTCCGGCATTGTCACGATTCCAGTCTCTGAGCAACTCAACGAAGCCATTGGCATTGATATTTCTGAAGGGATGCTCAAACACGCAAAGGACAAAGCCAAGAGTAGGAGTAACTTACGTTTTCTTCATCTCGACGCAACCCAGTTTTCGTTAGGTAAGAAGTTTGACCTAGCCATAATGACAGGGAATGCATTCCAAGCCTTTTTAAGTGACGACATGCTGGCAGGCGCACTGAGCTCAATATCAAAGCACCTAGAAAAAGGTGGGCGATTTGTCTTCGATACGCGGTTACCAACGCCAGAGAATCTAGAATTGGATCATGAGATGGCGCTGTGGCAAACCTATGTTTCTCCAACCTATGGTGAAGTGAATTATTTCGGTATGAAGGCCGAGTATGACTTGCAAACGTCCATCATGTATTTGAACAAAGAGCGCCATTTTGAAAGTGGAACGATTGAGCATTCCAGCATTGATTTAAAATATCGCCCGCTGGAAGACATAGAGGTTTTCCTTGAACAAGCGGGATTCAGAATTATAGAGAAGTACCAATCTTGGTCAGCGCAAGTATTTGAGGCGAATGCCAACTCGCTTGTCTGTGTGGCTGAGAAAATATAAACCAATGTTGAGGGATACAATGCAAGGGTTTCGAATTACTACATTGTTAGATGACATGGATTTAGGCGTTATCTACGAGTTCATTTCAAACAGTTATTGGGGAAAGGGCATTCCAAGAGAACGCCTTGAGAAGTCTTTGCGCCATTCGTTCTGTTTCGCGGTTTTGGATGACGAAAATCAACTCGTTGCTTTTGCTCGGTTAATTACCGATCGCACCACGTTTGCGTACCTTGCCGATGTGTTTGTTGCGGAGGTACACCGTGGTAAAGGCATCAGTAAGTGGTTGATCTCAGAAATTGTTGCTCATCCAGAACTACAAGGCTTACGCCGTATGATGCTTGCAACTCGTGATGCTCATGGGTTGTACGAACAGTTTGGGTTCACTCCTATTGCTCCAGTAGAAAACTTCATGCAAATCTGGAAACCGAATGTTTATCAGAGCTAAATCATGATGAGAGTTGAATCTCAACAAGTGGCAATCAGACACCTCAAAACAACAGACGCTGCTCCTCTGTTTGAAAACTATTTAGGCGATGAGCAAGCATGCCGCTTCCTCAATCGCCAAGCCCACCAAAATGTTAATCAAACCCTTGAAGCTATCGAAAGATGGCGTGCTCAATATGATCAAAAGTCTCCCAATCTATTAGTCTTCACCATTGAAGAACTTACTTCTCAAACTCCTATAGGCTGTCTGGTGCTGATACCTGAGCAAGACAGCAGTGAAATCCATTTTGGTATTTCTGCTCGCTATCAGGGAAAAGGCTATGCAACCCAAGCCTGCAAACTTGGCGTTGTTTACTTGCAAAGCTTAGGTATAACGCGCATTCGCACTGCCCCGCATATTGGCAACCACGCAAGTATTCGTGTGTTGGAGAAATGTGGCTTTATCAGCCGAGACATTTTAAAAGCGCATGCGGTTTTTCCTGCTTTAGGACGTGAGGTGCAAGACTGTATGGATATGCGATTGGAGGATACAGAACTGCGCCATTTTGCACGTTGTTCAGAATGAAAAGGGGGGCGGTTGAAACGAGCGGTTACAGAGCTTGTTAGTCGCCATCGTAGACAGCGTCTTTGCTGAATGATTCGTCGAGATTTTTTAGTCTTTGATTGTCAGAGGCGACTGACAAAGCCTTACCAACTGTGACAACCAAACCGCTATTAAAGCAGGATATTATTCCTTCAACTTTGTGTTTTAGGAGTAGTCATTAGACTACCCAATAATTGTTGGAATAAATAATGACGAAACGTTGGCTCGTCTCCGCTGTGAGCATCGCGCTGCTCGGCGGTGGTACGTATTTCTATCTCCAATCTGCTGCTCAACCAGAATTGCTGCCTACATTGATTGTGGAAAAAGGCACGATTGAAAAACAAGCGGTGGCTGTTGGTAAAATTGTCCCTGCACACTCTGTGTCTATCAAGTCACAAATCGACGGTATCGTCGGTGAAGTGTACGCGAAAGTTGGTGAAAAGGTGAAGCAAGGCCAGCCACTGATCAAAGTGCGTCCAAACCCAACTCCCCAAGCATTAACGGATGCATCGGCAGAACTCATGCGTAGCGAAGCCGATCTGGAATCCGCCAAACAAAAACTGTCCAACTTAGAAAGCTTGGTCAAGCAGGACATTATTCCAAGTAACTACGACGAGTACGTAAGTGCGCGCTCGGCAGTCAAATCTGCGCAAGCGGACGTATTGCAAAAGCGCCAGAATCTCGAACTCATCCGCAGTGGTGAGGCGTCTATCGGCGATGCGCGTTTAACGTCGACGATCTACGCGCCAATTGATGGCACAGTACTCAACCAGAAAGTAGAGGTCGGAGAGCCGATCATCTCGACTCAATCAAGCCAAGCCGCGACTGAAATGATGTCATTGGCCGACATGAACAGTCTGATTTTTAAAGGTAGCGTCAGTGAGTATGATGCTGCGCAGTTGTCTCCGGGAATGCCCGTTATGTTGACGGTTGCGCCTTATCCTGATATGGCGATTTCTGGTGTGCTAACCAAAGTGGCGATTCAATCTGAGAACCTTAACTCACCAGAAGGCAACGCTTCGGCAAAAAGTTTTGATAACGGTTTTGAGGTTGAAGTGGGAGAACTCAAGATCCCACAAGATGTGTTGCTTCGTTCTGGTTTTTCATCGACGGCTCAAATCATTCTGAAGAAGTCTGAAAACGTGCTCACTCTACCGGAGCGCGCACTGCAATTTGATGGTGACGCACCGAATGTTCTGATCCCCGACAGCTCAGAACAAGGGTTTCATAAACAACCTGTGAAACTCGGTCTGTCAGATGGCATCAATGTCGAAGTGCTTGACGGCGTGGAGCTTGATGAAGAGGTTATCGACAACAGCATGATGGGAGCGGCGCATGGTTAAGCTGCAACGATCAACAATCGCCTTTGCATTGTTGGCTGCAACGCTCAGTTTGCCGACCTACGCAATTTCTATTGAACAAGCTTGGCAACAAGCAAAGCAGAACGATCCAAATTACGAAAAAGCGAAAATCGGCGTCCAGCTTGGCGAGGTTGGCGTACAGAGTAACCGCAGTGCGTTATTGCCGGGCTTAAGTGCCAGTGCGTCAGCGGATTGGAATGAGTCCTCAAGCCATTCCAACAGTTACGGCGCTACCTTAACTCAAACTATTTGGGATAGCAGTTTGTGGTCGGAACTGGATCAAGCGAATGCCAATTATCTCAAAGCACAGTTAGAGCTATCTCAATCGCATAACGAGCTTGCGCAGAAGTTGCTCACCGCTTACCTAGATGTGGCAAGCGCACAGGGCGACCTCAAATTGGCGCAGTCCAAGCTGGAGGAGGGGAAAGAACTTCTCAACATCATCGAGAAACGCTATCGAGCAGGCAAAGTGAAGTCGGTTGATGTTGAAGAGATGCGAGCGAATCAAGTCTCTGAGCAAGCAAGTATCCTCAATGCAAAAGCCGATCTCGAAGTGAAAAAAGCAGAGCTTGCGGCGTTAATCAATCAAATGCCGGAGAGTGTCGACCAAATACGAACGGATTCTTTGATTCAGCCGCCGATGCTTGTGGACTCTCAGGAGCAATGGCTAAAGCTGGCGAAAGACAGTAGTCCAGAGCTGTTGGTAGCGGCGCAGATGGTGAAAGCGAGCGAGTTCGCGAAAGATTCAGCTAAAGGTGGATACTACCCAACCGTCAAAGGCAGTGTGGGCTACAGCGATGGTGACAATCGTTCAAACGGCGAGTTTAACGCTGGGATTAGTTTGAGTTTGCCGATTGATCTCAATGGTGCAGTGCGAGCGAAAGTGGACGAAGCATCGTTGAACATTTTAAGCGCCAAGCAAGATATGCGTAGAGTGGAAATTGATATTCAGAAACGAGTTATTCAGCAGTTTACGCAGGTCGATATCAACTGGAATCAAGTTTTGATAGCGAACGAGCTGGTTGAGTCGCGCGCCAGAGTGTTGCAAAGCAAAGAGAAACTTTACGACGCTGGCCTGCTTGAAGTGTCGGAAGTTATCAGCGCACACAACAGCTTGTTTGAGGCGAAAAACAGTCTGCAAACCAACTTGTACAGCTACTGGCGTAAGAGAATCGGCTTACTGCAAACCGCAGGGAAACTCGATGACGATACCATGGCGTTGATCTCTCGAGCTTTTCATTCATGAGCAGTCTATTGCAACAAACTTGGCAAACGTTGATGGCGCACCGCATGAAGAGCGTGCTGGCCATTATCGCGATTGCTTGGGGCGTGATCTCTGTGGTGGTGTTAATCGCACTTGGCGAAGGCTTTTATCGCCATCAGACCCAGTCGTTTTCATTTATGATCAACAATGTGCAAGTGGTGTTTCCGTCGAGTACCAGTAAACCGTGGCAAGGGTTACCTTCAAGACGACAAATTGATATTCCACAAGAAAAAGTCGACATGATCAAACAGTCGGGCTTCGTGCCACAGGCGTCGAGCGTTTACGCTAAATGGGATGCGAATATCACCAATCTCAAAGGACAGAACTTATCGAGTACGGTCAGCGGTATTGATACGTCTTACTTTCCTTTAATGCAACGCAAGCTGCAATCCGGTTCGAGAAACCTGTCACCAAGTGATATGAACAACCACACTCGCGTGGCAGTGTTAGGCGATCAAATTGCGCAAATGGGCGGAATCCAAATCGGGGATAGGCTCAAAGTCAACGGCATTCCGTTTTTGGTTATTGGGATAACCGTCGGTGAGGACACTGGCATTTCATTCGGCGATAGCCGCACGGTTTTCATTCCTCAAACAACGTACCGCGATTTGTGGGATGCGAAACCTTGGATGGTATTGATGAAGCCAAGAGATGGGATGGATGCACCGTCGTTTCGACAAAATATCGTGAACTTTTTCGCCAAGCAGCTTCATTTTGACCCAAGTGATAAAGATGCGGTCGAATTACCCGATTTTAGTGAAGGTGCGGCGGTCATCAGTGGAATTTTGCGTGGCATTCAGATTTTTCTCGGAGCGAGCGGTGCGATGACCATGGCGGTCGGTGCGCTTGGCGTTGCCAACATCATGTTTTTATCTGTCACGGAGCGCACGCGTGAAATCGGTGTGCGTTTGGCGATCGGGGCGACTCAAAAATCCATACTCAGTCAGTTTATTCTTGAAGGGCTTATTTTGGTAGCTGTGGGCACGGCATTAGGTCTGATGTTTTCGTATGCAGTGGTGTCTGTCCTAAGCAGCATGGCATTACCGGAATGGATTGGTTTACCTGTGATCACGCCAGATTCCATTGCTTGGTCTTTACTTGTGACGCTTATCTTGGCATTGATGGCATCGTATTTCCCAGCAAGGCGAGCATCGCGTCTCACGCCAGTCATTGCTTTGAGTGCGAGGGCTTAGTCATGTTGTTACCGATGAGACAAATTTTCCAAGAAATGGCCGCAGAAAAGTTGAGATTGGGTTTGACCATTCTGGCTGTAGCGTGGGCGACCCTCTGTATCGCTGCTATGTTGGCGGTAGGTGAGGGCATTCGTCAGGGCGTATTGAAAACCGCACAAAATGGTAACGGCAACTTGATCTATTTGACCGGAGGGATGGCCACCGTCGACCACGGTGCTTTTCACCAAGGCAAGTTTCTGACATTAAAAATGGACGATTCAGAGGTCGTTCGAGCGTTACCCGATGTAAAAAGTGTTGCGCCAACTGCGAAGTGGAAAGAGCGCATCACCGTTGGTGACAGAAGCTCGTGGCAAGAGCCGTTAGCGGTCACGAGCGAGTTTCAATCCATGACCAATTTGGTGCCGATGGCGGGGGGGCGATGGTTAAATCCACTCGATCAAAAAGAGACGCGCAAAGTCGTTGTACTGGGTTATGAACTGGCAGCCGACTTATTCAACCCGAATGAGGACTTTAGTTGGTTTGCGACAGTCACATTGCAAGTCAACCCTGTGGGACAAAAGGTAAAAATCGGCAATGAGGAGTTCACCGTTGTGGGCGTATTGGAGAAAAACAGCGCTCAAATAGAACAGGGAGATCTTATCAACTATTCCAGCTTTGTGCCGTTAGCAACGTGGAAGCGATTTCATGTCAACGGTGAAATTGGTGGCATCAATGTGCAACCACAAGCCGATGTAGACCGAGAAGCCTTAGCAAAGACGATCAGGCAAGTGATTGCCCGTAAGCACGGGGCAAGTGTCAGTGATGAACAGGTCGTCCAAGTCGATGATATGTTCCTTAAGCAAAAGAGTATGCAGCAGTTTCTGATAGGTTTGCAGAGTTTTCTTGGCATTATCGGCTTCGTGACGTTAGCTGTTGCTGGCGTCGGCATTGCCAATGTGATGTATGCCACCGTAAAGCGATCTACGCGTGATATCGGTGTGCGCATGGCAGTCGGTGCAACCCCAACGGCTATTCGCATGCACTATTTAGTGCAGTCTTTATTGACAATGATGATGGGGGGCGCGCTTGGCTTAGGCGTGACGTACGCGCTGGTGTCTGCCATCAGTTCCATTCCTTTAGAGGGCAATGCTTTTTATGAACAACTGGGTAAACCTGTCCCTGAGTTGTCGTGGGTCGTTGTCGCGATTGTCATCCTCACCTTAGTGATCATTGGTGTGGCATCTGCATGGTTACCTGCAAACCGAGCCGCAAAAGTCAGCCCGTTGGAGGCGCTACAAAGTGAATAACAACAATAACTCTGGAGAGAACATGTCGAACAAGCCGCTTGTTGAGCTGACCAACATCTGCAAATACTACTCAAGCGGGGAGGCGGAAGTTCGCGCGCTAGACGGCGTTGACTTAACCATTAATCAAGGCGAGTTTCTTTCGATTCTTGGCCCGTCCGGTTCAGGCAAATCAACGTTGATGAACATGCTCGGCTGTTTAGATAAGCCCACCGATGGCGAGTACCAACTTGGCGGCCAAAGCGTCGCAAGTTTAAGTGCGAATGAGCTGGCTGGCATTCGTAACCAAAAGATCGGATTTGTCTTCCAAAGCTTTAACTTATTGGAATACGCGACGGCGCTTGATAACGTGGCACTGCCGTTGGTTTACTCTGGTATCAAAGCCAAAGAACGTCGCCAGCGCGCAGCTAAATTGCTAGAGCAAGTCGGGCTAGGGGATCGTTTAGACCATAAACCAAACCAGCTTTCTGGTGGTCAAAAGCAGAGAGTTGCGATTGCAAGAGCCTTGGTCAACGATCCGCAAATCATCCTAGCTGACGAGCCAACCGGCGCGCTCGATTCAAAATCTGGTGCTGAGATCGAAGCTCTGTTCAACCAACTCCACGCCGAAGGCAGAACATTGATCATCGTGACTCACGATAACGCTCTGGCAGAGCGCACTAAACGCATCATCACGATCAAAGATGGTAAGGTGATTTCGGATAGAGCGCCGATAGGGAAGGAGAACGCAATTTCTCACTGCTAAGCTAAATAAGATCGATGATTTGAATTTGGGCAGCTATGGATGCTGATGCCATAACTGCCCAAGTTCGATTGGTATGAGAGCTAACGGGCGAATGATACCGGTTAATTTTTTGTTGGGCGTTTATTTTGAAAGCACGTCGGAAGAAGCCAATAGAGGCACTCGAATAGATACCGCACTTAAAGCAATGTTATGAATCATTTGATCGGTAGTCGTACAACAATCTTCAATGATGGAAACGTTGTATTTTTCCGCTGCTTTTGAAATTGCCGTATGTGTCACGCAATTTTGCGTCATCATTCCACAGATCAACAATTCATCTACGCCGTTCCTTTCTAGCGCTTGTTCGAGGTCCGTTTGATAAAAACTGTCAGCGTGCTGTTTCTGAATGATCTCGGCGTCAGGACATATTGAGATGACGTCGGGATGAATCTCCACACCAACACTGCCTTCCTCAAAGAAAGGGGCTTCCCCTTTAGGGGCCGAAGATACATGTTGAACAAGGAATATCGGGATATCTTGTGCTTTGGCTTTCGCCATCAACTGCTTAATGTTGTCCAAAGTGGTATCGGTATTCCACAAAGGAAATCGGCCATTCGGGAAATAGTCGTTTTGTATATCGATTACAAGTAATGCGCTGTTGCTCATGTTCAATTCCTGCTGATTTGGGTTCTCGTCTTGTCAAATTATGAGTAACTTGCTGCATTATTTTTAGAGTCTAAAATGACATAAAAGAAGTCAAAAACGACAAATTAAAGATGATCAAAATAACGATTGGAATCTGCGAGTATCCCTCAGTATTGAAGTCGGCAGTTTATGGCTTTGAAGAGATGTTTTTGCTGGCCAACAGAATATGTAAGGAGCAGAACATTGAGGTTGTGTTTGAGCCGATTTTAATTCCACATACAGACCTAACCACAGAAAGACTAACGGTTGTTTTGTTGCCACCTGCGTCACTTGATAATTACTACTTAGCTCCTGATGATGTGTTGATTCGATGGCTTAAAGCGCACTACTCACAAGGGGCGGTGTTATCTTCTGCATGTGCCGGAGTATTCATTCTTGCCGCAACCAACTTGATCGATTCGAGAGAGGTCACGACCCATTGGGCATTGGCGGAAACATTCTCCCAAGCCTTTCCTAGCATTGCGCTAGATAGCAATAAGATATTGATCAATCACGGTGACATAGTAACGGCGGGTGGGATGATGTCATGGTTAGATCTTGGCTTTGAGCTGATCGCGAAATACGCTTCGCCAAGTGTTGTTCGTCAGCTTGGAAAAACGCTGGTTATTGATACCGCTCAGCGAGCGCAGAGCTACTACCAACAGTTTCATCCATCGTTTTCTCACGGTGATTATGCGATTGTTTCCATTCAACAAATCATGCATCAGCGCTATGCAGAGCCTTTGTCCATAAAGCAGTTAGCAAAGCAAGCCAACCTTACCGAACGCACGATGCAACGACGATTTTTGAAAGCGACAGGATACAACCCTAATCAATACTTGCAGCGTCTTAGAATTCAGAGCGCATGTGATTTGTTAGAAAGCACACAACATTCATTTGATTCTATAAGCCATCAAGTCGGTTACGAGGATACGAGCGCCTGTAGGAAGGTTTTCATAAACGTCATTGGTTTAACTCCGCGAGAGTTTAGAAAACGATTTGCTTGAGTTTTGTTTGCATATTTAGAGCAACTCGGTGAAGCCGCGAGTTTCAAGTGAAACCACAAAGAATGGAAGTCTGCGTAGGTCCATTTCTCCAGTCATGAATTTCTTTCATGTTCAATGTGAAACAATACCAATATTATTCAACTCGTGAAGCAAGTATAAAAAAACGGACTGCTCTGGTTTTAGGCACTGCGACCACCGTTTTTAGTACGAACTGTTCGTCGTGAACGCTGCGCAACCTAACGATTGGGAAAACCAAAAAACAAAAATATCCCCATGCACAGAGTTAGGAAAAGTCTGCTTTATCTAAGGAAATAGGATACCAACTCACGATGAATAACGATTTCACATTTGCTATCAAAAGCATTCGTTTTGATGAGAATTACCAACCATCAGACAACACGCGAATCACTACCAACTTTGCTAATCTGGCTCGTGGAAACTACCGCCGAGAGAATCTGCGCAATGCACTCCGAATGATCGACAATCGTTTTAATGCGTTGGCACATTGGGATAATGCGCAAGGTGACCGCTACTCAGTAGAGCTTGAAATCATCTCTGTTGATATGGATATCCAAGGCAGTGGCGAAGCCTTCCCATCAATTGAAGTGCTCAAAACCAACATTGTTGACCACAACACTAACGAGCGCATCGAAGGCATTGTGGGCAACAACTTCTCTTCATACGTTCGTGATTACGACTTTAGCGTTTTGCTGTTGGACCACAACAAAAACCAGCCCCGTTTCAGCATCCCAGCTAACTTCGGTGATTTGCATGGCAAACTGTTCAAAGCTTTCGTTAATTCTGAGTCTTACAAACAGCATTTCAAAAAGCTGCCGGTGATTTGTCTGAGCGTATCGGACAACAAGGTATACCGACGCACCGAAAACCAACATCCTGTTTTGGGCTTTGAATATCAGCCGAACGAATCTTCGTTGACGGAGCAGTACTTCAAAAAGATGGGCTTACAGGTGCGCTACTTTATGCCACCAAACAGTGTCGCACCATTGGCATTCTACTTCTTCGGTGACTTGCTGAACGATTATTCAAACCTAGAGCTTATCAGCACGATAAGCACGATGGAGACATTCCAGAAGATTTACCGACCTGAGATTTACAATGCCAACGCGGTTGCCGGTAATTGCTACCAGCCAAACCTAAAAAACCTAGACCACTCGCTAACTCAAATCGTTTACGACCGAGAAGAGCGCAGCCAACTGGCGATTGAACAAGGGAAATTTGCCGAGGAGCATTTCATCAAACCTTATCAATCTGTGCTTGAACAATGGTCTGCAAACTACGCGTAATCGACAACGAGAACCTAGAAAGGAATGACGATGAAAACACTATTACCGACTTCAACGGCTGGCAGCTTGCCGAAACCTTCTTGGCTAGCGGAACCAGAAAAACTTTGGTCACCGTGGAAACTGCAAGGTGAAGAACTGATTGATGGCAAACGCGATGCGCTACGTGTCGCTTTGCAAGAACAAGAACTGGCAGGCGTTGATATCGTCAGTGATGGCGAGCAAACTCGGCAACATTTTGTGACGACCTTTATTGAGCATTTAAGCGGCGTAGATTTTGAAAACCGTAAAACGGTGACCATTCGCAACCGTTATGAAGCAAGTGTTCCGACAGTGGTTGGCCCAGTAAGCCGCACAAAGCCCGTGTTTGTTGAAGATGCCAAGTTCTTGCGTCAGCAAACTAAGCAACCTATCAAGTGGGCGCTGCCAGGCCCTATGACGATGATCGATACGCTTTATGATGATCATTACGGTAGCCGTGAAAAGCTGGCTTGGGAATTTGCAAAGATCCTCAATCAAGAAGCGAAAGAGCTTGAAGCGGCAGGTGTCGACATCATTCAGTTTGATGAGCCTGCATTCAATGTGTTCTTAGATGATGTGAACGAGTGGGGCATTGCATGTTTAGAGCGTGCGATTGAAGGGCTGAAATGTGAAACGGCGGTGCATATCTGCTATGGCTACGGCATCAAAGCGAACACGGATTGGAAGCAAACGTTAGGCACTGAATGGCGACAATACGAAGAAGTATTTCCTAAATTGCAGCAGTCGAATATCGATATTATCTCGCTCGAATGTCATAACTCACGAGTGCCTATTGAGTTACTTGAGTTGATTCGCGGTAAGAAAGTGATGGTTGGTGCGATTGACGTTGCAACCAACGAAATTGAAACGCCAGAAGAAGTGGCGAATACACTGCGAGAGGCATTGAAATACGTTGATGCCGACAAGCTTTACCCATGTACCAACTGTGGTATGGCGCCTTTGTCTCGTGAAGTATCAACCGCTAAGCTTAATGCGCTAAGTGCGGGAGCGGAGATTGTTCGTAGAGAGCTGTCTGCTTAAGTTATTCAAAATATTTTCCCCTCAGATAAACAAAAAAAAACCAAGAGCTCGGTTCTTGGTTTTTTTCTTAAAACAGAGGTTGTAACTTCGCGCTAGTTCATTTCTAGCTGTCGAACTTCAGGATGCTTTAGCAACATCACACGAATCCAGTGATGCACCACCCACATCACCATCGCGGTGAGCAGAACCGCAACGAAAATCGAGCTGAAACGGTACAAGATCGAAAAGAACGCGTCTTTTTGTTCTGGCACCAACGAGGTCGTCAGCGGAACCGATAGGGCAGACATGGCAGAAAACGCGATAGCCGCTTTAATTTGCCCCTTGGTGAGCCACAAGCAGAATGGCCCCATCGCAATGGTAAAGGCGAGCCAAAAGAGTAGCCCATGCCCATACCAACTGCCCAATATGAGCTGAACAGCCATCCCTGCGATGCAGCCTAGTGCGGTGCCGATGATGCGAATTTTTGCCATGGCGAGCGAGCCCGCTAAAGTCATTGGGGTTAGGATGATCAAAATGGAAGCTTGTGCGGATAGCGAGTCATATAAGTCCGCTACTTGGAATACGATAAACGCCGCCATCGCCACTACCCAACCCATAGCAACTTGGCTGATGTAGTCAATATCGCTTTTTACTGGGGTCGACATCTTAATGTGCTCGGCGGGGGATTTTGGCTCCGGGAACAACCAATACGCGAATGCGCAAACAAAAATATTGCTGAACGCCATCACCCACATGTTGACGTTGAACTCTTCAATATCCATGAAGTTATAGCTGGCAAAGTTCAACACAATTGAACCCACCAACAACCCCATGTAACCAAACAAATAGGTTTTCTGGTTCATCATTGCAATGCACTTAAACAGCATCATAATTCCAACGGCTACGGTCATTAATGTTGGATGAAACTGCAAGTATTCCAGTAAAAATGTGGCTTGTATGGTTGTCCACACCGCAGAGAAAAACACGATCAATAAAGCCGCTAGGTTAAAGTGGTCCATTCTGCCCAATATAAACAGCGGCATCATGATGGCAAAAAATCCGTAAGACCAACCGAAGATCATGCTTAGCGCGAGCCCTAAAGAGCAGCCGAACCAAATTCGTAAGGTTTTCATTGTCGCCGCCTAGTAAATGAAGTGGAACCAGCTTGCGAGGTGAATCTGTGCTTGCGCCATCAACTGCCAGAAAATGCTGTTGTCTGGGTACAAAACAATGGTAGCGCGAGAGCCGACAAACAGTGCTGGTGGTAACTCTTCGCTGCTGGTTAGGTTCACTCGTGTACGCTGCGCATCACGTACCCAGCGGTTGTTCACTTCCACTTTGGTTAGTGCGCCATTAGGCGTTTGTTGTGCGGCTGCTACACCGTAATCGCGGCTAGCTAAATCAAAGTCGTACACCGAACCTGGGTTGGCATCAAATGTGACCAAGGCGTGGAAAGTCTTGTCTACGTTCGCGACGGACTTTTCACGAAAATCAGCGGCTACCCAGAGTGATCCTGTTGGTACAAATGTCAGCAATGGCATGTTGGTGTTTGCCATCGTGCCAACTTCTAGTTGCAGGTTGGTCACGACACCATCACTGGGAGCGAGTACTGCGGTATTTGCCAAATCAAGTTGCGCCTTTTCGATCCCGTTTTTGGCAATTCGAACGGCGGTGCTTTGACCTTTTTGATCGCCTAATTGCGCCTCAATGACTTTTAAGTTTTGTCGTTCCGCTTTAAGCGCTGCGCGTGATACCTGATTTTGGGCAAAGGCATTATCGAGTGTCGATTGAGAGATGACTTTCTGCTTCGATAACGTCAGTAAGCGGTTGTATTCGCGGTGTGCATTATCAAATGTTGCTTGTGCGCGGGCAATATTGGCAAGAGCGGCTTCGCGTTGAGAATACAGCGTTGCTTCTTTTTCATAAGCGGATTGCAGAGACAGCTCCGCCTGGTCAAGCGCTATCTTGTATTTACGATCATCAATCGTAAACAACACATCGCCTTTTTGAACGGACTGGTTATTTTCGATGAGAACGTCGTTCACTTTGCCAGATACCTCGGGTGCGACTTGGACAACGTATCCTTGCACTCGTCCTTCGGTCGTTAAGGGGGCGTGGCGGTCAGCAATGATAATGTACAAAAATAGTACGATGAACAGGACAATCAAAGTTCGCATCCAGTGTTTGAATTTTTGGTCAGCCGTCATTACAAGTTCCGTTAAACATATTGGATAGCGGATTATAGAGAAGTCACTCACAATTCAGTAGAATGATAATACGAACATAAATGACCTAAAAATAGGACAATGAACGTTAGTTTTGATGATATTTACCTATTCACTCAGACGGTGGTTCACGGCGGTATAAGTGCAGCGGCAGAGGCGAATCAACTACAACGCTCAAAAGTGAGTCGTCGCCTGCAAGAATTAGAGAAATCGCTCGGGGTACAGCTTTTGATCCGCACAACACGCAGCATTGAGTTGACGGAGCACGGGAAACGCTTGTTTGAGTTGGTGGGGCAGCCTATTGACCATATTCAGCAAGGTTTAAATGCCATGCACGAATATCAACAAGAGCTGACGGGCAAGGTGCGTTTAGCCATTCCTTCCGCATTGATGAGCTCTGCCGCGTTTAACGCGATCATCACCGAGTACACAACGCGGTATCCGGAGATTTCGGTCGAGATTGAAAACCATCAAGAGAGTGTTGATCTTAAGCGTCAATCGTTTGATTTACAGCTTCTTCCGAGCGTGGTCAAAGTCACCGATGACAGCTATGTGCAGTTCAGTCTTTTGCCTTATCGTAGTCACTTTGTTGCGTCAAAAGCCTATCTAGAATCGCATCCGCCAGTAAAAACGGTGGAAGATCTTAAGCAGCATCGCCTTTTAACTAATCGTTACAATGCCGATTTGCTCGATTCAGATCTGCATGTGGCGTTGCGCTCGGACGACCTCAACTTGCTGCGCTCGATGGCGATAGCAGGAAACGGCATCGCGTTTATTCCTCAAATTCATTCCAAGCCTGCACTGAGAGACGGTTTGTTGGTCGAGGTGCTGCCTCAATTCGCGCATCCGAAGCAGCATCTTACTCTGATTTATCCCTCGGCCTTATTTCTGCCCAATAAAGTCAAAGCCTTGATTGAACTAATTCGAGAGAAATTTAAATAGTCAGTTCAAACCACCCTTACCTAAGGGCAAATGTGTGAGCGAAGGTCATCTTTCTAGGTTTTATTGCTCTAACATGAAAGGGTTCTGATACATTAACTGTTGCTCAACTTGTTGAGTATGGTTTGTGGTCGCACAAGATAGGAGATGGAAATGTTATCGAAAGGAAACACGGGCCTGATTGTGGTGGATGTTCAGGGCAAACTCGCTACATTAATGCATGAAAGCGACGCACTGATTGAAAATATCACGAAACTGGTAAAGGGTGCCAAAGCACTAGATTTGCCTATTCTGTGGCTAGAACAGAATCCAGAAAGGTTGGGCCCAACCGCGGAGCCGATTCGTGAAGTGCTTGAAAGCACGCATTTACCTATTACCAAGTACACGTTTGATGGTTGCAAAGAGGCGACGTTTAAGGTCGCGGTGGAGAACGCGAAAGTTGATACCTGGTTGGTTTGCGGTATTGAATCCCACATTTGCGTCTATCAAACCGCGGTTTCTCTGCGCCAGTCCGGTTATCGCGTTGAATTAGTCACGGATTGTGTATCTTCCCGAACCGCTGCCAATAAAGCGCTCGCTCTTGCGAAGTTAACCGCTAACGGTGTGGTGCTCACTGGGCTAGAAATGTGTTTGTATGAAATGGTCGAAGATTGCCGAGCACCTGAATTCAAAGAAATTCTGGCGCTCATCAAATAGTGCAATCACTGGAATCAACAACAACTTTATCTGAACACGCTATTCAAATTCTCGTTGATATCTTGGCAACATCGACTCGTTGCCAAGTAAACCGCCTTGGTGAATGTAAATCACCGTTTTATCTGTGTTCTCTTCCAACCAAGGGATGAGGCATTGCCACATATACGGGTCGTATAACAGGTCAAATTCGAGGTCGGTTTGCTCAAAGAGCGCTTTCCATGTGATGTAATCTTCTTCGTACAAGCGACCAAAATGGTGTTTGTTGCGCACGGTTAAAATGGTTGGGTGGCTGTTTTCACCGAGCTGGTTGAACTGCTCAGTTAAGTAATCTGCATTGCCTACGCAAGGGCAAGTTAGCACTTCTATGCCGTGTGGGCTTAAATGTTTATGAAGATATAAAGCGGTCGTGCCAGTGCCTGATGGCAGGGCGGCGGTAAACTGTTCTTTACCTCTCAATCGCGTCCAATCAAGAATTTCTCGTGCTAACTGTTTGATGCCAGCTTCAGCGAGGTGGGAACGTCCACCCTCAGGAATAAGCAATGTCGACTCATCTAATCTTCGTACCTGGTGGATGTATT
The DNA here is from genome assembly GCF_054850435.1 of Vibrio sp. RC2502. Classification (NCBI taxonomy): domain Bacteria; kingdom Pseudomonadati; phylum Pseudomonadota; class Gammaproteobacteria; order Vibrionales; family Vibrionaceae; genus Vibrio; species Vibrio sp. RC2502. The sequence goes on from NZ_CM141453.1 coordinate 1,199,923, forward strand.
CATTAGGGTGGAGTTCGCTACCGATGTCTTGCATGGCGGTGATTTTCATACCCAAATCGAGAGCGCCGCGATAGTTTCCGATGGGGGAGTTTTTTAGCCAAGATGGAATGTGATGAACATAAAACTCAAATGCCCAACCTTTAATCTGGGCGAGAGCCGCTAGCGAGTACATGGCATTAGATTGAGCGGAGCCAAAGCTTATTAACGTGGTGATGTCGGGATTTTGCTCTTCCATTAACGCCATAAACTTACGTGCTTTGTTCCCAGAAAAGTGGGAGTGGAGCATGTCGTCACGTTTAAGGAAAAATTTGCGCCCATTAAAGCTATGTTGGGTGATAGGACTTTCTGAGAGTTTCATGTCGATGCTGACGGAATAAACCGTGTCACCTTTGCCATTTAAAAAGGGCGCGTAGTGTAACGCCATTAAACCCAGATAAAAAGTCTGTGTTTCAGTACAACCATTTCTGTTATTCCTGATGTTTTGACTCGCACTCACCGGTGCTGTAATACCATTGCAATGGTTTCACTTCTATCCTTTGGTTGCTTTGATTCCATGGTATTCCATCCCATGACTCGCCTTTCTGCCTCAAGCCACGTACACTACGCCGCTTATTTCCATTCAATCAGAAGGCTTGGTTTTGCAGACTCTAGAACAATTAAAAACAGGACAATTAGTAGGAATAAAACAACTGAAGTTGGCGGAAGGGCTAACTGAGTTCCCTATGGAAATTTTAGAGCTTGCAGACTCGCTTGAAGTGTTAGATTTATCCGGCAACGCATTGTCAGATTTGCCACAAGAACTGGAACAGCTGATCAAACTAAAAATCATTTTTGCTTCCAATAATCAGTTCACCCATTTACCAGAGGTATTGGGCAAGCTGCCAAACCTTGAGATGGTTGGATTTAAAACCAACAAGATCAAAGTGGTGAGTGAAGCCTCACTACCAAGTCAGTTGCGTTGGCTGATCCTGACCGACAACGAGATTGAAACGCTGCCAAACAGTCTGGGTGAAAGACCGCGCTTAAGAAAGCTTGCACTGGCGGGGAATCGCATCAAACGACTGCCAAGTAGCATGGAAAACTTAGTTAATTTGGAATTGGTTCGTCTCTCTGCGAACCAGCTAGAGCACTTTCCGGATGTGCTGATGAAGCTACCTAAATTGGCATGGTTTGCTTTTGCAGGTAATCCATTCTGCAAACACCCATCTTCGCTAGACAGTGTGCCGAAAGTGACCACAAACAGTTACTCGCTTAACCATGTTCTCGGCCAAGGGGCAAGTGGCGTGATTTCTCATGCTAACTGGACTGATGCTCAATACGACTTCCCGAGTGAAGTTGCGGTAAAAGTGTTCAAGGGCGAGGTCACCAGTGACGGCTATCCTCATGATGAACTTGAAGCGTGTTTGCAAGCTGGGCATCACAACAACCTAGTGAAATCCATCGCGCAAGTGAATGACGGTAAAGAGCTTGCTTTGGTGATGGAGCTGATTCCAAACAGTTACTACAACTTAGGTTTGCCACCAACGTTGGAAACCTGCACCCGAGATACGTTCCCACAAGGGTTTACGCTGACAGTCGAGCAAGTGAATTCTATTGTTGAGCAGATGGTGGACGTATTTAATCACCTACACGACAACAAGGTGTGTCATGGTGATTTGTATGCGCACAATACGTTGGTGAACGAACAAGGCGAGATGATCTTTGGTGACTTTGGCGCGGCGAGCATTTACGGCTATTTATCGGACGAGCAGCAAGCTGCAATCAGAGCCATTGAATCCAGAGCGTTGAAGTACTTTATCGAAGATGTGTTTTCTGTGTGCGAAGCGTCGGAATCGGCATCGCAAGCATTCGAACGACTAGTTGCGCTTGCGGCATAAGATTTCATTCAATCGAATCAGAAAGAGGTATCGAACTGCCCGTTTTGATACTGAGCAAATGAGATACCTCTTGATTGAATCTAGTGCTGAGGAAGTTGCTCTGAGCAAGCCTCATGATGCTCTGACGAGAGGTCAATCACTGCCTCACATCCACCCTCAGAATGTGTATCAATAGTGAATTGCCAGCCATAGCGTCGGCATAAGTCGTCCACAATCATGAGTCCCAAACCATGGCCTTCGGCATCTGGCACGGAAGAGAAGCCTTCGCCTTCATCTCTCACCGACAGTGTGGTATCGGTCATGGTGATATGAATCGTTCCCGCTGACGTGGCTGCAATACCGTTGCGAATTAAGTTACTCAACGTAATGTTAAGCACTGCAGTGGTCGCTTTGGTTTGCGGATGGCCCAATATCTGTACATTAAATTCCAACGACTTTTCATCGGCTTGTGCTTGGCTAAGAGCAACGATGTTGTGAAGCTCTTGCTCTGAGATGGTTCGAACGGGGCTGTCGTCTGTGTTGCGTTCATATCGCACCAAACCCAACAAAGCATCAACCATGGTCGACATCTGCTGAGTAGCATCTTGAATACGGCCAATCTGGCGCTCTTGAAACGGCGTGCTTGGGCTTCTGGCTAGCAGGCTGCTCGAGCCTTTCATTACCGTTAGTGGCGTTCTCAGTTCATGACTGGCATATCGCGCAAAAGCTTGCTCACGTTTGATCACCTGATTGATTTGGCTGCGATATTCATTGAGCTGAGAGGCTAACGTTTGGAACTCTTTAGCCGAACCTTCAGGCACGATGAATTTTTGGGATGTATCGCCTTGGTGTTGGTCTAGTTGCACCTTGAGTGCGCTGACTGGCTCAATCAAACGTTGCGATAGGCGCAGTAAAAGGCTGCCAAAAATTAGGATAAGCGCCGTTACCACCGCCAGTACCATTACGATGACATAAACAAACTCGGTTGAGGTGATTTCGATTTCATCAATGAGTGAAATCAGAATGATAGGGTGCTCTTCGCCATTTTGGTTAAAAGTGCTCATGTAAATCATTCTGGTGTTCGGCTCTTGACCGACTTCACCGAGAAAGTACTGCTTGTCTTGCAAAAAAGGCTTGTAGATAGGCGGGATCAGATTGATGTCGTTGTACGCCGTTGTCAGCAAATCAAGCTTGATCATTCCGTCGCCAGGATGACGCCTAAAGTACTCAATCGCTTCTTTCTTGTCGATCATAATACGTCGTTCACCGACGCGATCTTCCGACCACAACAACGCGCCACTAACAAGTGCGAAGCACAGCAGACCAATCACAATCGACACCAATAGGAAGAAGAGTTCGAGGCGTCCAGTTAAGCTTTGTGTGTTGTTAAATAAGCGGCGAATCATGCACCCGGCTCCAAGCGGAAGCCGACTTTAGGGATGGTTTTCAATAAATGTTCTTCAAAGGGTTTATCGAGTTGACCGCGCAGTTGATAAATGTGGCTGCGCAAAACGTCATTGTTTGGCTCATTTTCTTGCCATAGGCGGAATGCGATTTCTTCACGCGTCACAACTTCGGGGGCATTTTTGACCAGCATTTCTAAAATCGTGTACGTGGTTGGATTCAACGCCAACAGCTTATCTTGACGGTAGGCTTGATGCGTTTTTTGATCGATAGACACTTCGCCATACTGGAGTTTGGTTGATGCAACCGTACCGCGGTAGCGTTTAATCAATGCAGTCATGCGTGCTTCAAGAATATCGAGATCAAACGGTTTGGTGAGGTAGTCGTCGGCGCCGTGTTGGAAGCCTTTGAGCATGTCGTCTCGGCTATCAAGTGCTGTCAACATCAACACCGGAGTGTTATTACCCGCATCGCGCAGCTTGTTGCACAGTGTTAGGCCATCCATGCGCGGCAGCATGAGGTCGAGCAAAATGATGTCAAACGCATTATCCATCGCCAGCTTTAAGCCTAGCTCACCGTTGTCGGCGTAATCCAGCTGCATGCCAGCACACTCAAAATAATCGAACAACATTCCCGCTATTTCACGATTATCTTCTACCAAAAGTACACGTTTCATTTATTCTTATCCAATCTCGATAAATTCGAATGTTGATCTTAACGAACATTATTCACTATAGGTGTGAAAAAGTTGTCGACAATGATTTTCTCACCTTTGTGTCGGTTTTCAATGTCTAACCTTAAATACAGTGGTACCTGTTTATTTATATCTATCAATACTGATTGAAATATAAATGGTATAGATTGGTTGGTTCTGTTAACTCCATATAAAACATGAAGATACTAAATTATTTATGTGACACTGAGCACATTATTAATAATTGCCAATCTTCACAAGTGCACTCGATAGGAAAGGTTCTTACTTTTTATAAAACCATTTTTTAGATATGGTTATTGCGTTTAAATACAAACGCTTAGATTCTCTTTTTTGAGATAATTCAATCAAATCAATGGTTTCATGCATAAGCGAAACGCTGCATTATTTTATTTTTATTAATAAAACTACATTTTCTGTTCTTGATCTGTTCATAAGCGAAAGTCTCCTATTAACTTTACTTGTTTAAAATCCATGATCCTTCCAATGCTTAATGCCAGATAAAAATCAATTTGTGAGGCTATCATGTTTAACAGTATACGCACTCGAATTGCTGTCAGTGCGGGTGGGGCAATGGCCTTCACTCTATTGATTGCAATGGGTATGACAACCAATGCGTTCACGCAAGTGAATGAACAAATCACTACAAAAGTAAAATCTCAACTGAACGAAGCCACCACGACCGACCTGAGCAATACGGCGATTCAGCAAGGGCTGAATATTTCCAACCAGTTAGAGCCAGTGTTGGCGAACCTAAAGCAAGCGCGTTCAATTATCGAATTAAGCGCAGAGACGACCGCAACGCCAGACATTATTGTTAAACAGTTTATTGCGTCGCTAGAAGCTCAGAACAAAGCTGTGTTTGCTGGTTACATGGTGTGGGAAAAGCCATCGTGGGTTGAGCCAACTATTCAAGACAAAAGCCTTGGCTTTAATAGCGAAGGCTACTTAGCGCCATTCTTTTCGCCAAATTCGCACAACAGTTTTGATGTCGTGGCGATGGATAGCTTTAGCAATACTGAATTAAACAACAACGGTGAGCGTAAAGACGATTGGCACTTGATGCCTTTCGAAACGGGCAAAACGTTCGTGATGGAACCGTACATGTATCCGGTTCGCGGCAAACAAGAACTGATCACGACCATCAGCCAACCAATCAAGTTACGTGGCGAGATCATCGGCTCTCTCGGTTTTGATTTGTCATTGAACGAGTTACAAAGCCAAAGTGAAGATTACGCGAGCGACTTGTTTGATGGACAAGGCCGTATTCTGATTTCTTCGTGGAAAGGCATCACACTGGCGAACAGCAGCCAAGCGGATCAAGTGGGCAAGAAAGTTTCTCATGAGTTGGCGTCTCAATGGGCTCGTATTCAATCCATTGCGAAACAAAAAGGCGCAGGCCTTGTGACGTTTGGCGGGGATGAGTATGCGATTACTGCAATTGAAACCAGCGATGCGCCTTGGATCGTTATGGTGTCGGTTCCCAGTAGCTTCCTTAAAAAGAACGTGGATGACTACGAGCGATGGAGTGAAGAACAAAGTGCAGAAGCTCTTGAAAAGGGAGTGTGGGCAGGGATTATTGCGGCTCTGATTGGTATTGTTGCGATGACGATGATCGCGACCTCGTTGGGCAAAGTGTTAACTAACTTAGTGGAGCGTTTTAAAGACGCAGCACAAGGCGAGGGCGACCTAACTTACCGCATTGAGGTGAAAGGTAAGGACGAAACCGCCCAACTGGCGCACTGGTTTAATACCTTCCTCGCTCGTATTCAGGAAATGCTTTTAACCGTAATGGCGACGGCAGACCAAGTTGATAAAAACGCAAGTGAAGGCCAAGCTCGCGCGGCGGCTTCGAGAGATCAACTGAACGTTCAAGTGAACGAAGTCAACTCGCTAGCAACGGCGATTAATGAGATGAGCGCAACCGCACAAGAAGTGGCAAATTCTGCGGTACAAGCAGCAGCGGCGGCAAGCCAAGTTCAAAGCAATAGTGCGAATGGCATGTCGCGTATGGACAATGCTGCAAGCGCGGTGGATAACCTCGCTTCGCAAGTGAATGATGCACAGCACCAGACGCAGAATTTGGTGGCTTCAAGCACGGCTATTCAGGGTATTCTGAGTGAGATTGGTGGCATTGCGGATCAAACCAACTTGTTGGCTCTAAACGCTGCGATTGAGGCTGCGCGTGCTGGTGAAGCGGGTCGTGGTTTTGCTGTGGTAGCCGATGAAGTCCGCAACCTTGCAACGCGCACACAAGGCTCGACAGAAGAAATTCGTGCAATGTTGGCTCGTTTGGAGCAAGAAACGCAATCAATCGTCGTGTTGATGGAGCAAAGCCAGAAGCAAGCGGTGGATACCAAAGAAGAAACACAAGCAGCGCAGTTGGCGTTGGCCGAAATCAACCAAGCTATTGAAGTGATTAATGATATGAATAATCAGATCGCTTCAGCGGCAGAAGAGCAAAGCTCGGTATCAGAAGAGATCAACCGTAATGTGGTTGTGATTAATGATACGGCGATGGAAGTGATGGATACCATGTCATCTTCGGTAGCGATCAGCAATGAACTGACGGCAAAAGCCAGTGATCTTCACGGTGAGTTGAGTAAGTTCAAGTTGTCTTAATCAAGCGAGTGAGAAGGTTCAAGCCGACTCACTCGGTTCATTTCCGGCAAAACAATTGGCGAGAAATATCGAACAAAACAAAAGGGCTCCAGAGTTACCTCTGGAGCCCTTTTTAGTATTCAAGTTCTAATGAACTAACGACGTTTTGGCTTACGTTGACCGGCTGGTTTGCCTTGGCCTTGTGGACGACCTTGGCCTTGCGGCTTGCTACCTGCTGGGCGGTTTGCACCGTTGCCGCTAGGGCGCTGGCCGTTGCTAGCAGGGCGTTGACCACCTTGTACTTTACCAGAACCGTTACGGTTGCCAGATGGTTTACCATCTTTTGAACCGCCTTCGGCGCGTTTGTTCAAGTGGCCACCGAAACCCGGTTGGTTTTTGGTGTGCTTGGTTGCAAAACGGTTTGCACCGTGACGGCCAGACTTACGACGTTGCGCTGGAGTTTGAGCATCAATATCTTCTGCAGGAACCAAACACGTTGGTTTGTCACCAATCAAATGCTTCTTACCCATGTTGATCAGTGCTTCACGAATTAATGGCCAGTTAGCAGGATCGTGGTAACGCAGTAGTGCTTTATGCAAACGACGTTGACGTTCACCTTTCGCGACTGGAATGTCTTCGCGCTGTTTGTACTTCACGCGTTTCAGAGGGTTAGTCTCTGAGTAGTACATTGACGTTGCGTTACACATCGGTGATGGGTAGAAGTTTTGTACTTGGTCACACTCGAAGTTGTTTTTCTTCAGCCACAAAGCAAGGTTCAGCATGTCTTCATCTTCTGTGCCTGGGTGCGCAGAGATAAAGTAAGGGATTAAGTACTGCTTTTTGCCTGCTTCAGCACTGTACTTCTCGAACATTTCTTTAAAGCGATCGTACGTGCCCATGCCCGGTTTCATCATCAGATCAAGAGGGCCTTTCTCTGTATGTTCCGGTGCAATCTTCAAGTAACCACCTACGTGGTGAGTTACGAGCTCTTTTACGTATTCTGGTGATTCAATCGCAAGGTCGTAACGTACGCCAGATGCGACCATCACTTTCTTCACGCCTTCAACTTTACGCGCTTCGCGGTATAGATCGATGGTGTGTTTGTGGTCTGTATTTAGCTTGTTACAGATGCCCGGGAATACACAAGAAGGACGACGACAGTTCGCTTCTGCTTTTGGATCTTTACAACCTAGGCGGTACATGTTTGCAGTCGGGCCACCAAGATCGGAAATTGTGCCGGTAAAGCCCGGAACTTTGTCGCGAATTTCTTCAATCTCGTTGATGATCGATTCTTTCGAGCGGTTTTGAATGATTCGACCTTCATGCTCGGTAATTGAACAGAAAGAACAGCCACCAAAACAACCACGCATGATGTTCACAGACGTTTTGATCATGTCATACGCTGGAATTTTTGCTTTGCCGTACATAGGATGAGGAACACGCGCGTAAGGCAGGCCAAACACAAAGTCCATCTCTTCGGTCGTCAATGGGATTGGGGCTTGGTTTACCCAAAGTTCACGATCACCATGGCTTTGAAGTAACGCTCGACCTGAGTACGGGTTCGTTTCTAAATGCAATACACGACTTGCATGAGCATAAAGAATGCGATCGTTTCTTAGCTTTTCAAACGAAGGCAGGCGAACCGCAGTTGTCGCAGCATCGTGGCGTGATGGGCGAATCGTGATTGGTTGTGCAACTGGCTCATCTTTTTTAGTTTCACACTGAGTTTCTACTTCGTATGGGTTCTTTGGTACGAACGCTTCCTTACGAGGTTTTTCAATGCGAGAAGAATCGATAACCGTGTAGCCTTCTGGCGCGGCTGGCAAGTTCACGGCGGTACCACGAATATTGGTCATGGTGCTGATGTCTTCGCCATTTGCAATGCGATGCGCTACTTCTACAAGTGCACGTTCTGCGTTACCGAAAAGTAGGATGTCTGCTTTTGCATCAAATAGTACCGAACGGCGAACTTTATCTGACCAGTAATCGTAGTGCGCAACACGGCGTAGGCTGGCTTCGATACCACCTAAAACAATAGGTACTTCTTTGTAAGCTTCACGACAACGCTGAGAGTAAACCAAAGTCGCGCGGTCTGGGCGTTTGCCACCTTCGTTATTTGGTGTGTACGCGTCATCGTGACGAAGTTTTTTATCCGCGGTGTAACGGTTGATCATGGAGTCCATGTTACCCGCAGTGATCCCGAAGAACAGATTTGGCTTACCAAGCTGCATGAACGCATCTTTGTTTTGCCATTCTGGTTGAGCAATGATACCGACACGGAAACCCTGCGCTTCTAGCAGGCGGCCAATGATAGCCATACCAAAGCTTGGGTGATCTACGTAAGCGTCACCGGTTACGATGATAATGTCACAGCTATCCCATCCTAGGGCATCCATTTCTTTGCGACTGGTCGGCAAGAAAGGTGCCGTACCAAAACACTCTGCCCAGTATTTTTTGTACTCATGAATAGGAGTGATGTTATTGGTCATATTTTGCTCTCTGTTCCAGGGAGCGCGAATTATAGCGATTTGATGATCAGGTATCTATAACAAACTCATCTATTCAAGCTCAGTTCAGCGAGTTTTATTTGGTTTGCAGAAATATCATTGTTATATCGACGATTTTTTATCTGATATCCCCTTTGAAGCCTTATGGTTATTAGCCTGCTTAGATTTGTTTGTCGCAATTTTAATACATTTGATAAGCAATGGAATGCTTATTTGAAACTCGCCTATAATCAAATTAGTGCATAGTTAAAAGTGCATGTGCCGAGCATGCTCGAAGCAACATTCAAAACCGCAAGGCTTAACCTGTTAACTTTCGAGTCATAACAGAGAACCTAAAGGTTCCTCAAACATCGACTGTGACATTGGGTTTTGAATGGAGAGCAAAAAGGCCGACCAAAATAAGGGGGCTAGGAAATGAGCGAATCACTAACGATTGCACAAGGACAAGTGCAACACGCAGCCAATCATACTCAGGTCGTGGAATGGTCTTATGACATCTATACTCGTGAGTTTGAATGCGACCAACCAAGCATGGCCAATGCTTTTGGCTTTAAACGTCCGATTAACAGTTTAGATGAGCTGCTTCAATATATGTTGATGGGGCAGCAAGAGGCTTGTCGTCAACGCATTGCGGACGTCGAATTTATGGGTGGGCAAGGGCATTTTTCTTGCTGCTTAATGCCTAATGACGCCAAGCTCATTCATGTCACCATGAGTTTTGAAAAGCTCAACGAGCGGATTGTTCAAGGCACAATCATTCCTCAGCTGACCATCACTGGGTGTGAAGAGCTGGCGAAGATTCTTGAAACCATCTTCGATTTGCCAAACGTCGGCGTACTCGTTGCCGATGAAGACACGCGTATTCTTGGTTGCAATCGCGCCTTTGAGCTTCAGATGGGGTATCAAAATCGCGATCTCGTTGGGTTAAAAACCTACATCTTCAGCACTTCTCACCATAGCCAAGCGTTCTACGATCAGCTTTGGAAACACATTGATGAAGAAGGGTATTGGAGCGGCAATCTTCTTAGCCGCACAGCCAATGGCAGCAACCAAGCGCATCATTTGTGTATCTATCGCCTCACATTCAATTCAGGGCGTGTGCTTTTTCTCGGTTTTTCAACGGATATCTCGGCTTCCCTTTTGTGGATGAAAAATCGTTGTGAGCAAGTGCAAGACTGGTCGGCATTTTTGCCAACCAGAGATGAATTCGAACTTCAATTGGATAACCTCGCAAACGAAAGTGGTCACAAAGATCTCAATATCGTGATGACGCTAAGACCGAACTTTGCCCAGAAATGCATGTTGGAACAACAGCTAGGTTTTGCGGACTTTATCATGCGCAGTCGCTACACCAGCATTGCGGGGCAGTTATCGCGAGACGTCTTTGTGGTCTGTTTACAAACGCCACATTGTCAGTGGTTGAGCCCCTTGCGCTTGATTCAAATAGCCATGAAAGGCTTCTTTTCTGAGCTGAGAAGTGAAATGGGGAACAAAATGCACGCTACGATTGTGGAAGGGCAAACCGGGGTTTCTGTTCTTGGGTATGACACCAACAATCCCAAACAGGCACTTGCTCATGCGGCGCAAGCGATGGTGTCTTCGAAAGCCGGAGAAAACGGCTACTTCAACTTTTACAACAGTGAACTTCACGCCGAGTTGGTGAAACGTCAGCATTTGGAAACGTTCCTGAAAACCCAAATTGAAAGTGAGCTGGTGGATGTGTATTTTCAGCCAATTATTGAAACGCGAACCGGCAATGTGGTGAAGTTCGAGGCATTAGCGCGCTTCTATCACGAAAACAGCGAGTACAGCACGCAAGAGATGATTTCCATCATTGAAGACCTGGAGTTGATCGCTGCGCTGGATGACGTTGTTTGCCAAACCGCGCTGAAGCAGTGGCCACATTTGCAAAAAATCTATGGCGAAAATATCGGACTTTCCATTAATCGCTCGTTGAATACCAAGCTGGATTCATTGCAAGTTCTCCAGCGATCGCTCGATTTGATTAAAGCCAGCGATGTAAACCCAAAACTGGTGACTATTGAGTTAACAGAAACCGCGTATTTCGAGCAAGATGAAGAACACGCGTTTGCGTTAGAACAGATTCGCCAAGAGGGTATTCAAATTGCGATTGACGACTTTGGTACGGGCTACTCTTCGTTTTCTTATTTGGAAGAAGGGCAATTTGATGTACTAAAAATCGACCGCAAGTTCGTCAAGAATATTCATGAGGGCAGTACAAGTTATAACATCGTCAAAACCATTACCGATTTGGCACACAAGCTGAACGTCGAGGTGGTTGCCGAAGGTGTCGAGTCACAACGCGAGCTCGAAGTGTTGGCTGGTATTGGTGTTGATTACATGCAGGGCTTTCTCTTTTCTCAGGCGTTGCCAGTCGTACTACTCGATACGGCTCAAGCTCATGACACACTTTTTAATGGTGTGATGGTTAAACCGACTCAAGATGCGATGCTGCAGTCGTTATGTCATCACGATGTGCGCCGACTCGACCCAGGTGAACCGCTGTCTTTGGCGGTGGAATACATGAATCTGAGCCCAAGTGCACCTTTGGTGGTTATCAATGAAAACCGCTGCGTTGGGTTGATCACCAAAGAGCAAGTCAACTTGCACATGACGCCAGCGATGGGGACAGATTTAGAAACCGAGCGCGAGCATCGACTTTGGAAACGGCCAGTCAATCAGGTGATGAGCACCGCATTTGAGCAAGTTGACGCCTGTTTGCCTGTAGCAGCCATTCGAGATTTGATCAAAGCTGGTATAGGCTTCCCTTGGATCTTGTGCGACGCCAAAGAAGAATATCGTGGGCTACTCACTCAAGATGATGCCTTGCAGTATCTGGCTTCTTGCTAATGACTAGGTCAAGTATTGCTGCACAGGCTTAATATTAAACGCATGAGCATTAAGCCTGTTTGATGCTATTTGGATCGCAAGTTAGGCGGAGAGTTTAGGTGGTTTGGCGATAGGTGATTTGCTATTATCGCCAACCCAAAACGACTTTTGAGCTTGCATTCAACATGATTCAACAATTGCTGGTTACTTTCCCTCCAATGTTATTTGGCGCACAAGCGCTGCTGACTTTGCTTTTGATCAAGGGCGATATTTGTCCGGGTCAGCGAGGTCGTCTCCACAAAATGTTGCCTGCGATAGGGGTACTTTGGCTTGCGGTGGCATCACTTCGTATTGAAGCGTTTATGGTGGTGTTCGCGATTTTCTATTTCTACTCTCAAGTTCAGACTAAGAAAACGCGTGAAAAGGGCCCATTGTGGGCGCTGCATTTGGCGAATGGTTTGGCCTTTGCATACGTGAGCATTCAAGTGTTTGAACAGCCGAATTGGCCTGCTTCAGCAGCGATGGCTGTGATGATCTTCTTCTTAGGTGCGTCGTTCTCTCAATTGCTGCTTACGATTGCCCGTAGCCGACTACAGGCGTTCCACCGTATTTTACCTGTAACGGGTATTGTGTCTGGCATGCTATTGGTGCTTGCGACTTTATTTTCATCGTACCAATTGGATGAAGTTACGCTTGCGAGCGCAACGCAGCCGATTTTGATCTCTTTAGCGCTGCTTATCTCTACCATTGTGGTTTGGTGTTGGCATATCTTCACACACAAGGCGCCAGAAAAAGTGCAACTGAGCATTGCTTTGCTGCTTGCTCTTGCTTCCATGACAAGCCTACAAAGTTTGTTTGCTCTGGCTGTTTAACAGTCTGATAGTGAGTTCACGATCTCGAGTGAGCTCACTTTAAATTCTCCAGATCCTGTCTACGCTGTATGTATATACCCAAGTAACCTCGAGATGCTTGGTTCAGCGAGAATGACTTGGTTTGAAGGCGAGGCAACAATTTGAAGATCTAGTGGTTCTAAATCAAAAATTGTTAACAAAGCATGCGAACCAAGACAACTCGCGCTTTGGGAGCGTGTTACTAAAGCAATTTCATCGTCAAAAAACTTGGAAATAGCTGGCTATTCCGCAGCGTTGTTTTCCTTGAACTTGAATTAGTGACAACGCTCTGAACTCTACATCTTGAAGTCACTTGGGTATATACCTTGATACGTTGTCGAAGAGGAGTGTCGCGATGGATTTAAGCAATGTAGGCAATCTGGATAGCATCATTTTGTTGGGTATCGTCAACGAAAAACTACGCTTAGAGTGCGACAGTTTTGACGAGTTGGCTTCGGTGTACGAAATGGATGTTGAGTCGGTGGTGGGCAAACTTGATATGCTTGGTTATCAGTACGACCCACTCACCAATCAATTCAAAGCGTACGAACGCTAGTCTCAATCGATTCCTTGTTGTTAAGCCATCTTGATGCCGTCAAGATGGCTTTTGCATTGTTGTCTCGCCGTCGCAAAGAAGGCTTGCAGATAACGCTTATCTTTTTCAGAGTTACGCGTTGCTGCGAACAGACGACGCCACAAACCTTTGCCAAATGGTTTACTGGTGATTAACCCCTGACGAGAAAACTCGGATATCGCCCAGTTTGGCAGCGCCGCAACGCCTAAGCCTGCCGAAACCATTTGCACCAGCATTAAGGTATTGTCCGCTTGTTTCCATCTGGCAGGCTCGACGCCGGCCGGCTGCAAGAAGTGCTTAACAACGTCCAATCTTTGTTTTTGAACCGGATAAGAGAGCATAGTTTGATCGGCAAGATCTTGTGGTTCGATAATTTCTTTGTCAGCTAATGGATGATTGGTTGCAGTGATTAGGCGCATTTCGAAGTCAAACAACGGTTCATAATGTACCTCAGAACGAGGTTGAATATCCGACGTGATAACGAGATCTAACTCGCCAGCCAACAATGCGGGTAGGGGCTCAAACCCGAAGCCGGACGAAAAATCCAACGTGACGCTTGGCCACGCCAATTGATATTCCCTTAGAGCAGGCATGAGCCATTGGAAGCATGAGTGACATTCGATCGCCATGTGTAATCGACCGTTGACGTCCTCTTTCAAACTTGCCAGTTCGTTTTCTGCTCTTGCCAGCTTCGGCAAAATATCTTCCGCGAGGCGCAAGAGAATTTCACCCTCAGAGGTAAATTTCACTGGTCGAGTTTTGCGTAAAAATAACTGACCGCCAATACGAGATTCGAGATCTTTGATTTGGTGAGAAAGAGCGGATTGCGTTAAGTGCAAGGCAGTAGCCGTAGCAGTTAACGAGCCGGTGTCTCGAAGCGAAGTTAATGTTCGCAAATGTTTTAGCTCTATCATGAATCCCTTTCATCCTTTGTTGTTCGCCGTGAACGAATTCCTATCCCAGTCAACAACGGCTCAATATGGTTTCTTAATGCTCTGTCTTGTTGAAATACTCAATAGCTACTTTGAATTTTTGATTTAAGAATAAACACTTATCAAACAAATCCACTTAACTCGCAAGCAATTTTTTATTGCTGTTAAAACGTATTGATTGACTGCGACAGACATAACTAACTTAACGACAAAAAATGGATATGTAAACGTCTAGACGTCTATTGTTGTAATTTATTTGCGAATGAAATCGACCCATGATGAATTTTTTTAATAAACAAGTTGAATAAATGGACGTTGTCCAAACGACAGAGGAGAGAGATAGTTTAGCCATCCAGACATCTTGTGAATTTAGAGAAAGATGCTCTGACCTAAACAAATTGAACAAGATTGAAAAAGGAATAGGGACATGGCTACAACAACGCACATACTCGGTTACCCACGCATCGGTGAAAAACGAGAATTAAAATTCGCTCAAGAAAAATACTGGCGCGGTGACATCGATCAAACAGAGCTTAAAAAAGTTGGTGCAGATCTGCGCGCTAAAAACTGGCAAACACAAACAGAGGCTGGTTTAAGTTTTACTACCGCTGGCGACTTCGCTTGGTACGATCATGTACTGACGACGACATTGCTATTGGGTCACGTGCCAAAACGTCACGCAGGTGGTTTTCCTAATCTCGATACGCTATTCAAAGTGGGTCGTGGTCAATCTCAAGCGGGTTGCGGCTGTGCGGGTGCTGCAGCATCGGATATGACTAAATGGTTCAACACAAACTACCACTACATCGTACCTGAATTCAGCAAGGACGATACGTTTGAAGTGAGCTGGCCGCAACTGTTTGAAGAAATCAACGAAGCAGTACAAGCCGGGCATAAAGTGAAGCCGGTATTGCTCGGCCCAGTTAGTTATCTTTACTTAGGTAAAGAGGTAGAAGAAGGGTTTGATCGCCTGACGCTACTGCCACGATTGCTTACGGCTTACCAAGCTATTTTGGCTAAGCTGGCGAGCCAAGGTGTTGAGTGGGTTCAGATTGATGAGCCGATTTTGTCGCTTGAGCTAGAAAAACAGTGGGCTGACGCGTTCAAGCTGGCATACCAAGTGATTCGTAGCGATGTAAAAGTGCTACTAACGACGTACTTTGACTCTGTCACCGATACGTTAGACAAAATTGTTGAGCTGTCAGTGGACGGTTTGCACGTTGATTTGTCTGCCGCGCCTCAACAGCTTGACGACGTGGTTGCCAAACTACCAGAAGGTTGGGTGCTTTCTGCCGGCGTTGTAAATGGTCGTAACGTGTGGCGTTCGGATTTGAGTGCGCAACTTGAACGTCTACAGCCAGTCAAAGAGAAATTGGGCGACAAGCTTTGGGTGGCGAGTTCATGTTCTCTATTACATAGCCCAGTTGATCTGGAACTGGAAACAGAGCTAAGTGAAGAAGTGAAAAGCTGGTTTGCATTCGCAAAACAAAAAGTGACAGAAGTCGCTTTGCTTGGCCGAGCACTCGACGGTGATCAAAATGCGATTCTCGCTTGTGATACCTATAGCCAGCCAATCAAAGCACGTAAAACGGCAACACATGTGAATAAGCCCCAAGTGCAAGCTCGTTTAAACAGTATTACAGCGTCACTTGCCGAGCGCAGCGCACCTTACGCGGAGCGTGCTGCGCATCAAGCTGAAGTGTTGGGTTTACCTTTGCTGCCAACCACGACCATCGGCTCTTTCCCTCAAACGGGTGAAATCCGTGTTCAGCGCAGTGCTTATCGTACTGGTCAGTTATCTGAGTCCGACTATATCCAGGCACTTAAAGGACACATTGCGGATGCCGTAAAACGCCAAGAAGCGCTCGACCTAGATGTACTTGTGCATGGTGAAGCAGAACGTAACGACATGGTGGAATACTTCGCGGAGAATTTGGCGGGCTTCCAAACGACGAAATTTGGTTGGGTGCAGAGTTATGGCTCGCGCTGTGTAAAACCAGCCATTGTGGTTGCCGACATTGAGCGTGAAAAGCCGATTACGGTTGAATGGTCGACGTACGCACAATCGCTAACCAGCAAGCAGATGAAAGGCATGTTAACTGGCCCAGTGACGATTCTATGTTGGACGTTCCCGCGTGAAGACATCACACGTCAGGAAATCGCGCAACAACTGGCATTAGCACTGCGTGATGAGGTTTCTGATTTACAAGATGCAGGCATCAATATAATTCAAATCGATGAGCCTGCGATTCGTGAAGGTTTGCCGTTGAAAAAGCGCGATCACAAAGCGTATTTAGAATGGGCGGTGGATGCATTTAAGATCTCAGCAGCGAGTGCAAAACCAGAAACTCAGATTCACACTCACATGTGTTACAGCGAGTTCAATGAAATCATCGATTCTGTTGCAGCGCTCGATGCAGATGTGATTACCATTGAAACGTCACGCTCAAATATGGAACTGCTTAAAGCGTTTGAAGAGTTCAATTACCCGAACGAAATCGGCCCAGGTGTTTATGACATTCACTCACCAAATATTCCGACGGAAGAGTGGATTGAAGGCTTAATCAAGAAAGCGGCAGAAAAGATTCCGGTACAACGTTTGTGGGTAAACCCAGACTGTGGTTTGAAAACACGTAACTGGGCAGAGACGGAAGCTGCACTTGCCAACCTAGTGTCTGCTGCGAAGAAGCTTCGCGCAGAGCTTGCATAAGGTAGCTCGTCGCCAATTTAAAGTGGCCAATAAAAAAGCGGAGACCATCGTCTCCGCTTTTGCGTCTTTTATTTAATGTCCGCCTAGCTCACTAACGACAGTTCTCGTTGTCGTCGGGCTTGAGCGACAAGCAAATTACTGTGACTATTTGATTTTGCTACAGGTTTGCTCTGAAACCAATTCATCAGCAATTAGCTGACCGCGTGAGTTACGCACTTTTAATCGGTACATCAAACCCATATCAATTTGCTCTCTTACCGACGGCGTATTGCAGTATGTATAAATACTGGTATTCAGTACTTGGTTTAATGGTTTCGCACCTAAAGCATCGTCGTTGTAAATCATCATCATTTCTACCACGTTCTTGTTAGAAGAAACACGCATGATTTGCAGCGGACCGTATTCCAACGGCAGTCCGGCAGACAGGACACCGGCACGGTTAGACGCCATTAATTCAAGTTGGCGTTGGTTGTCATTGCTTGATGAACAACCCGCCAATGCACCAAAGGCGAGGAAGAGACACAGTAATTTTTTCATAACTTAAAACACTTTTTTGAACGGTTTTACGATCACGTTTTCGTAAACGCCCGCCGCCACATAAGGATCGGCGTCAGCCCATGTTTTGGCATCTTCCAAAGAGGAAAATTCAGCAATGACTGTCGAACCAGTAAAGCCGGCTTCTCCTGGGTTATCAGAGTCGATCGCTGGCATTGGACCTGCGGTAAGTAAACGACCTTCATCTTGAAGCTGTTGCAAGCGTTCTAAATGTTGAGGACGAACGCCCATACGTTTTTCCAATGAGTTCTCGACGTCCTGAGAAAAGATGACGTACCACATAGCATAGTTCCTTAATTGGTGGGGTAAAGTGTTAATTTAACGTCTTTTTTGAACCTCTCACAAGTGAACAATAGAAAATGTGAGATTCTTCCTAGCAATTCGATTTTATGACAACTTAGCTTTGCACTGGACGTGGTTTGCCTTCACTGTCGATGGCTACATAGTTAAAGGTTGCTTCACAAACCATGAAACGATCTTCGATGCCGTCGACTTTCACTGGTTTCACCCAAACTTCTAGGTCAACGCTCATAGATGTACGGCCGATTTTCTTACACACGCCGTAACAACAAACCACGTCACCTACGCTGACTGGTTTTTTAAATGTAATGCTTGAAACAGAAACGGTAACGACGCGACCAGAACAGATCTCTTTCGCCAGAATCGCACCCGCCAAGTCAAGTTGAGACATTATCCAACCACCAAAGATATCGCCGTTTGCATTTGTATCAGCGGGCATTGCAAGGGTACGAAGCAGAAGCTGGCCTTTCGGAGAGTTAAATTCTTGGCTCATAGTGACATCCTAAATCTTCAAGGGCGCTCAAAAAAAGCGCAAATATGGTGTGCCAATAAGAATACTAATGCAGTAATTATTGGTCCGTTGAACAAAACAGCGACCCGAAGGTCGCTGTGAATAATACATTTGCGCGGATTATAGCAAAATTGAGTTTTTAATCATCAACCGAGACATCGGAGGAGTTATTTTTCTCTTCCTTTGGCATGTGCTTGTAAATGTAGACACCAGTAGCAATCATGTAGGCGAAGGTGGCGATCAGCATTCCAAATACTTTGAAGTTAACCCAAACATCCAGAGGTAGCTCGTAAGCGATGTAAATGTTTAGGCCTGCAAAAAATGAGAAGAAGCCTACCCATGCCCAGTTTATCTTCGCCCAAATCGCGTCAGGTAGCGTGATCTCTTTACCCAACATGCCTTTGACGACCGATTTTCCCATTAAGTGGCTGGCGGTTAAGCCAACGGCAAGCACCACGTAAATGATAGTGACTTTCCATTTTATGAAGTTGTCGTCATGGAAGAAAATGGTCATGCTGCCGAATATCGTGACGATGACAAACGTGATCAGTTGCATCTTCTCTACTTTCTTATACAGCGCGTAGGTCACGATAAGTTGAACTGCCGTTGCAACGATGAGTGCTCCAGTCGCTACATAGATGTCGTACATCTTGTATAGAGCGAAGAAGATAATGAGAGGAATAAAATCAAGGATTTGCTTCATGTTGCCAAAAACTACCGAGTTGTTGAGTTGCTGACAGTCTAGCGGAATCTGGCGTAATGTGAATAGCTCAAGGGATTTGGATAAAAAATTGCCGCTCAATGAGCGGCAATGTATTGATATGTTTAAGGCACCTAAAAAGGCGAAATCTTGCTCGTTATTACAGATAGCTTGGTGAGCTTCTGTAGGCTTGACTCATGGCTCGAGAGCTAAACGATTCTTTCCTACGCCACACGTTGGTATTGAGAAATCAGAGACTTTACGTCTTCCAAATAGCCTTCTCTCAACAAGTTATCGACGGTGGCTTCTAGCTCTTCATGCGTCATGGTGAAGCAAGTTGATTTGCCTGTCATTAGGCTCAAATATTGGTGATACTCTTCCTCGGTGTAGCGTCCGATTCTGTCTAACAATAGTGCTTTTATTCCGTGATGAATCAAGCCGTAATATGTGTGTCGGTGAAGTAACATAGCCATCTCCTTATCAAGCTTACTGACTGCATAACAGCAAGCTCAACGCTCTGGATAATTCGGTTTGTACTTCAGTTAAGCAGTTTTAATGCCAACTATTCATTCGCAATTTGATAACTGTTCGTTACGCTGATTTTATCGAAATGAAGCCATCGCACCAGTACATCACGTAATGCGTTGAGTGTGGTTGGCTTTTCCAGACGACCATCCATCAATTTAGCGATCATCTCGAGCTCTTTCTCTCCAGACTCGCCAGACAGGGCGATGATTGGTGTAGTTGGAGAGCACTGCTTGATTTTTTCGCTGGCATCAAACCCATTCATTACCGGCATTTGAACATCCATCAACACCAAATCGACCTGATGTGATTGAAACAGTTCCACCGCATTTGCGCCGTTATTGGCTTGTAAACTATTGACGCCAAGTCGATTTAGGTACATTTGAACCAAAGTACGTTGCACCTCTTTATCATCGACAATGAGCACTGTTGGTGCATCTTTGTTGATTTGTACGACAGGTTCTGGACTTGGTGTGGTTTTGACTTTCTGATTCCAGTTGTAAAAGTTTGGCGTTCGAAGCGTTTCTACTTTCGGTGCATTTGGCACAACCGGAAAATGCAGATAAAACTCAGTAAATTCATTAGTTACCGATTTACACTCAATTCGACCACCAAAAGAACGCATCACGCGCTGACAGTAACCCAAGCCAAGCCCGCTACCGCCGCTTTTCTGGAATGAGAAAAAGTCATCAAAGATTTTGTGTACGATGCTGTCATCAATCCCAGGCCCTGTATCGCGGAAAACAAGCGTGTTTTCATAAGGGCCGACGAGGGTTCTGATTTCAATTTGACTATCGGGATAGGAATCAAAATAGTAAATCGCATTGCGAATCAAATTGAAAATGACAAAGTTGAACAGCGTCTCGTTGATTTTGGCGACAAAGTCGTTTTGAGTCGGAAGTTTCACCCTTTCGATGATGTGTTCGTTTTCAAAACCGTATCGACTCACCGCAAGATCTACAGCTTTATGAATCGAAGTAAGCGAAAGGGGCTCATGTACAGCTGAAGTATCGCTGACTTCGCGCAAGATGATGTCGATGAGTTGGCGTCCACGCTGAATTGCTGCTTGGCCTTTTTCTATATCGCTTATGATCTTGTCATCGGATGCATTGCTATCAATGTGCTGTTTCAGCGCTTCAAATTGAAGCTGAACTTGCGCCAATGGGTTGCGCATCTCATGGGCGATCGAGTTGGCTAACGCGCGGCTTTGACGAATCTTTCTATCAGACTCAATCGTATTTTGTACGCGGATCAACAATGTTTGTAGTGCTGAAATCTCTTCGTTAGAAAACAGTTTGTTATCGCTTTTGTGTGAAGAAATCAGCAAATGTGAAACCGACTTTTCGCGGCCAAACAGTGGCATAACAAGCGCCGTGTTACTCGATCTCATGCGTTCATACAGAGCTTTGATTGAACCTTTTGAAGACGGTTTTTCGTCGAGCCTTTCAGAGAGTTCGTCGAGCACCAAAACCGAATCATTGCTGTGTAAATAATCTTCGTAGAAGGTTTCGGTGTAGTTACTGGTTACGAGTTGAAGCTTGTCATTGGGTATGTTGAGTAATGTGCTCAACTGATGCACGGCATCGTCGATTGAGCGCTTAAACTCTTCTTCTAACGCTAAGATCTGCTGAACTGGTGTTTGTCGATTGCCGTAGATAAAGAACGATGCGATTCGGCTAACGCGTTTGTAGACCAAGTGCCAGGTGATGCCAATCAAGGCGCAAATCGGAATTGAGATGAGCCATTGATTGTCTTCAGACATTGGAATAAATACCGCACCTAGTGGCAGGACGAAAATGGTGCACACAAAAAGCACACTGATCGTCAGATAAGCAAGGTATTTGGCGCTGTAGAATCTCGATGTAAGCAGCGCGTAACCAACAAACAGCATTTCACTGATGGATAACGCTGGTGGTAGCCACGTTAGTGAGAAATCCCCAAGGAAGTAGGTCATGCCTAGGTGTATGACAGCCGTAGACAGCATGAATACTAAGATCCCTGCGATCATGTAATTGTTCTTCGCTATAGAGAGCTTACTGCTGTTTGCGCGCATGCTAATGAGGTTGGTGAGTGTCATAACGACAAAGGTCACCAATCCCATGAAGAAATAAGAAGTGTGAGGGCCAAACTCAATCACAAATTGGCTAGGGCCATCAATCAGCACATTCTCAACGGTTAGGTTCGGGCGTAAATTGATGACCAGAGAATAAACCGTCAGCGCAACAAAAATGCCTTGTTGCCACAGTTTTACTTTGCCTTTTTTCTGCTCTGCGGCGAGCTGGCAAGAAAAGTAGAAAGCAAAAGCAAATGCGAAGAAGGAAGCTAAGTTGGCTAATTTCGACATGAAAATGCCGCCCTCTGACCCAAGCAGAGGTAGCAAATCGGTATGGAAGTAGGCGTTACTGCTAATCCAAATAATAATGCATGTCGAATAGG
The DNA here is from genome assembly GCF_054850435.1 of Vibrio sp. RC2502. NCBI lineage: Bacteria > Pseudomonadati > Pseudomonadota > Gammaproteobacteria > Vibrionales > Vibrionaceae > Vibrio > Vibrio sp. RC2502. The sequence goes on from NZ_CM141453.1 coordinate 1,221,986, forward strand.
CGATATAAGGCGCGTGGTACGAACCTAAGATCACTTCGTTCTTTTGTTTAAGGCGATAGCAGTAGTACAGCAGCCACACGAGTACCACGGCCACTGTAGCAAACAGTGTGATGGCTTTCGGGTAGAGTAGGCCACTAAGACCTATATCAAGCATGTTCATTCACCTGCGTATTTTGTCTGATTACTCGAATACGGCGTTTATAATCGCGAAAGTCTGTGCGTTTAAAGGTGTCTACCATCGATTCAAAATTCCAGAAGCCCCGGTACGTATTAATACCGTCACCGTTAATGTCGCAGTATCCTGAATGAAAGTAGGCTTTAGAATCAATAGATTGATAAAAATTTAACATGAACGCTTGTTCTATAATGGTGAACCCAACCTTGTAGCCTGACTGAAACAGCACATTCATCAGCTCTTTTTGTGCAAGATATAAGAAGTAGAGCTTGTGTTGAACGCTGCCGCTCACAGTAAGACGCAGCACTTCGCATACCATCTCTGTTTTATTTATGTGTGTTTGGAATGCCTGATCAAACACTGTTAAAGAACCATAGTCTGTAACGAGGTCACTTGCCAAGATATCAAGACGATTAAGCTCTTGATAGCCGTGCAGGGGGAGACAGAATCGCCATTTTTCACTGTTAAACTGCGGCGCATAACTTAGCCAAGTGTTACGTTGGTTCCAGTCTTGGATTAGCGCTGATGCGACCAACACCGGAGTTGTCTGAGTTTGGAGCAGAATAAAGTGCTTACCTTTCTGAGAAAGTGACAACAAGGGCAAAATCTCATACCACTTTTCTCCTTGAACGAAGAGCTCCAAATTACTCAGCGCAACTGCGTCACTCAAGGTCATTGCCACTGGGTAGCTGGGCAGTTGAACGCGCATTGAAGACTCTGAAATATCATCAATGAGCATTGCTGAGTAAGAGGCGTCTTCGAAGGAGAGTTCAGTCGCTGGCTCGCGGTTTTCAAGCGAGTATTTCTGTTTGATGGCTTCGATTTCGCAAGCGCACCAAAAGTCTAACCAATGAGGGAAGCACTCTGCTGCAATTAATTCAAGTAGATAGACGTCGTCATGTAGGTTGTTCGGATGCAGTCGAACCAAATCTCGATAATCCATTAACTCAAACAAGACAGAAAGACTTTTGGACTGGTACTCAGGATAGCGTGCCAGCAAGTTCGTTTCTCGTTGATGAGTGATGGACTCAAAGAGAGAGGCTCTCTCTTGTGGTGTTAGGAAGCGAAGAACAATATCGATCAGTGCCTGTTGTTTTGTTTCAATAGGCAAATCTGTATTGGAAAGCGAAACCAAAGACAGCTTAAGACTCATGATACAACCTAGATCTGACGTTTTTTATAGTTAGTACGGGCGTTATATCACTTCAGAAAAATTATGCTATTAGTTTCTATTTGTATGGTTACGTAATGCAAAGAATCGAAAAAAAAGCCGCTCTTTTGAGCGGCTTTTAAGTATTTGTTAGGAAACTAAGCTTCTTGCTTCTGTAACTCCGCGTCAGCGGCAGTTTCTTCTACTAAAGCATCAACAATGACCGCACATGCTGCATCACCAGTAATGTTTAGAGCCGTACGAATCATGTCGAAGATACGGTCAAGAGCGAAGAGTAGAGGCAGACCTTCAATTGGAATACCCGCCGCTAGTAGTACTGCTACCACTAGGAAAGAAGGGCCCGGAACACCAGCTTGACCAACCGCACCTAGTGTTGAAGTCACGATGATCGCGATGTAAGCGCCCATGCCTAGGTCGATGTTGAACAGCTGTGCAAAGAAGATAGCAACCAAGCCGTAGTAAATCGCATTACCAGACATGTTGATGGTCGCGCCCAGAGGTAGAACGAATGACGCAGTTGAGTTTTTCACGCCAAGTTCTTTTTCACACGTATCCATAGTGACAGGCAGTGTCGCCATTGACGACGCTGTTGATAGTGCAACTGCTTGTGGTTTTTTCATTGCAGACACGAATTTCTTCGCTGATGTCTTAGTGAAAACATGCACCATTGCAGGGTATACGATAAAGCCAAACACGAGGATTGCTGCAACGTAAACAACGAACAGTTTGAATACAACCATGAGTGCGCCAAAACCGAATGTACCTACGGCTTCTGCCATCAGACCAAAAACACCAATAGGTGCAATGATCATCACTTTATTGATCATCCAAACCATTGCATCAACAATGCAGTTCACGCCATTGATGATTGGTTCACGACGCTCTTTCGCTTGCTTAGAAATCGCAATACCAAAGAACATACAGAATACTAGGATCTGTAGGATGTTCGCTTCATTCAGTGATTGGAAAACGTTGGTTGGGATCATACCAGTGATGGTTGCCCAGAAAGTAGGTAGTTCACCTTTTGAAGCGTACTCTGCCGAGAACATGCCTTCTACGCCAGAAACGTCGATGCCCATGCCCGGTTGGAATACTTCACCCATAAACAGAGCCAATGCAACTGCTAGAGCCGAAGTTAAACCGAAGTACCCCAATGTTACCAAGCCAACTTTACCCGCAGACTGGCTGTTACCAAGACCAGCAGCACCAGAAATCAAAGCGACAGCAACCAATGGGATTACCAGCATCTTGATTAGGTTGATAAAGATAGCACCTAATGGCGCGAATACAGTCGCATCATGACCCATTAGAGCACCAACGGCAGTACCCACGATCATTGCAATGACGACTTGCACGCCAATGTTGTTTAGCAAACTCTTTTGTTTTAACACTTCCATAACCTCTGTGCTAATAAAATGTAAAATCCTAAAATTACCCACCAGCCTGTAATTGTTTTATGGATAATTATCTCGCCTTGCTTTTTACACGTATCGTTCACAATTGGCAATATGCAGCAGAAGCTTATTGATGAAATAATCGATATTTCATTGACGGGTGCTAATTTTTTGCACGATAGCAAACGATTGCCATTTGCTTGATGTATGGATTCTGTGTCTCGATGTGTTCTTGAGTGATAGATTGCGTTTGTTGAAATTAAGTTAATGTTAATGACTTGTTCAACGGTGGAGTTGAGGAAGGGCTTTGGTTTTTTGGTTTGATATTTATAACAATAATTAGCTAACACGCTCACATTTTGGTTCGTTCGGGCATCTGAATGTTAAATTTTTTACATTCTTGCGTTTTTAAATCTTGTAAATGTAATGTTAACAAAAGGCGATGTGGCTTTTCCAAGCCTCTTAGTCGCCCATGATGCGTGACTCTCTTAAAGGAATTCACGAACAACAATGAAAATGACAAAGTTTTAGAGGGTAAGCCATTATGATGAACCTTGCTGCTGCATTGCAGAGAAATGCTGCAAGTAAACCGAATAAAACGGCTTTGATATGTGGTGATAAAAAATTCACATACGCAGAATTTGACGCGATTGCAGGTAAGATCGCGACTTCGATGATTAAAGCGGGCGTCAAACCGGGAGACCGAGTGGCGTTATCGTGCCCGAATTTGCCTTTCTTTCCTTTCGTTTATTTTGCGGTTCAGAAGGCGGGTGCCGTTACCGTTCCGCTGAACGTGTTGCTCAAATCTAGAGAAATCAAATACCACCTAGAAGATTCGAAAGCGAAGTTTTACTTCTGTTTTGAAGGAACGCCCGAACTGCCAATGGCGAAAGAAGGCATGAAAGCGTTTAAAGAGGTGGGTGCGTGTGAAACGATGATCGTAATGACGCAAGATCAAACGCAAAAAGAGTACCAAGGTTTACCGACACTGACGTCTTTTATAGAAGATATCGAACCTTTGGCGGATTACGTTGCTCGCGATGCGGATGACACTTGTGTGATTTTGTATACATCAGGCACAACGGGACTGCCCAAAGGAGCAGAGCTCACGCAGCAAAACATCGTAATGAATGCGCTTGTGGCTCAGAACATCATGGCGAGTCAGGCTGATGATGTTCATCTAGTAACGTTGCCACTGTTTCATACATTCGGTCAAACCGTGCATCTCAATGCTAGCGTGCAAAGCGGTGCAACTTTGGTTTTAGTCCCTCGATTTGATCCGAAACATGTGTTGGAGCTGATCGAAAAGCATCGAGTGACGCTCTTTGCCGGTGTGCCTACGATGTACATTGGTTTGCTGCATGTTGAACATAATTGCGATATTTCGTCGCTACGAGTAGCCGTTAGTGGAGGCTCGTCGCTACCGACAGAAGTATTTAAGACCTTTGAAGCACGATTCAATGTACCAATTCTAGAAGGTTACGGCTTGTCCGAAACCAGTCCGATAGCGTGTTTTAATCACCTTGATCAGGAGCGAGTACCGGGCTCTGTCGGGCAACCGATTCAAGGTGTTGAGGTGAAAGTCGTTGATCTTGACGGTCATGCTCTCCCTGTCGGTGAGGAAGGAGAAATTATTGTGCGCGGGCACAACGTCATGAAAGGTTATCTAGATCGCCCAGAAGTGACGGAATCGGTGTTGCAAAGTGGTTGGTTCCATACCGGTGACGTCGGGCGATTTGATGAGTCGGGTAATCTGTTTATTGTCGACAGGATGAAAGACCTGATCATTCGAGGAGGCTTCAATGTGTATCCTCGTGAGATTGAAGAAGTATTCATGACGCATCCTGCGGTAGCGATGGTGGCCGTGATAGGTATTCCGCATCAAGAATATGGCGAAGAGATCAAAGCCTACGTGGTATTAAAACCGAATCAATTTGTCGAAGCCGATGAGCTGCAATTATGGGGGCGAGAGCAGTTAGCCAATTTCAAATACCCAAGGTTTGTCGAAATTCGTGAACAGTTACCGATGAGTGCTACGGGCAAGATCTTAAAGAGAGAGCTAAAATCGGAACTCGAAGTCGCATAAGTATGATGTCAAAGCCAGCGAAGCTCTCGCTGGCTTTTTGTTTGATCTACATGGCATTGGCTGGTGGTCGTTTTGGCTGAGTACGCCGGTTAGACCAAAGACGTGTTTGCATCTATAACTATTCCAACTGTTTGAGATACGCTTCCATTTTCAGCGGATTCAATATGGTAATACTGCCGTATTGCAGCCTAAGAACGTTCGAGTTTTCCAATTTCTTTAGTACCTTATGAACACTTTGTCGTGTTAGCCCCATCATGTTGGCGATGTGCTCACGAGTCACTTTCACTAAACAAGACTGGGCACTTATAGGACGGTTATGTTGATATTCTGCCAGAAGCAATAACCGTCTGCCGATCCTCTCTTCTATACCGCGAATGGCGTCGTCTTCGATAACGGAAATAGCTGACCATAATCTGCGGCTGAGCAAATCCAGAATCACAGGGTAGCTTTGTGGATATTTGGCTAACAACTGCCGAAATTTATCGCCAGGTAGCTCTAATAGGGTTACGTCGGTATGAGCCGTTGCTCCGAAAATGCGTGGCATGCCGGGTGAAAATACATTGTCGCCAAACCATCCTCCGGCTTCGAAAATCATCAAGGTGACTTCTTTTCCTTTGGAACTTATCGAGTTAACGCGTACAGAACCTTTGGCTATCACCATCAATGAAGAGTGCTGCGCGCCTTTGCTGCAAATGAGTGCTTTCTCGTCGAAGTGTCGTGCGCGAACGATTTGTACTGCTTCGTTTATTCCTTCCACTGGCAAACCGGCTAAAACAGGGCATTGCAGCAACAACGATTTGATATCTTCCATGTCAGTACCTTACAAAACAGGTTTGAACAATGGCATGTTATCACTTTATGGATTCGCTTCTTTAAAAGACGGTTGGAAGTGAGAGCATTGCGAGGTTTGCAATCAAGTTGATAAAAAAACGCCCATTAACGAGAATCAATGAGCGTTTGCAGTGTTTAGCTTGTGGTGTCGGTTACTTTTGAGTTGCCGCCTTCATTGCTGAGACAAATTCACCAAGCTTATCGAGCATGATTTGCGGTTGCTCTACGTGTGCTTCGATGATTTTTACGACTGCTGAACCCGAAATTGCACCTGCAGCACCCGCTTCAATGGCTTGTTTTACTTGAGCTGGTTCAGAAATGCCGAAACCAAGTAACGCTGGTGGTGCATCAAACTGGTTTAGCTTTTCAAGCATGTGGTCAACTGGCATGTTAGCTTTGGTTTCTGCACCCGTCACACCCGCGCGCGAAAGCAGGTAAGTGTAGCCGCCGCCCAATTCAGAAACTTGTTTTAGCGTCTCGTCACTTGCCGTTGGTGGTGCGATAAAGATTGGGTGGATTCCAAATTTCTCTGCCGCGGCTACGAACTCTGCGCTTTCGTTAGTCGGAACGTCTGCAATGAGAACGGAATCGATGCCCGCTTTTGCACAGCGCTCGTAGAAGCTCTCAATACCGCGTGAGTATACGAGGTTGGCGTACATCAATAGACCAATTGGCAGGTCTGGGTACTTTGCTCGAATTTTTCCGATTTGCTCAAAACAGATATCCGGAGTTGCACCCGAATCTAACGCTCGAATGTTGGCACCTTGAATTGTTGGGCCGTCCGCCAATGGGTCTGAGAACGGAATACCAAGTTCAAGCGCATCAGCGCCAGATTCAACCAGTGCTTCCATAATCTTGTACGATTGCTCGGCGTTTGGATCACAAACCGTCACGAATGGTACAAATGCGCCTTGGTTTTTCTCGTTTAGGCGTGCAAACATCTTCTCATAACGGCTCATTAGATTACTCCTTTTTCTTCTAAGATGGCGTGTACGGTGAAGATGTCTTTGTCACCACGACCAGATAGGTTAACAACCAGTAATTGCTCTTTTTCAGGATTCTCACGAGCCATACGCAGTGCATGTGCCAGAGCATGAGAAGATTCAAGTGCAGGAATGATGCCTTCGCTGCGGGCTAGTTCTTGGAATGCTTCTAATGCTTCATCATCCGTTACGTTGTCGTATTCAGCGCGACCGATAGCGTTAAGGTGTGCGTGCTGTGGACCAACAGAAGGGAAGTCTAGACCGGCTGAAACAGAGTAAGACTCTTCAACCTGACCATTCTCATCTTGCATTAATGGTGCCTTCATACCAAAGAAGATACCTGTTTTACCATGCTTAAGTGGCGCACCGTGTTGATCTGTATCGATACCTTTACCTGCTGGCTCCACGCCAATCAGGCGAACGCTTTCTTCTTCGATAAAATCTGCAAACATACCAATCGCGTTTGAGCCGCCACCCACACAGGCGATAACAGCATCAGGTAGGCGACCTTCACGTGCCAGAATTTGGTTTTTAGTTTCTTCACCAATCATGCGTTGGAACTCACGCACAATAGTCGGGAATGGGTGAGGGCCTGCTGCTGTACCGAGAAGGTAGTGTGCGTCTTCGTAGCTGCCTGACCAATCACGCAGCGCTTCATTACAAGCATCTTTAAGTGTTGCAGAGCCTGAATGGACAGGAATCACTTCTGCACCCATCAGTTTCATGCGGAACACGTTCGGGCTTTGACGTTCAACGTCTTTTGCACCCATGTAAACTCGACACTTGAGGCCAAGTAGTGCACACGCAAGTGCAGTTGCTACACCGTGTTGACCTGCGCCTGTTTCTGCGATGATTTCGTGTTTACCCATGCGCTTCGCTAGTAGCGCCTGACCAAGTACTTGGTTGGTTTTGTGTGCGCCGCCGTGAAGCAGATCTTCACGTTTTAGGTACAATTTTGTTTTTGTGCCTTTGGTTAGGTTACGAGTTAGAGTCAGTGCCGTTGGGCGACCAGCGTACTCTTGAAGGAGCGTCATGAACTCGCTGCGAAATTCTGGATCTTCTTGCGCGTCAATAAACGCTTGCTCTAGTTGCTCAAGTGCTGGAACTAGAATTTGCGGAACGTATTGACCGCCATATTCGCCAAAGTAGGCATTCAGTTTTGCCATTTTGATAATCCTTCTCGTATTTTTATAACTGCGAATAACTTTAGTAGTTGCGAATAGCGCGAAATGCGGCTTGCAACTTCTGTGAATCTTTTTTCCCCGGTGCGCTTTCTACTCCAGAGTTTAAATCTAATCCCAAGCAGCCTAATTTTGCTGCTTGCTGTGCATTTTCAGGCGACAGTCCACCTGCCAGCATGATTTGACTTGGATCGCCGATCAAAGACCAGTCGAACACGTGGCCTGTGCCGCCAGTTTGAGTACCAACTTGAGCATCCAGTAGGTGACGGTCAATGTTGTCCGCTAGCAAGGATGGCTTTGTATCCGCCACGCCGTAGGCTTTCCAAATCTCGACGCCAACGGGTAGTTCTGTTTTGAGCTGGTTTACGTACTCTTGATCTTCTTGTCCATGTAACTGTACGGCTTTTAAGCCCAAAGACGTTACGATTGAGGCGACATAATCAACGTCGTGATTTTGGAACACGCCAACATAATTAAGTGGCGCGCCGCTCATGGTTAGGCGAGCACTTTCAAAATCGACCGCTCGTTTTGATTTCTCAACGAAAATCAGACCACCAAATACTGCGCCGGCTTGATACGCTTTTGCCGCATCATCTGGGTGAGTCAGACCGCAAACCTTATTTTCACCTAGCGTTACTCTACGAACCGCAAGTTCTAAGTTGTCTTCCGCCATCAGCGAGCTGCCAATCAAAAAGCCGTCTGCATATTCTGCTAAGTCACGAACTTGTTGATGAGTGTAAATGCCAGACTCTGAAATAACCGTTGCGTTTGGTGCAAGCTTACGAATGGTTGGCGCAAGCGCTTTAGTGCGGTTTAAATCCGTTGTTAAGTCGCGCAAGTTGCGGTTGTTTATACCGATAACTTTAGCGCCAAGCTGAACTGCGCGGTGAAGCTCTTCTTCGTTGCTGACTTCCGTTAAAATGCCCATATTTAGGCTGTGCGCAGCTTCTTCTAACGCTTTGTACTCTTCGTCATTCAGTACCGAAAGCATGAGCAATACCGCATCCGCGCCATAATGACGAGCAAGGTAAACTTGGTAGGTATCGACCATGAAGTCCTTACACAACACTGGTTGTTTCACTTGTCGGCGAACTTGAGGTAGAAAATCGAAGCTACCCTGGAAGTATTTTTCATCGGTCAGAACCGAGATCGCGTCTGCGTAGTTGTTGTAAACCGACGCGATGTAGTCCAAATCGAAGTCGTTGCGAATAAGGCCTTTTGATGGCGATGCCTTTTTGCATTCTGTAATGAATACGGTTTTATCGCCACTCAATGCATCATAAAAACTGCGATCCGACGGCAATAGATCCGATTGAAAAGTGCTCAGATGCTGTGATGCTTTTCGCTCTGCTACCCATTGGTATTTATCGCGAACAATTTTGGCAAGCACTTCCGCCATTTCTGCTTCTTTTTTTGAGACGTGCTCTGATAAGTTGTTTGCTTGCTGGGTGTTGAAGTCAGTCATCTTCATCTGTTCCTTAAGCGTGCGCGGCAAGTTGCTGTACCAATTGGTAAGCTTTGCCTGAGTTCATAGCCTCGATCGCTTGCTGCGTGTTGGCTTTTAAATCTTCGTGGCCGAATAAACGCATTAGAAGTGCGACGTTAACCGCGACTGCGCCTAGTTGTGCGTCTGTACCTTTACCCGTCAGAATGTTGGTGATGATCGCTTTGTTTTCTTCCGGGTCACCGCCTTTAATGGCTTCTAGCGGGTGAGACTCTAGACCAAAATCTTCTGGCGATAGCGTGTATTCGATGATCTTGCCATCTCTGATTTCGGCAACCGTTGTTGTACCGTGAATGGCCACTTCATCCAATCCGCTACCATGTACGACAGCGGCGCGCTTCATACCCATTTGTAGCATGGTTTCTGCGATAGGACGAACCAGTTCTTCACTGTAGACGCCCATTAATTCGATGTTTGGACGTGCAGGGTTAATCAACGGGCCAAGAATGTTGAAAATGGTGCGCGTTTTCATGGTTTGGCGCACAGGCATCGCGTGGCGAACGCCTCCGTGATATTGAGGCGCGAACAAGAAGGCAACGCCAATGTCGTCAACCGCTTTGCGGGTGTCTTCAGCACTCATTGCTAGGTTGATGCCAAACGAGTCCAGTAAGTCAGAAGAGCCGGATTTACTTGATACGCTGCGGTTGCCGTGTTTCGCGACCTTTAGGCCACATGCTGCTGCAACAAAGGCGGCCGTCGTCGAGATATTGATAGTATTGTGACCATCGCCCCCTGTCCCTACGATGTCTGCAAAGTCGTAATCAGGACGAGGGAACGGGTTCGCATTCGCCAGTAGGGCTTTTGCTGCACCGGCAATTTCATCAGGCGTTTCGCCTTTGATCTTTAATGCTGTTAATGCCGATGCCATTAAAATTGGATCAAGCTCGCCGCGAATAATAGTGTCGAACAGCTGTTGGCTTTCTTCTTGAGTCAGTGATTGCTGTTCGTACAGTTTGTTGATGATTGCTTCCATAGTTTCTCTCCCCATTTCCTTATGCGTTATTTTTCTCAAGCGCCCATTCAATAGCGTTGCCCAACAAGGTTGCGCCGTAAGTCGTCATTATTGACTCTGGGTGGAACTGAAATCCGCAAACTTTATCTTGTTCGTGCACAACAGACATGACCAAATTGTCGACTTCGGCAGTGATGGTCAGGCTGTCTGGTACCTTTGTCGCCACTAAAGAGTGATAACGCGCAATTGCAAGTGGCGAGGGCAGATTTTGATAAATTGCGTGGTCTTGGTGCTCCATCATCGACACTTTGCCGTGGATGATTTCACCAGCGCCAGCGACAGTGCCGCCATATGCTTCAACAATCGCTTGGTGACCAAGACAAATACCAATCATTGGCATTTTGCCTTTCATTCGTTGAATCAGCTCTGGCATCGAACCTGCTTCTGATGGCGCACCTGGTCCCGGTGATAACAGAACGACGGGGTTTTCGAGCTCGTTTATTGCTTGTTCGATGGTTTCTGCCGGAATGTGGTTACGATAAATTTTGACTGAGTGACCTAATGAGCGGAATTGGTCCACAAGGTTATAGGTGAACGAGTCAAAGTTATCGATGAATACGATGTTCGCCATGTCTGCTACTCCTTGTTTGCAGGTTGAGAATGCGCTGCTTGAATAGCAGAGATAACCGCTTGAGCTTTTCCGCGTGTTTCATCGGCTTCCGCTTGAGGGTCAGAATCGAATACCACGCCTGCACCTGCTTGTACTTGAGCAATGCCGTTTTCCACGTAAGCCGAGCGAATCACGATACAAGTGTCGAGCGTGCCTTCTCCGGTCAGATAGCCTACCGCTCCGCCATAGCTGCCACGACGAGCACCTTCGACATCGCGAATCAGTTGCATTGCACGAATTTTTGGCGCTCCAGTTAACGTGCCCATGTTCATACAAGCTTGGTAAGCGTGCAAAGCATCAAGGTCATCGCGCAACTGGCCAACCACGCGGGACACCAAGTGCATAACATGGCTGTAACGGTCAACTTTAAGGAGATCGGCAACATGACGAGTACCAGCTTGTGAGATGCGCGCTACATCATTACGAGCTAGGTCTACCAACATCATATGTTCAGCGTTCTCTTTTTTGTCGCTACGCAGTTCAAGTTCAATACGGCTATCTAAATCAAAATCGATTTCGCCATTTGGACGTTTACCGCGACGGCGAGTCCCCGCAATTGGGTAGATTTCTATTTGGTTGGTGTCGGTTTCATACTTCAAGGCACTTTCTGGAGACGCACCAAACAAAGTGAACAGCTCATCTTGCATGTAGAACATGTAAGGGCTTGGGTTGCTTTGCTTTAGCTCTTTGTAAGCTGCTAGCGGAGAAGGGCAAGGCAATGTGAATCGACGAGAAGGAACTACTTGGAAAATATCGCCTTTTACCACGAATTCTTTTAGATCACGGACGATTTGACAGAAATCTTGATCCGAAACGCTTGGTTGAGCTGTGATATTGGCCACTTGCGTTGCGTCTGGAAGACGCTTTGGCGATGTGCATTGAGCTCGGATATCTTCGATTCGACTTTCTAGCGCTGCCTTTTGCGAGCCGTCAACGAACAATGTTGCTTGCAGTTGGCAGGATTCTGTTTGGTGATCTACAACCATCAATGTTTCCGCGACATAGAAGACGTAATCCGGACACTGGTTTGTTGCTACCGCGTCTCCTAATGGTTCGAAGTTCGCCACCAAGTCATACGCAAATAGGCCACCAAGGAAAATGGCATGTTTGTCTTGCGAAGAAAGATCAAAACTGTGCTGTACCAAACGAAGCGCATCAAAAGAAGAGGCTTCTCGTAGACGAGAATCTTCATCAATCGTATCGCATGGTTGGATGAATTCTAAAGTCAGTGTTTCGCCGTCAAATTGGCTTGCGACTTCGCCACGTACGTTTTGATTCAAATGCGTCAGTAGGTTTTTGCCGTTCTCCGTTAGAGCATGAAAGCTGACGGTATGTCCATAACAAACGATGCGAACCGCAGAATCGACGATTAACAGCGATTTGAGATTCTGTTTAGAATCAATTTCAGCCGATTCTAAAAGCAAGCTATCCGTTTTGTTCTCACAAATAGTATGGAACAGACGGGTTGGGTCTTGAGTGTAAGGAACAGAAGCTTTTAATACTTCCAGTTGTCCAAGTTTCTTAATTTCAATGGCCTTGTTCACAAGACCTCCTTGTAGCTGTTTTAATCGTCCTGCAGTACATAGTCGCATAAAGCAAACGTTCTCCCAATCAAGAGTTGGTCATATCCGATTAATGTTTAGGCAGTTGAATGTGAGTTGGGCGACAAAATAAAAAGCCCGCTTGAGTAGCGGGCTTTATGACGTTTGTTTTTCTAAACTAGAAGTACACGTTAGCCCACCAAGAACTTGTCCAAGTGCGCCACCAAGCAAGATCTGCTGAGTTTGTCTTATTAAGACAAACAGCAACTTTCGCTTTTTGGTTCTGGTTAAATTCTTGTAACATAGTGAGCCTTAAATTACGTGCTTTGTATTTGTGTACTAGTTAACTAGTGCGAGAGTAAAAAGTCAACCCCAAAACAGCATTAAAACGACAAAAATATGAGAATTGATTTACATAGTCACACCACGGCGTCCGATGGTCGATTAGAACCGAAAGATTTAGTGGATAGGGCACTGGGTTTTGATATCGAGGTTTTGGCGATTACAGATCACGACACGGTTGACGGTTTAGCGCGTGCCAAACAATACGTTGAAGAGAATGACTTGCCGATAAAAATCATTAACGGTATTGAAATATCAACCGTTTGGCAGAATAAAGATATCCATATCGTTGGTTTGAATATTGATCCTGAAAATCCTGCATTAGCGGCATTGATTGAGCAACAAAAGCAACATCGTGTGGCTCGTTCTGAGCTGATCGCTTCTCGTCTGCAAAAGGCCACTCGTGAAGGGGTGTTAGAAGAAGTTCAGCAACTGGCTGGTGACGCGCCGATTACCCGAGCTCACTTTGCTAAGTGGCTAGTTGATAATGGTTATGCGAAAACCATGCAAATGGTGTTCAAAAAGTATCTCACTCGCAATAACCCAGGTTATGTACCGCCAAATTGGTGTTCAATGAAAGAGGCTGTCGATGCTATCCATGCCGCTGGTGGTAAAGCGGTATTGGCGCATCCGGGCAGATATCAGTTGACAGCAAAGTGGATTAAGCGTCTTCTAGCTGCGTTTGTTGAAGCTAACGGAGATGCAATGGAAGTTGCTCAACCGCAGCAAGCACAACAAGAAAGACGCAACTTGGCTGATTATGCTATACAATACAAACTATTAGCCTCTCAAGGCAGCGATTTTCACTATCCATCTCCTTGGATGGAATTAGGCAGAAACCTGTGGTTACCTGCAGGTGTTGAACCCGTTTGGAAAGATTGGGGCATCGATCCTTCGTTGGATGTATCCAAGTAACGTCAAGACGTTAGTTTCAGCGAGAATGACTTGGGTATAATGCTCAACAAGACGGCATTCAAGCTCCACAAAAATATAGAGCCGAGAGGCTCGATAATGAGGAATTACAATGAGCCAGTTTTTTTACGTTCATCCAGAAAACCCACAGGCTCGCTTGATCAATCAAGCAGTAGCAATCATTCGTAATGGCGGTGTCGTGGTTTACCCGACAGATTCAGGGTATGCACTTGGTTGCCAATTGGAGAACAAACAAGCGCTAGAGCGCATTTGTCAGATTCGTCGCTTAGATGATAAGCACAACTTCACGTTGTTGTGTCGCGATTTGTCAGAAATTTCTCTGTATGCGCGCGTGGACAACGGAGCATTCCGACTACTGAAAAACAACACTCCTGGTCCTTACACGTTCATCTTCAAAGGTACGAAGGAAGTTCCTCGTCGCTTGATGAATGCGAAACGTAAGACTATCGGTATTCGTGTGCCAAATAACCAAATCGCATTGGATCTTCTCGAAGCACTGGGTGAGCCATTGATGTCAACGTCATTGATTCTGCCTGGTAGCGATGTGACAGAGTCTGATCCGGAGGATATCCGCGACAAACTTGAACATGCCGTTGATGTGATCCTGAATGGTGGTTACTTAGGTGAGCAACCTACTACAGTGATTGACTTCAGCGAAGGTGATCCAGAAGTGGTTCGAATTGGTTCTGGCGATCCATCACCATTCGAATAAGTTGAAATACCAACATAAACAAAAGGAGGCTATCAGCCTCCTTTTTCATTATTTATACTTGAGCAGTGTTTACGCCGAATAAAGATGGCTTATGCGAATTCGAAAATGTCGATACCGTGGTGTTCAGCATAGTTTATGTAAGCTGAATTAACGCCATTTAGCGTGACTTCTACGTTGTATTCTTCGCTAGAGAATACTGCCCAACCACATTCGTTGTAGCTAAGGGTCAGGTCATCCGCTGAATCTAGGAAAGTATCGCGAATGCCATCACCATCTGTATCTTTACCCAAATCAAAGACCAGTTTGTCGTGGAAGATATTAAAGTCGAGAACATCGGCTTCTATCTCAATGTCATTGGAGGATACCGGTTGATCAGGAACGCCAATCGCCAGACGATTGGTAAAGACAAATGTGTCGTCACCACAGCCCCCGCTCAACACTGACTCGCCATCGCCGATCACAAGCGTATCGTTACCCCAGCCCCCACTGATGAAGTTGTTGCCTGAATAGTCGAAAATAACATCATCACCGCATCCACCAAACAATGAATCATTACCTAGACCACCTGAGATGAAGTCATTCCCAAAACCGCCAGAAATAAAATCGTTGCCACGACCGCCTAGCAGAGTGTCGTCTCCCCAGCCGCCAAAAATATAATCATTGCCGCCGTAGCCTACAAACTTATCGTTACCGCCAAATCCGAAAAAGATGTCGGTGGTTTCAGAGCCTTTTGTTCCTGTTAAATCGTCATCTCCGGATGTGCCAAAAATCCAATTTAGGTCAAGATTTGTCTTAGACATTTTTTATTCCTTTTATCTGATTACCATAGCCAGCAAGCTAAATGGGTTATTGTTGTTATAACCCTGACAATTTTATCAGCTGAGACCGTTTGAAAGAGGATAGGAACGACCCATAATAGTTCGATTCTGCATGGGAATATCTCATACTTAGTAGGACAAAAGTTGGGCCGAGAGTTTGTATTGAACGGTAAATTGTGGGCGGAGAATTGGCAGGATTTCACTTACATTAAATGCAAGAATCGCGTATAATGACCGACCGAAAAAATCCCATCTACATGGGTAACTTGCACAATGAAGGCCAATTCTGGTCTCGACGTCTGTGAAGACGACACATAGGTAGATAAATGAGCGAAAAGTTACAAAAAGTATTAGCACGTGCTGGACACGGTTCTCGTCGTGAGATCGAATCGTTAATTAAATCCGGACGCGTAAGCGTGAACGGTGTGGTCGCTAAACTTGGTGAAAGACTGGAAGATGAGAGCAGTGTAGTTCGTATCGATGGTCACATTGTATCTGCAAAGGTTCAAGAAGAAGTGATCTGTCGTGTACTTGCGTACTACAAGCCTGAGGGTGAGCTGTGTACTCGTCATGACCCAGAAGGCCGTCGCACGGTTTTCGACCGTCTGCCAAAAATTCGTGGCTCTCGTTGGATCTCTGTTGGTCGTTTGGATGCAAACACGTCTGGTCTGCTACTTTTCACTACTGATGGTGAATTAGCAAACCGTCTAATGCACCCAAGTCGCCAAGTTGAGCGTGAATACCTAGTGCGTGTGTTTGGTGAAGTAACCGAACAAAAAGTTCGTAATCTAGTAAAAGGGGTTGAACTGGAAGACGGTTTAGCTCGCTTTGAAGACGTTGTCTACGCAGGTGGTGAAGGTATGAACCACACTTTCTACGTAGTGATCAACGAAGGTCGTAACCGCGAAGTTCGTCGTCTATGGGAATCTCAAGAGTGTACCGTTAGCCGTCTGAAACGTGTTCGTTACGGTGATATCTTCCTAGACAAAAAACTGCCTCGTGGCGGTTGGATGGAACTGGATCTGAAAGAAGTAAACTACCTGCGTGAGCTTGTAGAACTTCGCCCAGAGAAAGAAACCATGCTAGATTTGAGCAAGGATAATACGTCACGTAAGCGTGAACGTGCTCGCAGCCAAAAAATCCGCCGCGCGGTTAAGCGCCATGAAGAACGTGTAAGCACGTCTAAAGGTCGCAGCAACAATCCTGCTCGTCGTAAGCCAAAGAAAAATGCTGGCGAACAAGGTGCACGCAACAAGCATCGTTAATCGAGAGCGAAAAACGAAAATCAGAAAGGCTTGCCAATTGGCAGGCCTTTTTCTTATACGCAAAAAGGCCATTTTTCTATCTTCGGTGATGTTTGAACATAAAAAAACACCAGCACTAGGCTGGTGTTTTTATTAATAAGAGAAGGAGCGTTAGTCGCGCTTCCAAAGCATATGGCAGAACTTATGTTCTGGGTCTCGGCTGATTAGCATACGAGCGAATACGTCATCAAGTACGTCATTTTCTTCGTTTACTAGGCCGATTCTAACTTCTGCATACACTTCTTTGTCGACCTCAAAGCCCACATGTTCAACCCAGTCTTCACCAGTTTCAACAAGTTCTGCGGCACCGCGATCTTCAAATTGAGCAGTAAACAGAATGACATCAGCTGGCTCTAGATTGTCTGGAGCCATTTCAAGGAAGATGTCGTACGCTGCGTCGATAACGTCGTCGTAAGAAATCAAATCAGACATGCTTATGCTCGGCTCATGTATTTACGTTCAGCAGTGTTGATAACTACACGGTCACCAGTTGCGATGTATTCTGGAACTTGAACCACTAGACCTGAAGCAAAACGCGCAGGTTTAGTACGAGCAGAAGCTGAAGCGCCTTTGATTGAAGGGTCAGTTTCTTCGATGACTAGTTCAACAGAAGAAGGCAGTTCAAGACCTACAGCAGAACCGTCCACAAGGATAATGTGAATACCTTGCGTGTCTTCGTTGATGAACAACATGTCGTCTTCAACTTCATTGTGTTTGAATGTGTACTGTGAGTAGTCTTCGTTATCCATAAAGATATGCTCATCGCCGTCAGCGTATGAGTACACAACTGCTCGTTTGTTCATCTCAACTGTTTCTACAACGTCATCAGACTTGTAACGCTCGTCTACGCGTGCGCCAGTTGTTAGATCTGTACAACGCATTTTGTAGATTTTAGCGCCGCCACGACCGCCAGGAGTCGTTACTTCGATGTCTTTAACTAGAAGAGTTTTACCATTAGACTCGATTGCGAAGCCTTTTTTGATTTCACTTGCCTTTGGCATTGTATATTCCTATTCATACTTATTAAGCAAAACTCGCTGATTATAGCGCTAAGTTTGTTGTGTGGCACCAAAATTCATCGTGATTGTTGAATCAAGATTAAACGTTTGATTAGGCTTGATTCCGAATTGGGGCTAGGGGATCATAAGCGAATCTTACTGACAAACTTTGAGCGCGCTTTTTAATCCATGTCTCTTCCAGTTATCGATCCTAAACAACCTTTTCAACCAGAGTTTGCTCCTTTAATCAAAGAAGTGTTGATGTGCCTAAAAGGCGGTCTAGGGCAAAATCTTCACAGCGTTTATGTGTACGGAAGTGTTGCGCGAAAAACGGCAGTAGCAGGAAAGTCTAACCTAGATTTAGTTGTGGTGACAAAGTCGACGTTTGAGAACAACCGAGCGACGTTGCTCAATACTATAAAGTGGCGAGCTCAGCAAAATCACCCGCAAGTCAAGGGAGTGGCGATAAGAACGGCACTTGTTAGCGAAGTTGCCAATCTTGATAGCATTTTTACTTGGGGCTTTATGCTCAAGCACTGCTGTGTTTGTGTGCATGGCGATGACTTGGCTGATTGTTTTGGCGATTATGTGCCGAGTTGGGAAATTGCCAAGCACTGGAATATGGATGTTGAAGAATGGCTAGCGGTGTATCGAGCTAAGATTGTTCAGGCGACAAGCCTTGAGGAGCAAGTTCGTGCGCAGGTAGTCATCGCTAAAAAGTTATTAAGAGCTTCTTACTCTTTGGTGATGTATCGCGATAAGCGCTGGTTTGATGATCCAATAGAATGTGGTGAAGTGTTTTTGCAATATCATCCCGAGAAAAAACTGGAGATTGACCGCCTCTGCATATTGTTATCTGGAAGGCCAATTCCCAAGCGTTCGGTCATTGGCCTAATTGATGCTTTTGGTGGCTGGCTCGTGAAGCAGTACCAAAAGACTGAGTTTCGTATTGGTTAGAACAGTCCCATCTGTGGTGCTGAGAGGGTTTCAAAGTCTGTGCCGATAAATGGCAGAATCGCATCTGCAACAGGCTTTAGCTGTTTGTCGATGTAGTGCTGGTAGTCGATAGGACTGTTACGGTACTCATGAGGCTCAGGGCCATTTAGGGTAATCAAATACTCTATGCGCCCACGATTTTGATACTGTAAAGGTCGGCCAAGCTTGGCATTAATGTCGTCGGCTAAACGTGCTGCACGCACTTGAGGTGGAATGTTTTTTTGGTACTCATGCAGCTTTCGGCGTAGTCGCTTTTGATAAACCAATTGGTCATCAAACTCCCCATTATTGGTTTTTTCTACTACTTCACGCACATAGTCACTCGGGTCTTCGCCGTGAAATACCATTCGATAGAGAGTGTTTTGGAATTTTTGCGCTAATGGCGTCCAGTCGGTACGCGCACTTTCTAGCCCTTTGAATACAATGCGCTCTTGTTCTCCTTCACCAATTAAACCCGCATAACGTTTTTTCGAGCCCGTTTCCGCGCCACGAATAGTTGGCATCAGAAACTTGCGGTAGTGAGTTTCATATTCAATTTCAAGCATTGAAGTGAGGTTGTACTCAGCGCGAAGATGCTCTTGCCACCAAGAGTTTATGTATTCAACCAAGTGATTGCCGACTTCATCCGCTTCCGCTTGGCTGTATGAACCATTCAAAGAGACAAATGTTGAGTCTGTATCTCCATAAATCACTTGATAGCCTTTGTTTTCAATCAGCACTTTAGTTTGCTTCATGATTTCATGCCCACGCATGGTGATGCTGGAAGCTAATCGAGTATCAAAGAAACGACATCCCGATGAGCCCAATACGCCATAAAACGAGTTCATGATGATTTTGATTGCTTGAGAAAAAGCTTTCTCGTTGTTTTTCTTCGCAACATCTCGTGCCGCCCAAAGCTTTTCGATCATCTCTGGCAAAAAGTGTTTCGAACGATGAAACTGACCACCACGAAAACCAGGTACGGCTTGATCGTCATCCTTACCAATGTCCAGTAATAAACCCTCGACCAAACCCATAGGGTCGATCAAGAAAGAGCGAATAATAGAGGGATATAGACTCTTAAAATCCAGCACTAAAACTGAGTCATAAAGGTTAGGGATTGAGTCCATTACGTAACCGCCGGGACTCGCAATCCAGTTTTCAGGGTGCAAATTGGGTGCGACGTAACCTGCTCGATGAATTTGTGGCAAATAAAGATTGGTGAACGCCGCGACTGAGCCTCCGACGCGATCCAACTCAACTCCCGTCAACCTCGACCGTTCAATAGCAAACGCGAGGAGATGAGTGTGTTCGAAGATTTTGTTTACTAGCACGCAATCTTGAAGGTTGTATTTGGCAAGTGAAGGCTTATCGGAGCGATACATGCGATTGATTTCGTCCATACGGTCATGCACGTTATGGATCTCTTTGCCTTCACCGAGTAGTTCTTGTGAAACCGATTCTAATGACCAAGACCGAAAGTGATAAGTCGCGGTTTTTAGTGTATCGATGCCATCGAGTACTACACGTCCGGGAATTGAGATAAACCCCTGTTGGCTTTGGGATGAGCTACGAAAGAAGCTTGGCTGATCGGCGCGACCCAACATCAACTTCATGTTGTGCCATTCCGCACGTTTATGAAGGAGACGAAAATCGAAGTCGATAACATTCCAACCAACAATAACATCAGGATCGAACGACTTAAACCAAGCAATCAATGCTTCGAGTAGTGCTTTTTCATTTTGAACCCATTGAACATTTGTTTCAGCCGGTTCTGGTTCTCCAATCATAATGACTCGAGAGTCATGAGGGCTATCCAAACCGATGGAGTAAAGAATGCCTTTTTCTGAACACTCCAAGTCTAGCGAAACGACATGCAACTTAGGCTCATAGTCACCACTTCGACATTTTGCATTCTGGATACGATGAAAGCCATTTCGCGATTGCTGATGACCTGTAAACTCCACACTCCCTTTAATAAAGCGCTCCATTAGATAGCGGTCAGCGAGTCGTATATCGCCTTCGTAAGTCACGATATCTTGCTGTGAGAGCAGACCTTGTAATACGAGTGCTTCTTTGGTTACTTTCGTATAGCAAGCTGCGAGAGGGGTATGCTCGAACGTTTTCAGTTCAAGAGTTCGAATTTCAACTTGAATACTTTTCGATAGCGCCAGGTTTTGGGTTTGCTCAATGTACTCTTGAGCGATGAAGAACACGGGTTTCTCACCATTGATCAATAGTTGAGTCGGGCCTGCTTCTGTCGCAAGCCACAACTCTATCTGAGTTTGGCCTTTGATGTCTCGTGCTTGGCGAGTAAGTAGGAAACCTTGTTGGATGTTCAAAAGAGAGAAACCTTATAAATTTTTCAAGTCGCCATTCTAACATTATGGACTGTAAAAATAACCAGTAATAGAAAATGGAATTAGATACTTCTGCATAGTTACTTCTGGCTTGTTTAATCGGAGGTTTTTAGCAATTACAAATGGCTTAAAAAAGGATTTCTAGTTAACGATTTCTGTATATTAAACCACCAGATCTGCTAGTTGTTTTCTCGTTTGCAAGTTAAGTGATTCTCATATATCGAGGTTATATGGATATAGATACTTGATTTGTTGGGGGTAATGTTGTTAATTAGTTTTTCCTAGATTTCGGCTCTGCACATCACGCTCTGAAATAATAGAGTGGTTTATGAATAAGTTCTTGCTAAAGTTTGCGTTTCAGCACATATTCATAGAAAGCAATTTTTTGCCAAATACGTTAGTATATAGGCAGTCATACTGATATCCACATTTAGTAAAGTTATGTGGGTGCAGAGCCAATAAAAAGTGTGGAGATACAAGTTTGATTAATGTTTTCCTTGTAGATGATCACGAGCTGGTTCGCACAGGGATACGACGTATTATTGAAGACGTCCGTGGAATGAACGTAGCAGGAGAAGCTGACAGCGGTGAAGATGCAGTGAAATGGTGTCGCAGTAATCATGCTGACGTCGTTTTAATGGACATGAACATGCCTGGGATTGGCGGCTTGGAAGCCACCAAGAAAATTCTTCGCGTGAATCCAGATGTGAAAATCATCGTACTAACCGTTCATACGGAAAATCCGTTTCCAACCAAAGTGATGCAGGCTGGTGCTTCTGGTTATTTAACCAAAGGTGCAGGGCCGGATGAAATGGTAAATGCAATTCGTGTGGTTAATAGTGGGCAGCGTTATATCTCTCCAGAGATAGCGCAGCAAATGGCATTGAGCCAATTCTCACCAGCCTCTGAAAACCCATTTAAAGATTTGTCCGAACGTGAACTGCAAATCATGCTTATGATCACGAAAGGTCAGAAAGTAACGGATATTTCTGAGCAACTTAACTTAAGTCCAAAGACAGTCAACAGCTACCGCTATCGACTGTTTAGCAAGCTGGACATTAATGGTGACGTTGAGTTAACACACTTAGCGATTCGCCACGGAATGCTGGACACCGAGACCCTTTAGTGTGAATCCTCCTTTCGATTCGGCTTCCTTTCTCAAGACAGTAACTCATCAGCCCGGCGTGTACCGCATGTACAACGCCGATGCTGTTGTTATTTACGTCGGTAAAGCCAAAGATCTTCAAAAACGCCTTTCTAGTTACTTTCGCAAAAAAGTCGACAGTGAAAAAACACGCGCTTTGGTGAGCAATATTGCCAAAATAGATGTCACGGTGACGCATACCGAGACAGAAGCGCTGATTCTTGAACACAATTACATCAAGCAGTATTTACCGAAATACAACGTGCTTCTGCGTGATGATAAATCGTACCCTTATATATTCATTAGCGGTCATAAACATCCGAGATTGTCGATGCACCGTGGGGCCAAGAAGCGTAAAGGCGAGTATTTTGGTCCTTACCCTGACTCAGGGGCGGTACGAGAAACGCTGCACTTGCTGCAAAAAATATTTCCTATTAGACAGTGTGAAGATACGGTTTACTCCAATCGAACGCGCCCTTGCTTGATGTATCAAATTGGTCGTTGCGCTGGCCCGTGTGTGAGCTCGATTATCTCAGATGAAGAGTATGCAGAGCTGGTGGGTTTCGTCCGTCTATTTCTGCAAGGTAAAGATCAGCAAGTACTGAAGCAGTTGATAGAGAAAATGGAGGTTGCAAGTCAGCAACTTCGGTTTGAAGACGCGGCAAAGTTTCGTGATCAGATACAAGCGATAAGACGAGTCCAAGAACAGCAATATGTATCGGAAGACAGCATGGATGATATGGATGTGCTGGGTTTTGCGCAAGAGAACGGCATTGCTTGCATCCACATATTGATGATTCGTCAGGGTAAAGTGTTAGGCAGTCGCAGTCATTTCCCTAAGATTCCTCAAAACACGAGCCAACAAGAGGTATTCGATAGCTTTTTGACTCAGTACTACCTGAGCCACAATGAGGCGCGAACAATCCCATCTCGAATAATACTGAACCAAGAGTTGGCCGACGATCTCGAACCCATTCAAAAAGCACTGAGTGAAGTCGCAGGACGTAAGGTTTATTTTCATACTTCTCCGACTGGTGCGAGAGGGAGATATCTTAAGCTGTCTAATACCAATGCACTTACTGCCATCACGACAAAAATCAACCATAAGATGACGATCAACCAACGTTTCAAAGCACTTCGCGAGACGTTGGGAATGGAGTCTATTATGAGGATGGAGTGTTTTGATATTTCCCATACGATGGGCGAGAGCACTATCGCATCATGTGTGGTCTTCAACAACGAAGGTCCGGTAAAGCAAGAATACCGACGCTATAACATTACTGGAATCACGGGTGGCGATGATTATGCAGCGATGGGGCAGGCGTTAGAGCGGCGCTACTCAAAGCAGTTGGACGTAGAAAAAATCCCTGACATCATCTTTATTGATGGTGGTAAAGGTCAGTTAAATCGTGCGCATGAAATCATCGCCCAGTATTGGGGAGATTGGCCTAAGCGACCAATCATGATTGGTATTGCCAAAGGTGTAACACGTAAACCTGGCCTTGAAACCTTAATTACGGTTGATGGCGAAGAGTTCAACTTACCTAGTGACGCTCCAGCGCTACACTTGATTCAACATATTCGCGATGAGAGTCATAATCATGCGATTGCGGGTCACAGAGCGAAACGTGGTAAAACTCGACGTACAAGCGCGTTGGAGGGGATTGAAGGTGTTGGGCCAAAACGACGCCAAGCTTTATTGAAATACATGGGTGGATTGCAGGAACTTAAGCGTGCAAGTGTTGAAGAAATCGCCAAAGTACCGGGAATTAGTCACTCTTTAGCAGAAATTATTTTCCAAGCATTGAAACAATAAGGAAAATCCAGCAACATAAACACGCAATGTGTAAGAGAATAATAAAATGCGTTTGAATATCCCGAACATTCTGTCCCTTCTTAGACTGTTCTTAATCCCTGTATTCGTGGTTGTCTTCTATCTGCCTTATTCTTGGGCTCCCTTTGCGGCAGCAATGGTGTTCTGGGTTGCAGGTTTTACCGACTGGTTAGATGGCATGCTAGCTCGTAAACTTGGCCAAACTTCAAGGTTTGGTGCGTTTATCGATCCAGTCGCTGATAAAGTACTGGTTGCGACAGCGTTGATTTTGATTACAGAGCACTACCACACCATTTGGGTAACTATCCCTGCTGTAACCATGATTGCGCGAGAGATTATCATCTCTGCATTGCGTGAATGGATGGCTGAAATCGGTAAACGCGCAAGTGTCGCTGTATCCTGGGTTGGTAAAGTAAAAACAGTTTCTCAGATGTTTGCATTATGGGTTCTGATTTGGCGCTATGACGAATGGATGGTTTGGCTAGGCTTTGCCGCTCTTTACGTCGCTACATTCCTAACATATTGGTCGATGGTTCAGTATCTTGCAGCAGCAAAAGATGATTTGCTGAACGAAGAACATCACTAAACGAGATTAAGAAAGCAGGTCGCTATGCCTGCTTTTTTTTGTGCATTTCGAATGACTTTCTAAAAATAGAAATGTGATCTTAATCTTGTTTTTTGTTCAGTCGGTGTTTGTTAGATTTGTAATTGTCCAATTATCTCTACTTGAAATGTCGAGAACCTACCGTAGCAGCGGGTGCTGAGTAGCCATAAACTCAAGATAAACAAGTGTAATTGGTCATGTTTTCGTATCAAAACTAATCAATCCACAGTCTTTCGCACAAAATCTGGTCAAACGATTTAAAAAAATAAAAATAGTGTTGACTCGATCGCTCGAATCCGTAGAATGCATCCCGTACCCAAGAGAGCACGGCTTGAAAGGGTGGTGAAAAGAGCGATGCTTACTTCACAAATGAGGCGCCTTGGCAGAGTGGCTATGCAGCGGATTGCAAATCCGTGGACCTCGGTTCGACTCCGGGAGGCGCCTCCATTATTCTTTTGAGAGTGAATTGCTTTCGAGAATAAATGCGACACTAGCTCAGTTGGTAGAGCGCAACCTTGCCAAGGTTGAGGTCACGAGTTCGAACCTCGTGTGTCGCTCCAAATTATAGATATGGCGTTATGCGGTATCAGATGGTGTTTTACTTTTCTGTAAAGGCATCACAAAGAATATTTGTGTGCCCTGGTGGTGGAATTGGTAGACACAAGGGATTTAAAATCCCTCGACGTTCGCGTTGTGCCGGTTCAAGTCCGGCCCGGGGCACCATCTTAAATCTGCGACACTAGCTCAGTTGGTAGAGCGCAACCTTGCCAAGGTTGAGGTCACGAGTTCGAACCTCGTGTGTCGCTCCAGATTGATAAGCCCAGCTTTTTAGCTGGGCTTTTTCGTATTTGTTGTTTCTCAACAACTTCAAAAAGTAAGTCCGACTCTCGCCAAACAAATAAATGCAAATTCTAAGCTATCTGGGAAACCAGTTCTTTTAAATGCACATCCATACTATTCAACCAGTTTTATTTATGACTTTGTTAGATGCATATCGACAGAACAAGATAAATTCACCTCTATCAGGTAAGTTATTGAGATCAGAATAAGAATGGTTTTGTTGTGATCGCTGTCAACTTATGAATTGTGAAAAGTCGTTGCCAGAAGATTTTATTTTGTGATAAATTCGCGCGCAATCTCGGAGCGTAATTTATGACGCTAGTTCTCTGGGGGATACGCGTAGTGACCATTCAAGCTGATTGTGACACTACGTAGGGTAGGTATCGGTAAAGCCATTTGTCGATAGACGGGATACTAATGCTGTAAATGCAGCATGCTAATGGGAAACCCAACATTGAAACCTTTGAATAAACACACACTAATCAGCTTCATACTGCCGAAATGTCCTGTTTTACAAAACGGTTGCATTACGGAACCTTGATTAATTCCCAGCACAAATAAAAGTCACCGATGTTGTGACTGACTATCTGTATTTGTCTTTTACGTAGCGACAAATGCGGAGGTTTACCTATATCTCCTGTAATTAAATTCAAACGAAAATAAATACAGGTTCGAGAATTATTACAATTCAAGGGATTAAGTAGTATGAGCACTGCCTTTGAAGTCGATAACACTATCGCAAACATTTTTTCTTCTCAGGTTCCTTTAGTTGAGGGAACGTATGACTTAACGCCGGATCAAGTTCTATTAGAACAGGCGGAGCATGAATCTGAGGTTCGTTCTTATCCACGTCGTCTACCGATTGCGATTAAGCAAGCATATGGCTGTTTGGTAGAAGATACTCGTGGTCAAGTCTTCCTAGATTGTCTAGCTGGTGCTGGTACTTTAGCGTTGGGTTACAACCATCCTGAAATTAACCAAGCGTTAAAAGAGCAGTTAGACTCTGGTCTGCCTTATCAAACTCTTGATATTGCCACTTCTGCTAAAACTCACTTTATTAAGTCTGTTAAGTCTTTTCTTCCTCAAGAGCTGGGCGATAACTGTGTTATTCAGTTCTGTGGACCATCGGGTGCTGATGCGGTTGAAGCTGCGATCAAGCTAGCGAAACAAACGACAGGTCGTAATACCATGTTTGCTTTCCGTGGTGCATACCACGGTATGACAAACGGTACGATGGGCATGATGGGTAATTTAGGAACAAAAGCGCGTCGTACTGGCTTAATGTCAGATGTGCACTTTATGCCTTTCCCATACAACCTACGCTGTCCATTTGGTCTTGGCGGTGACGAAGGTGCGAAAGCAAGTATTCGTTATATCGAGCGTTTATTGAACGATGATGAAGCGGGTATCATGAAACCTGCTGCGATCATCGTAGAGCCAGTACAAGGTGAGGGCGGTGTTATTCCTGCTCCAGCATTCTGGTTGCGCGAACTACGTCGTATTTGTGATGAGCACGGTATCCTGCTGATTTTTGATGAAATCCAGTGTGGTGTGGGTAAATCTGGTTACAACTTCGCTTTCGAAGAAGCGGGTATCGTGCCTGATGTATTGTGTCTTTCTAAAGCGATTGGCGGCGGCTTGCCAATGTCACTGCTTGTGATCAATAAGCAACACGATACGTGGAAGCCAGGCGAGCACACGGGCACATTCCGTGGTAACCAACTTGCAATGATTTCAGGTGCTAAAGCGCTTGAAATTATCCGACGTGACAACCTTGTTGAGCATGCGAACGTTGCTGGCCAATACCTACGTTTTGGTCTTGAAAGCATCCAAAAACGTGTTAACTGTATTGCTGAAGTTCGTGGCAAAGGCTTGATGCTAGGCGTTGAAATCAAGAATCCTAACGGCGAGCTTAACAAGTTTGGTGAACCTCTTGCTGACGGTCAGTTGACCCTAGCGATTCAACGTGCTGCGCTTGAGCGTGGTTTGATGGTTGAGAAAGGCGGCCGCGAAGGTTCTGTTATTCGCTTCCTTCCACCACTTATCATTTCATTCGAACAGATTGACTTCGCATTACGTGTGCTTGAAGAAGCGATCATCGCCGCAGGCGGTAGCCACGTTGAAGCTGTACCACAAGAAGAGTGGAAAAAGCACTTCATCCATACCGGTGAACTAGGCAGTGCTGAGTTTGCATCAGTAATGAACCACACAACTGCTGCAATGAAGTCAGTGTTTGAACAAGTTAACGCACCATACTCAGGTATGGAGCCTAAAGCGTTAGAAGATGCGATCAACGCGGTTGACCTAGACAACAAAAATGCGCCACTTAAATCCGTAATCGATGATGCGGCAGAGCTGGTGGCAAAGAACGCTATCTTCACTCAACACCCTGATTGTATCGCGCATTTGCATACGCCTCCTTTAATGCCGGCTGTTGCAGCAGAGGCGATGATTGCAGCACTGAACCAATCAATGGATTCATGGGACCAAGCATCTTCTGCAACTTACGTTGAGCAAAAAGTGGTCAATTGGCTGTGCGGCAAGTACGACTTAGGCGAAAAAGCCGATGGTATTTTCACTAGCGGTGGCACTCAAAGTAACCAAATGGGTTTGATGCTGGCACGTGATTGGATCGCAGATAAGCTAAGTGGTCACTCAATCCAGAAGTTAGGTCTGCCTGACTACGCTGACAAACTTCGCATCGTATGTTCTAAGAAATCACACTTCACAGTTCAAAAGTCTGCATCTTGGATGGGTCTTGGTGAGAAAGCGGTGATGACTGTGGATGCAAACGCTGATGGCACCATGGATATCACGAAGCTAGATGAAGTAATTGCGCAAGCGAAAGCTGAAGGGCTAATTCCATTTGCGATTGTTGGTACTGCGGGTACGACGGATCACGGCGCAATTGATGACCTAGACTTCATCGCCGACATGGCAGTCAAGCACGACATGTGGATGCATGTGGATGGTGCTTACGGCGGTGCGCTGATCCTTAGCAGTCATAAGTCTCGTCTGAAAGGCGTTGAGCGCGCTCACTCTATCAGTGTCGATTTCCACAAATTGTTCTACCAAACAATCAGCTGTGGCGCACTTTTGGTGAACGACAAGTCGAACTTTAAGTTCTTGCTTCATCACGCAGATTACTTGAACCGTGAGCACGATGAGCTACCAAACTTGGTCGATAAATCTATCGCGACAACCAAACGTTTCGATGCATTGAAAGTCTTTATGACCATGCAAAACGTGGGTCCGAAGGCACTGGGTGGCATGTACGATCATCTACTCGCTCAAACGCTTGAAGTGGCTGACATGATCCGTACAAACGATCAATTCGAACTACTAGCTGAGCCTTCACTGTCGACGGTATTGTTCCGTGCAACACACGAAACAGCAGATCTTGATGAACTGAACAAAGCGCTACGTTTAGAAGCGTTGACTCGCGGTATCGCGGTATTGGGTGAAACCATTGTCGACGGTAAAACCGCGCTTAAATTTACGATTTTGAACCCGTGTCTAACGACTGCGGACTTTGAATCTTTGCTCTCTAAAATCAATATGCTAGCAGTTGAGCTAGTTTAACAAAGGTAACGGAAAACTATGGCAATTCTACAGATTGGTGCAGGCGGCGTTGGCTGGGTAGTTGCACACAAAGCAGCACAAAACAACGACGTTCTGGGTGATATCACAATCGCATCACGTACCGTAGGTAAGTGTGAGAAAATCATCGAATCGATTCAGAAGAAAAACAATCTGAAAGATTCAACTAAGAAACTAGAAGCTCGTGCAGTAAATGCTGACGACGTAGATTCTCTTGTTGCTTTGATTGAAGAAGTGAAACCGGACCTAGTTATCAACGCTGGTCCTCCTTGGGTAAACATGCCAATCATGGAAGCGTGTTACCGAGCAAAAGTTTCATACCTAGATACATCAGTTGCGGTTGACCTATGTTCAGAAGGTCAACAAGTCCCTGAAGCTTACGATTGGCAATGGGGCTACCGTGAGAAGTTCGAAGAAGCGGGTATCACTGGCATCTTAGGCGCTGGTTTCGATCCAGGCGTAGTTTCTGTGTTTGCAGCATACGCAGTAAAACACCTGTTCGACGAGATCGACACAATCGACGTGATGGATGTAAACGCGGGTGATCACGGTAAGAAGTTTGCGACGAACTTTGACCCAGAAACCAATATGCTAGAGATCCAAGGTGACTCTTTCTACTGGGAAAATGGCGAGTGGAAGCAAGTACCTTGTCACTCACGTATGCTTGAGTTCGAATTCCCGAACTGTGGCTCGCACAAAGTGTACTCAATGGCACACGACGAAGTGCGTTCAATGAAAGAGTTCATCCCTGCGAAACGTATTGAGTTCTGGATGGGCTTCGGTGATCGTTACCTTAACTACTTCAACGTAATGCGCGACATCGGCCTACTAAGTCCAGATCCGCTAACGCTGCACGATGGCACAGTAGTACAGCCTCTACATGTATTGAAAGCACTACTACCAGATCCAACCTCTCTAGCGCCAGGTTACACAGGTTTAACGTGTATCGGTACTTGGGTTCAAGGTAAGAAAGACGGCAAAGAGCGTAGCGTATTCATCTACAACAACGCTGACCACGAAGTGGCATACGAAGATGTAGAGCATCAAGCGATCTCTTACACAACAGGTGTACCAGCGATCACAGCTGCACTTCAATTCTTCCGTGGCAAGTGGGCTGACAAAGGCGTGTTCAACATGGAGCAGCTAGACCCAGATCCGTTCCTAGAAACAATGCCAGAAATCGGTCTAGATTGGCATGTTCAGGAGCTGGAACCGGCTCAAGGCCTACCAGTTATCCATGCTTTGAAGTAATTCTTGTTATTTGCCTCTGTGGCTTTGTCGAACGTGCCCATTTACATTCGTAAACTCCACGCGTTTTCCTCGCTACAGAGACAAATTTTGGCGAATTACAAACATAGTTAAATAATTAAAATCTAAGCCGATGCAACTGCGTCGGCTTTGTTCGATTTTATAGTGGCTTCGTTCAGGCGAAAGCCCTCAAGGTATTAACATGCAACACAATGAACTAAAAACTCCGTACTTCATGATTAATGAAGACAAGCTGATTGCGAACCTAGAGAAAGCAAAACAGCTAAAAGAAATCTCAGGTGTAAAGCTTGTGCTAGCACTGAAGTGTTTCTCTACTTGGGGTGTGTTTGACATCATCAAGCCTTACTTAGACGGCACGACCAGCTCCGGTCCATTCGAAGTAAAACTTGGCTACGAAACGTTTGGTGGCGAAACGCACGCCTACAGTGTGGGTTACAGCGAAGATGACGTACGTGAAGTTGCAGACATCTGTGACAAAATGATTTTCAACTCGCAATCTCAACTTGCAGCTTACCGCCACATCGTTGAAGGCAAAGCGTCGATTGGTCTGCGTTTGAACCCAGGCGTAAGCTACGCGGGTCAAGACCTCGCAAACCCTGCGCGCAAATTCTCTCGCTTAGGTGTACAAGCCGATCACATCAAACCTGAAGTATTTGAAGGTATTGATGGCGTGATGTTCCATATGAATTGTGAGAACAAAGATGTAGACGCGTTTATCGGCCTATTAGACGCGATTTCAGTGCAGTTTGGCGAATACCTAAACAAGCTGGATTGGGTGAGCATGGGCGGCGGTGTGTTCTTCACGTGGCCGGGTTACGATATTGAGAAGCTAGGTCTAGCGCTAAAAGCATTCTCTGAGAAGCACGGCGTGCAAATGTACCTAGAGCCGGGTGAAGCCATCATCACTAAGACGACAGACTTAGTGGTTACTGTGGTCGATATCGTTGAGAACGTGAAGAAGACAGCAATTGTTGACTCTGCAACTGAAGCACACCGTCTTGATACGCTGATTTACAATGAACCAGCTTCCATTCTAGAGGCATCTGACAACGGCGAGCACGAGTACGTGATTGGTTCGTGTTCATGTCTTGCCGGTGATCAGTTCTGTGTGGCGAATTTTGATCAGCCACTAGAGATTGGTCAACGTCTGCACATTCTAGACAGCGCTGGTTACACGATGGTGAAACTAAACTGGTTCAATGGTCTACGTATGCCTTCTGTTTACTGTGAGCGTTCAAGCGGCGAGATTCAAAAACTGAATGAGTTTGACTACTCAGACTTCAAACGCTCATTGTCACAGTGGTCTGTGAAGTAATGTTTTTCTCATGCTTACAATGACAAAGAGCAGCTATTTATAGCTGCTCTTTTTCTATGAATAAAAGGCTAAATCGACTAGCTTTCAATTATCACTCTGGTGTCTTCGCTGAGCGCTTCTAACTCGTTCGCCACATCTTCGATTTCCAATTCGCTTGGCAGCTTGATAGCCATTTTGGCGCTGAACAAGCTAGAACTCACACCGCCACCCCCGGCAATAAATACGCGTTGGCAATCCATATCTAAAATAGAGATGCCTTGTGCATCCAGAACGTGAGTGATTTCATTGACGATACCTGCACGGTCATTGGAATCGAGACGAAGTTGGAAAATGGTATCTTCTTTGTGTGAGTGAGGCTCTGAATCCACAAATTTAACTACTAGAGTCTGGCAGGCTGAAAACGCTTCTTTCACCGTGTCCGCGTTTTCTTCAGGTAACTCAACTTTTATCACCCCAGCGACTTGGTCTTCAATAAAGTTTACTTTACTGATTAACCATTTGCCTCCGTTTTCATGAGTAACAGCAGCCAGTTGTTTGATAGTCGCCGGTGATGCTTGACCGACAAAGTTAACGATAAACACAGTGTTCATGATGTCCCCTCCTGGAATAAGGTTTGGACGCAGTGCGGTGGAACGCATCGCTTAAGTTATTGGAATAAGTCCTTTTCTTCAGTGTAGGTCCTAGGAAGGGGTTATGTTTGATAGAAGTCAATTTTTCACACTAATTCGCGAAGCAAATAATCAAAACAGTGCACTAGATACAAAAAGAGCAGCCGTTTGGCTGCTCTTCATTAATGTCGTTCAATATGGTTGGCTTAGAACGTTACTTTCAGCTCTACGCCGTAAAACTGACTGTCGTAGCTTGCACCTGCGTCCATGGCAAACTTCGCAACATCTTGATTGCCGAACCAAGGTGAGGAGTTGAATTTCAATTCAGCGCTGCCGCCCCATGCGTCAGTCACCCAGTGGTGGATATGACCAACAGGGTTTAGGAAGAAGAGAGAAACGTCGCCTGCAGTTTCTGAACCTAACACTTCGCCGCCATTTGCTACGATGTCTTGCTCTGCTGTTAGCATCATTTCACCCACGACCGCACCAAAGAATGGCGTGATAAAGATGTCCTGCCAAGAAGGGACTTCTGCAAACGCTTCAACACCGTATTCCCAGAAGAAAGTAGACATGGTGGCAGAGTACAAGAATGATTCAAATTCGTTGTAACCTGCATGTCTTGCCGCTGTGTAGTAAACACCGCCAAAGTATGGGTGCATGATGTAGTTTAGGAAGTGTTCGTCACGGTCCCATACCGGGCCATCAGAAACGTTATCTTTCCATTTGCTACCCAGCTTACTCATGTCGCGGTCTTCTTCGTCCCACTTCGTAATGCTTTCAGGAAGAAACGTCATCAAACCAACAGTAGCCACACTCAGGCCAAGGATGGTGTACGTCTGGCCCATTAGGTAATCCCAGTCCTTATCTTGAGGAACGATAAGGTGTCTAGGCTGAAGGCCTGCGTCAAGATTTAAAGAATCATCGTTATTCTGTTCAAAAGCAAGACTGCGATTTTGAGATTCGAAGGTGTACAGATTGGTTGTTTCGCAGTAACCTGACATACAATCAGGCGTGTAAGAAAACTCTGAGTGGCGGCTCATATCGTACTGGCTCGCGTTAGCAACGGCCGACGTCGTCAGTAAGAGTCCTGCGAGAGTCTTCTTGAACATGGATGATTTTGACACAAAGGTCTCCGAGTTAATGGTTTGATGATCGGGCTCACAATTATCCCTTAAAAGAAAACCCATTTAAATACTTGACCTTAATTTAATCCCAACAAATTGACTAAGCGATTAGTCTGATAAAAAGAAAACGATATAAGTGCTCCGTATAGAAATAGAATTGTGCTTATGTTCAGGAGTCAGTTGTGAAAATTGCAATGCTAAGTACTGGTGAGGAAGTGCTTCACGGAGATATTGTTGATACTAACGCGGCGTGGCTGTCGAGTTTGTTTTATCAGCATGGGTTTGGTTTAACCAAACGATCCACTGTGGGAGACAAGCAGTCGAGCTTAATCGAAGAGTTTTTAATGCTGAGCTTCAACAATGACGTAGTCATTGTTAACGGTGGATTGGGGCCAACGACCGACGACATGAGCGCCGCAGCGGCAGCGAAAGCGGCTGAGTGCAAACTGGTATTGTTTAAAGAATGGCTAGAGCAACTGGAGAGCATGTATGCTCGGCGTGGCATTCCTATGCCTGATAGCAATTTAAAACAAGCCATGCTACCTGAAATCGCAGAAATTTTAGACAATCCTATTGGCACGGCATGTGGCTTTAAAATGCTGATCAATGACGCGATTTTTTATTTTACTCCTGGTGTACCAAGCGAATTCAAATTGATGGCAGAAACACAAATTTTGCCTGATCTTCGAAGAGTATTTCCTGATGTAAAAGGTTCATGCTGTAGTCGAATCTACACTTTTGGTCTTTCTGAATCTGGGATCTCGGATAAGTTGGATCAGCTAAAACTGCCACAAGGCTATGAGCTTGGGTATCGCTCTTATCTGCCTTTTATTGAAGTGAAGCTGTTTGGCCCGGCAGATCAGCTTGAACAACGTTTGAAGCTGATGCAGTTGATCAACAAGCACCTCGAAAGCAATACGGTTAGCATCGACCTTCCGATGGTTGAGCATGTAGGACAACTGCTGGCGGATAAAGATCTCACACTTTCTGTGTCTGAAAAAAGCAGTGCTGGATATTTAACCTACTGGTTAAACAGTGATGAAAATGCAGAAAAGCAGTTGGGTCACGGTTGGGTACTGGCAGGGCGTAACCAAACTGTAAATCATGAGGGCGATCCATTGGCTGCGACATTTGCGTTAGCGGGAGCGACTCGCGAAAAGTGCGCTACCGATTTAGCATTAGTGACCGGACAGGTTGAAGGTGGGGTATTTTCTGTCGCCTTGTCTACACCATCAGGTGAATGGGGCGCGTCTTATAAGTTAGTGAAAAAGTATCAGCGTGACGACCAAGTGAAAGTGATCAGTACCGCAGCGCTGGATTTATTACGCCGTTACTTAGAGCGAAAACCTATGTTTGCCCACTATGCGTTTTTAGAGAAAGTGAAAGAGATGAATATCCCTAACAGCGCACTTTAGGCTATTCACCATCTACAGATAACAAAAAGCCAAGGCGATCGCCTTGGCTTTTTCGTGTTTCTTCGTCTGGAACTATGCGCGCTTTTCTTTCATCGCGTAGTTCACACCAGTCAGCGAAACGCTTGATTTGGCTTTACAGATACAAGGGAGAATCTCATCACCTTGCGTGTAAGCCATGGCAAAACCAACATACTCCACTTCACCAGATTCTAATTTACAACGACAAGCACCGCAGTGACCGTCGCGACAGTTGTATTCTGGAAGTAAGCCCGCCTGTTCCATGGTCTCCAAAATGGTATTGGATGGGTTGGATTCAATGCTAACAAGTTTGTTGATTTTGATGGTTGGCATTACAGCTCGAACCCTTCAAAGTCGTCTGCGCGAACTTCGTTGTCAATCTGACCGACTAGGTAAGACGAAATTTCCGCTTCTTGAGGCGCTACTTGAACGTTATCTGAAGACAACCAAGCGTTAATCCATGGGATTGGGTTGGTTGTTGCTTCTGGGTACGCTGCTGGTAGGCCTACCGCTTGCATACGGATGTTGGTGATGTACTCAACGTATTGGCTCAGGATGTCTTTGTTCAAGCCGATCATTGAACCGTCTTTGAACAAGTACTCTGCCCATTCCTTCTCTTGCTCTGCCGCTTCTTTGAATAGGTCAAAACAGTCTTGTTTTGCTTCTTCTGCGATTTGCATGAATGAGAAGTCATCTTGACCGTTACGTAGCAGGTTGATCATGTGCTGCGTGCCATTCAAGTGAAGCGCTTCATCACGAGCGATCAGCTTGATGATTTTCGCGTTACCTTCCATTAGCTCACGCTCTGCGAAAGCGAATGAACACGCGAAACTTACGTAGAAACGGATTGCTTCTAGCGCGTTTACAGACATCAGACAGATGTACAGTTTCTTCTTAAGATCGTACAGGCTGATTTTAACCGTTTCACCGTTGATAACGTGCTCACCCTCACCGTAGCGGTGGTAGTCGTTAGTCGTTTGGATTAGATCATCGTAGTAGTGTGCGATGTCTTTAGCACGTTTTAGAATGTGCTCGTTCTCTACGATGTCGTCAAATACAACACTTGGATCATTCACGATGTTACGAATGATATGAGTGTATGAACGAGAGTGAATCGTTTCAGAGAAAGACCAAGTTTCAATCCATGTTTCTAGCTCAGGAAGAGAAACGAGTGGAAGTAGTGCCACGTTTGGGCTACGACCTTGGATTGAGTCTAGAAGCGTTTGGTACTTCAAGTTAGAGATGAAGATGTGCTTCTCGTGGTCTGGCAGTTTGTTGTAGTCGATACGATCGCTAGATACGTCAACTTCTTCTGGACGCCAGAAGAAAGACAGTTGCTTTTCGATAAGCTTTTCGAAAATTTCGAATTTTTGTTGGTCGTAACGAGCAACGTTTACTGATTGACCAAGGAACATAGGTTCTTTTAGTTGGTCATTTTTGTTCTGGTTAAAAGTACTGTAAGCCATAATGCCTCAATTCCTTTTAGACCTCCCCATAAGGGGAGGTGTTCGATATTCTGTTACTGCGGATTGTTAGGGTAGGGAAGATTAAATCTTACAACCGCCGCCTGCACAATCGTCATCTTGTGGTTGAACTGCGTCTTTCTGGTCGTCTTTCGCACCATCACGAGTGTTATGGTAGTAAAGCGTCTTAACACCAAACTTATACGCTGTAAGTAGGTCTTGAAGAAGTTTCTTCATTGGAACCTTGCCCGTCTCGTAACGCGATGGGTCGTAGTTTGTGTTTGCAGAGATCGCTTGGTCAACGAATTTCTGCATGATGCCAACAAGGTGAAGGTAACCGTCGTTAGAACCGATATTCCAAAGCAGTTCGTAGTTGTTTTTCAGTTCAGTGAACTCAGGAACAACTTGCTTCAAGATACCATCTTTTGATGCTTTTACAGATACGTAACCGCGTGGTGGCTCAATACCGTTTGTTGCGTTCGAGATCTGAGAAGAGGTCTCAGAAGGCATTAGCGCTGTCAGCGTTGAGTTACGAAGACCGTGTTCCATGATTTCTTGACGTAGGCTGTCCCAATCGTAGTGCAGCTCTTCATCACAAATTAGGTCGATATCTTTCTTGTAAGTGTCGATTGGCAGTAAGCCTTTCGCGTAGTTTGTTTCGTGGAACGAAGGACACTTGCCTTGTTCTTTTGCTAGCGCTACTGATGCTTTTAGCAAGTAGTATTGCATTGCTTCAAACGTGCGGTGAGTCAGGCCATTTGCGCTGCCGTCAGAGTATTTCACTCCGTGCTTCGCTAGGTAGTAAGCGAAGTTGATAACACCAACACCTAGCGTACGACGGTTCATTGTTGACTTGTACGCCGCTGGTAGTGGGTAATCTTGGTAATCCAGTAGTGCATCTAGAGCGCGAACAACAAGATCAGAAAGCTCTTCGAAATCATCTAGAGATTTGATTGCGCCAAGGTTGAACGCGGAAAGCGTACATAGTGCAATCTCACCTGAATCATCTTCAACGTTAGTCAGTGGTTTAGTTGGAAGTGCGATTTCCAGACATAGGTTAGACTGACGAACTGGCGCAACTTCAGAGTCGAATGGGCTGTGAGTGTTACAGTGGTCTACGTTCTGAATGTAGATACGACCTGTTGAAGCACGCTCTTGCATGAGTAGCGAGAACATTTCGATGGCTTTTACCGTTTCCTTCTTAACTGAAGGATCGTTCTCGTATTTCACGTATAGACGTTCAAATTCTTCTTGGTTCTCGAAGAATGCGTCGTATAGACCCGGTACGTCTGAAGGTGAGAATAGAGTGATGTTGCCACCCTCAACCAGACGTTGGTACATCAGTTTGTTTAGCTGTACGCCGTAATCCATGTGACGAACGCGGTTCTCTTCAACACCACGGTTGTTCTTTAGCACCATTAGTGAACGTGCTTCGCCGTGCCACATTGGGTAGAACACCGTTGCTGCACCACCACGTACACCACCTTGAGAACAACATTTTACGGCTGTTTGGAAGTACTTGTAGAACGGGATACAACCTGTGTGGAATGCTTCACCGCCACGGATTTCAGAACCTAGCGCACGAATGCGACCCGCGTTGATACCGATACCAGCACGTTGAGATACGTAACGAACAATAGAACTTGCAGTTGCGTTGATAGAATCTAGGCTGTCACCACACTCAATCAGTACGCATGAGCTGAACTGACGAGTAGGGGTACGTACACCAGACATAATTGGTGTAGGTAGAGAGATTTTAAATGTTGACGTCGCATCGTAGAAACGCTTGATGTAGTCAAGACGTGTTTCTTTCGGGTAGTTAGCGAACAGGCAAGCCGACACTAGAATGTAAAGGAACTGAGCACTTTCGTAGATCTCGCCAGACACACGGTTTTGCACGAAGTACTTGCCTTCAAGCTGTTTGACCGCAGCGTAAGAGAAGTTAAGGTCGCGTTTGTGGTCGATGTAAGAATCTAGTTCGTCCAGTTCAGCTTTCGAGTAGTCTTCAAGGATATGTTGGTCGTACTTACCCATATCTACAAGACGAGACACGTGATCAAACAGCGTTGGCGGCTCATATTGGCCGTACGCTTTTTTACGTAGGTGGAATACCGCTAGGCGAGCAGCTAGGTATTGGTAATCCGGGGTCTCTTCAGAGATCAGGTCTGCCGCTGACTTGATGATAGTCTCGTGGATATCTGTCGTTGTGATACCGTCGTAAAACTGGATGTGAGCGCGAAGTTCTACTTGAGAGACTGAAACGTTATTTAGACCTTCTGCAGCCCAAGTGATAACGCGATGGATTTTATCCAGATCAATACTTTCTTTACGGCCATCACGCTTAGTGACGGTAAGTTGTTGGTTCATTCTGCTTTATTTCCCTAAGAAAACTGATAAAAGCCGTATTTTTGTTTGTTTATGTGCAAAGTTTGTAAAGCTTGCGGCGGCTTTGTGATCAAAGTCTATCTATATATTGTAGCTTAAACACAACATATAGGGGTTCATTTGTTTGCGGGTTACAAGATAGTGCTATTGCACTGATTTATCAAGGTACAGATTTGGGATGACTTGTGGATAAGTAATAAAATAAAAAAATTCAGTAAGTGAACACTAACCGATGAGAAAAGGGCTGACTTGAATGGGGAAAACTAAGCTTTGAAGATCGGTTTATAAATAACCGCCCTCAAAAAAAAATTCCTTGATCTTTGCCTGTTTTTATTTGCGAAAAATGGGTTGGTTAAAATGGAATCTAGAACACGAATTTCATACATAAAAAGACAAAAAAAGCGGCAACTTTGTGCTACCGCTTTTGATTCATTTTATGACTGAAATGTCAATCACAAGAAGGCGTTTTTAATATAACGCCGTTCAGTATTTTTTAGTGTGGACGATGTAGTTTACATCTACATTACGACCTAGCTTATAGCTGTCATTTAGCGGGTTGTAATGAAGGCCTGTGATGCCCATTTCAGTCAAATCTGTTTGGTCGATCATCTTCATCATTTCAGCAGGTTTGATGAACTTTTCATGATCGTGCGTGCCTTCTGGCACAATCTTCAATAGTTTTTCTGCGCCTACAATCGCAAACAAGTACGACTTGATGTTGCGGTTTAACGTCGAGAAGAACACATGTCCTCCAGGCTTAACCAACGCGGCACATGAACGAATTACAGAGAGTGGGTCTGGCACGTGTTCTAGCATTTCCATGCAGGTCACGACATCGTAAGTCCCAGCATTTTCCGCAGCGTGGTCTTCGATGGTACTTTGGATGTAGGTCAGTTTAGTCCCTGTCTCCAATGCATGTAGGCGAGCAACTTCTAGTGGCTCTTTACCCATATCTAGACCAGTCACGGTGGCACCTTCCTTTGCCATGCTTTCCGCTAAGATGCCGCCGCCACAACCAACATCGAGAACTTTCTTGCCGAAAAGGCCATCGGCTTTTTCTAGGACATAGTTCAAGCGAAGCGGATTAATTTGATGAAGAGGTTTGAACTCGCCTTCTAAATCCCACCAACGAGAAGCCATCTCTTCGAATTTCTTAATTTCACTAGGGTCGACGTTTTGTGCTTTAGTCATGATAGTTATTTTGCTTCGCTAATAGTCCTTTG
The DNA here is from genome assembly GCF_054850435.1 of Vibrio sp. RC2502. Classification (NCBI taxonomy): domain Bacteria; kingdom Pseudomonadati; phylum Pseudomonadota; class Gammaproteobacteria; order Vibrionales; family Vibrionaceae; genus Vibrio; species Vibrio sp. RC2502. Next base: position 1,261,758 of record NZ_CM141453.1, read on the forward strand.
GAAGGCGAGATTATACTCTAATGGTACGATACGTTTAAACTGCTTCTTTTCTCACAATCGTTACAGGAGACATTTTTGGCGACAGTTGGTGGAAATGTAGTCAGTTTTCAGAAAGATATGGGATGAATGTGCAATTTCTCTTCATTTAACTCATAACGAAGCTCACAACCTGATAAAACGAGCGGGAAAGTGATGCCCCAGTGATGAATTGTGTGTTATATTTTTGCACCTTACACGTATCGTAATTACGATCAGAAAATAGAGGGATAATGGCTCTATGAGCGATTTAGCTAAAGAGATCACGCCCGTAAACATTGAAGATGAGCTTAGAGGTTCATACCTAGACTACGCGATGTCAGTTATCGTGGGTCGTGCTCTTCCAGATGTGCGTGATGGCCTAAAACCAGTACACCGCCGCGTTTTATTCGCGATGAACGTACTAGGCAACGATTGGAACAAACCATATAAAAAATCAGCCCGTGTTGTCGGCGACGTAATCGGTAAATATCACCCGCACGGTGATAGTGCTGTGTACGACACAATCGTACGTATGGCTCAGCCGTTCTCACTTCGTTACATGCTGGTCGATGGTCAAGGTAACTTTGGCTCAATCGATGGCGACTCTGCTGCGGCAATGCGTTACACCGAAGTCCGTATGGCAAAAATTGCCCACGAACTTTTGGCTGACCTAGACAAAGAAACCGTAGACTACGTACCTAACTATGACGGTACAGAACAGATTCCAGCGGTTCTTCCAACCAAAATTCCAAACCTATTGGTAAACGGTGCTTCTGGTATCGCGGTAGGTATGGCAACCAACATCCCGCCACATAACCTTGGCGAAGTGATCGATGGCTGTCTTGCATACATCAATAATGAAGAAATCACTATTGATGAACTAATGGATTACATCCCTGGTCCAGATTTCCCAACTGCGGCGCTTATCAGCGGTCGTAAAGGCATTGTAGACGCGTACAAAACAGGTCGCGGTAAGATCTACATGCGTTCAAAAGCGGAAATCGAAACAGAGAAAAACGGTAAAGAAACCATCATCGTTACCGAAATTCCTTACCAAGTGAACAAAGCTCGTCTGATCGAGAAGATTGCTGAACTTGTTAAAGATAAGAAAGTTGAAGGCATCAGTGCGCTACGTGACGAATCTGACAAAGATGGTATGCGTATCGTTATTGAATGTAAGCGTGATGCAGTAGGCGAAGTGGTTCTTAACAACCTTTACGCTCAAACTCAGCTACAAACGACTTTCGGTATCAACATGGTTGCGCTGAACAATGGTCAGCCACAGCTATTCAACCTGAAAGATATGTTGAAGTGCTTTGTGGATCACCGTCGTGAAGTCGTGACTCGCCGTACTATCTTCGAATTGCGTAAAGCTCGTGAGCGTGCGCACATTCTTGAAGGTCTTGCACTTGCTCTAGCGAACATCGATGAAATCATCGACCTAATTCGTAAAGCGCCGACTCCTGCTGAAGCAAAAGCTGGTCTTATTGCTCGTGGTTGGGATCTAGGTAACGTAGCAGCAATGCTTGAGCGTGCTGGTACTGATGCGGCTCGCCCTGAATGGCTAGAGCCTCAATACGGTATCCGCGACGGTCAATACTTCCTGACTGAACAACAAGCGCAAGCAATTCTAGATCTACGTCTACATAAATTGACCGGTCTAGAACACGAGAAGATTCTTGCTGAATACAAAGAGCTTCTAGAAGAAATCGCTGAGTTAATGCACATTCTTGCAAGCACAGAGCGTTTGATGGAAGTGATTCGTGAAGAACTAGAAGCAGTTCGTGACGGATTTGCTGATGCACGCCGTACTGAAATCACAGCAGCTAGCCATGACATCGACATGGAAGAGCTGATTGCTCGTGAAGACGTAGTCGTAACTCTATCTCACGAAGGCTACGTTAAGTACCAAATCCTAAGCGACTACGAAGCACAGCGCCGTGGTGGTAAAGGTAAGAGTGCAACTCGAATGAAAGATGAAGACTACATTGAACGTCTTCTAGTGGCGAATACCCACGACAACATTCTATGTTTCTCTACTCGCGGTAAGACTTACCGTCTGAAAGTTTACCAATTGCCACTAGCGAGCCGTACTGCACGTGGTAAACCGATCGTGAACATCCTTCCATTGGAAGATGGTGAGCGTATCACTGCAATTCTTCCGGTTGATGAGTTCTCTGCAGACAAGTTCATCTTCATGGCAACTGGCGACGGTACCGTTAAGAAGACTTCTCTAGACCAGTTTGCGAACGTACGTTCAAACGGTCTAATTGCGGTGAACCTACGTGATGACGATTCTCTAATCGGCGTTGATATCACAACGGGTTCAAGCGACATCATGTTGTTCTCTAAAGCAGGTAAAGTTGTTCGCTTTAGCGAGGACAAAGTACGTGCAATGGGTCGTACCGCGGCCGGTGTCCGTGGTATGAAGCTGGCTGACGACGACCAAGTGGTTTCACTAATCGTTCCGTCTAACGAAGGCGACATCCTAACGGTTACTCAAAACGGTTACGGTAAACGTACTGAATTGGCTGAATACCCAACGAAAGGTCGTGCAACTCAGGGCGTTGTGTCTATCAAGGTTTCTGAGCGTAATGGCCCAGTAGTTGGCGCAGTGCAAGTAGAAGAAGGCGACGAGATGATGATGATCACCGACGCTGGTACTCTGGTTCGTACACGTGTAGCAGAAGTTAGCCAAGTAGGCCGTAACACTCAAGGTGTAACGCTGATCCGTACAGCAGAAGACGAGTCAGTTGTTGGTCTACAACGTATCGATGAAGTTGAAGAAGTGGAATTGCCAGAAGGCGAAGAAGCGGAAACAACAGAAGCGAATGCAGAACAGCAAGCTCCTGAAGCGCCAGCAGCAGACGACGCGGAAGAGGGCACAGAAGAGTAATCTTTTCCTTCATCGCTAAATATGAAAGCCGAGCAAGATGCTCGGCTTTTTTGTATCTTCATCAACGCAATCTCTCAACCAAACCAGTACACTAAGCTTATGTTTACTCACGGGTATCGCTATGTCTTTATGGTTCTTCATTGCCATCACTTTGATGGGGCTTTTTATCGTCGTTTTGTCACTTAGCGCTTCTAAAGTTAAGCCTACGCAGTGGTTTGGCTTTTGTTTGATGGTGTTAGCACTCACTAGCGCTGGCTACTTATTGTTGAAGCAAACCCCACCGCAACCTATCCAAGCGGAGATAGCTCGAATGATGACCTCGCGAGACATCATGGATGAAATACAGCAACAGCTAAAACACGAGCCTAATAACGATGAGCTTTGGTTTCAGTTAGGTCAAGGTTATCTGTTGGAGGGAGAATTTGATGCCGCGTTGATTTGTTTCGACTACGCACTCCAACTCACTGACAACGTAACCGCGACGCAACTTGCCGCTAAGGCGACAACATTATACTACCTGCATAAACAAGCGATGACTGATGAAGTCAGTTTACTATTAGAACAGGCGTTGCAACTTGAACCTTATAATGAAGCCGCATTGTCGTTGATAGCGAACGATCACTTCATTTCTTTCCGCTTTCAAGAAGCCATCGATACTTGGGTTCTACTCCTAGATTCCAATGACCCCAATTTAGACAGAGTGACGATCATCGAGTCCATCAACAAAGCGAAAAAGCTGATGTAAGTATACAATGTAGAGTAAAGAGGAAAGTCAGTATGAAGAAGCTAGAAGCGGGTTTGTTGGTATTGTTGTGCTGTACAGTGCTGGTGGGATGCTCGTCTCCTTCAACTGGTTCTTCATCTGTCTATTATTCGAGTGGGTATTACGACCCTTGGTGGTATGGTCACGATGACTATTGGATTTACTATTATCCGGGTTGCTGTGACAACGGACATGACCATCGAGAAAAGCTCGAGGCATGGTGGAATAGTCTCGACGACGATCAACAACAGTCAATCAAAGACAAAGTTGAAGATTGGAAAGATGGCGATATGAACGCCAACTTCGATAACATGAAGAGACAACTGGATAACCACTGGCAGACGTTGCCGGATGAACAAAAACAAGCGATTCAAGCAAAATGGCACGAGCGTCCCCAGCGTGTAGAAACAAAAACGTTACCAAAACAAACGACGTTGCCAGAATCAACATTGAAGACACAGCCATTACCCGCGCATAACGTGCCGCGTCCGATTACCAAGCCAAATATTCAGAGACCTCAGACTCGACCAAACATCCAACCGGTGCCAAGAATTCGTCGACGTTAATGGTTTACTTGCATTTTGATGATGTACTTCGACTAGAATGAACTGATGAAAACAAAGGGCGCAGAACGCGCCCTTTGTTGTTGCATCATAGGTGTCTAATCCTAATTTCGGTTTGACTAATAGGTTGCTTCTCGTTCGGCCGCTGCTTTATCCCAATCTGGCACGACGGTGTCTAAGAAGTGCTTTTTATCCGCGTTCATTTTTTCCATATCCATTCCTAAAGCTTCTTGGGCTTTTGCTTTGGTCGAGATATCTGGAATTTGAACAGGTTCAGTAATGCCTTTTGTTGCCAGTAAGCGTACCAATTTAGTACGAGCATCGGCGGCGCGATCAACTGCGGTACCGAGAACTTCCAGCGCCACTTCTGGTGCGTGCATGTGAACACCGTGAGAGGCGATCGCATAATCCCAACGCCATTGCGCATGGCGAATATCTTGGAGAATCGGCTTCATTTCTTTTTCCGTTGCTCCTGCTTTCCATGCTTCTCCAGCTTCAAAATGCGCCGCGACAATTTGCTTCTCGGCGGTCAATTTCATGTTCAACACCTGCGCTTTGCGTGACGACACGATGTTACGTAGCTGCTCTTTGGTTTGAGTATGGCACTGCGCACATGTGTCTTCGAAGCGGTCGAAAGGATTGCCTACTTTATGATCGGTATAAACGGTACCATCTGCTTTTGTCACCTTCGGCATATGGCAGTCGACGCAAACCACTTTGTTTTTGCCGTGAATCCCTTCACGCCAAGTCTCGAAGCCAGGGTGCTGTGCTTTTAGCATCGGTGCTTTAGAAACGGCGTGAGTCCAATCTTTAAAGTCCAACGCATCGTAATACTTCTCCATGTCACCGACCGTCGTACCCATATCCCAAGGGAATTTCACCGCTTTCGTTGGTCCTGTAAAGTAGTATTCGACATGGCACTGAGCACACACAGACGCTTGTTTATCAAGGCGTGACTGCTCATCAAAGTTTTTTCCAATTACATCGAATGCTCGCTCAACATAAGGTCTGGTTAGTGCTAGTTCTGGCTCGCCTTGGTTGAATTTTTCTGAGCGAGTGTCGTGACAATCAGAACATCCGATAGGATTGACGATTTCTGAGCCTAGACGTGCCCATTTACCAGAGAAGTAGCCATCCTCGCCACGTTCTTCTATCACGCGAGCGACATCAGGACTTTTACAACTCCAACATGCCATTGGCATTGGCCCGGAGTTTTCATCTGCTGGTGCGCCTGTCCTTAGGGTTTGCCTTACATCGTCGAGCGCATAAAAGTGACCTCGAGCCTTGTTGTAATCTTTAGCAAATCCGTAGCCAGCCCAAAGAATCACCATATTTGGGTCTTCACTTAGGGCGTCTTCAATATGTTTACTTTCTGATGTTGCCTTCCAAGAATGATATTGGTCAGGATGGTTTTGTTCGAAGGCGTCATTACGAGGATCAAGTCGATCGTTGTTTTCTGCCGCCAACACAGAGCCGGCCAATAATAATTGGCTAGCGAATAAGGTCGCAACCGCGATAGGTGCGCTCATCCAGTGTTTTATGCTCACGGTGTTATCTCCATATTCGTTTTTATTAGCAGCGTTGTGAGAAGCTATTCCAAATAAGAATCGGAGATCTACAAATAATATTATTGTGTAAATAAAGAGATGAAATAGTGAGCGGAATGAGTCTTGCTTTAGATCAATTTACACTAGTGATCTTAATCATGTTTAATTTCATATACCTCTAAAGTGGTATGATTCAATCCCCTTTATTGACAGTAGGTTAGAGGTGTAACCATTTTATAAATAAGGTGATTAAGTTCGCTTTTTGAACAGTACCTTCTACCTCTTAGGAATAATAGGGGTATTATGAATATAGGTTTAGCGTTGTGGCTTTCCAAAATAAGAATTGATGTCATTTGAAGATATAAAAATATCTTCAGAAGAAATTAATTGTCGCTCTATTAAATAGTTGAGAACAGTTATCAATTATTTTAGAGCTAAGGAAAGAAAAATATGGGCAATATAAAATTGACCATAGTGACAATGCTGAAATTTCTCTTCGCCTTTGCCATCTATGGTTTTTCTATCTCCGCCCATGCGATTTCATCAGAGCCTGTTGAGGGTGCACAAACCACTCGCCATCAAGTTGAGCTGATTCGTGACCGAGACTACAAATGTCTTCAATGTCATAAGGATGCCAAAGAAACTCTGAATTTGTCGCATGAGCCAGAAGCGCTGCTTAGCCAAGGTAAAACACTTAACTGCACAAACTGTCACAGCAATATCGGGCCAGATCACCGTGAAGGGGCACCTGATGTGATCAAGTTTGCTGCTGCGCAGTCAAAAGCAGTGCATGACAAGGTTTTTCTTGATCCAAGTACCATTCTCAAAGCGAATAGCCAGTGTGTAGATTGCCACGCTCCAACTCAGTTGAGAGAAAGTAATTGGACGCATGATGTTCATGCTAAAAATTTGACCTGTTCAAATTGTCACGATGTTCACGCTGCCAAAACGAAAGCGCTTTCTTACGACAGAAAACAGCTCATCAAACAATGTGTCGATTGCCACTCTCAGTTTGCTGCTGAACCTGAACTTGCAAAAGAAGAGGAGAGATAGCATGAAGTGTTCAAGACGAAATTTTTTAGCCAGTAGCGGCGCATTGATTTTGACCACTGGCGTTGCTGGCACTTCTGTTGTTAGTGCTTCTCTTTTTGCCAGTGACAGTGAGCAAACCAAACGTTTTGGCATGGTGCATGATGAAAATGCGTGTATAGGATGTACTGCGTGTACCGAAGCATGTCGCGAAGTGAATAAAGTGCCAGAAGGGGTGACCCGCCTAAAAATTCATCGCAGTGAACCCATTGGGGAATTTCCTGATGTTGAGTACCAGTTTACGCGTGAATCTTGTCAGCACTGTGATAATCCACCATGTGTGTATGTTTGCCCTACGGGTGCTGCGTACAAAGATGAAGCTACGGGCATAGTTGATGTGCACAAAGAGCGATGTGTCGGCTGTGGCTATTGTTTGGCTGCTTGTCCTTATCAAGTGCGCTTTTTCAACCCTGTTGACCATTCTGCAGACAAATGTAACTTTTGCCGTGATACCAACCTAGCACAAGGTAAGCAGCCAGCTTGCGTGGAATCTTGCCCAACAAAAGCACTCATCTTTGGTGATTTGAATGACCCAACTAGCGAGGTCAGCAAAGTCATTGATAACCATCTTGTGTATCGCGATAAGTCACATTTAGGAACGCAACCTAAGTTGTTTAAAATTCCGCATAACAAAGGGGAGGTGTCATCATGAACGGTTTTGAAAGTGCTTTCCATTTTGATTCATTAGTGTGGGATTGGATCATCGCGATTTACCTATTTTTAGCTGGGATGTCTGCTGGCGCAGTGATGATTTCTATCTACCTTAAACGCAAAGTCATTGAGGGTGATCCGGCGAACAATGGCATTATGAAAGCGATGGCTTGGCTCGCGCCATTTGGCATCATTTCCGGTTTGGTGATTTTGATTTTCCATTTAACTAAGCCACTCCAGTTTTGGAAAATCATGATTTACTACAACCCGACGTCGGTGATGTCGATGGGCGTTGTCTTGTTTCAAGTCTACATGGTTGTGTTGTTTGTTTGGATTGGCGTGATCTTTCGCCATCAAATCATCAGCTTTTGTGAAGGCAAATTACCGAGCGGATTACTCGACTTTGTGGATGGCGTTTTGTTCAAGGCTGGAAAGGTGAGTAATGCCATCGAGTTGTTCTTGGGTTTCTTGGCGATAGTACTGGCGGCATATACTGGCTTCCTACTATCGGCACTTAAAACCTACCCGATGCTCAACAATCCGGTGTTGCCGATTTTGTTCCTATTCTCAAGCCTTTCTTCGGGCGCAGCGGCATGTTTGATGTTCGGAATCTTAGTGTTTAAAGAGCCGACATCCAGTCCTAGTGTGTCATGGGTGCATGGCTTTGAACGTCCGGTTGTATTATTCGAGTTGTTCGTTTTAGTAACGTTCTTTACTGGCCTGATTTTCAGCGGGGGACAAAACGAAGTCGCAGCTTGGAATGCAATATCCAACGGCTTTTGGGCGCAGTGGTTCTGGGTTGGTGTTGTGTTGATTGGTATGTTGATGCCGCTAATATTGAACTGGTTAATGCCTTCTGAAGTTCGCCATAAAGGTAGTTACGTTTTTGTCGTGACGACATTGAGTTTGGTCGGCGTGCTGATGCTGCGTACGTTCATACTCTATGCTGGTCAAATGACCGTTGTCTAAGGAGGAACAATGGAGGCTGAACTAGGGTTCTTCTTACTGATTTTTGTCGCAATGGGGGCGAGTTGTTCCGCTGTACTGCATTGGTATCGCCGTGCAGCGGCTAAGCCCATTATGTTAGAACACCAACTTGCGACCTCACATCTCATCAGTTTGGCCTCTGTTGTTTGTCTATTACTGCTGATTGTCTGTTTTATCCAAGACAATTTTGCTCTTGAATATGTGGTCACTCATTCCAACAGCCAATTGCCAACCGCTTACAAGGTTGCAGCGGCATGGGGTGGGCACCAAGGCTCCATGCTGTTTTGGGTCGTGACGCTCAGTTTATGGGCATCATACATTGCTCTTAGTTCTCCGATTAACCAATGCTACACCGCAGATTGCCTTGGCATTATGAATGTTCTGATTGCCGTTTTTGCTTGGTTTACGTTAACAACGTCTAACCCTTTTGAGTTCGCAAAAACATTGGCGGTAGAAGGACGTGATTTGAATCCAATGCTGCAGGACATCGGATTGATCATTCATCCGCCACTTTTATATTTAGGTTACGTTGGTTATTCCGCCATTTTGGCGTTTGCACTTGCGGCGTTATTAAGCAAACGGCCTGTCAATGAATGGTACCGTTGTACGCGAAAGGCCGCGTATTTTGCCTGGGGAACCCTGACTGTTGGTATCCTTGTCGGCTCTTGGTGGGCATACAATGAACTTGGCTGGGGAGGCTGGTGGTTTTGGGACCCAGTAGAAAATGCCTCTTTATTGCCGTGGTTAACCGGCACTGCACTCCTGCACAGCGGAGTATTAGCAAAGAAAAATCAGGGAGCGTTGTGGAGTACATACGCGTTGGCGTTTGCGACCTTTAGTTTAAGCATTCTCGGGACATTTATCGTACGTTCTGGCGTATTAACGTCGGTGCATGCTTTTGCTGTGGATCCTACCAAAGGTTTAGCCCTGCTTGCTGTGCTTAGTGCGTTAGTATTGATGACGTTTGGCGTACTGATTGTGCGTGGAGATGCCATCAAACCATTTAGGTTACGTTCCTTGATCAGTCGAGCTTATATGGTGTATGTGGCCATTGGACTTTTGGTCATATCCACGGCGATCGTCTTTTTAGGTACGTTCTACCCGATGATTTATCAATTGCTAGGGTTGGGAAACATCTCTGTTGGTGCGCCGTATTTTAATAGCTTGATATTTCCTCTTAGTATTTTCGCTTTGTTGGCGTTAGCCATGACGCCAATTTTGCGGTGGACAAAAGGAGTGCGCGCGAACTGGAAAGGGCAATTCGCCTTCGCAAGTACAATCGCATTAGGTGTCGTAGCCGTCTTTATCTTGTCGGTTGATACCGTACGTATTGGGACAATTACAAGTGTATTTTTAGCTGCTTGGGTTATTGCTACGCACACTATGTTATGGCTGAATGCCGAAAATAAAGGGCCACTAATCAAGATGGTATTAGCACACGTCGGTTTTTCTGTAGCCGTTGTGGGAGCTGTCTTCAACAGTGAATACTCGTACCAATACAACTTGCGAGTAGAGCCTGGTGTTTCACATCAAAGAGCAAACATTGGTATCGATTATCAAGGTATGGATTGGGTGATAGGGCCAAATTACACCGCAGAACAAGCAAGGATCATTTTGCGCCTTGATGATCACACTCGCTATGTATTACAACCTGAAAAACGCCATTATCCCGTGCGAGTAATGAACATGACTGAGCCCGCGATTCTGAGTTTATGGCACGGAGACTATTATCTGACGTTGGGGGATAAAGTTGGCACAAACGCTTATGCGATAAAAGTTCAGTACCGGGCGGGGATTTGGTGGATATGGTCAGGCGGTTTGATAGCGGTGTTTGGCGCACTGACGACAGTGTATCGCAAAAGAAAGAGGGCCGTGAATGTCACCGAAAACTATGCCTAAACTATTCGGGTTATTTATTGTTGTTGCCGTCTTTTCAGTCGTGGTCGTTGCGGCGTTATCTGACCGTCCCCACGTTGAGCAAGCAAAGGAAAGCACGCTAATGGTTCCAAATTTCAGCGCTGTATCGGTTATCTCTGGAAAAGAGGTCACTCAGGTGTTGTTTCAAGACAATGGCTATAAGTTGCTGAATGTGTGGGCGTCATGGTGTGGGATCTGTAAGAAAGAACATGAAACACTTTTGCAGATAGCGGATGCGGGAGTGCCGATCATTGGTTTGAATTATCGAGATAATAACTCTGCCGCTCAAAACTACTTGAGCTCTAAAAACAATCCTTATCAAGACGTGATTAGTGACCCAAATGGCGAATTGGCGGTTGAGCTGGGAGTGATAGGTACACCAGAAACTTATCTTATTGATCAAAATGGCAAGGTTTTGATCAAATATCGGGGAGCAATCACGATCGACAAATGGAACTCAATATTTTCTAGGTATTTTAATGGCGCTATTTAAATATATATTTATTACCGTTTTTGCACTTGCATTATATTCTCCTGCGAGCAATGGGACTGAAATTAAACAGAACGTTGATCTTTTTGAATTTCAATCTGTAGAAGTGCAACAACGAGCAACCTCGCTCGCTAAGACATTGCGCTGCCCACAATGCCAAAACCAGAACTTGATTGAGTCCAATGCGCCAGCGGCTAAAGATCTTCGGTTAAAGGTCTATACCATGGTCAATGAAGGGAGCTCTGATCAGCAGGTAAAAGATTATTTGGTTGAACGATATGGAAATATTGTTCTGTATCAACCTCCATTTAATTATTCAACTGCGCTATTGTGGATCTTTCCTATTATATTTTTGATCTTTTTTGCTCTATTTTCGATCCGACTAATCAAGCGAAATTAATGTGACCATTATTCCAGTATGGAAAATAAATTGTGCATATAACAAGCAGAGTGTTATCATTTTTTGGAATTTATGAAGCCTCCAGTATAAAGCTAACGATAAAATTTGAGCTGGAGAAGTAATAAAAGAACAACAGTAGGTGTACGCAGTGGATTCAGTTATATTGCAGTTAAAGAAGGACTTTTATTCGCAGATTCGTGCGTTTCAAACACCGAAGCTGCCACAAGTGACTTCAACTCTCGCCGTCCTAACAGACGAAGAAATTCAAGAACTCGAAGCGGTATGGATAGAATTAGCGGTTTGGAAACGTAGCCAAACTCATTAAGATTCCTTTTCATGCTCTAACCTTTACCAACCCCAGGCAAAAATTTGTCTGGGGTTTTTTATTGTAGTTTTATAAAATTGTTATACTATAACAATTCATCAGCGCAGCAAGATAAGTGATCGTCTTTGTTTGCGGAAGGGGATAAGATCAACCCAATTGTGATCTCAACATTGAAAAATGCGGTATCAATCCCCATAGTTGAAGAGCAATAAGTGAATCCCATGAATGCAATAACAAAAACGCATCAAGCGCATCAAGCGCATCAAGCGCATCAAGCAATAAATCGAGTGAGTATAGATATGGCGGAAGTACGTGCCAGAGTAGATTTTAAAGTCGGGGCTAAAAGTAATATCGATGCTGAGATCCTGTCTTTCCGTGGCCTTAAGACAGATAAAGAGCATGTGGCAGTTATTTTTAAACAAGCGGATCAAACGCAAGACACGCCGCTAGTGCGTATGCATTCCGAGTGTCTGACTGGCGATGTTTTCCACTCATCTCGCTGTGACTGCGGTGAGCAGTTAGAAGAAACGATCCAACGTATGGGCGAATCTGGCGGCGTGATCCTTTACCTTCGCCAAGAGGGCCGTGGAATCGGTTTGTACAACAAGATTGATGCGTATCGTCTGCAAAGTCAGGGGATGAACACTTACGAAGCAAACAACCATTTAGGCTTTGATGATGATTTAAGAGACTTCACCGAAGCGGCACAAATGTTAGAAGCGTTAGGTATCAAGAAAATTCGTCTTGTGACCAATAACCCTAAGAAAATCCGTGAATTAGCGGAGTACGGAATTGAGATTGTCGAAGTTGTCAATACTTCGGCGCACATTAAAGATGGTAATGAAAACTATCTTAGAGCGAAAGTTTCTCACGGCAAACATAACCTAAAGGTTTAATCCTAAAGAGAAAACTGTCAATTATGAATGTTAAAAGCCTCACAGTGATGAGGCTTTTTTTGTATCTGGAGTTGCAAATAAATTGTAAATTTGTATTATCTCGTGACTAAAAGTGCAAATAAGAATAATTAGCACTACGAATATAACAAATAAATTGCTCAACAAGGATGCTTCAGATGAATGCAAAAACAGTATTAGTCCAATCTATTGCTGCTTCACTCCTCATTGCCAGTGGTACTACCGTTGCTGCTCAAGTAACAAAACAACAAGTTGTTGAACATTATGCAGATGTGGCTCACGCCGTATTTGCTGACTCACTGACGACGGCAAAAACGTTGGAAGTGAAAATCGATGAATTTTTAAAAGCACCATCTGAGGCAAAGCTTGAAGACGTTAAGCAAGCTTGGCTAGAGTCCCGCGTGCCATACCAACAGTCTGAAGTTTTCCGTTTTGGCAACGCAGTAGTCGACGATTGGGAAGGTCAACTTAATGCCTGGCCACTTGACGAAGGTCTTATCGATTATGTAGCTGCTGACTACCAATATGAGCTTGGTAACGAAGGTGCAGCGGCAAATATCATTGCCAACACAAGCCTAACGATCGGCCCGTCTAAGCTTGACGTGGCAAAAATCACTCCAGAATTACTTGCTAGCTTGAACGAAGTAGGTGGCTCAGAAGCAAACGTAGCAACGGGTTATCACGCGATCGAATTTCTTCTATGGGGACAAGATCTGAACGGCACAAATGCAGGTGCAGGTCAGCGTGCGTACACGGACTTTGTTGTTGGTTCTGGTTGTACAAATGGTCACTGCGATCGTCGTGGTGAGTACTTAAAAGCCGCGGCCGATCTACTTGTTCAAGATCTTGAATGGATGGAAAAACAGTGGTCTGCTGATGAAAAAGGCAACTACCGTCAAGAGCTACTCACAGGTTCAGCAGAGAATGGTTTACGTAAAATGCTGTTTGGTATGGGCTCTTTGTCTTTAGGTGAGTTAGCCGGTGAGCGTATGAAAGTTGCGCTAGAAGCGAACTCTACGGAAGACGAACACGATTGCTTCTCGGATAACACGCACAACTCACATTACTACAACGAGCAAGGTATCTACAACGTTTATACGGGTACGTACAGCCGCCAAGATGGCACGGTCCTTACTGGTCCAAGTATCGCAAACCTAGTTGCTCAGGAAGATAAGAAAGCCGCTGAAGAAATCCAGAAGCAATTTGACGTAACACGCAGTCAAGTTGGCGAGTTGGTGACTTCTGCTGAAAAACACAATCAGCATTTCGACCAACTTATTGCCGCGGGTAATGCTCAAGGCAATGCTCTGGTTAACGACACCATCATGGCGTTGGTTGCACAAACAGGTGCTATTGAGCGCGCAGCGGGTATTGTCGGCATCGATAGCCTAAGCCCAGACACCGCAGACCACGAGTTTTAAGAACACATAATAATAAACAAGGGCTCATCGTGAGCCCTTTTGCCGTTAGAGCTCGTTGTTATCCATTCATATAAGAGCAGTGATATGAAGCCATACCTACTTTCCGCCTTTGCCGCGATCCTTTCGACTTCTGCCATGGCTTACGATGTTAAGTCTGGTGGCAACACCAGTGTCAAAAAAGACGGTGCTAATGCCTATTCATTACCCGCGACGAACTTACCAATGAGTAAGCGACTTGATTTTAGTGTGGGCAATAGTTTTTTCCGTAACCCATGGGTGCAAGCGCCAGCGACTACAGATGCAAGAGACGGCCTTGGCCCGCTTTTCAACACCAATGGTTGTCAGAATTGCCACATAAAAGATGGCCGTGGGCATCCTCCTGAAAAAGACGACATTCATGCCGTGTCTATGTTGGTGCGTTTGAGTATCCCGGCGATGACGCTAGAGCAGAAGAAAGCTTACATCATGGATGGCGGTATTCCGGAGCCTACGTATGGTGGGCAACTGCAAGATTTTGCTCTGCAAGACCAAACACCGGAGGGCAAAATTGCTATTACTTATACGGACGTTCCCGTTGAGTTTAAAGATGGCAAAAAAGTGACGTTGAGAAAGCCTACGCTGAAAATTACCGATTTAGGTTATGGGGACATGCACCCTGATACGCAGTTTTCTGCTCGTGTCGCGCCACCTATGATTGGTTTAGGTTTGCTAGAAAGTATTCCTGATGAAACGTTGCTTAAGTGGGCAGACGAAAATGACCGTGATAGCGATGGCATCTCAGGCAAGGTGAATAAAGTTTGGGACATCGAAAAAGGAGACTTTTCGATTGGCCGTTTTGGATGGAAAGCAGGACAACCAACGTTGATGCAGCAAAATGCGGCCGCGTTTAATGGTGATGTTGGTCTAACAAGTCACTTGTTCCCGAATGAAAACTGCACGGCGAAGCAATCCCTTTGTGAGGAGTTGCCAAATGGCGGCAAGCCAGAAGTAAGCCAAAACATACTCGACTTCGTAGAGTTTTACAGCCAACACTTAGCCGTGCCGATTCGTCGAAATGTGAATGATCCTGATGTTCAGCTGGGCCAAAAGATCTTTGCTGCTTCGGGGTGCGAAAGCTGCCATAAAACCAGTGTAAAAACGACAAAACGAGCAGACCGGCCTGCGCTGTCAGAGCAACTTATCCACCCGTATACCGATCTGCTGTTACATGACATGGGAGAGGGCCTTGCTGATCATCGACCTGAATATCTTGCCAATGGCCGTGAATGGCGTACGCCACCACTTTGGGGGATTGGTTACACAGAAGAAGTGAACGGTCACACGTATTTCTTACATGATGGTCGAGCTCGTAACTTGATGGAAGCGGTGCTTTGGCATGGTGGTGAAGCGGAACAAGCGAAACAAAACGTGTTATCGCTGAACCAAAAAGAACGTGACGCATTGATCGCGTTTCTGAACTCTCTGTAAGGATGCAACCATGAAGAAAACAACATTAATGAGCGTTGTTGTTGCGACGCTAAGCTTAGTTGGTTGCCAATCGACAACGGGCTCGTCGGATGCACAACCAGAGCAAACTAGCCATATTTCTCAAGCTGTTTACGAAGTGGAGTTTCATGCCGCACAGTCATTTTTAAGCCAAGCTTCGCAGTTAGAGCAGAGCTTTGCTAATTTTTGTTCGGCGCCGAAAAATGACGTGGAATCAGTACAACAACAATGGCACAGCACCATGTTGGTTTGGATGGCGCTTCAAGGACAGGAACGTGGCCCCGCGACCGCGCTGGAGCAAAGCTGGAACGTACAATTCTGGCCCGATAAAAAAAATACCACCGGGCGTAAAATGTCGGCGCTGACTAAAGCCGATAAAGTTTGGACAGTGGAAGAGATCTCGACACAAAGCGTGACTGTGCAAGGTTTAGGGGCGTTGGAATGGTTACTTTATGATGATGCATCCACGCTTAATACCAATAGCAATGTATGTGCCTCAGGTGTTGCTATTGCCGAAAACTTGCACGATAAAGCACAGATCATCGCTAATTCTTGGGCTCAAAACCCGTGGAAGTCTTTGCAAAAGACAGAGTGGGAATCGGAGTACATTTCGCTGCTTTCTAACCAGCTAGAATACAGCATGAAAAAGCTCAGCCGTCCGCTAGCCAAGATAGGGCATCCTCGTCCTTACTTCTCGGAGTCTTGGCGCTCAGAAACCTCGCTCTCTAACTTAAAAGCTAACTTAGAAAGCTTGCATCAGTTGTATTTTGCGAACGGTAAAGGTTTAGATGCGCTGTTAAGGGCGCAAGGTAAAACGCAATTGGCGGATCGCGTCGCGTATCAGTTTGACATGGCTTTAGAGACTTGGCCTGAAGATAAAAGCCTGTTCTCTGCACTACAAAGTGTGGACGGATATCGTTTGGTTCTCGCGCAATACAACAAGCTAGAACAACTTAAATACCTCATCCATGAAGAGGTGGCTATCGAGCTTGGTGTCGTTATAGGGTTTAATGCAACCGATGGTGACTGATCAAACCCGCCGAACGCTTCTAAAAGCGGCACTATTTGGAGCGGCAACTCCCGTGTTGCCGTTTGGTTGTGCGGCGACAACAAAGCGAGAGCCCGCATTGATTGGTTGTTCCATTGTCGGGCGAGATAAGTTTGCTGCCGTGGTGGCTGATGAACATGGTATGCCTATTTCGACGTTACCTATCCCTGAACGTGGACATGGCGTGGCGACCAATCAGCATGGCCACGCGGTTGTTTTTGGTCGACGTCCTGGCACTTTCTTTATGGTGTTCGACTATCGAACAGAACAAATGCTCAAGTTGGAACTGGCAAAACCGGAGCGCCATTTTTACGGCCACGGCGTTTATTCTCACGATGGTCTTTATCTCTTCGCCACGGAAGGCGAAAGAGGCACTAGCCGAGGTATCATCGGTGTTTACGATGTTAAAAACCAATACCGAAAAATCGCTGAGTTATCGGGATTCGGCATTGGGCCTCATGAAGTGATCATGATGCCCGATGGCACGTTAGCGATTGGTGTGGGTGGGGTGCATACTAATGGTCGTGAGCCTTTGAATTTGGACAGCATGACGCCAAGCTTGAGCTACCTTTCGCAAAACGGCGAGTTGCTTGATCAAGTTGCGTTGTCGGATCATAAGCTGAGCATTCGTCATCTTGCGCATGATGGTTCAGAAACGGTGTTGTGCGGCCAGCAATATCGCGGAGAACCTGACGAATATCCTGCTTTGCTCGCCATGCATACGCGTGGAGGAGAGATGCAAACACTGCAAGCAGAGCCTGAAGAATGGGCACGCTTTAATCACTATATAGCCAGTATTGCTGCAACCAATGATTGGATTTTAGCAACATCACCTCCGGGCAGTTGTTATGGCATTTGGTCTAAAGAAACGAGCAAGCTGGTGGAGCTGAATGCACTGCCAGATGCGTCTGGTGTGGTGATTTACGGCGATGAGTTTCGCGTCAGTTCTGGAGCGGGAAAAGTCGTTGAACAAAGACCTTCGCAATTCAAAAACGCATACTCAAGCGGTGTTCAATGGGACAATCATTGGTCACGAATTATTTAAAAAGTTCAATAAATAATCTCTTATTGAGAGATTTGTTGTCGATTTCGTCACCAGATTCTTAATTTTAAACCTGCAAGCTGTGAGATATTTGCCATACTTTTTTTATGGCAAGTAGCGCAAGGATCGTTTCAGTGTTTGCTAGGGTTTTAATAATGACGGCACTTATGGTGCCGTTTTGCAGCTTTTCTACCGTGGTTTCTCTCGATGCTTCTGCCCAAACGGAGCAAGAAGGGGCCGTAGAGCAGTTGTCTGTCGAAAAAATGATCCATTATCCAACGGTGATTGATCAACTTTATCAAAGTACGAATTACCGTTTGAATTGGGAAAATGAGAGCGATGTTGAACAGTTCATTTTTCAGATGAAGCTGGTCGCGCTTGCTGACGTTTCTAAAGAGTTTGACAACCAACTGCATCGTATTAACCAAGTAAGATGGAAAGGAGACAACCTTGACTTCGATTTGGTGATGACCGATTCCCTCCTTATGTACCTCAGCTATCTTGAGCAGGTTCCTCAAGAAGGCGTTAACTGGTTGTTTGCAAATAAAGCCCATGTGAGCTTTCCTGCGCCTAGTGTGGATACGCTATCGGTACTGAGCAATGAGATCACGGTAGGGAAGTTGGATCAGTTTTTAGCCAGCTTGCGCTCGCCTTTGCAGATGGATGCCTCATTTAATACGGTATTTGCTTCGCTTTCTGAATTCTCGCAATATCAATATCCTTTCTATGAGCAAAAAGGTCTGTTGCGCGTCGGTGATCCGATAGAAAACAAATCAACCCTTGTTGAACGCATGGCGATCGTCGGAGTGGATGTCAGTTACATCGATTCAGAAATACCGCAATACGATGAAAATTTGGAGCTGGCGGTGAAAGAGTTCCAGCGTATTCATGGCTTGAACCAAGATGGCGTAATTGGTCCGAACACCATTCGTTGGATCAACTTCTCTCCTCAACAACGTTTGCACTTGCTGGCATTGAATGCTGAGCGTTCTCGTATTTGGGCGAAAGAACGAGACAATGTCGTGTTTGTGAACGTGCCGGGTTATGAAGTTACGTACTGGCATGATGGTCAGCCACTGTTTGAATCAAAAGTTGTGGTTGGTCGAGCTTCAAGAAAAACCCCAATCATGACTGGAACGCTAGATTCGGTGATCTTAAATCCTACTTGGAATGTGCCTTGGAAAATCATGGTGAAAGACATTATTCCAAAAGTGAAACGCAATCCGATGTATTTAATGGAACATAACATTCAAATCATCCGTTCTTGGACGTCGCGCGAAATCATCGATCCAACCACGATCAACTGGGCAACAGTTAATCCAAGAACCTTCCCGTACCGCATGCGTCAGGCTTCTGGTTCGCACAATGCGTTGGGTTTGTACAAATTCAACATGCCGAACCCACAAGCCATATATCTACACGACACGCCGAGTAAAAACTTGTTCCAACAAGATAGAAGGGCGTTTAGCTCGGGTTGTGTTCGAGTAGAAAACGCCGATCAACTTGCAGAGCTTCTGTTCAAAACTCAAGGTTTGGAAGAGCGTTTAGAGAAAAAGCGGGAAAGCGCTCGTTCATCAACGACTTCGGTGCCACTAGGGGAGCGTATTCCGGTACACATCATCTACCAAACAGCTTGGTTGGAAGAAGGTACGCTGTATTACCGAGATGACATCTACAAATACGACCATCAAGGCTAAGCCTGCCATGGCTCGTAAATTTAAGAAAATTTACAATTCTAAAAAATCGTTTTCTGTTCAATAAGTAAACAAAAAATTCAGCGCGACTTCGATATTCCGGACCAATTTATGCATTTGACGAGATAAATTGGTTTCGGTATCGTCCGCTTTCTTTGTTTAGTAATTGAGCAGTGTTTTTGTTTATGGTAAGTCGTAATTTTTCTCGCCGTGATTTCCTTAAAATGACCGCTGGTGGTGTCGTACTGGCGTCTGCAATGCCTACACTTTCATGGGCTTCACTTCCGGATGAACCACGCGTGTTAGCCATGAATAACTTGAATACGGGTGAGCTTCTCGAGACGTGCTACTTCGATGGGAATCGCTACGTCGGCAAAGAATTGCAGCGTTTGAATGAGTTCTGCCGTGATCATCGCCGTAATGAAGTGCATCCAATGGATAAACGTCTGTTCGATCAAATCAGCCAAATTCAAAAGCTCATCGGTACTGAATCCGAAGTTATCGTGATTTCTGGCTACCGTTCTCCAGTGACCAATGCGTCCCTGCGCAGCGGTTCTACTGGTGTTGCTAAGAAGAGTCTACACATGGAAGGGAAGGCGATTGATTTTCGTCTCGATGGTGTAAAGCTGTCTACGGTACGCGATGCGGCAATCAGTTTGAAGGCTGGTGGTGTTGGATACTATCCGGGCAGTAACTTTGTCCACATTGATACCGGTGCAGTGCGCAGTTGGTAAGCCTATTTTAGGGCTGGTGTAAGTCTTGAAGTCGCCTAGGGTTAGTGTCATAGTTGCGGCAGTTTTAACGCAAATTTATTCGGTAATAGGTTATCTATGGCTCTGAAATACCAAGTTGTCCCAGTGACTTCTTTTTCTCAAAACTGTTCTATCGTTTGGTGTGACGAAACGATGAAAGGCATCGTTGTTGACCCTGGCGGTGACGAAAAACAGCTTGCAATGCTCATCAAAGAGCTGGGTGTTGATGTGGTGAAATTGGTATTGACCCATGGTCACTTAGATCACGTTGGCGGTACTGAGCCATTATCAGCGCTGTTAGGCGGAACAGAAATCGTTGGTCCGCACAAAGCGGATAACTTCTGGCTACAAGGTTTGGAAGGGCAAAGCAAAATGTTCGGTTTCCCTCTAACTGAGGCATTTGAGCCGAATCAATGGTTGAATGAGGGTGACGTTGTCACTTTTGGTAATCAAAAGCTGAACGTTATCCATACGCCGGGCCATACACCAGGTCACGTAGTACTTTATAGTGAAGAAGCACGTTTAGCGTTTGTTGGTGATGTTCTGTTTAACGGTAGCATTGGTCGTACTGACTTCCCTCAAGGCGACTTCAATACGTTGATTAGTTCAATTAAAGAGAAACTTTGGCCTCTAGGTAACGATGTTACATTTGTACCGGGTCATGGTCCTCAATCTACCTTCGGTCACGAGCGCAAAACCAACCCGTTTGTTGCTGACGAGATGCCACTATACTAGCGCCTTGTCTGTACTCGTTACTATTCTGGCTCGGCGGCCGCTAAGTATCGCCGAGTCAGCCCTACAAATTCGTCGGCTTCCCTGTCTAAATCACTGGCAGAAATAAACACATCATAGCCGTAAAATTTTCTTTGATACTTCATTCTATTCGCCAGCATGGCTTGCAAACCGTCGTATTGTTTTCCCGCTTTGCTAGTGTACGGTTGTGGGTCGAGCACCATATCTTCAAATTTCTCTTCACAATGGTTCTGCCTTGCGCCCAAATACAACAAAGCGCGTTGGCTAAGTAAAATCTCCGTCGCGATACGCGGGCAAATTGCATCAAGATAAGGGGAGTAGTGTTTCAAGCGGATGCCTATCCACGGGAGCGGTTGATGCCAACCGTCTTGTTGATAACTGCATATACCAATGGACTCAATATTTCGCCAACGGACAACCCAACCGCCTTTAAACAGGTGTTGCTGAAAGTGCGAGGCGGTCAATGTGAAAGTGACTTGGCTTTTCTTAATCATCAAGACGGCGAAACCGACGATGATTGCCATCAAAATGACGGAAAGCATTGCTTGTTTCCAACCCGGAGAAATCACGACAAGAAATAGCGTAATGAGCGCTACGAGCAACAAAATCAATCTGTTGATTGGCGAATCAGACTTGAAGTGTGAATTTGTTAGATGCAGCGTTTCCATGCTCATACCTCAATGAATACTCTAAATAAAATCGAGATTTCTTGATATGCAGCTTGATGCTTTTAATCAAAACGAAACCTCTGTTTTTATACCCAGTATTCAATAAATCCGTTCACAAATGATCTGTTTAAATAGTAGACGTTCTAAGCTTTGAGCGCATTTTTCGTAGCGTTTCGCCGCTAAAACCTACAAATCGATTGTAAATTTTGGTATAAAACGCGCTTCAAATTTTCATCCCTGCTGAGATGCAGTGAACTGGAGAAATATTCAATGAGACTTGCTCATAAGCGTAAAGTGCAGATGAAACTGCAAAAACGCATTAAAGCGACAGTAGCAAACCTAGCTGCAGCACCAAAAACAGCAAAGCCTGTTGCGGAAAAAGCAGCAGTAAAACCTGTTGTGGAGAAAGCAGTAGCTGAGAAGAAAGTAGCTGCAGCGAAAACTGTTGATGTTGCACTTACTCCTAAGCAACAACAAGTACTAGACATCGTTGTAGCGAATGCTGAAGGTATCAACCCTAAAGGCATCGGTTTAGCAGCGGGTCAAGAAGACGCTAAAGCAGCATCATGGGCTACTGGCGCACTGAAGAAGCTTCTTGAAGAAAACCTAGTTCAAAAAGAGCAGTTGGCAGGTAACAAAGTTATCTACAAAGCAGTTTAATTACCGCTATTTTTCTGTTTTTATGCAATACCTCGGTGATCGCCGGGGTATTTTTTTGCCCTAATTTCTTACTTTCCTTTCTAAACAAGCGTGTATTTTAGCGATACAAAAATGGCGTTTGTCACATTTTTTTAAATACTGTGTAAATTTTTTGGCAAGTTAATACGTAAGTAGCTTTCTAAATAATGCCTTTCATGCCTGATTCATAACTTAATGATTTAAGGCGTTATAAAATTACCACCATCTAATCTCCTACGTATAAATACGTAATACTAAGGGCTAATCAGGTTATTGATACTAAGATAACTTGCGTGTTCACGCCCATTTCGAATTAGACAACATTGTTACATCTTTATACCCAAGTTACTTCAAGCGTCGCTACTCGGCTCGTGTTTTGACATGAGAATGGTGCTAGTCAGCTTGTCGTACTTCAAATCCGCATGAAATGGATGACAACAATAACCTTGGTGACAAAGGACGTGAACGATGAGTCTTATCCAAAAATCTTTGAAACGAGTGCTCAAAATGACTGCCGTAGTGGCAGCGATGACATTCGTGGCAACTTCTGCAAATGCTGCTGAAAAAGTATATCGCCTAAAGCTGGCTGAAACGTGGGGGCCTAACTTCCCAATCTTTGGCGACACGACGAAAAATATGGCGAAAATGGCAGAGGAAATGTCAAACGGCCGTCTACAAATTCGTATCGACTCTGCGAACAAACACAAAGCACCATTTGGCGTATTTGACATGGTGAAATCCGGCCAATACGACATGGGACACTCTGCGTCTTATTACTGGAAAGGCAAAGTGCCAAACACGCTTTACTTCACTTCTATGCCTTTCGGAATGTTGCCGACAGAACAATACGCATGGTTCTACTACGGTGGCGGGATGGAGTTGATGGAAAAGGTTTACTCTCCGCACAACTTGATGTCTTTCCCTGGTGGTAATACCGATGTCCAGATGGGTGGCTGGTTCCAAAAAGAAATTAAGTCGGTCGATGACCTACAAGGGTTGAAGATGCGTATTCCGGGTTTTGCGGGTGAAATCTTGGCAGAATTAGGCGCGAAGCCAACCAATATCGCACCGGGTGAGCTTTATACCTCTCTTGAGCGTCGCACTATCGATGCGTTGGAGTGGGTAGGTCCGTCTTTGGACTTACGTATGGGCTTTCACAAAATTGCGCCTTACTACTACACCGGTTGGCATGAGCCTGCGACTGAGCTTCAGTTCCTCGTCAATAAGCGAACTTGGGAGCGTCTACCGGATGATCTGAAAGCAATTCTCCAAGTCGCGATGAAAACCGCTGCGTACGACATGTACACACAATCGAAGCATGAAAGCGGCAAAAACTGGGCATCTATTCAGTCTGAGTACCCAAATGTGGAAGTAAAAGATTTCCCACCTGAGGTGATGGACGCGCTGCGTGCTGCCAATGACAAGCTGCTTAAACAGCATGCTGAGGAAGATGCGTTGGCAAAAGAGATTCAAGAATCTCAAGCGAACTACATTAAGCAAGTTCGTCCATGGTCGAACATCTCGCACCGAGCGTACTTGAATAGCCAAGCGCAATAAAAACTCGGTCTGGCCAAATCGTATGATTTGGCCGACGAGGAAGCCCAAGAAAAATTTCAAATAAAAATCATAAAAACGCTCCGTAGATACTGCGGAGCCAACCCACACGTTCCATGGAGTTCGGAATGAGAAGCCTTATCTATATTGAGCGAATCTTCAACCGCTTTGGTGATTTTCTGGGGTGGTTATCCAGCATCCTCTTCATTTTGTTGTTGTTGAACGTGGTGTATGACGTTGTGATGCGTTACGTGTTTAACGACGTGTCTATCGCGTTTCAAGAAATGGAGTGGCACTTATTCTCTGCTGTCTTTTTGCTTGGCGTGCCTTATGCCATCAAATCCGGCGGTCACGTTCGAGTCGACATTTTTTATGAGCGACTGTCATATAAAGCGCAATCCATCATCGACATCATCGGCACCCTGTTTTTCCTCTTTCCTTTTTGTTTGCTGGTCGCATGGTTTGGTATTGATTTCGCGAAAGAGAGTTATGCCTTGGGCGAGACGTCTGGTGACCCAGGTGGTTTGCCGTATCGATGGATAATCAAAGGCATGATCCCGGTTTCTTTCTTATTTATGGCGGTGAGTGGCGTTGGTTTGCTGCTGCACTCAGTCAATAAAATCGTTAACCCTCATCTTATCTATGCCGGTAGCAACGGTAAGTCGTAAAAGGAAGTCATTATGATCGGTATAGTGATGTTTTTTGTGGCGCTCTTTGCGCTACTGCTCGGGTTTCCCGTCGCGTTCACATTCGGCGGTATTGCTCTTATTTTTGGTGTTTGGGCAGAGGGCATGGACATGTTTGCCTTCATGCCATATCGAATTCAATCCATCATGGAAAACACGGTGCTGATGGCTGTACCGCTGTTTGTTTTCATGGGGCTCGTGCTGCAAAAAACGAAGCTAGCAGAGCAGCTGCTGGAATCGATGGGGCGTCTGTTTGGTGGCGTCCGTGGCGGCATCGCAATTTCGACGGTGCTGGTGGGCGCGCTACTTGCGGCATCGACTGGCGTAGTGGGGGCATCTGTGGTGGCCATGGGGTTGATCTCGCTGCCTGTGATGCTCAAATACAACTATGACAAAGGCCTCGCGTGCGGAACCATTTGTGCTTCAGGTACGTTGGGGCAAATTATTCCTCCTTCCATCGTACTCATTTTGCTCGGCGATGTGCTTGGCGTGCCAGTGGGAGATTTGTTCCAAGCGGCCGTGTGGCCGGGTATCGCGCTAGTGGGTGCATACGTTGTTTACATCCTTATTTACGCCAAGCTTAACCCTGAAGCAGCGCAGCCGATTGAACGCGATGAGTCACTCAGCCGCAGGGAAGAAGTGGTCAAGGCGTTGAAAGCTGTATTACCACCATTGGCGTTGATCATTGTTGTGTTAGGCTCCATCTTTGCCGGTGTTGCAACGCCAACGGAATCGGCAGCACTGGGAGGGGCTGGGGCGATTGTTCTCGCCGTACTGTACAAGCAATTTAGTTGGTCAATGGTCTACGATGCGTCGAAAGAGACGGTTAAAGTGACCGCGATGGTGTTCGCGATTTTGCTGGGTGCGACGGCGTTCTCGATGGCGTTTACGTATACAGGCGGTGACTATCTGGTCGAAGAATGGATGTTGCAGATCCCGGGTGAGAAGTGGGGCTTCTTGATCATTACGATGATTGTGATTTTGATTCTGGGCTTCTTTATCGACTTCGTTGAAATCTGTTTCATCATCGTTCCTATTATCGCACCGGTTGCTGAGCTGCTCGGCATCAACATGACATGGTTTGCTATTCTCATCGCGATGAACTTACAAACCTCCTTCTTAACACCGCCATTTGGCTTCAGCTTGTTCTATTTGAAAGGGGTTGCGCCTGCAGGCGTGACTACACGGGATATTTATCGTGGCGTGATGCCATTCATTGCGATTCAAATTCTCGTCCTTGCCTCCTTACTGTTTTTCCCAAGTTTCTACGGCATGGGTTAATGGGTAAGGAATAAAAGAGATTTTGTGAGCTGAGAGTCTTCACCTTTTGAGACAAGTTGTTAAGCTGCTCTTGGGGCATATTGACCCTTTGGGCAGCGTTTCATGGAGGGAAGGATGCCTCTCAAAGCCAAGTTAATTTTGCTGACACTGATTCCGGTGGTTTTAGTGTCGGCAAGCATCAGTTGGATTTCCATTTATCAGGCCAAAACATTGGGTCAACGAGAGGTGGAGATCTTCCATCAAAACCTCATTCAATCCAAAGAAGCGGCGCTCAAAGATACCGTTGATGTCGCATTTGATGCCATTTCCCACATTTACAACGATTCGACGATTGAAGAACGTGTCGCCAAAGCGCGAGTGAAGGCCATTCTAAATCGCCTAACTTACGGTTCTGATGGGTACTTCTTTGCTTACGATAAACACGGTACTAACCTCGTACATCCCGTTCTTCCTGAATTGGTTGGGGAGAACTTACTTCACCTAGAAGACGAAAATGGCGACAGGCTTATAGAAGCGTTGCTTTACCAAGCGCAATCCGGAGGCGGCTTTCACCAATACTTGTGGCAGAAACCCTCGACTGGCGACATTGTACCCAAGCTCAGTTACGCCGCATGGTTGGATAAATGGGAGTGGATGATTGGCACTGGTCTTTACATTGAAGATGTCAGCCAAGAAGTCGCGAACATGCGTGCTGCGGTGAACAAAAACATCGAGACCACGTTTTTTTCCGTGGTGGTGATTTTGGTGGTCACCGTGGCGGTGATCATTGTGCTGACTTTAGCCATCAATTTACATGAGCATCGACTTGCCGATAAAAACCTCA
This sequence comes from Vibrio sp. RC2502, assembly GCF_054850435.1. Classification (NCBI taxonomy): domain Bacteria; kingdom Pseudomonadati; phylum Pseudomonadota; class Gammaproteobacteria; order Vibrionales; family Vibrionaceae; genus Vibrio; species Vibrio sp. RC2502. The sequence goes on from NZ_CM141453.1 coordinate 1,288,203, forward strand.
AAGAACTTGCCCACAAAACGGTGATGTTTCAAGAAGATGAGAAGAAACATTTAGCGCGCGAACTGCACGATGGGATCAATCAGCTTCTGGTATCGAGTAAATGTCATTTGGATTTAATGAGCCATCGATTGCAAGATGAAAAGCTCAAGTCGCATCTCGACAAATCACAACGCTCTTTGGTGACGGCAATTAATGAAGTGCGGCACATTTCCCATCAACTTCGCCCAAGCGCTTTGGATGATATTGGTTTGGAAGCTGCGTTGACGACATTGCTGCAAGATTTTCATTCACACTCTGGGATTGATATCGACAGCCATTTTGATACTCAACAGCACAAGCTGACCTCCGAAGTCGCGACAACGCTGTACCGAGTTGCGCAAGAGTCGCTAAATAACATTGAAAAGCATGCAAAAGCGAAAAAAGTGACGGTGATTTTGCAAAAAATGGGCAATATGCTGCAATTACTCATTAGAGACGATGGCGTAGGGTTTGTCGTCAACCAAGCTGTGCATCGCCAAGGGATTGGTTTGCGCAACATGCAAGAACGTGTGGAGTTTATTGGTGGCGAGTTCGAACTCATGAGTGAGCTTGGTTTAGGCACGGAAATTACCGTGCTTTTGAATTTGGATGAATTAGTTTATGGACAAACCGATTAGTGTGGTGATCGTCGATGATCACCAAGTGGTGTTAGATGGATTTATCGCGCGTTTAGAGCTGGAGCCGGACATTGATGTGATTGGCACGGCAAGCAACGGCTTGGAAGCGATTGAGGTCGTTAAGCATTTGCGTCCGGATGTTGTGCTTATGGACATCAGCATGCCAATCATGAATGGCATCGAAGCAACGGGTGTGATTAAAGAGGAATTACCAGAGAGTAAAATTCTCATGCTTACGATGCATGATAACCGCGAATACATCATGAAAGTGATGCAGGCAGGGGCGGTGGGGTACATGCTCAAGGAAATTTCAGCCGAGAAAATGGTGCAAGCCATCAAAACCGTGAACCAAGGTTCAACCTATTTTTGCGAGTCCGTAACTCAGACACTCTTTACGCAAGAAATCAAACCTGCCCATCACAAACCCAATCCGCTTAGTCGACGAGAAGAGGCGGTCTTGAGGTTGGTGGCACAAGGCAATAGCAGTAAGAAAATCGCGACGTTACTCAATATCAGCTATCGAACAGTAGAAACGCATCGTCACAACATCAAACATAAATTAGATCTGCATTCGACAGCGGAATTAGCCAAATACGCATTTGAAACGGGGCTGACGGAATAAAAAAGTGCCCGTTTCGAGCACTTAAAGAGGTGATTATTCTGGTTTGGTGATGCTGCCGATTTCTAGAAGAGGCGCTACATCGATGTCTTCTGCGTTCATCATGGTGGAGATGCGCTGGACAGAAGAAAGCAGCAATGTTTGTTCCCACTCTTCCAATTTTTGGAATCGATTGATGAAGTGTTCTTGCAGCGGAGTTGGCGCCTGTCTCAGAGCTTCTTCGCCCTTCTCGGTAAGTACCGCATGTACCTTACGTTTATCTTCAACGCTACGACGACGCTCAACGAGTTGATTGCGTTCTAATCTGTCCAAAATCGTGGTCGCAGTTGCTTGACTCATATTGGTGTGGTTAGACAACTGTTTGATAGTCACGTTATCTAACTCATTGATAGCACGCATCAAAATCAATTGCGGAGCGGTCAATCCCGACTCTTTGCTCAGCTTTTTAGAATGTAAATCAATAGCGCGGATGATCTGACGAATCGAGACCAATACTTCTTCGTACTTTTCCAATTTTTTCATCCAGTCTGTAGGGAACATGTAACGACGCGACACTAACTCAAATGCGCTGTTATTTAAAGGGCTGCAGTCAAAATTTAGGTCGACATTTTTCAACTATTTATTCGTCTTTGGCGATTTCTTTTTATTCGCTCGTGCAACTGAAACAGAAAGACCTAAAATTATTATAGCAATAATTGTTTGTGGTCTAATTAATGGTGTGGGGATTTACGCTTTTTGTAATGCAAATTACCGACTGAAAAGTAAGTTATTGGATTTTTTAACAGCAAAAGATAGACAAAAACGCCTCAAATGATAGGATCTTCCGCTTTCACGGAATGTAAAACGTATCGTGTTCAAACGATTTTTTGTTTGGTACGGAAAAAATAATACAAAAATAGAGAGGAACGATGACAAAGGGTATAGATAAGTACAGTATTGACAGTACCGACTATACGGTAGGTCAAGACAACGTTCAAAAGTGGGGCTTTGATGTTCATAACCCAGTTTTTGGTATTAGTGCAGGCTTTATTGCACTGTTTCTTGTCGCAGCATTAGTTCTAGATGCTCATACCGCGAAGACGGCATTGGATGGGCTTAAGTGGAAGATCATTGGTTCATTCGACTGGCTGTTTATTATCGCTGGTAACATTTTCGTTATTTTCTGCTTAGCGTTGATTGTGTCGCCGCTCGGGAAAATACGCTTAGGCGGTAAAGATGCCGTCGCTGATTATTCATTCATGTCTTGGCTCGCGATGTTGTTCGCAGCCGGTATGGGTATTGGTTTGATGTTCTGGAGTGTGGCAGAACCAGTGGCTTACTTCACTGGTTGGTACGAAACGCCACTTGGCGTAGAAGCAAACTCACCAGAAGCCGCACGTTTGGCGCTAGGCGCGACGATGTTCCACTGGGGTCTTCACCCTTGGGCAATTTACGGCGTTGTGGCACTTTCACTTGCATTTTTCACCTACAACAAAGGTTTGCCTCTATCAATGCGTTCGATCTTTTACCCATTATTGGGCGATCGCGCTTGGGGCTGGGCTGGCCATATCGTTGATATTCTTGCAGTACTTGCCACTCTATTTGGTCTAGCGACATCACTTGGTTTGGGCGCTCAGCAGGCGGCAAGTGGTATTCACCATGTATTTGGTGTTGAACCTGGTTTAGGTTTGCAAATTGTCGTTATCACTGTGGTTACTCTGCTCGCAGTGGTTTCTGTTGTTCGCGGTATCGACGGCGGCGTAAAAGTGATCAGTAACATCAACATGGTTGTAGCGTTTTTGCTGCTTATCCTTGTTGGTTTGATTGGCTGGGCGGCGAGTTTAGGCTCGATCCCAACAACGTTAATGGCGTACGTAGAAAACATCATTCCATTGAGTAACCCGTTTGGTCGTACCGACGAAGCTTGGTTCCAAGGCTGGACGGTATTCTACTGGGCTTGGTGGATCTCTTGGTCACCATTCGTTGGTATGTTCATCGCTCGCGTTTCACGTGGCCGTACAGTACGTGAGTTCATCACAGCGGTACTGATTGTTCCGACGGTAGTCACCGTGGTTTGGATGTCGGTATTTGGTGGTCTGGCGATTGATCAAGTCGTCAACAAAGTAGGCGAGTTAGGCGCAAACGGTCTGACCGACGTATCACTGGCGATGTTCCAAATGTTTGATGTGCTGCCATTTGGCAACATATTGTCGATCATTGCTGTGGTTCTGGTATTGGTATTCTTTATCACCTCTTCAGACTCTGGCTCGTTGGTTATCGACAGCATTACGGCGGGTGGTAAAGTCGATGCGCCTGTATTGCAACGTGTTTTCTGGGCATTTATGGAAGGTGCGATTGCGGTTGCATTGCTTTGGATTGGTGGCTCAGAAGCGGTACAAGCGTTACAAGCGGGCGCCATTTCTACAGCACTGCCATTTACCTTTATATTGCTAGCAATGTGTGTAAGTTTATTGATGGGGATGAAGACAGAGCGTCAATAATCGATCAATTTTATAAATTTGCTTAAATAACAAGTAATTAAGAAGCCAGCACCCTGCTGGCTTTTTTTGTGCGGTTTTTCTGACGCTAGACAAAAAAATGACACGTAAAAGTCCATATTTTACAAAGAGTTAATGCGCTATTTTGTTTTTTAAAAATTAGTGAATAGTCGTGAAAAAGTGTGTAATATTCACCCACCTTAACTGTTCTCCCAACTCAATTATAATTATGAAAATATCATTAAAACAAAAGCTAATAGGCGCAAGCCTTTCTGCTGTTGTTGTGATGGCAACAGCACTTACTTGGTTGTCGGCTGGTCAATTATTTGATCAGACTCGTTCAGGTGTCTATTCACGAGCACAAAGTCTAAGTACCACAGCGTCAGAAGGTATTTCGGACTGGGTTAATATCCGTAAGGATATTGCAAGCGCATTCAACGACTACTCGACAGAGCAAGACGTTGTTCCTTTCCTACAGCAAGCACGCAAAGCTGGTGGCTTTGACGACATCTTCTTGGGTACACCAAACGGCGATATGTACCGTTCTCACCCAGAGCGTAACCGTGCTGACTACGATCCGCGTACTCGCCCTTGGTATAAAGATGCCAATGCAGCAGGTAAGCAGATCATCACAGAAGCATACCAAGACGCTATCACTAACGCATTGCTAGTGACCATTGCTGAACCAGTAATGAAAAACGGCAAGTTTATCGGTGTAGTGGGTGCTGACGTACTTATCGATCAGCTGATCGATGACGTAATCAATCTTGATGCGGGTGAAAATGCGCACGCAATGTTGATTGATATGAACGAAGGTACGTTCCTTGCTCACCCAGATAAAAGCCTAACGCTTAAGCCTATCACCAGTTTTCTAAAAGACTTTTCAGAAGAGGCTATTGAGCGTGCGGCAGCAGAAGGCAAGATTGAAAGCACGATGCTGAAAGGTCAAGAGAAGCTTTACTACTTCAAGAAAGTACCTGGCACGCATTGGATGTTCGCGATTGAAATGGATCGCGCAACAGAAGAAGCAGGCCATGCAGTACTGCTTCGTGACCTGTTGATCACCGCTGTGATGATCACCATCGTTGTGATTCTTGCGGTATCTTGGTTGGTTGGCTTCTTGTTCCGTGACCTAGGCCGCGTGTCTGATGCGTTGGAAGAAATTGCATCTGGTGAGGGCGACCTTACTCAACGTCTAGAACCTCGCAGTGACGATGAAGTAGGCAAACTGGCTGAAAACTTCAACCGCTTTGTGGGTAACATGCACACGATGGTTACCAAGCTAAGCCAAGTTTCTGCCTCACTTTCTGAGCAAGCACGTACAACGGCACAACAAGCGGAAGAACGTAGCCAGCGTATTTCTTACCAGCAAGACGAAATCAACATGGTTGCGACTGCGGTTAACGAAATGGCAGCAGCAACGCAAGAGATTGCGGGTAACGCAGACAGCACAGCGCATAGCTCTGAAGAAGCGGTGCAAGCATGTGCTCACGGTTCTAGCCAAGTGAATCAAACGCAAGGCTCTATCCAGAATCTGGCGCAAGAAGTTCAAGTCGCGACAAATGTTATCCAAGAACTTGAAGCGCACGGTAATAGCATCAACACGATTCTATCGACGATTCAAGACATTGCTGAGCAAACTAACTTGTTGGCACTGAACGCGGCGATCGAAGCGGCGCGTGCAGGCGATCAAGGTCGTGGTTTTGCGGTTGTTGCTGACGAAGTTCGCGTATTGAGCCAACGTACTCACGCATCGACCAAAGAAATCCAAGAAACGATCGAAATGCTTCAAGGTACAACCAAGAAAGCGGTTGATATCATGGGAGATGGTCGTCGTTTGGCTGATACCAGTGTGGATGACGCGAATTCTGCAGCAGCGAGCCTGACGCAAATCCACAGTGCGGTAGAGCGCATCAGCGACATGGCAACGCAAATTGCGTCTGCGGCGGAAGAGCAAGCATCTGTAACAACAGAAATCACTCGTAACACAGAAGGCATCCGCGACGTATCGAACGAGCTTTCTGTAGAAGCTCACTCAGCAGCGGAGCAAGCAGCGCACCTATCTGAGCTGTCTCACGAGCTTGAGCAAGAGATCAAACGTTTTAAACTGTAATTCTCAGTTTGACTAAAAAACAAAAGGAGCCGATAGGCTCCTTTTTAATGCATGTTTTTCGGTGAATGATTGTTGGTAAATAGCTACAACAAAAAATCTATCTACAACCAAAAATCACTGATGGGTTGGTCATCATTGTAGTGATGCGCCATCTGCGCCTGAAGCAACTCGGCAGTAGCAATCGCATCAGTTAACGCGTGATGCGGAGAGTAGTCTGGTAACCCATAGCGGCGTCGAGACTGCGCCAAACGTAGAGACTCTGGTCTCTTTCCTTTCAGGCGATTCCAAATGCCGCCAGCGCTTCTCTTTTGGATGTTCTCTTCGATTTGTAGCGTGTCTAACACGGGAAATTCAATCCCTTCCCCTATACGCGCTTTCAGCGCTTGATCTAAGAATTCTCTCTCGATTCGACGGTAATGCACAACGATGATTTTGCCGCTTAAGCAAGGCAGCAACTCACCCAAAATATCGCTCAGATCTGGCGCATCAATCAATTCGCTGTGAGTGATACCGTGGATGATAACGGAATCTTCATCCAACTTTTTCTGAGGCCTTACTTTCCAATGTCGAGCATCGCGCAGAAAAATACGTCTCAGATTGAAAGGTACTAAACCGATAGTAATAATGTCGTGTTTTTCGGGATTGAGCCCTGTCGTTTCGAAATCCAACGCGACAAATTCAACCTCTGAAATGGGGGTATTGGGCGCTGGTAATTCGCTGCCGTAAAAGGCGACAAGATTCTCATCACTGACTAGATCCAACTTTTGCTGAAATTTGGTTGGCCATTGAATCGCAGGCTTTTGAAATAGCTTTTTGATCATGCCAAACCTCACTTAAAGCTCTTATTTGCTTGATAGCGGAACTTAAGGAAGTTCTGCCCATTGCTGAGGATTTGGAAGGCATCTTTCAAATTACGGCGTTCAAAATCGGAGAGATTTTCTGGCTCGATGTTGTTATCTGGCTCAATTCCGAGCTCAACATCGGTTGCTTGATGGCGAATTCGTACCATAGAGATGAACTCTAACGCGTCTTTTAAATCCTGTGCTCGACCTTTTGGCAAGATGCCTGCGTCAATAATGTCGTCGAGACGTTCAAACGAGTTTTGTGCACGAGAGCCAACTGCCAAGGCATGTACACGAATCAGATCAACCAGCGGCGCGGTGCCGCGACGCTTTAGGTTGATCGAGTTTTTGTGCTGGCCGTCTTTTTCCATCACAAAATCTTTGAAGAAGCCTAATGGCGGCGTGCGGTTTAGCGCATTTCGAGCCAAACATGCTAAGAAGCGATTATTTTTACGCGCTCGACGCACAATGAAGCTGGTGAGCTGTTCTGCCCATTTTAAGCGGCCATACACGCCATCTAAATCGAAAAATATTGATGCATTCAGTAACGCTTTCGGGTTGGGATCGTCAATCCAGTCAGCGAAACATTCTTCCCATTCGGAGCGAGTCATTCGCCACATTGGGTTCGTGGCCATGATGTCACCGGTACAATATTTGTAACCACAAGCGTCAAGGCCGTCACTGACAAACTTGGCGAGATCTTCAAAGTACTTGCCATGTTTCTCTTCTTGATAGGATTCGTCCAGAATAATGGCGTTGTCTTGGTCAGTAACCAGCAACTGTTCGTCTCGTCCCATTGAACCTAATGCGAGGAAGCAATAAGGAATCGGAGGCGCACCGAGTTCTTCTTCTGCCAACTCCAATAAACGCTGTTTGAAACTTCGGCCAATTACCGACATCGCGCTGCCAACCATGTGTGAATTGGCGTCTTCGTTAACCAGACGTACGAAGCTGCTTTTGACTTCTTCTGCGACTGTTGCTAAATCTTCGATGCTTTGCTGCTGAAAAATGCTGCTTACGAGAAGCAGTGAGTTTTGCGATTCATAACGAACAATATCGGTAGTTTCGATGATGCCTATCGGCAGTTGATTTTTGACCACCGGCAGATGATGCACGTTGTAGCGCAACATCGTTAGCATGGCTTCGTAGATGTAAGCATTATGGTCGAGAGAGATCACTTCCGTCGTCATGACCGTTGAAACATCATCTTGAGGAGACAAGCCTTCTGCAAGCACTCGAGTACATAAATCTCGGTCAGTAATGATGCCTAAAACGGGCGATTGCGGGTCATCTTCGTCAAGGACAAAATCGGGGTCGACAATCAAGAGTGATGAAATGTTGTCCTGAGCCATTAACTGCGCTGCTTGTTGGATTGTTTGGCCGCGGTTTATGGTCGGGGCATCGCCAGTAAGTAGGGTCTTGACTTTAGAGGTGGTTAAGTCGTTTGCGTCTTTGTTTTCTGAAATGGTTTGGCGCAAGCGGGCGCTGTTTTCTACTTCAACAAAATCGGCGAAAGAGTCGAAGTTGTCGTAGATCTCTTGAAACACCTCGACCGGAATGCAGTAGAGTAGGGTGTCTTCAATAGCTTTTACCGGGAAACGAACTTTGTTGTTGGTAAGCAGCCCCATTTGACCGAATAAGTCGCCTTCATCGAGACGGTTATAAAGCTCACCCTTGCGGCGATAAACTTCCACCACGCCACTTCTTACCACGAAGAGATCTTGAATATGGTCACCGAAGTGAATGATTGGGGTATCTTGTCGGTAGTAAGAGATTTCAACGCTTTCTGTCACTTTGGTCAGGGTTTCTTCTGGAAGTTCGTTGAAAGGGGGGTACTTGGCGAGAAAGTTATATATCTCGAGAAGTTCTGCATCCATTCGGGTGCCTTTTGTTTCGCAAATAATAAAGTAATCTTAACGCAGTTTTAAGACAGAATCTTATTGGATCACGCTTTTTCGTGCTGAGTCATAAGATTCGGACATCTCCCGCGACAAGGTTTTGTTAATTCGGCTAATATGGAAATTGCCAATTGTAGTTAAGTTTTTAGGTGACTCTCATGAAAGGAAGTAAGATGGTGAGACAGTTATTGCTTGTGCCTCTTGTAGTTTTGCCCGCAATTAGTATCGCTTCGGAAGCGGAACAAGCTGCAAAATTTGGGTATGAGCACATTTATTTGGATGTGGGGTCGGGTACGACCAATAAAGATTGGCTAGACAACTCGAATGCGACCACGCTGGGATTGGGTGGCAATTATTTCATCACCGATAATTGGTTGCTTAATGTTGATTACTCAGCGCAGTTTTTCCATCCTGACGATCTAACACTACGTGTGGATCGATTGTTGTTTGGTGGTGGTTATCGTTATGGAATTAACGACCAGCTGGACGTTTATGGTACTTATGGGCTTGGTGCGCTGAAAGCGAAAGCGACGGATGAAAAAACGGATAGCACCATTTCCTCTGACACCGAGTTTCTTCAAGCGGTGACCTTTGGTGCAAACTATCTTTTGAATGAACAATGGATGGTGTCAGCACAGATTCAGGCCAACCGAAGTGATGTGGTTGACGAGAACAAGTACAGAATCGGCTTCAATTACCAATGGCATGATGTGATTGGCACGGGCTTGTATTACCAATACCGTGATACAGATTACAGTGGTGAAAGTTCGGATTACATCAACGAAGTCGGCTTAAGTTTGAAGTTCGTATTTTAATCCCATTTAGTAACATCAACCGTAATCAACAGATTTAAGAACAACAAAAAAGGTCAGCATACGCTGACCTTTTCGTTTATTTCGTCTATTTCCGACAGGTTATAGAACCGCTGCGATACCTTTACATAGCGGGCCCATGTTTGATTTTGTCATACCAGCTACGCTGATACGGCCAGAACCAACGATGTAAATTGCGAACTCATCTTTCAGACGATTAACTTGCTCTTTAGATAGACCAGAGAACGAGAACATGCCGTTTTGACGTTCGATAAAGCTGAAATCTGCATCCACACCTTCTTCTTTCAGAGTTGCTACGAACAGCTCGCGCATCTCTTGAATACGGTCACGCATTTCTTGTACTTCCGCTTCCCATTCGGCACGCAGCTCTTCGTTGTTTAGAATATGAGTAACAACAGCACTGCCGTGAGCTGGTGGGTTAGAGTAGATAGAGCGGATGATCGCTTTTACTTGAGAGAATGCTGTTGTTGCCACTTCTTCAGATTCAGCAACAAGCGTGAATGCGCCTACACGTTCATTGTATAGGCCGAAGTTTTTCGAGAACGAGCTCGCAACGAGAATTTCTTTGTTGTATTTCGCGAAAGTACGTAGGCCAGCTGCGTCTTCTTCTACACCCTTAGCAAAGCCCTGGTATGCAAAGTCGAACAGAGGAAGCAGTTTCTTATCAGCAATCAGCTTCGCTAGTGTTTCCCATTCTTCAGCAGTTGGATCGATGCCAGTTGGGTTGTGGCAGCAGCCGTGTAGAAGAACGATGTCACCTTCAGATGCAGCTTGAAGATCGTTTAGCATTGCATCGAAGTCTTTGTCTTTAGTTTCTGCGTTGTAGTAAGTGTATTGAGCCGTTTCTAGACCTGCAGCGGTAAACACGCCGTTGTGGTTTGCCCAAGTTGGATTGCTGATCCAGATTTTTACGTTACCAAGTTGGCGTTTGATGAATTCACCTGCCACGCGTAATGCACCTGTACCACCAGGCGCTTGAGCTGTTTTCGCGCGTTTTTCCGCTACGATTTCAGCGTCTGCACCGAAAAGTAGTTTTTGTACCGCCAGACCGTACTCAGCAGTCCCTTCGATGGTTAGGTATGATTTGGTTTTTTCCGTTTCAATCAGTGCTGCTTCGGCTTTCTTTACGGTAGCAAGAACAGGTGTTTCGCCTTGTTCGTTTTTGTAAATACCAACGCCAAGGTTAATCTTTTCAGCGCGAGGATCTTTTTTAAATTCTTCAGTAAGGCCAAGGATAGGGTCGGCCGGAGCGGCAACTACTTTTTCAAACATAATCTTCATCCATGTTAATCGAAGGGGTCTGCTCGTATTTATACCTTTCAGCAATATTCGTTACAACACTTACTGATAAGAAAACGTAAAAAAATTTCGATTTGAAACAGGATGCTAACATAACCGATGCTTTTGCTATGAAAACCTTGGTTAAATCCGGATGTAAAGGGGAGTTTTGTAGCAATTTGGTGCTAATTTATCCAATCGAACAATTCATGAATCTGATGGCTACTGAGGAGTAATTTTGGGCGGTTTAAAACGTGAATCCTGCGAGGTAAGCAGAGCCTGTTGCGAAGGAAAAAGTAGGGAAGGATAAGAAACGCCCCAACGGTGAGGGGCGCTTGCATATTCAATTTACATCGAACGTTGAGGTCTATTTCTTTAGCTCAATTTCTGACTCTACCGCATTGGTTTCGATGTCAGGATTTGAAGACAACTTATCTGTCGCCCAATCGTTCATGTGTTTTAGGATTGCTTTAAGCGCATGCTTTTGCGTTGGGGTGTCACCAGCTTGAACATCTAGTTTTTCTTTTGGGTGTGACCCTGTCGCATCTTCGGCAACGTGTAGCCAATCTGGATGCCAGTAGTAAGGCTGTCCTGATGGCACACTCCACGTATGTACGCCATTGGTCTCGCCTTTATATTTGATGTCATTCTCGTTGTATTTCGTCATTATAATCGTCTCTCATAGTCTATGAGTTGAGGTGTGCATCACCATTAGCCTCTAAATGTAACAGATGGCATGAAAATTAATGTGATAGCAATCTATTTATCCTGTCGATAGATTGCTCACGATGATGCACAGTTCTCATTCAGACATGTTTTGTTCCAAAAGGCTCTCAACCTTGCATAACAGAAGGTTCGCTTCTGGCTATTCACCATTAATGTGCTTAACAATCGCCTCTTTTGCGTGCTCTTCTGTTGGTGTTTCACCTTCTGGAACGACTAGATCCGCTGTTTTGTGCACACCTAGCGCGTCTTCTGCAATATGTAACCAGTCAGGGTGCCAGTAGTAAGGCGTTGTGCTGGCTGGGTGATCCCAGCTGTGTACGCCTTTATGAGCACCTCGGTATGAGAGGTCATCCATAGTAAATACTTTCATCATTTTCTCCCGAAATAAAAGTCATACCTTTGAAAGTATGGAACATAAATTCTCACTTCGTATCGCGAATTGATATCACTAAGATTGATTAATTACGTTTCGAGATTGATAGTCGCGTTATCAGAATACGGGCGCGAAGTATGCTAAGGTTCGCTCGGTCGTGATAAATGAGGGAAACATGAACCGATACCGCCAACTGGCTGAACTGTTCAAAACGCAGATTCAGCAAAACACATGGAGAGCAGGAGAAAAGCTGCCGTCAGTGCGTGTTACTAGCCGAAATCATTCCGTCAGCGCCGGAACGGTGTTGCAAGCTTATCAGTTGCTCGAAGCGCAAGGCTGGGTCGCGGCAAAACCTCAGTCTGGCTACTTTGTTACCGCAGAGCTGGATCGTTTGGAACCGAGCCCTCCAGCGACCTCTGTTTATCGCTCTAACATCAATGATGAGCTTTACGACTATCTCAAAAACCAGGCGTCACCGGATGCGATGAAGTTCGGATCTGCCTTTCCAGATCCTGCGTTGTTTCCATTGGATGCGTTGAATCGCAATCTGGCCAGCTCTGGTAGGAAGATGGGGCCAGAGACGTTATTGGATAACTTACCGCCAGGCTCTGAATCATTGCGTCGTTTGATTGCTCAACGTTACATTCAACAAGGTATGGTGTTAACCCATGATGACATTGTCATTACTTCAGGGGCGTTAGAAGCGTTGAATTTGAGCCTTCAGGCCGTGACGCAACCGGGAGACACTATCGTGGTTGAATCGCCAACATTTTACGGAGCGCTTCAAGCGATAGAACGTTTGGGCTTAAAGGCGATAGAAATCTCAGTAGACCCGCGCACTGGGCACTCATTGCAACAAATTGAAGCGGCTTTTACTGACCATGATGTTCGCGCGTGTTGGTTGATGACGAACTTTCACAACCCAACCGGAACATCATTAAATGATGAGCAGAAGCAGCGCATCGTCGAGCTTGCTGATAAACACGATGTGTATTTGATTGAAGACGATGTGTATTCAGAGCTCTATTTTTCTAACAAGAAACCAAGTTCGCTTAAAACTTTTGATACCCAAGATCGTGTGTTGCATTGCGGGTCATTTTCAAAAAGTCTTTGCCCGGGTTATCGGCTGGGGTGGGTGGTCAACAAGCGCTTTAATGAGCATCTGCAAAAACTGCAACTTATCTCGACTTTGTCAGGTAGTGCGCCTATCCAACAAGGTATCGCGCATTATTTGCAAAATGACAGCTATGATAATCACCTTAGAAAACTTCGAAAGAATCTTGAGCAGCGACAATCCGCGTTCATTGAACTGATCGATAAGTACTTTCCTAAATCGATTCATTACACACAGCCAGAAGGCGGCTATTTTTTATGGGTTGAACTGCCGGAATCAAAATGTGGAAAAGCGATTTATCAGAAGTTATTGGAAGACAACATCACCGTTGCATTCGGTAAGTTGTTTTCTGTCGGCACAGTTTATGAGAACTACCTAAGGCTTAATACATCGTTACCCTGCAACGATGAACTAGAAGAAGCCGTGAAGAAGATCGGAGAATTACTTCACTAGCCGACTGTTTACCTATTTTTTGCTCAAACTGTATCAGTGAACGAATCCGAAGCTGTGTTTCAATCATTAGCAGACAACCATTTTAGGTTAGGAGCAATAATGAAAAAGCAGTTGGTAAAGCATGAACTTAGGCTAATGGGTGTTGCTATCTTTAGCGCATTTTTGTTGGTGTTTGCGCACCTGATATTGGCGAAGTCTTTTTCTCATATGGTTTGGACGGAATACACCGCTGCCGTGATTCCATTCGTCATGTTTGGTTTGTGTGTTGTTGGAGTGAAATACGCCGCGCGAGCAGATAAGGATGAAGACGAAAGCAACAGCTAAATTGCACACGCAGATTGCGAGAAAATTATTCGTACAAAATAAAAGACCTCCACTTGGGAGGTCTTTCTAATTCTGAATCACTAAAAAGTGATTAGAAGTTCGCAGAGCGAGGTGTACGTGGGAATGGGATCACATCACGAACGTTGCCCATGCCTGTTACGTAAGAGACTAGACGCTCAAAGCCTAGACCAAAGCCTGCGTGTGGCACAGTGCCGTAACGACGTAGGTCACGGTACCAGCTCATGTGTTCAGGGTCGATGCCCATTTCACGCATACGTGCATCTAGAACGTCTAGACGCTCTTCACGCTGAGAACCACCGATGATTTCACCGATACCAGGTGCTAGAACGTCCATCGCAGCTACAGTCTTGCCATCGTCGTTCATACGCATGTAGAACGCTTTGATGTCTTTCGGGTAGTTCTTCACGATTACTGGCGCTTTAAAGTGCTCTTCAGCTAGGAAACGCTCGTGCTCAGAAGACATATCGATACCCCATTCAACTGGGAATTCGAACTCGCGACCAGAATCCAGAAGGATTTGGATCGCGTCAGTGTAGTCAACTTGTGCAAAGTCAGAAGAAACGAATTGCTCTAGGCGAGTGATCGCTTGCTTGTCGATACGCTGAGCGAAGAACTCAAGGTCATCGCGACGCTCTTCAAGTACTGCTTTGAACACGTACTTAAGCATGTCTTCAGCCAGTTTCGCTACATCGTCTAGTTCTGCGAACGCAACTTCAGGCTCAACCATCCAGAATTCTGCTAGGTGGCGGCTTGTGTTTGAGTTTTCAGCACGGAAAGTAGGACCGAAAGTGTAAACCTTGCTTAGTGCACAAGCGTAAGCTTCCGCGTTTAGCTGACCAGATACGGTTAGGAACGTTTCTTTACCGAAGAAGTCTTCGTTGTAGTCCACTTTGCCAGCGTCTGTGCGAGGTAGGTTTTCCATGTCTAGCGTAGAAACGCGGAACATTTCACCAGCACCTTCTGCATCAGAAGCCGTGATTAGTGGCGCAGAGACCCAAAAGTAGCCTTGCTCGTGGTAGAAACGGTGAATTGCTTGAGATAGGCAGTTACGTACACGTGCTACCGCACCGATTACGTTAGTGCGCGGACGTAGGTGCGCAACTTCACGTAGGTACTCGATAGAGTGACGAGTTTTTGCCATTGGGTAAGTTTCAGCATCTTCAACCCAACCTACAACTTTAACGTCAGTTGCAGCCAGTTCGAAGTCCTGACCTTGCGCAGGAGACTCAACAATCTTACCAGTTACTTCAACAGAGCAGCCAGTCGTTAGCTTAAGCACTTCATTGTCGTAATTATTAAGATTATTAGGGACCACGGCCTGAATCGGGTCGAAACAAGAGCCGTCATATATGGCAAGGAAAGAGATTCCAGCTTTGGAATCACGACGTGAACGGATCCAGCCGCGAACAGTTACTTCACTGTCTACTGCTAGCTTACCGCTTAGTACGTCTGATACAGGCGCGTAAGTCATGTTTTAAATATTCTCCATTGAGGTAAAAATTCAACTCAACACTTATCAAAGTGCTTGTCTCAAAACATTTTTGTTTAAAAAACAAGCGAAGCATTGAGTTGGATAGAATTTTACAGATTCAATGGGACATATTACCCGTCAATTCGTCAGCTTCAACCTTTATATTCAATTTGGACGCGAGAAATTTCCTATTTATTTGCCCTTTGTTGCTCAGAAAGGGTGAATTGGTTAAGTAATTGCTCTAAACGCTCAGAAAGTTCTTCCAAATCGACACTGATATCCCGTGTATGAGAGGCAGATTGAGACGTGTCGTTCGCGTGCAAAGTAATCACGTCGATTTTCGATTGAATGTGCTTGCTGACATCCGAGGTGGTTTGAGTTTGCAGTTGGATGTTTTCTGCGTGTTTCAGCACTTGATGCATCTCGTCTACAACATTGTGCATGGTTTCAGACAGCGCTTCGACATCCAGTGAACGTTGATGAGCAAATTGACAAACATGATCGACCGACGACAGGGACTCTTCGCTGCCTTGCTGAAATTGGGAAATGATGCTTTCAATGTTGCTGGTGGCTTCGGCGGTACGTGAGGCCAGATTTCTCACTTCATCGGCAACGACTGCAAAGCCACGACCTTGCTCTCCGGCGCGTGCCGCTTCGATTGCTGCGTTTAGAGCGAGTAGGTTAGTTTGTTCGGCGATGCCTTTAATTACACCGAGTATTGAGGAAACTTCTTCGGTTCTCTGATTTAGAGACGTAATCTTCTCACGCACTTGTTCAATGTTGCTGACTAAGCTCTTGATGTCTTCGCTGACATTGTGTGCTTGGCTGGCGCTGTTTGCAGCTACGTCAACGGTGTGGTTTACCAACGTCGTTGCGTTGATTGTTGCTTCTTCAACCACGACTTGCTGCTGCAACATATCAATAATGTTGTTTTGCACTTCATTGGTTTCTAATTGCTGATTGTTTGCTGCTTCATCAGTGGATTGAGCAACGTCGGTGAGACGACCCGCAGACCCTGCTAACGAGTGGGAGGTGTCTTGTACGCGCTCAAGACTTTCCGAAACGGTATCCATAAAGGAATTAATAGACTGGGAAAGTTGGCCAACTTCGTCATTTTGTTTATGGACAAGTCTCTGGGAGAGATCTTTGCTGGCACTCACGTTCGACATAAAGTGCGAGGTTTTTTGAATTGGTCGCACGATGATCTTACGAATCAATCCCATGGTGATGAGAAAACCAACCAACGCAATGGCAGACATGATGCCCATCGCGTACATCGCTTGTTTATTGATCATCGAACTCACGTGGTTCATGTTGTATTCCAAGCGAATAGCACCCAATACTTCACCCTCTGGTGCGACATGGCAAGAAACACAATTGGTGCCGCGATAGTTTTGGCTCGATTTCATTGGCAGCGCCACAACAATGCCTTTGCCCCAGTCTGCAGTAATTGGTTCTATCACTAGCTCACCCGCTAGTGCACGCTGATCAATTTCATCAATAGGTTGCTGATTGGCTTGCCCTGCACCGTACAGCTTTGTAACGGCATCGGCACGTAGCACTCGAACTTGCTCAATACCTTCTTGAGCGAGTGCTTTTTGTCGCAGCGTTTCCTTTTGAGACATGGTGCCAGTGAGCATCATCATGTTCAGACTATCGAAGTAGTTGCTGGCTTTGTCGTGCAGTTGTTCACTAAGAACATCATTTATCAGCGTTTTTTGTTGATAGTGTTGGTACGCCGTCGACGCAGCGAGAACACAGCTAAAAACGACAATTAACGCGAGCAGGAGCTTAAAGGTAATAGTTGAGCGCATATTTTTATAAGTGTAATTGGAACGAACTGCACAATATTAGTCTTCTCGCATAGGTTGCGCGATGAGCGAAATGAATGATTGTGACCCTACACATGTTGGGGATATGTAATTGTGATGTGAGTGCTGTGTAATCAAATGTTTGGCGCATGACAAAAATGCGACGCTTTGGTGTGCGTGATGGCAAAGAGGTCAGGAATAAGCGGCAGTTTTTGCTACGCTTGTATGGGGTAACGCTTGTCTCTTGGCAGCGAATTCCTTAGTATTGCCTGTCTTTTTTAAAGCCTGAGAATCAAGATGAAAACAGAATTGTACAAAGAGTTTATGTTCGAAGCGGCACACCATTTGCCACACGTACCAGAAGGTCACAAGTGTGGTCGTTTGCACGGACACTCTTTCCTTGTTCGTCTTTATGTAGAAGGTGAAGTTGATCCACATACAGGTTGGGTTGTGGATTTTGCAGAGATAAAAGCTGCATTTAAACCAATTTACAATCGCTTAGACCACTACTACCTAAACGACATCGAAGGTCTAGAAAACCCGACCAGCGAAGTGTTAGCAAAATGGATTTGGCAACAGCTAAAACCAAACCTACCGCTACTAAGCAAAGTAGAGATCAAAGAAACTTGTACAGCAGGTTGTATCTACAAGGGTGAATAACCTTCGTAGTAATCCCATGTTCAATAACAAAGGCAAGCCTATCGCTTGCCTTTGTTTTATCTAGCGTTTGGTTATTGAGCGTTTAACCAAGCGGGTGACGCATCAACCACTCTTTTTCTTGCTCGCCATAAATGGCTTTTTCTGTGTTGGTAAAGCCACAAGCCAAGAAAAAGTCGAGTGCACCTTGATGGCTATTTGGTACCGTCACGCAGAGCGAGGTGCTCTCTGGGTCGATGGTATATGCGTACACAAACAGTTTTTTCAGCGCCTCTGCACCAATACCTTGGCGTTGAAAGCGGCGATCAATCATCAAATAATTAAGGCCCAACTCATGCCGCATTGCAAAAGGAGCATGCTGAGCAAAACCTTTATCAATGATCAGGTAGCCAACGGTTAGGTAGTCCGAATAAATAGTAAAAAATACTTCTGACTTGTTTCGCTTTTGGTAAGCCTGTTCAAACGGCTTGGCAAATCCTATTTGCTCTTCCTGCACGTCCAATTGCATCAAACTCGAAAAATCTTTCAGTTTGGTTGGTTTAATAGCAATCATGGTTTCAATCACGAGTGGGTGGTGGATGGTCTCACCACCTAACAAAAATGTACGAACGTCTTTAACTTTCATCCAGTTATAGACGCTAGTGATACCCAAATCACTTCGCACACTTAGCGCGAATGCATTATGAAGTCATTTGGGTATCAGCTAGTTTAAGTAACTCGCGGCATTAAGAAAAGCTAGAAATGCAGAGGATAGAAGTAACCTTGATGAATGTAGGCTCCTAACGTTGTGAGTAAGTGAGCACTATCTGCGGTTTCGACGCCTTCGACGATGACTGTGCAGCGGTAAGTGTTTCCCATCGCAATCAACTGACGCAGCGTTTCCACTTTCTTATCATCCGACTTTAAACCAATCACAAACTCCCGATCTATTTTCAAATAATCTGGATTGATTTTGCTGATAAGTGACACGTTGTTGTTGCCAGTACCAAAGTCATCAATGCTGATTTTGCAGTTCAGTAATTTTAGTTTCGCGACGTTGTCGTAGATCTCGGAGGTGTAGTACATGGACGCGTTCTCCGTGATTTCGATGGTCAGTAAACGGCAGTCTCTGCTCGCGAGTTCTTGATAAAGAGTCGAGAAGTTTCTACCTCGTAGAAGAGAAGGGCACACATTGATGCTGATGGGCACCAACAAAGTCGGCTTTTTGGCGTAAATTGCTCGGATCACCAAGATCGTGTGGATCAAAAGCAGTCCATTGCTGATGAGTGTTTCGATGAACCTTTGGGTGTTCTTCACTTTGAATCGAGAAAGGGCTTCGTAGTGAATATTTTGCTGCGTTGAGGTGTTGTAGATCGGTTCGAGCTTGATATGAAATTCTCGAATAGCGAACAGATACGTGATGAACGCTTGTAGCGACCGATGCCTTAGTATCACTAAAAAGAACAGGCTCAACAAAATGATGCTCTTCAAAGGTCCTGAGATGTAATACACCTCTTTATAGCCTGTATCTTTAATTTGATAGTGAAAGTATCGCCCGTTGGTATTACCAATTTCGAACGATGTACCTGTGTTGGTGTAAAGCTTCATCCCTGAAAGGAAAAAGCGCGAGATGTGGCTCTCCACGTTATTCTGTAAGTTGATGTTTTTCACACGAACTAAAATGGTGGCGTTGTTGATGTCGAAGGATTGAGTCGTGTAATTGCTGTTATCGCTCCACTCGTTGAACGCTTTTTGGCTGACGGGAACCACCGCCTCTGGAGTGACCAAGCAGCGGATATTAAAGCGATCCAACATCATGCTGGATTCAACGAGCTTTACGTTATCAAACAACCCTTTTAGTTGGTCTTCATCAGCATAGCAACTCATCTGAGACAGGCTGTCGGCAATGTCCAATGCGCTATCTAAATAGTTGTGTTTCACAATACTGTTGATGGCGTAATAGCAGACCGAGAAAAAGATAGCTGTAGTAACCAGCAGCACCCAAGCGATGTCGGTGTATATCCTTTTATTCCGCAAGCAAATACGAAGGGCTTTTCTGACGCTGTTTTTCGAGTGTTGGTTGATTCTCTTTTGTTGATAGATGCCGCTTTGGTGAGTATGTAGCATGGTAAAAGGGATGAAATATCCCGTCCTGTGAATGTTTTCTATGATGTTTCTCGTGGGAGAAACGTGATCTTCCGTGAGCTTGCGAAACTTCTTTCTCAATGCTGCCACCGCGTTTTTAAATCCATTTTCTGGCAAAGCCATCTTGTAGTGTTGAGTGATTTTTCTCTCAATAACGCGCTGACTGATCGGCGCATTTAAACTGCCGTAAGTAGCAATAGTTGAAAGAATGGCATACTCATTTGAACTAACAGGGATGGCGTGGTGGAGTGTGTTATTGATCTCTAAAGAAATGTCGTTTTCGGACAAGCAAACGCAGATTTGGTTTCCAAGTTCAAACCTAATCATGTGTTGATAAGCTCCAATTTAAATTTTGGCTACGTTATCAATAATGAGAAGTGAAGGGTGTGATTTTGTACGGGGATATCCTAAACATTTGGATATAGTAACAGTTTTAGTTTTTTTTATGAGCTACAGCGAGAGTAGGCTCTGACTGTTTTTTAGCCGAGACAAACAGAAATATCGGCAGGAATAAGGCAATGACGGGTGATGCTTCAAATGCGTCTGCATGTGCGTACCTCATCGTATTTTAGATAAAAAAAGCCCGAGTATTCACTCGGGCTTATCGATATCTTTTTTATAACGAGACGATTAGCAAATCACTTTGATCGCTAGACCGCCTTGAGAAGTTTCGCGGTATTTCGCGTTCATATCTTTACCAGTCTCTAGCATTGTTTCGATAACTTTATCTAGAGATACAGTAGGAGCAGAAGAACGACGTAGTGCCATACGAGTTGAGTTGATCGCTTTTACAGCTGCGATACCGTTACGCTCGATACATGGAACTTGAACCTGACCTGCAACTGGGTCACAAGTTAGACCTAGGTTGTGCTCCATCGCGATTTCTGCAGCCATACATACTTGCTCTGGGCTACCACCCATAAGCTCTGCAAGGCCAGCCGCCGCCATAGAACATGCCACGCCAACTTCACCCTGACAGCCAACCTCTGCACCAGAGATTGACGCGTTGCGCTTGTAAAGACCACCAATTGCACCAGAAGCAGCAAAGTAACGGATGTAATCTTTTTCAGTCACGGTTTGGATGAACTTGTCGTAGTAAGCCAATACTGCTGGGATGATGCCACAAGCGCCGTTAGTCGGTGCGGTAACAACACGGCCACCGGCTGCATTCTCTTCGTTTACTGCGAAAGCGAACATGTTTACCCAGTCAACAACAGACATTGGGTCGTTCGTTGTTTTCTCAGAAGTAAGCAGTTGCTGACGAAGTGCTGCAGCACGACGAGGTACACGTAGTGGACCAGGCAGGATGCCTTCTTCGTTCATACCGCGATCCATACATTCGCGCATCGTGCGCCAGATGTTCGCGAAGTAAGTACGAGTTTCTTCGTCTGAGTGAAGTGCTTGTTCGTTCTTCATCACCAGCGCGCTGATAGAAAGACCGCTTTCTTTACACTGGTTAACCAGCTCTTCAGCTGTTGTGAACTCGTAAGGAACCTTGATTGGGTTCTCAGCTTCTTTACCGAAGTTCTCTTCATCAACGATGAAGCCACCACCGATAGAGTAGTAAGTTTTTGAGTACACTTTTTCGTCATCAATCCAAGCGTGGATTTGCATGCCGTTTTCGTGCAGCTCAAGGTTCGTTTTGTGGAAGTTCATTCCACCTTCACGTGGGAACGATACTGTATGACAGTGCATGCCAACAGGAAGGCGCTCAGTTTCTTCTACGCGAGCGATGAAGCCCGGAATAGAATCGATATCAACTTTCTCAGGGGAGTTGCCCGCAAGACCCATGATGATAGCAATATCTGTGTGGTGACCTTTCCCTGTCAGTGATAGTGATCCATAAACGTCAACGGTGATTTTAGTGATGTCGCGCAGTTTTCCCATTGCACGAAGATCATCAATAAACTCTTTACCCGCTTTCATTGGGCCTACAGTGTGTGAGCTTGAAGGACCAACACCGATTTTATAGATATCAAAAACACTAATCATATCGATTACCTCAGAAGAAAGCCTCCCAAGGGGAGTTGGGAGGCTTAATTTTATCGTTATATTTTTGGATTAATCATTCTGTTAAAAACAGGGATGATTAAAGAGCGCCGTAGATTACAGAAGTAATTGCTGCAAGACCACAGATTGCTGTGAAAATTTGCACAGGTGCTGAAGTTTTGTACTTCGCCATTGCTGGAACTTTTTGCATCGCGAATACAGGCATCAAGAATAGGATTGCCGCAATCATTGGCGCGCCCATTGTTTCGATCATGCCTAGGATGCTTGGGTTAACGATAGCCACAATCCAAGTAGTGATAACGATGAACAGTAGAGAACCTTTTTCGATCTTGCTTACTGGAGATTGTGAGCGAGATTTGATTAGACCTACTAGACCTTCGTGTGCACCTAGGAAGTGACCGAAGTAGCTAGAAGTGATCGCCGCGAATGCAACCAATGGACCCATGTATGAGATCAGTGGAGATTCGTGGATGTTCGCTAGGTAAGAAAGTACAGAGATGTTTTGTTCTTTCGCAGATGCTAGTTGCTCTGGAGATAGAGAAAGTACTACAGAGAATACGAAGAACATAACAAAGCCCATTAGCATCATCGCTGCACCACCAGTGATCATGTCTGTTTTCTTGTAAGCTTCGTCGCCGTATTGCATGCGTTGCTCTTTAGAGAACTGAGAAATGATTGGGCTGTGGTTGAATGAGAATACGATGATAGGAATTGCTAACCAAACGATAGTTGGCATTGCAGCCCAGTCTGGAGCCACTTCAATCATAGACGTGTTCCACTCAGGGATTAGGTAGAAAGACAACGCCAATAGGATGAACACTAGAGGGTAAACCATTGCTGAAGTTGCTTTCAGCATCAGTTCTTTACCGAATACTACGCCTGCTGTCATTGCTGCGATAAGCGCACCAGAAAGTAGCCAGCGAGGAATCGATTCCATGCCCATTTGGTTAACTAGGAAAGAGTCAACCGTGTTTGTGATACCAACACCGTAGATAAGTACGATTGGGTAAATAGCGAAGAAGTATGCGAACGTAATAAGGTTTGCGCCAGTTTTACCGAAGTGTTCTTCTACTGTGTCAGTGATGTCTGCTTCAGGGTTCTTAGCTGAAAGAACGAAGCGAGCTAGAGATTTGTGTGCGAACCAAGTCATTGGTGCCGCGATTAGAGCTAGGATTACTAATGGCCAAAAACCACCCGCACCAGCTTTAATAGGAAGGAAAAGTACACCTGCACCTACTGCCGTACCGAACAGAGACAGACACCAGGTGAAGTCTTTGTAAGTAAACTTACTAGACGATTGTGCGGTAGAAACCGCAGAAGTAGTTGTATTCATTTTTGAGTTACTCATTTTGGGAACAGGAAATAAGTCGCGGGCAATTTTGCAAGATTTTACACTAGGAAAATTAGATCTAAATCATGTATTGCTCGTGCTTATTGAATGATATGTCAAAAACCTGCTTTTTATCACGAAAATGATGTGCTACTCGTGATTATTGCTAATGAGTAAAATTAGAAAAACTTATCAATAGGGCGATTTGTATAAATTTATTTCACCGCAAGCGTTTGCGGTGAAAATGGCAAATTAATCTAATGTGAATGAATGTTTATGAAGTAACGTTTTATTAATATTGATGCACATAATGATCGCATTGGTCGTATGATCATTATCGAATGAAAGAGGAGAGATTTAGCCGGAAATGATGTGCTTTTGCATCGACTCAATGATCTGCGCCGTCATGCCCCAGATGAAATGTTGACGATATGGGATAGCAAATACACGATGACTGCTTCTTTTTAACTCAAACTTACTGCTGTAGAGCTTATTTGGGTTCAAAATATGGTTGGCTGGTACCTCAAAAACCGACTCGACCTCATTTGGGTCAATATGCGTTTTGTAATCTGGAGAAATAAAGGCCAAAAATGGTGTCACATTAAATTGACTAATCGTTGGCAGTTTTGGCAACTGACCGAACACATGAATGTGTTTATCTTCTATACCGACCTCTTCATTAGTCTCACGAAGCGCCGTATTCACCAGATGGATATCTTCGGGTTCAAACTTACCGCCAGGAAAGCTGATTTGCCCTGGATGATGCCGAAGATGTTCGGCTCGCTTGGTCAAAATCACTTGTAGGCCTTCAGGTCTATCCACAAAACCAATCAGAACCGCGGCGTCTCGAAGCGGTTTACCTTTCATAAAATTCAGGCGGGCAAGAGACTCCTTGTGATACCCCGTCGGAAGATGAAATTGAAAGTTCTGCAGCAATTTTGTTTTGTCGATAACCAAACCGAATCCCTAATTTTCGTGCCTACTCATTATTATACACCCAAGATAATAACCCTAAACTCCGGAAGCGAGCATGTTTGAGTGAGAAAATGAGTGGCGAGTGCGCTCCGCTTCATTGTTGATAAAACAGTAAGCTCAAATGTTAAAGGAAAATCGCTTCACATCTAGGCAACCTTTTGCTTTGTGCTTTGTGTCTCACTCTGCCGAAGCATATTGATTTGAAACTTATAGGGTTATACACCATTCTTATTTTTAAGGCGTTGCAATGAGGTTGGTGTTTGCCAATGAAAGGGATAATCTTTACCGAGTTCATGGAGTTAGTGGAAAGCAAATTTGGACTTGAAGTGCTTGACCAAGTGCTCGAACTTTCCGATGACGAAGGGGTATATACCTCTGTCGGCAGTTATGATCACCGAGACTTAGTCAAACTGATCGTCAATCTCAGCAAAGTTTCTGATATTCCCCCAGAGCAGTTACAAGAAGTGTTTGGTGAAAGCGTATTTTTGAACCTGCTACGCTCCATTCCCAGTCATGCAAGCTTGCAGCAGTGCGACAATACCTTTCAATTTGTTCGACATGTAGAAAGCTTTATTCATGTAGAAGTTAAAAAACTTTACCCAGACGCCAATCCGCCTAAGTTCGATTTTATCAGCGAAACACAGTCAGAACTGGTGTTCGACTACCATAGTGCAAGGTGTATGGCGCATGTTTGTTTGGGGTTGCTCAAAGGCTGTGCTGCACACTTTGGACAGGTCATTCATATTACGCATCAAAACCAAACTGAAGACGGAAGCCAAGTTCGATTTTGGTTGGAGGCACAATAAGAAGAGTATGACGGGTAACTCCTCATTAGAAAGGAAACTCAAACGAGAAATCGCCTCAAGAAAGGCGGCAGAACTGCTTTTAGAGCAAAAAAGTTATGAGCTCTACGAATCGACGCAAAAATTGAGTGTCGCGTTAAAGAAGCTAGAACTTCGATCGGAAAGCGATCTGCGCAAGTTTGAGTTTGAAGAAAAAATTGATGCCACGCTTATTCGGTTTGGACGGACATTCCTTTCCAGCACTTTCGACGAGACAATGATTGCCAGTTTTCTTGAGCAACTGACGTCCAATTCTGTTATTACCGCTTCGTATTTATACCTTGATCCTGTCCAACTCACTTCTTTGCGTCGTCATCATTTCGGGCATTTGGATCTAAAAAGTGACAAACCTATCGCTCGAACACCCAATTGGCAGAATGAGGCGCTACATTTACCCATCATCATTGATGAGCGAGTCGTTGGCGAACTGATATTTTCAGTGTCGTTGGAACAAATTGAGCAAGCTTTTATCTCCAAACAAATGGAACTGGTTTCTGATTTGGTTCACGGCGTGATCAGCCGTCACCTCAGCCTTGAACGTGAAGTCGAGTTAAGAAAGCGAGCGGAAGAGTCAGAAAAAGCGACGAAAGAGTTTGTCGCAATGATTAATCACGAGTTAAGAACGCCACTTAATGGCGTACTCGGCAGCGCAGAGCTGTTAAGCAAAACTCAGTTGGGAGAAGATCAACGGCAATATCTCGGTAATTTGATTCAGTCGGGCGATTTACTTCGCGTCATCATCAACGACTTGCTCGATTTCAGCAAGATGAATGCTGGCATGATGGAAATTATCGACAAGGTTTTTGCGTGGGATGATCTCGAAAAAGCCATTACGGGCGTATTTGCGGCGAAAGCGGCAGAGAAGCGCATTCATTTTTCTATCGACAAGAAGTTAGGCATTCCGGAGTTTCTGATTGGCGATTTAGAACGAATCACCCAAATCTTAGTCAATCTGATTGGGAACGCGATCAAATTTACCCATTTGGGCGGCGTGGTCTTGCGAGTCGAGTGGGTAAACGGCACTGCGTTTTTTGAGGTGGAAGATACCGGGATTGGGATACCGTTAGCGGCGCAAAGTTCGTTGTTTGACCCTTTTGTACAAGTTGACCGCTCGGCAAAACGCAGTTTTGAAGGCTCAGGTTTGGGCTTAGCGATTTGTAAGAACCTCGTGGATTTAATGCAAGGTGAGATCAGTTTCGAAAGTGAAGAGCGCAAAGGTACAACCTTTAAAGTCTCCATCCCTTTAAAAGAGGGGCAAGCTCAAGGTGCTGCGTCGGGTGAGTTGGCTGTTGTCGAACGAAGCGACTTAGCTGGGCGCTCGATATTGGTAGTGGATGATATCCGAATGAACCAAGTCATTGTGACGCAGATGCTGAAAAAGCTCGACATTACTCCTGATTTAAAAGCCAATGGTTTGGAAGCGCTAGAAGCGGTTAAAAACAAAGATTACGAATTGATATTTATGGATTGTCGAATGCCGGAAATGGATGGTTACGAAGCAACGGCTCACTTGCGACAAAAAGGCTTCGACGGTCCAATCATCGCCTTAACAGCAGGCACAACGATTGAAGAACGTCAAAAGTGCATTGATTCAGGCATGGACGACATCCTCACTAAGCCGTACACCGCAACCGATATTGAACAGATTATGTGTAAGTGGCTAGAGCAGTAGACGCTGCCACTGACTCTTAAAAAACGGATGCTTGTTGGCTAACTGCTAAACACTAAAGTACATACAAACAACGCTCACAAAAACGCCTCCGTACTGGAGGCGTTTTGACTTGTTTTCGTCCGAAACCTACGATTGCAGCGCTGGCAAAATCTTTGAAAGCTTATCCAACGTTTCTTGATATTCAGAGGCACAATCGCTATCTGCAACGACGCCGCCGCCAGCCCAAGCGTACAGTTTGTGATTTTCCGCTACGAGAGTGCGGATGGTGATGTTGGTATCCATACGACCATGGCGAGAAATGTAGCCAATACTGCCGCAATACGCGCTGCGTCGATGTGGCTCTAACTCTTCAATGATCTGCATTGCGCGAACTTTAGGTGCGCCGGTAATTGAACCGCCCGGGAAGCACGCTCGTAGCAAATCTGCAGGAGAATATTGCTCGTCCAAATTCGCACGAATGGTGCTCACCAAATGATGCACGGCAGGGAAGCTTTCAATATCAAACAGCTTGGGCACGTGAACGCTACCCGGTGATGCAACTCGACCAATGTCATTACGCAGCAAATCGACAATCATCAGGTTTTCTGCCTGATCTTTTTCCGCTGTCTGCAAGTCATGGGCATTAGCGTTATCTTGCTTTGGATCTTCGCTGCGTGGGCGAGTACCTTTGATTGGTTTCGTTTCAATGACGCGATCTTTGAGTTCTAAAAAGCGCTCTGGAGAGATACTCAAAATCGAAGACTCAGGCATGCGGATAAACGCTGAGAATGGCGCTTGGTTGGCGGACTCCAATTTCAGATACGCTTGCCACTCGCTGCCTTGATACGGTGCGTTAAAGCGTTGCGCCAAATTGATCTGATAGCAGTCACCGCTCAACAAGTATTCTTGCACCTTGTCAAAGCGAGTGGCGTAGCTCTCTTTCGTCATGTTTGACTGCCAATCGCCAGACAGAGCGAAGTCTACACTTTGCTCCGCTTCTTGTTTGTCTAACCATTGCCAAGCTTGCTCGATATTCTGACCGACTAAGCATGCTTTTTTAAGCTTGTGGTCAACAACGACGGCCCATTCATACAGACCTACCGCCATATCAGGCGTGTTGAGATCCTTTTCGGCCTGTTCTGGCATTGTTTCTACGCGTCGACCTAAATCGTAACTGAAGTAACCGAGCGCTCCGCCGACAAAAGGCAAATCCAATTCTTTATTTAACTCAACGTGAGGAAGCCACTGTTCTTGCAACTGATGAAGCAGCGTGAATGGGTCATCTTGAGTTGAATAGGCATTCGATGGCGTTTCAACTTGTGTGCTGTCGGCAATGGTTTCTAACGTTGCAATTGGGTTGGCAACCAACACATCAAAGCGACTATCGATATGCGTTTCTGATGCAGAACGCAGCAACATCGCCCAAGGCTGGTGTTGAATGCGAGAAAAGAGGTGAAGAGCAAACTCTGGTGCGTATTCCAGCGCTTTAAAATCAATGAATTGATTGTCCATGTTGTTCATTTGTGTAATTTGTGACAAAGAGATCGTTCACTGCATGGCATGTCATGGGCAGCAAGAGTATCATATTCCTCTGTATAGCCAAACTCCCACTATTCATAGAGTTTTGAGATGGTTTACAAGTAGGCGACTTCAGCGTTTCGTGTGTCGATATCAGCCGTTCGACAATTGTTTATAAAAAAACGAAGCTCAAAAGAGCAATAAGCTCAACAAACACGATTGAAGCCAAGCCAATAATGGAAGCATAACTATAACGAGGCATGTAATGACGGTAATACGCAAGCAGGATGTAATCAGCAGTGTCGCTGATGCGCTACAGTATATTTCTTACTACCACCCGCTAGACTTTGTTCAAGCTCTTGAAAAAGCCTATCACCGCGAAGAGAGTCAAGCCGCGAAAGACGCGATTGCTCAGATCCTAATTAACTCCCGAATGTCAGCAGAAGGTCATCGACCAATTTGTCAGGATACTGGCATCGTGACGTGTTTCGTCAACATCGGTATGGGCGTGCAATGGGACTCAACTGATATGACGGTTCAGCAGATGGTAGATGAAGGTGTCCGACAAGCGTATACGAACCCAGACAACCCGTTGCGTGCGTCAGTACTTATGGATCCTGCCGGTAAACGTATTAATACCAAAGACAACACGCCTGCTGTCGTACACATCAACATGGTACCGGGCGATAAAGTTGAAATTCAGATCGCAGCGAAGGGCGGCGGTAGTGAAAACAAAACTAAGATGGTGATGCTAAACCCATCTGACGATATTGCTGAGTGGGTAGAGAAAACGCTACCAACAATGGGCGCGGGCTGGTGTCCACCAGGCATGCTTGGCATTGGTATTGGCGGTACGGCTGAAAAAGCAGCGGTATTGGCAAAAGAATCTCTAATGGAACACATCGATATTCAAGAGCTTATCGACCGTGGTCCACAAAACGCAGAAGAAGAGCTTCGTCTTGATATCTTCAATCGCGTGAACAAACTTGGTATCGGCGCGCAAGGCCTTGGCGGTTTGACGACGGTTGTCGACGTTAAGATCAAAACTGCGCCAACGCACGCGGCTTCTAAGCCTGTTTGTTTGATCCCGAACTGTGCGGCGACTCGTCACGTACACTTCACGCTTGATGGCAGCGGCCCAGCAGAGCTAACGCCACCTAAACTAGAAGATTGGCCAGACATTACTTGGGAAGCGGGCGAAAATACGCGTCGCGTAAACTTAGACACGATCACTAAAGAAGAAGTACAAGAGTGGAAGACAGGCGAAACCGTTCTTCTATCAGGTAAAATTCTGACTGGTCGTGATGCGGCGCATAAACGTATTCAAGGCATGCTAGATAACGGTGAAGGTCTACCTGAAGGCGTAGATCTAAACGGTAAGTTCATTTACTACGTAGGTCCTGTCGATGCAGTTGGTGATGAGGTCGTTGGTCCTGCTGGCCCAACAACATCAACGCGTATGGATAAATTCACCGATATGATGTTAGAAAAAACCGGCATCATGGGCATGATCGGTAAAGCTGAACGTGGCCCTGCAACGGTTGAATCTATCAAGAATCACAAAGCGGTTTACCTAATGGCTGTTGGTGGCGCTGCGTACTTGGTAGCGAAAGCGATCAAGAAAGCTCGCGTTGTTGCATTTGAAGATTTAGGTATGGAAGCGATTTACGAATTTGAAGTTGAAGATATGCCAGTAACAGTGGCTGTAGACTCAAATGGTGTTAACGCGCACCAAATCGGTCCTGACACTTGGAAAGTGAAAATTCAAGAGATGGAAGCATAAGGCAAAAGGCAATCTTACATTGTCTCAGTAGAGAGAATGTGACAAGGTGCTGATTTACCTAGCAAACATTTGACAAAAGTGCAGCGAAAACTGCACTTTTTGTCTATATAATGTAGATATAAACCTTAGGGCATAGCAATCAAACGTTATGCGAACAATAATTAGGAGACGGCATGCCTCGTTTTATTCAGATTCTACAAATTATTCTTGCTGTAGTGGTTGGTGGCTTTGTTGGCTACGACTTGATTCTTCACGGTATCAGTATTTTTGATGAAAAATACGTCACCATCACTTGTGTGCTTTGGTTTGTTCTTGAAATCGCACTCTTTGTTATCTACAAGCTGATTGAAGAAGATTAGAACATTAAGCCTCTAGTTAGAATATATAAGCCTCTGAAGTGATTCAGAGGCTTTTCCGTTTATAGGCAGCAATATTTTACACTTATCGAGTTCAGCACTAGATTGCAGATTTTGTTCATCTTTGATTAAGGTTGGTAAACTTAGACTCGTGATACTCAAGTTACTTCTATGGAAGCGTTGGGGATAAAAACTGGTGAGATAAATAAAAACTATGAAAAGAATAAAGCAAGAAGTGAACGACTTTATCAGCCGTGGTATGGATTCTAATGTAAGAATTGCGGTAACTGGGTTATCCCGAGCGGGTAAAACGGCCTTTATCACGTCTTTGGTTAATCAGTTGCTTCACACCGCCACTCACGACAATCTACCTTTATTGACCGCCGCGAGAGACAAACGCCTTATTGGTGCAAAGCGTGAACCTCAAACCAATATGATGGTTCCTCGCTTTGCTTACGACGAGGCGATGAGCCAGATTCATGCGAACCCACCACAATGGCCAGTGCCAACGCGTGATGTGAGCGAAATTCGCCTAGCTTTAAAATACAAACCAAAGAAAACGACCAAGAAGCTGCTCAGTAAAACGGCGGTTCTCAATGTTGACATCATCGACTATCCGGGTGAATGGCTATTGGACTTGCCTTTGCTCGATATGAATTTTTCGAGTTGGTCTCAAACGCAGTTTGATGCGCTGAAAGGCAAACGCAAAGAGTTAGCTCAAGCATGGCTAGCTGAACTCGAACAGATTGAGCTCAATGCGGATGCAGATGAAAAACAGCTAGAGAAAGTGGCTCACGCTTACACGGATTATCTCCATGCTTGTAAAGATGCTGGGCTACACTGGGTTCAGCCAGGGCGATTTGTGTTACCAGGAGAGCTTGCTGGTGCACCGGTGTTGCAGTTCTTTCCTTGTCGATTTGAATCGGAAAGCAAAGCGCCTAAAGGCAGCAACTTAGCCATGTTGGAAGCGCGTTTTCATGAATATCAGCAAAAAGTCGTGAAAGCGTTTTATAAGCACCATTTTGCAACATTTGACCGCCAAATTGTGCTGGTGGATTGTTTACAGCCACTTAATGCTGGCGACGAGGCGTTTTATGATATGCGTCAGGCTCTTGAGCAGATCATGCACAGCTTTCGTTATGGTCGCAGTAGCTTTTTGCGTCGTTTGTTCTCGCCAAAAATAGACAAAGTGCTATTTGCCGCCACCAAGGCCGATCACGTGACACCAGATCAGCATCCGCACCTTGTCTCTCTACTGCAACAAATGGTGCACCCAGCATGGCAAACCGCTGCTTATGAGAACATTGAAATGAGTTGTATGAGCATTGCTTCCATCCAAGCGACCACTTCAGGGTTTATTACCTCAGGCGACAAAACCATTTCTGCGTTACAAGGTACGACCTTAAACGGTGAGCCAATGACGATGTTCCCAGGAGAGGTGCCGAAGAAGCTACCCAATGCCGCCTATTGGCAAAACAGTGGTTTCGACTTTACTTCCTTCCGTCCTATGCCGTCAGCAAGTGATGAACCGATGAAACACATACGTCTAGATAAAGCACTGGATTATCTGCTAGGAGACAAATTGAAATGAGCGAATTGAAGCAGAAACAAATTTTCTCTGAAAAAGCACTAGAGAAAGAGCAGCAATCGGATTCACCAGAGTTAACGGCGCAAAAGACATTCAGTGAAAAAGAAACTTTTATACCAGTAAAGATAGAAGAAGATCGAATTGAAACCGAACAAGAACTGCAACTTGAACATGTGATTCGTCCTCGGCCAGGCAGAAAATGGCTCGCAACCGGCGTGTTTGCTACTTTTGCCGGATTGGTCGGGTGGCAGGCTGTGGACTCAGTTGTCACTGCGGTGCAAACGGCTGACTGGCTAGCATTAGGTTGGGCGGGGTTCATGACTGCTGTGGCATCATTGGGGCTAGGTGCCATCGGTAAAGAACTCTGGAAACTACGTAAATTAAGAAATCATTTCAGCATTCAAGAAGAAGCCGAACTGCTCGTTCACAGTGACAGTGTGGGTAAAGGCAAGGTGTTTTGCGAAAAGGTGGCGGAACAGAGTGGTGTATTAGCAGAGAACCCAGGCTTTGATCGCTGGCAGAACAGCATTAACCCAGCACACAGTGATGCGGAAATCCTTGATATGTACGATTCTATGGTCGTTAGTCAACAAGACAAGCTCGCTACAAAAGTGGTTTCTCAGCACGCGACTGAGTCTGCTGCGCTAGTTGCGGTAAGTCCACTCGCCGCCGCTGATATGTTGCTGGTGGCGTGGCGAAACTTCAAAATGATCGATAACTTATCCAAAGTGTATGGCGTTGAATTAGGTTATGCTTCGCGCATCAAGCTATTGAGAGCGGTATTCGTCAATATGGCAGCGGCAGGCGCAAGTGAGTTAGCCATTGACGCCGGTATGGATTTGATGTCGATGGATCTTGCTGGCAAAGTTTCTGCACGTGCAGGGCAGGGACTCGGCGTGGGGATTCTTACTGCGCGTTTAGGATTGAAAGCGATGGCCTTACTGCGTCCGCTTCCTTGGTATCCTGATCGCCAAGTCAAACTCGGGACTATCCGCAAGGCCGTGGTGGCGAAAGTTGCATCAATCACGATGAAACCATAACGAATATCACCTTTGACCGATAGGATTGCTTGACGCCAATACAAGCTTGATAGAAACTACTGTCAACTTTTCCTGACAGTTGTGAATTGGGATATTTTCAGTGCGTCTTGAAGTCTTATGTGAAGATAGACTCGGTCTTACCCGAGAACTGCTCGATATTTTAGCGTCCAAAAGTATCGACTTACGTGGTATTGAAATCGATATCAGTGGCATCATCTATTTAAATTGCCCAGATATTGATTTTGATACTTTTAGTGAGTTGATGGCTGAAATCCGCCGTATTCCGGGGGTTAAAGACGTACGTAAAATCCAATTTATGCCAATGGAGCGCCACAACACTGAGCTGCTTTCGTTGGTTGATAATTTGCCGGACCCGGTTTTTGCAATCGACCTCAAAGGTGCTGTCGATATGGCGAACATGTCTGCTTTGTCGCTACTCGGCCTGCATAAACAAGAAGTCATTGGCACTCAGATTGGTGCGTTATTACCAAGCGTCCGTTTCTCTCGTTGGTCTGAAGGCGTGAACGCTCGTACTCGTGAAAACCTAGTCATTGATGGGTTGGATTACATCTTAGAGCTCATGCCTGTCTATATCAGAGACGAAGCGCAGAATTCTACGCTTGCAAGCACTTTGATGACGATTCGAACAAGCCAGCACGGCACGCAAATCGAAGAAAGACTACCGTTGCATAATCCATTGGGTTTTGAGCACTTCGTAGGAATATCAAACCGACATAAAGCCTTGATTAATCAGGCTAAGAAGCTTTCTGTTCTGGATCAACCGCTACTAATCGAAGGTGAAACAGGTACTGGCAAAGAAATGCTCGCAAAAGCCTGTCATAGTCGTTCAAGCCGTGCGAGTAAACCATTCCTTGTGTTGAGCTGTGCATCCATGCCAGATGACGTTGCAGAAACCGAGCTGTTTGGCCATGCGCCGGGTTCATTCAATCACGAACAAGGCCACAAAGGTATTTTTGAACAGGCAAATGGCGGTACGGTATTTCTTGATGAAATTGGTGAGATGAGTGCTCATCTGCAAATCAAACTTCTTCGTTTTCTACAAGATGGTAACTTCCGTCGTGTTGGTGCAGAAGATGAAATGCATGTCGATGTTCGCATTATTGCTTCGACAAAACATAACCTTGCTGAGCTTTCTGAAGCGGGTATGTTCCGTGAAGATTTGTATTATCGCCTCAATGTACTGACGCTAAGCATCCCTCCACTGCGTAAGCGCTCTAATGATGTGGCACCTTTACTGGATTTGTTCGTGACAAAACACGCGCAGCAGCTGGGTATCGATAAGCCGGAGCTGGATGACGGTTTGGTTGATGCTCTGGCCAGCTACCAATGGCCGGGTAACATGCGTCAGCTAGATAATATGGTGTTGCGAGCGCTAACAGAAATGGATGGTCATTTACTGAAAGCCGAACATTTTAATTTGCCACAGCCACAGTCAGTTGGCGGGGGCAGTGCAACGCTTAATATTGATGGTTCTTTGGACGAGATCATGCGTGATTATGAATCCCAGGTGTTGGAGCGTTTGTACCAGTCGTTCCCGTCAAGCCGTAAGTTAGCGAAGCGTTTGAACGTATCGCATACGTCTATTGCGAATAAGTTACGTGACTATGGGATTCGTAAGAATTAACGCGGGTAATCAAGAAAATGGAAGTTGTCGTTTGTAATGGAAGATCATAGTTCATCAATCGCCGTTCACAAGTTGGACGGCGACTTGCTTCTACGAACCGCTGAAATCGGTGATGCCGATATGATCGCGGCGTATTTTCAATCTAATCGCGATTATTTGAAGCCATTTGAACCAAAGCGAGAAGAGGCGTTTTTCTCTGTTAATGGTTGGCTCCAAAAACTGATTAAGTTGAACGAGCTTCATCGCATGGGGCTTGGCTACTATTGCTTGCTAATTCATGTTGATACAGGGCGCATGCTAGGAACGATTTCATTCAGCAGTATGAGTCGCTTTCCATTTTATAGCTGTAACGTTGGCTATTCCTTGGCGGAAGAGGCACAAGGTCACGGCTATATGCGTCGTGGGTTAAAAATGGCATGCGACTACATGTTTAACGTGCAAAAAATGCATCGTATCCAAGCCGGCTATATGCCTCATAACAAACGCAGTGAAGCTGTGCTAGAGTTTGTCGGGTTTAGCAAAGAAGGTTACGCAAAAGATTACCTTTTGATCAATGGTGAATGGCAAGACCATGTGCTGACATCATTAACTAACCCTCATTGGCAGCAAGAAGGGCGCTAATATGGATCGATTAGAAAAGCAGTTAGCATTACTCATTGAGCTTGATAAGCTCAAAAGCGTATTGCGTCGTACTCGGCTGAAAAGCGCCGAAGGTCGTCTTGAAAACAGCGGTGAGCACAGTTGGCACGTCGCATTGATGGCAGTATTAATGGAAGAGCACGCAAATGCGCCAGTCGATATCTGTCGAGTGATGAAAATGCTATTGATACATGACGTTGTTGAGATCGACGCAGGCGACACGTTTGTTTATGATACTGCCGCTACAAAAGAGCAAGCAGAAAAAGAAATAAAAGCCGCTGAACGCTTATTTGGTATGCTACCAATAGATCAAGGGCAAGAATTATTAGCGCTTTGGCAAGAGTTTGAAGCCGCACAGAGTGATGATGCAAAATATGCAAAAGCACTTGATCGTTTAATTCCCATGCTCTTGAACTACCATAACAATGGTCAAAGTTGGAAAGAGAATAGTGTAACGCGTGAACAGGCGCTTACTATTAATAAACGAATTGAATTTGGCTCTGTTACCTTGTGGGACAAAGCGAAAGAGTTGATTGAAGAAGCCACAGAGAAAGGTTGGCTGAAATCGTAATAAAGGAGACTGAATGTCTTATTTGCCTTTGGATGAATACCAAAGAAAATGGATTTTTACGCATCAGTCGATGCCAGTGCCAGAAGAAGATTTGGCATTTATCAAGCCGATGAGCCAAGCTCGTTCTGCGCAATTTTGGAAAGAGAACATTAGCGCGCAAAGCCCTGATATGGACCGCCTAAGCTCACAAGATTGGCCGATGAGTGAATCAAATTGGTTAGAATCTGTAGATTGGATGGCTGCATGGGAATCGGATGAGCCTGAAATGCCACAAGAAGTTGATGCACATATCGATTGGCAAGATGATGTGACCGTGTATTTCTGTTACGAAAAGTACAATGTCATAGAAACAAAATGGTCGATTTTTAAAAAGCATTGGAAGAACTTTTTGTTCTATGATGATGGTCCAATTCTTATTGGTCGTCGCCGCTCGCAAGCATTGTGGTTTGACTCAAAAGGAATGGTCAAACTTGGTGAGCGTCACTAACTCATCACCAGCTTATGATACTAGCCACCAACCAGGTGGCTTTTGTTTTTTTAAAGACTTGATAAAGGGCTTAGGACTCCGCCTGCACCTCTCTCAATCACGTGGGTATATATTTGGGTGGTCTTTACATCGGTGTGACCAAGCTGCTCTTGTACTGTTCGAATATCGGCACCAGATTCCAATAAGTGTGTTGCAAAGCTATGTCTTAACGTGTGACAGGTGACCGTTTTTTCTATGCTTGCATCGAGCGCGGAGCGCTTTACCGCTCTTTGAATAGCGCTTTCATTTATATGATGTCTTCGCAGTTGCCCTGTCTCTTTGTCGACACTTAACTTGTTAGACGGAAACAAAAAGTGCCAATTGAAATCTAGTTCTGCATTCGGATATTTACGGCGTAAACCTTCAGAGATGTAAACACCTGCGTATCCGGGCACATGCCGGTCCTTGAAGTAGTAGTTTCTTGCGAAGTTCATCTGCGATTTTAGCGGCTCATGGAGCTCTTTCGCCAATGTGACCGTACGGTTTTTTCCACCTTTCCCTTGCCAGACTCTCACTGCACCATAGTCATAATCTATGTCTTGGATTCTTAGTCTAAGGCATTCCATAATTCGAAGCCCAGAACCGTATAGGAGTTGGATGTGAAGCTTATATCTCGGATCGATATGTTGCACAAACCTGCGGACTTCATCGCGAGTCAAAACAACAGGGAGCTTCTTTTCCGTCAGTGATTTTTGGAACCTCATATCCAGTGAAAGCGGGGTTTTAAAAAAGTCTCGATATAAAAACGAAATAGCATTCAGCGCCAATGCTTGAGTTTTGACTGCAACTTTTTCATCGATAGCGAGGTGGCTGAGAAATCGAATAACGTCGTCTTCAGATAACTTCGATGGATGAGCAAGCTGGTGGAATACAATAAAGCGCTTTATCCAGAATAGGTAACTCTCGATAGTTTTGTTGGCATAATGGCGAGTAAGCATATGCTCTTTTACACTTAGCAGAAACTGACTTTTCATAATATTATTAGTCTGTTTATTTATACAGGTGTTGTAATTTATCAATACTGGCCCAGTTATCATGCTTTTTGCCGTCTAATTGCGTGTTCAAACACACATATTCATACTACTTTTCTATTTGTTTCATGAAGATAAGTGCTAGGATTTGCTTTTCTTTTGTCAGGAAAGAAGGCGGTAACGTGCGAGAAAGGCCGCTATTTGCGGTATAGAAAGCGTTAGGTGCTTGAAGGAAAAGGTAAGTATGGAAATTGCTTTTCGGCAGATAAATATTGATGATTTCGAATTATGCGTTGCTGCGAGAAAAGATGCATACTTTTGTAGTTTTGGGCATTACGATGGTTTCGACGACTTCATCAGTGGTTATCGTGAACGAGTCTTAGACAGGTTAGCAACATCAGAATGGTTCTATATCCATGTATTTGTGGATGGTCAGTTTGCAGGGC
This sequence comes from Vibrio sp. RC2502, assembly GCF_054850435.1. Classification (NCBI taxonomy): domain Bacteria; kingdom Pseudomonadati; phylum Pseudomonadota; class Gammaproteobacteria; order Vibrionales; family Vibrionaceae; genus Vibrio; species Vibrio sp. RC2502. The sequence continues at coordinate 1,325,884 of NZ_CM141453.1, forward strand.
AGTTAGAGTTTCGCAGTTTTTCACCTGAGCCGGAGACTGGCTATGTGCATCTCATTTACTTAAAGCCGAATTTTCGTGGTTCAGGACTTGCTCCAAAAGTGCAGGATTATATTGTAAGCACTTTGAGTAAAGCGGGTTGTTTGCGTGCTGTACTTTCAGTAAGCCGAACTAACCATCGAGCTCTTACATTCTATAAGCGCCATGGTTGGGAGTTCGTGCGCAAGAATCTCAAGCACAATGAAACAGACTTTTACCAACTTTGGCTACGCACCTAACAAACTGTTCAAGAGGGATTCGCAACGCGTGGCATTTTCACTATGCGTTGGTTTTAGTGTTTAAGGTGGTTTGCGGCGGCTTCAGTATTGCGTTGCTCACCCCTTAACAGGGCGTTATGTGAACTGGAGAAATTGACTATATGAAGAAGTTTATCGCTGTATTTATAGCTCTCTTTTGTCTAGCCTCGATTGGTGCTATAGCTAATGATCATCAGTTAAAACAAGCATATGATAATCATCAAAGTGATGTTCAAGTTCAAGGCTCAGGCACAGTAATTCGCCTGTTACGTGATGACAACGAAGGAAGTAGGCATCAAAAGTTTATTTTAAAGTTGGACAGTAAACAGACCTTACTTGTTGCTCACAATATTGATTTGGCTCCTAGAATTCCAAACCTAAAAGTGGGCGATCGAGTTCAGTTTTACGGTGAATATGAATGGAATAAAAAAGGTGGTGTTATGCACTGGACACACCATGACCCAAACAATAGACACCCGCACGGCTGGTTAAGGCACAACGGTAAGACGTACGAGTAAAAATTCACATAACAAACTGTTCAAGAGGGATTCGCAACGCGTGGCATTTTCACTATGCGTTGGTTTTAGTGATTAAGGTGGTTTGCAGAGGCATCGGTATTGCGTAGCTCACCCCTTAACAGGGCGTTATGTGATTGGAGCAACATGGAAAAATTAGCGCATGAAATATGGATATTTGATGGTGAACCCGTTCAGTTCTTAGGGTTGCCTTTTTCCACTCGAATGACGGTTGTTAGACTTTTTAGTGGAGAACTATGGGTTCATAGTCCAATCAAATTATCTGAGTCAATTGCAGAGCAAATTGACAGTTTAGGTTCTGTTAAATATTTAATTGCCCCCAATCATCTACACCACTTGTTCTTATCTGAATGGATTGCGGCCTATCCAAACGCAGAAGTCTATGGGACAAACGAGGTGATAAAAAAGCGTAGCGATATTTCTTTTCATACATCTCTTAATAACCCGCAAAGTTATGCTTGGGAGCCTGACATTGAACAAGAGTTGTTTTCTGGTTCTCCGCTAATGGAAGAATGTGTGTTTTACCATAGCAGTTCAAGTACGTTAATTGTTACTGACCTGGTTGAGAACTTTTCAGGTAAAGACTTTAACTACTGGCAACGGGTTGTGGCCAAAGGTGTTGGTATACTTGCCCCTAATGGGAAAATGCCTTTGGATTGGCGTTTAAGCTTCATGTTTGGTAAAGCGGACGCGCGGAAACACCTCAATAGGTTGTTGTCTTGGAACCCGCAAATATTGGTCATGGCTCACGGTGAAATCGTCACTGAAAATGCAGACAAATTCTTACAAAAGTCTTTCAAATGGTTAGTATGAGAAACCTTTGAGAAAATCACATAACAAAGCATTTAAGAGGGATTCTCAACGCTTGGCGGTCTTGGTTCAAAGTTCAGCTTCAATGTTTATGGCACAATGGTTTAGGTCGGGTGGTTGGCGTTGTTCACCCCTTAATGCGGCGTTATGCTTAATCAAATAGAATCAGTGGTTTATAGTTTTTCTTTGTTCCTTCGGCTTGTTCGTTTCGAGTTTGTCGGCAAGTAGGCTTCATTGGGCGCTGTTTTTCGGACACTTATTCTTTGGCGCTGAAAATTCAGAGAGTTGCCTCAATCAATTTTCGGGTAAGCGCGAAGTTATGGCGGCTGGCTCAATCAGCACTTTGAACTTGGGTTTTTGAGTTTTAGCGGACAAATTTCAAAGTCTGATTTTCAAAAATTATGAGTCATTTCAGTTTTTTAGGTTTTGCCTTTTGTTAGCTAATCCTAGTCGAGTTAATCTTAGTTTTGGTAAAAATGTGGGCGTAGAAGCTTAAGCTTAAGCATAACAAAGCGTTCAAGTGGGATTTGGCACGCGTGGCATTTTCAGTTTGCGTTGAGTTCGGTGGTTACGGCACTGTGCGGTAGCTTTTGTATTGCGTGCCTGCACCCCTTAACGCGGCGTTAGGCGACGGGCAGTAAAGCTCTTTGTTCTCATCTTCTTAGTTTTCTTTAAGCATTCGTTTTACTAAGTCGGCAATTCAACATTGTCGGCTCAAATTCTTGAACCTATCCAGCCGTAAAACATGCCAATGTTCGTGGGTTGCCTCATTGGTTTTCAGCGTTGGTTGGTGGTGAATCTCACGGGCTCAAAGTGTGGAAAGGGCAAGTTAATCGAGGCTTTCGTTCTCGCTTTAAGTTTGCAGCTTTACGTCTCGCTTCCTCAAATGCAACTTGATCGCTGAAAGTCTGTATTTCGTGGTTGTCGAACTTTCGGCTGAAACATAGTGGCTTTTATGGTTCTTGAATCACAAAAAGTCAGTGGGTGTTTGGTTGAGTATTTTGTTTCGGGTAATCTGCTTTCAAAACAACTTAAACACTGGTGGAAAACTTCGCCTAACAAGGCGTTTAAGGCGGATTCACAACGCTTGGCGATTTCAGTTCAAGTTGAATTTAGTGTTTAAGGTACAATGGTTTAAGTTTAGTGGTTAGCGTTGTTCACCACTTAACGCGGCGTTATACACTTATGAAGGAGCAAAATAGAATGAGTGAAATTAAAACGATAGAGCAATTAAAAGGAATTTACGCAGAGCCAAGTGCGAGAGCTAAAAATAAAGTTCTACCTGCTCTGGATGCTCATGCGATTACGCTAATAAATAATTGCCATTTCGCGGTTCTAAGCACCACTGATTCACAAGGCTATGTTGATCTCTCCCCAAAGGGAGGAGAGCCTGGCTTCATTAAAGTTTTAGATGAATCAACAGTATTGCTTCCCGATAGCTCGGGGAATAATCGAATAGATGGCCTTAAAAATATTATCAGTAACCCGAAAGTAGGGCTGTTGTTGATGGTCAATGGTATTGATGAAGTAGTTCGCATCAAAGGAACAGCGAGTATTCGTACTGACTCCAACTTGTTATCCGTTTGTCCTGATGGAAGTAAGTCTCCCAAGGTTGTTATCAAAATAGTGATAGAAAGTATGTATTTTCACTGTGCTAAAGCAGTGATGAGAGGGAAGCTTTGGTCTGATGACTATAAAGTAAATCGTTCAATTCTTCCTTCTTTGGCGCGAATCTTTAAAGATCAACAAAACTTAGAAAGTAACGCGATTAGCCAAGACGAAATGGTTAAGTATTACCAGTCAAGCCTTTAGAGCGTGTATAACAAGGCATTTAAGAGTGATTCACAACGCTTGGCATTTTCAGTTTAAGTTTGGGTTTTGTGTTTACGGGGGTATGGCTAAGTTTCGTGTTAGCGTTGCTCACACCTTAATGCGGCGTTATGCGATATGAGGAAGTTGATAGTATGGAAAGCAATGTAGTTAAAGAAATAATTGAAGCAGAGGAGAAGTTAAAAACTTCAATGCTCAATTCAGATATGATTGCCTTGCAAGACTTATTGTCTGATGACTTGGTATTTGTTAATCACCTTGGTCATCGAACTTCCAAGCAAGACGATATAGCACTGCATGGCTCTGGCTTACTAGCTATTAAGTCAATTCAATTCCATGATCTTCACGTAGTACCTCAGAAGAATGTCGTTTTGGTTTACGTAAACGCGGAAATCAAAGGCAGTTATAATGGGGCTGTAGCAAACGGTGAGTTTGCATTTTCTCGTGTTTGGACAAAGCAAAAGGGTAACTGGCAGATTATCTCTGCGCACTCAACAGTTATCGCATAACAAACTGTTCAAGAGGGATTCGCAACGCGTGGCATTTTCACTATGCGTTGTTTTTAGTGTTTAAGGTGTTATGCGGCGGCGTTGGTATTGCGCTGCTCACCCCTTAACAGGGCGTTAGCTTAAAACATTAAAAATCAGTTGTTTGTGGTTTTTCTTTCTTCCTTCGGCAATCCGCTCTGGTTCCACGGTAAATCCACATTGTTTGTCAACGTGAGTTTCGAACAGTTGCCTCAATTGAGTTTTGGGACTGCGCGAGGTTCGCCAGTTTGGTGCAAAGTCGCTTTGGAGGTTTTGTTTTAGCTTTGAATTTTCCGAAAGTGATTTATCAAAATTTTCGGGTTTTCAAATCGCATGAAAGGCCACAAAGTTTGAGCCAATTCGGGTTTCAAAGCTTAAGTGGTTTGTTGGTTTTCCAAATCGGTTTAATCTCAGGCCTGGTAAATCTAAGGTGCTGAAATTTAAGCTAACAAACTGCTTAAGCGGGATTCGCAATGCGTGGCATTTTCAGCATGCGGTGAGTTTCGTGATTAAAGCGGTGTGCGGTAGCTTTCGTAGTGCATTGCTCACCCCTTAGCAGGGCGTTAGGCTTTTGGAGAAATATTCAACATGGTTAAAAAGGGTATGCTTCTTCAGCTATTGGATGAACTCCGAAAGCTAGAGGAAAAAGGTTGTGAGTTTACCGCTAAAGAAGTGGCGGAATCAGTCGGTTACAGTGTTAGCTCTGTAAATAAGTACTTTAACGAAAAGCTCAAGGGCGAGTACATCGTTAAAGTGAGTCGTTCACTATGGAAATGCAGCGGTATTCACAAACTCTCTAATGACGAGTTTTTCAGGCTCATGTCCCAGAGTTTGAATACACAGTCTAAATCACCCGATGAAATTCTCTCGGATCAACTAATAAAAAGAAGTCATGATGCTTTTACATTGGCGCTTGAAGTTTATAACCGTCCAACATTGGGGAATCGGGTTGAAGCATTTACCATTATGATGGTAAATGCTTGGGAACTCATGCTTAAATCGGAACTAGCTAAAAGAGACGGTGCTTCAAGTATTTTTAAAGAGGGTGATTTCAGCATTAGCATTCGTGAAGCTATGTGTAAGTTAATCGAGTCATCCGACAATGTGGCTAAAAACTTGGAAACGCTGATTGATCTTAGAGACCATGCGATTCATCTGCTAATTCCAGAGTTACAACCTCAATTATCTCGCTTGTTCCAAGCAACAGTACTGAATTATCAAAAACGCTATAAAGCGCTAATGGGCAATAGCCCATTAGCGGGTCAAAGCGTTGGTTTGTTGAGTCTTATTGTCGATGGTTGTGAACCTGAAGTTGCGGTAATCAAAGAAACTTATGGTGAGTTAACCGCAACTCAAGTGAAAAGCTTTCTGGGCAAATTTACAGAAATGGCACGTGAATGTGACTCGGATGAATTTTCGATTTCTGTAGACTACAAGTTAGCGTTAACCAAAAAGTCTTCAGAGAGTGATTTATCTTTATCACTAAGTGATGGTGGTGAGAAAGCAATTATCATCCGAGAAACTAAAGATCCAGATATTACCCATCCATACCATCAGAACACAGCAATCGCAGAAATTAACCTTCGACAAACAATCGTTAAGATTACAAGTTACTCTTTTCAAGCTGTTGTAAAGAAAAACAAAACTCAGAAAGCCAAGCGCTCTAACTATCATTATGAACTAGATGGACGTCACAGGTACTCTGAGGCTTTCATTGAATGGTTTGTGAATAACCTTAACCAGAAAAATTGGCTGGACGGTGCATTAAAAAGTCACCGGAACCGTCGAAAGAAAGCCTAACAAACTGTTTAAGAGTGATTCGCAACGCGTGGCATTTTTACTATGCGTTAGTTTATGTGATTAAGGTGGTATGCGGCGGCATCGGTATTGCGTTGCTCACACCTTAACAGGGCGTTATGTGCCACCAGAGTTTTGAGGCAATAAATTGAAGTATAAAGACTTGTCGAAAATTGCACTAGACCTATATAGCACAGATAAGAGTATCGATTTACTCAAGCTGCATGGGGTTAGTGCGCCTGATTCTGTGATTGAACAGTTTTATATTGATCATAATGCCAACAGTCGCTTTTTAGCTCTCTACGGTGATCTATCACTTCCTGATCTAAAGTGGGAGCTAGTTGATTTTGATACGACGAAGTTTTTGCAAATAGGTAGCAATGCTTCATTTCCTGATTTCCTTGAGGAGGTATCTGAAGATGCATCGCATTTCAACGACGTTGGAGAGGCAGTGATTGATTGCCGAGAGGAAGTACTCAATCATTGGAAAAAGCATGGCACTTGGTTAACTCCACCGATATTTCTAGATGCAAATGTTCTTGGTGGTAAATCTGGCATACCTCATTTAGTTGAGGGGCATTCAAGGGTTGGGTGCCTGCTTGGTATTCAAAAATATAAAATCATTCCTTTGGCTGATAGGCACAAAGTGTATTGGGGCTCTATTCGCAAAGGCACATAACAAATTGTTCAAGAGTGATTCGGCACGCGTGGCACTTTTGCTATGCATTAGTTTTAGTGTTTAAGGTGGTATGCGGAGTCTTAGGTATTGCGTGCCTCACACCTTAACAAGGCGTTATAAGGCTCGAAGATAAAAGGAATTTACGTGGAAATCAGAGTAGGGAAGCTAAGCGATGTCGCAGCCATCACCGATATCTTTAACTTTTACATAGAGCATACTAACGCTCGTTTTGAAGAGCAGTCATTTACGCAAGAAAATCGTCTAAATTGGTTCTCTCAATTCTCATGTAATAGTAAGCATCAACTCTTCGTTGCTATTGAAAGTGGGGAGTTGCTAGGTTTCGCATGTTCCCAGCCTTATAGGGACATCTCAGCATTTGAGGATACAGCTGAAGTTACCGTGTACCTTGCTCCAACAGCAAAAGGTAAAGGTGTTGGTTCAAAACTGTATTCTAAGCTGTTCTCATCAATTTCTGGTTACGGAGTCCACAGGGTGTTGTCAGGTATTGCATTACCTAATGATGCTTCAGTTGCCTTACACAAACGTTTTGGTTTTAGAGAAATTGGCGTATTCAATGAATATGCAAAGAAAAATGGCGAGTACATTAGTTCGGCTTGGTTGGAAAAGGCGTTTAACTAAAAGTCCGCCTTATAACAAAGCGTTTAAGACAGATTCCCAACGCTTGGCATTTTCGGTTTGCTTTGAATTTAGTGTTTACGGCACAATGGTTTAAGCTAGGTGGTCTGCGTTGCTCACTACTTAACGCGGCGTTAAGTTTCATTGGAGTTCAGGTGCAATGGATAAAGAAGTAAAGGCGTCATGGGAAAGGTTTCTCAATCCAGTGTCGCTCAAGAACAACATAATCACGGCTTCTGTGCACTCGATGGCATTCGAAATGCTAAAAAGCAGTATTGAAGATAAAATTAGAGAATTCTTTACAAATGGCTTTGATGAAAACGGCCCACTTGTTAGCGATGATTATAAGCTCAAAGTTTTAAAGCTAAATCGTAGTCGAACCTATGCTTCGCTTTTATGGTTAAAGCAACATGAAGCTATTGATGACGCTGATATTGAAGTATATGAGCGTATTAAGCGCCATCGTAATGAATTAACGCATGAACTATTTAAGTTCGCTTCCCAAGGTTGCGATTTTGATGTGGCAAAAAGCTTTGATGATATGGTGGGTTTATTACGGAAGATCGAGATTTGGTGGTTCGTAAACCTAGAAATGGCCATCGACCCTGAGAGTTATCCTGCTGACTTAAACTTAGACGAAGTCGTTCCGGGACGTTTGTGGAGTTTGCAAATGCTTATCAGCACCGCTTTGGGTTCTGAAGACGATGCAATGAAATTCTATAATGAGTTTGTGCAGCGAACTGAAACTTAACAAAGCGTTCAAGACGGATTCACAACGCTTGGCAGTTTTGGTTTAAATCAGCTTTAGTGTTTACGGCACAATGGGTTAGGTTGGGTGGTCGCGTTGTTCACCACTTAACGCGGCGTTAGGTGCTTGAAGGAAAAGGTAAGTATGGAAATTGCTTTTCGGCAGATAAACATTGGTGATTTCGAATTATGCGTTGCTGCGAGAAAAGATGCGTACTTTTGTAGTTTTGGGCATTACGATGGTTTCGACGACTTCATCAGTGGTTATCGTGAACACGTCTTAGACCGGCTAGAAACATCAGGATGGTTCTATATCCATATATTTGTGGATGGTCAGTTTGCAGGGCAGTTAGAGTTTCGCAGCTTTTCTCCCGAGTCGGAAACTGGCTATGTGCATCTCATTTACTTAAAGCCGAGTTTTCGTGGTTCAGGACTCGCTCCAAAAGTGCAGGATTATATTGTAAGCACTTTGAGTAAAGCGGGTTGTTTGCGTGCTGTACTTTCAGTAAGTCGAACTAACCATCGAGCTCTCACATTCTATAAGCGCCATGGTTGGGAGTTCGTGTGCAAGACCCCCGAGCACGATGAAACAGACTTTTACCAACTTTGGCTACGCACCTAACAAACTGTTCAAGAGGGATTCGCAACGCGTGGCATTTTCACTATGCGTTGGTTTTAGTGATTAAGGTGGTATGCGGCGGCTTCGGTATTGCGTTGCTCACCCCTTAACAGGGCGTTATGTGCTAAGGTAAAGCAAGTTATAACGTTCTCACAGTGTTTATTTTAAAAGGATTTATTATGCACGCGATTTATTTACCTCTACTGATCTTTATTGTTTATGCAGTGGTCAACTCAATAATTGGATTCTTTTTAGGTGAAAGGAAGCTGAATAAAGGTGTAGCAGGGGCAATTTTTGGATTTATATTCGCATTTATCCCGCCATTAAATTTCATTTTCTTAGCCTTGTTGTACTTTAAAAAAACGCCGTTGAATGCACACAATTGATCTTTTTGTGAGCAACACAAGATTAGGCCCTTAACTGTTAATGTATTGAATACGCTGTACAAGCGCACATAACAAACTGTTCAAGAGTGATTCGCAACGCGTGGCATTTTTACTATGCGTTGATTTTAGTGTTTGAGGTGGTATGCGGCGGCATCGGTAATGCGTTGCTCACACCTTAACAGGGCGTTAGTTGCCAACGAGGAAAACGCAGCTAAAGCAGAATGTTTAGAGTTAAAATTAGTGTGTTTTTGGTGGCGTTTCGTACTTCAATTTTGAATCGTTCGGGTTTGTGAAAATCGTTCTCAGGTTTCTTTTGTGGTTGGATTTTCCGTTTCAGAAACCGATTTACTTGTTGAAAGTCAGCTTTGTGGCATTGTTTCTCCAAAAGGTCTTTTTGGTGTTGTCAGTTCGTTTTCTACGGCGTTTCGTGTTCCAAGTGGTTTCAGTGACAAACGCTTTGAAACTGCGCCTGATTTGAGTCTATCAATACACATAAAGCTGGTGTTGGCAAAACGGCAATCAACTTCAAATCAAAGCGTTAGGTTTGGCAACTAACAAAGCATTCAAGAGGGATTCACAACGCTTGGCAGTTTTGGTTTGAATTGGCTTTAGTGTTTACGGCACAATGGTTTAGTTTGGGTGGAATGCGTTGTTCACCCCTTAATGCGGCGTTATATTTTTTGGGGACTATAATTTTGGAAGTAAGTATGGAAGTTTCCGTTGTAATATCTGTTTTGGCTCTGATAGCGTCTTGCCTCTCTGCTCTCTATTCTCGTTGGTCAGTAAAACAAGCGAGTCGAGCTAATGATATTGGTCGATTAAATGCGTTACTTGCACTGAAAGAGCATTATCTTAGGCTTCTCGAAAAACAGAATGGTGTAAAGATTAATCCAAGGCAAGATGACCTTCATTCAAAGGCGTTTCTCTACAACGTAAAAAAAGGAAGCGAGCTAGAAATAAAGCTTCGTGAAGTAAACGAGCAGATAAATAGTTATCACAAAAAAGTTATCGAAAACAAAATATAACAAAGCATTTAAGACGGATTCCCAACGCTTGGCATTTTTAGTTTGAATTAGCTTTAGTGTTTAAGGCGTAATGGTTTAGTTTGGGTGGTAGGCGTTGCTCACCACTTAACGCGGCGTTAGTTGCCAACGAGGAAAACGCAGCTTAAACAGAATGTTTAGAGTTAAAGTCAGTGTGTTTTTGGTGGGGTTTCGTACTTCAATTTTGAATCGTTCAAGTTTGTGAAAATCGTTCTCAGGTTTCTTTTGTGGTTGGATTTTCTGTTTCAGAAACTGAACCACCGGTTGAGAGTCAGCTTTGTGGCATTGTCTTTTTAAATGAGCTTTTTGGTGTTGTTAGTCCTTTTTCTACGGCGCTGCATGTTCCAAGTGGTTTCAGTGACAGGCGCTTTGAAACTGCGCCTGATTTAAGTCTCTCAAAATACGAAATATGGGTATTGGCAAAGCTGCAATCAACTTCAAGTTAAAGCCTTAGGCTTGGCAACTAACAAACTGTTCAAGAGGGATTCCCAACGCTTGGCGGTTTAATGCTAAATTTGGTAAAAGTGTTTACGGTGCAAATGTTTAGGTTGGGTGGTTAGCGTTGCTCACCCCTTAACAGGGCGTTAGTTTGCAAGAGGAAAAATGCAGCTATATCGCAAGATCTAGTGGTAAAAGCTCAAAGTTGAAATTGTCGTATCGGCGTTCAATTTCAGTGTTAACTAGCGTGGTTAAATCCAAAATTGTCATCTTTCAAGAGTTGATTTGTTCTTTGGTGTTGCGACTTTTGGGTTCACTGAGTTGAACTTTTTTGCTGAAACTCTGCTCGTTGAGTTTGTTGGTGCAAAAGCCGATTTACTCGCTGAAACGGCGTTTTCTCTGGTGTGGTAAGTTCACTTGGTTTCAGTGGCTTTGTTGAAAGTCCGCATTGTGAGATTGGTTTTCCAAAAGCGCTTTTTGGTGTTGTGAGTTCGTTTTCTGCGGCGTTGTTTGTTCCAAGTGGTTTCATTGAGTAGCCGCTTTGAGACTACGCCTGACTTAAGTGCATCAAAGCACATAAAGTTTGTTGTTCGCAAAGTTTAAAATAACGTAAAATCAACCCTTTGGGTCTGCAAACTAACAAACTGCTCAAGAGGGATTCGCAACGCGTGGCATTTTCACTATGCGTTGAATTTAGTGATTAAGGTGGTTTTCGGCAACATCGGTATTGCGTTGCTCACCCCTTAGCAGGGCGTTATGTTTAATCAAGCAAAATCAGCAGCTTGCATCTTTTCTTGGATTTCTAATTTTGGCTTTGTCGGCAAGTTAACTTCAGTGGTCGCTGTTTTCTGGACTCCAAATTGTGGGCGCTAAAAATTCAGCGAGTTGCCTCAGTCAATTTTCGAGTAAGCACGAGGTTAGGGTGGCTGGCTCAATCGGAAATTTGATCTTAGTTTTTTGAGTTTTGACTGTTAAGTTCAAAGTTTGATTTTCAAAATTTTGAGTCGTTTCAGTTTTTAGGTTTTGGCTTTTGTTTGTAAATCAAAGCCGAGTTAATCTTGGTTTTGGTAAAACGTAAGCCCTTGAAGCTTAAACATAACAAGGCGTTAAAGAGGGATTCATGCCGCGTGGCATTTTGGGTATGCGGTGAGTTTTGGTGGTGAAAATGGTCTGCGGAAAGTTGGTTTGTGTGGCATTCACCCCTTAACGCGGCGTTATATGGCATCAAAAATTAGAGGAAATCGATGAATACTGTAGACTTTCATAAGACGACTACAAAGGAGCTTCTGGCAATAAAAGATCGAGTTCGTTATCTCATTAATCATTGGGGTGAAGACGGTAGATATCAAGAAGCAGTGTTAAAGAGTGTAATTGAACGCTTCTTACCAGAGAGATATTGCATAACGTCAGGGTTTGTAATCAAGCAAACAACGACTAGTGAAAATCATGAAGCAAGTAAGCAAATTGATATAATAATCTATGATCGTGACTATCCTGTTCTTTTCAAAGAAGGTGATTTTGCTATTGTTACAGCGGACTCTGTTGAGGCAATTATAGAAGTAAAGGCAAATCTGAAGAATCAACAGCCCGAAAAAGTTATTAGGAAAGCGAATGAAATAGGTCAGTTTGTATTCAATGCAAAATCAAACAAAGAAAAACGCTTGTTTAACGGCATTTTCTCATATGCAGGTCATGAAAGACTTAACATTTCTAACAGTCAGACACTACAAAGTCATATTACAAATGCAGATAATACAACCCAGAATGATCCAAAGCACAAAAAGTTCAAAGTAAACCATATAAGCTTCAATAAAGACCATTTTTATAAGTTCTGGGACCAAAATTGCGCTAGTGATGGAAGTTACCTTTATGAGATCGATGATCTTTCATTTTCATATTTTATTTCAAATCTAATTGCGCATCTCCAAAGAACGTCGGTTAATTCAAATAACAAACTTTGGTTTCCTGTAGATAAGAACGTTAAGTCTCAACGTTTTTAATGAAACAAAAACCATATAACAAACTGTTTAAGAGTGATTCGCAACGCGTGGCATTTTTGCTATGCGTTGTGTTTAGTGCTTAAGGCGTTATGCAGCGGCTTCAGTATTGCGTTGCTCACACCTTAACAGGGCGTTATGTGAAGGAGGCTGGTAAATGAAGCTCGATACTCAAGTCACAGGGAATATAGGTATGTACTATGTTTGCTATCACCTTTCGCGAATGGGATGGAATGTCATGCCAACCGCGAGGAATGCAAAAGGTATTGATATCGTGGCTTACAATACGCAAGGAACGGAATTCATTGGGGTTCAGGTCAAGTCATTATCCAAAAGAAACCCAGTACCACTGGGTACATCCCTCGAAAAAATAATGGGAAACTACTGGATAATAGTAAACAATGTCGCTAAAGAGCCAAATGTGTTCATCATGACACCTGAGGAAGTAAAGTCTTTAGCTCATCGTGGTGAAAAAGACGGGCGTATATCATATTGGCTTCAACCTAAATCATATGATCAAACTGATTATCGTGATGCGTGGTCAAGAATAGGTCTAGGGCATCAATCGGCAAGCACATAACAAAGCGTTTAAGACGGATTCACAACGCTTGGCATTTTGGGTTTGTATCAGCTTAAGTGTTTACGGCACAATGGCTTCGGTTAGGTGGTAGCGTTGCTCACCACTTAACGCGGCGTTAGTAGCCAGAAAAAGCTAGCAATCAAAATCATGTTTCTGAGCTTAAAATTTAGCAGCAGTTTGTTTGGAACACAGATTCATCGTCGATCATTAGAACTTAGTTTTAGCTGTTTTGAGTCCAAAATTTTGCAAGTGTCCTAGCGATTGTTTTGTTCTTTGGTGCTGACAGAGCAGGGCAATCGAGAGTTTGTTTTTGGTTGCAACTCCGCTCGGTGAGTTTGTTGGTACAAAAGCCGATTTACTCGCTGAAATGACGTTTTCTCTGGTGTGGTAAGTTCCACGTGGTTTCAGTGACTTTGTTGAAAGTCCGCACTGTGAGATCGGCTTTCCAAAAGCGCTTTTTGGTGTTGTCAGTCCGTTTTCTGCGGCGTTGGCTGTTCTAAGTGGTTTCATTGAGTAGCCGCTTTGAGACTACGCCTGACTTAAATGCATCAAAGCACATAAAGTTTGTTGTTCGCAAAGTTTAGTTCGGCTTAAAATTATCGCTCGGTGCCTCGCGACTAACAAACTGCTCAAGAGGGATTCGCAACGCGTGGCATTTTTACTATGCGTTGAATTTAGTGATTAAGGTGGTATGCAGCGGCTTAGGTATTGCGTTGCTCACCCCTTAGCAGGGCGTTATGTGCAGGAGGCACAATGATAGTTAGATATATAGCAATTTTCCTAATTGCTCTAAGTATCGGCGCATATGCAAGTTTTTATGTTATCACCGAGCAAGTAGAAGTATTTAGGAAAGCTGAGTACCAAAAGGGCTTAGAGAAAGGTTCACACGAATTCAGGTTAGTGATGGGCGAAGGCTCTGCACCTCTAGTCGAAAAGTCGAATCTATTAGCTCGCTATACAATGTGTGAACTCGATGGTGTTGAATCAGATGCACTCGCTACAGTTTTAGTATTGGACTCTTTGCAGGTAGGAATATTGACTAAACAAACTCATGAACTTATTGCAGACACCTTACAAACAACACTAAGCCTTTATACCAAACTAGATGGCAAATATTCTGAGCAGGGTGTACTGAACCAAATGTTAGTTCAGTATTGTGAAGCTAATTTGCAGTTCTTTGGTGACTGTTCAAAAATGCAGAACTTAGCAGAAAAAGACCTAAGTAAACACAGTCCCAAATGCACATAACAAAGCATTTAAGAGTGACTCACAACGCTTGGCGATCTCAGTTTAAATTTGGCTTTAGTGTATAAGGTGCAATGGTTTGGTTTAGGTGTTAAGCGTTGTTCGCACCTTAATGCGGCGTTATGCAACTGTCCGAAGTTTGAGCGTTTAGGCCCTCTTGAAAGCAAAAAATTCTCGTTCTACATAGGCTTTTCAGGTAGAAAAAATTTGAAAGTATTTGTGTTCGCTCTGGTAAACTCAGCCTTTGAATTTAGTATTGTAGGAACCGACAGAAATGAGCCAAGAGCAACCCAATAACCCACTGCACGGATTAACCTTAGAAAAGATTCTTGTGCGTCTACAAGAGCACTATGGTTGGGAAGGCTTAGATGCAGAAATTCAAATCAACTGTTTCTACAGCAACCCATCTATCAAATCATCATTAAAGTTTTTACGCAGAACTCAGTGGGCACGAGACAAGGTCGAAGCCTTGTATATTGAAACCTTCTGCAAGTAAGAAAAGTTGCATAACAAAGCGTTCAAGAGGGACAGCCAACGCGTGGCGACTCCGGCTCAAATCTTGGCATCTGTGTTTTCGGTGGTAAATTGAAGTTTGGTGGCAGCGCGTTGCTGCCCCTTAACGCGGCGTTAGCCCACAAGAGAGAAGTAAAAAGTAGAGTTCGATGATCAAAGGTAAAGTTGTAGAGTGGAATGACTCAAAAGGTTATGGATTCATTTTGGCATTAAATGGTGAACTAAGAGTTTTTCTCCATATATCAACGGTTCAGAGTAAAGGTCGACGTCCTAAGATCGATGATGAAGTTAAATTTGAAGTTAACGAAGACAAAAAAGGGCGTTACAACGCCACTAATGTAACAATTCTAGGTTCCGGCTCGGTACCTTCAACAATCATGTTTAGCATCGTTTACTTAGTCTTAGCGAGTACAGCTGTGTTCGTATTAGGTGGTGAGAAGCTGTTCATTGCAGCTTATATCCTGATGTCCATTGTAACCTACGTAATGTACGCAATAGATAAAAATGCCGCTCAAAACGGCAAATGGCGGACACCAGAAAATACGCTTCATCTTTTATCGTTACTCGGTGGTTGGATGGGGGCATTATGTGCTCAAAATCAACTTCGTCATAAGTCTAAAAAACAGCCATTTAAATCGATTTTGTGGCTGACGATATTCGTAAATATTGGAGCATTTGTTTGGACATTCACTCCATCAG
The DNA here is from genome assembly GCF_054850435.1 of Vibrio sp. RC2502. Taxonomy (NCBI): domain Bacteria; kingdom Pseudomonadati; phylum Pseudomonadota; class Gammaproteobacteria; order Vibrionales; family Vibrionaceae; genus Vibrio; species Vibrio sp. RC2502. Next base: position 1,341,259 of record NZ_CM141453.1, read on the forward strand.
GTTCGGTGTTCGTTCAGAACTTTATTAGCAATTGGTTCTAGCACTAGCTGTGAGATGTGGGCTAACAAACTGTTCAAGAGTGATTCGCAACGCGTGGCATTTTCACTATGCGTTGTGTTTAGTGTTTAAGGTGGTATGCGGCGGCATAGGTATTACGTTGCTCACACCTTAACAGGGCGTTAGTTTGCAAGAGGAAAAACGCAGCTATATCGCAAAATCTAGTGGTAAAAGCTCAAAGTTGAAATTGTCGTATCGGCGTTCAATTTCAGTGTTAACTAGCGTGGTGAAAATTCAAAATTGGCATCGTTTCAACGGTTGATTTGTTTTTTGGTGCGGCGACTTTTGGTTTACCTGAGTCGAACTTTTTTGCTGAAACTCTGCTCGTTGAGTTTGTCGGTACAAAAGCCGTACTCCTCGCTGAAATAGCGTTTTCTCTGGTGTGGTAAGTTCATGTGGTTTCAGTGGCTTTGTTGAAAGTCCGCATTGTGAGATTGGTTTTCCAAAAGCGCTTTTTGGTGTTGTTAGTTCGTTTTCTGCGGCGTTGTTTGTTCCACGTGGTTTCATTGAGTAGCCGCTTTGAGACTACGCCTGACCTAAGTGCATCAAAACACATAAAGTTTGTTGTTTGCAAAGTTTAAAATAACGTAAAATCAACGCTTTGGGTTTGCAAACTAACAAACTGCTCAAGAGGGATTCGCAACGCGTGGCATTTTTACTATGCGTTGGTTTAAGTGATTAAGGTGGTATGCGGCGGCTTTTGTATTGCGTTGCTCACCCCTTAGCAGGGCGTTATAGCGCAATACACAAACAGATACAATGTGCCTGAAAAACAATATGAGAAAATAAAAATGAAAAAAATTATAGTGTTGTCTTTAGCTTCTCTTACACTAGTTGGTTGTGGGGCGCCCAGATATATGGGCACCCCTGTTCCAGAGACTAATATTAAGTCGGAAATAGTTGTTGTTAAAGATAATGAAACTCGCTCTGGGTTCCAAAATACAATTGAGTCTTGGCTACAAGAACATAACTATTCTTATGTTGTCGTACCTGATAATTCTAAGCACGACCTGAACAAATTGACTCTTGAATATGAAGGTCACTGGGGGTGGGATCTGGCGTTATATTTGAAAAACGCGGAGATAACAGCTTATCAAGGTGGGCAAAGAGTTGGGGAAGTGAAATTTAAAGTTCCTTATACCGCTAATCCTAATAAATTTGGTGATGCAAGTAAGAGAATTGGTTTTATGATGGACACGCTTTTTGGCCAAATGACACCAGAACAAGCAACTCAAGCAGCAAACGCGTCTTCATCAACTACGCCAAACTAGCGCTATAACAAACTGTTTAAGAGTGATTCGCAACGCGTGGCATTTTTACTATGCGTTGCGTTTAGTGATTAAGGTTGTATGCGGCGGCTTCGGTATTGCGTTGCTCACACCTTAACAGGGCGTTAGTTGCCAACGAGGAAAACGCAGTTTAAACAGAATGTTTAGAGTTAAAGTCAGTGTGTTTTTGGTGGGGGTTCGTACTTCAATTTTAAATCGTTCGGGTTTGCGAAAAACGTTCTCAGGTTTTTTTTGTGGCTGGATTTTCCGTTTCAGAAACCGATTTACTTGTTGAAAGTCAGCTTCGTAATATTGCCTTCTCAAAAGATTTTTTTGGTGTTGTTAATCCGTTTTCTACGGCGTTTTGAGTTCCAAGTGGTTTCAGTGACAGGCGCTTTGAAACTGCGCCTGATTTGAGTTTTGCAAAATACGTAAAGGTCTAGTTGGCAAAGTGCTCATAAACTTCAAATCAAAGCCTTGGGGCTGGCAACTAACAAAGCATTCAAGAGGGACAGTCAACGCGTGGCGAGTTTGGTTTAAATCTTGGCTTCTGTGTTTACGGTGGTAAATTGAAGTTTGATGGTAGCGCGTTGCTGCCCCTTAATGCGGCGTTAGGTGCTAGGAGGTAAAATGAAAATCTGTATAATGTTGCTGTTTCTTTTTTCATCTTCCGTCTTGGGTCAAACGTTTAGAACTGATAATTTCGAGTTCGAATTTCATAATGAATGTGGCGAAGGCGCAGTTACTTGTAAGAAAGTCCGAGTTTTCTTTTCACTCATTGGTATAGAACTAAAGCAAGAGGCTTTAGGTAAGTCTATCCACTCACTTTGCGCTGACGGAATCACCCCTTGTCGGTTCTTAGGTTATGAGTTTCGTAGTGATGGAGTTCGTTACATCGTATATGAATCTGGTGTATTGAGTGTTGTGGATGACTCTGGTAGTGAGCTTTTGTTAGAACAAGGTATTTGGGAGTGAACTCACCTAACAAATTGCTTAAGTGTGATTCAGCACGCGTGGCATTTTTGGTAGGCGGTGGCTTCAGTGTTGAAGTGCCATGCATATACTTGGTCATTGCGTGCTTCACACCTTAGCAAGGCGTTAGCTTTCAACGTGCCCCACGTTTAGTTGAGGAACTAAGATGGAAAACTCAGTTTCGTACAAAGCTGGTGATCTAGATGAATTCACGGTTATCCTGTCATGTCCCGTCCCGGTAAAGATGAAGAACAATCTAACCCACAAATGCCTGCGATGGGTAAAACTGGTGATAACCTTGAACAACTACTAACTCTCTTGACTCCAAATCTTCAAGGTATGTCGTTAACCCGAGGTAATATCACAATCGCTAACTCTTGGGATAAAGTTGAATATGAAGTCAAGACTGGACGATCAGAAGCGACAGCAGTTGAAGTACTAGATGCCCAAAACCTTGATAGGCTCTATTTAGAGATTAAAGACACTAAATCTGTGATTTTAGCTTGTGGTGACAATGCGAAAATTGCAATTCTCGCATTACGTTATGCAAAAGACTTTGAGCCTAATGTAAAGTTTGCGTTTATCCAGCATTTGGGGAATAGAGGTTTAAATAGCACTATTAATAGAGATGTTAATGGCACGAAATTAATATCTACAAATAGCGCGAAAATTAAGAAGAAAAATCGAATAGCTCGGTTAACAGTGGTTATGCACGACATACTTACTCAACTATCAGAAAGCTAACAAAGCATTTAAGAGTGATTCTCAACGCTTGGCATTTTTCATTTCATCGTTGAGTTCAGTGTTTACGGTGGTAAGGTTAAGTTTCGTGGTCGCGTTGTTCACACCTTAATGCGGCGTTATGTGAATAGGAGATTTCGATGGACAAGGTGGTCAAAGATCGCTTCGATGAGTATCCAGATAATGCTCGTGTTAGGTTAGAAGAGCTGCGAAATTTAGTCTTTCAAGTCGCATCTGAGTTGGAACTGGGTGAGGTCGATGAAACTATCAAATGGGGTGAGCCAAGCTACAGTGTAAAAACTGGCAGTCCGTTAAGAATGGACTGGAAGCTTAAGTCTCCTAATAGTTATTACCTATTCTTTAATTGCCAAACTAAGCTAATTGATACATTTCGGGAGTTGTATAGTGACGAATTGGTGTTTCAGGGTAACAGAGCAATAGTTCTGTCCTTATCGAAACCGCTACCAGAAACGGTCATCAAGTCCTGTTTAGAGTTAGCTTTAACCTATCATCAGCGTAAGAATCTGCCTCTTTTGGGCGTGTGAAAAATTCACATAACAATGCGTTTAAGAGGGATTCTCAACGCTTGGCATTTTCAGTTTGATTCAGCTTTAGTGTTTACGGCACAATGGCTTAGGTTCGGTGGTGGCGTTGTTCACCCCTTAACGCGGCGTTAGGAAATTTGAGGAAAGTTATGTACGCGGTGATAGTAGAAAATGATGTTTCTCAATGGGACGATGATACAGGCGTTTTGTATCATTTTCCGAAGAGGTACTTAAAGTATCTAGAGCCAGGAACTCAAGTTATTTACTACAAGGGACGTATTAAAGACAAAGCGTATCAAGTAAGTAGATTGTCTAACGAACCTCACTATTTCGGTATTGGAACAATCGGCAAAGTATTTCCCGATAGAAATAGTACTAAAAGTGACTACTTCGGCACTATCGATAGTTTTGAAACATTCGCTAAGCCAATCCTTGCCAAAATAGATGGTAAGTATTTAGAAAGTATTCCCTCTAACCTAATATCAAATTATTGGCGAAACGGTGTTAGGCCTATATCCAAAGAAAACTACGATCTGATATTAGGACACCTTTCTAAAGATGCCTTGCAAACTGCTAAGCCTAAGTACGGAGTGGAAGAGAATAGTGACCAATCAAACATGTTTGAGTCATTTCATGAGGGTAACTTCAATAAGAAGTACGTCACTACTTATGAGAGAAATCCAAAATTAAGGCGCCAAGCAATAGCAATTCATGGGGCTATCTGCGCTGCGTGCGGTTTCGACTACGGTAAAGTTTATGGCAGCATCGGCGAGGGTTACATTCATATCCATCATAAAGTTCCAGTGTCGCAATTAGGTATTTCAACGTTAGTGGATCCAGAAAAAGATCTAGTCCCTTTATGCGCAAATTGTCACGCAATGGTTCATAGGAAAAAAGATCAGACTCTGTCAGTCGAAGAACTCAAAGTATTGTTGGGTTCAAATTCCTAACAAACTGTTTAAGAGTGATTCGCAACGCGTGGCATTTTCACTATGCGTTGGTTTTAGTGTTTAAGGTGGTATGCGGTGGCTTTGGTATTGCGTTGCTCACACCTTAACAGGGCGTTATGTGTAATGAGGTAGATTTACGTTAATGAGAAAAATTGACTTCGACTTGATGTTAAAAATTGGAAATAAAATTTGTTTATTGGCGTTTGTTCTGTATCTATTCTCAATGCTCGTGTATCCATTTGTAACTTCAAATTTCAATTGGGAGCATGTTCATTCTGTTTGGTATACATGGCAGGCTCTAAACGTCGGAGTTTTAGCATTTGCTTCTAGCGTAATAGCTTTCAACATATCAAGATACAACGCAAATAAACAAACTGAACGAGAGTTTATTGCTTCTAAAGCACTATTACCGAAAGCCCTAAGCGAACTTTGCGAGTATTGTGAAGGCAGCAGTAAAATTGTCGTGGAGTCATATGAAAGAGGGCGTTCGAGAAAACTGCGAAGAGATAAGTTGACTTCCACTGTAACCCCATACCCAGACTTTCATGTGGCTGTATTTCAAGATTGTATTCGACACGCACAACCAGAAGTGGCGGGCTACTTGGCAAATATTTTGATGTTATTGCAAATTCACCACTCAAGAATGCAGTCAATGCCCTCAGAGACTGGCTCAAACTATTCTTACTATAAATCTTGCGTTTATAGCTTAGCTCATATTCAAATATTAATTGATAACATATTTGACTTTGCGCGTGGTATGGAAGAGTTCGAAAAGAAGGTTATGAATTGGGAGCGATATGCTGGCATATATAGGCGTTTTGGTATAGATACTGATGATTGTGAAGACTTAAAAAAATTTACACTTTCACAGATTTCAAGAAACACATAACAAAGCGTTTAAGACGGATTCACAACGCTTGGCAGTTTGGGTTTTAATCAGCTTAAGTGTTTACGGTGTAATGGTTTAGGTTGGGTGGTCGCGTTGTTCACCCCTTAACGCGGCGTTATATTTTACAAGGAGTGTATATGAAAAAACTGAGTATATTGTCACTAAGTTTTTTAATTTTATGTGGTTGTGCATCAAAACAGGAAGTGTATCTGACACAATCTCCAATAAAAGTTGAGCAACATGACTTAGGTGATTATTGGGTTCAGTCGTCAGAGGATTTTAGATTTAGTTTGAAGTCTAATATAAAGGTGCCAAAAACAGGTGGTTATGTCTTAATTAACTATTTAATAGACTCGAATGGCCAGATATTTAATCCTACAATTGTTGAGTCGTCTCCTAAGGGTGAATGGGATCTAATTGCCTTAAAAGCGTTAAGTAAAGTTGAATACGTACCATCCGAGTCTAACTCACTGAATATACCAGTATATGTGACAACTGAAATTAAATTTTCGGAATAGAAAAATATAACAAACTGTTCAAGAGGGATTCGCAACACGTGGCATTTTTACTATGCGTTGACTTTAGTGGTTAAGGTGGTTTGCGGCGGTTTCGGTATTGCGTTGCTCACCCCTTAACAGGGCGTTAGCCCACAAGAGAGAAGTAAAAAGTAGAGTTCGATGATCAAAGGTAAAGTTGTAGAGTGGAATGACTCAAAAGGTTATGGATTCATTTTGGCATTAAATGGTGAACTAAGAGTTTTTCTCCATATATCAACGGTTCAGAGTAAAGGTCGACGTCCTAAGATCGATGATGAAGTTAAATTTGAAGTTAACGAAGACAAAAAAGGGCGTTACAACGCCACTAATGTAACAATTCTAGGTTCCGGCTCGGTACCTTCAACAATCATGTTTAGCATCGTTTACTTAGTCTTAGCGAGTACAGCTGTGTTCGTATTAGGTGGTGAGAAGCTGTTCATTGCAGCTTATATCCTGATGTCCATTGTAACCTACGTAATGTACGCAATAGATAAAAATGCCGCTCAAAACGGCAAATGGCGGACACCAGAAAATACGCTTCATCTTTTATCGTTACTCGGTGGTTGGATGGGGGCATTATGTGCTCAAAATCAACTTCGTCATAAGTCTAAAAAACAGCCATTTAAATCGATTTTGTGGCTGACGATATTCGTAAATATTGGAGCATTTGTTTGGACATTCACTCCATCAGGTTCGGTGTTCGTTCAGAACTTTATTAGCAATTGGTTCTAGCACTAGCTGTGAGATGTGGGCTAACAAACTGTTCAAGAGTGATTCGCAACGCGTGGCATTTTCACTATGCGTTGTGTTTAGTGTTTAAGGTGGTATGCGGCGGCATAGGTATTACGTTGCTCACACCTTAACAGGGCGTTAGGTTTATTGTCGATATCAGGAGGTCAATTTGATCATTCGTTTAATGACGGAAAAGGATTTACCAAGTGCAGCTCTCGTTCATAAGTCTGCGTTTGTTAGGCAAAACTACTCAAATGAATGGTTAGAATGTAATTTGAATGCCTTCCCACGTTACTTAATTTATGTAGCTGATATTGATAATGAAATCGTCGGTTATATTATTTGGGTACAGAAAAGTGGCTTTCGTCCTGAAGCCGTTTTGGAATTAGAGCAACTAGCCGTCATGCCGAATTATCAGGGAAATGGTATTGGTCGAAAGCTGATCGTCGAATCATTGCCTCAGGTAAAAAATCAGCTTGCTCTTAAACAATCTATTTTGAAGCACGTGTTGGTTACTACAAGAGCTGATAATTATGCTCAAGAATTATATAAAAGTACTTTAGGCGCTGAAGTCGAGACGACAATTTCCAATTTATATTCGGCCGATGAAGTGTTGATGATTGCCCGGAACATTGGCAAACAAACCTAACAAACGCTTTAAGGCGGATTCGCAACGCTTGGCGGTTTTGGTTTGAATTGGCTTTTGTGTTTAAGGTGTAATAATTGAGTGTCGTGGTAGAGTTGCTCACCACTTAAGCGGGCGTTAGGCGACGGAGAGGAAAGTTCTTTGTTCTCATCTTCTTAGTTCCCTTTGGCAATTCGTTTTTCTAAGTCGGCAATTTGGTATTGTCGGCTCAAATTCTTGAATATCTCCAGCTGTAAAACATGCCAATTTTCGTGGGTTGCCTCATTGGTTTTTGGAGTTGGTTAGTGGTGAGTTTCACTGGCTCAAAGTGTGGAAAGGGCAAGTCAATTGAGGCTTTCGATTTTGCTGCTAGTTTGTAGCTTTGGCACTTTCAGGTTCAAAACCTGCTTTGTTGCTGAAGGTCAGCATTTCGTGGTTGTTGGAATCTTGGCTGAAACATAGTGACATTTGTGGTTCTTGAATCACAAAAAGTCAGCGGGTGTTTGGTTGCTTATTGTGTTTCGGGTAATCTGCTTTCAAACCAACTTAAAGACTGGCGGGAAACTTCGCCTAACAAGGCGTTTAAGGCGGATTCACAACGCTTGGCGATTTCAGTTCAAGTTGAATTTAGTGTTTAAGGTACAATGGTTTAAGTTTGGTGGTTAGCGTTGTTCACCACTTAACGCGGCGTTAGCTGTATTATGGAGTCAGCACGATGATTACAATTAGAAATTACAGCGTAGAAGATGCCAAAGCACTATGGGATATTCACTTTTATACAATTCGGAATATTAATATTCGTGACTATTCTCAAGCTCAAGTCGAAGCTTGGGCTCCAGAACGTCTAGATCCGTCAGTCTGGGAAAAAAGGATGAAAGGGTTATCTCCATTTGTTGCTGAAATAGACGGTGTCATTGTTGGCTACACAGATTTGCAAGCTAGTGGGCTTATAGACCATTTCTTTTGTCACCATGAGTATCAAGGCAAAGGTGTAGGTAAAGCTTTAATGAATCACGTTTTTAAGGTTGGCAATTCGCGCGGTATAAAACGTTATTTTTCTGAAGTCAGTATCACTGCTCGTCCATTTTACGAACACTTCGGTTTTAAAGTCGTTCAAGCCCAAGAAATGGAAGTCCGTGGTCAAAAACTAAGAAACTTTGTAATGGAAAAATACAGCTAACAAATTGTTCAAGAGGGATTCAGCACGCGTGGCATTTTTACTATGCGTTGGTTTTAGTGATTAAGGCGGTATGCGGTAGCATCGGTGTTGCGTGCTTCACCCCTTAACAAGGCGTTAGCAATATAAGAGTAAATCAATATGTCAGGAATCACGGATTTAGATGAACTATTGCGCTCTATGAGTCCAAAGTTAGCGGAATCAGAGTTTGTGTTTTGTACAGTCTCTGGTGTTCTAACAGACTATGTTGAGCTAAATCCAGTTGCTACGTTTATTGAATCTGAGGGTTTAACTTTGGTTCTAGAGAAATCAGCGGCAGAAAAGGCAGGTTTGTCGTTTGATGGTACATATTGTCAAATAACTCTGACGGTGCACTCCAGTTTGGAAGCTGTAGGTCTTACAGCAGCAGTGGCTAGCAAGTTAGCATCAAAGGGTATTAGTGCTAATGTCATTGCAGCTTATTATCACGACCATATCTTTGTTCAAAGTGGTAAAGCTGAAGCGGCAGTTTCAGCATTAGAAGAGTTCAGTGCATAGGGTTAAGCCATATTGCTAACAAAGCATTTAAGACGGATTCCCAACGCTCGGCATTTTTGGTTTACTTTGAATTTAGTGTTTACGGTACAATACTTTAAGTGCAGTGGTCTGCGTTGCTCACCACTTAATGCGGCGTTATAAATTATCACAGTGAGGAGAACAAATTGTCCGGTAATGACACGAACTATTCGAAGGAGTTGGTGATTTTCATCAACTCAGTCGCTGCTTTTATTATGATCTTCGCATTGAAGTTCGCATATGGCACGCTTTATTTGAACCTTATGGAGTCTGGGAGTGATCGCTCTTGGGTAATTGGTAGCATCGTTAGTGCTTTTGTTGTCACTACCGTATGTGTTGGTTTGTTTTTGCGGAAAGAGATAGCAAGGAAAGTGGCAATAGGAGGTTCAGTATTGGGGCTATTTATATTTCCTGTTGGTACTTTGGTTTCTATAGTTTTTGCGCTGTGCTTGGTGAAAAATAAGGCCTACTACAAATAATTTATAACAATCAATTTAAGAGGGATTCTCAACGCTTGGCATTTTTGCTTCTACTTCAAATTTAGTGTTTATGGCACAATTCTTTAGTTTTGGGTGGAGGCGTTGTTCACCCCTTAATTGGGCGTTATGTTCTAGGAGGTAAATTGAACATTAATTGGGAAAAAATTGAGAAAGTATTCAGGTTATTCTTCCCTGAGTTCTCAAACAAAGTAACTTGGGCTGTAGTCATTGCCGGTATCGGCCTGACCTCGACTTCATTAGTGCAAAGTATTATCAATGCGTTCTTGGAAACTCAATTTAATATTAGAATTTTAGGTCCATACGATTCCCTTATCGGCGTTGTCCTAATTGCCTTTGGGTTGATTCACAACATATTGCTACAAAGAGAAAAAACTAAAATTGAGGTGAATGGCAAGATTGAAGTTAATAAACAAGCCATTGAGCATGACAAGGCTTTATTCGAGCACCTCGATAATATACTGGACGACGAATACTTAATGCGCTTCTTTGAGGGTGTAGAAGTAAATCATGCCTATTTTTATAGTAAAGTTAAGCCGCTCACGGACTTTATGTATGAAATTGAAAAGGTTAAAACTGAATTCGTACTGGAACCCATAGCATCATCTCTCAATCAATTAAAGCCAGTAACACGTCAACTGGACGAGTTTTTTGTCTGTAACTTTGATGCTTATGGTCCAGGGAGAGGTGATGATTTTTGGTTATGTTTACATCCTCAATGGAACTGTGACAGAGCTGGAAGTTGGGATGACTTCGAGGGATCTAAAAAATATGATGTCGCTATGAGGGAGCTATTTCAGATCATTGATAACTATAAAGAATTGTATAAAGTTTATCGGCTTAATGTGAAAAAAGAGTTATGCATTTAGTTCGAACATAACAAAGCATTTAAGAGTGATTCCCTACGCTTGGCATTTTCAGTTCAAGGTTGGGCATCGTGTTTACGGTGGTATGGTTTAGCTTCGTGGTAGCGTTGCTCACACCTTAATGCGGCGTTAGCAAGCTTAAAGGAGTAAGTGTATGTTTTCGCATTACATATTATATGTATTGAATCAAGAAGCGAGTTCCAAATTCTATGAACATGTATTGGGTTTAACCCCAGTATTAAACGTTCCGGGCATGACAGAGTTTCAGCTAAGTAACAACTGTAAGCTAGGTTTGATGCCGTATGCGGGCATAAACAAACTATTAGGTATGGACTGCACATCCTCTAGTGAAGCTTGCCTTAACCCTAGCTCAGAGTTGTACCTAGTAGTAGTAGATCCTCATGATTACCACAAACGTAGCTTGAACTTTGGCGGCGTAGAATTGAGTCCGGTGCAGGAAAGGGATTGGGGGCACATTGTAGGTTATAGCAAAGATATTGATGGCCACATCATAGCCTTTGCAAAACCTTGCTAACAAAGCATTTAAGAGGGATTCACAACGCTTGGCAGTTTTGGTTTGAACTAGCTTAAGTGTTTACGGCACAATGGTTTAGGTTAGGTGGTGGCGTTGTTCACCCCTTAATGCGGCGTTAGGCTAATCAGGGAGATTATGATGTCACTTTGGATTTTGATTCCGCTTTCATTTTTTCAACTTGGAGTGGGTGGCACTATTGGTTTTGGACTTATATTCCTCTCTTGTATAGAGCGGGAAGAGAAGCTTTCTGATTTCAACAATAATGTTTGTGTAGCGTTATGGTTTCTATATTCCATCTCGGTATTCGCGAGTTTCGGACTAGTAATTTATTTTTACTTAATTGATAGCCAAGCATCGTATTATTTATTGTATTTAACACAATGGGTATTGTTGGCCATTCTTGTCATCTATTGGCGAATCGCGAGCGTAAAATTAGCCTAACAAAGCGTTTAAGTGGGATTTGGCACGCGTGGCATTTTTAGTTTGCGTTGAGTTCGGTGGTTACGGCACTGTGCGGTAGCTTTTGTATTGCGTGCCTGCACCCCTTAACGCGGCGTTATGTGCTAAGGTAAAGCAAGTTATAACGTTCTCACAGTGTTTATTTTAAAAGGATTTATTATGCACGCGATTTATTTACCTCTACTGATCTTTATTGTTTATGCAGTGGTCAACTCAATAATTGGATTCTTTTTAGGTGAAAGGAAGCTGAATAAAGGTGTAGCAGGGGCAATTTTTGGATTTATATTCGCATTTATCCCGCCATTAAATTTCATTTTCTTAGCCTTGTTGTACTTTAAAAAAACGCCGTTGAATGCACACAATTGATCTTTTTGTGAGCAACACAAGATTAGGCCCTTAACTGTTAATGTATTGAATACGCTGTACAAGCGCACATAACAAACTGTTCAAGAGTGATTTGCAACACGTGGCATTTTTACTATGCGTTGATTTTAGTGTTTGAGGTGGTATGCGGCGGCATCGGTAATGCGTTGCTCACACCTTAACAGGGCGTTAGGTGCTTGAAGGAAAAGGTAAGTATGGAAATTGCTTTTCGGCAGATAAATATTGATGATTTCGAATTATGCGTTGCTGCGAGAAAAGATGCATACTTTTGTAGTTTTGGGCATTACGATGGTTTCGACGACTTCATCAGTGGTTATCGTGAACGAGTCTTAGACAGGTTAGCAACATCAGAATGGTTCTATATCCATGTATTTGTGGATGGTCAGTTTGCAGGGCAGTTAGAGTTTCGCAGTTTTTCACCTGAGCCGGAGACTGGCTATGTGCATCTCATTTACTTAAAGCCGAATTTTCGTGGTTCAGGACTTGCTCCAAAAGTGCAGGATTATATTGTAAGCACTTTGAGTAAAGCGGGTTGTTTGCGTGCTGTACTTTCAGTAAGCCGAACTAACCATCGAGCTCTTACATTCTATAAGCGCCATGGTTGGGAGTTCGTGCGCAAGAATCTCAAGCACAATGAAACAGACTTTTACCAACTTTGGCTACGCACCTAACAAACTGTTCAAGAGGGATTCGCAACGCGTGGCATTTTCACTATGCGTTGGTTTTAGTGTTTAAGGTGGTTTGCGGCGGCTTCAGTATTGCGTTGCTCACCCCTTAACAGGGCGTTAGGAAATTTGAGGAAAGTTATGTACGCGGTGATAGTAGAAAATGATGTTTCTCAATGGGACGATGATACAGGCGTTTTGTATCATTTTCCGAAGAGGTACTTAAAGTATCTAGAGCCAGGAACTCAAGTTATTTACTACAAGGGACGTATTAAAGACAAAGCGTATCAAGTAAGTAGATTGTCTAACGAACCTCACTATTTCGGTATTGGAACAATCGGCAAAGTATTTCCCGATAGAAATAGTACTAAAAGTGACTACTTCGGCACTATCGATAGTTTTGAAACATTCGCTAAGCCAATCCTTGCCAAAATAGATGGTAAGTATTTAGAAAGTATTCCCTCTAACCTAATATCAAATTATTGGCGAAACGGTGTTAGGCCTATATCCAAAGAAAACTACGATCTGATATTAGGACACCTTTCTAAAGATGCCTTGCAAACTGCTAAGCCTAAGTACGGAGTGGAAGAGAATAGTGACCAATCAAACATGTTTGAGTCATTTCATGAGGGTAACTTCAATAAGAAGTACGTCACTACTTATGAGAGAAATCCAAAATTAAGGCGCCAAGCAATAGCAATTCATGGGGCTATCTGCGCTGCGTGCGGTTTCGACTACGGTAAAGTTTATGGCAGCATCGGCGAGGGTTACATTCATATCCATCATAAAGTTCCAGTGTCGCAATTAGGTATTTCAACGTTAGTGGATCCAGAAAAAGATCTAGTCCCTTTATGCGCAAATTGTCACGCAATGGTTCATAGGAAAAAAGATCAGACTCTGTCAGTCGAAGAACTCAAAGTATTGTTGGGTTCAAATTCCTAACAAACTGTTTAAGAGTGATTCGCAACGCGTGGCATTTTCACTATGCGTTGGTTTTAGTGTTTAAGGTGGTATGCGGTGGCTTTGGTATTGCGTTGCTCACACCTTAACAGGGCGTTATAGCGCTCGATAAAATTGAATATGGATGGTCATGGATAATATCGAAAAAGAGCTCTATCAAGCAGCAATAGAACTAGTAAATATGTGATATCCTTCTGGTTGGGGTGGTGCTGCGGCTGTTAGAACAGAGTCAGGAAAAATATTAACAAGTATTGCTCCTGATACCAAAAACGATGCTCTTTCACTATGCATGGAAGTGGGAGCGTATTTAGAGGCTCACAAACTCAATGAGCGAGTGACTCACTCATTATGCCTGTGTCGTGAGAACGAGAACGATGAATTTCTAATCTTGTCACCATGCGGAGTTTGCCAGGAGCGCCTTGTCCACTGGGGTGGGGATGTCAAAGCAGCAATAACAACTCTAGAGAATGCATTGGTTTTCAAACCTATACGAGAATTAATGCCTCATCATTGGTCACTTGTGAACGGCAAACCGCTATAACAAACTGTTTAAGAGTGATTCGCAACGCGTGGCATTTTTAGTATGCGTTGGTTTTAGTGTTTAAGGTGGTATGCGGCGGCATCGGTATTGCGTCGCTCACACCTTAACAGGGCGTTAGGAAATTTGAGGAAAGTTATGTACGCGGTGATAGTAGAAAATGATGTTTCTCAATGGGACGATGATACAGGCGTTTTGTATCATTTTCCGAAGAGGTACTTAAAGTATCTAGAGCCAGGAACTCAAGTTATTTACTACAAGGGACGTATTAAAGACAAAGCGTATCAAGTAAGTAGATTGTCTAACGAACCTCACTATTTCGGTATTGGAACAATCGGCAAAGTATTTCCCGATAGAAATAGTACTAAAAGTGACTACTTCGGCACTATCGATAGTTTTGAAACATTCGCTAAGCCAATCCTTGCCAAAATAGATGGTAAGTATTTAGAAAGTATTCCCTCTAACCTAATATCAAATTATTGGCGAAACGGTGTTAGGCCTATATCCAAAGAAAACTACGATCTGATATTAGGACACCTTTCTAAAGATGCCTTGCAAACTGCTAAGCCTAAGTACGGAGTGGAAGAGAATAGTGACCAATCAAACATGTTTGAGTCATTTCATGAGGGTAACTTCAATAAGAAGTACGTCACTACTTATGAGAGAAATCCAAAATTAAGGCGCCAAGCAATAGCAATTCATGGGGCTATCTGCGCTGCGTGCGGTTTCGACTACGGTAAAGTTTATGGCAGCATCGGCGAGGGTTACATTCATATCCATCATAAAGTTCCAGTGTCGCAATTAGGTATTTCAACGTTAGTGGATCCAGAAAAAGATCTAGTCCCTTTATGCGCAAATTGTCACGCAATGGTTCATAGGAAAAAAGATCAGACTCTGTCAGTCGAAGAACTCAAAGTATTGTTGGGTTCAAATTCCTAACAAACTGTTTAAGAGTGATTCGCAACGCGTGGCATTTTCACTATGCGTTGGTTTTAGTGTTTAAGGTGGTATGCGGTGGCTTTGGTATTGCGTTGCTCACACCTTAACAGGGCGTTAGTTGCCAACGAGGAAAGCGCAGCTAAAGCAGAATGTTTAGAGTTAAAATCAGTGTGTTTTTGGCTCGGTTTTCGTATTTCAACTTCTAGTTATTTGGGTCTGTAAAATCGTGCGTTGGTTTCTTTTGTTGTTGGACTCTCTATTTCAGAAACCGATTCACTTGTTGAGAGTCAGCTTTGTGACATTATCATTTTCAAATGAGCTTTTTGGTGTGATCAGTCCGTTTTCTACGGCGCTTTGAGTTCCAAGTGGTTTCAGTGGCAGGCGCTTTGAAACTACGCCGGACTCGAGTTTTTCGATACACGTAAAGCTAGTGTTGGCAAAGTGGCAATTAACTTCAAATCAAAGGTTTAAGTTTGGCAACTAACAAAGCATTCAAGAGGGATTCACAACGCTAGGCAGTTTTGGTTTGAATCAGCTTAAGTGTTTACGGCACAATGGTTTAGTTTGGGTGGAATGCGTTGTTCACCCCTTAATGCGGCGTTATGTGCAGGAGGCACAATGATAGTTAGATATATAGCAATTTTCCTAATTGCTCTAAGTATCGGCGCATATGCAAGTTTTTATGTTATCACCGAGCAAGTAGAAGTATTTAGGAAAGCTGAGTACCAAAAGGGCTTAGAGAAAGGTTCACACGAATTCAGGTTAGTGATGGGCGAAGGCTCTGCACCTCTAGTCGAAAAGTCGAATCTATTAGCTCGCTATACAATGTGTGAACTCGATGGTGTTGAATCAGATGCACTCGCTACAGTTTTAGTATTGGACTCTTTGCAGGTAGGAATATTGACTAAACAAACTCATGAACTTATTGCAGACACCTTACAAACAACACTAAGCCTTTATACCAAACTAGATGGCAAATATTCTGAGCAGGGTGTACTGAACCAAAT
Organism: Vibrio sp. RC2502; assembly: GCF_054850435.1. Taxonomy (NCBI): domain Bacteria; kingdom Pseudomonadati; phylum Pseudomonadota; class Gammaproteobacteria; order Vibrionales; family Vibrionaceae; genus Vibrio; species Vibrio sp. RC2502. Next base: position 1,357,156 of record NZ_CM141453.1, read on the forward strand.
GTTAGTTCAGTATTGTGAAGCTAATTTGCAGTTCTTTGGTGACTGTTCAAAAATGCAGAACTTAGCAGAAAAAGACCTAAGTAAACACAGTCCCAAATGCACATAACAAAGCATTTAAGAGTGACTCACAACGCTTGGCGATCTCAGTTTAAATTTGGCTTTAGTGTATAAGGTGCAATGGTTTGGTTTAGGTGTTAAGCGTTGTTCGCACCTTAATGCGGCGTTAGTTTGCAAGAGGAAAAACGCAGCTATATCGCAAGTTCTAGTGGTAAAAGCTCAAGGTCGAAATTGTCGTATCGGCGTTCAATTTCAGTGTTAACTAGTGTGGTGAAAACCCAAAATTGGCATTGTTTCACGGTTGATTTGTTCTTTGGTGCGGCGAATTTTTGGTTAACTGAGTTGAACTTTTTTGCTGAAACTCTGCTCGTTGAGTTTGTTGGTACAAAATCCGATTTACTCGCTGAAATGACGTTTTTTCTGGTGTGGTAAGTTCCACGTGGTTTCAGTGACTTTGTTGAAAGTCCGCATTGTGAGATTGGTTTTCCAAAAGCACTTTTTGGTGTTGTGAGTTCGTTTTCTGCTGCGTTGTTTGTTTCACGTGGTTTCATTGAGTAGCCGCTTTGAGACTACGCCTGACTTAATTGCATCAAAGCACATAAGGTTTGTTGTTTTCAAAATTTAAAATAACGTAAAATCAACTCCTTGGGTTTGCAAACTAACAAACTGCTCAAGAGGGATTCGCAACGCGTGGCATTTTTATCATGCGTTGGTTTTAGTGATTAAGGTGGTGTGCGGCGGCTTTTGTATTGCGTTGCTCACCCCTTAGCAGGGCGTTAGTAGCCAGAAAAAGCTAGCAATCAAAATCATGTTTCTGAGCTTAAAATTTAGCAGCAGTTTGTTTGGAACACAGATTCATCGTCGATCATTAGAACTTAGTTTTAGCTGTTTTGAGTCCAAAATTTTGCAAGTGTCCTAGCGATTGTTTTGTTCTTTGGTGCTGACAGAGCAGGGCAATCGAGAGTTTGTTTTTGGTTGCAACTCCGCTCGGTGAGTTTGTTGGTACAAAAGCCGATTTACTCGCTGAAATGACGTTTTCTCTGGTGTGGTAAGTTCCACGTGGTTTCAGTGACTTTGTTGAAAGTCCGCACTGTGAGATCGGCTTTCCAAAAGCGCTTTTTGGTGTTGTCAGTCCGTTTTCTGCGGCGTTGGCTGTTCTAAGTGGTTTCATTGAGTAGCCGCTTTGAGACTACGCCTGACTTAAATGCATCAAAGCACATAAAGTTTGTTGTTCGCAAAGTTTAGTTCGGCTTAAAATTATCGCTCGGTGCCTCGCGACTAACAAACTGCTCAAGAGGGATTCGCAACGCGTGGCATTTTTACTATGCGTTGAATTTAGTGATTAAGGTGGTATGCAGCGGCTTAGGTATTGCGTTGCTCACCCCTTAGCAGGGCGTTATGCGCTTTTATCGTATTGAATATATAGGATGTTATGAAAGTAGTATGGATACACGGTCCTCCGGCAGCAGGTAAGCTTACTGTAGCTAAAGAGTTGAATGAACAATTTGGGTTCAAATTAATTCATAATCATTTAGCAGTAGATCTTAGTCTTGCAATCTACGATGAATTTGGAGCCAAGGACTTTCATGAGTTCACGGATAATATTCGTAGGTTAACACTCCGAAAAGCTAAAGATATTGGTGTTCAATATGTCGTTATGACGTGGGTAGTTTGTTCTAAAATTCATCAGAAAGAAATTCAAGGCTATTTAGATTTCTTCAAACAAGAGCAAATTGACTTTTATCCGGTTCACTTGTCGCCATCAAGGTCAGAGTTGTTACGTCGGGTTGAATCACAAGAGCGCAAGCCGACACATAAAATTTCGTGTGCAAATCAATTATCTAGCTTTCTGGAACAGTGTGAATATGCACCAATTGAAACGCCAAAAACGATACATATTGATAACTCAGATTTGTCACCAGACAAAGTTGCAAAACTAATAATCGAGCACATAAATTAAAACGCGCATAACAAGCGCTTCAAGACGGATTCGCAACGCGTGGCATTTTCACTATGCGTTGATTTAAGTGATTAAGGTGGTATGCGGTGACATCGGTATTGCGTTGCTCACCACTTAAGCGGGCGTTATGCGTACTAATTACCAAGGAAGAATTAAAGTTGAAAGGAAACTGTTTGTGTGGAGAGGTTTCGTTTGAGTTGTCAGGCGAATTGCCACCCATCTATCAATGCCATTGTTCTCTGTGTCGCAAGGTATCGGGTTCTTCATCAAATTCAGCGTTGATAGTTGAAGCATCAAATTTTAAGTGGCGTTCCGGCGAACATCAAATTAGGTCATTTTCTACGACCTCAGGTTTTAAATCTGAGTTTTGCTGTCAATGCGGTAGCCCAGTACCGAATATCAGCTCAAGCGGTGATTCATATTGGGTGCCAGCTGGTCTGCTGTCCGAACCTGTGGATACAAAAGTTTCTGCTCATGTTTATGTTGGTTCTCATGCTAGTTGGGATGTGGGTTTTATAAATGACGGTATACCGAAATTTGATACGATGCCAACTGAGAAAGATTGGTTAAAAATATGCAGGTAACGCACGCATAACAAGGCGTTCAAGAGGGATTCTCAACGCTTGGCAGTATTGGTTCAAAGTTCAGCTTTTGTGTTTATGGCACAATGGTTTAAGTCGGGTGGTATAGCGTTGTTCACCCCTTAACGCGGCGTTATGTTTTAAGGAGGAAACTTGAAAACTGGTGTAACTATAAGCTTGGCTCAAATCCCGATCGTGAGAGGCGACTTATGTGGGAATATTGAAAATCATATTAAAATGATCAAGAAATCATCTTCTTACAAAGCCGATGTTGTCGTTTTTCCGGAATTATCATTGACGGGCTATGAACTAGACTTGGTTGCTGAGCTGGCTTTTTCGCCTGAGCCGTTGAGTTTTAAAGAACTATCTCAAGCGTCAGTTGAAAATGAGATTATAGTTATTGCAGGTTGTCCGCTAAAAGCTAACAATTCCTCAAAGCCAACAATAGGTGCGGTAGTTTGTTTTCCCGATGGCTCAGTCCAATTTTATTCAAAGCAATATCTACATGAAGGCGAAGAGAAGTATTGTTCTTTTGGGGCGACCGATTATTTTTTTACTGTTAATGGGCATCAAATAGCACTGGCTATTTGTGCCGACTTCACAACACCGGAACATTCTCAGCGGGTTAAAAAGCTCGGTGCGGATGCTTATGTTGTAAGTGCTCTAATTTCTGGTAATGGCTTTACCCCTGATTCTAAAATCCTATCCGAAATTGCTTTAGAACACCGAATCCCTGTACTTCTAAGCAACCATATATCAGAAACAGGTAGCTGGGAAACTTGTGGTAAAAGTTCAGTTTGGGATTCATTTGGGAAGCTCGTTATTAGCTCTAGCGAAAAAGAAAGTGGTTTGGTTTTGTGTACTATTGCTGGCAATGAGCTCGAGGCTACTAAAACATAACAAACAATTTAAGAGTGATTCAGCACGCTTGGCATTTTTAGTTTGAATCAAGTTTAGTGATTATGGTGTTCAATTTGAGTTTGTGGCAGCGTGCTTCACACCTTAATTGGGCGTTATACGTAATGGAAGTATGAAGATATTCTCAGTTGTTACATTAATGACTCAGCTGGTATTAATATGCTGGTCGAAATACTATGGTCATGTTGCCAATGCGGAAATAATGAAGCTAGAAGCAACCCCGGAATCGTCTATGGTGGAAGTTCTTTCTAAATTTCAGCATTATAACGACTTGGATGACTGCCTAAGCTACCTGGCAATAGTAATTTGGATAATTTCCATTGTCGTTTTGTACAAGAATAACGCTTCAAGTACTAAGTTGGTTCAGTTGTGTATTTTACTGCCTATCTTAGTGAGTTTTGTTCTGAGCTTAATTTAGTATGATGCTTCCAAGCTATTAAGAAATCGACGAAATTACGTATAACAAAGCGTTTAAGAGGGACTCCCAACGCTTGGCGGTTTTAGTCCAAAGTTTGGCTTATGTGTTTACGGCACAATCTTTAAGTTTCGGGGCATAGCGTTGTCGCCCCTTAACGCGGCGTTAGCTATTTCTCGAATATAAAGGAGTACCAGTGGTAAAAGTTCTCGTTAGTTCATGTTTGGTTGGAAACAACGTTAGATACAATGCGAGCTGTTTATCAGTCAAAGAGCCTGAGCTGCTCTGGCTCAAGTCAAACGCAGAACTGGTGGTCTTTTGCCCCGAAGTATCAGCAGGTTTACCTATTCCTAGAGCACCTGCTGAAATCATTGCTGGTAAAGGTGTTGATGTGCTTGATGGTTTGGCAAACGTTGTTGGAAATGATGGCATTGACGTTACTGAACAATTTGTAAGTGGGGCAGAGAACGCTTTGGAACTTTGTAAAAAACAGCAAATAAAATATGCGATACTTGCAGAGGGCAGTCCTTCCTGTGGCAGTTCAAAAATTTATGATGGTACATTCAACGGGATTAAAATCGATGGCTCGGGGGTTGCTGCTGCATTGTTAGAGCGCAATGGCATTAAAGTCTACAGTCAACATACGATAGCTAAACTCCGAGAAGCGTTGGAAGAACATAGCTAACAAACTGTTTAAGAGTGATTCGCAACGCGTGGCATTTTTACTATGCGTTGTGTTTGGTGTTTAAGGTGGTATGCGGAGGCATCGGTATTGCGTTGCTCACACCTTAACAGGGCGTTATATTTTTTGGGGACTATAATTTTGGAAGTAAGTATGGAAGTTTCCGTTGTAATATCTGTTTTGGCTCTGATAGCGTCTTGCCTCTCTGCTCTCTATTCTCGTTGGTCAGTAAAACAAGCGAGTCGAGCTAATGATATTGGTCGATTAAATGCGTTACTTGCACTGAAAGAGCATTATCTTAGGCTTCTCGAAAAACAGAATGGTGTAAAGATTAATCCAAGGCAAGATGACCTTCATTCAAAGGCGTTTCTCTACAACGTAAAAAAAGGAAGCGAGCTAGAAATAAAGCTTCGTGAAGTAAACGAGCAGATAAATAGTTATCACAAAAAAGTTATCGAAAACAAAATATAACAAAGCATTTAAGACGGATTCCCAACGCTTGGCATTTTTAGTTTGAATTAGCTTTAGTGTTTAAGGCGTAATGGTTTAGTTTGGGTGGTAGGCGTTGCTCACCACTTAACGCGGCGTTATGGCTCACAAGGTAAGCAATCTCAGAAATGAAGGTTGTCCGCATCAAATTTACGGTATCATGCACAATTGACTAAACTGTAGTTACTTATGCTTATACCAACTAATACACCTCCTTCCTCAAATGTATCTTGCTCAAACTGCAAAGCTTGCTGCTGTCGTCTTGAAGTTATGATTATCTCTGATACTGGCGTGCCAGAAGAGTTCATCGCACGTGACCAGTATGGCGGTGAAACAATGATGCGATTAAATGATGGTTGGTGTGCGGCTTTAGACAGAGACACTCTAATGTGCACAATTTATGAAAATCGTCCTTGGATATGTCGCGAATTCGAAATGGGTTCTAATGAGTGCTTAGATGAACGTGTTAAGTTTATATAAAACAACCGATTAGCGTTTCTATTTATTCGTGAGTTGTAAGCCATAACAAAGCGTTTAAGAGGGATTCTCAACGCTTGGCAGTTTTGGTTCAAAATTTAGCTTTTGTGTTTATGGCACAATGGTTTAGGTTGGGTGGTATGCGTTGCTCACCCCTTAACGCGGCGTTAGGCAAATAGGAGCAAATATGGACATTGCTGTACTAACTTTTGACGGATTTAATGAACTGGATTCATTTATAGCAGCGGGTATTTTGAACCGTATGAAAGACGCAGGTTGGAACGTGCAAATAACGAGTCCCTCTCAATACGTCACTTCAATGAATGGAGTTACAATCCAATCTCAACAACCTCTTGAGTTTGCTAATAGTGCCAACGTCGTATTATTTGGTAGCGGTGTACTAACGCGTGATATCTCTCAAGACAGAGATATACTTTCAAGGCTACAGCTAAACCCTGAAACGCAGTTAATTGGTGGACAATGTTCAGGTACGTTGCTCATGTCAGCACTTGGTTTACTGCATCACATACCAGCTTGTACCGATTTAACAACAAAACCTTGGGTTGTGGAATCAGGAGTGACTGTTTTAGAACAACCCTTTTATGCCAAAGGTAATATTGCTACAGCAGGTGGTTGTTTATCATCGAAGTACTTGGCTACGTGGGTGATTAGCAAGTTATCGGGTCGGACGGACGCAGAATCGGCAATTCATTATGTTGCGTCTGTCGGTGAAAAAGAGAGCACAGTTCAGCACTGTATGTCAGTAGTGGGTGCATATCTATAAAATTTGCCTAACAAAGCGTTTAAGACGGATTCACAACGCTTGGCGTTTTCGGTTTGATTTAGCTTAAGTGTTTACGGTGCAGTGGTTTAGGTTGGGTGGTGGCGTTGTTCACCACTTAACGCGGCGTTATGCGTAATGAAGACAAGGATAGTCTGTTGAACATAATATTTGATTTAGACGATACATTGCATGACAAAAGTGCGTCTCTTAAAAGTTATGCTGATGAGCTTTTAAATACAACGCTGAATAATCTAGTTGTACCGGAACAACGGTTTGTCAGTGAGTTTATTGCTCAAAACAATATCATCCAACCTAAAACTCAAGTTTTTAGAGTATTAGCTGAACGCTTTAACTTTTCGCCAAAACTTGAGCGAGAGCTATTGTTAGCCTTTGACCGTTCCTTCCATGAGTTTTCGGTTCCTTTCGATGGTGCGCAGGAGACATTAGCAATGTTGAAAAATAGTGGTGTTTCCATCGGCTGTATAACGAATGGTCGGGACTTTTTTCAAAAGCACAAAATTGCGGCTTTGGGGTTCGATGAGTACTTTGATTTCATAATTACATCAGGCGGTGTTGGTGTTAAAAAGCCTGATTTAAGTATTTTTAAAATGGGTTTAAGTAAATTTAGCGATAGCGACCAAAAGGTGTGCTTTTGCGGAGACAGTTTGTCATCTGATATGGCTCCTGCGAAAAATTTAGGTCTTGTGACATTGTGGAAAACTGAAAAGTTGCATAAACCAGAGTACGTTGACCATAGTTTTTCTACTTTTCAAGAGTTCGATCAGCTATGGCGAACAACGTTAGTTTACGCATAACAAAGCGTTTAAGGCAGATTCGCAACGCGTGGCATTCTCAGTTCAAATTGAGTTTTGTGTCTAAGGTGCAATGGTTTAGGTTAGGTGGTTGCGTTGCTCACTACTTAACGCGGCGTTAGCTTTTACAGTGAAATAGGGAGTCAGATTTGCTCGTTTGGACAGTAACTTTTTTGGTTGTCGGCACAATTCTGTACTTAAATATCAGCGTGTCATATTGTGTATTTTTATCTGAAGGGTTCAGCCGAAAGCAAAAGATTAATGCGCTAGTTTTGTGTTGGTTACTACCAATTATCGGCTCTTGTCTCATACTGTACTCGGTATTAGATGATGTGCCGATAATTAGAAAAAAGGGCTTTGGTTTAGGAAATTTACTATTTCTCTCTTGGGTAATATCGCTAAACAAAACCCCTAGTGATATTGACTGTAATGCTTCAGAATCTGTAGACGACGACAGTTAAAAGCTAACAAATTGTTCAAGAGGGATTCGCAACGCGTGGCATTTTCACTATGCGTTGATTTTAGTGATTAAGGCGTTATGCGGCGGCATCGGTATTGCGTTGCTCACCCCTTAACAAGGCGTTAGTTGCCAACGAGGAAAACGCAGCTAAAGCAGAATGTTTAGAGTTAAAATTAGTGTGTTTTTGGTGGCGTTTCGTACTTCAATTTTGAATCGTTCGGGTTTGTGAAAATCGTTCTCAGGTTTCTTTTGTGGTTGGATTTTCCGTTTCAGAAACCGATTTACTTGTTGAAAGTCAGCTTTGTGGCATTGTTTCTCCAAAAGGTCTTTTTGGTGTTGTCAGTTCGTTTTCTACGGCGTTTCGTGTTCCAAGTGGTTTCAGTGACAAACGCTTTGAAACTGCGCCTGATTTGAGTCTATCAATACACATAAAGCTGGTGTTGGCAAAACGGCAATCAACTTCAAATCAAAGCGTTAGGTTTGGCAACTAACAAAGCATTCAAGAGGGATTCACAACGCTTGGCAGTTTTGGTTTGAATTGGCTTTAGTGTTTACGGCACAATGGTTTAGTTTGGGTGGAATGCGTTGTTCACCCCTTAATGCGGCGTTAGGTTTTAGCAATAGTATTCGGAGAATATTTTATGAAATTTGAAAGTAGCAACGAAGATCATATCTTTAGTATTGAGATGTATGACGACAACGCTTCTGCACGAGTCAATAATTTTCTAAAAACTTCAGTTCACCTTGATATAGTTGATTCACCGAACAGTGATTCCGTTGAAGCTAACCTAATTATTCTAAAAGGTAACGGTGAGTTACCAGAGGTATTTGTTACTGATGACGCATTGCATATCAGTACAAAAGGCCTCTGGGAAAAGTCTAGCTTGGCCGCTTCGCTATTAGCTGCCGCAGAGTTGTTAGAGCCAGGGATCATTACGTCAGTTGACGAGCAGAAATAAAAACCTAACAAACAATTTAAGAGTGATTCAGCACGCTTGGCATTTTTAGTTCGAGTTGAGTTCAGTGTTTACGGTGCTCCAGTTGGGTTATGGGGTTGCGTGCTTCACACCTTAATTGGGCGTTATGCCTCAAGGAGGAAAAATGGTGCAAGGATACAGAATCAGCACGGATAAAAGTCACCTCAACTTTGAGGTGATCTACGAATTTATCTCAGAAAGTTACTGGGCGTCAGGAATACCAAAACATACCCTAGAAAAAGCCATTTCAAATTCCCTTTGCTTTGGTGTCTATGATAGCCATGATTTTCAAGTAGGCTTTGCTCGCCTGATAACAGACAAAGCAACGTTTGCTTACCTTGTTGATGTATTCATAGTAGAGATGCACCGAGGAAAAGGTTTGAGCAAGTGGCTCGTTGAAAGAATAGTGTCTCACCCTGATCTGCAAGGTTTAAGGCGTATGGTATTGGCAACAAGAGATGCGCATGGTTTGTACGCGCAATACGGTTTCCAACCAATTGAAAATCCAGAGATACTAATGCAAATTTGGCATCCAGATGTTTACCGTAAGTCAGAGGCATAACAAACGCTTCAAGACGGATTCGCAACGCGTGGCATTTTTACCATGCGTTAAGTTTAGTGATTTAGGTGGTGTGCGGAAACATCGTATTGCGTTGCTCACCACTTAAGCGGGCGTTATGTGCTATCCATCCACCTTTGATTCTTGTAGGTGAATCTCATGTCAGAAATGTATACGAAACATGCTGTTAAGTATGCTGAAGTCGTAAAAGACAATATTTACAACGCACTATTGGAGCGTCCGTCAACGATGGCTTTGTTGGGGGACCTACAAGGTAAAAATGTTATTGATATGGGCTGTGGTCCTGGGGAGTATGCTCAATGGCTGCTTGAACAATCGGTGGGTCGATTGACTTGTACAGACATATCAGAAGAGATGATAGCTCTAGTTAAAAATAAGTTTGGTTCCAATGTTCATGCATACTGCCAGAACCTATCCCAAGGTTTACCCTTGGAGAAAGACAATAGTGCGGACGTAATAGTATGTCCATTGGTGCTGCACTACATTGAGAATTTAACACCTGTTTTTGAGTCGGTTTATCGTGTTTTGAAACCGGGCGGCTATATGGTTTTTTCTACTCATCACCCTTTTGCTGATTTTGATGGCTCAGAGTCAGGAAACTATTTTAGTCGTGAGCTTGTTGAAGAAGAGTGGAATACTGTTGGGCCTCCAGTAAAAGTACAATTCTATCGCCGTTCGTTAACTGAAATTAGTGAAGCAATTACGAACACAGGGCTGCTGATATCAAAAATCAGCGAAGGTATGATTGATGAAAAGGCAAAAGAGTTGTCTGAATCAACGTACAATCACCTAAAGAATAACCCAAACTTCATATTCTTTAGGTGTGAAAAAGTGCGCACATAACAAAGCATTTAAGAGTGATTCGCAACGCTTGGCGCTTTCGCTTCGCTCAAGTATAGCCAAGCGCTGCTCACACCTTAATGCGGCGTTATTGCGCAGAGGCAAAAATGAAGCATAAACAAAGAGAGCTGTTAGCATATATTGAGTTGGAAAGTGGTACTGTTTTGATTGATATCGTCAAACTGACTCGAAACGGTCGCTCTTATTATTTTCAAGGTAAAAGATGGTTACGCAATCAATATGGATTAGGTTGCGATGATTGCACATCAGAATCTGGGGATAAGCTAAATATTTCCATTTTGAATCGAAAACATGCTCCTAAGTGGATTGAAGGCAAAGTGTTGCGTGTATCTGAAAGGGCAAAAGAACGGTATGAATTTTGGCTATCAAATGGATGCTGATAGTGGCGCAGTTAGCTCAGCGCAATAACAAACTGTTCAAGAGGGATTCACAACGCGTGGCATTTTTACTATGCGTTGGTTTTAGTGTTTACGGCGATATGCAGTAGTTTTGTTATTGCGTTGTTCACCCCTTAACAGAGCGTTATATCTTTCTACAGTCCGATAGCTGTATTAAAATAGCTAAATTCCCCAATTAGCTTATAGGAAACAAAATGATAGATTGGCTCAATGAGAATGTCGGAGCAGATGCGGCAACATATATAGGAACCTTTGTTGGTATTATTGGGCTTTTTTGGGGTGGGTCGAAAGTTATTAATCTTAAGTTCAAGAATCAAGTTAATAAAATTGATAACAGTAAGAATCATGAGCAGACTTTGAATGTTGGCTCAGGGAATGGGTTTCAATCTGGTGGAGATATGAATGTAACGATTGGCAGCATTAACTCATCTGAGCATGAGGAAGAGCAAGCAAAAAAGTCACATGATCTTCGTATTATAGAAAAAATCGTTGAACTGCTGCCTTACGAAGATACGTTACACCATGTAGATCTTTCATACATCTCCGGTATGCCATATGAATTTGCTAGATCTCTTGATAGAGCAGAAGACTTCAATGGACCAAAGTATAAGATTTACAATCCAAAAGTGGAAGCAGCCAAGGAAGAGTTCCTAAATGCTGTGTATAGCTTTAATGAAATCTGTATTTCTTTTTTGTCAGTCGACCATCCGCAACGTAAGCCTTTGATGGTTGTCCCTCCATTTGATTGGAGAAATGGACCTTCGGAAGCCCGTTACAGAGAATTGCAATCAAGCCTAAGTGATCATGCCACGATGCTAATCAATAAGTACAAATTATTTGTGGAAGTGTATAAGTCAGAAGGGTTCATTAGCGACAAGATATAACAAACAATTTAAGAGTGATTCACCACGCTTGGCATTTTTGGTTTGGGTTTAGTCCAGTGTTTACGGCGTCCAAATTGAGTTGTGTGGTAGCGTGGTTCACACCTTAATTGGGCGTTAGGTGCTTGAAGGAAAAGGTAAGTATGGAAATTGCTTTTCGGCAGATAAACATTGGTGATTTCGAATTATGCGTTGCTGCGAGAAAAGATGCGTACTTTTGTAGTTTTGGGCATTACGATGGTTTCGACGACTTCATCAGTGGTTATCGTGAACACGTCTTAGACCGGCTAGAAACATCAGGATGGTTCTATATCCATATATTTGTGGATGGTCAGTTTGCAGGGCAGTTAGAGTTTCGCAGCTTTTCTCCCGAGTCGGAAACTGGCTATGTGCATCTCATTTACTTAAAGCCGAGTTTTCGTGGTTCAGGACTCGCTCCAAAAGTGCAGGATTATATTGTAAGCACTTTGAGTAAAGCGGGTTGTTTGCGTGCTGTACTTTCAGTAAGTCGAACTAACCATCGAGCTCTCACATTCTATAAGCGCCATGGTTGGGAGTTCGTGTGCAAGACCCCCGAGCACGATGAAACAGACTTTTACCAACTTTGGCTACGCACCTAACAAACTGTTCAAGAGGGATTCGCAACGCGTGGCATTTTCACTATGCGTTGGTTTTAGTGATTAAGGTGGTATGCGGCGGCTTCGGTATTGCGTTGCTCACCCCTTAACAGGGCGTTAGTACTGGATTGGCATCAACGGTAAAATTTTCGGAGTTTATCGGTTTCTTTTCCTAGCTTTACACCTGGTAAGATGTGCCTTTCACGTTCTTTCCGGTGGCACTATATGAGTTGTGTACGCGTTGATTTCACCGTTTACGGTTTCTAACTTTCGGGTTATTTCTTTGGTGTGGTTTCTTTGATGCTGGGAAATTTTCGTCAAACACTGAGTTTCTTTGGCGCGGTTGTTTAGTTCTGAAGCCCGTCTTCTTTGCTAATTTGAAAACGGCGAAGATAGGGCAGTTAAGCAAGTTTTTCTTCTCGCCAACTTGCGTTTTGAGATTGCGTTCTAGTTTGGCAGTTACTCCTTTGGCTTCAGCGTTTTAAACCACATGTTTCGTGCTATATTTCAATATCTTGGCGTGTGCAAAAGGTTTACGGGCAGCGTACTAACAAACAATTCAAGAGGGATTCGTAACGCGTGGCATTTTTACTATGCGTTAATTTTAGTGATTAAGGTGGTTTGCGGTGGTATCGGTGTTGCGTTACTCACCCCTTAATTGGGCGTTATACACTTATGAAGGAGCAAAATAGAATGAGTGAAATTAAAACGATAGAGCAATTAAAAGGAATTTACGCAGAGCCAAGTGCGAGAGCTAAAAATAAAGTTCTACCTGCTCTGGATGCTCATGCGATTACGCTAATAAATAATTGCCATTTCGCGGTTCTAAGCACCACTGATTCACAAGGCTATGTTGATCTCTCCCCAAAGGGAGGAGAGCCTGGCTTCATTAAAGTTTTAGATGAATCAACAGTATTGCTTCCCGATAGCTCGGGGAATAATCGAATAGATGGCCTTAAAAATATTATCAGTAACCCGAAAGTAGGGCTGTTGTTGATGGTCAATGGTATTGATGAAGTAGTTCGCATCAAAGGAACAGCGAGTATTCGTACTGACTCCAACTTGTTATCCGTTTGTCCTGATGGAAGTAAGTCTCCCAAGGTTGTTATCAAAATAGTGATAGAAAGTATGTATTTTCACTGTGCTAAAGCAGTGATGAGAGGGAAGCTTTGGTCTGATGACTATAAAGTAAATCGTTCAATTCTTCCTTCTTTGGCGCGAATCTTTAAAGATCAACAAAACTTAGAAAGTAACGCGATTAGCCAAGACGAAATGGTTAAGTATTACCAGTCAAGCCTTTAGAGCGTGTATAACAAGGCATTTAAGAGTGATTCACAACGCTTGGCATTTTCAGTTTAAGTTTGGGTTTTGTGTTTACGGGGGTATGGCTAAGTTTCGTGTTAGCGTTGCTCACACCTTAATGCGGCGTTAGCCCTTTTCGAGGAAATGATATGGAAATCGTACAAGAAATTGATGTTTCAGAATTGCACCATAAGGCAATCGAAGCATTAAGAAACCGAGCTTTTCCGGACAGCCAAGTAAGTCGTTCTTACTTTAAGCAGTTGCCTCATATGCGAGCCCTTCATTTTCAAGGTGAACAGTTGGTTGGCTACCTTGGACTGGACTATCGCGTTGTTAGTGTCGGTGGGGAAATACATAAGGTTCTGGGCGTAATCGACTTCTGTGTTGATGAACGTTATCGAGGGCAAGGTATTGGCTCTTTCATGTTGTCAGAAGTATCGTCATTTGCCGAAACTAAAGACGTTGATTTCATAATCCTCATATCTGACTTACATGATTTCTACTCATCAAATGGCTTTAACAAAGTTCAGTGTATGCAGTCTTGGTTAAGGCTTCACGAGCACACCAACTTTGGAGTTGCTGTAGAACATATTGATGGACTGTATGTGAAACCACTCAGAGATAAGCAGTGGGGTGTTGGACATTTTGATTGGCTAGGTTATATGTACTAGTCAACCACAGGGTTAACAAAGCATTTAAGAGTGATTCGCAACGCTTGGCAGTTTCGCTTCGCTCAAGTATAGCCAAGCGCTGCTCACACCTTAATGCGGCGTTATGTAGCAAGAGGTCAGGTATGCTTAAGATTTTGAATAAAAAGGCTAATGTTCAGTCAGTAGCTAAAAACGTGGCTCCTAAACTGTGTTCAAAATTTGGGAAAAAGCACGTCTATTCATTTCAGGAAATCAGTTGGGTATTGAGCGAGATTAATCGCAGCGATGACCAGTTTTTTAAGTCAATTTCTTATGGCATGCTGCTGCCCTACAGCAAAGAGCTGGCTATGGAGTTATACGAAGATTTGGGGGACTTGTTAGAGTTTCAAAAATCTGTTGGAAAGATTTTATTTAATGTACCTGAAGCGCCGTCTTTTGAAAGCTACCTACTATACGCAGACGTAAATGGTGTACCCAAGGGGAAAGCTACGAACACCAGTTTAGATAGTTCTGGGGGTATAGACTTTCTTGATTTGGGTAACTGTGACTAGCTACATAACAAAGCGTTCAAGACGGATTCCCAACGCTTGGCATTTTGGGTTTGCTTTTAATTTTGTGTTTACGGCACAATGGTTTAGGCTTGGTGGTAGCGTTGCTCACCACTTAACGCGGCGTTAGGTGCTTGAAGGAAAAGGTAAGTATGGAAATTGCTTTTCGGCAGATAAATATTGATGATTTCGAATTATGCGTTGCTGCGAGAAAAGATGCATACTTTTGTAGTTTTGGGCATTACGATGGTTTCGACGACTTCATCAGTGGTTATCGTGAACGAGTCTTAGACAGGTTAGCAACATCAGAATGGTTCTATATCCATGTATTTGTGGATGGTCAGTTTGCAGGGCAGTTAGAGTTTCGCAGTTTTTCACCTGAGCCGGAGACTGGCTATGTGCATCTCATTTACTTAAAGCCGAATTTTCGTGGTTCAGGACTTGCTCCAAAAGTGCAGGATTATATTGTAAGCACTTTGAGTAAAGCGGGTTGTTTGCGTGCTGTACTTTCAGTAAGCCGAACTAACCATCGAGCTCTTACATTCTATAAGCGCCATGGTTGGGAGTTCGTGCGCAAGAATCTCAAGCACAATGAAACAGACTTTTACCAACTTTGGCTACGCACCTAACAAACTGTTCAAGAGGGATTCGCAACGCGTGGCATTTTCACTATGCGTTGGTTTTAGTGTTTAAGGTGGTTTGCGGCGGCTTCAGTATTGCGTTGCTCACCCCTTAACAGGGCGTTAATAAGCTACTGTTAACGAATGGGTTTCATGGCTAGTGGTTTTGTGTTGGTTATCGGTTTGTCGGCTCAAAATAGTTGAGTCCTTCGCTATCTGTTTTGTAAGTTCTTTGCTGAAAATGCCATTTTAGATCATCGAAAGCGCTAATATGCCAACAGCCATTTTCGCTTTCATTCGTTCGTCGATATGGCAATTATCTAACCTGAACTTCTGTGGGTGGCCCATTTCAATCAGTCAAGTTAGTCACTAGCTGAAACTTGGTTTGTGGAAGCTATCGTGGGGCAGTAGCCAGTAAAAATCTAGTTGTTTACTGGTGTTAAGTCTTGTGTGTTTTTTGAGTCTAGAGCGCGTGGAAAGTACTTTATTAACAATGTGTTCAAGATGGATTCTCAACGCTCGGCAGTTTTAGTTGCAAATTCTGGTTCAGTGATTAAGGTGGTTTTATTGAGTGAAGTGGTACGTTGCTCACCACTTAACACGGCGTTAGTACGGGATTGGCATCAACGGTAAAAATTTCGGTGTTTATCAGTTCCGTTTTCCAGCTTTTAACTGGATCAAATGTGCCTTTCACGTTCTTTCCGGTGGCACTATGTGCGGAGTGTTCGCGTCGATTTCACCGTTTACGGTTTCTAACTTTGGGTCTATTTCGTTGGCGCGGTTTCTTTTGTGTGGTTGGCTTTTTAGCCTTCAATTCTGTACTTTGGTGTGGTCGTCAAAGTTCGATGACCGAATCCTTTGCTAATTTGAAACTGGTCAAAATAGGGTAGTTTAGCGAGTTTTTCTTCTAGCCAACTTGCGTTTTGAGGTTAAGCTCCAGTTTCGCAGTTGCCCCTTCAGCTTCAGCGTTTTAAGCCAACAGTTTCGTGCTATATTTCAATATGTTGGTGCAAACCAAAAGGTTTAGGAACAGCGTACTAACAAACAATTTAAGAGTGATTCGGCACGCGTGGCATTTTTAGTATGCGTTGGTTTTAGTGGTTAAGGTGGTATGCGGCATCATCGGTATTGCGTGCCTCACACCTTAATTGGGCGTTAGGCATCAATGGAGGGCAAATATGAAGTGGCGATTTCTAGGTTCTCTGTCGGAAGCTCGAAAATCGGGATGTAGTGGTGTTTACCTCATTGTTCATCAAGGAGTTTTTGATCGTGTAGTGTATGTTGGAGTTAGTAACAATGTCGGTAGAAGAATCAGCGAACACTATGAAGGTTACTTAAGAGGTAACCGAACCATTTATAATGCCGGTCAGAATGATGACGTGTATAAATATATGTCAGCCTACAAAATCCGTAATCATACAAAGCATTATCAAGAATTAGCTAATCAACACAAGATTTGGGCTTCCACTACGGTCGATTTAAACAGCGCTATAAACCTTCTCTCAGAGGAACAACAATTTGGTTTTCAATGGGAAGACATATTATTGAACAAATATCTTCCTCAGTTAGTAGTTTGGGCGCTTCCATTCGCTGACTATACTTATGAAAAGGCAACACTAATTGAGAGTGTCATTCAAACTAAGCTAGTAAAAGCTTTTGATCTAAGGGGCTTTTTCAATCTTAAGCAAATAAGTATTTTAGGAAAAATTGAAAAGCCTGATTTGACAAAAATATCTCAATGTATTGATTCTCCCAAACTTGATTTGGCATCTCAGGTTATTTTTAACAACTTGCATACAGCGGGTGTACCAATAGAGGCCCACCGAATATTTTCTGTGCAGCTAGATAAAGAGATTAGCCAAAGAGAAAAAGAGAAAGAAGCTAGGTTCGCACTGAGGCAAAAGAAAATTTTGCGACATAAAAACTATGGGAAGCCTTGGACGCATGAGGATCAAGAAAAATTACGAGTAATGTTGGTTGATTTTGAAATGAAGCCATCACAGATGGCTTCTTACTTGGGTAGAGATCCTCGCTCTATTGCCAAACGCATCAGTAACAATGACAAACTCTCTCAGGGTAAGTGGAGACAAGACTTAAAGTGGTTGTAAATGCCTAACAAAGCATTTAAGACGGATTCCCAACGCTCGGCAGTTTCAGTTCAAAGTTTTAGTGCGGTATTTATGGCACTATATTTCAGGTTAGGCGGTGCGTTGCTCACCACTTAATGCGGCGTTAGGCATCAAGGAGTAATAATTGAAGTTTGGGAATATAGATATTGGTGAGCTAAAACCAGTTCCAGAGTTAGAGTCCGGAGATGAAAAAGAAGTGTTCGCTTTTTATGGGCTAGCTTCATTTAATGCCCAGTGTGCGGAAAAGGCACTTGTTAACTTTGCTATGGGTTACAAGTTAGTTGATGAATCAGCGCTTACTCAAGAACAGTGGTTAGAGTTATACGATAGACTTAACTCGAATACATTTGGTCGCCTCTTAGGTCAAATAAAAAATCGAGTTGATCTACCAGATACTTTGCTAGTCCACCTTGATGAAACCCTACAAAAAAGAAACTGGTTGGCTCATGATTTCTTCTATGATTATGCAATTCATATGACAGACTTTGATGGGCGTGCTCAAATGATCTCACAACTTCAATGTCTCATAACAATGTTTCAAATTGCAGACCGTGCAATCGAGAAATTAAGTTCAATTGTATGGCAACAGTTTGGTGTAGACGAGGCTTGGATACAAAAAGAAATGGCTATGCAGTTCTCAGAGTACCAATCAGCGAAAGATGCCTAACAAGCAATTTAAGAGGGATTCACAACGCTTGGCACTTTTGCTTCTACTTCAAATTTAGTGTTTATGGCACAATGCTTTACGTTTGGGTGGCAGCGTTGTTCACCCCTTAATTGGGCGTTATAACGCAGGGAAGCATATGGGAAAACAAGACTTATCCAAAATGGGGGCTGCTTATGTTTCAATTGAGGAACTTGAGGGCGAGCCTTGTATTTATAAAAGGGAGGCATCTGATGTTGAACTTGGTTTCTATCAGTTTGCAGCTGAGGCATTAGATGGTGTAAATACTCCCAAACTACTTAATATTAATGGCAATAACTTAGTTATTGAGTACATTCCCCATAGTATTACGCTCGATGGTCTACACGCTAATAAAAGTACTTTTGAGCAATTAGCATTTATTCATAATTCGAAGTTCCAGCCACAGTTTCCAGTAAAGAACCACGCTTGGGATACACGCTCTACTGACCTTGCATTGACTAGATTAGACTTGCCTGAGGTGACCCAAGATTCTATAAGAAGTATTCAGCATTTATCATTCGAATTATTCAACTTTAAAGGACTAATATCGGGCGATAGCAATGAGGGGGAACTGGGGTACTAGAGATAATAGCGAACTTGTTTTGTTTGACTGGGAGCGGTTTGGTTTTGGTAGTCCTGCAATTGATTTGGCTCCTTTGGTTAGAGGTTTAGGAACAAGCCGTGATTATGAGTCAATCGTAGAAAAATACGTCCAATACTCTTCCAAGTTGTCCCAAGATAAACTGCAAAGACATTTGATTCTTGCGAAAGTTTGGTTGGTTGTCGAAGTCACTAATATCTTGACACGTCGAGGTAAATCATCAGCCTCTATGTACGTCAATTGGTTTAGAGAAAATGTGCCTAGTTAGTTGATTTTGGTGGAAAAAACGTTATAACAAACAGTTCAAGAGGGATTCACAACGCGTGGCATTTTTACTATGCGTTGATTTTTGTGTTTAAGGTGGTCTGCAGCAACTTCGGTATTGCGTTGTTCACCCCTTAACTGGGCGTTATAATTTGGAAGATGTCAATGAAGAATAATTTGCGTAAGTTTGATATTTACCCGAGTTTTTATGAAGTAGTTACTGGCCGAGTTATTATACTTTTTCCATTAAGTTTTACGTTTCTGATGCTCGTTCCTTTCCTTTTTGAGAGTTCTATAATACTCGATGACAACCAACTCGATATGATGTTGGGTCCAATGCTGATTTACTTTTTTGCGTGTTTGATAGAAATGTTTGTACTTAATAATTTAGTTAAAAAATACGTGAAACCATTTAGGCTAACTAGTTCAGCCATATACATACCGAATTGGCTATGGGAAAGAGAATTGATCATTCCTAGGTGCAATGTGGACTTTATTGAAATTCAAGGTTACGAGGTATATCTTCCAAGGGTGGGGGTGATTAAGCAATTTAAAAATGTTTGTATTTTTACTACGGATGGTGAAATATACAAACTCGATATAGGAAATGCTCCCTCTGGGGATCTTAGTGCATTAAGTCTTCCCGAATACGACTTAAGATATATTGAATTAAATAGCCCTATCTATCAACTTTTTTGTCAACTACGGTGCAGCAGAATCCACCTAATTTTGTTTTCGTTTGTTTTTTTTCTCACGGCTATATCTTTTGTAAAGCTCTTGTATTGAAATGAGATGGTGCAAACAAATTATAACAAAGCATTTAAGACGGATTCTCAACGCTTGGCAATTTCAGTTCAAGTCAGCTTTAGTGCTAAATGTGGCAAAGTTTAGGTTTGGGTGGTCGCGTTGTTCACCACTTAATGCGGCGTTATGCGTTTACACACAATAAGAGGTAAGTATGCTTCAGTCTAAAGTAGACAAAGAAGGGCTAGTGCCCTTAACGGAGATTTCCTGTTCAGGAGGTAAGCTGTTTTGTGGTCAACAAGAAGTATACGTAGATCCGAATGCAACCTCAGTATTCAACGGGCTTATTTCAAGTGATCGCTTAACGGCTATTTCTAAAATTAGATGCTTAGAGCGTGACATTAGAATGAAGAGGGCTCCTATTTTTGGGGTTCCTTTCATTGAAGCATTCAAAAAAATTCAGTCGCTAGGTGATACCAGAGTTCAGTCGAGTTATCAGAGAGTTGATTGGACAGAGTTATCAAAAGTTGGTGTCGTCGGAACGTTAGTGGCTCATATTGAAAAAATCGAGCATTGTGTAAAGTTTGAGTGTTGGGAATTATTTAACCTCGACTCTGACTTGTTTTACGTTCATGGCGAAATTGATCTAGAAAGTGGGGTGTTTACCCACTTGGATGGCGCTACGATTTACTACTCTAAAGATGAAATCGAAGCTCTTATGTATCGACATATAGTTAGCCGTGGGGTTAAGCAAGACAAGCTATTCCGCTTAGATGGCAGTTTCTCTTTCGAGGAAGGGCATGCAATTATGCAAAAGTTTTTGCCATTAGAAGACCTAAGTTGTGAGTATCTTGAGCTGTAGGTACAACACGCATAACAAACAATTTAAGAGTGATTCCCCACGCTTGGCATTTTTGGTTTGGGTCAAGTTCAGTGTTTACGGCGCTCAATTTTAGTATCGTGGTAGCGTGGCTCACACCTTAATTGGGCGTTATGTGCTTTCGGAGAAAACGATGAATAAGTGTCTAATCATCATATTAGCTAGTCTTTCATTTGGTGCTCTTGCTTAAGAAGAGCCCACTGACTGTAATAATGCGATGACCACAATTGAGATAAACCAATGTGCCGCTATTGAACTAGAGTCAGCACAAGTTAAATTAGACAAATATCTAAGCGCTAGTTTCGAGCATAACTCTCATGACCCAGAACTGATCGTAGCAATTAAGCTTGCGCAACAGGATTGGCAAGCATATATCTCCTCTCACTGTGATTCGGTTTATACGCAATGGCGTGATGGGACTATTCGTGGAATTATGGCGATATCGTGCAAAACTAAGTTAACTAAGCAAAGAACGCACGAGTTATGGGAAAACTTTTTAACTTATATGGACAGTGCACCACCAGCTTTACCGGAGCCAAGTGTAGAGTAGGTTTCAACCACGCACATAACAAACTGTTCAAGAGGGATTCGCAACGCGTGGCATTTTTACTATGCGTTGTTTTTAGTGATTAAGGTGGTATGCGGCGGCTTCGGTATTGCGTTGCTCACCCCTTAACAGGGCGTTATACCGCAATCAATCATCTAACCTTTTCATGGCTTTACGGTAAACATCGCTACGTTCGCGTTTTCCGACTGCTAAGACGGTTACAATGATGACATCGTCTTCAACTTTGTAGACGAGACGGTAGCCCGATTGACGCAACTTAATTTTATACATGTTGTCAGCTCCAGAAAGTTTTGAAGCCGGAACATGTGGGTTATCTAAGCGCTCGATTAGCTTTTTCTTAAATTGTTGTTGCAGAGTAGAGCCAAGCTTTTTCCACTCTTTGAGTGCGCTCTTTTTAAAGTCGAGTTTATAGGTCATCAATATTTACCGAAATGCTCTCTTCAGATTCACGCTCTTTAGCGATAGCTAGTAGTTCAAGATCTTCGAGTCTGTCCATCATCATTTCGTACGCTTCGGCAGGTACGCAATAAAATGCTGGCTCATTTCGGTTTAATACAGCAACAGGTTCGCCGTAAGCACTAGTTGCAACTTTCATAGGGTTAGCTTTCAACTCAGTAATGCTTGCAGCAACATCGGCTAAAATCCTAGTGGTCATATAATCGGTCTCTTAAGTGGTCTTAATGTTGGTCATTTTAGCCTCAACCAAGCGGTATAACAAGTTGCTTAAGAGTGATTCGCAACGCGTGGCATTTTTACTATGCGTTGGTTTATGTGTTTAAGGTATTATGCGGAGGCTAAGGTATTGCGTTGCTCACACCTTAGCAAGGCGTTATGCGCTTTTACGAAATGAAACATGGAGAGTGTAATGGTTGTATATGGAGATTTGCAGTCAGGTAACTGCTTAAAAGTAAAATTAATATTGTCATTCCTTGGCATTGAGCACCAATGGAAACACGTTAATATCTTAGATAACGAGACTAAAACAACAGAATTTTTAGCCCTCAATCCAAATGGTAAAATCCCGACAGTTGTTTTTGATGACGGTCGTGTACTCTGTGAGTCCAATGCAATATTAGGGTACTTTGCAGAAAATACGCCTTATCTACCTAAGGACAGTTACCAAAAAGCAAAAGTGTACGAGTGGCTTTTCTTTGAGCAATATTCACATGAGCCTTATATTGCCGTAGCGCGTTTTATTCAGAAGTATCAAGGTATGCCGGAGCAACGCCTAGAAGAATACAAATCACTACAAACAGGTGGTCATAAAGCATTACAAATTATGGAATTACAGCTGTCAAAAACTAAGTTCTTAGTTGGTGATAATATTTCTATCGCTGATATCGCACTGTATGCTTATACCCATGTTGCAAATGAGGGTGGTTTTAACTTAGAAACTTACCCAAATATCGAGCGTTGGATTGAGGGGATTCGCAAGTTGGACGGTTACGTAGGTATGTCTTAACCACGCGCATAACAAAGCGTTTAAGGCAGATTCGCAACGCATGGCATTCTCAGTTCAAATTGAGTTTTGTGTTTAAGGTGTAATAGTTTAGGTTGGGTGCAGGCGTTGCTCACTACTTAACGCGGCGTTAGTTGCCAACGAGGAAAACGCAGCTTAAACAGAATGTTTAGAGTTAAAATCAGTGTGTTTTTGGTGGGGTTTCGTACTTCAAATTTGAATCGTTCGGGTTTGTGAAAATCGTTCTCAGGTTTCTTTTGTGGTTGAATTTTCTGTTTCAGAAACCGATTTACTTCTTGAAAGTCAGCTCGGTGACATTGTTTGTCTAAAAGAGCTTTTTGGTGTTGTTGGTTCGTTTTCTGCGGCGCTTTGAGTTCCAAGTGGTTTCAGTGGCAGTCGCTTTGAAACTACGCCTGATTTGAGTTTTTCAAAGCACGTAAAAACAGTGTTGGCAAAGCGGTAATTAACTTCAAATCAAAGCTTTAGGTTTGGCAACTAACAAAGCATTCAAGAGGGATTCACAACGCTTGGCAGTTTTGGTTTGAATTAGCTTAAGTGTTTACGGCACAATGGTTTAGTTTGGGTGGAATGCGTTGTTCACCCCTTAATGCGGCGTTAGCTGCTCAAGGTAATGATAAGAACAGAGAATATATTTATGAAAGTTCAAGAAAAATTTGAAAACGAGTTAAAAGCATTGGAATCATCAATTGTAGGTGTATTCCGTGCAGAACCAAACTTGCTAGACTCACAAGTCGCTAGAGCAGTAGAGTCTATGGTGAATATTTTTAAATCAAAGGTAAAAGGTAAGCCAGCACAGCAACTGAATTTAGATGGTTTAGATTTGCGTGTTTTCTCGGCGTTGGACGCGGCAATCAATGAAATTTTGTCTCTCAATTCAGAGCTAAGTAACAATGATCTATTGGAGTGTTTAAAGGTAATTGGAAAATCAATCTCTAAATGGACAAAGCAACTTGGTCGGCAAGGTTACTTAAATTTTGTAAGTCAGTACTTCTAATCAAGAACGCAGCTAACAAACTGCTTAAGAGGGATTCGCAACGCGTGGCATTTTTACTATGCGTTGATTTTGGTGATTAAGGTGGTATGCGGCGGCTTCGGTATTGCGTTGCTCACCCCTTAGCAGGGCGTTAGTTGCCAACGAGGAAAAATGTACCTAAATCAGAATGTTTAGGGCTAATGTCCATGTGCTTTTGGCTAGGTGATCGTATTTAAATTTCTAATGATTTGGGTTTGTGAAAATCGTGCTTTGGTTTCTTGTGTAGTTTGGGTTTTCTGTTTCAGAAGCCGATTTACTTGTTGAAAGTCAGCTTTGTGGCATTGTTTCTCCAAAAGGTCTTTTTGGTGTTGTCAGTTCGTTTTCTACGGCGTTGCGTGTTCCAAGTGGTTTCAGTGACAGGCGCTTTGAAACTGCGCCTGATTTGAGTTTTCCAACAATACGTAAAGCAAGTGTTGGCAAAGCGGTAATTAACTTCAAATCAGAGCTTTAGGTTTGGCAACTAACAAAGCATTCAAGAGGGATTCACAACGCTTGGCAGTTTTGGTTTGAATTAGCTTTAGTGGTTACGGCACAATGGTTTAGGTTGGGTGGTTTGCGTTGTTCACCCCTTAATGCGGCGTTAGTTGCCAACGAGGAGAAATGTACCTAAAGCAGAATGTTTAGGGCTAATGTCCGTGTGTTTTTGGCTAGGTTTTCGTATTTCAATTTCTAGTTATTAGGTGTTTTGAAAATCGTGCTTTGGTTCCTTGCGCGATTTGGGTTTTCTGTTTCAGAAGCTGATTAGCTTGTTGAAAGCTTGCTCTGCTGCATTGTCGTTCCAAAAGGTTTGTTTGGTGTTCAAATTCCGTTTTCTACGGCGTTGTAAATTCCAAGTGGTTTCAGTGACAGGCGCTTTGAAACTGCGCCTGATCTAAGTCTCTCAAAATACGAAATATGGGCATTGGCAAAGTCCAATAAACTTCAAGTCACTGCCGTGGGCTTGGCAACTAACAAACTGTTCAAGAGGGATTCCCAACGCTTGGCGGTTTGGTGTTAAATTTGGTAAAAGTGTTTACGGTGTAAATGTTTAGGTTGGGTGGTTAGCGTTGCTCACCCCTTAACAGGGCGTTATGTGCTAAGGTAAAGCAAGTTATAACGTTCTCACAGTGTTTATTTTAAAAGGATTTATTATGCACGCGATTTATTTACCTCTACTGATCTTTATTGTTTATGCAGTGGTCAACTCAATAATTGGATTCTTTTTAGGTGAAAGGAAGCTGAATAAAGGTGTAGCAGGGGCAATTTTTGGATTTATATTCGCATTTATCCCGCCATTAAATTTCATTTTCTTAGCCTTGTTGTACTTTAAAAAAACGCCGTTGAATGCACACAATTGATCTTTTTGTGAGCAACACAAGATTAGGCCCTTAACTGTTAATGTATTGAATACGCTGTACAAGCGCACATAACAAACTGTTCAAGAGTGATTCGCAACGCGTGGCATTTTTACTATGCGTTGATTTTAGTGTTTGAGGTGGTATGCGGCGGCATCGGTAATGCGTTGCTCACACCTTAACAGGGCGTTAGCCCTCAAAGGTCAAATATGGATATTTACCCAGAAATAGAGTTATCTAAAGAGCAGCATAATTCAATTGAAGTCCTCAGAAACAAGTCGTTTCCTGAACATCAAGTAACTCGTTCTTACTATAAGCAACTCCCCCATATGAGAGCTTTAAAGTACAGAGATAATCAACTGGTTGGTTACATGGGGCTGGACTACAGAGTTGTCAGCGTCGGCGATGAAATTTATAAAGTACTGGGCGTTAGTGACTTCTGTGTTGAACAATCATCTCAAAGAAATGGTATTGGCACCACTATGTTGTCTCAACTTAGCGAGTATGCTTCAAGCAAAGACGTCGACTTTATTATTCTAATCTCCGGTTTAGATGCTTTTTATACGGCTAATGGTTATCTTCGTCTTAGTTCTTTAAACTCTTGGTTGCGAATACATGAACATAAGAATTACGGCGTTGCAGTTGATCAAGTTGATGATTTGTATGTTAAACCGATTAGCGGTAAAACTTGGGCAGTTGGTCATATAGACTGGTTAGGGTATATGTACTAGTCGGGGATCGGGCTAACAAATTGTTCAAGAGGGATTCAGCACGCGTGGCATTTTTACTATGCGTTGGTTTTAGTGGTTAAGGCGGTATGCGGTAGCATTGGTGTTGCGTGCTTCACCCCTTAACAAGGCGTTATATCACTAAGATAAATAAAAAGTAAACGATGAAAAATAAAACCACAAAAAGTAAAAAGCTTGGAGTGTTTAGCTGGCTTATATATTTCCTTTCTCTGTTATTAGGTATATTTAACCACGTTGATTTTGCGCTGATTGGTTTTTTAATAAGCTATATAACTTTGTTTTTATGGGTAGTTCATTATGAAACTTCTCAGTTAGACAAAGGGCTTCTAATGATACTAAGCGGTACTTGCTTCGTTGTGTTGTTAACGACAGCTGCAGGCTTAGAAGTAAAAGAAGGGCGCATATTTGATGTTCCGAAACAACTAGAGCTTTCATTTGTAAGTCTAGTTGCTATTGCAGGTGCAACGTTTTTTGGTGCTGGCGGTAGTGTTATAGCTAACGTTGCCACAGAACACTCTTCAGATAGCCCGGTTAATATTGATAAAGAAAATAAACTATTGCTAGCTGGGGTAGAGGGGCGCTTAAAAGCGATCTATCGTATGTTGTGTGTTCTTATCATACTTGTGAGTATGTCTGCAGTTGTGTTGGGTTGCTTGATCATGCTCTTTTAGAACGTGATATAACAAACTGTTTAAGAGTGATTCGCAACGCGTGGCATTTTTACTATGCGTTAGGTTTAGTGTTTAAGGTGGTATGCGGTGGCATCGGTATTGCGTTGCTCACACCTTAACAGGGCGTTATGTGACCGAAATGAGATTTAATGAAAAAGGTAATAAACTTGAGCGAACAGAAAATTAGATATTTGGTAACTCAAAGTTGTTCAAATGATAAACACAATGGAGCATTAGGTGTTGTATCTATAGCATCAAAAGATCCTCGAAGAGATGAACAGCTTTTAATTTCTCAAGTAGAGTCTTGTAATAATTGTAAGTTTCATAGCATGTTTTACCCACCGGAAGAAGTTGCGGAAATCAAAAGATCATCGATGACGCCTACGTGGGTTAAGAGAATCAATAGATTCCTAGCTAAATTGGGCTTTCTAATTAACACTTTATCTTTTTTGCTTATTATCGTTTGGGTATCTTTATCAGACAATCTCACTATTTTTGGCGAAAATTTTGAGAAATACGCAGTGACTTTTTCTATTGCTGGTTTATGTCTAGCAGCAATGTCAGATGAAAATGCAACAACTTCTACTAAATTGACTAATTTATTTGCTTTGGCTATTGCGGTCGTATATCTCATTGTTTCATTCTCTCGCTCGGTCACATAACAAACTGTTCAAGAGGGATTCGCAACGCGTGGCATTTTTACTATGCGTTGGTTTAAGTGATTAAGGTGGTGTGCGGTGGCTTCGGTATTGCGTTGCTCACCCCTTAACAGGGCGTTATGAAACTTAGAGGGAAACATGGCATTAATTGAGGCATTTTCTACAGTATTGGCAGCGGCAGGTAGTGTCGCTGCTATTGGCTTTCTAGCTAAGTTATTCGCTAACTCAATAGCCTCAGCAGCGATTAAGAGATATGAATTAGTAAATGCTCAGGCGTTAGAAGAACAAAAGTTAACTCACCAGAAAGAGCTGGAAGATATTAAGTCACAGTTGGTCAAGCTTCAAAAAGAACACGAAATAGTCTTCAGTAACTTATATGTGAAGCGTGAAAAAGTAGTTATAAACCTATACAAGCTCATGAGTGAACTTGCATTATTAGCTGAACATAAGCGAAAAGACTCCAGCATAGAAATTGATACTAAGTGTAGGGCTTTGATTGACTACTTTGAGCTGAACCGCTTGTACTTTCCCCGAGATATTGCTGGGGAAATCAATAATGTAATCAATACGGTATTTTATTTAAGTAACGACCCTGAACATGAAAAATATGAGCAGCTAGTGTTTCAGTTAAAAATTCAGGTTTATGATCAAATGGAGTCTGCATTTAGGGAGTTGCTCAAAATTGAAGACTATCGATAATCAGTTTCATAACAAGCAATTTAAGAGGGATTCACAACGCTTGGCACTTTTGCTTCTACTTCAAATTTAGTGTTTATGGCACAATGCTTTATGTTGGGTGGAGGCGTTGTTCACCCCTTAATTGGGCGTTAGTACTGGATGGGCATCAAAGGTTAAAAGTTTCGGAGTTTATTGGTTTCTTTTCCTTACTTTACACCTGGTCAAATGTGCCTTTCACGTTCTTTCCGGTGGCACTATATGCGGAGTTTTCGCTTTGACTTCACTGTTTACGGTGTCTAACTTTCGGGCTATTTCTCTGGTGTGGTTTCTTTGGTGCTGGAACATTTTCGTCAAACACTGAGTTTCTCTGGCGCGGTTGTTTAGTTATGAAGCCTGTCTTCTTTGCTAATTTGAAAACGGAGAACATAGGGCAGTAAAGCAAGTTTTTCTTCTCGCCAACTTGCGTTTTGAGATTGAGTTCTAGTTTGGCAGTTGTCTGTTTGGCTTCAGCGTTTTAAGCCAAAAGTTTCGTGCTATATTTCAATATCTTGGCTTGTGCCAAAGGCTTTAGGGGCAGCGTACTAACAAACAATTCAAGAGGGATTCGTAACGCGTGGCATTTTTACTATGCGTTAATTTTAGTGATTAGGGTGGTTTGCGGTGGCATCGGTGTTGCGTTACTCACCCCTTAATTGGGCGTTATGTGTACAGGAAGTACTTCATGAAAATCAATGGCATCCAATACTATTGGATAGTGGCAAGTGGGGTGGTTCTTCACATAGTTCTAACTCTCGTGGCTGTTGTATTTAACGACCAAATAGATTCACCTGACAGCGTAACTTTTGCTATCTATCTCATTGTTTGTGCTCCAGCCGTGGTGTGTTATTACACAGTAGTTCTAGAAATGTGGTCAGTTTTCCGATTTAAGTTAATATTGGTAAGTTTCTTTTTGCTTTTACTTGCCTTTATTGTTAATCCATATTTCTCGCTGCTATTGGCATTTGCACCGCATATATATTGGTTTTGGCGTATCAATGGGGTCAAAGGAAAATACACATAACAAAGCATTCAAGAGGGATTCACAACGCGTGGCAGTTTTGGTTTGAATTGGCTTTAGTGCTTACGGCACAATGGTTTAGGTTGGGTGGTTTGCGTTGTTCACCCCTTAATGCGGCGTTATGTGCTTGGAGATAAAATGATAAAACAGCCTCCGTACAAAGTTGAGTTTGGTCAATCAGGAGATGTCCCTCCGCCTCACGTTGTTGCCATAGATAAGACCTCAATAAAGTTAAGCAAGAACAGCCGAGATGGCGATACAGATGGTCGTATTGATGAACTTTATCTCAATGGTGGGCTTGAATCAGAAGAAACTAAACAGATAATGCTTGGGCTCAATAAGCAGGGTTTTGTGTTTGCTTACGACGATAAAGCTTATATTTCACCTAGCCATTTTATGAAGCAACTTTTATTGAGCGGTGAACTAAGAACATCATTCAAAGAAATCAGTTGGTCAAGCCCAAAGCAGTGGTGCCTTACAGAGTATGAATTTGAGCAACGCACATAACAAATTGTTTAAGAGTGATTCGGCACGCGTGGCATTTTTACTATGCGTTAGTTTCAGTGGTTAAGTTGGTATGCGGAAGCTTCGGTATTGCGTGCCTCACACCTTAACAAGGCGTTATAAGCTTCGAGGAAAATTATGGAAAGTATCATCAAACAAGCAATTGAATTGCGGAAAGAGGCTAAATATCAAGAGTCGAGAGCTTTGCTAAAAACGCTATTAAACGATGAGACTTATTCTGCTAAGGCTCATTTGCAAATTGCTTGGTCGTACGACAATGAGGGTAAAGAGCAAGAAGCGGTTGCTCATTATCTGTCATCTCTTTCAGGTCCATTATCGCCGGTAGAAAGGTTTGATGCTTTGTTTGGACTAGCGAGCACCTATCGAAGCCTTGGCATGTATTCAGAGGCGTTAAGCTATTTCGAGCAAACTCTAAGTGAGTCCCCGAGTTCTATTGAAGTTCAGCCTTTCTATGCAATGTGTCTCTACAACTTGGGACGCCATAAAGAAGCAACATCATTGCTACTCGAACTTTTAGTATCAACCACGAATAGTGATGCAATTAAAGAGTATCAGCGAGCAATTTCTTTATACGCACAAGATTTAGATAGAACGTGGTAAACGAAACACGCTTATAACAAAGCATTTAAGAGTGATTCCCAACGCTTGGCATTTTTAGTTCAAGGTTGGGTTTCGTGTTTACGGTGGTATGGTTGAGTTTCGTGGTAGCGTTGCTCACACCTTAATGCGGCGTTAGCAATCACAAGTAGGAGATCGTATTGGAAAGTGTAATCGTTGCTTTAGTGTCGGTGTGTCTAGGTTGGTTGTTGTCGCAAGGAACGGAATTGGTGAAATCTCGCAGGAAAGTTGCCAGAGTAAAGAAAGCAATTCTGGCTGAGCTTTGCGATATAAAGAAATACTCAGACATAGCAATTGAGCAGTGCTGTGAGTTTAGAGATAGTCTGGGATCAAACAGATATGGTGTTATTGTTCCCCAACCAATTAAGTCTGTAGTGTTTGATACACATTATGTTTCTGTATATGCGGACTTTTCGCCTGAGGAAAGGTTTGCACTGGGAATTATTTATGGTCATGTAGAAAACTTTAACTCTATTTTGCCAAAAATCACTGAAGAGAATGTAATCACCTGTTTTGGTGACTTATACTCTGCATCGCTCTGGTTACAAGCATGTATTAATCAGTTTCAATCGAACCCCAAGGCCCAAATCGCAGAAGCTCCACATGAGGTAACAAGGATCAATAGCGAGTTAGGTAAGTATTTAAAATCGGTTGGTTTGTTAAAGTGATTGCTAACAAAGCGTTTAAGACGGATTCACAACGCTTGGCATTTTTAGTTTGAATTAGCTTTAGTGTATACGGCACAGTGCTTTAGGTGTGGTGGTCTGCGTTGCTCACCACTTAACGCGGCGTTATGTCTCTATGAGGTAAAAATGAGTTCTAAAGAAATCAAAGAAATTCATATAAATACTTGGAATGAGTTTAGAACTCATGTTGATGGTAAGCACTATCGGAAATGGATCTATCGAGGTCAATCAGATAGCTCTTGGCAGTTAGAAAGTTCACTTTATCGCTCTATAAATGATGCGAAGGTTACCCGCAATTTAGGCGGAAAACCGTCAAAATCGATGAATGAACGAAGGCATGAAGAAATTATGCTAGAGCGTTTTAAAAGTTGTGCCCACCTTTACTTAAGCCATCTACCTAAAAACCATGACGATCTTAGTTGGTTATCTCTTATGCAACATCATGGAGCTCCAACTAGGTTACTAGATTTTAGCTTCTCTCCTTATATTGCGTTGTATTTTGCTTTAGAAAGTGGCAGTTCGGATGCTGCAATTTATTGTTTAAATCATAATTCCTTAAAACTAATTGATGATCAGCATTTCGGAGAGGGTCGAAAGGAAGTTTATAGCCAGTTAATGCATGGAGAGGAAAACTTAGATGAAGTTTTCCTATTTGCTTTTGAACCAGAGTTTTCCAATCAACGCTTAATTGCTCAACAAGGTTTGTTCGTTGCTACTAATTACGTAACTTTTTCGCACGAAGATGCGTTAACAGAATATGAAATGGGTGACAGAGATGCGTATAAGTTAATTATCTCTGATAAGTTACGTTATGAAGGGCTAAGAATGTTACATCAAATGAACATCACTTCAGGAACTATTTACCCTGGATTAGACGGGTTCTGCAAAAGTCTTCATAAATTACCAGTGTTTGATTCTAGGCATCAAGTGCGTGTTGGAAACGAGACATAACAAACTGTTTAAGAGGGATTCGCAACGCGTGGCATTTTTACTATGCGTTGGTTTAAGTGGTTAAGGTGGTATGCGGCGGCTTAGGTATTGCGTTGCTCACCCCTTAACAGGGCGTTATGTGTATTAGTAAAGATCGAGTTAATTTTTATGTTTGAATGGTTTAGCAAAACTTTTGAATCATCGTCTCAACAGGCGACGTTGTTTTCAATAGCTGTTTCTACAACATTAGCGGTGATTCTATTATTGCTAAATCAGTGGTTTAGTACCCGAAAAGATAAACGAAATCTTCGAGTTTCTAAGCTGGAGGAGTTTGCGACTACGATTTATGCTTACGAAAGGCTGTGCTTCGATATTCTATCGCGTTTCTATCAGCAGTCTCCATCAGATCAAATTACCATTAACAAGATGGTGGAGAGCGTAGAGCTTTCAGATAAAATCGAAATGCTGTCATCATTGTATTTTTCAAACATCCCATTTGATTCAAAGTTGACGCAGAAAACAATATACAAAGTTCATCATCAATTCGATATGTTAGAGCTTAATAACAAATCAGACGCAAGCACTTATGTATCTTATGAAGACGCAACAACCGCGGTGAAAGAAGTGTTGGCAGGACTAAAGGCGTCAGTAAAAGTTGAGATGGAAAAATACACATAACAAACTGTTCAAGAGGGATTCGCAACGCGCGGCAGTTTCACTATGCGTTGGTTTTAGTGATTAAGGTGGTATGCGGCGGCTTCGGTATTGCGTTGCTCACCCCTTAACAGGGCGTTATACGATTAAGGAGAAAGATGAAGCCGGATTTACACGGAAGTAGAGTCATCTTGAGGTCTATTCAACCTAAGGATTGTAACGATCTGTTTGAAATTTATGGTGATATTCAAACAATGGAATTTGCATCAGACCCAGTTTTTACTTCGAAAGATATGATAGCTCAAATGCTAGAAAGTGTTGTTCAACTGGAGAGGTCAGGTGAATCATTAGAATGGGCGATCGCTGAGCGTACGACAAAGAAAGTGATTGGAACTTGTGGCTTACACAATTTTAGTGATAGCGGTCTTTCATGTGAGGTTGGATGCTTGCTTAATTCTTCATACTGGCGGCATGGATACATGTCGGAATCCTTGAATGTCCTGTTTTCTCATGCAAAATTCCTAGGGATTGAAAAACTGTATGCAGACATTGATGAGGGTAACTTTCGGTCTAAGGCTTTGTTTAAAAAGCTAGGTTTCGATGCTAAAAAGGGTCAGTATCTACGCATGCTGTGAGGCATCGTATAACAAACAATTTAAGAGTGATTCAGCACGCTTGGCATTTTTAGTTTGGGTTTAGTTCAGTGTTTACGGTGGTCAAATTAAGTGCTGTGCTTGCGTGCTTCACACCTTAATTGGGCGTTATGTAACACAATAAAATTTTGAGAAATTTAGGAGTATTCTGAAACAATGAGTTTAGAGTTTTTAACTACTGATGCTGAGAAAGTTGCATATATCTGCACTATACTTAAGGCTAGGGCTACTGGTAATGACGCATCTGAATCTGAGTTTCAACAACTCAGAATTGAGTTGCTTAGGAATACTACTGTAGCGCCTTATTTGCCTTCGTGGTTGAAGTTGACTAGAGATCTTTCATCATTTTGGGATTTCATTCAACCTAAGTTTCGTACATACCAAGAACGTCGTTCGTTTTTGGATCAAGAGTTTGTTGATTTACTAAATTTCTTAGAGTTAGGTGCGCCAAGTGCTCCCCAAGCAGTTCCTACGACTCAAACCCAGCAAGTCCCAAAGCAGGTTGTAAATATTTCACATGACGTAACTTCATCATTTCAAGTTCAACCGAAAAAGAAGAATAAAGTTTTTATCGTCCATGGGCGCGACAACGAAGCGAAGCAGGAAATTGCTCGTCACATTGAGAGCCTTGGTTTAGAAGCTATTATACTGCATGAACAAGCTAGCAGTGGCATGACAATCATTGAAAAAATTGAGCATTACTCAGGTGAAGCTGACTTTGCTTTAGTGCTTTATACCGCTTGTGATAAGGGTAGAGGTGTTCATGAAAATAATGTACCGCCGAAACTAAGAGCACGTCAGAACGTAATATTTGAACATGGCTATCTTATGGCAAAACTCGGACGTAGAAATGTAACTGCATTAGTTAAAGGTGACATTGAAACACCTAATGATATAAGCGGCGTTGTTTACGTTGGTATGGATAGTTACGGTGCTTGGAAAGCTGAAGTCGTAAAAGAGCTACAAGCCTGTGGCTACAACGTCTAGCAAGTGTTACATAACAAACGCTTTAAGACGGATTCGCAACGCTTGGCGGTTTTGGTTTGAATTGGCTTTAGTGTTTACGGTGTAATAATTGAGTGTTGTGGTAGCGTTGCTCACCACTTAAGCGGGCGTTAGAGTGAAAGGTATATTATTTGAACAATACGATTGAAGAAGAAGCGGCAAAAGCTATCGGATTAATCCTTTTTGAATTTACACGTTTAGATATGAACCTAGGCCTTTGTGTTGTATGGACTAATGAAGGTAAAAATATCAATGAGTTATCATCCAAGTACAATCAAAAGGGCTTTAGTTGCCGATTAAAATTCATTGAAAAATTAGCGCATAAAAAATATGCCAGAGGCTCAGACGAGCTTAATAAATACATAAATTGGATCAAAAACGCTAACGATGTAAGAGAAATACGTAACCAATTAGTACATGGAAGGTATGGATTCATTCCTCGTGAAGGCTGCGTTGCAAATGTAGTGGGTTTGCCGACGTCACCAGAGCAAAGCGAAACTAGGTACACAATAAAACAGCTTAATAGTCTGGTTAAACGTATAAAAAAATTGAGCAATCAACTAAGTGAATTGCGAAATGAGCACCCTGTTTAATTCACTCTAACAAAGCGTTTAAGGCAGATTCGCAACGCGTGGCATTCTCAGTTCAAATTAGGTTTTGTGTTTAAGGTGTAATGGTTTAGGTTAGGTGGTAGCGTTGCTCACTACTTAACGCGGCGTTAGCATGCGGGAGTAATATGAAGAAAATTCTCATCATCGGTAATTCTGGCTCAGGCAAGAGTTGGTTGTCGAAACAGTTATCCCGAAAACTTCAGTTGCAAGAAGTTAACTTGGACTCGATTGTATGGGAGCCAGGTGGCTATAATCAAAAACGCTCCACCGGAGCAATCGAAAATGAAATTGCTAGTATAAAGTCTCAATGCAACTGGGTAGTTGAGGGAGTATTTGGTGCTTTAGCCGAACAGCTTATTTTCTCTGCTGACATGCTGTTGTTTTTGGATTTGGAATGGTCTGAATGTAAAAGTTCTCTTTATGCTCGTGGTTCGGAGAGCTCGAAGCAACTTAATGAGGAACAGGCGGAGAAGAATTTTCGTGAATTATTAAAATGGGCTTCTGAATACTCGGTTCGCGAGTCCAAAAGTTCACGACAGTTCCATCAGCAATTGTTCAGAGATTTTCACGGTTCTAAAGTACGTTTCACAACGCGCTCTCAAGTGAATGAGTTTGTAGCGGAAACAACATGCTAACAAACTGTTTAAGAGTGATTCGCAACGCGTGGCATTTTTACCATGCGTTGATTTTAGTGATTTAGGTGGTGTGCGGAGGCTTTCGTATTGCGTTGCTCACACCTTAACAGGGCGTTAGCACTCTAAGTAATAGGTGACGCGGGTGAATAAAGAATTACTTTTAGATTTATCGGGAATTTTGGACGAAGAAACTTTTCATGAGTATGTTTCTAAGAAACTCAATTTTCCGGCGCACTATGGATACAACATTGATGCGTTTTGGGACTGTGTCATGGACAACTCACAATCAACGATACCTGAAATACTTGTAGTAGAAGGGTTATCTTCACTAAAAAAATTTCTTCCAGATCTACATGACAAATTTGTTGCTTGCATGGTTGAGTTTTCAACAATTCAAACCAGTCACCAAATGGTATTGCGGTAAGGTAGCCCATCTGGTGAAGGCGTTGATATTGACACTAAAGACTGATTGGTGACCAATAGTGCTAACAAAGCGTTCAAGAGGGACAGTCAACGCGTGGCGAGTTTGTCTCAAATCTTGGCATCTGTGTTTTCGGTGGTAAATTGAAGTTTAGTGGTAGCGCGTTGCTGCCCCTTAACGCGGCGTTATGTGTAAAAGATGAAGGAGATTATATGTCTAAGGAAATAAAGAAAAAAATAAGAATATTAAAACAATGTAGAAATAAAGTTAATCCACTTTCGGTATCAAATGATGAAGGAACTTTGGGCTTGTTAAAGGAACTGAGAGATGATGGTTTGATAGCTTTAGATCCTCCTCATAATATAAATACAAGTGCGAAAGTAAGGTTGACTGATAAAGGTGAAGAACATCTAGACAAATTAGTATCTAACAAACCAAGCGATAAATTTAAGTGGTTAGTTGCCGGCATTATGGGAACAGGCATTATTACGTACATTGTAAGGATTTACACATAACAAACTGTTTAAGAGCGATTCGCAACGCGTGGCATTTTTACTATGCGTTGCGTTTAGTGTTTAAGGTGGTATGCGGGAGCTTCGGTATTGAGTTGCTCACACCTTAACAGGGCGTTAGTTTGCAAGAGGAAAAACGCAGCTGTATCGCAAGATCTAGTGGTAAAAGCTCAAAGTTTAAGTTGTCGTATTGGCTTTCAATTTCAGTGTTAGCTGGCGTGGTGAAAATCCAAAATTGGTATCGTTTCAACGGTTGATTTGTTCTTTGGTGTGGCGACTTTTGGGTTAACTGCGTTGAACTTTTTTGCTGAAACTCTGCTCGTTGAGTTTGTTGGTACAAAAGCCGATTTACTCGCTGAAATGGCGTTTTCTCTGGTGTGGAAAGTTCATGTGGTTTCAGTGGTTTTGTTGAAAGTCCGCATTGTGAGATTGGTTTTCCAAAAGCGCTTTTTGGTGTTGTGAGTTCGTTTTCTGCGGCGTTGTTTGTTCCAAGTGGTTTCATTGAGTAGCCGCTTTGAGGCTACGCCTGACTTAGGTGCATCAAGATACAAAAGTTTATTGTTTGCAAAGTTTAAAATAAAGTAAAATCAACGCCTTGGGTTTGCAAACTAACAAACTGCTCAAGAGGGATTCACAACGCTTGGCATTTTTACTATGCGTTGAATTTAGTGATTAAGGTGGTTTGCGGCGGCTTTTGTATTGCGTTGCTCACCCCTTAGCAGGGCGTTAGTTGCCAACGAGAAAAACGCAGCTAAAACAAAAATATTTAGGTCTAATGTCCGTGTGTTTTTGGCTAGGTTTTCGTATTTCAATTTTTAGTTATTCGGGTTTGTGGAAATCGTTCTCAGGTTTCTTTTGTGGTTGGATTTTCTGTTTCGTAAGCTTGTTCGGGTGTCGAAAGTCTGTTCTTCTGCATTGTCGTTCCAAAAGGTTTGTTTGGTGTTCAAAGTCCGTTTTCTACGGCGTTATAAATTCCAAGTGGTTTCAGTGACAGTCGCTTTGAAATTACGCCTGATTTGAGTTTTTCAAAGCACGTAAAAGCAGTGTTGACAGAGCGGCAATCAACTTCAAATCAAAGCTTTAGGTTTGGCAACTAACAAAGCATTCAAGAGGGATTCACAACGCTTGGCAGTCTTGGTTTGAATCGGCTTTAGTGTTTACGGCACAATGGGTTAGGTTCGGTGGTGGTGTTGTTCACCCCTTAATGCGGCGTTATGTGCTTGGAGGAAAAATGGAATATTTTCAGTACTATGGAATCGACTGGGTTGCAATGGTACTTACGTTTCTTGCAATTTGGCAAATTGGAAATAAGAACAAAATCGGTTTCATTTTAATGATGTGCGGTAACACTAGTTGGGTAGCAGTTGGTTATCTTACTGGCAGTGTGGCAATGATAATTGCAAATGTCATCTTTTTCTCAATGAACCTTAGAGCAATCATCAAATGGTCGACGCCAGAGAAAGAGCCTAAAGTTAGTGTTGCTGAGCAGTCATCTGCAAGCTAGAAGTTCGCACATAACAAACTGTTCAAGAGGGATTCGCAACGCGTGGCATTTTCACCATGCGTTGGTTTTAGTGTTTAAGGTGGTATGCGGTAACTTCGGTATTGCGCTGCTCACCCCTTAACAGGGCGTTATGTGCAGGAGGCACAATGATAGTTAGATATATAGCAATTTTCCTAATTGCTCTAAGTATCGGCGCATATGCAAGTTTTTATGTTATCACCGAGCAAGTAGAAGTATTTAGGAAAGCTGAGTACCAAAAGGGCTTAGAGAAAGGTTCACACGAATTCAGGTTAGTGATGGGCGAAGGCTCTGCACCTCTAGTCGAAAAGTCGAATCTATTAGCTCGCTATACAATGTGTGAACTCGATGGTGTTGAATCAGATGCACTCGCTACAGTTTTAGTATTGGACTCTTTGCAGGTAGGAATATTGACTAAACAAACTCATGAACTTATTGCAGACACCTTACAAACAACACTAAGCCTTTATACCAAACTAGATGGCAAATATTCTGAGCAGGGTGTACTGAACCAAATGTTAGTTCAGTATTGTGAAGCTAATTTGCAGTTCTTTGGTGACTGTTCAAAAATGCAGAACTTAGCAGAAAAAGACCTAAGTAAACACAGTCCCAAATGCACATAACAAAGCATTTAAGAGTGACTCACAACGCTTGGCGATCTCAGTTTAAATTTGGCTTTAGTGTATAAGGTGCAATGGTTTGGTTTAGGTGTTAAGCGTTGTTCGCACCTTAATGCGGCGTTAGCCGTCATGGAGCTTGCTATACTCAAAGTGATAGAATAGTATCACTTTAGTATTCCTTTGGAGCAGCTCTCATGAAAGTAGAACTAGTTACATCACTCAAACGTCAAGCAACTAAGATCCTCGCCGATCTCCACGACACCAAAGAACCAGTGTTAATTACTGAGCATGGTAAGCCATCCGCGTATCTAGTTGATGTTGATGACTACGAGTTTATGCAAAATCGTTTAGCTATTCTTGAGGGTATTGCACGAGGTGAGCGTGCACTAGCTGACGGTAAAGTGGTAAGTCATGATGAAGCCAAGGACAAAATGTCAAAATGGCTGAAATAATCTGGACTGAGCCAGCGTTATCAGACCTCAACGATATCGCTGAATACATCGCACTTGAAAATATCGTAGCTGCAAAGCAGTTAGTGCAAACGATCTTCTCCAAAGTCGAACGCCTACAAACTTTCCCAGAGTCAGGTCGTATTCCACCCGAGCTAGAACATTTAAGTTATCGTGAAGTTGTCGTTAATCCATGTCGTGTTTTCTATAAACAAAACGGTGACAAAGTGTTTATTCTGTTTGTTATGCGTGCAGAGAGAGATTTGCGTAAGTTCTTGTTGAGTAAGCAATAACCTTTGGGAATGAGCGGCTAACAAAGCATTTAAGAGTGATTCCCAACGCTTGGCATTTTCCATTCCATCGTTGGGTTTAGTGTTTACGGCGACATGGTTAGGTTTCGTGGTAGCGTTGCTCACACCTTAATGCGGCGTTATATGCCAGTGAAATGAGTACATTACAAATGTCAGAAAAATTTATGCTTAGAGCACTAGAGTTGTCACGTAATGCTCTGCCGAACTGTCTCCCTAATCCACCAGTTGGATGTGTATTAGTGAAAAATGGCTATGTTGTAGCTCAAGGACATACTCAATCTGTTGGTGGGAATCACGCGGAAGTTGAAGCTCTCAATTCATATAATGGTTCAATGGAAGGTGTCACTGCATATGTAACATTAGAACCATGTTCATTTGTTGGTAGAACACCTGCTTGCGCAAATACATTGGTCAATTCTGGTATAAAAAGTGTTGTTGTTGCAATGCTTGACCCAGATGTACGCAATAATGGTCAAGGTATTGAAATACTTGAACGAGCAGGTATTAATGTTCAAGTTGGTTTCTGTGAAGCTCAGGTTCGCGCTTTCTTGGATCCATATTTAGGTAAGTCGTAAAGGCATACAACAAACAGTTTAAGTGGGATTCAGCACGCGTGGCATTTTTGGTATGCATTTGATTTAGGTGTGAAGTGCTATGCAGAGGCTTGGTCATTGCGTGCTTCACCCCTTAACTGGGCGTTATGTGCTAAGGTAAAGCAAGTTATAACGTTCTCACAGTGTTTATTTTAAAAGGATTTATTATGCACGCGATTTATTTACCTCTACTGATCTTTATTGTTTATGCAGTGGTCAACTCAATAATTGGATTCTTTTTAGGTGAAAGGAAGCTGAATAAAGGTGTAGCAGGGGCAATTTTTGGATTTATATTCGCATTTATCCCGCCATTAAATTTCATTTTCTTAGCCTTGTTGTACTTTAAAAAAACGCCGTTGAATG
This sequence comes from Vibrio sp. RC2502, assembly GCF_054850435.1. Lineage (NCBI taxonomy): Bacteria > Pseudomonadati > Pseudomonadota > Gammaproteobacteria > Vibrionales > Vibrionaceae > Vibrio > Vibrio sp. RC2502. Next base: position 1,396,865 of record NZ_CM141453.1, read on the forward strand.
CACATAATTGATCTTTTTGTGTGCAACACAAGGTTAGGCTCTTAACTTTTAATGTATTGAATACGCTGTACAAGCGCACATAACAAACTGTTCAAGAGTGATTCGCAACGCGTTGCATTTTTACTATGCGTTGCTTTTAGTGTTTAAGGTGGTATGCGGCGGCATCGGTAATGCGTTGCTCACACCTTAACAGGGCGTTATGTGCTAGGGAGATAAACGTGAGAGTTGAAGAAACTCAAGAATCTGACTTTTTCCAAGTTGTTGACTTGGTTAAGCGCGTTGTCGACAAAGATATACTTCCTCATTTCAGCAATGAAGGTCAGGCGTTGTTTTCTTCAAAAGTGCGGTCTGATATTGAAACTACATTTGATAAATCAAAGTTTCAAAACCTTAAGCTGATAGAAGATAACAAAGTCATTGGTTTTGCTGCGTTGAGAGAAAATGATTACATTACTCATCTTTTCATTGACACTAACTTTCAAAACAAAGGGTTAGGCAAACTATTGCTAGACAAATTGTTATCACTTACTGAGTCCAGTGAAGTAAGATTGAGGGCGTCTGTTAACGCGCAAAATTTTTATGAGTCTCAAGGTTTTGTTGCCACAGAAGTTGAGCAAAATGTCGATGGCGTAAGGTTTGTTCCAATGCGACTTGTTCGCACATAACAAACAATTTAAGAGTGATTCAGCACGCGTGGCATTTTCGGTATGCGGTGATTTCGGTGTTTATGTGCAATGCGGAGGCATAGTCATTGCGTGCTTCACACCTTAATTGGGCGTTAGCCCTTTTCGAGGAAATGATATGGAAATCGTACAAGAAATTGATGTTTCAGAATTGCACCATAAGGCAATCGAAGCATTAAGAAACCGAGCTTTTCCGGACAGCCAAGTAAGTCGTTCTTACTTTAAGCAGTTGCCTCATATGCGAGCCCTTCATTTTCAAGGTGAACAGTTGGTTGGCTACCTTGGACTGGACTATCGCGTTGTTAGTGTCGGTGGGGAAATACATAAGGTTCTGGGCGTAATCGACTTCTGTGTTGATGAACGTTATCGAGGGCAAGGTATTGGCTCTTTCATGTTGTCAGAAGTATCGTCATTTGCCGAAACTAAAGACGTTGATTTCATAATCCTCATATCTGACTTACATGATTTCTACTCATCAAATGGCTTTAACAAAGTTCAGTGTATGCAGTCTTGGTTAAGGCTTCACGAGCACACCAACTTTGGAGTTGCTGTAGAGCATATTGATGGACTGTATGTGAAACCACTCAGAGATAAGCAGTGGGGTGTTGGACATTTTGATTGGCTAGGTTATATGTACTAGTCAACCACAGGGCTAACAAAGCATTTAAGAGTGATTCGCAACGCTTGGCAGTTTCGCTTCGCTCAAGTATAGCCAAGCGCTGCTCACACCTTAATGCGGCGTTAGGTGCTTGAAGGAAAAGGTAAGTATGGAAATTGCTTTTCGGCAGATAAATATTGATGATTTCGAATTATGCGTTGCTGCGAGAAAAGATGCATACTTTTGTAGTTTTGGGCATTACGATGGTTTCGACGACTTCATCAGTGGTTATCGTGAACGAGTCTTAGACAGGTTAGCAACATCAGAATGGTTCTATATCCATGTATTTGTGGATGGTCAGTTTGCAGGGCAGTTAGAGTTTCGCAGTTTTTCACCTGAGCCGGAGACTGGCTATGTGCATCTCATTTACTTAAAGCCGAATTTTCGTGGTTCAGGACTTGCTCCAAAAGTGCAGGATTATATTGTAAGCACTTTGAGTAAAGCGGGTTGTTTGCGTGCTGTACTTTCAGTAAGCCGAACTAACCATCGAGCTCTTACATTCTATAAGCGCCATGGTTGGGAGTTCGTGCGCAAGAATCTCAAGCACAATGAAACAGACTTTTACCAACTTTGGCTACGCACCTAACAAACTGTTCAAGAGGGATTCGCAACGCGTGGCATTTTCACTATGCGTTGGTTTTAGTGTTTAAGGTGGTTTGCGGCGGCTTCAGTATTGCGTTGCTCACCCCTTAACAGGGCGTTATGTGTCTATGGAGGAAAAAGTGATATCCGATATCTTAGAAGAAATTTTGACACCAGTTTCTAGGACGATTAATAAGGTTATTAGCTTTCTAGTGGTTGGCGTATTTGTTGAGTTTGGATGTTATTTTCTGGGTAAAGTAACTTTGTTACTACTCACGCTTGGTAGGTTCCCTGATAAAACTAAATCACAAGAACATAAAGGTAAAATATCACTGTTCGGGCTTACCATTTTCTTTTCAATTTTAATTTTCATCGCACATAACAACCAAGTAGGCGCATAAAAACCAAGTAACGGCGTATCAAACCGGTAGGGTTTCATCATTCGATTTGTTCACATCTTGAGCTCGCCACATAACAAATTGTTCAAGAGTGATTCGGCACGCGTGGCATTTTTGCTATGCGTTAGTTTTAGTGGTTAAGGTGTTATGCGGCGGCTTCGCTATTGCGTGCCTCACACCTTAACAAGGCGTTATACGCTTTATGGAAAATAATACAAAAAGGACGTTATGAAGTTATCAGAATTACAAAGTCATATAAAAGAATTCGATTATGCACCAGAGCAATCTGAACACTATTTTTTAAAACTAATCGAAGAAGTTGGCGAATTATCGGAATCTATTCGCAAAGGTAAACGTGGGCAACCAACGCTAGATGAACTCAAAGGTTCAATCGCAGAAGAGTTATATGACGTCTTGTATTATGTTTGTGCTTTAGCCAATATTCACGGTGTAAACCTTGAGAAAACGCATGAACTAAAAGAAGTTCTGAATAAGGTTAAGTACAACCGATAGAACGCGTATAACAAATTGTTCAAGAGGGATTCAGCACGCGTGGCATTTTTACTATGCGTTGGTTTTAGTGATTAAGGCGGTATGCGGTAGCATTGGTGTTGCGTGCTTCACCCCTTAACAAGGCGTTATAACGCTAAAGGAGTACAGAGTGAAAATAGGCATTGTTCAGATGCAAATGAGATGGACTGTTGCACAAAACCTTTCGACAATATCTGGGTACATTAAAAGGCTAGGTGCACTAGATGTCCTAATTTTCCCTGAACTCGCATTAAGTGGCTTTCATAGAAATATAAAAGCTGAGTGTAAAGAACTCTTAATTCAAAATGCCATAGTCGAACTACAAAATTTAGCGAAAAAGTATCGAACAAGTCTGTTTTTTGGTGCACCTAAAGTAGTTGGGTCAAATGTGTTCAATAGTTATTTGTGCATCAGTAAAACTGGTCAGGTCATAGCACAATGGGACAAGGCTGGATTAACTGAAAGTGAATCCCAGTTTTTTGCTAAAGGTGGTAATAGAAGCGTATTTGATCTTGATGGCACTCGCTGTACCACGGTCATTTGTAGAGAAGTCGAGGATGCCGACTGGTTTATCTCTCAAGTTCGTTCCTGCTCTCCAGAAATCATAGTTTGGCCTAGCTATATCAGGCAGAGCGGCAATGACAATACCTTAACAGGCTATTTTTCAGCGGCTTCTGAAATAGCTAAGGAACTCGATGCGTTTGTTTTACAGTGCAACTGGCCACAAGCGCTCAACGATCAGAACATTCGCGGATTAGGTGGTAGCCGTATATTTGGAACCGATGGTAAATGTCTTTTGTCCATGCCTTTAGACCAACTTGCGATAAGTATCTTGGAGTTTTCTAAGGGGGAGTTGAGGTCTGTTGAGACTATGAGTTCACTGGAAACCGCGTTATAACAAATTGTTCAAGAGTGATTCGGCACGCGTGGCATTTTTACTATGCGTTAGTTTTGGTGGTTAAGGTGGTATGCGGAGGCATCGGCATTGCGTGCCTCACACCTTAACAAGGCGTTATGTGCTTTCTCCGAAAATTTGAAAATTAGTGTAGTATTAGCGTTTTGAAATTAGCGGAAATCATCATGTCTAAATCAGTTCAGCAGCAAATCGGTAATGTCGCACTAGTCGTTGAAAGCTACGATGATGCTATAGAGTTTTACACTCAAAAACTTCAATTTACACTTGTCGAAGACACTGACTTAGGTGGCGGAAAACGCTGGGTTCAGGTTTCTCCTCCAAACTCAAATGGTACAAATTTGCTTTTGGCTCAGGCAAGCACAGAAGAGCAGCATCTTGTTGTAGGTAATCAATCTGGTGGCCGTGTGTTTTTGTTTCTTCAGACCAATGACTTCTGGAGAGACTACGAGTTAATGAAAGTAAATGGTGTTGTATTTAACGAAGAACCGCGAGTAGAAGAGTATGGCACGGTAGTGGTGTTCCAAGATCTATATGGAAATAAGTGGGACTTACTGCAACTAAACAGCACAACCAAATAGTACGCACATAACAAACTGTTCAAGAGGGATTCGCAACGCTTAGTATTTTCACTATGCGTTGGTTTGAGTGATTAAGGCGGTTTACGGCGGCTTAGGTATTGCGTTGCTCACCCCTTAACAGGGCGTTAGTTGTCAACGAGAAAAACGCAGCTAAAACAGAATATTTAGGGCTAATGTCCGTGTGTTTTTGGCTCGGTTTTGCAATTCAAATTTTAGTCTTTCAGGTTTGTGCAAATCAGGCTTTGGTTGTTTGAGGTCGGACTTTCTGTTTCAGAATCCGATTCACTTGTTGAGAGTCAGCTCTGTGATATTGTCTTTTCAAATGAGCTTTTTGGTGTTGTTAGCCCGTTTTTTACGGCGTTGTTTGTTCCAAGCGGTTTCAGTGACAGGAGCTTTGAAACTGCGCCTGATTTGAGTTTTCCAAAGCACGTAAAACTAGTGTTGGCAAAGCGACAATTTACATCAAATCAAAGCTTTAGATTTGGCAACTAACAAAGCATTCAAGAGGGATTCACAACGCTTGGCAGTTTTGGTTTGAATTAGCTTAAGTGTTTACGGCACAATGGTTTAGTTTGGGTGGAATGCGTTGCTCACCCCTTAATGCGGCGTTATATGCCCAAGTTAATTTTTAATTAGGAGTTTTAATGGCATTACTAGAAATTTCAGATGTATCTTCGTTAAGTGAGGCAGCGATCAAATGGGTAGAGTTTTACGTAAACCGTAAAGAAAACAAAGCGAAGAAAGAAAATGAAGCTATTAAGTCACTAATGATCTCTTTAGACAGAACAGCAGTGTACATGAAGTCTGTTCTTGATAATGCTGAGTCTAAGTCAGACACTGTCGAAAGGGAATTATCAGAATGTTGGTACTCAACCTCCATTCTTGTACGCGAGTACAATGCAGAACTAGCTGAACGTTGCTTTTTCAAAGGAATCTATTGGTCAAATAATAGTAGATTTACAGAACAAGAGATTATCGATAAAAAGATGAAATTGCATCATATTGAAATGGACGTTGCGAAAGCATTGGCAAGCATATAACAATCTGTTTAAGAGTGATTCGCAACGCGTGGCATTTTTACTATGCGTTGCGTTTTGTGTTTAAGGTAGTATGCGGGAGCTTCGGTATTGCGTTGCTCACACCTTAACAGGGCGTTAGCCCTCAAAGGTCAAATATGGATATTTACCCAGAAATAGAGTTATCTAAAGAGCAGCATAACTCAATTGAAGTCCTCAGAAACAAGTCGTTTCCTGAACATCAAGCAACTCGTTCGTACTATAAGCAACTCCCGCATATGAGAGCTTTAAAGTACAGAGATGATCAACTGGTTGGTTACATGGGACTGGACTACAGAGTTGTCAGCGTCGACGATGAAATTTATAAAGTATTGGGCGTTAGTGACTTTTGTGTTGAACAATCATCTCAAAGAAATGGTATTGGCACTGCCATGTTGTCTCAACTGAGCGAGTATGCCTCAAGCAAAGACGTTGACTTTATAATTTTAATCTCCGATTTAGATGCTTTTTATACGGCTAATGGTTATCTTCGTCTTAGTTCTTTAAGCTCTTGGTTGCGAATACATGAACATAAGAATTACGGCGTTGCAGTTGATCAAGTTGATGATTTGTATGTTAAACCGATTAGCGGTAAAACTTGGGCAGTTGGTCATATAGACTGGTTAGGTTATATGTACTAGTCGGGTATCGGGCTAACAAATTGTTCAAGAGGGATTCAGCACGCGTGGCATTTTTACTATGCGTTGGTTTTAGTGATTAAGGCGGTATGCGGTAGTATCGGTGTTGCGTGCTTCACCCCTTAACAAGGCGTTAGTCGGCAGAAAAAGCCAGCAGTCAAAATCATGTTTCTGAGCTAAAAATTTGGCAGCAGTTTGTTTGGTACACAGATTCATCTTCGACGGTCAAAGCTCTGTTTCATCGGTTCTAAATCAATGCATTGCTATTTTCTCAGCGGTTGTTTCGTTCTTTGGTGGTGATAGAGCGGGGCAATCGAAAATCTGTTTTTGGTTGCAACTCCGCTCGGTGAGTTTGTTGGTACAAAAGCCGATTTACTCGCTGAAGTGACTTTTTCTCTGGTGTGGTAAGTTCCACTTGGTTTCAGTGACTTTGTTGAAAGTCCGCACTGTGAGATTGGCTTTCCAAAAGCGCTTTTTGGTGTTGTCAGTCCGTTTTCTGCGGCGTTGTTTGTTCTAAGTGGTTTCATTGAGTAGCCGCTTTGAGACTGCGCCTGACTTAAATGCATCAAAGCACATAAAATTTGTTGTTGGCAAAATTTAGTTCGGCTTAAAATTGTCGCTCGGTGCCTCGCGACTAACAAACTGCTCAAGAGGGATTCACAACGCGTGGCATTTTTACTATGCGTTGATTTTAGTGATTAAGGTGGTTTGCGGCGGCTTTGGTATTGCGTTGCTCACCCCTTAGCAGGGCGTTAGTCGCCAGAAAAAGCTAGCAATCAAAATCATGTTTCTGAGCTTAAAATTTAGCAGCTGTTTGCTTGGTACATCGATTAATCGTCGATCATCAGAGCTTAGTTCTAGCTGTTTTAAGTCCAAAGTTTTGTACCTGTCCTAGCGGTTGTTTTGTTCTTTGGTGCTTACAGAGTAGGGCGATCGAGAGTCTGTTTTTGGTTGCAACTCCGCTCGGTGAGTTTGTCGGCACAAAAGCCGATTTACTCGCTGAAATGACGTTTTCTCTGGTGTTGTAAATTCCACGTGGTTTCAGTGATTTCGTTGAAAGTCCGCACTGTGAGATTAGCTTTCCAAAAGCGCCTTTTGGTGTTGTCAGTTCGTTTTCTTCGGCGTTGTTTGTTCCAAGTGGTTTCATTGAATAGCTGCTTTGAGACTACGCCTGGCTTAAGTGCATCAAAGCACATAAAGTTTGTTGTTCGCAAAGTTTAGTTTGGCTTAAAATTGTCGCTCGGTGCCTCGCGACTAACAAACTGCTCAAGAGGGATTCGCAACGCGTGGCATTTTTACGATGCGTTGAATTTAGTGATTAAGGTGGTTTGCGGCGGCTTTTGTATTGCGTTGCTCACCCCTTAGCAGGGCGTTATGCTTAATCAAGTAAAATCAGTTGGTTATGGTTTTTCTTTGTTCCCTCAGCTTTTTGGTTTTGTGCTCGTCGGCAAGTTGGCTTCAGTGGGCGCTGTTTTCCGGACACTTATTCTTTGGCGCTGGAAATTCGGAGAGTTGCCTCAATCAGTTTTCGCGTAAGGGCGAGGTTAGGGTGGCTGGCTCAATCAGCAATTTGATCTTAGGTTTTTGAGTTTTAGCAGCCAAATTTCAAAGTCTGATTTTTAAAAACTATGAGTCATTTCAGTTTTCTAGCTTTTGGCTTTTGTTTGTAAATCAAAGTCGAGTTAATCTTGTTTCCAGAAAAACGTAACCCATTGAAGCTTAAGCATAACAAGGCGTTTAAGTGGGATTTGGCACGCGTGGCATTTTTAGTTTGCGTTGAGTTCGGTGGTTACGGCACTGTGCGGTAGCTTTTGTATTGCGTGCCGGCACCCCTTAACGCGGCGTTATGTGACAGGTATGAGATTCGAACGCAAGAAAGTAGAACCAAACAATATTGATTTTCAGTCACTCGTGGCTGAACTGAACTCCTCACTTAGCCAGATCACTAATGATTCTGGCGAAAGCTCGTTTTCATCTGATGCTTTCGATTCGTCGAAAGATGGATGTATTGTAGTCTACTTAAACAAAGTTGCTGTAGCGTGTGGGGTTTTTAGGCACCATCAAAATGAAGTCTGTGAGTTAAAGCGAATGTACTCAAACAAACCTGGCGCAGGTGGTTATTTACTCAAACAACTAGAATGTTATGCGGTTGAAAAAGGTTATAAAAAAGCCGTCCTGTCTACACGTAGAATTAACTCAAAAGCGGTGAACTTCTATAAACGTAACTCTTATTCAGAGTCAGGTGCATATGGAAAATACGTTGGTGTAAAACGGTCAATTTGCCTATCAAAGGCGCTAGTCACATAACAAAGCATTTAAGAGGGATTCACAACGCTTGGCAGTTTTGGTTTGAATCGGCTTTAGTGTTTACGGCACAATGGTTTAGTTTGGGTGGAATGCGTTGTTCACCCCTTAATGCGGCGTTATATGCCCGATTTGAATGTAGAGGAAATAATTGGAAATATTAGGTTTTTTTCAAGTAGCACTATTGTTAGGTTGTTTGGGAATGATTATCTCTAACCTTGTTTCAATGCATAGGTTGTTTTACAAAATGTCTTCTGCATTGAACGGATATAGTGTAGCGGCTATAGCGATGGTTCCTTTTTTGATCTTTATACCATGTAAGTCATCTGATGCTGCTGAACTTTATCGGAGACAAATACTGCAGCATGGCAAAAGGTTTTTGTTTTGGGTGTTTGTGTTAGCTTTATTTGTATATACGCATCATGAATACGAGTTATTTCTTGAATCTAGGCAAGTCTCAGGCATATAACAAGGCATTTAAGAGTGACTCACAACGCTTGGCGATTTAAGTTTAAACTTGGCTTTAGTGTTTAAGGTGCAGTGGTTTAGGTTAGGTGTTTTAGCGTTGCTCGCACCTTAATGCGGCGTTAGGTAACAGGAGCCTACTTTAGATATGCTCTATTTCGGCTCAATATTTGTCACTTACTAGGCTTGTTTCGTTCGATAACGCTCACAGATATTGCGAGAAACAGAATGTCTTTGACTAAGAAGAAGTTAGTAACTAATACTCCGTCAGAAACTTTCCATGTGTTTGGGGTAGTAAGAAGAAAACTTAATGTCGTGACAAAAATAAGTGCTGCCGCGATACCCGAAAGGTAGGCTATTTTGTTATTTTTAATGCCAACAATAAGTCCAATAGCAACAACAATTTCGGTTGCACCAATAATGTTGGATACAGCTTGAACGGAGATGACGTTATATAACCAGCTCATGGCGAAATGATTTTCAACTAGTGGTTGAATGAGTTTCGCTTCAGTAGGTGTGAACTTGTAGATACCAATCCAAGCTAGAACTAATGAAACACCCAAAACACCGATAAGGTACCCGACGTTGTCATTTTTTGATTTATTTTCTACAGCATGCATAAATTATATTCCTCATAGTTAGCATGCAAGAGAAGACCGAGGTGGTAATCAAAAAATTTCATTGAGAACAGTTACCTAACAAACTGTTCAAGAGGGATTCGCAACGCGTGGCATTTTTACTATGCGTTGGTTTTAGTGGTTAAGGTGGTATGCGGCGGCTTCGGTATTGCGTTGCTCACCCCTTAACAGGGCGTTAGCTGTTTGAGGAAAAAATGAGAAAATTCGATAAGCCGCTATTCTGGCTGTATATAAAAACAAGAGACTCATTGTTGTCATCTTTTAAGGGCTTTCTGGGAATGCTTTTAGTGTTGATCGGGGCAGCAGTAGTTTTAGGTAATGAATCCCCTGAGAATGTCTGGGTTTCGGTGGGAATCATTTTATTAGTATCTAGTCTTCCAGTCTCAATGGGCTTGATGATGGTAAAGTTCAAATTTAAGAGCTTTGCTGGATCAATACCTACAGCAGAACTAGCGTACTTCTTACAGCACGATGAAGGTGCAAACTTAGATAAAGCTGTGAGAGGTTTATTTTCGTTATACCTATCTTTTATGATTTACCTTTGGTTTACGATGGTAGCTATCGCAGCTCTTGGTATGTTGGGAGCAAAGCTCGTGTTGTAAAACACAGCTAACAAAGCGTTTAAGAGGGATTTGGCACGCGTGGCATTTTTAGTATGCGTTGGGTTCTGTGTTTAAGGTGCTATGCGGTAGCTTTTGTATTGCGTGCCTGCACCCCTTAACGCGGCGTTATGTGTAAAAGATGAAGGAGATTATATGTCTAAGGAAATAAAGAAAAAAATAAGAATATTAAAACAATGTAGAAATAAAGTTAATCCACTTTCGGTATCAAATGATGAAGGAACTTTGGGCTTGTTAAAGGAACTGAGAGATGATGGTTTGATAGCTTTAGATCCTCCTCATAATATAAATACAAGTGCGAAAGTAAGGTTGACTGATAAAGGTGAAGAACATCTAGACAAATTAGTATCTAACAAACCAAGCGATAAATTTAAGTGGTTAGTTGCCGGCATTATGGGAACAGGCATTATTACGTACATTGTAAGGATTTACACATAACAAACTGTTTAAGAGCGATTCGCAACGTGTGGCATTTTTACTATGCGTTGCGTTTAGTGTTTAAGGTGGTATGCGGGAGCTTTGGTATTGAGTTGCTCACACCTTAACAGGGCGTTATGTGCTTGGAGGAAAAATGCAATATATAGAAGTCAAAAGTAGCCAGATTCCGCTAGATTTGCTGCTTGAAGCCGATCCTTCTGAAGCGAGTATTTCTTCATATTTATCCGATTCATGGTGCTTCGCTGCACTAGATAATGGGCGTGTTTTAGCTGCTTGCATAGTGAAGCTACAAACCAATAGTCTTGCTGAGATATTCAATGTCTCTGTATATCCAAAGCTACAAGGTCAAGGTGTTGGTTCTGAATTGCTTAAGTCGGTTCTGTCTCAGTTATCAAGTAAGGGAATCTCACGTGTTGAACTGGGTACAGGCACCTTTGGCTATCAACTGACTTATTATCAGCGTCTTGGCTTTCGGGTTGACTTAATCGTCAAAGATTACTTTTTGCTGAATTATCCAGAGCCAATCTATGAAAATGGTATTCAACACAAAGACATGCTGAGATTGTACGTACAACTTTAGTACGCACATAACAAAGCGTTTAAGAGGGATTCTCAACGCATGGCAGTTTTGGTTCAAAGTTTAGCTTTTGTGTTTATGGCACAATGGTTTAAGTTGGGTGGCATCGCGTTGTTCATCCCTTAACGCGGCGTTATGTTTACGGAGACTAAACATGATTTTACGTAAGTTAATGATAATGTTGTTGGTTTTTCTCTCATCGACTGCTTTTGCTGTAGAGCAAAGCTCAGATGTCAGTGAACTGCGCAAGAATGTAGAGATCAAAAAGCAAGAATATGATCGAGCCAAAAAAGCGTATGAGGAAGCAAAAGCTAGTTTAGAAACCGCTCTCAAATCCGCTAATAAAGATGAAGTTCCATGCACTTGCGTATTTAACAAAAATAGAGCCTGGAATCCTGAAAAAATCATCTGGAGAGATGTTTTTTGGGAGTGTGCCAATTATAGCGATGACGGGACTTGCTCCAAGGTAAGGAAAGTTGAAGGGGCCGTCGTAGAGTAAACATAACAAGCAATTTAAGAGGGATTCACAACGCTTGGCACTTTTGCTTCTACTTCAGTTTTAGTGTTTATGGCACATTGCTTTAGGTTTGGGTGGAGGCGTTGTTCACCCCTTAATTGGGCGTTAGTTGCCAACGAGGAAAACGCAGCTAAAGCAGAATGTTTAGAGTTAAAATCAGTGTGTTTTTGGTGGCGTTTCGTACTTTAATTTTGAATCGTCCGGGTTTGTGAAAATCGTTCTTAGGTTTCTTTTGTGGTTGGTTTTTCTGTTCCAGAAACCGAATCACTGGTCGAGAGTCAGCTCTGTGACATTGTCTTTTCAAATGAGCGTTTTGGTGTTGTTAATCCGTTTTCTACGGCGCTTTGAGTCCCAAGTGGTTTCAGTGACAGTCGCTTGGAAACTGCGCCTGATTTGAGTTTTTAATACACGTAAAGCTAGTGTTGGCAAAGCAGTAATTAACATCAAATCAAAGCTTTAGGTTTGGCAACTAACAAAGCATTCAAGAGGGATTCACAACGCTTGGCAGTTTTGGTTTGAATCAACTTTAGTGCTTACGGCACAATAGCTTAGGTTGGGTGGTGGCGTTGTTCACCCCTTAATGCGGCGTTAGTACTGGGTTGGCATCAAAGGCTAAAAGTTTCTGTTTTTATTGGTTTCTTTTCCACGCTTTACATCTGACCAAATGTGCCTTTCAGGTTCGCTCCGGTGGCACTAGATGTGAAGTTTTCGCTTTGAGTTTATCGTTTACTGTTTCTAACTTTCGGGCTATTTCTCTGGCGTGGTTTCTTTGGCGCTGAAAAATTTTCGGCAAAACAAGCGTTTCTTTGTAGCAGTTGTTCAAGTTTGAAGCCCGTATTCTTTGCTAATTTGAAAGCGGTGAAAAAGGGCAGTTAAGCATGTTTTTCTTCTAGCCAACTTACGTCTTGAAGTTAGTTTTCAGTTTGGCAGTTTTCCGTTTAGCTTCAGTGTTTTAAACCAACAGTTTCGTGCTATATTTCAATGTCTTGGCATGTACCAAAGGCTTTGCGGGCAGCGTACTAACAAACAATTCAAGAGGGATTCGTAACGCGTGGCATTTTTACTATGCGTTAATTTTAGTGATTAAGGTGGTTTGCGGCGGCATTGGTGTTGCGTTACTCACCCCTTAATTGGGCGTTATGACTCAGGACATATCATGGATAAAAATGTAGCAAGAGACTTCTTTTCAGGAATATTAAGAGCTTTTCCAGGTAAGGAGTTCTTTCCTCGGATGTATTACTTTATCAAACGTCCAGAAATGTTGGATGGTGAGTGGGAACTTTCACCTTTGAAGAATGCTGGGGAAAATATAGTAACCTCATTGATTCTAGTTGTAGCATTAACATCTTTTGTAAATCAGCTACTTTCTAACTCAGGTGTTATATCATTTCCTTCAGTAGTAAATCCTGCATACCTTACAATTAATATGACGATAGGCGCATTAACTTTCGCGTCCCTATTTTGGTTCGTACTAATGTGCGTGACTAGTGTCAAAAAGAAGGGGTGTTATCCGTTGTACTTTCTTCAGGTTTTGCAAACGTACTCCGTGGTGAATTTTTTTGTAGTCAGTTTGTTCTGGATTGGAATACAACTGATGGTAACGAAAGACTTTCTGGATGTTGAGCCGAGTTTTATGATCCTAACGCTCGCTGGTATAACAGCACTAACTGCTTTTTACATGTTATTTCGGTTATTGATTGTTCCTGTAGTTAATTATCTTGCCACATATTACCAGAGGTGGATATCTTGGCTCTTTGTAATCATTGCATTGACTTTTACTTTTACGCTAAATCAAATTATCAGTATTCCTATTGGCTCTGATTCGATTATTAACAAGTTGTCGCTGTGCGAGTATCTGTTTAAAGTGAAATCGGAACAAGACCCTAGTTTGGAGAGCATTAAATCATGCATCATAGGCAAATGCGTGGCTGGCACAGATGAGTCATAACAAACTGTTCAAGAGTGATTCGCAACGCGTGGCATTTTTACTATGCGTTGGGTTTAGTGGTTAAGGTGGTATGCGGAAGCTTCGGTCTTGCGTTGCTCACACCTTAACAGGGCGTTATGTGTAAGGATGATATGGACGAAGATATAAGGTTATCTGCTCAAAGAGCTCTACTTGGATGTATTTCTCGTGGCTTGAGGGCTGTTTCTATTGAGAGAGTTGGAACGGTGATTAAGTGGCGTTGTATATTTGCCTCCGAAGTCGCTAAAGAATCTCAGTGGGAAATTTTATCTGAAGCAGCAACAGAAGTTATAGCTGACTTTGATTCCGCTATGCAGATCGAAGAGGAATATATTGTCGTAAGGTTCAGGGACGCTGAAGATGAGCCACCAAACGAAATGCTACATCTGAGACATGTTGTATTTCTGAGGCATGAACGTGATGGCTACTCAGAACTTGTAAGCAACACATAACAAAGCGTTCAAGACGGATTCACAACGCTCGGCATTCTCAGTTTGTCTCTGCTTAAGTGTTTACGGCACAATGGTTTAGGTTTGGTGGTAGCGTTGTTCACCACTTAACGCGGCGTTAGTAGCCAGAAAAAGCTAGCAATCAAAATCATGTTTCTGAGCTTAAAATTTAGCAGCAGTTTGTTTGGAACACAGATTCATCGTCGATCATTAGAACTTAGTTTTAGCTGTTTTGAGTCCAAAATTTTGCAAGTGTCCTAGCGATTGTTTTGTTCTTTGGTGCTGACAGAGCAGGGCAATCGAGAGTTTGTTTTTGGTTGCAACTCCGCTCGGTGAGTTTGTTGGTACAAAAGCCGATTTACTCGCTGAAATGACGTTTTCTCTGGTGTGGTAAGTTCCACGTGGTTTCAGTGACTTTGTTGAAAGTCCGCACTGTGAGATCGGCTTTCCAAAAGCGCTTTTTGGTGTTGTCAGTCCGTTTTCTGCGGCGTTGGCTGTTCTAAGTGGTTTCATTGAGTAGCCGCTTTGAGACTACGCCTGACTTAAATGCATCAAAGCACATAAAGTTTGTTGTTCGCAAAGTTTAGTTCGGCTTAAAATTATCGCTCGGTGCCTCGCGACTAACAAACTGCTCAAGAGGGATTCGCAACGCGTGGCATTTTTACTATGCGTTGAATTTAGTGATTAAGGTGGTATGCAGCGGCTTAGGTATTGCGTTGCTCACCCCTTAGCAGGGCGTTAGTTGCCAACGAGGAAAACGCAGCTAAAGCAGCATGTTTAGAGTTAAAATCAGTGTGTTTTTGGTGGCGTTTCGTACTTTAATTTTGAATCGTTCGGGTTTGTGAAAATCGTTCTCAGGTTTCTTTTGTGGTTGGATTTTCTGTTTCAGAAACCGATTTGTTTGTTGAAAGTCAGCTTTCAATATTGTCTTCTCAAAAGATTTTTTTGGTGTTGTTAGTCCGTTTTCTACGGCGCTATCTGTTCCAAGTGGTTTCATTGGCAGGCGCTTTGAAACTACGCCTGATTTGAGTTTTTCAAAGCACGTAAAAACAGTGTAGGCAAAGCGGTAATCAACTCCAAATCAAAGCCTTGGATCTGGCAACTAACAAAGCATTCAAGAGGGATTCACAACGCTTGGCAGTTTTGGTTTGAATTAACTTTAGTGTCTACGGCACAATGGTTTAGGTAGGGTGGTTTGCGTTGTTCACCCCTTAATGCGGCGTTAAACGGCTATGAGGTAAAAATGAATACGAAGCAGCTACTGCAAAGTGCTGAAAAACAATTACGAATTGCTGATAGACATCAGCCATTTGCAGTGAATTGGCGGAGTAACTTCCCTCATGGTGGCGGTGTGTATGTCATTTGGGAAAGTGGCACCCCTGTGTATGTCGGCGAGACCTCTGGAGTTCACAGTCGAATGGGTGATCTAATGCGTCCGGTTAATCATGCGTTTACAAAGAAAGTTGGAATTGAAAATGAAATTAGCGATCTCGATTTATTGAGACAGTATATTTCTGATACTTATCAAATTTCATTTATTGGTGTTGATTTCGGTCGTTCAGAAATTGAAGAGTATCTAATCCTTCGTTGGAGAAAAACACTTATCAATAAACCGACAACAAGGTTGTTAAAAGGTGAGCAATACACTTGGGTAGAAGCCGTTTAACAAACTGTTCAAGAGTGATTCGCAACGCATGGCATTTTCACTATGCGTTGCGTCTAGTGTTTAAGGTGGTATGCGTTGGCATCGGTATTGCGTTGCTCACACCTTAACAGGGCGTTATGTACTTAGAGGGAATATGAAAGTATCTGAACTACAGAGTGTATTTTTGAATGAGTTGAGTTCTCTTCTTCCTAGTTGGAAATATGTGAAATCCCAACGTACTTTTAAGCTAAAAGTAGACGATTGTCATTGGCACATACATATGAGCTGTATTGATCATATATCAGACTTTGATGCTGTTTGTGATGTAGCTGTTGAGTTCTTGAAAATTAAAAATATGCGTCTAATTCTGGGGGCTGAACTTGGAAGTATAAATGGTAATGGCCAACGTCGTTTTTCTGTATCTTCGTACGCAGACGCTATAAATTCTGCTCGTGAGTTGAAGTACTGCTTTGACAGTGTCGGGGTTTCTTTCTTGAATTTATATAGTGATCCGGAAACAGTTTTAAGGATCCTGAAGCAAGGTGGTAAGGAAGCGCAGTTAATTAGCCCGTTAATTCATCTTCACGAACAGCAAATTGAAGCTTTGAGTCATCACTTGCAAACACGTACATAACAAACAATTTAAGAGTGATTCGGCACGCGTGGCATTTTTACTATGCGTTGGTTTTAGTGGTTAAGGTGGTATGCGGCGGCTTCGGCATTGCGTTGCTCACACCTTAACAGGGCGTTAGTTTGCAAGAGGAAAAACGCAGCTATATCGCAAGATCTAGTGGTAAAAGCTCAAAGTTGAAATTGTCGTATCGGCGTTCAATTTCAGTGTTAACTAACGTGGTGAAAATTCAAAATTGGCATCGTTTCAACGGTTGATTTGTTCTTTGGTGCGGCGACTTTTTGGGTTAACTGAGTTGAGCTTTTTTGCTGAAGCTCTGCTCGTTGAGTTTGTTGGTACAAAAGCTGACTTACTCGCTGAAATGACGTTTTCTCTGGTGTGGAAAGGTCACGTGGTTTCAGTGACTTTGTTGAAAGTCCTCATTGTGAGATTGGTTTTCCAAAAGCGCTTTTTGGTGTTGTGAGTTCGTTTTCTGCGGAGTTGTTTGTTCCAAATGGTTTCATTGACTAGCCGCTTTTAGACTACGCCTGACCTAAATGCATCAAAGCACATAAGGTTTGTTGTTTGCAAAGTTTAAAATGAAGTAAAATCAACGCGTTGGGTTTGCAAACTAACAAACTGCTCAAGAGGGATTCGCAACGCGTGGCATTTTCACTATGCGTTGAATTTAGTGATTAAGGTGGTTTTCGGCAACATCGGTATTGCGTTGCTCACCCCTTAGCAGGGCGTTAGCTCACTGAAAGAGGGATCGTATTATGTCTGTAGATTGGGCGAATAGACAAAGAGATACAAATAAATTAGTTCGTAGAATTGCCAAATATATCTTTTCAAAAGAGAGTATTTCAGCAAAGCAGCTTTATGGTTTATCAAAATTATCGTGGATCACCAACAGTTACGAAGGTGAAAACGCTAGCTATATATCGAGCACTAAAATCCCTGCATTAGCTGCAATCTTTAACAGAGATTATAAAAAAGTAAGTATTGATGAAGTTGCTAAGGATGTTGCAGATATACTTCAAGATTCAAATATTACTGTAGAAGTATCAAAGCATACTGGATTCACCAATTTCTATAAAGCATATCGTAATAGTGCTTACGTATGGATAGAAGATAATTTTGACATACTGCTGCCTATGTATAAAAGTGCTTTCTTGGCCAAGAACTCCGAAGACCGAAAAAGAATAATCACTCAAATAGCTAACACCCCTGGAATACCAAAGGCAAATCATCCAGATCAATTGATGAAGCCTGAGTACTTTTTAACACCTACGTTCTTCATGCTTGACGCAGAAATAAAGTTTCCACTTATCAATGGAAACGAGTGGGTGAAAAACTTACTGAAAAAATTAGAAGTTCAAGGTAAGAGCTTACCTGATCAGTATGATGCCATGATCAAGCTATACGGAGTAGGTGGAATCACTGATGCTGCTGACCTAGACCAAGTAGGAAGAGATATTCCTGATTTCATAAGCACTCCAGGCAAAAAAGCAAAAAAGAAATTATTAGAGAAGAAAGATACAAAAAATACAGCAGAGCTTCCATTGAAAGATGAAACTGATGTTAAAGTTATAAAACACTCAGGAACTATCAAACAAAGAAGAATTCATAACCAGCTTACAAACAAAGTATTAAATAGTCTTTCCAGCTTCACATTACTGGAAGGGTGTGATGACTCATGTATGTTTGACGTTCTTGTTAAAGATTATGACGGTGATGAGAACGATTTAATTATTGAAGTAAAAAGCTCTATTGAAAGATCAAACATACGTATGGCGATCGGTCAGTTATTTGATTACTGGTATGAGCTCAAAGGTGATGATGAGCCACATATAGCTATTCTTCTGCCAGAAAAGCCAGATAATAAGGTTATCCAGTTATTAAACTGGATGGATATAGGAATGCTGTGGTTTGAAGGTGACAATATACATACATCATCTGATTGGCTTGAACCTATTGCAACCGTGAGCTAACAAACTGTTCAAGAGTGATTCGCAACGCGTGGCATTTTTACTATGCGTTAAGTTTAGTGGTTAAGGTGGTATGCGGAAGCATCTGTATTACGTTGCTCACACCTTAACAGAGCGTTATGGCTCAGTTCAGTTTGTATGCAACTTAGTTAGAATAGTTTTATGGCGATATATGAGAGTCTTAGCCCAATCGGATAGTTCTACAGTTGAAAAGCCGATGACACCACCTACAAAAATTTTCGGATACTTAAAAACTTTTTTTCTAAGTAAGCTGTTTAGTTCAGGTAAATCAGAATTGAAAGTTTCACAGCATCCTTCTTTCGTGGTTAAGACTCTAATTAATTTGCGCTCATTTTCACTTAATGTCTTTAACGTAATTAAGCGTAAAATGTAAAAATACAGATATGATATGTAATTCATTAACTTAAGTATGATAAAGCAACCATATAACAGTAGAGCTAGGTTTAAACTTGGTTGATATGTTTGCAGTGCTTCATAAAACTGAGTGTTTTCAAATATTTTTGGATGGGTTAGTGCACCTAACAACGTTGTTGCAGTCAAATGGGGCAAGAGCGGTGCTTTCCAAAGCTTCTCAAATAAAATGGTGACAGCTGTAACTAAACTCGGTATTTCCATGTACCAACCTCATTAATTTTACTGTAATTATAGATGGTAAAGACCCATAACAAAGCGTTAAAGACAGATTCGCAACGCGTGGCATTCTCAGTTCAAAATGAGTTTGGTGTTTAAGATGTAATGGTTTAAGTTAGGTGGTTGCGTTACTCACTACTTAACGCGGCGTTATGTTTACTTGTAATTCAAAGGCTTAAAGGTCTTAGGCTCTAGTTCTTTGTCCCTTAAGCAATTCGTCCCTAGTAGACTCAGCAAATCCGCATTGTCGGCCTAAGTTCTTGAATCTCTCCGCCCGTAAAACATGCCAATGTTCGTGGGTTGCTTCATTGTCAGGTCGTGGCGGTTGGCTTCTAGTTTAAGTGGCTTTAAGTCGCATTTAGGTTCTTAGCCAATCAGCATTTCGGCTTGGCAGTTGCCTCGGCAATTAAGCATTGCCCTGCGCTTTGGTTGGAAAAATAGGGCGCTTGTTGGAGCTTAGTCGGGTTGCCTCATTGGGCAGGGAAGTGGACTTGCTTGTTTTAGGTTGGTCGCTTTTGGTGGCCAAGTTGCCTTTTACCTTGTGGTTTGCTTCAGAAAACTAGTTAGAAATAGCAGTTCTTTCTCAAGTAAATCATGTGTTTGTGGTAAAACATAACAAGCAATTTAAGAGGGATTCACAACGCTCGGCATTTTTGCTTTGAATCAGCTTAAGTGTCTACGGCACAATGTTTTAGGTTTGGGTGGAGGCGTTGTTCACCCCTTAATTGGGCGTTAGCTGTTTGAGGAAAAAATGAGAAAATTCGATAAGCCGCTATTCTGGCTGTATATAAAAACAAGAGACTCATTGTTGTCATCTTTTAAGGGCTTTCTGGGAATGCTTTTAGTGTTGATCGGGGCAGCAGTAGTTTTAGGTAATGAATCCCCTGAGAATGTCTGGGTTTCGGTGGGAATCATTTTATTAGTATCTAGTCTTCCAGTCTCAATGGGCTTGATGATGGTAAAGTTCAAATTTAAGAGCTTTGCTGGATCAATACCTACAGCAGAACTAGCGTACTTCTTACAGCACGATGAAGGTGCAAACTTAGATAAAGCTGTGAGAGGTTTATTTTCGTTATACATATCTTTTATGATTTACCTTTGGTTTACGATGGTAGCTATCTTAGCTCTTGGTATGTTGGGAGCAAAGCTCGTGTTGTAAAACACAGCTAACAAACTGCTCAAGAGGGATTCGCAACGCGTGGCATTTTTACTGTGCGTTGAATTTAGTGATTAAGGTGGTTTGCGGCGGCTTAGGTATTGCGTTGCTCACCCCTTAGCAGGGCGTTATATTTTACAAGGAGTGTATATGAAAAAACTGAGTATATTGTCACTAAGTTTTTTAATTTTATGTGGTTGTGCATCAAAACAGGAAGTGTATCTGACACAATCTCCAATAAAAGTTGAGCAACATGAATTAGGTGATTATTGGGTTCAGTCGTCAGAGGATTTTAGATTTAGTTTAAAGTCTAATATAAAGGTGCCAAAAACAGGTGGTTATGTACTAATTAACTATTTAATAGATTCGAATGGCGAGATATTTAATCCTAAAATTGTTGAGTCGTCCCCTAAGGGTGAATGGGATTTAATTGCCTTAAAAGCGTTAAGTAAAGTTGAATACGTACCATCCGAGTCTAACTCACTGAATATACCAGTATATGTGACAACTGAAATTAAATTTGCGGAATAGAAAAATATAACAAACTGTTCAAGAGGGATTCACAACGCGTGGCATTTTCACTATGCGTTGGTTTAAGTGATTAAGGTGGTATGCGGCGGCATCGGTACTGCGTTGTTCACCCCTTAACAGGGCGTTATGCCTCAAGGAGGAAAAATGGTGCAAGGATACAGAATCAGCACGGATAAAAGTCACCTCAACTTTGAGGTGATCTACGAATTTATCTCAGAAAGTTACTGGGCGTCAGGAATACCAAAACATACCCTAGAAAAAGCCATTTCAAATTCCCTTTGCTTTGGTGTCTATGATAGCCATGATTTTCAAGTAGGCTTTGCTCGCCTGATAACAGACAAAGCAACGTTTGCTTACCTTGTTGATGTATTCATAGTAGAGATGCACCGAGGAAAAGGTTTGAGCAAGTGGCTCGTTGAAAGAATAGTGTCTCACCCTGATCTGCAAGGTTTAAGGCGTATGGTATTGGCAACAAGAGATGCGCATGGTTTGTACGCGCAATACGGTTTCCAACCAATTGAAAATCCAGAGATACTAATGCAAATTTGGCATCCAGATGTTTACCGTAAGTCAGAGGCATAACAAACGCTTCAAGACGGATTCGCAACGCGTGGCATTTTTACCATGCGTTAAGTTTAGTGATTTAAGTGGTGTGCGGAAACATCGTATTGCGTTGCTCACCACTTAAGCGGGCGTTAGCAATCATTTCAACTATCGCGAAAACTCATCCAGTAGTAATATCTATCTGGTATTGTTATCATTGATGAAAAGTAACAGTTTTAAAAATTAAAATGCCTAAAAGTAAAAATAAAAGAAAAAACAGGTTAAAAAACGCTCTTTAAAGCAGCCTGTTAATCAAAATGTAAAATCAAATATAAATATTTGGGGAAAAATTAACCCAGTTATTCTTTGGTTAGCAGCTACTGGCTTGTTAGCATTTTTTTCTAATTTTATTTTTTCATATTTTACTGGAGATATCGAAGTAAAATACATCAAACCTGTAGGTAGAGGCTATGAATTTCAATTAACTAATAAAAGCTCAACCGATCAAAAAATTGAGTATTTAAGAGCAACTCCAGATCAGCAAGAGTTTGTCTTTAAAATTACAGAAAAAGTTTATGGAAACTTTTCTGCTGATGGCCGTAGCGTTTCTATTCCAGGTGGTAATGAATCTTACATGCCTGCTTATGAATACAAAGGAATGGATGGTTATGTAATTCCTGCCAAATCTACAATCAACTTTAAACTCCCGCCATTATCGTCACGTGATTATGTTACGCCTGAATCAGTTGTAATGTATCTTGACTATAAAACAAGTTCATCTAATAGCTTTATCAATAAATTAGAAAAAGCTATAGAGTTTACAGGGCTTGGTGCTGGGAACAAGAAGCTTAAATATTTAGTATCTGAAAATTACTGGACACCGATTAGTAATGAGTCAGTTATTGACGCGACAAAAGAAGCTTGTAGGGATGATGACAGTTTTGGCAAATCTTCAGTATGTGATAAATACAATTAGCTCTAATTGCTAACAAACTGTTCAAGAGGGATTCGCAACGCGTGGCATTTTTACTATGCGTTGGTTTAAGTGATTAAGGTGGTCTGCAGCGGCTTTGGTGTTGCGTTGCTCACCCCTTAACAGGGCGTTATAAGTAATGGAAACAAGGGAGTGCGAAATGTATGTTTGAGTCAGCCAGACTTAAAATTGAAAGAGCTAAAAAGCATATCAATGACCTACACGATTTATGTTGTACTTATGTCGATTCAAATTTTTGCGAGCTATGGGTTGAGAAAGATGAGAGCAATGGTGACTACTTGTTAAGGTTGGCTCAGACTAAAGAACCACCATCAGATATACCGCTGATTATCGGAGATGCAGTGCACAATTTGAGATCTTCGTTAGACATTGCGTACTGTGAACTAATCAGAGATATTGCTGGCATCTCTCTTACACCCAAAACACAAATTAAAATAGTAAATACTCGTAATGAGCTCGTTTCAGGCTTGACTAAAGGTAAAGGTATACTGGTTAGTCGCCCCGATATTGCAGAAGTTATAGCTACTACTTTATGTCCATATAGAGATGGAAATGAGGATAGTTTGCTACATGTAATCCATGACTTAAATATTACTGATAAGCATATTATTTTAATACCTATTTTCTGCCCATCAAAAGCTGAAATTACCAATATAAAAATGGGTGGGTTGACTATTGGAAAACTTGTAGCAGACATAGGACCAGATGGCGTTCTTAACATTGCTCGAGTTGGAGGGGACATAACCGACTTTAGCTTTGATTCACAATCAGTATCCTTTTCAGTTCTCTTTGGTAAAGATCAGCCATTGTCTGGAAAGCCAGTAGTCACAGAACTACGCAATTTAGTCAAATATACGGAAAGTGCGTTACAAAGTATGCAAGAAGCAATTTTAAAGCTGGAGGCATAAATTACTTATAACAAACTGTTTAAGAGTGATTCGCAACGCGTGGCATTTTTACTATGCGTTGGTTTTAGTGATTAAGGTGGTATGCGGCGGCTTTGGTATTGCGTTGCTCACACCTTAACAGGGCGTTAGCAGGCAAAAGTAAATCAAGGAAGAGGGTACGTTATGTCTGATAAAGTAATTAAGTCTTCAACAGCTACAATTCAAGTCGGTGCGACTAAAGCAGATGGGAAATTAGAACTAACGGAGTCGGATTTGATTTTTATTCCGTACAACGAAAAGTTGGGCTTTGGTCCTTATCAATTAAAGCGCCAAGACATTGCTGCCGTAGCTAAGTGCTTGGGCAAAGGTGGTGGTGTAATTCCAATCACCACGGATGCATTTCGCATAAAACTAGCCAACAATACGTGTTACCAGTTTATTGTAGCGAAGCCAGAGCAATGGATAGATGCACTCGGTGAAATTGTCAGCTAACAAACTGTTCAAGAGGGATTCGCAACGCGTGGCATTTTTACTATGCGTTGGTTTAAGTGATTAAGGTGGTATGCGGCGGCTTAGGTATTGCGTTGCTCACCCCTTAACAGGGCGTTATACGCTATATGAAGAAAGCCTCAAAACTCAGGTCAAAAATTTCAGTTTTCAGCCTTGAGTTCTGGTTTTGAGGCGTTGAGATTTTCCTGCTCCAATCCTAGTTTTCTTCAGTTCTTTGCTCGGTTTGGGCCTGCCGTTTATCGGTGGTTTTTTTCCTTGGGTGCTGATTTTTCAAGGTTAGTCCAGGCTGCGTTTTTCGTTGAGATTTAGCTCTGTGATTTTGCCTTTCTAAAAGCTGGTTTGCTTGCTGATAGGGCGCTTTCTCTGGTGTGGTGAATTCACGTGGTTTCAGTGAGTTTGTTGAAAGTCCTCATTGTGAAATTGTCTTTCCAAAAGTGCTTTTTTGTGTTGCAGGCCCGTTTTCTGCGACGCGGTTTGTTCCAAGTGGTTCCAGTGACAAGCCGCGGTAAGTCTTAGCCTGACTTGAGTGCATCAATACACATAAAAATCATGGCTTCAAAGTAGGGCTTGTCGTAGAATTTTGGCTTAAACGATCGTGCGTATAACAAAGCGTTTAAGAGGGATTTGGCACGCGTGGCATTTTTAATATGCGTTGGGTTCAGTGTTTATGGCGCTGTGCGGTAGCTTTTGTATTGCGTGCCTGCACCCCTTAACGCGGCGTTGTGTGGCCGTCAGAGTTTTGGGGCTCAGCCGGTTGTCATCTTTGACTGTTCACTCGTTGCTTGTTTCGTTGGCGTAAAGTCGCTGCCAGCAATGGTTTGTCTGAACGAGTGTGTTCGCTGAAACTCCGCTCTGAAAACTTGCTTTCCCAAAACGTATCGTGCTCGCTGTCTGGGCGTTTTCTTTGGTGAAAAAGGTTTAGATAACCACGCAGGCAGGGTGCTGAATAATTTAGGCTATCGCTGGCAACTGTGGGTTACGAAAGGTTCGTGGTTACAAGTTTTGTCCGTTTAATCATTGCCAGCTTTCGAGTGAGAGCCACACAACAAATTGTTCAAGCTGACAGCTAACCTGTGGCATTTTTGGTTCGGTTGGGTTCAGTGATTACGGTGGCTTTGCTTGAGTGTCGTGGCAGTTAGCTGCAACTTAACAAGGCGTTATGTGGTAGGAGAGAACTTATGACCCCTTTAGCTATTCTTGTTCATGTTCCAGATGTCGCGAAAGGGCTTTAATGGTATAAGAAAGCCTTTCCAGAAGCTGTTCCAATTTATCATCCAGATTTCGATTTTACTGTACTTGATCTAAATGGTTTTTCCTTAGAAATTGTCCAAGCAGACGAAAAGGTTGGTACAGATAAAAATGGCACAGTTATCTATTGGTCTGTTGGCAACTTATACGTTGCGTTAGCCCACTTTGAAGCTCTTGGTGCCTATCTTTATCGCGGCCCAATGGCAATAGAAAATGGGCTTTCAATGTGCCAAATAGAAGACCCTTTTGGAAACTTAATTGGTCTTCGTGGGACTACCACATAACAAACGCTTTAAGGCGGATTCGCAACGCGTGGCATTTGTAGTTTGTGGTAAATTTAGTGATTTAGGTGGTATGCGGAAACTTCGTGTTGCGTTGCTCACCACTTAAGCGGGCGTTATAACTCTTTTGTCAGTTTCATTGTTACACCTTTGATCTTGAAGAGCCTCAAGAACGATTAACTTGTTGTTAGTATGGTCGCTTATTTTGTGAGACCTTTTCGTTCAAACAATTGATGGGGAGGTTTTTCAATGGCAGCACGTCCTAGCTTACTAAAAATGAAAGTGGCTTTTGCAAAGGTTAACCGAGATGTATCGGACGTTGGTACAATAATTGGTGGTAAAGTGAATCACAATATCAATGTGCTAACACCAGAGCAGGGCCGTTTTGAAAATGCATGTGCAATTCGGATGTCCTATGCACTTAATTATGCTGGTTTTAAGGTTCCTTACATTAAAAATAAAACTGTATCTGGTGGACAGGGAAATTGGTATATCTACAGAGTCAGGGATTTGATCAGCTTCTTGCATCAAAAGTTTGGTGATCCTGAGGTTGTAATTGAAAATCCCAACGCGAATAAGTTGGCTGACTACAAAGGTATATTGGTCGTTGATGTGGATACTTGGCTAGATGCATCAGGGCATGCAAGTATTTGGACTGGCTCAAGATGTACGGATAGTTGTTACTTCCCACAAGCAAAGAAGGCGTACTTATGGAAACTAGAGGATTAGTCAGCACTATATTTATTGCAACTTTTAGTGTGGGATTAAGCGCAAGTCCATTGAGCACTCAAAGTGATGAGCAGTTATTTAAAAAATATGCACTTTCTTCTTGTATTGCGACTTATTACAAGGGCTCAGATGTAGCCAAAGATGCGGTAACGGCAATGCAAGGCTACAGAGAGTTTTCTAATTTGCCTTTGGATGCATTTTTTGAGCTCAGTGAGTTATTGAGCAATGAGAATATTGACTCTTATAAATCAAAAAGTGGTAGTTCAATAGAATTAGCATATTGCTTAGACTTCGCTAACTCAGATGAAGTTCATAAGCTATTGACTAAGGCAAAATCAGAGTTATAACAAACTGTTTAAGAGTGATTCGCAACGCATGGCATTTTTACTATGCGTTGCGTTTTGTGTTTAAGGTGGTTTGCGGCGGCATCGGTATTGCGTTGCTCACACCTTAACAGGGCGTTAGTTGCCAACGAGGAAAAATGTACCTAAAGCAGAATGTTTAGGGCTGATCTCCATGTGTTTTTGGCTAGGTTTTCGTATTTCAATTTTTAGTTATTTGGATTTGTGAAAATCGTGCTTTGGTTCCTTGTGCGGTTTGGGGTTTCTGTTTCAGAAGCCGATTTACTTGTTGAAAGCTAGCTCTGTAGCATTGTCTTTCCAAAAGAGCTCTTAGGTTTTGTCAGTCCGTTTTCTACGGCGTTGTGTGTTCCAAGTGGTTTCAGTGACAGTCGCTTTGAAACTGCGCCTGATTTAAGTTGTTTAAAACACGTAAAGTTCGTGTTGGCAAAGCTGCAATTAACTTCAAATCAAAGCGTTAGGCTTGGAAACTAACAAAGCATTCAAGAGGGACAGTCAACGCGTGGCGAGTTTGGTTTAAATCTTGGCATCTGTGTTTACGGTGGTAAATTGAAGTTTGGCGGTAGCGCGTTGCTGCCCCTTAATGCGGCGTTAGTTGCCAATGAGGAAAACGCAGCTAAAGCAGAATGTTTAGAGTTAAAGTCAGTGTGTTTTGAGTGAGGTTTCGAACTTCAATTTCCAATCGTTTGGGTTTGTGAAAATCGTTCTCAGGTTTCTTTTTTGGTTAAATTTTCCGTTTCAGAAACCGATTTACTTGTTGAAAGTCAGCTTTGTGGCATTGTTTCTCCAAAAGGTCTTTTTGGTGTTGTCAGTTCGTTTTCTACGGTGTTGTTTTTCCAAGTGATTTCAGTAGCAGGTGCTTTGAATCTGCGCCTGATTTGAGTTTCTTAAAACACGTAAAGCTAGTGTTGGCAAAGCGGCGATTAACCTCAAAGAAAAGCTTTAGGCTTGGCAACTAACAAAGCATTCAAGAGGGATTCACAACGCTTGGCACTTTTGCTTTTACTTCAAACTTAGTGTTTATGGCACAATGCTTTAGGTTTCGGTGGAGGCGTTGTTCACCCCTTAATTGGGCGTTAGGCAAATGGTACTACTCGTATTCAGCCGTTCATAATAAAATACGGGTTTTGAGCTAAACAGAGGCTGTAAATTGTCAACTAAAGTACCAACTGAGCTAAAGGGTAAAGTTTGGCATTCGACAAGTATTGAGAATGCGATGAGCATAGTCAGACAAGGGTTCATCTTTGCTGAACCTGATATCGACCAAACAAAGTGTTGGGGAGGAAAATCGGAACGTGTCCATCCGTTTGTAAGAAGTATTGGTGGAATTAGCTTGTTCGATTTTCGTTTACCAAACTCTCATGTCAGTGAAATTCTATATAGTTTCATTCCATGTAAGAGTGGTTGTGCACAAACAGTTTGGTTTGAAATTGATGTATCACGGTTAAGTGATTCGTTTTTGTCTGCCGATGAAACGAGAATGCGTTAGAGAGAGTCCGGCATGAGTCGGCAGTATATGCCAAAACTCGAATCTACGAGTTTATGCCCCATTCCGACAAGCTATATAAACTCTATCTACATTAGTAGAAAAATGGGGTGTTTAAACCTGCTAACTTGGAAGCATTTGCCTAACAAACTGTTTAAGAGTGATTCGCAACGCGTGGCATTTTCACTGTGCGTTGTGTTCAGTGGTTAAGGTGGTATGGGCTTTGTTGCGTAATTCGAGGGAACTAAATCAGAAGGTTACGATCTGATCGGCTAAGTAAGTTAATTCCCATAGTCTCATGCCGAAACCTCGCTACAAAACAACGAACTGGAAACAGTACAACAAAGCCTTAATCAACCGTGGTTCACTCACTTTCTGGATTGATGAAGAAGCCATTCGCCAGTGGAAGCAGAGTAAACAAGATAAACGTGGTAGACCTCGTCAGTTCAGCGACTTAGCCATTACCACTGCACTTATGGTGAAACGAGTTTTCTCAATGCCGTTGAGAGCATTGCAAGGGTTTATCTATTCTGTTTTTTCATTGGCTAACGTCCCTATAGTCTGTCCACATTACAGTTGTATAAGTCGAAGAACTAAGCAAGTCGAGGTTTCATTTAAACCCAAGACTAGAGGTGCAATACAGCATCTAGCTATTGATGCGACGGGTCTCAAGGTTTATGGCGAAGGTGAATGGAAGGTCAAGAAGCATGGTACTGACGGGAAGCATAGGGTCTGGAGAAAATTGCATTTAGCGGTAGATACCAGTACTCATGAAGTCGTCGCGGCAGAACTGAGTTTATCTAATGTTACCGATGCAGAAGTCCTTCCTAACTTGCTCAAGCAAACACGCCGAAGAATTATCGAGATATCTGGTGATGGCGCTTATGACACAAGGGATTGCCATGATGCCATACGGTTCAAGCGAGCTGTTCCACTCATCCCTCCAAGAGAAGGGGCAGCCTTCTGGGAGAATGGTCACCCTAGGAATTTAGCGGTAGGTTGCCAGAAGCTCTACGGCTCCAACAATAAGTGGAAAAAGCGGTACGGCTACCATAAACGCTCACTATCAGAGACAGCAATGTATCGAGTGAAGCAGTTGTTAGGTGGGCGATTAAGTCTGAGAAACTACAATGCTCAGGTTGGTGAAACTTACGCCATGATTAAAGCGCTGAACAAACTTACAGGGCTTGGTATGCCTGAAACTCAGTGTGTTGTATAAGAATCACTCAATTGCAGGCAGTTTGGTTCTCTGGCCGAATTACGCAACAAAGCCGGTAAACTGGCGAACCTCAAATTAAGACTTTCTCTACTAATTCGGGCTTTAAATCTGAGTCTTGTTCTCAATGTGGTAACCCATGACCTAATATCAGCTCAAACGGCGATGTATATTGGGTACCTGCTGGTGCTAGGTTGCTGCTCATGTGCATGTCGGTTCCAATGCAAACGGGATCTGCGAACGCTTCCACAAAACCATATTGAATGAGCTCTATCAAGTTACGTTCAGAAAGAAACTGTATGGCTCAATGGAAGAGTTGCAGAAATATCTGGGTGAATGGGTGGAGTACTACAACAATCATCGTACTCATCAATGAAAAACGTGCTGTGGTAAAACGCCAATAGAAACATTAGAGGATGAGAAATCAATCTGGGCTGTAAGGAATCTAGCCCATATATAATCTGACAGGCACCGAGTCTAAAAGTGGGTAGCTGCCAGCTCAGGTCTGAATTCGTACACTTTAGGGTATGTCTTTCTTAATGAGAGATCATGTACAGCTGTTGTTTCTCTAAATTACTTCTCCGTCACATCTAACGCTTTCATTTCTTGACCATCTTGTAACTCTGCATACTTGGCAATGACAGGAAACTGAGTATGTTCGATACGCTCTGACCAGATACGTTTTGGGATGTGGTTGAAGGTATCTGCGTAACTCGGCGCTACTTCAAGTACTAACTTGGCAATGTTATCTAGATCCAGCGACTCTACAGATGCTGGTATGGTGAGCACTATCGCGGGAGATTGCGCGAGATACTGTAAGTTCGAGTTCTCTTTTCCTAATAACTCCGGTGTTAGTCGGTGGGGCGTTTGTACATCTCCTAGGTCATAGTGACGTTGCAGAACCATGAATTTGCTTGGGATTGACTCGTGTGAGTTCCACCATTTACCGTCGACGGCGGCTAATACCAGTTTTGATTGAGATTTATCAACGACGCCAAGTTCTTGCAGACTTGCATTGAGAAGCAAGCTGACATTTTGGTTGTATTCTCTTTCGCTCAGCATCTTATATTGTTGAATGAGGTTAAGTACAATTTTAGCTCCCAACATGTTGGAGTAGAGATCTTCAAGCGAGTAGGCGGAAATGGTTTCTGGCCAACCTGAAAAATTTGCGTAGCCGTGCCACTGGGCGATCTCGTGGGATTCAGCCTTGAAGTAGGCTAAGCGTGCGGCTAAATGAGCGGCCACAGACCACCTTTGTTCATCGGTTAGAGAAGATGCGTCGAACGAGGCCATCTCGATGTATCTTGGCCCTAATTCAGCAGGTAAATCAATGCGATGGGCTTGGCCTAAGTTGGCGAGTATCTCGAAAAATAAGCCCATGGTGTCATCGGCGGTATCGCGCACATGGGCGAGGTCGATAAAGCCACCTTTTTGCGTGTATAAGATTCCGTTATTTTCGCTACCGCCATGACCCAATGCCGATGAGGATGACGGTGTGTAGTGATATATCCCGCTGGCAAACTTGTGTGGGCCTATCTCCTCAAGTTCGACAACGTTGTTCAGTCGAAAAAAGGGCACTGGAACTGGCCCAATTTTGACTTTCTGCATATCCCCAAAGGCACAACACGGGCGTACGTTCTGCGGTACGGTCAATTGAGGGTAGCGAGACTCATCCAAATACCAATTTTGATTGGTCTTCAGATCACCTGCGAGCATATCAGCGGCCTGATTCGAACTTGGCATCGCATGAATTGCCCAATTGTCGGACGAGCATCCAGCCAAGAAGGTACAAAGGGTGGCAGTGTAAAGAGATATAAAAAGTATACGGTTCATTTCAGTTAAAACGCTTCATTAATTGCAAAGTAAAATCCACTTTGATCGTTACCAAAGCCGATATCTAAGCGCAGGTTAACTCGCTGCTTGATTTCAAATCGGTAGCCAACGCCGACAGAGTAGAGCCATTCGTCTTGACCCAGTTGATCAAATTCTTCAGCCAGTGTGCCTGCTCCTAACCAGTACACTATGCCATGGCGCCCAGATAGCGGCTGCCGGTACTCTACTTGGGAAATCAGCATATTTCTGCCGCGATATTGGCCTTGTTGATAGCCACGAAGAGCCTCAGCGCCTCCGAGCATTGCCATTTGATCCCAGCTCACGTCGCCGAAGTTGGATTCGGAGCGTATTTGCCAGGCCAAAACACCAGGAATTGACGATAGGGCACGATAATCGCTGTAATTAAGCCTCACACGTTCAAAATCATTATCTGAGCCTAATTCAGTGCTGAAGTGCTTGTATTCAAGCTCAATCAGCCTGCCTTTTAAGGCATTTAGGGCGAAGTCCCGAGAGTCATAAGTGAGGTTGAGCATGCTGCCAATATTTCGCTGCGTGCTAGGAAACTCCGCCAAATCATCACCTATCCAGGGGATGTGTGTATTTTCTTGTTTGGCGTTGGACGCTTCATTGTGGAAAAAGGAGAGCCCTATGCCTAAGTAGGTAAATGGTAATACACGCGTCATACCAGTGATTGAGGCGGAATAACTGCGTCGGTCATAATTAACTCGTTCATTGTGCATTCCTGCATCAACGCCCATACCATGAAATACATCGGGAGAATCCGTTAGTTCAGCGTCAACAAACAAGCGGTATTTATCGTTGTTTAAGTAGTTGGCATTGTTGATAGATACCCCATAAGCACCATTTATTGACCCAAAACCGTTAACGGTAATAGAGCTTGGTTGTGAGTCGATGTCATTGATATCTGGCTTATAGAGGCCGACCGCCGAGACGCCAATACCAAACTTTTTCTCTGGAGTATAAAAGGGGCCGGGCATGACACTCCAGTCGATGCCTTTTTCAGGATCGAACTGACCATCCGCGCCTAGTTCCAGCAATAAGTTCTCAAGCCACGCTTGATATTGCTGATAGCTTGTCAGTTCATGCGTTTCTGACTCTTGCAAAGCCTCTTCGGCGAGAGTTGCTCCAGATAGAAATAGACAAACAATAGGAAGTAATCTTGTCATGCTTTCAATCCTAGAATCGACGACCTAATGAAAAGAATAAGGTCTCACGTTCCCCAAATCCGGCCTCCATCAATATCTCCCAGTCTTTGTTAAAGGCATATTGGAAACCAAGCACACTGTTCCAGTTCTCATCGGCACTTTGACTGACATTGAAGTCTGCATTAGGGCTTAAGTTTTCAACTAAACCAAGTAGTTGTGGTGGTAGGTTTAAGCTTTTGAGGTCACCAGACAATTCTTGTTGAACATTTTGATACATGGCTCCAACAAATACGCGCAGTTCGCGTCCGCCATCGTATTGCCAGCGATATCCGACTCTAGGGGCAGCCACGAAGGTTTTAATATTGCCATCAATGGCGGCTATGCTGGTGTAGGTGTAGTTCATATCGAGTAGTGCGAACCAATTTCCCACACCGCCAGCTAATGTGGTGCCTGCTCCATAGGTTCCTCCGTCCATCTCTAACTCAAATGCGGCGCTATCCGGTAGTTCGTCACCCGCGGCATCGAGCAGCGAACACAGAACTTTGTTTCCGATACCTTGCACGGAGGAAGTATCGCAACTTAAAGCGTTAATTTTTGCTGTGCTCGTGCCTTGGGTATAACCAATAATTCCATAGATATTCATAAACGGGAAAATCCACACGTCTCCCCTTAGAGTAATATTGGAACCTTTAAAATCGGCGTGGTTAGCATCAATATCAAGCGCCTCTAGTACCGGATGTCCTGTTAAATCAATACTGTTGACCGTGATTGGATTGCTCATATCCATGTATGAAAGGGAAAGACCATAAGGTTTTGGCAGTGAATAGCCACGCTTTTCTGCTTCATCTCCCCAAATAGGGAAAAATGAATCTTGAGCAAAACTTAACTGGGTAAATAAAGTGGTTAAAAATACCAGTCCTATTTTTAATTTCACAATGGTCTCTCTTTAATATTATAAATACCCATTTTCTAAAAATGTGTATGTGTTATTTCAAAATTTATTTTGATAATTCATCACATGAATAGCATGGCTATTAATATCGAGTTTCTAAACTCTGCGCACATTTTGAGGTTTACAAAACAGGTCAGAAAACAATTTGCCGATCAGAAGAATAATTAAAATATTCGTCAGCATTAAAATTGGTGTTTCAATTCTATATATTGGAGTCAGGTTTAACGCGCCGGAGGTCAGTACAACCAATAGATTAATCCCTAGAACTCGATGAATCAGCATTTTGGGTGTTGAAAATACCTCCCAAATTACTATCGTGTTGATGAAGTAAAATAACGCTAACTGCCATAGCTCAGTCATGAGTGGCATCAAAAACACGTACTCCAGTAGAATTACGGTTCCTGTGCCTATAACACCAAAGAAAGCATCTTTAAGTACGCTCGGTGGCATTGTCGGTAGGATGCAAGAAAAAGCCGCTGCGATCATCGGAAAAATAGAACCACCGGGTATTGGGAGATAAATCCAAACGAGCAATGATGTTACGAACATCGACACGCCGTGAAAAACTTTACGTTTATCCTCTTTGATATGTTGGGAAAATGTTCGTTTCCCTTGGCGAAGTGATGAGTTAATGCTTTCTATTTTATTGCTATTTTTGACACCAATGAGCGAAGTTTGAGGCTTATCTACATAAAAATTTTCTAACTGCTCGGTTAGAGCTTTCCATTCTGCACTGTTTGAATTTGACTTATCCCCTCTGTTTAGTAGTTTGTCTTGAATGTGAGTCAATTCGTTGACTCGCTCAAGCCAAGCACGTCGGTGCTGTCTGAGCCGATAGCTACCTTTTAACGGTAGGTTAAGCAGTTGATAAAGCTTGTTGATATTTCCTGAATTGGCTTCTAGCGCTTCAAGGTTAAAGTCGTGCTTATTTTTAAGAGCTTCCAGTAGCAACGTTCGACTATTTTCAAACTGCTGAATGAATTTCTGCTCAGTATTTACTGGCCAAATAACTCGATAAACAACAGAGAATGTTATTACACCTAGAACTGTTTCTTGAAGTCGTAATATCGCGAAATGAAATATAGTTTGGTCGTCAAATTGACCCATACAAGCAACTAACGCACAAACCGTAAAGGCCATCGAAAATATGTAGCCATATTTCTCGTCACTCGACATGAAAATACACAAGCCAAGAAACAGAGTTAAAAAGCTCAAAAACAAAAATGGATCTTGAGGAAACGTACCAATTAAGAAAAGCGCATAAGCGATTCCGATGAGCGTTCCCCAAACGCGGTTGTGTCCTTTATGAATTGAGTGGGCAAAGCTTTCATTTAGTGCCATAACAGCAACCGCAATGGCCGCCCAATAAGGTTTTTCCCACTGAAACCACAGTGCAAGGCAAATAGCGACAACAATTGAGAGCGCTGCTTTTATTGCTTCTTTAGTCGATGAACTCAGCATGACCTTCACCTAATTAGTGTTTGATGATTTTTATCGATGCCGTCATGCCTACGCGAAGCTGCAGATTTTTTGGCATTTCATTCAATGTCACTTTGACTGGGATACGTTGAGCTAAGCGAATCCACTGAAAGTTAGGGTTCACTGTTGGCAGAAGGTCATTTCCTGTTGTGCCATCTTTTTTCGCAATGCCAAAACCAATGCTTTTGATTTTGCCTTCTAACGCGACGTCATCATGCATGAGTAATGTCACAGTTGCGCGGTCGTTAGGGGCAATGCCCGCGAGGTCTGTTTCTTTAAAGTAACCTTCAATCCAGAAGCTATTTTCATCAATAAGGGCGACAACAGGGGAGTTAGCGACCACTTGAGAGCCCACTCGAACGTTTAGATTGGTGATGTAACCATCGGTCGGCGCGTAAACTTTGGTGAAGTCCAAGTTAAGCTGCGCTTCTTCAATGTTCGCCTTCGCAAGTTCAACATTTGCCTGCGCTGTTTGTACGGCATTGTGTAAATTGCTAAGTGTTAACGCAGGCACTGCACCGTGCGTACGTTTCTCTAATTTTCGTGCTCGCTGTTCTTCATTTTGTGCCTTTGCTAGCAATGCAGTCGCTTGTTTCTTGTTTGCCAGTGCTTTGTGGTAAGACGCAACGTATGTGCTTGGATCAATCTCAAACAGCAAATCTCCCTTTTTTACTTTTGAGTTATCAGCAACATACACCTGCGTAACCTGCCCAGTGACTCGAGGCGTAATGGAGATAACATAGGCACTCACCTGTCCGTCTCGCGTCCATGGATTGTTTGTGTATGTTTGGTAGTGGGTGTAAAGCACAGTACCCGCGGTACACAACAAAATAAGGGTAATGAGATAACGTTTGATCACAGTGTGCTTTCCTCAAAAGATCGAAATAAATTGGCCAATAACGCCGGTAAAAATGACAATCAGACTTAGCTCTGCCAGTGCAGGGAATGCAACGTACTTATGTAGTCCGCATCTCGTTGCTAGCGAAGTTACCATCGTGGTCAGAACGTAAGCCAATCCGATGACTAAAAGCAGCGGCGGGAAATAGATTTCACCCCATACCAGCTCGTGCGGCATTGTGTTCATGAAGTTGTCTCGTTTGTCTTGGATGAGGCAAAGATAAGGGAAGAGATGAAAAGCAGATAATCGCATTTGTAGGACGCCATCCTACAAATGGTGTAAGTAAAATCTGAGCCTTGTTCTGCACCGAAAAACCGAAGAGTGATGCGCTTGCTACTCAAAGCCTGAACAGTAGAGCTATTACCAGCTCATCAATGCCCGTTTTTGTTCATGTTAGACAATGAATCATTGAATCTTTGACTAAGCTTACTCAAGGGCAGTGTTCGTCGATTTGGCCGGAAACGATTAATGCCCTGACGATAGAAGTTTAGAGTTCGAGCTTCGATTTCACATCAACTCCATTGATGATCGTTTACCAACATTGCATTTGGTGAATAAGAGAATTAATCAACTCTTCAAAGAGAATCATGTTGAAATCTCTTACCCTCAAATTGATGTTCACATGAAGCATGCAGATCAGAAAAAGCGCTGACTTGTAACACTTCGGCGCATTCCTATGTCACCAGCTCCCAAAGGTGATGAGCTCTGTGAGTGAAGCTTTTGATGGTTGTCTATTACGTCCTTATACGATGAAACCGTTTGTAGGGTTAGGTCCTACATAAGCGATTGGTTGAGGTAACGCTTTTCGATAATACTGACCATATCAACGAGCAATAATCCAATTTACTTCCTATTGAAAAGGAAAATGGACATGACAAAACATTCAAAAATTTTCGCTGGCGTCGCTTCAGCAATTTCCTTTACTGCGGGCGTTTCAGCTTGGGCGGCAGGCGATCAAGACTTTAGCTCAATGCAGATGAAAGGCGTGGAGCAAATCGAAGTTAAGGTCGACTTAGATGGGGCCGCAAAACGCCTATCAAAAGCGGTGTAATTCCCAACAATTTCCAATCAAGATCGCAGTGATTTTGCACAAGATGTTTACACGATTACGGCAATTCAGTTGGAGAATACAACAGAGTTTGAAGGTTTCCATGGTGTGAATGAGCGCATCCGTGTAGACGAATACGGCCGTTCAATTGGTTTCTTCTACCAGCTTATGGATAACCTCGATAATTTGTGAGAACACTTGATAGCGAGGGATTCGAGCGTAATTGCTATGCCGAATACTCAATGAATAGATGTAAAGCAAAGTAATGTAGGCATAGCGATGAAAGGTATCATTTCAATTAAAACTTACGGCGTAGTTAGGCATTTAAGTAGCAGCGTGACCGGGTTTCCTGTTCAACGAATGGGGTTGGACATATGGCCAATCCACGCTGTTCAAAATGCACAACAAACACAAGACCATGAGGTGTTTGTCGGTAGAAGCCTTGTCGATGAATTACTAACGTTGACGGATGGTGTAGAAAGCCTCCGTCAGCTATCTGAATGTGGCGCTGTCATTGCGGGTTATCAAACGGACTCAAAGTTCCGCGATTCAGTTTGTGAGTTGGTTACGCGAGTTAAAGAGGAAAGTCGCCAAGTACTTTATGTCTGTCACCCAGAGCTAGCTGAGCCTATCGCTGATAAAGAATCTCACACTCCATTGTTTGAGAGCCTGATGCCAATGGCCGACGTGATTGTATCGAGTAAGTATGTGCTGGAGCAGTTTACAGGAGTCAAGATTAGTAATGTTGAATCAGCGACGCAGGCTTGCCAAAAGGCCCTCGAAATGGGGCCGAAGCTCATCCTTGTGACAAATATTGAGCTTGAAGAACACTTCACGATGATGCTAGCGACACCGAAATCTATCTATCTAAGTCAAAGGCCGATGCTAGATTTTGAAACGCCACCTGCTGGTGTTGGGGACTTAACAGCGGTGGTGTTTACTGCCTGTTTAGTCAAGCGTATGTCTCCGGTTGCAGCGTTACGTCATACCAATAATGCGGTGTATGGCGTACTAGAGTTGACTTATGACAATGGGAGTTCGGAGTTAGAAACGATCGCAGGCCAGTATGAGTTTGTTGAGCCTACGTTTGATTTCCCTGTCAAGAAACTCATGGCGCTCTCGATGGTATAGAAATCTGGAATAGTAAACCTCGAGGCAATAAACTGTTCGATTGTCACATCTCACTCATTTCTAATGACACGACGGTGAACGATAGTGATATTTTGAGTAAGTCACTGAACGTGGGGGAATAACATGACGTTTAACTTTGAGCAGCTGTTGGCATTTGTCACTGTGTATGAAGAATTATCATTTAGTAAAGCAGCCGTTAAGCTCAATAAGCACCGAACGACAACGGGGCAAGTCATCAGCAATCTTGAAGATCAGTTGGCTATCACTTTATTTGACCGAGTAGGCCGTTCTGTTGAGCCTACCGAAGATGGTCACTTGCTTTATCACTACGCCAAGAAAACAGTCGAACAGGCGAGGATATTTGAAAACATCGCACTGAGCCTTTCTTTCGGAGGTTTGGAGCGCGTGGTGATTGCCTATTCGAGCTTTATGCCGCCTTCTGCTTTGTTCATGATTCGCAAACAACTAGCGAAAGATTTTCCGACCATGCGCGTTGAGTTATTAGTGCGTGATCGCGCTGAAATCAAGCGTGGTATTGTTGATGGCTCAATCCACTTTGGGTTAGTTAATGTGCACGAAAGTAGCGCGATGCACAGCATGGACTCGGTTTTTTTAGGCCACGTCGAGTTCGTTCCATATGTTCAAGCTGGTGGACGATTAGCGAAATTAGATCAGAGCTCTGTCGTTGACGCGATGGTGACCGAGAGACAGTTCATTCTAAAATCGCTAGTCGATGAAGGTTTAAAAGAGAAATTCATATTTTCAGCCAATAATGAGCAAGTCGATCAGCTCTCCGTTGTCATCAATATGGTGCGAGAGGGGTTAGGGTGGTCGTGGCTACCCAAAGCATTAACTAAGCCTCAGTTTAAAGCAGAGGGTATCGAGCCTGTGAGTATCGACCTAATGCTAGAAGGGATGAAGCTGCCGCTTTCAATGTGGTGCCCACACGCGAAATATTTAAAGGATATTAAAGCGTCGATAATGCACGCAGTACATGAACATGTTGAGTCGTACAACCCGTAATGTATTGATAGGTCGATAGCGCTTTAACGCAAGGAATTATCAAGGATGAATATGAAAGCGAACTACCATGTCCACGAGGATATGTATGTTCAAGCCCGAAAAGAGGGCTGGGAAGGATGGGGAGGCAATGAGCGCATATCGCAAGCCATTCTTGTTCAGCGCTTTACTGAGCTAGAAGGAGCTCCGACTTTTGGCAAACTCTTGGAAGTTGGCTGCGGCGAAGGGCATCATTGTCGAGCATTTTTTAAATTAGGCTTTGAAGTAACAGGTATTGATGTTTCACCGACTGCCATATCTTGGGCAAAAGAAAAAGCGAGAGATACTGGCAATCAAGGGGCGTTTTACGTTGCGGACTTGACCGAGAAAACGCTTGAGATTCCAGAGATCTATGATGTGGTGATCGACGGAAACTGTTTACACTGCATCATTGGTGAAGATCGGAATACTTTTCTAGGTCATATCTATAATTCTTTGGTTGAAAATGGCGTTTTCTTTGTGAGCAGCTTGTGTGCCAAAGACCGTAACAGCTACGAAATCACCAAAAATGACCATGTTTATCGACATGTATGTTCACAACAATCTTTGATTACGGAACTAGAACAGTCAGGCTTTCGTGTGGTTACTGCAAACGTCTACGAACGTGAAGAGATAAATCACATTACAATACATGCTGTAAAAGTTGTTTATTCGTAATGAAATCGGTATTGTTTCCAGTCACGCCTTAGATAGCCATTATTAACTATTTATCAAACTCTTATCTAAGGTTTTTATTTCTATTTGCTTGCCGGAAATCAGAAAAATACTAATGAAAATAATATCCAAAGCGTTATTGGCAACGTGTTTTATTGCCTTTACTAGTGTTGCTTCACAGCTTGAAGAGCCTCAAACCGCGGTTTTAAACTACGGACAAACCTCGGTTTCAGCACCGATACAGGTTGATCGAGGATTTGACGTCGTTGAAGACAATGATGAGGAAATCATCGAACTCTCAGGCTCCGTGATTAAGGAATATTCGGATTACGTTGTTGATGTGCTTGTGGTTCGCAAAAGTAAATCTCGTCACTCAAGTCGTGAGTTAAAAACCACGCTCTTTGTCCAGCAAGATCAGCTTGGAAAACCAATGATGATTGGTGGCGTGAACAACGAGGTGTTTACCCTCACGTTAAAATAATTAGGTAACCTTTCAATCCACATTAATGGTTTTAACGCATAACTTGTCGGTTATGCGTTTTTTGTAGATAGTAAAATAGCGATGGAGTCGTGATGTCCAAAGTCATATTAAAAGGATTTATATTGTTGCCTGAAGGGGAACTTGAAACGGTAATAAGTGCGCTGCCTATTCATATGCGATTAACTAAAAGCGAGGCTGGGTGCCTTGTGTTTCAAGTGGTGGAAAACCCTGGCAACCCGTTGCGCTTTGATGTGTACGAAGAGTTTACAAATCGAGATACGTTCGAGCACCATCAACTCCGAGTCAAAGATTCAGACTGGGGGCGGGTGACAGTGAATGTTGAGCGCCATTATGAAATTTTGAATGTTCAGGAATAATGAGGCGAGTCATTCTGTGTCAAAGTTGACTCAA
Source organism: Vibrio sp. RC2502 (assembly GCF_054850435.1). Taxonomy (NCBI): domain Bacteria; kingdom Pseudomonadati; phylum Pseudomonadota; class Gammaproteobacteria; order Vibrionales; family Vibrionaceae; genus Vibrio; species Vibrio sp. RC2502. Next base: position 1,436,824 of record NZ_CM141453.1, read on the forward strand.
ATAGTGTTTTTTGCCCAGTTGGCGACTTTACGTTAGCTTACCTATGAATTTAAACCGTTTAAGGTAAAGAAATGACGAGAAGAATATTCGTATTGCGCCATGGTGAAACAGAGTTTAACGCAGATAAAAAGTTACAAGGTCACTGTAACTCTTCACTGACATCTAAAGGCAGCGACCAAGCAAGGCGCGTCGGCACGACGCTCAAACAGTATGTTGAAAACCGTCCTTTCCGTGTCTACTCAAGTACGCTTGGGAGAGCACTTCAAACATCGCAAATCGTATGTGAAGAGCTTAACTACTCGTATGAAAACCTCAACAAAGAGCCTAGGCTAAAAGAGTTTTCTCTTGGTGAGTGGGAGCAAAGAACGATTCCCAGCTTAGAGCAAGAAATTCCCAACTTATTGGCTCAAAATGACTGGTATCTTCAAGCGCCAAACTGTGAAACTTATGAGTCGGTAAGGGAGCGTTTGTCCTGCTGGCTGAGTGATGTAACGCATGACGAAGACATTGTCGTGGTGAGCCATGGGCTAACAGGCATCGTGCTAAGAGGATTGCTGTTGGGTATGGATTACACTCAAGTTTGGCAGCAAGATTTACCTCAAGATGCCTTTTTCATTATCGAAGACGGTCGAATCACTCGTGTCAACTGTGTGGATACTGTTGAGGTAGTCTAACTCGGTTTGTTTCTGTTTACGTCCACTTGATTTTGGTCAGTAATCAAAATAACTTAGTACACTGGCTTATAGAAAATACGCTTGCAAGGCTGATCATGGACGATTGGTCTCAAATGTACATTTATAGAATGTAATTCAAGGATGGATGATGACGTACAAACAGTGGCTTTTTGCCGCGGTGCTGCTTTTGAGTGGCCCAACTTTACTGCCTTTTACTCTAGAGGCTATTGTGTTGATAGAAATCATCGGAATGGCGGGAGTGGTAGCACTTTATAGCGCTTATTCACAATGGCTTTTTAAACATCCGTTAACGGTTCGGGCTTGTGAGGTCGCGAAGAGCCTAGATATCCAGCCTCAAAGAGTTATCACCAAACCAGATTTACGCTATTTGCCTTATTTATTTCCGCACTATTTGCCAATCAATACGTTGTTAGTGAGCGCGATTGTGACCACGTTTTTGTTTCGTCTGTCTGGAACACTGTAATGATGCTTTCAATACGCAGCTATCGAGCTGATGATGCGCCAACACTATGGACGCTCTTCTACCATACGGTTCGAGAAGTAAACTGCCGCGATTACCAAACAGATCAAGTGAAAGCTTGGGCTCCCGATGATTTTGAACTACAAACTTGGCAAGCGAGGATGGACACCATCACCCCATTTATTGCCGAAATTGAAGGTGAGATTGTCGGTTACGCGGACTTACAGCCAGATGGTTTCATTGACCATTTCTTTTGCCATCACCAGCATCAAAGGATAGGTGTTGGCCGCGCATTGATGGCTCATATTTTCTCTCAAGCGGAGTCATTAGCGTTACCGTATTTGTACTCAGAGGTCAGTATCACTGCTCGTCCGTTCTTTGAACGGATGGGATTTAAAGTGATTAAACATCAAGAAGTTGAAGTGAGAGGGCAACACTTAACTAATTATGTGATGAAGAAGTATCTATCGCGTAATTAGTGAGCTTGGACACAGATAAGAGATGTTTTCTGATGTGAATTCCAGTTCATTGATCTAAGACCAAAATTTCGTTTCAAAACAGTGTACATAATCTCTACTCAGAGTTATCAAACAGGTATGTTTCTATCTCACAACCGCAAAGTTGTTCATAAAAATCAGATTGATAGAAAGATGACTGAATGTGGCTCGAAATGCCTAATGTCATGGCCAACCAACTCAGGAAGAGTAGTAGTACTATGCGCCCATATCTCAAATACATCATCCCAACGGTGATTCCGTTATTTATTTGGCTGATGCCTTTGTCAGCGTTTCCTTTTGACGGCATCACCATCGTCCAACAGCGAGTTATCGCGATCTTTTTGCTGGCAGCGCTCTGTTGGGTGTTCGAGCCTATTCCGATTTATGCCACGTCGGTGGTGATCATCGTGCTTGAGTTATTGCTCGTTTCGAACAAAGGCATTGTCTTGTTTCGAACACAAGAAGGGCTGCCTCATTTTGGCGAACTACTGCAATACCACGAAATCATGGCTACCTTTGCAAGCCCAATCATCATGCTGTTTTTAGGTGGTTTTTTCTTAGCAATGGCCGCAACCAAATATCGTTTGGATGTGAACCTCGCTAGGGTGTTGCTCAAGCCGTTTGGGCAAAACCCTAAGTTTGTCATGTTAGGCCTGATGCTGATCACCGCAATATTCTCGATGTTTATGTCGAATACCGCGACCACCGCGATGATGTTGTCGATATTAACGCCAGTTATCGCCGTGTTTGGGCCTAAAGACCCGGGCCGAATTGCATTCGCGCTGTGTATTCCTGTTGCTGCGAACATCGGTGGTATTGGTACGCCAATCGGTACGCCACCAAACGCGATTGCTCTGAAATACCTCGTGGGTGATAACTTGATTACTTTTGGGGAGTGGATGGTGTTCGGCGTACCATTTGTGGTGATTATGATGGCGCTTGCTTGGCTTCTGATAGGCTATTTATACAAAGCCGAGCAGACTAAGATTGATCTGAACATCAAAAGTAAGTTCCTAAAAACACCAAAGGCGATGATTGTTTACGTCACATTCGCTGGCACCATCATTCTTTGGTTGATGGGCTCAGCGCATGGCATGAACTCATACACCGTCGCTTTAATTCCGGTTGCCGTATTCTCGCTGACAGGGATCATCAACAAAGAAGACCTCAAAAAGATCTCATGGGATGTACTTTGGTTAGTCTCGGGTGGTATTGCTCTCGGTTTAGCGCTCGACAAAACAGGGCTTGCTAAGCTGGTGGTGCACAGTATTCCGTTTGATGAATTCTCGCCTTATGTGGTGCTATTCGGCGCGGCATTCCTCTGCTTACTAATGGCAAACTTTATGTCACACACGGCCACAGCCAACTTGCTGATGCCAATAATGGCTGCGCTTGGTACGTCCATGGCTTCTTTAACGCCATTAGGAGGTGAAGTCACGCTTATTCTTGTTGTGACCTTCGCGGCTTCGCTTGGTATGTCATTGCCTATCAGTACACCGCCTAACGCGCTCGCGCATGCCACTGGCCATGTAGAAAGTAGCCAAATGGCGAGAGTGGGTGCGGTACTTGGTATTGTTGGTGTGCTGCTAAGCTTTGTGATGGTGTGGATTCTTCATACGGTTGGGCATATTGGGTAATACATGTACGAAACCAAGTTAGATGCGTTAGTAGAACGCTACTTTAATCATATCGAACGTCGGCTGACTGTGTTGGCCGGCTCCGTATTGATCGAACAGCAAGGCTACAACGACCGTCTATATTATGTGCTCTCTGGCGAGCTTGCTGGCTTCTATGCGGACGAAGACAGAAAGCCTATTCAGGTATTTTCTGCTTCTCAAGGGGCATTTATTGGAGTGCACAGTTTTTTTTCAGGAACATGGACTGCCTCATCTACGGTTGTTGCACAAACCGATGTAGAACTTGCGTGGATAGAACGCGATACGCCAGCCGTTGAAGAAGAAACTTACGGGCCATTAACCACACAGTTTATGCCCGTTATGGTGAATGAGTTGTCTCGCCGTCAGCGGCGCGCGATGCAAGAAGCGATAGCAAAAGAGAAGGCGCTGCAAAAGCTCCACACCGCAGAGCAAATGACAACACTCGGTCAGTTAGCCGCAGGTATCGCACACGAACTTAACAATGCGATTGGTGTGGTCAGCAGTAAATCGGAGCGTTTAGAGTCCGTCATCATGACGCTGCTTGAAGAAGTGCATCCAGAGGCGAGTCAGTTCTTTGATTTTGGTTTGATGCAAGGGCAAAAAGTATCGTCTAGTGAAGCGAGAAAGCGCGGTCGTCATTTCGAAAAATATTATGGGTTGCCTAAAGAGTTGGCGCGTGATTTAGCGCGAGCCGTGCCGAGTAACTACCTCTCGGAGCATTGGTTAAAAAGGCCAGAAGAGGCGATTCGTTACTGGCAAGTTGGGCGAGACCTGCACGACTTGCGTATCGCGTCTAAGCATACGGTTGGCATTGTTCGTTCCGTTAAGCAATTGGGCAGAACGGATATCGACCTTGATGAGGCCATCAACATTAACGATTCAATAAATCGGGCATTGGCGTTGCTGCAGAGTGATTTGAGGCGCGTTAGTGTGCGTTTCAGCCCTGCAGAACTGCCGGTTTTTATTGGATCGCAAACTGAGCTTGTTCAAATTTGGGTGAATATTTTAAAAAATGCGTGCGATGCGATGATTAACATTGAGTCGCCGACCATTGAAATTCATACACGCGTGAGCAAAGGAAAGATTTTAGTCACGATCGCCAACAACGGCCCTGAAATTGATGAGGCCACGCGCCGAAAAATATTTAGGCCTAACTTTACAACGAAGAAGGGCGGATTGTCTTTTGGGTTGGGGCTTGGGCTCTCGATCGTTAAACGAATTATTGCAGGTTACAACGGTTCCATTGTCGTAAAAAGTGACAGTGAAAAGACCATTTTTAGAATCAAATTACCGGTAGAGGGTGAACATGGAGAAGCTTAATTTAATTTGCGTTGATGACCAACGAGAGGTGTTAAGCGCGGTTCTACAAGATCTAGAACCGTTGAATAAATGGCTGAATATTGAGGATTGTGAGTCTGCTGATGAAGTGCTTGAGCTGATGGATGAACTTGATGCTGATGGTGAAATGATCGCGTTAATTATTTCGGATCACGTGATGCCAGGTAAAACGGGTGTTGAGCTGCTGACGGAAATTTCCAAAGACAGCCGCTTTGTTCGCACTCGCAAAGTCTTGTTGACTGGGCAGGCCACGCACACTGATACGATCAATGCGATTAACTCTGCGGGCATCGATCGCTATTTCGAAAAGCCTTGGCAAGCCAATCAGTTGATTGAGTGCGTAAGAAACCTCGTTACACAATACATTTTTGATATGGGGCTCGATTACACGCAATATCACGAGCACTTAGATCAAAACGTTGTGTTTGACCGCTTAAGATAGGTGGATAAAGTTAACCTGAGTTTTCGCCACAGCCACGTTCTGTTTTGATATAAAAATCGGTGACTAAACGGTGGCTGTGCGGAACAGGTGAGAATGACAAAATTCGAACTACGAATTCAATGAATATCGGCTAGCACTTGCGACAGATAAGGGTTTTGAGAACCAGTAACCTTGTAAATAATCGACGCCCATCTGAGTAAAGAAGTCGCACATCTTCGCATCCTCAATGCCTTCAATTACTACCTCAATATTGTTCTCGTGGCACATTGCAATCAAAAACTTTAGGTACTCTCGCGAAGAGTGGTTTGTCAGCGTTTTCCAAGCCATCGATTTATCGATTTTTATTTGCGTCATCGGTAAATCAAAGAAGCAGTTTAAAGAACTGTACCCGGAACCAAAGTCATCCAAAGACAACGCAAAGCCCAACTCACGAAGCGTGTTTAAGGGGGCCATAGCCGTTTGGTTGTTATCCAAAATGAATGTTTCGGTGAGCTCTAGCACGATAGACTGAGGTGCGACGCCAGCTTTGTCAGCCATGGCTTTGATTCTTGAGGGAAACTCACCATTCATAAGCTGAAGAACGGAGACGTTTACGTTCACTCTTACTTCATTTTGGTAGCGTTCGCGGTATTGTTTTATGAACTGACATGCTTTCGCGAATACTTGATAGCCTAGCTCGACAATCAAGCCTTTGTTCTCGGCAACGGGAATAAACTCATCGGGATAAATTTCGCCAAACTCTTTGCTACGCCAACGAACGAGAGATTCAAAACTCACCACTTCGGAGCTTTTTGCATTAATGATTGGTTGAAACTTCACACTCAAGGTTTGCTTTTCTAGTGCGCTTTTCAAACCTTGCTCGATAAAAAAGTACCGATCTACCGCGTGTTGAGTGCGTTGGCTGTAAATGGCAATCCTATCTTTATTTTGTTCACTGGCGTATTGGCATGTTCTTGCAGCTTTACGCAAAATTTCATCAGCAGAGTGAGCAGGGTCGATACAAGGGTACAAGCCAATGCTGATGTTACTGCCAAGATACTGGCCTTCTTCTACAACGGCTTCGTGATAGGTTTGTTTTATCGTCTCGGCGTAAGCTTGAAGCGTGTCTATTGAGCAATCGTCCTGAATTAAAATTGCGAAATCGTCATCATGTACGCGATACACTGAGCAGTTGGGGGATGGCAGATGACTGAGCGTTTGCAGCAGCTTTTCCACCAAGCCATTGACCAGTTCATTGCCGTACTGGTTCAGATAGGATTTGATCTCATTGATTTGGATATAGCAAATCGACGTTGGCGTGTCTGTCGAACAGACGTGTTCTTCAATATCAAGCAACAAATGCGCGCGGTTTGCCATACCTGAGGCGTTATCATGGAACGCGACTTGATGAATGTAGCTTTCCATTAATTTACGTTCAGAAATGTCGCGATGGCTACCCACCATATAATGACCATGCTCAGTTTCTTTGGTCATCGCAACGCCTTCAATCCAAACGTATTGCCCGTTGGGTTTGCGCAGGCGGTAAGTGGTTGTGACGCGCTTATTGTCGGTATTAATGTGGGCATCGACGCGCTTGGACAGTCTTTCCCTATCCAACGGATGCACTAAATCCAACCAACGATCTAGGTTGATGCGTCCAGCATTGATTCCAAGTTGCTCATAAAATCCCTGATTGTAGAAAACCATCGTCCCGAACTCGTCCATGTAGAAGAGGCCTTCGTTGAACACATCAAAGATATGAATAAAGCGTTCTTCGACGATCTTGAGAAACTCGCGATCATTGTCTGAGGCCTGTTGATCAAAAATGGTGGTCAAGACATGTCCTCCTCGTGCCTTACTGGCAACAGAGATGAGTGGGCGTTCCTGTAACAGGGAAATGAAGTAATCATGCGCATTATTAAGATACAAATGCTAATTTAAAATAGTAGACAGTCATGTTCTTGCGCTTTCAAATGAATAAAACTTCGTTCAGTTTAACTTGCTGATCATCGATATTTATAAAACTTAGTCAACAGTAAATCGTGTTTATATGAAATAGTTATTGATGCATTCCTCAAATTATTAAAATTAGTGAATAATGCTGTCATTTATTGAGCTAAGTCCATAAAAATAAAATGGTTTTATGAAGTAAATCGCTCTATTAATTGATTGAATGCTCATTAATTGAAATGAATTGAGGATTCTTATAACAGCTATGCGCGATATCTTTTATAATGCACGCGTTACCTAATAGTATTTAATAAATGTCACCATATGCAGTACAACCCAGAAGACTCAATTAAAATTGCAATCGCAGATGTAGCTGTCGGCATGTTTGTTACCGCGATAGAGCATAACAAACGAGTCAATTTAGCCAATGCTGGTCGAGTTTCGAGCGCAGAGGGCATTAAAAAGCTTCGCGCAAGTGGCGTGGAATTCGTTTGGGTTGATCAATCACTTTCTGCTCAGCAGTGCGTATTCAAACCCGTCGAAGAACCTATCGATATCGAAGTAGGGGATAAAACGCTTTCCGTATCAAGCAAAGTCCAACGTGCGTATCGCTCGCGAGAAGTCCAACACAAGCGTGCTAAAAAGCTGATTGCGGAAGCAAAAGGCCTAGCGCAGAAACTTCTCAACCAAACTTTTGAAGGCAAAGTTATCCAAGTCGACGAGATTGAATCGTGGGCGGATGACATGATCGAAAGTGTATTTATTGATTCAGACGCTTTGCAGTGTGTTTCTGCATTGCGCCAGAAAGATTCTTATTTACTCGAGCACTCAGTAAATGTCGCCTGTCTGCTGGTTTCGTTTGGCAAACACTTAGGCTTAGACAAAGATACCCTCAAGCAATTGGCGATTGGTGGCATTATTCACGATGTGGGTAAAATCAAAGTGGACGATAAAATTCTTCACAAGCCAGCGCGTTTAACGCCAGAAGAGTTTGAGCACATGAAGTTGCACCAAGTCTTCGCGGGCGAGATCATCGTTGAAGTGAAAGGGTTGAGCGATGTCAGCCGAGACGTGTGTTTAATGCATCATGAAAAGCTTGATGGAACGGGGTATCCGCGCAGACTATCGGGCGACGAGATTCCGATTCATGGTCGCATGAGTTGTATCGTCGACATTTATGACGCGCTCACCGCTGATCGTTGCTACAAAAAAGGTATGAGCTCAGCAGAAGCATTTAAGATTTTGCTCAGTCTAACGCCTTTCCATCTTGACCCTGACCTGGTTTACAAGTTCATCAACTGCATTGGTGTGTATCCAGTAGGTTCTATCGTGGAACTCAGTGATGGCCGAGTGGGTATGGTGTGGTCTTCGAATCCATCTCAAGCGTTAAAGCCAGAAGTGAAATGTTTCTACTCCCGTAAGTACAAACGATACATTGATGTCGCGATGGTGGATTTAAAAACAAGTACGCACAAAATTGAAAGAGCGATAGCGCCTTCATCGTTAGAAATCGATCCAAAACCGTTCTATGACTAAATCGGTACTTAGCTTGAATCATTACTGACTATTTTCTTTACACTATTGCATATAGCGAGTATTTTGGTTGCATAATTAATGCGCAATTTGGATTGCGCATTTGCCTCAAAAATACGTTTCAAGGATAGAAGCGTCGATGCTACATCACTTAGCTTAAGGCTTGATATGTGGCATCAAACCATGATTGGAAAGGAGCGCCAATGCAACTCGATACTTGGATTTACTACACTCTCGCGATACTCGTTCTCACAGCCTCTCCTGGGCCAAGTTCTCTACTTTGCTTAAGTAAAGGCGTCAGCAGCGGTTTTCGTCTTGCTCTGACGACAGCTCTAGGCAGTTTAAGTGCGATTACCATCATTCTTACCCTTTCTTTTACCGGTTTAGGTGTTGTGATTGCGTCTTCTGAGTTCGTGTTTAACATCATTAAATGGTGTGGTGCGGCATATTTGATTTGGTTAGGCATTCAAGCATTTCGATCAAAACAAAACGATTTTTCGAAGTCCGACTCTGCACTGGTGTCAACCAGCCACGTCAGCGCCTATACCAGTGGTTTTATCGTTGGTTCCAGTAATCCGAAAGCCATTATTTTCTTTACGGCACTATTCCCACAATTCATTGACCCAACTGCTTCGCTGCTGACCCAATATGCGATTTTCGCGGGTACGTTCGTAGTATTCGAATTGAGCTGGTTAACCTTTTACGCCTTATTAGGGGTGAAAACATCCAATTGGTTATTTGAAGCAGGACGAGCTAAGTTGTTCAATCGCTTAACGGGTGGGGTGTTTATCAGTGCTGGTGTGATGCTATCTACGGCGAATCGCAGCTAGATTGTGAGGCAACCCCTAATTTAGGGATAGCTTATTTCCAATATGGAAATTAACGGTTTGTTTTTTTTCATTAGTGGCAAGGCTTAACTAGGCGTAAAATTCACTCTAGCCCTTTAGGGGTAATGATCTGTACCTACCCAGATCCAGATGTCGTGGTCTTTTTTGCAGGAACATCCTTGATGACAAGCCTATCTGAACTCCAACAGCGTTTTCTCAATATCGCAACTGACGGCCGTTTGTCTCCGAAACAGAAGTCTAACTTCCTCGCTCTAGAAGCCGAAGCATGTATTCCATACATGCCTATTTCTGAAGCACTTCGTGAAGCGATGAGCGATGGCGTAATCTGTGACATGTTTGAAGGTCATGCGCCTTTTAAACCGCGTTACGTTTTACCTGACTATGCTAAGTTTTTATCTCAAGGCTCTGAATATTTGGAGTTGTCACCTGCAGAAGATTTTGATGATGCGCTAAATATGCTTACCATCATCTATCATCATGTGCCGTCTGTTACCAATATTCCGGTGTATTTAGGGCAGTTAGACGACGTCCTGATGCCTTATGTAGGCGACCAAACTGAAGCGCAGATTTACAAAAAACTTCGACATTTCTGGATCATGTTGGATCGCACGTTGCCGGATGCCTTCATGCACGTGAATATCGGGCCGACAGACAACATTATCTGTCGCACTATTTTGCGTGTGGACGCAGAGCTCAAGCAAATTGCACCAAATCTCACGTTTATGTACGACGAATCGATCACTCCAGATGATTTGTTACGTCAGGCGACGACAAACATTTGTGAGTGTAGCAAGCCTCATATTGCGAATTACCCAATTCACGCAAATGCTTATGACGGAGCGCAGTTTGGTATCGTCAGTTGCTACAACTCACTCCCGCTAGCTGGTGGTTCAAACACGCTTGTACGCATGAATCTAAAAGAAGTGGCGAAACGTGCAGCAAGTCGCGACGATTTTTTCAGTAATGTATTACCGACGTATCATCAACTAATGACGGAGTTGATGGACGCAAGAAGCTCGCACTTGCATGAACAATCACAGTTCTTCCAAGGCTTCTTAACCCAAGAAGGCTTGATTGAAGAGTCACGCTTTGCGCCAATGTACGGCATTTATGGCATGGCTGAAGCGGTCAACTTACTTCTTGAAAAAGAAGGGCAAACCTCCCGCTACGGACAAGATGAACGTGCAAATGCATTAGGCCACGAGATTTCAGCGACACTAGCGACATTGGTTGATTCTACGCCTGTGAGATATGGCTTAGAGGGCAAAGCGTTGTTGCATGCTCAAGGTGGTATCAGTCTCGATCTGGATGTAACGCCAGGAGTGCGCCTTCCTTATGGTAGCGAGCCAGACCCTGTTACTTATGTACAAGCAACTGCGGCGCATCATCAATATTATCGAGCGGGTATCAGCGATATTCTAACGATTGATGAAACGGTGAAGTCAAACCCAGAAGCCATGTTCAATTTATGCAAGGGCGCGTTGAACGCGGGGTATCGAGAGTTCACCGCAAACGTCGCGTCGAATGATTTAGTTCGAGTGACTGGTTATATGGTGAAGTTATCTGATATAGCGAAATACGATGCGGAAGGCTCCCGGACTAATACGACGTTTTTGGGCGCTGAAGCGGCGAAGAACACAGGAATTTTAGAGCGTTCACCACGAGTGGTGAGCCAAGAAATGTCGCCAGTCTACAAGTAACTGGTGACGGAAAGAACAAGATGTCTAGACGAAGTGAAAGCCTTTTGGCGAAAGTAACTCGCATCCTTCCTTTCTCTTGTGTTGATGGGCCAGGAAATCGTCTAGTCATCTTTCTACAAGGTTGTAACTATCAGTGTTTGAACTGTCACAACCCTCACACTATCAACCATTGTAATCACTGTGGTGATTGTGTTGCAGAGTGTCCGGCAGGCGCATTGAAGTTCGACGAAAGCAACAACGTTGTTTGGCTTAAAGAGGAGTGCACCCACTGCGATCATTGTATAGAGATATGTCAGAACCAATCTAATCCAAAAATTACTGACTACTCTGTGGCGACAATGCTCGATTTGATACGAAAACAACGCTTTTTTATTAGCGGTGTGACGGTATCCGGTGGGGAATCTACCTTACAACTTCCTTTTATTATTGAGCTGTTTAAAGGGATCAAGCGGGATCCTGAACTACAGCACCTCACCTGTTTCATCGACAGCAATGGTTCATTGTCAGTCTCGGGATGGTTGCGTGTCTTACCTTTTATGGATGGCGCAATGATTGATTTAAAATCGTGGCAAACCGACACACATCGTTGGTTAACTGGCCGAGAACATCACCGAGTTTTTCAGACGATTGAGTTTCTTGCAGAACAACAAAAGCTGCACGAAGTGCGTCTTCTACATATTCCCGGTAAAAGTGACTTAGATACGGAAATCGAATCGGTAGGGCGCTATCTTAATGCACTACCAAGCTCGGTACACGTTCGCCTCAATGCTTTTCAACATCATGGCGTGGTAGGAGAGGCACGTAGTTGGGACAAGTGTTCAAAAGAAGAGATAGAGCAACTAAAGAAACAGCTTGGAAAGTTTGTTGATCGTCCTATCGCTGTTCCTTCCGTATTCGTTTAGAGCTGCCTCTTATCTTTACACACCGCAGCCTTCGAGCTCTATACAAGCATCAAGCAACTGTTGTTGCAGCCATCTCAGAGCAGGATCATTGAGACTCGCTTTGTTCCACACCAAGCTGTAAGCCACTTGCCCGTAATCAAACGGTAAAGAGCGCTGCACTAAACCTTTCGCTTGATGCGCGACTCCCGCCCAAAGTTTTGAACACGTAAATAGATAATCGGAATGATGGCACATGACGGCTGCCGAACCGAAATCTGCCACACGCATCGCCATATTACGCTTTGAATGCTGCTGAGTGAGGTTTTGCTCGAAGTAAGGCTGAGAAAGATCTTTATCGTGAATCCCGATGTGGCGAGCGCAAAGATAACCTTCAATCGACAGGGGCGCTTTAGCTAACGGGTTTGATTCGCCCATTAAACAGACCATTTCATCTTTCAAGATTGTTTGCCAAACCAAGTCTTTATTTTGAGTGGGCGGCTGGCTGATGTCATGCGGCAGCAGCAAAAAGTCGACTTGTCCTCTAACCAGCGAATCAAAACTCATCTCTTCTTTTGCATGGACGCTTAAGTGAGCATTGTTCCCCAACTGTTGAGAAATGCGCGTTAACACGGGAGCAAACAGCTCAAAAGAACTGCCTCTCATCGACAGAGAAAACGTACCTTGATAATAAGCGGGGTTGAATGAACCTTGGTGCAATAGGCCGTTCATACTAGACAGAATACCGTGAATGGACGGGCCAATATTCAACGCAAATGGTGTGGGCACCAAACGCGTACCATCACGATAGAAAAGATCATCTTTGAGCGTTTCACGCAACTGGCTTAGCGTTTTACTGACACTAGAAGGCGTCACACAAAGTCGCTCGGCCGCCTGAGTGACACTGTGAGTTGTCAGCAACATGTGAAGGACGGTGAGGTGTTTTAAGCTAATGCGCGATAGAGCGATATAATCCATGAGAGCGATGATTTCTTGTGATTTCTGCCAGTATATCAGCATGAAACAAATTTTTACTATTGATCACTGAGTAAAAATAGCATCTTTTTCTTTGAGCTCAATGGAATAGCTTAAGGTCCATTGTTGGCTTTATTTGATAAAAGATGCTTGGCAGACTTGTCGTTTTACTTGCCGAATATCTGAATATGCTTGATATAGAAGCGTTCTGAGCGGGGATGTTCCTTAAGCCTACACTATAAACTTTTCCGAGTGATAAACAGAGGAGGGGTGAGATGGAAAGAATCCTTTAGAGCACAAATAAAGACACTAGTTTTTGTGTTGAAAAGAGTATTGTGTTGCAAACCAAGAGGTGCTTAACTCTAGATCCCTAAGTAACAGAGGTATAAATAATTAATGGACGACCCCTTTAGTCGACTGAACCCTTCTCCGTATCGCTTCCACTCTCAGGAGGCATACTCATGTTAGAACTTTTCATGCAGCCCGAAGCATGGGTGATATTTGCCACCTTATTTGCTCTCGAAGTTGTTTTAGGCGTAGATAACGTCGTTTTTATTTCCGTGTTATGTGAAAGATTGCCATCCCACCAGAGAAAGCTCGCACGAAACCTAGGTATTGGTCTTGCGGTGTTCGCGCGTATTGGATTGGTGTTTTCTATCACATGGATCATGCAACTTACACAACCACTATTTAGCGTTGCAAACCATGCAGTGACAGGTCGAGATATGATAATGATCTTGGGTGGTGTGTTTTTGTTAGCGAAAAGCTTAAAAGAGCTTTGGAGCTGGTTAACTCACAATGAAACCAATCACTCTACCCATGTGCGCACGGGATTGGCGGTGGTTTTGTTACAAATCGTTGCGGTTGATGCGGTATTCTCGATGGATTCTGTCATCACAGCAGTCGGTTTAACAAGTGAAGTACCACTTATGGTTGCTGCAATTATTACTTCTGCATTGGTCATGGTTATGACTGCTGAAAAGATCAATAACCTAGTTACCCGTTACCCTGGTTTCAAAACCTTAGCGCTACTGTTCCTAGTATTGCTGGGTGGCTTGCTGATGGCCGAAGGCTTCGCAATCCATATCAATAAAGGGTATGTGTACTTTGCGATGGCGTTTGGTTTGGTGTTGGAACTGTGTCACATCCAACTAAAGAACAAACAGCGCCGAACTATCCAGCGAATCAGGCCGATGCATCAACCAACCGTGGTTTATGGTGCCCAATAACTTGCTAATTTAGCCGCTCAAGAGAGCGGCTTTTTTGTGTGCTTTTCTTTCAATTTTATTTGATGATTCAGAATTTGTCGTTTCGACAAAAAGTTGCATTTGTTGCATTGGATTGAATTTTTTATATAAACCGCCCAATCCACACGAGTGAATAAAATAAATGAACAAGCTGATCGATGCGTTAGCAACGGATGGTTACTACATTTGGGATGACTTTCTTTCTGAAGACGAAGTAACCCAATTACGTGATTGCATACCGGATAATTGGAAGAAAGCACGCATTGGTCGAAATGATGATGTGACCCGAATTGAATCAATTCGCAGTGACAAAATTCAATGGTTAAAACCAGCTATGGGCCAGCCAATCGCGAATTATTTGAGCAAAATGGAAGAGATTCGACAAGAGGTGAACCGCCATTTCTTCTTGGGTTTGTTTGAGTATGAAGCGCACTTTGCTAAGTACGAAAAAGGCGATTTTTACCAAAAACACCTTGATTGCTTTAAAGGGAACGAAAACCGTCGCTTAACCACGGTGTTCTACATGAATGAATCTTGGAGTGAAGAGGACGCGGGCGAACTGGTCGTCTATGACCTCAATGACAAAGAAATCGCGACAATACCGCCTCGTGGGGGGCGTCTACTGGTGTTCTTATCTGAACAGTTTCCTCATGAAGTGTTGCCGACTAACGCGGAGCGTTTCAGTATCGCAGGCTGGTTCAGAATTAATGGTGTGAGAGATAACCTTCTGGATATCGCGAGTTAACATCTAGACACTAAATACTAAAAAGGGCGCGTGATGCGCCCTTTTTAATGTCTGAAAATCGGCTTTTAGTGGCAAATAGACATGTTGTAGCAAGCCGTCATATTCTGCTCTAACACCTCATAGACGTGAGCGCAGAGTTTATTCTGCTCAATTAGATCATCCATGATCTCAGCAATTTGTGTTTGGCTCATTCGTCCTCGATAAGGGCGATCTTGCGATAGTGCCTGAAACACATCGGCAACGGCAATAATGCGAGAAGGGATGTCGAGTTCTTCTGCTGTTTTATGGTAAGGGTAGCCAGAGCCGTCCAAGCGTTCATGGTGATTTGAAGCCCATTCTGCAATTTTGGCGTTTGGGAACACCTTATGCAGCGCAAGTTGAGTATCTATCGTATGTCGTTTGATTCTCGTGTATTCCTGCTTACTGAGCGCGCCTTCCTTATGTAGAATTTCATCTGGCGTCTTTAGCTTACCTATGTCGTGAACCAAACCGGCAATAAACAGCATTTCTTGGTCGTGTTCATCGAGTCCTAATTTGCCCGCCAAATAGCGCGACAACTCAGCAACTTTTTGCGAGTGTTGATAAGTAAATGGGCTTTTCGCATCGACAATGCGCGCCAGAAATAATCCAAGGCTGTTCATGTCCCAAATGGTTAACTGTTTTTGTAACCAATCAATGCTCTTAAAATTCAGACCAATGGTTTCGATGTTTTCTGATTCCATCGCGAACCAAAATCCGTCGGTCATGATGAGCTTAACCATGGCTTTGCACATAACGGGATTAAATAAGGTGCCAGCATTCGCCAATACACATTCTGCAATCAATTCCTCATGCAGCGTGACAATGTCACAGTGGCAATTCATTACATAGCGCGCACGCATGAAGTCTAGTCGATCAGAAAGGTAGAGTAGGGCCGCAACGTCTTTTTCGAACTCAGGCAGGTCGAGATGTTGCAGTTCATCCCAATGGGTGTGGTGGTAAAGTACTGGAACGGCAAATTGACTTAAAAGGCGACATTGTTTGAGCGTTTGGTAGCCGCGCAGACAGTGCGCTTTGGCATCTTGAGGGATGAGCTCGTCCAGCAACATTTTATGTTCTTGCGTTTCAGAGACGCCACAATCGTGAATCATGCCTGCAAAGTAACAAAACTCTGCTTTCTTTAAATCCCAATTTAAGGCTAGAGCGCATTGGTAGGCGATGTATGCGACACGGTGACTGTGGTGAGTGTCATCGACACCTACATAGTCGAGTGCACGGGCGACCCAGATAAGTGCTTGTTTTAGATCGACTTCAAAACCCGCAATAGCATCGGGAGAGGAAGAATGCTTCATTATTTATACCGACATGTTTTTAAGCCCACGCAAACCGACATCATGGCCTGATATTTAGAGAAAGGGCGCGACAGCGAAAAGAGCCCTTAAAGGTGGGCTATTTGGACGTAATTTTAATTATGGCGTAGATAATAATCCTAGTTGCATAAGAATATCACTCGAAGCTCACTGTTTAACGTCAGTTCTTTGAGCTGAGTATTGGTTTTAAAAGATTCTTGTTGCTTTGGTTGACTTCTTTGAAAACGACAATAAATCATGATGCAACGTATTCTTATTTCTACTTTTGACTAAAACATCAGCAAACAAAGGGGGAGAGACGACTTTAGGGTTTTCGGCCTCAAAGTGACGGTGCACGTTTTGCTGCCACTCTCAATGTAATTCGTATGGACGGTGCAGATGGAATACCTATTGTGGTGGTCACTGTAGGAAAGAAAATATCCCCATTTTGTTTCTTAATTAGCTCAATGAGTTAAAGGAAGAAAAGGTAAACGACTCGATTGCGAATTTGTGAAGCCGCAAAGAAGAGTTGCCTGAAAAAACTACTAGACTAATTGCTCCAACTCAAAAGGAATTTGTATGTTGAAACATTGTTTGTATCGCAGTTACACCAAAGGGCTAAAAATCGCCGCGCATGTGCTGCCACTTCCACGGCCGACGCTGTTTTCTGGTTCGGGAGCCGTATCTGAGTTGTTGGAGGCGATATCTGATCTAGGTTTTCGACGTTTGTTGCTAGTGACCGATGAGGGATTAGTTCGAATCGGTATGGTAGGTAAAGTCTTGGAGCAAACGCAGGGGTTGGGTTTACAGGTGGCCGTGTTTTCTGAAGTAAAACCAGACCCAACTTACGATCAAGTGGAAGATGGATTACGTGTTTACAACGCCTCTCAATCGGAAGCCATTTTGGCGTTAGGTGGCGGATCTGCCATTGACTGTGCAAAAGTGATTGCTGCAAGAGTAAGTAACAAGCGCTCAATCAAAAAGCTCTCAGGACTTTTCAAAGTATGGCGAACCCCAGCGCCTCTGTTTGTTATTCCAACCACTTCTGGCACTGGTTCTGAAGTGACGATCGCGGCAGTGGTTTCAGACCCAGACACACATTTAAAAACGCCCTTGATGGACCCGAAACTGGTGCCGATTATGGCCGCGCTCGATCCTGACTTGCTTATCGGTTTGCCAGCCAAAATCACTGCTGACACAGGGATTGATGCGTTAACTCATGCGGTAGAAGCCTACATCTCGCGCAATGCGACACCAGAAACTCAAGCGTATTCAGTCGCTGCAATCAAATTAATATTTCGTTATTTACCCAAAGCCGTGGCGCAGGGGGGAGATATTGAAGCTCGATACAAAATGGCCATGGCGTCTTACTACGCAGGGTTAGCTTTTACCAAGGCAAGTCTAGGGTACGTGCATGCTTTTGCGCACAACTTAGGGGCAAGGTATGGTTTGCCACATGGCATGGCAAATGGATTAGCGTTGCTACCCGTCTTAAAGTTCTCTTTGCCTGAAATTGAAGATGAGCTAAGAACGCTTGCCGAGAAGACCAATATCAATACGAAAGACAAACCAAGTGCTGAGCGTTTCTTGGAACAGATTGAATCCTTGTACGATGCTATTGGTATCGAAAAATGCACAACAGTCATAAAACAAGATGATATCGAAGACTTGGTTGACCTGATTCTGAAAGAGGCACATTGGAATTACCCCGTTCCCAAGTTTATGAATTCTGAAGAATGCGCTCGCTTATTGATAGAAATAAGCGCTTAGATTGTTTTGTGTAAACATAATTTTACGGCTGTGGTTTTTTATCCTTACACTTTGCTTGATCTTCTCTCAAAGATCCTACAATATCGTGTTTATTACAAATATGGTGTCAGTTTTGGTGCGCCGTTGCCCGATCTGATGCTGATAACTCCCAATAAGATGTAAAGATAAATATACAATGAGTCGTTCTAAAGTGTTTGGTAGTACCCTAATTATTGCTGGTACTACAATTGGGGCTGGTATGCTAGCTCTTCCTCTTGCCTCCGCTGGCATTGGTTTTACTACATCTCTGGTCATCATGTTGAGTTTGTGGGCGTTAATGGCCTTTACTGCGTTACTGATGCTTGAACTTCACCAATATGCTGAAAGTAGTGCAACACTTCATACCTTGGCGAAACAAATCCTTGGTCAAAAGGGTAAGTGGGTTGCCAGTTTTGCGATGCTATTTTTGTTCTATTCATTGTGTGCGGCATACATCGCTGGTGGCGGTGCACAATTTGGTGACCGCTTATCTCAGTGGTTTGAGTTAGACATTTCTGGTCCGACAGCGACAGTGATTTTCACTCTGATCGTTACTTTAGTGGTGACTATTGGTACAGGAACAGTTGATAAAGTAAACCGTGTGTTGTTTGCGTTAAAGCTAGTCGCAATGGTTGCGGTACTGTCATTTTTAGCGCCAAACGTTACCGAGTCATACTTGCTAAGCATGCCTATCGAACAGGGACTTATTGTTGCGGCGATTCCAGTGATTTTCACATCGTTTGGTTTCCACGGCAGTATTCCTGCAATCGTAAACTACTTAGATGGCGATACGTCATCTTTGCGCAAAGCGGTTATCGTTGGTTCGACGATTCCTTTAGTTATCTACATTTTCTGGCAAATCGTTACCTTAGGCGTAGTAAGCCAAGATGCGCTTATTGAAAACGGTGGCTTGAGTGCACTTATTGGTCAATTATCTCAAACTGTTCACAAATCCAACTTGAGCAGCATTGTAGGTGTATTTGCTGACCTTGCACTTCTCACCTCGTTTTTAGGTGTGAGCTTAGGTTTGTTCGAATTTTTAGGTGATACGATCAAAGGCAAAAGTGAGAAACCAAATCGCTTGTTAGCTGCGGTGATTACGTTTACTCCGCCACTTGGTTTTGCGCTTTTCTACCCGCAAGGCTTCATTATGGCGCTGGGTTACGCGGCGATTGCATTGGCTATTCTTGCGATTTTCCTTCCTCTTGTCATGGTGATCAAGGTTCGTCGTTCCGATGATTTCTCTGGTGAATACCGTGTCGCTGGTGGGCAAGGAGCACTAGTCGTCACTGGTATAGCGGGTACGGGCATCGTTTTAGCGCAAGTGCTAATCACTTTAGGTGTATTACCTGCTCTAGGTTAGTTCCACTGCTTAAATTGAACGTGAAAAGCCAATAGGGAAACCTGTTGGCTTTTTTAATCTGGATCAAATTACCGTAAGATATTCGGTGAAAAAATTGGCGGAAATCTGTTTTTATTTCGTACACTTAGGTTGTGGTATATCAATTATTTAAGTGGGGAAAAGCCGCTCTAAGATCATCAAAATTTCTGACAGAAAGGAGCTTTTTCTTCTGGTTTCTCTACTTGGGTGTGGAGGTGAAGTATGGCGCACCGGAGTTTTTACCCGTTTGCTAAACCGCTTAATGAGCAACTGCAAACGTTGAAGAATAGAATGCAGGCACATTTGCCGTGTATCGATAGGGTGTCGTTTGCGAAATATCACCCTCATCAAGACATGCTCAAATCTTTCGCCGAAAGTGAATTTGATACTTGGTGCTTGGCCCATCATGAGGCGCCGTTTAGAAAGCTCCACAACCTTACTATCTCCGCTGAAAATGCAATACCACGTATTGTCGATGATCTTCACGACATCAATCATTGTTCCCGCATACAAACCCTGCTTAAAGAAGGCTATCAGTCATCAGTCGCGATTCCTTGCTATGACAACAAAGCCTTTACCGGGTTTGTCTTTTTAAATTCTGTCCAGCCCCAAGCTTTTAAGCTTGAAGCATTGAATGGACTTAAGCCTTATTTTGAGATGGTTCAATTTGCTGTTGAGTCTGAGGATCATGTCGTTCATGCCATCGAAACGCTTGCCGATCGAATGCAGGGTATGATGCCGAGTTATTCGCCAGAATATTATGCCCATACTAAACGGATGAAATATTACAGCCAGTTAATCGCCACACAACTCGCGGATCATCATCATTTTAATGACGAAACGGTTGAGC
Source organism: Vibrio sp. RC2502 (assembly GCF_054850435.1). Lineage (NCBI taxonomy): Bacteria > Pseudomonadati > Pseudomonadota > Gammaproteobacteria > Vibrionales > Vibrionaceae > Vibrio > Vibrio sp. RC2502. Next base: position 1,457,116 of record NZ_CM141453.1, read on the forward strand.
ATATTGGTACGTTTGCGCAGTTTCATGCATTGAGCGATATTCAACTGCCGATAGAAATAGCCTGTAGTAGAACACGTTACACGAGAGAGCAGGAGGCGATTCTTCTTCAACATATCGAGCAGTGTATCGAATCTGCAGACGATATAGTGGCGCGTATTGGTAATCCAGTTCACCCAAGCGTGACGCTGTTTTTGCAGATGATTACGTACCAATACGAAAACCTTAATGGTTCTGGTTATCCGTACGGTTTGAAGAAAGAGGCGATCCCAATTGCAGCGCAAATCGTTGCGGTGGCTAACGCATTCGATGTGCTTACGACTCACCACCCATATCGCCAAGCTTGGTCGATACCTTATGCCTTGCTTGAGTTGGAGAAATGGGTGTATCAAGGATTGTTGTCCAGAGAATGTGTCAACGCGCTGCGTGAGCATCAAAATTATCTAAAACAAATCATCCATAAATATCCTGAGCACTACACAGGCTTAGGGCTGATGTAATCCCCGTAAACGAAGGAGCACGAATATTGACTAGGAGGAAATTATAAACAATACTGTTTTTATATACAGTATCTAGTTTGGAGGTGAAGTATGTTGTGGGAAACCCTTGAGAGAGTAAACCGCTTACGCCAACAAGCACTTGCGAACCCTGAGTTTGTGCAGTCAGCGAAAGAGCATGAAGAAGCACTTCAGGAGCAAGAATATCACTATCATGCAAAGAAAAAGCGTTCAGCCAAAGACAAACAAGGTAAGAAGTCGCTGGCCGATATCTATAAAGAAGTAGAATTTGGCGCTGACGCTCGTCATTAAATTAACCGCTATGGCGTCATTTCAATCCTTCAACGCCATAGGTCAAAAACGAGAACTCAAGTATCTAGAGTTTACTTGAGTTGAATATCAGTCTTGCATTTTTATTGTATTAACGTGTAGATAAACACCCCTAAATTTAGGGGTGTTTAATTAGATGTCTGCTTTGCGTACAAAGTGAGGATTTTTGTATTTCTTCTCTGGACCAAAAGTGGATATAACCAATTTGTTCCACAGTGTTTTGTCGAACTCGCCTTTTGGAATGGAAGGGTAGAGTGTTTCTTCTTCTTCCCTTGCAAAATTCATGTACTGCTTTTTCTTGATTTGGTTGTATTTTTTCGCAATCTGATTGTGTTTTTGAACCCACTCCAATTTGTATTTTCGAAGTGCCTTTTCACCATCTTCTGCATTCATACGCGACATAAACAGCCGCTTATACGATACCTTTCTATCTAACATGGTACGCATGACTGTTTGGATGTACTTACCGTGGTGCGTAATAGTGATGTCGTTTTCGTCAATAGGAATAACACACCAGCCTTTAGGTAGAAAGTCTGGTTTTTTAAACTGTTTATTACGCTCCATTAGCGCCTGATGTAAAACCAAATCAGAGGTGCCGCGGAACGTTTTTTGCCATTTACCGATACGAATTTGAATCGAACCAGGCAAGCGATAGATGTTAGTAAACTTATCTTTGTCCATGGACTTGTGTCATGAGATTAATATGCAATATGAGAAATAGGTAATCAGCTCACCGAGTCATCGGCAAGAAGTTGAGCTGAAGTTCGTTACGATTTTACAACGACCTTGCGTTATATAGCGAGGGGTTATGTCAATAATAGGTAAGAAATAAAAAATTAGTTTAAATTGTGAATGGATTTAACTAAATGGAGCCACCTGCATTGCGATTTTCAGGTGGCTTGTACAGTGCTTAAACAGCTTCTTCTAGTTGTTTAGCATCTTCTTGCTCAATCTGTTGAAGGTGTCTATTCGCTTGTTGTAACTGGTACATTTGAGCGTAGCGACCATTTTGTTGCAATAGGGCTTTATGCGTGCCTTGTTCGACCAAGTCACCATGGTGTAGAACTACAATTTGGTCTGCATCCAATATGGTGGACAGTCGGTGCGCAATGACCACTAACGTCATGTTCTGGCGCAAAACTTTTAAGCTTTTTTGAATGAGAGCCTCAGTTCCTGAATCGATGTTCGCCGTTGCCTCATCCAAAATTAAGATTTTTGGTTTAGCTACTAACACTCGGGCTAACGCAAGTAATTGCTTTTGACCTGCCGAAAGGTTGGTTTCACCTTGGCCGAGTTGAGTGTCTAAGCCGTTTGGATAGCGGTGAATTTGCTCCGACAAACCTACCTTATCTAACGCATCCCATATCTGCTCATCGCTCACTGCTCGGCTAAGAGAAATGTTCTCACGTACAGAGGCTGGGAGAATGTGCGGATCTTGTTGAACCATTGCTACGTCTTTGCGAAGTACGTCTTTACCCAATGTATTAAGTGGCCGCCCATCAATTAATAACTCGCCCACATTGGTTGGATAAAAGCCCATGAGCAAAGATGCTAACGTGCTCTTGCCGCTGCCCGTATGGCCGACCAGCGCGATAAAATCTTGATGAGCGGCTTTCAAGGAGATGTCTTTCAATACATCTTGCTTACCATCATAACTGAACGTCAGATTACTTAGCTCAATTGAGCCCGTTTTAAGTGGTTTATGATCGTCACCGTAAGTTTGTGGCTTCGCATCAATCAACTCAAAAACACGTTCACTCGACACCAGCGCTTGTTGTAAAAGTGCAAGTTGTTGGGTCATTTCAATCAGAGGTTCGGTCACACGCGCCAAATAACTGATGAACGCATAAAGTACACCGACACCAATCAACTCGACACCATTAAAGCCAAAGATGGCAACTAAGCAGAGTAGGGCAAGGCCAGCCAACAGATCCATGAGAGGCCGCAGCAGATACCCGTTTAAGCAAATCACTTTTTTGGACGCGACCAAATGCTCAGCAGTGAGTTCGTTAAACTGTTTATTAAAGCGCTCTTCCTGTTGCATCAGCTGAATCACGCTCATCCCTTGGATTGATTCGCTTAAGTTGGCGTTAATGTCCGTGAGCAAGTCACGCATTCTACGATAACTCTCGGTACTGAGTTGTTTAAACAGATACATAAAACCAATTACGATCGGTAACAGAACGAGAACAACCAGCGTCAACTTCCAACTCATGAAGAACATGACACCCAACATTACCACGATCATCACAACGTTCTTAACCACGGTCGCGATTAACAACTCGTAAAACTGCTGAAGTGATTCTGTATCATTCGTGATTCGAGAAACAAGCTTACCAGCAGGCGTGTAGTCAAACGCAGAAAGTGGCTGTTTGATCACTCCCGAAAACACTTGCTTGCGAATGGTTTTGATCGTGTTCGTTGCCACCATGCTAAATTGCAACGATTGAAGATATTGGAACGTTGCTGAAATGACTTGAAGTGACACGTAGCCCAACGCTAAAGCAATCAATACGTTACGAGAGTAGTCACCTTTGGCAATGTGTTCATCAATAAAATACTGGATCAACCAAGGGCCACTCGCACTCGCTAACGCCGCGATAAACAGCAAAGCTAAGCCTTTTATCATTGGCTTCGGCTGAGACAATGGATAAGACAACAACCGCTTAAATGTACTGGTTTGTTTCATTGATTACTCCTCCATTGCTTGTTCGAGTTTTTGGTACTGGAACATTTCTGCGTACCAGCCTTGGTGTTCGAGTAGAGAATGATGTTTTCCTCGCTCGGTGACATGGCCATGATTAAGAACGATGATTTCATCAGCCGCTTCCAATGCGGTTAATCGGTGTGCGATAACGATCAACGCTTGATCACGGTAGTGTGTTTCAAGGTTCTTGAGAATCTGGTGTTCGGTTCGACCATCTACGGCGGATAGGGCATCATCTAAAACTAACACTTGAGCGTTGAGAAGCATGGCGCGTGCAATCGCAATACGCTGCTTCTGACCGCCAGAAAGAGTAATGCCTTTTTCGCCAACTTCGGTTTGGTATCCGTCAGGAAATTTCTTTATATCGTCGTGGATACACGCAAACTTCGCTGCTTGATAAACTTGCTCTTGTGTTGCTTGAGGATTGCCAAGAGCGATGTTGTCAAAGATCGATTTTGAGAACAGAAATGGACTCTGATTCACAACCGCAAAGCGATTACGCCATTGAGGTAAGATAGCGTCTTTGATTTTGACATCGCCAAACTGAATGGTGCCATTTTCTAAATCATGTTGACGCAATAGCAGGGAGAGTAACGTCGATTTGCCACTGCCTACTGGGCCAGCAATTCCGAGCATTTTCCCTGGCTCTAACGTTACGTCCACAGCGGCAAGAGCTGGTGGGAGTTCTTTACTCCAATGGAACGCGTCAATCTTGATGTGCAGCGGTAATGGTTTGTCATCTAGAGGCTGTGTGCCACCAATGATCTCTGGTTGTTCATCGAAGATTTCTTGTAGGCGATTCCATGCGGCAGAACCGCGCTCTAAGATGTTAAACAAGAATGCGAACGCTAGCATTGGCCAAATCATCAAACCCAAGTACATGGTGAAGGCTGTCAAATCACCAAGAGTGATTTCGCCTTTGTCGACCAGATACGCGCCTGCCGCCACACTAAGAAGAAACGAAAGACCAATCGTCAACTGAATCGCAGGGTCAAAGCGCGCATCTACTCTTGCTACCGCGATGTTTTTAGCACCAGTATCGTCAACGACATCTTCAAATCGTTGTTGCTCTTGGTTTTCCAAACCAAAAGCACGCAGCATTCGCACACCATTTAGGGATTCTTGCGTCATATCGGACATCGAAGAGAATGCTTCCTGCGCGACACGAAAACGTTGGTGAAGAATGCGGACGATAAAGAAAATAATTACCGCGAGAAATGGCATTGGCAACAGGGCCATAACGGTCAGTTTCCAACTGACTTGCGTGACCATGATGATCAACACTGCTATGCCTGTGATAACCGAGTCGGCTGCCGTTAATACCCCTTCGCCAGCTGTCATAACGATGTTTCTTACGTCGTTCGTGCCGCGCGCCATCAAATCGCCAGTTTTGTATCGTTCAAAAAAGCGGGGAGGTTGAGTCGAAAGGTGGCGGTAAAGGCGGTTGCGTAAAATGGTTCCAAGTTCCCAACTCGCACCAAATAGCCATATACGCCAGAGGATTCTGCACCCGTAGATGGTGAAAAGTAGAACAATAAGGCCTAACAACCACATGATTAACGTGTTTGTTTCTAATGTGTTATCAACAACGCCATCGACAATCACTCCGACTGCCTTGGGTGGAACCAGCTGAAGGGCAGAGATTACTGCAAATAAAAGAATGGAACCCACATAATGTTTCCATTTTTGTCGGAAATACCAACGCAGCTGCCAGAAAATTCTCATTACGCCTCCTGCTTTAAATTATTGAATTTGTTATGGAACTATTATTGAGCGAAATGATGAGTTTACAAGCACAATTTTTGAGCGAAGAAGAAAACAACAGATTGTGTCGATTTTGAATATATGCGCTCAGGAATTACTTGCTTTCTCGCTGCAAGAAAACCATGCAACAATATTATGTGAAATCTATGTTAAGTTGAGGTTTTGGCGCGTAAGTTAGCGCTAAAAGTAGAAAGCTTCAAAATGTACAATTTTGAAGCTTGTTTGGGAGGGTTTTTAGCAGTCTTCAGTTTGAATTCCATAGCGAAGTTGTCCGCCTGGTGTTTTAGGGTAGTACACTTCGACATAACACAGGTGATGGATGCTCACGGGTTTGTTGGCAAAGCCGATAAGGAAGTAGGGTTCAGTCTCTGAATCGGCGCCGTACCATTTGTTGATGGTGAGTTGTGGGTCAAAACCGGCAAGCTCTTTTGCTGGAATCACGTTTTTGATTAACCCAAAGTAACCAATAAGATCGTTTACTCCGTCGTTATCTAAGTCGATGTTTCGCGTGTCTTCTGAGTTGATGTTCTCTTGAGACTGAATAACGGCTTTAGTGTAAACAAGGTTGTTGGCTGTCATTAGCGCTTCTCTTGCACCATACAAAACGGCAATTCGTGCGTCTTTTTGTATTCCGAGGAACTTGGGCAGGGCAACAACGCCAACAACACCAAGAATGATGATGCACATTATTAACTCGATAAGGGTAAATCCTCGTGAACCACGCACAACCAGCCTCCAGCTTTGTCATTTTATAGGCTGCTATTCTGGAATAAAAATAGGGTTATATCGGTATTAAAAAAGAATGAGAAGGTGTGACTGCTATTACAAATCTCATATATAAAACAAGTTGCTTACTTATTCATTGGAGATTGAAGCGGTTTCTCAATTGGGATTTTAAAGAGAGGAGGAAAAAAGATGAATAAAGATGTGCTCGGGAGGAAAAATCTCCCGAGCCGGAGTACTTAAGACGCGTCCGTTACCGTTTGGCCACTGCGTTTAAATACAAATCGCCAGATAAACAGGACTACTGCGATATAAGCTAAGCCGACACCAAGTGCTTGCCACTCCATACCGTTATACATCGCGATAGGCATCAGAGAGATGATAAAGATATCGGTAATTGAACCAGGCACATAAGCAATGGCGTAGTCATCCAGAACTTTGCTACGCATTTTAGGGTCAACAATGCGCAATAGCGCGATGCCCATTGCAACTGTGCCTGTTAGCCATCCCCAGGAGAATATGCCTTTTTCAAACCAATCATCGCCCATAATTCGAGGCGCAACCCAGAAGATCAGCCACAACGTAAATGCGATGCCACCAATGGCGAGTACGATCATTGGCGCAAGGTACTGAGCAAGAACAGTAATTTTGATTGCCGAAATACCAAATATGATTAGGTAGTCGGTGCTGATACCAGCTGCATGCTTAAATGCTCCATCACAAAGGTATCGCGACGCTTTGGTTTGTTTCGCGACAATTCGCACGAGCATTCCGCCCAAAAAGCCCGTTACAAATGTCGGAATTTGTACTTTGTCGTGGAACGACGATAAGTAGTTTGCTGCGACATAAGAGAAAGCCGTAACGACGACGACAAGGGCTGCGTGAATAGCAAATGAATCCACAGAGAGTGAAGACATTGTGTCTTTCATCACTGGTTCTTGTTCTGTTGGTTTTACAAGACCTTTTCGTTCATGTTCATCCATGCTGTCAAAAGTTGTAAAGCTTCGAATCCAACCCATTTTTAGAGCAAATTGAAGCATCAGCATGCCGATGGAAATTGAGATGAAGATACCGACTGTCGCAAAGGTCAAACCAAGCGTGAAGCCATCTTCCCAACCAAGACCCGTGAAAATATCTCCCACAACTGAGGCTGAACCGTGACCACCCATGAAACCCGCAGACATTGTGACGCCAAAGCCAGGATTGATTTCTGGCCAGAAAAATGTAGTTAAGAGCAGGCCAAACATTGCAGCAAATAACCACTGTGAGACAGAAGCAATTTGGTTAAATGCCCATAACGAGCCTGCACGTTGTGCGACAACTTTTGGGGATGGAACATCCGTTGCTAACCCTAACGCAGAAAAAAGTGCAGCGGTTAATAGGCTTGCGTTAGCGGTAAACGTGTCTGTCCACGGTAATAGATCGAGCATGGCAGGGCCAAACACGAGACCAAATAAACCTGCCAATACAGCAGATGGAATGTACATGCGTTGTAGCAATGGCGTATGCACGCGAATCACTTTCGCTACAATCAAAAGTAAGCCTGCGATGGCTAAGTCAGTCAGCATTAGACCTTTTGGCATTTTTTGTCCTCCAGTAAATGCATTCAAGGGGCATCATCCTTTTGACCAACCTTGATGAAATAAATAACTCCACGTAAGAAAGCGCGAATACGAAATCTTTCGAGTACGGAGCAATGGTCGTTTCAATCAGCGCTCAAGTGCGCTAAAAATCATGAAATGAATATAATTGTCGAGAATGTTCGTGAACTGTTGAGAAACTCGAGCAAGTTTCTCGATTTTATTTTTGATAGTTCACTCAGGAAGGGCGTGTATCCTAGTCAGTTTGAATAGGCAATGCAATTGAGCAGAATCAATAAAACATGCCTAATAAAACATCAATCATAGGTAGGTGTTTGATAAATAAAAATATTGTATAAAAAAATAATTTTGTCGATACGACAATTATTTGTAATTCTCAAGATGGGAAGGTGGTTGAAGTTTAATGAAGCCAAGAGTGGAGCTAGAGATATGGCCAGAAAAAGCACACTGTGATAAGAGCCAATGTGCTTGTCAACCTGTCGTTAGAGTCGATTATCACCGGTACTAAATGCAATGATTTGACTGATTTCGGTGAGGCTACGACCGCTCTCCTTCTGCCATTGCATAAACGCTTGGGTTGCTGCATCGTGAGATTTTTTGGTGTCTTTTCCGCCTTCGATGATTTTGCAATTGCGCAAGTATGCTTCCACATCGTTAGACAAAATAAACGTATCAGCACCCATTTGACGTAAAGTATATGGCCCTGTATTACCGCCCAAACGGCTGCCATGTTTTTTTAGATACGCCCAAAGCTCAGTGATTTTCTCCTGAGGCCAATCTGCGACCATTTTGCCAAATGACCCATGCTGGACTGATGCTTCGTGGATCATTCGAGCATTGGCAGGAATCGACATCACTTTCGTTAGGTGGCGAATAATACGCTCATCGGTCGCTTTGGTTTCCCATTGTTCGTCAGACAGCATCAGTAATTGTTCAATCTTAAAGCCGAAAAAGACCTCTTCGAAGTTCGGCCATTTCTTACGAACTACGCTCCACGAGATGCCACTTTGAAACACCTTCATCGAAAATGCCGCTAACCAACGGTCGTTTGGAATGGCAGCTAACTCTTCTTTACTTAATGGATGCGACAGCAGTGCTTCGAGCTGATCTTCTCCACCTTTTCGTTCGGCGGCACGTTGATAGATGGCGTCAAATTTTTCGATACTCATAAAAGAAGTTAACCTTAGTGTATGTCGATATTTAGGAAACATACTACGCTTAAGTGGCTGAATCGTAAATTGATGGAGTGTCACAAATGAAGAAGGTCACATTAACGTTTGTCGGAGAAGGTTCGGAGCGTATTGCGGATAAATTCTATTCTTGGCTTGCTGATGGTGGATTAGAAGACAGCCTAATTGAGACTCTATCGGACAGAGAAGTGTCGGTGGTCGGTATTAGTGATATGGATAACGAAACGCGCGATGTGGTGATTACGACAGAAATGAATTAACGCGTTGTGCGCGGTCAAAACCAAAAGAATGCAATAAAACAAAGCCCTTCTTTGGAGGGCTTTGTGCGTTTAACTCGTCTTCTTTTGTAAAGTGGATTTAATGATGAACCAGCGTTAAACCGCTTGGTAAAGCATCACCGAAGACACGTTTTGACTCGCTTTCTGAAAGCTCTTTCACTTCTTCAACCAGCGATACCCACGACTCAGGTACTTTGCTCTGTTTGAGTTTTGTTAGAACTTGTTCCCGGTAGTCGTCAGAAATATCGAATAAGCGATCACCCGTCTTACGACAAATCATTACGGCTGCGAAAGCGATCATTGGTTCTTTCAGCCAATTTTGTTCCAAAAGCTTAGGTAACCATTGCTCAGCTTGTTCACGAGGAATGACGTTGTGCTGGCTGCCATAAAGCGGTGTGCGAGAAGCCAAACGTCCCATCGCCCACCAGTGTGCTTGTTCAAACTGGTTTTGGTTGATGGCTTTGCTTAAGAACCACGTCGCCAGCAGGACTTTATCTTCCACTTCTAGATGCTCCAGAGAGGCTGAAAGACGCACCATGGATTCGTACCCCATCTCCTGAGCCGCTTTTGCTGACTGCGGATTTTTCATCGCGCCGGGATGCAGATATTTTGCGATGTCTGCCAAAATGGTTTCTTGTTGTTCTTGGCTTAGACCGCCCGCGATACGTCGCCAGAATACCCACCAGTCAGTCCAACCTTGATGGTTTTTGAACTGAATATTTTGTTGATACAGTCCCCAAACTTGCTCAATACGCCAAGAGTCTGTTGGATCGCCAAAGCCCGGACGTAGTGCAAAGCCAGCCAAACGAAGCCAGTTTTTCTCATGTTGTTCAGAGCGACGACGACGCTTACGGCCCTGCGCAAAAGTATCGAAAAGTTGACGGAGTGTGGTGAAGTCCCACTCATCGCGTTTACCCAGTTTCTTCTCAAGATCTTTTGCTAAGGTTTTGATTTCTTTGCCTTCAGCACTTTTCTTGTTGCCGCTGTATAGACGAGCAATCAGCTCTTTACATTCGTTCAGTTTAGGGTGAAGCTTAACTTGTTCGCTGTCGTCGGTTTGCTTGTTACGAACTTCGAACTCCAGCTCCCAACGTTTGCTGTCATCTTCTGCGCTGACACATTCCATCTTAAGTGTGCCGACTTCAGTCAACTGACACGCCAGTTGCACTTCTACACGCTCCTTTTGGTTGGCTTGTAGCTCTGCACCTTCACCTTCAAGTGTGGTGATGTAAGGCGGCAGCGGAGCAAACAAGTCTGGGTCAACATCAACCATCACGCCGTTTTGAATCGCCGTGTTGTTGGTTAAGGTATCGTGGGTAGAAGTCAGCAGGTTAAAGCGGACTGGCTCACCTAGGGTAAGCGAGAAACGACGACCACTTAAGCGGATCTCGTGACCTTCTTCTGTGCCTTTTGCAAGTAAACAGAGGGCTTTACCCATTTTGTTTTTTTCTTGTAGATGCAAGAAGTAAGAGCGTGCAGCACCACCACCAATTTTCAGTTGTGCGCCACGACGCGCTTTACCAAACGCAACCGCACCTAGTGCGACCGACCAATCTGGATGTGGGTTATCTAATACCGTAACTGGTGCGCCGCGCCAGTCAGAAAGTAGGGTAGTGACACGTTCAGTCACCAGATCACTGTTGAACACGCCACCGTTCAGCAATAAGCCAACTGGGATCGCGTTTTGTTTGTCGTCTTCAATGCCAAGAGCGGCACGAGCAACTTGTTGGTGCTGAGTTAAGAACTCGGCAACGTGTTTGCTCACCGCTGGGTCAGCAACGTATGGAAGACCAAACTCGACGACGGCGCTGCGGCGTTTGTCTGGCACTTCACTGAAATCAGAAAGCGGGAAGAAACCATCCAATGCGATTTGGTGAACTTCTTGTTTGCTTAGAGCAATACTCTTTGTGCCCCCAAGCAGCTTGGAGCCACTGCCTAGCATGGTTATCTTTACTTCGTCAGGCGCGCTCGCTGAGAGTAGGTTTTCTTTGGCTTTACGAGTTTGTTGAATCAGCTTAGTCAGGCTTGCAGCAGTGAGTTTTTTATTTTGATTGAAGCGACTTTCAGCAAGGTGCGCTAACGCTAAGTCGAGGTTATCACCACCTAGCATCAAGTGTTCACCAACGCCAATACGATCAAGTGCTAAGTCGCTATTGGTGAACTTAGCTTCTATCAGGCTTAAGTCGGTCGTACCACCACCCACATCGCAAACAAGGATTAGTGGCAGATCTTTTAACTCGTCAGCCGCGGTTTGCTGGTGGCGTGCGTACCAGTCGTAACACACCGCCTGTGGCTCTTCGAGCAAGACGATTTTTTTCAAGCCTGCAAGCTCGGCGGCTTCAAGTGTCAGTTTACGCGCGGTTTCATCAAATGATGCCGGAACGGTGACAACTACGTCTTGGTCTTCGAGTTTGTTACTTGGATGACGGTAGTTCCATGCTTGACGAATGTGATTGAGATAACTTGCGCTGGCAATAACTGGCGAGACTTTATCCACGTCTTGCGCACCAGCCCAAGGAAGAATGTCTGAGTTACGATCAACCGCTTGATGTGAGAGCCAGCTTTTCGCGCTGGATACCTGACGGCCTTCTACTTTCGCGCCTAATTCGCGAGCCCATTCACCAATGATTACATTGTTAATGTCGCCGGCAACAGGTTCGTTGTCCCAAGGAAGAGTGAGGTCAGAAGGGGAGATTTGACCTACAGCTGGATGATAGCGGAAAGAGGGCAGAAGTGGTTTACGAACGACTTCGCCCGGACCAATCAGTTGGTCAATGTCAAATAGGGATACTTCGGATTGTTCAAGGTTGTTGGTTATTTCACAGTAGGCCACCACAGTGTTTGTGGTGCCAAGGTCAATACCAACAAGAAAACGAGGAGATGCCATACAAAACCAAACCTTCGTGTATTTAAAAACGGCACCCGATTGGATGCCGTTTGACTTCTAATTATTGTTCTTCGTTTGAGTCACTTTTCGCGTCTTCGCGCACATCGAACTCAACATGCCATTTTTGCCCGTTATCTGCGGCGATGGCTTCTAAGTAAAGCGTGCCAAGCTCTGTGACGCGAGAAGCAAGAGTTACTGGAACCACTTCACCTTCACGACGACCTTCAGATACAGGCAGCGTTACTTGGATTTCTGGTAGCTCTTCAAGCTCTTCTGGTGCCCAGTAGTCTAAGTGAGTACCTGCTAGATCATCACGACGAACGGTTGAGCCGAAGAATTGGAAGTTAACTGGCTGACCGATGATCAAACCAAACTCTTGGCTTGGTACGTCAACGCTTGAGCCTTCTTCCATACCAAATGGTGCGACACAAAGTGCTTCCATTGGAGGCGCCATGCCCGGAATCGCAGGCATCGCACTTTCGATACCCACGTAGTACGCCGAAGCAATACCACCACGGATACGCACACCTTGACCACGACGCACAGAGCCGTAGTAAGCCGCACCGCTAGCAACCGCAAGGTCTAGATCCACACCTGTTAGGCGTTTTGCCATTTCTGCATCTGCTTCAATTAGCCATTCGTTGATCGTGTCTTCTAGACGAGTTGCTAGAAGTTTCGATTTCAGAACACCGCCGTTGAATAGGATTGCAGTTGGCTTGATGAAGTCAGCCGATTGCGCAGCATCCGCGCCAGGCATACCTGGCATGTTTGCAAATGGGTTGAAATCTTGAGCTTGCGCTGATTCACCACCGCTTTGCGCGTGTGCTTGCTTAGACAAGAATGCTGCAATGTGGCGAGTGATACCCGCATCTTGTGCGTAAGGCAGACCCATTTGTGTTAGTGCACCACGGTTACGTTGAACAGGGTGGTCTGTAATCGCAACTTGAGGGAAGAAACCGTCAACCAGTGTTTGTTGTACTTCTTCTTGAGTCAGTTCAGTTTTCAGCGTTGCACCAAGCAGTTTAGAACCGCGGCTTGGTACAACGATTGGCACTGACTGAAGCTCGCTGTCGTTCAATAGCGCTTCTTTAGCGTCACGACATGCGTGCGTCATCGCCTGAACTTGCCATGGCTGTAGCTCTTTGCCTTCTTGCGCGAGCTTCATCTTCAAGCGGTACGCAAGTGCAAGGTCCATGTTGTCACCGCCAAGTAGGATATGTTCACCTACCGCGATACGGTTCAGAGTTAGGTTGCCTTCGTCTTCTGTTACTTCAACTAAAGAAAGGTCGGTTGTACCACCTCCGATATCGACCACAAGCACGATGTCGCCAACTTCAACTTCGTCGCGCCATTTGTCGTTGCTGTTATCAATCCAGTTGTAAAGCGCAGCTTGAGGCTCTTCTAGAAGCGTTAGGTGCACAAAACCAACGTTGCGTGCAGCTTCGGCTGTCAGGTCACGAGCCGCAGGATCGAAAGAAGCTGGAACCGTAATGGTAACGTCTTGATCGGCAAGTTTGTAGTTTGGATTCGCGTGATTCCAAGCGTCTTTTAGGTGCTCAAGGTATAGCTCGGTTGCGCGAAGAGGGGATACTTTTTCCACTTCTTCTGGGCTACCTGCTGGTAGGAATGCGTCACGACGGTTTACACCAGCGTGGCAAAGCCAAGATTTTGCACTAGCAACTAAACGAATTGGTGTTTTTGAACCTAGGTTACGAGCAATCGCACCGACAAGTGCCTTTGGCTCGCTCGACCATGGAAGAACGCGTGATTGCGGGTTCATTTCATGCTCATGCGGCTGGTATAGGAACGAGCCTAATTGGCTGCGAGTTTCTACAGTACCCGGAGCTGTTAGCTGCGGGATAGGCATGACTTGTACACGAGCGTCTTCGTCTTGAGTATCAACGTAAGACATTACGCAGTGAGTGGTACCTAAGTCGATACCAACACTGAATTTAGGAGACTGTTGCTCTTGCGCTGTCTCTTGAGAAAGGTTTTCTTGGTTCATGTGTTCCATTACAGCTCAACCTCAGCTGGAGCAATCACAGAAGCATCGTAGTTCTCAGCCAGTTTAGGCAGGTTCATAGACGTTGCCTTCCAACCTTTGTGAACTAGAGTGCCGTGGAACGGCGCGCTGCCTGTCACGTTACCAGTTAGGCGGATTTCTTGTGGGTTGAAGCCTTCTTCAACCGTAATACGAGTTTCTTCTTCTTCGTTACGAACGTGCGCAAGTGTCACGTAATCGTTCAATACTTTTTGACCGCCAGTGTGGATAACACGAGCCGCAGCGCCTACTTCTTCATCAGAGAACGAAGTTAGGTCTTCTTTCAAGAAGTCGATTAGACGCGCTTCTTGCTGCATGATAGAAAGCAGCTGCATTGCAGAATCAGTAGAAGCTGTTGCAAGTTTTGATTCAACTTCCACCACTTTTTCTACGACTTTCTCTACTTCTACAACCTTTTCCACTTCTACGATCTTCTCGACTGGCTTTTCAACCTCGACGATTTTCTCGACAGGTTTCTCTACCACTTTCTCAATCACTTTTGATTTGCGTGATACTGCGATCAGAAGAAGCAATACGCTCGAAGCCGCAAGGCCTGCGTGCAGCATATCGAACGTTTGAGGAATTAGGTTCAAATCAATGTTCATGACGTTTTTTCTCTTTCTATTGATTGCTCGGTGCTCAGTGTTGGCTCAATTTATTGACTAAAAGCGATCGTCTTTGCGATCTTGCACCAAGTTTAGACATTAAAATGATGACGGATGGTAGCATATTCAAGGCCTAAGGCTGTAATAATTCGTGAATATACCGTACGATCAGCGTGAAAAATCAACGATTGGACTAAGCTTGGTAGGTTGCTGCTTGATGTTTATTCGCTGGTAACGCAGTATTTCCTTAAATACCGAAGTTTAACTTACGGAAATATCAGTAGACGAGATGACCACAAGCACTGCTCAAAAGAGCTTTATAAAGAGACACTCTGATTCCATTTCTGCTTTTGTAGCGGCGCTCCTCGTCACTGCAGGCGTAGTTGGTGTGGCCTACCAAATTCAACAACGATATACCCTCGCTACTTTTGCAACCCTTGCAGATCGACAAGCTGAATCTCTAAAAGCAAATGTTGAAAATGATTTGAAATTTATCGGAGCGGGGGCCAATTTTTATCATTCTATAGACAGTTCTTATTGGTCAGCATTTCCCGTTTATGCAGAGCAGGTTATCAATAGCTCGCACAGTTTGATTGGTTTGCAGTGGATGCAACGAGTAGAGCGAGAAGATTTAGACGCGCACATTGCTAAAATGCGTCAAACATACCCAGATTACCAAATCTTTACCGTTCCAAAAGATCAGCCCAAAACCTTTGGCTACATTCTAGAAAACAACACTCCTGTTTACGTTGCAACGGACATCTACCCAAGAACCCAAGCCAACTTATCTTTACTTGGTTTTTACTTCTCTCGAAAGCGTTTTGATTTGATCTTTGACGACATCTCGACGCACAAACGCGCAAATGTTTCCGATAAAGTTCGTCTGCTTCAAGACGGCTACGACAAATCCATCCCCAAATCGGGCTTGCTCGTGTATCACCCGGTCTTTGACTTCGAGAATAAAAACCTGTTGGGCGTGGTTACAGGTGTGATTCGTAGCACTGTTTATTTCGAAGAACTGATCACCAAGACAGCGACGGAACTTGAGATGTCGGTCAGAGTGGAAGACTTAGGTTTTGATGCCTCTGATGACCCGTTTTTGTTTCAAAGTGAAAACTGGGATCGGATCAGCGGTAAAGTGATCAGCCGAACGATTCAGCTGCCTAATCGACAATGGCGAATTGATTTCAAACTTTCAGATGCCGTGTCTGCTTGGGAGCGCTCCATTTTAACGGGAACGACCATCGCAGGTCTTCTGATTGCGTTTTTGATCAGCTACATCGTTAACTTACAGTCACGAGAAAAAGAACGTTTAGCCGAAATGCTTGATATTAAGACGGTTGAGCTAAAACGCATGGCCGAGTTAGACCCTCTGACGCAATTGTTGAACCGTCGCGTGTTTAACGACAACTTGCTCAATCAAATTAATAGCGGCAAACCGTTCTCTTTGGTTGGTTTCGATATTGACCATTTCAAAGTGATTAATGATAAGTACGGCCATTTGGCGGGTGATGAAGCGTTACTTCATGTCACGAGATTGGTTAATGCCAACTTAAATGCGGGTGACCGATTCTATCGCGCAGGTGGAGATGAGTTTTGTATTCTTTCCACGGTGACGGACACAGAAGAGCTAGAAGCGTATCTTGAAAAATTACGCGGCATCGTGGCGAGCTCGTCATTTGACTATGAAGAGGCGTCTATAATTTGCACATTGAGTATTGGTGCGGTAGTTCATCACGACGAAGATCCGGAAAACTTGTACCACAAAATGGATGTTCAACTGTACTTAAGTAAGGAAAATGGCCGCAATACCGTGTCGATCGGCGATTAAATCAGCGCGCAAATTCGAGTTTTTCATAGTGTTGCGGTAGAATCGCACCCTTTCAAATTTACGCTAGGAACCAAGACAAGCTATGAACCATAACCGTATCGTCTGCTTCGATTTAGAAATGTGCTGCTGGAGCGAGAATGGCGTCGGCCGTACGGGAGAGATCATCGAAGTAGGGTTAGCTGAAATAGATTTGTCTAAAGGCGAGATCGTCAAGCGTGCTCAATACTACGTGAAGCCAGAACATGATGAAGTGTCACTGTTTTGTGCCGATCTGACGGGCATCACGCCGCGTAAAATCGAAAAGCAAGGCAGACCATTGGCCGAAGTAATCAAATCTATGATTAAGAACTTTGGTGGTCGCAACAAGATTTATGCTTCTTGGGGACGTGACGATGTCATTCTTCTTGAAGAGTGTAAACAAAAAGGCATTGAAGCGCCGTTTACGGAATTCATCAATCTCGCGACGCTGTACCGTATTCAAAACCGTTTAAAAGACAAGCGAATTGGCCACCGAGCTGCGCAAGAAGCAAAAGGCATTGAGTGGGAAGGGCGTCAGCACTCGGGCTACGTGGACGCGCACAACCTAGCGAAGCTTGCGCTCACCATGCTGTAATTAATTCGTCATCCAATCATTGTTGTTTTGTCATGGATGTAGCTTAGTGTAGAAGCTGTCAAACACATTCATACCTTGACCAGTATTTTAATAACAATGTCGTTGGCTGAAGAAAAAACGCGCGTAATGCGCGTTTTTTTATTGGTAGAAAATGAGCATTGAGCACAAATTTTATTGCCACAGCGTTACTGTGATTGCAGTTTTGCTCGGATAAAATCGCTGTGGTCAACGTACAAGAGTTCTGCGGTTTTGCGAATTACGGCATCCTCAAGTGGGTCGATTTGTCCATCGGCATAAGCGACTTCCCACATGCTCTTAATCAAGTTGTAGCGAGTCTCTTGTGTGAGTTCTCGAAGCTGGGAAGTAAAATCGTACAAAGAGGTAGCGTCTTGCGTTTTTTCTTTTGCCTGAGCAAGTAACAGCTCCGATTCTTGCTCGTTTAACTCGAGCAACTTCATCAGTAAAGAACGCTTTGTGCTTTCTTCTTTTTCATCAATTAGATGATCCGCACCAGACACTTCACACAGCAGACATGCGATCGCCATGTTTGGCGACAGTGCATTGGTTTTGCTCAAATCCGAGCCGTCGATAAGTTGTTTGAACAACGAAGTAAGAGAATTAAACATAGTAAGCACCAAGCTGTTTTCTTTTAAGATGGTAATAGATACGGTAAATCTCAAGGTGTCGTATCAAATTTAGCACCGCACTGACAGGTTATTTTCCTTTATCTTCTGCGCGAGTTGGAGGGAAGTTAATCTCCTCTCCGTCGCTAGTCAGAATGCCGATGTGACTCGGTTTTCCTTCATCGTCCAAGCGTAACTCTCCGATAGCACTGTGATTAACCAAGCGATAAAAATTGTGAGTGCTTGGCGCGCGTTTGTAGATCTTCAAGCGTTTACGTTTCGTAAACCAGTTGAGAGGTGAACGCGGACTGTAAAGCATTCTGTCTAGGCCATCGCAGATCGTGAGCAGTTGCGTAGGAAATTGGTTTTTAATGCCGCTACAGGTGATTTGATAAATATTCGGGCTGTTTTTTCGATAACGCAATTTGATGTCATAGGCGAACGAGTAGTGAACGTCACCAGACAAAATCACAAAGTTGGTTGGTGTTTTGGTATGCGTAAAAATACTGATGAGCGTATTGGCACTGCCCGGATGCGCCATCCAGTTTTCGGCATCGACCATCAACGGTTTGCCAAGCATTGTTACCACACGCTGCAAGGCTTCAATGAATTTCACACCAAACATGGGAGCGGCAGAAACAATAATCACTTTGTCTTGATGCACCAGCTCTTGGTGGAAGTCAATCATCGCTTCCCAATCCATCAAACCCGATGGTTTATTCATGCGAGATTCAGACCGCCAGCGGCGAGTTCGTGTGTCGAGTACCACGACCTTTGGTGAAGTAGGGATAGTGTAATGCCATTCTTCGAAGCGATAGAGATGTTGAATAAAGGCATCTTGAGCTTGCGAAGAGGGCGCGTCGAAAAAGTGGTTCGCGTGTCGCCAAAACGTCTCGTTAAACTTTTCTGGCGCGTTTCCCCAGCCTTGGCAAAGCCAGTACGCGATCAAACTGTTGCCGATAATGCGTTTTGAGAAAGCGTTGCTGTAAGCCGCTTGTTCCCAGCCGATGGTTAAGTTCCAATCGTCGGTTACGTCGTGATCATCAAAGATCATATAGGTAGGTATATGCGCGAGTAGTCTTTGTACCTTCGCCAAACCTGCAACAAAGTTATCAATTTGGACTTTTTCATCGCGCCATTGCTGTTGCCATTTTGGTTCGAGAGTTTTTCCACCAACCGTGAATGCAGTTTCCAGCAAGCGGTCGCGTTTGATTAGATCCCAAAGGGTAGGTGACCAAACTAGCAGATACATCGCAAAGCATTCAGCGAAACTGATCAGGTGGTTTTCACACTCTTTCGCACTAAAAATGGGTGTGCCACGATGAGGGAACAGCTTAGTTAACAAACTACCATCATCGACATAATGTGGCAGAAGCTTATCGCGTCCATAGTAGCAATCTGGGTGTTTATACAGTGCTTTTGTATCTGCAATGGGCGCTTGCTCAAATTGCTCGTCTGGTAACCCTAGTAGCTTAACGACTTGCTCTATGGCGTCCAAAGTCGGCCCCGCTACGTGGTCTGCATAAATTTGGTCACCACTCATGATCAGCATGTCTGGTCGCTCATCAACACGTAAGCTAGCGACCTTTTCGTCTGCAGTGACTAAAGTGTCTTTACTAAAATGGTGAGGATTTCGACAAGAGCCATGAAGAACGTAATCGGCTTTTTCGCTGATCACAAACTCCAATCCTTGATGTGGATGTTGGTCTTGTTCATAGCTCAGATGTGGTAACAGCTCAGCCAATAGACCATCTTGAGTTTGAATTTGGTAGCGAAGCGGTTGATGAGTTGGGTAATCACCTTTAATGGCGAGTAAGCTTACCCACGCTCTCTGACCTATTTGGAGCTGCTGAAGTTCATCAAGTGATTGTGATGTGTATGCGTTGTGAGTGCTTGCATCCATTATTTCAACCACGCCTTTAAGAGGCTTGGTCGTCACTAGCCAAATGTTGATTTCAGACGCGGTAACTTTGCGCAGGACAGGCCCGGCAATAACAAGAGGAAGGGGAGTAGGTTCAGTATTGGTCAACGTTGTTGGCAAAGCGCTTCCTTATGTATCTGATTCTTCTTCTAATACTTCGATGACTTGAGAGCTACTAAGTTCATGTCCCATTAAGAACAAACCTAACATCGCATCCGCTTTTGATGCGTTGTCACTGTCTTCATCCAGAATTTGTTGTAGGCGAGTGCGGATCAAATCTATTTCATGATCGACAAAACCACGGCCTTCTTCGTCACCTTGTCCATCTTCAGGTGCGTTATCGAAGTGCAAAAACAGGAGCTCACCATCGAGCTTGGTATCCACTAATCTTTCAGGTAGCCAATCTTCTCCCATCACGATGTCTGGGTTGGAGTTAGACGGCAAATTATTGAGGATAGAGATAAGTTCTGATGCTTTCACGTTTACTTCGTTATGTTTAAGTTCAAGCTAAACCCATAAGTGGCTGCTTTTAATGATTTTTGATGACGACATGCCTAGATTACTGGCATAGTTCGTTGTTAGGTTAACAACGCACTGAGATTATGTTCATGCCAACGTATCAAAGTGCATGACGCGAACTGTCACGCACATGACAACGTTAAGTATTGTAACGGCTAATATCGAAAGAACATAAGCTTAATTCACTGATTTTCTCCATCAACTTTGATTAAAACCCATGAAGAGATTGAAACAAGCCACCATGATGCTTCCGCTCGCTGCGGCTGTATCAACGGCTTATGCAACAGATGAGCAAACGTGGGGCATTGCTGCCATGTATCGCACGGCCTCGATTCCTTTTTACACTGCTAACGATGACTCTACGGTGAGCACCTTCGTGCCGATGATGTTTTTTGAAAATGAACATTTGTACATTAACGGACTCGAGGGCGGCGCTTTTCTGTTTAACGAAGAGGATTCTGACTGGCGAGTGAGCGCGATTACGCGCCTTCGTTTTGTCGACATTCCTAAATCCGTTCAAAACGCGTTTGAAGGTGATCGCGTCGATTTTGGTGGCCAACTGCGTTATGACTTCAATGAAAACTGGCGCGCTGAAGTGGAATTGATGACGGATGACGAGTTTCAGTTCCACTCAAACTACAGAATTGCAGCAAATTACGAGCTGGGTGATTGGGAGTTCGAACCATCTTTTACCATCCGTTATAAGGACTCTGATTTCAACAGCGAGTATTACGCTTTCAAAGATGTGACAGGGGAAAGAATCGGTGCTGGCGCAGATGCTAATCTGGGCATCAAAGCGCGTTATCACGTGATTTCTAACCTCTATTTGTTGGGCGAAACCAGCGTGACGCGCTTAGACAACGAAGCTTACAAGAGCGGAATTGTCGAAGATCGTTACCAAGGTGAAGTGTTTGTCGGTTTCGGCTTCTTTAACGACAAAGGCAAAGAGCGAAAATCTGACCTTCACAATCGTCCATATTTGCGAATTGCGCACGGCTGGGCGACGCCTTCCAATATGGGCGACATTTTCAAGTTCAACGCTGAAAAGGATGAATACGATAATCAGCTCACTTCGTTTTTCTACGGACATCCGTTGACCGATGAACTGTTTGGTTTGCCTCTTGATATCTATTTAACGCCTGGTTTGGTTCACCATTGGTCGTCGGATATTCAGTCATCTAGTACCGAATATGTCATGGCGATTAAAGCGTATTACACCTTTAACTGGCCGACTCAATGGCGCTTTGGTGTTGCAGAAGGGATGTCTTACATCGATAACATCACCTATATCGAAGGTACAGAAATGGAAGAGAAAGGTTACACGCCAAGTAACTTGCTTAACTATCTGGACTTTTCATTGGATGTGAACGTCGGTGACCTGTTTAACCAAAAAGATTGGGAGAACATGTGGGTGGGGTATTCGTTACACCATCGCTCTGCGATCTTCGAAAACGCCTCTCAATTCGGCAGAATTAAAGGCGGAAGTAACTACAACACGATTTATTTCCAATACGAATTCTAAATACATTATTAAGCCCTGTAATCCTACAGGGCTTTTTTATTATCCAATGATTGATAACAATTACTATTTTTATTCATCTGTATTCTATTTTTTTATTTATATATTCAATTTAGATTAGTAAATATTATCTATTTTACCTAGCTCTGACCTATTCATATTTCATTAATAAAAAATCGCAAAATGAAATATAAGATTACGCATCGTGCCATTTATAAATTGATAGTGGTCAAACTTATTAGCCATTAAATCTACAAGGATATCGATAGTGGTTTCTTGTCTGGCTTTAGTTGCTCAAGGCCTGATAAGTAAAGCTTGATTAATAGATCTTAGAAATGTCACTTTGACCTCAAAGTGTTTTAGATATTTTCAATTCATGCCTATTTTGAAAATGCGATCTCTATATCTTATTTGTTTCTAATTAGTGTTCTTTTCCCACTTGTTATTAATTAAGCGCCCCTCCCAATTTTAAATGCACTTAGGAAAAAACCATGAGTCAAAATGGTAAGTTTAATATTACTCGGCGTGATGCTTTAAAGGGCGGTTCTGCACTTGGCGCTTTAGCGTTAGCAGGAAACGCGCTTTCTCTCCCGTTTGCAACTAAAGCGGTTGCCAAAGAAACGCCGGCAAAACCCAATGAAAAAATTGTCTGGTCGGCATGTACCGTAAACTGTGGTTCTCGTTGTCCGCTTCGTATGCACGTGGTCGACGGTGAAATCAAATGGGTAGAAACCGATAACACGGGTGATGATGTGTATAACCACAACCATCAAGTTCGTGCTTGTTTGCGTGGTCGCTCTATGCGTCGCCGTATTTACTCACCAGACCGTTTGAAATACCCACTTCTTCGTGTTGGTAAACGTGGTGAAGGTAAGTTCAAACGCATTACTTGGGACGAAGCCTTTGACCTCATCGGTGACAACCTAAAACGCATCATTAAAGACTACGGTAATGACGCGGTTTACTTAAACTACGGTACGGGTACCTTGGGTGGTACGGTAACTAAGAGCTGGGATCCGAGCGCGACATTGGTTGCACGTATGATGAACCTTTGTGGTGGTTACCTGAATCACTACGGCGACTACTCAGCAGCGAACATCGAATGTATGTCTGAGTACTTCTACGGCACTTGGGTAGACAACAACTCGATTGACGACGTACAAAACGCAGATCTTTGTCTGATGTTCGGTAACAACCCAGCCGAGACGCGTATGTCGGGCGGTGGTCAAATCCACAACTACGTGGACGCAAAAAATATTAGCCACACACGTACGATCTGTATCGACCCTCGTTACACCGATACTGCCGCTGGTCGTGAAGACCAATGGGTACCAATCAAGCATGGTACTGATGCCGCTCTTGTCGCTGCTATCGCAAATGTATTGATCAGCGAAGATAAAGTCGACCAAGACTTCCTTGACCGTTACTGTGTGGGTTACGACCGCAAAACACTGCCAGCGTCAGCGCCAGAAAACGGTAGCTACAAAGATTACATCATGGGCACAGGTCCGGATGGTATCGAGAAAACGCCAGAGTGGGCACAACCAATCACAGGTATTCCTGCTGATGTGATCTTGAAACTTGCGCGTGAAATCGGCGATGCAAAACGTATTTACATCACGCAAGGTTGGGGTTTACAACGCTCAGCAAACGGTGAGCAAGCGTGTAAAGCGATCATGATGCTGTCTCTGCTTCGTGGTCAGGTTGGTCTACAAGGTGGTGGTACTGGTGCTCGTGAGGGTAACCACTCTTATCCATTCCAACGCTTCCCGAAAGTGCCAAACCCAATCAGCGCTTCTATCCCAATGTTCCTTTGGACAGACGCGATTTTCCGCGGCACTGAGATGACCGATCTTACTGATGGCATCAAAGGTGTAGAGAAGCTGCAAAACAACATCAAGTTTATCTGGAACTATGCAGGTAACTGTCTGATTAACCAGCACTCAGACATCAACCGCACACACGACATTCTTCAAGATGAAAAAGCGTGTGAAATGATTGTAGTGATCGACAACCACATGACGTCTTCTGCGAAGTATGCCGATATTGTACTGCCAGACTGTACAACGTCCGAGCAATCAGATTTCTGTATGGATGGTGCGGCAGCGTCAATGCCTTACTTCATCTTTGCAAGCCAAGCGATTCAACCTCGTTTCGAATGTAAGCCAATCTACGACATCATGTCTGGCGTGGCGAAGCGTATGGGCGTGTTTGATGAATTTACTGAAGGTCGCACTCAAGAAGAGTGGCTGCAATGGATGTACGCTCAGACCGTCAAACAAAACAACGATCCAAACCTGCCGTCTTACGATGAGATGAGAAAACAGGGTATCTACAAGAAGCAGTTCGATCGTCCACATGTGGCGTTTGAAGACTTCCGTCGTGACCCAGAAGCGAATCCATTGCCTTCGCCATCAGGTAAGATTGAGATCTACTCAGAGACCCTCGCGAAGATCAACGAAGAATGGGAACTGGACGAAGATGAATCCATCACACCGTTGCCAGAATATGTTTCGACATTCAACGGCTGGGATTCGCCAGATCGTAAAGAGTTCCCACTTCAACTAACGGGCTTCCACTACAAATCGCGCGCGCACTCAACGTACGGCAACGTGGACATCCTAAAAGCAGCAGCGCCACAAGAGCTTTGGATCAACCCAGTCGATGCCGCTTCTCGCAACATTGATAACGGCGATTTGGTGAGCGTTCGTAGCAAGTTCGGCGAAATGAACGTTCGCGTAAAAGTGACCCCCCGCATCATGCCGCATGTTGTTGGCTTAGGTGAGGGTGCATGGTACGCACCAAACGCAAAAGGTGTTGACCAAGCGGGTTCAATCAACGTGCTGACAACACAACGTCCAAGCCCGTTGGCAAAATCGAACCCGAGCCATACCAACCTCGTTGAAGTGACGCTAATTAAGAAAATGGGGGCTAAATAATGAGCACAGCGAAGCAGTATGGCTTTTACATTGATTCAAGCAAATGTACCGGCTGCAAAACATGTCAGCTCTCTTGTAAAGACAACAAAGATCTGGGTATCGACCGTAACTTCCGTCGTGTTTACGAATATGTAGGCGGCAACTGGACAGAAGAAAACGGTGCGTTCCGTCAAAACGTGTTTGCGTACTACTTATCGATCTCTTGTAACCACTGTACTAACCCAGCGTGTACCAAGGTTTGTCCATCAGGTGCAATGCACAAGCGTGAAGAAGACGGCTTTGTTGTTGTCGATGAAAGCGTGTGTATCGGCTGTAAATCTTGTCACATGGCGTGTCCTTACGGCGCACCTCAATACAGCGAAGAAAAAGGTCACATGACTAAGTGTGATGGCTGTTATGAACGTGTCGTAGAAGGCTTAATGCCAGTGTGTGTGGACAGCTGTCCACTACGTGCGATTGAGTTTGGTCCAATTGATGAACTACGCGCGAAATACGGTTCAAACGCGGATGTGGCACCACTGCCAGATTCTCGCATTACGAGCCCGAACTTGATCGTGAAGCTAAATCCAAATGGTCGTCCAACCAATGACCGCACTGGTTTCCTACAGAATCCAAGAGAGGTGAAATAATGTTATACGAAGCACCATTAGTTGCCTTTACGGTTCTTGCTCAAACTGCGGTTGGCGCGCACTTAACGGTTAATGCGTTCGAGAAGTTCGGCAAGCCACCACGCGTGACAGAACCTCGTATGAACATCGCTCGTTTCGCTATTTTGGTTGTAATGGGCTTGGGTTTCTTGTTCTCCACCACTCACTTAGGTAGCCCACTTCGTGCCTTCAACGCATTAAACCGTGTTGGTAGTGCGGCGCTATCTAACGAGATCTTAACGGGCGCAAGCTTTCTGTCTCTAGCGGGTTTGTACTGGTTGCTGACGATTCTAAAAATCGGCAGCGAAGGCGTTCGCAAAATCGTGAACTGGTTGTCTATCGCGGTCGGCGTGATTTTCATGTTCGCGATGGCAAATGTTTACCAAATCGAAACGGTTCCAGCATGGTACTCACCAATGACAACGGTTGCGTTTTGGTTCACGGTTGTGACTTCGGGCCTGATGTTTGGTTACACGCTGATCAACGTATTGGACGTGACGGCTGAGAAAACTAACCGTCGCCTAATGTGGGCAGGTGTGAGTTTGATTGCGTTGAACCTAGCTTTCACAGTGATGCAAACCATTCACTTCGCAGGTATCTCAACCGCGATTCACAGTGGCTTAGATCAAATCACCATGCTATCTGGCTATGTTGCCGGTCATGTGCTGTTGCTTGTGGTTGCGGCGGGTCTTTGGGTATTCGCTGAGTTGTTTACCGCAGAAGGTCGTCAGAAGAACTTGCTGGTTATCGTGGCATTCGTTGCCTTGTTCGTTGCAGAGATTCTGGGTCGTAATGTGTTCTACGGTATGCACTTTACATCTGGTTTGTACTAATAACCGTGATTTGTGCTGATAACCAGTAACAGAGTGGGGCGAGTGTTCGTCCCACCTCTTTTCCGTTTTACTTAATCGAAGAATAAAAACACCAGTCATCAAAGGTACTTCATGCAAATTTCTCAACTTGAACCACAAGATACCAGCATCGTTCTTAAGCTGTTTGGTGCACTGTTTTACTACCAGCCTAAAGCTTACCCAGCGGCAAATCTCGATACGTTGCTGAGCAATACAGATACACCAATCGAAGCGCTTAATGACATGCTGCGCAGCTTTCAAAACGAGAGCGAAGAGGCACTGCAAATGGAGCACGATCGTATGTTTGCCGGTATTGGTGAGATGCCAGCGCCACCTTGGGGATCGGCTTATCTAGATAAAGAGGCGGTGTTGTTTGGTGAATCAACCATTGAATATCGTTACTTTTTGCAGCGTTGTGGCTTTGCTTTGGAATCGGACCAACGTGAGCCAGAAGACCAGATCGGCTTGATGCTGATGGTGTTAGGGATGTTGATTGAAACTGACCAACAACAACTGGCGGCTGAAATGCTGCGCGAACACTTGATGACGTGGTTTGGCTTTTTCAACAAACGCTTCAAAAAAGTGGTGACACTGACGCCTTATTCAAAACTGTCGAACCTTACTGAAGAATTACTTCAATCCCTGAGTGAACAATACCAAGTCGTTGTGCCAGCAAAGAGAGATTACTCGGATGCGCCAGTCTGAATCGGTTGATCTAAGCAAGCGGCGTTTGTTTTCGTTCCGTCGTGCGCCAGTTGAACAAGCTCAAGAGCCTCGTGTTAAAGCGAGACCTCCGTATGCGGTGGAAGAATCAATGTTCACGCGGCTTTGTGATGGATGCGGAGAGTGTGCCTCTGCATGTCCAAGCCAAATCATTGAAATGGTCGATGGCGTGGCCGCGTTAGACATCAGCTACTCAGCATGTGATTTATGCGGTGCGTGTAAGTCGGCGTGTCCTACATTGGCGCTTTCCAACCAAATAGAATCAACAGGCTTGATTGCAACTATCTCGAACAGCTGCGAAAACTTATACGGTTATTGTGGTAGCTGCGAGGACAGTTGCCCATACGATGCCTTGCAATGGCAAGACGATGCCAAACCCAAAATTGATGCAGCCAAATGCAAAGGTTGTGGGCAATGTGCGCAAAGCTGTTACACCAGCATGATCAGCTTTGACTTAAAACGATAAAAAAGGGATTGGCGTAAACCAATCCCTTTTCGTTTGTATTCTTTTTGTCGTTGAACTTATGCCATTGTGGCAAGTTGGCTTTGCGCTTCTGAAATGCCTTTCGATGCCGCATCCTCACCCATGTTTAGCGCCTCTGCGTAAACAAATTCCACATCAGTGATTCCTACAAAACCCAGTACAGTGCGTAGGTATGGCGTCACGTTGTCGGTTGGTGAATCTTTATGGATACCACCGCGCGTCGTTACTACGATCGCTTTCTTACCTTCAATCAAACCTTGAACGCCGTTTTCTGTGTATTTGAATGTCACGCCTGCACGAGCAATCAAATCAATCCAGTTTTTAAGCTGAGTCGGAATGGTGAAGTTGTACATTGGTGCAGCGATAACCAAAGTGTCTGCGGCCTTTACTTCTTCAATCAAGGTATCAGACAAGTCGACAACCGCTTGTTGTTCTTGTGAAAGATCTTCCGTTGCGCGAAGTGCAGTGGCAACGGCGAAGTCCAAAACTGGCAGTGGGTTTGCAGCCAAATCACGAACGGTCAGTTTGTCTTGGTCTACATTTTTGATGAAGTCTTCAACCAATTTGTTTGATTGAGAGTAATCGCCAAGGATGCTTGATTTTAGAGCTAGTACACGAGACATAATGGTTATTCCTTAAATAAGTGCTTTCGACTATGGGAGCCATTATAAGCAAGGCAAGTGAGTTCAAAAGCCTAGCGATTCGCTTAACATGTTCGAAAAAATTGAATGAGCTTTCGGTTATCTTGTTGCAGACCTTGTGTGATACAATCCGCGCAGTTTTTGTAATGAAAAGAATAGGAAACGCTTTGACTTCGTCACAGCCCCCAAAAAAGACCCCCGCTGAAGAGCAAGTGACACCGTCAAATGGTGCGCAAAAGGCGACAGCGAAACAAGCTCAAACACCTCAGGCTCAAGTGAACAGCGCGGCATCTCTGCGTAAAGCACTGAATCAGTGCATGATGCGCGACCGTTTTCGTTTGAGTAAAAGAATCTCTGGTGCAAGCAAAATTAAGAAGGACGCAGCGCGTAACGCTGTGTTTGATGAAATCGCATTAGACATTGCTAAATCGATGATGGTTGCAGAACAACGCAGCAACTACAAGCCAACGATTGAATACCCAGAAATCCTGCCAGTCAGCCAAAAACGCGACGACATTGCGAAAGCGATCGAAGAAAACCAAGTGGTTATCGTTGCGGGTGAAACCGGCTCAGGTAAAACCACTCAGCTACCAAAAATCTGTGCTGAGCTTGGTCGCGGTAAGTTCGGTCTGATTGGTCATACGCAGCCTCGTCGTCTTGCGGCGCGTTCGGTTGCGAACCGTATTGCCGAAGAGATGGAAACCAAACTGGGTGAGTTTGTTGGTTACAAGGTTCGATTCAACGACCAGATCTCTGAAAACACCCAAATCAAATTGATGACAGACGGTATCTTACTGGCTGAGATTCAACACGACCGTTTCTTGAATCAATACGACACCATCATTATCGATGAAGCGCACGAGCGCAGCCTTAACATCGATTTCATCTTGGGTTACTTGAAAGAGTTGCTACCACGTCGTCCTGATTTGAAAGTGATCATCACGTCGGCAACCATCGACCCAGAGCGTTTTTCAAAACACTTCAACAATGCACCAATTATTGAAGTGTCAGGTCGTACTTACCCAGTAGAAACGCGTTACCGCCCACTAAGTGGTGATGACGACAACGATCGTGACCAGCTTGAAGGTATTTTCGAAGCGGTAGACGAACTGTGTGATGAAGGTTTAGGTGACATCCTGATCTTCATGAACGGTGAGCGTGAAATCCGTGATACCGCGGATGCACTCTCTAAACGCAACCTGAAGAGCACGGAAATTGTGCCGCTTTACGCGCGCTTGTCGGCGGGTGAACAGAACAAAATCTTCCAACCGCATGCTGGTCGTCGAATTGTACTGGCAACCAACGTAGCAGAAACCTCGTTGACGGTTCCGGGCATCAAATACGTGATCGATCCGGGTACGGCGCGTATTAGCCGTTACAGTTACCGTACTAAAGTACAACGCCTTCCAATCGAGCCAATTTCTCAGGCGAGTGCGAACCAACGTAAAGGTCGTTGTGGCCGTGTGGAAGAGGGTATCTGTATCCGTCTGTACTCAGAGGAAGATTTTGAGTCACGCCCAGAGTTTACCGACCCAGAGATTCTGCGTACCAATCTAGCGTCGGTTATCTTGCAGATGACGGCACTTGGCTTGGGCGACATTCAAGCGTTTCCATTTGTAGAAGCGCCGGATAAACGCAACATCCAAGACGGTGTTCGCTTGTTGGAAGAGCTTGGTGCGATTAACGCCGAAGCGAAGGACGCGAAAAAACGCTTAACCAGCATTGGTCGCCAATTGGCTCGCTTGCCTATCGACCCGCGTCTCGCACGTATGGTTTTGGAAGCGCCAAAATATGGTGCACTAAAAGAAGTGATGATCATCGCAGCGGCATTGTCGATTCAAGATCCGCGTGAGCGCCCTTCAGACAAACAACAATCGTCAGATGATAAACATCGTCGTTTCTTCCATGAAGAGTCGGATTTCCTGACATTTGTGAACTTGTGGGATTACATCCAGAAGCAGCAGAAAGCGTTGACGGGCAACCAATTCCGCAAACAATGTAAGCAAGATTACTTGAACTACTTGCGCGTACGTGAGTGGCAAGATGTGTACTTCCAGATTCACCAGTCGATGCGTGAAATGGAATTCAAACTTAACGATGAGCCTGCGTCTTACCATGGCGTACACAGTGCGATTCTGGTTGGTTTGTTGTCGCACATTGGTATGAAAGACCAAGAGAAGAATGAATACCAAGGCGCGCGTAACGCTCGTTTTCATATCTTCCCGGCATCGGGGCTGTTCAAGAAGCAACCTAAGTGGATCATGTCGGCTGAGCTGGTGGAAACCTCGAAACTTTGGGGTCGCATCATTGCCAAGATTCAACCGGAGTGGATCGAGCCATTAGCCAAGCACCTTATCAAGCGCAGTTACAGCGAACCGCATTGGTCGAAGAAACGTGCGGCGGTGATGGCGCACGAAAAAGTCATGCTTTACGGCGTGCCAATCGTACCGAAACGTTTGGTGAACTACGGCAGTATCGATCCTACCGTTAGCCGCGAAATCTTCATTCGTAGTGCATTGGTTGAAGGTGAGTGGGAAACCAAACACGCGTTCTTCAAGCAAAACCGTAAGCTTTTGCAAGAAGTGGAAGAGCTTGAACACAAATCTCGTCGTCGTGACATCTTGGTGGATGATGATGAGCTGTTTGATTTTTATGACCAACGCGTTGGTACCGAAGTGGTGTCTGGTAAGCATTTCGATACATGGTGGAAAAAGGCATCGAAAGAAAACCCGGAACTGCTGAACTTTGAAAAAGAGATGCTGTTCAAGGGTGATGCTAGTCATGTCACCGATTTGGATTACCCGAACTTCTGGCATCAGAATGGTTTGAAGCTCAAGTTGAGTTACCAGTTTGAACCGGGTGATGATAGTGACGGTGTAACCGTACACTTGCCATTGCCAATTTTAAACCAAGTCGAACCAGCAGGTTTTGACTGGCAGATCCCGGGTTTACGCCATGAGCTTGTGGTGAGTTTGATTAAGTCTCTGCCGAAGACAATTCGTAAGAACTTTGTGCCTGCACCGAACTATGCGGATGCGTTTTTAGCACGCGTAACACCAATGGAAGCGCCTCTGCTGGACTCGCTAGAAAAAGAACTGCGTCGTATGACGGGCGTAGAAGTGCTGCGTGAAGATTGGAACTTAGAACAGGTGCCTGAACACTTGAAAGTCACGTTCCGCGCAGTTGATCACCGAAATCGCAAGTTGAAGGAAAACAAAGATCTTCATGAACTGAAAGAAAGCTTGAAAGACAAGGTTCAAGAAACGCTTTCCAAAGTCGCGGATGACGATATCGAACAACAAGGCCTGCATACGTGGAGCTTTGGCGAACTGCCGAAAGTGTATCAACAAAAACGTGGCGGCTACGATGTAAAAGCGTATCCGGCGCTTGTTGATACTAAAGACAGCGTTGAAATCAAACTCTACGAAACTGAATTTGAGCAGATCACCGCAATGCGCGCTGGTCAGCGTCGCTTAATTTTGTTGAACGTACCGTCGCCAATTAAATATTTGCACGCAAACTTGCCGAACAAATCGAAGCTGGGTCTGTACTTTAACCCTTACGGCAAAGTGCTTGATCTGATTGATGACTGTATTGCCTGTGGTGTCGATAAGCTTATTGAAGAGCAGGGCGGCTTGGTTTGGGAACCTGAGAAGTTTGAAGCGTTGAAAGAACACGTTCGCGCTGAACTGGGTGATACCGTGGTGGAAATTGCCAAACAGGTAGAAACCATTCTGACGACGGCTTTCAACATCAACAAAAAGCTGAAAGGCAAGATTGATTTCACCATGGCGTTTGCGTTGTCGGACATCAAAGCGCAAATCGAAAGCTTGATTTTTAAAGGCTTTGCAACGGAATGTGGCTGGAAACGTCTGCCTGATATTCTTCGCTACATGCGTGCAATTGAGCGCCGCATGGAGAAATTGCCGATCGATCCGAACAAAGACCGTTTGCACATGCTTAAAGTGGAATCTGTCACCAAGGATTACAAAGAGTTGCTGAATAAGATCCCGAAAGGGATGGTGATTCCAGAAAATGTGAAAGAAATCCGCTGGATGATTGAGGAGCTTCGAGTGAGCTACTTTGCTCAACAATTAGGCACTCCATATCCGGTTTCTGATAAACGAATCAAAAACGCGATTGATGCTTGTTAATCAACAAGTAAAATGGCGCTGTGGTTTGTTGTAAACGATGAAAAAGTTACTGGTACAGTAATTGCTAGTAACTTGTCACGTGTTGTTTTTAGTTCTCGGGAGGCAATGGTTCGCCTCCCTTGTATTTGTAGTACCAACGTCTGATTTGCAAGACGTGGGGAATAATAAAGAGTAAAGGTAGATGATGAAAAAAACTCTATTAGCAGTGGCGCTACTTGGCGCATCTTCTGCGGCAATGGCAGATTCTTGGATTTACGGCGGTGCAACTGTTGGTCAATCTGACTACAAAGGCGAGACAGATACGTCTTACTCTGTGCACGTAGGTACAGGTATTCTACCTATCATCGGTATTGAAGCGGGTGTAACTCAACACGGTGAGTTCAACGTAAACGGCCAAGATACTAAGCTGACTTCTTACTACGCTGCACTTAAGCCAAGCATCGATTTTGGCCCACTGCACGTTTACGCGAAAGGTGGTATCCACCAGTGGGATAAGAAAGTAAAAGGCGGCAAAGACGATGATGATTTCGATCTAATGTACGGTGTAGGCGCTGAGTACTTCATTTTTGGTCCAATGTCTGTTGGTGCTAGCTACATGAACTACACTGCGGGCAAAGACGACATCGGTACGTTCTCTGTTAACGCGACATTGCACTTCCTATAATCATCCGTTCAAGATGATGCAAATTCTGAACACCGGCATTGCGCCGGTGTTTTTTTGTCTATTGATAATCCTAACTGCTCTTAATTCTACTATTCACCTGAATTGATATCACACAAACAAAATCTGAACATAAATTATTCACTTTTTGATCTTAAATTCGCCATACCTTCCAATATATAGTGATGAGTAGGTGCGCATGTATGCGTAATGTTCCGTTCAGGAATCGAACAGGAAGGTATAACTATGAAAACAAAACTCTCGTTATTGGCTTTAGCGTTGTGTTCAACATCAGTGCTTGCTGACTCATGGATTTATGCAGGCGGCCAAATTGGTCAATCAGATATTGATGGCGAAAACGACACAACGTATGGCGTGCATGTCGGAACGGGGATTCTGCCATTAATCGGTATCGAAGTCGGCTATTTCAACCACGGTAAAGTCGACTTGTCTTTCGGTGGCAACAAAGGGGATGCGGATTTCACTTCGTTCTATTTAGCGGCGAAACCAAGCATCGATTTTGGTCCGCTACATGTGTATGCCAAAGGCGGCATTAATGCATTCAATGTCGATTACAATGGCGGATTAAGCTCGGTCAGCAACGATGATGGCGTGTCTTACATGTATGGTGTCGGCGCAGAATATTTCTTGTTAGACAATATCTCTGTTGGTGCAAGTTACCAATCATTTGGCGTGGATATCAATGGGGACAGCGATAACCTAAGCAGCTTTACGGGCAACGTGACTTTCCATTTCTTGTAAACCGCAAACTTCCCGATCTTCTTTATCCAACTCACTCTTCACAGTTGGTTGAAAAACTCCACCAACCTCAAAATGGTCTCGCCCTTATGTGCGAGGCCATTTCTTTTGTACTGAATACCGTTTGACCTTGTTGATTGACGGTTTTCCTCTGTGTATTCCAATTTCGAAAAATAGTTAGATGTCGTAGCTTATTCTTGTGAGTTGAAGACGCTCGTTTGGTGTTTATTTGCTGTAAATATGCAATAAAAGTGTCATTTTTGCATAAATTTGTGATTGGTGATAAAATTCGCTTCGTTTTTAAAGTTTAGAGTTCAAATTAATGGAGGGCGGTGTTGGAGTTCTTCTCCCCTGAGAAGCGTTTCAAATTACGTTAAATTTGTATTTATGGATAATGCATTTAAAAAATATAGTATCGACACAACAGACTATCAGGTTGGCCAAGACAACGTTCAAAAATGGGGCTTCGATATACACAATCCCGTATTCGGCATCAGTGCTGGTCTCGTTGTTTTCTGTCTTATTTCACTTCTTCTTGTCGAGCCAGTTACCGCTCGCGACGCATTAAACGGGATCAAAAACGGAATTATTGAACAGTTTGATGCATTCTTTATGTGGTCTACCAATTTCTTCTTATTGTTCGCTGTTGCTCTGCTTTTCTCGCCATTAGGTAAGATTCGTTTAGGCGGTAAAGAGGCGATGCCGGATCATTCAACCGTTTCATGGTTATCAATGCTGTTTGCTGCAGGTATGGGTATTGGTCTTCTCTTTTGGAGTGTGGCTGAGCCAACGGCCTATTTCACGGATTGGTGGGGCACGCCGCTAAACGCAGAAGCGTATTCAGCCGATGCCAAATCACTCGCGATGGGCGCGACCATGTTCCATTGGGGTGTTCACGGTTGGAGTATTTACGCCCTTGTTGCGTTGGCGCTTGCTTTTTTCGCCTTTAATAAAGGTTTACCACTTTCATTGCGTGCGGCGTTTTACCCAATTTTTGGTGACCGTGCATGGGGCTGGTTAGGCCACGTTATCGATATCCTTGCTGTACTTTCGACGTTGTTCGGTCTTGCTACTTCTCTTGGTTTGGGTGCTCAGCAGGCAACCAGTGGTATTAACCATGTATTTGGTTTAAACGGCGGCATCGGTACACAAATGGTGGTGATTGCGTTTGTAACCTTTATTGCTGTGCTTTCTGTTGTTCGTGGTATTGACGGTGGTGTCAAACTCCTAAGTAACGTCAATATGATCGTTGCGTTTGCTCTGCTTATTTTTATTACGTTCATTACCTTTGATACTGCGATGGGTTCATTAGTCGACACGACAATGGCATACATCCAAAACATCATTCCGTTGAGTAACCCGCATGGTCGTGAAGACGAAACGTGGATGCACGGTTGGACAGTGTTCTACTGGGCGTGGTGGGTATCTTGGTCTCCGTTTGTGGGTATGTTTATCGCTCGCGTATCGAAAGGCCGTACCGTTCGAGAATTTTTGTTCGCAGTCATCGTGATTCCGACGTTGGTAACATTGGTTTGGATGTCAGTATTTGGTGGTATTGCGCTTGATCAGGTCGTGAACAAAGTTGGTGAATTGGGTGCGAATGGTTTAACGGATATTTCACTGACACTATTCCATGTTTACGATGTATTACCATACAGCTCAGTGATTTCTATTCTGTCGATTGTTTTGATTTTGGTGTTCTTTATCACCTCATCTGACTCCGGTTCATTGGTTATCGACAGTATCACTGCGGGCGGTAAGATTGATGCTCCCGTTCCACAGCGAATTTTCTGGGCGTGTATCGAGGGTTCAATTGCCGCCGTTATGCTCTGGGTTGGCGGTAAAGAAGCCTTACAAGCGCTACAGTCTGGTGTGGTTGCGACCGGCTTGCCATTTACCTTTGTTCTGCTGTTGATGTGTGTGAGTTTGGTGAAAGGTTTACGTACCGAACTTTCCGCTTACCGCTAATCGATGTTGATAAACTAATACTCAATGCCGAGCATTCATTGCTCGGCATTTTTATTTCTGCTTTTCTTTTTAAGAAATTCCGTTACAGTTTGGGCTTCTTTTTCATCACTCAACTGCATTATGTCGCTTGCTAAACTTATTCTCATTCGTGGCCTTCCTGGCTCAGGAAAAACAACCTTGGCGAAACAATTGGTGAGAGATTTCGATGCGAAGCATTTCGAAGCCGACATGTATTTTGAGAATGAGAAAGGCGAGTACCACTTCAATCCGTCTTTGCTTCCGCAAGCGCACGAATGGTGTTTTGAACAAACGCGAAAATGGTTGAACAAAGGGAAAATCGTGATTGTGAGTAATACCTTTGTACGACATTGGGAAATGAAGCGGTATTTAGATTACTGCCGAAAGAAATCTATCGAGGTGGAAGTGATGGTGTGTTCGGGCGAATATCAGAGCATTCACAATGTGCCACCAGCGACAATCGAGAAGATGCGTCGCCAGTGGCAAGAGTAGCAAAATAGACTCGAAGCATTACTGGCCGCGTCCATCAATCATTACGATAAGCGTTTTGCTCATGATAGAAAGATCCATCGTGATCCACGAGTAAAACGACCCAAGGCTTAGTGCATAGCTGTGGTCAAAACCAACTTTTCTTCTCACGTCTTCAATGCAAGCATCGTAACCTTGGTTTACTTGCGCCAAGCCTGTAATACCTGGCAGTACGCCGTATGTACGCTCTACAAAATATGGAATTTCATCTTCCAACTTTTGATAAAAGGCAGGTCGCTCAGGGCGAGGGCCAATCATAGACATTTCACCTTTCAATACATTGAATAGCTGCGGTAACTCATCGAGACGAGTCTTACGTAAAAATCGGCCGACCGGGGTAATGCGTGGATCATTTTCGGTTGCCCAAACCGCACCTGAGCGTTGTTCTGCATCGATGTACATCGTGCGAAACTTCATGATTTGAAACAGATCCATCTTCTCGGGTGTGCAGCGACCAACACGCAGTTGACGATAAATCACTGGGCCTTTTGAGCTGACCTTGATGGCAAGAGCAATGAACGGAAACAGTGGTGCGGTTACTAGCAGAATCAACAGCGCAACCAGTACATCAAACGTTCTTTTCGCGTGGCATACATTTGAGTCGTAACGTGAATTTTTCATGATGTTTTCCTTATTGGTTGACGCGTTTCCAACGTCCGTTTTCCATGCCTAGTAGGTACTTCATACCGCCGACAAAGTTTGCGATATGGCCAACGACGATATAGCTAATCAGTTTGAAAGGTTTCACTGTGTTAAGGGCTGGTATCAGATAAGTCATTAACGCAATGCCGTAAATGCCAACCTGCGCCAACAGCAACAATAGAAACACCGGATGTTGAGCAAGTAACAATGAGCACACTAAGCACACAATCATCAAATACGGCGTTGCTAAACGCAGAACCTTTCCTGATAGAAATGCAAAGGCGGTGCCACGATAGCGAGGCAGCAACAATTTTTTCAATTGCATCAGCTGCTGCATGTTTCCGGCTGAGATTCGTAGGCGGCGCTTGAAGTCCGCTTCGTCTGAGCTTTGTTCCAGTTCGAGCGCGAGCATCTTAGGTTCGTAAACCGAAGTGAAGCCTCGCAAAACGATTCTCATAGGGAGAATGAAATCGTCATTGATGGTGCCAGCTTCGAGTGGCTCAAACAGCTTAGTCCTGAACGTGTAAAACGCGCCGTGAGAACCAATCGTTGAACCAAGTAAGGATTCTTGGTGTTTAACGCGAGACTGGTATTGCCAGTAAGCGGCTTCGCCTTGATTGCTAGTGCGCATAATTTGGTATGTCGCATTAACGACGCCCACTTTCTCATTTTGATAATGCTGACTTGCCAAAAGGAGAGAGTCGCAAGAAACCAGAGCAGATGTATCACTCAGCGCCGTGATGTCGGACGTGACGTGTTTCATCTCTTCATTAATCAACGCGACTTTGCCACGATTGATAGAGTGGTCGTTCACAATAAACAAGGTATCAGAGCAAATCGCTTCTTGGATGGTATCTTGTGCGATTTCTGCAGTTTTATCGGTACAACCATCACACGCGATTACCACTTTCAGCTTATCCCTTGGGTAGTCCAAACTCGCCAAGTTGCGAATTTTCTCAGCAATCCACTGCTCTTCGTTGTAAGCGGGGATGATGATGGTCACGGAAGGAAGTTTGTTATCACTGGCCGAGGCTTTGTAATGACGCTCTGCAAAGTGTTCGCCTTCGTCGTTAGATTTTGGTTTGAGTGGCAGCCATTTCAGCAGTAACGGATAACCCACATGATGGTAGATGATCAAAAACGCAGACAAACCAAAACCAGCAATCCAAATGAGATCATTCATAAGTCGACTCCTTAGCCAAACGAGTGTAGCGACCAACCATGTCACGAATATCGAAATGTTGAAGAATGTAAGCTCGAGGCGAATGGATGTTTGAATCCAATTGTTTAGATAGAGCCTCCGCGAGTGAAAATACGCGGTTAGGTTCTACCAAAGCGCTGCTTTTCGGGCACAGTGTTTCTTTCACGCCGCCAACATCCGTCGCGACGCAAGGGATGTCACACGCTTGCGCTTCGAGTGTTGAAAGCGGAAACCCTTCTTGCAGAGACGGTAAACAAAACAAGTCTAAGCTTTGGTAGAAGCTTGGCATGTCGTCGACTAAACCGAGAAAGGTGACGCGTTGCTCAAGTTTGAGTGTGCGTACCAAATGTTCAAGTTGCTCGCGTTGGCTACCGTCACCTGCAATCGCAAGGTGGGTATGAGATTCAAGGTGAGAGAAGGCCTCTATCAGCACTTTATGTCCTTTCACGGTTTCTAATCGGCCTGCTACGCCAATTACGGTTTTATCCTCAGGTAGTCCAAAGTGATTTCTTTTAGCTTGGCGATCACCGCACTGAAACTTTTGACAATCAATACCGTTGTGAATGGTGCACACATCGCGATAGTTGAGTTTGGTTGTGATTTGGTCCGCAACAAAGTGCGCATCGGCAACCACATGTGGTCGAACGGCTTTTAGCAGCACAGACTGTAAGCGCGCAGCTTTTTTATTGTTCAAATGCCAGGCATCATGTTCGGTGTGAATGATGACAGGAACGCCAGCCAAACGTGAGGCAATGCCACCGTAAAGCAAAGGACCAATATGATGTGTGTGTACAACATCTGGCTTCATGCCTTTGATCATCGCCGTAAGTGTGCCTAAGGTTTTAACGCTGAACCCCGGCTGTTTATTGAGAAAATGAAGCTGGCTTTTGTATTCGGTCAACTTAGCCCATTTCGCTAAGGATTGGGATTTGGCGCCTTCTAAGCTCACCACAAACACATCGTGACGAGGTTCTGCGAAGCGAAGCATATCCAGCACTAGCGTTTCTAATCCACCCGGTGCCAAGTGTTGCACCACATGCAACACCACTTTTTTATGATTCCGTTTGGTGTTTTTATTTTCTCTGCGTTCCATCTTTACGCCCTCAGTAGTGTGTATCTACTCTGAACAACGTATTGCACGCTACGTGCCATTATTTATTTAAAATAAAAACAATCAGTTAGGAGTTAATGTTAAATCTGGAAGTCAACATTCTCAATTTGAGATTCATATTAATGAAAAGACAAAACCATGCGGTAAATTAACGTGGCGTAGCAAAGAAAAAGCACTCGGGTCAACGAGTGCTTTATCGTCATGGTGAGTAGGAGAGTTAACTGGCGAACGTCACTTTAGGCAAGGTGGTGATCACCGGAACGCCCAGGTGTTTTTCTAATGCTCGGCGAGAACGCACCGAGTTATCTGCCAGTTCAAGTATGGTGGCTAGACCAACGCCAAGGCCGGCACCACCGATAAAGCCTAGAATGATAAATACAATACTTGGTAGATTAGACGGAATTGTCGGAGTGAATGGCGCATCAATGATCTTCACGCGTTTGTTTTCTTCAAACACACCAAGCGATCCTGTCAATTGCGCCATTTCGTAACGCTCGACGAGGTCGTCGTACATTTCACGCTTTACGGCGACATCACGTGCTAAACGGTTGATTTCTGTCGCGGTGCTACCAAAGCGATGGGCATTGCTTTCTAACTCTTGAATCATCTTTTGCAAACTGACGGTTTCTTCGGTGAGTGATTCAAAACGGCTACGCATAATTTGCAGTTGATGAAGTTGAGATACAAGCAATGGCTGCGCTTCTCCAAGGCTACTTACCGTGGCGTTACTCGCAATGTCCCACAATTGGTTACTGTTCAGCTCTGGCTGTTTTGAACTGAGCAGAACTGTTCGTTCTTGCTCTAAGCGTTTTAATTCGCGCAATTTTCCTTGTACTAGGCTGTGCGCTTCGGTGTATTTGGCGCGGAGCAGAGTAAGCTCGCTTCGGATCTCGATAATTTGTTCTTCAATCTTACCGATGACGGGGTTGGTTTTGGAAAGCTGTTGGTCCAAGCTCCCCAAACTGCGAGTCACACCGGCCAGCTCGGCTTCTTTCTCCGCCAAGGTTTGCTTTAAGCTGGCTAGGCGGGTCAAGCTTTGGGCCTGCATTTCTGGAGTTGCGTGTGAGTAGGTGTTTTTGTACTCGGCAAAAGCGTGCTCGGCTTTGTCGAGTTCTTCTCTTCGCTTATTGATATGGATGGTCAAAAAATGACTGGAATCCTTAATCGACGAGCGTTCAGGGGCCAACAGTTGCTCAACAAATCGGTTACTCACCGACGTCAACATTGACTCCATTCCTTGTGCTTTACCGCTTCTTAGCTGAATTTGGATAAAGTCTTTACCCAGTTGTTGAACAGACAAGCGCGAAGCGAGATCTTTGATGATGAACTCTTGTTCTTTCGCGCCCATGTCATCGTCAATCAGCCCTTGCTCTTTTGCGACAGAGTAGAGCACGTGACGGCTTTTCAGCAAAGTACTCAACGCACTTAAACGGTCTTTAAGCATGGTTGATACGGCAATATCTTGCAAAAACGGGTTCATCTTCGCCGTTTCTTGAATCAACATGCTGGTGTGTGCGACGTACGTTGTTGGAACGAGCTTGCTTACGCCAAAACC
The DNA here is from genome assembly GCF_054850435.1 of Vibrio sp. RC2502. Classification (NCBI taxonomy): domain Bacteria; kingdom Pseudomonadati; phylum Pseudomonadota; class Gammaproteobacteria; order Vibrionales; family Vibrionaceae; genus Vibrio; species Vibrio sp. RC2502. The sequence goes on from NZ_CM141453.1 coordinate 1,497,644, forward strand.
AAGGATAGGTAGCACAAGCATCGGAATGACAATCATATAGCGACGTCGCCAAGCGCCATGCAGTAATACGCTGATGTTTTCTCGTAAATCACTCATAGTGCCCTCACTAATTTCTCAACTTGGTCTGCTCTTGCTTCCCAGCTTTGTTGTTGGACATAAGATGTAGAGCCGTTTGGTGGTGGCAGCAGGTGACTTAGGCTGGCACACACGTCTTCGACGTCGGCGACGATGTGTAACATGTGTTTGTAAGGCATCAGAGCCGGAAATGGCGTGCTAATAACGGGCGTGCCCGTTGCCAAATACTCCAAAAGTTTGAGCGGGTTACACGCTTTGATTTGTGCGTTGTCGACAAACGGTAGCCAACTTGCGTCCCAGTGTTGGGAATAGCTTGGCAATAAATGATGCGCGCGAGGCCCCAAGTAATGAACGTTATCTCGCTGTGGTAATGGATTGTGGGCAAACTCATTCGGTCCAATAAAAACCAAATCCCAATCCGGTGCGTGTTGGGCGACTTGGTCGATCAAACGATAGTCCAGCCAGTCAGACAAACTGCCATAAAAACCCAATATTTTACGGCCATTGTTCGGCAAGTCGCTTGCCTTTTCTGCAGGCGTTGAAAATAGACTGAAATCGACCCCGTGTGGCAGCGTTGTGGTTTTATTATCCGGAAATCGAGCGGCCAGCTTGTCGCTTGCAGCAAGAATAAAATCGGCGCTATCAATCAGCGTGCGTTCATGCTCCATCACTGTTTGATGATCAACGCCCGCTAACGCGCCAAAATCGTCTCCGCAGTAGTAAATCAGCCCGCGTTTATTCATGGCATTACACACATCAGCGGCGGTTGGTAGGGATGTCCAAAATAATGGGTTGTCGAAGTTCAACGCTTTTAAGTGTTTTTCTAGTTGGTGCTGCATCATCTTCGCTGCCACTTTTCTTGAAAAAGCAGAGTGGGGAGCCGGTATTGTCAGCAAATTTACCGTGAAAATGTTGTCTACCGCATCACAATGCATGGTTGGCTTATCTGAGCCAGTATCGCCGAAAACGCGGGAAATCTTGCTCACTAAACGTTGAATGTCTTTACTCGTCGGTTTTGGTTGTCTTAAACCGATGGAATTAACCCAAAGAATGCGATGGTTGGTGGCAAGTCGCTGAACGATGTGCTGCGTTGATGATGGTAGGCCGCCGAAGTCTTCGCCAAATACTACGATATCCGTCATGTGTTTCTCCTTGAGTCCTTAAGATTGGGTTTCTGATAGAAGGAGTAATCACAATGCGTGCCAAGGATTTTAGCTTTTAAAAACAGCAGGTTGTATTGTTGTCAAAATGAAAGGATTAGGATTTCTCATTTTGACAATCAGATTGAACGATACGACTGACCACCACGGTGAGCGCGGCAAGGATGTAGATAGGCCAAGTAAAGCCTTGAGTAAGAAACGTACCCGAAACAATGGTGCCGATAAGGCCGCTCAATACCGCGTTTGCGCCAACAGTCAGTGCGTAATCGGAATCGGGTGTGAGCAGCGAAATGGATTTTAAAGAGGTGCGAATCAACGAGACGATCAGCGTGATGAATACCGCTAGCCCGACAAATCCGGTTTCCGCTAACACGCCAAACCATGTACTGTGCACCGCGTGGTTGATGCCATCCCAATGTGGGCTGTAGAAATAGTAGTTGAAGTAGAAGTTATCCAGTCCTACTCCAGTAAACGGGTGGTGGAGTGCCATTTTGAAAGCCGCTTCCCATGCGTACAAACGACCCATCGCTGATGCGTCGATACCATCTTCTGCTGCGCCGCCGGATTCACGCCCCGAAATCCCAGCAAAAGCATATAAGGCTAAAGCCGCAACCGCCCCAAGAACCAAAACCAAGGTTTTGCTTTTGATGTGTTTAAAGGCAAAGTAAGCAAACACAGAGAGCGAGCCCAACAAACCGCCACGGCTTTGTGTTTGTATCACTGCGAAAAACAGGATAAAGCAGGTGATAAGCGCGAAGAGTCGTAACAGAGTTGGCGAGCGCTTTTCCATCAATTGACTAACGGTAAAGGCGAGAGGAAACATCAACACGAGTGCCAAATCGTTAGGGTCGCCCAGCACTGAACCAATGGAACGCCCAATCGACACGCGAGTGCCTTCGACTAAATCAATGCCGTTTGCAGCGTTGTTAAGCGCGACTAACCCAATCAACATGCCGGCGACGATGATCGCTTTGGACATTTGAGCGAGCTGCTGTGGTTTGGTGATCAGCCAAGTGATCGCCAAGGTCATCACAATGATTTTCCAATACGTATTTTTAAATACCGTGATGGCAATATCTCGGCTAGAGGCGAACACAATCCCGATGATAACCAGGCCCCAGAAAATGCACAGCCACTTGAGTGAAGGGTGCCAGAATGCCGTAAGTTGACGACTTAGCAGTAGATGAAAAGCTAGCGCAGCTAACGCGCCAAGGGATAAAAGCAATGGAATTTTAAAGCTGTAAATGGCAGGAAACGCTTCGTGGATACGGAAAAAGGAAAAGATAACGAACAGTGTCACGAGCCAAAAGGTTTGATTGAGGACGAATAGCAATGCCAACGGTGCAAAGCACACTGCCACAATCAAAATGGGGTGAGGCATCACGATCCAAAGCAACGCAATCACGACGGTGATCGTCAGCGCTGCAATGGATTGTTTTGTTCTCACATCGGTTGGGCTCATATCGAATATCTCTTCACTTGTCCGCGCCATCGAATGAATTGCTGACTTAATGCGCTGCGGGCTTCTTTACTCATGTAACGAACGGCGAGCCCTGCCAGCAGGCTGCATGTCAAAATGCAAATTGCGATGGCGATTCCTATCGATTGTGAAGAGTGAAGCAGGAACAGTGCCACACCTGAGATAATTTGCAGTAAAACCATCAAACTCAAATGGAATGGTAGAGTCATACACTGTTGGCCAACCGCGTAAGTTAAGCCGAGTTTACAAAGCTGCGCGTAGTACAACGCAATGAACACGCCAAAAATACCGAGAGAAGACAAACCAAACAGCAACCCAATCGCAACGAAGGCAGAAACCACATTAATACCAAGCAACCATCGGGTTCTGCGTTTGAAAAGAATGGCGATGTTTAACAATTCGCTCCATTCCTTGAGCATCGCAATCGGTAGCAAGAACAGAGTGTACAGTACCGCTTCATGGTAGGTTTCTGGCAAGAAGTTCGTGATCATGACCATTGCTAGTGTCGCTACAACCACGCTGAGCGCAGAAACATAAATCATCCCTAAATGAGAAACGCGCACGGCTTCACTATCTCGACCATTTTCCAGGTACGCAAAGCGTCGTGGCATCCACCACATGCCAAATGGCTGCACCAAAATACACATACCCACAGCGAACTTAACCGCAATCGCATAAATGCCTAACGTCGCCAACGAAGCATTTGCACCGATGAACCAGCGCTCGGCGCCATTCAAACAAAACGCGACAAGTGCAGACAGCATTACTGGTAGGCAGTAATTCAAATACTGCTTGGCTAAGGCAATCTGAGGCAGAGCAAGGGTGTAACGGTTGATGATGTGTAACCAAACAAATTGCATGACCGCTGCGATAAGACCGCCAATCAGCACCGAGATGACATGCGGGTGCAGCGCAAGCGCCGCGACGATAAACGTGACTTGCAGTAGAGTCGTCGTCACCATCACTTGAAGCAGCGTTTTGGCTTTGTCATCTTGAGTGCGCAGCCAAGCCGTGCCAATCGCAATGCTGCCTTCCAGAACAATGGCAAGCGTGACAACAGCAAATTCGATGCGCGTAAAAGGTTCAGGAATAGGGAGCAACGCAATCAGTAACAGGAGAATCGAAGCCACCGCGCAGGCGATCAGTACCGACAATGAATAAAGTTGGTTGAGAGAAACGGTTCTTTTTTGTGCGTCTTTCTCAACGCCGACAAAACGATAGAGTGCTTCGTGCAAAGCAAAGCTGACCAACAAGGTTGTCACTACGCCAAAAGTGGTCAGTAGCTCTAGTTTGCCCATTTGCTCTGGCGTCAAAAAGTGTGGGAGCACAGGCAACATGAGTAAGCTGATGCTTTTGTTGATCACTAACGCAATCGCGAAAAGTGATATGTTGGTCATTGCTTTAGACATGGTCATATCCTTTGACGTTGTTTCGCGCTTTGGCACCGTGATGACTGGTTGGTGCATGCTCTGAACATAAATATTGAGCGATTGGCATGTAGCAGCGTTCCGCGCTGTATAGCTGTGCGACATTTAAGGCTTCAAGTCCCATTGTGACCTTCATCCACGGTGACTCATTAAGCAGACGAATCGCGTTGTGTAGAGAAGCAGCATTATTCGGTGTGTATTTGATGCAGTTCTTTCCATGAGTCAATACGCGATCCCAATAGCTATCATCGTGAGGGATAACCACACACATACCGGACGCCAGTGCTTCTAAAATGGAAAGCCCGAAAGGTTCGTTCACGCTGGTGGAAACAAAAACACCACACTGTGCACGCAATTCGTTGAGGTTGTTTGGAGATTCATACCAATCGACCCCTTTGGTATTAAAATCCGGAGTGGAATATTCAACGCCTGGTACATTCGGTTTGATGTAACAAATGGTGGATTGAATGGTGGTGGTGTTTTCTAACGTTAGGGCATCCAGCAGTAAATCCACGTTTTTCCATTTCAACAAACTCGCTGCCCAAAACACGCGATTGGAGATTGGATTAGCTTGTTTCGGCCAGCGTTCGCGAGAAAGGCCGTTCACAAATGTGGAGGCGTTCAATGTGCTCCAATATCTTTCCGTCGCAGGTTTTGGTGTTTTTAAATAGGCTTGCAACGCGTTAATCAAGGATTCGCGAGTGTTTGACAGATAGTAGATAGCGCTGGCTTTTACTAAGCAGTAGCCGGACGATCTTGCGACGCCAACAGGTCCGTGAATCATTTGTACCACTGGTTTGCGGCTGAACAATCTCATCAGGTACAAAGGCATGTCATTGCTTGGGCAAGAAAGCCCCAAATACCAATCTATTTTTGGTAGCTTCATGCAAACCTTGAGTAGTTGAATCAGGTAAAACGCATTCATCAACCAATAGATAAGGCCGTGAGTGGAGCAAAACGGCGCCGCTTTTATGTTGAGAATCTGAATACGCGGCGTGTCTTCCAAAAGTGGCGTCCAATGCTCGGGCTTTGTTGTCACCAAATAACCAACAACGTTGAGCTTATTGCACTGTTTGAGTAGCTCTGCATTGGCGATTTTTGAGCCGCCTTGCATTGGAATCGCATCGAACATCAATACACGTTTCATGATCTGTTCCTCAGTTGATGCTCAACCAGCGGGAAATGGGTTTCATGCACTGCGCCATTGGCATCGGTACAACAGTTTTGTTTTCCAGCTCGGTTTCATAAATTGCTTCAATCGCTTTGACGGAAGCGGTCGTGGTCAAGTTTTGGCTAGCATGTAGGTAGGCATTTTCAGCCAGTTTTTCTCGCAAGTCGGCATCTTGCATGACCAATTGAATCGCATTCAGCAGTCCCGCCATCCCCTGGTTTGGATAAAGAAGGGCGCTATGGTTGTGCTCGAATAATTCGGGAATACCTCCAGTTTTAGGTGCTACGATTGGCAGTTTTGCTAATGCCGCTTCTCCTACGACTAGACCAAAAGCCTCTTCGTATGCGCCGCTAATGAAAGCGTCAGCATTGCCCGACATCCAAGCGCCCGCATTGGTCTGTTCTCCGGCGAAGTGCACGCGGTCTTGCATACCAAGGTCGGTAACTAATTGCTTCAAGTTTTCGCGCTCTTCACCGTCGCCGACAATCACGAGATGTGGATTGGTTTGATGGTAGTTGTGCATTCGCATAGCATGAATGAGGCGGTCAAACCCTTTGCGTTTGATCAGCGAACCAACCGAAAGGAAGGTGAATGCATTAGCAGGAATACCCAAGCGCGCTTTGATGTCGATAGGCGCTTCAGAGTCATCCAAAGAGACGCCGTTGTGCACTACGTGCAGTTGCTCTTCTGGATAACCATCGCGCAGAATTTCACGGCCTACATCTTTGCTCACACAGATTAGTTTCGGCGAAAGGTGCAAGCCAAGCGAAAAACGATCGCGCAGCGTGTAGTGACAATGCAATTGGGTGACGAGAGGTACATGATTCATGCGTGCGGCTAAGGACATCCATTGGCAAGGGCCACCGCTGTTGACATGAACGAGGTCGATATTGTGCTTCTCGATGAGCGCTGAACCTTGTTTGATCAGGTTATTCCAACCCGTGATGTCCCAACGCGGCGCACACCAGCCACCGACGAGATTGAACGTAGAGTGCTCTGCTTTGATACCAAGATCTTGGCATTTCTCAATAAGAGGTTGGCAGTTTGACCAGACAATTGGCTCGAACTTGTCTCGGTCGATACCCAAGATAAGATCGAGTAGTACCACTTCACTGCCGCGAATCCAGTTATCACCATAATGAACGTAAAGAATGCGTTTTGGAGTAGTCATAAGTCACCTCGGTCTTATCGTTAATCTAATTCGACTACTGCAACCGAGATGCCAAAATATGCTATTGGTTTAAGTGATTGAAATGTATGGGTGAGGAGATGAAAACAAAGAGGCAGCGAGACAAATTCTCAATTTGAGAACCAATATGGGTTAGTTATCCATCTCAATTTGATATTGCGTTAGCAATACGGGAATAACGCTCTCTGTTGAAAACTGTTCTACGATCGTTTGGCGTGCGTTTTTACGGATTCGTTCTTGTTGGCTTTTCTCCATCGCCATCCAGTACTGTAGATTGAGCGCGAGAGCGGGGACATCATCGGCAATAAAACCATTGTTGCCGGATTGAATGATGTCGGGTAAACGTCCGACCTTTAGACTGATCACCACAATGCCGCGTGCCATTGCCTCAAGTGCCGCCATGGGTAGTCCTTCGAAGCGAGAAGAGATAATCAATACGCTGATATTTTCCCATACCGGGTTCATGTCTGTTTGATGACCATGAAAAATGACATTCGCTGGTGCGGTTGTCTCTAAGTTTTGTCGCTCAGGCCCATCGCCATAGATAGAGAAGCGATAATCAGGGCAGGCTTTTGCTAACTCGATAAATTGATCTGCGCCTTTTTCATGGCTTAAGCGACCAACAAACGAGATCTCTTGATAATGGTTGTTCATGCTTGGTAGCGCGACAAAGTTGTTGAGCAGTTGCGAAGGGCAGAGCACTTTATCTTGAATACTTTTGCTTACTGCAAAGCAGTGATCCGAGAGGTAGCCTGAGCATCTGTCTAACCCGTCGTAAAGCCACAGTTTGCCCGATGACGACTCACCTGCATGATAAGTTGAGACCAAACGCGGAAAAGTGCGAGTGAGCAGTTTGGCGGTGCGAGCCAGTATGCTCGCCTTGTAGCCGTGAGTGTGCAGTACACTCGGTTGGTGATGCGCGACAGCACTGGTGAGGTGCTTGATCGCAATTGTATTCGAAGGAACACCAGATATTTGCGGTAAATAGCTGGTGGGAATGTTTGCCGCTTGCGCTTTTTCTACAAGCTGTGCTTGAGGTGTGTACTCCGTTGGCAACACAATACGCACGGCGTGCCCAAACGCGAGAATGCCTTTTGCCAGCTCTAATATGTGGCTTTCGATGCCGCCAAAAATGCGGCTATCAACAAAAATCCAAACTTCGCCCACAATGGGTAAATCAGGATTGTTCGAGATTAACTTCATCCGCTTCCCACGCTTGTTTTTTACGATAGACCGTTGAAGGGCTTAGCTCCAGCATCACAGCGGCATTGAGCACGTTACCATCACAATAAGCGATCGCGTTTTGAATCGCTTCACGTTCGACTTGCCACATTGGTCGGATACTTCCGTCTGCATTAAAGTATGGCGATAAGGAATGACTCGGTGTTTCAACGCCGACAGTAGGTTGTGTTTGTTGAGCAGGCACCTCTTGAACAGGTTGCACTGGTTCAATGGGTTGTGTTTGCATCGCTGGAGCATTATGTCCGTTGAGATTGCTGCTCGGGCTTGATGATTCGACGTGCACAGGGGTTACGGTTCTTGCCTGCGTTTTCTTTTGAGTTAACTGAGCGGGTAGGTGAGCCACCGTGACTTTTTCATCATTGTTGAGTACCACGATATTACGAATGATGTTTTGTAGCTGCCTTACGTTGCCAGGCCATTCGTAATGTTTGATCACGTGCTGCGCTTCGGTATCAATGTTAGAGAATTTCTTCTTGTCCTCTTTGGCGTAAGTCGTGAGAAAATGCTTGGCTAACGTGACGATGTCACTTCCTCTTTCTCTCAAAGGTGGCATATCAATCGGCACAACGTGAACACGGTAATACAAGTCTTCGCGGAAGCGTCCTTCTTCAACTTCTGTAAGTGGATCTCGGTTGGTGGCGCAAATGATACGTACATCGACTTTCATCTCTTTCGTGCCGCCAAGTGGGGTGTAAGTGCCCGTTTGTAAGAAGCGCAGTAGCTTTTTCTGCATTTCCAGTTCCATTTCACACAACTCGTCGAGAAATAGCGTCCCACCGTGGGCCAATGTTGCTGCGCCTTTTCTGTCTGTGGTTGCGCCAGTAAACGCCCCTTTAACGTGACCGAAAATCTCACTTTCCATCAAATCTCGTGGTATCGCACCACAGTTTATGGCGATGAAAGGTTTGTCTCTGCGATCACTTTGGCGATGAACGGCTTCGGCGCACACTTCTTTACCCGTGCCACTTTCACCGACGATAAAGACGCTGGCCGAGGTTGGTGCGACGGCATCTATCGTTTTGTATACCGCTTGCATCGGTAGGCTTGAGCCAATGAAGCCATGATAGTTGTGGCGATCGAAGGTAGACTGAATGTTTTCTACCAAGTCTTCCAATTTGGCTCGCTTTAGATGCAGTGCCACAGAGGTTTTAAGACGGTCGGCATTGATGGGTTTTTCTAAGAAGTCTTCAGCGCCTTTTTGTATCAAGTTTACAGCTAAGTCGACGCTGCCGTGTGCGGTGGCGATGATGACCGAAGTGGGAATATCATTTTGATTGATCCAATCCAACACGTCTTCACCCGACATGTCTGGAAGTTTTAAATCTAAAATGATCAGTTGAGGCTTGCTGCGTTCAATGAATTGAATGGCTTCACGACCTGTCTCGACATGGAAAATGTCGTAAGGCTCATCTTTCACATATTGCTTATAAAGTATGGCTAATGAGGTAGAGTCTTCTACCAGTAACACCCTTGGTCTCATAGTCCTATCCCAACTTAATCTGATTCATTGTTATGATTCTGCCAGCTCACTTGGAGATTGATGAGAAAGAAAAAATAGATAAGCATCCTCAAGTCGCTAGAAGATTCTCAATTTGAGAAAAGTTATAGTTAAGTATTAGCACAGGGCAGGGATATTGCGAAAATTCTTTACTTTTTAATTGATTAAGCGCGGTATGAATTTTAAAAGATGAAGACCAAATCGCACTTTAATAAGTGCGATGGTTCATATGGTTTTGCGGGTTTTCTTCTTGTTACTCAAAACCTTGAGCCTTGCGCAGGTTGAGTGCTTCAAACGAACGTTCAGCCAGTAAAGGCAATGCTGCACACAGCTCCAATGCTTGTTGGGTTTTACCTTCGACACAATGTTTCTCGATGCTTCTGGCTTGACGAGACAATGGGCGGTTGCCTAATGCCAGCGCAGAACTGCCAAGTGTATGGACTTCAAACTCAAGTTTTTCTAGGTCATGCTCACCCAACGCCCGCTCTATTTTTTGCATCCGTTCGCGAGACTCTTCGATATAGTGTTCAATCAACGTGGGAATGATCTCCGCGCAGGTGTCTTTAATCATTTGCTGGAGAATGAGCTCATCAACCAACTCTTGTTCAATATGTTGTGCAGTATTGGAATTCATAATAAGCGCTCCCTATAACATAAACAGTTCACTTTTTTTAATCTGCTGGGCCAGTTTGTCTTTCCATTTTTTCGGTAGAAAACGCAGCTTTTCGACTTGGCGAATCAGCTCGTCTTTTAGGCTCGGAGTGTGTTTCATGTTTAGTACCGAGCCAATCAGATTGGCATCGCTTGCTTCAAGCAGCTTTTTGGCTTGCTCAAGTTGCGTGGTCGTCGTAGACCCGTAATGAGCAACCAGAAGAGTTGCATCACAAACTCCCGCGATGACTTGCGGTGGAATGTTACTCTTATTCACACTGAGCAACGGAGAGGTGTCGATGACAATGCGATCATACTGAGATAACCATGTCTCGATGTTTTTCCTCAGTGCGGTTGGATCTCGATACGCCAGTTTGGTGCTTGCCAGCGACGGGGCAGGCAATCCCACCAGCGTTTGGTGCGCATCTTCGCGCGTAATTAAATGACCGACATTTGCGTCATCATCAAACTCGTGCACCGTGTGATACGCGGGTTTGAATAAGTTCAAGTCCACATATAATGTGCTGTAACCTGCCAAGATAAGGCGCTCGGCAAGAGAAGAGGCGACAGACGTAACGCCTTCTTCAGATTTACAGCCCACCACGCAAATCGATCTGTGACCCTTTTGTTCACTTTGCAGATAGATTTGCTCGATTTCGGCATGAGTCGCAGGAATGGTCATTACAGCGCTCCTATTAACACGATGGTGGTGGTGATTTGAAGAATGTCTCTCAAACCAGCGCGCGCTTTTTCTGCAAAGCTTTCATCTTTATGAGGAATGTAAATCGTATCCCCAGCTCTAATGACAGGTAGATCGTAAATGTTGGCGGTTTTGCTGAAGTTTACGAGGTCGAACGTTCTCGCTTGGCCTTGGCAGCACGACATATTGACGATGCTAATTTTCTCAAGGTAAGCGCTGTTTGTTGGGCCGCCAGCTTCTGCCAATAAGTCTAAAACCGTCATGTTGTCGTTGAACACGTAGCGTCCCGGATCTCGTACTTCACCCAGTACGCGCACGGTGGATTCTTTAGAGCGGTCGAGCCAGTTTTTGTTTTTCTCCGGAATGTAAATAGTGTCGCCAGGGCGCACGTCTGGCAGGATAGATTCATCTCCCGTTTCGAAATACATCGACAGATTTAATTTGCTCACTTTTGCGTAGCCTAAACCGCGATGAGTCACGCGAATATTGTGGATATCGGCATCCATCGTCGGGCCGTCGGCGGCCGAAAGAATATCGAGAAAGTGCATTTCGTCCGTGAAGCGATAGCGACCAGGTGCGTTGATTTGACCAAACACGTAAATGGACGCGTCTGAGCTTTGGCTGACCCATTGAGATTTGTTGTCGGAAGGGTCGTCTGGCAGTGCATGAACGCGCACGACCGTGCCAGCAGAAACGCGTGGCAAGTTAGACGCTGGCGAACCATCTAAAATGTACTGATCTAAATCGAAATTCGTCATTTGACCGTTGTTGGCCACTTCAATTTTGGAGGTGTCGGCACGGCGAGTAGGGCCGCCAACGTGAGCCAGCAAATCAATGAGATCCATTTCATCTGACCATTCGATTCGGCCTGGACGAACGACTTCGCCCATTACGGCAACGGCGCGACTGGGTGCGACTTTCAACCATGACTTTTCATTAAAGTCGGTTTTTTCCGGTACGAATATCGCGTCGCCGGCGCTCACTTTTGGTGGCGCCACGGAAGAGAGCCCTTCAGTATGCGCCGTTAAGTCGAATTTGATCACCTGACCGTCGGCTTTTATCACTCGTATTTGGCGTGATTCTGCGTAACGAGTTGGGCCCCCCGCGTTTGCCAGAATGTCCATAAAGCTCGCGCCTTGTTTACCTTCGTAAGCCCCCGGGTGCGCAACTTCACCCATGATATAAACTACGTTCGCGCCAGCTTTTATCTCTTCTTCCTGCTTAGGAACAAAGATGGTTGCACCGGGCAATATCTCAGGCAGTAAGCTTTGATCGCCAGTATCTAGGTAGGTTTTCAAGTTGAACATGGTTGGTGTGTTGTTCGTAATCACGCGAATTTGCTCAACGCTCGCGTAGCGAGTAACACCGCCAGCGCGCATGACCACATCGACAAGTGTGGTGTTTGGCTTGTAAGTAAATGAGCCCGGGGCGTTCACTTCACCGAACACTTTGATTGCGCGAGCGGAGTCGGCACTGTCACCAGAGTTGGCGAGTTTGGCTGCATCGAACTCTTGCTCAATGTTGCCGACCAATGGGGAAGCAGGCACAAATAACACGTCTAACGATTCCAGTTTTGGTAGCTGGCTGTTGTCGCCTGTATCCAAAAAGCGTTTGTAATCGAACTCGATGTTCTGATCGCCACGTTTGACGATCATTTTGTCGAGCTGCGCGCCAGCACGGAGTCCGCCAGCTTCGTAAACAAACATTTGGATGTTAGAACCTGCGGGCAACGTGTATTCTCCCGGCTTAACAACGTAGCCTTGCACGGAGACAAGCAGTTGTTGCTGTTTAATGAACACGCGAGCGTTATTCACGTCTCGATAGACGGTTTTCAGCGTTTCAATAATGACATCTTGCAATTGCTGCTCGTTATAACCAGCAACAAACACCGGACCAATTTCCGGTAAGTTGATTCGTCCGCGGCGGTCCACTTGAAAACCTTGGTTTAGCGATGCTTCGCCGGGCAGGTTGATCTGTACTAAGTCACCAACTTTTACTGTGTCGTTATCTGCGGCATGTAGAGGGGTTACCCAAGCGAGCACGCACATCGCGAACAAGGCAAAAAACGTTTTGAAAATGCTCATAACGCGCCTCCTATCGAACCGCTCGCGCTCGTTGGCATGTTGCCTTTGTTAGGTAAATTGTGATTACTTGGCGCATTGCTATCAGAGTTTGCGCTGAGAACTTCGATGCTCACACGACGGTTGGTTAGGCGCACGGCTGGCGTTTGTCCCTCATACAAAGGCAATGTGTCGCCAACAGATTTGGTTTGTACACGGTCTGACGTTACTCCGAACACACTTAAGTATCGTTTAACTTGCTCGGCTCGTTCCTGTGCTAGTTTTTTATTGTGCTCAGGCGTACCCGTGACGTCCGCATGGCCAGTGACAACCAGAGACAGAGCAGGGTGGTCGCGCAGAATATAAGCGGCTTCTGCCAAGTGTCCCATGTACTTCGGATTGATCTCCGCAGAATCAATGGCAAACTGATTGTCGACGTTGAGCAGCGCATAAATATCGGCGACGATGTTTAAGTCATTCCTTAGTGCATCGATGTCGTCCGGCGGCGTGCAAGTGGTTTGCGTAAGTACGTAATCGAGTTGCTGCTCAAGCTGGTTTAATCGACGACGCTGGATGACCAGGTCATTGGCGGCATCAAGCAGTAAACCGCCTTCTAGTTCACGAGCAATGCGATTTTGCTTCTCGAGTGCTTGCACCACTGCAGCAGGGAAGCACCAACGAGCGCCTTCTTGAATCAAAGCGTCGAGATGAAGCTTGGTCAACTGCCAATCGAATCGCAATCCATGCTCTGGGCCCAATGGTTCATCTGGCATAACAGGCGAGAACTGATAGTTCTCAATCGAAATATCTTGATAGCTTTCCGCCAATCCACCCTGACCATGATCGGGATAATCAAATGACGAACAACCAAACATGCCGACAACGAGACCGCTAACTACACTTCGTCGTATTAGATTTACCATGCCAACCTCCGTTTAAACCGGTATTTTTAGTGTCCTTTTGAATTGACGGGAATGGCATGGTTGATACGTAGCAAGCTCATGATTTCTAATGGCTGACCTGATACGTTTTCAATACTCATGCTTCGTTCACGTTCAACTAGGCGCTTATATAAGTAAACAATGGCACCAATCCCTGAGGAATCAAGAAATTGGACGTGCTGGAGGTTGATTTCGACTTCTTTGTGATGATTGTTGTGAATTACTTCATCAATGTGATGTTGGGCTTGACGACAGCCGTTTGCATCCAAGTCACCAAAAATCTCAATCGCTAGTTTGTCTTGGGTGATTTCAAGTTTGCGTAGTTCCATGATCCTATCTCCATTTAGGTTCTTTCCTAATCTCGTAGAGCAGGGAGCGTGCCAAAATTTAAATTCAATAATTTCAATCAATTAAAGTGATGGCAGTGTGATGTTCAAATTGAGAAACGCCCAGTTCTCAATTTGAGAATCAAAAATGAACGATGATTTAGATGCAGATTGAAAATAGAAGAGGAGAGTTTGGCTTTATAACCGTGCCATTAGCGTGAGCTGAAAAAACAAATGCAATACCTGTCTAAACTTTATGATTTACCTTGCAAACCATTACTTATGTTGATTGTTCTGAGTCGAATAATTAACACTGACAAATAGGTAAATCGGTGGAGTTACGTTTCAATAAAGATGCTTTTTTGTACAAGGTTCCCCCATGCCATTAAAAATGACATTGATTGCCCTTGCCGTTATGGCATCTGCGCAGCCCCAAGCGAATACACCTATAGCTCCGCCCGTCTCTCTTGCTGAAACCTATCAAGATGGAATAGATGTTTCTGAGTATTGGTACAGTGAGAAACTCGATGGAATTCGAGCCTACTGGACAGGTCAACACCTCGTGACCCGAAACGGAAACCGAATTTATGCGCCCGAGTGGTTCACTGAGTCACTCCCGAACTATCCATTGGATGGTGAGCTTTGGGCCGGACGCGGAAATTTTCACATTGTTCAGCAAACCGTTCTTGATAAAACACCAATTGATAGCGCGTGGCGCGAAATCGATTTTATGGTGTTTGACATGCCGTATTCCGCAGGAGATTACCGAAAACGTTATTACAACATTCAGGATTTAGTGTTTGATATTGATGAGCACCACATCAAATACGTTGAGCACCGAGCCATCCAAAACGAGCAACATTTGTTTGCTCAACTGGATAAAATTTCCTTGTCCGATGGCGAAGGCGTGATGCTGCGTAAAGTGTCGAGCCGTTACCAAGCGGGCAGAGGAAGCGACTTACTTAAGCTAAAGCGCTATGCCGACACGGAAGCTCAAGTGGTTGGCTACAAACCGGGAACGGGGCGTTTGCTTGGGATGATGGGCGCAATGCTCGTGCGTTTGCCAGATGGTACAGAGTTTTACATCGGCAGCGGTTTTACGGATGAAGTTCGTCGCCATCCGCCGAAAATCGGTTCTACCATTACGTTTAGATACAACGGATTTACCCAAACGGGGAAACCAAGATTTGCTCGCTTTTTGAGAGAACGATTCAAGGAGTAGGTGAGTTTCCAACTACCACGCCACAACGTTTAAAAAGACCCTGCCAGAACTTAACATGTTCGAGGGTCTTTGTTCTAAATTGTTCATGCGCTTTTATCACGCCATAACTTTCCCCATGAAGTTCCATTCTCTGCTCAATGAGTATCGCACCATCATTCAACTGCTGATATGTACTGTCGACAAAGGCGAGGTATGGCTGTACTTCTTCAACATAAATTGATTGGAAAACATTTTTCAAATAGCGAAATTTTGTGGTGTCTCGATTCTTTCCACACACAATGTGCTCTTGATTTTCTTCTAGCAATTTGGTGGTGACATCAAGCCACTCAGAAGTGCTGTTCAAAGTGAAGTAAACCTTACCCATCAAGCGAGACTTTTCCATTTCCTCTTGATATTGCACGAAGGAGAAAGAGGGTAAGCGCGAAATGACCCCTTTAGGCGTCTCATACATGGCATTTAACGCATGAAAGGTTTTACTGACATGAGCAGTTTGATTGTGGCTTTTTGCTGATAACCAACTTGAAGCGGTGAGTTGCTTGCGCATGGTTTCGCTTGTGAGGAGAACGTTATCAAGATGAACGGGAAGATGCTGCCATTTTTGTTCATACAGGCGAGTTAATGTCGTGCGTTCGTCTTCGCTCAAGGGGTATTCAGTCAAACAACTATTGAGCGTGTTGAGCAAAGTGGTTTGGTAATCCAGGTCATGGAAAGGGTCTTGTACTTTGCCCAATTGGGAGTTCTTTTCCGCAATCAGGTTGAACAGGCCGCATTGACGCAGCTGGTAACTCTCTAGTAACCCTAGCGACAATCTTGGTAACTCTTGATACAAAGCCCTTTTATCAGGAATCGTGATAGCGGAAACCTCGTTAAGCTCTCTCGGAGGAACGTCGAGCACGTTTGCCAAACGTTGATGGTACTTTTCAAAGATTGCGCGCTCTGGATTCGTCCAACCGTTGCAACCGCTGAGCAAAGCGAGTAATGCGAAGAATAGGATTTTCACGAACTTCCTTGTCTGTTTGCTTGTGTTACTCAATTAATACGTTGTCAAAAAGTATACCTAACAACTTGCCATGAAGATCAAAAAAGCCAGCGAATGCTGGCTTTTACGTTCTGTTGTAAACCGTCACCAATGGCGAGCAGAATTACTGCAGAGAAAAGTTAAGTTGTACATCGGGCTCTTGACGGTGCATCCAACGAAGGCGAACACCAAGCATTAACGCAGCTGCGGTCAGGCCGATGATAAAGCCAAGCCAGAAACCTTGCGCGCCCATTGGTTCAACAATCCAATCTGTACGACCAAGAATGTAACCAGTAGGAAGGCCAAGAATCCAATACGCGATGAACGTGCGGTTGAAGATCGCGCGCATGTCTTTGTAGCCACGAAGTGCACCGGCTGCGATGACTTGAACGGCGTCAGTGCATTGGTAAACGGCGGCAAACAGCAATAACTGCATCGCTAGTGTGATTACTTCTGGGTTATTGGTGTAAAGCTCAGCAATCAGTTCACGAGACAATACTGTGATGATCGCTGTAATCGTTGCTAAAGCAAGACCAACCATAATTCCGACGCGAGATGCAACGCGTGCACCGTCGACATTTTCTTCACCCAAACGGTGACCAACGCGAATACTTACCGCAGCACCTACACTCATTGGCAACATAAATACCAACGAAGAGAAGTTAATCGCAACTTGGTGCGCCGCAACGATGATTGGGCCAAGTGGTGATACCAACAGCGCCACTACAGCAAACAGTGTCACTTCAAAGAACAGTGCCGCTGCAACAGGGAAACCCAGTTTAAACAGGCGAACTTGCGCTTTCCATTGTGGTTTATGGTATTCGCCAAACACATTGATGCTTTTTAGTCGTGATGACGTCATCACATACGCCAACAGCAACGCGAACATAACCCAATATACGATGGTGGTTGCTACGCCACAGCCTACGCCACCCAACTCAGGCGCGCCAAATTTACCGTAAACGAAAATCCAGTTAAGCGGGATGTTCAGCAGCAAACCAATAAATCCAATCACCATCGCTGGTTTGGTTAATGACATACCATCAGTGAAGCTGCGCAGAGTTTGGAAGAGAAGAAAAGCTGGCACAGCGAAAATCACAGCATGAATGTAGCCGACGGTTTTATCTGCCATCACAGCTTCTACGTCCATCAATTGTAGAATGAACTGTGTTTGCAGTAACACACCAATGATCGGGATACTGATTAACAACGCAAGGACAACACCTTGCTGAATTTCAAATGGGATCTTTTCGCGACGCGCAGATCCGTTAAGCTGCGCCACAACAGGAACCAAAGCCATAAGCAGGCCAATACCAAACAAAATAGATGGCAGCCAAATGCTTGAAGCGACAGATACCGCAGCCATGTCAGTTGCGCTAACGCCACCTGCCATTACGGTATCGACAAAACCCATGCCCGTTTGAGCGACAGACGCGATCAATACAGGGGTAGCCAATTTAATTAGACTCGATGCTTCTTCTTTATAGCGATGCACGAAAAATACTCCAGAGCGGAACAATAAGATTGAAAGAAAGGGAGTGCTCGAGGACAAAAGATGTGATGAACTGATCTGATGGTTGATTTTAGTCACGATAAGGTGAAAAAATGCCTCGGAGAAACTCCGCGCAAATGATAAACAATTGTATGTGCATATGCTATACCTAAGCGATTCTCATTTTGGCTTTCTTCGAAGGATTGTTTAGGTATAGAAGGCAAAATGCCGCGGGACTTCAGTGTCTGTGCGGATAGCCAACGTTTGTATTGCATCAGTAGGTAAAAGACATGTTTACAGGAATAGTGCAAGGAACAGCGAAGGTTGTTCAGATTAATAAGAAAGAGCGTTTTCAAACTCACGTCATTGAACTCGATGGCGCGTTAATTGAAGGGTTAGAAATTGGTGCGTCTGTTGCGCATAATGGTTGCTGTTTAACTGTGACGAACATCGATGGAAATCGAGTCAGCTTTGACTTGATGCAAGCCACGCTTGCGTTGACCAACTTGGGGCTTCTCGAAGAAGGAAGCGCCGTTAACGTTGAGCGCGCTGCTAAATTTGGTGACGAAATCGGTGGGCACAGTATGTCTGGTCACATTAGCTTAATGGCAAATATTGTGGATGTGATTGATACGCCGAACAACCGCACAATTTGGTTTGAGTTACCACAAGAGTCGATGAAATATGTTCTTGCGAAAGGTTACATCGGTATCGACGGCTGCTCGCTAACCATTGGAGAAGTTGAAGCAAACCGTTTCTCTGTGCATTTGATTCCTGAAACTTTACAAAGAACCTTGTTTGGCAGTCGACAGGTGGGTGACAAGGTGAACATTGAATTCGATCCTCAAACTCAAGCTATCGTTGATACTGTTGAGCGCGTTTTGGCGGCTAAACAGTTGTAGCTGGAACGCAGATTTGGCCTTATATATTGGCCTCATATAGATGAAGAAAAAGGAGCAAAGAGGCTCCTTTTTCTATTTTAAATGGATTTAAAACAATACCGAGGGTGGCTACTCGTAGTTGTCATCAATAAACAACTCGACTTTATCTTGAAGTTCGTCCACGCGCATATTTAAATGAATCGCATGGCAACAAGCCGGGCAATCATCATAAAACTCTTGATCCCCATTACTGGCATCCAATGTTATGCCTATTGAGTGCCCACAATGCGGGCACTTAACATGCCTTTCAGTATAATTTTTCATACAACAACTCCTAGTATTGCAGGGCTTTTAAAACTCAATATTTAAGGAAGTACAGCCCTTTCACTTACTTTGCCTGACCATTCACAAATCGCGTAAACGCCATTTATGCCAACGGCTCAGGCACAATCTAAAGATAAGTTACTTAGATATTAGGTGGACTTGTTGCTAATTGATTCGAAATAAGTACAAAACTTGACCCCAAACTCAACCTTGAATCTGGGGTCTGTAGCTTGAGTGATGTGCCTCGAAAATTGACACAAAGCAGTGACTTGTTCCTTCCAAATTAGTAAGAAATAATTTTATTGATAGTGAGCTGAGCTTGCTCCAAATAATGCCCACCGAACAAATTACAATGATTGAGGATGTGATAGAGGTTGTAGATATCTTTTCGTTCATGATAGCCAGGCAGCAATGGCATCACCGATTCATACCCTTGATAGAACTCAGGTTGAAACCCTCCAAACAATTCAGTCATCGCGATATCGCATTCTCGGTCCCCCCAATAGCATGCAGGATCGAAACAAATCGGGCCAAACGCGGTGAGAGCGACATTACCATTCCATAAATCACCATGTAGAAGAGACGGTTCTGGCGTATGGTTCGCAAGAAGCTGTTTTACAACGTCAATAAAGTCGTCGATATCAACTAGCGTCACGCCTTTCTCTTTTAATAACTGCAGTTGCCAACCAATACGTTGCTCAGCGAAGAACATGCACCATTTTTTGTGCCATTGATTCGGCTGCAGGGTGGAACCGAGATAATTGTCGGTATCGAAACCAAACTCTTTCTGTTCTCCCCATTGATGCAGTTGAGCTAATTGCTGACCAAATTTAAAGCTGTTTTCAGGGCCATCTAGGGGTTTGGTAGGAAGGTAGTTCAAAATAATGAAAGCGTTGTTTTTGGTCTTACCGACCAATACCACTTCAGGGACAAATATTGTCGAAGTTTCGCGTAACAAGTGTAGGCTCTCGGCCTCAACTTCAAACTTGTGCAAGAATTCTCGGTCGTTGATTTTGACAAAATAGCGTTGCTCACCGTCGTTTATCATATAGCTTTCGCTAATGTCTCCGCCGGATAGTCGAACTTTTTCGGTGATCTGATATTCAAACAGTAAAGTATCAGAAAGTTGTTGCGATATTGCTTGCCACATACAAAACCTCGCGAATCTATTTGACCACCAATAGTTTAGGATAAACGACAAGAGATTGGCGCGGAGTTGAGCATACTTCGGCAAGAAAACTTTGATTAAAAACACCTATTTTTTATAAGTGTGAATCAAATCTCCTATAAGCCTATGATTTGTCGGCTTAACATATGGAGCAATTTGTTTACAACAGGTATGATTATTTTTTTGACTTTAGTTCCATTGGTGGCATGAAAATACTGATATGTGATGACTCGGCGGTTGCTCGTAAGCTTATCGCTCGAACCATCGTACAAGATACCTCATTGCACCTTATCGAAGCCCAAGACGGGAATGAGGCGCTGAAAATCTTAGCCGAACAAAATATTGACGTTTTGTTCCTCGATTTAACGATGCCCATTATGGACGGTTTCGAGGTTCTTGAGTCTTTACCCGTAAGCCATTATCCAACTCAGATCGTGATCGTGTCGGGTGATGTACAACAAGAAGCAAAGCAGCGCTGCCTAGAGTTAGGGGCAATGGATTTTATCGCAAAGCCGTTGTCAGAAGAACAAGTCATCCCGCTGTACGAGCGTCTTGGGTTGCATTATGCACAGCGAACATCAATTGAGCTTAATTCTGCACAAAGCCAAGAAGAGCTTTCATCCCTTGCCAAGTTTCGTGAAATTGCCAATATTGCGCTAGGCAAAGGGGCGGCCATTATGGCTGATCACTTGCATGAGTTTATCCAGTTGCCAGTTCCGCATGTCGGGCCATTGTCCTATGGTGAATTGCATATGACGCTGGTGGACGTGATTGGGCGAGATAGCTCTGTAGCGGTTTCGCAGCGCTTTGTTGGCGGCGGTATACACGGAGAGGCGTTGGTTTGCCTACGTGGGAAAGATATCAATCAAATTGGCGAAAGGTTGGGGTATCTGCTCGAATTTACGCCTCATAATGAAATTATTTTAAATGTCTCTAACTTGCTGGTTTCGTCATTCCTAACCTCTTTAGGGAACCAACTTGATAAGCAGTTTTCACTTCGTCAGCCGGGCATCGTCGATACAATCACTCCTTACAATGAAGAACAAGGAGAATCAGGCGAACTCTTTACCATCGAATATACCTACATGGCGGAAGCGCTCGATTTTGAGTGTGAAGTATTATTTCTAATAGACAAACCATCAGTAGAAATTATTTATGAAATCATGGAGTTAATCTGATGTCCGATATCACGCTGGACATAGCAGACTTTCATTGGGTCACACAAATTTTAGATACCATGGATTCTGGGCTCATTGTTCTTGATCCAGAATATAACGTGTGTGTCTGGAACAGCTTTATGCAGTCTTACAGCGGTGTGCTGTCTCAAGATATTTTAGGTCAATGCTTGTTCGATCATTTCGACGAACTACCACGAACGTGGTTGGAAACGAAACTAAAGGCCTCTGCTGATCTTGAGACTCGTTCCTTCTCCAGTTGGGAAAACCGACCATACCTTTTTAAATTCAACAACTTTTCACCGGTTTCCAACAGCTGTGACTTTATGTTTCAAGACATCGTTATCACGCCATTGCGTTCACTTTCTGGCGAAGTAAGCCATATTGCGATTCAAGTGAACGATGTTTCCGAAACGGCGAGAAACCGAATCCATTTGCGAGAAACCAATCAGCATTTGTCTGAGATCAGCAGAAAGGATGGTTTAACAGGTTTGTTTAATCGAGCATTTTGGGAGCAATCATTAAAAGATGAGTTTGCGCACCTCAAAGTGATCGACGGACCATGTTCTCTGGTTATCTTCGATATTGACCACTTTAAAAAAGTAAACGACACCTATGGCCACCCAACGGGTGACGAGGTAATTCGTCGTACTTCTGCTTTACTTCGTAAAACCGCGCGCAGCAGTGACATTTGTGGCCGCTTTGGTGGCGAAGAGTTTACTGTGCTATTACCGCATACCAATCAAGAGCAAGCATGCTATTTTGCCGAGCGATTACGTAAGAGAATTGAGCAAGAGATCGTGAAAGTAGAAGATTTTTTGATTAATTACACGATAAGTATTGGTGTTTGCGAGTATAAGCCTTATTTTGAAAGTCATACTCAATGGTTAAAGAGTGCTGATGCGGCGTTATACCGCGCAAAAGAAAATGGGCGAAACCAAACTTGTTTGCATGAATGCGATTAACCTAATTGGTTGAAAAGCATCCAGTTAGCGCATGAATGTTTATTAATATGAAATAAGTTAATGAAATTTTCTCGGCATGTCTTACTATTGAAACTAATTCGCTTTCAGCTACGAAGGCTTGCAATAAACGGAGAAAAACAGTGGTTGTAGAAACCGATGGGTATCTCGCTCTCATTGAGCATTTGTCGCTTAATCTAGATATTTTCACAACGGAAATTGGTGATACAGGTTCCGAAAGCATCGAAGATGTGGTTACTGACATGGTTGCTTCAAACATCATGGCGATCTTTGAGCAAAACCCTGAGCTTCACTCAAGCGTACGTTTTAAACTGCTTAAAGAAGCAGATGCCGTTGTAGAAGACCTTGGTGAAGTGCTAGCGGGCGTGTGGAGCAAGAAAGCAACGAACGAACAGATTGCTTTTCTAGATGAATACATTGCGTTAGTGAAAAACCTATTTGATACCGCAGTCGCCACTTACGACTAATGTTCAAATGCCGAGTATGCCCCCTAATATTCAGCTAAACACTATTCCAACAATAAGAAGGGTTACAAGGTAACTCTTCTTACTTGCCAAAACTTGGACGCCCAGTAAGGGTTGTCTATTCTAGAAATAATTACCCCTTTAGACGTTGATGCGTGCATAAACTGCTTGTTCCCCAAGTAGATTCCAACGTGGTAGGTGCTTCGTCGAGTTTTAAAAAACACCAAATCCCCTTGTTTGGCATCCGTCCAACTCAACTCAACGCCTTGTGTGGATTGCTGCTTTGTCGTCCTTGGTAGGGCGAGTTGATACGCTTCGACAAAGGCTCTTTGAACGAAAGCCGAGCAGTCGATTCCAGATTTTTGCGTTCCGCCAAGTCGATAGGGCGTGCCGTGCCACTCGTTGTAAAACTGAAACAAGTCAGGGTTATTAGACAATAACTGATTGGTGGGTACAGTTACTTCAACCTGTTCACTCGGCTCTGGGCCAGACGAACAAGCTGAAAGTAGAGCACTGATTATCAAAGGAAAATATATACGACGCAAATCTTCACCTGTCATCTGTATGACTCATAACTGAAATATTAATGTCATAACCAATCCATAGTATGGGCTGAAAATCACGGTTTTGTCTCACATGTGTGACGGATTCACGACAAAGCCGACTCAACCTCAAGAAAGAATAAAAATTGATTATGGCAACGCGCAAACGCTCACGCACATCGCTTTCACTGATTCAGACTATCAGCGCAACATTTTTAACTATCATCGCACTTGTTATAGCCCTTTCTGTCTCAAGTTTCAAAGGAATGGGGCAGGTTGGAGAACAATTTGAAGATTTGTCTCAAAAAGCATTACCGATTGCGATGGCCAATGCGACTCTGACCAGAAATGTGTTGGAGATGGTGAAACTGCTCAACTATGGAATGCAGGTAACGGAAGCGAAAGAGTTGCCGCTTGTAGAAGCGCAAATTGAAGCGCTGGCGAAACAGACAGAAGGTCTGATCGAGAAAACATCCGAAGTCGCCCCACAGCTTTCCAATGAGTTAAAAGATAAAGTGGAGACGTTGCACCAAATCACAAACTCCATTTTACTCAAGCAATCCGCGGTGATTCAGATGCAAGGGCACATCGACGCGAATGTTGGTGGTTTTCGCTATGGACTGAGTTCCATCGGCCCAGAGATGAACAGAATTAGCTCATTTTTAAGCCTGGACGATCCTGAGTCGAGTGACGCGGCAAACCGTTTTATTGCATCTGCGAGTTCGATGGAAAGCACTTTCCTTGTAATGATGATGCATACCGATTTACCTAAAGCGGAGAAAGAATATCGGGAGATGCGAAATCGAATTGCGGGGATTAACCTTGCTTACGAAGATTTCAAAGCCCTACACCCTGAAGTCAGTGACTACGCCAGCTTGACAGCGCCTTATGAGATGGTGAAATCAGGCTTTGACGAAGAGGGCATTTTGCAACTCATTCTTGCCAAGTTGGCCCAAAGCGAACAACAACAGCGTGAGTTTCATCAAGCGTCGTTATTAGCTGATGAAACCATGAGGCTCTTGGATAGCATTTCGCAGTCGGCATCGAACTTGATTGATGAACGCGAAGCCATGGTCAATAACACCATAGGCAACGTCAGCATGATGGTTCTTGTCGCGGCGTGTGTTATATCTCTGGTTGTTTTGGTCTCTTGGTTCGGGCTAAAAACGTGGACAAACCGAGGCTTGAAGAATGTGCTGGTACGTTTATCCGCATTAACTGACCACGATTTTCGTGCCAAAGCAGATGAGATAGGCCCCTTTGAGCTAAAAGAGGTCGCACGCAAATTGAATCAGGTGATCGATTCAACACACGACTCTATCCAAACGGTTACACGTAACTGTGAGACGCTTTATCAAACCGCAGAAATCAGCCACGATGCAGCTGAGCAAACCAATGAAGGTCTAACGACGCAAAACGAAGCGTTAGCAAGCATGGTGACTACGATTACTCAGCTAGAGGCATCCATACGTGAAATTGCGACAGTAACGAATGCTTCGTCAGAAGATTCATTACTTGCTACACGACATACCGAAAAAGGTGTTCAAGTTGTCGAGCAAAACCGCAAGCGGTTGGAATCATTAGAAAGCTCTTTGGATATGAATGAACAATCGATGTTAGAGCTAGACCAGCGTGTTAAGCAGATTCGTGAAATGGTCGATATGATCAGTGGTATCGCGGAAAACACCAATTTACTTGCGCTGAATGCAGCTATTGAAGCTGCTCGCGCAGGTGAACAAGGTCGCGGGTTTGCGGTCGTCGCGGATGAAGTCCGTAAACTGGCAAAGGATACCTCCCAACAAACGACCAATATTCGTGAAATGATGAGCGAGCTTATTACTGCGGCAGAGCGTTCTCGCCAAGCGGTAAATGATTCGCGAGAAGAAATGACCCACGCGCTGAATTCCAGCAATGAAGTGAAATCGACGTTCTCTGACATCAACCTCGCGGTTAAGCACATTCAAGAGCGTGTTGAGCAGATCTCTGTTGCCACGGAAGAACAAGAACGTGCGACGGCGGACGTGTCTCAATCCATCAATAATATTTCCGAGCTTGGAGAGCGTACAAAGCTACAACTTGAATCCATGGTTGAAAGCTCTGAACAAGTGGCAGAAATTGCAGGGCATCAACAAGCGATGTTGCATAAATACGAGCTACATCAGTCCGCCTAAGTGACATGTTTTTATTTTCTATAAGCAGAACTTCGGTTCTGCTTTTTTGTTGCTTCTACGCACCTTCTCATTGCTATTAAAATCGCAAAAGTGAGTTATATCGCATCTTGCTCATTTCTTAAGGGCTGAGTTATCACTACGTGGTGTTAATGCTATGTCGGTAAAACAAGATGGCTAGAATGTTGTCCGAATTCAAAGGAATGAATCATGCAACTATTACAAAGAGCCAGCCTTATACTGGTTAATCATCAGCAAGAACTTTTGCTTATCCAGCGTTTTCAAAACGATAGACATTATTGGGTTTTCCCCGGCGGTAGTGTTGAAGTTGGAGAGCAGCCTGTTGAAGCTGCGAAAAGAGAAGCGCTGGAAGAAACCTCATTGGGACTCAATCGGATCCAAAAGGTTTTTGAGCTCGAAAATCAAGGTCGCTTAGAAACCTATTTTCTTTCTTATGTAGGGAACTCAAAAGTGAAATTGGGGGTGGGGCCGGAACAAACCAGACAGTCAGACGTTAACCAGTATTATTTAAAGTGGGTGCGTTTAGATCAACTTCATACGATTCCTTTGTATCCAGAGCAAGCCAAAGTTTTCTGTTTAGACAACGAGGAGTGGTTTTATGATCGATAAAGTCTGTCCCGTCGTTCTGCGTAAGCAAAACCAAGAGCTCCTACTTTTTCAGCATCCCTTAGCGGGTATTCAACTAGTCAAGGGAACGGTTGAGACGTTTGATGAAAGTTACATTACGGCTGCAAAACGGGAGCTGGCTGAAGAATCTGGGATTGCGCACATTATCTCCGCTCGGTATTTATGCTCATGGGACAGTGGATTTCAAAATCAAGCATGGCATTTTGTTTTGTGTGAGTGTCCAGACCTAGCGGATTCATGGACGTTTCATACGCAAGACGATGGCGGACATGATTTTACGTTTTTTTGGCACGATATAGGGAGCGATATTTCCTCACAGGCGCATACTGTTTTTCAGCACGCACTGGAAAAAGTTCGAAAACTCATAGACCAAGAGGTGGTGTAAGTGAGGTTGCAAGTTGGAGGTTTAACAAAGAAGAACTTGTTAAAGCACTTGAGTCAAAAAGGTGTTCAATTGAATGTCTTCGCCCAACAACTATTCGATGATGACAAAGTCGAGTGCTCAGATGACATTCAATCGTTCTTTTTAACGATAAAAACACCGTTTGACTTCGGACTTTATTTTGGCGCGACCCTTGGAGAAATGATTGAAGCGGCGTCGACACAAAATCTATCACCTTGCCCTTTAGTTGTTGCGCCATACCTCCGTTTACAAGAAATTGACTTGGCGAAGGGAGAGTACCTTACTGTGGTGTCTTCCCCGCTTTCGAATGACAAAGCTTATCCTCGTGGTTTGTATCTACGGGATCTCGACGACGGATTCTGGCTACGAGGCTTTAGATGTTCGGACGATTGTATCTTTCCGCCGTCGAAAAAATTTGTTTTTGTATCTGAGATCGCGAAGGAGTGTTGAGTGTGACATATCTTTATCATCGCGAGCCCAACAACCTTTCTCACCTAATCTCGAGGGAAAACTAGCGGATTTGAGCGAAGTGCCAAAGCAAACACTATGCTTCTATCAGGAGCGAATAGATAAGGAAGAGCAGTCGTTACTCTTCTTTCGCACGCCTCGTGTACGGTTTAAAGGCACTGTCGATCTCAAAAATGGCTATGAGATTACAAATGTTTAATTGACTTCTATATGCTTTGCGCATTCTTTCAGATAAGGAAACGATAATGGATAAATTCGTAGTGTTTCTCTTATGCCTTTTTATGACGATAGGTGGCGTGGTTCACCTGTATGACAACATCGTTGATGGCTTTTTGCCTTACGATTTTGCTCCGCGTTGGCTAAACATTTATTGGAGCGCATTAGGTCTTTTAGATTTGTTAGCGGTGTACTTATTAGTGAAACATCGCAGAGTGGGCTTGGTGTTGATGCTATTGATTTTGATGACAAACGTTATTTTTAGTTCACACGCTCACTATACATTAGAAATATTGGACAACAATGTGGCTCTGCAAATGAAAACGCTGTTCTTGGGCTTTTCGTTGGGCGTTTCCATCTGGCTTTGGAATGCGCGAAAGCACCAGCAATCGCGTCAGATATTTCGTTAACTTTATCTACTCACACATTTAAGGATTATCAACAGGGATTCGTTATGAACGATTTTAAAGACTTGGCGAGTTTTGCCGGTTTTAGTACGTTAACAGGTTTGAGTTTTGGCACCATTTTCTTCAGTCTTGCTTTTGTGTACAGCTCCTTCGAAACGCAGCAACACGTCAACACTAGCGCTTTAATTTGTGCTGTTTTTGGAGTCATAGGCTTGGTTGTCGGCATTACGCAATTAAATAAAAAACGCCAATTAGTCGAAAGTTAATTCGGCAAGTCTTTTCGGTAGATGGGGCCTCCAAAAAAACTCTACAATGAACTCTGTGATTTGTTTTTTGTTGGTTACTCCATCTACGTTTTTCTTTTAATCATCGTTCTTGCCCTTACCTTCGCGATAGCGAAAAGGCTGTGTCAGCAACTTATCCAATCTTTGCTCTCTCGCTTCCCTGATCTCAGGCACGCCAATCACGACATCGTTATGTCCAAGCGCTGGTTGTGCGCGATACGTTCCAAACCATCTATCCCAAACGGAAAGGAAAAAACCAAAGTTCGAATGGGTTTCCTTCACAATCACCGAATGGTGCACGCGGTGCATGTCTGGTGTCACAATGACTTTTCGCAGTTTCTTATCGATAGATAACGCAAGTTTTGCGTTACTGTGATTGAACATTGCACTCGCATTTAGAATGATCTCAAAAACCACAATCGCGAGAGGTGAAACACCAAGAATGAATACCGAGGCGATTTTGACGACCATCGAGATGATGATTTCAATTGGATGAAAACGCGCGCCAGTTGTGACATCGATATCCAAATCGGCATGGTGCATACGATGAATTTTCCATAGCGGTTTCACGCGATGAAAAACCAAGTGCTGCACATAGATGATGAGATCGAGAGCAATCACAGCAAGTAACACATTTAACCAACCGGACAGGGAGAGAAGATTGAATAGTCCCCATTGCTGATCATGAGCAATGGTCGCAGCTTGAAACGCAGCGATAGGCATCACTAATGCAATGATCGCGCTATTTAGGGCGACCAAAGAGAGGTTGTTTAACCAGCGAAAGGAACGTTTGACGGTGAGCGTCTTTCTTGGGAGCTTGTTTTCCCAAAGAGTACACAGCAACAATACGCCAATAAAACAGCTAAGTCGCAACCAAGATGGGTCGGTAAACGTGTTTTCAGTCACTGATCTTTCCTTCTTCTACGCATTTGTCGCAATAGACCTTAACTAACGTGAGATTCTTTCAATGTTTGGTCTTTAGAGTAATAACGCTGCCGCCTTGTGAGCGAGCGGTTATACCAGTAGAATCGCGCTCTCGTTTTTATTTGGCATTTCCTTCATGAGAATCCACGCTTTCAATCGTTTATATCAGTATCGTCAATCCATCTCAACGAAGCCTTTCAATGCTCGTGGATGCAAAGTTCAGCGCTGCCCATTCTGTCAGGTTTCAGAGCAGCATTGTTTATGTGAATTGCAACCTGATATCGATAGCAATGTCGCGTGCATGCTGATTGTGTCTGAGAACGAAGTGTTTAAGCCAAGCAATACAGGCCGTTTGATTGCTGATACGGTGAAAGAGACTTACGTGTATCAATGGAATCGCACTGAACCTTCACAAGAGATGCTTGATCTTTTGTCCAACGATGACTACCAGCCGGTCATTGTTTTTCCTGCCGATTACGTTGATCAACCTGAGCGATTGCTAGATGGATTACACTCTGAGCACTTACATCGCACTGATGGTAATAGCAAAAAGTGGTTGTTGATTTTTATCGATGGTAGTTGGCGTGAGGCGCGAAAAATCTTCCGTCGCTCTGAGTTTTTACAGTCTCTACCAGTCCTATCTATCGAGCCGGAGTGTTTATCAGAATACATCATGCGCCGTTCTGAGAACGAGCAGCATCTTTCGACAGCTGAAGTTGCGACTTTAGTTTTGAAACAAGCCGGTGAGAACAAAGCATCGGAATGTCTTCAATTGTGGTTTGAAGCCTTTAGAGAAACCTACATGCTAACCAAGACCCGAGTCAAAAACGATCCTAATCGACCGCATTTGAAACGTTTCAAAGAGTGGTTGAAAACCGAGAGCTGACTCTAAGGAATGAACTTTTGTTGATGGCATGTTGTTCAACTGACTTCAGCGAGGGGATAAATCTGCATTCGGTCACGGTTTGCAGGCGTACAGATATGGATAATGCCACTAGTTTATACTTTTGACTCCAGCCATTTTTGGAGTCGTTTAAGCATTTTTTAGGAGAGAAATACATGTATTACGGCTTTGATGTCGGCGGCACTAAAATTGAATTTGGTGCATTTAACGAGAAGCTTGAGCGTGTAGCGACGGAACGTGTACCTACACCAACAGACAACTACGAGCTGCTGGTTGATACCATTGCGGAATTGGTTAACAAATACGATGCAGAGTTTGGTTGCGAAGGCACCATTGGTCTTGGTCTACCTGGCATGGAAGACGCAGACGATGCAACGGTATTAACAGTTAACGTTCCTGCGGCGAAAGGCAAACCACTGCGCGCGGATCTTGAAGCGAAAATCGGTCGCAGCGTAAAGATTGAAAACGATGCGAACTGTTTTGCGCTATCAGAAGCATGGGACGAAGAGCTTCAAGATGAGCCTTCTGTACTTGGTTTGATCCTAGGCACTGGTTTTGGTGGCGGTTTTATCTACGATGGTAAAGTTTTCTCTGGCCGTAACCACGTAGCAGGTGAGGTGGGTCATACTCGTTTACCTATCGATGCTTGGTTCCACTTAGGCGAAAACGCACCTTTGTTGGGGTGTGGCTGTGACAAGAAGGGTTGTTTAGACAGTTACCTTTCTGGTCGAGGCTTCGAGCTGCTCTACGCCCATTACTACGGTGAAGAGAAGAAAGCGATCGACATCATTAAAGCGCACGCAGAAGGTGAGGCGAAAGCCGTCGAGCACGTTGAGCGTTTTATGGAGTTGCTGGCAATCTGTTTTGCAAACATCTTTACAGCAACTGACCCACATGTTGTTGTGCTGGGTGGTGGTCTTTCCAACTTCGAATTGATTTACGAAGAGATGCCAAAGCGTATTCCTAAGTACCTGCTTTCTGTCGCGAAGTGTCCGAAGATCATCAAAGCAAAACACGGTGATTCAGGTGGTGTACGTGGCGCTGCGTTCCTAAACATCAAGTAGTGACTGAAACCTTACTCGATAAAGTAAGAAGAAATTTAAAGCCCCGTTTAGACCATCAAGGTAAAACGGGGCTTTTTACTTATATATCGAAGTAACTCATATACCCAAGTAACTCATATACCTAAGTAATTTCGGTATGCTCGGGTATAGAGCACGAACAAAAATAGCATGTATAAAAAAACTCGCGACGAATCGCGAGTTTTCTGTTTGTAGCTAAGCTTATTTGTTCTTTTTGCCTACGCCTAGGTTTTCTTTTTGAGCTAGGGTGATTTTGCTAAAGCCTAATTTTCTGAAGTAGTTGTCGCGGTAGTTGCGCACTGCTTTAGTGTCAGACACTGCTTCGATTTGTTGCTCCATCTTTAGGAACTCAGTGATATCGATACCTTCTGCTTCTGCAACCGCTTCTTGAATGTTGCGGTGCTGCTGGTATGAGAACGTCAGTTCTTTGTCTTGGTCTTTGTAAGTGTAAAGAATGGTGCGAGCCATAGCTGTCTCTCTGAAAAGGTTTCTGTATTAAACAAAAAGGCCAGACTCGCTGACCTTTGAATTTCTAGTTTGGGCTAGATTCTGCCTTGAAGTGGGATAATTGTCACGCTTTCTCCCGCTTTTACTGTATCAATAGCTGGGGAGATTTCGATCAAACAGTTCGCCTCACTCATTGAGCGCAAAATACCAGAGCCTTGCTTGCCTGTTGTACGAACGGTTAAACGGCCAGTGTCATCCAGTTCATAGATTCCTCGACTAAACTCGGTACGACCTTGGCGAGAGCGAAGATTCTCAGTCGCGATGGCATTCACTTTCAGAGGCTTCCAGCCTTGTTCGCCTTGCATCTTACGCAGTGCAGGCTCGACAAAGTTAATGAAAGAGACCATCACGGCAACAGGGTTGCCCGGCAGACCAAAGAACGGCTTGTTGTTGATTTGACCAAACGCTAATGGACGTCCCGGACGCATGTTGATTCGCCAAAAATCGATTTGACCAAGTTTATCCAAGGCAAGTTTGATGTAATCCGCATCACCAACGGATACGCCACCAGAAGTCATAACCACGTCTGCTTGCGCCGATGCGTTTTCCAACGCTTCAATCATTAACTGTTCATTGTCTTCCAGAATACCGAAGTCCAAGATCTCGCAGCCGAGCTTTTCAAGCATGCCCATGATGGTAAAACGGTTGGAATCGTAGATAGAATTCGCTTTTTGCTCTGTTCCCGGCGCTTGTACTTCGTCACCGGTGGAGAACACGGCAACTTTCAATTTGCGGAACACATTCGCTTCACCAAAACCAAGCGAAGCGATCATGCCCATTTCTGGAGAGGCTAGGCGAGTGCCTGCGGTAAAGACGTCACTGCCGATAGTGAGATCTTCACCTGCTTGACGAACGTTTTGGCCTGTTTTGATATGCGCACCGTTAAAGGTGACCTTGTCACCTTCTTGAGAGGCTTGCTCACGCATGACCACTGTGTTGCCGTTAAGTGGTGTTGGTGCGCCAGTCATGATCTTCACCGCTTGACCAACTTCAAGAGGCTGATCGTAAGCATGGCCCGCCATCACTTCAGCAACCACTTGGTAGCTATCGCGGTCAACATCATCACTGCGGATGGCGTAACCGTCCATCGCGGAGTTGGTGTACTGCGGCACGTTTACTGGTGAAATGATATGTTCCGCGAGAACGCGGCCATAGGCGTTTTCAATCTTGCATGCTTCTATTTCCGAAACCGTGTTCACCAAAGAAAGGATTTTTTCTTGGCCTTGAACCACAGAAAGGAAAGCCGGAGAAAGTGTGTCGCAACATGCGGCGTCTTTCTCTTTAGATTTTGGTGCTTTTGCATCTTGAACGTATTGAAGAACAAATTGAGCGATGGCATCCAAATCATTGATGTTCATTTGAGGGAGCTCAGAATCTAACTCCGCAGTGTCGGAAGCGATAGCAATGATGTTTTCATCGTGAGGGTAAAGCCAAGGTTTACCCACTTCTTCACGGTGCAATTCAATTTTAGGAAACGCGATGTTTTTACAGCCTTCGACCAAAACTACATCGAGCTTGTCTTCATCGAAACGTGTTAATAGGTATTCAAACTCTGCTTCGGCTTCTGGCGTTTCTGTCATTAACGCAAAACGGTTGCGAGAAGCAATCAGCATTTGAGACGCGCCGGCTTTGCGTAAACGGTAGCTGTCTTTACCCGGCTTATCGACATCGAAGTTGTGGTGCGCATGTTTTAGCATGCCAATGCGTAAACCTGCTTCAGTCAGCTTTGGCAATAGGGCTTCAAGTAGCGTGGTTTTGCCTGTGCCTGAATAAGCTGCAAAACCAAGAGTAGGAATATTTAGCGTGTGTTTCATGATTCTAATTGTCCAAATTGCGCCAGTTCTTCCGGAGTGTTCAAGTTGACGAAACAGTTTGGTGAGTCGCTAAAGTCAACGTAACTGGTGTTGCACTCTTTGTAGAGCAGAATGATTTTGCGGTCGCCACGTTCTAAAAATGCGGTGAGTTTTGGCAGTACGCGTTTGTGGTAGAGCGTGAAAACAGGTTGCTGATGGTCACCATCATGAGCGACCAAAATATCGCTGTCTGCTTTGACGGCCTGGCAGAAACGCTCGACAAGGTCGGTGTTAATTTGAGGGCTATCGCAAGGTACAAATCCGACCCAGTCAGTTTCAGCATGCATCAAACCCGCGTGAATACCGCCCATAGGTCCAGGGAAATCTTTGAATTGATCACTAAATACGAAACCAAATTTGCTGTACGCATCTTGGTTTCGATTGGCATTAATTAAAATGCGTGGTGTTTGTGGAGATAAACGTTCAATAACGTGTTCGATGAGTGGCTTCTGATTTAATTCAATCAGACCTTTATCTTTTCCACCCATACGGCTGGCTTGGCCACCAGCCAAAATGACCCAACTAGTTTGTGTTGGTTGAAGCATATGCATTCTCTTGGGATGTTTCTTTTGGTATGACATACAACAGAGGAGACTCTATCAAAGTCTTGTCTTTAATCCACCACTGTTTTTTACATAAGTCGGTCAGTGCGTTGGTTTGATGGCTTGTCACCACGATACTGGAACCACGATCCAAAAGATCTTTCGCCATCACCACCAATCGTTCAATGGACTCTTTGTCTAAAGACGCACTTGGCTCATCCATCAATAAAATCGACGGTTTTAAGATCCAAGCTCTTGCCATGGCAACACGCTGTTTTTCACCGCCGGACAACACGGAGATATGTTCGTCCGCTAATGTTTCTAAACCTACCATGCGTAGTGCGTGAATAACTTGAGCTCGCTTATCTTTTGGTGTGTCTTGTTGATATTTCACTCCATAGACTACGTTCTCATAAACAGTGCCATCAAAAAGGTAAGGAGATTGATGGAGATAAATCACATCGACACGGCCGTTGCGGCGCGTCAGTCTTTTCAGCCACGTATCTTTTGGTGCAACAACATCGCCAGTAGAAGGTTTTAGCAAGCCAGCAAGGATTTTGAGTAGGGTAGTTTTGCCCACACCATTGTCACCCTTGAGATAAATGGCATCATTTGGGCCGATGGCTAACTCAGGGATGTGGAAAAGCACACGCTCTTTAAAGCGCATGGATAACTGCTCGGCGGTGATTTTTATAGTCATAATGCGCCTCTACATGGGGTTAATGGTGAGTCGTTTGTTTGCTTCATGTTCTATGTTCTGAGGTAGCCTTTGCCTCTCATGCTTGATAAGAAGAAGTTTAGTGCCAACGCTAAAGATAGTAATACAATTCCTAATGCAACTCCTTGCGCAAAAGCACCTTTGCTGCTTTCCATTGCGATAGCGGTCGGAATATTGCGCGTTACGCCCATAATGTTTCCGCCCACCATCATTGAGCAGCCCACCTCGGTTACGATACGTGAGAACCCTGCAATGATAGCTGCAAGTAGAGGAAAGCGGGTTTCCCAAATCATCGTAGCAGCAACGCGCGGAATGGAGACGCCTAGAGTGATGGCGGTTTCCACTGCGCGACGGTCGCTAGATTGCAATGCACCATGCATCATCGATACCAAAACAGGGAAGCAGATCACCATTTGGCCGAAGATCATCGCCTTCTGAGTGAACAGCATTTGCCAGTCTCCCCAAGGGCCAGCGCGTGATAGCAACATATACAGCAAAAGGCCAATCACGACGGTAGGAACCGCTTGCAGCGTATTCACGATCGACAGCAAGAACCATTTCCCGCGAAAGTCGGTATACGCCAGTACAAAGGACATCAAAATAGCCGGCAATACCACCAAGGATATTGCCGTGATAGAAACACTAAAGGAGACCGCAACGATCTCCCATAGGTCTGCATCAAAATTCACCAGCAAGCGAAGCGCTTCCAGTGTTGTATCAGCAAGATTCATATTGCGTTATTTGCTCTCAGCATTCGCAACAAACAGTTGTTTACCGTTCAGGCGGAAACCATTGATAAGTTCCTGACCGCGAGGGTTCACCAACCAATCACTGAAAGCTTTTGCGCCTTGGTAATTGATTGTTGGGTAGCGCTCAGGGTTAACAAGAATAACTTGGTACGGGTTAAACAGTTTTTCATCGCCTTGGAACAGAATGTCTAGATCCAATTTGTTTTGGTAAGCCAACCATGTACCGCGGTCTGACATTGTGTAGCCTTGCATTTCAGACGCCATGTTCAGAGTTGGACCCATACCTTGACCTACGCTGCGGTAGCCACCAAAGTTTGGTTCGATTTTAGTTTGAGCCCAAAAGCCCATTTCTTTTTTGTGCGTACCAGAATCATCGCCGCGAGAGATGAACGTTGCGTTTTTGTTCGCGATCTCTTTGAATACATCTAACACGCTTTCGTCATCTTTGATTTTTGCTGGATCTGCTTTAGGGCCAACAATCACAAAGTCGTTGTACATCAGCTTACGAGGTAGAACGCCGTAGCCTTTCTCAACGAATGTGCCTTCGGCTTTTGGTGCGTGAGTCATCACCAAATCTACGTCACCGTTTTCGCCCATTTTTAGCGCTTTACCAGTACCGGCAGCAATAACATCGACTTTGTAGCCAGTGTCTTTTTCAAATTGTGGAAGTAGGTAGTCAAGCAAGCCTGAGTGGTAAGTACTGGTTGTAGTTGCTAGGCGGACGTGTTCAGCGTCTTGAGCAGAAAATGCAGAGTAGCTTACAAGCGTGATTGACGTTGCGGCCAATGTTAGCGCAATTTTTTTCATTTTTATGTGTTTCCTTTCCAATGATTCTTTGGCTTCTATCCGTCTAGGTGACAGCGAAGTCTCCGGAGCGATCTTGATTGCTCAAATCACAAGTTGCTTTAGGGTGTTGGAATAGCAAGTTCTCCAACATCCTGAGATCACTTTGATACCCCTTATAGCAAACAAGATGCCAACATTTTACAAGCCAAAAATGTTTGATTTATGCGCGGATTCATGGAGTTATTTGCACAAAAGTTTGCGTTGGTACAAAATGTCGCACTTTTTGTAGGGTATATCGTTTCAAACTTGGTACACTCTGTCCCATCCGAATCCATCTGGGGTAAATATGTCTACTCAATCCCATATTAGTACAAACCAACAATATAACGCCTTTTCCGTACTGGTCGTTGATGATGAATTGGGCATGCAAGCCATTTTAAAAAAGGCATTGGGAAAGCTTTTCTCACATGTCGACACCGCTGGCAGCATCGAAGAAGCAGAACAACTGCGCAATTCTCGCCATTATGATTTGATTTTGCTGGATATTAATCTGCCGGGGCGTTCTGGGATTGAGTGGGAAGAAGCGTTTGAAGATGATGAAAAACGCGCCGATGTGATTTTCATGACGGGTTATGCGGATCTAGAAATTGCCATTCGAGCGCTGCAGCTCGGTGCTTCCGACTTTATCCTCAAACCATTCAACCTTGAGCAGATGTTAAAAGCGGTCAGCCGCTGTATGGATCGCCGTTTGAACGAGCGCATGCAGTACGCCATGAAGCGTGATTATCAGCGTCACAATACTTCCGAGATCATTGGTGGTTCAGAAAAAACGCGTCAGCTCAAACAACTTATCACACAGTTTGCTCCATCACGAGCCTCAGTATTGGTTGAAGGCGAATCTGGCACGGGCAAAGAGTTGGTCGCGCGAGGCATTCATCAAGCAAGTGGGCGAACGGGCCCATTTGTGCCTATCAACTGTGGGGCGATTGCGCCAGAGCTACTCGAAAGTGAGTTATTTGGTCACACATCAGGTGCGTTTACTGGAGCGAAAAAGTCA
Organism: Vibrio sp. RC2502; assembly: GCF_054850435.1. Taxonomy (NCBI): domain Bacteria; kingdom Pseudomonadati; phylum Pseudomonadota; class Gammaproteobacteria; order Vibrionales; family Vibrionaceae; genus Vibrio; species Vibrio sp. RC2502. The sequence continues at coordinate 1,534,549 of NZ_CM141453.1, forward strand.
CGCGAAGGTTTGTTCCGCGTAGCGAATGGCGGCACTTTATTCCTTGATGAAATTGGGGAAATGCCGCTTTCCATGCAGGCATCATTATTGCGTGTGTTAGAGCAGCGTACAATTCGTCCTGTCGGTTCAGAAAGAGAGATCAGCATTGATGTCCGTATCGTGGCGGCAACCAACCGTAATCTGCAAGAAGAGGTCAACCAAGGCAATTTCCGCAGTGACCTATATTACCGTTTAAACGTTCTGAAAATTGAAGTGTGTCCGCTGCGAGAGCGCAAAACCGACTTATTTGAGTTAGTGCCATTTTTCAGCAACATGCTGACGCGCGAGCTCGGTATGCCTGCGCCAAAATGGGCGCACGAAGACATGGAAGCCATGAGTGAGTACGATTGGCCGGGCAACATTCGTGAGCTGAAGAACCTCATCGAGCGCTGCATTTTACTTGGTAAGCCACCAGCGCATTACTGGCGAGAGCTGAACGGTGGTCATTCTCTGCCTAATGTATCGATTACCGTTTCTCACTCCGCCGAGTTACCAACTTTTAGAGAAGGCAAAGAATTTACTGGCGAAGGCTACCCAAACAATTGGACTTTAAAAGAAGTCGAGAAAGCGCACATCAAACAAGTCGTTAATTTGCATGAAGGCAATAAATCGGCAGCGGCGCGCGACTTAGGCGTTGCCCGCAAGACGTTAGAACGCAAATACAAAGAATGGGATTCTGAGGATGAGGGATATGCCGACTAACTGGCAGCAGCACAAAGGATTGTCGAAATGGACGCACCGTTTTAAAACCATGGTGCGTTATCGCTTATTGATTTTAACCTCTGCACCGATCTTCCTTACGTTGATAGCGCTGATCGGTATTACGATTTATTGGTCTATCCATTACACGTGGCAAAACGCGCTGCTGGATGTGTCAGAGCGTTTGGGTGTGGCAAATAACAGCGTGACGTTGTTACAACAAAAGCAAGCCAATTACGTGCGAGCGTTTGCTGACTCCTACGACTTCCGAACTCGAATAAATCAAGGGACACCACAAGACGAGCTACAAAAGTGGGTTACTGAACAGAAAAAACGTTACTCCCTAGACTTTCTCTCTTTCCAACGCGTTAATTCGATGGAAAACAAATTCCGTTTTATGGATCTCACCAAGCGCGAATCGTTTTTTGATGTACTCAATCGGGAAGAACTCGAACAGCTCGATCCGGAACTCGCCAAACGGGCCGAAGTGCCCATTCTGGCTGATGGTGGAATGGAAGCGCGCGGCTTGGTGAGTCGTACCGTTATTCCGGTATACAGCCAAGCGAACGATTTGATCGGCTTCCTTGATGGTGGTTTGCTCCTCAACAACAGTACTGTACTGGTGGATCAAATCCGCGATCTCATTTATCTCAGTGATAATGACCGCCTTCGCCCTGTGGGTACGTTGACCGTGTTTCTTGATGATTTGCGTGTGAGCACCAATGTTCCTCTAGACAGCGATCATAGGCTAGGGCGCGCTATTGGTACGCGAGTGAGTGCTGAAGTGTATAACCAAGTGCTCTCTCAAGGTCAGCAATGGGTCGACCGCGCGTATGTGTACGATGCGTGGTACATCACCGCTTATCAACCAATCAAAGACCAGTACGATAACGTCATTGGTATGCTTTATACCGGCTACCTGATGTGGCCATTTGTGAAAGCATACATGACCAACATCGCCGAAATCAGCCTTATTACCTTAATGCTATTACTGGTTTCTGGCGTCATGGTTTATCGTGGTTCGCGTGATTTGTTCCGACCAATAGAGCGCATTCATAAAGTCGTTAAGCTCGTTCAACTTGGCAAAGAGAAACGTATTGGTCCCCTGGGGTTGGATGATCATCATGAGTTGGCGCAGTTGGCTAGACAGTTCGACAATATGCTTGACGCCTTGGAAGATCGCAAAATCGAACTCAAAAATGCTGCGGCGCAGTTGGAGTGTAAAGTTCAAGAGCGAACGGCTAGCTTGCGAGAAAAAACTGAGGAACTCGAACTTCACATTCAGTTGCTCAACCAAACCCGCGATAAATTGGTAGTGCATGAAAAACTGGCGGCGCTCGGTGAGCTGACCGCCGGGATTGCACACGAAATCAATAATCCAACTGCGGTAATTCTTGGTAACGTTGAGTTGATTCACTTTGAGTTGGGTGAAGATGCGAGTCGAGTTCAAGAAGAAATTGATGCAATTCACGCGCAAATTGACCGTATCCGCAATATCACTCGCAGTTTATTGCAATACAGTCGCCAAGGCGGTGTTCAAGATGAAATCACTTGGCAACATGTCAACCCGATCATTGATGAGAGCATCACCTTGGTCAAAACCGGTACTAAGAAGCGCGACGTCGAATTTATTACCGATTTACAAGCGCATACGCCAGTCGAAATTAATCGCCATCACTTGCTACAAATTTTGGTTAACCTGCAAATGAATGCCATTCATGCGATGAACGGCAAAGGAAAACTGATCGTAATGAGTGAAGATTGGATTGAAGAAGGTGAAATAAAGGGCGCAGCGATTCATGTTATCGACGATGGTTGTGGTATCAAACCAGAAAACTTAAATCGAATTTTCTCACCGTTTTACACGACGAAACGCGACGGCACAGGGCTAGGGCTATCGGTCTCCCAAAGTATTCTCAGCCAAACGGGTGGTGAGTTAAAAGCAGAGTCTGAATGGGGTAAAGGAAGTACATTCAGCATCTATTTACCGAAGAAAGCCGAGCTACTGCTGGAAGTGACGAACATCGCGTAACGTAAACCAACGCCAGTTCCATCAAAAAAGGTCAGTGAAGACTGGCCTTTTTCTTATCTACTCATCTTATCCTTCGTTGCCACTTTAAGTACGACAAATGACATGGGTTTTTCGCCTTTTCGTACAGAAAAACACAGGTAACGAAACATATTTCCCATTAATTAATAAAAACAAAACTTGAAGTATGTAGCTTGAAGCAGTACCGTTGCCCGGTTTTTTCTCAATACACTTAAATTGCTAAGGTAAAGGTTTTGATCTCCACAGCGAATATCACTCAACAATTTGGCGCTAAGCCGTTATTTGAAAACATCTCAGTTAAGTTTGGCGAAGGTAACCGCTATGGCTTAATCGGGGCTAACGGTTGTGGTAAATCAACCTTTATGAAGATCTTAAGCGGTGAGCTTGAGCCAACAGGCGGTAACGTAAGCTACGATCCAAATGAGCGCGTTGCAAAGCTAAACCAGGATCAGTTCGCGTACGAAGAATTCACGGTTATCGACACGGTAATCATGGGTCACAAAGAGCTTTGGGAAGTGAAGCAAGAGCGTGACCGTATTTACTCTTTGCCAGAAATGAGCGAAGAAGACGGCATGAAAGTGGCTGACCTTGAAGTTCAATTCGCGGAAATGGACGGCTACATGGCAGAAGCAAAAGCGGGTGAACTGCTTCTTGCTGTAGGCATCCCAATGGAACAACACTTCGGTTTAATGAGCGAAGTGGCTCCAGGTTGGAAACTGCGTGTGCTTCTAGCGCAAATCCTGTTTGCTGACCCAGACATCATGCTACTTGACGAACCAACCAACAACTTGGACATGGATACAATCCGTTGGTTGGAAGACACGCTAAACGCGCGTAACTGCACGATGATCATCATCTCGCACGACCGTCACTTCCTAAACTCAGTATGTACGCACATGGCTGACTTGGATTACGGTGAACTACGTGTTTACCCTGGTAACTACGACGAGTACATGACCGCGGCTTCTCAAGCTCGCGAACGTCTACTTAGCGACAACGCGAAGAAGAAAGCTCAAATCGCTGAGCTACAAACTTTTGTGGCGCGTTTCTCTGCAAACGCATCGAAAGCAAAACAAGCTACGTCTCGCGCGAAGCAAATTGACAAGATCAAACTGGACGAAGTTAAAGCGTCTAGCCGTCAAAACCCATTCATTCGTTTCGAACAGTCGAAAGAACTGTTCCGTAACGCTCTGATTGTTGAAAACCTAAGCCAAGGTTTTGAAGAGGACTTGTTCTCAGACTTCAATGCAATTTTTGAAGTGGGTGAGCGCGTTGCGATCATCGGTGAGAACGGTGTGGGTAAAACAACTCTTCTAAACACGCTTGCTGGTGTACTTGAACCTCGTGCGGGTGAGTTCAAATGGTCTGAAAATGCAAACATCGGTTACTACGCGCAAGACCACGCGCATGAGTTTGCAGAAGACATGAACTTAACGGATTGGATGGGTCAATGGCGTCAAGAGGGCGACGACGAGCAAGTGGTTCGTGGTTTCCTAGGTCGTATGCTGTTTGGTCAAGACGACATTAAGAAGTCAGTAAAAGTACTGTCTGGTGGTGAGCAAGGTCGTATGCTGCTTGGCAAGCTGATGATGCACAAGCCAAACATGTTGCTAATGGACGAACCAACCAACCACATGGACATGGAATCGATCGAATCTTTGAACACCGCGCTTGAGCAATACAAAGGCACGTTGTTCTTCGTATCTCATGACCGTGTGTTCGTAGACTCGCTAGCAACGCGTATTATCGAAATTCGCGATGGCAAGATTTCAGACTTCAAAGGTACTTACTCTGAGTTCTTGAAATCTCGTGGCGTTGACGCGTAATTACTCATACAGCGCTTGAAAAGTAAAAGCCTCGCTATTTAGCGAGGCTTTTTTAATTGGTCTTAATCCTTAAACTGACCGGTTAGATACGCATATATGCCGACGACACCAAATGTAATGATCATTGAGAGCATAATGCCACTGGGCGTGAGCAAAAAATTCCACAGTTGGTCATTGTCCATAGTTCACATCCTTTGTGAATGAGCTGTAGTTAGCATCAATTAAACAAGTATTGTATTGCTACAACAAACGTTGCTATTTCTGGCTTATATCGCTTAGTTAAGCCTTCATAACGTGATGATTTACTTATCCCAATCGTTATAAGTTTACACTAATCGGCGGTTTTGTAATGTGTTCTCGTTAACGAGATGCGTTTTCGCCTTTCACATCAAACTCAATCTTGTCCGCTCCGGTAAATACTTGGAATCGCAAACCTTTCGCACGCGCAATGGTCGTAATGCCAAATTGCTTCGCTAGATCTAACCCCATTTGAGTAACGCCAGAGCGAGAAAGCAGAACAGGAATGCCCATTTGAGCTACTTTAATCACCATCTCTGATGTAAGGCGACCTGTTGTGTAGAAAATTTTATCTTCACCTGTCTCTTCTTTGAGCCACATCTCACCTGCAAGCGTATCCACTGCGTTGTGACGGCCGACATCTTCCACAAATGACAATACCTCATTGCCTTTGCAAACCGCACAGCCATGCACCGCGCCCGCTTTTTTGTAGGTGTCGTTGTAATGAGTCAACGCTTCAAGTGCGGAGTAGATTTCTGATTGCTTAAGCGGAACTTGAGGCACTTGGTAGTTCTCAAGTTGTTTCATCACGTTGCCATACATGGTGCCTTGACCACAGCCAGATGTGACGGTTTTCTTTTTCAGAGCGCCTTCTAAATGTTCGGTATTTTCTTTAGTAATCACCGCTGCGGAATGCGTTTCCCAGTCAATAATGACGGATTCAATCGCTGCTGGATCAGACAGGAAGCTTTGGTTTTTTAAATAACCCAGTACTAGCGCTTCTGGACGCGAACCTAGCGTCATGAGCGTGACCACTTCTTTCCAGTTCAGCATGACCGTAAGAGGACGCTCGCAAGCGATTTGCTTCGTGAGCTTTTCGCCGTACTCGTCGTACACATCGACTTCAATGGTTTGCAGGGGATTTTCACTGGTTTTAATAATATTTGGTTTCAGCACAGTCGTGTCCTAGTGATTAAGAGCGTTAGGTTGCTACGCATTTAGCTTGCTAAGTGGTTAGCAAAGCAAATCTCGTTCCAAAATAGCGGTTCCCATAAAAATTGCGAGGTTTTATGTCAACAATGCATTAAAACTGCGATATCGCAGTAATGACACATCAATAAATTTGAGTTTCAACTACTTTGGTACTTGAGTATAGCGCTGTGTATAGGATTGATTTGGCGCGGTTATTGCTTTGTAGCGATGAAATGGATGAAAGCCAAGGTCAAAATGTCCTGTGAGTTTTCAGACCAAAATAGAAAAACTGGGTGAGTTATGTCGGATAAGAAAGATTTCGAGAACAATTACGAGAAGACTGAAGACGCATGGCCAATTGGCGTAGAGCTTGTTGAGCATGAGATCAGTACAGGGATTTGGGTGACAACCCAATGGCAGTTGACGGGATTTGCGCTAAATCCGACGGAAGAGACTCCAGATGTTTGTCTGTTGCAATTGCACAAAGACGAGCGTACAGACTACCGCTTTAACTTAAGCTCTCAGCAACCTAAACTTTTTTTAGTGATGGATAACGTCGAGTCTGGTGAAAAACCAGCGATACAGCTACTAACGGCTTCACAATCTGTCGCGGCGCAATATATGGATGGCGACAACCTTGTACTATCCAACGATATGCCGTTAGCCGTTCAGGCTTGGATGGAAGCCTTTATCGGTCGCCACGGTGAGTTGTTAGAAGTAAGACGTAAGAAACGCAAAGGAGCGGGCAGAGCAAATGGCAACTAGTTTTTTAAGCCGTTGGTCGAAACGTAAATTAGAAGAACCTTCCCAACAGGATGAAGAGATCACGCCGATAGCAGAGACGGAGCAATCCGAAGATTGTGTCACAGCGCTTTCAAACGCTGACGAAAGCTCAGACGCTTTGAACGTCAACGAGGTTAGTCAGTCACCAGACATTACCGCGAGTGTAGAGACTGAAAAGCCCGAAGAAATGTCTGTGGCGCAACTGCTGGTTTCTGAAGCTTCAGAAAGCGTTAAGAAAGCCGCGCTGCGCAAAATGTTCTTGTCCGAAGAATTTAATGTGCGTGATGGCCTAGACGATTACGATGATGATTACAGTAACTTAAAGTCACTTTCTAAAGACGTCGCAGAGACGCTGCGTGATTGGGTTAAAGAAAAAGTGGAAGAAGAACCAGACGCTGAAACGGCGCAAGGATCTGAACTTAACGCTGACGATATCTCATCTGAAGTGGTTGAAGACTCAGAACCAAACGCCGAAAAAAGTGCCGGAATTACCCAAGATGAAAATGAACTGTATATAAATACAGTATCTGGTGAAAGTGATACTTTTGCTGAGGAATCACCGCCTAACGAGGTGAGACAAAATATACCACACAAAGAATAGGTACATTTTGACTAAACACTCAATGAACCGGCTGGGACAAAATGTCTCAACCGGTTTTTTTATCCCTACTATTTGTCGGTAAAATGTCTAACTGATTGAATTTTAATTGATATTTTATTGGCATGACATTTGCTATTTGTTGCTCAATACCAATCTGGTTGAAGTTAGCACGGACGCACTGCGTAGTATTCATCGCCTAGAGATGGCGGAATAAGAATGCTCATTGATAAGTTAATCAGCAGAATCTCCGGCGCTAACTACACTAAGAGATGGAAAAGACTATCCATGTTCATAAATGGAATTGAGCAATGCTGAAACAATTATTAGAACAAGCAACTTCCAATAACGGTAAAGCGAGGCTGTACGCTTTCGAAAATACCGTAGAGTTGACCAATCTTATTCCACCAACCGTAAGCTATGAAAGCGGCGGTAATACTTTGATTGTGGGTCCAACGGCAATCATCGAAAGTGCGGCAGCGCAATTGTCGCAAATGAACAGCCTAACGCTGCTTTCTACCGATGGCGAAAAGGGAACAAATCCCGAGCTTTACTACGCCAATTCGGTTCAGGTTTCAGGGTTCTTAGGTACGTTTGAAGTTCTGATTGAAAATCATGGTTCGACCAACAATCTTGCCAAGGTCGCGATCAATAGCGATTGTTTCGATATCGTACTCGATCTTTGCCTAAACAGCTGCATGTCGGAAGAAGTACCAGTACCGGGCTACTACCCAGTTGGTCGTGGCTATCCGAAACTGGCTGAAGCGTTGGAAGAAATTCCAACCTTGATGGGGACGTTCGATAAACCGAAATTCTTCCGTTTAGATACCGATCTATGTGCACACAGCTCTCGTGGCGTAAAAGGTTGCGAACGTTGTGTGGATGCTTGTCCGGCAGGGGCACTATCGAGTGAAGGCAGCGACAAAACGGGCCATCGCATCGAGATCAACCCATACCTATGTCAAGGCGTGGGTACTTGTGCTACAGCGTGTCCGACAGAAGCTATTCATTACGCACTGCCAAACCCCGAAGATACGCAAAAGTTTATTGAACGTACGCTAGCCAACTATGAGCAAGCGGGTGGTTTAGATCCTATCGTATTGATTTGTAGTTCTCGCCACGAGAGCTACAACGTGATGGCACTAAAAGCATTGCCAGATAATGTGATTCCAATTGTGGTGGAAGAACTGCCTTCGGTTGGTATAGATACTTGGTTTGCCGCGCTTGTGAACGGTGCCACTCAGGTGCTGTTTGCGGCTTCGCGTTTTATGCCTCAAACCATTATTCGTGTGCTTAATAGCGAAGTAGGTATTGCTCAAGAGCTGCTCGACCAACTTGGTATCGCCAAAGAAACCATCGACATTTTGTACCTAGAGTCACTACGTGAAGGTGCTCCGACACTTTGTACTGAGTCTTTTGATTTGGCATTAGGTGATTTGCAAGGTAACAAACGTCAGCGTCTATTTACGGCGTTGGATGCGTTGTCAGCATCACGTATTCCAGTTGAGAACATTGTTGAGCTTCCAGCGAACGCACCTTACGGCACAGTCTCTTGTGAAAATAAAGATTGTACGTTGTGCATGAGCTGTGTGGCGGTGTGTCCAACACGTGCATTGCATACGGACGGCCAATCTCCGTCGCTTAAATTCGTCGAGCAAGACTGCATTCAATGTGGGCTGTGCGAGAAAGCGTGTCCAGAGAAAGTGCTGACGCTTACTCCTCGTATGAACTGGGTGAAAGAAGAACGCCAGAAAGCGGTTGTGATTCATGAAGAAAAGGCAGCCGAGTGCATTCGTTGTCACAAGCCTTTTGCTCCGCAATCGATGATCGACATGCTGCAAAACAAGCTTCGTGGTCATTCTCATTTCTCTGATGAAGCCGCCATTAATCGCATCGCCATGTGTGAAGACTGTCGTGTGATCGACATGTTTGAGTCGATGGCTGCTGATCCAATGAATCAATTGAAATACTAGGAGCTCGCAGTGGATACACAACAAGAACAAACACTGAGAACGGACATTTATCTCGTTCTATCCGCACTTTTTCGTAGTGCGCCAACTGATGAAATGCTGGCGTTCTTGAAATCGCTAGAAATTGAGCCGTCTGAGAGCGCGATGCAAAAAGCTTGGCTCGCACTGCAACAAGCCTCGAACGAAGCGCAACGAGAAGCATTAGAAGAAGAATATCAAGATCTGTTTATTGGCATTGGACGTGGTGAAGTTGTGCCATTCGGATCTTGGCATCGCACTGGCTCGATGATGGAAAAACCGTTAGCGGAAATTCGTCGCGATCTGGATCTTTTAGGCATCGAACGAGAAGAGAACGTGAAAGAGCCTGAAGACCATATTTCTGCACTGTGCGAAGTGATGGCAATGCTGACGGGTGAAGAGGAAGAACTTCAACAAGCGGTGTTTAACAAACACATCGCCCCTTGGTTCCAATCTTTTACGCGCCAACTAGAGAACGCAGAAAGCGTGAACTTCTACAAGCCAGCTGCACAGCTTTGCGATGCATTTTTAACGTTAGAGCAAGTGCGCTTTAGCGTGAATACCAAAAGCAGTAAGAGCAAATTAAAAATTGATGTGAAAAACGTCACTGATTACGAGTAATCGAGCAGTACTTGGTCATATCGATAGAGAGGCATGAGTCTCCAAAGATCTACCGTAAGGTAAGGAAGCAATGATGAAAGATAATAAAGAAATAAACACAAGCCGTAGGGATCTCCTAAAAGGCTTCACAACCGCTGCCGTTGCTGGTGCTGTTGTTGCGGGAACCACAAAAGTGGCCGTTGCTTCAGAAACGGTTGAGCCTTCTGAAAAAGACGTGAAGAAGAAAGGGTATCGTGAAACTCAACACATTCGCGATTACTACGACACACTTTAGGAGATAACGGATGAAACTTGTCAAACGCTCCGACAGTGTGAGCAAAGAAACGAACCAGCTTGGCGTATCTCGTCGTGCATTCATGAAAAACACTTCGCTTGCCGCTGGTGGCGCAGTGGTTGGTGCTAGTCTATTCGCACCGGGAATGATGAAAAAGGCGCAAGCAAAATCAGTCGACCCAGAAGCGAAAACAGAAGTAAAACGTACTATCTGTTCTCACTGTTCAGTGGGTTGTGGTATTTACGCAGAAGTTCAAAATGGTGTTTGGACGGGTCAAGAGCCTGCATTCGACCACCCATTTAACGCCGGTGGACACTGTGCAAAAGGCGCAGCACTGCGTGAACATGGCCACGGTGAGCGCCGTCTTAAATACCCAATGAAGCTTGAAAACGGTAAGTGGAAAAAGCTTTCTTGGGATCAAGCGATCGAAGAAATCGGTAACAAGGTGATGGACATCCGCAAAGAGTCTGGCCCTGATTCGGTTTACTTCTTGGGAAGCGCAAAGCACAGCAACGAACAAGCGTACTTGTTCCGCAAAATGGCATCACTTTGGGGCACTAACAACGTTGACCACCAAGCGCGTATTTGTCACTCAACAACCGTGGCGGGTGTAGCGAACACTTGGGGTTACGGTGCGATGACCAACTCTTTCAATGACATGCACAACTGTAAGTCGATGCTGTTCATTGGTTCAAACCCAGCTGAAGCACACCCAGTAGCGATGCAGCACATTCTGATCGCGAAAGAGAAGAACAACTGTAAGATCGTCGTAGCGGATCCTCGTCGTACACGTACGGCAGCAAAATCGGATCACTATGTCTCACTTCGTCCTGGTTCTGACGTAGCATTCATTTGGGGTGTGTTGTGGCACATCTTCGAAAACCAATGGGAAGATAAAGAGTTCATCCGTCAACGTGTATTCGGTATGGATGAAATCCGTGCTGAAGTAGCGAAGTGGACGCCAGCAGAAGTTGAGCGCGTAACAGGCGTAAGCGAAGAAGACGTTTACCAAACAGCAAAACTGCTTTCTGAAAATCGCCCGGGCTGTATTGTTTGGTGTATGGGTGGTACTCAGCATACTACTGGTAACAACAACACACGTGCTTACTGTGTGCTTGAGCTAGCGCTTGGTAACATTGGTAAATCAGGCGGCGGCGCAAACATCTTCCGTGGTCACGATAACGTACAAGGCGCGACCGACCTTGGCGTACTTTCTGACACGCTACCGGGTTACTACGGCCTTTCTGAAGGTGCTTGGCGACACTGGTCAAAAGTGTGGGAAATCGATTACGAATGGATTAAAGGTCGTTTCGATGACAATGCTTACGGTGGTCAAAAACCAATGAACAGTGCAGGTATTCCTGTATCTCGTTGGGTGGATGGCGTACTAGAAAACAAAGACAACATTCGTCAACGCGAAAACATCCGTGCAATGTTCTACTGGGGTCACGCAGTGAACTCTCAAACACGTGGTGTTGAGATGAAAAAAGCGATGCAGAAGTTGGACATGATGGTGATTGTGGACCCATACCCAACTGTTGCTGCGGTAATGAACGACCGTACCGACGGCGTTTACTTGCTTCCTGCAACAACGCAGTTTGAAACATACGGCAGTGTTACCGCTTCTAACCGCTCTCTGCAATGGCGTGATCAGGTGATTGAACCTTTGTTCGAATCAAAACCTGACCATGAAATCATGTACCTGCTTTCGAAGAAACTGGGCTATTCAGATCTTCTGTTCAAAAACATCCGTGTTGAAAACAACCAGCCGGTGATTGAAGACCTAACGCGTGAATTCAACAAAGGCATGTGGACGATTGGTTACACAGGCCAAAGCCCAGAGCGTTTGAAAGCGCACCAACAAAACTGGCATACGTTCCACAAAACCACATTGGAAGCGGAAGGTGGCCCTGTCAACGGTGAAACCTACGGTCTACCTTGGCCATGTTGGGGTACGCCGGAAATGAAACACCCAGGCACACACATTCTGTACGATACGTCTAAGACGGTTGCCGAAGGTGGCGGTAACTTCCGTACGCGCTTTGGTGTGGAATTCGAAGGCAAGAGTCTTCTTGCAGAAGACAGCTACTCGAAAGGCTGTGAAATCAAAGACGGTTACCCAGAATTCACTGACAAGTTGTTGAAACAACTTGGTTGGTGGGACGATCTAACGGCTGAAGAGAAAGCGGCAGCAGAGGGTAAAAACTGGAAGACTGACCTTTCTGGCGGTATTCAGCGTGTCGCGATCAAGCACGGTTGTATCCCATTTGGTAACGCGAAAGCGCGTGCGATTGTTTGGACGTTCCCAGACCGCGTACCACTGCATCGTGAACCACTGTACACACCACGTCGTGACCTTGTAACGGATTACCCAACTTGGGATGACAAAGATGCAATCTTCCGTGTTCCTACGTTGTATAAATCAATTCAAGAGCAAGACAAATCGGGCGAGTACCCAATCGTTCTGACTTCTGGCCGTCTGGTTGAATACGAAGGTGGTGGTGAAGAGACGCGTTCAAACCCTTGGCTTGCCGAGCTTCAACAAGAAATGTTTGTTGAAGTGAACCCGAAAGACGCGAACGATCTTGGCTTCAGAGATGGTGATGATGTTTGGGTTGAAGGTGCAGAGAAGGGGCGAATCAAGGTGAAAGCGATGGTAACACGTCGTGTGAAACCTGGCTTGGCGTTCATTCCGTTCCACTTTGGCGGTAAGTTCGAAGGTGAAGACCTACGTCCTAAATACCCAGAAGGCACGCAACCTTATGTTGTTGGCGAAGCCGCCAACACGGCAACCACTTACGGTTACGACCCTGTTACTTTGATGCAGGAAACCAAAGTAACCCTATGTAACATTCGTAAAGCGTAAGGAGTCTGACAATGGCACGAATGAAATTCCTATGTGACACCAAACGCTGTATCGAGTGTAACGGCTGTGTTACTGCATGTAAGAACGAAAACGACGATGCGCTTGAATGGGGTATCCAACGTCGTCGCGTTGTGACACTTAATGACGGTGAACCGGGTGAAAACTCGATCTCTGTTGCTTGTATGCACTGTACAGATGCGCCTTGTATGGCGGTTTGTCCAGCTGACTGTTTCGAGCATACAGAAGACGGCATCGTACTTCACAATAAAGATCTGTGCATCGGCTGTGGTTACTGCTTGTTTGCTTGTCCGTTTGGCGCTCCACAGTTCCCGAAACAAGAAGCGTTCGGTGAACGTGGCAAAATGGACAAATGTACGTTCTGCGCAGGCGGTCCAAACACTGAACCAGGTTCAGAAGAAGAACGCCAAAAATACGGTGCGAACCGTATCGCAGAAGGCAAACTACCGATGTGTGCATCGCTATGTTCAACAAAAGCACTACTTGCGGGTGACGCAGAGAAAGTCTCTGATATTTTCCGTCAACGAGTGGTAGAGCGCGGCGCGAAAAACGCAGGTTGGACAGACGGAAACGATCTTTCTTACGATGCGACGAAAAGCTAAGTAAGGAGAGGCACATGTTAAACACTCTTAAACGTGCGTCTCTAGCGATGCTGTCAATGATGACGGCATTGCTGCTGACTTTCGTAATGCCTGCTTCAGCAGAGGAGCAATCTTCTAAAGTGGTTCAACAGGAGATAACGCAACTCGCCGGGGCAGACTATTGGCGCGAAGTCAGAGAGGGGCAAGAAGGTTATACCACGTCTAAATCGCCAGAACATGGCGTATTAATCAGTAAACCTGGTGAGACTTGGTACATTCTAAAAGAGAAATGGATGTCTCCTGCTGGTGCTGTCGCGATTTTCGGCAGTATCGCGATGGTTATCATGGCTTACGTATTTGTTGGCCCTTTGATGCTAAGTAAGCCTCGTACAGGCAAAAAGATGAAGCGCTGGTCTCGCTTGGATCGCGCTCTCCACTGGAGTATGGCGTTTACATTCTTAACGCTTGCATTCAGTGGTTTGATGCTGGTTTACGGTAAGCACTTTTTAAAACCGTATGTTCCTACCGAGTTTTGGGGCTTTATCGTCATGTTGGCGAAGCAGTACCACAACTACATGGGACCACTGTTCTTCATTTTGCTGATGTTTGTACTCTTGAAATGGTGGCGCAAGTCGATTCCAAACATGACAGATATTCGTTGGTTCATGAAAATGGGCGGCATGGTTGGTAAGCACAAAGGAACGCATCCATCGGCAGGGTTCTCAAACGGTGGTGAGAAAGCCATCTACTGGTTGTTGATTTTCTTTGGCGCTATTGTCGCGGTAAGTGGTTTAGTTTTGGATTTCCCAATCTTTGGGCAAACTCGACGAGATATGGAACTTTCTAACCTAGTTCATGCCATTTCAGCCCTGATTCTGATCTGTGGCTTTATTTTCCACATCTATATCGGTCTATTCGGTATGGAAGGTGCGTTAGAAGGCATGGTGACTGGTGAAGTCGATGAAACATGGGCGAAAGAGCATCACGACCTTTGGTATGAAGAAGTGAAGTCTAAAGAAGCGATGGGCGAAACAGAATCAAAACCAACGACAGAGAAAGGAGCGAAAGCGAATGAACAAACATCATAACGGGATTTGGATTGCGTATATCCTGAGTTGTTTTACCCCGTTTACGTTTTTGATCTCAGGCGTTATCGCAATTATCTATGCGGGTTACCGTTTGGATAAGGGGGAAGACAGCGACGTAGTGATTTCTCATTACTACGGTCTGATTCGTACCTTCTTCCTCTACCTGACGTTTTTTGTGGTGCTGATTGTCACCGTAGCGACCTCTAACGGTGTGCTAGTCGGGGTGAGTGATTATTGGGTGAAAAGTACGTTGATCGAAGACATCGCTTACTTCATCCCTTGGGTCGGAATGGTATTCGCTGCGTTAGCTATTCTTGTCTGGTTCATCCGTATGTTCCAAGGCATGCAGCAACTGCGTAACAATCAACCTCATACTCCCTCTACAGGTCCAAATCTATAATTGAACCTCAACAACATCAAAGCCGCCTTATTTAGGGCGGCTTTTTTATTGCTTCGGTTATGCAATGGAGAGCCAGAAGCTTGTCGTGACACGCTGGACATGATCATAACGTTCTATAGTTTGAGTCAACTTCTCTTGTGTGAGACACGGTATCTCAGTCATGCGACTATTGTGAATTTTCTTGGTGAATTTTGTTATCTGGGGAGCGAATCAAATTAACAAAAGAAATTGCTCTCTAAAAGGCAAATCGCTGAGACCTCAGTCTCACTCACACTATTGTTCATTTACTCAAGGCATTTTTAGCCGCTAGAGTACGCGACGCTCAGCTTTTTAAAGAGCATCAAATTCGCCTTAGTGCATTCAAGTCAAGGAATAGTCGAATTCTGAAAAGGATCCGGCTTTCACACGTTTGCTTTGTATTCTCAGTACCTGCTAGATGAAAACAAAGCAAACTTGTGAAGTCAGTGGTAGGCAATAGGAAAGGACACA
Source organism: Vibrio sp. RC2502 (assembly GCF_054850435.1). NCBI lineage: Bacteria > Pseudomonadati > Pseudomonadota > Gammaproteobacteria > Vibrionales > Vibrionaceae > Vibrio > Vibrio sp. RC2502. The sequence goes on from NZ_CM141453.1 coordinate 1,550,078, forward strand.
CTCGTTACAACTATGATTCCTCAATTTGTTATCCCTCTCACCAACTGCCTTGGTCAAAGCTATCATTTTTCCAGTCAGCCAATCCCAAAAGGTGAACACAAAAAGTTTGACTCAGAACAGAGTGCGAAGGCGTTTCTAGATGACTTCGTACCGCTTAGCTCAAGCCGTGTTGAAGAGTTGTATCATCTACTTGATCAGTTTCCCCCAAACGTACCGGATGAAGAACTGACACCAGAGCTTTATGCGCCTGTATTTGCAAAAGCACTTGTGAATGGTTCTCTTTATGTCGCTAGTTTCCCTAAAACAAAGAAAAACGCGACAATATCCAGTGAACCAACACCGGTACCTAAGCAAGTAAAAGCAAAGTCTAAGCAGAACAAAGCACATACATCTTCTAAAACCCAAGCTAAGAATTCAGCCTCTGCAAAGCCTTTACAGACGGGCAGCGAATGTCATGAAAAAGCGGGAGATCCGGTTTCTCTAGTAACGGGCGAAGAAATATTAACACTCAATGATGTAGAGCTTCCCAATGGCTTCGTTTGGTCAAGAACGTATCGTTCATCCAAAGCTTCCCGAAATCAAGGTCTTGGTTACGGTTGGCGACATGCTTTTCAATTTGAACTGAAAGAAGTCACAGATGAAAAGCACAACGTCACCTCATGGGAATTTGTAAGTGATTCTGCTGACGAGATTGAATTTGAACCAGTTGAGAATGGTTCAACAAGTTATCAAGTCTATGTCGGAGCAAGCTGTCATTTCCTAAACCCAAATACACGAATTGTCACTCTTTCTAGTGGTGATCAATATCGTTTTGAGTTGGTAGAAGACATTTGGCTATTAAAACAAGTCCGCAATGGAATCTTTTCGACGTTCCAACTCCGTTATTCGAGAAACCATCGTCTAGTTGAAGTTGCACATAACAAGCGACCAGTTCTTGAGTGTCAATATGATAAACAAGGGCGCCTTGTTGAATTGCTGAACGCAAAGACAGAACAAGTATTAACAACATATATCTATGACGAGCAAGACGATCTTGTTGGTGCGACGAATGATTTGGGTTTGACTGAGCGATATGAGTATCAAGACCAACATTTGATAGCCAAACGTGTTCGACCAACAGGGTTTACGCATCACTTTGAATGGTCGGGAGAAGGCTCGAGTGCTAAGTGCATTAGAAACTTTGGTGACTCAGGTATTTATGATTATCGATTCCATTATGAGGGCGCAAAGTCCTCTTATTCTGACTCTTTAGATAATGAGTGGACTTTCATTCATGATGAGCAAGGTCATCTGCTTGAAAAATCGAGCCCGACAGGAAGAACGTGGCAATGGCACTATGATCATTTAGGGCGTAAAGAGAAAGCGGTATTCCCAGATAACTCGACAACACAGTACCAGTACAATCAGCAAGGCCAATTAATTTCCAAACTGCACTCTTCCGGTGCTCAAATTCAATATGGTTATGACAGCTTAGGTAAGCTTGTAAAAACGGTATCTCCTGATGGTGATCTTGAAAAGGCCTATTACAACAGTCTTGGCCAACGAGTGTGGGATATCGATGCTCTAGGCTGCGTAACGGAGTATGAATACGATAAACATGGTCAAGTCGTAAAGAGAGAGTCTGAAGATGGTAAGAAGAGCCGTTGGTGGTGGGATAAACAACAAAGATTAGTCGCTCATGAAGTAGATGGCACTTTACTTCGCTACAGTTATGGCGCTACCGATTTAGTTAATGGGATTGCGTATCCCGATGGATGTGTTGCCCAGATTTCCTATGATGATTACGGACGCCGCACATCGATAAGATATTTCAACGACGAAGACAAAGTCGGTTACAGTGAAGAGTACGCTTATGACGAGTTTAGTCGTGTTGCACAGATACACACACCAGAAGGTGTCACGTCTTATCAATGGGGAGCTTTGGCTCAACAAGAAGCGGTAATCTTCCCTGATGGCAGCCATATTTCCTACGAGTACGATCAACAACGTAACCTAACGAAATTAGTTCGAAGTGATGGTCTAGAGTTTGAGTTTTTGTACGACAGCGAAGGTTTACTATCAGGTACCGTAGGATTTGATGGGCTACACAGCCAATTCAAATACGACTCTATGGGAAGAATCACCCGAAAAGATGTTGTAGATAGGACCGTTTTATACCGCTATGACGATGCTGGCTTTCTTCAGCATATTAAAGCGGGAAATGGAAAAAATATTGTTGAGAATCACTTTAACTATACGTTAGGTGGAAGATTGACTTTAGCCTCTAATCGTCATCAAACTCTACAGTATCAATATTCCTCATTTGGACATTTAACTAAGCGTATTCAAGGTCAATTTGAAATCGGTGAAGAGTTTAACCGAGTCGGGCAGCGTATTTCGCAAACCTTGCCTGACAAGACGTCACTTAACTTTTCATACGACACCAAGGGTAGGCTTTCCGAAATCCGGTTTAGCGATGACTCATTACCGAAAATTGAGTTCCAATATGATGTTATGGGGAGGCTTTCTGTCACTGAAACTGCGAGTTTCAAAGAGAGCAAGCTTTATGACGGTGTCGGCCGATTAGTCGAGCAGCAATGGTCAGGTAGAGAAAAAAAATACATATACAATGCACAGAACCGAATCTCTTCAATTTTAGATAATACTGCAGGGGCAACTCACTATCAGTACGATACTCTCGGGCACGTTACAAAGGTTAGAGAAGCAGGTTCGACTTCAACATTTGAATCAGATAGCTTTGGGAATCCCGCTTTGGCTGATTCTAAGGTAATGAGTGACCGAATTGAAGTTTATGCAGGTGTTCGTTACAAATACGACCAACAAGGCAATCAAGTTAAACGAGAAGGCGATGGCACGGTTCAAAAACGTGTGTTTGACGCATTAAATCAACTGGTAGAAGTACATGGTGATTCTAGTATTAGTCACTATGAATATGATGCATTAGGCCGTAGAACAAAGAAAATTACTCAACATGGTATCACCGAGTTTCTTTGGGAAGGTGAGCGTTTGCTCGGAGAACGCACGGCCGATGGCTTTCGTTGGTACTTATATCAACCAGAAACCTACATCCCATTGGCTGTGTTAGAAAATGGCTCAATTTATTTGTATGAATGTGATCAGGTAGGCAAACCGGAGCGACTAAAAGACAGTGCCGGAAATATCGTTTGGAGTGCAAGTTATGATGTCCATGGATTTGCTTCTATAGACGTTGAAGAGGTGAGAAATCCACTGCGTTTTCAAGGGCAGTACTTCGACCAAGAAACCAACTTACATTACAACCTCGCTCGTTATTACGACCCTAAGCTAGGACGCTTTATCCAACAAGACCCGATATCTATTGCTGGTGGTATTAACCATTACCAATATGCAGTGAACCCTATCCAGTGGATTGACCCAACAGGTTTTCTTTGTGAAGAAGGGCTAAAACGCTTGCAGAAAATGCTGGCTGAGTATCAGGCGCAAAACAACGTTCCCCAAGAGGTTTGCGATCAGATTTTAGAGGCGGCAAAAGAGTCATCTGTCGGAGAAGATGGCGCTCGTTCGCAAGTCAAAATCCGAAAACCCAAAGGTAAAAATCATATTCGATATGAATACGACCTAGACCATATTGATTGCGAGAAAAACGAGATTACTTTTTATCGTCATATCAATCATTCAGATGGCAGCAGACACGAAGTGCAGTATGTTGTTGGGATTGAGGAATTTGTAAATGCGCATGTTTTTGACTCAGAGAAAGTTGGCGGGGAAGAAGGTTGCACGATCTTCACTGAAGATCTTGTGCTGAATAAAGCAGAGTATAAAGAAAACTCTGAACTCAATACGAGTGGTTATGAGCTAACAGAAAGAAACAAAGCAAAAATTGATGAATGTTTGAAAGAGCGTCAAAAGGCTGTGGACGCTCGAACTGGCGAAGAGGGATATAACGCTCAAATCGGCAATATTAACCAACAGTCTGCAAAAATTGGTGAGTTGGCCGCGGATGACTTTGTTCGAAATAAATGTCCCAATGCTAAGTTGCTTCATCCCAAAGATATTGGAACTTCAATTTCGAAGCCGGGCGACTTTGACATGGTTTACGAGGTGGAAGAGCCACCACCAGGTGAAATTATCATTGTTGAGGCCAAAGGGGGGAGCAGCCCGCTGGGTAGCCGTAAGATTGGAAACGAGGCATATCAGCAAGGTACAAGTAAATATGCGGCGGAAATAGTTAAGTTAATGTCGAAAAATATAGAAGGAACGACGGAAAAAGTAGCTGCCGACGAAATTCAATACGCCGCTTTATCCGGCAGACCTATTCGATATATACATACTCAAGCAAGCATCCCTGAAAGTGGAAAGGCCTCGGACTTAAAACTAGAAGTGGCAGAGTTTAAAATTAATTCCAAAGGATTAAAGTAAAAATGCAAAGTAATGAATCGATCAAGATCGTAGAGCGCAAAGCAAATCCTGAACTTGACGCACAAGCCATTGCGAGTAAAAAAAAATTTATAAACAGGGTCCTAGATAACAGAAAAGAAGGTCTTAAAGTCAGGAGGGAAAATCTAATCAGTCTTGGTGATTTTGCCATCGACCAGGTTCGCTGGTATACCTGGTTCCAAACCTCACATGAAGATGAACAAATATGTACCTTGCGTCTTTATGAAACTTCTCTAATGGGCGCTTGTTATCATCGGCTTACTATGTTTCCGAATGAGTCATTAACTATTAAGATACTCGGTTACCCAGAAGTAACATGGGATGGTGAAGGTATCTTAGAGATGGGCTTCATTTGTCCTTCAATGTGGCTGGATACCTATTTTACCTCTGTAATCGTCCGTGACAAAGCTAGTATGGATGTGTTGGCAAACTTTCCGATTTCTTTGATGAGACAGAGTTCTACCAAAGCGGGTGAGCTGTCTTATATGCTGGTGGATGTGATTCAGTCTTTCCATAACCGTACAGCAGACTACCCTGATAAACTGGTGGCCGCGATGGACGCGGCAGTTGCTCAGGGTGATGATTGGGCGTTAGAAATTGCCATGGGTATTTTGGAAACTTTTGCCGCCCTGACAACCGACATCGGTTATGATTTCGAAGATGTACTCATTAAGAACCTTCAGTTCCAAGAGCAATACCAAATGAGGCTCGATAAGCCAGAGGACTTGATTTCTATAGAAACTTTCATCTCTTTCCCTCTACTTGGTATGGCTTGTATGTGGTACGACAAAGGCAACCGTCTATCTATTGAAACCGGTTGGCTTCCTCCTTATCTCGTCGAGGGGCGTTGGTTAGAAGATGTAAAAGCAGGCAAGATCACACGATAAATTATCATTTAGTTAGAAATTTAATGTATGAGCCATCTCTTATGAGGTGGCTTTTTGCGTTTATGGCCAGAGTATACTAATTAAACGCGTGCATGTTGTGCGCATTATATTGGTGCATAGACCCTACATTGGTGCATTTGAATAGATAAAATCAATACAAATAAATGTTTTTGATTTCATTTAAAGTCTTATAAAACAATGAATTAAATCCTAATTGTTAGAAGAGTAAATTATGGAACGGTAATTGCTGTATTAGACGCTTTGTGAATTTCATTCACCAAATTGGTGATGACTTTAACTTTGATGCACAGGATGAGTGCGCTACAAATAACGGAGATAAACATAATGAGTGTAACTGCCGATCAGGTACATGGCGTTGTACAAGCTCTCACACAAAGTTCCGATACACTTTTTCTATTGTTGGGTGCCATCATGGTTTTTTTGATGCATGCTGGTTTTGCTTTTCTTGAAGTGGGAACCGTGCGCCAAAAGAACCAAGTAAACGCACTCGTTAAAATTATTGCCGATTTTGGTATTTCTGCGATTGCTTACTTTTTTATTGGTTATTGGGTTGCTTATGGCGGCACGTTCTTTTCCGATGCTCAAACCTTATCTCAAGATAATGGCTACGAGTTGGTTAAGTTCTTTTTCTTACTGACCTTCGCTGCGGCGATTCCTGCTATTGTTTCTGGTGGTATCGCGGAGCGAGCTCGTTTTTATCCGATTCTAATCGCAACATTTTTCACTGTCGGCGTCGTATACCCACTATTTGAAGGAATGATCTGGAACGGAAACTTTGGTGTTCAAGCTTGGTTTGAAAGTACCTTTGGTTATGGTTTTCACGATTTTGCAGGTTCGGTCGTTGTGCACGGCGTTGGTGGATGGATTGCGCTGGTGGCTGTTACTTTTTTAGGGATGCGTAGAGGTCGTATCCGCGCAGGAAAGCATACGAACTTCGCTCCATCTAATATCCCATTTTTGGCACTTGGGGCTTGGATTCTCTGTGTTGGCTGGTTTGGTTTCAACGTTATGTCCGCTCAAACTCTTTCTGGAATCAGTGGCTTAGTGGCGATGAACTCGTTGATGGCAATGGTTGGAGGTATCGTAGCTTCATTACTTGCGGGTAAAAATGACCCTGGCTTTATTCACAATGGCCCTTTGGCCGGTTTGGTTGCGGTTTGCGCGGGGTCAGATTTAATGCATCCGCTTGGTGCATTAGTGACAGGTGCCGTTGCTGGGGTTTTGTTTGTGTATCTGTTCACGTATCTGCAAAACCGAACCAAACTCGATGACGTACTGGGTGTGTGGCCTTTGCATGGAGTATGTGGTGCTTGGGGCGGGATCGCTGCAGGAGTTTTTGGTCAAAGTGGATTTGGTGGAATGGGCGGTGTTAGCTTCGCGGTTCAAGTTTTAGGGACATTTCTTGGCATTTCCATTGCGGTTTTAGGTGCTCTTGTAGTCTATGGCGCAATTAACGCTCTAACAGGTTTAAGGCTTTCAGAAGAAGACGAGTTTAATGGTGCGGATTTAGCGATTCATAAAATATCATCTACTAACGAAGACTAATTTAATCGAAAAAAGAGCGGCATCAAACCGCTCTTTTTTTAAACTGTTTGCTTCAAATCGATATACAAGCCGCTTTAGCAGTTGCCTTTTTTAGCTTGACCAGGGGGGCAAAAGCTACCATTGCCATGCGGCCCATGATTGTCATCATTTGTGCTGACTTTTACTTTTACGTCGTCAATTTCACCTTCCACATTTGTCAGCTGACAGCCTGCTAAAGTCGTAAGTAATATAAGCGCCAGAGATACTTGTCTCATTGCGATTCCTCTCAAAATGTAATTCTAATAGTGACCATTACGACCATGGTCTAATCCATACTACTACAGTTGCTATTCTTTCAGTGTTAAGCTAATGAAAAAGAACGACAAGGATAAGTTATGAATTTCCCTTATAGAAATATTGTAGTACTTACTGGAGCAGGTATCTCGGCTGAATCTGGTATTCAAACATTTCGAGCCCAAGATGGCCTGTGGGAGAATCACCGAATTGAAGATGTAGCAACACCTGAAGGTTTTGCTCGAGATCCAGACCTTGTTCAGAGTTTTTATAATCAACGCCGTCAAAAGCTTCAAGATGAAGCGATCATACCGAATGCTGCGCATCTTGCTCTTGGCCGTCTTGAAGCGGAATTAAAGGGAAAGGTGACGGTTATTACGCAGAATATTGATAACTTGCATGAAAGAGGTGGCAGCCAAAATGTGATTCACATGCATGGTGAGTTACTTAAGGCGCGATGTAGTGAATCTAACCAAGTTATTGAACATACCGAAGATATAAAAACTGGTGAGCTTTGCCATTGTTGTCAGATCCCATCACAAATGCGCCCACATATTGTGTGGTTTGGTGAAATGCCACTGAGAATGGGAGAGATATACGCAGCACTGGAAGAAGCTGATTTGTTTGTCTCTATCGGCACTTCGGGCGTCGTCTATCCGGCCGCAGGCTTTGTGCATGATGCTAAAATGCATGGCGCTCATACTATAGAAATTAACCTTGAGCCAAGTGCGGTTGAAAGTGAATTTGAAGAAAAACGCTATGGTAAAGCAAGCGTTGAAGTACCGAAGCTTGTTGATGAAATCCTTGCTTTGGAAACGAAAGCATAAAAACTTAAACCCAACTATCAGATACAAAAAAAAGCGGCTCATGAGCCGCTTTTTCACATCTTTAAAATTAACGAATTAGTTGTTTACTTTTAGCTTTTGGAAGTACTCATCGTACATTACGCTCGCTTCGCCAACTTCATCTTGCCATGTACCGCTGTCCATTACTTCTTGCGGAGGGAAGATGCTTGGGTCGTTAGCAAACTCTTTTGGTAGCAGCTCATGTGCCGTCTTAACTGGAGTAGGGTAACCAATCTCTAGTGCAATCTTAGCTGCGTTCTCAGGGCGTAGTAGGAAGTCGATCATCTTATGAGCAGCATCTACGTTTTTCGCGCCAGCTGGAATTGCTAAACTGTCCATCCAGAAAATGGTGCCTTTTTCAGGCCAGATGATGTCGATATTCGCACCTTCTTGACGAGCCATGTAAGCAGAGCCGTTCCAAAGCATACCAAGAGACACTTCACCTGCAAGGTAAGGGTTTGCAGGGAAATCAGAGTTGAATACCAATACGTTTGGCATTAGCTTTTTCAGCTCTTCATAAGCTGCTTTGATTTCATCTGGGTTCGTTGTATTTGGCGAGTAACCAAGTTTTGTTAATGCAATGTGGAATACTTCACGAGAGTCATCCATCAGCATTAGTTGGCCTTCCCACTTGCTATCCCAGAAATCGTCCCATTTAGAAACAGACGATTTATCTAGCATATCTGCGTTGATACCAATGCCCGTCGCACCCCAAATGTAAGGGATAGAGTAGTTGTTGTTTGGATCAAATGGTTTATCTAGGAAGTTGGTGTCAAGATCGCTAAAGTGAGAAAGTTTCTTTTTGTCGATCTCTTGCAGCATACCTTCTTTACGCATTTTAGAAACGAAGTAGGTAGACGGTACTACCAAATCGTAACCAGAACCTTGCGTTTTTAGCTTCGCGTACATACTTTCGTTAGATTCGTATGTAGAGTAGATAACTTTGATGCCAGTTTCTTTTGTAAAGTCTTCAAGAACTTCGTTTGGAATGTATTCCGACCAGTTGTAGAAATACAGTTCTTGATCAGCCGCCATTGCAGGGGTAGCGATTAGCGTCGCTGCACATAGAGCGCTTGCGTAGAATTTACTTTTCATTTGTTTTCCGTTTTGTTTAGCGATTGGACAAATCAATACTAGTCGCAGTTATTAAGTTGAGCCAAATCGCAATAAGCACAATCCCGTTTATTTAAATCAATTTATACCGAGCCTTTTTAGAGAAGCGATAATTCTGTGAAACTGAGCTAAATAAACCTAGCAACGCATAATTATATCAGTCAATTACAAAAATAGGCAGCGTATCGCTGCCTATTTTCAGTTAGTCGATGCCTTAGTAGGCAAGATCAGATTATTGACCCGCTTTCAGTTTCAAGAAGTAGTCTTCATATTTCACTGTCATATCACCAACCGAGTCTTGCCATTCAACACGGTCAAGATCTTCTTGAGAAGGGAACAGCGGTGCTACGTCTTTAAACTTCGAGTTTGATTCTGTAACGGCGGTTAGGTAGCCAGTGTCACGAGAAATTTGCTCTGCGATTTCAGGGCGTAGTAGGAAGTCGATCATTTTGTGCGCTGCTTCTACGTTTTTCGCGCCAGAAGAGATTGCGAAGTTATCAACCCAGCCAATACCGCCTTCTTTAGGGAAGACTAGCTTAAGGTTTAGGCCTTCGTTTTGCGCCGCAGCCGCACTGCCGTTCCAAAGCATACCAACGCCAACTTCGCCAGACATGTATGGTGCACCCGGGTTATCAGAGTTAAATACTAAAACGTTTGGCATCAGCTTTTGCAATTCAGCGTATGCTTCGTCGATTTGCTTTGGATCTGTAGAGTTACCTGAGTAACCCAATTTACGTAGGGCAATGTGGAATACTTCACGAGTATCGTCCATTAGCATTACTTGACCTTCAAGCTCAGGCTTCCATAGGTCTGCCCAGCTTTGGAAGTCGTTTGGATCGTACATATCAGCGTTAACTGCTAGACCTGTAATCGCAACAACGTGTGGAATAGAGTAGTCGTTATTTGGATCGTAAGGCTTATCTAGGTAGTTCTTATCTAGGTTGCCGAAGTTTTTCAGCTTAGTCTTATCGATCTTTTGTAGCATACCTTCATCGCGCATTTTTGCTACGAAGTAAGTTGAAGGTACGACTAGGTCATAACCTTGGTTATGAGTTTTTAGCTTTGCGTACAAAGTTTCGTTCGACTCGTAAGTCGAGTAGATCACTTTGATACCTGTTTCTTTAGTAAATTGCTCTAGGATATTACTGTTGATGTAAGGACCCCAGTTCATAAATACCAATTCTTTATCGTCCGCTGCCGCTGAACCTGAGAACAGAGAAAGCGCACATGCACTACCAGCTAATAGAGTAGCCCATTTTTTCATTGACGTTAGCTCCAAACCAAACGTTGTCCAAATCATTTTGGACGGTAGATAGAAAAACAGAATGGCATGTAACCATTCTGTTTCGTGATGTTAACGGATGCGGATTTTACTTTACTTTTTCTCTTGCTAGCAACTGAGAAATTACTACAAGAACCAAAGATACAATCAACATGACCGTTGCTAGGGCATTCACTTCCGGTGAAATACCCACCTTAACCATCGAGTAAATTTTCAATGGTAGGATTTCGTATGTTGGGCCTGTTACAAACGAGCTGATAATTACGTCGTCTAAAGACAGAGTAAAGCTTAGTAACCAACCTGCAGCAACCGCTGGCTTCGCAAGAGGAAGGATGATCTGTTTTAAGATAACCCATTCACTTGCACCAAGGTCTTTTGCTGCTTCCAACATTTTCACATCAAAGCCGTTCAAGCGGCTGTAAACGGTTACCACGACAAACGGTAAACAGAATGTGATGTGCGCAATCAATAGAGTAAAGAAACCAAGCTGCGCGCCTAAAACTAAAAACAGCGCCAACAATGAAATTGCCATCACGATGTCTGGTGACATCATTACAACAAACAGCATGCCGTTTACCGCACCTTTACCTTTAAAGGAGTAACGGAATAGGGCAACGGCCGTCAAACTACCAATAATAGTAGCAGCTGTTGCAGAAAACACCGCGACATTAAGTGAATGCCACGCTGCTTGCATAAGGCTGTCATTGTTAACTAGGGTTTCGTACCATTTGGTTGTAAACCCGCCCCATTTCATACCAAATTTGTTGGCATTAAATGAGTTTACGATCAATACGATGATTGGTAGATACAAAAATGCATATACCAGCGCCATAAAGCTAAATCTAACTGTACGTCCCATTAGTCTAGCTCCACCTTCTTATTCAATAGTTTGCCTGCTCTGTAGTAGGCGTACAGCATGATTGCCATTGCAATAGTAAGTGCGATACTGGTTGCCGCACCGAATGGCCAATCACGAGCGTTTAATACTTGGCTCTTAATTACGTTACCAATTAATAGGTTCTTCGCTCCGCCCAGAAGGTCGGAGATGTAGAACATACCTAACGCAGGAAGAAGTACCAACAAACATCCACCAATAATGCCAGGCATCGTTAACGGCAAGATCACTTTTGTGATGGTTTGCAGTTTGCTTGCGCCTAAGTCTTTTGCAGCCTCAATGTAGGTGTTGTCTAGCTTCTCAATTGCCGAATACAGAGGCAGAATCATAAACGGCAGCAAAATGTAGACAAGACCAATCATTACCGCTGTTTCTGTATACATAAGACGCAATGGCTTATCGATAATATCCATTGCCATTAATGACTTGTTCAAGATGCCCTGTGTGCCAAGAACAATCTTCAAACCGTAAGTACGGATAAGTGAGTTTGTCCAAAACGGTACAATCACAAGAAACAGCATAAACGGGCGCCATTTCTCAGGCATTTTTGCCACGATGTAAGCAAATGGGTAGCCGATGATTAAACACAACAACGTCGCAATGATTGCCATGTAGAAAGAGTGCATCAGCACTTTTGCGTACAATGGATCTAGTAAACGAAGGTAGTTGTCGAAAGTAAAAGTCAGTTCAATTAAGTTCGCTTCATCACGCGTTAAAAAACTTGTACCGATAATCATTAGGTTTGGAACCAACACGAAAAGTGTTAGCCAACCAACAATTAGGGTAATGATTGCGTTCTGAAGATTAATCTTCTTGCTTATCATTGAGTACTACCTCCCAGCTCTCAACCCAAGTGATAGCGACTTTTTGGCCGAGAGAGTGGTCCACATCTGGATCATCTTCGTTAAAGAACTCGCTAACCATCACGCGCATGCCTGAGTCCAGTTGGACAACAGAGTCTAGCGTCATACCCTTATAGGTACGTTCAGTGACGTGACCAACAATGCCTTTTTCTTCAGACTCTTTGATCTCTTCGATACGTAAGTCTTCAGGGCGAAGCAGCACTTGTAGTTTGTCACCTGCTTGTGCTTCTTTGTCGTAGTAAACGACAGACTCAACACCTTCGATTTCCGCACGGATGCGTTTTTCATCAATGCGTTCAAGCATTGTTGCGTTGAAGACATTAATCTCGCCGATAAAGCGAGCAACAAACAAGTTTTTAGGTTCTTCGTAAATTTCACGTGGTGAGCCATCTTGTTCGATAACACCATCGCGCATAACGATAATGCGGTCAGACATCGATAGAGCTTCTTCCTGATCGTGAGTAACAAAGATAAAGGTAATACCAAGTTGACGCTGAAGTTGTTTCAACTCAATCTGCATTTGTTTACGAAGTTTGTAATCAAGAGCAGAAAGCGATTCATCAAGTAGCAGTACTTTTGGCTTATTTACAACCGCACGCGCGATCGCGATACGTTGTTGCTGACCACCAGAAAGTTGGTGCGGCTTACGCTGCGCCATTTTTTCTAGGCGAACCATACGTAGCGCTTCCATTACGCGTGGTTCGATTTCTGCCGCAGGCGTTTTTTGCATGCGTAGGCCAAATGCCACATTATCGAATACGGTCATGTGAGGGAATAATGCGTAACTCTGAAATACCGTGTTGACGTGCCTATGCTCTGCAGGAACTTGCGTTACATCTTGGTCATCTAATACGATTTGACCGTTATCTGCCGTTTCAAAACCAGCGATCATGCGTAAAACCGTCGTTTTACCACAACCAGATGGACCAAGAATCGTCAGAAACTCACCATGATTAACATCAAGATTTAAATTACCGATGATTTCCTTTCCATCGAAACTTTTGCTGATACCAGATAAACGAATAACTGGCTTTCCTGCTTGCTGTTTAGCGTTCAACGTCTGTATTTCTCCCACGTTAAAATTGGGTTTACGCCAATTAGTGTGACATAAGTCATTCACTTTTGAGGCGCGCATCATAATCACCAAAATTGTGAAATTAAAGCATTTTCTTATCTTGAAACAGAAAAAATTTTGCAGGCAAAAGTAATCATTCCTTACCATACTGTTTTTAAGAGGTTATTTGCCTTTTAAACACAGTTCGGTAGGGCTTTGTCATTAGCAACAATTGCTTTCAATTTCATAGTTTTGTGAGTGGTTAATTATCAACCAAATAGTAGATATTGCAAGGATAGAACGTCAGTTCTGATTTTAGACATGGAAAGATTTCTTTATAATGTTGGCCACTTTAATTGACTGGTATACCAGTAAAAAATTCACAAGTTAATCTTGGATAATATATGAATAACGATTTTGAAAAAGATTTCAATCTTGGGGGGAGTGTAGAGCGAGCTTTGTCTGGCGACTACGAACTAAAAGCGAGTGCTGTATTTAGTGAAGCTTGGCGCGCAACCATTCAACACTTTTTATCGTTCTCGCCAGCGATTATTCTTTTGCTTTTTGTCCAGTTGGGGATTTTCTACATTGCACTTCAACTTCAATTGGGCGACCCAAGTGTCATTCTCGATGCGATAGAAAATCCGGAAGCATTCACCGCTAATATCGTTTCTGCTATTTATATCGCTAACTTTAGTTATGAAGTGATCAGCGCCCCCATTTATGCTGGGATCAGTTTGATGGCAATGAGTCACGTAGCAGGGCTAAAAACCAAAGTTCGTCATGTCGGTAAAGGTCTGCAATTTACCGTTCCTGTTATTATTGCAACGCTGTTCAGTTTAACGTTGCAAGGTGTCGCGGGAATGATCCTTCCACCGCTTTCATTATATTTAGCAATGGCGTTTAGTCACTCTATCTTACTGATTTGCGAGAAAAGAGTGCCACCTATGCAATCGTTATTATTATCACTACGTGCGATCAATAAGAAGATTTTTGTTGTGGCTGGGCTTTACATGGGCGTTATGTTGATGTTTATTGTTGCGGCTATGTTCTACGGTATTGGCTTTATTTTTGTCTTGCCATTCTTCTTCCATTTGAAGGGCATCCTTTATCGAGAAATGTTTGGCATCAAACTTAAGATCGTAGCAACACAAAAAAATGATAACGATCACGATGGTAAATCTCAGGTGTTTAATGCCTAAATCTTTAAAATTAATGACTTTACGAGTGGCGGCTGCCTGTATAGCCGCCACTTTTATTTCGGTAGGTCCATATTTGCATTACGACCGCCAGTTCAAAAGCGCGAATGATCCTAATGTTGTTCAAGGTCCGGTGAAACATCCTGATTTGTCGCACTTGCCCTACATTGGGGACATTCCAGACTTTAACTCTATCAAAGACGCCAAAGAAAAAAAGGCGGCATTTTTCGATTTCTTACGGCCTAAAATCGCACTAGAAAATCACAGGATTGAAAAAGAACGTGCTTTTCTAAGCTCTCTTGAGATTGGAGAAGTGTCGCCGGACGAAGAAGCTTACGCAGAAAGATTAGCGCAGTTATATGGGTTTCCTCTTCATGATGGTCATGTTGATGAAGCTTGGCTGACTGAAATGTTAAAGCGAGTCAATGTTTTACCAGAAGCATTAGTGCTAACTCAAGCTGCCAATGAATCCGCGTGGGGTACTTCTCGTTTTGCTACTCAAGCAAACAACTTGTTCGGCCAATGGTGTTATAAACAGGGTTGCGGAATTGTGCCTGCTCAGCGTGCTGCAGGAAAAACTCACGAAGTTCAAAAATTCGATTCAGTTCAGCAGTCAATTCATGGCTACTTTATGAATGTGAATCGCAATCCAGCTTACGCTGACTTACGTGATATTCGAGCTATGTTGGCAGATAAGCACAAAAACTTGTTATCCGTGGCGACAGCATCAGAACTCACTCATGGACTGTTGTCTTACTCAGAGAGGGGCATTGCATACGTTAATGACTTACGCTCGATGATTCGTCACAATAACGCCTACTGGACTCAATAAAATAATAATCGAATGAAAAAGTTAAGCTTAATTTTAGGAAGTGCAGCACTCTTGCTCTCGTCACCGATAACGCATGCTCAAGAGTATATGTTTACGTATTCCAAACTGTATACTCAGTTAAAAAATAACACTAAAGAAGGGCATGATGACGTTAAAGTCGGTGTGTTCTTCGTCGATGCCAGAACTAAGCAGCTGTGTGCGATCGAAAAAGCGTGGATGGAAAAGGAAGAACACTACGAAGAGTTTGTGATTCCAGCATCGAAAGAACTACCATTACCGATCGACAAAAATCTAAAATCCGCAAATCCTTTGGTATTCGTACATACCCCTAAAGATAGCCGATGTGATTATTCTTTAGTTGTTATGACGAAAGAACCGTTACAGGGTAGCGTTCCTTACGAGCAACTGAAGCCATTAATGCCTCAAATGCAAAGCATGTTAGAGGATTTAGGGGGGATGTTTGCTGGATGGTTCACACCTGAAGTACAGGGCGTCACAATGGAGTTTGCCAACGAACTGAACGGTAAGATCGTTTTTTCAAATGGACAAGAGAAGGCGATTGTTAACGGTAAAGTGCAGGTTGCTTTGAGTGAAATTGGCGAAGGTGGAACAATAACGTTACCGGAACCAACGATGAGAGTACTTCCTTATTTGCCCCAAGCAAAGAAATAGCACTATCTCCACGAAAGAGCCGCATTCGCGGTTCTTTTTCTATTCCATGATGATAAATCAGCGTACTTATTTTCTTATCCTTCAATACAAACATTTAATCCTGCTGCAAAAGCCCGTATAATCCACGCCCCAAAGAAACCCATGTTAGGAAGTCCTACTGTCGATTTTATCGGCGATGTGAGAGCCCGCAATGAACCAGAAAGATACAAGAAAAGAAACCCTTGAATTCAACAAGCTTCAAAAACGTTTGAGAAGAAATGTTGGAAATGCCATTACAGATTACAACATGATCGAAGAAGGCGATGTTGTCATGGCATGTATAAGCGGTGGTAAAGACTCATTTGCGATGCTCGATATCCTGTTGAATCTACAAAAAGCGGCACCAATCAAATTTGAAGTGGTTGCTGTTAACCTAGACCAAAAACAACCTGGTTTCCCAGAGCATATTTTGCCTGAGTATTTTGAGACGCTGAATATTCCTTACTACATCGTAGATAAAGACACATACTCAGTAGTTAAAGAAAAAGTGCCAGAAGGTAAGACAACGTGTGGTCTATGTTCTCGTCTACGTCGTGGTACGCTTTATTCATTTGCTGAGAAAATCGGCGCAACAAAACTTGCACTTGGTCATCATATGGATGACATCGTAGAAACGATGTTCTTGAACATGTTCCATGGTTCTCGTTTGAAGGCAATGCCACCAAAGCTACGCTCTGATGATGGTCGTAACGTGGTTATTCGTCCGCTGACTTACTGCCGCGAAAAAGACCTGATCAAATACGCAGAGCACAAAGATTTCCCAATTATTCCTTGTAACCTATGTGGTTCTCAAGAGAACTTGCAGCGCCAAGCAATCAAAGCAATGCTGATTGATTGGGATAAGAAGACGCCAGGACGCGTAGAAGCGATTTTCAAATCAATCCAAAACGTAAGCCCAAGCCAATTGGCAGACCGTGAGTTGTTTGATTTTGTAAACTTGCCGCTAGATCGTGACGGTAGCCGCGAAGAGTATGAGTTTAGTGAAGCAGTCGTTTCTTCAACTAACATCGATGAATCTCTATTCATCGATGTAACGAACATCTAGTAAATAGGAGGCAACAATGCCTCCTATTTTGTACTTGCTGAAACCGAAAATAAAACGGCCCAAAAGAGGGGCGTTTTTATATTTGATTATTTGCTCTACGTTGCGGTATTTGGATCGAGAGGGCTGATATAACCTTTTGGTTTTAATGCCAGTACATCACAGTTAATCTTATCGATCACATGCTCTGCTGTGTTGCCGATAAAGACCGCTGAAAGACCCGTACGACCAGTCGTACCCAAAATCACCATTGCTGCATTTAATCGCTCCGCTGCTGCAGGAATGACGTCTTCTGGTAAACCTTGTTCTACGATGGTTTGTTCTTCGTCGATGCCATGTTTTTGTCTCAATGCTTTCATTGCGGTGAGATGGTGGCCACGAACCGCATCCGTGTAGGTCGTTGGGTCAAATTCAGGCAACTCAATCGTAATGTTAGCCGGTGTAACAGGATAAGCGTTGACGAGATACGGTTCAGCATCGAGACGGTTTGACATCTCTTTGAGGCGTTCAACCATCGCGTCGTTCAAATCAATGTGAGTTGGGTTTTCTGACCCCACGTGTACAGAAGCGAGAATATTAGCTTGCTCCGGCCAATCCGAGTTCTTGATCAAAAGTACAGGGATAGGGCATTTACGTAATAAATGCCAGTCTGTTGGCGTGAAAATCACAGACTCTAAAACATCGTGTTTACGTGTCCCTTTGATTAGAAGATCGTGCCCACCAGCATATACTTCAGCAATGATTGCTTCGTAAGGACGGTTGTGCCACACAACGCAAACATCAAAATCGAAGCTATCGTTTAAGTACGGTTGAGCAATCTTACGCATCCACTGCTCACGTTGATGGATAACGCCGCGACGCATCGCATCTCTTTCATCGACTGACAGCATTGAGGTCATGTCATAGGAAAAATCGTAGATGGATAAGAAGAAGGTGATTCGGCTTCTGGATACACTCTTTTGAGCTAATTGAACCGCTCTAGCGAGTGCAGGCTGTTCATCATTATTGATGTCAGCAACAACAAGAATCTTACTGTATATACTCATAACTAAGCCCACTTATGTTGCGAAACCAAATACTGAAAACAAGTTAAATCAGTAAATTGGAGACTCTTCGTATATTTTTACTGTAGCTTAGTTTGGGGAACTTTTTGAGGACTTTCGAAGGGATTTTATGAGAAACATGATGTAGCTCATTTTCGAGCTACATCAATAAGTAAGCGAGATTACTCTTTTGTTACACCGGCAAGTTCCATTAGCGCATCATGATCTAAGATGGTGATGTACTTACCTTTAACACTCAGAATTTCAGATTTTTGGAAACGACCTAATAGGCGGCTGATGGTTTCAACCGTTAGGCCTAAGTAGTTACCAATATCGCCACGAGTCATGGTCAAACGAAATTCTCTTGGGCTGAAGCCACGTTGAGAGAAGCGAGTTGACAGGTTGTACAAGAAAGCAGCTAGACGCTCCTCAGCATTCTTCTTAGAAAGCAGAAGAATCATTTCCTGGTCGCCTTTAATTTCGTTACTCATTAAACGCATGATTTGCTGACGAAGTTTAGGCATTTTGCCTGATAGGTCGTCAAGGATCTCGTAAGGGATTTCACAAACCATTGATGTTTCAAGAGCTTGAGCGAAACTAGGGTGGCAGTCACCAGTAATAGCGTCAAAACCAACTAAGTCACCAGCTAAGTGAAATGCTGTGATTTGCTCATCACCTTGTTCTGTGATTGTGTAGCTCTTAATCGTACCAGAACGGATAGCGTACAAAGATTTAAGCTCATCACCTGCTTTAAATAGCTCTTGTCCTTTTTGGATAGGCTTTTTACGCTCGATGATTTGGTCCAACTGGTCAAGTTCAGATTCATTCAGAGTGAATGGGATACACAGTTGGCTAATGCTACAATCTTGGCAATGAATCGCGCAACCGCCTGATTGGATACGCTTTGTTGCAGGTTTTTCAGAAATCATAACAACCTTTCACTATTTGATATACATCAATATTTTAGCACCGCTTAATCCTAAAGGATAGCAAAAATATCGGTGGTATAGAGTTTTGCGTTATATGAAACCAAGCATCTGCATGGCACCCGCGGCAGTATACGCGCCATAGACAATTAAGATTAATGCTGAGATGTTTCTAAATATTAATGATTTTTGCAGTTTCTGAAAATGGCTAGCTCCGTAACCAACAGCGAGCATGGATGGCAGCGTTCCCAAACCAAAAGCTAGCATGATTAGGCCGCCATTTACTGCGCTACCGGACACCGCCGACCATGTTAATGCCGAATAAACTAACCCGCATGGTAACCACCCCCAGACAAAACCAAAGGGCAGTGCGTGTAATGGCTTTTTAAGTGGTAAAAGGCTTTTTCCAGCTGGAGAGATAAACTTCCAAAGGTGCTGGCCCATCTTTTCTACGATGAGTAAACCTTGCCACCATTTCGCAATATATAACGCAACCAAAATCATGAAGATTGCGGCAACAAAACGCAGCCACGCAAGAGATTGAGCTAAGCCGCTGAGTTCCGATAACCCTGATATTGCACCTCCGACAAGTGCGCCTATTAAGGCGTAACTGCTGAGTCGTCCAAGGTTGTAGAATAAAGGTATGGTTGGGGAGGATTTTGAGCTTGAACTACCTAAGGAAAGTAGGGATGCGATACCACCACACATCCCCATACAATGGCCGGCCCCGACAAGGCCGATAAGCAAAGCACCTAAAAAATCAGGATTCATAAAACATACTACGGTTTCTTATTGTCTGATTGTTCTTCTTCATCTAATAAAATGTTGTGTCCTTGTCGCTCAAGATCTTCAAACTGGTCGCTTCGAACCGCCCAAAGAAAAATAGCGACAGCAACGCAAACAAGAACAATCGCGATTGGAATTAAAATATAAAGGCTTTCCATAAGTGTTCTCTTGTTTACTTCTCTTTTAGAAGTCGCAGTGAGTTAGATACAACAATGATTGAACTTGCTGACATCCCAACAACTGCGATATAAGGCGCAACTAATCCTGCAACCGCTAACGGCAAAATTAACAAGTTGTAGCCTAATGACCAAGCTAAGTTTTCACGGATAATCTTTCTTGTACGAAGAGCCAATAGGCGAGCTTCCAATAGCTTTTCTAAGTTATCTCCAAGAAGCGTCATATCTGCTGATGCCTTTGCAACGTCAGTACCACCGCCCATAGCCACGGATAAATGGGCTCCGGCTAGAGTAGGCGCGTCGTTTATGCCATCACCAACCATCATGGTGATATCACTGCTATCAAGGCTCTTAAGATACGCGAGTTTGTCTTCTGGTTTTGCAGATGCGATCACATGCTCGATACCAATTTCGTCAGCAACAGGCTGTGCGTTTTGAATAGAGTCACCAGTAAGTAAGGTTGTTTTGATGCCAGCTTCAGCAAAACGTTGAATAAACGCCTGACTTTCTTTGCGAATAGGGTCGTGATAATAAAAAGTTGCAGCGTGTTCGTTGTTTATTGATAAGTAAATGGCATTGCTTTCTTTAGTGCTCGAATCTAGCACAAACGAGGAGCTGCCAATTTTTACCGCCTTACCATTCCAAATCCCTTCGATTCCTGAGCCAATCACGTTTTTAACATCTGTTACAATAATCTCGTCATTACTGAAACCGGTAAATGAACGCGCAATAGGGTGGTTTGCATGAGCTTCAAGAGCAGATGCAAGGGCCAGACTTTCCGCTTCAGAAAGCTCTTTGAATGTGCTCGTACGGCTAATCTCGATGTCACCTTTCGTTAATGTTCCCGTCTTGTCGACGACGAGATGATTAACTTTGCAAAGCGTTTCGAATACATGGCCTTTTCGCAACAGAATGCCAAAATTGCCCATTCGTGAAGTCGCACAAGTTAGTGCGGTCGGTGTAGCAAGGGATAATGCACAAGGGCATGTAGCGACGAGAACCGAAAGCATAATCCAAAAAGCATCATCTGGTTTGGTTTGGTGCCAATAAAACCAGGTTCCAGCTGAGATGATAAGAATTACACCAACAAAGTAGCGTGCTACGACGTCAGCAACTTCTGCAATTTTTGGCTTTGAATGCTGTGCTTCATCTTGAAGGCGCACAATATTTGAAATCATCGAGTCTGCTTTTGAATTGGTGACTTCCAACTCAAATGATTCATCTCCGTTTAATGTACCTGCATAAACAGCATCACCTTCTTTTTTTACGACATGAACAGACTCACCAGTCAGCATTGATTCATCAATATGAATACGGCCAGAAATCACTTTGCCATCAGCAGGGATATGTTCGCCAGGGAGAACGCGAATGCGATCACCAATCTTCAGCGTTTTAACTGGAATTTGTTCGCCGTCTAGTGTTGTTGCAATGGCAGGGATAAGCTTGAGCAAGTTACCGCTAGCAGCAGCAGCTTTGCGGCGAGCGCGCATTTCTAAGAATCGACCCACTAACAAAAAAAAGGTAAACATCGAGATAGATTCAAAGAATACTTCGCCTTGCTCAGTTACTGTCGCAACTAAACTCGCAACATAAGCGAAAATCAAAGCGATCGAAACTGGGACGTCCATGCCTAGAGTTCGCCCTTTAATGCTTCGCCAAGCATTAAGGTAAAATGGTAGGGCAGAGTAAAGAAGAACTGGTGTAGCGAAAATCAAACTTACCCATCGGAAGTAGTTTTTAAATTCGGGTTCCAAATCGCCAAACACTTCTAAATACAACGCCACAGCAAGCATCATTACTTGCATCGTCGCTAAGCCAGCAATACCCAATCGGTAAAGGTACTGCTTCATCATTCGGTGATAAGATGCTTCTTGTTTGTCTGCTTCAAATGGCGCGGCTTTATAACCAAGCTTATGAATAACTGAAAGCAGTTCACTTAACTTAACTTGAGTTTTGTCCCACGCAAGCAAAGCTCGGTTTGTTGTCGTATTTACCCGTATGGAGACTAAACCTTTAGCGCTGGATACTTGCTTTTCAATAAGCCATGCACAAGCGGCGCAGGATACACCTTCGAGAGATAATGTTACTTCAGATACATTGTCATGGTTACGTACAAATTCTGATTGAACATCTTCATTGTCATAGTGGATCAGGGCTTGAAGTTGTTCTGGAACGAGGTCCGCTTTTTCAGCGGGCGCGGTTCGGTACTGGTAGTAAGAAACAAGACCGCTATCTACGATAGTTTGTGCGACAGTTTCACACCCCGGGCAGCACATCTCACGAACTTCGCCAAGTATTTCTACTTTAAAATCCGTGTTTGCTGGTACATCTTCACCACAGTGGTAACAGGATTTGCACATAAAATTACTTCATTAATGAGACAGAAACTGCTGGAAATTCGACTTTGCCTTGAATCATCCATTGCTTATCGTGTGGTTGAAGTTCAACAAACCACGGGCCTTGTATAGCGTCTTCAGTGGTAAAACGATAGTTGCCAGATGCATCTGCGGTAACTAGCTTCGTAAAATCACGATCGGGTAATGTACGGTGAGTAAACGTTGCTGTAAGCGCTGGGTAGTGCGTTAGCGCTCCTTTCGTAAAGCCAATTACGATATTGTTATCTAGAGAAGAAATGTTCGCATTAAGACCAAGATCACGAGCGACGTTCATTTTACTGATGTCGATATTTATGCCTTTGCCTTTTTTATAGTAATCCTCAGCAACAAGAGAAACAGAGTTGTTTGAAAAGACGACTACCGTGGCGATTGTCCAAACGACTACCGTAAGAGGAAGGATGATTAGGAACCACGGCCAGAATTGTTTATACCAAGGCTTTACCATAAAAAAGTTCTCAACAGCTAAATGAAAAAATGTAAGGCATTAAATTTAAAGGAAAGACAGCCCCTGTGAAAGGGGCTGTTATTGAAATGTTACTTATTGTCTGAGTTGCTTAAACTCCAGACATAAGAGGCAACAAGTTGAACCTTATCCTCACCTAGAATGTCCTTCCATGCTGGCATAACACCAGAGCGGCCATTCATTACGGTTTCAGTTACGGCAGCACGCGAGTCACCAAATAGCCAGTCTTGGTCAGTTAGGTCAGGGGCACCAACTGCTGGGTTACCTTTACCATCTGTACCATGACACGCTGCACACACAACAAAGCGAGCTTTACCTGCTGCAGCTTCACGAGCGTTAACTTTACGACCCGATAGACTTAATGTGTAACTTACTACTTCTTGGACACCTTGCTCACCAAGCGCATCTTTCCATGCTGGCATTTGACCAATACGGCCATGCATGATAGTTGTTACGATTGCTGCTGGCTCACCGCCATATAGCCATGCGTCATCAGTTAGGTTAGGGAAACCTTTTTGACCGCGAGCATCTGAGCCGTGACATTGTGAACAGTTTTGCAAGAATAAACGTTGACCAACTTTTAATGCTTCTGGGTCTTGCGCGATCTCAGGAACAGGGCGTAGACCATTCGCATTATGAGCAAGTTTACGGAATGCTTCGCCGAAGTAGGCATCCGCATCATCCAGTTCTTTTGCGTATTGGTTGAGTTGTTTATTTTCTTGTGCCTGTGCAATAGCTTCTTTTGACTCTTCAAGCGAACGAACGGTTTGAGCCGAACTTTGCCAGTTTAAAAAGCCTTTAAAGCTACCTAGACCTGGGAACAGGGCTAGATATACTGCTGCAAACACAAAAGTGCTTACGAAAAGGTAAGTCCACCATTTCGGTAGAGGGTTGTTTAGCTCGCGAATACCATCGTACTCGTGGCCCATGTCTTCCCCTTCCTCGACGCCCATTTTATCTTTGGCGCACCAAGTCAGGAGGATCGCACAGCCTACTAGCGTACCGATAGTAATCACGATAATCCAGAGACTCCAGAATGTAGTCATTACTTCTTCACTCCTTGGTTATTTGGGGTCGTTTGTTCTTCGTCAGCAAACACCAAGTTGGCATCTTCTTCGAAGCGTGCTTTACGCTTCTTACTAAATGCCCACCATACGATGCCGATAAAACTCGCGAAGAGCACTACGGTATAAATACTATGAATTGTACCGAAATCCATATGATCCCCTTACTTCATTGCATGACCAAGAGACTGAAGGTAAGCGATGATTGCATCCATCTCTGTTTTACCTTCTACTTCTTTAGCCGCATTCGCGATTGTTTCATCTTCGTATGGAACACCAAACTGATCTCGGAACACTTCAAGTTTCTTCTGAGTCAGCTTGCCATCTAATACGTTCTCAGCAAGCCAAGGGAAACCAGGCATGTTTGATTCAGGTACTAGTTCGCGAGGGTCAAGTAGGTGTACGCGGTGCCACTCATCAGAATAACGACCACCGACACGAGCCAAATCAGGACCTGTACGCTTAGAACCCCAAAGGAATGGATGTTCCCACACACTTTCACCTGCTACAGAGTAGTGGCCGTAGCGTTCCGTTTCAGAGCGGAAAGGACGAACCATTTGACTGTGACAAACGTTACAACCTTCACGGATATAGATGTCACGACCTTCCATTTCCAGAGGAGTGTAGACTCGTAAGTTTTCTACACTTTCTGTGGTTTGCTTTTGGAAAATCAAAGGAGTGATTTCAACAAGAGCACCCCAACTGATTGCAAAAACAATAAAAATAGCCAACAAACCGACATTACGTTCTAGAATTTCATGGCGATTATTAGAATTATTACTCATTCTTAAATCTCCTTATGCCGGATGAGGGATAGCCTTGAGGCTTTCTTTTGGCGCACTTACCGTTTTGTACGTGTTGTATGCCATTAAGAACATACCTGATAGGAAGATGAAACCTCCTAGGAAACGTACAAAGTAGAACGGGTAAGATGCTTCAACTGACTCTACGAAGCTGTAAGTCAGGGTGCCGTCAGAGTTAACTGCACGCCACATCAAGCCTTGCATCACGCCAGAGATCCACATTGCTACGATATAAAGAACCGTACCAATTGTTGCTAACCAGAAGTGGACGTTGACCAGACCCACAGAGTACATGCGCTCTTGGCCAAACAGGCGAGGGACTAAGTGGTAAACTGAGCCGATTGAAACCATTGCAACCCAACCTAGCGCACCAGAGTGAACGTGACCAATGGTCCAGTCTGTGTAGTGAGATAGTGCGTTTACTGTCTTAATCGACATCATCGGACCTTCGAAAGTAGACATACCATAGAAAGACAATGAAACGATTAGGAATCGTAGAATAGGGTCGTAACGAAGCTTATGCCAAGCACCAGACAACGTCATAATACCGTTGATCATACCACCCCATGAAGGAGCAAATAGAACAAGAGACATCACCATACCCAGAGACTGTGTCCAGTCTGGTAGCGCAGTATAGTGAAGGTGGTGAGGACCTGCCCAAATATATAGAGAGATCAATGCCCAGAAGTGAACGATAGACAGACGGTAAGAATAAACAGGACGTTCAGCTTGTTTAGGTACAAAGTAGTACATCATACCTAGGAAACCAGCGGTGAGTAGGAAACCTACCGCGTTGTGTCCGTACCACCATTGCACCATTGCATCCACCGCACCGGAATAAATCGAGTAAGATTTACCCAGTGATACAGGGATAGCCATGCTGTTCACGATGTGAAGTACTGCTACTGTGATGATAAATGCACCGAAAAACCAGTTCGCCACATAAATGTGGGAAGTGTTTCGTTTCACTAACGTTCCAAAGAACACCACTGCATATGAAACCCATACAATCGCAATAGCGATATCAATAGGCCATTCTAGTTCAGCATACTCTTTACCTGAGGTAAAACCTAGAGGTAGAGAAATCGCTGCGGCTAGGATAATTGCTTGCCAACCCCAGAAGGTGAAGGCAACGAGTGGGCCACCAAAAAGACGTGTTTGACATGTACGCTGAACAACATAATAAGATGTTGCAAACAGGGCACTAGTACCAAACGCAAAAATTACCGCATTAGTATGCAGTGGACGTAAACGACTGTACGTCAACCACGGCGTATCAAAGTTTAGCTGTGGCCAAACTAATTGAGCGGCAATCAAAACACCAACAGCCATACCAACTATGCCCCATAAAATGGTCACAAGGGTAAATTGGCGAACGACTGTATAGTTGTAGTTTTGTTCAAGCTGCTTTACTTGGCTCATTTGCATGCTTCCAATTTCTAATTAACTACACTTTACTTCCAACACGACTTGCGTCGTAACACCACCCAAGTAAACTCTAGAACTCAAGTGTTATCATCACCTTATTTCTATTGCTGACTTTAATAAAAAGTGGCATTTTCAGCGTGACACTATACTTGAATTAACAATTCAATGACAGAGTAGTAACCTTACTGGAGCTCTGGAAATCATTTTTTATTTAAAAAGTTTGAAGTTTGTAACAAGGATATTAGTAATTATGCCTGCACAAAAGTTAACAAAGGCGAGACTTGCACAAATCTTAATCATGCTCAGTCTTTTAGTTGGTGCGTTTTTCTGGAGAACCTTTACGCACGAGACCAGCACAAGCGTTGATTGTTCACAAAAAGAGCGATGCGATGTAACAATTGGTGAAGATAAAATCACGATTAATCGTGATTCGAGTGGGATTTTGATTGAAACAACTGAAAGTACAGGTCTAAAAATTGATCTGAATCAATCTGGTGTGTTTGATAGTATAAGCGACAATCATTATAGAGCTGAATGGAATGCTGTATCTGCAACCAAAACGATTAAGCTCAAAATAAACCAAAATATTGTCTTAGTGCATTTATAAATTAGATCTGACACGAGATAATGGCATCTTCTTTGTGAAATTCGAACCTTCTAGCCTAACGATAATTTGTCGTAATGGTATAACAGTAACGTGACAAACAATAATAAAAGCGTATGCAGTGCCAATCAGTATTTACCCATATTACCGACGAATATTTAGCAGTAGAGAGGCTTCGTTCAGATCTGAGCCAAGAACACTTGTCTTACATCATCTGTTATTACACAGAAGAATACGACTTCAGAGCCATTCGCTCTGCCTTTCTTAGATATTTCCCTGGTGTTCCATTCCACGGTTCAAGTTCATGCCAAGCCATTATGACTGATCAGGGTTTTCACGTTGGGCCAGTCATAGCGGCTATGGCTATCTATGACTCAGGCCCACATGCTTATGGAACTGGTATTTCTAATTGTGAAGAAAATGAGTGTGTCTCCGTCGCTCTAGATATGGCTCTTCAAAATGCTAATCGAATTGGCGAAGTACCGAACTTAATTCTTCTTCATGCAACTCCTGGGAAAGAAGAAAAGATTATCGAATCGATCGACGAACGCTTCGGCACACTTGTTCCTATCATTGGCGGTTCTGCAGCAGATAACCACATTGAGGGAAAATGGTCAGTGATTACAGCACAAGGCCATGAAAAGCAAGGGATTAGCCTCACACTATTTTACTCCTCTAATCCCGTTGATATTGCTTTTAGTGCAGGTCACACACCAACCAACATCAAAGGCATTGTTTCCAAAGCAAAAGGACGGTGTTTACTGGAAATAGATGGTGAATCAGCACTAGATACTTATCGAAAGTGGACTCGTCATCAAGAAAACCTAACTAGCAAAGAAAACCTACTCTTTACCAACTCCAGCGCTTATCCCTTGGGAAGAGTTGCCGGACATTTGTACGATAGACCTTATTACAAGCTTTCCCATCCAATACGTGAGACCGAAGATGGGGGGATTGAGCTATTTACCCAGATTTCGGTAGGGGAAGAGCTTACTTTGATGAAAGGGAGTAGGGAGCATTTAATCGCTCGAGCGGCAAAAGTCGTGAATGCTGCATTTAACCAAAAATTAGAAGAATCTCGAAAAATTGGTGTCATAAATATATTTTGTGCAGGACCGATGTTGCACTTAATGCAAGACATGAATAGCGTTTGCGAACAAATTAATCAGGAACTGGAACACTTGCCATTTATATGCCCATTTACCTTTGGTGAGCAGGGAAGATTTATCGGCGGCGAAAATGGACATGGAAACTTGATGATCTCATCAGCGATTTTCCATAAACCTTATGAAAGATAAATATTTAGACACATACCAACAAGAAGCATTACAAGAAGCGTTAGTTGAGCTAAAGCAGACCAAACAACGGGAAAAATTGCTTGCCGATGAAAACAAAGCGATTCTTTCAGCAATCTCTGCAATGAGCGAGGCAAAAAATCGTAATGAAATTTTTTCGGGGCTAAACAGCGTTCTAAAAAAGTACATCAGTTTTGAAGACTTTATTGTCATCACCCGCGATGACAGCCGTTATCCGTTCAAGACGTTAATCTCAACCAATAGCGTGTTTGATAAGGTAGAGTGGTTACACGGTAACACAATGGATCGCGCATTAAACGGCGAGTGTATTCTATTATTCGAGCCAGCGAAATTGTTAGAGTTTGAGAACTTAAATAGCTTTGTTAAAACACATGTTAACTCCGTAATTTTAACGGGCATTCGTTCGGAAGTAACACAAAGCATCATACTATTAATTGGAGCTCAAAAAGGGCATTTTAGTATTGAAAACAAAGAGACTCTAAGGCGCTTTAGACCCCTTATAGAACGTGCTGTTATCGACATAGAAACAAAGGAAAAGTTACAACGTATTGTTGAGGTAAGAACGACTCAACTTGCAAGAGCTCGTGAAGAAGCAGAACTAGCCAACCAGTCAAAATCTGAGTTTTTGGCAATGATGAGCCACGAGATCAGAACGCCTCTTAACTCAGTTTTAGGAATGCTAGACATCCTGAGACAATCTACCTTATCAGATGAACAATTTGATGCCCTCAATCAAATGGAATGCTCCGCTGAGCTTCTTCTAGCCATCATTAGCGACATTCTCGATCTTTCAAAAATTGAATCCGGTAGCTTCCAATTAAACGAACAGTGGATACATTTAAATGACACTGTAACTTTTGTAATTTCTCAGCAAAAACAAGTGGCTATAACTAAGAATCTTTCTTTTAACTTTGATTGTCAGATCTCATCAGACAAACAGTATTGGATTGATTCGACGAGGCTGTCACAGATTCTCTTTAACTTGATTGGGAATGCCATCAAGTTTACGGACTCAGGAAGTGTGTCTGTTTCTGTCGCTGAAGAAAATGACGAAGTTGTAGTTTCTATATCTGACACCGGAATTGGAATCTCGAGAGCAAAACAAGCCCATTTATTTACGGCATTCCATCAAGGTGATCGCTCAATTACTCGACGGTTTGGTGGTACAGGCTTAGGGCTTGCTATTACCAAGCACTTAGTTGAAATGATGAGAGGTGAAATCTCTGTAAAAAGCCGCGAGAATGAGGGTTCTGACTTCACCATTCGAATTCCAGTTCTAACACGTTACAACCAAAGCCGTCCTGTAAAAATTGAGCATAATAGACCAAACAAAGCTCTAAACTTGCTTATCGTCGAAGACACTCAATCAAATCAACTTGTCATTAAATTGATTCTCAACAAGCTTGGCCATAATGTGCATATTGCAAGCCATGGCGCAGAGGCGCTTACATTTCTTGAAGAAAACGATACTCAAATTGATATGATCTTGATGGATGTCTCGATGCCAGTAATGGATGGAATAACGGCAACTAGGCTGATTAGAAAGAAAGGAATCACAATTCCAATCGTCGCTTTAACAGCGCACGCGCTAGAAAGTGATAAAGATAAGTGCTTAGACGCTGGCATGGATAGTTTTGTATCAAAGCCAGTTCGCAGGCAAGATATCTATGAAGCTATACAATCATTAATAGAAACGGCGTAGTCATTAATATAGATCTTAACAATCGATAGATTATTAAGATCTATATTAAGTATTTTATGGTAAATACTGATTATGTTTAATCAGCTATCTAAAAGTTAGCTCAAATTTAAAATCTGAAAGAGATAGGAGAGCAAAGTAGAAAGAATCTGACGTATGGTTACACTTAATTTAACATAATATACATAATGCGCACTGTAATAGTGGTTCCTGTGGACTTGCAATCACTAAGGCCAATCCAGCACAAGCCATTGAAATGCTTGATAATCCAAGTCCGTTAAACTTTTTTCCTATGTTCTGCCATAGTGTCTGCGCTTCGTGCGTTTTTGCTTTATCCATCGCTAAGCCAATCAGAGCCTTTTCTTTGTCTTCGCCTACAGCGTCTGCAAGCATAAGTATCTGATTCTCGTTAAGAAATGTTCGACCTTTTCTAACTTCAGTGATCATTTGCGGGCTTACACCCAAGTCATGAGCTATTTGTTTGTATTGAACGTAGTTCATCTTGTCTTTATAAGCGTCGAGCAGCTTGTTTGTATACATTTTGTAGCATCCTCAATTCACGTCATTAAACCGATTTTAGTCTTTTAACACATAATTTGCTGTATTGACGATACATAAGATTCTGTATTTAATCGCTACAGAATTTAATGTATTCGACCTCTTGGATGGTCGTTCGGAACTGGTCAAGGCGATTTCATGAACGAAGCTCAAATCATCTATTACGACTTGCTACCTGATTACACGGTGTCTGTGTTGGTCAAAGGTTGCGACGAATGGGATTTGCTTAAATCCATGTCTCATCTTGAGTCTTGGGCTTCGTCTCAGTTCGCTTCTTATGAGTTGGTGTCCATCACCAACACGACTGTTGAACAACGTATCAATTTGGGGGTGTTCGATGACTACTGCAACTAACATCCTCAAGAAGTTCGATGAGCAAAGCGTTCATATTGATTACCTGTGTTTTACGTTTGCTGTGAAAGACTTACGTCATTGTCATGATGCGGTTCGTCGATTGCACAAGCATGAGGAATACAAAGGCTTTGCCAAATCTGGACTGTTACAGCGTCACTGTCGTGCACCTAAGTTCCCTGCTCCACCTGTGTTTAATCCGACGGTCGCTCAGACTTCCGACGAGATTGATGCGTACAACAAAGCGTTTGATATCTGTTATCGCAATTACTTGGAAGACTGCTTGCGCATCTTCACCAACCAAGTGCTTGGTTTGTCGCTGTCTGCGCCTCGCGGTTTGGGTTTCCAGTTCTACACCGAATCCATGAAACTGACTTCGCCAGATGGTGAGGACTTCTGCGGCTTCGTTGGTATCGGCGGTAACAATGACACGGTGCATTTCCAAATCAACGGAACGGGATGCAAGCATGTATTTGCCCGTCGTCCTACGTGGTCGCTGCATGACTGGCTGACCAATGTGCTTGGTGTACAAACTTTGGCGCGTGTTGACTTGGCCTATGACGATTACGACGGGATTTTTGATTGCGAATACGCTTACAAGGCGTGGCGTGACGACTGTTTCCGCACCGCTGAACGTGGTCGTGGTCCTGTGCTTCATGAAGACATGACCATTGCCAGTATCGGCAAAGATGGAAAACCGATTTACACCAAAGAGCAATACTCGATTGGTTCGCGTACCTCGCGCATTTACTGGCGTATCTACAACAAGGCTCTTGAGCAGAAACTCGCGAACACGGGTCTTGTCTGGTACCGCTCTGAAGTCGAGCTTAAAAAATGGAATGTTGATGTGTTGCTGAATCCAGCTGGCGCGTATGCCGCGCTCAATGATTTTGCTGCGTCAATTTCTACTGCAAAGAAATTCAATACCAAACCTGTCCCGACTAAACGCGCGGCGTTAGACCTGTTGGCCTCTGCGCACTGGATGCGTCGCCAGTACGGGAAAATTCTGAACTCTTTAATCGAATTCCATGAGGGCGACATTGAAACCGTGGTCGGTTCCCTTGTCCGTGATGGAACTAAATTCACCTTCCCCGATACCTACGGCAAGTTGGTGACTCACATATTGGAGACTTAACAAATGGCTAAATCCGTTTTTGTACTTGGCATGGATATCACTTGGAACTCAGCACGTGGTGACAGTGCTCAACTGAACGTGTCACGACCTCTACGTGAAATCAACTCAGAGAAGTTCAAACGCCGTACTATCGGTGAATCGGGTGATGTAAATCCCCAATGGGATCAACCTTTGATGATTGACCATGAATATGCCCTGCTTCTTGAGCGCACTGGCGCTCTCGTTCCTCGCCGTGAATACCAATTGCGCTTGGAGATTAACCCAGAAGACCCATTGGCAGGCGCTATCGTGACTGAGCTTATTCCAGTCGACCAAGAAATTAAGAAGCACTTCGAAGCTTCAATGAAACCCGTTCAAGGCTAAAAAATGTCTGTATGCGTCACCGTCGTTAACCAGTATGGCAATTTGAAAGCAACGAAAACGCCTGTTGCGGATTGCCAAGAATACGTGCTGATTTCGGCGGTGGACTACCAAGAATATAAGGAGCCAGTCCTCTTCAACGGTGACTTGTTCCTGTATGTCAGTGGCGTGCTCTTGATCAACATGGTCGTTGGTCACTGGGTGGGTCGTGTTGTTCGCCTTATGAGTAAAAGGTAAATCTTATGAAAAAACTAGAACTTGTTGTAAATAACGTAAAACACGCAGTAGTAAACAAAAAGACCGCAGCTGGCGCTGCTCTTATGGTCGCGTCTGTCTCTCCGGCGTTCGCTGAAGTCGATATCACGGGCGCAATCAACTCTGCGGTATCCGGTGGTCAAGCTAACGTATCACTGGTTGTGGCGGGGCTGATTGGTATGGCTGCACTGGGCTTTGGTGTGACCATGGTTGTTGGCTTCTTACGTCGCTAACGGTTCACCTCTATGCCTCCTTTATCGGGTAATTTACTTGGAGATGTTCTCGCTATCGTTCTAGGTGTTGCCTTTGCGGGGGCATTCCTCCACGGCTTTGTGAGTGGCATCAATACTCACTAATCAACGGATAAAGGGGGCTTCGGCTCCCTTTTTTATTGGTTTTATACAATGAATCACTATCTCCGTTTTTTTATTGCCCTTGTTATTCTATGCGCTAGTCATCATACGTATGCTTTAGAAGCGCGTATTAGTCATATGCAAATGAGGGGTTGTGGCTCTCAAGGTGATTGGGTTGACCCTTACAAGGTGAATACTTGTTTTTTGGATACTGGGTATTTCGACTCATGCACATTTGAGAAGACATCATATGCTAATGCTCGCGATCCCTATCAAACAGTTTGTGATAATGGGCTCGGTCTTTCTTATTCTGAGGTTCGTTGTCCAGAAAATAGCGAATTTGACCCTTCAACCTTACGTTGTAAATCGGTTTGTGAATATGGCAAGAACCCTGACGGCACCTGCATGGATGCTTGCCAGTTCAAACAGTCCATTGGTGATACGGTGAAATTGCATTGGCACCCTGCCATATACGGCGAATTGGTGACGGGCGCTTGTTACGGTGACTATGGTGCCACTCGATGTGAAGTGACTAAGAACGAATCCACCATTATTTGTACTGGCGTTCCTGATGGACAGTACACGCCCGACTCTCAATGCTCTCTGCGCTTTGCTTACACTGGACGTCAGTGTGACGGTGGCACACTTTTCTGGGGTGTGAATGGGCCTGATGAACCCATCATTCCACCGGATACGCCAGAAGACCCAACCCATGACCCCGATGACCCAACCGATGAGATTGAAGACCCAACTGTCCTACCCGACGATTCAACCAACACGGTTAATCCCGGTGTCGTTGATGATAAACCGGATGTAGAAGACCCTGACACGGATGAATCGACAGACACGGCAGTCCTTTCTGCTATTAAAGGGCTTAACGTGGATGTGAACAAAGGCATTCATGATCTTAACGTCGATATCAACCAGTCACACGCGGATATCACCAACGCGGTGATTGATGTGAAAGGCTCTTTGGTCGATAACACCCAAGCCATTCAAGAACAGCAAATCAATGACAACAAGATTTATAACAACACCAAGGCACTCATCCAACAGGCCAACGGCGATATCACTACAGCGGTGAACAACAATACCAACGCCACCATTGGTATTCGTAACGATTTAAAAGGGCTTGGTGATTCAATGGGCGAACTCGATAGCAGCTTAAATGCGATTGAGGGTCTATTGACTGGCTCAGAGTTTGGCACACCTACAGGCACCGCTATCACTGGCGAAATCTTTACGGCAGAAGACTTTGCCAACCTGCAAACCACGATAGATGAAAAAGCCGAATCCATCCAAGGCTATGTGGACGACATTAAAGGCTTAATCACTATCGGCACCAACTTCAACAACGGCACATTAAGCGACAAGTCTTTCAATATCAAAGGCGCAACCGTTGAATCAGGACTACAGCGTTTTGATGCGGTATCGGGTTATGTGCGCCCTGTCGTGCTGTTCATTTGTGCCTTAATCGCCCTTTGGGTTCTGTTTGGTAATCGGAGTAAATAACATGGAATACATCTACTCAGCATTAGAGTTTATTGCCAACATTGGGCAAACCTTTCTCGACTTCTTTGATGTGGCGATTGAATGGATAAAGAACGCGTTTGAATACGGCGCGATGTGGCTTATCTCAGTATGGCTCGATATCAAGATTGCCTCGATACAAATCGCGCTCAAGATTGCGCAGCTGCTGCTCGAAGAATATGGCGTCTATACGCTTGTCGAAGACCGCTTTAATGCGCTTCCCTCTGACGTCCGTTATATCTTGACCGAATACGGCGTCACCTCTGGGCTACGTGTCATCTTTGATGCGTTCGCTACGTCTTTAGTTATGCGTTTCTTTAACTGGTGATTGAATGGCTACTTCATTTCGATACGGTCACGGTGGCTCTTACAAATCGGCTTGCGCCGTGTGGTTTGACTTACTGCCTGCACTGCGTGAAGGTCGAATTTGCATTACGAACATTCATGGCATGCAGCCACTTGAAGTGATTGAACAACGCCTTGGTGAAAAGTTTCCTGATACAGCTCGGCTCATTCGCATTAGCTCTCGCAATCCTGAAGGCTTCGAGCTTTGGAAATACTTTTTCTGTTGGGCGCCCATTGGGGCGTTCATCCTCATTGATGAGTGTCAGCAAATCTTCTCGGTCAATGCAGGTTTTAAAATGGCGAACATACACAAGCGCCCTTTTACTGACTTTGAGCCTCACTTACCGGAAGGATTCTCCGAGCTGTTTCACTCTCGTTGGCTAACGATTGATACATCCAGTTTGGACAATGGCGAGATAGACGATTGCCAACGCACACGCTTTGATGAGCAAGGACGCATCATCTATCCCGAGAACTTTAACAACGCCTTTATGGAGCACCGGCACTACAACTGGGACATTGTGTTGCTCACGCCTGACTTTGCTCAAATTCCGAAAGAGTTAAAAGGTGTTGCGGAGTTGGCCAAGCAACATAAGGGGAAAGATGGGATCTTCTTTTCCAACCGTAAACCGCGCATCTTGGAGCATGACCCGACTCGAACGGTCACCAAACCAAGCAAAGACGATGTGGTTTATAACCTCAAGGTGCCGCTTGACGTCCACCTACTCTACGCCTCGACCGTCAC
This sequence comes from Vibrio sp. RC2502, assembly GCF_054850435.1. Classification (NCBI taxonomy): domain Bacteria; kingdom Pseudomonadati; phylum Pseudomonadota; class Gammaproteobacteria; order Vibrionales; family Vibrionaceae; genus Vibrio; species Vibrio sp. RC2502. Next base: position 1,585,392 of record NZ_CM141453.1, read on the forward strand.
GGGGCAAATCACCAAGTCGGGGCTTGGAAAGAACATCTTTCTTAACCCGAAATTCTTAGCAGCTATGGCACTGGTCGTGCTTTCATTTGGGTACTTAGTTTATGCGCTTATTGGTATGGTTTCTGATTCTGAGACGACAACTTCGGAAGGAACGCAGCTTCATCAAACTTCGCAGCAAAGTGGCGTTTCGACTTCGCAAGGTCAAGCACGTCCTGGTCAAAGTGGTTCGCCTGGTTCTGTCATGGGTTCTAGTGGTTCTGGCTGTACGGGTGCTGGTTGCGGGAATGAGTCTTATCATGACGTAGGCACTGTTCCGGCTTGGTTCCCACTGGCGAACTCAGAAAGCATCTATGTCTCTGCCGTGGAACGTTGGCACAAAGCCACCTCGATACACGTCAACGTGCATTTTGAGGTTGTCACACCGCGCGGTGTGACTTACCTCGATGACGGATTCCTAAATAAGTTGGGCGTCAAGATGGAATATCTGGACGATTGCCTCGTCCAGCTGTCTCGCGGCGCATCCAATTTCTATGTCACGTGTTCGCCGTATGAGCAATATGCACAACGGCAAGAGCAAGATATTGAACTAAAACCCGTTGGCGGTTTGTTTAGTGGAGACGAAACCTAATGAATGAATACGTAACGCATGGACAGCTGGTTGAAATCATCGAGCTGTTTGATCATCTCTCGATAGTGAACGCAGTCATTGTGGTACTCGCCTATGACCTTGCGAGATACCTCCTAGGCAAACTGGTCGACTACTTCAATTAAAGGCAAGGTGCCAGCCCCGCAGGGATAAGGAGTTGCGGAGCGACGACGAGGCACCAAGCCGCCCACCATAGCAAAACCTAGCCTCATCACTTAATCGGCGCGGTTAGCAGCCCAAAGCGACTTGGATGCTGCCGCCCTCCTTCCTGCTAGACCAGCCTTGCAGAGACTATCCACACCAAAGGCGCGTTAACCTACCGGAACGCTGCATACTCACAACGTCAAAGCTTTGCGAGTGTCGAGCAATGCTTATTCTTCTTTTCTGGGTTCTCTCCGACGGACGCGCGGAGCAAGTGAGGACGGGCTAGGACGATTGCGCGACGTGCGGCGGGAGGTCAAACCCCCGAATCTGTATTACGGGGGTAAATTCCCACTCAGTACTAGCGTTGTGCTCTTTCACTAAGACATATTCAACATAGTGTGTATAATTTGACAGTTTAATTTTTGTTAAGAGGAATGAAGATGCTTGCTGATAGTTATAGCTCGCTACGAATGTATTTGAATGAGCGAATTGCAAGCCCTCTGCTGGGCTCTTTAGCCATCTCATGGTGTATTTGGAACTATAAGTTTATCTTATTAATCTTTTCTAGTTTGAAGTATCAAGATAAGTTAAGAATGATTTCTATCTTATACAGCGATCATTATGACTTGTATGTGACTGGACTACTATTCCCCTTATTGACGAGTTTGTTTTATTTATTCATCTTTCCGTACCCCTCAAAATTCGTTTATAGCCACTCGTTAAGCCATCAGAAAAGGCTAAACGAGATAAAGCAGGAAAAAGAAAATCAGCAGTTATTATCATTGGAACGCTCTCTTGAAATTAGGGCAGAAGTTGAGGCTTTAAAAAGAGATCACGCTTCTTCGATTGAAGATTTAATCGAAAAAGTTAAGTCTCATGAACATAGAATTATGACTTTAACTGAAGAGAACAGCTCTTTAATCGAAGAGAAAAATGAGTTGGTCAGAGAGGTGGATAGATTAAACGAATTAATTGAGAAAAGTAATAACAATACAGCTAAACCATCGGAGGGGCAGTCCCTTACCGACCAAAATGATTACCATAAAGCTATACGTTTGGTCTTACGTATGTTTTTTGAAAACGATAATAAAGAGTTGCCTCAGCAACATCTCGCTGAACAAATAAGAGAACCGCTTAGCATCAAAGAGTTTATAGCAAAGCGATACATAGACCGTATGAATAATGATGGATACTTAAGTGAAGTTTTTGGCAGAACGCATAAAACTTTTGTGCTCACACCATATTCTATAGATTTGTTAGAGAAAGGACTCGAATAACAGTCTATTTTATGGCGTTATGGTCTACTACCTTACGGAATAGAACTTAAGAGAGTGATTCGCTCTGTTTTAGACTCCTGCTTCGCGTTTTGTATTTGTGACTCTTGATCTAGCTAGTACTTAGTCGTAGCCTCTTTGTGCTAGGTTTTATATGTCAAGGATATGAAATGGCTAAGTTTTTAAATACAAGTGCTACAAACTACTATCTCGAAGAGCTTATCAAGAACGCATCGGAAAGGCTGATTCTTATCAGCCCTTTTCTTAAACTTAATGATCGTATTCGAGAGCTTTTGGAAGACAAAGATCGATTAAAAATCGACATTAGAATTGTCTATGGCAAAAGCGAACTACAACCTGATGAGATTAACTGGCTTAAAGGTCTCTCCTTTGTCCGTACTAGTTTTTGCAAAAATCTCCATGCAAAGTGCTACATGAACGAAAGTGCTTGTATCATTACAAGTTTAAACCTCTATGAGTTCAGCCAAGTAAACAATAACGAAATGGGCATCTTCATTGATCGTGACCAAGACCCCGATGTCTACAAAGATTCTTATGAGGAAGCGCAACGCATTATTCGTATTAGCGATGAAGTTCGTATTTCGTTAGAGAAGATTACATCATCTGTCAATGACCCTGCTAAAAGTGAAGAACCAGAACAAGCCAAGCTTACTTCATCCAAACTAGCCAAGAAGCTCAAGATTAAAACAGATGATTTCCTTCAGATGTGTGTAAGCAAGGGCTACTTATCTTTCGATGATGGAAAACATTCTTTAACCGAAGAAGGGAAATCGTTAGGTGGTGAGTTCAAGTACAGTAAGCGGTTTGGCCCTTACTTTATTTGGCCAGAATCATTAGAAGTGGAATAGAAAACTAAGGTGTATTAGATCGTACTCGACCTCACAGCTTTGATGATTAGTTTATGATCAAATCCTAGAGACGTTCCGTTGGGATCCTGACTCAAAGCTGGACATTTTTGTGAGTTAACTAACTGATTTGCGCTAATGGTCATAATGAACACCTTGAAATGTATATTTTTATCCACATATCCAAATAGGTGCAATGTTGCACTGCATTCTATTTATAGGTTTTATTATGAAAGATTCAGAATATGTAAATTTTTCAGAAGATTATGAGCTAGATCGTCATCTTGAGTTGGTAGGAAAGTCTAAGTCTATTAAGAACCGAGCGTATTTAAGAGAACATACTGGTCCAAGAGCTAAAAAAGAGTTAGATAAGACATTCTTAACACATGCTGAGTTTAAGCCATATGTTAAGCAAGACAAACCATACTTAGATAATCCGGCTTAGTTTCCATTAAGGCTCCAACCGGAGCCTTCAATTAAACTATTTTCTTTAATGCCCTTGCATACTTCAATAGTTGGTGAGCAATCTTAATATCATTTGAAGCACCTAACTCTAACAGAGCCACACCAATCAGCACTTGTTGTGCAGTAACTAGTTGACCAGTTGGAAGCTCTAATCGATCATGCCTCATTACGAAGTTTTCCCAATCTTCACAAGAGCTCAATTCCCTACCCTTATTCATCCTCATCAAGCGCTTACACTCTGGCGGTATGGATTTTCCCTTGTCCCATTCTTTGACCGTTCTCACAGTTTTCAAACAAAGTTTGGCAGCTTCTTCGATGGTTAAACCACATTCAAATTCACGAAAAATATAGTTTTTAGTCATTTCGTGATACTTCATTGAATTGTCCCTCAAAAGAGGGACATTTTATAGGATACGCATATGCAATCGCATTCAACATAAGCGCCCATAATGCGCACCAAGGGGTAGTTTGTTAACAAAGGCTAACTCTTTGATTAAGCCTTTCATAAGTGTCTGATAACCAAGCCGTAATTTTTTATTTTGTCGATTTCCATAACGCAAGTTACTTGTACTATTCGTGACGTTCGTTTTGTGCAATCAACGAAAAACCACTATAAGCCTGACCGCCACATAATGTTGCGTTCGGTAACGCCCAAAACAACAAGAAAAATATTTTTAGTCAGTTATTCAATATGCGAGCGTTGTCATGTTTCACGAATCATTCCGTACTCTCTTTTGGCGTGAGTTTACCTCTATCAAGCAAGGCGCTGAATATTTTCACGTATCCAAACCCACGATTACTCGTTGGCTTGATGGTACGGTTCCTATCAATCCAATGGCGGAAAAACTATTGTTGATTAAGGCGCTTGGTTATTTGCCTAATGATTTGCGTTGGTCTGGGTTTCGTATCTGTGAGAAACGAGCTGTGTTTATCACGCCGTCCGGTCGTGAGTTCAGCCCTAAGGAATTGGAAAGCTTTGTGTTCTGGCGTGACGAACATCGTCAGTTTGTGGAAATGTATGGACACTTTGAGTATCCCAAGGTCTATCCGGCTAAAGAAAATGTCTTGCCGTTTCGTGGCGGCCGTCGAATGAAAGCCGCCGAATGGATACCAACCAAACTTCGAGCTAATAAGTAACTCGCGTATAGGCTCTAATGAGAGTCTATTATGGTATCAAAGGTCAAATTTTTTCTGGCCAAAGAGATTTAAGTGGTAGTGCTTTTTGGCGTAAAGCATTTTGAGCTCGCTTTCTAGCTTATTGATTTTCTCATTTAATACATGTTTCTCTTGAGGGTCATCTATTGAGGTAGACTTGTTGTACATTGTTTCAAGTGCGTGCTCTACGTTTGATATCGTATTTCCAATCACCCTTAATGCACTAACACCAATGTCGTCATCAGATTGCCCCTTTGGATAGTAGTAACTAGCTATATTATCTGAGTTTTTTGAAGAATTCGTCGGTTTAACATCAATTCTAGTAGAGCCATCTTCATACAAAAATTCTTTAATAACCGTGTTAGTGTCTACATCGAAATGGAAATTAACTGACTTAGCTTTGGGAGTGAGCGTTGCGATGGGCTTGGATGACTCAGCATCTAGGATAGAGCGTTTGTCAATATTTACATTCAATTCAGATGTGCCATCTTTCATGAATGTTGGCGTGTCATACATATGAAACTTATTTATATTTGATTTCTTATATATTTCAGCTTGAAGTTCAGCTAAAGGTCCGACAATTTTCTTTCCATTAGACTGAATCGAGAACCACCAATCGGGCTTTTTATCATCTGTAACAAAGATTACGTTATGAATACTTTCATCTTTAGCTTTTTCAATTAGCTGAAGCCAAATTAATAAATCACCATATTGTCTTTCGTACTTCAATCCCTGATTGTAAAACACCGCATCGTCTTGGTATTCTTTGTCAGAATCTTCGAAACCGGGTGGGATTTTATTTTCAAACCTTTGCTTTCCTTCAGCGAATGTGTTGTCTAAATCCTCTTGCGACTTAGGTTCTGGTCCAACTCGTTCATCAAAGTAATGGTTGAGTTGGTTTCTAATCTCATCATGCGAGCGAACGCAAGCTTGCTGCTTATCCCATTCTTTGACAGACGTCTTGTATTTTTCGATAAGTTTATCGATATCTTTTTCTAGTTTTTCAGTTTGGCTTTGTAAGTCTGGGAATCGACGTTTTAATGCCAGATCATTAAAGTCCTTCTTAAATACATTACCAATCTTATCTAAGTTTTTGTCTATTTTTCCAAATACTGCTTTTTCGGTGCTAACCACATTTAGTCTTCTTCTTTGGTACTCCAATCCTACATGGTACGGAATCCAAATTTGCCCTTTGACCTTATCAAGAACTTTAAAAAAGTCTTCTCTTGTTTGTTTCGTATAACTATATAGGTTTAGGAATACATTAGTATCAAAGGCAATTAATGTGTTCTGGCTTTTCCATATCTCGGATATCTCAGCTTCACTAGGGTTGTGAAAGTTTTTAAAAATTGTTCGCATTAAGGCATATTCCATTTAAAACTTTGGTTGATAATATAAAAGTGATTTAACCAAGTAAACAAAAAGCCGAACCCCATCGCTAAGGGTTCGGCTTTTTTAGGCTTCTGCTTTGGTGGCTTTCATTTGAAGCCTGTCGAGGTCAATCGACCCGCCAAAAGTATCGGCTCCCTACTCACTGTGTAAATCGTCATTAATGACGTTTCGAACCAGTTCGCACGGTTTAAGACTTAGCTTTCATTGTTGCGCGTAGCCGTTAGAACCAAAACACTTTCTCGTACTTCTTGCAGCCCTTGAGTAAGCTGCTTATTGATAGCAATCTGGTATTTCAGATTTATGCCCATCAACGCAAACAGCACAAGCGATTCAGACGAAAAGCCCAGACCCGATAAAGCGTTAACTAACGCGGTTTCCATCCAAGCCCCCTACACTTTTTGTTGGTTTCCAGCTGTCCGGCAGTGCTTCGTACACACCAATCACGGCGGGAATGGCCAAGCCGACAGCGCCGCCAAGGTTGACGCCCGTTTCGGTGATTTCGACACTGAATAAATGACCGTAGCCAGTGACCGCCGCGACGACGGAACCCAGTAGCGCCAAGCCTTTTAATGTAGAACGTTCAAACATGTTGTGTTTCTCCTTAAACCAGATTGACGCCTTTCAGCACCGTGTGTTTGCTGTAGTGGCGACCCACTTCCATGATGCTCATGGCGTGAAGCACTTCGACCAACAGCGGTTTGTTGTTCACCAAGTCGATGCGCTCATCCATACCGACGCCCACGCGCCCCGCAACAAAGCGTGCGTAATTGGCGGTGTGGTTTTCGTTTGGCGGCGCAAAGCGGTGAATGATTTCAGTTAGCGTGTGCAGTTCGTGGCGTAGTTGGTAGTTACGCAGCAAAATCGCCCCCGCACGAAAGCCCCATTCTGGCGCTTTAAAGGTTTCAAAGGCTTTATCGCGTGACGGCGTCACCTTGCCTTTCCACGCATTAGAGGCAATGCGAATGTTAAGCGGGTTATGAATGCGAATCCCGCGAACGCTTGATGTGGTTGAGGTTGTCATGGTAAACGCTCCAATCCCTAAGAGTATGATGACAAAAATAAACAGCGGCATGGCGTTAACCGTAAAAGTTAATGCAGACCGGAATCGCGCTATAAGCCACGCTCAGCGTTTGGTGGTCAGTGAGCCAATCAAACATCGCTTGCGAGTATTCAATGACCACAAAGTTGCTGCCATATTCCACGATGTTGGCGCTAAACCCGTTTTGATAGCTGATGCCATGCCAAAGCGTTAAGTGGTGTTTTGGGTGAAACGCAAAGTGATAATGGCGGCTAAACTTCCATTTGTAGCGCAGCCCCGAAACGTACTCGGCGTTGGTGCTTTTCAGCATTCGCGTGTAGTTGTGATAGCCCGTCATTGCCGTTGCGTTTGGTAGTGTCACTGTTTCACCTGCGCTCACGTTACCCACTGACGCGTGCCAGGCTTCAGCGCCATAAACCATAAATGCCGTGTCATTGGTCACATGGACATACACCACGTATAAACCCGAACCGCCATCGAACTGATAAATTAACTCCGGAGTTTCAATCCAAGTCGGCGTTAAATAGTGTTCGGCTTTGCCTTGGGTTGCTACGCGGCGGTATGGGTTGTCCAGCAAATTAGAAATACTGAGCTCACCCGTGTTTTCGTTGAGTTCCACGCGTGCAATGCCTACCGTGATATTGGCGTCAGAAGATGCACCAACCAACACGCGAGCTTTCAAAGCGTTGTGCGCTTTGCCGCCTTGCGGTGCGGTGAACACGGTATAAGCCACGCCATCGCCGTTAGTGCTGCAACTCAACACGCCATTCGTAACCGGAATCGACGGGTGCTGATACTTACTTTTTTCACTGGTTTCATGCTTGATGTAACCTGTGTTGTTTTGCGCGGTGCCTACCTCTAAGCCCCAACCATAAATGCCACTTACTGCATTACGCCCAAACTCAATCGTGGTATTTGGGTCAATGGCTTGTTTAGTGTCAACGGTGATGAGTGGCGGGTTCGGCGAGGTCTGGGTGTTTAAGTTGATTTCCCCATTCGCCAATAAGTTAATGACGGTTCCCCCCGTTTCCATTGAATCGAGCAAGTCAGCAAGGTACTCGATTTTGTTGCGTGGGTTGCCGTTTGGCAGATTGTCACGTACTTGTCCCATGCGTTAAATCTCCATAATCGTGACGGCGTCACCCGCCGTGCCTGTTAATGTCATGGCGGCGGTGCTTTTGATGGTGATGCGCTCGCCCGCTTCCAGTTCAAATGCGTCAATAAACACCGAGGCGGTGTTGGCTTTCGCTGCCTTAATCGTGATGGCTTTGCGCGTGGCGTTTTGTGCCATGTTGTGCGGGAACACGCTCACCGCTTCGGTGATGAGATTACTACTGACTTGCTCATCCACTTTGACCACTTGCGCAGCTTCGAGCGTGACCGCGGGCAACGATTGAACATTCACGGGTTGCGGCGCTTTGAACTCAACAGGCGGCAACGTCGTGACGCCAAGCTGTTGATTCGCGGCCAATTCAACCGCGGGAAGCTGATTCACTGCCAGTTGTTGATTGGGTGCGATTTCTACCGCAGGCAGTTGTTCAATCACCACATTCGGCAAGGCTTGAACCACCACACTTTGACCCTCAACAGGTGGCATAAATGATCCATAACCAAACTGAATTTCGATTTCGTTGTCGGTGCGGCTAGAGATAAGCAAACGCCCAAGGTGTTTACCCTCGCCTACGTTAAACACCGACGACTTACCGAGCGTGACGCGCTCACCGGACGATTCACGATAGATTTCGATTTCAGCTTGCGCCGCTTTCAGATACAGCCAATTACCATCTGGCGTCAGCGGGATGGCTTGACCCGCTAATAGTTGCGTGTTCATCGTTTCTTCACCATTACGTAGCCAAGCACCAACACAAGCACGATTGCTAATACCACCATCATTTTGCTTGTTTCGACTTGCCCGCCGTCCTGTTTGAATTTCGCCAAGTCCATCATGGCTTCGAGGTTCTTTGAGTTTTGCGCCGCTTGGCTGCCCGCCAGTCCCGCCAACATATCGAGGTTTTCGCTGTTGGTTGAGGCGTAGGTAGCCAATGAGCTGCCCGCAAAATCGACCACTTCATCAATCGCGGTTTCGGCGATGTCGTGCGTGGTGTCCATGGCTTCCAGCGAAATGCGCTCATTACTGTTGAGCATTTCCCCGCCAAGCTCCATGGCGGCAGTCACGGCGCCGTGGTCGGTCATGGTGGTGTTAATGGTCGAGTTGTTCACACCCGAAATGGCAACGCCGAGGTTGTCACCACTAATGGCGTTCTGACCGCTGACGTTAGTGGTGTTACTGGTATTACTCGACTTGGATTTAGAACTGCCCATCTACAACACCCCCAAATCTAAGCGGATAAAGTCACCGTCTTGCTTGGCAGTGACGCCAATCGAACGCACCAAACGCGCCACGCCACTAAAGGCGGTGTCGGCGGTCATGGATGACATACCCGCAGCTTTGACGACATTAACCAGTTGTTTGATGCCCGAACGCAGACCGCGACCCGCGACGCCCCACAAAAAGTAGTTGTCACCGTCACGCTCACCCGCAATCACTAACGAACAATCGGCGCTTTTGAGGCGATACAGACTCACACGCCCCTCATTCACCGCTTTACACAATTCGGTGTAAGCCTGCGGGCAAGCACGAAACGCGGGCTTGAGTTCCCCAAGCGCCCGTTTCGATTGCGTCACCACTTCAATCACTTCTTTTTCCATAGCAACACCGCCACAATCACAATTACTGCAATCATCATCAACGTGGACGGGTTAAACACACTCGCGCCGCCCATGTTGATGCTACCCACTGACAGGCTGCCGCCCGACTTACCATTGGCGCCACTGGTTGCGGGGCCACCGTTGGCACTAATTGGCATCGAACCGGAGTTACCTAATAGCCCACCAATCATAATTTGAATCCTTTCTTGTACAGGATGTAACAAACCAGAAGCAGAGCGAGCACCAAGCCGATGCGGTCAAACCCGCCCGACACTTTGACGCCCGCCCAAACGCCGACCGCACCTGCAATTAGGTATGGAATAAACGGCATTACTTCTTCCCCTTAGCGACGTAGAACACCGCCAATAACAACAGTACGAACAGCATCGCGCCCATCATAAGGTGCGTGGTTGTCACCCCCGCAAACGCGGAGGTGTAAACAGGCTCACCTGTGGGTTGTTGGTAGTCGTTATTGTGCTTGCGCTGTTCATCTGGATTACTGGATTCGACGCGTTGAGCTTCGTTCTCAATCTTTACGCCGAGCCAGTCTTTACCCAAGTCGGTGACGTCAGTCAGCAGTTCGCCGCCCGTTTCTAACACGCCATCCCAAATGGAGCCCCACATGCTTTGCTCTTGCGCCATAACGCCCCCTTACTGCGCGGTAGGCACCGCCACTTGTTCGATGGCTTCAATCAGTACCGGAATACTGCCCGCTGCCGTTTTTTCCACTTCAAACGCCAGTTGTTTCATGGCCGCGGCTAAGTCGTAGGCGTTATCGGCTTTGTTGACGTTGAGCTCTTCACGTTCATCACGCAGCACACGAACGCGTTCAATCGTGTTGTCTTTTAGGTGCAAACGCTTGATAGACAGCGCCGCGCTACGCTCGGCAAAGTCAAACGGCGTGCGACCACTCGCCGCGGCGTACCACGTTTGCGAGTAAAGGCGTGGCATGTAGATACGCTGAGTTTGCGCCGCGGTGGTATGAGCGCGAGCACGAATCATTGGCGCCGCTGTCCCTGTCTTGGCTTTTAGCTGGATGTACATAAACCAGATTTCGCCCTGTAGGGTCACAAGCTCACCTGTACGGATACCCAGTTTTGTACGCATCGTCATGTCAGAGAAGTTCAACACGTAGCGACCCGCTTGCACGTACTCTTTCTTGTGCTCTTGCAAGTCGATAAGGTCTTGACCTGTCACGTTGACAATTTCACGACCGTTCACTTTGACCGCAATGCGCTCAATGTCCGCAGGGTCAAGAATGTCAGTGACTAGCTCGATGTTTTGGTAAGTTGGGCCCGATACCAAGCGCAATGTGGCTTGGTTGCCCCAGTTCACACCTTCAACTGGGTCAAGCTCACGTGGACGTGGGTTAAAAGGCTGTTTTAACGCTTCCATTAGAACCATCCTTTGTCGCCGTTAAGGGTTTCACGCACTGGCGTCAGTACGCTGATGTTGTTGATAGCCGCAATCACGATGAGCGTGATAATCAGTGCCATCAAAAGGTTTTTATGTTGCTGTTTCATGGTGTTCCTTTCGGTTGTACACGGTTAAAAAGTGATTTCATGAAACAGGGATTTGAGAGGAAGCGAAAGCGGGCGCAACCTATAGGTTAAGTGGTTAACCTATAGGTTGGATGGGTAATAAAATTAACCCTTTTGAATTGTTACGTACGTAGGAATTTAGAGGAGAAAAGCAAGCATAGGAATTCAACACAGAATAAAATTACTGTTAATGCAAATATATCTGAAAAAGGCTCACTGGTAATCCCTATAGGTGGAGTTGCAGCATCGACTAACGACCTGCCGTAGTAAAAGAGACTATTGTAAAAGCCATTGTACCAATCACGAGCCTCCACACTAGTTAAAAAACTCCCCCAGGATTGTAGCGCTAGGGCTTCTTTTAGGGAGTGCATCCCATTGAAATAAACTAGGTAAGACACAAATAATGAGAAAGCGCTCATCAGTGCAAGTATCCCCACTCCCGAGCCATCTATCGTTAATAGTTTGCGCCTGTAATATGATGTCATGATTGAAGATGTTATTATGATGATTAAAGCAAACAGCGCGGATATGCCAAACTTACTAAGTGCGTAAGTCAAGTATAGAATCAGCGCCTGAACTAAATATGGTATTAATCTAATAATTTTCATAGTCATACGGTTTATTTTTTAAGCCTAATGGTTGTTGGGTTTGATTTTTCACGTCAATAATACCAGCAGCATATCATTTATTCTATAATTACAATTAGAACAGCGACTTAGCATCGCTTAATGTACCTGTCAGGCAATTGAACGCGCCTTTTTCGACGTTGCCGATACCGTCACGAACGAGCATATATTCGGCAACCGGCTTACCAATTGCGGCTTTGTTGTTCTTGGCTGATTTCAAGCCCGCCAAGGTATCGACGCACAACCCTTTTTTATCCGCGAGCCATCGTGCATCGGCCATCGAGTTGACCGCACCAATCCACCATACAGGCGATTGCTCGGTCACGGTCTTGGGCACTTCCTGCCGCGTTGGAAAATCGAATGCAGCACAATCCCATATTGACGCCCACCGCGCCACAATTCGCCCGTCTTGCCTTTGAGTTTGCCGGACGTCTCCACGCAGCTTGCAAGCTCTTCGATGATCACATGCAGTTGTTTGGCGTCGCCATTACCCACTGCCCACACCGCGGCACTGAAGAACTCCAATTCTTCTGAGCAAGCCCCATCTTTGGGGATATACGCCAACTTGAACGACTTGCCGCGCTTACGTGCCATCACCAACGCTTTGACAAACGCCACGCGAGAACTGGTTTCAAGGCATTGTTGGCCGCGGAATTTCGCCCCCGCGTAGTTGCGATAAGGGTCAAAAAAAACTGCTTGCGCGGCTTTTGGCACTAACCCCAAGTGCTTAACGGCGGAGGTTTTTCCCCCGCCCGTGCCCGCCACATAGATGACATGCTCGGCATCGTGTGACGGATTGGAGTTGACCGGATTGGGGAATTTAAGCGGCGTCTTTTTCTTTTTGCTCACGCTGTTTTTTCTCCTCTATCACTAATAGTTCTTTTTGGTATGCCATGGTTTTCTTGGCACTGTAGACCAGCGACAACACCGCCAAGCCAAGCACCGCTTCTTCCATGTAATTACCGAACATTGACGTGACCGTGTCACCATGCTTTTCAAGCACTGGCAACGCCGCATCAATCACCGCCGCTTTGCCTTTTTCGTCAAACTCAAAATCCACACCGGAAATAATCGTCGTGGCTTGCTCGGCAATGGTGAACAACACCGACAATGCGCCTTGAAACATCTCACCCGCGGGTTTGCTGTCGTCGTTGGCGGCTTCGGTTGGTAAGTCGGTTAACTCGCTGACTTCAGTTTGTTCCAATCCGCTGATAACCGCGGAGAAGTCGCCCCAATCGTCCATATCTGGTTGGTTTTCAATTTCACCCTGCATTGACGGTTTCCCCTTGTTCGCTTTCTGGTTCGGTTGGCTGCTTGGTTGGCATCAGTTGACGGATTGCCCAAATCAACAAGGCGACAAACGCAATCCCCGCTAAGACTTTTTTCACCGGAAACGGCGGGTTTTTAACGGGCTCAGGTTCGGTTGGCGGTTCGGTTTCAACGCTTGGCGCGTTAACCTGTTCAATTGCTTCAACGCTAGGTATATCAATACTTGCAACGGTTTCAACCACTGGCTCAACCGTTGGTAATTCGGCGTCAATTGTGACCGCGTCACTCACTTCCAGTTGTTCAACCGAGTCAACCATGTTGGATTCCACAAAGGCGTTAATGCTCTTACTCATTGGGCTGTTGCCACAGTTTGGGCACTTGTAATACAGCAGCCCTAAGTTGCGCCCGTTTTTGGTTGGCTCGCCCTCGGCAATCAACTTGCCCTCACCGACACGATGCACGGTTGAAGCGGTATGACAAACGGGGCACGAAACGTGCCCACGAATTGGGTTTGGATGTTTACTCATCGGCGGTGGCCTCGACACTTTCCAATTGCTGAATGTTGTCTTGCACACAACCGCGATACTTTGCACGCACCTTGTTATTGAGCTTGGTTAACTGCTCGATTTGCTGAAATAGCGTCGGATTTAACCCAAACGCTTCAAGCGACAAGTTGCCCGTCATGAGCATCTTGCTTGCACGCTTGATAATCGCATTGGTGTCCATGTTTTTGAACTGACTCAGTTCGTTTTCCACGCTGGCGTTGAGTTTGTCGGCGGCATCAAGCGCGGCCATTGCTTGCTGACATTCTTTAAGAGATAGCATTTCCATTGTTTAAGCCTCGGCTAGTTCGTCGTCGGTATTCGGTTTGTTCTGAATCTGTTTGTTGACTTCTTTCATCCAGACCAGCAATAGACGCCAAAACACGCCGCCCTTGCTGCGCTTCACTTCGGCTTCCATTTCTTGGGTGATTTTGTCGATGGTGCTCATTGGGTTGTCCTTTTACCTAGTTGCTGAAATCGTTGTCGCAAGCAATTGCCCAAAGGGGCTAATGAACTGAGTGGCAATAATCATGGTAAATCGCCATGTCATTGCTCTTAATTATGTTGATGTCCGGTTCTGGCGGTTGCACTTGTGCCAGCTGGCTTTTCCAGTTGGCTTGGCGCAGTTGAAATCGTTCAAACTGTTCGGCGTAAATGTCGCTGGCATCGTCGCGAATTAGTGCTAAGTCATTACCTTTGCGCTCGGCGGTGCACTTCATCGACCAACCACGCGCACCGCGTGCCCAATAGAGAAACGCGCCCGCTTTGCGTTGGGCTTTTTCACCCTCAAACACGATAGAAAATTGGTTTAGGCTACTGGCGAACGTGCCGCGGCTCTTGATTTGGTTGCGAATTTGGCGGGCTTCGTGCTCAAGCTTCTTAATCAGATGGTTAAGCTTTTGCACCGCATCGAGATTGCCCTGCTTACGGTTAATGTCGATAGCGCGAATCGCGTCTTGCTTTTTGGTCTCTTTACGTCGGATTTCACGTTGCATCGGCTTGCGCCATTGCTCCAACATGTAACCGCACTCTTTAATGATGCCCGTCATGTTGTCCACTTCGAACGATGCCAACACATCCCAATCGGGTGCGCGGCTACAGCGTGCGATGTTGTAGCGGTTGCCTTTTATCAGTCCTTGGTCGGCGTTGTCGCCCTTGGCTGCGTAACCCACCGCTTTGATGAGATAGCCCGCCGCCGCTTCGCTGAATTTGATTTTCTCCAGGTGCGCCATGCCATTGCCCCAAAGTTGCTCGATGCGGTTTGCCCATCCTGCAAAATGGTGTGATTCCACTCGCCAGTTCAGCAGCACATGCACGTGGGGATTGGGTTCACCATCTTCGTTAGCCGGTGACTCTGCGACCCAAATGTAATGAAAATCAAACGGGTTGGCGGTTGGTCCATGAATTTCTTTAACGTGTTTAATCTCTTGGTCGTCTTTCCATGCCGCTTTGAGTGGGCGTCCGATTCTGCCCGCAACTTTGACCTTGTCACCGTCAAGCCCAAGTGAGCCCGCTTCGCTTGCGGAATACTCAAACCCGCGTTGGTACATTTTCTTGAGAGCGTTAAGAAAGCGTGACACCTCGGCGCCAATCGTGGTTTGGATTGGGCAATATGGCAGCCCCTCATCGGTGACCGCTTCGCCACCAAAAATGCGCTCGCGTTGCTTTTGCGTAAAAGTCAGCGTGAGAAAGGTGCTAAACCCACCATGACACGCCGCGACATAAGCGCCCGATTCAAAGATTTTCTTCACAGCGCGAGGCGTCAGTTTCTCAGTGAATCGCTCACCCGTTTGTGGTTCAGGTGCATCGGACGGGCTTGGGTGGTATTTCACCTGCATTTTCAGTTGTTGTGCCCAACCGCGAGACATTAAATAGGCTCGGCTAGTGCCAATGGGTTGCCATTCAAGGCGATTGTGTTCGTTGCGAATCCAGCCTGTTTGCGCTTGTGCGCGTGCTCGATATTCATCGGTCACGTTATCGCCACAAAACGATTCCGTTTTATGGCGCGGCGGCAGACGTCGAGAACGGGTGATTAAGCGGTCTATCTGCTTACGTTTTCCGTGTCCGACTTTTGCGCCCTTTGACGAGCCTAGTCTTTTCTGGACTTCGTCCAGCGCTTCGCGCCCAAGTTCGGCACTTTTTAAGGTGCGTAAATGGTGGATTTGATCCAATGACTTGAACTTTTGCAGTTCACTTTCCATCCAATCACGGTTTGGAGCACTAAAAAAACCGCTTTCGATAGCGGCGATATTTTTCTCGGTAACGGTAACGTCTTGCGCTAACGCCGTAATAAAGCCCACATCGTGCGGGCTAAGTAAATTGGTGATCTTTCGCTCTGGTTGCGGTTGGTATAGGTGCTTCATAACACCTCTCTTATTACTTGCGAGTAATCAAGCAGGTAAAACACGCAGCCCACAACCGCCCAAACTAAAATGATAATTTCACCGTCGCTTAAATCTGACCAGTTGAACGCCTTTTCGGAATGGTCTTTACCCATGCAGAAACACAGCAAACCAACAATAAACACACCAAGTACATGCAGATTCACGATTAAATCCCCTCAGCCAACTGAGAGCAATCAGGGCAAATAACGTGGTCTTGTTTGAACGTGTTTTTACAACCGTCACAAAGCTCGGTGGAAGAATCCGCGCCCACTTGGGGCGCTTCATCTTGCTTGCGGATTTGGTGTAATGGTTCGCCGTTGTTTTGAGCGCCAAGTGTCGCCATACGATGAGCGGCGTTAATAATATCGGCTAACGTGGCATTTTGTGCTTTGACACAAGCAACAAGCGTCATTCCTTGATAAAGCCAAAGAGAGGCTTCAACGGTTTCCAGTTCAAAACTGTCGAAGTAAATATGAGTTCCATTGCATTGCGATGCAACAAGTTGGCGCTGATTGCGGCGCGTTTTCCAGATACTCAAATTCATGCTACAACCCCCTGACGAAAACGTGTAGGAATGTAGGTTTGTTTCTTCTTAGGGAATTGCTCAGCGAACTTTTCGCGTAATTGTGCAATCTTATGAAGTGAGTTTGCTGTTTTAGCTGGGTCTGGATTGATGCACCCTACCATATCTGGGCAAGGTAAGTGAATTGGGTCGGTAACGATACGTTCCATGTTGTAGCCTCCGCAAGCTATTGATTTCCTGTCTCAAAAACAACGTTAAGGAAATCTTTTTAAGCACGCAAGTGGCTTGCGGTAGTGAAAGAAGCCAGACTATCCACTAAAATTTAACAACATTGCGAAAGGATGCGGGAACATGACTAACTACACAAATGTGCTTTTAGATAAACTGAAAAACCAGTTGGAACTTACCTCTGACTATCAGTTAGCTAAGGTTTTGGACGTTGGCACAAGTAGAATTAGCAATTACCGCAATGGTCGCAGTGTTCTTGATTGGGAAATTGCCTTTAAAATCGCCGACTTATTAGGGTTGGATGATCAGGATGTGGTATACGGTTTACTCGAAGATAAGTCTATAAACCCCCGCTTAATCAATGCCTTACAAGCAGGGGCGCCAGCCTAACTCCTCATTTACCAGCTTATACATAATGCGTACTGATGTAGTGGTTCTAATGGGCTTGTAAACACTACAGCAAATCCGGCACAAGCCATTGAGATTCCTGACGATCCAAGCCCATTAAACTTTTTTGCAATTCATTCCCATGCTACTTCTATCTACGGATTATAGAAAACCAATTGATTTGCGGTAACTCGGTATTGCTTACTTTAAACTGAAGGTTCACGAACCAGTTGTTATATGTATGCGGATATATTTTTCAGGATGTTTGTAACGATATCGCTTACCGGTTTTTAAGTTTGAACGAGCAAAACGGCAAACTGTTGTATCTCCGCTTCCAGTAACTCGTTTTACTATTGCTACTTTTCCTTTATGTTCCATTTCAATCATTAAATCGCAATAACCATCATATTGGTCGAACTGCTTATCGACTTTCTTTTGTAGCGTCGATTTGATTTTCTTAGCCACTGGATTTGTTTCTGAATCATCGGCCAATGTTGATGTTGTGGGTAACAATAATAAAAATAAAGTGACAACGTATCGCATTCGTAAATCCATTTTTGATAAATGGACTGATTGTAATTTTTTATGCGTCAAATGCTAAAACGGGACACAATTTTGCGTCCCGTTTAACGTAGATAAGTAATTGATATGTCGGCTAAGCTTGTTTCTTGCCTTTATTAGCTTTGAAACCTTGATGAGGAAAAACATTTCGAATTCGTTGTTGAACTTTCTTTGGTACGTCTTTAGAAAAGACCAGCCTCATTCCGGAGCGTTGGTTGTACACTTTGAGTTCACCAGTAAACGGGTCATGTTCGCCAATATCTTGTAAGTTATGTTTAAAAGATGGAGGTATATGCCCTTTTACCTTGCTCAAGTGGCCGTCATCAAAATTCACTTTTAACACGGGTCTATCCACGGCGATCAACCAGAATATGACGATTGCAGCAATTAATATCACATATAGCATCTAACACTCCTTAGCTGGATAGTAGCTTACTCAAGTCTTCTTTGATGGACGTAACTTTCTGGCTTGCTTTTTCACTTCTTGAGGCTTCTGAAAGTAGATATTCAATGGCATCAGACAGCGTACACCCCAGTTCATTGGCTCGATTAGATAATTTTTCCCAAACACGGTAATCAAGATCGATCGATTTCTTTTTGGTATGAACTTGTTCTGCGTTGAAGTGGCGCTTTCGTTTTGCGCGAATTGCCTGCTTGAGTTTGTTCTCTAGCTCTTCAGACATGTGTTTTTCAATCCAAGCTAGCACTAATGTAGGTTCGTGCTCTATGCGTCGTAACTCGGCGACAGCTGCATCAGTTTCACTTGTATCAATATGTCTAGTAATCGCTTCACCATCTTTCCATTTTTTGATTAGATACTTCCACTTCCATCCACATTCTAAATTTTCAAGTTGCTGATATTTCATTCTTTCTGACTCATAAAGCTAACCTGGTGACAGCGTAACCCAGTTATAGTTATTCATCAATGAAAACTCTTTGAAGTATCGATGTTGATCACTCATTTGTCCAAATGATACTCAACGAGTTATTTGCATTTACAACTACACCAATTGGCACTAGGGAGTTTAGAGCCCTTTCGTTATAATGACCGCAATATTGAATAATGATGAAATTAAATGAATCAACTTAATTGGAAAGACGTGACTCCTTCGTTCGAACAGTACGAAGACATATTAAAATCTGCCTCCTCTCTACCTAAGAAGAAGTTCGTAGAACTTCAACCAAGACTCCTCGCTACTGTTGAACGATTTAAGAAAATCAAAGGCTTGACTCGAGTTTTGGTAATAAACTGTGCAGATAATACGGTTTATCGTAAGTTTATTTGTGACGTGGTCACTGATGATTCAGAGCCTGCAATAATGACAGAGTCTTTGGACGCAAAGCTCTTGTTTGATCGCTACAGTGTCGATTTAAAAGGCGATGTTGTAGTTGAAGCTGGATTACTTTCCAAGGCTAACGGCGGGTATTTGATTTTACCAGCGAACCTCATTTTGGCGAATCCCGGATATTGGCCGAGCATTAAGTCTGCCATTCAAGGAAAGCCAGTAAAACCCTTGAATGTAAGCCCTACTCGACTACCTATTTTAACGGCCGATGAAAAAGATTTTGACGTTAAGATTATTGTTACTGGCGATCGTAATCAATTGGCCGACCTTGAGTATGTTGACGAAGATTTTTCAACCGGCCTAACGATGTATACCGAGGTTGAAGAAGATATCCACTTATCTGCAAGTAACTTAGAGTTGTATGTAGGTTTGGTGAATTGGATTTGTTCGGAGTACGGCTTCCCATCGTTGGATGAAGGTGCTTTTCAACGGTTACTATTAGCAGGCATGCGTTTAACTGAGGACCAACATTATTTGCCTTTAGGTGTGATGTGGCATTGCCAACTACTTAGCCTAGCTGCTCAGTTTAGCGATCAAAATATCATTGATTATGTGGCGATAGATAAAGCCATCGACGATAAATATTATCGAGAGTCTTACCTTCCTCAACGTGCAGTTTATGACATTCTTGACGGCCAGGTCATCATTGAGACTACTGGCGAACAAGTCGGCCAAATTAACGGACTCACGGTTATTGATATGGCCGGGCATCCTGTCTCTTATGGCGAGCCAGCGCGAATTTCATGTGTTATTCACTTTGGAGATGGTGACATTTCCGATGTTGAGCGCAAAGCTGAACTTGGAGGAAATCTTCATGCGAAAGGCATGATGATCATGCAAGCATTTCTAAGCTCTGCTTTGAATTTGGATGAGCCACTGCCTTACTCTGCGTCTATTGTTTTCGAGCAGTCCTATAGTGAAGTGGATGGTGATAGTGCTTCATTGGCAGAGTTATGTTGTTTGGTAAGTGCACTGTCTGAATCCCCGGTTAATCAACAAATCGCGGTGACTGGCGCGGTGGACCAATTTGGCCGAGTACAAGCGGTAGGCGGCTTAAATGAGAAGATCGAAGGTTTTTATCAAGTTTGTAAACACCAAGGCTTCACTGGTCATCAAGGCGTTATTATGCCTAAATCGAACTTGAAGCACCTTGCTTTACATAAAGATGTCATAGAAAGCATTAAGAATGGTGAGTTCCATATTTGGTCGGTTTCTACCGTTGATGAAGCAATACCAATTCTAATGGGCAAATCATTCAGAGGCGAAGATGATAGCGTCATCGGCAAGATCGCCGAACGTATTGAAAATTTTGAAAGACATGAGCATCCAGAAGGAATTGTGCAGCGCATCAAAAACTGGTTTGTCTAGTACTGATCGGAGTTGTTTAGCGTACACGTGTTCACTAACATGCATCTGTCAAAAATTGGAGTAATTGATAATGCAAAACAAACGTGATTCTTACAACCGTGATGATCTTCTTGCTTCTAGCCAAGGCGAGCTTTTTGGTCCGGGTTACCCACAACTTCCTGCACCAAACATGCTAATGATGGACCGAGTTACTAAAATGTCTGAAACAGAAGGTGATTTTGGTAAAGGTTTAATTCTTGCAGAGTTGGATATTACTCCAGATCTTTGGTTCTTCGATTGTCACTTCCCTGGTGACCCAGTAATGCCAGGCTGTCTCGGTCTAGATGCCATGTGGCAGCTAGTGGGCTTCTTCTTAGGTTGGGTCGGCGGCAAAGGCAAAGGTCGAGCTCTTGGCGTTGGTGAAGTGAAGTTTACTGGCCAAATTCTACCAACTGCTAAGAAAGTAACGTACGAAATTCATATGAAGCGCGTTGTGAACCGTAAACTAGTGATGGGTCTAGCAGACGGCCGCGTATGTGTTGACGGCAAAGAAATTTATGTTGCGAAGGATCTTAAAGTTGGCTTGTTCCAAGATACTTCGAGCTTCTAGTTACCCTTCTCTATAAATTTTTAAGGCCCCTATCTGGGGCTTTTTTATGCTTAGTCATTACGAGAAAAGGCTCTCTACGAGCCCTTTCGAATCCTTCTGTTGTATGTGGAGAGTTATTTATAGAGACCAGATTGTTTTTCATCTCTGGCATCACGCCAACCACCTAACCAATACGACCGAGCGTCTACTTGTTGATACGGGCAAGCCTCTTGAGACCTTCCATTCAACCCAGCTTTATAGCCTTGAGATTGAGCTCGTTCTAGGCGATCACGCTTTTGTCTCTTCATAGTTAATTCCTCATACAGGTCCATTTACTAACGTACAGCTGTTATTGTGAAACTTTGGTGGAGTTTTTATGACTCCACTTATAAGAATCGATCAAATTGCGCGATTTCTCAAGGCATAAAAAAAGCAGAGACTCAATTCTGTGAGCCTCTGCTTGAATTAAAAATTACTGACTATTTTCTACGGAACCCAAACAAACCAAGCATGGTCAAAGCTAACCAACCAAGGCCTGCGCCTTGACGTTCAGCGCTGTCTGATTCCACGCTTCGCGCTACGATATCTTCTTTCGTTTGGTTAGGAATTGGCATTAATTTCACTGCAACAATTTCTTCAGTACCATTACAAGAAGCGTTATGCGCTGTAGAGTTATACCCGCCTGCACATTTCATGGCAGTAGCCGATATTACACCGGCATCATTAATATCTGTTGCATCAATAATACGGAATGCGTTATTTGCCTCTGAATATTCGCCACCGTTTGTCAATGTATCTAGGAACCACGCTTTACCATCAAACAGTGTTTCAGCTCTCACATTGTTTGCATCATCTTGGATGTATGGATAAATGAAACCACGCTTACGACGAGGTTTGCCATCATCTTCACGGGTAGATTCCGCATCTAACTGACCCACAATTTCGTTGTAAGCGTTGATACCACCCATTTTACCGCCCGCACCGTTGAAGAAGATGCCCGTCGTTGGGTAAATAGCACTGAGAGATGCAGAACGAACATCATCAACAATAAACAAACGATTTGGCGCAGAACCCGTTGGCATCAAATACCCACCGGAACGTTTTGCTTCACCGATAGCTACGAAGTTTGAGTTTACATCAGTAAGTCTGGAGTTGAGGTGAACTGTTTCATCGCCCTCTTTTTGTCTCGCTCCTGCAACCACTTTGCTTTCCCAGGTGACGTTGGCAATGGAGGTTTCCGATTCTAACTTGCCAACAAATACGGTCGCGTTTAGATAATTATCATTGGCATATGTGTTGTAACCAACACCATACACGGTCGTACCATCTACTACGAGATCACGCATGCTCCCTTGAGCAAGTCTTTCGCCGTCTTTTGACGTCCCACTTTGCCAAGGAACTTCACTGATAACTTTAGTTTGATCCCAAATAGCGGCTTTGGAGGTATGGTGAGTGCCATTAGTATTACTTGCAGTTCTGGATACGCTTCCAACCGTAAATACACCATCCGTATTCCATGCGTGGCTTTCTACTACACTCGCTTCGCCATCTCCAGTAACAATATTTGGAAGAACGGGAGCTACGATGGTATTGCGCGTTTTTAAAGAAGATGAGTCTTCTTTGATACTCTGGTTACCGACAGCCTTACCGTCAGCTGTTAGGCTATTGATGATATTGTTGTATTCGTTTACGTAAGCGCTACCGTCATTTTCGACAAATGCTTTAGCATTTGGGGTGAAATCTCTACTTAGCTCTTTACTCCATGGAGTCCAGTTTACTGAAGCCCATGATTCACAGGTAGAATAGCGAAGTTGGTTAAAACAGTAGCGCTCAAAGTCCTTATACTCTTGGATGTAGTAAAACCCTGCATCCATCGCAAAAGGGATTTCTTCGCGGTAGCTATTACCATCAACTTCTTGGCTTGCAGATATTGGTGTCGTACGAGTTTCAATAGCAAGCTTAAATTGCTCTGGAGTGCAGTTTGCCGTCGCATCAAAGCAACCTAGGGCAAATGGAGAGTCTGTTGACGCATCGATTACATCACCCTGTTGAATGGCAACACCATAAGCGGTCTGATAATCAACAACATCGCCGTTCACTTCTGGCGATACTTCGATGACTTGATACAATGCTGCGTTTGCGTTCATTGCGGTACCCACTATCAAAGCGACAGCGGTTAACTTGAATTTGTTACTACAATTCATTGAATTCTTAACTATCCTGTTGCATTGCTTCGAGTTCTTCCCATCTCTCGAATGCGATTTCTAACTCCTGCTCTAAAGCAGCAAGTTGTTCCAATACCGGTTGAGTCTGCTCGACTGGCTTAGCGAAAAACTCAGGGTCATTCACTTGTTCTTGCAGAGTTTCAATATCCGATTCTAACTGTTCTAGCTTAGCTGGAAGAGCTTCTAATTCTCTTTGCAGCTTATACGATAACTTCTTAGAGTTGTTCTTAGGTTGAGTTGTTTTGGGAGTTTCCTCAACCACTTTCTCTTTTTTCGCTGGTTTTTCCGTCGAAAAACGAACTGCAAGTGCTTGATCACGTTGCTGCTTCGCATCGTGATAACCACCCACGAACTCTTCGATTACACCGTCACCTTCAAAAATCCAGCTAGTCGTTACTGTATTATCAACAAACTCACGGTCGTGACTTACTAACAGCAACGTACCCTGATAATTGGCAAGCATTTCTTCTAAAAGTTCCAACGTTTCTATATCCAAATCGTTGGTTGGCTCATCAAGAATAAGTAAGTTATTAGGTTTCAGTAAGATACGAGCGAGCAACAATCGGTTTTTTTCTCCGCCAGATAAGGCTTTAACTGGCGTGCGAGCGCGCTTTGGTGCAAACAGAAAATCTTGAAGATAGCTTAAAGCGTGACGCTGACGACCACCTACCATTACTTCCTGCTTACCGTCCGCTAAGTTGTCGATAACAGTTTTCTCAGGATCGAGGATCTCACGGTATTGATCGAAGTAAGCGACTTCAAGCTTGGTACCACAATGTAAGCGACCCGATTGAGCTTCTAGTTGCCCAAGCAATAACTTCAGTACGGTACTTTTACCACAACCATTTGGACCAATAAGGGCAATACGATCGCCGCGCATGATGTTGAAGCTGAAGTTATCAACAATTTGCTTACTGTCGTAAGCAAAAGACACATTCTCCGCTTCAAAGACGATTTTGCCTGAGCGTGACGCATCATCGATATTGAGATTAACTTTACCCTGCACTTCTCTGCGGTCGCGACGCTCTTCACGAAGTTTCTTAAGTGCACGCACTCGTCCTTCATTACGAGTACGACGCGCTTTAATACCTTGGCGAATCCACACTTCTTCTTGAGCCAGTTTCTTGTCGAACTCAGCGTTTTGCATCTCTTCAACACGAAGCATCTCTTCTTTCTCAAGCAAGTAATTGTCGTAATCACCAGGGAAAGAGGAAAGTTGCCCGCGGTCTAAGTCGACAATACGTGTCGCCATAGATTTAATGAATGCGCGGTCGTGGGAAATGAAGATAATCGAGCCTTTGAAATCTTTCAGGAAGTTCTCTAGCCATTCGATGGTTGTGACGTCCAAATGGTTGGTTGGTTCGTCAAGTAGTAATACATCAGGGTCACAAACTAGAGCTCGAGCTAATGCCGCCTTGCGTTGCCAGCCGCCAGATAAATCACGAAGTAATGTGTCTGGACTTAACTTTAGGGCACTAAGTACGTTTTTAACTCGGTCATCAAAACGCCACGCATTTGAATGATCCAATTGTTCTTGAATTTTTGCTAAGCGGTTGATGTTCTTTTCGCTTGGGTCTTGCGCAACAAGATCAAGAAGATCATGGTAGATCTTAAGCTGTTCGCCAATTTCCGCTAAGCCACCAGAGACATACTCATAAACAGTACCTTCTTGGTTGCGCGGTGGATCTTGCTCCAAACGAGAAACAACAACGTCTTGTGTTATTTGAATTTTGCCGTCGTCCAGTAAGATGTCGCCAGCAAGTACTTTCATCAACGTTGACTTACCAGCACCGTTTCGCCCTACTAAACAAACACGCTCATTTTCCTGCAAAGCAAACTCTGCGCGGTCTAATAGCGGATGATCACCGAAAGCAAGTTGCGCGTTATGAATGGTAAGTAATGCCATTATTTTCCAACCAATTTTTGAGTTCATCTAAATCGAACGGCCAGTTCAACTCAGAATCTTGATATTTTAATACGGGAATCGTTACGCCGTAACGAGAAAACAGTTCATCATCGAATGCGATATCGATAATATCTGTTTGTTCCGCCAGGCCGACCTGGCTTACTAGAGCAAATGCCATCTCACAAAGATGGCACCCCTCTGTGCTATACAATGTCAGCACTTATACGTCCTTATACTCAATCGTTTCTTTACTCTGCGTGTGTCACTAACCAGCAGTTATGGATGTGTTTGTTTCGAGAAAAATCCAAAGGCAAAGTTTGCGATGAAATATTCTGAGCTTTTAGTCCTAGCTCAGCCAACCCTTCTTCATCCATCTTAAAGTGACGTTTATTGTTCGAGAACACAATCGTACCGCCTGCTCGTAACAAACGTTTCAAGTTCGTCATTAGCTTGATATGGTCACGTTGCACGTCGAATGACGTTTCCATACGTTTTGAGTTTGAAAACGTCGGTGGATCAATAAAGATAAGGTCGTATTCGCCTTTTGCATTTTCAAGCCACTGCAGACAATCAGCTTGCTCAAAGCGATGTTGGCGTCCAATACAACCATTCAACTGCATATTGTCTTTTGCCCAGTTCAGGTAAGTGTTTGACATGTCTACTGTCGTTGTTGAACGAGCTCCGCCAACTGCCGCGTGTACTGTTGCACTACCTGTGTAAGCAAATAGGTTCAAGAAATCTTTGCCTTGAGCCATTTCGCCTAAGCGACGACGTGTGATCTTATGATCTAGGAATAGTCCCGTATCAAGATAGTCGTGCAAATTCACGATCAGCTTCACGCCGTACTCGTTCACCTCTAACGTTTCAGATACCTGACCCAACTTTTGATATTGGCTGCGACCTTTCTGCTTTTCACGAACTTTAAGGACAACTTTGTTCGCTTCTACGCCTGTCACTTGAATCGTTGCGCGAATGATATCCGTCAAACGGCGTTTCGCTTTCTCTTCAGGGATATTTTTAGGTGCTGCGTATTCTTGAATCACGATTTGATCGCCATATACGTCAATCGCTACGTTATATTCAGGAAGGTCTGCGTCATAGATGCGGTAGCAATCTAATTTCTCTTTACGAGCCCATTTGCCAATTTTGCCAATGTTTTTCTTCAAACGGTTTGAAAAATCAGGAGCGATTTGAGTATTGGTATCTGCACCTTTTACTTCATCGGCACTACGTTCTGCGATGCTGTAGTTTTTTTGGTGACACGGTAACGCACCATTGTTTAATTTGAATTGCTTATCTGCACGCATGCGAAGACAGCTCAGCAACTCATCTGAACTAGAGAAAATAGACGCTTTGCAGCCACCAAATTCTGCTTTCAATTGGCCACCAAACGCGGTGTAAAGCGCAATCAGACCTGGCTCTGTACCCAAACGTTCGCCGTAAGGTGGGTTAGATACAATCACACCATTTTCAAAACCTGCAGGTCGCGTAATAGTTGCCGCATCGCCTTGAGCAAACTCAATCAGTTCCTCAACCCCTGCTCTGCGAGCGTTCTCTTGTGCAACTTTCAGAACTTTCGGGTCGTTATCGAAGCCAAAAAACTTAGCGTCAACTTTCTTGACGCCGCGTCTAGCCTGAACGTTTGCTTCTGATTTGATTTCAGCCCATGTATCTGGCTCAAAGTCTTCAAGTGATTCAAAGCACCATTGCTTTCGTTTTACACCAGGAGCCATATTTGCAGCCATCATTGCCGCTTCAATCAGTAACGTACCAGAACCACACATTGGATCGAGAAGTGGCTGATGACTGTCCCAACCACAACGCATAATGATCGCCGCTGCTAATGTTTCACGAAGTGGTGCACGGCCAGATTCCGGACGGTAGCCACGTTGATGAAGGCCACTGCCTACCATATCAACACCTAAGATAGCTTTATCTTTGTGAAGGCGAACATGAACGCGAATATCAGGACGTTCTTTGCTGATGTTTGGTCGAGGTAAGCCTTTCTTCTCAAAGCAATCAACGATGCCATCTTTTACTTTCATCGCGCCGTACTGACTGTTGCGGATCTCGCGGTTGGTACCGTTAAAGTCCACAACGAAACGCTTAGAACTGTGGAATTGATTCACCCAGTTAATTGACGAAGTAGATAGGTATAGATCCATGTCGTCGTTACAAGTGAATTCAGATAAAACACGTACAAATCGTGATGCCAAGCGGCTCCACAAACAACAACGATAGATTTGCTCATTCGTGGCTTTAAATTTTACGCCCGCCTGTACTGGTTTCGCGTTTTCAATGCCTAGTTTAGTCAGTTCTTCAACAAGCAGGTTTTCCATGCCGTTTGAAGTTACCGCGAGATATTGATTCATAGTGTTCTTTCGTTAATAAAAAATGGCCTTAATTATACCTGACTTTACGATCAATGCCTCGTTTTTAAAGGCGTTTTTAGTTTCACCAGAGCAAACAATCACCAATCACTTGATCTGAAACTTCCTACATTTCGAGCTGAGCATTTCTTTTCCCATTCTTTTAGCTAACCAAAAACCTTACCTTAAAGAAGAAGTGAATACTTATTTACCTTAAAATTGGTATATACCAACAGTAAAATTATGTTGTAATTTACTTACCAATTGCATGTATTGGGGAAGAAATGGGGGAATGTTAGGCGATAAGTTGCCTAATATTAGTGATCGCTAAGATTAAAAAAGTGGAATAAAAGTGACCAGCTTCATAGTTATGTGCTTAACAACGCAGTGATTTCAGCCGATTAATAAAGGTATTTGAAAGGAGAAGGATAAAAAAAATCGACCTGAGGCGGTCGATTAAGGCAAACAAAGGAACGAAATAAAGAAAACTTAAAGAGGTTTAACCCACCATAGCCATTGGAGCCATGACAAATAAATGATTCGCACAAACCATTCTGTCGTGCATAACTTTTATTGGTTGTCCAAACTGCAGCGTTTTATGGCCATCAAGAATGAACTCTTCTTGACCGACATACGCGCATAAGCTTGAAGCTTCGCCAGGTTCTAAAACGATGAAAACGCCTTCAGAATAGCGGTTAGATAGAAATACCATGTCCCCTTCTTCTGGTTCGTGCCCTGTTGATTGAGCATCGAAGAACCAACTCTTAGGCTGGACTGGTTTATGGAAGCGTTTCGCAGCTACACAGTAAAGTGTTAGCTCGGCCTGACGGTACTCATTGATATCGAGACAACGAATGCGTTCATTAAACGTTTGAAACGCACTAGCATCGTCGACTGTAAATTCGTTTTTTGAGAAGGCACAGTTGACCAACAGCTTACGGGATAGATTGGTTTGGAAAATCATTTCCTCCCCCAGATCCAGCATTAAGCAAGCTTTGTGCTCGTCAAAATACCAATTCCATTTGTCGCTGGGTTTAAGCATTATTCCGTTCTCTCTTGACTAGTGAATCAATGGTAAAGAGGTAAGACGCTTAATTACCTACTCATGATTTTCTAAATTTTACAAACGAACGGACAAAAAAAAAGAGGAAACGAGTTCCTCTTTTTTCTGAAATAAGCGTTGAATTCTCAGCGATTTATTTGATGAGTGCTACAGATTTTTAACAATATCGCGTACTAGGCCAGGACCATGGTAGATAAAGCCAGTGTAAACTTGTACGAGTTGAGCGCCTGCCATCATTTTCTCTTTTGCAGCAACATAAGAGTCAATGCCGCCAACACCGATGATAGGAAGTTTGTCACCCAATGCTTCGTGCAATTTGCGAACAACTTCTGTTGAACGAGATTGCACCGGACGACCGCTTAAACCACCCGCTTCATTTGCGTGTTTCATACCTTCAACTACTGTTCGATCCAGTGTAGTGTTTGTTGCAATAACACCATCGATATTGTTTTTCAGTAGTGATTCACAAATCTGAGTGATTTCTTCATCGCTCAAATCAGGGGCAATCTTAAGTGCTAGTGGAACGTACTTGCCGTGTTTTTCTGCAAGCTCTGATTGTTTCGCTTTAAGCTCTGATAGTAACTCGTCGAGTGCTTCACCGTATTGTAGAGAGCGAAGCCCCGGAGTGTTTGGAGAAGAAATGTTTACAGCGATGTAACCAGCATATTCGTACACTTTCTCCATACAAATCAAATAGTCCTCTGCCCCGTTCTCGATTGGTGTATCTTTGTTTTTACCAATGTTGATACCAAGAACACAGTTGAACTTTGCTTTTTTCACATTCTCAACCAGATGATCCACACCTAAGTTGTTAAAGCCCATTCGGTTGATGATGCCTTCGGCTTCAACCAAGCGGAACAAACGCGGTTTGTCATTACCTGGCTGAGGACGAGGAGTCACTGTGCCAACTTCAACAAAGCCAAATCCCATCGCATCGAATGCTTCAATACATTCCCCGTTTTTATCCAAACCAGCAGCAAGACC
The DNA here is from genome assembly GCF_054850435.1 of Vibrio sp. RC2502. Classification (NCBI taxonomy): domain Bacteria; kingdom Pseudomonadati; phylum Pseudomonadota; class Gammaproteobacteria; order Vibrionales; family Vibrionaceae; genus Vibrio; species Vibrio sp. RC2502. Next base: position 1,614,972 of record NZ_CM141453.1, read on the forward strand.
CACTGGGTTACGGAATGTTAACCCCATGCATTCTACTGGACGGTTAGGTAATTGCTGACGATAGAAAAGATCGAGTGGTGTGCCGTTAAAGCGTTGGAAGTTCTTGATTGCAAGATCATGTGCCTTTTCGGCATCAAGTTGGAAAAAGCCAGTTCTGGCTAGACGGTAAAGCATTGTGCCTCCGAAAGAAAAAAGCCCCGTGTAAACGGGTCAATATTATTTACTGTTTTTTATTGTAATTCAATGAAAATGAACGAATTAAGTAAAATTGCATATTGAGTTAGAAGTTTTTTCATAAAAACAAAGAATTAGCGATTTTTTGCCGCATTGAAATATCCAGTATCTAATGGAAAAGCAATCGATTTCAACAGAAGTTAAGTTTTAAAATCCAGTTACAATGTCACGGAATTGGTGATTGCGGATACAAAAAAGCCTCGCATTTACGAGGCTTTTTCTAATAAGTTAACTCACCTACTCGTTTGAAGAGCAATTCAAATTAAGCAGTACCAGTTCACGAAGAGCTACCGAGAATTTGGCAAATTCATGTACAGAACCGACTTTGAACTCATTAAGGATGCTTTCCCAACGATGAAGTGATTGTTCGTTTGCTTCCATCCACTCTTCAAGCGCTTGCATTACATCAAGATCTTCGCTTGCACACGCACAGTTGAGAACTTGCGCTGTCAACTGACGTTGTTGCCAATCTAGGTCTTCACGGAATGCCGCGCGAGCTAGAGCTTGCCAGTTGTTGTCGACAGCTTGGCTATTGATTTGTTTCAAGAACCAGTGCAACGACAAGCGATCGCCAAGGTTGAAGTATAGCTTCGATGCTTGTTCAACCGTTTTGCCTGTTTCACCTGCAACCGATGAAATATCCAGTGCCGATTGAAGGCTCGATAGACGTGCTACTTGATGGGCAAGTTTTTCTTCTACCCCACGCTCCATCCATGTTTGAGCCAACTCATTGTGCTCTTCCACTTCAGATTCAACCAGCATGCTATCAAGAGTTTCAGCAATAACATTCACATCTTGTTTGTAGATTGCAATCAACTCACCAACGGTAGATTTACCGCTGCGATTACGCAGTAACCAACGAGCAATACGACGTAGTGCGCGACGTACGTAGAACATGATCTCGTACTGTGCATCTGCCGTTGCAACGTTGTCTAACGCGCGAGTTTGCTTAAGAATTTCAGCAAGATCAAATATTTCACGAGCTGCACTGTAAGCATTTGCAATATCAACAACACTTGCGCCCGTCTCTTCTTGAAGACGAGTGACGAAGTTACAGCCCATTTCGTTAACCATTTGGTTTGCTAGCGCCGTCGCGATAATTTCTGCACGTAGCGGATGGTTAACCATTTGATCTTTATAGTTACGGCGTAACTCACTTGGGAAGTACTCAACCAGTTGTTTAGCATGGAATTCATCATTTGCAATGTCATCCGTCACGAGCTGCTGTTTCAAAACCATTTTGCCGTAAGCGACAAGTACCGATAGCTCAGGACGAGTAAGACCTAGGCCCTGCTTTTCGCGTTCCAGCAACGTTTCATCATCAGGAATGTACTCAAGTGCACGGTCCAAGTACCCTGCTTTTTCCATTGTATGGATGAAACGAATCTGTTCTTTAACGATGCCAACGCCTTGTTGCTCTGTCACTGAAATGGACTCAGATTGACGGTATGCGTCATCCAGAACGATTTCACCGACCTCTTCTTCCATAGATTCAAGAATTTGGTTGCGTTGTTTAACGGTAAGATCGCCATTTGAAACCAGTCCGTTCAAGAAGATCTTAATGTTTACTTCGTTATCCGAGCAGTCTACACCGCCAACATTGTCAACAAAGTCGGTGTTAACTCGACCACCGTTTAGCGCATACTCGATACGACCAAGTTGAGTCATACCTAAGTTACCACCTTCACCAACCACTTTTGCGCGCAGCTCACGACCATCAATACGAAGCAGGTCATTTGCTCGGTCACCAACGTCTGTATGCGTTTCAGTCGAAGCTTTAACGTAAGTACCGATACCACCGTTCCAAAGTAGATCCACTTTCATTTTTAGGATCATCTTAATCAGATCGTTTGGTGCTACGGATGCCTTCTTGGTGCCCAACATTTTTTGGATTTCAGGCGTTAGTTGGATCGATTTGGCGCGACGTGAGAACACGCCACCACCTTGCGAGATCAACTCGGCGTTGTAATCTTCCCAACTTGATCTTGGTAAATTAAACAAGCGGTTACGCTCTTCCCAGCTGGTGGCTGAATCTGGGTTCGGATCAATAAAGATGTGCATGTGGTTAAACGCAGCTTGCAAACGAATGTGCTTAGATAGCAGCATACCGTTACCAAACACATCACCAGCCATATCGCCTACGCCGATTGCGGTAAAGTCAGTCGTTTGACAGTTGATGCCCATTTCACGGAAATGACGTTTAACTGATTCCCAACCACCTTTTGCAGTGATACCCATTGCTTTGTGGTCGTAACCGTTTGAACCACCTGACGCAAACGCATCGCCAAGCCAGAAGTTGTATTCTGCTGAGACTGAGTTCGCCAAATCAGAGAATGTCGCCGTGCCTTTGTCGGCAGCAACCACTAGATATGGGTCATCTTCATCGTGACGAATTACGTTTTGTGGTGGAATCACCTCGCCTTCAATGATGTTGTCAGAAACATCAAGCAATGCGCGAATGAACTGTTTATAGCAGCGTTGACCTTCTGCAAAGATTTCATCACGAGTGGTCAGAGACGGCTGACGCTTACAAACGAAACCACCTTTCGCCCCAACTGGAACAATAACGGTGTTCTTAACTTGCTGAGCTTTTACAAGACCAAGAATTTCTGTACGGAAATCTTCTTGACGATCTGACCAACGTAAGCCACCACGTGCAACTTTACCGCCACGAAGGTGAACACCCTCAATGTCTGGTGCGTAGACGAAGATCTCAAAAGCAGGAACTGGCTGAGGAATCTCTGGGATTTCGCTTGGTTTCATCTTCAAAGATAGCCAAGGCTTCGACTGCTTGTTTTCGTCCAACTGGTAGTAGTTAGTACGCAGCGTTGCCATGATCATATCCATGTAACGACGAATAATACGATCATCATCTAAGCTTTCTACGCGATCCAGTTGTTCAGTCAGCTTCTTAATCAGATCACTTTGGCCTTTTTCACTGCCTTTATGTTTTGGATCGAAACGTTTAGCAAATAGGTTAACCAAGCCAGTAGCTAAATCAGGGTAATGACTTAGTGTATCTTCAATGTATTGTTGGCTGAATGGGAAACCAACTTGACGCATGTAGCGCGCGTAAGCACGTAGAATCGAGATTTCACGACCAGATAACGAAGCACCCAGTACCAAACGGTTGAAACCGTCACTTTCTAGATCCCCCGCCCAAATCGCTGCAAATGCTTGTTGGAAACGATCACGAGCTTCGCGAAGATCAACGGTTTTTTCACTCTTATGCAGCATTGAGAAATCTAGGATCCAGAATGTCTGGCCATTGTTTTTCTCGATCTCGTAAGGAGATTCACCAATCACGCGTAGACCCAAGTTTTCCAACATTGGCATTACGTCTGATAGATGGATTGGCTCGTCACGATGGTAAAGTTTTAAGCGAACCGCTTTCGAATCCGTTGCAACTTCCTGCGGACGGTAGAAAAGCATGCCAAGTTTGTTGTCGTCACTCAGTGCTTCAAGGCGCTCAATGTCTGCCACTGCAGAACCAGGCATCATGTCTTCTTTGTATGAACGAGGGAACGCGCTCATGTACTCTTTCGATAGTGGTAGACCTTTGCTTTCACCAAAGTTAGCAATGATCGACTCTTTTAATCTGTCGTCCCAAGAGGTAGAAACTTCCATTAAATTCTGCTCGATTTTTTTCACGTCTACATCAATGTTGTTATTGTCTACACGAACAATGTAATGCGTTCTTGCCAATGGGCTTTCAGAGAAGAACGTCGTAAATTCAACTTCTTGTTCACAGCCAAAATACTGCTTAAGAATGCGTTGAGTTTGGCGGCGGAGTTCTGTGTTGTAACGGTCTTTCGTTACGTACACCATGCAGCTGAAGAAACGACCGAACGGGTCTTTACGTACGAACAAACGCAGCAAGTCGCGGTCTTGCATTTGTACTACGCCCATGCCGACTTCAAGCAAATCTTCTTCGTTCGCTTGTAGCAGTTCATCACGTGGGTAGTTTTCAAGAATATTATGCAGCGCTTTGTAGGAGTATGAGCCGCGGCGGTAACCACTTGCTTCTAAGATACGATCTACTTTTTCTCGAATTAGAGGAATGCTGTGAACAGCTTGGTTGTATACCGCGGATGTATACAAACCAGTGAAGCGGTGCTCGCCAATTACTTTGCCATTTTCATCAAACTTTTTGATGCCGATGTAGTCAGTGTAGGCAGGACGGTGAATACGAGACGCTTGATTGCCTTTCGTAATGATCAAAGCGTAAGGTTTTTTCGCTTCTAGTCTTGCTGAATCAGACAATTCAGACAATTTAACGCTGCGAATGCGCTTTTCATCAGCAAACAGACCTAGGCCTTTTTCTTTTGCTGGTCGTAGTTCCGTATCACCATTTATTTCCGCTAAGTCATAATCTTTGTAACCCATAAAGGTAAAGTTATGATCACCAAGCCAACGTAAAAATGCGATGGTTTCGTCCAAACGATCGGTTTTCATCGAAACACGATCTTTGTTTTTTTCAAGATCATCTGTAACGATCTTGAGTTTGTCGACCATTGGCTGCCAGTCATTAACAACTAGGCGTGTATCAGACAGGATGTTCAATAACTCTTCTTTAAGAGCTTGCATCTCTTCTTTACTTGTTAGGCGGTCAACTTCGATGTGGAATAGTGATTGAAGAACACCACCCTCACCGTTCACTTCTGTTACTTGACCTTTTTTATCACGCTCTAGCTGAGTTGGATTATTGAGCATTAAATGGCAAACAAGATCTAAGCGCGCTAGCGCCATCTTGATTGAATCCACTAAGAATGGACTATCTGGAACAACAACTTCTACGATTGTGTGTGTGGATTGCCAGCCTTGACGACTTACGGTCGGGTTAAACACGCGGACCGAGATATCTTCTGGTTTTTTTTCGTTTATGTGGTGCCAGAGGCTGACAACAGCACCATAGAGGTCGGATTCGTTTCGCTGAATCAAGTCATCATCAGCAATGTTACTAAATAAGTGTTGAGCAAGTTTGGTTACAAGCGTTTGGTGAGAAAGCTCGAGTTTGTCTTGAATCAGTTGGTAAACCTTTTCAAGCAGAACCGGCACTACATTTTCACGCGCGGTCATATTCACACTCCACATTAGAATTGTTGTTTTGTAGGGGGACTTAGTAACAGGGTTGTTACCCTAGAAACTAAGCATAGGTAATGCATGCACTCATTGTAAAAGCATAATTACAAATGTTTAACAACTATTCGCTGTGGTAGGAGGTGAAATGTCTGATTCTGTGACTAAGATTCCTATTTAACTCTCTGCAAATACAAAGCATCACAGAGTTTCTAACTTTAGAAACTTGTTATTTTGGTCAGTTGTTAGCCTAAATCGCCCTCTCACTCCTAATTGGCTAAGAAATGGTCTAAATTTAGCTGCAGGAAGTTGTAGCCTTAAGCCGTTGTTTGTTATGACTTGAACGGAACTTGCGGCTCCCGAGTAATGGGACAGAAATGTTTGATAAGGAATATTCAGTGTAAAGTAATAGTGCTTCATGAACTAGAAACGTTGCAGTAGATACAATTAGGGTGGTCATTGCGACCACCCTATTATTTTGGCGACTATTCGTCTAGTGCTTTAGTCACTTTTTCAAACAGGTCTTTGGCAAGGTTGTCCATTGCTTTTAGTTTTTCAAGTTCTGCACGAATCATCGCTTGGCGAGCTTCATCGTATTTACGGAACTTCAGCAGAGGATCAATCATGCGAGATGCAACTTGAGGGTTGGAGTCATTCAACTGACGAAGAATTTCACCGGCAAATTGGTAACCAGAACCCGATTTGTCGTGGAAACGAACTGGGTTTGCAGCCAAGAACGAGCCAATTAAGCTGCGCGTGCGGTTCGGGTTCTTCAAGCTGAACGCTTCGTGATTCATGGTTGCTTTCACTTTTTCAAGTGCATCTTCTGCTGGGTTACTCCCCTGCAGTGCAAACCATTTATCCATAACTAAACCGTCATGTTTCCACTTATCGCTGTAATCAGCCATCAGCTCTTCACGACATTCCAGTTGAGCACTATTCGCTGCACTCATAGCTGCAATGGTATCGGTCATGTTATTGGCAGCTTCATACTGCGCTTTAACTAACGTGTTACCTTTGTCTGTATGAGCTAAGAACTGAAGACATTGATTACGCAACGCACGTTTGCCGATTGCTGCATGGTCGATGGTGTATTTGGCTTGTTTTAGCGTGTGGTAAGTGGCACTTAGTTCATCTTCCAATGCGGCAGAAAGTGACACTGTAATGCTATTTAAAACCGTATCAACTGCATCTACATCAATCTGTTTGTACCAGCCTGTGATTTCATTGATAGATGGCAATGAGAAGACTTGAGCGATAAATGCAGGCTCTAAGTTTTCATCCAATAATACGCCGCGGAATGCATCGATAAGATCTTCTGAAAGTTGAACCTCACTGCCCGTTTGGACATTGGTGACATTTTGTCGAATGTACTTCGCTAATAGCATTTGGCTTGCATCCCAACGAGCAAAATCGTTGGTTGCGTGCTTCATTAGGAAGATCAGTTCAGCGTCGCTGTAATCGTATTCCAATTTAACTGGCGCAGAGAACTCGCGTAACAATGAAGGCACTGGTTGCTCCGCGACATTCTCGAACACAAATGTTTGTTTATCTTGCTTGATGTCCAAAACATTGTGAACTGATTCTCCGTTAATGATCAGTGGGATAACCTGACCTTTCGAATCATAAAGCTCGATATCGAATGGAATGTGCAGTGCTTGTTTTTCTGCTTGGTCTTGCGTTGCTTCAGTAAATTGCTCAACTGTTAGCGCGTAAGTTTTGGCTTCAGCGTTGTATTCGCTGTTTACACGAAGTGTTGGTGTACCAGATTGGCTATACCATAGACGGAATTGCTTAAGGTCAACACCAGTTGCGTCTTCCATTGCAGAAACGAAGTCTTCACATGTTGCCGCTGTACCGTCGTGACGCTCAAAGTAAAGCTTCATACCTTTTTGGAAGCCTTCCTCGCCAAGCAAAGTGTGGTACATACGAATCACTTCACTGCCCTTTTCATAAACGGTCAGCGTATAAAAGTTATTCATTTCAATAACTTTGTCAGGACGAATTGGGTGTGACATTGGGCTTGCATCTTCAGCAAACTGAGGGCCACGAATAATGCGCACGTTGTCGATTCGATTTACCGCACGTGAACCTAAGTCAGAAGAAAACTCTTGATCACGGAACACCGTCAAACCTTCTTTTAGGCTCAGCTGGAACCAATCACGGCAAGTCACGCGGTTGCCTGTCCAGTTATGGAAGTATTCATGGCCAATCACAGCTTCAATACCCAAGTAATCTCGGTCTGTCGCCGTTTGGTCATTCGCCAGAACAAACTTAGAGTTAAAGATATTTAGGCCTTTGTTCTCCATAGCGCCCATGTTGAAGAAATCAACCGCCACGATCATGTAAATATCGAGGTCGTATTCTAGACCAAAGCGCTCTTCGTCCCACTTCATTGAGTTGATTAGCGATGTCATCGCGTGACCCGCTCGGTCTAAGTTGCCTTTATCGACAAAGATTTCTAGGTCAACGTTGCGACCAGACATTGTGGTGTATTTATCGCGAAGAACATCAAAGTCACCAGCGACAAGCGCAAATAGATAAGCTGGTTTTGGATGTGGATCTTGCCATTGCACCCAATGACGACCGTTCTCTGCTTCGCCTTGTGCAATACGGTTACCATTGCTGAGCAAGTATGGATATGTTGCTTTATCTGCAATGACTTTGGTTGTGTATTTTGCCAGTACGTCTGGGCGATCTAAGTAATACGTGATGCGGCGGAAGCCTTCTGCTTCACACTGTGTACAGAATGCACCACCAGATTTGTACAGACCTTCAAGTGCGGTGTTGGCTTCAGGATCAATTTTAGTGATGATTTCAAGTTCGAACTCAGCAGGTAAGTCAGACAGTACTAGGGACGCCTCTTTTACTTCATGATGCGCCCAATCTTCGCCGTTCACCTTAACTGAACGAAGCTCTAACCCTTCACCATCCAGTTCTAGAGTCGTTGATTCACCCTTTTGAACTACTTTTGATAGTGCAGTAACGATGGTGTCGTTGTCGTAAAGATCAAACGTAAGATCAATCTCAGTAATTGTGTGGGATGGCGCTTGATAATCTTTACGATATTTCGCCTGGGGAGCTTGAGACATGTCCATAAATCCTTGTATGTCGAACTACAAAAATACCAGTTTACAGGTCTCAAACCCTTTAACTGGTATCACGATATAAGCTATTTGTATGGGTTGTGGTATCAGAATACAAGTCTTTCTATAAAAAAACGGAGCTTTTTGATGGTTAGCTCCGCTTTCTGATTAACATTTACTCAACATTAGAAGTTTACCGTATGAATACTCATTTATAGAATCAACAATATGAATGACTCATTGTGTGACTCGGTTGAGTACGGCATACATATCACCACTACTATCTTGGATGGTGAGTTCATTTTCTTTAAGTTTGTACGTTGTGCCCTGCTCGCCGTTTTCATACAAAAGAACTAAATACTCGTCTTCAGTGTAAAACACGCCTTGTTTAACGGACTCTTCACCTGCTTCGTTTGAGACACGGAACAAGAACACGAAGTCAGGCTGCAAAATCAGATCCATGTGGTTAATGTTATTTGCCATCAATCCATCGCCAGAGACATGAGAGCTTGACCAGATGCCGGCTAGAGCGTTCGATAGCCCTTTAGTAAAAGTGACACCGTTTAAATCCAAGGTATTGTGATTGTTTCGGTAAGCGTAAATTTGGGGCTCATCGGTATTCAATCCAAGAACAATTGTGTCTTCATTGGCGTTATACATACCTTCCCAATGATCGACAGAATAATCTTTTTTCTGAATATCAATAGAGAATGTGTAATCAGAGCCTAAAGAAAGTTTGATCGCTCGGAAGTTTTCAGCCGATTCGTCAGGCCTCGGATTCATTAAATACCAATCCCCAATCAGAAACGGCGTATCAAAGTGACTAAGATCGTCTTCCTTTGTGTTTTCTCCAGCGAACACGCTTAAGCAGCAAAAGCTAAGCAAAATAAAGAACCATTTCATATCGGCATCCTTATCGTTTTCTTTTAGCTTAGGCATTGGTGCTCTATTTCGCGAAATATTTGATCTATATCACGTAAATTATTGCAGTAAAATAAGCGCACAACCGACTTTGTGCCGTCAACTTTGCAGGTTAAAAGGCATAAAAAAAGAGCGAACCCTTAGGACTCGCCCTTTTTGTACTGAATTGCCAGTGCTTATGACTGTTTTGGTGCTTTAAGCATATCAACCATAATCGCAACAGATTCATCTAAATAAACATCAGGTGCTTCGTAGTCTTTCGGCACATCATCCAAAGATTTGAATGTTTTCTTACCCAAAGCCGTTTGACGTTCATTAATACGTTTCAAACGTAATGCTTCTGCTTTATCTGACTCGTCTTTGCGGACTTTCTCGTTTAGAGACAACATGTTGTCGTCTTTTTCTTTACGATACTTCTCAATGTCTTCGTTAATGAAGCGGAATTCCATCTCATCAGCGATTCGCTTATTGTGAAGTTCTGTCAAGTTTGCAATCAACTTGTCGTTATCTGGAAATGTCTGATAAGTCGCCTTATCGATGCTATCCCAAGGCAGAGCATTGTCTTCAACACTTTCACCGGTTTCACTCGGATCAATTGGTGTTGGGTACGCAATGTCTGGCGCTACACCACGGTTCTGAGTACTGCCGCCATCGATGCGGTAGAACTTTTGAATCGTATATTGAACATAGCCGAGCTCTTTATCGAAAAGATCGTAGATATGATTCAATGAACGGTGCTGCTGAACCGTACCTTTACCAAACGAGTTTTCGCCAAGAATGACGGCGCGGTTGTAGTCTTGCATTGCAGCTGCGAAAATTTCAGATGCCGATGCACTGTAGCGGTTGATTAATACCGTCAAAGGACCATCGTAACTTACCAGTCCGTCGGTATCAGCATTAACTTTGATGCGGCCATAGCTGTCGCGCACTTGTACGACTGGGCCTTCTTTAATGAAGAGGCCAGTAAGTGCTGTTGCTTCAGTAAGAGCACCACCACCGTTGTTACGTAAATCAACGATGATACCGTCAACGTTTTTCGCTTTTAGGTCATTAAGTAGCTTGTCTGTGTCTTGTGAAAGACCGACGTAGAAACTTGGTACTTCAAGAACACCAATCTTCTTGCCGTCTTTCTCAATGATCTCTGACTTAACCGCTCGGTCTTCTAAACGAACTTTGTCGCGCACAATTGTGACAATGTAACTCTTTGCGTCATTACCTTCTGGTAAGATTTGTAGATTAACCTTTGTTCCTTTAGGACCTTTGATTAATTGAACTACATCATCCAGACGCCAGCCAATCACATCGACAATTTCTTCACCGTCTTGACCAACACCAATGATGCGGTCCCCTTCACCAAGTTGCTTACTCTTAGACGCAGGGCCACCAACTACCAATGAACGAATAACAGTGTAGTCATCTGTCATTTGCAAAACGGCACCAATCCCTTCAAGAGACAGGTTCATTTCTGATTGGAATTGCTCGGCGTTGCGAGGAGAAAGGTAACTAGTATGAGGATCGACCTGTCTTGCGAAGGCGTTCATATAAAGCTGGAACGCGTCTTCATTGTTGGTCTGTGTGATACGCTTCATCGCGTTGTTATAACGCTTCTCTAAAACTTCTTTAATTTCAGGCCATTCTTTGCCCGTCAGTTTTAGATTCAAAGCGTCATATTTCACGCGTTTACGCCACAACTCATTAAGCTCAGCTTCATCCTTTGGCCATGCGGCTTCTGATCGATCTAATTCAATCTCGTCTGCGTTATCAAACTTGATCTCTTTGTCGAGCAAAGTCATCGCGTAGGCGAAACGTTCAAAACGTTTTTGCATAGAAAGATTGTAAACATCAAAAGCAATCTTGTTGTTACCAGCTTTAAGCTGATCATCAAGTTCAATTGACCAATCTTTGAAGGAATCGATATCCGCTTGAGTGAAAATATTTCTATTGTAATCAAGCATTTCTACATAGCGTTCAAAGATCGCTTTAGAGAAATCATCGTTTAGATTGAAATGCTTATAATGAGAGCGGGTAAATCGAGAGGTGACTCGTTTGCTGGCTGTTTCGTGCTGAACTTCAGGAGCGAGAACCGGCAAGTCATCTTTATGTAGTTTGGCTTCGAGAGCCTGAGCTGATGCTGCTAGCCATAAGCTAGCAGCAATCAGGGTCACTTTTGAACGGCAATTCATGCGTAGGAGTATCTCCCTTATGCGCGCAAGTGCTCCGCTTTTACAACCATTTGTAGGCCGTTAGCAAGTTGAACACGTACATCATCCTTATTGATCTCAACAATGGTCGCTGCCATGTTTCCTTTGCCCATGTTCACGTTTACTGCATTGCCTACTGTGATTTCATCAGCATTTAGAGCGCGCGTTTCTACAGGCTTAGTTGGTTTTTGTACTTTTGGTTTGTTAGTACGGCGAGGCTGTTGAGGCTTTTTATTAGCCGCTGGTTTTGCTTTCGCCTTACCCTCTTCACGAGCTTTCTGTGCTTGTTCTTTACGACGAGCTTGAACTTTCGCTTTGCTTTCAGCAAGTGTCGCTTTAGCGTGTTCTACGTGTTCTTCTTCTAGTTCACCACAAGGGTTGCCATCTAGGTCAACACGTACCGCACCTGGTTTTACACCGTGTAGGTAACGCCATGATGAAGTGTACTGTCTTAACGCTGCACGAAGCTGAGTTTTGCTTACTTTTTCGTCTTCATTTAGACGTTCCGCAAGATCTTGAAAAATACCAATTTTCAGAGGTTTTGCTTCACCTTCTAAAGTAAAGCACTTAGGGAAACATTCAGCAATATATGCGATAACTTCTTTGCTGTTTTTTAACTTTTCAGTCATGAGGGTTCCTGATTTGAGCGGATTTCCGCGAAGCATTAAGAAAAATATTCTCGTATTATAGTGACATGCCAAGGAAAAACCACACTCGTGGGCTAATTTATGCGTCGTTCGCGTGTGAATTAAGCAGCTTTTCTACTTCTGACATAAAATGAGTGAGACCTTCCTCGTCTGTTTCATTGAATCGACCGATACTTGGGCTATCGATATCCAATACGCCAGCAACTTTTCCTTTGATTGAAAACGGAATCACAATTTCAGAATTACTCGCGGCATCACATGCGATATGACCTTCAAATTCGTGAACGTCGTATACTCTTTGAGTAGTATTTGTTTTTGCAGCTGTTCCACAAACGCCTCGTCCCATTGGGATACGAACGCAAGCTGGTTTACCTTGGAATGGGCCTAATACAAGCTCATCCCCTTTTGTTAGGTAGAAGCCTGCCCAGTTGAGGTCTTCAAGCTCCATAAATAGTAAAGAGCTCAGGTTCGCCAAGTTAGCGATAAAGTCTGGCTCAGATTCAATTAGGGCTACTGCTTGTTTGGTGAGTCGTTGGTATTGTTCTATGTTCATATTAACTTCCTACTTAATTATTAAAGCTTCCATTCTCTTCGTATGGCGCTAAAATGCTGACCTACTTTAAAATAGGACTTATTCTCAATTACAATGATTCCGAAAAATGACACTATTAGCCGTTCTTGGTTGATAACACAAGTTAAAAAGCACAAGTCCAAGCTGATTTTAGCGAACTTAATTGCTATTGTGGCGACCTTGATTAGTGTTCCAATCCCTCTTCTTATGCCATTAATGGTTGATGAAGTGCTATTGGACAAACCTGCCTCTGGTCTTGCTGCCATGAACGCTGTGCTTCCTGAAGCGTGGCATACCCCAACTGGATATATCTTTTTTACGCTTTTTTTAGTTGTGCTCATGCGCGCAGCCAGCCAAGCGTTGAACATTGTTCAAAGTCGTCAATTCACACTGGTATCGAAAACCATTACGTTTGAGATGCGCAGTAAAATGATCGACAAATTGGGTCGAATCAGTATTCGTCAGTACGAAACCAAAGGCAGTGGAGGAATTAACGCCCACCTTATTACTGATATAGAAACCATCGATCAATTTGTTGGTTCGACACTCGCAAAGTTTGTTATCAGCTTTTTGACCGTCATCGGCACCGCTATCGTTCTGCTTTGGCTAGATTGGCGTCTGGGCTTATTTATTCTGCTCGTAAACCCTATTGTCATTTATTTCTCTCGCAAACTTGGCAGTATGGTCAAGCATCTCAAGCGTAAAGAAAACCACTCGTTCGAAATTTTCCAAAACCGACTGGTAGAAACGTTGGATGGTATTTACCAGCTGCGCGCTGCCAATAAAGAGCGCGAATTTCTTCAGCAGCTAAAAGAGAGCGCCAATCAAGTCCGCGTCGATGCTGACAAATACGCCTGGCAATCAGAAGCGGCTGGTCGAGTTTCTTTCTTGCTCTTCTTAATCGGTTTTGAATTATTCCGTGCGGTTGCCATGTTAATGGTGATGTTTAGTGACCTAACAATTGGTCAAATTTTCGCTGTATTTGGCTATCTATGGTTTATGTTGTCCCCTGTTCAAGAGCTTCTTGGAATACAATTCTCTTGGTATAGCGCAAAAGCCGCATTGAAACGTATTAACGACCTTCTAGAGTTGGAAGAAGAAGATAGACCTGTCTCTAAGGTGAATCCTTTCAACGAAACACGCGAAGTCGATGTAAAAATCGAGCATGTGGATTTCTCATATAATAATGAGAACAAAGTGTTGGATGACCTGTCGTTACATATTCCAGCGGGCAAAAAAGTTGCGTTAGTGGGCGCGAGCGGCGGTGGTAAATCAACACTGATTCAACTGCTAATTGGTGTTTACCGACAGAACGCAGGTAGCATTCGTTTTAATGATGAGTTAACAGAAGATATTGGTTTTGAAGTGATCCGCGACAAAATTGCCGTGGTATTACAGCAACCTATACTATTTAACGACACCTTGAGGCATAATCTGACGCTCGGTGGTCACTTTGATGAAATGTCCTTGTGGAGAGCGCTCGAAGTTGCTCAATTACAAGATGTGATTTCTCAACTTAACCACGGTTTGGATACGCAAATTGGCCGCAACGGGATTCGTTTATCCGGCGGACAACGCCAACGCCTTGCGATTGCACGTATGGTGTTAAGCAATCCTCAATTTGTTATTTTAGATGAAGCCACGTCTGCGCTCGATACTGCAACAGAAGCTGCACTACATAAAGCGCTAACAGAATTCCTACGTGGTCGAACAACCTTAATCGTCGCGCACCGTCTATCGGCAGTAAAACAAGCAGATTTGATCTATGTGCTTGAAGATGGGAAAGTGACACAAACAGGAACCCATGGTGAGCTCGTTGAGCAAGAAGGCTTATATCAAACCTTGTACGGGGGCATTCAGTCCCAAGCTTAAACCCTTCTTATTAGAGAGGTCTTTATGACCTCTCTGTCTAAGCATGCCATGCAACCCAATAGTGTGCGTTTATGCCAAGGTTGCGAACTCCCTGTCGATATTGTCGATTTACCTAACGGTAAAAATGCACATTGCCCACGCTGTGGCACGCAATTATATCGCGGAGGCAGTCCTAGCCTTTCTGGTAATTTAGCGGTCGCGATAACCTGTATCCTGCTATTTATTCCGTCGCACTTCTTTAACTTCATTAGCATCAGGCTTTTTGGTGTGATGATTCCCGCGACCTTACCCTCAGGGATGATCACCTTGATGGAAGAAGGCTTCGTTCTTCTTTCATTGTTAATTCTATTTTGTAGCTCACTTGCCCCATTGACCGTATGTGTCTCGGTTGTGACTGCACATATCTCATTGCATCAAAGATGGTTTAAGGGGCTGCGCGTCTCACTGTGGCTGATTCAACATTTGAAACATTGGGTAATGCTGGATGTGTTTTTGGTCAGCATTGCGATCTCTTGTTTTAAGCTTCAAGACTATTCAGATATTTTTGTTGGCCCCGGATTGATTGGCTTGGTCTTGCTGCAAATATTTACTGTTCTTCTGGTATCACGCATCAGCGTTCGTCGTTATTGGGAAGCTTGGAAACCAGAAAACACGTACTCTTTCGAACACAAAGATGTGCATTGTCACGAGTGTCATCTCTCTCAACCTGAAGGTGAGCGTTGCCGACGTTGTCAGCATGAGCTCTATCATCGTAAGCCAAACTCGATTCAAAAAACGTGGGCTTACCTAGTCGCGGCTACTATCGCGATTTTTCCTGCTAACCTTATTCCTATTTCGATTTTGATAACCAACGGTCAACGCCTTGAAGATACGATTTTCTCTGGTGTTGCGTCTTTGGTCAGAAGCGGAATGTATGGTATCGCCATTATTATTTTTGTTGCCAGTATCGTTGTGCCAGTCGTTAAGATCCTCGGCCTTGCCTATATTATGCTGTGCATCAAATTCAAGCGTTCGGTGTTTCGAAGACAACGAATGATGGTTTACTTTGCAGTAAAGTGGATCGGTAAATGGTCTGTCATGGACTTGTTTGTTATTTCTATCATGATGACCTTGGTCGATCGCGGTCAAATACTCGACTTTACGCCAGGTTACGGCGCGGTCGCGTTTGGTTTAGTCGTTGTGCTGACAATGTTAGCCGCAGAGAGTATTGACCCAAGGCTAATCTGGGATGAAGCCCCAAAACAATCAGAAAAAGAGTCAATTAATGAGTGATCAGAACAATTCTCAAACATCGTATGTGCCTGATGTTAAGAGGAGCAAAGGCATATCTCCACTTTGGCTACTGCCAATTTTGACGATGGTGCTCGCCGGCTGGCTTGTGGTGAAGTCCATCCATGATGCGGGGCAACGAGTACAGATTTACTTCTCCGACGCTGCTGGTTTGGTGGCGGGACGTACAACTATCCGTTACCAAGGTTTGGAAGTCGGTATGGTCCGTGACATTAATTTGTCCGAAGATCTCGGCAGCATTTACGTGGATGCAGACATCTACCCTGAAGCAACGAAGTTACTAAACGATAAAACGCGTTTTTGGCTTGTTAAACCAACCGCGAGTTTAACTGGTGTGTCGGGCTTGGATGCGCTTGTTTCTGGTAACTACATCTCTATCCAACCGGGGGACGGTCAAGAATTTGAGACCACATTCCACGCTCTCGATTCGGCGCCAACGGACCTACGTGTTTCACAGGGTTTGAACATCAAGCTTAAAAGCCGAGACTTAGGCGGCGTGTCGATTGGCTCTCAGATTGTCTACAAGAAAATTCCTATCGGTGCGGTTTACAGCTACCAACTGGATGAAGATGCAAAATCCATTACTATTCAAGCCAATATCCAAGAGCAATATCGACACATCATCAATGACCGCAGCCGTTTTTGGAATGTCAGTGGCATTGGCGCAAGTATTGGTTTTGAAGGCGTTGACGTACGCTTAGAAAGCATGAGCGCCCTACTTGGTGGCGCTATCGCCGTTGACTCTCCGGACGATGGCGAACCAGTGGAAGAAAATACCGAGTTCCGCTTATACAAAGACTTAAAAACAGCAGGTCGAGGCATTGCGATCAAAATTGCTCTACCTGACGACAATAAAGTCAGCAGCGAAGGCGCACCAATCATGTACCGTGGCATTGAAATTGGTCAGGTCACTGACTTAAGCCTTTCTGAAGGACGAGAAGTCATTTTGGCGTCTGCAGCAATTCAGCCTGCTTTCAGTGACATGCTTACCACTGGCACTCGCTTTGTTTTGGAAGAAGCGAAAGTGTCGTTGTCTGGTGTCGAAAACATTGCAAACCTAGTTAGAGGAAACTTCCTCACTATCGTTCCTGGCGACGGCGAACGCTCTCGCCGCTTCACTGCAATTCGCAAAAACGTATTTAATCAACAGCAAGAAAAGTCTATCGCGATTCGCCTAATTTCTGACAATTCATTTGGTTTAGATAGCGGAGCGAACGTGCTCTATAAAGGTATTGTGGTCGGTTCCATCATCAACGTTGGTTTAGTTGATGAGAAAAAACAAGCGAAGCACGAAGTCTTTATGGATGTGCTTATTGATCACGAATACAAGCATCTTATTAAATCAAATAACCGTTTTTACGTGACTGGTAGCGCTTCTGCAGAGCTTACTGAGTCTGGGTTGAGCGTCACTGTTCCGCCAGCAAAACAACTACTGACCGGTTCTATCAGTTTCGTCAGTGAAGGTTCTGAGTCGATTCAGAAAGAATACCAACTGTTCCAGAACGAATCGTTAGCAGAACTCGCGCAATACAACAAAACTGGCTCGAAAACATTAATGCTGTTTGCTTCAGAGCTACCACCAATTTCGAAAGGCAGCCCTCTACTCTATCGAAATCTGCCTGTAGGTAACGTCTCGGACTTTCATCTCGTCGATGGTGGCGTATTGATTAAAGCGACCATTGAAAATCGCTTTTCTTATCTTGTCACCCCACAAACCGTTTTTTGGAATCGTTCAGGTATCGAAATTGATGCCTCACTTTCTGGCGTTAGCGTTAAAGCACATCCACTAAAATCTCTAATTGAAGGTGGAATTGCCTTTGATTCCGTGCCTGGCGTGGAAAACAAAGTCGGAGAACGTTGGAAGCTTTACGCTGATCAGCAAAAAGCGCGCAAATTTGGTCGAGTCATTTCGCTAGAAACCGACGGCACGCAAGAAGTGCTTAAAGGTATGCCGATTGAATACCAAGGCGTGAAGGTAGGTGAAGTGACGCTTGTCGTACCGAATTTCCGTCGCAATCTGGTTGAAGTCACCGCCCGAATTTTACCGGAATACGTGGCAAATATCGCGGTAGAAGGCACGCATTTTTGGCTAACTGAACCTGAAATTGGCCTTGGCGGCGTGAAGAACTTAGGTGCGCTAGTTTCAAAATCTATCAGCGTTGAACCGGGTAATGGCAAGGCGAAGTTCGATTTCCCATTAGAAAAAGGTTTTGACCGTGTAGAAGGCGTCATGTTTACCCTGCAAAGTGAGCAACGCGGTTCGGTTCAAGTCGGTACTCCTGTTCTCTACCGTCAAATGGAAGTTGGTCAAGTTACCGATGTTCGCTTGGGCGAGTTCGCTGATCGCGTGGTTTCCACCATCAAGATCAAACCTGAATACGCGTATTTAGTGCGTCAAAACAGCGTGTTCTGGAATGTGTCTGGTGTGGATGTTTCTATCGGTATTACTGGTGCGAACATCAAAGCAGGTACGATTGATAGCCTCGTGCGTGGTGGCATTGCATTTTCAACGCCAGAGCAATCACAAATTCCACCAGCAGCAAAACGTGGTCATTCTTTCTATCTTTACCCACGTGCCGATGAAAGCTGGGTTCAATGGAGAACGCCAATTCCTAAGCCCTAAGGCGGGATATTGATTCGATGTAAAGAGCAGCAATCGCTGCTCTTTTTTATGGTCGTTAACCTTGTCACTATTCGTTTCTGCGTCGCTTTCGTATATTATTTGCGGCAAATTCTGCAAACGAGATTCCACATTGCATCCTAATGTTTACATCCCAGACGCGTTTCTGGAAAAAATCCAAACTATCCTTCCTGCGAACCTCAACATGGAAGATTTCATCTCTGCATGTCAAAGGCCTCTTCGCAAAAGTATCCGCGTAAACACGCTCAAAATGAGTGTGGAAGACTTTGTTAAGCGCGCGGAAGACAAAGGATGGACATTGTCACCCGTCCCTTGGTGTGACACTGGTTTTTGGATTGAAGCCGACGAGTCGGTTGTACCATTAGGCAACACAGCAGAACACATGTCTGGCTTATTCTACATTCAAGAAGCCAGCTCGATGATGCCAGTATCTGCCCTATTCATGAATGACGAATCTTACGATGCGGTACTAGACACCGCTGCTGCACCAGGTTCAAAAACCACACAGATCGCCGCACTAATGAAAAATGAAGGTGTACTTGTCGCGAACGAGTACGCGGCAAGCCGCGTAAAAGTTCTGCATGCCAACATCGAACGCTGTGGTGTGCGCAATGCCGCTTTGAGCAACTTTGATGGCCGCGTTTTTGGTGGTTGGTTACCTGAACAATTTGATGCGGTATTGCTTGATGCCCCTTGTTCTGGCGAAGGCACAGTTCGTAAAGATGAAGATGCCATGAAGAACTGGACACAAGCGTCCGTTCTAGAAATCGCAGATACGCAAAAAGATCTCATTGAAAGCGCATTCCACGCACTTAAGCCAGGTGGCGTGTTAGTTTACTCAACGTGTACGTTAAGTACCGAGGAAAACCAGCAAGTTTGCCATCACTTAAAAGAAACCTTTGGTGACGCGGTTGAGTTTGAGAGTCTGGATGGATTATTTGAAAATGCAAACGCCGCATTAACAGAAGAAGGTTTCTTACACATCTTCCCTCAGGTTTATGACTGTGAAGGCTTCTTTGTTGCGCGTATTCGCAAACACCATTCTGTAGAGGCACCACAAGTGAAAAAGCGCATGGGCAAATTCCCGTTCGTAAAAGCGTCGAAGAAAGAATCAGAAGAGATTTCAAAGCAACTACACAACGCATTGGATATTGAGTTACCTTCCGAAAGTACGGTTTGGCTCCGAGATAAAGACGTTTGGCTATTCCCAGATGCGCTTGAACCTATGATTGGCGAATTACGTTTTTCTCGCATGGGCATTAAAATCGCTGAAGCACATAAAAATGGCTACCGTTGGCAACACCAAGTCGCTACCGCACTAGCGACGGGTGCTGAAAGCAACGCTATTGAGCTAACGATTGAAGAAGCACGTGAATGGTACATGGGCCGTGATGTTCGTCCTCAAATCATTCCAGAAGGATTAAAAATGGGTAAAGGCGAAGTGCTAGTTAAGTACCAAGGTGCGATTATCGGTTTAGGTAAGTGGGTCAGTAACCGCATTAAAAATGGTCTTCCTCGTGAGTTAGTACGAGATAAGAACTTATTTTAAAGAAATGACGAACCATAAATAAATGAAAAGCCATCGTATTTGCGATGGCTTTTTAGTTCGTAAGTATGAAAGCTCGTAGGGCTGCTAGCGATTCAAGCTCGCTGTACTAAACTGAAGATATCAAAGTAACGCTTTGATACGGCATTTCTCTCTACGTTAACCACCCAATAAATGGTTGACGAAAGTTTAGCGCAGGCTCTGTAGAGCCGTTTCCCCTAGGCCCAAAAAATGGAAGAGTTTGGGCCGTTTTTTTGGCTGCTTTCTAGCGTTTAAGCAGATAAGTTAAGCGAGACGGATACCGTCTTTCTCAATAACAATCTTACCTTGCTTATACAAACCGCCGATGGTCTTTTTGTACGTGCCTTTACTTGTACGGAAAGCATCAAAAATCGCTTCTGGCGAAGACTTATCGTTCAGAGGAAGGAAACCGCCCTTCTTCTCCAAGAGATCAATAATCTTACTTGAAAGATCATCCATCTTCGCCACGCCGACTTTTTGTAGAGATAAGTCAATTTTGCCATCTTCACGGACTTGCTTGATGTAACCTTTCAGTTTTTTACCGATAAACAGCTTACCAAATACATCAGAAGGGAAAATCATGCCCCAGTGTTTGCCGTTTACAATCGCTTTGTAACCAAGTTGGCTGCGTTCTGCGATAATCAGATCAACTTCTTCGTTTACTTCGTAGTTTGCTGGCGTTTTATCAAGCCACTTGTTGAACTTCGTCGTACCAACAATACGTCCCGACGCTTTATCGGTGTAAACATAAACCAGAATGTTTTGACCCGCAGTAAAGCGAGCTCGTTGCTCACTAAATGGGATAAGAAGGTCTTTCTCTTTAATGCCCCAGTTTACGAATGCACCCGTTTGATTGATGCCTTCGATTTTCATCAAGCCCCACTCGCCTACTTGAGCGATTGGCTTGTCAATGGTCGCAGCAAGTTGGCTTTCTGAGTCAAAGTACAAAAATACTTCGATGTGATCGCCAAGTTCAGTGCCTTCAGGTACATGTTTGTTAGGCAGCAGAACAGAGCCGTAATCGTCACCATCCAGAAATACGCCAAAATCAGCCTTTTTAATGACTTCTAAGCTGTTAATTTGACCAATTTTAATCATTGATATTGTCTCTCTTAAAATTTACACGGAATTATACCTAAACTAACAAGAAAATCAGAGAGAAAAGCAAACCTCTCTGTTATGCTGTCTGCTCGGCTATTTGCCCCAGTCACTCTCTTAGCAATCTCGACCTTACACGCTCAACTACATTACGTAAGGCAAGAGTGCTTTAGCAAAGTCAGGAGCTTTCTTTGGTCACCGTCGATAAACAAGACTCAGTAACATTAAAAATTAGCCACGCGCTCGCAGAAAGCAAAAGTGTCGACCTAGATATTTACTTCTTTGTGCCTGGTGAGCTTGGTTTAAACGCCGATATCATCAGTGAATCCGAATTTTATTACACTTCTATCACTCAGCAACGTGCTTATTACAGTACAGAAATTCTATTGCCGCTTGTTCACAGCCGATTAGCGAAGCGCGGACGTCTTTCTAATCAGCAATACCGCGTAAGTTTGAGTTTATTCGCCTACCAGTACGTTATCGCACTAGACAAAGCAGTGGCGAGTTTGAATAAGCACGAGAGCAACTCCGTTACAGAAGATGAAGTGGACGAAGTCATTGAGTTGACGCTTGAGATCTTAAAACGCTTGAGACGCTCTATCCCTTATGAAGAAAACTTAAAGCGTTACTACGTTAATATTGATAACTATTTGTCGTGGTATACCGAGCAGAAGTTTTTGTCTCTCGTCGCTCATCTTCCTCGAGAAGGCGATTACAGCACCATTAAACAGCGTTTGATTACTCTGTGTGAGAAAGAACAAGCGCATCGCAAGCTAAACAAATACAACTCTCCACGCGTGGTTGAAGACGTGACGCGTCTTTCAAACAAAATGCGTTTGTTAAGACGTCTGATTGAACACCCTATTGTTTTGCGTGAGCAAACTATCTCCATGGGTAACAACATCAAGCGAGCGATTAAAGGGATTGCGACGGGCTTGGTTATGGTCGTAGTGACATCGACCGTTATTCTAGCCCGAGACTACCTTGGCGAGATTTCTGCATCTTTCATTATAGCGATGTCTTTTATCTATGCTTTACGCGAGATTTTTAAAGATGATCTTCGTGATGCGATGTGGCGTTGGATTCGTAAAGGCAAACCTAAGTGGCGTAAAAAGTACATCGACCCGACGACGAAGAAAGTCGTCGGTAAAAAATTAGAATGGCTTGATTATAAAACGCTATCGAGCTTGCCAGACAAGATTCAACAGATTCGTAAAAAACGCGTCGTTCAAAGAGAAGAACAAATTCTTCACTACCATGAAAAAACAGAAATGGCGACGTCGCTCTTTTTAAGTGGTTACGAACAGACTCGAGAAACGTTGAACATCAGTTTGCGCCCGATCATCCGCCTAATGGATAAGAGCTCAAACCGCGTTTATCGTCTAAATGAAGGGCAAGTGACCAAAGAGTCTGTAGAGAAACGTCATTTACTCAATGTGATCGTCAAAGAAGACAACCACACTGATGCGCCCGTTTACTACCGTTGGAAAGTCGTGCTAAACCGCTCGAAAATAGTCTCTATCGAGAAAATCGAGCTCAATTAAAAAACGGATTCAAACTATTAAGCAGCCTTCTTTGTATGTTGAGCTGCTTTTTTTATGGATAGAGTAAGCGCAAACTCTGCCATCGGCTCCTGCCCATGTAGGCTCGGACACAGTGCAATGATCTTCACATCACGATTAACACGTTCACCAGTGGCAATGGTATGGTCTAGCATCTCATCAATGACATGGCCGTCATTACAAACGAAATGAACATCCGCTTCTGGACGTTTTAAAAACTCCGCTTTCACTCCTTTAAATGCTAAAGAAATCGCCTCGCCTTTTTCCTGAGCTTTGCTCATCGCAAGAAAACCACCAGCCACATCAGCACCAACGGCTAATGCACCAAAATACATACTGTTTAGGTGATTCTTTGTTCGTCGTCGAAGTGGAATGCGCACTTCAACGTGCTTACTATCAATGGCGATAATTTTTGGGTGACACAGCCAAATCAGAGGCACTTTCGAAAAGCCAAAGAGATTGAGATACAAATTTGCGCGACGTACTGCTGATAACATGTTGGTCTCCTTACCAAACTACTCTGACCAGTTAATCAACGAACGAAATGGATGTCAAAGAAATGTTAACAAAAGCTAGATCTAGACAGTTATTGGGCACACTTTCAGTGACAGTGTCACCTAGCTCGAATAGAGAAGCATGAGATTCGTCGCACTAAACTCGCTTGACCGAAGGTGAGATAGAAGAAAAGGTTATAAATTCAAATGTATATATATTGATTTAATGATCAAGTTTTGTCATTTATACATAAGTCATTTAAATGAATACCAACACCTTTGTATACAATTCGGTATTTCCTGGGGAAGATTCCGGTGAAACGGTTTATTCCTGCCTGTAATTCCGTTATCTTTACCCCTTCGCAATAGAGAATAAAGCTATAACATGCCTATAAAAACAGATGAATTGAGAACCCAACCTTTGGGTCCAATGCCTACCCCAGCGGAGCTAGGTAGTGTACATCCGATCACGGATGACGTTGCAGATCGCATCGCTCAATCTCGTCGTCAGATTGAAAACATTTTAACAGGTGAAGACGATCGCCTTCTTGCTATCGTTGGTCCATGTTCTGTTCACGATACTGAAGCCGCAATTGATTACGCGAAACGCCTGAGTGAAATCCAAGATAAGTACAAAGACGAGCTATTTATCGTTATGCGTACTTACTTTGAAAAGCCTCGTACAGTAGTTGGTTGGAAAGGTCTTATCACCGACCCTAACCTAGACGGTTCTTACGCGCTTGAAGCTGGCCTTCACAAAGCTCGTAAACTGCTACTGGATATCAACAAGCTTGGTCTTGCGACTGCTACTGAGTTTCTTGATATGATCACTGGCCAATACATTGCGGATTTGATCACTTGGGGCGCAATTGGCGCACGTACGACAGAATCTCAAATTCACCGTGAAATGGCATCAGCGCTATCTTGCCCTGTTGGCTTTAAAAATGGCACAAACGGTAATGTGAAAATCGCGATTGATGCGATTCGTGCTTCTCAAGCTTCACACTACTTCTACTCGCCAGATAAGAATGGTCGTATGACGGTGTACCGCACAAGTGGCAACCCATTCGGTCATATTATTTTGCGTGGCGGCGAAAAAGGTCCAAACTTTGACGAAGCGTCTGTGAAGCAAGCGTGTGATTCACTTGCTGAGTTTGGTTTACCTGAGCGTCTTATTGTAGACTTCAGCCATGCAAACTGTCAGAAGCAGCACCGAAAACAGCTTGATGTTGCAAGCGATATTTGTACTCAAATTAAGTCAGGCAGCACTCGCATTGCGGGTATCATGGCGGAAAGCTTCATTATGGAAGGCAACCAGCCAATGACTGACATTAACAACCTAACTTACGGTCAATCTATTACTGACCCTTGTTTAGGTTGGGACGATACAGTAACTATGCTAGATATGCTGGCAGAAGCTGTAAAATCCACTAAGTAATTCATCCATATAACAAGATAATCAAGGAATCTTCATGCCATCGTTTGATATTGTTTCAGAAATCGATACCGTTGAACTACGTAACGCCGTTGATAACGCTAACCGTGAACTGTCTACTCGTTTCGATTTCCGCAACGTGAATGCGAGCTTTGAGCTAGTAGAAGAAAACGTAAAAGTGTCTGCGGAAGGTGACTTCCAGCTTAAGCAAATGCGTGACATCCTACGTGGCCACTTGGCAAAACGTAACGTTGATGCAAATGCAATGGACGCTCAAAACCCAGAAGTAACGGGTAAAAACTGGCATCAAAACATCCTGTTCCGCCAAGGTATCGATACACCGACAGCGAAAAAACTGGTTAAGCTAATCAAAGATGCGAAGCTAAAAGTACAAGCGTCTATCCAGGGCGACAAAGTACGTGTAACTGGTAAGAAACGTGATGACCTGCAAGCAACTATCGCTGCAATCCGTGAAGCGGAGCTAGGCCAACCGTTCCAGTTTAACAACTTCCGTGATTAATATGTTTTGCTAATTGGTATTCGATACCAGTTAGAAGAAGCAAAATAAAAGCGCCGACGTATTTTTCGTCGGCGCTTTTTTATTGTCAGTATTTGGGAGAGAGTTGTTTTTGCTAAAGCTTCACAAACTAAATCACAAGATCTTGCCCTTGCAGCAACATGAATTCGCTTGTGCCTTGAGGAATGAACACGCACACGCGTAAGTTGTCTTTTTTCGCTTTGGCTAACTTATCAGACAGTTCTGCCGCATTTGAAAAGGCCTCACGTTCGGCATCTCTTCTTACCAGCTCCATTGCGTCTGATTCACACTTAGTCGAATACAGCGCGAGTTCAGCTTGCTGCATGTAGCGAACAGCTTTGATTGGCAGCATTTCGACGTCTTTTCCGAGATGAATCCAAGTACAGCTGCCCTTCTCATCCAATGGGTTTGCCATCGTTGCCTGATAGATGGTTTCAAGCTCGCGGTTATTACGCGCGTTTTCAACATCAGGGTTAGAGAAAAATTGCTCCCAGAACTTACGGCGTAAATCGACACTTGGTAACGCTTCTTTGATCGAATTACGTTTCGAGTTGGCAAACTCAGCCATCAAGCCCATGTTCTGAGGAAGAATCGCTTCAAGCTTTTCACGAATATTGCGAATCAGTACCGGAGACGCTCCGCCACTTGAAATTGCAATCTGGATTCTGCCACGGTTGATCATTGAAGGTGTGATGAAGTCACAGTACGGTTTGTCGTCTACGACGTTGACCAAAATGCCAAGCTCTTTGGCATTTTTATACACCTGGTGATTCAACTCTGGGTTATCAGTGGTGGCCCACACTTGCACAAAACGTTTTGTGACAAGGTCACTTGAATAAAAGCGCTGTACCCAATGGATTTGGTGCTCATCGGCAAGCCTTGATAAGAACTCAACCAAAGTTGGAGAAACAATGGTGACATTCGCCCCAGCCTTGAGTAGCGCTTCCACTTTACGGCTCGCCACTTCTCCACCACCAACAACAAGTACTGGTTTATTCACTAAATCTAAGAACAGAGGAAAATATCGCATTTCAATCCATGATTACTCTTATTTGCTATTGCTACTCATGCTACCAAAAATGGGGCAAACACATCACCCTGTTTCGACATCACAAATAATTTTTGTTCAAATTTTTGCGTAACTCAGTCGAGCTAGGCTAATGATAGATTTAATAACAACTTTTTATTCTCTCATTTTATTCACTCTTCTATTGATTGTTCTGATGCACCAAATTGACCGAGTTTTGCACTATTTACAAACAATTAACATTTCGTCATTCTAATTCTCAAGGAGCTTTGGAAGTTCTCTCAAAACTCTATTTAAATTATATATTTGAGAATTAACAGATCCTTTCCTACGCTTATAACTGGTTGATTTATCGATTGCCGTTTCTTCGAAAATCAACCACGTAGGACAATAAATACTAATAAATTGGACAAGTTATTTCAGGTCACTCCTGATTAAACATGGATCATACAGGAAGGATACAAATGGCAAACAAACTAACAATTCTTGCTTCCGTCGTAGCGGCTTCTACTGCCATGATGGCGACATCAGCACAAGCAGCAGACACGACTCTGGACAAAGTCACAAAACAAGGTTTCCTTACTTGTGGCGTAAGTACCGGTCTACCTGGTTTCTCAAACCCTAACTCAAAAGGCGAATGGGAAGGTATCGACGTAGAATATTGCCAAGCACTGGCTGCAGCCGTTCTTGGGGATAAAACGAAAGTTAAATATGTACCCCTAACCGCGAAAGAACGTTTCACTGCACTTCAGTCGGGTGAAATCGATGTGCTTTCTCGTAACACTACCTGGACACTACACCGAGATACTGCGCTTGGTCTAAACTTTGTAGGCGTTAACTACTATGACGGTCAAGGTTTCATGGTCAAGAAAGATCTTGGCATTTCTAGCGCTAAAGAGCTTGATGGTGCGTCAGTTTGCGTACAGTCAGGTACAACAACCGAACTCAACTTAGCGGATTACTTCCGAAACAGTGGCATGTCGTACAAACCTGTGGTGTTTGATACGGCGGCGCAAACCTCAAAAGGTTTCGATGCCGGACGCTGTGACGTGCTAACTACTGACCAATCTGGTCTGTACGCACTTCGTTTGAATCTGAAAGATCCTTCTTCTGCGGCGGTTCTACCTGAAATCATTTCTAAAGAGCCACTTGGCCCTGTGGTTCGTCAAGGCGACGATCAGTGGTTCAACATCGCTAAGTGGACGTTAGCAGCAATGGTGAATGCGGAAGAATACGGCATTACCTCTAAGAATGCGGATGAGATGTTGAAATCTCAAGATCCAAACATCAAACGTATTTTGGGTGTTGATGGTCCGAAAGGTAAAGGCCTAGGTATTCGTGATGATTGGGGTTACCAAGTCGTCAAACAAGTGGGTAACTACGGCGAAAGCTTTGAGCGCACAGTCGGTAAAGGTTCGCCTTTAGAGATCGCTCGTGGTGTTAACGCACTTTGGAATGCCGGCGGCTTCATGTACGCGCCACCAATCCGTTAGAAACGAGTTAATCAGGGCGGTTCATGCCGCCCTTTTTCTTGAATATATCAATCTGGATGAGTAAGGATCGCTCATTGGCTGGAATAAGCCTTGGTCAGTATGATATGGGTTTGGGCGAGTAACTCGCGCTACAAATCTATTGCAAGCTAACACTAGGTTAAGCCTTTAGGGACAACCACTTATTTATACAGAGTGATATCTATAACTAAGGTTTGAGGTTATCGCTGTATGAAACCGACTAAAGATACATCGCCAAGTACGATGTCCAAACCGAGCGGAAGCAAGAGCTTGATTTATAATCCTGCCTTTCGTTCTGCTATTTTCCAGATCATTGCTATAGCTGCACTGGTATTTTTCTTTTATACCATCATCAACAATGCGTTAAATAACCTCGATGCTCGGGGCATCGCGACAGGCTTTGGTTTCCTGAACCAAGAAGCTGGTTTTGGTATCGGGTTAACTCTCATTGAGTATAACGAAACGTATTCTTACGGCAGAACGTTTATCGTGGGTCTTTTGAATACAGCATTAGTCTCTGTGCTGGGTATTATTCTCGCCACCGCGATTGGTTTTACGATGGGTGTAGCGCGTCTCTCAACAAACTGGTTGGTTAGCCGTTTAGCTGCGGTTTACATTGAGACGTTTCGAAATATCCCCCTTCTTCTGCAAATCTTTTTCTGGTATTTCGCAGTACTGCAAGCATTACCATCGGCAAGACAAAGTTTGAGCCTTGGCGAAGCTATCTTCTTAAACGTGCGTGGGCTTTATTTTCCTGCGCCTGTGTTTAATGAAGGCAGTGGTGTTGTAATTGCTGCGTTTGTTATCGGGCTTATCGCTACGATCTCTATCTCTATTTGGGCTAGAAACAAACAACGCCTAACAGGCCAACAAACCCCGATGGGACGAATTGGTTTAGGGCTTCTTGTTGGCTTGCCTCTGCTGGTTTACTTCGTTTCCGGTATGCCAATCTCTTTGGAATACCCACAGCTGAAAGGTTTCAACTTCAAAGGTGGGATCAGCATTATTCCTGAGCTAGCAGCTTTGCTATTGGCGTTAAGTGTTTACACCGCCGCCTTTATTGCGGAAATCGTACGCTCCGGTATCAACGCGGTGAGTCATGGTCAAACAGAGGCCGCGATGTCACTTGGTTTGCCTCGTGCTAAAACGCTCAAGCTGGTTGTTATCCCTCAAGCTTTGAGAATCATCATTCCTCCACTCACAAGCCAATACTTGAACTTAACGAAGAACTCTTCGTTGGCAATGGCAATTGGTTATCCGGATCTGGTTTCTGTGTTTGCTGGTACAACCTTGAATCAGACAGGACAAGCCATTGAGATCATCGCGATGACAATGGGCGTTTATCTAACGTTGAGCTTGCTCACGTCTGCGTTGATGAACTTGTACAACCGCAAAGTTGCGCTGGTGGAGAGATAATATGAGTACACATCAATTTCAGCCCGATCTCCCGCCACCATCAAATACCGTCGGCGTGGTTGGGTGGTTACGCAAGAATTTGTTTAATGGCCCAGTCAACTCCATTGTCACGCTTATTCTTGCTTATATCGTTTTTAATGCGCTTTGGCACATTGTCGATTGGGCATTCATTAATGCTGACTGGATAGGCTCAACGCGTGATGACTGTAGCCGAGAAGGTGCATGCTGGGTGTTCATCAGTGTTCGCTGGGAGCAGTTCATGTACGGCTTCTATCCAGAATCAGAACTTTGGCGCCCTCGCCTGTTTTACATCACGCTCGCGATTTTCACTGTGCTTCTTGCCTATGAAAAAACACCAAAACGCTTATGGATTTGGCTGTTCTTTGTCAACATCTATCCGTTTATCGTTGCTGCGCTTCTCTACGGTGGTGTGTTTGGCTTGGAAGTGGTTGAAACGCACAAATGGGGCGGCTTGCTGGTCACACTGATCATCGCGCTTGTTGGTATTGTGGTTTCATTACCGATCGGTGTCGCACTGGCTCTAGGTCGACGCTCTGATATGCCCATCATACGCAGCATCTGTACGATTTACATTGAAGTATGGCGTGGCGTTCCACTGATTACCGTACTATTCATGGCGTCCGTTATGTTACCGCTGTTCTTAGCTGAAGGTTCCGAAACGGACAAACTTATTCGTGCCTTAATTGGTGTGGTCATGTTCAGCGCGGCTTACATGGCAGAAGTGGTACGTGGTGGTTTGCAAGCCATTCCAAAAGGACAATATGAAGCTGCCGATGCGTTAGGTTTGAGTTACTGGAAGAAAACAGGCCTGATCATTTTGCCACAGGCACTTAAGATCACCATTCCTTCCATCGTAAACACATTCATTGGCCTATTTAAAGACACCAGTCTGGTACTGATCATCGGTATGTTCGATGTGCTCGGTATTGGACAAGCAGCAAACACCGACCCCGAATGGCTCGGCTTTGCTACCGAAAGTTATGTATTTGTCGCGTTAGTGTTCTGGGTATTTTGTTTTGGTATGTCACGTTACTCAATATGGCTCGAAAACAAACTTCATACCGGTCACAAACGATAACTCATCAAGATCAAGGACGTATTATGACGCAACAACAAGACTATATGATCCAGTTGAAGGACATGAACAAATGGTATGGTGAGTTTCACGTACTAAAAAACATCAACTTAAATGTAAAGAAAGGCGAAAAAATCGTTATCTGTGGCCCTTCAGGTTCAGGGAAATCGACCATGATTCGCTGTATCAATCGCCTTGAAGAACATCAAGCAGGCAGCATTTTTGTTTCTGGGACAGAGCTTACGGAAGACTTGAAAAACATCGAAGCCGTGCGACGTGAAGTTGGAATGTGCTTCCAACACTTTAACCTCTTTCCACACTTAACGGTCTTGGAAAACTGTACACTTGCGCCTATTTGGGTGAAAAAGATGCCGAAAGAGGAAGCGGAAGCGGTTGCGATGAAATATCTCAAACGCGTTAAAATCCCAGACCAAGCCGATAAATACCCAGGTCAGTTATCTGGAGGTCAGCAACAGCGTGTAGCGATTGCCCGTTCATTGTGTATGAGTCCTAAAGTCATGCTGTTTGATGAGCCAACCTCCGCGCTCGACCCTGAAATGGTGCGTGAAGTGTTGGACGTTATGGTCGAATTAGCGGAAGAAGGCATGACCATGCTGTGTGTAACTCATGAAATGGGCTTTGCTAAAGAAGTCGCCGATCGCGTGATATTTATGGACGCAGGAGAAATCATAGAAGAGAACAACCCGGTCGACTTCTTTGAGAATCCTCAATCGGATCGCACGAAAAACTTCTTAGCGCAAATCCTGCATCATTAATCATCAACGCAGATAACGCTTTAAAAGCACTGATTTCGAATGAAGTCAGTGCTTTTTGTCATTTACATCACCAATCGTTGTGAGCACCAACGCAAAAATTCTTGGTGGTAATATTGTGTTACAAGTTGCCACATACATAACATCTTATTTCCATTATCATTTTATCTAGGATATGCATGGAAAGGGCTTGATTTTTTGAACTTTCAGCCCCATAAATGTACCAATAGTAAACTCCCTTATTGAGGATAATTATGAACAGTCCAATGTTTACTCGTTCAACAAGTGTTCCTAATACACTAGAAACGAACAAAGTACTGAAAAACACTTACTTCCTACTGTCGATGACACTGATGACCAGTGCTATCGCAGCAGTCGCGACTATGGCAATGCAAATTTCACCAATCATGGCGATTGTGATGCAGCTTGCCGCGATTGGTATTTTGTTCTTTGTTATG
Source organism: Vibrio sp. RC2502 (assembly GCF_054850435.1). Lineage (NCBI taxonomy): Bacteria > Pseudomonadati > Pseudomonadota > Gammaproteobacteria > Vibrionales > Vibrionaceae > Vibrio > Vibrio sp. RC2502. Next base: position 1,646,489 of record NZ_CM141453.1, read on the forward strand.
CCAAAGGCAATCAACTCATCATCTGGTATCGTTTGGACATTCGTTTTCACGACTCTAATGGGCGGTGCTTTAGGTCCAATGCTTAACTACTACGCATCAATTCCAAACGGTCCTACTATCATTGCTCAAGCTCTAGGTTTGACTGGTATGGTGTTCCTTGGCCTATCGGCTTACACCATTTCAAGCAAGAAAGATTTCTCTTTCATGCGCAACTTCCTGATGGCAGGTTTGATCATTGTGATCGTTGCAGCGCTGATTAACATCTTCGTTGGTTCAACAATGGCTCACCTAGTAATCAGCAGTGTTTCTGCACTCGTGTTCTCTGGTTTCATCCTATTCGATACAAGTCGTATCGTTCGTGGCGAAGAAACAAACTACATCAGTGCAACAATTTCGATGTACCTAAACATCCTTAACTTGTTCACTAGCCTACTAAGCATTCTAGGCATCATGAACGACGATTAATCGTTTCTCGTTAAGTAAAATCAAAAAGCCCGAAGGTAATTCCTTCGGGCTTTTTCTTTGTGTGCAATTCAGTGTATTACACCTGCTCTACAGACAACTCGATAACTTCGTCTGCTTCTGGATTTTCTCTAAAGCGTCTCACTTTGATCGTTTCCTCTCCTAACATGATTTGCTTGGCGATTCGGTGCATACCATCAAAGACTCGGTAGTCACTAGTTAAGATCACGGGATACGATACATCGGCATTGTTAATGCGTTGGCAATGTTTCGCGATTTCACGACAGGTTGGCTGCGGCCCTTCATCACTAAACCAGGTCACCTCATTCGGACCTTTAATGTCATCAATGGAAATTTCTTCTACGGGTAAGGATTCTGCAAGCTTCCAAATACGCTCAATAGACCAAGTGGATTTTACGTTGTCATTAATCTCAATGTAACGTTGTGTCGACATGACTGACTCCTTGTCATGAGTTTTGTTTCTAACCTGAGCACAGGTCGGTTATCAAACCCAGAGAATATCGACCCAAAGGAATAAACACAACGTCGTAACCGACTCATCCTTAAACAAAATTTCATTAATTAGACAGCTGACTATCAAAAAACGACAATGGAAATGAATAAACCCGAATACAAATGCAAATGTCTTGGTATTACCCCGGTAAATTTTTTAACAAGCTGAATAATTTATTATTTTTCTGCATAGTAGTGAGTTTTAGACACATCATCAGCATCCATTAAAGCTCTGCTACTTTGTATGCTTTTGCTTCGCTCAGTACGACTTCAGGATTCTTTTGTTGAGAACTTCCTAACGTGTGCGCTAATCTATAAACATCCATGTTCACTTAACGGATAAGACGTTATGTTCGTTTACAACGGCAAAGAAATTGAAACTGATGCTCAAGGCTATCTACTGGATCATACTCAGTGGGAAGAAGGCATGATTGAGCTTTTAGCAAAAGAAGAAGACATCGAACTTACTGAAGCTCATTTAGAAGTTGTGCATTTTGTGCGCGAGTTTTATGAAGAGTTTAATACCTCTCCAGCAGTGCGAATGCTTGTCAAGGCAATGGAAAAGGCACACGGCCCAGAAAAAGGCAACAGCAAATATTTGTTCAAGCTGTTCAAAAAAGGCCCAGCAAAACAAGCCACAAAGCTAGCAGGTTTACCTAAACCAGCTAAGTGCCTGTAATATTATAGAATTTTAAATCCGCGGAATGGTTTGTACGATACGCTCTCTCGCGTAACGCTTTCTACTGTTGCCGTCCGCGGACCTTCTTGTAACCATTCACAAAACTGGTCAATTTTCTCTTTAGGCCCACAAGCCATCACTTCTACATCGCCATTGTTCAAGTTCTTCGCGTAGCCCGTTAAACCAAGCTTTAAACCTTGGTGAGAAGTATGGTAACGAAAGCCAACCCCTTGAACGTGACCTTTAACTATAAATCTCTCACACTTTACGTTCATCTTTGTACCGCATCTGATTATTGAGTGATATATTCGTTTTGTCTTATTCACCCCACTAAGGATAGTGGGTTTTCGTATGGTTATAATAATTATGAAAGAAATTCCTTTCCGCTGGATTGATAAGTATCTCATTCACTTAAAGATTCAAGAAAAGTTCTACTTGCTCTTCATTCTTCCTCTTCTTGCTCTAGTCATTCTTACTCTCGTCCTCAATAGCGCGGCTAATGCTCTGATCTCAGGTATGTATCAGGAAGAGTTGATGCTCATGAAAGGGCTAATAGAGGCTGGCAATCTTTCTCAAGCTCAAGTAGCAAATCTTATTGCGGGTTCAGAGACGGTCTCTATTGGTACAGGACCACAATCTGTATCGGTATTGAATGGCGCATTCAGTTTGGTTGCAAATCATGAGCTTTCTCTGTGGACTGCCCTATCAATGACCCAAGTGAGTATCATCTGCGTGAGCTTGTTTGTTCTCGCGCTGGGTGTTTACTACATCATGACGTTCATCGGTGGCGCAATGTTCACCATGAACAAGGCGCTAAACACGCTTGCTGATGGCGACCTAACCGCGCGGATGAATTTCTTCCCTGTTCGTGATGAGTTCAGTGAAATCGCCATCACGATTGATAAAGTCGCGGAGCGTGAACAAAAAATGGTTCAATCTATCCAAGAGTCTGTCGCTCTTATGCAGCAAATCAGCTCGGACTTGAATCAATCGATTCACCACAGTTCTGAAATTTCTGCGACGCAACAAGAACACCTCAACTCTCTTGCAAGTGCAACGGAGCAGATGGCTTCAACGATTCGTGAAGTTGCGACACTGGCTCACGACTCAAGCACACAGACGGATGATGCACGTAGTGTGGCTCAATCAGGCCAAGTGAAAGTCGAAAATACGCTTCACTCGATTTCAAATCTGTCGAATGAGATTCAATCTGCTTCTCAAGCGGTTGAAGAGCTAGATGCAAACGCAGCGCAAATTGATGAAGTCGTGACAACAATCAACGGTATCTCAGAACAAACCAACCTACTGGCATTGAATGCCGCTATTGAGGCCGCGCGTGCTGGCGAGCAAGGTCGCGGTTTTGCCGTGGTTGCGGATGAGGTTCGTGCTCTTGCGGGGCGTACTCAGCAAGCAACCGTTGAGATTCAAGCGATGATTGAATCATTACAACGTAACAGTCAATCCCTTACCAAACTTATGGAAGTTACGGTAAACAATGCCAACGAAGGTCAAAACCTGATGGCAGAAGTAAACCAAGAGATTGGCTCGCTTGCCGATAAAAACCAAACCATCTCAGACAGCAGTATTCAAATTGCGACTGCGGCTGAGGAACAAGGTGTCGTTGCAGATAACATCGCCGCAAGCGTCGAAGAAATCAGAGTTCAAGCAGATAATGTGTGCAATATGATCAGTACGACCTCGCAAAACGTCGAACAGTTGCGTAAGCAAAGCGATACGATGGAATCTCTCCTCACTGGTTTGAGAGCATAACCAAATATCAGTTAATCAGGGTCACGCAAGTGGCCCTTTTTTATGCCTGCTAACAGCTGTGCCAACGATAATGACTAACGATACCGACCGTTTAGCAAATGACTGGATTGTTGAGGGATATTGCTTTTGCCCTCAACATCCCGGACAATACGCCCCTTTCAAAATTCAACAAGAGCAAATGAAATGACAGCTGCTATCTATTTGGTTAAAGGTCGTGAGAAATCGGTTAAGCGCAAGCACCCTTGGATCTTCTCTCGAGGCATCGGTAAAGTTGAGGGCGAACCCGCTCTTGGCGAAACAGTTGATGTGTTCACTCACGACGGTAAATGGCTAGCAAAAGCGGCATATTCTCCAGAATCTCAAATCCGCGCTCGTATTTGGAGTTTTGAAAAAGAAGAAATCAACAAAGCGTTTTTCGTGAAGCGTTTTCAAAATGCTCAACTTCTTCGTGAAGACGTGATTGAACGTGATGGTTTAACGGGTTACCGACTCATCGCCGCTGAATCTGACGGCTTGCCGGGCGTGACGATTGACCGCTACCAAAACTTCTTCGTATGTCAATTGCTCAGCGCAGGCGCAGAATACAACAAGCAAGCGATTGTAGATGCATTGGTTGAATGCTTCCCTGATTGCAATGTCTACGAACGCTCTGACGTAGCAGTACGTAAGAAAGAAGGTTTGAAAGAGACCACTGGCGTATTGCACGGTGAAGTGCCTCCAAAATCTGTCGTCATCGAAGAAAACGGCGTGAAAATCAGTGTCGACATTGTAGGTGGACATAAAACGGGCTTCTACCTAGACCAGCGTGACAGTCGTCAACAAGCAATGAAGTACGTTAAAGATAAAGAAGTTCTTAACTGCTTCTCTTACACGGGTGGCTTTGGTCTTTACGCACTGAAAGGCGGCGCAAAACGCGTAATTAATGCGGATGTATCTCAGCCAGCATTGGACACAGCAAAATACAATGCAGAGCTGAACGAGTTTGATATCTCGAAAAAACGCGCTGTTTTCTTAAATGCAGATGTATTTAAACTGCTTCGTGAATACCGTGACCAAGGTACTCAGTTTGATGTGGTTATCATGGATCCACCTAAGTTTGCAGAAAGCAAAGCGCAACTAAATGGCGCATGTCGTGGTTATAAAGACATCAATATGTTGGCGATGCAAATTCTAAAACCTGGCGGCACGCTACTGACCTACTCTTGCTCTGGCTTAATGGACCAAGTTTTATTCCAAAAAATCATTGCTGACGCAGCGGTAGACGCAAACCGCCAAGTGAAATTTGTTGAGCGCTTTGAACAAGCCGCAGACCACCCAACCGATACGGCATACCCAGAAGGTTTCTACCTAAAAGGCTTTGCTTGTAAAGTACTTTAATCGCTCTTTGGCGATTATCGGAACGACATAAAAAACGGAGCTTTCGCTCCGTTTTTCTTATTCTCTCAACTGTTCGAGATTACTGATTAAGCTGTTGGCGATATCTGCGGCCGATGCGCCATCGAAATTAACTTCTAACTGTTGACCATCTTTATTAATCGTCAACGTCGAGTTACCTCCACTTTCAGTCACTTCTACGGTTATATCATCTACGCGTCCTCGGTAGTCTCCAGAACCAAGATCATCAAGCAATGCGGAAATGTCAGTACCCGTCATATCATCAAATACATCGGTAAAATCAAGCTGATCACCATCACTGAAATCCGTCACGGTATCAGTTGCGGACTGCATTTCTGTCCATTTGAAGACGTCATCACCTTCACCGCCCGTTAAGATATCATTGCCTAAACCACCGATGATCATGTCATTACCGTCGGTACCAACCAGGATATCGTCTCCATCCGTACCCATGATGAGATTCAGCTCAGAATTTAATGCCATGGTTTGATAACCAAGCGCCGTGACAGCATCTACAGTGACGTTCTCGAAATCAACCGCTACCGTTGCTTCGTTACTAATTGCACCATCAGTGTCGATAGCTTGATAGGTAAAGTCATCGTTAACGTCAGTAAAACTGGTAATTTCAGTCCCAACCAAAGTGAAGCCTGCTTTATCACTTGAACTATTGGTTTCTGGAGTAAGTCGAATTTCATCAAAGCTACCATTTGCCATCGCAACTGTGATAAAGCCTTCATGGTTACTGGTATAGTTAATATCCGTTGAGTAAAACTGCTGAACATCAACAAGAGCACCATTCAGGAAGATGTATGCTGTTAACCATGCACCACCATTGTTGAAACGGTCATTCAGACTGGCCAAATTCAGTTTCGCTTCGTTTGCAGATAAATCTTCATCTAACTCTAACGTAATATATTCACCAGTACTGATTTCATCACCCTGTCCCGTTTCATTCGGAGAAACAACAACTAACCCTACTTGTTGATTCGCAAAATCGACTGAGATCTGAGCGTCGGAATCAAAGATGATACTGTTACCAACAGTAATTATCTGACCTCCAGTGAACGTTAAGTTCGAATTAGGAGGAGTATAGGATCCAACCAAGATATCTTTCCCTTGCTCTTCAAGTAAATCAGTTGAATCAAAGCTCTGCTCCTCAAAGAAGTCTTCAGTCAAACGGTACTTAACCTCTGTGTTTTCAGGGAACTGAGTGGTTTCATCTATAATGACTTCCTGACCATTACCATCCACATAATACAACTCTCCGTGTTCAGGGAGGTCAACAACCTGTATTAGAATATCACCATCATTGGCCGCAACTGTATCATCTTCAATGTCTTCAACTCGTTGTTCATTGGTGCTAGTTAGCCCATCGAACTCTACATCCTGAACAGGGAAAATGCCTTCTTGGACATTGAGGGAAATGATGAAATCACGAGCGATTGGTGGCGTATTCGGCTCATCATTATCGATGATGGTCGTATTAACATACGCATTAGTGAGGTCAAGCGCCTCGAAAATAGGATTGTCGTCACCATCGACAATACCAGCCACACTAACTCGATAGACTTCATCCGGCTCGTCATCGGAATCATCGACAGTGCCAATGGTAAACGTCGCACTAAGACCATCCGCCCCAATAATCGCTTGGGTGGTTTCAGTGATATCGTCACCTGACGCAGTGGTGTAGCTGTAAGCTAAGGTCACGATGCTACCGACTGGCGCCGGATCGCTTAGTGTCACGGTGTATTCCGTGGTGGTGTCACCTTCCACCACATTCGCTGGACCTGTCATGGTGACGGTGACCGTATCTTCCGGACCCGGATCGGTTTCATCGCTAATGGTGGTATCAACAAAGGCATTTGATACATCTAATGCCTCAAAGATTGGATTGCTGTCGCTATCGACGATGCCCGACACGCTGACGCGGAACACTTCATCGCCTTCGGCGTACACATCGTCCACCGTATCGATGGTAAACGTAGCGGTCACACCATCCGCTCCAATCACTGCTTGAGTGGTTTCAGTGATGTCATCACCTGACGCAGTGGTGTAGCTGTAAGCTAAGGTCACGATGCTACCGACTGGCGCCGGATCGCTTAGTGTCACGGTGTATTCCGTGGTGGTGTCGCCTTCCACCACATTCGCTGGACCGGTCATGGTTACGGTAACCGTATCTTCTGGACCTGGGTCGGTTTCATCGCTAATGGTGGTGTCAACGAACGCATTATCGAGGTTCAACGCTTCGAAGATAGGATTGCTGTCGCTATCGACAATGCCTGACACGCTGACGCGGAACACTTCATCGCCTTCTGCATACACATCGTCCACCGTATCAATCGTAAACGTGGCGGTCACACCGTCGGCACCGATAATCGCTTGAGTGGTTTCAGTGATGTCATCACCCGACGCGGTGGTGTAGCTGTAAGCTAACGTGACGACGCTACCGACTGGCGCCGGATCGCTCAGTGTCACTGTGTAGTCTGTGGTGGTGTCACCTTCCACGACATTCGCTGGACCTGTCATGGTGACCGTAACCGTATCTTCTGGACCAGGATCGGTTTCATCACTTATGGTGGTATCGACAAACGCATTGTCTAAATTCAGTGCTTCAAAGATTGGATTACTGTCGCTATCGACAATGCCTGATACGCTAACGCGGAATACTTCATCGCCTTCTGCATACACATCGTCCACGGTGTCGATGGTAAACGTAGCCGTCACACCATCCGCTCCAATCACTGCTTGAGTGGTTTCAGTGATGTCATCACCCGACGCGGTGGTGTAGCTGTAAGCTAACGTGACGACGCTACCGACTGGCGCCGGATCGCTCAGTGTCACTGTGTAGTCTGTGGTGGTGTCACCTTCCACGACATTCGCTGGACCTGTCATGGTGACCGTAACCGTATCTTCTGGACCAGGATCGGTTTCATCACTTATGGTGGTATCGACAAACGCATTGTCTAAATTCAGTGCTTCAAAGATTGGATTACTGTCGCTATCGACAATGCCTGATACGCTAACGCGGAATACTTCATCGCCTTCTGCATACACATCGTCCACGGTGTCGATGGTAAACGTAGCCGTCACACCATCCGCTCCAATCACTGCTTGAGTGGTTTCAGTGATGTCATCACCTGACGCAGTGGTGTAGCTATAAGCTAACGTGACAATGCTACCGACTGGCGCCGGATCGCTCAGCGTCACGGTGTAGTCTGTGGTGGTGTCACCTTCCACGACATTCGCTGGACCGGTCATGGTGACCGTAACCGTATCTTCTGGCCCCGGATCGGTTTCATCGCTGATGGTGGTGTCAACAAAGGCATTTGAAACATCTAATGCCTCAAAAATCGGATTGCTATCGCTATCGACAATGCCTGACACGCTAACGCGGAATACTTCATCGCCTTCTGCATACACATCGTCCACGGTGTCGATGGTAAACATAGCCGTCACACCATCCGCTCCAATCACTGCTTGAGTGGTTTCAGTGATGTCATCACCTGACGCAGTGGTGTAGCTATAAGCTAACGTGACAATGCTACCGACTGGCGCCGGATCGCTCAGCGTCACGGTGTAGTCTGTGGTGGTGTCACCTTCCACGACATTCGCTGGACCGGTCATGGTTACCGTAACCGTATCTTCTGGACCCGGATCGGTTTCATCGCTGATGGTGGTGTCAACAAAGGCATTTGAAACATCTAATGCCTCAAAAATCGGATTGCTATCGCTATCGACAATGCCTGACACGCTGACACGGAACACTTCATCGCCTTCGGCGTACACATCGTCCACCGTATCGATGGTAAACGTGGCGGTTACGCCGTCAGCACCAATAATCGCTTGAGTGGTTTCAGTGATGTCGTCACCGGACGCGGTGGCGTAGCTATAAACGAGCGTGACGATGCTACCGACTGGCGCCGGATCGCTTAGTGTCACGGTGTAGTCTGTGGTGGTGTCACCTTCCACGACATTCGCTGGACCGGTCATGGTGACCGTAACCGTATCTTCTGGCCCCGGATCGGTTTCATCGCTGATGGTGGTGTCAACAAAGGCATTTGAAACATCTAATGCCTCAAAAATCGGATTGCTATCGCTATCGACAATGCCTGACACGCTAACGCGGAATACTTCATCGCCTTCTGCATACACATCGTCCACGGTGTCGATGGTAAACATAGCCGTCACACCATCCGCTCCAATCACTGCTTGAGTGGTTTCAGTGATGTCATCACCTGACGCAGTGGTGTAGCTATAAGCTAACGTGACAATGCTACCGACTGGCGCCGGATCGCTCAGCGTCACGGTGTAGTCTGTGGTGGTGTCACCTTCCACGACATTCGCTGGACCGGTCATGGTTACCGTAACCGTATCTTCTGGACCCGGATCGGTTTCATCGCTGATGGTGGTGTCAACAAAGGCATTTGAAACATCTAATGCCTCAAAAATCGGATTGCTATCGCTATCGACAATGCCTGACACGCTGACACGGAACACTTCATCGCCTTCGGCGTACACATCGTCCACCGTATCGATGGTAAACGTGGCGGTTACGCCGTCAGCACCAATAATCGCTTGAGTGGTTTCAGTGATGTCGTCACCGGACGCGGTGGCGTAGCTATAAACGAGCGTGACGATGCTACCGACTGGCGCCGGATCGCTTAGTGTCACGGTGTAGTCTGTGGTGGTGTCACCTTCCACGACATTCGCTGGACCGGTCATGGTGACCGTAACCGTATCTTCTGGACCCGGATCGGTTTCATCGCTGATGGTGGTGTCAACAAAGGCATTTGAAACATCTAATGCCTCAAAAATCGGATTGCTATCGCTATCGACAATGCCTGACACGCTGACACGGAACACTTCATCGCCTTCGGCGTACACATCGTCCACCGTATCGATGGTAAACGTGGCGGTTACGCCGTCAGCACCAATAATCGCTTGAGTGGTTTCAGTGATGTCGTCACCGGACGCGGTGGCGTAGCTATAAACGAGCGTGACGATGCTACCGACTGGCGCCGGATCGCTTAGTGTCACGGTGTACTCTGTGGTGGTGTCACCTTCCACGACATTCGCTGGACCAGTCATGGTCACGGTAACCGTATCTTCCGGACCTGGATCCGTCTCATCACTGATGGTGGTGTCGACGAACGCATTATCGAGGTTCAACGCTTCGAAGATTGGATTGCTGTCGCTATCGACAATGCCCGACACGCTGACACGAAACACTTCATCGCCTTCGGTATAAACATCGTCCACGGTATCGATGGTAAACGTAGCCGTCACACCATCGGCACCAATCACTGCTTGAGTGGTTTCAGTGATGTCATCACCGGATGCAGTGGTGTAGCTGTAAGCGAGCGTGACGATGCTACCGACTGGCGCTGGATCGCTCAGCGTTACGGTGTACTCTGTGGTGGTGTCACCTTCTACGACATTCGCTGGACCTGTCATGGTCACGGTGACCGTATCTTCTGGACCTGGGTCGGTTTCATCGCTAATGGTGGTATCGACGAACGCATTGTCTAGATTCAGTGCTTCGAAAATTGGATTGCTGTCGCTATCGACAATGCCTGATACGCTGACGCGGAACACTTCATCGCCTTCCGCGTAAACGTCATCCACGGTATCTATGGTGAATGTGGCGGTCACACCATCCCCACCAATCACTGCTTGAGTGGTTTCAGTGATGTCATCACCCGATGCAGTGGTGTAGCTGTAAGCGAGCGTGACGATGCTACCGACGGGCGCCGGATCGCTCAGTGTTACGGTGTATTCGGAAGTAGTTTCACCTTCCGAAACGCTATTCGGGCCGGTCATATTAACGGTTACAGTATCTTCTGGCCCTTGCTCTGCCTCATCTGTAATCGTTGCAACACCCGTAACTGGAGTAGGCTGATCTGGCGTTGAACCGGACAAACTGAATGTTTCCGATCCTTCCGCTAAATTATCATCAATGGTATCCAAGCTAACCGTAAAAGACTCTTCCCCAATCGGAAGAGAAACAGTGAACGATCCATCATCATTCACCTGAATTTCTTGGGTGGTTCCGTTGGATAATGTAATTAAAACCGTTGTATTTACATAATCTGCACCAACATCGCTCGCCGCCCCGCCTACAGCAGAACCATCATTAAGGGTAAACTCTATGGTAGTTTCTTCTTCCGTTGGTTGATTAAGGGTAACGTCGAAAGAGACTTGCTGCCCTTCATCTACTGCAGGGCTAGAAATATCTTGCACCGTAATTGTTACTGGAATCGGAATTCCTGTCGGAGCTGGTGCCTGAGTTGGAGGGAGAATGTCCAATAAAGTTAGAATCTGAGTGGTTGAGAATCCCGCGCCTTCAGTGCCAACTGTCTCAAAGTTGGTACTAGCGAGCAATTCTGTCCCTGTTCGTGCAACATTCCCTGTTGTCTGAGGACTAGACCCATTTGCTTCGCCCGCTGCGGTTTCAAACTCTTGACCTAGTTGGGTCGGGTCTTGTCCCGCTGCAATAGCTTCTATCAACGCAGTAATATCACCAGTTACATTGATGGAACTGCCTTGCGGTGTCACTTGCTCAATGACCAGTTCTGAAGTGTCTGAAACTTCGTTAATAATTAGTTCCCCTGGTTTAGGCAACTGTCCTTGTTCGAGGGTTCTAATTTCCCCATCGAGACCGATAACTACAATATTACTCATCAATGAGCCAAAAGTTACTCGTTCCATATCTACCTCGCCCCACTTTGAACTAAGTCAAAAGTTTGTCACCCCAATATTTACGTCTATAGTTTAGTCAAAATCTTCATATTTTCGTTGTATGTGCAAGGGGCGATGTGCTGATTAACTCAAGGGGCGGGGTTACAGGTGCAGCAGGGAATTGCACAGGTCGTGGAACGCTATGATATTAAGAAATCAAGCTTTTCTCTTGCTTAAACACAAACGGTTGCCAAGCAACATTTTGCACATGTGCTAAGGTTTAATCAGGCGAACTTCTGGATATTCGAAACAAAAGCCTAGGTTTAACAGTAGGTTGATAATTTACTTACTCAAACACTGTTATTTGTGATGTTTTATCTCAAATGTGAGATGAAACAGCAAAAAGCAACACGATTTTTTAGGAGAAACACCGTGAAATGGAACCGACTAAGTATTGCTTGCTGCTGTAGCTTAATAGTGTCTATACCCGTTTTCGGTCAAACTTTAGAGCAAGCCGTGGCATTAACGTTAAAAAATAACCCAGATATCAAAAGCGCATTTAATGAATTTGAGAGCCGAAGGTACATCAATGAGGCGTCAACAGGCGCCTATTTGCCTTCTCTCGATCTTGATGCGGGCATTGGTTACGAAGGCCTCGACCCATCTGATGAAGTCGGACGAGGCAACACTGACTATACGAGAAAAGAAGCGTCTATCACCCTAACCCAATTAATTTGGGATGGAAGCGCGACATTAAACGATATTGACCGTACCGCTGCTGATGCAGAATCGGTGCGATTCCAACTGTTAGCTGATGCTTCAGACAAGGCATTAGAAGTCACTAAAGTCTACTTAGATGCGGTAAAGGCTTATGAAGTCTTAAAGCTGTCTGAGAACAATCTTGCCGTTCACAAGGACATCTACACGGACATCAAAAAACGAGTCACTTCCGGCATAGGCTCGACTGCGGACTTAACACAGGTTGAAGCTCGTTTAGCGAAAGCGCATGGTAATCTGGCAGCTGCACAAAACAACCTGTACGACTCCCACACAATGTTTACTCGCTTGGTGGGGCAAACGCCACAAGGGTTAATTTTTCCAAGAGCTGATCAGAACTTTATCCCCTACACCGTTGATGAAGCGGTTGGTTTGGCATTTGAATTACACCCGGTGATTCAAATCGCATTGGCGGATGTGGACTCTGCCAAGTTCCAATACAAACAATCGAAAGGCGTTAACTACCCGACGATCTCGATTGAAGCTTCTCAAACTTGGAAAGACGATGCGGATGGCTTAAAAGGTCGAAGCGATGAAACTCTCGCCATGTTGCGTTTACGCTATAACTTGTTCAACGGCGGTAGCGATGCGGCAAATTCAGAAAACTTCGCATACCAACTCAACAAAGCGAAAGACTTACGTGAAGGCGCGTACCGTAATGTTGAGGAAGGGCTTCGCTTATCTTGGAGTGCTCTGGACTTAACGCTGCAACAAAAAGAATTTTTAGCAGACCACGTTGATTCGGCAGCTGAGACGGTCATCGCGTATGAAAAGCAATATCGAATCGGTAAACGAACCTTACTAGACGTTCTAAACACTGAAAACGAGTTGTTTGAAGCGCGTAAAGATTACCTTGATTCAAAATATGCAGAGCAATATGCCAAATATCGTGTGATGAACGCAACTGGCCAATTGTTGAGTGCGTTAAGAGTCGAAATGCCGAAAGAATGGCTAGAAAAAGTGGAGTATTAATTATGAAAAACATAACTATTATTGCACTGTCATTAGTTGTTGCTGCATGTAGCTCTTCGAGTGATCGAGGCGACGAATACGATTACATCGACACTCCTATTGCAGATCAATGGGCCGACCACCAAGATGACGACAGCGACGGCGTCATTAACCAGCGCGATTTATGCCCGGGCACACCATTAGGTGCGGAAATTGATAATGATGGCTGCGGATCTTACGCAAACTCATCACAACAAATGCAAATTCGAGTGTTATTTGCAAATGATTCAGATGAAATTAACCCGGTTTTCGCGAAGCAGATTCGAGAACTCTCAGATTTCTTGAAAGAATACCCAAGCACATCCATTGAGTTGCAAGGTTACGCGAGCCGCACAGGTGGATCTGAGCACAATTTAGAACTCTCCAAACGCCGAGCAGAGAACGTAAGAAAGGCACTGCTACAGAACGGTATTACTCCTGATCGAGTTACTATTGTTGGCTACGGCGATACGGTTTTAGCAACAACCGGAACAGACGAAGTAAGCCATGCTTTGAACCGACGTGTGACCGCAACAGTAGTAGGACACAAAGGTGAAGTGAAAAAAGAATGGACCATTTTCACCACACTTCCAAAAAGCTAACTATTCAAGAACATCAAAAAAGGTCTAGCAATTGCTAGACCTTTTTATTAGAGGCTGATTTGTCACTACATGTCTTTGTATTGAGAATCGAGACTTGCAATCAAATGCTGTGTGATATCATCCACGCTTGCGCTATTGAAGTGGATATCTAATGTTGAGCTACCTTTAGTAATACTCAAATTCGTATCTGCGCTGCCATCTTGACTTACTTCAACATGATAGCCGCCAGCGTCTCCTGTATGACTACCTGATTGTAAATCACTTAACAGATCGCCTACTTCATCTTTCGATAAATCCTCAAACAGATCGGAGAAGTCTAGCGAGTCTTCACTGCTAGAAAAATCTGTGACAGTGTCGCGTTCGTTGGCCACATCGATCCATTTGAAGATGTCCTCACCATCACCGCCAGTCAGAATGTCGCTGCCTAAACCACCAATCAAAATGTCATTATCTACGCCACCGAACAGCTTGTCGTGTCCACCTTGCCCAAACAAGATGTCATTTCCTGCACCACCATAAATGGTGTCCGCTTGGTCATAATAACGAGATTGCTCAAACTCAGCTTGGTTTTCAGTAATGTAGTGATGAACTTCCTCCTTCGTTACCAGAGCAACATCTTTCCCCAGTTGAGAAGCTACATAGTTTTGTAGCGCAGAAACACCTTGCTCTCCATTGATATCAAAACGAATCGCATCACCAAAAATGATGTCGTTTCCATCAAGGCTACTAATCTCATCCTTGCCTTGCATTAATGACACTTCTTTGCCAAGAATCACTTCTGCAAGTTGATTAACATCGATGTTAGTTCTTACAACACCATCAGAGTCAAAGTGTTTCAACGAATCTTCATTCAGATGACCGCCAATACCTATTGAGCGTACTTCGCTAAATTCTGCCAATGCGCTATATGCGTTATTTGCTTGCTCAAGAACGTTGTTCCCAAAGTCGTCATATTCGTAAGAATTCAGCATCCTACCCATCTCTTCACCAGTAGAAAGGGAATATACTGTTCCACGGAAATCTATGACTGTTTTATTGTTGTATGTAACTGTATCGCCAAATCTATAATCACTTGGCAAGACATCAGCCAAGGTCACTAACTGCTGCTCTGATACGCCAAGTACAACACTCTCTTTACTGCTATACCAATTCACATTGTTGTCTGTAGCTTGGTTTGGACGACCATCAGAAATGAAATAGCTTAAATTCGTTGCGCCACTATCAGCATTCTCAAACCAGTTCAATGCTGATTGGAAGCCTGCTTCATAGTTTGTGTTACCGTCACCGAGCTTCACAATTGCGTCCAATATTGATTCTACTTGAGACTTAGCATTGTCAGAGCTCAAATCCAATTCGAGCACCTGTTTGCTCTCAGTGGAAAAAGTGGTTAATAAAACGTTCACTTTGCCCGAATGAGGTCCACTTGCACTTTCGATCAGAGTATTCAGCACTGTTTTTAGTTCAGTTACCGCACGGCCAACGTCGTAACCCATACTGCCAGACGTATCGAGCATAAAGGCAATGTTGTAATCCTGACCTTCGACAATTTGTAACCCTTGAACATCACCAACGATCACGTCGTTATCATCGGACCCAACTATGTTGTTATCACCATGCGTACCAGAAACAAACTCATAATCACGGACTGAAACAGTAGCCGTGTCCGCTCCCATTTGAGTATTGTTATTAACTTCAACACTTCCTGCCGTCGCTGTTACATCAAAATCTAACGAGCCATTGTAATCTGCTGGTACAGTAATCGTACCGCTTAGTTGATGACTGGTTTGATTTGGTTCACTTGAAAGGTCAACCGTGTAAGAACCATCGCTGTTTTCAGTAACCGTTTTGCCATTCACCTCTAATGTTAGCCCTGAAGGGATTCCCGTTAAGGTGACGCTATCGTTAATGAATGACTCACTGCCATCCACATCGATAAGATCAAGGTTCAGCTCAAAAGAGACTTGCTGCTCTGTAAGTACAACATACTCTCCTGTGTTGTTATCTAGCTTGATAATGGCATCTTGGAAGATAAGTTGTTCAATTTCATAAAGGTGGTCACCCGACTCTTTATCAGTGCTCGAAACAACATCTTTTGTATCAATAAATCGACTATCTTCGACAATCCAATACGGGACTTCTGAGTGGTCAGATGCTGGGTAATAGCTGAAGTCGTAATCAGACAACTTACCAGAGTAAACAACTGTGTCAGTCTCAGCTTGATCGTCTAATGAACCAATACCGCCATAGATAGAATCATTACCTCCTCCAGTCACAAAGATATCACTGCCTTGAGCATCAACGTTGGCACCTGCTTGTTGATCACCTACAAAACTCAGTGGTGATTCAGTGTCTCCGCTTAGCATTAAGTCGTTACCAGCATGACCATTATTAAACGCTTGTGTCACCACATGTTCAAAATCGAGCCCTGGTAAATTGCTTGCCTCAAGCAGATCTTTAAGTTCTTCGTCTGTAGACCAGCTTCCGCCTAATGTCACAGGTACAGACGTTACTGGACCGAAAGTAAGGTCAATCTTAATTGAGTCCGCTACAGGCTCTATGTCGATACTCAACGTACCTGAAGCAGAAGAATTGCCATCACTAACAGTGAAATGAATCTGCTCGTAAGTATCCAAGCCGTTCCCAACACCGTCTTTATCGAAAACATCTGCACCAGATTCATGTTCAGCAGGAACATAGCGAACAAGACCACTTTCGATATCAGAAGCGAGTACACTGCCAGAAACCACTTCCCAACCATCAGAACCTTTCACTTGTAGTGAGCCATTTAGAGCAGAAGTGTCAAACTCAACACTTACCTCACTGTCAACGACGCCTAAATGTTCTAGTGTGATAACAATCGCTTCGTCTTCTAATCCGGAAATTTCGTTGCTTTGAACCGTTGGCGGAACATCATTATCATCAATATAGCCAACGCCAGATACATCTCCGACTTTAATCACAAGGCTTTCTGTTGATTCAACCAACTGATCATCAATGCTTGGAATGGTAATATCAAAGCCATTCACACCGGCTGGAACAATAAGGTATCCGCCCAAATACTTCACGCCATTAGTAAAAGTTGCGTTCGACAAATCAATATCTTGAGAGCTCGTACTAGACCCCTCTGCAGAGAAATCCACTTGATACTTAACGGTCTGATCTGTTGCATTATTTAGAGAAACAGAAAACGTGACATCGTCACCTTCAATAACCGTAACACCTGTAATGCTCTGCACAGCAGGTCCATTTTCCGCAACATTACCATCTAGCATTTCGTTAACGATATTGACTGTAGATGGATCGCTAACGCCACTTTCAGAGTCGACTGCCACATATCCAAAGCTGTCTTCGGTAGGAACACCTTCTACATAACGTAACTCCCAGTTACCTTCATTTTTCGTAGAAAAATCTAACTGAGTAATGACCGAACCTTCAGGAAGAGCTAGATCTTTCCCATAACCAACGCTTGTTTCTTGGAATAGCATGAAGTTGCCTTCAGGCTTCAAAAACTCGAACGTTTGAGTCTGTTGGACATTATTTGAATCTAAGTATGTAACCGTAATAAGCGCTGCGTTGTCATCACCGTAATCAAACAATCCACCTAATCCATCTAGACCAAGGTTTACGGAGCCAACAGGATTATTAGACAAATCGATCGTAATCGTTTCACCCTTCTCAATACCCTGCCCGTCATTGTCAGCGATACCATTGCCGATGTGTGACACCTGACGGTTGTATTGCGCAAGTTCACCGCTATCAGAAGAAATAGTGATAGAGGCTCCATTTGCTAAATGCTCAGTACGGGAATGTGATGGTCCACCATCCTCACTTAATCCCCAGTTATTGAAATCTGATGTAGATTCTGAGCCATTAGGCGTATTTGGACGATCTTTGATACCTAATAAGAAGCCAACATTATCAGCTTCATAGTAAAGACTGTCTTTGTCATAAAGCGTATCGCTTACTTCTTTAATTTCGTGCAACTCACCGTCACTATCTTTAAAGAACAACGTACCTGATGTTGGCAGTTCAGTAATCCGGACATGTAGATCATTGCCTTTTAAGTCGTCTTCAACATCCGCGATATGATCCTTAGAGTCACCGCTACCCAGAGGTTTCGTATCGGTATCAAACACAACTTGCGTAAGCTGATCATCGGCGACATGCGTAAAGTCTTCACTTTCAGGCTTGTCGTTTACTGGTGTCACATTGACCGTGACGGTGGTGGATTCAGACACACCGCCTGATGTCACGACATAAGTGAAAGTATCTTTACCGACGTAGTTATCATCTGGTGTGTAGGTCACCGTACCATCGTTGTTTACGATGACGGTACCATTTTTAGGACCATTCTCAGCGTCCAGAGACACCACTTTATCTTTGCCTTCAAACGTGTCGTTACCTAAGACGTTAATGATAGTTGGTGTGTCTTCGACTACATTCGTGCTGTCAGCCTCGATGTCGACTACTGGTGCAACCGTAAAGTCCACCGTTTGGCTAACACTTTCACCATTTGGGTCGGTAGCAGTAAACGTTAAGGTTTCTGAGCCGTTCCAGTCTGCTGTTGGTGAAATGGTCGCGATGCCATTTTCAATCGAAACCAACACGTTGCTATTGCCAGACACTGAGAAGTTTAGCGCTGAGTCGCTATCTTTAAATGCATCGTTTAAATCAATCGTGTAGGTCGCAAAGTCTTCCGATAACTCTTGATCTGCAATGGCATTTTCAACAGTCGGTGCATCGTTAACACGATTCACAATCAAACTGTCACTGTCGTTAGCTGTTGGATTTACACCATCCGATACTGACGCGCTGATAGTTAGGTCTTTAAGGTTAAGTTCATCATTATTAACTGCATCAACGCCTGCTTGAGTCAGCTTGACTTCATTGCCAACCAACACGAAGTAGCCGTTTGAGTTGTTTTCTAAAGAAACGGTTAATTGGTCTTCAGGCGTGTCAGTATCGCGAACCGTTAAGGTTGCGACTACCGTATCAGTGTTCACTGCATCTTCAGTGATGCTTTCTACTGCATCAACCTTGATGGTTGGCGCATCGTTAACACGATTCACAATCAAACTGTCACTATCGTTAGCCGTTGGATTTACACCATCCGACACTGACGCGCTGATAGTCAGGTCTTTAAGGTTGAGTTCATCGTTGTTAACTGCGTCAACACCCGCTTGAGTCAACTTGACTTCATTGCCAACCAACACGAAGTAACCGTTTGAGTTATTTTCTAAAGAAACGGTTAATTGGTCTTCTGGCGTGTCAGTATCGCGAACCGTTAAGGTTGCGACTACCGTATCAGTGCTCACTGCATCTTCAGTGATGCTTTCTACTGCATCAACCTTGATGGTTGGCGCATCGTTCACTGGATTTACTGTAACAGTTACTTTCGCTTCGTCGGTCAATTGGCCGTCCGTTACGGTGTAAGTGATTTCGGCGTCGCCATTGAAGTTCTCGGCCGGAGTGAAAACAAGTTTGCCATTCACCACTTCAACCGTACCCTGCTCTTTAGGCACAGAGACTGATTCAATACTCAGCTTATCGCCATCCACATCAGTATCGTTTGGCAGAACATCAATAGTAACTGCAGTGTCTTCTTGTGTCGTAGCGATGTCATCTTTCGCCACTGGAGCATCGTTGACCGGTGTCACATTGACTTCAACGATAGCGGATTCAGACACACCGCCAGAGGTGACGATGTAGGTGAAAGTATCTTTACCGACGTAGTTATCATTTGGTGTGTAAGTCACGCTGCCGTCAGGATTGACCGAGACCGTGCCGTTGGCTGGGCCGTTATTGGCATCGAGCGACACCACTTTACCGTCGCCTTCGAACGTGTCGTTACCTAAGACCTTGATGATGGTTGGCGTGTCTTCAACAACCGTCGCTTTGTCTGCCACAATGTCCGCTACAGGCGCAACTGTGAAGTTTACGGTTTGGCTAATGCTTTCACCGCTTGGATCAGTAGCAGTAAACGTTAGGGTTTCTGAGCCGTTCCAGTCTGCTGTTGGTGAAATGGTCGCGATGCCATTTTCAATCGAAACCAACACGTTGCTATTGCCAGACACTGAGAAGTTTAGCGCTGAGTCGCGATCTTTAAATGCGTCATTTAAATCAATCGTGTAGGTCGCAAAGTCTTCCGATAACTCTTGATCTGCAATGGCATTTTCAACAGTCGGTGCATCGTTAACACGATTCACAATCAAACTATCACTGTCGCTAGCCGTTGGATTTACACCATCCGACACTGACGCGCTGATAGTCAGGTCTTTAAGGTTGAACTCATCGTTGTTAACCGCGTCAACACCCGCTTGAGTCAACTTGACTTCATTGCCAACCAACACGAAGTAACCGTTTGAGTTATTTTCTAAAGAAACGGTTAATTGGTCTTCAGGCGTGTCAGTATCGCGAACCGTTAAGGTTGCGACTACCGTATCAGTGCTCACTGCATCTTCAGTGATACTTTCTACTGCATCAACCTTGATGGTTGGCGCATCGTTCACTGGATTTACTGTAACAGTTACTTTCGCTTCGTCGGTCAATTGGCCGTCCGTTACGGTATAAGTGATTTCAGCGTCACCATTGAAGTTTTCGGCCGGTGTGAACACCAACTTGCCATCAACAATCTCAACTGTACCTTGGTCACTCGGCACAGACGCCGAGTCAATGCGTAACGTATCACCATCGATGTCAGTATCGTTTGACAGAACATCAATAGTAACTGCGGTGTCTTCTTGTGTCGTAGCGATGTCATCTTTCGCCACTGGCGCATCGTTGACCGGTGTTACATTGACTTCAACGATAGCGGATTCAGACACACCGCCAGAGGTGACGATGTAGGTGAAAGTATCTTCACCATGATAGTTGTCGTTTGGCGTGTAAGTCACGCTGCCGTCAGGGTTGACCGAGACCGTGCCGTTGGCTGGGCCGTTATTGGTATCTAGCGACACCACTTTATCGTCGCCTTCGAACGTGTCGTTACCTAAGACCTTGATGATGGTTGGAGTATCTTCCACGACCCTCGCGCTGTCTGCCACGATGTCTGCCACAGGCGCAACCGTGAAGTTCACCGTTTGGCTAACGCTTTCGCCGCTTGGATCGGTAGCAGTAAAGGTCAACGCTTCTGAGCCGTTCCAGTCTGCGGTTGGAGTGAACGTAGCAATACCGTTGACGATCGCCACTTGAATGTTGCTATTACCTGAGACGCTAAACGTTAACTCGCCATCAACATTATCCACATCACTGAAGGCGGTATTCAGATCGATGGTGTATGGGGTGAAATCTTCCGCCAAGGTTTGGTCTGCGATGCTGCTTTCAACCACAGGCGTGTCGTTCACCGCATTCACGGTGACGTTGACCGTGGCTTGGTCGGTCAGTGCGCCGTCGGTGATGGTGTAAGTAATTTCGGCGTCACCATGAAAGTTCTCGGCCGGTGTGAAGACCAATTTGCCGTCAACAATTTCAACCTTACCTTGTGTTTCAGGTACGGACGCCGATTGGATAGACAGCTTATCGCCATCAATATCGGTGTCGTTTGGCAGGACATCAATCGTCACTGGCGTGTCTTCGTCAGTAATCGCCGTGTCATCTTTTGCCACTGGCGCATCATTGACTGGCGTCACATCGACGCTCACCGTGGTGGATTCCGATACCCCGCCTGACGTGACAATGTAGGTGAAGCTGTCTGTACCGTGGTAGTTGTCGTTTGGCGTGTAAGTTACGCTGCCATCAGGGTTGACCGAGACCGTACCGTTGGCCGGGCCGTTATTGGTATCTAGCGACACCACTTTGTCGTCGCCTTCGAACGTGTCGTTACCTAAGACCTTGATGATGGTTGGCGTGTCTTCCACAACCGTCGCTTTGTCTGCCACAATGTCTACCACAGGCGCAACCGTGAAGTTCACTGTTTGGCTGATGCTTTCATTACTTGGGTCTTTAGCTGTGAATGTAATTGTCTCTTTGCCATTCCAATCCGCGGTCGGAGTGATTGTGGCGACGCCATTCACAATAGAAATTTGGATGCTGTTGTTGCCAGAGGCTGAGAATTCTAGCGAGGAATCAGTATCTTTGAATACTTCATTCAAGTCGATCGTGTATGCATCGAAATCTTCCGATAACACTTGGTCTGCAATGGCATTTTCAACAGTCGGTGCATCGTTAACACGATTCACAACCAAACTATCACTGTCACTAGCCGTTGGATTAACACCATCCGACACTGACGCGCTAATAGTTAGGTCTTTAAGGTTAAGTTCATCATTATTAACTGCATCAACGCCTGCTTGAGTCAACTTGACTTCATTGCCAACCAACACGAAGTAGCTGTTTGAGTTGTTTTCTAGAGAAACGGTTAATCGGTCTTCAGGCGTGTCAGTATCGCGAACCGTTAAGGTTGCGACTACCGTATCAGTGCTCACTGCGTTTTCAGTGATGCTTTCTACGGCATCAACCTTGATGGTTGGCACATCGTTCACTGGGTTAACGGTAACGCTCACTTTCGCTTCGTCGGTCAATTCACCGTCCGTTACGGTGTAGATGATTTCAGCGTGGCCATTGAAGTTTTCTGCCGGTGTGAACACCAGTTTTCCATCAACGATCTCAACTGTACCTTGTGTTTCAGGTACGGACGCCGATTGGATAGACAACTTATCGCCATCCACATCAGTATCGTTTGGCAGAACATCAATAGTAACCGCTGTGTCTTCTTGTGTCGTAGCAATATCATCTTTCGCCACTGGTGCGTCATTGACTGGCGTCACATCGACGTTCACCGTGGTGGATTCCGATACCCCGCCTGACGTGACAATGTAGATGAAGCTGTCTGTACCGTGGTAGTTGTCGTTTGGCGTGTAAGTCACGCTGCCGTCAGGATTGACCGAGACCGTGCCGTTGGCTGGGCCGTTATTGGTATCTAGCGACACCACTTTATCGTCGCCTTCGAACGTGTCATTACCTAAGACCTTTATGATGGTTGGCGTGTCTTCCACAACCGTCACGCTGTCTGCCACGATGTCTGCCACAGGCGCAACTGTGAAGTTTACGGTTTGGCTGATGCTTTCATTACTTGGGTCTTTAGCTGTGAATGTAATTGTCTCTTTGCCATTCCAATCCGCGGTCGGAGTGATTGTGGCGACGCCATTCACAATAGAAATTTGGATGCTGTTGTTGCCAGAGGCTGAGAATTCTAGCGAGGAATCAGTATCTTTGAATACTTCATTCAAGTCGATCGTGTATGCATCGAAATCTTCCGATAACACTTGGTCTGCAATGGCATTTTCAACAGTCGGTGCATCGTTAACACGATTCACAATCAAACTATCACTGTCACTAGCCGTTGGATTAACACCATCCGATACTGACGCGCTGATAGTCAGATCTTTAAGGTTAAGTTCATCATTGTTAACTGCATCGACGCCTACTTGAGTCAACTTGACTTCATTGCCAACCAACACGAAGTAGCCGTTTGAGTTATTTTCTAAAGATACGGTTAATTGGTCTTCAGGCGTGTCAGTATCGCGAACCGTTAAGGTTGCGACTACCGTATCAGTGCTCACTGCATCTTCAGTGATGCTTTCTACGGCTTCAACCTTGATGGTTGGTGCATCGTTCACTGGATTTACTGTAACAGTTACTTTCGCTTCGTCGGTCAATTCACCGTCCGTTACAGTGTAAGTAATTTCAGCATCACCATTGAAGTTTTCTGCCGGTGTGAAAACAAGTTTGCCATCCACCACTTCAACCGTACCCTGCTCTTTAGGAACAGAGGCTGATTCAATACTCAGCTTATCGCCATCCACGTCGGTGTCGTTAGTCAGTACATCAATGGTAACTGCGGTGTCTTCTTGTATAGATGTGGTGTCATCAACGGCAACAGGACTGTCATTTACAGGCGTAACCGTAACAGTCACTTTCGCTTCGTCCGTCAAATCGCCATCAGTTACGATGTAAGTGATGGTTGCTTCACCGTTGAAGTTCTCAGCTGGCGTGAACACCAGTTTGCCGTCGACAATGTCAACTGAGCCTTGCTCTGAAGGAACTGATGCTGATTGAATACTGAGTACGTCACCTTCAACATCACTATCATTGACTAAAACATCAATCGTAACAGCGGTGTCTTCTTCTGTCGTAATTACATCGTTTTCTGCGTTTGGCGCATCATTGATAGGCAGAATATCGAGATTTGCAGAACCAGATACCACTAGGTCTTCGTCATCAATAATGTCGAAAGTGAAAGAGACTTCTGTGTCATCATCGATTTGCGGAGTGAAAGTCCACGTGCCATCACCATTGTCGACAAGAGTGCCATTCCCTTTATCGATAATGAGGTTCTCAACAGATAATGTGTCTTTGTCTTCATCATCAACATTTGACAGTAACTCTTCCGTCGTAATGATGATTGAACCACCGTCCTCTTCAATCGCATCAAGAGTAACTGGCGTTGTTGCCAAAGGTTTATCAGTGCTGTCAACACTCGTTTGAAGATTACTTCGGAATAGATCGTTCAGTGCTAGAACTTGTGTTTGCGATAGTCCTAGAGACTCAATACCAATGGTTTCAAAACTGGTGGATGCCAAGAGTTCAGTACCATCGCGAACAATTGTCGCACTGGTTTGCAGACTAGAGCCGCCGTTCTCACCAGCTGCTGGCGCAAACTCTTCATCTACAGCAGAAGGGTCTTGTCCTTGTTCGATTGCACTAATAATTTGTAAAACATCATCAGTGACATCTTTAGAACCCTGCTCTTGAGTCAATTGCACGTTTAAATCCAGAGGGCCAACATCTGTTGATGTCACAACCACTTCTCCTGGTAGTGGCTGTTGTCCCTCCGTTAGTACTCTCAGCTTCCCATCTAATCCTATTACAACGACTTGATTGCCGAGTGAAACTAACGCTGTACGATCCATATAAAACTTCACCCCAAATTACTGTCAACTTTTTGACTAACGATACTAATTTGCTATATATTGCCCGAATATATACTGCAATAACAGTAATTTGATGCCTATTTTCAACTTATAAGTCACAATTTTTCCATATTGTCGATTGTCAGTTGGTGGGTGATTGAGATCTCTGTATAAGCAACTATAAAATGTAACAAAACCAAATAAAGGTGATATTAGTTCGAAGTTAAACCCCTAGTAGGCATATTTTCGTATCACTTTTGAAACACATTCTAAACAAAGCGATTGGTTACATCGTCGATTATTAGTGGTATTGTGCGCTAAATTATTGACGCCCTTATAGGTATTCCACTTATAAGCCCTCTCGCCTCGAGAAATTACATAACCATCTAGGAGAATCACAGTGAAGTGGACTCGTGCCAACGCCTTTTGTATTGGTGTATTCGCCGCTAGTCATGCTTTTGGGCAAACACTAGAGCAAGCCGTAGAAAATACGCTAAAAACAAATCCCGATATTAAAAGCGCGTTCAATGAATTCGTTAGCAAGCAGTATGTGAATGAAGCATCTGGCGGTGCTTACCTCCCTTCCGTCGATCTTGACGCAGGTATCGGTTACGAAGGTATAAATCCTGCAGAATCAGGACGAGACTCAACCGATCTGACTCGTAAAGAAGCCACTATCACTTTAACGCAATTGATTTGGGATGGCTCTGCCACTCTTAATGATATGGACCGTACTGCTGCAGATGCAGAATCTGTGCGATACCAACTACTTGCGGATGCGCAAGACACTGCGTTGGAAGTGACTAAGGTGTACTTAGATTCTGTTAAAGCGTATGAAATTCTTTCTCTTTCAGAGAACAACCTGAAAGTTCATAAGAAAATTTATGAAGACATTAAAAAACGTGTCAACTCAGGTATCGGCTCGACCGCAGACCTGACTCAAGTTGAGGCGCGTTTAGCAAAAGCGCACGGTAACTTAGTTGCGGCTCAAAATAACCTGTTTGATAGCCAAACGATGTTTACGCGTCTTGTCGGACAATCGCCACAAGGATTGATCTTCCCACGCGCGGATCAAAACTTCATCCCATACACAATCGATGAAGCGATTGACTTGGCATTTGAATCTCACCCTGTCATCAAAATCTCGGTTGCAGATGTGGATTCAGCTAAGTTCCAGTACAAACAATCGAAAGGAACTTACTACCCGACCATTTCTGTAGAAGCAGCACAAACATGGCGCAACGATGCCGGCGGTATTGAAGGCAGCAGCGATGAAACGACAGCAATGCTTCGAATGCGTTACAACTTGTTCAACGGCGGTAGTGACGTTGCGAACGCAGAAAGCTTTGCATATCAGTTAAACAAAGCGAAAGATCTACGAGAGCGCGCATACCGAAATGTCGAAGAAGGACTTCGCTTATCTTGGAGTGCATTAGATTTAACTCTGCAACAAAAAGAGTTTTTAGCTGACCACGTAGACTCAGCTTCTGAAACGGTCATTGCTTACGAAAAGCAATATCGCATTGGTAAGCGTACTCTACTTGACCTTTTAAACACTGAAAACGAACTGTTCGAAGCAAGAAAGAACTATTTAGACGCTAAATACGCGGAACAATACGCGAAGTACCGAGTGATGAATGCTACGGGTCAACTGTTGAATGCCTTGCGTGTTGATGTACCAACAGAATGGAACCAGAAGGTGGAGTACTAATCATGAAACCGATGAAACTGCTATTGGCATTAAGCGTTATCGCCGTTACGCAACAAGCAATCGCTGAAGATGAGTACGATTACCGTGCATTCCCTACCGCAGAACAAATTGCTGACTTACAAGACGAAGATAACGACGGTGTTATTAACGCTCGCGACCTATGTCCGGGGACGCCAGCTGGCTCTGAAGTTGACAATGATGGCTGTGGCGAATACATCAAAGCATCTGAGAAAATGCAGGTTCGTGTGCTATTTGCCAACGATTCTGATGAGATCAATCCGGTATTTCGTCGTCAAATTCGTGAGTTGTCTGACTTCTTGAAGGATTACCCAACGACCTCGATTGAACTACAAGGTTACGCGAGTAAAACAGGTGGTTCAAAACACAATCAAGATCTCTCTGAACGACGAGCGAAAAACGTGCGTGACGCGCTATTAAGTTACGGTATTGAACCAAATCGTGTTCGCATCATTGGTTTTGGTGACACACATCTAGCAGAGCAAGGCACCGATCAGGTAAGTCACGCACTTAACCGCCGAGTGACCGCATCTGTTGTTGGTTACAAAGGTAAAGTTAAAAAAGAGTGGACGATCTTTACGACGCTTCCTGAAGCAGAAAGCTAATCTAAATTTTTACACTCTCACATCGCACTCAGATTTGACAAAAGGAGCTTCGGCTCCTTTTCTTTTCATAGTGGCTTGAAGCCGTATTATGCTTTAGGAATCGGCGCTTTAGTGGTAATCTAGCTGCGTCATAACAATGAGAGTTTTGAAATGAGCAAACTTACATCAGATATCCAAGCAAACCTTGATCTTTTCGTAGCAGAAACGAAAGAAAACCAACTCGTTTGGGGTCTACGCAATGAAGAAGGTTGGTTGTCTTGCGATTCAACTGAGTTCGAAAATAGCGAAGTAATGCCTTTCTGGTCTTCAAAAGAAGATGCTGAAGCGCATAACGTTGAAGAGTGGGCAGATTTTACTGTTCTTGAAATTCCACTAGATATCTTTGTAGAAGATTGGCTTCTGACTCTTGCTGAAGACGGCGTTCTTGTTGGTACAAACTGGAATGATCAGCTAGAAGGCAAAGAAATGGAGCCTCAAGATCTAGCGAAGCTATACGTAGACTAATCGCGTTGACCTCGGCACTTGTGCCGGGGTTTCTATTCCCTCCCCTAATTCTCAACACAAATATCGACCCACTTCATAGTTTTTCCATTCAGTATTGTTTATTCACTTCACGTGGTCACATCGCCTATAAGATAATGGGTATAACATACTGAAAAGATTATATAAGAAAAACACAAGGCTACTTCCTTATGCGCGCGCTGTCTCCTTTGCTTGCGTCACTGCTTTTTTGCAGTCAAATATACGCAAGTGACTCTACCGAGATTGAACACACCCAAAACTTTACGCAATGGCACGCTGTCTATCAAACAACGTTACACAACGATGCGGCTTCTGCTCTTAGCATGCTTCAAGACCGTTATCATACTTCCGTATCTGACAGCGAAAGACTTTACGTCAGTGGGTTGATTTATGAGTACATGGCCAACATTAAGCAGCCTTATTACGGAAGTAGCCAAATCTTAAACAATGATTTCGCGAAGTTAGAGTCTGAGTACATTCTCGCTTTAAACGAACGTAAACATGGCAGTTATGACGCTTCTGTTGCCAGTTTCAGCTCGTTAAGGCAAAAGATGAAACAAAATGGTGACGTGGAAGGCAAAGCGTTGATGAATTACCAGCTTTGCTACACGCTAAACCAGCAAGGCCGTTACCACAAGGCAAACTTCTTTTGCTCATCTCTCGAAAGCCATTTAGACGATAAGCACGCAGAAGTCTTTCCTGCAGACTTGGCGTTGCGAGTAGTCGCGAACAACTACAATTATCGCGGCGACTACGAAAAGGCTCTGAGCCTGTACCGCCGTCTGCTTGCCAATATGTCTTATCAAAGCGACCCATCTGGTATTTATAACGATGTCGGCAATTTACTCGCCGAATTAGGACAGTTTGAGCAATCGGAGCAATACCTCATCCAATCCTTGCTTGCGCGCCAACTTGAAGAGGCCCCACTCAAAGTGGCGCAAGTCGAACACAGCCTAGCTCGGATGTATAACAAATCGAAAGATTTCGATAAGGCCATTAACCACTACCAGAATTCATTGAAAATCTTGGAAGAGCTCCACTATCCGTATGGACAAGGCTTGGCGTATTTGGGGCTTGCTTCCGCTATTGCTGAAATTGGCAACCTTGAACAAGCCGTCAAATACATTAACAAAGCGCTCGGTTTGGGCGAGCGATACGAAAACAACCATTTACAAACCGAGGGGCATTTAGCCGCTGGTTTTGCTTATCTGAAAAATGACGCGCCAGAAAAGGCGATCGAGCACGGTAAAGAAGCGTTCACACTAGCAATGGAAAACTCAAGGCCATTGCTACAAGCGAGAGCACAACTGTTGCTGTCCAATGCTTACCAAGAACTTGGGGATTACAAAGCGGCGCTAAGTCACTATGAAGCGTATTCAACATTGGAACTAGATAACCGAGATACTAGCAACATCAAGGCAATGGAAGCTCTCGACCTCACCAAAAATGAGTACGAATACGAACTGCAACTGATCAAACTTGCGAACGAGCGGAATTTAAAGCAGAGCGAGTTTGAAAAGCTTACAGATCAAAAACGCGCGTACAATTTTGTGGTTGCCTGCTTAGTGCTTCTTTTGGTGTTGGCAATAATGGCTCAGCGACAAACTCGAAACAAAGCACGGATAGACAGTTTAACGTGCGCCTTAAACAGAACCGCGATCATTGAAACCATCAAAAGTCAAACCTCGAAAACTCATCAAGAGATGCGATATGTTCTGGCTTTAATTGACTTAGATAACTTTAAAGCCATCAATGATACCTACGGCCACCCTACAGGCGATTTGGTTTTGAAACACGTTTGTCAAAGCATCCGCGTAAAACTCAACAAAGGTGAATACATCGGGCGTTTAGGTGGAGAGGAGTTTGTTCTTTTACTCAAAAACGTTGATGAAATTGATGTACCTTTCCGAGTTCAAAGCTTGCATAAAACCATTTCGGAAAAGCAAATCAAAACGGAAAGAAATGAAGACCTTCGTGTAACGGCAAGCTTGGCCTATCTATCGACATCAATGCCACTCACCAACTTCGATGAGCTGTACTCGATATTAGACCAAGCTTTGTATCAGGCGAAGAGAAATGGCAAAAACGCGGTTGTTGATGCGTACAATGAGCCAATTAACCTGAGTTCAGAATTTGCAAATTCGTGAAGGTCTGTTTATAGACCTTCTGATTCCTGCTTTTGAACCAAAGATTTCATAACTGCATCTTTGTTATTCAAGTAATCATCGAGCCCGGCTTTGCGTAAATCACACGATGGGCAATCGCCACAACCATCACCGATGATGCCGTTGTAGCAAGTTAGCGTGTTTTCACGAACCAGTTGCAACGCGTCATATTGATCCGCTAACGCCCATGTTTCTGCCTTATTGAGCCACATCAGCGGTGTTTTGATCGTCAAAGCTCGATCCATACCTTTAACCAGCGCCGTGTTCATTGATTTCACAAAATCATCTCGGCAATCTGGGTAGCCACTAAAGTCCGTTTCACACACGCCAGTAATCACCGTATCGGCACCGATTTGGTAAGCGTAAATGCCAGCAAGAGTTAAGAACAAAATATTACGGCCAGGCACAAACGAGTTCGGCAAGCCATTCTCTTGTAATTCGTGAGAAACAGGAATGTCATCACGCGTCAGAGAGCTGATAGCAAGTTCATTCAGTAAACCAACATCCATCACTTTATGCGCTTTTACACCAAGATCTTTGGCGATCTTTTGTGCAACTTCGATCTCCAGTTTATGACGTTGGCCATAATCAAAAGTGATTGCATGCACTTCATCAAACTCTTTAAGGGCTTGTACGAGACAGGTTGTCGAGTCTTGTCCGCCACTGAAAACAACAACAGCTTTTTTCATTTTACTCTCCGAGCTTAAGCAATACTTAGGTATTTATGAGTTTGAATAGATAGACGCCAATTGCGCGCGATGCACGTTTCGATACACAACTGAGTTGCGCGAGGCTTCTGGCTGATTGGTTGTAAAGCGATCACCGTTTCTGTCTTTATATCAGCGTTTGCAAGTAGTTCATCAAGATGATCGATGTCTTTTTGCGTACCGACTGGGTGCTTGATTTCATTAGCACGCTCCAAAGCACTTTTCAGTACGGGCAATTTACCTTTCATCGCCACTTTTGGTGACACTGTCACCCACGTTTTTTCAGACGTGACGACTTCTGATGTCCCACTGGTTTCAATCTGGCACTGACAGCCCATATCTTCAAACGCTTTGCTCAACGGACGCAAATCGTAAATGCACGGTTCACCACCAGTGATAACAATATGCTTCGCATTGAAGCCTTGCTGTTTGTATTGTTCTACGATGTCTTCAGCCGATGCCGTGCACCAAGTCGGAGAATCTTCCGTCTTCACCAAAATATCACCGATAGGACGCAGATCCTTTTCTTCGGCATCCCACGTTTGTTTTGTATCACACCAACTGCACCCCACTGGGCACTCTTGCAAGCGAACGAAAACGGCAGGAACACCAGTAAAGATCCCTTCCCCTTGGATGGTTTCAAACATCTCATTTAGCTTATACAACGCAGAACTCACTTAACTCATAAAACTTCGAGGCGAAGACCTTAATGGAGAGGCGTGTCTAGGTCAATTCAAACCAAAAATTAATTGTTAAAATAGCCCATTTTGTAGTTTCATACTCAGGTTCCCATTATTTTAAGGTAAGTAAAGATGTACAAACTGATCGCCCTAGACATGGACGGCACGTTATTAAACAGCGACAAAGCGATTTCAGAAGAAAACAAACACGCTATCGCGAAAGCTCGTGAAGCTGGCGTTACTGTCGTTTTGGCTTCTGGCCGCCCACTTGAAGGCATGCAGGCAAAATTGGATGAGCTGAATATTCATTCCGATAAAGATTTTGTCCTTTTCTACAATGGTTCTATGGTTAAAAATGTAGGTACAAACGAAATTATCCACCAGCAAATCATTGATGGTAAGGCAGCTAAATTAGTCGCTCGTAAAGCGAAAGAACTAGGCGCTTATGTGCACGCATTTAGCCAAGTGCACGGCCTGATCACGAATGAGAACAACCCATACACTGACATCGAAGCCAACATTAATGGCTTAGATGTGACAGAGATGAATTTTGAATCGTTAGAAGATGATCATCCAATCATCAAAGCAATGATGGTTGCCGAGCCAAGTAAACTCACCGAGGTCATCGCTGCGCTTCCGTCTGAAATGCGTGAAGAGTTTACTGTTGTTCAAAGTGCCCCATTCTTCCTAGAGTTTCTTAACCCAGCGAGCAACAAAGGCATCGGAGTTGCGGCGATTGCTGAGTACTTAGGAATTCAACCAGAAGAAGTGATCTGTATGGGTGATGCTGAAAATGACCACCACATGCTAAAGTACGCAGGTCTTGGTATCGCAATGGCAAATGCGATGGAAGAAACCAAGAAAATCGCAGATTACATCACTGAAAGTAACGACGACCACGGCGTAGCGAAAGCAATTGAGAAATTTGTTCTTAACGCTTAGCTCTCGCTTTATAAAAGTAGCTTTACAGAATTAAGCACCTAAAACACAAAAAGCCTCGCGAATTGCGAGGCTTTTTACTTGATACCGAAGTACTTATTATTCTGACAGTTTGAGCTCTTCTTGGTACTGATTTTGATGAGTCAATCTTCTTGCCATAAAAATGAACAACAGCATCAATACCGGATAGTGGAACGTCATAAACACCAATGACCAAAAACCGCTGGAAGAGACGCTCGTCGCAGCACACAAATACACCTGCTGAGTCAATATCAACGCCAAAGTGACAAAAAT
The DNA here is from genome assembly GCF_054850435.1 of Vibrio sp. RC2502. NCBI lineage: Bacteria > Pseudomonadati > Pseudomonadota > Gammaproteobacteria > Vibrionales > Vibrionaceae > Vibrio > Vibrio sp. RC2502. The sequence continues at coordinate 1,678,906 of NZ_CM141453.1, forward strand.
CATCTGCTTACTGTTTAATCTCACCTGAGACTCCTTAAACGTAAGCACGAGTGCAGAAGCCGTGATCAACATCGCTAACCAGTTGCCAAACACAGGTAACGGCCAAATCACCGAAATAACGGCTGTCACAGCAGTCAACGTAAACCACACTCCTTTTGAGCTGAGGAGTTGATCAACATTGACCTCTGGATTCGTTTCCAAACGTAATACGTGCCAAGCAACCAAGATGCCCAACAAGGCGCCCAATAACATATCAAGAATAAACGCAGAACCTAGGAAGAACTTGCACAGCATGACTATTAGCGTAATAGCGGCCATCAACACCGTGGTACTGTTAAATCCAAAGCTGTGCGTTCTTTGGAACAAAAATGTCAACACACAGAACCAAACCGCAATAGGCAAGCTTGGAAAACTAAAGCCGTAACTGTTTGGAAGTTCCGCCATAGGCACGTACACATGCGGCCTTGGTAGAGAAAATCCCTGCTGTGCCACCAAAACCATTAAAGATGTCGCGGTAATGGCGAAGAACAGTCGGTACACAAAGCGACTATCAAAGCGCATCATGACGAACGGGAATAAAAACAGCAAAATAGTCGGCGTCGTCAGCTCCATCACTACGCTTGCAAAGTCGTACGCGGCTTTGTAACTGTTGTCTGAAAGCTCACCAATCCAACCTTGTAGTTCCATCACCCAAGAGAGCTCGACCTGACGGAATGTAGGTGCAGACTCAATTAGCTGTGTAACGTAAGAAACCGGCTGGTTTGTTGCATTAGCAAAAAGGTTAACAACTTCTGGCCATTGAGCCGGATAGCGATATTGAGATGCCGTAAGTTCACTTGGGTTAAGCAGCATGGCAGAAGCCACTTCCACACCGTAATGAGGCGCAAACCAAGAAGGCAGCTCGTTTCCACCCAATGAGTTATTCATAGAAAAAGCGATAACTTCAGAATCAGATACGCAGTCGAACAAGATCGCAGTTGAGGTTCTACCCAACTCATTACCGACAGTTACTGCAAGCCCCGTTTCTTCCCACGTTTCTCGTTGCGCGGCAATTTCTGGAGATTCACCTTCAATAATAGTACCTCCCGGCAAGGAGATTTTGTTAGTGAGAATTTCATGAACCAGTACAAGCTTATCGTCGGCTCGAACAACACAGAGCGCGCCTTTAATTCCATTCAATGACGCACCGGATACCGATTTTGCCATTGTCATTGAAGACGTAGAAAGCAAAGCAGAAAAGAGAGTGAGAAAAAACAACTGTCTCAGCACAAGATAAACCTTTAATGAAGAGAATAATGACCAATGCATGATGGCAGTATTACCAATATTTTTCGACATAAATTAAGTAACGAGTTATGCATATGATGCACAAGTCAAAAAAGTCATCGGAGAAAATTCTTAATGTAAATCTGACAAAAATCAGACAAAACGTGAAATATTGATCGCAATTCTGCCAGTTATATAAGCAAACTGTCAGGATAAAGTCATAGGTATTTTGTGGGTTCTCATATTTAAAACAACAAAAAGGGGCTTATTATTCGAAAACAATAAACCCCATTTATGATTAGTATGACTTTATAGCTTTATCCACGCATGAGTCCATGCAGAACCTACGCCCGGCTCATAAGCGCTTGGCGTCGAACCACACCAAAGACTATTTGGCCATGGTAAACATTGATAAGACGAGCCCTGATTAGTCACAACATCGCCAGCGAGGTATTGAGATCCTGCTTGATAGATATTATCTGAAGGAACAGACACAACTGGCGGCTCAGTCGGCGGGATGACCTGATCTTGATGTGACGTACAGTTTGCATCGCTCACTGCTTGCCAAACGCCCCAGGAACCCGATTCTGCTGGGTTATCGCCTTGAGTCCACCATTGCGCTTGCCACACTTTTCCATTCCACGTGACCGTATCGCCTTTATTGTAAACAGATGAGGCTTGCCATTCGTTTGCACAACTTCCTGTTGGTGGCGACGTTACCGATTTGGCTGTTGCAGACACAACCGCTTGATATAAAGTACTGGTTTTATCAACACCGAAGTTCAACGTCACTCTAGCTTCACCCGCTTGTGATGCGCCAAACTCCACATCCACACGACAGCTCGTATTTGCAGCTAACGTTGTTTGAGAACATTGATCGTTGGCAATCAGTGCTGCATCAGTCACTCCTGAGCCGCCAATGCGTACATTTTCGACAGTGAATGCAGTATTTCCCGAATTACTAATCACAAATCCATGCTGCTTGAGTTCGCCAACATTAAACGCTGGCAACGTTTGATTAGCAGTGTAACCAACAGAAACGTTATCTTTCGGAGGCGTTGAAGTGCCGATGACGCCATCCACAAAACTGCGCAACGCTGCAATATCACTGTACACGCCGTACATACCCGGACGTGCACACCCTATTCCCCAGCTAACCACGCCAAGTTGGGTAATCGCACCGCCGCGACTAATAACGATCGGGCCACCGCTGTCACCCTGACATGAATCTATCCCACCTTGCGGCACGCCTGCACAGAATGCCACTTCCCCAACGGTGGTGTAGTTTCCACCCGCCTGACGACAAGTGGCATCCGACACGAGTGGAACATCGACTTCTTGCAATCTTGTTGGCGAACTGCCGCCTTCTGACGTTCGACCTAAACCTGCAACTGTCAACCAATCTCCAATACTGGCGTACTGCGCCAAGCTGCCGTCAGCAATTTCAACGGCGGATACACCTTGAGGGACAGAATCTAGCTTTAGAACCGCAATATCATAAGAAAGCGTGGCGCGGCGATAAGACGGATGCATGTGGATTTCACTCACATTCGCTCTTACTCCATCGGTGCCGTTGTACACGACGCCACCAATTTTCACGGCGATTTGACTCGGTGAATCGCCCTCCACACAGTGAGCCGCCGTCAATACATAGCCATTGCCAATGTAACTGGCACCACAATAGGAACGATTGCTGTAGCGACTTACAATTTGTGTGTAGAACTTCCATTCAGTTGGATCGGCGGTAATGCCGCCCACGATTTTCGGTTGAATGATGTGGTTTTGCGTCTGTGATAAATCATCAGCACTTGCAAACATTGGCAAGACTGCCAAAGCAAGTAACGATTTTGATAGTTTCAAAGTATTATCCTCTTGTTTTTTTTAAGCACGATCCTCGTGCTACTCATAAAACAAGCAGACAAATTCAATGTTACCAATGTAAGTTGAGTAGCAAATTCATAGCTTGCGAGCCACTTAAACGCAAAAGTCTATTGATGAACTGAATGATTTCAATTCCACATGGTTTCTGTCACTGAATTACCGTCAACAAGACGTATTAATTACGATGGATTTAAGGGCTTTCGCAAACAGTGAATATGATGCCCAAACCCTTGTTTTTCATACAATCCGAGAGCTTGGCGGTTAAAACTCCAAACCTCAACAAACATCTGGGTTGCGCCGTAATCGATAAAGGTAGCCTCTATCTTATCGAGCAAAGCTTGAGCCGTTCCTTGCTTTCGATATTCCGGCATCACATACAACTCATCCACACTACCCATCATCACAGGTTGGCTGACAACGGAAGTTAACTCACAAAAGTGACCAGAGACAAAACCGATAACTTCATCACCGACTTTCGCTACATATACCAAACACTCGGGATTATCGATGTAACGAGCAATGCTTTTCTCTTGCTCGATTTCTTCGGCAGTTTTAAACAATTCAGGGGATTGAACATGGTGCTCATCGTGCAAATCGAACATAAGATCGTTGAGCACTTCTAAATCATCAAAACTCGCAGCTTTGATTACAAATGCAGACATACTAAGGGTTACCAAAATTTGAGTCCGTATAGTGTGTTGCGAAAACACAGGCTTGGCAAGCCACAAAAGCGCCTACTCACGATTGTTTTCTGGAGCACCAACGCAAAAAAGCCCCTGTACAAATCGGCATACAGAGGCAGAACCAAACTACGGAGTTCGAGGATCAGGGTTTCATTTGAGTACGACGATAAATTGTTAGCGTCGTAATACTCGCTCTATTTCATTCAGGCTCGTTGGATCATCAATCGTCGATGGCACGGTGTATTGTTCACCATCAGCAATTTGGCGGATGGTTCGACGCAGAATTTTACCCGAGCGTGTTTTCGGTAAGCGATCTACAACCAGTGCGTGTTTGAAGCATGCAACCGCGCCAATCTCATTTCTCACCTTGCCCACAAGTTCGCCTTCTAGCGCTAACTCATCAACCTTCACGCCATCTTTCAGCACAACGAAACCAAGTGGTAGTTGCCCTTTCAGATCATCGTGAATGCCAACAACCGCACATTCTGCAATGGCTGGGTGACCACCAACAATTTCTTCCATTTCACCAGTAGACAGACGGTGGCCAGCCACGTTAATCACGTCATCGATTCGTCCCATGATGAACAAGTAACCATCTTCATCAAGGTAGCCGCCATCGCCAGAAACATAGTAACCCGGGAATTGGCTTAGGTAGCCCGTTTCAAAACGATCATGGTTTCGCCACACGGTTGGTAAGCAGCTTGGCGGTAACGGACGTTTTAGCGCAACGAAACCTTGTTGATTAGGTTTTACTGGTTCACCCAGCTCATCGAGGATTTCTACTTGATAACCCGGAATAGGCTTAGTTGAAGAACCCGCTTTTACTGGCATCATTTCAATGCCCGTTGGGTTCCCCGCAATCGCCCAACCTGTCTCTGTTTGCCACCAGTGATCGATAACTGGTTTGTCCGTTTTACTTTGTACCCATTCCAGCGTAGGAGGGTCTAAACGCTCACCAGCCATAAAGATGGTTTTCAGGTTTGACAGATCATACTGCTTTAAGAACTCGCCTTCTGGGTCTTCTTTCTTAATCGCACGGAAAGCGGTAGGCGCCGAGAATAAAGCATCCACTTTATACTCGTCACACACGCGCCAGAATGCTCCCGGATTCGGAGTTCTGACTGGCTTACCTTCAAATAGTATTGTGGTGCAACCGTGAATTAATGGCGCGTAAACAATATACGAGTGACCAACTACCCAGCCCACGTCGGATGCCGCCCAGAAAACACCACCTTTCGGGATGTTGTAGATTGCACTCATTGAGTACTTCAGTGCCACGGCATGACCACCGTTATCACGCACTACGCCTTTTGGTTTACCTGTCGTACCCGAGGTGTAAAGGATATACAGTGGGTCTGTTGCTAATACAGGAACACAAGCATGAGGCAGTGCTTTGCTGTACTCTTGCTGCCAATCCAGATCTCTCTCTTGGTTTAGCTCGGCTTCACATTCTGGACGCTGGAAAACAAACACTTTCTCTGGCTTCCAACGACTGTCCATGATCGCTTTGTCAACCAAAGGTTTATACGGAATGATTTTGCTGATTTCAATGCCACACGATGCCGTCATAATAACTTTAGGCTCTGCATCTTCAATACGTACCGCCAGCTCATTAGGCGCAAAACCACCAAACACAACTGAGTGAATCGCACCCAAACGTGCACAAGCAAGCATTGCCATTGCCGCTTCTGGGATCATCGGCATGTAAACAACAACTCGGTCGCCTTTTTCAACGCCTTGGGCAGAAAGCATACCGGCAATTTTCGCAACTTGATCGCGTAGCTCTCGGTAAGTGTAAGTCTTTTTATTTCCCGTTACTGGTGAGTCATAAATTAGCGCAGTATTATCACCACGTCCTTGTTCGCAATGGTAATCCAGTGCCAACCAAGACGTATTCATCACCCCATCTGGGAACCAACGTTCGATGCCGTTCTCATCAGATTTCAAGATGGTTTTAGGAGATTCAAACCAGTCGATATTCTCCGCTTGAGCGCGCCAAAAACTCTCCGGTTCGTTTTTCGCCCATAAATATTCTTTTTCGTATGAAGACATATTGCTTCCTCCAGTATGTCCTGACATTGCTCTCGTTCTATTCAAAGACCGTTCTTTTCACTCAAAGACATCAGAGGGTACACGCACAAATCCCTCCATTAGTATTCTCGCACTTCGGCTCATGATGGCTTTTTGTACCACCCAGCCTTGTTCGGTTTGCTTCGCTTGTGCTCCGACTTTTAGCGTCCCTGACGGATGACCAAAAGTCACTGACTCTTTTTCGCCGCCACCAGCTGCCAGATTGACTAACGTTCCCGGTACACACGCCGCCGAAGCAATCGCAACGGCTGCGGTTCCCATCATTGCGTGGTGAAGTTTGCCCATCGACAACGCGCGAACCAACACATCTATTTCCGACTCGTTTACCGCTTTACCGCTTGAGGACTGGTAACTTTTCGGTTTGGATACAAACGCAACCTTTGGTGTGTGCTGGCGTGTTTGAGCTTCTTCAAGTTCAGAAATCAGCCCCATTTTTAATGCGCCATGAGCACGGATGGATTCAAACATCGCTAACGCTGCGTCATCGTTGTTGATTTGATCTTGCAGCTCCGTGCCCTGATATCCAATAGACTCAGCATCAATAAAGATGGTTGGAATACCCGCGTTGATGAAGGTAGCGTTAAACGTCCCCACATCAGGCACCACCAAATCATCGACTAAGTTGCCAGTTGGGAACATGCTGCCTTCCCCATCTGCCGGGTCAACAAAGTCCACTTGAATCTCAGCGGCCGGGAACGTCACGCCATCAAGTTCAAATTCTCCGGTCTCTTGCACAAATCCGTTCACAATCGGCACATGAACCAAGATAGTTTTGCTGATGTTCACCTGCCAGACACGCACGGTCACAATTCCATTTTCTGGAAGTCGATCTTGCGGGATCAGGCCGGCATGGATAGCAAAAGGCCCAATTGCGGCAGACAAGTTACCGCAGTTCCCACTCCAATCGACGAATGGCTTATCAATCGATACTTGTCCGAACAAGTAGTCAACATCGTGATCGTCTCGACTACTACGAGAAACGATCACCGTTTTACTTGTACTTGACGTCGCGCCGCCCATTCCGTCGATTTGTTTAGCGTAAGGATCTGGGCTGCCGATAACACGCAACAACAGTTTGTCACGCGCTTCACCTGCCACTTGCGCCTCTTGCGGCAAATCATCAAGATTGAAAAAGACACCTTTACTTGTGCCGCCACGCATGTACGTCGCTGGCACTTTGATTTGGCTCATTTTGTTAGGAGTACTGTTTTCCATAATTACTCCTATTGCGCCAGGAAATCTTGAGCAAAGCGTTGTAAAACACCACCAGCGTTATACACGTGCACTTCGTCAGCGGTATCTAAGCGACAGGTAACCGGAACATCGACTTTCTCACCGTTGCTACGTGTAATAACCAAGGCTAAATCTGCACCCGGCTTAATTTCACCCACCACGTCATACAGTTCAGTACCATCCAGTTCTAATGTATTGCGATTAACACCCGGCTTAAATTGCAGTGGTAGCACGCCCATGCCAACCAAGTTAGTACGGTGAATTCGCTCAAAACCTTCTGCAACGATGGCTTCTACACCAGCTAATCGAACGCCTTTTGCTGCCCAGTCGCGAGACGAGCCCTGACCATAATCTGCACCCGCGACAACAATCAGTGGCTGTTTGCGGTTCATGTAGGTTTCAATCGCTTCCCACATGCGTACAACCTGACCTTCTGGCTCGATTCGCGCCAGAGAACCCTGAACCACTTCGCCGTTCTCTTTCACCATTTCGTTAAATAGTTTCGGGTTAGCAAAGGTCGCACGTTGCGCCGTTAAGTGATCGCCACGGTGAGTCGCATAAGAGTTGAAGTCCTCTTCCGGTACGCCCATTTTGGCAAGGTATTCACCCGCCGCACTGCTCGCCATGATTGCGTTGGATGGTGATAAGTGGTCTGTTGTGATGTTGTCGCCCAGAACTGCTAACGGACGCATGCCAGACAGCGTTCTTTCTCCGGCCAACGCACCTTCCCAGTAAGGAGGACGGCGAATGTAGGTACTCATCGGACGCCAATCGTAAAGCGAGTTAGCACTTTTCTCGGCATCATCGAGCTTAAACATCTGAATATAAACTTGATTAAACTGCTCTGGCTTAACGTGTTTGCCTACAACAGCATCGATCTCTTCATCACTTGGCCACAAATCATTGAGGTAAATTTCTTTGCCGTTCTGGTCGGTGCCAAGCGCATCACGCTCGATGTCAAAACGAATCGTACCCGCTAGCGCATAAGCGACAACCAATGGTGGTGAAGCCAAGAAAGCTTGTTTCGCATAAGGATGGATTCGGCCATCGAAGTTGCGGTTACCAGATAGTACAGCTGTCGCGTACAGGTCGCGGTCAATGATCTCTTGTTGGATTTTCGGCTCCAACGCGCCACTCATACCGTTACAAGTGGTACATGCGTAACCGACAATACCAAACCCAAGCTTCTCTAACTCAGGTAATAAGCCCGCTTCTTCCAGGTACAAGCGTGCAACTTTAGAACCCGGAGCAAATGATGACTTCACCCAAGGTTTACGTACAAGGCCAAGTTCGTTGGCTTTCTTCGCGACAAGGCCAGCAGCAACAACGTTTCGTGGGTTACTGGTGTTCGTACAGGATGTGATAGCAGCGATGATCACCGCGCCATCTGGCAACTCGCCCTCTTTCTCTTCCCATGTACCAGAAATGCCACGTTGTGCCAGCTCAGAAGTAGGCAAACGGCGGTGCGGGTTTGAAGGACCAGCCATGTTACGGCTTACGGATGACAAATCGAACTCAAGTACGCGCTCGTAAACCGCTGTATCAAGATCGTCTGCCCAAAGGCCGGTTTGTTTTGCGTATTTCTCAACTAAGTCGACTTGTTGTTCGTCACGACCGGTTAGTTTCAGGTAGTTGATGGTCTGCTCATCGATGTAGAACATACCCGCTGTTGCACCGTATTCTGGTGTCATATTGGAGATGGTTGCACGGTCACCAATTGTTAGGTCACGAGCGCCCTCACCAAAGAATTCAAGATATGAAGAAACAACACGCTCATTACGTAAGAACTCGGTAATCGCCAGAACAATATCCGTTGCGGTAATACCCGGCTGACGTTTACCAGTCAGTTTCACACCCACGATGTCTGGCAAACGCATCATTGACGGGCGGCCAAGCATCACGGTTTCAGCTTCCAGACCACCAACGCCAATTGCTATAACGCCAAGTGCATCGACATGAGGCGTATGACTATCGGTACCAACGCAAGTATCTGGGTAAGCAATACCCTGCTTCGCCTGTACAACCGGAGACATTTTCTCCAGGTTGATTTGGTGCATGATGCCGTTACCCGCAGGAATCACGCTGACGTTTTCAAAAGCCGTTTTACACCACTCTATAAAGTGGAATCGGTCTTCGTTGCGGCGCTCTTCAATCGCACGGTTTTTCTCGAATGCTTCTGGATCAAAACCTGCGTGTTCTACCGCAAGCGAGTGGTCAACGATAAGCTGGGTTTCAACCACTGGATTCACTTTAGACGGGTCACCGCCCTGATCGGCAATCGCATCACGTAAACCGGCTAAGTCAACAAGCGCTGTCTGACCTAGAATGTCATGACAAACAACACGTGCTGGATACCATGGAAAATCAAGATCACGTTTGCGTTCGATGAGCTGCTTCAGGCTGTCTGTTAATACGCTTGGATCGCAGCGGCGTACGAGCTGTTCGGCAAGAACGCGAGAGGTGTAAGGGAGCGTTTCATAGGCTCCAGGAGAGATAGAGTTTACGGCTTCGCGGGCATCAAAGTAATCAAGTTGAGTCCCCGGAAGCGACTTACGGAATTGGGTATTAATATTTGTGCTCATGGTTTGCTTCCATTCAATCTGTACATCTTGGCCTTCTCCCCATCACTCTAGAAACGCTACTCTAGCAAAGCAGTTTGGAGAACTTGATTGGAGAACTTTTTGAGATGTAGTCGCTCTAGTAATGTTTGTGACGAGAAGTCCTCCTTCTTCTGCCAAGAGAGAGTGAAAACAGAAGAAGGAGGAGATAAACCAATCAAAGCATGTAATGACTTTGACTGGCTTTCGCGCTAGCGATTCTCAATAGGCACCCACTCTTGATGATCTGGACCTGTGTAATCTGCGCTTGGGCGAATAATGCGGTTGTTCGCGCGTTGCTCGTACACGTGTGCAGCCCAACCAGTTAAACGGCTCATCACGAAAATCGGTGTGAACAGCTTGGTCGGAATGTCCATAAAGTGGTACGCCGATGCATGGAAGAAGTCCGCATTACAGAACAAGCCTTTCTCACGCTTCATCACCGATTCAACACGCTCAGATACTGCGTATAAATGCGTGTCACCCACATGCTTCGACAATTCCTCAGACCAACGTTTGATCAGTGCGTTGCGAGGGTCGCTTTCTCGATAAATCGCATGACCAAAGCCCATGATCTTGTCTTTATTCGCCAGCATTTGCATGATGTTAGCTTCGGCTTCATCCGGCGTCTGCCAGTCTTCAATCATCTCCATCGCTGCTTCGTTTGCACCGCCGTGAAGAGGGCCACGAAGCGTACCGATTGCAGCCGTGATACAAGAATGAATGTCTGACAATGTTGATGCACAAACGCGTGCTGCGAAGGTTGATGCGTTAAACTCATGCTCTGCGTAAAGAATTAATGAACAGTGCATCACTTGCTTGTGTAGCGCTGATGGCTCTTTATCTGTAAGTAATCGCAAGAAATAACCGCCGATGCAGTCTTCGGTTTGATCTTCTGTGTCGATACGAACGCCATCGTGACTAAAACGGTACCAGTAACAGATGATGGCTGGGAACAAGGCTAACATGCGCTCTGTTGCTTGCAGTTGCTCATCAAAGCTCATTTCCTGCTCTAAGTTACCCAATACAGAACAACCCGTACGCATTACGTCCATTGGGTGCGCGCTTGCTGGGATCAGTTCTAAAGCTTGCTTTAGCTCGGTCGGCAAACCGCGAAGGCTCAGTAGGTGTGTCTTGTACGCATCAAGTTCTTGTTGGTTCGGCAAGTGACCGCGTAACAGAAGATGTGCAACTTCTTCAAATTGAGCATTATTGGCAAGGTCAGTAATATCGTAACCGCGATAAGTCAGACCGGTCCCCGTTTTACCGACAGTACATAAAGCTGTGCTTCCAGCGCTTTGACCACGCAGGCCAGCGCCACCTAACTCTGCTTTCTTTGCTACAGTTTGAGGCATTGTTTGAACTCCTTTTCTGTCTGGCTTTGCCCTCTTTCGGAGCGTTTTTAGCCAGACGAATTTCACGTTATTGGATTAGATAAATTCCGATTATCTTTTCTTGGGCTTCCGTCTATCTTTTCTTTTCCCGCTATTTCCCTTCAGAGAATAGCTGGTCAAGTTTGTCTTCGTAGTCGTGGTAGTTCAGGTGTTGATACAACTCTTTGCGTGTTTGCATCGAATCAACCAGCGCTTCCTGATTACCCACTTCTAGTAAGTGTTTGTAAACCGTTTCAGCGGCCTTGTTCATGGCACGGAACGCACTTAATGGGTAAAGCACCATGTCCACTTTCGCTTTTGCTAATTCGTCACAGCCATACAGTGGCGTCGCGCCGAATTCAGTAATGTTGGCCAGAATAGGCACATGTTTTCCGGTTGCTTGCTCTAGCGCATTTGAGAACTGTAGGTATTGATCCAGCTTGTTCATCGCTTCTGGGAAGATCATGTCCGCGCCAGCTTCCACACACGCAATGGCACGTTCAATCGCGCTGTCCATACCTTCAACCGCTAGTGCATCAGTACGAGCCATAATCACGAAGCTTTCATCATTACGCGCATCCACTGCCGCTTTCACGCGGTCAACCATCTCTTGCTGGCTGACAATCGCTTTATTTGGGCGGTGGCCACAACGTTTTTGTGCAACTTGGTCTTCCATGTGCACCGCTGCCGCACCCGCCTTTTCCATTTGCTTAATGGTGCGAGCGATGTTGAATGCGCCGCCAAAACCGGTGTCGATGTCAACCAAGAGCGGCAAATCACACGCGTTGGTGATGCGGTCAACGTCAACCAGTACGTCGTTCAATGTTGTAATGCCTAGATCAGGCAATCCGTATGAAGCGTTAGCAATACCGCCACCAGACAAGTAAATCGCTTGATGCCCCAAGTTCTTCGCCATCATGGCGCAGTACGGGTTAATGGTGCCGACAATTTGCAGCGGATTATTTTGTTCTACGGCGAGTCTGAACTTCGCCCCCGGTGTTAAGCTCATGACGAATTCCTTCTAGTCTTTGTCTAAACTTTCTGTATGTATAATTTGCGATTGGATGAGCTTTCGACTTCCTGAGATGTGTCGTCTCATCAACATTTCTGCAAGTTCTTCATCGCGATTGCGAATGGCTTCCAGAATGAATTTATGTTCAGTCAGCGCTTCATTTGGACGAGATTGCGCGCGCGGTGACTGATAGCGGTACATGCGCAGCAAGTGGTAAAGCTCGTCGCACAACAGAGAAATCAGCTTGCTGTTTCGGCTTGCTTGGATGATGCGATAGTGAAAATCAAAATCGCCATGCTGATGGAAGTAAGAGGCGCCTTCCACTTGGTCGATGTGCTTTGAATGTGTCGACAACAGCATTTCCAAGCTTAATAACTCTTCTTGCGTAATGTGTCGTGCTGCAAGTCGTGCTGCCATGCCTTCCAGAGCTTCGCGCACCGAATACAGTTCAATCAGCTTGGCTGGAGAGAAGGTCGTGACTCTTGCACCAACATGAGGAATACGCTCAATCAATCCAAGCCCTTCCAAACGCATTAGTGCTTCGCGTAGCGGGCCACGGCTGACTTGGTATTTCCTTGCTAGCTCAGGCTCCGAGATTTTGCTACCCGGTTCCACATCACCATTTACGATCACTTCGATCAGTGTTTCTGTCAGCGTTTCGGACTTGGTGTGTTCTTTCTCAGAACCCAGTACTTTGTAACGAGCTTTCAACTCAGAGTTCATATTCAGGCACTCACTTAATCGACATCAAAGTGTCTACAATTTCTTAACCTGAATTTAAAATAGACGATCAAAGTGTCGACAATCAAGTAAATTGTCGACAATTTAGACTAAGGTCGTAGTTTGAAATGGACGAATTTGGGAAGATTTAATGATTTACAGAGGTTTTTTGTAATGGAAAGAAACAATTGTCGACAACTATAAACACTCTAATTTATTGATAATTAAAGAAAGACGTATAATTGCCGAGCAAAAAAATCGAGAACCGCTACTCTTTTGGCACAAATTGGTCGTAGACTTCCTGAGCTGTCATCTTTTTAGAATGAGGATTGAGCTCGTAGTAACCCGGCTTTTCATCAGTAAAGATTTCTAGCGTCAACTTAAAATCAGGATTATCGAATAAGCCAGCAGAAAGGATGTATTCGTTGGTTGGCAAGAGATGGTAAAACAAGTTCGTCCCACACTCGCCGCAAAAACCTCGTACTGCCCAATCTGAAGACTGATAACGTTTTGGCTCTGCACCTTTAAATGTGACTTCTGGGCCACAATGCACGGCATGAAGTGCCCCACTCGACCATTTTCGACACATTGAGCAGTGACACAGACTCACTTCATTCTTGGGTTCTGCGATAACTTCGATTGCACCGCACAAACATGTTCCTTTCATTCCTCTTTCCTTATTCATTTGTTGTCGCCCTATTATGGCCTACCGATAAGCAAATCCGCGTGACCTATCCCCTGTTTCTCGTCGTGAACTTTATGAACAAAATAGCCGCAATGCTCAATATTCTCTTTATCTCCGTTTTAAAGACAGACATTTAACAGTTAATTAACCTTTACACAAAGTTCAGCCTTAACGCTTACACGGCATTAAGACGGAGCAAAATAATAAGGCTCATCAAAAAATAGAGTCGCCAACATAAGGAACGTGAACATGTTAAAGGTAATCAAACCAACGCTCGCCGCTTCAATCATCGCAGCTTCATTCTCATTCAACGCTTTTGCTGCGGATATTGAAAAAATGCACTTTTTGATCCCAGGTGGCGCTGGCGGCGGTTGGGATATGACCGCCCGTGGTACGGGTGATGTGTTAGTAAAATCAGACATCGTAGAAAACGTGTCGTTTCAAAACCTATCAGGTGGCGGCGGTGGTAAAGCCATCGCTCACTTAATTGAAACGGCAGATCGCCAAGAAGACACACTCATGGTGAACTCAACACCAATCGTTGTGCGTTCTCTTAGCGGTATTTTTCCTCAATCCTTCCGTGACCTAACGCCTGTTGCTGCAACTGTTGCCGACTACGGCGCGATTGTTGCTTCTGCAGACTCGCCATACAACACATGGGAAGATGCAGTAAAAGCGTTTGAAGCCGATCCTCGCAAAGTGAAGATTGCTGGTGGCTCAGCGCGCGGCTCTATGGATCACCTTGTCATTGCGGCGGCATTTAAAGGCGAAGGCTTTGATGCGCGTAAAGTCCGTTACATTGGCTATGATGCGGGCGGTAAAGCGATGGCAGCCCTGCTTTCTGGCGAAACTCAATTACTTTCAACAGGTTTAGGTGAAGTACTGGAAATGTCCAAATCTGGCCAAGTGAAAGTACTTGCTATCACTGCGCCAAAACGCCTAGAAGCCGCGCCGAACATTCCAACTTTAACGGAATACGGCAACGAAACGGTATTTGCGAACTGGCGTGGATTCTTTGCTGCACCGGGCGTTAGCCAAAAGAAAATCGACGAATGGAATGCCGCATTCACTAAGATGTACAGCACTGACGAGTGGCAAGTCGTTCGTGACCGCAACGGTTGGATAGACAACTACAAAGCGGACAAAGCATTCTTCGCGTTCCTTGAAGATCAAGAGAAGCAAATGGGTGACCTGATGCGTGAGCTAGGCTTCCTGAAATAACCGTTATTCCGGGGCTCCCTCCGATAGCAACTTAGCGTAAAACCTGAGTTGCTATTCGCCCCAACGGCATTTGCACTCTAAGTTTCACCGTATATGGACATTGTCGACACTCGGCATACACACTCCTTTGTTTATTGATTGTTAAGCATATCGACTAGCAGCGAAATGCTTACTTGTTAATGGATTACTTTGCACATTAACGTTCATATACGGTCTTTTTTATTCTTGTTAGGAGTTGAATATGTCTCGTTCAACCAACGTTTTTACCAAAGAATATCTACTCTGTCGCGACCGTGTTGGCGCCATGATTTTCCTGCTCTTCTGCCTTTGCTACGGTTATCAAACGTCTCAAATCGCACTGTTTCCGGGCGATGAGTATGAACCGTTTACTGCGCGCACCTTGCCAACCATTCTGACTTATATCGGCATCGGGCTTTCTCTCTTGCTTCTTGTGACTGGCCAACCAGACAAAAAGAGCGGCGCCGTTTTAACCTTCAACTGGAAGTTACTGATCTCGTTCTTAGTGCTGATGGCCCTTTACGGCTTGGGCCTAACCTACTTGGGCTTTGTACTCGCTACAGGTTTCTTTTTGCTTGCGGGTTTCTATCTGCTTGGAGAAAGACGCAAACCCGTTTTGTTTGGTGCCTCTTTCCCATTCGTTATCGCCTTTTATTTATTGCTCACTCAAGGTTTGGATATCTATCTCGAACCGGGTTTGATTTTCACCATCTGGTAGCCAAAGAAAGGACTGAATTATGTTAGATGGAATTCTACAAGGTTTATCCACCGCGGTGATGCCAATGAACATCATGATGGTGATTGTTGGCTGCTTCGTCGGCACATTTATCGGCATGCTGCCGGGTCTTGGCCCAATTTCGGCCATCGCGTTGATGATCCCGATTACTTATGGTTTAGAGCCTTCATCGGGCCTCATCTTGATGGCGGGTGTTTACTACGGCGCCGTATTTGGTGGTTCAACCTCTTCAATTTTGATCAACGCACCGGGTTGTTCTTCAACGGTCGTAACCGCATTTGACGGCTACCCAATGGCGCAAAAAGGTCAAGCGGGTAAAGCGCTAGCATTAGCCGCTTACTCCTCTTTTACTGGCGGCACGCTTTCGGCCATCATGCTGCTCGTGGCTGCGCCAGCCTTGGCTAACGTGTCATTAAGCTTTCAATCTTCTGATTACTTTGCGTTGATGTTGCTCGGCTTGTCTGCCGTTGCGGCTTTTGCTGGTAAAGGTCAGGTCATTAAAGCGTGGATGATGACCATTCTTGGCTTGATGCTGTCGACAGTCGGTATCGATAAAGGCGTTGGTGTCGAGCGTTTCACCTTTGGTTTAACCGATTTGATGGACGGCTTTAGCTTCCTACTTCTTGCAATGGCGACGTTTGCTTTGGGCGAAACCTTAATGGGGATCCTCAAACCTTCAAACGATACTCGTGATGAAGAGCAAGACAAATTGAGCAACATCGGCTCGATGAAAGTCACCAAAGAGGAAATTAAAGAAGTCGCTCCGGTATCGATCCGCTCTTCTATCCTAGGTTTCTTTACTGGCGTACTTCCGGGCGCTGGCGCAACAATCGCGGCATTCCTAAGTTACGGCTTAGAGCGCAACTTGGCTCCAAAAGAGAAAAAAGAAGAGTTCGGAAAAGGCAGCATTCGTGGTCTGGTTGCGCCAGAATCAGCGAACAACGCCGCATCAAGTGGCTCATTCGTTCCATTGTTAACGCTGGGTATTCCGGGCTCAGGCACCACCGCGATTATGCTTGGTGCATTAATCGCCTACGGCATTCAACCTGGCCCTCGCCTGTTTGTTGAACACCCGGATGTCTTCTGGTCAGTCATCATCTCAATGTACTTCGGTAACATCGTGCTTGTGATTCTTAACTTGCCGTTGATTCCTTACATCTCGAAACTACTGGCCGTTCCAAGAACAGTGCTTCTACCTATGATTTTGTTCTTCTCAATTACAGGTGTGTACTTAGTCTCGTTCAATACGATGGATGTGTTTGTGATGCTACTTGTGGCGATGGCTGCCATTGCACTTAGACTGGCAAACTTCCCTCTCGCACCATTGCTGCTTGGCTTCATCCTCGGCGGCTTGATGGAAGAAAACTTGCGCCGAGCGTTGATGATTTCTGACGGTGAGTTGAGCTTCTTGTGGGAGCGTCCGATTACGTTGACGTTTACTGTGCTGGCAGTATTAGTGCTGGGTAGCCCGCTGTTTGTGAAGCTTTTTCAAAAGCTTAAAGCGCAACCTGTAAAAGTTGAGCAATAATCGTCGATTCCTCCTTCTTGATAGCCCCTAAAGCCACCCTCGCGGTGGCTTTTTCTTTCTTCGATCTTTCTTTGATATAGCTATGATGAATTAATATCACGGCGAAGAATAAAATTTCGCTAGAAAGAGGTTCACGTTATCAAAACCGCAACGGAACTGAACAATTTCGTTTTGGAGCATGTAAAGTAAATCTCATAAAAACTTTAGAACATGCGTTCTCAAAATCTAAGACTCTAATAACCAATAAGAACATAACAAGGACTGTTTATGCTGCTGGAATTGGCTCTGTTGTTTGCTGCAGGCGTGGTAGGTGGAATCATGAATTCGATAGCAGGAGGTGGGAGTTTTATCACCTTCCCCGCCCTAATGGCGGTTGGAGTGCCGCCCATCATGGCTAACGCCACCAACACTTACGCCGCGTGCGCGGGATACATAAGCGGTGCCGTGGGTTTTCGGGAAGAAATTTTGAAAAACAAACAAGAACTGCTATTCACCGTTTCATTCAGCTTAGTCGGTGGCGCAGTTGGCGCGTATCTTCTTCTCAACACGCCAGAGTCACTATTTTTGGAAGCCATTCCTTGGCTACTTTTGTTTGCTACGCTTTTGTTTCTTACAGGTTCGCGGTTAACAATGATCATCAAATCCATCACCAGAGAACATAAACACGCTGGCGTTTTAGGCTTAATCGCATTGAGTTTGTTGTTGGTGGGCGTTTCAGCATACGGTGGATTTTTTAATGCCGGATTAGGTGTGATTGTTCTGAGTTACCTCGTTGTGGCGGGCCATCAAGACATCAACTTGATGAATGGGCTTAAACTTCTGGTTTCAACGTGTGTGTCTCTCATCGCAATCGTCATTTTTGTTGCGAACGGCTCTATCGATTGGAGCAAAGGCAGCGTGGTAATGGTCGGGACATTAGTTGGCGGCTACCTCGCCGCGCGTGTGTCTCGCCAGCTTAATCCGAGCCACGTTAAAGGCTTTGTCGCTCTCTCTTCGATTATCATCACCATTTACTTTTTTATTGACGTTTACGCCTAACCCAAACAGAAAAAGCGCCATCAACTTAATGGCGCTTTTGCGGCTTTCAATAAAGGTTTCTAAAAAGAAGTTTATTAAATAACGTGAAAAAGTGAGTTTAGAAAACCGTTTTAAGGTGGACTACCACTTACTTAATCAACCCAACTTCTTTGTAGTATTTAAGCGCACCGGGATGAAGTGGCGCAGACAAACCATCTTTCACCATTTCTTCTTTCTTCAAATTCGCAAACGCGGGATGAAGACGACGGAAATCATCGAAGTTTTCAAACACGGCCTTCACGACGTTATACACCACCTCTTCAGGTACGGCAGTAGATGAAACAAACGTCGCACCAACACCGAATGTCATCACATCGTTATCCGAGCCGCGATACATGCCGCCAGGCACGGTAGCAACGCGGTAAAAACTGTTGTCGGCGATTAGCTTATCCACTTTTGGGCCAGCGACTGTCACGATGTTACTGTCGCACGAAGTGGTTGCTTCTTTAATCGCACCACTTGGGTGACCAACGGTGTAAACCATTGCGTCGATTTTATTATCACAAAGCGCTTTCGATTGTTCTGCCGCTTTCAATTCCGAAACCAGTTTGAAGTCATCGTTGCTCCAACCATATTCCTTCATCAACACTTCCATAGTGCCTCGCTGACCAGAGCCAGGATTACCAATGTTGACTCTTTTACCTTTTAAGTCATCAAACGTTTTGATATTTGAATCTTGACGGGCAACCACCGTAAACGGTTCTGGGTGAACAGAAAATACCGCGCGCAGCTCTTTAAACGGACCATTTTCAGCAAACTGGCTGGTGCCGTTATACGCGTGATATTGCCAATCTGATTGCGCAATACCCAAATCTAACTCGCCTGCGCGAATGGTGTTGATGTTGTATATCGAACCGCCCGTACTTTCGACCGAACAACGAATGCCGTGCTCTGCTCGAGATTTATTTACCAAGCGACAGATAGCCCCACCCGTGGGATAGTAAACACCTGTGACACCACCCGTACCTATGGTGACGAAAGTCTCTTCGGCGGCAACAGAATAGCCGGCAGTCAACGCTGCAAGTGACGCAGCTAGCGCGATGTGCTTAAACTTAAACATTGAACGTCCTTTTCCTTTGTTTATGACGGTGTAAGTATAGCAATCGTTAACAATTTGATAACGTTTGAGTTCTCATCCTTGAACTTTGCTTCTCACACCCGATTCGAGAATGATTTACAAAACCACATAATAATCTGATATATAAAGAGTATTTTTTATTCTATCCTTTTAAATACAAAAAAAGCGTTGTATAAACAACGCTTTGTCAGTACTAAAATAAAACCGCAACTACACTGTCGGGATAGATGCGCGCCACGCCTGGTTCTGACTATCAGAGATAGAACGGAACAGCTCACGCAACTCTTTAAGCAGCCCTTCTTGGAAGCCGATGTTCTCATCTGCTTTTTGCTTCGCTGCTTGAGCACGCGTCGCTTGCACTTCATCGTCCTTGCTGCGAGCTTGCGCTTTAGTTTGTTCAACGTTCGATGCTGAGTTTGCCATCTGTCCAAGAGCTTGAAGAATCGCGTTCTTCGCTTGGTTTGAGCTCATCAGTTTATCGAACTTGCGACCGCCGCTAGTCAACTGAGCCGTGGTGTCTGCAATGCTGTCTTTCGCTAGCGAATGTGCGCGTTTTACTTGATCTTGCTGAGTTTTTGACAAGTTACCGTTGTTCATCAACTCTTCTACTTGATCGAAGCCCGCCTTTTGCGTTTTCAGCACGTTGTTGCTTGCCATCTCGGTCTTAATTTCTTTACCCGCTTTGAACGAACCAAGCGCACCGATAATTGCTGTAGCACCCGCTAACACACCAGATACAACCGCCATCGCGATCATTGCGCTAGCAGAGTTGTTCAGCTCTGCCGCTTGGCTTTGCAAACTCGCAACGTTGGCTTCAACCGCAATTTCACGTTGAAGCACTTGCTGTTCACGGCTTAGCTTCGACACTTGGTAAAGCAGCGTCAACAAAGACAGCGATTGAGAAACCGCGTCCGAAGGTGATTTGATCACTTCTTCACCGTTCAGCACTTTCGCGGTAGTGCTCATCAGTAGATCAATCGTTGGTGCAAGCTCACCCATCAGGTTCGCAACCACTTGTGCTTGATTACTGATCGCAGGAGCTTTCGGCCCATCTAATTGATAACGACCCGCACCAGAAACGTTTGACTCACCGTTGCTTTTTACTGCACCCGCTTCCAATTTGGTCTCTGGTGTTTTTTCTGCTTTGGTTGTTTTGATAGTGTCGTCCAAACCATACAGTTCACCGCGACCCGTTCCACCAATTTTATCCAACATACTTCCGCTCCTTAAACCGTTGCAGGACGGCTTAACACCGTTTGCATGGTTTCACTTTTCGCCTGAATCATTTGCATGATGATGCTCATCAGCTCTTGGAAATCTTCCATCAACTTGCCAATTTCTTCTTTTAGCTTATCGATGACTGCCTGGCTCAACGTCATTTTGGCGCGGAGATCCGTGATATCGGCTTGTATTTCCGTAACGTTCGCATTGTTGGCAGCGTGAACGCTGTCCGTTGCGCCCTTACCTATGTTAACCGTAAGGTCAACCGTTTCAGCGCCGTAGCGAATCGCTTTGGCTGTGGTTGTCGCAGCTTTAGAACCCATGTCCGCAACTTTTGCCATATTGGCTGCAGCTTTCGTGGCAATATCTGTCACTTTCTGCGCAATTTTGCTGGCACTTTTCGCGGCAAGTTTCGCGATACCACCAGCCGCCGCGCCACCAAAGGTCACGATTGCACCGATGACAGCGACAGCAATTTCTAATGCCATCACCACTTTGTTCAACACATCGACATTCACACCCGCTTCTTTTAGCGCGTCTTGAACGGCTGGTTCTTGCAGTGCCATGCTGACTGCACCCATGACGCCACCAGCGATCATAAGCGCGCCAGCTGCCGCACCAACGCCAGTAGCAACCATGATGGCACCTACCACAATGGAGACAACCGCGCTGATCCAACCAAAGATCTTCGCCGCTAAGCCCGATTTCTGAGCCTCTTTCGCGGCGGCTTCTGATTCCTTGATTTTCTCTTGGTTCTCTGCCATTTCTTGTTCATGTTTGGCTTTTGCGACTTTCACTTCCTGAATTTTCAGCTCGTTCTGAGCACTTTTCAGTTTGTCTGTAATCGCCGCAAGCTCCACTTCAAAATCGTCCGCAGAACCTGCGATGATTTTAACTGCGATCGAACCCGTCTGATCGGCAACAGCATGTAGCGCTTTTGCGATGGTATCGACGATCTTTTGCAGTTGAGCCATGGCTTTTAGCGTCAAGTCTGTCACTTTATCGCTCACGGCTGCATTTGGGGCATCTAGCTGAACTTTCACTCTTCCTGTGTTCAGAGTGTCAGCATCTCTACTCTTTACGTTTTCAACCGTTACAGAAGGCGTCGCAGTAGACGCCGTTTTCTGTACGTTCTCTAACGTAGTTTGGCCAGACTCAGGGATGTAAACCTGCGTCTGAGTGCGGTCAAGTGCAATAGAACTCATAGTCTAATTACTCCTTTTGTTTCTCACCGCTTCTAACATGATGCCTGCACGTTGATGCAAGTCTGCATATTGTGATTTACCGGCAGACATCTCCTTCGCGCTGTAAAACCCACTCTCTGCTTCTGTCAGTTGTTCCAATTTCAGGTGACATTCCGCAGAGTGGAAAGGTGGGCGTGGATCGTTAATGTCCACGAGCGCTGCGTAGCTGTAGGCATCAATCGCCTGCAGATACTCACCCAGTTCCTGACGAGCAGCACCAAGGCCAATGAAAAATCGCGCCTGATAATGATCCAGCATGCTAAGCAGTTGGAAAACTTTGGCGGCTTGTTCAATCTTTCCTGATTGGAAGAAGTTGTAGCCGACCGCGTAAATGTGTTCGATGGTATCTGCCGATACATCGTGCAACATTTTCAACGTGCCTCCCTCTTCCAGAAAAGACAGCAGCTCTTCTGCTTGCATTTGAGATGGATCGGTCGCGTTTGTTTTAGTCATGGTTGGTTATCCTTAAATGGCTCGTAGGATTTCTTGTAAAATACTGTGGTACTTCTGAACAAACTTGTTCATCGCTTCAACGGTCGAGTTGTATTGCGAGCTGATATCGTTTAGCTCTGTCGTTTTGATTTGAACTTCGTCGTTGAGTAGTTTGGATTTGTCGCTGACCGAACTGGAAAAGTTGGACAGTTTCTTGGTTTTTTCTTCGTCTTTAAAACTCGCACCGTCAGCTACCGTTACACCCTGTTTTTTCAGAAAATCCGTGTGTGTGCTAATGCCATTGTCGGTGAGGTATTTATACTCAGGCGAGTTCTGAAAATCGGTAACAGAGTTGTAGTTGAAGTCGCTCGCACTAAAAGCATTGTCATCCGGTTTGTAAGTACCATCGACACTCTGCGTAGAGTGAATTTTCGACTGAACAACACCAAAGATTTTTAGTTGCACGGTTAAATCTTGCAGTGCTTCCTTTTGCTCGTTACGTTTTTCTAAGCGATTTACGCGACGCTCGTTTAATGCAAACAGCACTTGTTCATCAAAACGGTCACCAATACTAGATTCAACGACAGCCAACAAATCGCGAGCCGTCAAAGAGTGCTCAGCTCGAACCTCAAGATCCTTTTTCTCTTGCTCGGTGATGTTGAGTAGACGATCTTTCAACGCACCTAAGTTCTTGCGTAATGTTTCGTAACGTTCGATAAACGAGGCGCCTGTCGACTCACCCTTCAGCATTTTTTCAAACTGGAAACGGATGTCTCTTTCCGTATTGTTTTTTATCAGCTCAACCTGATCCGCAGAGATTTGCGTTTTTTGGATATCGACAATCGCTTTATCGTTGTAAAAAGCATCGATTTCGGTGTGAATCAGACTTACAGCAAAATTCGCAAACAAGCTTGAAAGCGTCAAAGAATCCGAGCTTTTGATGATGGCATCTAACGCTTTTCGTAAATTTTCAGTCCCAGCGGTTTCACCGTAAGCCGCAGTAAACTGACCTTTCACTTGCGTCGCCATTTCGCTTAACGCTTCGCTAAGCTGCTGTTTAGAAATGCCTGGCGTCCACGTAATTCTTTTCGCTAATTGGTCCGCGTCATCTTTAGTTAAAGTGATACCAATCTGGTTAAAAGCGTTCTGCAATTGCGTCGAGACGTTCGTAACAAAATTCGCTTCAGTTAGCAGAAAATCAGATGCTTTGAGCTGGGCCAGATTCACCGATGGCAAATGAGCAAACGCATTGCGAAGAAACGAAGATGCGCTCTCACGAACCACGCTAGAACTCATTTGACGCGCCAAATCATCAACAAATGAGGCAATATCCCCAGTCGCTGATTTCAGCTCTTCAGCGCTTAACTTTGCAATCTGCTGCGCTTGCGTGCTTTCGGTTCCAAGCTGAAATTGACTCACAAACTGAGTCGGCAATGACGAATCCACTTTGTCCGTAAGCTGGTCGGCAAACCAAGTTTGGAACTGACTTGCCAATGCATTGTTCATCTGCGTCGTAAGTTCGGCGGCGTCCACTTCACCGTTTGAACTCGCGCCTTGTAGCGACTTCATCCAAATAGATGCGCTTTCGCTGAGCGCAGCACCCGAAAATGCGCTGTTTTTCTCTTTCAATTGAGTCAGCGTATCGACGTAAAGTGCGATGCTCTGTTCGTCAGTTTGACCTTTAATGGTTGGCAAATGCGCGATCAGTGAAGCAAGCTGCTGAGTTTCCGCATCACCTAAAATTGGGGTCAATTGCTCTGTTAGGCTTTGTCCAAACGTTGGCAGTGGCGTACTGCTTGCGGCGGCGGTTGCCGCACCAGTTGCTGAGCCCGTTGTTGTCATAATCGTCATATCCAAACCTCTAGATCACCATACCGCGCATCATGGTTGGTCGCTTTCGTCTTTTACCCTGCACGCCTTGCAACTGATGCTGTTGCTGCCTGCGGCGCTGAACTTCTTCGATGAGTTCTTGCTCTGCGTGTTGCATTAACTTCGGCGAGGCGTTTAAACCGCCAAGCAGAACTTCTCCTGCTACGGGGCCAACACCGAGTCCTTCTAATAGCTCACTAAAAATGTCATTTCTTTCATCCGCATTTCGAATGGCTAACTCTGCATTTTCAATAGCTTGGGTAAAGGGTTGCTTCATATTGATTCCTATCTTAAAGCGTGTCTTCTCATTGGCGCTGTCAGTAACAGTCGAGAGTTTTTACATTTTTCTCTTTTTCAGTGGGCGATAGTCTGCAAGCCGCAAAAAATACCAGTCGGCTTGTTGATCGTGGCTAGCGCCACAGGCGCGTAAGTAGAATTGAGCCAAGCGTTGGCTACTCATGTTGCTACCACGCAACACATCAACGTTACCGCGGATAACCCAATCAGAAGGAAAAAGAGGGATGGCGTGCTCAGCCAAAAGAAATAGGCAAGAAAAGGGGTTACTCAACCCCAAATTCGGACTCACACGTTTGAGGAGTACAATAATGATCTCCCCTTCTTCGACACGAAACACCAGCTCCATGCCATCAACTTCCATGCGATAACCAAGTTGAATCGCACTTTTTTGCCAAAAGTACGGCGTCACGTGAATCCCCGTTTGTTCCAACGATTGTACAAGTGCGGCGTTCATTACATCCCTACCCGTCCAAGTGGCTGAATGTTGATCTGCTGAGTGAGTTCTTGAAACGACAGAACGGGCAAATCGTAATATTCGGATTCAATCAGCTTTCGAACATAACGACGCACATCCATAGAAACCACCAGAACAGGCTTGTTCGGCATACGGCTTAAATCACCTACGGTCTGTTTTACGTCGCTAACAAATTGCTGTGTAACCGAAGGGTCAAGCGCTAAGTAGCTGCCCGCCGAGGTTTGTCGAATACCGCTGCGAATCGTGTCTTCGAGGCTCTGATCGAGAAGGTACGCCGGCAGCATGTTCTGACCGCTCGCGTACTTGTAACAGATGTAACGCTTTAAGCTTGAACGAATGTATTCCGTCAACTGGACGACATCCTTTTCCTTTTGTCCCCACTCGACCATGGCCTCCAAAATGACGCGAAGGTTACGAATCGAAATGTCCTCAGATACCAAACGTTGCAAAATCTCCGTCATTTTTTGTAGCGGGACGATGCGCTGCGCCTCTTTCACCAACTCAGAATAACTGCCTTCCATTTGCTCAAGTAGGTAGCGAGTTTCTTGAATCCCAATAAAGTCTTGCGCGTACTCTTTCAATACGTGTGATAGATGGAACGTCAAAATGCGGTCTGGTGTAAGGAAGCCGACATGGCTCGCAGTCAACTTCTCTTGATAGCTTTGTGCGACCCAAAGACTCGAGACTCCCGGGAGGAAGTCGTCATCTTGCTCAAAAGGCACACCAAGCAATTCAATCTGGTCGCTTCCTTCTGTGACCAGCAATTTGTCTTTCTCAATGCGACCACGTGCAACGGGCACTTCTTGCAACTGAATCAAGTATTCGCCGTTTTTCATCCCGTCGTTAAAACGCAAGTGAATTCCCGGAAACGGTACGCCAAGATCGAGATACAACGCGCGTCTTACTCTGGCGAGTTCGTCGTTCAGTGCGACGGCTTCTAGGCTTTCTTGTAAGCTTGAATCCAGATCGATAAGCAGTGGCACTGTCATCGCGAACTCTTCTTGCTCACCCAATTTGCCTTTGCTACCACGAGACGGTGTTGGTTTATTGGGTTTCGCGGCAGGAGAGCCCGCTCCCTGCGCGACGAAGCTCGGCAGATCGCTGCTTTCTGATTCGGTTTGCTTTTTCTGTTGATAGAAGAGGTAAAAACCGCCGCCACCGACCACCAAAGCCAGCACTAGGAATGTAATTTTCGGAAAACCAGGGATCAGAGCGAACAAGACCAGCAGCACACCACCAATCAGCAGTGCACGAGGCTGAGCCGTGACTTGCCCGCCAATGTCGGAGCCCAAGTCGGCCGAGTCTTCGTGGGAAACACGCGTAACGATAATACCAGCGGTGATCGCGATAAATAGCGCAGGAATCTGCGATACCAAGCCATCGCCTACGGTCAAAATCGCAAACAGCTCAAGCGCCTCTGACGCGCTCATGCCTTTTTGCGTGACGCCAATGGTGACGCCACCCAAGATGTTCACGATGATGATCACCAAGCCCGCAATGGAGTCGCCTTTTACAAACTTCATTGCGCCATCCATCGAGCCGTACATTTGGCTCTCTTTCTCGATCAGAGAACGGCGATGACGCGCCTCGTGAACATCGATAACTCCAGCGCGCATGTCACCGTCGATACTCATCTGTTTGCCCGGCATCGCATCAAGAGAGAATCGAGCACTAACTTCAGCAACACGCTCCGAACCTTTAGTGATCACCATAAACTGTACAATAGTGATGATCAGGAAGACCACGATACCAACGACAAGGTTGCCGCCAACAACAAAGTTACCAAAGGTGTAAACGATTTGACCCGCATCGCCTTGAAGCAGGATCAAACGTGTTGTGGTGATTGACAGCGACAAACGAAATAACGTCGTGATCAGCAATACTGCCGGAAACGCCGAAAACTCCAGTGGCGTGGTGATGTAAATCGCCAACATCAGCAGCACGACAGCAATACTCATGTTTGCGCCGATCAGCACATCCACTAGTGCAGTTGGCAAAGGCAAAATCATCATAAAGACGATCGCCAGCAACATCACTGCGAGCATGATGTCTTTGCGTTGCCCTACCTTGTTTAGAATATCGATCAACTTATTCATGAGATTCACTATGTAAAGATTGCAGATAGCGTCGATGCGCTTGGCGTGCACCCTCGACGTCATTTTGTTTCCAGCGCGCTTGGCTCAAGCAAAACCAAATTCCCGCCGCTTGCACAGACTGCGATTGCGACTTCAGTAAGCCTTCACATACCGCAACAGCGCGGGTGTAACGGCCAGTTTGCAAACACGCGACCGCGAGCGTGTGTAACGCATCTTCGCGTTCTGGTTCGAGTTCTAAAACGGCATCCAGTATCGCGATGGCTTGATCGGGTTGTTGGTATTGAACTTGAAGCGCAGCGTGAACCAGCAGCAGCTCAATATCTTTGGTGCTTAGCATGTGGGTTAAACCTGAATAAGAAGATTGAGCGCCATGGTGAGGTAACGCTGGTCCAGTTGTGTGCTTTGTAGCGTTTCGGCGGCTTTAGCAAGGTTCGCTGAGCCTGATTCCTGTGCGAGTTGCTGAACACGAGCTAAAGTATTGTCGAATTGCTGACGGTACTTTTCTGGACGAAGCAGTTCACAATGGTTCAGTTTTGGCTTCGCTAACGCCAACAAATATTGATCGGACGGTCTTAGGTCATACAGTTTTTCCAAATGAGTCGCGACGGCTTGCCCATCCGGCAATAACTGAAATCGTTTGGGGAAATCCGTGTCGACTTCACCATGGGAAACGTGAGTAAAGGCTTCAATGCCGACATTTAACGTACTAACTCGGGTCATCAACTTGCCACTTCATCGTGAAGACGCACTAAAAGCGCGAACGCTTGTTCGAGTGTCGGCAGCGTCACTTTATCGCCTTCAATTTTTGCGGAAAACACCAAGGTTTCGTCGTCGAGCAAACCGGTTTTCATTTCAAATGGCCAACCCTGTTCGGCATGGCACAAACGCAACGCATGCTGAATACGCTCGCTCGACTGATGCCACGACAACGCACGCGCCAACATAAGGAAAAGTCGATCATGATGTTTTTCTATGTGCAATGTGCCGCTTTGCTCAAAGCTCAACTGCACACGTCCTGCGGTAGAAAAATCCACCGCATCTAAGCCCATTCCTCGGCAAAACTCATCGACTGATGCATCAATCCAACTCATCGTCCCACGCTTCCTCTTCTTCTAAATCAATGGCTTCGTCTAGCGCCTTTTGTGCGGCTTGTATTAGGTTTTGTCTCTGTTCGTCGTCAGCAAATACATCAACGGGGATGTGTCGTATCAACTTGTGCAGCTCTCGAAAAAAATCGATTTTCTGTTCTATTGCCACCAACTCCATTGATGTTGCGATCTTCCAAATCTCTTCACTGCTGACCCAACGTTGCTCGACCAGAGCAATTACGTCTGCCATCAAATCAGAAGCCTGATAAGCCATGACTCATCCTTTCTGGTTTGAACATTTGAAATAGCCGCCCTACCTGATCTTGCAAGGTGTTTAACGTTTTGAGTTTTTGCATGTCGGACATCAGCAGCTGCAATTTGACGGAGTCAATGTTGCTGCCTTGAACGCTAAGGTCGGCGCTCATGCCTTGCAGCATGAAGTCCACCGCTGTTGAGACTTCTTGCTCACCAAAACGCTCGACAACATCCTGATATGCAGAGCCAAGCCCTTGATAGCTGTGCACCGTATCGCGGTAAAAGCCGCGCAATTGGTGAAGAGAGCTGAACTCTTGCTCTTTGCTAAACTCATCAGCGAACTGAGAAACACGGATTTCGGTGTCGATCTGCGACCAAGAATCCGGGTTCTGCTCGATTTTCAAGATCGCTTGGTCAATCAGCGCCAATAAGTGTTTGCTTTCCGGATTGGCCGATAAGTATTTCTTCACCGCTTTTAGAGCTAAGTATTGGTGGCTTTTCTCTTCCGAAAACCCGTTCAAATACGCTTGAAGCTGAGCGATGGTCGAAATGTTGCCACCCGCCATTTTGGCCGCAAGATCTTTGATTTTTTGGTTTTTCTCTAGATCGGGCACCTTTCTGAGGTAATCAGATACCAGCTCGTGCGCTTCGTTAACGCGAACGGCACCGTCTTTTATTTTGCGTTTGGTGAGATCTTTTTCTGCTTTTTCGGAGCCAAGTGATGTGAGCTCTTCCATCGCGTCAAAAAGCGATTGAGTGGCGTTGTGCACGCGCACGGCCTCACCTCGATAACTGCCTTTTACGGCACTGTCCGCACGAGACGATTCCAATCCATTTCGGACCGATGCATCAAACTTGGTGTTGGTTGCTATCTGACTATTGATAATGCTCATTCACTTGCACTCCTTTCGTACAATACAAGCGAATTATATGAAGTGCGTTTTTATCAGGCTGTCAAAATCAGACGTGTTTTTTTAGGGCGTTTTCAGTTTTCTAAAAACTCCCGACCAATATTCACTATAAATACCAACCCATCCTTTCTATTCTCCCAGCATCAATCATTGCGCATATTTTTTACATTGAACGATTTCTCATACATCACCGATATTCAGCAATCTGCGATCAAACAAACGCGTTTGATCCAAATTCGCGGACGCGTTACTCAAGTAACCGGCACCATCATCAAGGCTGTGGTGCCGGGCGTACGCGTTGGAGAATTGTGTGAGCTGCGCAATCCCGATCAAACCTTATCGTTGTTGGCTGAAGTCGTCGGCTTTCAACAACATCACGCGCTGCTTACCCCACTTGGCAACATGTTTGGCATTTCATCCAATACCGAGGTGAGCCCGATGGGGAAAATGCACGAAGTCGGTGTCGGCGATCACTTGCTGGGAAAAATCCTCGACGGACTGGGCCGCCCTTTCGATGGTGCGCAAAGCCAAGAGCCAAGTGCTTGGTATCCCGTTTATCGTGATGCCCCGCCACCGATGCAGCGTAAATTGATCGAAAAACCAATTTCGCTTGGCGTTCGCTCCATAGATGGTTTGCTCACTTGTGGTGAAGGCCAACGTATGGGCATTTTCGCTGCGGCTGGCGGCGGTAAAAGTACCTTGCTGGCGAAGCTGATTCGCTCTGCGGACGTAGACGTAACCGTTTTGGCTCTGATTGGCGAACGTGGACGAGAAGTGCGAGAGTTCATCGAACACGACTTGGGCGAAGACGGTATGGCGCGTTCAGTACTGGTCGTTGCGACATCCGACAGACCAGCCATGGAGCGTGCAAAAGCGGCGTTCGTTGCGACTTCAATCGCCGAATATTTCCGAGACCAAGGCAAGCGCGTTTTGCTGCTGATGGACTCCGTCACCCGTTTTGCTCGTGCCCAACGTGAAATTGGCCTTGCCGCTGGTGAACCACCAACTCGACGCGGTTATCCGCCTTCTGTTTTTGCCGCGCTGCCAAAACTAATGGAGCGTGCCGGTCAATCGGACAAAGGCTCTATCACTGCCCTTTACACCGTATTGGTCGAA
The DNA here is from genome assembly GCF_054850435.1 of Vibrio sp. RC2502. Taxonomy (NCBI): domain Bacteria; kingdom Pseudomonadati; phylum Pseudomonadota; class Gammaproteobacteria; order Vibrionales; family Vibrionaceae; genus Vibrio; species Vibrio sp. RC2502. The sequence continues at coordinate 1,709,109 of NZ_CM141453.1, forward strand.
GGTGACGACATGACCGAGCCTGTCGCAGATGAAACGCGCTCCATTCTGGATGGACACATTATCCTTTCGCGGAAATTGGCGGCGATGAACCACTACCCGGCCATCGATGTGCTCCGCTCTGCAAGCCGAGTAATGAACCAAATTGTCGAGCCGAATCATCAAGCATCTGCCGCGCATCTGCGTGAAATGTTGGCGAAATATGAAGAAGTCGAGCTGCTTATCAAAATCGGCGAGTATCAACATGGCGCAGACCCGCGTGCCGATCTGGCAATCGCGCAACGTGACGATATTCGCACCTTTTTACGTCAAGGCACACATGAGCCAAGCGACCTTGAAGGTGCTATCGCTCAACTGAAAGGCATCGCAGGTCAATGATCGAACGATTATTAGAAATTAAGAAAATTCGTGCAGACCGCGCCGATAAAGCCGTTCAACGCCAAGAATACCGAGTTGCCAATGTGGCGGCAGAGCTGCAAAAAGCAGAACGCTCGGTAGCGGACTATCACGTTTGGCGTCAGGAAGAAGAAGAACGCCGCTTCGCGAAAGCCAAACAGCAAACCGTGCTTCTTAAAGAGTTGGAAACGCTAAGACAAGAAATCGCCCTACTTAGAGAACGGGAAGCCGAGCTCAAGCAGCGCGTAGCAGAAGTAAAAGTAACGTTAGAACAAGAGCGCACTCTGCTAAAACAAAAACAACAAGAGGCCCTTCAAGCCCATAAAACCAAAGAAAAATTCGTTCAGTTGCAACAACAAGAAATCGCGGAACAATCGCGCCAACAACAGTACCAAGAAGAACTCGAGCAAGAAGAGTTTCGCACTGTCGATATTATCTAAAGGTTCATCATGCGCATTAAACCAAGTACGGATACCCCAAGTACGCAGCCTCATTCATCACAATCTCCAATGCCGATTGACGATCATGCTATGCTTCAATCGCGTTTTGAGCGTGCGCTCAAGGAAAACCCAGACCAAACCAAACCACAGCCAAATGAAACCAACAATCAAGCGGCTTTAGAAGCTAAAAAACCGTTTACTGAAAATTACTCAGAGCGCTCTCTTGCGTCACTGCATTCGACAGGTAGCAACCAGCGTAAGACTGCTGAGAAATCTGCTTTTGCTCAAAGTGGTGACGCCGTCACAGAGAATAAAAACAACGAATCAGATACGTCGTCACCTATCGCTCTTAACACCCAAGACAAAACGCCAAGCGATATGGACGCACACATGAAATCTGACATTCGAATTCCTACTACCGGTGATAAGAAACTACCAATGGAGCCTTCGAATAAGCGTGAGAAAAACGCTGACGAGCAAGACGCATTTGAACGCTTGGCCGAAGATCATGATGATTCTAAAACCGAACTCGCGGCTGCTAAAACAGCAGAGTTACACGAGTCGACACAGTCGCCGAAAGATACTAAGCACATTCCTACTGTAGGTACGAAGCCGAACACAGTGGAAACGGTATCCGACGCTTTAGCGTCAACATTAGAATCAACAACCGTTGCGTCTGCGGCTTCTGCGTCACTCGCCTCTCATCCTGTCACTTCAGCTGTGCACAAAACTGCAACTAAAACTGAAGTAAACAAGCATGAGGGTGACTCATCACTTGGCTTTAATTCGCGCAATTTGAAAACACCACTCCCGAATGATGAACATCCCAAAGCGAGCAAGGCTGAGCGCACATTGCTAGATAAAGCCATGCTGGATTCAGAAAAAAGCGATGACAAGCCGACGCATCAACCAGTCACGACACCGATTACTCAAGGCGATGTGATTTTGAAAGGCATCTCGACTCCACAACCTACTCAACCAACTCGTGAAGTCAGCCAACTGATTCAGCAATTGGTGGATAAAGTGTACGTTGCCCTACCAACGGCATCGAATGAGAAAGAAATACGATTGTTTCTAAGCGAGGGTCAACTCAAAGGTGGCGAAATCCACATCAAGTTAGATTCGCAAGGTTATAGCGTGACGATTCGACAAGAGCATGCGCTTTCCATCATCAATCAACAAGCGAGGCAAGATCTGGCAGAACGTTTAAACCGCATGGGCTTTGAACAGCCTTTGCGCGTCTCGATCAGCGAGCAGACGTCGCAACACGGTCACACACAGCAAGATCAACAACAATCACGCCAACAACGTAGCGTTTATGAAGAATGGCAACCCGAGGCGGATCAATGAAATTAACCATCCCAACAGTCGATGCCGAGAGCATTGCGCTGACCAATCAGCTCTGTGCTAAACAATGCCACTTTCAAGGACGTGACGAGCACAGCATCTCAATAACCGCATCACAAAAACCGGAATTTTCTGGCTACCGCTTGACCACTCTGGTTGGTGGACAAACCATTCAAGTCGATTTTTGTTCCGCGCAGCTGCAACAATGGCTTCACTTGACTTTGAATGCGACAGCGTTTGAATCTCTCCCAAACTCGTTGCAGTTAGCTCTGCTCAGTACGCAGATTGAGCCTCATGCTGACGCGTTCAAACGACTATTTGGTCAGTTACCTATCCTCAGCAAATTACAACCGCTGGAACAAAGCGAAACGCAGCACAATACCTTAATGCTGACGCTAAACAAACCGAGCGCATCACTTTGTTTGTGGGTAAGTGAAGGTCAAAGCGTTTTAGTTGATGCGCTGCCGCCATGCTCGTCGCAACTGACTCAGCATATTGCCCTTCCTGTCTGGCTAAGCCTTGGCAAAACGCACCTGGACTTAAATCAATTCCATTCGTTAGAGCTTGGAGACGTGATCTTTTTTGACCAATGCTACATCGCCCAGCAACAAGCGATTGTTCAGGTATCCAATAAGAATCTGTGGCGTTGTCAACTTGAAGACAACACCCTCTACATCATTGAGAAAGAAACCAACATGAATGACGTAAACACATCCGAAACACTCACAGACCACCAGCAACTGCCTGTGGAACTCACGTTCGACATCGGCCACCAAACCGTCACGCTGGAACAACTCAACCAACTGCAACCTGGGTACGTTTTCGAGCTCAACCAACCGGTGTCCAAGCCCGTGACACTGCGCGCGAATGGTAAAATCATTGGTGAATGTGAACTGGTAAACGTCAACGATCATTTAGGTGTACGTGTGCTTGAATTATTCGGCGGCACTCAGGAGCCGGCATGATTCAGTTACCTGATGAGCTAAACCTCATTGTCAGCCTAGCGTTGCTGGCATTGATCCCGTTTATCGCCATGATGGCGACCTCATTTGTGAAACTCGCGGTCGTGTTTTCGCTGCTGCGAAATGCGCTTGGCGTACAACAGATTCCGCCGAATATGGCGCTGTATGGCTTGGCGATCATTTTGTCGATTTTCATCATGGCACCGGTTGGCTTTGAAACGTACGACTACGTAAAACAGCACGACATTTCTTTGGAAGACTCTGCCAGCGTTGAGGGCCTGATTGAAAGTGGTTTACAGCCGTATCGCGAGTTTTTGAAAAAGCACATTCGTGAAACCGAAGCGATATTTTTTACCGACGCAGCACGCACACTGTGGCCGCAAAAATACGTGGACCGTTTGGAATCCGACAGCTTATTGCTGTTGCTGCCTGCATTTACGGTCAGCGAGTTAACGCGGGCTTTTGAAATCGGCTTCCTACTCTACTTGCCGTTTATCGCTATCGATTTGATTGTTTCCAATATTCTGCTCGCAATGGGGATGATGATGGTGTCACCGATGACCATTTCTCTGCCCTTCAAGTTACTGCTTTTCGTTTTGCTTGATGGCTGGACAAAACTCACGCACGGCTTAGTGCTGAGTTACGGTTGATGAAGGAGAGAGAATGAATCCTGCAGAAATCATCCATTTCACAACGCAAGCACTCACTTTGGTTCTGTTCTTGTCGCTACCACCAATTTTGGTCGCAGCATTAGTCGGCACCTTAGTGTCGCTGATCCAAGCACTGACTCAGGTACAAGAGCAAACGTTAGGGTTTGTCGTGAAGCTCATTGCCGTGATCATCACCCTGTTCATCACAACGCAGTGGCTAGGTGCAGAACTGCACGCTTTTGCCTCACTCGCTCTGGATAAAATTCCACAAATACGATGAGTTACGACGATTTACACCAAGCTTTGTTTCTTTATAGCTTAACGCTGCCTAGGCTCATGGCGTGCTTTATCTTTCTGCCTATTTTGAGTAAACAGATGCTTGGCGGCGCAATGATCCGTAACGGCGTACTTTGCTCACTTGCGTTGTTTATTTTTCCCGTCATAAACGAGCAAGCATTGCCCGCCGAAACTGACGGCCTTTGGTTGATAGTGATTCTAGGTAAAGAAGTCTTGCTGGGTATGCTGATTGGCTTTGTCGCAGCCATTCCTTTTTGGGCGATTGAAGCCACTGGCTTTTTGGTGGATAACCAACGCGGTGCGGCGATGGCGAGCATGTTCAACCCAACGCTGGGTTCTCAATCCACCCCAACGGCGGTGTTACTCACCCAAACATTGATCACCTTGTTCTTCTCTGGAGGTGGCTTTGTTGCATTTATCTACGCTCTGTTTAAAAGCTACACCACTTGGCCAATACTCGGCTTTTTTCCGATGGTCACGGACGCGTGGGTAAGCTTTTTCTATGCTCAGTTCCAACAGTTAATGTGGCTTGGTGTATTAATGTCGGCGCCACTTGTGCTCGCGATGTTCTTAGCCGAATTTGGCCTTGCGCTGATCAGCCGCTTTGCGCCGCAACTCAACGTTTTCTTCTTGGCGATGCCCATCAAAAGTGCCATCGCGAGTGTGTTATTGATCGTCTATCTCGGATTAATGATGGATCACTTTGAAGCACTATTTTATGGCATCACTCGCTTTGGCGATCAGCTCAACACGATTTGGAAATAAAGGTTAGGATGTTCTATGAGTGGTGAAAAAACCGAACAACCCACCGCCAAAAAGCTCCGCGACGCCCGCAAAAAAGGACAAGTCGCAAAGAGCCAAGAGATCGTCTCTTCGGCGTTAATTCTGGCACTCATCGCCGTGCTGTTCGCCTTTGCCGATTACTACATGTCGCACATCTCTGCCCTACTTTTGCTGCCAAGCGAACTCGCATATCAAGGCTTTCAAGACGCATTGATCGATGTTGCCATCGCTATCGCCAAAGAGATGGCTTACCTCCTCGCGCCAATTATTTTGGTCGCAGCGCTTATCGCGATTTTTTCTAACATGGGACAGTTTGGTTTTCTTTTTAGTGGCGAGTCCATCAAACCCGACATTAAGAAAATCAACCCAGTCGAGGGCGCAAAGCGCATCTTCTCGCTAAAAAGCGTCATTGAGTTCATCAAGTCGATACTCAAGGTGTCTCTGCTTTCCTGCATCATTTGGGTTACGTTGCGGGGCAACATCAACACCTTAATGCAAATTCCAACTTGTGGATTAGAATGCGTCCCTGCGGTGACGGGAGTTATGATTAAACAATTGATGATCATTTCATCGGTTGGTTTTGTTGTGATCGCTGCGGCAGATTTTGCCTACCAAAAGTTTGACCACACGAAGAAGCTCAAAATGAGCAAGGACGAAGTGAAACGTGAATACAAAGAGATGGAAGGCAGCCCGGAAATCAAAAGTAAACGCCGTCAGCTTCATCAAGAACTTCAAGCTTCTAATCAACGCGAAAACGTTAAGCGCTCCAACGTATTAGTAACAAACCCGACTCACATCGCGGTTGGTCTGTACTACAAAAAAGGCGAAACACCGTTGCCTGTCATCACTCTGATGGAAACCGATGCGATGGCTAAACGCATGATTGCAATTGCACGAGAAGAAGGCGTGCCAGTAATGCAAAAAGTGCCATTGGCGCGTGCGCTTTATGCCGACGGCAACGTTGACCAATACATCCCAAGCGAATTAATTGAAGCCACGGCAGAAGTGCTCCGTTGGCTGGCGTCATTGGAATCTGATGGTACTCAAAGATAGTTTTATTCAGAGGGCAAAGTACGTCGCTTTGTCCTTAATAAAACTCAGGTTGATTTAACATTTCTACCACGGATACGTCTGCAGAAAGCGCGTACGATTTACTTGTAAACCTAAAGCTCAGCGCGCTTTTCAATCAGAAAATCCATAAGGACGCGGATTTTCTTGGGCATGTTTTCACGTGAAGGGATATAGAGATAAAAGCCCGGAAACGGTTTACACCAATCAACAAAAACGCGCTCCAGTTTCCCTTCTTCAAGATACTTCAATACCCATAAATCAATGTGCTTGATAAGTCCCACACCCTGAATAGCAGCTTGCAACATGCTGTAATCGTCGTTGAACACCGCATTGCCTTTCGGTTCAAATATCACAGTATGTTTATCAACATCAGGAGACGTGAGTGACCAATGGTCGAGTGTGCCACTTGAGGTAAAACGGTACGCGAGGCAGTTGTGATGCTCTAAGTCATTCGGCGTTTCAGGTTTGCCATATCGCTTGAAGTAATCTGGTGAACCGACTATCGCATTTGTCAGATTTGGAGTGATTGGAATCGCGACCATGTGCTCATCCAAGCTAACACCTAAACGTATTCCTGCATCCATCCCTTCCGCAACAATATTTGTCAGACCGTCATCCATGATCAGCTCTAAACGTATTTTCGGATAACGAGATAAAAACTCCCCCAAGTGCGGCTCGATAAGAAGCCGAGCGGCTGTTCTAGACACGCTAATACGAATGAGCCCCGCAGGCTCGATATGTAAATCATTCAGCGAATTTAGGGCTTGCTCAATATTGGTCAATGAAGGATGAAGGGTGTCGAGCAAGCGCTGCCCTTCTTCGGTCAGAGACATGTTTCGTGTCGTGCGATTTAGCAGCCTGACTTGAAGTTGTTTTTCTAGCCCTTTCACATGCTGCGACAATGCAGCCCGCGTCACTCCCATTTCGGAGGCGGCTTTCGTAAAACTACGATGGCGCGCTACATGCGCAAACCACGTTAGTGAAGATATTAGGGAAGGTTCAATAGCCATTTGTTAAGTATAACTTAACAGTCATGTGTGTAAAACGATATTTATCTAATACAGTTCGTTCACTAGTATTAACTCAAGGCTTACGCCCCACGAGACAAAACAGTGAAACGCTACAGGAGAATTTCGTTATGTCTAAAGTTACTTTCAAAAATCTAAATGGTCTGGGTATCTCTATTGCAGCGGTGATTAACGTTCCTGAAAACTTTGATGAATCTAAACCGTATCCTGCCATTGTAGTTTCTCATCCTGGTGGCGGCGTTAAAGAGCAGACAGCGGGAACCTACGCGAAAAAACTATCAGAACATGGTTTCGTGACTATCGCATTCGACGCATCGTTTCAGGGCGAAAGTACAGGTGAGCCTCGCCAACTAGAAAACCCTCACATTCGTACCGAAGATGTGAGTGCCGTTATCGATTATCTCACCACTCTTGACTACGTAGATAACGAACGCATTGGTGCAATGGGGATTTGTGCAGGTGCCGGTTACACCGCGAACGCAGCGATTAATGACCGCCGAATTAAGGCTGTCGGTACCGTCAGCATGGTTAATATCGGTCAAATGTTCCGTAATGGTTGGGATAACAGTGTGAAAGACAGCGACGCCATCCCTTACATCGAGGCGGGATCACTCGCCAGAACTTCAGACGCGAGCGGCGCTGAGTTTGTCACAATCCCAATGGCGCCGTTAAAAGAAGAAGACGCGCCAAACGAAGAGTTACGCCAAGCGTGGGAGTATTACCACACCGACCGCGCGGCTTATTGCACAGCGCCGGGCTTTGCAACTGCACGTAGTTTGAATCAAATCATCACTTACGATGCGTTTTTTAAAGCAGAAGCGTTCTTGACTCAGCCATTGCTGACCGTTGTCGGTAGCGAGGCTGGCAGCAAATGGATGAGCGATGACCTAATGGAACGAGCGGCAAGTACGGATAAACATATGTATGTCGTTGACGGCGCAAATCACATGGATCTTTATGATGGTGAAACCCCTATCGCAGAAGCGATTGGAGCTCTAGCGCCGTTTTTCCAACGCACGCTTTAACAGATTGATTTGAGATACCAGATAGTTTGGCTCTGCGATCTCGAGCCAAATTTGAAACTAGGAACAAAGATATGAACACTCAAAAAGTAACATTTAGAAACGCAGATATGGCTTGGGATATAGCGGCACTTATTCTACTACCTGAAGGTTTTGATGAATCCAAACGTTACCCAACCATGATAAGCGTTCACCCATTTGGCAGTTGCAAAGAGCAAACGTCAAGCGCGGTATACGGAAAAGCATTAGCTGAACTTGGTTACGTTGTGATCGCCTTTGATGCGAGTTTTCAAGGTGAATCTGGAGGGTTACCTCGTTATGTTGAAGACCCAAGCCAACGCGTTGAAGACATCAGTCGCGTTATCGACTACGCAGTAACCCTGCCGTATGTCGATGAAACTCGAATTGGTGGCTTGGGAATTTGCGGTGGCGGGGCTTATGTCATCAGTGCCGCTTTAACAGAAAAACGTTTGAAAGCGGTCGTTGGCATTACGCCAGTCAATGTGGGACGCTTATTCCGTGAAGGATTCAGCTTGTACAACCCAAACGGCACGCTGGAAGCAATGGCGGCACAGCGTACCGCTGAAGCTCGCGGCGGAGAATTACAAGTCAACGAACTTCTTCCACCAAACCTAGAGTTTGCCAAAGAAAATGGCTTAACTGAGCGCGATGTGTTTGAGGCGACTGACTACTATAAAACGCCTCGCGGACAGACTGAAGGCGGAGCCACGCGCATGTTGTTTTCTCATGCTCAGAAAACCCTAAGTTGGGATGCTTTTGCCTTCACTGAAACTTTATTAACTCAACCAGTGATGACCGTGATTGGTCAAAAAGTGGGAGCGTTTGGCGCTTATCGCGATGGGCAGGAGGTTTATGGTCGAGCTGTCGCGTCAAAGGATCGCCAACTAGTTGATTTAGAAAACTGGTCTCACTATGAGTTGTATGACCATCCACAAGCAGTTGGAATGGCAATGGAGAAAGTCTCGCCCTTCTTGGATAAGCATTTGAAGTAATCTGAAATCAAGAGTGCCACCAAACCGGTCGCACTCTTACTTCTCTGTTATTCCTATTTCCCAGTTAATAGCCATAGGTCAGTGACTATGTTTCGATGGACGCTCATCGTTCTATTTATATTGTTCGTACTTTTGATGGTGGTTGCTCTCGTCGTTACTCAAATCGAAAACTCACAATACCGCAAGCACAAACAAAAGCAGCAACATCTGCAGCGCTCGTTAACCGATGAGTCTATAACCGCAATCGTCGTTTTCTCTCGCTCAGGAAATACCGCCACTCTGTCCGAACATATTGCCAACAAAACAAATGGGCATGTTTATGAAATTTTTGCCAAAAGCTACGAGCTCGGCATTCCAGGATGGATAAGTGCGTTGAAAGATGCCAGAAGTAATGTTGCAGAGATCGTCCCACAGCATATCGACCTCTCCTCTTACGATACGGTTTATCTCGGCTCTCCTATTTGGTTATACAGTCCAGCCCCACCTATTTGGCAATTTGTGAAAGACAACGATTTAACCAACAAACGGGTCATATTGTTTAACTCGTTCAATAGTAAATTTGAACAACACTTTATTGACGAATTTGCTGCATTAGTTCGAGCCAAAGGCGCAACAAGCTTCGAGCATCAATATGTAAAACGAGGAAGAATGGGAGACCAGTTATCTACAGACGAAATGTTAGCCGCGTTTGACCATCTCAACCCCAATCAATAAGTTCACGTTAAACATGGCACTGTAAGCGTCGATGCAATAAGCAAAAAGGGAGCGAATGCTCCCTTTTCTTTTAAATCCAGCCTTCGGCTAAGTACATTAGTCGTAACTGGCTTGGTGAGCCGAGTTTATCTAATGCGTCAAGCTGGGCGTCACTTAAGTTCGGGCTCTTATCGAGATACACACGCCCGTTGGCGGCGTCCAAAGGCAGCTTGTACGTCAACTTCTCGTTGATTTTGTTCGCTTCACCTTTATCCATTGCTCGGACAGCAGGCATCAGCCAATCCCAATCTTCACTTAACAGCTTTTTAAATGCACCGTTCGCCGTAGATTCCGTCTGACTTGGCATGTCTTCATCGCTCAGTTTAAGCAGTGAATCGACATCTGGAACGAGGTGTTCATTCGGGCTTGAGCCAAGCATTTGCTTGAGTGTTAAGCGTGCGGCTTCCATCTCTTGCGCTTCTTTTGGCGCTTGAGGTGAGCTCATTGATGTATCTTCTTTAGGACCAAGATACGCCATCAGTGCGCGAACTGCCGCCGGCTCCTGCATGCTAAAAGTGAAATCGCCCTTCACGTTTGAAATTTCCAAACGTGGCAGCACACCAGACATTGGCCCTTGTTTGAGTTGGTCTTGCACTTCGTTATTTAAGCCATACGCCCCAGCTTGGCCAGCAACAAAGCCCCCGCCGCTGATAATGCCAGTGGCTAAAGCAGTTCCAATGGCTTCTTTTGCTATCGGCGTAACCCCTGCCGTCGCCACGGAGCTTACACCAAACGTACCCAAACCACCTGTCGCCATGCCAAGTGTGGCACCAACAGCGCCCTCAGCCGACAACATCGCGTGACCAATGGCTAACGTTTGTTGCATTGGCATCGATAAGCGCTGATCTCTTCCCGGCAACTGCGAGATTTGTTCCAGTTGATGATGATACGCTTCGGCATCGCCATTGACGGACGCTTTATGAAGTTCACGCCCTGTGGCGACGAGTAAGCCTACGCCGGGTAACGCCAAATTGATGGCAGCGTTAACACCCGAGCCTTTCAGCTTCTCTTTTCCCATTTCCAACAACTGCGCGCCGAAACCGTCCATTTTCCCCGGATACTGGTTTTCCAAACTGACTTGCATACGCGGATCTTTGCTGATCGAATCAAACGTATTTTTGAGCTGCTGATAGGTGTCACCGTCGACTTTTACTTCATCAAGTAGGCTCACCACTTCCAAGATTTTTCGCTCGGTTAATGGTTCTCCTCGGTAGCCTGACGGACTGACTAATGAATAAGCCAAAAGTGCGGTTTCTGGTTTTTCTTCCTTAAGCAGTGCCTGCTTCAAGTCGAGGTGCGTTTTGATGTTTTCTTGGAAGAACTTGGTGTATTTTTTTCTTAATACGCCTTCGCTAACAGAAGCAAACTTGTGGCCTTTATGGAACGTAGATGGCTCTTTGACTTCGCCTCTTTTGCTGATTACTCGGTCATCTTTTTGCGCGGCAATGGCACGAAACTGTTCCAAATCGGGTACTGGGCTTTGACTGATTTTTTGCGTTGTATTCACCATAACTCCCTCCTACACACGCAGTGGTTGAACATGACTTTGTTCATGATTTGAAGTGGCTGAAAGATCTTGATCCAACATGGCAAAACGCGCTTGCCAAAGTTCGGTCTGTTCGATGATTTCGTGGAACCAAACTGTCAGATTGGCTGAGTTAAGATGCTCGGTAGGTTGGCGACCCGCTAAGACAAGTTGTCGACCGTTCGGGGCGAGCGATAACGCCAAGTTGCCACTGCCTACTCTTTGGTAATTTGCGCGAGCTAATAGCTCTAAGCCTCTTATGCGCAACTCTCCCGATTTTTCTAAGCCGCCAAACGCAACAGAGAGCATTAAGGCGTCATCTTCTGTGGCGGTGAAGTACAGCACGAATCGATCATCAACGAGAAGCTGACAACGATTTCCATCTTCTAGAATGAGCGGTGGTAATTCATTTAAACGACAAAACTCATCGAGTAGCGGTTGAATCGTGTTCATAATCTTTCCTCTTGTTTCCGTCACTCTATTGAACACCGATTCCTATTTTGACGATGTCGCTAATGGTTTTATTTTTGTCACTTTCACCGTTTCTTTGTGACGATGACCTCAGATACAACCTCAATTTAACTATTTGGTTTATAAATAAAAAAAAGAGCAACACTCAGCTGCTCTTTTCTTACGGGTTCGATTTTCATGTTCGAAGTCAAATCAACATACAAACCTCGATTAACCGAGTTTGTGGCTATCGAAAATCACTTCTGTTGGTGGGAACATGTTCGATACTGGCGGGCGTTGGGCATCACCGAACATGGTCGCACCAAATGCTGACGCCGCCCAAGGATCGACGATTTTTACGTCTTTATTCCATGTCGATGGGTCTTTAATGTCGCTGCCTTCTTGTCTCCCTACCAATACATAAAGGTGCGTGCCAGAATGGCCTTTTTTAAACGCCACAACTTCTACTTTTGGCTGGTTTTCTGGTGTGCCCGACATGCCTTGAATCATTTCAGCAGCGGCAGCGAAAGCAAATGTGGTACAGCAACCTGCCTTGGCATTTTGTACATACTTAGCAATGTTCTGTAATGTACTTAGCTGCGGAGCATTGCCTCTTTGAGCGGCAGCTTGAACAGCGCTGGCAGACATGGTCGCTCTTTGGTCTTGCGCGATTCGTGCTTGATTCGCGTAAAGAGCTTTTAGCCTTGGCGCGCCTTTTGTTTCATAAAACTGCGACCCTTTTTGACCAAACGTATTTAAGTCTGTACACGCAAAATCCCCCAGCTTTTGAAGGTTGTCTTTGTGCTCGTTGATCAGCGCCACGCTGGATGAGGCTTTGCTGGTTTTGGAAGACGAGGTGTCGGTTTGTGCGGCAGGCCAATGCGAACTTGGGCCAGACGACAATCTTTCAAGATTTTTCAAATTGCCGAGCGTCAGTTTATTTTCGCCATTGAGCACGTTTTGTAGCATTTGCTTCGCCACATCTTTTGGAATGCCCTGCTTGGTGAGCAGATTCACCACGATGTCTTTCGCTTTGTTCTGATGGCTAATACGAGCGCTCACGCTTTTGTTTTTTGGCGCCCCTTCTTTTACGAAAATGTCTTTGCCGTTGTGTGCTCGAATCTCTTTATCGTCCGCTTGATTCTGTGTCGCTAAATGTGACGTCAGCTGGCTCAACGACTGCATGTGTGACGTATTGATATTAACCATGTAAAAACCTTAAACTTGAATAAATGGGTGTGAGCCAGTTTGTTGGCTAAAATCGACAACCGTGTTGTTTTGGAACAGTTGCACCCAAGTGTCACTCAACTCATTCAACTGACTGATCACGTTGGCTAATTGGCTGATCTCGGTGTCTGCCGTGATGGCGATTTGAAGCAAAATGTCTTTGGTGGTTGGGTTGATGCAAAACTGCACTCCGCCCGTTTCGCGATACAAAAAGTTGTATTCCAGCAGCACTTGGAGCTTGTCGGCGGTGAGAATATCTTTCTCTACCACTAGACTTTTTGAGACAAGCACCTCGTTCTTCTCTTGCACAAATTGCACATCGATAGCGTTATCTTCGCTGAAACAGAGCGACCACATTTGATGCTCAAACTCTGTAACACGCTCAAGGTTGAGTGAATCCCCTAGCTCTGCGAGAAGAATATTGATCTTTCCGGTATCCATGTTGTGTCCTGTTAAATTTGATGACGGCTTATTGAAGTAAGCGCATAACGATGAGGGACATTTTAGGGTGAGCTTTGAAGTTGGACTTTATTTAAACGTCCGAATTTTATTGCTATTGGCCGTTTTAAAAGTCGATGAGATTGAATCGCATGAACAGCGGCAACAAAAAGAGCGGCGTTCGCCGCTCTTACCAACATACAAATACCAACACCGAAAATCACTGAGTTATTTGGTATTTGGTGCGCTGAGTTATTTGATACCGTGAAGGCTATTTTCGGCATTCATCGCCAGAGGATTGAACGAGTCATTACGCAGTTCAGCGATGGCATAAAGCATGCGCCCCATGCGTCCGTTGCCATCGGTAAAGCCGTGATAACCAATCACACCAGCAAACAAATGTTTACCGAGGTCTTTGTCCGCAACTGGATTCTCTTTCAAAAAGCCTTCAATGTGTTGCTTCAACATGCCTTCCCCACCAATACTAGATGGTAATGTGCCACCAGAGATATTTGGCCCACGGTAATCGCGTTCTACATTTGGTACCAAACGAGCATGCAACTCTTTTAGGTTGTCCATATTCAGCAAGTCTTTACCGTTGGTGGCGTACTCTTTCAATAATGACGTGATGTTTTCCGCATCGTTCCCTTTTGAGTTTGAAGCGTTGATGATCCAAGCCGCTGCGCGTTCAACATTGTTGGTCACGCCAGCTTTATTGAAAGCGTCTTCAGGAAGACCTTCTGCATACACACCTTGGTTTAAATCCGTACTTGCTAACCCTTCAATATGTCGCTGCGCTGCTTTTAGGTGCATCACCTCCATGTCAAAGACAGCTTGCATTTGGTTGATGCGTACTTCTGGATTTTTCTGAGCAGCCGCCACGCCACCACCGTAATCTTTCACCACACGCACCGCGAGCGACTTAACGGCATCATCACCAATCAGCGCTTTGAGTTTCTTGCCAGAATCCGTCTCTAGCATCACTTCTGTCATGGCTCGTTCGGCAAGTTGGCTCAGCTCAGCAGCGTGAGACTTCACCATTTTGCTGTCCAACTTCGCAAACGCATTCAGAACATCTGAAGGCGTTTTGAGGTTCGCGTCTTTAAACAACATCTGACCATGCTCGACAGAAGACGATGTTTGCAAACGCTGAGCTTGTCCCTGTTCGTTGTCAAACACTGCTTTTGTGATCGCTTTTGCCACAGACTGCGTGCTGCCTTCACGAAATAATTTCCCAGTAGCTTCAAAGAAGCGCGCGACTGCACCACTTGTAGGGTTTGCGCGTGTAAACTCTTGAGTAGCAGCATTGATCGTATATTCCTTACCACCAATGCTGAGTTTGCCTTCATTTAGAATCTCATTACGAGCTTGTGGCATCGCCGCTTGCAATGCACTCACATTTCCAAAACTGATCATGATTTACACCCTTAATGTAGAGAATTGGTTAGCATCCATCACTGGCGCGCTTGGCTCGTCACTGATTGTTGAGTTTGTCGTGCTTTTTAACCACTCAATGAAATTGCCGAGAGATTCATCTAACATCGCTGCATCCAGCCATTGCTGACTTAGATGAACAAAGCCAACAAAACCGACGTCCTCGTCCCAGTAAACGGCTGGTGAGCCTTGAGTGAGCGACGCTTTCATGTATTGCAGCATCACGTCATGTTCTGGTTTGTCGCCAGAAATCAAGCCAATGAGCGTCAGGCGATCATCCTCAGCACGCACAGTGATTGCCGTGTCTTGGTCAATCAAAAGATGACAGCAATCGTCGCCATCAAAAACCAGTTGTTCTATTTGGCAACGGTGAGCAAAATCCGTCATCAAAGCGGTAATAAATCCATTAGCCATTTGAATGAATAATCCTATTGTGCTTGTTGCGAATTCGGCGGACGAGTCATGAAAACAGAGTGACCCAGGCCGTTTTGATGCTGTTATTTTTCATCATTCGGCGCGATTAATATGCTAAAGATGGTCGGATTTTTTTCGTTTTAAGACGTTTGAAAACAACAAAGCTCAGCAATGTGCTGAGCTTTGTGTTCGATTGATTTGGCGGTGACGCTCTACTCTGGTGACGTCATTTTCCGCTCACTGAGTTGTTTCACCATCGCTTGCTTTAACGCCTGAATCTGTCCATCGATACTGGCGTCAATAATGCCGACTTCGGTTTCCAGTATGCAGCCACCGTTTTTGAGGCGCGCATCGGCAACCACATCGACATAACCCACTTCAGGAAAATCACTCAAAACGCCTGCAACTTTCTCTCTCACGTCAACCACTTGCTCAGGATGAACGTGTAAGATCACTTGCTTTTGATTACTCACCAATTGCAGCGCTTCTCTGACCACGCTGATCGTGGTGTCAACGTCATCAAATGTGTCGATGATTTTACGCACCGCGTCTAAAACGACGTTCGTCATTTTGTGCTCAACTTGCAGGTAATATTCATTGCAGCGAGCCAAAGTAGCGACCATCGCCTGCGCATTTTCTATTTTCGCCTGCTCCAAACCATCTTGATAGCCGCGCTGCTTTTCGGTCTCATACGCTTGCTGCGCTTTAGCAATGATGCTGTCGGCTTTCGAATTCGCCGCTTCAACCAAATGTTGCGAATCGAGATAACTAACGTAATCCTTGGCTTTGAGCACCTTTAAACCTGGCGCTAACTGCAAGTTGTCGGTTTTTATTTCAACAAATGAAACCATTGGGGAATAACCTGTTTTGCGATTTTTTTGGTGAGTCGGTACGCGAGATCACGCTGCTCTTCAACGAGCCAAGAGGTGTTTTCTTTCACTTGGCTAAGTGATTGATCGAGCTTGAACTGCCAACGGAGCAAAATATCGTGAGAAGAGCTCGCTAAGATAAACTTCATCCATGCGTAGCCCTGTTTGAGCATATGACGTTCAACTTCGTCTTCTTTCATCATATCTGGTAGCGCTTTTTGCCAACCTTTCGGCCATTGTGACAACAACATCGGCCCTTGCTGAATAAGAAAACGGGCGACATCCAAACCAAACACGTTGTTCAAACACTGCTTGGGCTTTTTAAGTACCACTTGGCGCATCGCAAAACTGTGCAACGCCCCTCCAATGGTGAGCATTAACGTACTGAGCGCATCAGGAGGAAGCAGAGCCAAGCTATGGTGTGGCTTGTTAAAAGCCGTTTCTGGCACAGGCGCAAGCGCCCACTCTTCTAAACACCAAAGGTTGAAGTTTGGGTTATCTCGCCAGCCATCCAAATTAAGAAGCCAAGGCTGTTTTGGCACGATCCAGTTTTGCTCTAGGTACTGACATGGGCAGTAGTTGAACTGATGCAGCACCTGAGCCATCGGTGTTTCAGGTTTAACCACGCTTTGCGCTCCTGCGGCACCACGTGAACGTCGCGACATTCGAGCCAATCAGTAGCAGTACCATAAACACTAAAATCCCGATGAGATGGTTCGCCGTTTCTTTGGTAACTTGCACCGACAAAATACTTTTAAATTGGTTGCTTTGAGTCGTCACTCGCACCTCCGAAGATGGCACCATCACGACGCTAATGCGGTCGTAATTCAGCCCTTCAATACTGTTGTTCACCAACAATTTGATTTGAGGCACGTAAGAGTCCAATGCCACATCGGCAGCATGTTTAATAAACACCGATGCCGAAGCAGGAGTCGGACGCTCGCCTGGGCGAAGATCTTGATCTTCAAGTACCACGTGGACTCGCGCCACCAGCACACCATCAATTTGCGATAGCGTTGATGACAACTCTTGCGATTTTGCGTAAACCAAACGCGCTCTTTCCGCCAATGGCGAGGAGATTAAATCGTCTTTTGGAAACACTTCTTTTAACGTCGAGAACTGCTCTCGTGGGTAGCCTTTGCGTTTTAATGCATCAACGGCGAACGCGATTTGCGAGCTATCGACCATCAATTTTACTTTGTTGTCTTTGTCCGGTTCTTTGGTCGCCACCACGCCTTCCGATAACAAGATCGACAGCATTTCGTTGCCTTCTTTTTGGCTCACATTGGTGTAAAGCTCGGTTTGGCAACCCACCAAAAACAGCGCCAATACAAGGCAAAGCGCGCGCATTTTATTCTTCATCATTACTGCGCCTTCAAAAGCGTTTCGACATTCTGTGTGGTTTTACCCACGGTTTTCGCGATCAACTCTTCTTGAAACGTGATTCGCGTTAACGCCCACTGCATTTGCAACAGTTGCGCAGGATCGTCACCGACCATTTTCATGCTGTCTTGCAGACTGCTTTTCGCGTTGTCGATGGTGTTTTTTAGTTCGCTGATGTTTTCTAGCAAACCGCCTTCTAAACCGTTGTTCCCCTCCGGAATAGACATGGCTTGTTCAAAACGCTCACTCAGCCCGTCTTCGACTTGAGCATCTTGCAACTTCTCAAGGTTGGTTTGCATCACCTCGGTGTACTGTGTATTGATCATGTGTACTCCTACGACAAATCTAACTTATGGCTGTGAGTCATGATGTTCTTCACCATCGCGTTTTTTTGGATAACAAAACTCAGCTCTTCACGTACTAAATCGACTGTTGATGTCATCTCTGGCAAAGACTTTAGCTCAGCCCAACAATGCCAAAGCGCTTGTTCTTTCTGAGCGCCAAGTGGGAAGCTTTGCGCAAGCATCGCTTTTAATGCTGCTCTGTCTGTTGGCGGCTCAGCCATTAACTGGCCAGCAAAATCTCCGAGCAACTCTTGTTTCAGAACGCTCAATAATTCCGGAACGGCATCATCCGTTCCTTTGGCGCTTTTCGCCTGATGAAAGGCGTACCACAGCGCTTCTTTTTGTGTTTGAGGATCAGAAAAAACGTCCTTTAACGAAGAAAGCACGCTTTGTTTAGAGACAGTCTCTGCTTCCTTGATCGACGCATACCAATCTTTAATTGCGTTGAGTTTCTCTTCTACTTTTGTCAGCGTGTCTTTGGGAGCTGGGCGAGAAACTTCGGCTGTGGTTTCTCTCGTCATAAGCTCGCTCATTCGCTTCGCATCGTCGCGTTCATAGTGACGAACATCGGTTGAATGAGCGGGCGTTTGTCCGACAAAGCTAGGGTCGACTCTCATCCAAGATTCCTAATGTCTTGGGTGAAGCTCGCCGCAAAAGCTTGGCTTTCTTCGCTGCCTTGAGCTGCCAGTTCCATCCAACGTTCAGCTTGGCTTAGTAACCCTGCTTTTGCAGCCGCTAGTGCCGCCAAACTGATTAGGTCAGGATATGCGGTGCAAAGTGGCTCAAGTAATCGATGTGCCTCTTCGTACGCGCCTTTGTTCATCAGGCTCATCGCACGAATCATTACTACGACTTCTTCAGAGTTCGAGGTCTCCTCAAGGCAATCAGCAATCGTATTGGCCTCTTGATGGCGATGCATCCCCGTCGCCATCAAAGCAATTTCAGCCAACAGCTGGCGTAATTCTCGTTCCATGCATTACACCTTCTGCAGGATCGACTGCATCACATCTTTGATCGCACGAGTGGTGGTTGCGTTGATGTTGTATACCACCGACCATTTGTTGATAGCGTGCTGAAGTTCAGCCAGCTTAGATGGGTCGTCCGCGTTGGTTTCTAGATTTTTAATTGCATCAGTGACGGATTTGTTCGCGTCTTTCGCTTGTTGCTCAAGTTTCGTTTTAACGTCATCGAGGTTTACACTGTTGGTCGCATCGTAAAATGACATAGGATTTCCCTTTATTTTTGGTTAGCTTCGTATGCTTCAATCACAACCTGTGCCGCTGTGTATGCTTCATACTGTTTTAGTAGCAATTGATACTGCTGCGGAGGACATCCCAAGTCCAACTGACGCTTTACCGCTGCCTGTGCTTGTAAGAGCTTGCTCTTAATGTTTTGCACTTCAATGCCACTTAGGTCGTTATTTAGAATCTGTTCAAGATTTGTCATGGTTTTTCTCGCCTTCGTATCCAAGTTCAATAGTGATAACGCGCCCGCCTTTCACCAGCTCAATCCCTGCTGGCGTTACGCTGGATATGCGATAACCCTGCGGAGTGCGAGCCCCTACCATGTAGCGAACGTTATCGGTAAGAATGACGTATGGCACTTGGCCAAAATTAACGCTACGAAACGGGAAGTCGATGTCCGTGCCTTTGCTGACTTTGGGAATCGATTTCAAAACCAGATACGGCTTTTCACCATACTGCTCACGAAAATCCCGAGTCACGCCGTAAAAGCGTGTGGTTTCGATGTCGTCTAATTCACCACGTACTTCAATGCGGTCACCACTTGTCACTAATTGAACTTTTTTAAGCAGCTCCGCGTTGGTGAGCAGCTCTTTTAGTGTGTCCATGTACGCGCCTGCACGCTGCAGTTCGACTTTCCAAGCGACCAAACCGGGTACATCGCGTTCTAAAATTTGTTCGACTTGGTTCCATTTGCTGGCGTCATCGATGTAGCCCGTCAGCAGCAACGTGCCAGTTTCATCCCCGTTCTCGACTTTCACTTGGTGATAGCCAAGGTTACGAAGAATAAAGCGCACGCCTCGGCGGATTTCTTCCATCGTTCTTAGGTCACTTTTGTAGTTAATCCCCAGAACATCGATTCTTCCCAGCAATTGCAGTTTCTGCGTTCTGTCTTCGACATAACCTTCTAAAACCGCTTGATGAGCAGTAGCGTTCCACTCCACACGCACATCATTGAGCCCAAGCTCATTTAAAATATTGCGTACCAACACAATCGGTTCGGCTTCTGCCACAACTTCACTGTCATTGCCATTGGCTTGGCTGTACCACATGCCAGCGAATATCGCGCTTGGTATCGCGCTGCACAGCACGGCTATCAGTGCGGTTCTTTTCCAGCTTGTGCTTTGCGCAGTAACGACTGGTGCATCTTGTTTGGTTTGAGCATCCGTAACGTTGGTGACGATCAGCTCGTCTTCAACGTAACCCAGTGCAAATTTCACCACGCCAACAGAGATCATCGCGTGGCGCTCTAGCTCGATGCCCGATTCACCAACCGCTCGGTTTTCACCGTTGATGGTTACGTCCTGACATCCACGCAACATCACCGATTCACTGTCACACACTAAAGTGAAGTGATTGGCTTCTACGCCAGCATCCGATAACACAAGGTCTGCGATAAAGTCGTCGCTACCTAAAACCAATGCGCCTTCTGGCAGTGTGACTTCAACCCCGGAATGCACGCCGGATAAAATACGAATTTTCCATTGCTGCATTTCGGTTATGGCTCCTCTGAAGGGCGAACACATTCGGCCTGTGAAAGGTCACATTCCGCCACTTTGACTCGCCAGCCTACTTGCCCTGACGGCAATTGACATTGAGTTAGCAGCGAGGACTTTTGCTGTGACAGTAAGTCTTGTTGGTAACGTTCTGCCTGCGTTTTTGACGTACAGCTGAATACTTCAACAACCGATTTAAATTCTGCGCTGTTGTTCGAAATGTTGTTGAGCTGGCCAATACTCGGGCGCAAATCATGCTCGTTACCTATCAACACGCTGTCGCCAATGCCATCAACCACGATTCTCGGCTCGATAATGAACATGCGAACTGTGCGGCGCGTTGTGTTGGTATTACTGCGGAACAAAGCACCTAGGTACGGAATGTCGCCCAACAGCGGGACTTTACGTAGCTGATGGCTAACTTCGTCTCGGTATACGCCACCAATGAGTAAGCTTTGCCCTTGTTTTACCGTCGCTAACGTACTGATTTCGGTTTTACGTACAGATGGAAGATCATCCACACCACCATCTGGGATCTTTGCGCCATCTTCTAAGTGAAGACTCAAGTTGATCTCTGGTCGCGTCGCGAATCTGTCGCCGACGATACGAGGCACAATGCGCAACAAGGTGCCATACGTCACTTCTTCCAAAGCCGCCGTCTCTTTGCCAACCAATTTGACGTAAAACGTGCTGCTGTTGTTTAGCACCGCTTCGACGTTTTCTTGCGTGAGCAGCGTTGGTCTGGAAACGACTTGCGCACTGCCTTTCGATTCCAATAAACGAATTTGTGCCAACAAGTAGTTCAAGTTGGTCGAATCCAACAAGGACTTGAAACTCTGACCACTGCCCAATGTGACATCACCGTTATCAACGTCGCCGGTTGTTTTGATGTCGACAATGCGGTTGTTTCCAACCGATACACCCGCGCGCCAATCCACACCGAGCTGACGTAAATCGTTTGCGCTGATGTCCACAATAGATAACGCCACCTCGATACGAGATTGTGGCTGATCGAGTTGAGCGACCAGCTTGCGATATAACGGCAGTCTTGCTTGGGTATCGCGAACGATGATCGCATTCAGCCCCGGCTCCGCTTCTACGGTTGCACCGCCGTGCACAGACGCAGTTTTGCCGCGAGGTTTTGCTGCTTCTGCGGGTAATCCGTTTACAGGCGATGTTTGTACAGACGCAGAATCCGTAATTTGAGTTTGAACACCGCCAACCACACGACTCAATACCGAAGCAATCCCCGGAACGGTAATGCTTTGGTCGCGATACGAGATACTTCTGTCCGTCGCCGAGGCATATTTAAGCGGAATGAGTTCTACAAACAGCTCATCCGTCGAGTTTGACTTTTGCAGCAATCGGCTCTCTAACGCTTCTGCGGTTTGCACTACTAACTCAACGTAACGCGGCGGCCCAGCTAGATAAACCAGCCCTTTATTTTCGGCAGCGCGCCAACCATAACGAGCATCCCAAACACCGGTTGAAATCAAGGTACTGCGAAGCTCGCGCGCGGTAAGCAGTTCCAATTGCAGCAATCGGGAGCGCGTTTCTGTCGCTTTGTAAACGTGCAGTACTGCGCCATCGAAGTACCACATCAAGTTATAAACTTGCGCTAGGTAGTCGAGAAACTCCGCTGGATCTTCTGGCGTGAATCGACCACTCACTCGGTCATTCACTTTGTCGCTCACCGACACCGATACTCGATAGTTGGCACCAAAGTTGTTAAGCAGATCTTTCAACGAATCATTATCGGCATAGTAACGAAACGGTTGTTCTGGCCAATTGAGCTCTGTCGCTTGTACAGAAAACATCGGAACGACACACAGTGCGCACAATGTCATTTGGGCGGCAATGCGCCCTATTTTTGGCATGAGAGTTCGCATTACGGTAACCACACATGATGACTGATGGTGTGATTAACACGCTCGTGTTCAAGCAATTCCATGTAGCGTTCACACACGTTGGCATGTTGCGCAAGAAGTTCTGCAAACTGCTCATTTGAAGTGTTTTCTATCATCGCTTTGCCTTGCAAAATCAATTGTTGATCAGCGTTTGTGGTGAGCACGCTTGGCGTATCTCGAAGCGTTTTTAGTGATAGCTGCATACAACGTTTTAATGCTTGTTCTTGTTGGTAATTGAGATGTTCATTGAATCGAAGTGGTAAGGCAGTTTCCCATAAGATCCATGATGAGTGCTGTTTGATTGTCAGTGTTAACTGGTCTACTTCGATGGTGTAAGCGCCATTTTCTCCGGCAATAAAAGGCCCTATCCCTAGCGTTTCCGCTAGAGATTTCATCATTTTATCTAACATATACTGCCCTATTTAAATCTGGCTGAGATGGTTACAAGCCTGACCGCATTGGCCACTTTGAATATCAAAATAGTAGTGATCAACATCGCCAACGATCTGCATGTCTTTAAACCATTGCCACACTTTAGCAACGGCATTGAGGTCGTTATAAACCACGTCACATGCATCCCAGACTTCATTGAGATCCGGTGCTTGTAAACGAGCCTCAGAGCACCACGTTTTCCAATCAGAGATGAACATATCCGTCGTTGAAGTGTAGTCCGCCAGTTCTTTCAAGTTGCTTAACGACGGTTGCCACTTATCGACCAACGCTTTATGAGATTCAATTACTTGTGACTGCTGCTCGTTCAGTGTATTTAGCTGCGCTTTTAACTGCGTTTGCTGGCTCTCAATCAACGCAAGTTGTTGTTCGACAAAAATCGCGCTGGTGTCTTCACCCGATAACTTCGACCAGTACTCTTTTTGAATGTCCAGCTGATTCATCAGTTGTTCCACTTTGACCGAGGCGTGCAACGCACTTTGGTCGGTTTGTCGATGAATCCACTCGGTCAACGCCAAGTAACAACAAAGGATCAGCGTTTTTGGCGTGGCCAAATTAAAGCGAAAACCCAATCGAGAGTTGATGTATTCGAGCCTCTGCTCAAAGGTCGCCACTCGTTGACTGTCACTTAACTGAGCGCCAATTTCTAAAAACAGACGCATGGCAAAACGGTCAATCGATGTACCCAATCTCAAATACGTTTTCACCAATTGGCTGGCGCACAAACTGTCCACCACACTTCTGTCCAACAAGCGTTGCAACAACGATAACTGGTCGTCATTCAGCACACCTTCACTCAACAGCTGTCGGTGATTCACGTGGACAACATTGAGATCCTGTGATGGCTGAGACGCACTCTCATATCGTGCTCCTCTTTGCAAAACAGTGACTTTCCTTTGCGTCACAATGCTGTCAGGAAAAAGCGAACGGCGTCGCCAATGCTGCTTTTTCATTTGTGTTCTTCTCCGCATCCCTTTCGAACACTCCAGAATGAAAGGGATGTAATAAATTTGAATTATTCGTTCTTACGCTGAACATAATAGAATTTTATGTCCGTCGGTGACTTTCAAAATTAGTCAGAAAATTTTAGTCATAAGTCATTTCAATTAGCGATGGCGACTTGCTCATCACCGGAACGGACCTTACTTGGCGTAGTGCCAAAGCGACGTCGATAACTTTGAGTAAAGTAAGATTGGCTGGAAAATCCCGCTTCCATTGCCACGTCGACAATGCTCATTTTGCTCGTCAGCAAAAGCTTGTGTGCGTGCAATAAGCGACGCTCACTGATCCAAGCTCTTGGAGAGATGCCATAGTGCTCATTAAAAAGCTCTTTAAAGGTTGTGAGACTGGCACCAAATTCTTGAGCATAATCCGTCAGCTTCCACTCTTTCAAATAGTGCTGCTCCATAAAGCGGCGTAAGCGGTCTGAGGTTCGGTTAGTTTGCTGCGATAGCAAGGCATAGAGGACTTCGCCCCCTTGACTGTGCAGCAATAGAATCAGCATTTCTTCGTACTTCAAACGCATGATGGCGTCTGGGTACGACTGCTCCTCCAGCGTTTTCATGCCGGAAAGCACTTGCTCAATGAGAATGTTCAAACCAAAAGAAAACAAACCCGAGTTGAGTTTGTCCACTTTTGGCAACGTCATGAGAAGATCGCTGTGTTTTTGCAGTAATTGGCTTACTAGCTCATTGTCGAACTCAATGATTGATGAGTGATAATTCCCACCCTGCGGTGAGTACTCTAATAAGTAGTCACCTTGAGAGAGAAATACCCCACTCCCGGCAACGACATCTATGGTGCAATCGCCAGTTTGAACTCGTAATTGACCATTGTGAACGACAACAATATGAGATTGGTCTGAGTGAAATACTTCGTCATGTTTTTCGTAGTGAGAAAAACTGCGAATTTTTCGCAAGCTAGAGCCGACCGTTTCTGTGTTTAGTTGGCCTGACACATCCATTTTCTACCCTTCATAATTTTTAATTTCTCTCGTGTGTAAAAGAGAAACTGTCAAAGCACTACTTTGTTTGTTGTTATTTCCTAAGCAGTACAATTTCAATTAAAGAAGCAAAGAAAAGAGCATAGAAGTTCATATCACTTACCATACCCCCCGAAATAAATAGCGAATAGCTTAGAAACCGCCATTCCTTCGAGGAATTAAGCAGCCTAAGCTCAAATACAGGCTTCTGAATGAGTAGTTTTTTTATTTTCAGATAGCGCTTTTACTTTCTTATAAGTCTATTTTTATTAAATAACGTTATGCTATTTAAACTCTGACTTTGTTTTTATATTAGAATAAATTAAATTACTAATATGATAATAAAAATTAGGAAAACTACATTTCCAAAACCTTCAAATTGTTTGTTTTTTAATCCAAAACGCCAAGCCAACGTGTTCAAGGCGTAGGATATAATCATAAATCACACGCTTGTGGCAATAGTTATTAATATAATTTCCAACTGTCCCGATGACTCATTTTTCGCAATTTTATTTATAAAAACGCTCAACAATTCTTTCACATTGAATTGGCTATTTCTATTCACATTTAATAAATTAGATAGCGCTAATTAAATGTAACCGATTACTTTTTTGTTTCTATTTCTATAGGAAAAAGTCTTAAATCCACTTTCTGACTTCCTTCTCTGAATATATATTTCTGCTCATTTTGGGCGATAATTTGACCTTGAGAATAGAGTTTCCCTATCACTTTCATTTCTCCTTTCCCGGCTTGAATTGGCGCAATAAGAAAAGAATATTGAACTGGTAACTGAACACCTTGATATTGCTGAGAAGCAACAGTAAGGCATTGATTTTCAAAAGCTTGACACATCTCCACCTCTATATAGGTCGAAACTGGAGGATGGTATCCTTCGACAGAAATCCACCCATATACATTCGCTTGGCTCTGAACGGAAAATGGCTGTGCAGTCCCCACGGATTGAGCGCATCCAGTCAATAACATTAAACCGATAAGACCGGCCCACTTACTGCTTTTCATTTAGGCTCCCATAAATTATTTTTATCGCCTTATTATGATTTATTTTTACACAACTTCTTATGTGTACGTTTAAATTTTCGGCTTATATTTATTCTACAGATGGACAGCAATAACGTTCCACGTACAACACGTAATTAACATAGTATTTAATTTTTAAGATAACACAATTCTAATTCTTCATCGCTTGTCGATATAAACCAAAATTTCACCATAATAGAATTTAATAACCGTTAATCTTTATATGCACCAGCACTCACTTGTAAGATTAGAAGCAAGGTGTCAATTCTGGGTTTCCGGCCAAAATATAATAACTAACAACCAAAATTGATAAACACCCCCCACGATATCGAATATGTTTCCCGATAAAATTCTCAAAAGGACTGTTTCTATGTCAGCACGCCAAACTATCGATGAGGTTTTACAGAAGTTTGCTCATCAAATAGGCTTGCCTGAACTGCATTTGACGGACAATGAACTAAGCTTAGCTTTTGATGATCACTTGAAGGTTCATTTCATCTTTCATCCAGAAACGAATACGCTGCAGCTGGAAGCGGAAATTGTTGGATTACAAATCGTCAATTCTGATCTTTATCGTTCTTTTTTGGCGTTCAATTACCATTGGCCAGAACACCAATTATTTTTCAGTTTAGATAATCATAGGCACGTACTGTGTTTGAATAAACTGATTGGCATCGAGCAATTGGATTATGAATATTTTGAAAATGCGTTGGCGGAATTGTTGACGCAAAGCGAGTCATGGGAGTCGTTGCTATCTGCTCACGTAGTGGCCGAAGATACGCCTGCTATGCCTCAAAGTTTAGATCTGAGAGTTTAGGTGTCTTATGTCTAATGACATCCAATCTGCACGCAACAGCCAACCCATTCACGGATTGGAGCAAGTAGAACGACGTGAACTTGTGCCACAAGGAACGTTTCAAGGTCGCAAAGTGACCCTACTCTCTTCATCAGAAAACAAACAGGCACGCATGAGCTCAAAGCGAGAGCTGAGCGAATGTTTAAACCAGTTCGCGAGCCTTGAATCTTGCAATCAAGTGTTGGATTTTGAAAAGCCAACTGGATTTGAGAAGCAAAGCGCTGCTATCGAAAAGCTTTTTGAGCGAAAGATAGATGTGATTGCTCGAAGCGAAAAGTAAACACAAGTTATCACGCACGCACAGCTCCCTTCTGTGGTTTAATGAATGCCAATAAAAAAACCCCGAATAACCGGGGTTTTGAGTTCGTATTTAGCTTAAAACATCAAACTTAGAAAAAGCCTAACGGGTCGATGCTGTAGCTAATCAGTAAGTTCTTAGTATTCTGGTAGTGATCCAGCATCATCTTGTGCGTTTCACGCCCGATCCCCGATTTCTTGTAGCCACCAAACGCTGCGTGTGCAGGGTAAGCGTGGTAACAGTTGATCCAAATTCGACCAGCTTCGATATTACGGCCCATGCGATATGCCACGTTTGCATCACGCGTCCAAACACCTGCACCTAAGCCATATTCCGTGTCGTTCGCAATTTCCAGTGCTTCCGCTTCATCTTTGAACTTAGTGATAGCAATCACTGGGCCAAAGATTTCTTCTTGGAAGATTCGCATCTTGTTGTGGCCTTCCAGCATTGTTGGCTGAATGTAGTACCCTTGACTGATTGACTCTGGCTGTTCAGACACGCCACCACCAAAGACCACTTTTGCGCCTTCTTCACGGCCGATTTCTAGGTAACTTAAAATCTTATCAAACTGTTCTTGAGAAGCCTGGGCACCAACTTGAGTATCGGTATCGAGCGGGTTACCTTGCTTGATTAACTGCGCACGTTCCGTCAATTTCTCTACGAACTTATCGTAAATCGCTTCATGAACCAGCACACGAGATGGACAGGTACAAACTTCGCCTTGGTTGAAGAAACCAAGTAACGTGCCTTCAATACACTTATCGAGATACTCATCTTCGTAGTCGAAAATATCCGAGAAGTAGATGTTTGGTGATTTACCACCCAACTCAACAGTCGATGGGATCAAGTTGTCTGCCGCACATTTTAGAATGTGATTGCCAACTTGTGTTGAGCCCGTAAACGCGAGTTTTGCAATACGGTTGCTAGTTGCTAACGCTTGGCCTGCTTCTGAACCAAAGCCGTTTACAACGTTGATGACGCCCGGAGGAAGCAGATCACCGATTTTTTCCATCAAAACCAAAATCGACGTTGGCGTTTGCTCTGCTGGCTTCAATACCACACAACAACCTGCCGCAAGTGCCGGTGCCAGTTTCCACGCCGCCATGAGCATTGGGAAGTTCCAAGGGATGATTTGACCAACTACGCCAATCGGCTCTGGGAAGTGATAGCTTGCCGTGTGCTCATCCAGCTCCGCCGCACTGCCCTCTTGTGCGCGAATACAACCCGCAAAGTAACGGAAATGATCCACCACCAAAGGTAAGTCCGCCGCCAAGGTTTCACGAACTGGTTTGCCGTTTTCCCATGTTTCTGCAACCGCAAGTTCTTCTAAATGCTGTTCAATACGGTCTGCGATTTTCAGCAAAATGTTAGAGCGTTCGGTCACACTGGTTTTCGCCCACTTTGCTTTGATGTTATGTGCTGCATCCAATGCTAAGTTGATATCTGCCTCGCCAGAACGGGCAACTTTACAATACGCTTGCCCGTTGATTGGTGAGATATTGTCAAAGTACTCACCGCCCGTTGGTTTTACCCATTCCCCACCGATAAAATTATCGTAATGCGATTTGAAATTAACGATGGCATTTTCACTACCTGGCTGTGCATAGATCATAACTCTTCCTTTTGTTTCTCGTTCATTAACGACAGTGTCGTATCGCACTGTTCACAGAGAGCATTACGCAAGTCACACGCCAACTACGCCACACTTGTTGTTAATTAAATGTAAAACTATGATTACCAAGCGATAACAAACCAAGTGAGCGATGTTTGAGCGGATGTATGGTGTGAACACCAATGTTCAAGTGTTCCAAAATGGCACACCCTCACTGTGACAAAATGGTACAGTCATGGAACTTCAACACATTAGCGATAACAACTGGCTTTCTACGTCATGGATCCGAAGTGAACAGGCGGGTTTAAAACAGCGTCGACGCCCTGAAGATATTCGAGTGACACCAGCGACACTTCAAGATAGGCGTCACCAACTCAACTTCTTATTGGAAACCGTCACCCAGTTTGCTCTCCCGCTGTTTAATCAGCTTTTTGCTCACAGTGACAGTCGCTTAATTCTGACGGATGCCGACGGCGTTATCATCGGCAGTTGGGGGCAACCTAAGTTTCGCGAAAAGTTGACCGAAATAGCGCTGAGTTCGGGGGCGTGTTGGCAAGAAAAGGTCAAAGGCACCAACGCGATTGGGACTGCGATAATTGAAGCAAAACCGGTCTCTGTCATCGGCGATCAACACTTTATCCAACACCATCGTTTTATTAGCTGCTCGGCCAATCCTATTTTCGATCATCTTGGTCATTTGATTGGCATATTAGATATCACCAGCGAGCAAAAGAAACATGACTTCTCAACGCAGGTGCTGGTACAAAACATGGTGCAGCAGGTTGAAAATCAATTGCTTAACTTGATTCCACAAGGGCATATTCGTGTGGATTTGGCGTGTGAGAAAGGCTTACTGAACAGTGGGTGGCAAGGGATTATCATCGCCAATGAAGATGGACAGATCCTTGCGCACAACCAAGTTGCTTCTCAGCTCCTCGCGCAACAAAACGTCATCGGGCAATCGCTCGACGACATTCTTTCTATCCAGAGTACCGACCATCCTTTCGTGTTCAAAACAAAGCCGCTGACCGACAAAAAAGTGAAGTCTCGTTCCGTTACCGCTTCTAATGATCTTCATTACGGTGATTCCGCTGTCGAGCATTGCTGGCAACAAGCCAATCGCGTTATCGATAAAGACATCAGTTTACTGATTCTCGGAGAGACTGGGGTCGGTAAAAATGAGTTCGTGAAAGCACTCCATAAAAACAGCCAGAGAAAAACTGGCCCTTTGGTTTCCGTCAACTGTGGCGCACTACCGAAAGATTTGGTTGAGTCCGAATTGTTTGGCTACGTAGCTGGTGCATTTACTGGCGCAAACAGCAAAGGCTATCAGGGAAAAATTCGCCAAGCACACAAAGGGATTTTGTTTCTGGATGAAATCGCCGACTTACCGCTAGAAGCTCAAAGCCGATTGCTTCATGTGCTTCAAGATAAAACCGTACTTCCCGTTGGTTCAAACCAAAGTGTTCAAGTCGATACGCAAATCATCGCGGCCACGCATAAGGATCTCGATAGCTTGGTTAGCGAAGGATTGTTCCGTCAAGATTTATACTATCGTCTCAATGGTTTGATCATCGAATTGCCTCGCTTTGAAGAACGAGATGATAGGCAGCAACTGATCGAGAATATCCATCGACGTCATGCTGAATCTGAACAACAACTCTGTCCTCGCCTACTTTCTCTGCTGCTTTCTTACTCTTGGCCAGGAAACCTGCGAGAACTCGATAGTTTAATCAAAGTATCCGCGTTAATGGCGCAAGGTGAAGAAACGTTGGATCTCGCTCACGTACCGACTCACCTGAGTAAGAAGCTCAGCCAAGCTCAAGACGTGAAAACCGCGGCAGAGCCAACATTAAAACTGCGTGCAACCGTCGAAGACAAACTGCTTAAAACATATCAAGCAAATCAGGGCAACATCAGTAAAACCTCTCGTATGCTTGGCGTGAGTCGAAATACGATTTATAGAAAGCTGAAAAGCCTCGGCATATTGGGTTAATCCATAACCTCAGATACAAAAAGAGCACCTTTGCGGTGCTCTTTCTATTTTGAAACCTAGCTTACAGGCCGCCTTGTTGTTGCGCCTGTTTTACTAATGCCTGACGTTGAGTTTCCTTCTCAGAGATCACTTGGTTGTCCTTGTGTATTTCCTGATCCAATTCTGCCGGAATGAAAACAAAGTACTTGTTAAGAGTCATCTTAGAACCTCAATTTGTTGTGTTAATCACCTTCTTGGTCAACATAAACAACACCAGAAAAACACGTTTTACTGGATCCTTGTTGCTGGTTTCAAAAAATAAAGGATGTTCATTTATTAAACATCCTCCATGTGGGCGCTAATTATAGGCGTAGTTCAAAGGCTTACCTAGCACTCTTTTTCGCCTTTCTTGCAACCTTAGTTTCATTCTCAAAACTGATGCAATCACACATATTCAATAAAGTATTGTTAAACAAAGAAAAGTGATTTTTGATTCTATAAATCAACAGGATGAGAAGCACTTCCCATGCACCTTATAAAATTAAGGTAGGCGACGTTTCAAATTACAAATTCATGCAAAACAGTCACTGGCCTGTGCAGTAAATTCTTTTGACGTGATAATCAAATAAGCTCATATCGCTGCAACTTCATCCACAAATTTGTCTACCAGTTCAATATTTCACCTTTTTTGAGAAATCTTTAGCCACTTTTTTGGGTGAAAATGCCAAGAAAGGAAGACAATCTAAGTGTGGAATATGACCACTCTTGTCTATCCCCACTCAGCTTTGGGAGGCGTTTATGAAAAGTAACAAACTTGGCCATGTGATGTCTTTCAGCAGAATGTTTTCCTTCATTGCGTTTTTGACGGCCACATTCGCATGGATTCTCAGCATGTATGCCCTATTCACTGTTTCTGTAGTGGCTCTTGTGGTCAGCGCAATTCTCTACCTCAAAGACAGGTTCTATCAAAACAAGAAAACGACCACAGAAAAGAGCGCCTAGGCGCTCTTTTCTATTGAATATTATTGTCCTTTGACTTGATATAGTAATCAATCCGTTCTAACTCGTGAAAATAGCCATACATACCAATACGGTTAATCTCTGGTTCTAAGCAGTATTTTTCTTCTTTTACCATAGCCTCTACAAACATGCCACTTGATGCAATCGTGAAAGGCGGACATTCCAAATAACCGTGAATCTCTGCGATATTTTGTAGCCGTCCAAATTCCCAAACTCTTCCGGGAATTGCAACTAGCAAAGCAACGACGGTCGCATAACCCACCCATTTTATCGATATACTTGAAGCTTTAGAAATAATACTAGAAGCAACAAAAATAGTTAAGGCTGGTGTTAAAATCAAACCACTAATACTAATTACATGAGATGTTGTTAAATATATGACTGGGAAGTTGTTGCTTATTTGATGTTGTAGAGACTCCAGCGTGAAATACTCATACAAGCGGTAACTTGAGTACGCACCCAATAGAATACTAATTATTAAAACCAAAGCTGAATGTACCGCGTGCTTCTGTTCTCTCATAAGAAAATAGCCTTGGTAGTTGGGTGCTGGAGTTGACTTATAGATTTACGCCTAACGATATCTCCGTTGATATCATCAATTGCTTGTTTGTCCATCTTTTCAAAGTACTCGTCTATAGCTGCAATAGCCTTTTCTTTCAATTCTAACTTTCCTTCCAAAGAACTTAGCACCTCTCCTACGACTAAAGCGGTAACAATACCAACTCCAATAGGTAATAACACTACTCCTGTTACACCAATAACATAAGCCCCCGCTAAGTAGCCAACAGTAGCAGAAATTGAAGCCTTTAAGACATCTGAACCAATATTTACAATCCAATTACTGAACAAATAATCTTTTTTAAATGCTAGCTCCAAAGTTCGATAGGGAACTGAATAAATAATCGTCAAAAACACTCCGCCTTTAGCGCTTGCTTTCAATCCAGCTTGACCTATTCCTAACGCCAAGATGTTGGCATTGTTCAAAAGATACCGTGTACCTTTTACTATGCTTCTGAGTCTATGATTACCTTTAAAAGTGATGTAACTTTTAGAACCATTCCTCGTTATCTCATATTTTCCAATTATTGCCCCTCCTTTATGTAGGTCTTCTGCAAGTATATAGAATGCAGTAACATCATGTAATAGACTTCCTCTTGAGCTAACAAACTCAGCGACTTTCATTGATATCGCAAGATCTTTAATTTGTTCTTCATTTAACCCTTTGAATTTTTTTTCAAAGACCCAAAGATCAACTAGACCTTTACTCTCTAGTACATATACATCGACTTCATTTTCTGCCACTTTTTTTAGACAACTATCCCTTTTAACTTTATTTCTCTTGCTCAAACATTGAAATTTATCTGCGGTCATGGCCATTCTTCCTTAGATTTTTTAATTTGGAATATTTTAATCTCGAGGAAAAAAGCTGCTTTCCAATTTCTGAGAAGTGCGTGACGAATCAACGTTTGATGTAACTTTTAAATCTACCAATATCTCAATGTCTTACAGACACAAAAAAGGATGCCACTTAGGCATCCTTTTATATTCAGTCGGTTTACTTAAAACGATTAAACGTCGTAAGTTGTAGACGCTGTGTTGCCGCCTGTGCCCGTCCAGTTAGTGTGGAAGAATTCACCACGCTCACGGTCGATACGCTCGTAAGTGTGAGCACCGAAGTAGTCACGTTGAGCTTGCAGTAGGTTCGCAGGTAGACGAGCTGTTGTGTAACCGTCTAGGAACGTTAGTGCAGAAGTCGTACATGGCATTGGGATGCCTGCTTCTAGAGACTTAGCTGCAACTTTGCGCCATGCTACTAGGCTGTTTTGTAGGATACCTTTGAAGTAATCATCAGAGCCTAGGAATGCTAGTTCTGGGTTTGCTTCATATGCATCACGGATGTTGCCTAGGAACGCAGAACGGATGATACAACCACCACGCCACATAAGAGCAACGTTACCGTAGTTTAGATCCCAGCCATTCTCGTTTGATGCTTCGCGCATTAGCATAAAGCCTTGAGCGTAAGAGATGATCTTAGACGCTAGTAGCGCTTGACGTAGTGCGTCAACCCACTCTTGCTTGTCACCTTCTACTGGCGTGATTGTCTTACCGAACAGTTTCTCAGCTTCAACACGTTGATCTTTTAGTGCAGATAGGCAACGAGAGAATACTGACTCAGAGATAAGCGTTAGTGGAATACCTAGGTCTAGTGCGTTGATACCTGTCCATTTACCTGTACCTTTTTGGCCAGCAGTGTCTAGGATTTTTTCAACTAGAGGTTCACCATCTTCGTCTTTGTAGCCAAGGATGTCAGCCGTGATTTCAACTAGGTAGCTATTTAGCTCAGTGTTGTTCCACTCAGCGAATACCGCTTGCATTTCATCTGCAGACATACCAAGACCGTCTTTCATGAACTGGTAAGCTTCAGTGATCAGCTGCATGTCGCCGTATTCGATGCCGTTGTGAACCATCTTAACGAAGTGACCTGCACCATCGTTACCAACCCAATCACAACAAGGCTCGCCAGCGTCAGTTTTCGCAGAAATACCTTGGAAGATAGGCTTAACCGCTTCCCAAGCTTCTGGAGCGCCGCCAGGCATGATAGATGGGCCAAAACGTGCACCTTCTTCACCACCAGATACGCCAGTACCAATGAAGTGGATGCCTTTTTCGCGTAGTGCTGCAACGCGACGGTTTGTATCTGGGTAGTTCGTGTTACCACCGTCGATGATGATGTCGCCTTTGTCTAGTAGAGGGACTAGAGCGTCGATGAATTTATCGACAACGTCACCTGCGCGAACCATTAGCATCACTTTACGTGGCGTTTCTAGCTTCTCTACTAGTTCTTCTAGAGAGTATGCACCGATGATGTTCGTGCCTTTCGCTGGTCCTTCCAGAAACTCGTCTACTTTGGCAGCAGTACGGTTGTGAGCTACCACTTTAAAACCGTGGTCGTTCATGTTTAGGATAAGGTTTTGACCCATTACTGCTAGGCCAATTACACCGATATCACCTTTCATTGTTTCTCTCCAATTGTCTTTCATTGACGAGCAAGCGCATTAAGCGATTTTTGCTGCTGCGTCCAAATCTAAATACCATTCCGTCAGACCCGCTTTTGCATGGATCTTCGCCGCCGGATATGGAAGTACGTTAGCTGGTGAACTGTTGATTTCTTCAACAATGTCCGCTTTACCCGCGCCAAGTACTAAATAACTAATGCGTTTCGCAGCTTCTAATACGCGTGCGGTTTTCGACACACGAAGTTGGCCCGACTCAGGATGCGCAGCTACAAGAGATAGGTTCGCATCATCATAATTCGTTTGGCCAGGGAACAAAGAAGCTGTGTGACCATCTGCACCAACGCCTAATAAGATCCAGTCAAACACAGGTGTACCGTTTTCAGTCGGGATCACCTCTGCCATCTCTTTTGCAAAGCGCTCTGCTTCTGCTTTAGGCTCATCTTCGCCGCGGATACGGTGAATGTTTTCCGCAGGAATATTTACTTGGCTAAACAGCAATGTGTTTGCTTCACCGTAGTTGCTTTCTGCATCATCAGGTGCCACGCAGCGTTCGTCACCCCACCAGAAGTGAAGGTTTTGCCACTGAATCGACGTTGCGTAAGCCTCAGAAGCCAACAGTTTAAACAGCATTTTAGGAGTGCTGCCGCCAGAAAGAGAGATGTGAACAGGTCGGCCCATTTCGCTGAACGCTTTCATGTCGTTAGCTAGGCTTTCTACTACCTGCTCCGCAGTTTGATAGATCTTATGGTTGATCATAGTTCACAGTAGTCCGTATCTGTTAGGTTTTTACATGGGAAACGCCAAGCGCGGTTGTCAC
The DNA here is from genome assembly GCF_054850435.1 of Vibrio sp. RC2502. Taxonomy (NCBI): domain Bacteria; kingdom Pseudomonadati; phylum Pseudomonadota; class Gammaproteobacteria; order Vibrionales; family Vibrionaceae; genus Vibrio; species Vibrio sp. RC2502. The sequence goes on from NZ_CM141453.1 coordinate 1,744,660, forward strand.
GCTGAAGCAAGTCATCAGACTCTTTAGGACCCCATGTACCACATGCGTATCCGAAGAGTGATTGAGGATCTTGTTTGAAGTCTAAAATTGGCTGAACGTACTGCCAACATGCTTCAACTGCATCGCTACGTGCAAATAGCGTCGCATCGCCATTTAGAGCATCAAGTAGAAGACGCTCGTACGCAGTTAGCATTTGAGTCTCTTGCAGATCTGCGTAGTGGAAGTTCATTTTCACTTCCTTCGCTTTAAAGCCTGCGCCTGGTTCTTTCAAACCAAAGCTCATCTGAATGCCTTCGTCTGGCTGAATACGAATGATCAGTTTGTTTTCTGGCGCATTTTGGCCAAACACTGGGTGCGGTGTTTGTTTAAAGTGAATAACCACTTCAGTAACGCGAGTCGGAAGACGCTTGCCAGTGCGTACATAGAAAGGTACACCATTCCAACGCCAGTTGTTGATGTAAGCTTTTAGCCCAATGTACGTCTCAGTACGAGAATCGTCCGCTACGCCGTTTTCTTCACGGTAACCCGGAAGGTGTTGGCCACGCACGTCTGATGCAGTGTACTGACCAAGTACAAGATCGTTACGTAGTGCTGTTTCATCCAGTGGTTTTAGGCATTGAAGCACTTTCACCACTTCATCACGCATTGAATCTGCGTTGATTTGTGCTGGTGGTTCCATACCGACCATTGCCAATACTTGTAGCAAGTGGTTTTGGAACATGTCGCGTACAGCGCCAGAGTTGTCGTAGTAACCACCACGCTCTTCTACGCCTAGGAATTCAGCGCCTGTGATTTCCACGTAATCAATGAAGTTACGATTCCAAAGCGGTTCAAACATCGCGTTAGAGAAACGGAAAACAAGTAGGTTTTGAACCGTCTCTTTACCTAGATAATGGTCGATACGGTAGATTTGATGTTCTTGGAAGTGCTCGTGAATCTCTTTATCCAACGTGCGTGCTGACTCAAGGTCGTAACCGAACGGTTTCTCGATTATCAGACGTTTCCAGCCATCTTCCTCATTGTTCAAACCATGTGCTGCAAGGCTTGCAGGGATCACACTGTATAGGCTTGGAGGTGTAGCTAGGTAGAAAAGCGTATTACGTTGTTCGAATTGATATTCGTCGGCAAGTTGGTCTAAACGTGTTGCCAGCTTGCTGTAATCTTGCGTGTCAGAAGTGTTAATTGCTTGGTAATGCAGATGGTTGATAAATGCATCAAGCGTTTCTGGCTCGGTTTTTTCCATTTCTTGAAGCGATTTTTTCAGCTTCTCGCGGTAGGACTCGTCACTGTATTCAGTACGACTTACGCCAAGAATGGCAAAACTCTCTGGAAGCTGCTTGTTCGCATAAAGGTGGTATAAAGCAGGAATGAGCTTACGATATGTAAGGTCACCTGAAGCACCAAAAATAACGATGCTGCTGTTTTCTGGTATTACCATCATCTTTCCCTTAAAAACGAGGTACTTATTGTGTGCCCGGATACGGCTAAAGGATGAGCCAACCCTATCAATGACACTCAAAAATAGAAAATTGGTCTTACCTATTACGTTGATAGGTAAAGTCTATAGGCCCAAAGAACCTCAAGAAGTTGCGCTCCTAATCATCAGAAACACGACGTTTTGAGGCCATTTAGGTCACTTATGTCTCAAGAGCACAACCTTGCGCTCAGTGGAGGAAAGTCCGACACGGGGCAGTATTGTCTACGACTATTTGATTTACATCAACACTTGGCTGTGCAAACGTTTAAATAACTTACTTAAAACGTCATAAATGTTTGTATTTTATGGATAAAAAAAGTAACACTTAAGTTAGTTAAAATTTAAGCAAAAACTCTAATTCGGACAAAAATCACCCACACTTGCAATCCATTACATAATAAGTGTGAAATAAGCCAAATCTATTTCCTCCGTGCAAATGTGTTAATCCGATTTGTTTTCATGGGACGAATCACTACTACCATCTGTCAAAAACAACTTCATCAACCTTTTCTTTTAAAGATTATTTTTAGCTGATACAAAAAAGCGGTGACTAAAAATCACCGCTTTAACTGTTTTATACGCTCAAAATACGATCTGGGCTCACGCTTTGTTACCGTATCACTTTTTTATAACAACGTTCCGGACGACCTACCGTGCCGTAGTTTAGATCCGCTTCTAGTTCACCCGAGCTGATCAAATATTCCAAATAACGTCTTGCCGTGGTTCGGCTAGCGCCAATCTTTTCTCCTGCTTCATCAGCCGTTAGTGCGCCTTCACCAACAAACAAGTCGCGAATTTTATCGAGCGTTACGCTATCTATCCCTTTAGGCAAGCGTTTAGGGCAACTGTCCGTTCCTGTATTTGATTGCAACATGCGGTCAACCAAACCTTGATCGAGGCTTTCCGCGACATCCAGCTGTTGGCGCTGAGTGATGTATTTTTTAAGTGCCGCTTCCAAGCGTGGGAATATGACGGGTTTCAACAGATAATCCACCACACCTCCGCGCATCGCTTGCTGTAGTGTGTCGACATCCCGAGCCGCGGTAATCAAAATTACATCACAAGTTTGATTGTTTGAGCGCAGCGTATTTAGTATCTCCAACCCTGTACCATCCGGCAGATAAACATCCATCAAAAGCAGATCTGGCTTGAGCACTTCGAGCTGCATTTCCGCTTCTAATCGCGTCGTTGCAATGCCAACCACATCCAACCCTGCCAATTGGCTCAGGTATTTGTGGTGTAATTCAGCAATGGCAATGTCATCTTCAATGATCATCACTCGCGTTGCCATGTTCATACTTGTTCTTCCTTTGGCAAATACACGGTTATTCGCGTTCCATATTCTGTGTTTGGTAGCATTTCAACATGCCCGTGATAGCGGGTCGCTAATTGGTTCACTAGGTGCAAACCTACCCCTCTATTTTGTCGAGATTTTGTCGAAATGCCTTTTTTGAAAAGGGTTTGAGGTTCAATGTTCTCTGGCAACCCACATCCGTGATCGCTGACTTCTAAAATCACTTCGTTGCCGTAATCGCTAACCGAGACTTCGATGTTTCGACGCTCTGATGCAACGTTGGATTCATTGCGAATAACGCTCAAAGTCGCATCAAACGCGTTGTCGATCAAGTTACCTAAAATGGTGACCAGATCTTCCGAATTTAACCATTCAGAAAGCGGCTCCAAGCGACTGCCCTCCTCGACCACCAGCTGCAAACCCAGTTCTCGTGCTCGCTCTGTTTTTCCCAACAACATACCCGCAATAAGCGGATCTTTTATGGTATCTCGCAAAAACTCGATCATGGCTTGATAATGGGCGGTTTCTTGTCCGATGAGCTTTTGCACAGCCTCAAGCTCACCCATTTGTACTAACCCACTGATCGTATTGAGCTTGTTTCTATGCTCGTGAGTTTGAGAACGCAACAAGTCCGCATATTCTTTGGTTTGCGAGAGCTGCTCCGTAAGCTCATTGATCTCGTCGCGCAAGCGAAAACTTGATACAGCCCCGACAATCTTTCCTTCCACAAAGATGGGTGAGCGGTTCGCAATTAAACGCTTATGATTAAGGAAAATTTCAATGTCGTGATCTTCTTGACCCGTTTCAAGAACGGTATATAAGTCGCTGTCGCGTAATGTATCCGTAAGCGGTTTGTTGAGCGCCTTATCTCTGTCAATGCCGAGAATCTGGCAAGCACTGCGGTTGATGGAACGAAGCACACCTTGTGCGTCAATGCTGAGTACACCTTCTTTGATAGTACTCATGGTGACTTCCAGTTCACCATACAGACGGCCGATCTCTTCTGGTTCGAAGCCTAAAATCGCGCGCTGGAATTTTCGAGACGCGTAATTGGACACCACGGCATTTGCCACCACTACGACGACAACCATCAAAATTAAAAAAGCGAGGAATGGCTCAATGCGATCTTGGAGCCTGTCGAGCAAATACCCCACCGACACCACACCAATGATGTTACCTTGTGCGTCGAATATCGCCGCTTTACCGCGGACGGAATAACCCAAAGAACCGCGCGCTGTAGACACATAGGATTGACCTTCGACCAGAGCTCGTTGGTTGTCGCCCCCTTTCATGGGCTTACCAATTCGCTCATCTACCGGATGAATTAAGCGCACGCCTTGGTTATCCCCAATCACAATAAAGGCCGCACCAATCGCTTTAGTGAGTGCGCGAAAGGACTCTTGATAAGGTTCTGGCTGCTGAGCTTCCACCATCTCAATGACGATTTCAGACTCTGCAAGGAAACGGGCAACACCGAGTGCCTTTTCACCCATTTCGTGTTCTTGATTGACTTTGAGGTAGGTAAAACCTGCGGCGACGAGCAGAAGTAACTCGATCAAGCCCGAGAGCGTCATAATGACCAGCATGCGCTTTCTAAAGCTGATGGTTCTCCAACTCATGGTACATCCTTACCGTTAACCCACTTCCACGTCACTGTGGTGTTGTTCTAAGTTAACATCGAGTTAACAGCAAGGCTTAGATCAGATGATAAATCTGTGAACACGGCAAACAAAGCGTGACTTTTATGGTGAATTAATAGGCGGCGTGAAACATAAAATTACATCCATTCATCAGGCACAATATTCCTTGCTGATATTCAATGGCATACATAAATTGCCCTTTAAAGCATGATTACGATCACACCAAATTTAGCGGTTTTTGAGGCACATTTAGACTTTCCATCGTATAATTTTTAGTCAAGAAGCCACAAAGAGCATCTTATAAGAAAGCAGTGAAGCTGGAAGTCTATTATTAGCTCAACATTGAAGTCAGGCAATTTGGAAATAACTTAATAAAAATACAAATACTGACTATATGACAAACACTTAGACACCATCTGCAAACTGGAAAACTATAAACAGAGGTGAATTTATAGTTTAGAAGGAACACCAAACATGGAACGCGATACATTTGGAATTTGCCTGAATAAGGCTATGCTGTCAGAGAATATGTATTCAACTTTTACACACGTCAGGGCTTATGAAAAAAACGGAGGTAATGCTTCGGATCTCAAGGTGTTACTCTCGTTTCCTCAAATGAGCGGTAAAGATTTGTTGAACACGATGCGTGGTTCTCGCCAACTAGAATGGCGAGCGGAATTCCACTGCCCTCGTATGAAATAAACTCTTAACAACCTCGCGCTCAGTGATTGGCGATGCTGAGCGCTGATTTACCCTTAATTCTTCCTCTCAACCACTTAACAGCGTGAGTTGATTACTTTATATTAGAGCCAATACTCTACAACAAAGTAGCCATTATGAAACAAACTGGAAAGTTTTGGGTATTGGGCCTTATTAGTAGCTCCATTTCTCTTGCCTGCCATTCAGCACCGATCACGTTTGACACTGCGTGGCAGTTGTTACTAGAAAACAACTATTCTCTTAAAGCTCAACGGGCAAATGTTGAGAACTATCAATATCAAGAAAGCGCAACCAGCAACCTTAATCTGCCTCAAGTAAGCATTGGTGCTAACTACACACGCTTGGACACCGACGTTACTCTTTCAGGAAAGCAGATCCTAGATAGCACTGGAACACACATTAATGTGCCACCTGCTTTTCAACCCATTTTTGGTGCCTTAGCGAACACCACCTCAACCATTACTGAGCGCGATATTTTCTCTTCTTCTATCCGTGCGATTTGGCCTATCTTTACTGGTGGCCGAATCTCAGCTGCGCAATCTGCCGCGGCGGGTAAAACCGATGAAGCGAAAAGTCAGTTAGCCATGGAGCAACAGGCTCGCTTTGAAGACCTTTCTAAATACTACTTCTCAGTTGTACTTGCCAAAGAAGTGCTCGCTACGCGCCAAGCTGTAGAACAAGGTTTGAAAAAGCACCGAGATTTTGCCATCAAGCTGGAAGAGCAAGGACAGATCGCTCGCGTTGAACGCCTACAAGCTGAAGCCTCATTAGACAAAGCCAAAGTAGAAACACGCAAAGCAGCCAGTGACTTGAGTATTGCGCAAGCTGCTCTTGGAAAACTTCTCGCGCAAGAGGATTCTGTTGAACCAGCAGAAACCTTGTTCATTAACGATAACCTGCCACCACTGAGTGCATTTATCGATCAGACCTTGCTCACCTACCCTGGGCTCGACATTTTGGATGCCAAGCACAAACAGGCATCGAGCTTAATTAAGGCTGAGAAAGGCAAATACTACCCAGAAGTTTACTTATATGGCGATTACAGCCTGTATGAAGACGATTCGTTGGCCAGCCAAATGAAACCGGATTGGCTCGTAGGGGTTGGCGTTAACATTCCATTGATTGAATCCACAGGTCGAAGCGAAAAAGTTAAAGCCGCACAAAGCGTTGTATCTCAAGTTGATGCTCTTAAATCTCAAGCCAAACAAGACTTGTCTTTACTTGTGCAGAAAACGTATCTAGAAGCGCAGCAAGCGATTGATGAAGTGCAAGGCTTAGAATCCAGCATCGCACTAGCCAATGAAAACCTGCTTCTGCGAGAAAAGGCATTCACTCAAGGTCTTTCTTCTTCTCTCGATGTGGTTGACGCTCAGCTTTATGTCGCCAGTATCGAAACTCAACGTTCGGCAGCGCGCTTCCGCTATCTGATTTCACTAACCAAACTATTAGCATTAAGCAGTGAAATGAACAGCTTCGAACAATATCAAAATACCGCTTACGCCCCAGCGAAAATATCCAAAGAGGTTAAATAAGTCATGGCAGCAAAATCTTTAAAACCCGTTCTACTTTCACTTTGCGTCTTGGGTGTGGCTTCTTGGGTTGGCTATCAGTTTTACCAAGCTTATCAGCCAGAACCAGTTCGTTTGCAAGGTTTGATTGAAGCTCAGCAATACAGCATTTCATCGAAAGTCCCAGGTCGCATCGACGAAGTGATGGTTCGCAAAGGCGATGATGTTGAAAAAGGCCAGCTAATTTTTACGCTTCATAGCCCAGAAATCGAAGCGAAACTGGAACAAGCAAAGGCTGGTGAAAAAGCGGCAGATGCACTAGCGCAAGAAGCAGAGAAAGGCGCACGTGAGCAGCAAATTCAAGCCGCGAAAGACCAATGGCTAAAAGCGAAAGCCGCAGCGGATTTGATGGAAAAAACCTATAACCGCGTGAACAACCTGTATAAAGATGGCGTGGTTGCCGAGCAAAAACGTGATGAAGCGCTAACCCAATGGCAAGCTTCTAAATACACCGAAAGCGCCGCTTTCCAGATGTATGAGATGGCGAAAGAAGGGGCTCGTAGTGAAACCAAAGTGGCTGCGGCTGAGAAAGCTCGAATGGCGTCTGGCGCAGTTGCTGAAGTGGAAGCTTATGCGAAAGATACTCAAATCTACAGTTGGTTTGACGGTGAAGTATCTCAAGTACTTTTACAAAGCGGTGAGCTTGCACCGCAGGGCTTCCCTGTCGTGACCGTCATCGACACTGAAGATGCGTGGGCAACACTGAACGTGCGCGAGGATCTGCTTAAACACTTCACTAAAGACACCACATTTAACGCATACCTGCCAGCATTAGATAAAAGTGTCGAGTTTAAAGTCACGCACGTTGCCGTAATGGGCGATTTCGCAACTTGGCGAGCGACCGATGCAGCACAAGGTTTCGATCTGCGTACCTTTGAAGTAGAAGCTCGCCCTACTCAACCAGAACCAGAACTGCGCATGGGTATGAGCGTTGTGGTTGAGCTGTAATCGCTCAAGGTAAAAAGTCTATGACGATTAAGATTTCACAACGGCATGTGTTACGGCGCGACAAGTGGTTACTGTCGTGCTTAACTTGGGTGCCTATTTTGCTTTCGCTTACCATTTGGGGCGTGTTTTCTGCGGGAATCGCGAGAGACCTGCCGATTGGCGTGGTCGATTTACAACATTCGCAACTCTCTCGTAAGTTGATCCAAACGTTAGACGCCTCTTCAACGCTTTCTGTGGATTATCACTACACCAGTGCGAATGAAGCCAAGAATGCCATGATTGAAGGCGATATTTACGCTTTTGCCGTCATTCCATCTAAGTTTGACCAAGACATTTTGCTGCATCGCCAACCGCAGCTTTCAGTGTTTTTTAACAGCCAATATATTTTGGTGGCAAAGTTAATTAATTCAGCCGTGGCACAAGCTCAAGGGTACTTTGATGCTCAGGTGCAAGTGATGGGCAATCTCGCCAAAGGCAATACAACGACGTTGTCCGCGCTCGGTCAAGCTGTGCCAGTGTCGACCCAAATCACCGCGCTGTTTAATCGCAACACTAACTACGCGCAGTTTTTGGTCACCGCTATCGTGCCTGCGATTTGGCAAATTTGTATCGTCGTGAGTACGATTTTGATCCTTGCGGCGCACTTTCGCATTTATGGGGGCAAAAATGGCTTTGAGTTTTTGGGTAATAAACCATACACAAAACTCAGCGCAATTTTGAGCCAATACATCCCAGTGTTTATGTTGCAAGGTGCCTTGTTCCTCTACTGGTTTTATGTGTTATTGGACTGGCCGATGGAAGGCAGTCTCGTAGTCATGTTACTGGCTCAATTGGTCACCATTGTTGCCTGTATCATTATGGGCGCACTGTTTTTCTTTTTATCGATGGACCCTGCCCGCGCAATGAGTTTTGCTGGTGCGTTTACTGCGCCAAGTTTTGCTTTTATGGGGATTACGTTTCCAGTTTCCGACATGAACACGCTCGCTCATGCTTGGCGCTCACTATTACCTATCACCCATTACATCGAAGTTCAGGTTGGTCAGGCAAGCTACGGAGCCTCAGCCGCTCAATCGTTTAGTGCTTTGTGGCCAATGATCTGGTATGTGGTGCCACTCTTACTGACAGCCGCATTCATTCATAAATACCGAGCGGCAGCACTGTCGACTCAGCAAAGGGAGGCAGCATGACACTCTGGCAACTGATTAAAGCAGAGATTCGCTCTGTGCTGACCAACCCCGTCGTCACATTAACTGTTTTTGGTGGCGTGGTTTTTTATTCGTTTTTGTATCCGCTGCCATACGCACAACAAACCCCTAGAGAGCAGCCAATTGCGGTCGTAAACCTAGACGGAAGCCAAACCAGCCTAAAGCTAGAGCGTATGGTCGATGCGACACCTCAAGTCAAAATCGTCTCGCGTTTACATACAATTGAGGATGCAAAACAAGCGTTTTTGAATCGCGAAATTACGGGTTTCTTAGTGATCCCTGAGCACTTCTACAAAGACGTAATGTTAGGTAAAAGCCCGACTCTTGCATACGCCGCAGACGCCTCTTACTTCTTGGTTTACGGCACGGTCGTTGAAGGTTTAGCTCAAGCAGGCGGTACATTAGGCGCACAAGTTAAAGTCAGCAAAATGGTGATTGAAGGCGTACCGCTTAGTTTGGCGAGCCACAATTACTCTGCTATCAAGCTGAATATGAAACCGACCTTCAACCCAACGATGGGCTATATCGAATACGTGGTTCCTGCTGTCTTTGTGCTGATTTTACAGCAAACACTTATTATGGCAGTAGGCTTGCAAACTGGTTCGCAGCGTCATGGCCGAGGCTACTGGTCGCAGGTATCAACCGGGTCATTGTTATTGGTAAGAACGTTGGTGTTTATTGCCATTTATTACTTACTGAGCGCGTATTACTTTGGTTTTAGCTTCGAACGTCTGAGTGTGAATCACATTGCCAAAGCAGGTGAGCTCTTAACCATGCTTTTCCCGTTCTTGCTGGGTTGTTGTGGGCTAGGCTTTTGGCTTGGCTATCTACTACCAAGAAGAGAACTGGTCACCTTAGTGGTTCTAGTCAGTTCAATGCCTCTCATCTTTTTAGCGGGCTTCATTTGGCCAGTTGAATCGATACCTGCTCCACTGCTTTGGATAGCCGATTTGAGCCCGAGTACTTGGGCAATAAAAGGCTTCTTGGCGCTCAACCAAATGGGCGCGACATGGCAGCAAGTTGCCAAACATTGGACGGCATTGTGGTTGCTTGTTGCGCTATGGGGTGGTGTGGCGTATTGGATAGCAAAACGTAACAACAAACCCGTTGTTACCGAAAGCCTAAGTTAATTTTTCTCTGCAGCTCAAAGAGATAAGTTGACAGAAATCACAATTCCATGACCAGATGAACAACAAAGGGGGCGAACTATCGCCCCCTTTGTTGTATTTGAACGCCTCACAACCTCAGATTGAAATTGACTTTAATCAAGGATTCGTCCGATAAATAACTTTAAACATTTGTGACAAATTTGTAACCAACACTCACAATAGCCTGCTCCAGCTTGACGTACAAAAATTCATCACTTTTAACATCGTTTTTTGCCATAAAAACCATCGAATTTTTGCATTTTATCGAATAACACCTTTCCTATACCGTAATTTTCGAGCGCACCAACGACTGTTTTATCAGCGGTTTCACAAGAAGTGCGCCGCTCTAGTGAGAGTCGAAAATCACGTCAAAAGGAAGTTATTATGAAAACTCTTATCGCAGTGAGTGTTTTATCTATATTGTCTTTCGGTGCCCATGCTGAACGTCAATCCAACGAACCCATCAAGGTCATCGAACCCATTTCTGGGCTCGACAGTAAAAAGATCGAATTGGGTAAAACACTGTGGTTTGAACCGAGACTGTCGGCGTCGAACACCATTTCTTGCAACTCTTGCCATAACATCGCTAAAGGTGGCGTTGATAACTTACCAAGCTCAATTGGTCACAAATGGTCAATTGGCCCAATCAACTCACCTACGGTGTTTAATTCAGATTTGAATTTCGTTCAATTTTGGAATGGGCGAGCGAAAGATCTGCAAGAGCAAGCCGCAGGCCCTATCGAAAACCCATTGGAAATGGCATTTACCCACCAGCTCGCGGTCGACACTCTTCAATCTATCCCTCAATACCGCGAGTGGTTTCAGCAAGCTTATGGCAGCGACAACATAACCATTGATAACGTGACCGATGCTATCGCAACATTTGAACAAACGCTGCGTACGCCAAACTCTCCATTCGATTTATGGTTGAAAGGTAACGACGACGCACTCACTACTGCACAAGTGGAAGGCTATCAACTGTTTAAAGACAAAGGCTGTACTGCTTGTCACAGCGGGCCATTAGCGGGCGGACAAATGTATCAAAAAATGGGGTTAGTGAAGCCATTTGCGACAGACAACCCAGATGTTGGCCGCAAAGCCATTACCGGAAGTGATTTCGATAAGTTCGTATTCAAAGTCCCAACCTTACGTAACGTAGAATTGACCTACCCGTACTTCCATGACGGGTCTGTTTGGGATCTTCAAGAAGCGGTAGAAATGATGGCCGATCTGCAACTTGGTCAAAAGCTAACGAAAGAAGAGTCCACCAAAATCACTGAATTCTTACGTTCTCTGACAGGCGATCAACCACAAGTCACCTTGCCTCACTTACCTCCATCAACTCATGAAACCGCAAGGCCAAATATTTAAAATTTAGTTGGCACTAAACAGAACAAAGGAGCCGAGAGGCTCCTTTTGTAACGTCTAAATCGATGAATCAATTAAGCCACATGCTCCATTGCGTTCGAGCCTTCGACAGGCGTAAAAAACTCATCGTGTAATGCACAAATGGCGCGTTGATATTCTTTGTCACTGACGACAAATTGCACGTTTACATTACGCAGTGACGAGTGCAACGCCACCGGGGTGACACCGCTGTTCATGAGAGAAAGTACGCCTTTCGCTAACGTTTTGTTAGTGTCGATGTGAGAACCGATGGCTGAAATTAGCGCAACCATTCGCCCTTTAATGGAAGCATTCGGGTAACGTTTTTCGGCCTTGTATAACACTTTGTTTAAGCTGTCCGAGCTACCGCCAAGGTAATACGTAATCGAGTTAGCGTTCATCTCTTTACCGATCAAGCTGACGCGTGCATCAGAGATGATTTCCATCAATTCGTAACTCACGTTGTCAACCTTGCCGACCATCGCTTGATCGAACAAGTGCAGTGCGAAGACCTTTTCTTTACCGGCGATGATTTCCACTTTGTCTTCTTCTGGGCGATACCCTGAAGATATCAACGTACCTTCATGTTCTGGCTCAAACGTGTTTTTGATTTGCAGCTCAATCCCACTTTCGCGCAAACCAGCGGCAGCATTAGGATGAATCGCCTCCATGCCTAAATTAGCGAGTTGATCCGCTACATCGTAGTTCGTGCTTCCAATTGGCAACACTTTCTCTGGGCCGACCACGCGCGGGTCTGCGGAACTTAAATGGTATTCTTTATGGATGATGGCTAAGTCTGCTTTGGTGATAGCTGCAATACGACTGAACGTCATTTCACTGTAGCCCCGGTCATAAGTGTGCATCAAACCTTCTTTGCAGTATGCATAACCCGTGACGATAGGCAGTTCTTTGGTCACATCGATATCAGCAAACGCGTCGCGAATGGAATCATCGAGACTTCTTGGTTCCTGATTATCCCAACCAGAGAGATCCACAAACCTCGCATTGATGCCCATGTTTTTCAGCTTAAGCGCTGTATTGTACGCACTGTGCGCTTCACCAATCGACGATAGAAACTCGCGAATTTGTGGCAGATAGTGACGCAGAGAAAACTGTCCGTATTGGCAGGTTTCTAGAATATTAGCGATACAATTTTTCGCCTCTGCAATGCGTGAACGAATGAACTTATCCGCTCGAATGCGATTCATTGGATCCGCAAAGATGTTTTCGTTAGTAAGCAGCATGCGGCTTTCTACATACGCTAGGGCGTCTTGCCATTGATCGTCACGTTTAGCAATTAACTGATAGACGCCTGCTTTGCTGGTTTTTTTACATTCTAATAGCGCGTCGGTCATGCCACCGTATGCCGACACAACAAAAATGCGGTTATATGGCGTTTTGGGACGAAGAATAATATTGTCGAGAACAGCATCAAATGCTGTCATTGAAGTACCGCCGATTTTTTCTACGGTAAAAGTCATGATAAGCCTTTTTTGATTGGTAACGTTAAATGAAACAAAAAAAGAGAAAGCGCTTAGAGGTGTGAGGCGACGTGCGCCTCACACTTAGCTTTTAGTCAACGAGCGGGTAAACGCCGTTTTCATCGTGCACTTCGACACCTGTGATTGGGGGATTGAAAACGCACGCCATGACCATTTCTTTGTTTTTGTATGCTCTTAGGTAATGCTCGTCGTGCTTGTCCAAAATGTACAATGTGCCCGGTTTGATTGGGTAAGTTTCGCCCCCCACCACTTCGATTTCACCTTCGCCGCTCATGCAGAAAACGGACTCTAGGTGATTTTGATAATGAATATGCGTTTCCGTTCCTTCATAAATCGTGGTGATGTGGAAAGAAAATCCCATGTTGTCATCTTTCAACAACATACGTACGCTTTCCCAGTTATCCGCGACTACGCGACGTTCACTATTTCGACACTCGTCAAGTGTTCTTACGATCATAATTAATAATCCTTATTAAGATGCTTGTTTGAAGTGTTTTGCAGTAATCGTTTCTACTGCACGTTCAAAGATGCTTAGTCCTTGGTTCAGCTCAGATTCACTGATAGTCAATGGACAGAAAAACTTCACCACCTCATCATCTGGGCCTGCGGTTTCAATCACCATGCCGTCGTCAAAACATGCTTTAGCGATTTCTGCTGCCAAGTCACCGTGAATACACTCGATACCAATCATCATGCCGCGTCCCTTTTTCTGAACAAACATTTGCGGGAAACGACGCACGCAGCGATCAATCACTTCACTCACATTTTGCGAACATTGCTTAATGTGCGTTTCGAAATCGTCATTTGACCAGTAGATTTCTAGTGCTTTTGCCGCAGTAATAAATGCGTGGTTGTTACCACGGAACGTGCCGTTGTGCTCGCCTGGTTTCCATTGGTCAAGTTCTGGTTTCAGCAGTACAACCGCCATTGGCAGACCGTAACCACCGATCGATTTCGATAGCGTCACAATATCGGGGTCAATACCTGATGGCTCAAAACTGAAGAATGTCCCAGTTCGGCCACAACCAGCTTGAATGTCATCGACAATCAATAGAATGTCGTTTGCTTTACATATTTTGCTCAAGCGCTGTAGCCACTCATTAGAGGCGGCGTTTAAACCACCCTCGCCTTGTACGGTTTCCAGCAATACGGCTGCTGGTTTGTCCATACCTGCAGAGTTGTCATTCAGCATAGTTTCGAACAGCGCCAAACCATCAACGCCAGCGTAACCTTCGAACGGAATGCGCGTTACGTTTGTAAGGCTTGAGCCGTTACCTTGTCGATGATGCTGATTACCTGTAGCCGCCAGCGCGCCTGCGGTACAACCGTGGAAACCGTTAGTGAATGCAACAACGCTGCTTCTGCCTTTCACTTTTTTCGCCAACTTGAGTGCTGCTTCCACCGCATTCGTACCAGTTGGGCCGGTGAATTGAACTTTATAGTCCAGTTTTCTTGGTTTTAAGATGTAGTTATCCAGCGCGGCGAGAAAGCCCGCTTTCGCTTCTGAATGCATATCCAAACCGTGTGTGATGCCATCCATTTCGATGTATTCAAGCAGTGCTTGCTTCAATACAGGGTTGTTATGGCCATAATTTAGGGATCCCGCTCCAGCGAGGAAGTCTAAGTAGCGTTCACCTTGTTCTGTTTCTAGCCAGCAACCTTTCGCTTTGCGAAATACCACTGGAAAATTGTTTGAATATGAGCGTACGTTGGATTCCTGCTTTTTGAAAATATCCATGATGAGACCGTTTTTGATTCCTATTGTTTGAGGATTATTTGAGAGGAATGCGATACAAAAACTCTGTATCGTGCTTGCCTTTAAAATGGGCTTTTTCATCCAAAAAGGTGCTGACTTGGCCATGATTGCCGTTCATCGCATCTAACTTTTTGAACAACGCCCAAGAGGCTTGGTTATCTTCCGTGATGGTCGTTTCTACCGATTTAACCTCGCTCAGCGCTTCCCTTTCGAGAAGCTCCTTGAGCATACGAAATGCTAAACCGTTACCTCTGAATCGAGGTGATACAGCGACTTGCCAAATGAATAATACGTCTTGTTCGTCAGGCTTCTGATAACCCGAGATGAAGCCAGCGATGTCGCCTTTGTGCTCAACCAAAATACTGGTTTTGCTGAAATGCGTTGACTGTAGAAAATTGCAGTAAGAAGAGTTCATGTCCAACGGAGGACAATCTGCAATTAAGCTGTAAATGCCATCACCATCAGAGATTTTAGGTTCACGAAAAATCCATTTTTTGCTTGGGTCTTCTCCAATTTCTGGATAAAGCACCCAAGGTGCTGATGTGATCATTTTGAAATACATATCCTTTGACGTCTAATTAAATTTCGCATTTATTATGGACATTCTTTACGGTTAAAAATCAAATAATCGGCGCTTTAATCTAGATCAATGTGACCAAAGTCACACCAAGACAACATTTAACCTAAAATTAAAATAGTTTGAACTCTAATTTATTAAAGCATCATTTAATACGAAACAACTCAACATGAGTCAGAATGCAGCGGGGTTTCAAAGAGAGGACTTAAGGTTTTTACATAAAAAAACGGCACACTTTCGCATGCCGTTTTAAGGTTAGTTTTGTCGTCGTGGCTATTTATCTTTTTTGACTACCTTGGTACTTGGACGAGGCTCATCCATTAGACCTTTAATCAAAGAAACTGTCGCAACAAGCAATACGATGGTAAATGGTAAGCCTGTAGTTACTGCCATCGCTTGAGCCGCTGCCAGCCCGCCACCGAGCATCAGTGCGATGGCGACTAAGCCTTCAAACGTACACCAGAAAACACGTTGTGGTGTTGGCGCATCGACTTTACCACCAGCAGCAATCGTATCGATCACAAGTGAACCTGAATCCGACGACGTGATAAAGAACACAACCACCAGAATGATACCTACTACCGATGTGATTTCTGCAAACGGCATTACGTCTAACATGGCGAACAGTTTAAGCGGAAGCTCAGCATTGAATACGGCTTCGTAACCGTCATTCACGTACTGGCTGATCGCTGTACCACCAAAAGCCGTCATCCAAAGCACACAAACCGTCGAAGGAATCAAAATAACGCAGATGATGAATTCACGAACCGAACGTCCACGTGAAACACGAGCGATAAACATGCCCACGAATGGTGACCAAGAAATCCACCAAGCCCAGTAGAACGCCGTCCAACCTTGCGAATAGTTCACGTCTTCACGTTCAAACGGCATAGACAATGCGGGAATGTTAGTTATGTACGACGCAATGTTGTCGAAAAAGCCAGTCAGAATCGCCATTGTTGGGCCAACGATGATCACAAAGAACAGCAACATCGCCGCCAGAATCATGTTGATTTCAGACAGACGTTTTACCCCACTATCAAGGCCTGCAACCACCGAGATCAGCGCCAATGCCGTGATCACTACAATCAACACGACTTGAGTTGTGTCGGTCATTGGCACACCAAACAAGAAGTTCAAACCTGTTGCTGCTTGTGAAGCGCCATAGCCGAGCGATGTCGCCAGACCAAATACCGTCGCAACAACCGCAAGAATATCAATGATGTGCCCTACCCAGCCCCAAACTCGTTCGCCAAACAGCGGGTAGAAGATGGAACGCATGGTCAGTGGCAACCCTTTGTTGAACGAAAAAATCGCTAAGCCAAGGGCCAACAACGCATAAATAGACCAAGGGTGAAGTGCCCAGTGGTAAATGGTCGCAGCCATACCAAGTGCAGATGCAGCATCTGTATCACCAACCGCACCACCAAGTGGTGCCCAGTCGGTGCGCACACCATTTTCAATGTTCACGCCGCCAAGTGCAGAGCTGAAGTGCGACATTGGCTCAGACACACCAAAAAACACTAATCCGATGCCCATACCGGCTGCGAACAACATCGCTAGCCAGCCTGCATAAGAGTAATCTGGTGTCGCTTCAGTACCACCAATTCGAACTCGGCCAAGCGGTGTCACAATCAAGACCAAGCAGACAATGACAAATACGTTGCCAGAAGCAAGAAAGAACCAGTCAAGATTGGATACTAGCCAAGCACGTAAGCCAGCGAAAAAGGGTTCAACTTGTTGGCGAAAAGTTAGCGTTGCCACAACAAAGAGGACGATAGCCATCCCAGAAATTGCGAAAACTCGGTTGTGAATGTCTAAGCCGAATGGGCCGACTTTTAACGCAACGTTATCCTGACCAATCTGATAGTCAGTATCTATCGCGTTTACCTTTCCATCGGGACGTTTAATCCCACCATTATTGTCGGTGCTCACGAATAATCTCCTTAACAATACGTGACCAAATTTAAATACTTTGTAGGAGTTTGAGTGATGATTAGTTCACATCACCAAGCACAAGTTTAAGTATATGTATTTTCTTAAAGTAGTAGCTCTCATTAGCATCTTAAAAGGAAACACCTCCATCGATCATTTGATGTTTTTGTGTTTAAGGTAAATAACATTTATTGCCAAATAGAAGAAATTGGCATGTCTCGGTTAAAGTGATATTGCAACTGAGCTTGAAACAACTCTGCCGTCGCCAATGCATCCGTTAATGCGTGGTGCGGTTGATAAGCAGGCAGACCATATCGTTCCCGAGCATGCCCCAACCTCACCGACCCTGGCTTCTTACCTTTTAACTTGTTCCAAATGCCTGAACATTCTCGGCGTTGAAGTGCATACTCGATATCCAACGTATCGACGACGGGAAACTGAATCCCTTCGCCAATGGTGTTTAAAAGCGCATTATAAAAAAACTGCCGCTCGATATTCTTGTAGTGCACCAGCACCACCTTGCCAGCGAGTGCATCCAAAATCTCACCTAGTATTTGCGTTAATTGGGGCGCGTTTTTCACTTCAGAATCCGTAATGCCATGAATAACGACAGACTCCCCATTAAGCTCTCGGTTCGGATTTACAATCCAATGCGCTGAACCACTGCACTGCACTCGGTCAATCGTAAACGGCACAAGACCAATGGTAAGAATGGCATCGTCTTCTGCATTTAAGCCCGTCGTTTCAAAATCTACCGAGACAAACGGCACCTCTTTTAATGGCGTATCCCCATTCACCATAGGAGTCGAATAGTATCGCTTCAACCGTTGATCTTGCGCTTGCTCTGCCAACTGCTCAAACAATACTGACCACTCCGGCGTTTGCGAAGTATCGAGCAGCGGTGTACTCGCCTTACTTTTTGCCAACCACATCATTTACTGCTTCTTTGGTAGCGGAACTTAATGAAGTTCTGCGCATTGCTTAGAATTTGGAATGCCGCTTTCAGATTACGACGTTCGAAATCGGACATGTTTTCTGGCTCGATGTTGTTATCTGGCTCGTCGCCATTTTCAATATCCAAGGCTTGGTGACGGATTCGAACCATGTAGATAAGCTCCATCGCATCTCGCAAGTCCATTCCTCGCCCTTTTGGCAGAATCCCGGCGTCATTAATGTCGTCTAATCGATCAAACGAGTTTTGCGAGCGCGAACCAATCGCCAAGGCATGCACTCGAATCAAATCTGCCAGCGGCGCGGTACCGCGTCGTTTAAGGTTGATAGAGTTGCGATGACGCCCATCTTTCTCCATCACGAAATCTTTAAAAAATCCTAACGGCGGCGTTCTTCGAATTGCGTTGTAAGCCATACAAGCCAAAAATCGATTGTTCTTTTTGGCTCGTCTGACAATAAAGCTACTCAGTTGCTCTGCCCATTTAACCCGGCCATGAATCCCTAGCAAATCGAAGAAAATATTGCTGTTGAGCAACCTCTCTGGGGTCGGATGATCGATCCAATCGCCAAAGCACTCTTCCCATTGCGATTTGGTTTTTCGCCATTCAGGATTGGTAGCCATAATGTCGCCCGTACAATAGGTATAGCCGCATGCCGCCAATCCATCACATACAAATTTCGCAAACTGTGCGAAATATTCGCCGTGCTTGTCAGGATCGTAACTGTCATCAAGAATCAGCGCGTTATCTTGGTCGGTGACGATGAGCTGCTCATCTCGCGCCATCGATCCCATCGCAACCAGACAGTATGGAATTGGAGCAGGACCAAGCTCTTGCTCGGCGAGTTCCGCTAATCGTTGCTTAAAGCTGCTGCCAATCACCGACATCGCTCGTCCAATCATGTGCGCGTTGGCGTCTTCATTGACCATTCGAACAAAACAATCTTTCACTTGTAGGGAAACTTGTTTGAGATCCTCCACACTGGTCTGTTGGAAAATCGAGCTCACCAGCAACAAGCTGTTTTGAGATTCGTAACGGACAATGTCCGTCATACCGATGATGCCTATTGGCTTTTTGTCTTTGAGAATCGGCAGATGATGCACGTTGTAGCGAAGCATGGTCAGCATCGCTTCAAACACATACGCGTTGTAATCGAGCGATACCACGTCGTAACTCATGACCTCGCTCACCGATATATTGGTATCAATCCCCTGTGCCAAAACCCGTATACATAAATCGCGGTCAGTAAGAATGCCAAGCAGTTGATCATCATCCTCTTCGGTCAGTTCTTCAGTTGGGCGGACGATGAGCAAGGCGGTGACGTTTTCTTCTGCCATTAGGCTTGCAGCTTCTTGAATAGAAGCGGTCGCTTCGAGTGTCACAGGGTCACGAGTCAGAATTTTACGCGCTTTTGCGGTTGTTAAATCATTGCCATCGGAGCGACTAGAGATCGCATTGCGAAGCCGAGCGCTATCTTCGAGCTCCATAAAATCCGCGAAGTTTTCAAACTCGTCGCAAAGTTCGTTGAAGATGTTCTCAGGAATGCAATACACCAAGGTGTCTTCTATCGCTTTTGCTGGCATACGAACTCGGTTGTTCATGAGCAACCCCATTTGCCCGAACAGGCCACCAGCATCAATACGGTTATAAAGTTCACCTTTGCGTCGATAAATCTCTACCGCTCCACTGCGTACCATATACAAATCGCGAATCGTATCGCCAAATTTGAGGATGTCGGTACCTTGACGGAAATACGCCACTTCTGCATGAATGGCGATTTTTTTTAACTGCTCTTCTGGCAGTTCATCGAAAGGAGGATGTTGGCTAATGAAATTGAGTACTTCTAACTGCTCGGCTTCCATTCTTTATTCCATGCGTTGCCTAAAGTAACCAGATCAATATCATCTCGATTTAGCATAAGCAACAGATAACGCTAAGACTTCTGCTTACCTCATCATGTTATGTTTGCTTCTTCCAAACACAGATTTGAACTCTAATCATTTCACTGTTCTTTCTGCCTCTAAATACTGAGCAATAAATATGCAACCCTACTGTGCCGACATGTATTAAAAACTTAAAAATAAATTCAACGTCGTGTTTATCGCCTAAAAACACAAACGAACACATTCATAACTAAATGTTTTAAAAAGATTTATCAATAAAACAACGAAAGTTCATTACTACGAAAAATATGACCACTGAACACCAATAAGCCAAGCCAATCATTTGAAAACTTCCATCAATTTAATTAGAGTACAAAACGTTAACTCGTGATAAACACATAACAAAGGACAATTAACATGGATCCCATACTGGAAGTTAAGGGACTTTATAAAGTGTTTGGAGAAGCTCCGGAGCGAGCATTCTCACTCATCGAAAAAGGCGTTGATAAAGACGATATTTTTGAACAAACTGGCTTAACCGTTGGCGTCAACGATGTATCTCTGACCATCAATGAAGGCGAGATTTTTGTCATTATGGGTCTCTCTGGCTCAGGAAAATCCACTCTCGTTCGACTTCTCAATCGACTCATTGAACCCACCAAAGGCAGTGTTTACCTCAAAGGGAAAGACATTGCTCACATCTCCGAAGAAGAACTGCGCGAAGTTCGTCGTAACAACATTTCAATGGTTTTTCAAAATTTTGCGCTCATGCCCCACATGTCGGTGATAGAAAATGCCGCTTTTGGCCTGGAACTCGCAGGCGTCGATGTGACTGCTCGCCACGAAAGTGCATTATCAGCGTTGCAGAGAGTTGGGTTAGACACCTACGCTGAATCGTTTCCTGATGAACTATCAGGTGGTATGAAGCAGCGTGTTGGTCTTGCCCGCGCCCTAGCTTGCGACCCCGATATTTTGCTGATGGATGAAGCGTTCTCAGCGCTCGATCCTTTGATTCGTTCTGAAATGCAGGATGAATTGATTCGTCTGCAAAATGACGATAAACGCACCATCGTATTCATTTCGCACGACTTGGACGAAGCCATGCGCATCGGTGACCGAATTGCCATCATGCAAAACGGCGAAGTTGTGCAAGTCGGCACACCAGATGAAATTCTTCATAACCCCGCCAATGATTATGTCGAGGCGTTTTTCCGCGGCGTTAATGTCGCCAGCGTGCTAACCGTCAAAGATATTGCGCGCAAAAAGCCCGCTGCGGTATTCAAGAAATCCGAACACGACGGCCCTGGCTCTGCCATGCAAATCTTGATGGATCACGACCGTGATTACGGCATCGTCGTAGATAAATCTAGCCGATATTCCGGTATCGTTTCTCTCGACTCCTTACGCTTAGCCCACAAGGAAAATCGCTCCTTGGCCAGCGCTCAATTAGAAGATGACGTGACCCTTCAGCCGGACCAGTCTGTGAATGACATTCTCGGCGTCGTGGCGAGCGTTCCTTATGCTGTGCCAGTAGTCGATGAGCAAGGAACCTATTTTGGTGTCGTGACGAAGTCGCGTCTTCTGCAAACACTCGATAAGGATTAAACGATGTCTACAGAGCAAACAAATAACGATCCTTGGTCGCAAGCCGCACCAACACAAGAAGACCCGTGGTCACAAGGTAGTGAGGCCGCAACTAACAACGATTGGTTGAACAGCGAAGCCGTGCAAGAGACACCTTTCGATATCATGAACCCATTTCAAGATGCCGTTCTCCCACTCGATAATTGGGTAGAATCTGGGTTGAATTGGCTCGTTGAACATGGTCGCCCTGTTTTTCAAGCCATACGAGTTCCGATCGATTTTATCTTGTCCTCATTCGAAACCGCGTTAGTCTCTACGCCGTCACCGATTATGGTGCTGATCCTATTTTTACTCGCGTGGCAGTTTTCTAACTTCAAACTTGGTTTATCAACGCTAGTATCGTTAGTGTTCATTGGCTTGATCGGCGCCTGGTCTCAAGCCATGACCACGCTCGCCTTGGTGCTCACATCGGTGTTTTTCTGCTTGTTGATTGGCTTACCCATGGGGATCTGGCTAGCCAGAAGCCAAACCGCCGCCAAATTTGTAAGACCAATATTGGATGCGATGCAAACCACCCCGGCGTTCGTCTACCTTGTTCCGATCGTGATGCTGTTTGGTATTGGTAACGTACCGGGCGTTGTTGTGACGATCATTTTCGCGCTACCGCCAGTGGTTCGATTGACCATTCTTGGGATTCAACAAGTACCGGAAGAGCTTATCGAAGCAGGTCACTCTTTTGGTGCAAATAAAAAGCAAATGCTGTATCGCATTCAATTGCCGCTTGCGCTGCCAACGATCATGGCGGGCGTCAACCAAACCTTGATGCTTTCACTGTCGATGGTGGTTATCGCCTCGATGATCGCCGTGGGCGGTTTGGGTCAGATGGTGTTACGAGGCATCGGACGACTGGACATGGGTCTGGCCGCTGTCGGCGGTTTAGGCATTGTGATCCTCGCTATTTTGTTGGATCGCATTACGCAAGAGCTTGGCGTCAACGCCGGCAATACCAAACTTCGCTGGTACCATACCGGCCCTATCTCTTATCTGCTCAAATTTAAAACCAACAAGAACCCAAACGACCTAAAACTTAGGAGAAATACGAATGAATAATTCATGGAAGAAAGCGCTGTCTGTCGGCGCGCTAAGCACAATCGCATTTTCGACTTACGGCTTTGCCGGAGAGTTGCCGGGTGAAGGCGTCACGGTTCAACCTGTACAGTCCACTGTCGCTGAAGAGACGTTCCAAACGTTGATCGTAAACCGTGCTCTGGAAGCTTTGGGTTACGATGTCCAACCAACCAAAGAAGTGGATTACAACGTCGGGTACACCTCGATAGCAAAAGGTGA
This sequence comes from Vibrio sp. RC2502, assembly GCF_054850435.1. Classification (NCBI taxonomy): domain Bacteria; kingdom Pseudomonadati; phylum Pseudomonadota; class Gammaproteobacteria; order Vibrionales; family Vibrionaceae; genus Vibrio; species Vibrio sp. RC2502. The sequence continues at coordinate 1,767,580 of NZ_CM141453.1, forward strand.
CGCGACGTTCTTAGCGGTTGGCTGGTTTCCGCTCCATGCAGACAAATACACCATGTCAGGTGGTGATGATAAGTTTTTCCGAGAAGGCCAATACGTCAGTGGCGCAGCGCAAGGCTACCTCATCGATAAGAAAACCGCCGAGAAATACGGCATTACGAACATTGGTCAGTTAAAAGATCCAAAATTGGCGAAGTTATTCGACGCAAATGGCGATGGCAAAGCCGATCTTACCGGCTGTAACCCAGGTTGGGGGTGTGAAATGGTGGTTGAGCATCAGTTGGACGCGTTCAAACTTCGTGACACCGTCACTCACAACCAAGGTAATTACGCCGCAATCATTGCTGATACAATCTCCCGCTACAAAAAAGGCGACCCAATTCTTTACTACACATGGACACCGTATTGGGTAAGTGGCGTACTTGTTCCGGGTAAAGACGTTGTGTGGCTAGAGGTGCCGTTCTCGTCTCTTCCTGGTGAACGTAAAGACATCGACACCACACTGAAAAACGGCAAAAACTACGGTTTTGAAATGAACTCTATGCGCATCGTCGCGAACAAAGAGTTCACAGAGAAGAACCCATCGGCAGCGAAACTGTTCGAAATCATCAAACTGAATATCAATGATGTCAGCGCTCAAAACATGATGATGAGCCAAGGTAAAAATAGCGCGGCAGACATCGAAGCGCACGTAAATGGCTGGATTAAAGCCAACCAAACAACCTTTGATGGTTGGATTGAAGAAGCGAAGAAAGCGGCAATGTAACGCCCAAAAACCTTAAGAAACCGCTAAAGCTTTAGCGTATCTTTAGTTCCTCAGTGAGAAAATGAAAAGCCAGTCGATTATTTAGACTGGCTTTTTTATTTAGATTACTCAAGAAAACATCGTATTAATATCAACTACATACCAGCACAAAACCCCAAAAGGCACTGCCATTTAAGCCTTCCTGTCGTTAAATAATTTATCAAAATTTCATTCCTTAAGAATTTCTTAAGTTTCGCGTTTTATTTTGTTGATAACTACTCAAACAAAGGAAGCGCTCATGAAACACCATGCACAAACTTCTGCAGATGGCTTTACTTTAGACATCGTTTATCCAATGCATCCGCTTTGGAGCCAAGTTATCGAGCATGTTTCTCAGCGTTATCAAGAAGCATTCTTTGCCGAGCTAAAACAATTTATGCCGGCGTATTTAACCCTCATTGAAGGCGGCCAAATTATTTCCGTATGCGGCTTTCGCATCGCCGAAGATGAGCCCTTGTTCCTTGAACAGTATTTAGAAGACGACGCCCAAAAGCTGGTTTCTAACGTATTTAACTGCGACGTAAAACGTTCGAACTTAGTGGAATTCGGTCACTTGGCATCTTTCGCTAAGGGCATGTCGTCTCTGCACTTCTACCTCATCGCAGAAATGCTGGTCAACCTCGGTTTTGAATGGTGCATCTTCACCGCGACAGATCCACTTCACGCCATGATGGCGCGCCTAGGATTGGAGCCTCATATCATCGCGCAGGCCGATCAAAACAAAGTCCCCGATGCCGAGTCCACTTGGGGGTCATACTACGAACATCAACCGCGTGTGTTAGCTGGCAATCTGCAAAAAGGACTCGAACGTCTTCGATTAGTCCAAGAAAGAAAACGCAAACAAGCCTAGATAGAAAAGTAAACGTCGTTAAAAACGCAAACACAACCACAACAACTTGGTTAAACACAACGCAGAATATAGGTGATGTATGAATATTCTCCTCGATGCCATTACAAAATGGGCAAAAACGACACCAGATCGAGTAGCACTTGTCGGCTACGAAGCGAATCAAACGGTTGAACTGACTTACTCTGAATTGTTAAACAAGATCGAACTCGTTGCCGCCGAGCTTATTGCACAGAACATCAAAGCACTCGCGCTACGCGCAGAAAACAGCATCGATTGGGCCATTGTTGATTTGGCGGCGATGGCGGCAGACATAGTCGTCGTACCTATTCCGACTTTTTTCTCTGATGCACAAGTTGAACACACATTAGAGCAATCAGGCGTCGATGCTTTAGTCGGCGATTGGCAAGCATGGTTGGCTTCTAATCCTAAGCAAAGCTTTAACCAGCAAGACCATTCGTTTTCCATTGCAAATTTGCCTTTGCTGCATCGTAACCAGTTGGGAGATGAAGATACACAGGTAGCTTATCTACCAGAAACCGGAAAAATCACATTTACGTCGGGCTCGACTGGTCAGCCTAAAGGCGTCTGTTTAAGCAATGATCATTTGTGTTTGGTGGCGAAATCGCTCGCCGACGCAGTAAACGGCACGGCGCACTCGCACTTAGTGCTGCTTCCGTTATCGACACTTCTCGAGAACATAACCGGCGTTTATGTTCCACTCATGTTGGGCGTGACGTCATCTATTTTACCCGGAGAGCAAACCGGCTTACTCGGTTCAAGCCAATTCGAACCGCGTCTGTTTGCACAAGCATTAGCGACCATCAAACCAGAAAGCTTAGTGCTCACACCGGCTTTATTGCTTGCGCTCATTCAGATCGCGAAACATCAGCCCTCTCTTGTGGATTCTCTAAAATTTGTTGCCGTTGGCGGCGCAAGAGTGTCGTCGCAACTGATTAACACCGCGCATGCGCTGAACATCCCTGCGTTTGAAGGTTATGGCTTGTCTGAATGTGGCTCTGTTGTTTGTTTGAATACACCAGGCGCATTTAAAGCAGGAACGTGTGGCAAACCACTTCCCCACGCTCAGATTCGTATCGCAGAAGATGGTGAACTGCTCGTCAAAGGCAACGTTGTTCTTGGCTATTTGAATGAGCCGTTTACTCAAGAATGGTTAGCAACTGGCGACTTAGCCCAAATTGACGCGCAAGGTTTTGTCACTCTCTCAGGACGCAAGAAGAACCTTATCGTCACCGCATACGGCAGAAATGTCTCACCGGAGTGGATTGAATCAGAAGCGTTGGCGTTTTTGCCGATGACGCCACTGATCGTTACAGGTGATAGCCAACAAACATTATGTGCTGTCATTGCCAATAGCGAAGACGTCGAAGCAAAGGTTCATGCATTAAACCGAACCCTACCCGATTACGCTCAAATCCGAACCTTATTGCTGCTGGACAACCCACGAGCCATCTCTGGTTGGTACACGGATAACGGCAAGCTCAAACGAAATCAAATCGAACATGATGTGGCTCAGTTATTAGCGAGCACAACGTCTGAATTAACGCTGCAAGCGCAAAAGATCCAACGCATCGATTTGCCCTTTCGGCAACACATTACGTCTTTCCAAACTGCATCTTAGTTAACGGCTTCTTAAGGAGAAGGTTATGACTTTATTTTTCGAACAACTCAAAAAAAGCACTGCCGCTGCTCAACAAGCAATGTTAACTGCGCCAGTCATCGCAGACGTTCAACAAGGCAACATTTCCAAAGATATGTATATCGCCTTTCTAACCCAAGCTTACCATCACGTTAAGCACACCGTTCCCTTGCTGATGGCGTGTGGAGGCCGACTATCTGGCGAATACGAATGGGTACGAGACGCCATTGCCGAATACATCGAGGAAGAGAAAGGCCATCAAGAATGGATTTTAAATGACATTAAAGCATGTGGCGGTGATGCCGAAGCAGTGCGCAACAACAAAGATGTAGGTCAAATCGGTGCGCCGATTGAATTGATGGTTTCCTACCTTTACCACAACATTGACCGCCACAACCCACTCGCGCTGTTTGGCATGGTGTGGGTATTAGAAGGCACCAGCGTCGGTATTGGTGGCCAAATGGCAGACAAAATCCAGTCAACGTTAAGCCTACCGCCTTCAGCAATGACTTACCTAGTTTCACACAGCGTGTTAGACCAAGATCATCTGCAATTTTTTGAATCACTGATGAACAAAATAACCAAAGTGGAAGATCAACAAGTCATCATCGACTCCGCAAAAATGGTGTTCGCATTGTACGGACAAATGCTGCGCTCTTTGCCTTCCTTCTCAACCCAACAAGCGGCGTGAGGTGAAGCATGATCATTAACAACAGCACCATTCTCCTGACAGGCGCAACGGGCGGAATTGGGCAAGCCATCGCGCGAGAGTTAGCAAAACGCGGAGCCAGCCTCATTCTTGTTGGGCGAAACGAAGAGAGCTTGCAAACACTACAGCGTGAACTGTCAAATCCAGAACGTCATGACGTAGTCGTTGCAGATATCACCTCATCAGAAGGATTAACAGCGATTAAAGATCGAGCGCGCCAACATCAAAAAGTGGACGCCCTGATTAACAATGCGGGCAGCAACGATTTCTCGTTGTTAAGCCACAAGCGACCAACGCAGATTGCAGACGAAATCCAACTCAATCTCGTCACGCCGATGCTGCTGTGCCAGTCGGCGTTAACGTGGTTAAAGCAGCCAGGGGTGATTCTCAATATTGGTTCAACATTCGGCTCAATTGGCTACCCAGGCTATACCTCCTATTGCGCGGCAAAAGCGGGGTTGCACCGTTTTACCGAATCGCTCGACAGAGAGCTGTTCGCAACCGGAATCCGTGCGCTGTATTTGGCACCAAGAGCGACAGAAACCTCACTCAATAGCGATGCCGTCAATGAAATGAATCGACAACTGGGTAACAAAACGGACTCGCCGCTAGTTGTTGCCAATCACGTTGTCACCATGTTGGAAAAAGAAATTTCTGCGAAATGGATTGGTTGGCCAGAAAAGCTTTTTGCACGCATCAATCAACTGCTTCCAAGCGTGGTTTCTTCTGCGATTCGTAAGCAACAAGAAACCATTCACCAATACGTAAACCGAGTCAGTCATTGAAGAGGACATGGACGATGAATACCAAACAACTACTTTTTTGCGCTTTGACGGTTTGTTCAACGTTAGCTTCGACCGCTGCGTTGGCAGGTAATGCTCCACTGCAACAGGTTCAAAAGAAATGGGCGGAATGTCAGTACAGCACGCCCGATGGTGACGAAAAGGAACAATGCTTCCATCGTGCGATTGCCAAAACCAGTATTTATCTCGACAGAGAACCCGGCAATCCCGAACTCACTGTTTGGCTGGCAATCAATAAAGCATCGCTGGCTGGTGCTCAAGGTGGCTTAGGTGCACTATCACTCGCCAAAGAAGCCAAATCTTTACTCGAAGGGGTAATTGCAACGTCACCGCAAACGCTTGATGGCTCTGCATACACCAGTTTAGGTTCTTTGTATTACAAAGTTCCGGGGTGGCCAATTGGCTTTGGTGATGACGATAAAGCCGAAGAAATGTTGAAAAAAGCGTTAGAGATCAATCCAAAAGGCATCGATCCGAACTATTTTTATGGAGACTTCCTTGCAGAAGAAGGTCGAGACAAAGAAGCGAAAGTGTATTTGACTCGCGCAATGCAAGCATCACCTCGCCCTGACCGACCTTTGGCGGATAAAGGCCGAAAACTGGAAATTGAAGCGACTCTTGGGAGATTGAAATAATCTATGCGCTTATTACTCGTAGAAGATGACAAACTACTCGGTCAATCCATGGTGACTTCATTAAGTCGCCATGGATACACCGTGGATTGGGTGGAAAAAGGGTCTGGCGTGACTAGCGCACTCAAAACAGAAGCGTTCACTGCCGTAATTTTGGATCTCACTCTACCCGATATCGATGGATTGGAAGTTCTGCGTAATATTCGCAAAGGCGGATTTAAGCTCCCAGTGATGATACTTACCGCACGAGACGACATTCGCGATCGCGTTCAAGGCCTTGATGGCGGCGCAGATGATTACCTCGGAAAACCGTTTGCACTCGAAGAGTTGCTCGCTCGCTTGCGTGTGTTGATTCGCCGTCAATCCGGTAGTGCAGAAGAAATCATTCAAGTTGGGCAGTTATCTTTATCCTTATCGGAACAAAGCATTCGCTACGATGACGCCCCACTTAAACTCACACGCCATGAATTTAAAATCCTCACCAGCTTGATGACGAACGCCGGACGCGTGCAAAGTAAGGAGCAATTGCAACAATCACTGCACGGCTGGGATGAAGGTTCAAGCGACAACGCGATAGAAGTTCACATTCATAACCTACGTAAAAAAGCCCCCAACGTCGCCATCAAAAACATTCGTGGTGTGGGGTACATTCTTGAAAAATAAAAAACCTTACTCCATTAAACGCCAACTGACGCTCTCGGTTGGCTTGTTAGTCAGCGCGCTTTTGCTTATTTCTTTGTACTTCAGCTTTCAATCAGCCAAACACGAAGTCGAAGAAGTTTATGACGCTAGGCTTGGGCAATCCGCTAAGCTGATGCTGCTGACGCTGTCCATTTCAACCGAAACGGACACTCTCGCCAACCACAGAGAGCTATTCGACCAGTGGATGAAAAACATCGATTCTTTGGCAAAGAGCGACGAAGACAAAGCCACCAAATTTGGTCACCCCTACGAACAGAATCTCGTTTTTCAATTCTACCGTGACAACAAGTTGATCTGGAGTTCCACTCCGAATCTGCGCTCTCTTTCTTCTTCTTTTGATAACAACGGCTACGACGACATTACCAAAGACGGCGTGCAGTGGCGCACTTTCCAACTCTCATTACCACAGACCGAGCATGAGAACGAATACGTTGTCGTTGCTGAAAAGCAGAAGATACGTAAAGAGATCATCCATGAAATCGCTCTGTCTACGTCCATCGAACAGTTACTACTATTGCCGACTTTGCTGCTGTTGCTGTTCTGGCTGATAGACAGGTATTTCAGACCGATTAACGATCTACGCACGGCAATCACGCAACGAAACGTGCACCGCTTAGACCGCATTCATGTCACCGACAACACAACCGAGCTTGCTCCGTTGGTGGAAGCACTCAATTCATTGCTTTCTGAACTTGAACAAGCGTGGCAGAGAGAGAAGCGCTTTACGCGAGCCGCCGCACACGAGCTCAAAACGCCGCTGACAATCCTGCGCCTAAACGTAGAAAACGCTCTTGAAAGTAATGACCCAGAGCAGTTACGCGGAGACTTACACAACATCCTTCAAGGCATTGAAAGAACCGACCGTCTCATCCACCAACTGCTTACACTTGCTAAAGTAGACAGTTTATCTGAACGTGTCTTTGACAACGTCGAACTAACCCCATTGCTGCAAACCGTCGTCGCCGATTTAGCGCCACTTGCTTTAAGACAAGATCAAGACATCAGCCTCTCACCAGCGGAAGTCGCGCTTTCTGGCGACAAAATGTTGTTAGAAGTGTTGTTCCGTAACCTTGTAGACAACGCCATTCGCTATTCAGGCGCACACAGCGAAATCCAAGTTAGTGTGCAAGAAAATAGAAATGCCATCAAAATCTTGGTTTCCGACACTGGCCCGGAGATTCCACAAGAAACGCGAGAAAGGATCTTTGAACAATTCTACCGAGGTCACTCAGAAAAAGGCGATGGTGCGGGGTTGGGCATGTCTATTTGCAAAGACATCGCCACGCTACACAGCGCAACAATAGAGCTGATTCCGAGAGAAAATGGCAAGAACACGTTTGTCGTCGCATTCCCAAAGTACTAGCGAAAAAAGACGACTAAAAAGGCGATATGGAGCACACTTCTATCGCCTTGTTTCGCACCAAGCATGAGACGCCTCCCACTCTTACATAGACATACGAATACTTACAATTCAGTCCATAGATTTTCATTATAATTCACGTTTATTTCACGCTCGCTTTGCTAGAAACGACACAACATCACGACTAAGTCCATCACAAAATAAATATGAAAAGTTCGTCTAAGAGACCCATGTTTGGGCCATTGCAGCCTCTCGCTGTTTTTTCTTTGTTTTCACTTGCATTTTTGTCCATATCACGCATTTTACTCGCCTTTTGGCAGTTTGATCGTATTGAATCCTTCAACGACTTCCTTTACATCCTAGGCCAAGGCGTGCGTGTTGATATCGCAACGTTATGCTGGTTGTTCATCCTCCCTGCTCTGCTTTCTTCTTTCATGCCACTAAAAGGCAAGGTCGGAGAATGCTGGAAATGGGTATTGCGCTTGTGGATGGTCGCTGGGCTATGGATTCTTGTGTACATGGAGCTGGCAACGGCGCCATTCATTCAAGAATATGACCTGCGTCCAAACCGCCTGTTTGTTGAATACCTCATCTACCCGAAAGAAGTGATGAGCATGCTTTGGACTGGCTACAAACTAGAACTGTTTATTGGTGCAATCGGCACCGCTTTGACGCTAGTTTTAGGCTGGAAATGGAGCAAAAAACTGACCGATAGCGCGCAACAAATCAATTGGAAATGGCGCCCTCTTTTGGCGATTTTCGTTGTGCTTCTTTGTGTTGCAGGCGCTCGTTCGTCTTTGGGTCACCGTCCGCTCAACCCTGCTATGGTGGCGTTTTCGAACGATCCACTGCTTAACGACTTAGCACTGAATTCGTCTTACTCATTGCTATTTGCTGTCAACAATATGAAGTCAGAAAAGAGCGCTGAGCAGTTCTACGGCAAGATGGACAATCAAAAGATGTTGGATCTCGTTCGCGCTTCATCAACGAAGATCGACTTTGATCCTACATTGCTACCAACCATGAACAGCAACCCAGCGACGTACCAAGGAAAGCGTAAAAACTTGGTTATCTTGTTACAAGAGAGCTTGGGCGCACAGTTTGTGGGCTCTTTGGGTGGTCTGCCTCTTACACCAAACCTTGATGAACTGATGCAAGAAGGCTGGCAGTTCACACAAATGTACGCAACGGGCACTCGTTCAGTTCGTGGTATCGAAGCGGTAACAACAGGCTTCCCGCCATCGCCTTCTCGCGCGGTTGTAAAACTGAGTAAGAGCCAAACGGGTTTCTTTACTATTGCAGATTTGCTCAAAGAACAAGGCTACCACACACAGTTCATTTATGGCGGTGAAGCAAACTTCGATAACATGAAAACCTTCTTCTTCGGCAATGGCTTCGACCAAATTGTTGAAGAGAAAAACTATACGAACCCAGGTTTTGTTGGCTCTTGGGGAGTGAGTGACGAAGATCTTTACAATAAAGCAGATGAAGAGTTTGAGCGCCTTTCAAAAGGCGACAAACCTTTCTTCAGCCTTGTGTTCACATCAAGCAACCACAGTCCTTATGAGTACCCAGAAGGTAAAATCGAACAATACGATCCTGAGCACATGACGCGTAACAACGCGGTGAAATACTCAGATTACGCTTTGGGAACGTTCTTCGACAAAGCGAAAAAATCATCATACTGGGATGACACGATTTTCATCGTAATTGCGGACCACGATGCTCGTGTATTTGGTGCAAACCTTGTTCCTGTTAAGCACTTCCACATCCCTGCTTTGATCATTGGTAAAGACATTCAACCACGTAAAGATGACCGCATCGCCAACAACATTGATATGCCGCCAACGCTGCTGTCTCTTATTGGTGTGGACGCAAAAACACCGATGATTGGCCGTGACTTAACTAAGCCACTGGCTCGCGAAGATGAACGCGCAATGATGCAGTACGACAAAAACTTCGGTTACTTAACCCGAGATAACTTGGTTGTACTTTCTCCTGGCGAAAAAGTGTCGACCATGGAATACGACTTTGAAAGCCAAACGATGAAGCCGCTAGAGGTCGATGAATCCGTTATTGACCGCGCAAAAGCAAACGCGCTGTTTGCATCTAAAGCGTATCAAAACAACTGGTATTCTTCGAAACGTACGAACTAATATCCTCTGATTAAGTTAGGAAAAAAGGAGCCAAATGGCTCCTTTTCTTTGTTTTAGAGCGACTAGATTTTTAACGTAAAAATTCACTACTGACAGCACCTGTCATGCTCTTTCGGTAAATTCAGCCTCATCTATTTAACAAAGTTGAGGAATAATCCATGCTGACTATCAATTCATTCGTTCTCTATGTAGAAAACATTCACGTGAGCCAAACATTTTACTCGAGACTGTTTGATTGTGAGGTCACGCTTTTATCTCCTACATTTGCTTCTATGCCACTTTCCCATAGCGTCAAACTTACGCTCAAACAGAGTGACGTGCTTACTCCAGTCAGCATGGTGAAAGGTGGAGGAGCCGAGTTATCGCTGTCTGTAGCAGACGGCCATCAACTGGAACTGGTTTACAACAAGTGGAAAGAGATGGGCGTAGACTTTATTCAGCCACCAATAACCTCGGTGTATGGGTTAAATTTTGTAGCGACCGATCCTGATAAGCACCGCATTCGTGTGTTCATCAGTGAATAAAAATGCGTTAAAAATGCTTTTTACCATTCCCAATTAGACTTCAATAAATTAGACTCAGGGGACACTTATAAGCTGCGTTGTATATAACTAAAGGAATGCCCATGAGCTCAAGTATGATCCTTAGCGAATCCCTAATTGAAAGTGGACGTGATATCCCACTAAAAGAACTGCTTTATGCAAAGCGCGTGTTAGACAACTACATGGCGGTAGCAAAAGACACAAGCCCGCTTGAGCTATTAACAGAAATGAAAGCTGCAGCTAAACAAGTAGAATACTTCACTACAAATAACAATCCGTGTGAAGCGCGCAATGTCATTAGCAGTATGATTGATGAGATCGACAGTGCAGAAACGTTTGCTGCTTTCAAAACTCTCGCAGGAAAGCCATCTCAAGCTTTGAACGAATTAATTGAAGATCGCGCTCAACTCATTAGGTATGAACGAGAACTTTTGCTTGCATCAGGTTATGATGCCTCTCGTATCTAACGAGTTTTAGCTTGACATAGGTAAAGGAAAAGGAGCTCAGTGAGCTCCTTTTTATATGAACAATCGAGTGTATTGTTGAGCTTATAAACCCATATCCGATGTGATTTCTTTGATCTGTTTGAGATCCATTTTGTAGACTTCAATTAGTTGATCAATTTGGCTAAGTCGAGAATTTGCTTCATCGTGCTTATCGCAAGCATCGGATTTTACATCCCACGACTTCCCTTCTAAGAACACATCACATTCTTTCTTCAGCTTGTCGATTTTCGGCAGTAGCTTCTCGCGCTCTTTCTCTAACGCTTCTAGATCTTGCGAGATTTTGAGTTCTTTCTGGAACACTTCACGAGAGCGTTCAAACATGGTTGCTTGCATATCCGCTTGGCGAGTGAGCTTTTCATTCTCTGTCTTGCTCGAGCTCAACTTGTCATTCTGTTGCTTCACTTGAGATTCCAACGACAAGTTAACCTTCTCGACCTCGGTAAGCTGAGCTTGTAATTTTTTCAGCGCTTTCTGATGTGCGGCGTCCTTTTCTGCGAGCAGTGCATCCACTTTCTCTTGGATTTCTTTGTCTAGCGACTCTTCACGAGTTTTAACTTGAGAAACTAACGCGGTTTTATCTTGCGCAAGCGCTTGATATTTATCTTCTAAAACTTGGTAAGTAGATTCCCATTTATTCGCCGTCAAAACAGAGCCAGCCAAGCCCCCAAATGCCAAGCCTAGTACCGCTGCAATTGCGATATATATGTGTGTGCGTTTGTCACGTTCCTCAATGACAACCACTTCATCTTGTTCTTCAATATTTTTTTGAGAAGTCACCGTATATTACTCCAAGGACTCTTCTATCTTGCTAGCGAATCAGTTCCGCAATCACAATGGATGCGGTATAAATCAGGAATGCGCCAATCAATGTTATGACGGTCGCTTTTTGGACTTTTTCATTGGTTCGATAACGGAATAGCACAAACGCTACAACTATCAATACCGCAATGGCTAACAATCTGGTCATACAGCCTCCTTGTCCAATCGTGTAAAACTGACTAACTCACAAGACAGTTTCACAAAAGTTTATTGTAACTCATTTCTACGTTACGCAAGGTCAACTTAGCGTAGATTTTCATTCGCGTGTGCTAGATTGGATCAATTTTGTGCTCTTAATTGAATAACTTACCTAAGGCTCACTGGCGATGCATTACCAACAATTATGTTGAGAAGTGCGAATATTGCCAATAGAAATAGTATCAGTTCCCTACTCTACTCAACAAACCTCTATCCAGTACGTCATAAAAATACCTTTTGTTCAAAAATGTGTTGAAAATAAATCGTCCAAGGGTGTTGAAATGGTCAAGAAACATGATAGAGTTCACACGTTAATGGTGACCAGCATCATTAACTAACCTTTACTCATTTGATTGAGTAATTGTTCCGATGAAGACTGCAGGAGAGTGGTTATTAACCAAACTTTAACATTTGGTTAGATTAACTCGCCGAAGAATTAACTATTTCAGGTGCTACCTTGGTAGCGGGGACTGTAGTTGGAGGAACCTCTGGAGAGAACCGTTAAATCGGTCGCCGAAGGAGCAAGTCCTGCACATGTGTGCAGGGTGAAACTCTCAGGCAAAAGGACAGAGGAGTGGAAAGTTACAACCTAACTATTTGGCGTTCCCGCCTTCTTTAAATAGCTTAGTTCTATTAGAGATCCTTGATCTCGTCCTTTCCCTCTTCTCCTTATTAGTTGTTTTATTAAGGGGAAATCATGAACGACCTACAATCTTTACTACAAACCATTGATAACTTTGTCTGGGGTCCACCACTGCTTATTTTGCTTGTGGGAACCGGTGTTTACTTCTCTTTTAGCTTAGGCTTGATCCAGTTTAAACACCTACCAACCGCGTTAGCGATGGTATTCAGTAAAGATAAGTCATCTGATAAACAGGGTGACGTTTCTAGCTTCGCAGCACTTTGTACTGCACTTTCTGCAACTATCGGTACTGGTAACATTGTCGGCGTTGCAACCGCAATCAAACTTGGTGGCCCTGGCGCCCTATTCTGGATGTGGCTTGCTGCCCTATTCGGAATGGCGACGAAATACGCTGAGTGTCTGCTTGCTGTTAAATACCGACGCGTTGACGACAATGGCCAAATGATAGGTGGACCAATGTACTACCTACAATATGGTGTTGGCTCTAAAGCGCTAGCCATCATGTTTGCGGTATTCTCACTTGGGGTTGCTTGTTTTGGTATCGGTACGTTCCCGCAAGTAAATGCGATTCTTGATGCAAGTGAAATCTCTCTAGGTGTAAACCGTGAGCTTGCAGCTTTCATCCTGACGCTTTTGGTTGCATTTGTAACTCTAGGTGGCATCAAATCTATCGCAAGTGTCGCAGGTAAAGTGGTTCCAGCAATGGCGCTGTTTTATGTGTTGGCGTGTCTTAGCGTGATCATCATGAACGCAGATCAACTACTAAATGCTGTTGAACTTGTGTTGGTATCTGCTTTCACGTCTACCGCAGCAACGGGCGGTTTCCTAGGTGCTAGCATCATGTTGGCAATCCAATCTGGTATTGCGCGTGGTGTATTCTCAAACGAATCTGGTTTGGGTAGCGCGCCAATGGCCGCAGCAGCAGCGAAAACAGACTCTTGTGTTAAACAAGGTTTGATTTCGATGACAGGTACCTTCTTCGATACCATCATCATTTGTACCATGACAGGTCTAGCCCTGATCCTAACTGGCGCTTGGCAAAGTGACTTTTCAGGTGCCGCGATGACAACACATGCCTTTGCTGTTGGTCTCAACGCAAAAACATTCGGCCCAATGCTGGTGTCTATCGGTCTGATGTTCTTTGCGTTTACAACGATCCTTGGTTGGAACTACTACGGTGAGCGTTGTGTGGTGTTCCTAATGGGCACAAAAGCGGTTCTGCCTTACAAGATTATCTTCCTTGCTCTAGTGGCTTCAGGCGCGTTCCTGCACCTAGACATGATTTGGATTCTGGCAGATATCGTAAACGGTTTGATGGCGATCCCTAACCTTATTGGTTTGATTGCGCTTCGTCATGTTGTACTGGCAGAAACTAAATTGTTCTTTAACCCTTCAGTTCAATCTGATGATCTTGATGCGGTAAAAGCATAGCTCTACAAAGAACCGTTAAGCCTGCACTTAAACGAGTTAGAAACCTTAAAACACAAAGCCCGCTCATGTTTAGCGGGCTTTATTTTTATCTAGATTCAGATGACAACGTTAATCACGTAACCACTGATGTTCAACCTTCTCTCCACGCTGTTCAAAAAACTTAGCGTTTTGCTGTTTGAACTGATCAACTTTAATATCCGCGATTGGCCAATGGGCAAAATCTTCCGTAATGAAAGACTCATCAACACCAAATTCCAGCGAATCTAAATGCTTACCTATGTAACGGTAAAAATAACTCTGTCCGACGCTATCACATACCATTGGCACATGCGCCATTCGCTGGCGATTCACTGATACGGATGCCCAAGTTGTGGTGTTCGGTTTGCAAGTTTTCTCCTGCACAACATCGATTTCAAACTTGTTGTCTAACGTCGTAGATACAAAAACGACGATCGCATCGTCAAGGTAAACTCGTCTTAACAATAGCTGTTTGGTGTCGTGCGTTCGCGCCTTTTGGATACCATTAGAAAACGGCTCAAAGTGCGCCCAGTGCCACCCCCACTCCATCCCCCGAGGTGAAAACTTGATTTGTGGTAATGTCATCCAAGCAACAGCACTCGCAAACCCCAACAAAAACAGCGTCAGCATTAAAGCAAGTCGGTATAAATTGCGCATTTAAAGTGGTTCTTCAATCAGTAACTTAATTCCTAGCGCAACAAGCACAGCACCTGTTACTCCTTCCATCCATTTCATAAAGCTGGCATTTTTGAGCAAGTTCTTTGCTGAGTTTAAAGCCCCCGCCAAGCCACATTGCCAAACCATTGCGATAACAAAATGGATAGCGGCCATCGTCATAGATTGCAACAATGGGGAGCCTTCCGGATTAACGAATTGCGGTAAAAATGCCAAGTAAAACACTGCCGTTTTTGGGTTTAGTACATTTGAGAGAAAGCCCTCTCTAAACGAACGTTTTCCACTGTATACCTGCTGAATTTGTTCAGCGACAGTAATGCCTCCGTCTGAAGCCATTAGCGCTTTCAAACTGCTGATACCAAGCCAAATGAGGTACGCGGCTCCAATCATTTTAACGATTTGGAATAGCTCAGCGGATTGTGCAAGGATGGCAGAAATGCCCACGGCAGAGAAAAACGCATGTACAAACAAGCCAAAACAAATGCCTAAACTTGTTGTACACCCATCTTTTAAGCCCGAACGACTTGTATTACGAAGAACTAATGCGGTATCCAGCCCCGGCGTCAGCGTTAAAATTGTGATAGCGATAAGAAACGCTTCAAAATTTAGTATGTCCATATTGTTGTGATAATTAATGGGTAATGTGTCATCAATACCGCCAATCAACTCGATTCGCAAGCTTCTTTTTTAAGAGCGCTATACAACCGGATGAATTTGTGGACAATGAGACGTCATTAAATGTTAATTATTAGTAAATTAACTTCAGTTGCTTAGCGCGACTTGATGTGAAGGACCCTTTTCGGGTGTTTAGGGAAAGAACAAAAATAAGAGTAGTCACAATGAATGCATTTACAAAACTCGTCGAACATTCAAAAAAAGTCGCCAACTTTGGCCATTTATTAGAAATTGTAGGCTGGGATCAAGCAGCTGTGATGCCATCAGGCGGTGCTGAAGCACGCTCCAACGCAATGGCTGAACTTGAAGTACACATCCACTCGCTCATGATTCAGCCGCATCTTGAGGATCTATTTGCACAAGCAGAAGAAGAAACCCTCGCCACGCAAGAGCGAGCCATGTTACGTGAAATGAAACGCGAATGGCAGCTTGCAAACCTTCTTCCAGAATCATTAGTTCAAGCAAGTTCTCTTGCCGGTTCGAAGTGTGAGCACGCTTGGCGAACACAGCGTGCTAATAATGACTGGGCCGGTTTTGAGAAGAACTGGGCAGAAGTTGTAAAACTTTCCCAAGAAGAGGCTCAAATTCGTGCAGACGCAAATGGCACAACGCCATACGATGCGATGCTGAATGTTTACGAGCCAGGCACGACGTCGACTTCTTTAGATATACTGTTTTCTGACGTCAAAACATGGTTGCCTTCTTTAATTGACGAAGCAATTGAAAAGCAAAAATCAAATAACATTCTGCTTCCTAACGGCCATTACCCTGCTGAAAAACAAAAAGCACTGGGCTTGCAAGTGATGAAGCTGCTCCAGTTCGATTTCGAGCATGGTCGACTCGATGAGAGTGTCCACCCGTTCTGTGGCGGCGTTCCTACCGATGTGCGTATCACAACTCGTTACGATGAGAGTGAGTTTATGCAATCATTAATGGGAATCGTGCACGAAACTGGTCACGCTCGTTATGAACAAGGCTTACCTAAGGAATTGGCTGGCACACCAGCGGGTGAAGCGCGATCGATGGGCATTCATGAATCACAATCTCTATTCTTCGAGATGCAAATTGGCCGCAACAACGCCTTTATCGATCATCTTGCTCGCTTGGCTTCAAATCATTTCTCTGGCAACGAGTTCGCGAAGGACAATCTAGCGAAGATATACACGCGAGTAGAAAAAGGCTTCATCCGAGTTGATGCAGATGAACTGACCTACCCTGCGCACGTTATCCTTCGCTACGAAATTGAACGAGATCTCATGAACGGTGTGATTAAACACACTGACGTCCCTGAATTGTGGAATGAGAAAATGAAAGCGTATCTGGGTCTATCTACAGAGGGCAACTTCAAAAATGGTTGTATGCAAGACATCCATTGGACTGACCCTCAGCGATCGCACATCACTTCCACTAACACGATGAAAAATAAAGAAAAACGACTAAACAAGCACAACTATAAAGATGGCTGCATGCAAGACATCCATTGGTGCGATGGAAGTTTTGGGTACTTTCCAAGCTACACGCTGGGAGCCATGTACGCTGCTCAATTTATGGCAGCTATGAAACAATCAGTAGATGTAGATGGAGCAATCCTTAGAGGAGATCTTACGCCAATTTTTATCTGGCTATCTGATAATATCTGGAGTAAAGGTAGCTTGTTAAGTACAGATGAACTAGTCAAGCAAGCTACAGGGGAAACACTTAATATACAGCACTATAAGGATCACCTAAGAAGCCGCTACTTGTAAAAGTAATACACTCACAAAATAACAACAAACAATAATAGAAAGAGGGCAAAATGCTTACTTTTAATACGTTAAAAGAACGTCACCGTCGTGAGCGAAATAGCTATTCGCAATCACTTTCTACTCGTGTGCATCGCTCTCTAAGTTGGCTAAAGAAAGCGGAAGCATGTGAAGATGATGATTCTACATTTACTTTCCTTTGGATAGCTTTCAACTCAGCTTACGCTCAAGATTTTGAACAAAAAGCAAACTACGGTGAGCGTGGCTTGTACCAAGAGTTTTTATCTCGCCTTGTTGAACTAGATTCTGATAACTTGTTAGCTGAAATTGTCTGGCAAAACTACTCAGGTGTAATACGAGCACTGCTCGATAACGAGTTTATTCTTGAAAGCTATTGGAGCTACCATGCGGGACGCATTAGTGAACAAGAATGGAAAGAAGCTCGCAGTAAAGCTAAGGTCGCAGCTAATACAGCACTTGGGCATAACAACACAGCGTCAGTGCTTTCTATCGTATTCTCACGCCTTTACACGCTGCGTAATCAAATAATTCACGGTGGTGCGACTTATAGCAGCTCTGCGAATAGACAGCAATTAAGAGATTGCACCGTGCTCTTGGAAAAGGTTCTACCAGTTATCATCAAGATTATGATGGATGGTAGTAGTGAGCTATGGGGTGACCCTGTTTATCCGTTTATTACTGAGCAATAATATAGATCGAAGCGACATTCTATGAATGTCGCTTTTCTATTTCTGAACATCCAGCTAAAGCTACAACTTCACGACAGATGGTTTAATAACTTTACCTGTTTTGGTATTAACGTAACCATGAAGCATGATCTGGGTGATAGAGCCACTTGTGTTGTGGCTAGAGCTATGTTTTATGTGACACTGAGTGTCAAACGAGTCCCCAGAGCTAACCTCTTGAAGTGCGAACATAGGATAAGCTAAGGTAAAACGCTTAAATAACAGATTGAATAGCGAAATCACATTAGCTATATCACCATTATTTCCGTTGACTGTTTCACTCTTCGCATAATCCCATAGATTAGAAATATTTTTCTCTTGAATCCCACAAGAAATCAAACCTTGAACTGTTGTATCTTTAAAGATTCCAGATAAAGACTGAAGTGTTTGCTCTGACAATCGGCTATATAACTCGAGAACTTGTAGATCATCACGGAAATTATTTCTGTAATACTCAAGATTCTGGTTTAACTCGGTCACATCATTCTGTAACTGATTCTTCATCTCTGCTAGCAGTTTAAGATCAGCCTGTAGTTTCGCAACCAACAGATCCTTATCCCCATTTTGTTCAGAAAGTTGCTCAACCCTAACTCCAGCTTTTTCTTTAGCTTCTTTCTCCATACAAAGCAAAGACTTTAACTTATCAATAAATTGTTTCAAGTCTTCGTTCTCACTCTCAACCTTTTGTAGGCTCTCTTTCACACACTCTAATTCAGAATTATCAAAACTGGATACTTGCTCAGTTTCTAACGGTGGCTCTACGCAATCATTTTTTTCAACAACTATCTCTCGCACCTTTGCTCGTACTTTTTCATCATCCAGAGCATTTAATAAGGTTTGAATATTAATATCCATAGCACTTACCTACGTCCATAATCTCTGGTTTTTTTTCGATAGAAAGCTTGGAGGCTCGTTCCATCTGAGAGTTCCTCCATCTCCGATGTGTCAATAGCTTTTATGCTAGATGCGACAGACGAAAAAGAAGGATCAGTATATGGAATTGGTGTTTCAATTTGGGGATAACTTGCTATAGAAGCCCCAGGAAAGATTAACTCTTCTGTAAGCCAACCAATTTCTTTTACAGAGTTAACAAAGCTATCTGAAATACTTATATCAGAGTCAACCTGGAAGCTCTTATCGTCCGAAATAATCACTAAAGCTAAGGTTTCATTATCAACGTACTCAATCTTATGCTTGAAAATATCCCAGAAGTTTTCTTGAGGAACAGTCATTTCACCAGCAAATAAGATAGGTTCAAGCTCACCGCCAATTACTCGGTTTGCTTGAACTCGATTCTTCTTTGCCTGAATGATAAAGTCAGACATTTAAAATTTTAACTCCATAACCTTGTCTTCGATTTGTTCAGTCGTAAGCTCAGGCTCAAGTTTTTGATATGCTTCAACTAGGGCGCTGGCATGCTTATGGCTCTCATCAATGCTCAACTCATCTTTTAAATACAAGCTGTAGTCATCAGTATTGAGGTTTTTCTCTTTATACGCCTTAATCGTACCAATAATTTCTTTCGCTTCTAAATCCAGTGCGGCAACTGTTGCCATAAATGATGGACTTACAACAGTATCAAGTTTCTCATTAATACCTTTTAAGGTGATAGAAGCACCAATAGATGATCTCGCCAATTTCTCGGCATCACTAAGGTTGTCGAATTTTTCTTTGTCAATCACCACATCATTTCTTAAGTGGTCGATATATTCACTTATTGAGGCAAAATCATCGGGAGTCTTCTCACTCAGCATTGCTTTCGCACCAAGTTCTTCCATGTTCTCTTCAGGACGGATAATACCTAGAGAAATACCCACATTTTTTACCGCCTCTCCTACTTTTTCAGCTAGGTTGATCCCTAAGCTAGCAATAGATGCCGCAACATTGGCAATCCCTGAGCCTATTTTCGATACAGCACCACCAATTGCACTACAGGCACTACTTACAAAACTGCTCACGCTACTCCAAAAACCCATAATTCCTAGCCTCTCACTTTGATATCTTTTCTGAATTCATCTCGCTGATATATTGAAATGCGAGTTTCGCTATCTTCATTTAAGCATGAGAGGAAGTCATACAATGTACCTTCTCGGGTCTCTTTATCTTTTGCACTACTTGGGTTGTAGCAACATAAAGAAATATATTGATACATAAACTCCCAGCCAAACTTCTCCAAACATTGAATAAGTCTGCGTCTATCTTTTTCTTTGCCTAACGTGTCATACCAGGCTTCTGCAATTTCACCATGAAGAAACTTATCCACGTCATCAATAGAAGGCTCCTCTTCTAATAGCTCTAAGCCCTGAATTAAACCTGACTTATAATTCTTTGCATAGTAAGCAAGAGCAAGTTGACTAATGTCGCTAGGAGACACATCTTTTTCATTGGTCGTACTAACAAGTTCTTTGATCTGAACTTGAAGCGGTTTGCTCATACCTGAACTGGATAATATCACTCGGCCAGGTTCAAGGTTGGATAGAAAGTCTTTCTGTTCATCAGAAAGAGCCATCGTATTACCCACAGCTTCTTTGTCATCTTTTGCGAAAAGCTTATGAATGATCTTTGTGTTGGTATTTTTTAACACTTCTGGTGTGAGTTTATTTGGAATTTGGTCTACGATAATGAGTGACTCACCATACTTACGAACCTCTGCCAACATATCGGCAAACGCTTCAACACCTTGTTTCTTATTCTGGCTATCTCCTGGTTCAAATTTCGATAGCAATCGGTGCGCTTCTTCGATCAAAGTAATGTGACGGAACTTCTTTCCTTCACTCTGATACTCATAATAATTAGCTCTAATCGCTTCATTTAAGTTAGCTAGCACAAAGCCCATAACAAGCGACTTTTCACTTGGATTGCGAATTTCTTCAAGCTCTAAAATCACATTTTTAGTCGCTAAGTCTTTAAAGTTAATAGAGCGAGGGGTATCTAGCATTAGCCCTTTTGAACCAATAAGTAAACCTTGCAATCTAGCCTTAATGGAGCCTATATAATCTTGTTTCAGCCTGTCATCAAATCCCTGTTCCATAACGACTTGTTCAGTCATAGCAATCAGGTCACTCAAGGTAGGGAACGCATAAACACCTGGAGCGAACGGATCATCAAATCGCTTGTTCTTAGACGTCGCAATATTCCAACCTTTATTCTCGTAGCTTCTATAGATTGAAGCTTCTATTAACTGAGGTATTGCCGCTTCCATATCAAAAGCAGATTCGATACTTGCTTTGATCATATCAACACGAGAAGTAATGTTTTCGTGCGGAAAGAACTCAAAAGGATTCAACCTGAAGGGGGCAATATTATCGTTACCAAGAGTAAAAATAAGAATGTTTTTGTTCTTCTTGGTTAATACCCGATACTCTGTTTTTGCAGGTTCTATTACCAAGAATGGCATTTTTGCTGACTCAAGTAAACGATGACAAGTCGTTGTCTTACCACTACCCGTAACTCCAGCGATAAAGGTGTGCTTATCAAGATCTCTCTTGTCTATATTGACATCGATATTTTGATGTAAACCACTTTTCACTAGATTACCTAGATAGAGTTGGTTTTCATTTTCGATATCTGAACTCACATTCAAACCAAACTCGACTTCTTCTTTCAGTGTTAAGCCGACTATCTCTTTTTGAGGCAAACCTGCAACTACACTCAACTCATTAGTCGACAACCAATTACACAAATAACGATTAAATGGCTTTCTAGAAAAAAGTAAATCTAGTTGCTGTTCATTGCTAATACTTCCATCAAGCGAATCCTTATAATTTTTTTTAAGCATGGGGAATTGGAAATTCTTTACCGCATTTAGCTCATTTGGATTGGCTACGTTCTTAAACGTTAAAGGTGATTTATTTATGTCCTCACCAGAAAATATAGATCGAGCTGTATTCCCAAGTTTTAGTACACTTGCTATCGAGTCAGAAAAAAGGTAAACATTAGATAAATAAAGACCTTTATTTTTTCCAACCTGTACGCGTTTCAATAATACCTCATCAATATAGGTAAGCCATTCTTGTATTGATTTATCACCATACTCTCGTGACTCGCTTGATGACCTGCCTTTTTGATTTGATGTATTGCTACCCACATTTTTAGCAATTGATTTTGAAGTCGTTGTCCCTTTAGTTTTCGCTTCAGAACCATTTTGATGTTTATGATGGTCAATTTCAGCAGCGCTTCGTGAGGTTTGCTCGCTGCTACCAGTTTTGTTTGTTCCAGTAGTTATTGTTACTGATTTCCCTGTATTCTTAGTAATACTAATTCCGTCATTTTCCCCTGTTGAGGTAGTGTCAGTTGATCCTTCCGACGTGCCTTGAGTCGTTGAAAAATTATCGCCATCCTGAACACTTTTTTTCGATAGAGGCAAAAGCTTGTTGTAAATACTATATAACTGGCTCTCTATCTGATTGATTTCTCGTAGAGATAGAGGATCTGCCATTACCATCAAGCAGAAATTATCACCATTCATAATATCAACTAGGCGGTCAACCCCTTGAAATTGTTCATTATCTTCATGAACACTCGGTACTCCGTCTAACTTTGCTATATGAGCATATGACTCTATGGTGCTTTTTACTACGACACGCTCTACTTTATCTAGGCGCCTTACAACACTACCTCTAAAGTTACCTTCGAGTGAGGGCTTTAGAATTGATTCGCCTATATCATCAACATCAAGAACTAATTCACCTTTGTATTTTTTATCCTTAGCTATACCAAATAAGAAATTGACCTTTTTACCATCACTTAATAGCACATAGATGAATATAACCCCTTCAATGCTGAGTGAACTCAATACATTCTCAAACGCTTCTTTTCTCGGCGAGTCTTCATCAAAAGTGACTTCTTTTATGTGATATAAAGTAAAGTCATGGTCATTAAGCCAGGTTGGTTTCTCTAAGTATTCTCTGGATTCAACTTTATGCTCTGCTGTTCGAATTAGTTCTGCTAACGCTTTGTCTGACATCATAAATCCTTAGCGTAAATCCATTACAGCATCTTCTGCTTCTTCCACACTCATCGTTGGATTGGCAGTCTGATAAGCATTAACGAATACATTACTATGTCGGTGAGTATCCTCAATACTCAAAGAATCACCCAAATACTTTTGAACATCATCTGAATTTAAACCACTTGATTCATAAGATTTCACAAGGGCAATAACGACTTTCGGATCGATATCAAGCTCACTGATAGCGTTTAAGAATGGAATCGAAACATCTGCTTCCAAAGCTTGCCCCATACCTTTTACGGCAATTGCAACACCAACAGCTTGACGTGTTATTACATCAACAGCATCAGTGCTAAGGTTTTCTTCATCAATGATTACATCATTTCGCAAATAATCGATGTAATCATTGATCTGTTCGAAATCTTCTGGTGTCTTTTCCGCTGCCATTGCCTTCGCGCCAAGCTCGTCAGCACGTTCGTTAGGTTTTAATACATCAGCCACCAGGCTGATGGCCTCTACTGTATTGACAACTTTCGGCAAGTTTTTACCAACAACCTCAATGACCATCGGGGCATACTTGGCAATCATGGGACCAATGCTAGATGCAATCTTGGTAATTGTTGTAATAATACTTGGGATCAGGGTCGGAGGAACAATCATTCTTTTACCTTATAGTTCAATACGTTGAATTTCGTTTATGTATTGCTCGTTAACAATATCTGCTTCATTTGCCACGACATACTCGATTGCGGTTGGTGATACTAACTTAATATAAACAAGAGCTTCTTCATTCGTTACATCAAGCTTAACTACTTTCTTTTTAATGCTACTGTCACCTATCGACATCTGACCAGTGCTTGAACTTGGCTGTTCCGTAAAGAAGATTTCAAACGTGTCATAATAAGCATCTATGAAGTCATACCACTGATTTAACTTCATCTCTCTATCGATTAGAGGCTTGAATTTTTTCTTACGACTTTCACCTAGGTAGTATTTGAAGCGAACATCTTCATCTGCAATATTATGATCGACAACTTTTACGCTGCCACCATCACGAGACTCGATAAGGCCAAATGCAACGCCAGTTTTACCCGTAGGCTTCTCAACATCATTCTTATCAGTCCCTAAAGGAGCAAACAGCTCAAAACGGCTCTCACCTTCAGACACACCCATGTCTTGGTGCTGTATAGCTATATGTTTGTTAAATAGAGTATTTACAAAGCTTGATTGACTAGAATTACCAGCAAGGAAAATTTTCACATTATCGATATCTGTTAATGTTAACCGACTATTACTAAATGCCAAACGTAACGCATCAAAGAAATTCTCAACTCCTCGTTCAATACGATCTGACAAGATTTGATTCAGCTCTTCTAAATCAATATCTAGAGCAAAAGCAGAGTGTCGAACACCATTAATATCTGTCAAAGTCACTGAAAGCTCACCAGACGCATCGAATGAAAAGTCCTCATGTTCTTCCCAGAATGGACGTAAAGCAATACAAAGTTGCTTGGTGTTCACTCTTGCTTCTTGGGAGTTACTTAGGAGCTGCTCACTCCCTGCAAACGCATCTCTCTCTGGATGTTTTTCAAACTGAATGCTTTTTTCAAGCAAAGCACTCTTATTCTTTTTAAATACTTCAAAAGCAAGAAGCTCCAATAGATTTTCACCACCTAAGAACTTGTCACCACCCGCACCAAAGTGTTCAATCACGTAGTCAAAGCGTCTTTTATCTTTGGGATCTGTTGGTTCACTGTAGATGCCAAAATCAAAGTCTGTAGTACCACCACCGAAATCAAATACGCCATAAAACACACGCTCATCACCTTCTGGATCAAAACCGTACTGCTGTAAAGCAGTCAATGCATAAGCAGCAGGTTCGCTTGCACCTTTGGTCACCGTGATCTGGTTAATCGTTTTTTCGCCAAGTTCAGCAGGAAGCGACTTCTTAAGACCTTTTTCAAAACTCTCGATAATCTTGTCACGAATTGGCATTTCATACGTAACAGGGAAAGAGAGAATGTAATCCATAAAGATACCGTTATTGAGGTTATTAATATACAAACCTAAGTAATAGGCATAGATTTCAATTGGATTGAAATCATCATCTTTCAACTCAAGAAATGGAGGTAAATCGATAACCTTTCCATGCTGATCTACGATCTTAAGCTTTCTGTTTTTATCACCCGCCCACTGCTTAATTTCATCTAAGAAAGTGTTGAATTTGCTTGACTCACTACCTTGCATTGAGTTTTGTGCAGTGTGAGATATTGTTAGATCTTTCCAACGAGTATAAGGTTTGTTTGCTTTAGCATTATAGGCACTCGTAAATGACTCTAGATTGATAAACTCCATGATGGTTGGGTTTTCATAGTGATGAGAAGCAATCTCTTTACTAAGGTCACCAGTACCAATACGCATCGGGTGAATGTTGACGTTATCTTTCTGATATACAACAACTGTGCTTTTTGTACCGAAGTCAATTGATACAACACCATCATTGATGCTTGTCTTTGGATCTCGTGCAACGAGTTTGGTTGGTAGATCGATGGTAATAGAAGCATCAGTATCTAGCTCATCTTGCCACAATGACCAATGACCCAACTCGGTATCATCAAGGATTTTCTTATGGTAAGGGCTAATATCGGCCCGTATTGTATCTTCAATAAGAAGCGAATTAACTACCTTCTGTGTTACTGCCTTGTCTATTACTTCATCAGCAATATTTGTATATTTGTTGAAAAGGCTCTTATCCCCAAGATGGAAAATTTTTAATAGCGTTTCATAATCTTCGTTATTTTTTAGCTCTACTAGCCTAAAACCGCGCTGGAGAATTTCTATAAACAGATCTCTATCTGACATCTCTTTCAAATCTGAAGATAAAAATGGTAAAGCTTTCCCAGTGGAACAATCATGTCTTTTTTCTTTATCAAAATGAAAACCAGTCACTAGGTCATTGTAATCAAAAAGTGCATGCTGGTAGTTTACAGGTCGCTTACTATACGTATTAAATGGAGCATTACTTAACTCAGTCAAAGAGTCTAGTTCAGCTAAATTTGGAATTGACCATTCATTAACTGGATCAAGGATTATATTATTTATATCATCTTCGACATAACTTAACTCTGTTCCTGAGTGATAATCTTTAAAGCAATTCGGCTGCGACTTAATCAACCAAAAGCCAACAACCCGCTTATCAAAATATATTTCATTATCTAAACTGACCCAACGTTCTGCTGACAAGACATTCTGAACTGTGCTATAGCAACTATTTAGTAGCTCAAGTATAGGACTAAACGAACTAGCTTCTTTTTTAAACAGCTCCACATCTCTCGCTAGAATAGTGTCAAATGTTTTGTTGGGTTCCACGAATAATCCGACTTTTTCTGACAATTCAGATGGAATTTTCCATTTAGATATTAGTTTAGTATACATATTGTTCTCTTTTCTAATACTTAACAATTCCGCCTATTGATAAGCTTCGACTCTTACATTGTTGTTTTTAAAAACGAAACCTAATCATCTGCTATTGCGCAGTTTTTATAAGGCTTAGGCTCTGGGATAACATGTTAATTTTCGATGCTTGCCAAATTCACATCCCAAATATTTTCTTTGAAGCCATCTAACCAATGCTGGAGTTGCTTAGAACGAACTACTGTCGCAAACACGTTATAATGTTTGTCTGACTCAGTAATAGTTTGATCTGTTGACAATGGTGTTTCGGTAAGATGGAAACCAGCTTCCTTTGTGATAGAGAACGACAGAGAGCACTTCTCCCCTTCACCAAAACGAAACCTGCCATCAGCATCATACTGACTTAGCTTGAATGTTTTGGGGCGCTCAAATGTGAACGTCGAACTAGCTGCTTTTGTAATTCTATGAATGGCTAAACTACGCTCATTATCATATCCATCAAAACGACAAACAAGGTAAAGTCTATGCCCTTGTTGCGCTAACCCCAAGGGCATCACTATTCCTGACTTATGTTCTTGTCGAGCATTATAGTACTCGATGTTTAATAGACGATTATGATAAAGCGCGTTGCTAATTTCTTGAAAAACACAGGAGTCAATTTTAGGTGGAAGTAAAGGTTGAGTTTCACTAACAACAGCAACTTTTTTTAACCACTGACGCTCCTTACTATTGATTAAGCTAGGATTAAGTTGGTATTTAGCTTCTTGGAAGAACCCATCAAGTGACGAAAGTAAGTTAGCAGGTAGAAGATGCGTCAAATACTCTTGGGACAATGCCAACAGTAGCGCTTCTTGAGGTGTTAGGTTTTGTAACGCCAGACTTTCACTGTTTCTATCCCACCGATAACCATATGGCTTACTACGATCATCGCGCACAATATCAAAATGTTCGCAAAGCATCTCCAACGTCCGTTGGACACTTCGCAAATCACGTACTAAACCTATTTGACACAGTTGTTCATGTAGTTCTTTTGCTGTAGTTTGATGAAATTTAGGAATACGTTTCAAAATTTCAAACGCAATTACTAAAGATTCTTGGGTGCTTGCTCGCTTAGCCATCTGATCCAACTTGTATAGAATATGATGATTCAAAAGATATCCGACTCATTGTGAGGTTCGTGAACACTACGCGTGAAACGGATAAATTTCATACAACACATTGATTTTTTTATTTATAATTCTAAATATTAATACGCTTTTTGTTCTTTTTATGCAACTATGAGTTCGTCACTTCGCCTGGCAATTCAACAAAATGAAGAGTACATCAACTTCTGACATAATGTGTCGTATATAACCTGGCTAGGTCCCCTTAATCTAATTCAGTTAATATCGAGCAATGTGCATATATCCAAAAAAAACGCTCAATGAAAAGCAAACCATTGCCATTTTAGAGGGAGCGAAAGAAGGTATTTCAGCCCGAGCGCTTTGCGGCAAGCTTTGAATCTAGGATGGTTTACATACGCTGCACTGGATGCCCTCTGAAGCTCGTCTAAAAACACTAAAAGAAGAAATGCCAGACTCAAAAAGTTGCTGGTTGAGAAACTGCTAGATGCTGAAGCCCCGAAGATTGCTCTCCACCCAAAGTACTGGCCGCAGATGACAAGCTCAAGGTTGATAAAGTTCCCCTAAAAGATATCGCCCTTTCTAAGCAGATAAACTGTCTATTCTTCAGTATTCAACACGTATCAATACGTTATTAAACCACAAGCGAATTTACCTCTTGAACTATCATTAGGCGTAATGGTCAACAAACGAAGACAGAAAAAGTCACATGAACGCAAATCAATCAATATCTCGATATGGATTACAATAAGAATCACCTCCACATAGCTCAGGTTTAGATCAGCTCTCTATGCAAATTAAAATCTGTTATTGATACTTCTGTTGGATAATAAGCAAAACAAATACGACACATTACGACGTAGTACTATGTATTCTCAACGCCTGTGTTAAAACTGATGTTGGGTGAATGATGGTATTTGATTCTATTGAGAGACACGAAGACAGAGTTAACTCTCGCTACGAGAAAACGCTGCAAGAAACGATTTTTCATTTAGAGCAAAAAAACAAAGAACTTATGCAAAAAATCACGCAACTTGAATCACGACTTAATCATGATTATCTAACAAAGCTTAAGAGCCGTGAAGCTGCCCTGAACGCTATAGATTCGTCTTTGAAAAACAATGAGATTCATACTATAGCTGTAGTATTTATGGATATGGATAATTTAAAATTAATCAATGATTATGGTGGTCATATCTTAGGTGATGAGGCGTTGAAACTCTTTGGTTCAACTTTAAAATTATTAGAAAAGCCTGCACACTGCATATCCCGTCTAGGAGGAGACGAATTTATTGCGATCTTACCAAATTACACAGAAAGTCAAGTACATGAATGGTGCTTGGCACTAGATGAATTACTTAAACAAACCAACCCACTGAGCTTCAATGCACAAAAAATCAAAGTTACAGTTTCAACAGGATATTATTTATACGACAAGCACTCTGATAACCCAACTAAAACCAGTCAGGATATGATTGAACTGGCTGATTCTTCTATGTATGTGTCTAAACGAGAAAAGTTTACAATAAGGAAAAGAACTCCAACAACACAGACGATTTAACATATAAACAAACCAATAACATATTAGCCCTCGGTTAATAAACTTATTATTATCTTATCAAGATAACATTAAAAATTATGGTTTTTATACCTACATTCAACCAAAAGTTAAACCATAAAATATAGACACCCATAAGAAAAACAATTTAATTTACAAAAAATAAATAGCATAATAAATAGTGCATGAAAAATATAAATAGCATTTACTTTGTTATTTGAAAATTTAAAATAAATCACCTTTTATCATTTTAAATAATCTAAATATTTATATTTATTAGTGCGATAGCTTTTAAAACAACCAACAAATTAAACCTGGTTATATAAAGTAAAGAATAAAAATAAATTATAATTTCATAGTATTTATGGTTATAATATAAGAAAAAAGAAATTAACAAGCGGATACTGCTCTTCCCTATTTGTTCCAAATAGGTCGTTTGTAGCTTTAGCCTCCCGCTAGTCGGTTGCGCTAACATGCTTCGCAGTTATCGCTAAGTCGCACGCTGTTGCTCTATAGATAATAAAAATAAAATAATAATAATAAAAAGAGAAATAATAAAATGAACTTATCATTAAAAGAAGAACTAAATGACGCAATAAGAGAAATAGTATCCAACACTAAAAGAGAAAATAAAGATAAGCTAAGATCGCTTATTGAGAAAACAGATTACAGCTTAGAAGAATTACAAGTTGTTGTACCTTCCCTACTTCCACCTTTTTCAAACACATCTAAACTTACGCTAAGTTCTCATGCGCGTTTTTGTAATTGCATTTTAAAAAGTATTTACGCTAAAAATAATGCAGATAGCTTTAACGATGATGTTGTTACTGAATCACTTCGCATCCTCGATGCAGTGAAAAACGGATTCAAAGAAGAGCGCAAAGAAACTAAAGACTTATACAATATTGCATTAAAAACACATATAACAGCAGAACAGCACGAGCGCTTCATCGCTAACAAGAAAAGTTACAACTACCGCTCTAACGCTGCTTTTCTTAGAGACGTAGCTTTAAATCAAGTCGAACCACGACCAAACAATGACGAAGCGTATTCAAACTACTTTAAAGAAACCAAGGAGCTATCAAAAGCCCTGCAAGTGCTTGCAGAAGATCTTGAGGATGCTGACAGCGCTGAGATAGCTGAACTGAGTAGAGGCATTAAAGAACTTGAGAAGATCGTTAATATTATACGCAAGCTAGCAATAGATTCTCACTCATCAGCAACAGCTAAAATACTAGCTTTAAAGTACTTATCTTCGCGTCAGTTAGATGAGATATGCAAACAAAAGATACTAGAAGAAGCTGAATTATAAAGCCTAAACTCCCGCCTTATTTTTAAGGCGGGTTTATCTACCATTTCTTATTACTTTCTCACTAACGATAATAATAAAGAGACAATAAAATGATATTTACAGAACTAGAATGCACAAGAAGTCAGCAAACCGCTAAGGACGCTCAGAACCTCGTGGAATATGGCGCTAAACAAAAAGACGCCGACAACCTAGTGAAGTACGGAGCTGGTAAAACAAAACATGCTCCAGTATCCCAAGGACACTCCTTCTTCATCTGCGCTAATGAAATCGAATCCATTCCAGTTGAGATGAGCGAACTGGCTACTGGCGCTGACTGGCACGATGCTATCACTGAACTGCAAAGCAGCTATAAGCACAACCCTACAGTCAAACACCCTTTCCGCCACTTCGTCATATCTATAGACGAAGGAGAGCGACTTACAGACAAGCAGTGGCGTAAAACAGTAAAAAAGACTATGAATCACCTAGGTTACGAAAACGCACGCTACATCGCGTTTAGACACGAAGATACTGATTCTCAGCACGTACACATAACTGTATCAACACAAGACTTGGAAACAAACAAAGTCATCAGCAACTGGATGTCTGTTGAAGCTGCACAAGAAATCATGCGCGAACAAGAAAAAGAGTTTGGATTAATACAGCTAGAAAACTCATCAGAGATATTAGCAAGGGGCGAAGCAGTCGTTTCTGACAAGTACTCTCACTCAGTGAAGTTGATGATGAGACGCTTAGTTGAGTCAAGCATTAAAGAGCTGCCAGCGCTAGTACGAGCTAGAGCCAAAAATCTAGAGAAACTAGGTGTAAGCGATGAGCACACTACTAAAGCGAGCTTAGCTCTTTATCAAATAGCACTGTTAAGAAATGGCGTCGAAACAATACTTAAAGAAGACAGAAGCAACGAAAAATTCGTTGGTCTTGTTTACAAATACAATGACTTCATCATACCCGCTTCTAAGCTCAGGAGCGGTAACAAGTTCACCCTCGGCGGCTTGATAAAATCTGGTGTTCTAGCAAGTGATGCAAACATTATAAGTAACTATGACGAGTCACAAATTGAAAATTACGAAGTTAGAGAATTGTTTGAATCGCAAAAAGATTTTGCAGAGCAAAGATTTGAAACAGTAAGAAGAGATGCTGAGGCACATGCTGATAAAGTAAAAAAACAAATGGAGGAATGGGATAAACACATGTTTAACTTCTTCATTACCTCGTGTAAAAAGCAACATCAAAAAGCTATGGAAGATGCGATAGATTTCTGGCTCTATCACGGTAAGCGCATCAAAAAACGCGACAAAGCTTTCGTTCACGCAATTTATGAGCAGGAACAAGGCATATACTCGGCATCTAAAACGCTAAGTAAATTCTTCTATCATCTGCTTCTAATCTTTTTCGAACTAAGCAAGAAGAACCACTGGGAATTGAAAATAACCCCTGTCGCGGCACATGAAGATCAAGACCTAGCAATTAACCAAGCCATTGAACAAATAGAAAAAACATATAAAAACGAAGGTATTTTTTCTGACAACAAAAAGCAGAACAGAAGACGCAACATCAAGAAGAAACCAAAAGATATCGCTGAAAATACATATTAATGCAAAAAAGAGGGCTGAAGCTCTCTTTTTTATTTTTGTAATATAAATAGAAAAACTCACCATCATTTAAAAATAAAAAATTAACTGATGAATTTAATACAAACAATAACATTATAGTTTATATTATAAATTTAAATGCTATAATTAAAATATAACAACAAATAATAATAAAAAGATAATAATATGAGTATTTTTAAAAAAATAAATAATGAATTAACTGATAACGTTACAGTAACACCAAAACAAAAGAAATCTCCCCTACCGCGATTTCAAAAAAACAAAAGTGGCAAGATACTTTACATTATTGTCCGAGATCCTGAGTTAATAAATAGTAGCGGCAACGCAACACATATAACATTAATAAAGCTACCGATCACTGCCCCCTCCTCTCCGCGTTCTATAAAACACCTCATTGCCAAATATGGCACTGAAGAAGCGAAATCTGGAAAGTACGAAATTACTGAGCACAACTTTGACGAGATCATGTCTCACTTTAGACCAGCTAACGAGTTATATAAAAAGTACAGAAAAGAAGAACTGCATGAAAAGCAAAGCGTTGTTATTAATTCAAAAGAAGAGCAAGTCTGCAAGATTGCTGCATTGATACATCAAGCATCAGATGCTTTTGACGAGCTAGAGGGTGAAGATGAGATTGATGTTCTTGAAGCACAAGAAATCCATCAGGCTTTGTACAGAGTGAAAAACAGACTCAGAGCAGCAAGAATGCCTGATACTTACTATAACGAGTTTCTCTTTAAAGAAGATGATAAAGAATCTGTTGAGCATATGCGCAGTAAGCGTAAGTTTAACCTTGAAGACAAAGCTAGCCTTATGAGATTCGTTAAAGTCTTTTCTAAGCTAACCCCTCTAAAGCTTCGTGACCGTGACTCATCAAAAACTGATATAAAAGCAGTAGCATTAAGAAGAAAAATCGAAGAACTCAAACAAAAAGTAGAATAGAACCAACAGCCCCGATGGGGCTGTTTTTCCTTTTTACCCTTGACTGCGGGTAAAGCACAAACTACCCTCTATCGCGGGTAAATACGAGGAATTGTTATGTTGATAACATCATCTAGGCAGTTAGCAATACATCTGCGTGACGAAAGAAAACACAAGAACCTGTCGCAAGCTAAGGCTGCCGACCCCGTGGGTCTAAAACAAGACACTATTTCCAAGTTTGAGATTAATCCAGAGACCACCAGGATTCAGACTCTATTTCGCATCTTATCATCGCTAAATCTGGAAATGCATATAGTGCCGAAAGGAGAAAGTATCGAACTGAAAGCCGACAGTGGGAGCGAAGAGAAATGGTGAATAAAGCCATTCCAACTCATGAGAATCAACCAAATCGGCATGTTCAACGAAATAAAGTGCCGCTGATTTTAAGCAAGCTACCCCATTCCCATGCATGGGAATACAATTAGACATCTGATCGTCATATTAACTCTGAAAAGTTATGGCTAGATCGTACAAATCAATCTGCTGGTATTGTAGCTCACAACTGGACACAAACATGTTAGTTACAAATATCTAACTCTTCCGCCTAGGATTAGGAAAAGTAATCCAAAATCCAAGAACAAAATATCTCATCGACTTTTCAAGAAAAATTTACATCATTGTAAGGTCACAAATTTTCCAGCCTGCATAATCCTGCTTCCCAAGGTGCTCTGTAGGAAACCCTGATTTATCCATAGCTAAACAAAGCAAGTGCTCAGGCCTTGAGAAGGCGACATATAACTGCTTCATGAACTTGATTTTTGTAGCGGCTGTCGGTTTCGTAGTGTTTTCGGCTAGAATATAGTCAATTAATGATTTTAAATCATTTGAACGGAATTTTGTTTCCAAGACTAGCGTGGCTGCATGTGTTTCACCTTTAACTGCATGAATTGTTGCCACTTCATTTTCGATTGTTCTCCCTGAAACTTCTGTATAAACCTTGTTAGCGCTGACATTGTTAACAGTAGCTGCGTGAGGCCTATTACCTTCAAAACAGACAAACTCTTGAATTTGAGTCAAGTTATGCAAGTTCAAATAACTTAATAGAGTAGTCACTGATTCGTTCCATATATCCTCTGTTATGTCATTTTCAATCAATGACTTAATCAGGACATTGAAATTGATAATTAAACCCGATTCTCTTAAATATTTACGTATATATGTGGTTGAGTACCCAGACTGAGTACCATCTTGGTGTGATAGTTTGGAATTAGATATTCGACCGCATCTAACCATCCCGTCAAGAATTAGACGATATGCTTGATGTTCACCTTTTAAGCGACTCCCTTCATAAAAGTAATGAATAAGTTTGCTTGGTTTAAACGCATTTGTTGAGTTGCTCTTATCAAATGAGTCGAGATAGTTGCAAATGGTTAATCCATCATCCTTTCTAACACCAACTGCACCAACCGTTTTAATTGGTCTTTTACAGTCTTCGGGGATTGCTTGCGAACACAATTCTGCAAACCTATCGAAAACGTTACTTCGTGAGTTCTCATCAACCAAAAAAATTGTATGTAAGGCTTGTTCTGGTGCCGCTGTATCTGAGTTCAGGTTGATACGGTTGTAACTTAAATTTTTTGCCAGCAGCGCAATTGAATTGTTAAAGCGGTGACTGTCTTCGACTTTCTCTAAGGCAACTTGATTGTAAGTTTGATTCCCCTCTTCCCCACCACTATAAATAGCTTGGTCAGGGTCACCAAATCTTTGGAAGCTTACAGTCTCATGTTGGAATATATCGTTTAGCAATTCATCTTGGAATCTTTGAGTATCTTGCATTTCATCAATAAATACAGCAGGGAAGCGAGATCTAAGTGCGCCTTTAATCGATGAATTCTTTAGAATATACTTCTTAGCAAACGCATACATTTCATGGTAATAGAAGTAACCATCAGTCACCAACGTTCTTTTTGCTGACTTTAAATCCTGATAGCTTGACGATGTGGATGCCCTTGTAAAGCCAGGTACTGATAGTTTAACTTCGTCATCTATGAATTTATATTGAAGATCTTGCAATGATGAAATATGTCGTTGTCTCAGGAAGTTCTTTGTCCCTCTAGACAAAAGAGACCAACCCTTAGTACAACATATCTCATCGTCAACTTGGGTTACGGTAAAGCCTTTTGAACGTAGATATGGTATTGCGAGGAATCTATTTACAAACTCTTGAATTGTACCAATAAAGTGAGGATGGGATAATAGTTTTTGACCATCAATACTCTGCTGAAGGCGCTCAATTATTTCACCCTTTGCAACATTGGTATGAGTTAAAACACATATTCCTTGATGCGATTGTTTCCATTTTTTGGCATTTATAAGGAGCTTAGCTGCAACCATTGTTGTCTTGCCACTACCAGGGCAAGCCTGCACATCATTGAATGTCTTGATTATCTGCTTTCTTGCAGCATCAAACGTCACCCCTAACTCTGCTTCGACCGCGCTAATATCCGCATCATTAATATCGATCATTATTGTAGCGGCTCCATTTCTGTAGGAAACGATTCCGTTACATACTCAATAGCATCAACAATATAGGATGGTAACTTTGCTTTTAGATCTAGAGGGCGGTCTTTATACTTAGATAGGATCTCAGCCAGTGAATAACTAACTTCACTTTTCCCATCTCCTTTACCTTCGATAACGCCATACAGCTGGACAGCTCTTATTTGTGCATCAGTATTTAGTGCGTCGTAGCCATCCATGCTGTTATTTATCGCTTGGTATAGCTCTTCGCTCAGTCCGTACTTTGCAAGACAAAACTCAAACGTCCAGTCATTAGATATAAACGTTTTAACTAGCTCTCCATCAAACTCGGACTTCTTAGCTTTTCTTTCATCTATTTCGGCAGGAGTGAGTTCATTAAGCCAATACTTCAAGTTTCCGCCTTTACCACTTGGTTTTGGCTGTTTTTTGGTTTTAAAGCCATAATCGTTATCACCAGTATCTTCGGCTTCATTTGGCCACAAATCTAAATCCGTGATACAAGCTACCTTGATAGGTAGTGGTTTTGGATTTGCTGAGGTAGGACTGGATCGATAAGCCTTAGCGTAGCGCTTCCTTGATAAGCCATTTACGCTTACTAGCGACACTCCATAGTCTTCTAAAGGCCGTCCAAGTAATTCCGCTATTTTGGGGATTAAAACTACCTCTGCAACCCCTTCAACTAGCAATACACCTTTTGCAAAAAACATATTTGCTTTTGTGGAATCCAAAAATTTCTCAAGGAAAACATAATCTTCGTCTTCGAGTGCGGTGCATCCCTTTCTTAGAGGGAAAGCTTGGCCTTCTTGCATTAGGATTAAACTCTCTAAAGGGGCTTTTGATGCAAGTACAGGACTGTGAGTCGATAAAATGCACTGTAGTTGGCTATTTTCAGTCCGAAGATAATTAATAAACTTCAACTGTAACTGGGGGTGAAGGTGAGCTTCAGGCTCTTCTACTAGCAACAGAGGGTATTGCTCTTCCTCTTGCTTTATTAGCATTAGCTCGGTAGCCATAAATAACAGACTGCTATAACCCAATCCGTGCTTAATACCTGAAGCATCGAGTTCAAGGGTTAGTTTTTCTAAAATGGATTTAAGAGCGAATGATTTTTCTGATTCGCTCATGTCTGCGTAGTCCTTGCTTCCTAATAAACTTAAGACTGGAGTAAATACATTCGCTTTGAATGTTAAAGAGTTCAGCAAGGTAGCTATATTGTCTTGCGCAGTTTGGATTGCTGCATCTGACTGAATTTCCTTACTTGCACCAGTAAGTAGTTCAATAATACGCTGAGTGGCGCTCGTGTCCCCTGCTAAACTGGCGTTACTTCCTAAAATTTGAGATAGCCTAGACGAGCGTCCAGCAGAGAGTTCAGCTTCGGCATCACGTAGGGGTTTTAAATAAGTAGCAGCGAGGTATTCACGAACGTCTCTTTCAATTATAGGGCCATCATTATTGATACCAGAACGGATTTCGGTCTTTATAAATTGAGATTTTTTGAAAGGGCTTGGGGCGACTTTTGCTGAAAGAGTTATGAATAGAACAGATTTATCAACTCCAGGGGTTACTTCTTCATTTGTTAAATATTCTAAAAATAAGCCAGACTCGCGTAGGGATAAGTCCTCAAACTTTAACTGAATTTGTAACTCATTTTTGCCATTTAGGAAGTCAGTACTCTTCAGGTTAACCCACTCGGCTGAAGTTGTATCAAGGACAAGTCGGATTGCATCGATAACAGAGCTTTTACCCGCATTATTTTCACCTACAAGTAAATTTAACCCCTTGTTGAATGCCATAGAAAAATCTTTAAACTGTCTAAAATGTTGTGCCTTCAATTCTGATAAATACATGATTTTTTGACCAAACCAATTAACCGATGATTGTTCAGACATGCTAACCCAGAACTACGCCTATATCCTTTTTTATTATGCAGTTATATGAGTAAACACACGTAAAAGTTGCTATTTGATGTGTGTATGGAACAGACTACTGCTACCTTCTCGCATAAGTAGTAGTATTGAAAATACCTACATAAATGAATGGGTTAAACTCTAACTAACACAATGGGGCATATCGTCACGTTAAATAGTTTTAGAAAAATTGATAGCTTCAAATTATTTAGTCAACAGGGACATCTCTATCAATTTCATCCTGTTTTCGTCATCAACAATCTCCTCAAGTCGACTACGTATTGCTTCTTCTTCGGAGCTTGGATAGTAAGACGCCCACCATTGACAGTTCGACCCAACTATTTTGTTTACATAGTCAAAGTAAGGTTTATCGATTAATGCTAGAGAATGACCTAGGATTACCACTCTCTCAATATCTACTAAAGACTGTAGGAACGTGCTAGATGCTTGGACACAAGCAGCAGTGTCCTTGTGATTTTTTTTAAAGTATCCATGAGCCTCACTAACTGCGTATTCATAATCAGGTGAGTAAGAATCAGAAAAGGCCTCAACTTCTTCTGCGAGGGTTGATATGTCAATTGAGGGCGGAGCTTTATAATCTGAAGCCTCTATACCATGCCCAACAACAATTGGGGCGTCAGTGCTGTTTAGTTTGCCATGAATGTAACAGATACGATCTGAAGATATGTTATAAATCCGCTCAAGGGTGTTCGTATAGTTGAAACATAGAAAGCGAGCACTAGTATCTATTGGCAATACTTTGCCGTCTTCAACTGTACGACTCTCAGCCAATGACAAATAGCTATTTAAGTCCTTTTTAAGCCCCACTGTAAGCGCACCGATAGCATTTTCGACTTCATAGATAAACTGATTTTCATGAGGGTCATCATCATAATATTGGCCAGCATATTCAATGAGTGCATCGACATCAAAATTGGCAAGATTTGTCTCTAACTGTTGCCAGTGCTCATCTAATGTCTGGTTAGCAGACATCATAAAAACACCATTTTCATATAATCGGTGGAACTCACTATGTTTGGAATAGTCTCGGAAGCCTGTTAATGATGTCGGCAAGCCATGGTGCAAATCAAATCCATTGCCAATGATATAGAGTTTATTCACGCTGGTACTATCCTGTCGTGTAGAGTCTAAGGAAGTTATTAATTGGTTAGAAAGTAGATCGTAAGTTACTTTGTCGCATTACGAAGATTTGGTCAATGTTCTGATATTAGAGATACTCATGGAGTACGCGCTAACTTGAAATGGGGCAGAAACGATTCACAGGGTTACCGTCCTACCATATCTCGTTAGGATTAGCTTTGGTGAAATGACACAAACTAGAGTAAGGACTTAATAATCATACCACTTCCCGTAAACTCCCCATGAAGCTAGGTAATACCTGAACGTAATATAGTCATTAAAGTTATTAGCTTCCATTTTGAAGCCATGTTTGCGGTTCTGGTTCTTATCACAACCGCTTCGAGTATAAATCTTGATGGTCTCAGTTAACTCAAAGTTATTTACTAATTTATAAGCATTTGTCATCATTTTCTCTGGTGAAGATAAGCCATCAGTAAAGCAAAATCGTTTTGTAAATATATTCTTTTGCTCATGGTAACGCTTATAGTCTAGGAAAATTAATTCGTCCTCACGACTAGGTTCACTTCGAACAACTACTGTTTCATACATTATTTCTAACATTTCAAGTTGACGACCTGTGTCATCTTCTAACACCAGCATTTCAAGAGGTGAAGAGAAAAGTTTATAAAAAAAGTCATCGACCCGAATCATAAATGAATCGATTACTTTTAGTGCAACATCTTTCTCAAAATGAACACGATATGGGGCAACTAATCTCTCTTTATCAAGGCAACCCGCACATGCATTCGTTAGTTCAATTAGTACATACTCAGTGTTATACAAGAAGCGACATCTTGAATTAATAGCAACATATTTAGGTAGATCATTACATACACCTAAACCTGATAAGTACCCCATCGGACGCTTCATTTTAACCACGTCACCGACATACTTAGATTCATAGTCAATGACTTCGTAGTTACCATCAAACGTCCCATAAGGGAGCAATGATAGGGTGACCAGAAGTAGCAACACCTTCTTCATATATTCCTATGAATACCCTTACATACGTAAAAATCGCATTAGTAAGTGTAGGTCAAACATTGAACTGAGTTTAAATGCATTAATTTACAGGTAGCAAACTTTGGGGCAAAGGTGATTTAAGCAACTACGAAGGATTCCTTCCTAGTTGCCAGCACGGAATAAGGGCAATTCGAGTTATCTTTTTTAATTTAGTAAAACATGAATTAACTTATATGGAAGCGGAACCGAGTCACAGTTACGAAGTCCGCTTAACTGTATTCAATTCAAGATTAGCTCTTACAAATTACACTACTGATTACAAAGAGTCTTGATCATATGAGTTTCATGGTTAAGGATATTTTTTCGCCCTACTCCATCAGGCCCCCACTTATGGTAGCTCATCATAATTGCTTGCTTTAAGCTCTCTGCACGATTGTTCTCTTGATAGAACGTCTTCTTATCTTGCGGAGAGTAATTACTAAGCCTTGAGTTACTGCTTGGCGAAATAAGACAAAGATTGCCAAAGCGATCAACGTCTTCCATCTTACTTGCGCCCGATGGATCGGTTTGTGGGAAGTAATGTTCAACAGAGGTTCGGAATGAAAATTGGAAATCCTCAAAGTGCTTTCCAAGTTCTTTTTTACCTATACCATCAAACGATTCATTGTCTGATAGACGCTTCCACAATAGGTAGTCTAAACGGTTGAAAACAAAGTTTTGTACGCCAGTCCCCTTATGTAACACACCTACATTATTCTTTGTAAACTCAAGCTGAGAACCATCGCAGATCTCATCAAAATACTTGTCACTCTGCTTTTCAAGTGCGGCTAAATACGTACTGCCATCAACTTCCAATCGGTCTTCTGTAGTGAGGTCGTTCAATACTCTTAAAGCGTCATTTAGCCAGCGTTTGTAGACTAAAGCTGGATTCGACACATGGAACATTGCCAATATCATGCGAATCATTTCGTTCTGCTCGCTACTAAAGGCATTTGGATACTCAGGGCTTAAGCTTTTTTTGTTTGTGTAGGCATTCAGTTTCAACAAACTCCACTTACGCTTCTCATCGTTTTGGTCTGGCTTAATTATGTAGCTATCAAATATAATTCGGTACTTAAGCAGTTGATACACAAAGTCTTTGGCACCAACCCTCAAGCCATCGTCTTTAGAAATAAATGCATCGATCAGCTTCTTGTCATCTAACGAAACGTTTTCTTCTGTCTTCATAAGTTTTAAAACATGAAGTAAGAAGTTTGAGAAGTCGATAACAGTGCCAAAGCGCTCTTCTTTCTCTCGCTCTTCCTCATCATCATTTGGGCTAGATGTCTTGTTGGCGATGATTTCTCGTAGCGTCATTACATCTTGCTTTTGCTGCTTGCTCGTATGCTTATCTTGTATCGCTTCAAAGCTATGTGGCATGGTTTGCCAATCGTCACCGAATACTTCTTTTCGCAAGTCGGATTGAAAGCCCATCTGGGTATAGCGCTTCATATTCGAGCAAGCATCCCAGATTGTAGAAAAGCAGCTTCTTTCCTCATCAGTAGAAAGCGTACCCATGAACTTCGCTTTCAATACTTCATGCTTTTCCAACTGCTCACCACGGTTGTTCATGATCTCAAAGTAGTGGTTAAGATCGGTTTGCGGTGGAACAACAACTCTTAGTATGGTAACGCTTTCTAACAGGTAATCGAAAAACTGCTTAGTTTTATCGTCTGCGTCTAACCCTTTGGTTTTGAAGTAACGCTGAATAATGTTAAAGGCAGCATGGATGTTAGGTTCTTCTGACTCGCCATTGGTTTTACCTGTATAGATATCATTTAAGGCTCTGGATGATTTTGGGCGACTATCAAAGGTTAAATTAATATCTAGCCCTTCGAGTTCGTCGGTATCCAGTACTTCTCGATGTTTTAGATATGCCAATAAGATAGAAAGCGTTGTATGCCTTTGCTGTCCATCAATGGTTTCGTATACCACATTAGGTTGGTGTGAATGAGTTGTACGCTGATAAACAACGAGGCTACCCAGATAATACTTAGCTTGTTGGGCGGTAGCAGCTTCATCTGATTGAGTAATAAGCCCAGCGGCGT
Organism: Vibrio sp. RC2502; assembly: GCF_054850435.1. Classification (NCBI taxonomy): domain Bacteria; kingdom Pseudomonadati; phylum Pseudomonadota; class Gammaproteobacteria; order Vibrionales; family Vibrionaceae; genus Vibrio; species Vibrio sp. RC2502. The sequence continues at coordinate 1,808,774 of NZ_CM141453.1, forward strand.
CACTAATATCTTGGATAAGCTGCTCAATCTCAGGCGCACCCCAAGCGTAGTTACGCTGATAGATAGGAATCACGTATTGAGTTTTGCTATCGAAAAGATCTTTAACTGATAACTGCTCTACTTGGTTCGAATCACTCATTTGCACTTCCCGATTTCATTGATTCAATTGATACCTGCACGTCCTTAGCGTTATTGAACTTAGGCTCTTTGATATTAGGAGGCTGAAAGTTCAACACCTGTTGAGGGTGAACGGCTTTTCTAATTGCTCTGAACAGCCCGCTACGAGTTTTGGCGTAATTGTCTACCGACTCCATGCCAATACGTTGCAAATCAAGACGTAAGAAATACGCCCAGCGATAGCAGATCTGTGCTGCTTTATCTAATTCCACATCACCGAACTTATCGTAGTAGTACATCACCGCACACAGGAATAGATTTCGCACATAGCTGTCTCCTTTACGGTTGCTGCCACTGTACTTAGTGTGTTCCTCTACAAATGAAGCGAGCGTTGCATCCTTGCCCACAAACAAACTTGAGTGGATGGTCATATAGTGCTGAATGTACTCAAAGAACCGTTTTCCGTTGATCATCACTTGATCAACTTGGAATGGATAGCCCTTGGTTTGCTTATCCCATTTACGCGCAGGATCGGCATTAAAGGTTTCAATCGCATAATCAAGCGCAAGCATTGCATCGACATAAGCGTATTGAGCGCTGTCTAGGTTGATACCTTTGAACACATCAATGTTATGGCGACTAAATTGAATGCCGTAGTCTCCGTCAATCCACCGACGCATTCTGAACAGGAATTCCCCCAAGATGGTGTGCAAGTTTGCTGACTCATCATCAGGGTTAACGCCCTGTTCCCACAAACTTACATGGTGCAGACGTTCGGTTTGCTCTGTTGAGTCCATCATTTCACGTAAGTGGTAAGCCTTTAGCAAGTCATGAGGGGCAAGCGTTTTACCACGAGCGTTTTGCGAATCGAAGAACTGGAACGCTTCGCTCAGATCATCTAGCGTAACTTGGATAAGCTCACACTTGGTAAGAACAAAGTTGAGTAGTTCCTGCTTTTCGGTAGCAGGCAGACCTGCTACTCGTTCAGAGATAATCTGTGCATTATTCTTGAGGTTTTCGATACTGACTGATGATTCAAACTTATGCTCAAGAAGAGTCGATGAAATGCTTTTATCTGCCCCATCAAGAATGGTACAAAGTAGCGTTAAAGTGAGCAGGCGCTGCTGACCATCAACGATGTTGAGAGCATCATCTTTTTTTTCACTTTCTGAACCTTTGTCTTGATGCAGTACCACCGTACCAAGCCGATAACATGGCTTAGCACGATGGTTAAAAATGTCATCAATCAGTTGATTGACGTGCTTAGGCTGCCATTTGTATGGGCGTTGGTACTCAGGAATCGTGAGTTTATGCTCTAACAACTGCGCAATGGTTTGAGGTTGATTGAAGACAATTGCCATAATTACGCCACCTGCTCAATAATAGCTTCAGTTAGATACAGTTGAGTAGCTTGAAACTCTTTTAAGCGAGCTTTATGTTGGTCGCCTAGTGTCACTAACTCTTTAAACGCAGGCAGAATGAACTTAGTTATAATATCGGTTTCATATAACTTGGCTTTGTTGATACTGGTGACCATTCCGTGCGCTCGCTCAGTTTGTCTTCATTTCATCAGTATACCGTAAATACTATATGAATCCGATAGTCTATTGCTGAACATAAGATGCTGTTATGCATAAGAAACACGGTCAAAGGGTTCCACTGAGCAATGACTCAGTGGAATATGGCTAAGGTCGTACTAAGCAACTTGGTAGGTGTCGCCTTTTATTTCCAAATGACCTAATTGAACTTGCTCAGACAGTATTGTTTCTGTTCTATCTTTCATCGCTTTACTTGTGCTAGAAAAACCGAGTACTTCCGTAATCGACTTAACTAGGTCATCGCTAGATATAGAGAAAGTATCCTTAACAGTCTCTATTGCGGCTTTTGCGATTTCACCATCATAGATCAAATCATACTTGCGCTCGTTTGATGGGAGTTCAACTCGATTACGAATCGTAATTTCACCTTGGCTTTTAGCAATAATGAATTCTCCGTCTAATTCAACTTTACCTTGCCGATTGAGTAAACCGATACCATCTAGAACCGAGCGATTTATCCGAGCACCACTTCGAGAGCTACCCACCGCAGACAAAAGACGAATAGTTAGATGTTTGACGTGAATTGGAGATTCAAGCTCTACAACTTTGAGAATATCCTCTGCTAGGGCAGTCGTGCTTGCTTCTGGGATCGTATCGCCATATCCAAGGTATAACTGCTCTGTAGGGAAAACTTGGTAAACGGCAGCAGATGCCTGATGTTCAACTTCCACCCTTTCAATCGCCGCTTTTGGCTTTGATTTTACAGTCTTTTCAACAATAGACTCTGAATCATAGGCTTCATAATAAGCAATAGCTGACTTGATAGCATCATTTAGCCTTTCCGTTTCTTTATGATGGTTGCGGAACCAATCAGTACTCCAAATACGGTGAAAACGCCAACCAAGTCCTTCAAGGACACTCTGACGAATACGATCTCTATCACGTGCGCTCTTTGAACTATGGTATGTCGCGCCATCACACTCTACCGCAAGCATATAGCGACCAGGTTTATTTGGATCTCTCACTGCAATATCAATATAGAAACCTGCACAACCTACTTGCGGTTGGACTTGATAACCTAGAGAGTGAATTGAAGAAATAACGTCCTCTTCAAAAGGTGAATCAGGTGCTTTGCCTGTCTCTTCTCGCTTAACGAGATCACCTGTTTCAGCATAATGTAAGAAGTTCTTCAGCGCACGAACACCAAACGGAGATGCCTCAGTCGTTGGCATCTCATCACCTTTGAAGTTACTGAATACCTCCATGCACATACGAGCACGTGAGATAAGAACGTTGAGTCTTCGTTCACCGCCATCACTGTTTAGTGGACCGAAACTCATTGGCAAGCGACCTTCGTTCGTCTTACCATAGCCGATACTGATATAGATGGTGTCACGCTCGTCACCCTGCACGTTTTCAAGGTTCTTAACAAAGAAATCTTCCCCTGCCTCATGCTCTCCAAAGAAGTCCTCAAGATCTGGGTTCGCTTTTCTTAGTCGTTCAACTTCCAAAAGGATTGCATCCCGCTGAGCTGTACTGAATGCAACAACACCTAGTGTTTGATTTGGCGTTTTCTTAGCATGTTTAATTACAGCTTCTGCAACCTCTGTCGCCTCTCCCACGTTACTTCGTGAGCCACCACGATCGTATGTAGTATTCGGCAAGTAGTTAAAACTCAAACCTTTCGCATGAGGGTTAATGCCCGATGAGGGGAAAATCATCAGCTTATTGTCATAAAACTCTTGGTTAGACACTGCAATCAATGACTCATGACGACTACGGTAATGCCATTTAAGCATCTTTTCTGGTGTACCTGACGCTAAGAACATGCCCAGAATACTTTCCATATCCGCAGTGAGGCTTTCTTCTGCGTCTTCATCATCTAAGACTAATTGTTTGCCGAAGAAACTTGTTGGCGGCATCTGCTTGGTATCACCAACCACGATAACCTGCTTACCACGCATAATAGCCCCAAGTGCATCAGCAACTTTAACCTGTGAGGCTTCATCGAAGATTACCAAATCGAAATCAACCACACCTGGCTCTAAATAAGTCGCTATCGACATTGGACTCATCATAAATACGGGCTTGATCTGCTGGATCACACGACCTGATTTATTAAGCAGTCGTCTGATTGGCATTTGACGGCGCTTCTTATTGAACTCACGTCTTAAAGTTTCAACTTCACCTCTTGCTGATGGGTTTGGCAAATTATCGTAGAGCCGCTTAACCAATGACTCTTGAGCAAAGTGGAACAGCCGCCCGTCTATGAAGCTGAACTGCTCAATCTGTTTTTCATGCTCAACTCGATCGAAATAACGGATTTCATCTCTTGAATCATACTGATGTTCAACAAGTGAGCGATAAAACGTATATTTGAAGCAGTCACGGAAAAGTGTTGTCGCATTAGCCCAAGTAAATGCCTCCTGTTTCCATTTTGAAAGTCCGATTCGGTCTAACTCAGCTCCTAAGCGGTTAAAGCGAGTTAGAGGGTAGAATTTTTGAATATCTTTACCCAACAACTCAACATCATCAATAGATAAAGAGTCACAACAGTCAGTAAAGTTCGTCAGATCTAGCTGAAGTAATGAAGCTAATTCGTTCAGCACACCTTCACGCTTACTGATTAACTCTTTTACATGGTTAAGCTCTGTTGTGGTAAATCCAATTTCCTTTGAAGGGTCTAAGTACTGTGCAGCACTCGCATCGAGTGAGCCAGACTTAATTCCTGAATGGCACTGGTGAACCCATTGAAGCGGTTTTAAGATCGCGATCCAGTCAGTACTCTCATTTGTAAAATGACTACCGATAGTATCTATTGCTAGTTGTGCAGAATCGATGAAGCGCTTTTGAGTCGAGCGATATTCCAATACGGTATCAATTTTTTCAATCCATTCATTTGCACCACCAGCAAGTCCATTCTTACACATACCAGCATAAGTACTTTTCGCTCTTCGATAGTCACCTGATAAGAATCGCCACCATTTCTGACCAGTCGTTAGCAATGAGCCACGGACAGGCATCCAATCGTAATCTAAAGCATTATCGACAAAGTATTCTGATAACTCTGCCTTTTGATCTTGTAGAGTTGCACCTTGAAGAGCGAACTCGAGTATCGCATCACCTTTAGACTCCCAAGCGGAAGAATTCACATCAACGCTTTCAAGCTCGGGTCTATCTGCAATAAGAGAAAGCCCCTCTAAAACCGAGATACAGTCTGTGTAATTATAGATAGGTGAAACATAACCAGCGCAGGTATGAAGGCCTTTAACCTGGTTAATAATTTCTTGCTGTGTTTCTTCTAATTCAGAGACGAGCTTTTGAGCCACCTTATCATCAGACGGCGAATAATCTTTAAGGGTTGTTGATGAAAACAGATTGAGGCTTGGCGCATCGTGCTCACTTAAATAGTCAACAGTCTCAGTTATCTTCGCCAGAGCAGATAAGTAATAACTCTTATCCCAGACATTTAAATCAAAGTTGGTACTTGGTAGTTCATCTAAGTCGATTAAAGCGTCAGTAACGATTCGCTCAAGCTGTGAGCTATAACCTAGAGCATCATGATAACTCACTTCGGTATTGGCAATACTTTCATTCACCGACAGACAGTAATCATCCAACTTATTACGAAGAGACACCAAGCGGTCTATATCGTCACTTCTCTCTGGAGTGACAGGAGCATGCTGCATCAGTGTACTTTCTAATGAAGAAAGTACTGATTTCTTGTTAGCTTTGTGGGAGTGTAACTCTAATACTGAATCACCAATATGGCAGTTATCTAGTCGGCGTTTAACAACATCAAGTGCTGCCATTTTTTCAGCAACAAACAGCACTTTTTTATTATCAGCTAAAGCCTGAGAGATGATGTTTGTGATAGTTTGTGATTTACCTGTACCAGGAGGACCTTGAATAACAAGATTAGCCCCTGACTTTGCAGCTAATACGGCTTCTGTTTGGCTCGAGTCCGAATCTAAAACCAGTTGAACTTCTTCCACACGGTTAACGTCCATTGGTGTAGAATCGAGCAAAGTTGCATCATGTTCAAAACCTTCCGTAAACAGCTTTTTAATTAAGCTATTTTCCGATGGTTTTTTACCTTCAGGCCACACTTCATCTGATAAGTCCTGATACATCTGAAACTTACCAAAAGAGAAGAAACTTAATACTATTTTATTGCTTTCTACCGACCAACGCTGTTCACCTGAAATGGCAATCGCAACTGAATTTAAGTATCCTTGGAAATCATAACCCTCTTCTCCTTCTTCAAAATCAGGTAAGACAATACCGAACTCCATTTTAAGCTTAGCGGCAAGGGTAAGGTTTGTTCCTAGTTCTGATTCTGTGTAGCGAATTTTATATGCGTCACCTGCATCAGCTCGGAAAATTTCAACAGGGATAAGTACTAAGGGAGCATGTCTCGGTTTGTCAGAATTATCATCTTCAAACCACTTAACGAAACCAAGAGCAAGATAAAGTAGATCAACACCCTGTTCTTGGACAAAGGTCGTAGCTTCCGTGCTCAGCTTTAGTAGGCGAGTATCAAGTGATTTTCTAAATAACTGAGTTTGCAGAGCGTTATCAGCGTGCCTTTTATCACCATTTGTTTCTTCAAGATGAGCTGTCAAATCAGTTAAAGATATCGAATTGCTATCCTCTTTCTCTAGAGAATCGGGAGCTGGAAGAAATGACATTGTCTTTGAGTCCTCAACCAAATGCTTAAACACTTGTTCAGACTTTTCGTCAACAATGTCTAGAATTTTGGCTCCCTTACCGACATTAAGTAATGTATTTCCTCTAAGACCCATATCAAGGAGTTCTTGACGGCTTTTATCAAAAATATCTTTAAGATTCGAGTTCATGTTGCAGTTAAAACCTTATATTTCGTTAACCGTATTGTATAGAAACTAACTAAGTAATATACATAATATGGTTCAAAACTGAGTATGTAACAAATACATTAATCACTTGATTCGTAACCAGTAACAGGTTTAATGAGACGTTACGCAACCATATTTTGTACTCTTTTTCTAGAGGTGACACCGATACTCTGGCTTTTTGCTCCGTATCTTCCAAGAACAAACCCAAGTTTAGTCTGCACTGCTTTTAAATAACTTATCAGCATGGTGAACAGCGCTGGCCACCTAACCCATTCCATTGAACCATAAAGCTAAAGCTAAAGCTGATTTTAACTGAAACTACCAAACAGTTAGTTGCGTTTTATCCACGAATGCGGAAACTCAATTATATCTAGGACATAGCTCTTGGGTTTATAAACTTGGTTATCTTCCGCCAAATATGCAACTGCAACATCACACCCTAAAATTGACTTAATTTGAGCCATACATATTAGCTGTGATTTAGATATACGATCCGACTGTTTTTTCACTTCCACAAACAAAACCGATCCATCCTCTTTGTAAAGCATTAAGTCTGGCTCTCCCGACGTTAATCCCTTCCTTAGAGCTTTGAACATTGCCAAACGTATAGGGTCAGTGTACTTAGCTACGATAGCTCGACCTTGATTATATTTATGGTTATTTGGTTCCCAATCTCCCAACGCATAAAATGCGGTACCATGCCAGCCTAGCTCTAAATACTGTTTTAGAGCATAGTATTCTCCGAAGTGGTAGTTTGGTTGATTGTGTACATCTTGAGGCACAAACAAGGACTCAGGAATCCAATCTTTACATCCACTTTTCCAATCGTCCAGCAACGATTGTGGATATGAAAAAACCGTTTCCGTAATTTTAAATTTCATTCGTTTTTCCTTAAACATTATACTTCAAACACAGAAGCCAATTTGAGCCTAAATTACCAAGCGTTTTGAATCACTCTAAAATGGTTTGACCATTCACAGCAAGACGGACCAAAATTTAGCTTGTAGCGTTACTGTTAGGTAATGGCTTCGCCTTCCCTGCGAGTTTCAGCACCTCCTTGAACTCTTTCTCTTCTGTCGGAGTCAATATTGGTTGGCGCATTGTATGGATCACGTAGCTGACAGCATGGTGTAAAGGAAGTTTAGATGGATCACCACTAACGCTATAAATTATCATATGATCACTAGGGTATTGCGAAAGTGCCTCGATAATACTCTCCTCTGTACACATATCATCACGGATGATATTTCCATGCCGCCGTCATATAATAAATGTTTTTTAAAGAGTTGGGTGGAGTCATAGAGTCATTACTGCCTTGTTTTCCTGCTAAGATCTTTAGCAAAAATACGTCTGAATACTTAGCAAGCGAGTCAGTAATTTTAGTGTGGTTATATCGTAACATGCTCATAACAGCCTTCTCCTATTTTTCTTCACAATTAGAATCATTGAGCATCGGAACACATTTATGTGTCCTCATCTTTAGCTCCGCTCAAAATAAATATTTAAAAATACAGTTAATGATAACCAAGACCATTGGTCAACTACCCTATTCCCACGCGAGGGAGCCAGCAAAGAGGAGGTTTTAACCAAGCTTGGTGCCGTGATTGTAAAAAGTGGAGAAACTTCCTTGAAAAACAGCGGGACCGAGTGAACGCAATCACCGAAATACGCACTTAATCGGTTCAATCAACGACAGACGAGCAAACCACTAGCGCAAAAAGAGCTGTCAATCTCTACGATGAGGTTTTAAATTTGCCGAAAGGAAGCCAACTTTAAAATTGCGATATGGTCCTGGACCGAATGTAATATCGATTTTCTTCACTACTTTTTTGTTAATTTATTCTTATTGTTAGTCCTGCCATAGAGCATGGAACGACCTGAACTTCGTTTCTGCTATGTTACCTATTGTCCATGATCCAAAACCACAAAACCTTTGCTACGTAGAAAAAGGCGATTACAAAAAAAAACTTACCAATAGCAGCCATGATACCTGCTTTAAAGAACGCCACGATGAAGCTCAATATTGCCATTGAAATCACAATCTTATCAAAAATTCCTACATTGTTACTCATTCAATCTCCTTGGGAATGCTTCTTAATAAGGTTTCATGGATTCTAATTAAAAATCACAACATGAAATGAGTATGTACTCTATCATAAAATGAAATCGTTCAATAAAAACAAAATCTAACAACAGAGTGCTAAATGAGCACATTGTGCGAATCTTAAATCAATGTATCAGGGTTAAACTCTCATATTGTCTATAACAGATTCATACAAACGTTGAAGAGTGAGTTCCAACTCCTAGCCTTTCAGTTCATGCAGTAGTTTAGGCTTGATGGTAGCGTTGCTTGTCTAAATTATGCGGCGTTACGTGTTTATGAGGGAAATACGTGAGAATTAAATCAGTTGGCTATAATATTCGCGACGTCCATGTTGCTTCTAGCACATTTGACAAAGCAGTATGTGAAGCGCGTGCTGTGAGTAAATTTACGGGCAGCCCCTATACACTTCATTACAAGGGATACTCAACTTAGTGGGAGATATTTGCCTAGGAGAGTGTTGACTATATCACATAGTAAAAATACCACGAGTTGTGAATCCCTTTTGAGCATTTATACATGCACTTGCGGGTTTGGGTTAGTTTTTGCAATGAAATCTGCACCTAGCAGCATTGGTTCATACTCAAAGCGAAATTCGTCTAGCCTAGAGTTCCCAAAACCATAAAGCTCTGCTGCGTATATGCCATTAGTTATATCCCTAAATAGTGATGCATCAAAAAATTGCCCACTTTCAAGTAATAACCAACAATGAACTTTCTGGGATGCAGTTGCAATACCATTACTTAATTGCTTTTTAAGCATATCTAAATCGCATCCCATATGCGGTTCACCATTAACAAGTACATCTCCGAAAACTAACTCAGATTTATAGCCATGCCGAGCAAATGCTTCTTTTAAATGTGAATGCACATATAAACAGGCACCCGACATAAGATCATAATTTAACTTAGGTTGTACGCTATCAATGATTTGAAACAGTACTTCCATATCTTGGCTAGTAAGTGCTCGATAATCAGGTATTGACGGTGACAAGCCCAATAATACAGATTCGGCCAGAGCTAACTCAAGATTCTCCACATGGTGTCCATGTTTCTCTCTAATTGTGTTAAACATACCACTCTCTAAATTTTCAAATGCCTAAGCAGATAACGTCGCGTTCTTACGAATTACTGGACTCGCGAGTTTCTAAATTTGGACACAAAGTTTCATTGTACGGTAAAAACCACTCACTAGCATTCTGCAACATCGAAATCACAGTACCACATGGGATAGAGGTTAGTTATAACCTTATATTACTCAATAATATACTAAAAATTCGTACTCTATGAGTACTAAGTTCGTGTTAACATTATTGGACTCAAGTGTCGGCCATGATGGTTCGATGTAAGCTTATTTACTTGGTGTTAGAAGTGATTAAAATTGTTGATATTGAATGGATATTTAGTTCTTTGGGGTATCCAGAAATTGGACATTAAGCTTTTATAACCTCGAAGGTGCATTTTGGGTGGTTTAAAATGCATTTTAAAAGCTTAATTATGCAGAATTATCACTATTAAACAAACTAGTCTTCTCAGGTGTCCTATCCTTCCGATTAGACTGTTTCTAAAGCCGATTCTCTCTATTATAGTCAACATCGCTATACAAGATTGTAATCGAATTAATTCTTTCACCTCGTCAGCTTAAGCAGGGTATTTTGTAACCAATTTTGAAGTTAATATTTGATCGAATGGCAAGATGAGATAGATCTATGACAATTAGACTACGCAAGGTGCGAAGTGGTAATTCACTCAACGTAATTGTTATCAACGGTTTTTTATCAGAGAAAAATACGGATATAACCGACTGGCTTAATGTACTAGATTGGGACTTTCAATCAACAACAGTCCACCACTACGATTGGGATGCGTGCAATAGCAAAAAAATATTAAAAACTGTTGGAACTGGAAATCTAGGACTGCGTTCTTCGATAAGTACAACAGCCATGAGAATAACGAAAACTGTTTCTCCCTATCTTACCGCAGGTATTGTGGGTACAACGGCGGCTGTAGGTTTCTATGAATGGCGTAAAGCCATGAAAAATGCGAAGCTCGCAGGTGAAAGATTAGCCAAACATATAGACAAGCAGGAAGGACGTTTTATTTTATTGGGTCACTCTTTAGGTTCTAGGGTAATTTTTCATTGTCTACAAAGTCAGCAAACAAGAAACAAAGTCATGGGAGCTATGCTATTTGGTGGCGCAGTAGGAAAGGAAAACTCATGGGGTCATATACTTCAAAAACATAGTAAAATTAATATATTCAACTGCTACTCTACCAACGATCTTGTTCTGAAAACACTATATCCAGTAGGAACACTGAAAAAAGACAGCCCTATTGGATTAAGCCCAATCAGTCAGGGCTATCAAAGCCGTTTACACAATGTAGATATGTCTAATATTGTATCTGGCCACATGAAGTACAAAACATCTGAAGTTGGTAGGTTATTAGGTATTCATATGGCGTCTACACGATAGAGAATGCTAAGTCAGGCTTTTTCAAACAAAAATAGCGAAGCCTTATGCATAACTATAAACACTCATTTCCAGTGTTGGGAATGAGTGTTTAAGGCTAAATATTGTCATATTCCAGATATAACAATATTGATAGTTCTAAGAGACCTAACTCAATAATTTGAGACGAAGATGTCAGCGACATCAATACTGAAACCATGGCTGTAAAGCGATGTGTATATTTAAAGAGCAAAGTAATCCAATGTTTTACCACCATCAAGTGCTTTTTGGATAACAGATGGCGTACGACCTTGACCAGTCCATGTTTTTTCTACACCATTGTCATCAACGTATTTATACTTAGCAGATCGAGCCTGACGTTTTCCCTTACTCTTGACCTTTTTCGATGAAAGTGCCGAGACAAGTTCATTAACATCAATGCCCTGCTCTTTAATCTGTTTTGCTATTGTAGCGAGCTTTGCTTCTTTCTCTGCTTGCTCGGCTCTTAAAGCTTCCTCTTCCTCACGTCGTTCTTCGACAATTGTTGTTAACTTACTGTGAGCCTCTTCGAGCTGATCTAACGTGAGATCTCGAGAAAACACCCTCAGACTGCGGATGTTAAATAATATTTTTTCTAATACATTCATATTGGCGCCTAGTATTCCTTATATAACGTAAGAGATGAAAGCTTCATTTATTGAAAATGTAATCTATAACAGTTCACAAATCATGAAATCAAATCGCTTCATATTCTATAATATGATTTTTTAAATTGTAAATCACAAGGTCAATTAAGCGAATATTGGACATTAGGAATGCAGTATGGCAGAACCATACTGCTTCTGCTATCTACTCAGCGATAGTTTCATTATCTGTGCGCTTTTCACTTTATATAATAATACTGAGGAAAGTGCATAGATTAACGCTAGTGAGTTATGCCCGCCCAAAACCAGATGAATCATATCTTAAACCGATGTCTAACCCAAAATGGTTCATACCATACCCAAATAAAAGATAGTATGAATCCCATGGATAATCTCAACTACGTACAAAAAAAGGCTTGATTTCATTGACTTTAAGTTGATGTTTGTCGGTTACTTTAGGTGTTCCGAAGTTGTAGAACATTTTAAAATGGGGCTATCCCAAGAGACTTGCAATATCAACTTATACAAAGACCTTAGCAATTTTTAGAGAAACCGTATAAAGAGTAACTAACACTGTTAGTGATTAGCCCCGAATTCAACTGCGAAGTGCGACACTCTCCAATATCAAGTAACCAAAGCCATTTCTTCAAATACAATGGCTGGCTGCTTGAAGCCTAAACACTTTCTTGGACGATAATTTATCCGAGATAAAGCGAACTCTATATCGATGTCCGTCACCGTCGTTAGGTCAGTTCCTTTCTTCACATACTGCCTTAAAAGAGCGTTCGCATTCTCATTAGCACCACGCTCCCAAGAGCTATAAGGATGAGCAAAGTACACATCAGCCTCTAATTCTTTTGCGATAGTTTCATGACTTGCAAACTCTCGTCCGTTATCTGCCGTAATGGTATGGACATATTTCTTATAAGGCATCAGTAACTCTATTGTGGCTTTGGTGACATCATCCGCTGACTTAGATGGCACTTTCTTTACTACGTAAAATCGAGTTTTACGCTCTAAAATAGTCACCATCGCACCTGTACCATGCTTACCTAGCACAGTGTCGATTTCCCAGTCACCAAACGCTCTTTACCGTCAACGATGCTTGGCCTATCATCAATCGAAACGGCATTCTTTATCTCTGGCGCTTTCTCTTTTTTACCGCGGCGATACCGCTTGTGTCCTTGCCTCAAGTGGCGATTTAACTTACCGTCCATGCGTTTATCTTGTGCGACAAAGCGATAGACCCACTCGTGGCTGACAGCGGCACCAACTTTCGTTAATACATTGGAAATCTGCTCAGGACTCCAATCTGTTTCTAAAAGAAGGCGGATAAAATCCACACGCTCCTTTGGTATGCGGTATTTACGCGCTGTTCTGCGCTTTTTAATCGACAACAGCTGGGCTTCATTTGGGCAATAAATGTTGCCTTTACGACCTCGCTTAAGCTCCCGATATACTGTCCAGCGGTGGCACTGAACTGTTTTAGCTATTTCAGAAACCGATATTCCCCGTTCCAAAAGAGCAGAAATCTGGTATCTTCTGCCCTCGGTCAACTGCTGATAATTCATGGTAGTACTGCTTGTTTCTTTGGCAAGAAGAGCGTACCACTTTCAGCAGTTGGCTTCCTCTTCTACGCCTTTCCATGAATGTCGCACTTACTTATCTGAAATCGGGGCTATTTTTTAATAAAACTTGTTAAATCAAGACTAGAAAACAGCTCTAACCAATCTGGGTTTTCACCTGTTTCTAAAACATGCTGATAGGCCTTGGTATACAGCTCTTTTAGCCCATACCCTAAAGCTAAAGTAAGGCTGCCAGCGACACCAGCATTAATGATTTGACCAAATCCAGGAATCAATTTTAGGAAGCTGCTAGCCAATTGTTTGCCCAGCAAGCTGATAATTTGGCTTTTCATCAAAGCCATCGTAGCGCTCTTCAGGTTTGAAAAACCATAAGTATTTGCAATTGATACAGCCATAGTCATCTGAATTGGCATTAATATAACAGAGTCGGAAGCAGGGATAGGGTTCGCACCAGCTGCAGCTGTAGCAGTGCCAGAAGCTGCAAGTATTATTTTCATCACTCGATTATGTTTTAACGGTAGATTAGATTTCTGCGCTCCAACAAAAGATTCTTTAAGGGACTCTTCAGGCAAGCTTTCTTCACTCCAAATTAAAAGTTCATCGAGTTGTAAAGTATCATTGTCATGACCTACCATTGTTTCAAAACAGGGCGCTTGTATTCCCTCTTTAGAAAGAATAGACCTAAACTTAGCGCTAGTTATTCCATTATTGTTGCTATCAAGTTCATCATTATCACATTGGGTAAATACAATGGCTAGATTTGCTCCTATCTTGGTATCACTTAAAAGCCTTATATTTTTCAAGTCATAGTCAGTAATTCTGTGATTAGAAATTGATATGCAGTACCAAAATAGGTGAATATGCTCATTCAAAGACTGACTTTTTCTTTTTATAATCTCAGCCAATACTTTTTCTTCGAAGTTCCCATTGTCTTCTTTACCATCAATTATTTCATAACCTTCAGTGTCAAAGACGGTAACAGGCACGCCATTTTTTTCATACTTATGGCATCCTTGGGTCACTGGCTCTCCAGAGCCTACCTTTGCAAACTCTTCACCAAACACCTGATTAATTAAGCTACTTTTACCAACACCTGTACCACCAACGATCATAATGTTAGGTTTTTTAATCTCGTTAACTTGTTTGTCAAACTCACGTTCAAAATCACTATTTTTCATTATTTTCTCGCCATTAACTTACTTTTTTCTTCTAATAAATAATTTTCTGTTGGTGTCAATACTTCTGTCATCATGTTCTGGATAAATCCTTTTAAATCAGACAATACCGCCACCACATTCCAAGTCGCAGAAACTTTGTTGAAAAAACCATCCCTCTCAAAGTCACTGGTTATACTTTCAAGCTTATCAGTTATTTTTTCGGAAGAGTCATCTAGTGATTGTTCAACCTTCCAATGGATATCATCTAAATACGTTCTAAGCGGTTCTGCACTTTCAAACCCCATTCCAAAAAGAAACCCGTCCAGGTTACCTAAAAAGTCTGCGTACTCACTTGGTAGTTCATCAAAACTATCCAGATCAACGTTAAAAACTTCCCCCATGTCCAAATCACTTCCGTCTTGTATTAAACCTTTAATTAATGAAATGAAACCAATATCTGACTCATTGATTGTTGTAGATATTTTTGTTTTCAAATATCTAATACTATCGATGTACTTATCAAGGAAATAACGTCCAACTTTGATGCGTAGTTTCGAATCAATATTTTCCAACATAAAGTCAAGCGTTTTTTCTTTTCCGTATTTTTCTCTTTTTCCTCTTCTTGTTCGCATTTGTACGGAACAAACTTCTGATATGCTAACTCTATGACCAAAATGTAAATTTAATTGCTTTATCAGCGATTCTTTTTGTTCCGCTGTCGCTATATCTGATTTTGATAAAACTACTTGTATAGGTATATCTTTTTCAATAAATCCTGCAATGACATCGAGTTCAGGGTTTTCTATTCTAGCAGAAGCAGCATTGATGATGTAAAAAGCCCCATGAATCCAATCACTAGGAGTTGAACTTTTTTCTGACCTAGATTCAATAAATTTATCAAGCTCTATTTTCCATTTAGACAAATTATTTGTTTCAATACCAACTGTATCAAAAACTCTTAAGTTAAAGCTTTCATAGCCTACATCATAATACTTAAAATGGTCACTCCAACCAGTAACAGGAGCACCATCTCCCCTTTCAAATAACTCTTCACCAAATATATAATTACAGAAGCTACTTTTCCCTACTCCCGTTTTCCCAATAACAATTAAGTTAACCTCAGACATTTTGAACCTTTAATTATTTATATTACTAGCCACACTTATGTTCACATTAGATAGGTCATTTCCAAAACTTTTGAACCATGAACGGCACTGTTTGGAATCAATAACCAATGTTTTAACTTCATACTACTGGTCATTCTCTACCAACTGTTGTTCTTCCGAGAGAAGAGTTTCCTGTAAATGAAATCCTGCACTTTTTGAAACCTTAAACTCCAGCCAACACTTATCTCCCTCCCCAAAACTGAAGCGCCCATACGCATAATGTTGACTAAGTTTATTTAAAAGTCAAAAGTTTATACTAAAGCTTTTACTATGCGATATAGCGCTAGGATACGTTCATTGTCATTCCCATCAAAGCGACATGTCAGGTCGAGCGTTACCCTCTGGTGAGCTAGGCCAAGGGACATTTCCATTGCTGTTCGCTACTTTCGTCTAGCCTTGTAAAATTCGAGGTTCCGTTTCTCTTTTTCCTCCAAGAGTAAACGTAAAATCTGGTTCGATTGTCTCTGAGAGAATCAAAATGCTCGCTCAACACTTCTAAGTTGCGTTGGATACTTCCGATATCTCTTTTAATATCGACATTCTGAGTGTTGCTCATGAAATTTACACACGGTCACCTGAAGTGCCTTAGGTATGCATTTGAATCGCTCAAATGCGAAAGCAAGTGCATCTTGGGTTCTCGCTTGTCTAGCCATATCTATTTAACGATTCTTGGGTTCGGAATAATTTTAAAAGATCTACACCTAGGGCATAAAAACACAAATTTCTGTTTGCGTGTAAATTCATACTTACAGCGCAGACACAGATAGAAATAAGGAGGGGTATTCGCTAACATTCAATCAATAACTCCCATACGTCATGCTACATAAGACAATCATATGCATCAATTGCAACAAATCCAATCTAACATGCTGTTCTTGAATAACTTGATCTCAGTATAAAGTCATTTGCGACATTTTGTGTCGTATAAATTCAGATACTACAAAATAGGTCTAAAATCATTGACCTTAAAGTACCTTATCGTTATCGGTAACCAATCCGATTTTATCTATATCCCTCATTTGATGTGGCCACAGATTCCAGGCACTAATTTAAACAAATTTTCACCATGAACTAGCAACAGCCCATAACTTGCTTGGTGTGTCCGAAGCCTATTATAGTAGTCCATCAAGGTATAGCTCATATCTTTCTTTGCTAACCCACACTTGTATCAAAGTATGCAAGCTATCATATACAAAGCAAAACTGATCGGAGATGTAGTATGGTCATAAAGAATCGTACTCTTCTTCATTATCAAACACTTTAGTACGATTGTTCATGTGATCACCGTTTGCTTCAGAGTCGATTGCTACGAGCAAAACCTTATCTCCATCGGCTTCGGTGTATTTTTCTAAATGGAAGCCGCCCACGATTCCACAGCCAGCAGCACTTGTAGACGATTCATTTAGTTTCAACTCACAACTTTCCTCGAACAGTTCATCAAGAGTGCATTCATCCGAAAAGCCTTGCTCGGCTTCAGCGACGACTTCTTCAAAGAATCTGGTCATTAGTTCTTCGTCAAAGATACCTAATTCATCAGTATCTTTGTAATTATCCCAAAGGCAGTCATCATGACTGATATCGGAAGAATGAATTTGACAGTAACAATCAAACTCACCATCCACTAACTGAACCGTAAGCTCACCTTGCCACTTGATCGCACCACTCTCAACACTCACCCATACCAATGCCTCGTAACTTTCGTATTCATTTTTTCAATATTTACTGAGTCTTACTTCAATCTTACTCATGCTGCGTAACCTCTTTTTGTAATTACAAAGCTTGAGTCAAGCGTTTCAAACTGAGAAGCCATGCGTGCAACAACGGAATCAGGAACACCATGTACATTCTGATAATTCCCCTTCATTTCAATGACCTCAAAGGCTAGACCCATTTCATTCGCTAGGTTTTGATAGAATTTCATTTCCCAGTTTTTCACGAACGTGTTGGCAACAACAACATTGAAACCAGCTTTCAAAAGACGGGTAGTTTCAAGCTTGCACCAGTTATGTGCATCCTTAATCTGAGCATTATCGTATTGATATAGGCCATCTTTATCGATGAAAAACTGATCAGCCTCAACCAACTTTGCATCTAAAGTCTTAGCGTGCGTTGACTTTCCAGAGCCTGGGATACCGCGCACTAGAGTAAGTTTTTGCTCGTTGATCACCATCTTATACCTCACCGTCTTTGAAAATTGACGATACAAATAATGGTTCTTTAGTCATCAACATGGCACGAGGAACACGATCGAAGCGAAGATCTTCATTCAGAGTCTTAACCTTTTCTACAAGGTCTGCTTTAACTTGCTTGCCCAGTCCGTGAACCTTTGTACCAAACGAATCGAGGATTTCAGATGTTAGTTTGTCGCTATAAATTGGGCTGCCAATGACTAATTCAGATGTAAATGATACCTCTTGGCCTTCGTCGGAAAAGCTCAACGTAGCGATGTCTCTACTACCGTGTAGAAGAAGAACTTCATCACCATCAACAGTACGAACTACGTATTGACCGTCTCGCAATGCTTGTAGAACTATCAATGAGATAGCACTATTTTCACTAATTTCGAACAAAAACTCAGGAGCATTCAAGTACCCAGTAAAAAATTGGGTTATAAGTTGCCTATGATTAGCAAAAGACGGATGTAGCTTTAAGTCGCTAATACCGTAACACTCATCAGCGTTACAAATAGCAACTAGTTCTAAATCCATAAAGAGTTTTATCTGGTACTGACCTGATACATCATCATCGAGTGGAATACCGTCGTAAGATGTGACTATGAGATGAGCGTCGGAAGACTCTAATAGAGAGCCTAATCTATCCCAATCAAGATTTAGGTGGAAAGAAGTGAACTGTTTTTCTGTGTTAAAAATATCCATGATGGACTCCATTAATAATATAAACTCATTCTTGAGTTTGATAACTTAGTTCAAACACCAAACTTGCTGACTAATTTTTAGTCATTTTGGCACGTATCTTTAGATGCTGTTTCAAGTACTTTTATAGAAATACACATCCAACGTATTATTTTATTATCTAAGTTGTTATATTATTATTGAGTCCATAGAGCTTCCTCACTGGAACGTTATAAACGCTACCACTACATCCAATACAAAGTCAACAGAAAAAACCATTTTATAAAACAAATAAAATTCCAAAATCTCATTTTCACTGCATTTATGTATAATAAAAGCATGAGCATTGAGCGTATTAGTGGAAAAGCTTCGATCAAGATCAGTCGAGGAAGTCATGAACAACACCACGATTCTCGGGAACAACGCATCTCTAGAAAAAGCAGTATGATGAATCATACTGCCCTGTCTACATTAAGCAATAAGCTCCCTTTAAACTAACAAATCAATTATTGAGATTGCGTTCATTTGCTTTTGTTTGTGAATACAAACCTCGTATTCACGGTCATCGATTAAGCATATTACATCTAAGTTTTCTCGGTTACTCTTAACGTGAGATGCATAAATGCTAAAAATAAACCTAGTCTCACAACCATCAGAAGTCAGGAATTTTCCTATTAGAGCGCTACTTTTTTCTGAATTTGAAAATCTTAATGCATCGAAGCTTTTCAAAATCCAAGAAGGTTTTGATTTCAAAAACGTGACTGCTAATGACGCAGAGGAGTGCGGGATCATCTCTAATCTATCATTCACTTTCAACTTTGACATAACACCGTACGAAGGTATATTCACGTTTAATAATGTAGTACCATGACTCATGTTTCGGTTCTGGTAATTAAAATCAGTTTTTATATCTTGAAAATGTAATTGATATACATCGTAATCAATCGTGATGCACCGCCCGTTATCCTGGTCAATTATATAGTTACCAATTTCAGTACTTACAGACTTCTTACTAAATCGCTCAAGAAGTTTCTCCAAATTCTCATCACTTATTCTCATATCCGACACCTTAGTTCTTCCATCAACTATCGTTAAACAACATTCAATCAACTCTTTATTAAACTGAGAGCCTCTCGGGTTCTGTCTCAGTAACATCCTCTCTATCGGTGTGAGTTGATAAACAAATCTAAGCGCACAAAAGCAGCACGTTTCAGAATATCCATCCATATAGTCTCCCTTCCCTAGTAATACAGCTTCTTCTCGTGCCACGAAACTAATGTGGCAATTGTGACAACTTTTAGACGTGGCTTATATTCCCACTTGGTCATTTCTTCTGACAAAGGGATAAGAAAATCATCAACTTGGCAGAATATATAATCGACACCTTTAACATGATGGCTTTGTAAATCAGAGGTTCTATTTATGAATAAGCAAGACAAATGAGAACCACTCTTGGTGATTAACCCAAACTTAAACGCAGAAAAACAGTCATCATCGACTATGAGATTGTTACCATGATATAGCAAAATATGCTTAATCTCATTTAGAGCAGAAAGTTCCCCGCTAAGATCACGTTCGGGAAAATACATAAAATTCGTATCTAGATAGACTTTCCTAATATAGCTTTCAAAATCAGTATATTCAGTTATGCTTGAGGCATATTTTGAGAGACTGTAACTAATTTCCCAATCTAAATCTATGTCTGGCTTTCTATTTAAGAGTGCCAGTTGCACTGATTTAATTATTGGAATTTCATATATATATTCTTTACGATTAATATTATTAACAACACCGATATTATTAATAATATTAGATATTTGTAAATGAAGCTTTGATGAAGTTAAAGGATGATTAGATAGATCTAAGTCAGTAGTATCACAATTATACATATTGTCCTCCATAGAGAGTTAGAATTAAGTAAGTTTAAACTTTGCTGTAAGCAATTTTATTTTTCTTAATACTGTTATTATCTATTGAGGACACCGATATCAGAACGATACATTTAGTGTCTAGTTAGCGATAGGAGACCAATTGCCAGCCAACTTATGTAATACATTAATCACTTCTTAGTAAAGAGTCAATGTTTTATTTTATAAATATATGCAATATTAATCCCTTTGTTTTATTTATCTCTTCGTGCTTTGTATCGAATGCGCTATAAGTACTTTAACTGTTCTAGTTTGTAGTATCAGCGTATAAATCCGATTTTAATTTTCACTCATTTACAGTTTATATGGGAGTATTATTCTTATTTTATTTTTATAACAAAATTAAAATATTGCTAACGAAAATATCAATCTTACCTTCAGATTATTTAGTCGGCTTTACTTCAGTCATAGAGAAGAAATGCTCCCACACATCGTGACTATTCCTTAATTAATATACTGAGTTTCAGGCACATCTAACACCAAAAGCTTTTCTATCCTTATCATAGTGTAAGTCTCATTCATATATTCGTTGTAATTTCTTATGCTTACTTTCCCACCTAACTACTGCATCGTCTCTAATATCGAACGCTTATGATAGCCATACAGCATCTTCAATTTTTTTGGAGCCGCACAACTTGTGGCAACCTAACGCTAAAATTCGAGAATGTCCTCTTTCCCATAAGGTTGCTTTTTCTCTTGATGGAATGAACAAAACGGCTTGTTTATAACGCATAACATCATGCCTCTTCCTTGTACCATATGATCCACTCACGATAGAGCAATGACTTTTCGACGTGCCTAATTAACGTAAGTTTGGTAGCACTTCGGCCCTGGTTACATTAGACAAACTCTGCTCTGCTGCGATGATTTCGATGGTGCTAGTAACTACTGCGACAAGCAACTTAAGCAAAACTATGCCTTCACGTTTTCCGTACACCTTGATACCAGTTGCATCAACGGATAAGTGTTGTGTCACCCCCTAGTTCTAAATTATTGCGGCTAATCAGATTCAAAGGGAAAAAATGAATGTCAAATCCAGAAAAGACTCCGCAAATAGCTCCTGTACGACTCCATAGCAAAAACAGTTATCTCTTGTAGTTAAAAGACATTATCAGAAAGTTTGTCTCCCTTAACTTGGCGCTTAAACAGGATTTGGCAGTTATTTCCCAACATAGATACTTGGAACAGGTCTTTAGCAATATCGAACCACGGTAACTTCTATAGAAATAATTGTTACTTCTGTTATCACTGGCTCCACCATAAGTTTGTTACAACGACACCAGAAGGAAGCTGTGTCCATCATATCAAAGCCGTTAAGTAGTAAAAGCAGTATGCTAACGCATACTGCTATTCTATTAAGCCAGTAATATGGCTGTGTGCATTAATCACTATATATATGTAAAACAAGGTTAATGCACACATTTGATACGCACTATCAATCAAGTAGGACACATGAAGATTATCAGAGAAAGAACTGACATCCAATTTTCGGGCATACCTTAAAGAGCTTGATCTAAACCGATGGAACCTTTCCGTAAACCAGCGTTCTGATCCTTTGATACCAGAGTATAGGAAAAAACAGATGGGGAAATCGAAGAGAAAGAATCACCAACTGGAAAGAATCCAACCAAGCGCTCATAAACCGAAGTTCGCTGACGTTTTGGATTGACGACGATGCTATCGCCAATTGGTACTGTGATACTCCGTCTGGACACAGAGGAATAGATACTGCCCCGATGCTGGCAGGACTTTTCAACCTGCCACTCCGCGCTTTACTGGGCTTTAATGAGTTCAGTTATTCCTCGGAAGCATTGATTCGCTGTTTGGTCTGCTGCATGTAGACTTACATTCGCCAAATTACACCAACGTACGCAAGCGAACACGAACAGTAGATGTGAATATCGCCAAACTCCTAAAGGTCCAGTGGCACACCTGCTCATTGACGCAACTGGTGTTAAAATTTTTGGTGAAGGAGAATGGATGGTTCGTAAGTATGGCAGTGAAGGCCGACGCGGATGGCGCAAAGTCCACTTTGACGCAGATAGCCACGACATCATCTCTTCCGTAGTTTCTCTAGGTAGCGTCCATAATAGCTAGGTACAGCCTGGTCTCTTGAATCCTTTACACAATAAAATAGAACAAGTATAGACAGATGGTGCCTATGACACACGAGGTTGCTATGAAGTGATAGGCAAAAAGGGAGCGAATGCGGTGCTCCCTCCTCGAAAGATTGTTGCCCTCTGGGATGACGAACACCCAAGAAACGAATATGTTATTGCCCAGCAGTCAGACCAACTAGAACAATGGAAAATGGACAGCCGTTACCACCAACGCTCACTAGTTGGGACTGCGATGTACCGTTACAAGCAACTGCTCAGTGGGAAAGTGACGCTGAGAAAAGACAATGGCCAACTAGGTGAAATTTTGGTTGACTTTAAGGGGTTGAACAAACTCACTGTGCTTGGTATGCCTGTTCGTCAGAGACTGAGCTAATATACCGCAGGTTAATGGCTTCACGCATATCCAAGGCTAAATTGGTCAACAACACCACTCAACTCAAGTGTCCAAAGGTCTAGGTTCCACTTCCCTCTTCACGTTTAATAACATTCACCATTTTGCCTTTATTTGTTCTTTGTACGTCAAACCCCAATAAACGAAACAGTTTATTTACCTTTGCTGCCATACCACGCATCTCAAATTTCTTCCATGCTGTCGTGATTTTTAGCGATTTAGGCAAGATATAATTAACAACAGATGAATTATCAAGCAGTTCATAAAAAATTGATTCAATGCTTACTTCCAGTTTTCCTGTTGACTTAATTGGTATTTTAGTAGGCTCAACAGAGAAACTAGCTAGATGTAATATTCTTCTTAGTACCTCTACTGCCTCTGCTTGTTTACGAGCATCTTGGCTATGCATACTAATATCAGCTTCACCTCTGAGCATCGATTTGACTGTCGCATCAAAGTCATGCTTTAGGGAAAGGCTATAGGTGTATTCAACATCGCCTTTGGGTAATACTTCATCACTATCATCAATCTTAAAACCACTTCGCCGCAATGTTTCATAGAGGGCATAATGCAAATTATCCAGAAGTATCTGTCGGTGTTTCGCTAAACGTGCCTCGAAACGTTCATCTTCGGTATAAGCGTGACGATAAAAACTAATTGAATGAAATGGTGGTGGTTGAAGTAACCCAAATACCATTCTTTTTGCGGTTCTGAGTCGGGAAGCAAACTGAATCAACTCTTTGGGCGTTAATACCCCTGAAGCGAACACCGTCACTATTTCAGCATGTTTAGTATTTATATCAAAACCTTCTTTCAGAATTGGACTGACAATAACAGTATCGTATTTTTGAATTTCATTAGACGGATCATTCAAAAACGCATCTTGCTCCTCTAAAAGGTAGTTTTTATCATCATCTCCTTTCACTATTGCTAAGATCTTATTTTCAATTGCGGCTTTAAAGTCAGCGACCTTTCTCTGTCCATTAAAAATGAAATAACCACTACTAATAAGCCACGACTCAATGCTCTTTTTGCTATCACACACAATGAAGTTTTTGGTATTTGGCTTTAAGCCGTTCGAAAGCAAATGATCTTGATACCGACACCACTCCCCTATTTTTGCCTGAATATTTGTTTTACTAACGTTATCACACACGGCTGTTGGAGGTAAGATACCCGCGACTACCCGTCTATCTCCACAGTCTTTTTTTACAACAGTTGTCGTCAAATGGTCGGTCAAATCAGCATCCATCAAAATAACCTTTTGCTGACCAGAGAAAATCACGCTGAGCAGGTTTTTTATCGTATCTTTTTCTGCTTTTTTCAGGTACTTCTCCCCAGTTGCATACACTGCTTCAAGTACTTTTTCTGCCTCATCAATAATAACTAAGTCTGCATATTTTATACGATGTTGTATAACTTGTTTCGTTATCGATTTTAAAGTGGACACAACGTGATTCGACGTTTCCAAAGCAATTAATGGTGCGTCTGAGGTAACTAAACTAAGTTGTTTTATTCGTTCATCAGGGCCAGTAATATCTTGCTCTAACAAATGATTAGCAACACTATCTTCTACTCGATTTTTAAATGAGCCAATGACAGATTTTAGGTTAGAAATCACGACTGTACGTTTTTTTTGACGATGAAACGAATGTAGAATTTGGATAGCAAGTTCTGTTTTTCCCGTCCCTGTCCCAGCCTTCAATAAAGTTATATCAGGCATAGGAAACGGCTTGCGGGTGTTGCTTTTTTCATCATACAGATGGTATTCAAACTTTAGCGGATGAGTAATAAAACTCCCCAAGTAAAAGCCTGAAAATCGGTTGTCATAATAGGTTCTAATTCCATGTTTCGATGGTTCGAAGTCTAATGATGCATCAATCACACTGTCTAGGTACGCCTTGTTAGACTTCTTCATCAAAGAGAAAAATTTTCTCTTGCTCAAATGACTAATACTATTTACTTCTTCGTGAAACAGTCTAATTTTATCGTCAATATCTACCTGATCTTGTTTAATATCACTGCCTAAATATTGTGCTTTTGCGAGACTAAAAAGGTTGACGTCAAAGGTGACATTGTAACCTTTTAGAAGGTGTAGTGTTCGAGAAGCACTTTTAGAAATAATGATGTTACCATTACCATCTAGAAGATCACATTTAAAGTAGTGCGATATTTTCTCAATAACTAGGCTAGATAATTGGCACGTAATACAAATTGAACTTAACCATCTTTCATAGCCTTGTCGGTATCCCTCTTGATGATAACGAACAGAAGCAACAAGGTCCTTCAGCTCAGACAGGACAACTCGTCTAGTACTACTTTGTAAAAAATCGGGGATATGCTCCCCGATCACAATGATGACTTCTGTTTCACATACATTCAAACATTGCTTAATAAATGGTGGGAAAGACGTCACCATATACTACTTACCTTATATTATTTACTCTTCAACAAGCTCATCAACTACTATTTGAGATAAGGCACTCGCTATGTCATAGCCTAACCAAACATTATCAGGAGCACTGCTGTCACTTTTGGAATCATTCATAGCTAACTTTTCAAGCAACGCCTCGAAACCATGCTGGTTCCAGTATGCAAGTTGTTCTTCTGTGTAACTGCCTCGCGCATCATTAGCAAAATCATCATCAATCCGAGTAAACAACAATTCGCCTGCGTCTTTCTCACTAGTAACAAATATCGAGAGATTACGACTCGAGTAAAATTCAACATCGATTACGTTTACTAAAGCATTGCCATGAATGTTTCCGTAGCCGTAATAGGAAAGTGGTTTTGGTTCCATATGTACTGATAACTTCTTAATTGCTTTGACCAATACATCTTTTACTAGCAGGCGAGCTTCTCGATTACGGTAATTACGAGCAGCTTGTACTTTACTAATAAACTCTTTGATCGAGTCAGCACTGATTGTGTATGTTTCATACTCACTTGATTGCTTTTTCAGTTCTTCTTTTTTATTTTGCAAGACTTGGTATTTCGCCTTCTCTGAAGCCCTTTTCTCACCATCTGAAATAATAGTTAAAGTATCTAAGATGTTATCCATTTTCTGGTCAATCTCTTTGATTTTCTCATCAATGGTTAGTTTGGTGTTGCTATCCACATCTTGATTTATCAAGTCGTAGTCAATATGACGGGAGACTGACATCAAGAAGGCATCTTCTAGGTAATCTTGGATGATACTTTTGCAACAGGTTTTAGTTTCTTTTTGGGTACTACAATGTAATCGCCTTCTGATGCGATACTTTTGCCTTTGAGGTTGCGAACCAATACTCTTACCACACTTAGCACAAGTAGACTTCTTACCATAATCGGTCAATAAATATACAAGTGCATTTTTTTGAGAAACGGATTTATCACCATTCATAGCTTGATGCTTTCGCTTTTTAACTGCCTGAATTGTTTCAAATTCCTCTTCTGAAATAAGTTGGGGATAATAGTTATCAAGCTCGAACTTCTCTTTAACTGTTTCCCCTTCTTTCAAATACTTAATCTCAAATACTTTTCTACCACATAGTGAAGGGTTCGCTAAAATACTAGTAATAGTCGAAACACCCCAAACATCCCTTCCCGTTGGGGATTTGATGCCTCGAGTTCCTAGCTCTCGACTAATAGAGTTTAAGCCCATGTTCTCTTTTAAGTAGAGTTCCACAATCAATAGTGCTGTCGATTGGTGCTCATTAAGTTCAAAGCCCGCTTTTTCCTTTGGGTGTGACTTTGGTTTGCGGGATAACCAAAACGGTAGACTTCCTGACACATCAGCTATCTCACCCTTACGGAAGTTTGCTACCTGTTCGTGAATGAAGTCTATGCTAAAGCCTTGTTTACGCAATGACTCTTCATGAGATCGTTGCATCTCAATAATGGCATACAACATTGTTCCAACTGGATCAGCACTGAATGTTTTACGATTAAAGACTTTATCCCCTCTTGCTGTTATCACGGTGATGCCAGCCATCACTAGTTCATTAAGAGTTGACTGAGCTTGTATAACCTGCTCTCGGCTCATCCTGTCTAAAGATTCGATAATTAAAAATGAACCTGGTTTGATGTGATTAGACTTGACTAGACTTAAAAATACTCCGAATGCACCTTTTGTTTTGTGCTCAGCATGAAATGCAGACAACCCTTTATCAGTTAGAATAAGATCCTCATTAACTGTTAAGCCGTATTTTTCAGCAATTTCGTAGGCATATTTATCCTGACGCGCCAACGAGGTACCCTTTTCTTGCTCAATGTTTGAAAAGCGTCTGTAAGAGTAGACTTCTGGATTTGGACTAGGTCTAAACATTATACAGCCTCCATATTCGTCTTGGTTAGAACGAAGGGATGCTGAAACAAGTAGACAGGGGTGCTTAAAGTTAAATTAATGCAGGTTCGAAGCGATAATTCAAATAATTGAGCATTTAAACAAGCTCGATCGCTTCGCAAACTTACTTTAACTTCTAGAACTGAAAATATGACGATTGACTCTCTCATGGGTCCTCCAAAAAATATATTGAGTCGTAATGTAATAACGGTTTGGCTTGTTTTCGCCTGTAGTTTTTATCGTTATTATCTTTTTTATTATTATGACTTTTATTATATTATTCAGAGCTTTCTGAGAGGTATCTCGGGAAGCCATTAGAAGCTATCTTATATAAATAGGACTGTCAATACTTTTATTAAACAAATCCACAATGATTGATCAGACACGTTTTCATCATTGGCCAATAACACCATCAAGGGTAACTCCTGATCTGCAAGACTCGCGCTGAAGTTCAGTTATGCCTTCTCATGGGCTAAATACACAGCGGAGCTATAATATACCAGCTACTTCGAAGCGATTTCCTCAGAACTTTAACACGTGGATCCTAATCAAAAATAATAGGTACATATCACCTATTAAATCACCAAAATGGAGTTTGACTTTACTCAGAGGTATTTGTTGGACCTTTACCAAAAACGAGTTAGGGAGCAGTCTAAAGATAAGGGTGGCAACTAACCTAGTCTGCAATACATTATCAATACCTCCATTTCATTGGGGTCTACTTGACAGACCATTTGTTCACATTAATCGAGGTAGATAGTTTTGCTCGAAAGACTACCAAGATATCGTTACTACCCGAAATTTAATGCAAAATTTAAGTAGGAAAGACCGTAATAAACCTAAAAATAAGTGTGCTTTACTCAGTAAACAGTTTCTCTTGTACATCAAACACACCCTCGTCGAAACCCAACGCCTTGTACCCACAACTGCGTTTGGAGTACATTCTTACCAACATAGGAATTTTCATATCAACATAATCAATAACACGAACTTCCGTCTTACCGTCATACTCCCGCTGTATCCTTCCGACATATTGAACAAGCGCTCCTTTCCAGGATACAGGTAATGCGAGAACTAATGTATCAAGTCTGGGTAAGTCAAAGCCTTCCCCAATAAACCGACCTGTCGCTACCAGCACCTGAGTTTTGGCCAGCTTTTCATTAACCTCGTCTCGATCTTTCTTTTTCATTGCACCAACAAGCACCTCGTTCTGAATAGCTCTCTGAGTTAGCATTTCACTCAGCAATTTCGCATGCTCTCGGCGTTCTGTAAGAACGATAGGAACACGCTCTTGTTTCACTTCGGCTTCAATGTCACTGATGATTAGCTGATTTCTCTTTTCATGCTCGAACAACCACCTATACACATCAGCGATATGTGGCCGAAGATCTTGAGTTGCCAGTTGAAACGGTGGTTCGAAAAGAACCTCCTTCTTTTGAAGGGACTGAATAAACTTCACTGAACTGGACGAAGAAATCGTATGCCTTACCCTCCCCGCCAGCATGAAAATAATTGGTTGGTGACCGTCTCGACGTTCCAGAGTCGCACTAATACCAAGTACGTATTTTACGTGAACCTCTCCTAATAATTTTTCATACTGTGGCGCTGACAAGTGATGGCATTCGTCGATGATTATCTGCCCGTATTCATGGACAACAGGATTGACCGTATTATCGCTTCGGTTAAGCAAGCTTTGATAGGTAGCGACGTCAACAGACTTCGTTGGCTTTTTCTTGGATCCTGTAATCACTCCTATATCAACATTCGTTGTAAATGCCTTCAGCCTTTCCTGCCATTGTTCTATGAGTTGCTTATTGTGAACAAGGATTAATGTATTGACCTTTCTTTTACACAACAGGCCTATTGCCGTTACGGTCTTTCCAAATGCTGTGGGCGCATGCAACACGCCAATATCAAATTTAGAAACCGCATCCACTGCTTTCTTCTGCTCTATCCGCAATTCACCATTAAAACTTATATCTTTAAGAGACACTCCTGTCCTTCTCTTATCGACAAGAAGCAATTTAATATTCGACTGTTCTAGTAACTCACACACATCATCAATACACCCTCTTGGTAACACGAGGTATCCGCTATCAATTTCAGCCAATGATATGTATCTGGGTATTCCGTTTGTTGACAGACGTAGTCCCTGTGCTTTGAAGAATTTGGGATTTGAAAATGAGGCTAATTTCTTTAATCTAGCGACCAAAGCGTTTGGCATTGACTCAATAGGAATATAAATCCTATTCGCTAAAACTACCTCAATACTTTCTGGGCATCCTGAAATAGATGCGATTTCTGGTAGATTCCTTTCCCATGGCGCCAAAGAAAGTGTTTCTCTATTAGGTGCTTCCTTGAAATTGTAAGTAGCAGCCAATTTTTCTAGAGCTGTAACCGCCAATTTTTTAGTTGAGGCAAGTACCTGCCATTGATCTTTATACGCAGTAAATGTCGTATCAACAAATTCTGTGTTCCCTTGCGATCTTGAGGCTTTCTGCAAAGGCAACGCAATCAAGTTCCCGATACCGACTACAGGTAAATAGTCCTGATTAGGAAACAAACGGTCATAAGATTCAAAAGACAACGTACCATGAATTTGCATTGCTTGGTCAAGCAAAAGAAAACCTAGTTTTCTGGCAATGGCAGCATCAATTTTCTGCTCAAAAAAGATCCAAACATGCGCCCCGTTTCCTGAACGAGAACGCTCAAGTAAAAAATCTATGCCATTACGTTTGCAGGCTTCAGCATAAGCCAGTGATGCCGCCTGCCAATCCTTCTTGTCAAAATCTACAGCCAGGAACCAACACTGATCTTCAGAATCCATTGGATAAATACCAACCACAGACTTTCCTGATAGGTGATCATAGACAGCATTCTTGTCGAGAACCTTGAATGATTGGTTAGGACACTCCAAACATTTAATTTTGGGTTTATTGCATAAGCCCTGTTGCCACTCGTTGTGACAGGCAATCGAGTACCCAGATCTTCCTTGCTTATTTTGCCAGCGAACAGCATAGCAGTTTGTGTTTCCTCGGAAATAACGCTGAAATAGTTCGACCTTTTGCTCGGGCGGCATTACATTGTTACATGCAGAAGACACCGTTCCTTTTGTAGCTAACAACTTCAGCTTCTTGCCTTCAAGTTGTGCTAACTCTAATTTAAGCTCTGAGATTTTATGCTCTATTGCACTGAGTTCTTCCATGAATTACTGCCTTAACCGATTCGCTTGAATATGCTATCAAGTGAAACCTAACTATAGAGTAACACGAAAAATTCATACTATTGCCGAACCACTATTCTCCTTACACCTACTGCATATAGAATTCCTTATCAATATATGATAAAACCCTCTAAAATCAAGTATCAGCGTTCGCCAGACAGACGGCTCTTTTGGTTATTTCCCATCGTACACACTAGGAGCCATGTACGCGGCACAGTTTATGGCAGCGATGAAGAAGACTATCGACGTTGATGATGTCATTCAAAGTGGTGACCTTTCACCTATCTTTACTTGGTTATCAGACAATATCTGGAGCAAAGGCAGCTTGTTAACGACCGATGAGCTCGTAAAACAAGCGACAGGTGAAACGCTTAATGCTCAACACTTCCAAGCCCACTTAAAAAGTCGTTACCTATAACTGCTGAACTTAATATAACGTTAAGACCCACGAGTTAAGACTCAAGAAAGTAAATGCCCAAGGAACGTAGCTCCTTGGGCATTTTTCTTTTTAAATACTGATATCCATTGCAGGGACAAGTCTTGGTTTATACAAGCAGTCTTCCCCTTCTGGCCTGGTTTTAAAACGTCGGTGGAGCCACATGTATTGGCTTGGGCTTGCCATGATAGATGTTTCAACGATTTTATTAACGAAAGCCGCAGCACTATCGGGGTCATTTTTTGGAAATCCATCCACTGGCGCATCAATCGTCAAGGTATAATGCCCATCTTCGCCTCTGACCATCGTAAATGGGACAATTGCGCAATTTGTATTATCGACTAGCAAGCTAGTGCCCGTTGTTGTACAGGCATTTTTAACCGCGAACAACGGAGCAAACGTCGAACGTCTGTTTCCGTAATCATGATCCGGCGCATACCAAACACGCTCGCCAGAGTTGAGCGCTTCAAGCATGGCTTTGACATTTTTACGATCGATCAACGTACGATTAGAACGAGAACGGCCTTTGTATTGGAAATAGTCGAAACACGGATTGTTGTTTGGTCGATAGACACCCGTCCCAGATTTTTGAATGCCAAATGCGCGAGCACCTAATTCCAAGTTCATTGAATGGACGGCCAACATTAAGGCACCTTTACCGGACTTTTCTAACGCTTCTAAATGCTCCATTCCTTTAATCGTAACGTGCTTACTGACTCTTTTATCTGACCAAAACCATGCCATCGCTGTTTCGAAGAGTGCAATACCGGAGTTGTCGATATTATCTTTTAAAATTGCCTCGCGTCGAGATTCGCCCATGTGAGGAAAACAAAGCTCAAGATTGCGCCGTATCGTCACTTGACGCTTTTTCATTATTCGCATGGCTAAACGGCCAATACCGCGTCCTAGCGCTAATTGAATATTAAAAGAAAGAAGGCTCAATGAGTACATCACGCCGATGAGAATTAACGTACCCCAATAACGAGGTAAAAGAAATTTAGCCTTAAATTCAGGCTTTTTGTATTTATTCATGTATGAAATGTCAGATGCGAGCATCTATAAGTGGGAGAAACAATGATAATAAAAAGCACTTTTATCATTGATAACGCTAATAACATAAATTAAAGCGCGCGGATTCTATGGTTCTTCGACACACTACACAATAAGAACTTTACAAGAATATGTTGGGCGTGCAAAAACACCAAAGACGCGCTCGGACATTAACATCTACTGATGAAATGAATCCACCCGCCTTTCATAAAGTTTGGATAAACATAACCGTGTATTTACAATACCTTGGATTGCGTATTACCCCCAAAGAGCGGCGATCAGAAAAATAGCCGCAAACAATCCAGCGATAACTAACATTAAGTATGATAGTTTGCCTGTTCCACCTTTTGGCGCTTGATTACAACACCCCATTTGTCTTCTCCTTAACTGTTTTCGTTCCCTTCAACTTAACGCTTACCCTTGGGTGAAGGTCAACATGTGGCAGTTTGTTGTGTGTCTCTTTTACTTTTTTCGCGCCAATACACCAACGCAAACGTTTACATTGCTTACAAATAAATCACTGAGTTTTCGGTTCATTTTTGGGTAAATACATACCATTTTTCGCTATATACCCGCCGTTTATAACAACCCTACAATACGCGCGTCTTACTTGTAGCACGCGGGTTTTCCAACCATGAATTCGTGGCTCGTTTATTAAAGGTATCGAATGAGCAATATCGCCAAGTCCGCTGTTAAACTCAGTGTTTTCTCTGTGATCATGATTACGGTTACATCCGTTGATAGCATCAGAAACATACCGGGTGCCGCCTTATTTGGTAGTCATGCCATCTCTTTCTTTTTACTTGCTGGTTTATGCTTTTTCGTTCCCACAGCTTTAGTGTGTGCCGAGCTAAGCACGACTTACCCTCAACAGGGTGGCGTCTATCTTTGGGGAAAAGAAACGATTGGACCTAACTTCGGCTTTGCGACCGTTTGGTATCAATATGCGGAAAATATCGTTTATTACCCGCCGCTGATCTCTTTCATTGTCGCTACAGGTGCCTACCCATTTTTCCCTGAACTAGCGCAGAATAATATTTTCATGTTAATCATGATTAACGTGATTTTTTGGGCGCTAACATTGGTAAATATATTCGGCTTACGTTTGTCATCGATGATCACAAACGTGTTTGGCACTCTAGGGCTCATTTTCCCAATTTTGCTGATCATTGGCTTGGGTGGTTACTGGGCATATACCAATCCGGGAGAGTCTCATATCTCCCTTAGTCATGTCTCTGACTGGCTACCCGATTTCTCTCAAGATGGAATTGGGGCAGGTTTCACCGCTGTCGTGCTTTCATTGACTGGTTTAGAAATTACCACCTCATATGCGAGTGAAGTAGAAAATCCACAAAAGGCGTACCCAAAAGCACTCTTAGCTTCTACGGCGCTGATTTTGGTTTCTTTAACAGCTTGCTCGCTGTCAATTTCATCGGTGGTATCAAGCGATCACGCCAGCTTAAGCGAAGGTGTGATCTTGGCGTTCAAAACCTTCTTTGATGATTTGAACCTCTCGTTCATGCTGCCTGTGATAGCTCTAGCGATTGTGTTTGGCACGCTAGCAAGCTTGAACAACTGGATTATTGCACCTACGAAGAGTTTGCATGTGGCGGCGAAAGACCAGTTTATGCCAATCGCACTGTCGAAAGAAAATCAAAACCAAGCACCTGTCGCCCTACTCTTATTGCAAGGGGCCATCGTTAGCGTGTTGTCCTTAGTGTTTATTTTGGTTCCAAACGTTAACCAAGGTATGTGGCTGCTGAACATCTTAATGACTCAGTTATACATGGTGATGTACGTGTGTATCTTTATTAGCTTTTTGGTGTCACGACGCAAACACGCAGACATCGAACGACCATTTCGTGTCCCTGGCGGCAAAGTGGGAATGAGCTTGGTGGCAGGTTTAGGATTAATTAGCTGTATGATCACTATCGTGGTGTCGTTCGACGTACCAGCAGGTATCAGCGCAGAAACGGGCGCGTATGCACTCATATTGGGGTTCATCGCATTCAGTTTGCCAGCTATCGCGGCGGTGATGTATCGCAATCGAAAAGTTCGCTCTCAAGCTCAACTAATCGAAGCTTTAGCAAGCTAATTTTTCCGAAATACGCAATAGAATAAAGCCGCGGCAGTTACCTGTCGCGGCTTTTTGTTTTTACATATTTTGTCTAAAAATTATGCAAAGCATGCTTGCAATCCCACGCGCTCTAGTGGGTATTTCGTTTGCCTTCTCTTTGGTATTGCTGAGAAATTTCGAAGTAGATATGCATGTCTATTGGCTCAGGTGTGTTCAAAAGCATTTTGCCGACTTCGCGCTGAAAATGGCCGTAGTTCCCAAGCTCATCGGTTAGGCCTAGTTGCTCGTAACATGATTCGCTTGCGAACATGCCATACGCGTAATAATGATGATTCAGATCTTTTTGTTTGTCATAGCCAAGCTCTTGAAGTGCCTGATCAATTTCATCGGGAACGTAAGTGTTTTTATCGCCAAACGAACGCAACAACACGCTTGGAACCTCTTGAGCAATGCTCTGAATTTTCGTTTTTTTCTTAAAAATACCGAACATAATGTCCTCCACTGACGATGTCTCCAAATACCGCACACAACGTGGGTTGAGCGAGCGAATAGTTTTTAGTATGGCTCACGATTTAGAGACTAAGTTACATTCAAGTCACGTTTGTATACTAACTTGATCGCATAATGCGCATCAAATAATAGTCACCTCGTTTCAACCTCGTCTCATCAGAAACCCTGTTTTAATCACAATTGCTGGCTGCTTTGCTGTGCCTTTCCCATACTATCTAATAGGCGTCGCTATCTTCTGCTATCAGTGTTTTGAAATAACCTTGGCTAAAGTCACATTTCGTATCGACATCCATTTTAATTTAAGTTAGCTTTAGAAGTATAGACGTCTAGATTGACTAAGCTTAGGGAGAGAAAGTCGTGCCAATTAGAATTCCAGATCAACTACCTGCTTCAGATGTACTAAGGACAGAGAACATCTTTGTAATGAGCGAAACTCGTGCCGCGAGTCAAGAGATACGTCCTTTGCGAGTACTGATTCTGAATTTGATGCCCAAGAAAATCGAAACAGAAACGCAGTTTCTTCGCCTTCTTTCAAACAGTCCATTGCAAGTAAACGTCGAGCTACTGCGCATCGATAATCGACCAAGCAAAAACACACCAACCGAGCATTTAGATACGTTTTACCGTCAGTTTGAGATGGTAAAAGGGAAGAATTTCGACGGTCTTATCATCACTGGTGCGCCACTTGGTCTGGTGCAATTTGAAGATGTGATCTATTGGGATCATTTAAAAACCATCATGGAATGGGCGAAAGACCATGTTACCTCGACGTTGTATGTGTGTTGGGCAGCGCAAGCTGGCTTAAAGTTGTTGTATGACTTGCCGAAAAAAACGCGTAAAGAAAAGCTTTCCGGTGTATATCATCACCAAATTCATAATCCATTCCACCCTATTTTGCGTGGGTTTGATGATACGTTTTTAGCGCCCCATTCGCGTTATGCCGATTTTTCGCCACACTTTTTAGAAGAACATACTGACTTAGATATTCTCGCCACATCCGATGTGGCGGGCGTATATCTGGCAACGACCAAAGACAAGCGAAACGTGTTTGTTACCGGCCATCCAGAGTATGACTCGCACACTCTTCACAATGAGTACATTCGGGATTTGGGTGAAGGGATGGAGCCGGCAATTCCGGTCAATTACTACCCGAACAACAACCCAGATAACTCTCCCATTGCGAGTTGGCGAAGCCACGGACACTTGCTGTTCTTGAACTGGCTCAACTACTGCGTATACCAACAAACGCCTTACGATCTGGATCACTTCAGCGAAGATGCTTTCACTAAAGACGATTAAATCAACGAATTAAGTTTGTGAACCGAGCCGCCATCTGGCGGCTTTTTTATATCAGTTTGCAAACCTGATCGCATAGTGCTTTTTCCTCAATGGGCTTTTGCTACGTAATTCATATCATGCTGTCAGATTCAGGGATGTGGGGAAGAAGAATGAAAACCGTAACGCTCAGTGCACTAATGTTGATGACTCAGTTTGCACTCGTAGGCTGTGTTACCGTAAAAGAAAACGGCGCTCCTATCGTGAAGGCCGATCCTGTTGCTATGGCAGAATCTCGCATCGCACTTGGGCTTGGTTATCTCGAAGGTGGCAATATGATCCGAGCGCACGACAATTTGCAACAAGCCTTGAGCCACGCCCCACAATACTATCGCGCACAGCTTTCTATGGCACACTACTACGAAACCGTTGGTGAAGATGCGAAAGCAGAAGACATGTACAAACGCTCTTTACGCCAACACACCAAAAACGGCAACGTGCTCAATAACTACGGAACATTTCTGTGTAAACGAGGTGATTTCCAACAAGCCGACCAAATGTTTAACCGCGCAATTGAACAACCTTATTACTACCTCATCCCTGCAAGCTACGAAAACGCCGCTTTCTGCGCATTGAAATCACAAGATAAAGACAAAGCAAAATACTACTTTACGCGAGCTATCGATCACGACCCACACCGCCCAAAATCGATTCTCCAACTGGCTAAACTCGAAATAGAAAGTGGCAACTTTACCGATGCAAGAATTCGACTGATGCGATTTAATCAAATGTACGGTGTGAAAAAACCGTCACTGCAACTTATGATCGAGTTAGAACGTGCGGCAGGTAATGAAGCGCTAGAGCAAAAATACGTAAAACAGTTAGAACGCATGTCATAACTAGCCACACTGACAACCCAAACAGCATAAGTCTTTGCTTAACCTCTCATTTTATTTTCAGGCTCACTTACACCGTTCAAGTTAAGTGAGCCTTGTTTCTCAGAACGCCGACAAATCCCCTGTTTCACTTGTGTTTCAGTCACTGAAAGAGCGACATTACTCCTGTACTTAACATTCAAAATCGGTACTATTTGAAAGATACGTGACCGAGTCACTTTTTGAGTTCTAACTCAATAATTACTGAATGATTGTGCGCTTCGTTGAAGTGCAATTTGCTTTAATTATGAATCTTGTCGTTCAAGAACACATACCCAAGGATGTTGACGCCGGATGAAACCTGCCTGCACACTCTTACTGCTTGCTTCTTTAAGCTCCCCCTTTCTTGCTAGCGCTCAACCCGTCAATGACCTCGTATTCACCGTAGGTATCGTATCCGACAAAGCAAAAAGTAAAATCAAAAAGGCGACACCCTTTGCTCAATATGTGTCCGGAAGGCTGAATCACCTCGGTTATACCTCTGGGTCGGTACAAGTCTTCAACAACTATGGACAACTTGCAGTTGCTCTCAAAAATGGCAGCGTTCAAATTGCAACAGCTACACCGTTTAACGCCGTAACCCTAGAACGAGAATCTAACAGCCAAGTGCTCGCCGTAAGGTGGAAAAAGGGACTCGAAAAATACCACTCTGTATTTTTCACCCATCAAGACAGTGGCATTCATTCCTTGGCCGATCTGCGCGGCAAAACGCTCATTTTCGAGAGTCGTAACTCCACCAGCAGCTTTTACTTACCTGCCATTACATTGCTCAACCAAGGCGAAAAATTAGAATACCTTCGCTCTATTGATGCTCACCCAACGAAAGACCGTATCGGCTATTTGTTTTTGGATGAACATTTAGAACAATCCAACGAAATCAACCTATCCGTTTGGGTGTATAAACAGCGCGTTGCCGCTGGGGCGTTCAGTAATTTCAACTGGAACAACCCAAAAGATTTGCCAGAAAACATGAAGGAAAAACTGACCATTTTCCATAACTCGGTGGAGATCCCGCGTGATTTGGTTTTAGCGTCGCCTACTTTGAGCCAATCGACCAAAAATGAAATTACATCGATTTTATTGAAAATGGATGCCTCACCAGAAGGTTTGCATGCCTTGGATGTATTCCAAAATACCAAGCGCATATCAGCACTTACGCCAGATATGGCAACGTCTCTCGACACGGTTCGAAAGTCTGTTAACTTGCTACCAAAGGCAAACTGATGCTGAACAAACTTTCGCTAGAAACCAAATACATTTTCGCGACTATCTCCGTCGTTGTTTTGGTGGTTGTGGTCAACCTTGTACTTTACATGCATGGCTACGACACATACTCAAACAATCTCGCGCAGCAGATCACGCAAAATTCTCAAGATAAGACGGAATCCTACGTCAAACAAAAAGGATTAGTGTACGCGGAGTTGTTGTCTAAGCAGCTGTTTGATCCGCTTTACAACGATAACATCAGCCAAGTCTATGGACAGATTACGGCAACCTTAAGCCAACCGGACGTATCAAAAATCCATGTTGTAGATAACGATGGACTTGTATTCCACGACGGTACACCTCAGCTTGCCATGTTTGCTCAGCCCCACTACCGCTCAGACTTTATTCTTAAGGCCATTGAACAAGAACGTGTCCAAGTCGCTCTATCTAGAGAACAACTGGAAATTGCCGCGCCTATTCACCAATCAGATGTGACGCTTGGAGCCGTATATTTGGAGCTCAACCTTGCCCATTTATTAGAAGAAAAAGAGCAAAACATTGCACAAGTTGCAGCGATAACGTCTAAAGATAAACACAACATGTTTATTTTGCTGCTGGCAATCAGCATTATTTCTATCTTCATGGGTAGCTTATTCGCGTTCGCTGTAGGTCGCTCGTTGGTGAAACCAATCAAACAGTTGAGTGAACAGTTTTCGGAATTTGATACCCAAGCACTTCCAGTTACCGATATTCAACGCAAAGATGAAATTGGTGAGTTGATTACTGCCTATAACAAGATGTCTAACAAGGTAAACACCTACACAACCCGTGTTGAGTTCATGGCCTATCACGACATTCTGACTTCGCTTTCTAATCGTGAAAAGCTGCTGATTGATCTTCAAGAACAAATCAGCGCCAAGCGAGCGCCAGCGCTTGCCGTCCTATTTGTCGATTTGGATGATTTTAAGCACATCAACGACAACTACGGCCACAATGTTGGGGACAAATTACTGGTGCACCTTTCCGCGTTATTAAGGAATGAACTGCCAATTTATATCGAACCAGATTATCGACCATGGATACTCGCAAGCCGCGTTGGTGCGGATGAGTTTGTCGTCGTATTCCCATGCAATAACAGCTTAGAAGCGCGCGAGATAGCCAACCAAATTCATAGACAAGTGCTATCACCATTGAGGCTCGACAGTCACAATATCCGCTTAACCACCAGCCTTGGTGTTGCGGTATATCCCGAGTTTGGCTGTAACGCAGATTCGTTGCTGCAACTTTCATCCCTTGCCGCACAAGAATCAAAACGTCGCGGCAAAGACATTAT
Organism: Vibrio sp. RC2502; assembly: GCF_054850435.1. Lineage (NCBI taxonomy): Bacteria > Pseudomonadati > Pseudomonadota > Gammaproteobacteria > Vibrionales > Vibrionaceae > Vibrio > Vibrio sp. RC2502. The sequence goes on from NZ_CM141453.1 coordinate 1,848,069, forward strand.
GTCCGTTTACGATCCCGCATTCGATGCGACGGTGAAACAACGACTCTATATCGAAAGAGAACTGAGTCGCTCCATCCACGACTTATCTCAGTTTGAGCTTTGGTATCAACCTAAATTTGACCTTAAGACCTACCAGTTGGTTGGGGTTGAAGCATTAGTGCGATGGAATCATCCCGTGAAAGGCTACATTGGCCCTGAACAGTTTATTCCGATTGCAGAACAAAACGACTTGATTCTCGAGCTTGGTGAGCATTTGATCGAAACCGCGATCAAGCAAAGAGCGGAATGGGCAGAAGCATTCGACCATGATTTTCATATCGCGTTGAACTTGTCCCCACGACAAATCTACCGCCAGGACCTTAGCCTCATATTTGAGCACTTTTTATTGCAATACGATGTTTCCGCCAAAGACATTCACGTAGAAGTGACGGAGTCACTTTTGATGGACGACATCGAAAAAGCCCACTTCGTTTTGCGCAAACTGCAAGCCACTGGTATTGAAGTCTGGTTAGATGATTTTGGTACTGGCTATTCTGCCCTGTCCTATCTTCAACAAGTTAACTTTGATGGGCTTAAAATCGATCGCTCGTTTATCGCACAAACCCAGCAAGACAACAAAGATGACTCTCTGGTTCGCGCCATCATTTCAATGGCTCACAACCTCGGAATGAAAGTTGTGGCAGAAGGTATAGAAACCCAAAAACAACTGGCGCTGATCGAGCGTCTAAATTGCGATGTGGCACAAGGCTTTTTCTTAGGCAAGCCTGTTCCAGCGGCGCAGCTCCTAGAACTTGAAAATACTTGCCAAACAATGAAGCACAATGCCTCTTCCATCGTAGGTTAAAAACTGGCATGAAAAGCTCATAACGCTCTGCTTCTTGCTTGGCGTTATGAGAAGCTTTCTGCAAAACACGTCACATTTTTATCCCCTTTTAAACCCGATTGCACTCACAACGCTAACAACCCAAATAGATAAACTACACTTTTCATATCAACCCTTTGGATATGGAAATGCGCTGTGGTCGGAATTTTTTCGTGGAATAACCTGTCAGTAAAACACAAACTGTTTGGCCTTGTCTTACTGCCAATCATTTTGTTGTTTTTTCTGGCGGGACAACACGTTCATAATCTTTCGACTCAAGCTCAAGATTTACAAAAAGCTCAATTATTCTCTGTTTACATCGACAAAGTCTCTTACCTGTTTAATTTACCCAATAACCCATCCATCCCGAATAAAGCTGACAAAACAGCGCAGCTCATTCAAGAACTAAAAGAAACGACCCCCCGCGTTTTTGGCGACAATTCTGAGGTTTTACCTCTACTTGCGAGTTTTGAAGAAGCCAGCCTCTCGATGTTTACAGCAATCGATATCGAAGAAAAACTGGATATTGCAGAATGGCGAGCAGATACTTTTGAGCAAATCCTACTTAATCTCGACAAGGTCTATTTTAGTAACGTCAGTTACGAAACCGATCGCCATCTTTCCTCCTTAATGCAATTGGAATGGTTAATGTTTTGGTCGACGGAAGAGCGTCGATTGAGTGAATATCTCATTTATTCAGCCAATAAGCGTCTTCATTACGACGACGCTGTTCGTGATGAGATTCAGTCTCTGATTCAAAACCAACAACTGCTTGTAGAGCGCTTCGTCGCGCTCAATGCCAACCATAACCAAGTCCAATTGCTGATAGAAACCTTTAGCAACAAGGTATTTCAAACTAGCCAAGAATTTCGTGATCAGTTACTTAACCAAGAGGAACTACAAGCGTTATCTCCTCTTAAAACGGGAGCTGGACTTGCTGCGCTGAACACGCGACTGGCGCTACTTCATGACATCAACGACACGATGGAACATGAGCTGCAAACGAAGCTCGCACAAACCATTAAAGCAACCACGCAACAGCGGTTGGTATTCATTGTTATCATGTCGTTGGTGACGATTCTTGTTATCAGTTTAACCATTCGCTTGGTGCGTAAAGTGACCAACAACCTGCATCTTGTTCTTGAGTTTTTAAGCCGCGAAAATTACAGCGAAGACTCACCACTTTCTGAGCTCATCAAAGGCAAAGATGAGTTAAGCAAGTTTGCTCAAGAAGTGGAAAAACTCAGTCATGAGAGAGAGCAAGCAAAGCAGAAACTCACCAAAGCCAAAGAAGATGCCGAGCGCGCCAAAGACGACGCGATTGAAGCCAGCAAAGCGAAAAGTAGCTTCCTAGCGAACATGTCGCACGAGATTCGTACTCCGCTCAACGGTGTAATAGGTATTTCTGAAGTGCTGGCAGACACCCCGTTGACCGCTACACAGCGAGATTACGTCGACACAATAGAGACGTCTTCCCAATTGCTGCTCAGCCTGATTAACGACGTGCTGGATTTTTCCAAAATTGAGTCCGGCATGTTGCTGATAAGTCCTCATTCAACCTGCGTGCGAGAATCAATTTATGACATCGCCTCAATCGTGTCCCCAAAAGCAAAAGAGAAAGGCATCGAATTAACCGTCAGCATTAGCCCAAACACGCCTTATCACATCGTCATTGACGATCACCGCTTGCGTCAGGTGATCATGAACTTCATGTCCAATGCCGTTAAATTTACTGAACGAGGCAGTGTAGAGCTTTCGATTACCACGCTTGAAAGTAATGAATCGGAAGCCATCATCGAGTTTTCCGTGCAAGACTCAGGCATCGGCATCGATGAGCAGCAACAGAAACAAATCTTCGCACCTTTCGCTCAGGAGGACGATTCCACCACCCGCCAATTTGGAGGAACAGGTTTAGGTCTTGCCATCAGTACGCAACTTGTCGAACTCATGGGCGGAAGCATACAACTTGAATCTGAAAAAGGCCGCGGAAGCCGTTTCTACTTCCAACTCACAGCGCCGATTTCTCAAGCTAATTTTCGTGCTCGACATACCGTGAATAATCAAATCTGGCTCGTCTGTGACGACAGTGACCTAGAAACAAAACTACGTAATGAGTTGAGCTTCTATCAAATTCAAGTGCATCAATCTGTTCATGATCTTAGTGCTCTTCCAACATGGATTAACGACAAAGAACGCATCATCATTCTTTATGTTGAAACGACGCCAGATGCCGCAGTGAAAAACAAAGATTTGATGCGAAATTTGGAACATCAACATGTGCAAGTTTGCCTAATCAAACATCTACACAGCCAACAGCTTGATTTCGGTCACCGTGTTGCAGCGATCATTACTCAACCTTTGCTAGGACAACGTCTACTCAAAGCGCTTGAAAGCTGTGCTGAACGATTTACTCAATCTATTTCCGTCGTTCAGCCTGCAACCCGACTTGAAACATTACCCAAAGTGCTCGTTGTAGACGACAATACTGTGAACCAAAAAATTGCAGGGTTGCATGTCACCAAAGCAGGTTTTAGTTTTGATGTCGCTGCTAATGGTGAGGAAGCGGTCGACATGTTCAGGACATCCCAATACTGTCTGATTTTGATGGACTGCATGATGCCGGTGATGGATGGGTTTGAGGCAACTAAACAAATCCGACAAATAGAGCAGAAAGAAAATCGAACGTTCCGCATTCCTATCATCGCGTTAACAGCAAGCGTTGTTGATGACGATATTCAAAAGTGTTTTGACGTCGGCATGGACGACTACGTACCAAAACCGTTTAAGGCAGATTTGCTTAAAGAGAAACTTGATAAAGCCGTTGGGTTGCGACTTCCCGTAACTGCGTCGACAAAGCTCAACCAATCAAGCTTGTCCGCTTTTGAAGAACCCGAATTTAAACAACGCGTTGGTGAGGCGTTAAGTGCTGCGCCAATGCGACGTGAGCGGATTTTATTGGTGGAAGATAACCGAGTGAATCAAAAAGTTGCTTCTTTACTGTTAAGCAAGGCTGGCTATCAGTTTGAAGTCGCGGAAAATGGCCAGATCGCAGTGGAGATGTTCCAGCGCGATGGTGGCTTCGACATCATTTTAATGGATTGCATGATGCCGGTGATGGATGGTTTCGAAGCAACGAAACAGATCCGCGCTTATGAAGCAAGCTTAGGACTCGAAAAAACGCCGATCATCGCGCTAACAGCCAGTGTGGTCGACGACGATATTCAACGCTGTTTTGACTCTGGAATGGACGCTTATGTGCCTAAACCAGTGAGAAAGGAGAAACTGTTGCATCAAATCGAAAACGTAATGTAGGCGAGCCACACATGAGCATGATTCTCCCCCCTCATAATCAACGAGCGCTGCGACTACTGGTCTCCGCTTGTTTGCTGCTTATATTTTTGTTGCCTTGGAGCCATCAGGCATTTGCCGCAGAAAGTTACGCCATTTTCTCACTTAACGCTCAGTTTGATGCGTTGACCATTAATAAAGCGAGGAAGCTCTACCGAGGCAAAACCAGACTATTACAAGGCCAACGAATTGAACTCTCTGATTGGCCAGAGACGTCCGTTGAACGAACGGAGTTCTATCGCTACCTGCTTAATAAAAACTTGGCTCAAATGAATGCGCATTGGGCCAGCCTTTCGTTTTCAGGCAAGGCGCGTCCACCCAAAGTAATTGATCAACCCAGTATTGAAATCTTGTTAGCTTGGATGCGGGAACAACCTAATCGCATTGGCTATGCCCCCGTCGACTCGTTGCCGTCGGATGCTCATGTTCTTTATGTCGTCAGTTCGGAGAAATGAAATGAAGAGATCGCTCCTCGCAGTACTTATTAGCAGTGTCGCTTTTCCGAGCTTAGCAACAGTAGAACTGACCGATAACTTATCGCTTAGCGGGTTTGGCTCCATTGCTTGGGCGCAGTCCGACAACGAAACTTCATTGCTCGTGAATCGATTTATTGATGATGACAGCTGTTTCGATTGCGACACCACATTCGGCCTCCAACTTGATTACTTCTATCAAGCTTTTCGTGCTTCTGTTCAAGTCGTCAAGCGACCGCAAGATCATTGGAGTGAACCCAAAGTAGAATGGGCTTACCTCGCTTACACCTATAACAACGTCGAAATTCGTGGTGGTCGATTGCGTTTGCCTGTATTCCTTATTTCTGAATACAACTATGTGGGACAAGCGTTTACCACCGCCAGACCTCCGAACGAAGTGTATGACAGCATTCTCGGGATCACGGCGTATGATGGCCTATCCGTTAGATGGAATTACGACCTTAATGAGAATGTGATGATCACTGCAATGCCGTTTGTGGGCTATGGTTACAGCAGCGACGTTACCATCAGTGAAGATACGGACATTAGTATAGACACCAACTATTCAGCAGGGCTTAACTTGACGTTAAGCGGTGATAACTACCGTTGGAACTTTGCGTATTTGAATGCCGAGTACGATCAAACCACCATACTTTCTAACGCCATGCAGCCCATACCTGGCCAAGGCAGCACGGCGGGAACAATACGGCTGAAAGATGAAGGCCAACACATCCAGCTGTTTTCACTGGGTGCAAAATATGAGTTTGACCGTATAACCGTCACAGCCGAAGGACAAACAAGCGATATCTCGACCTCGTGGTACGCCGCAACCAGCTACAACCTAAACAAGTTCACCCCTTACGTGGTTTATGGCCAGCAGTTTGACGACAACGAAAAGAAGACCGGTGACAGCGTCCTTACAGGGTTAAGGTTTGACGTGGATTACAACGTGTCAGTGAATGCCGAATGGCAACACTTTAAAGCTTTCAACAACGACTCCGGCGCGTTTTCTCTCCCACCAGCCGATACCAATGCCAACCTCTACACGGTGATGTTGAATTTCGTCTTTTAGTTACTCAATACAAACAAAGGCAGATTAGATAGTCCAATCTGCCTTTTCTTGTTTCTATCTATCGCTTCATGTGCCCAGCGTTAAGCCTCTTCTTGGTCGCTATAGACATTGCCCTCGACTTTACGATCCTTGAAGTAAAACTCTCGGTCATGCTCGCCGATTTCACGTAGCACACGACAAGGGTTCCCCACCGCAACTACATTACTTGGAATATCTTTGGTCACAACGCTCCCTGCACCAATAACCGAGTTTTCACCAATCGTCACTCCCGGTAACACCACTGAGTTTGCGCCAATCCAAACATTGTCTTCGATATGAACAGGAATATTGAACTGAGCCACTTCCCGACGTAAATCTGGCTCTATAGGATGTCCTGCTGTCGCAATCGTCACATTCGGGCCAATCATCACGGAATTGCCGATATAAATATAGGTGTCATCGACAAGTGTAAGATTGAAGTTGGCGTACACATTATCACCCAGATAAGTGTGACGCCCCCAGTTTGCTCGAAGCGGTGGCTCTAAATAACAGTTATCGCCCACAGCCCCAAGTAAACGCTGAAGAATTTCACCACGTTTTTCGCCCTCTGAAGGTCGCGTTTGGTTATAGTCATAGAGAATCTCTAGGCATTGCGTTTGCTGTTTTGCGAGTTCTTCGTCAGTACAAAAATAAATCTTCTGACTATGCAGCATTGATTGTCGGTCCATGTATCCATCTCATTTAACGTTCTATTACCTTCGGTCTTACAATAACCAATCACAGAGGCAGACCGGAGTATGTCTTTTAGAAACTAGCAGACCTTGCATGAACAAAATTTGCAAAAAATCATGGAAACCTTGCGGATTACTGCACGAAAAAATAGGAAGTTGCGCCATCGCACAAAATGAAATTAACTCACTGATGAATTGTTTTGCTTTGCTTTTTCTCGCTTCATCTTTAGCTGCTTATCTTTACGTTTTAGAGCACGGAAGAACTTGGACTCTTCGTGATACCAGCCCACAACACTAATCGGGAAACCAACTAACATCATGATGAAAAAATCTGCCGGAAACTGCTCCGTCACGTCCTGAAAAGTGTGAAGCTCTCCAAAGATGAACAAACCGATAATTTTACCCACCAACAATGCACAACAAATCATAAAAAACGATTTCATGATGTAGTGCCATTTTCCTTTCTTTCTCTCCTCTCGCCAATAAACATACTTATGTTCTCGGTTATACATTACTCCTCCACAAGGTGACAGCGTCACTCATTAAATGATAGTGTGGGTTCAGTGCCTCAGCACTATGGTAATCATAGTGCTGTTTACTAGGAGTTGCCTGTCAAACCAATGAGAAGAACACAAAAATGACATTGTGTTTTGGGAAGAATTCGCTTCGCGTTTTAGAAAGGAAAGAAATAGCGACTAAGCTGATAAAATCTCTTTGTATGAGCGATGCTCTCTATCCGCTTCGCTCAGATGAAACTGCTGCGCAAGTGCGACTAACCGCTCGCGATAGCGAGCCAAAGCAGTTTCGTCGTCGGTCATAATAGCGAACTCCGCAAAGTGACCAAAACCATCAAGAAAATCTAAGGTGATATGGAACTCGCCGACAAAGAAGATACTTCTGATTTTCTTGCTGCGTTGAATCACTTCGTAGCCCATGTTTTCGAGCATACTTTGAGCAGAATCTAACTTAGTGATATTTGTTGCTTCACAACGGTCAGCTTCTGGCCCTTTTACAATCCACAGTTTGATGCCGGCAGGCTGAATTTCTCTGAGCACTAAACTCTTGCCCTGCTGAGTCATCGTGCGTTGTCGGGTATCGTAAAACCAATCTGACTCTTGGTTGTTTTCGAACATGACTTCATGCTCAATCTGTCTGAGCGTGTTTAAAAATGCATCATGATTTTTTACTCGATACTTTAACTCGACTTCAAACTGCCCTTGGAAATGCGCGTCACTCACCACTCGCCTCTACTACATAAACGTCGAAAGGAGCCGAATACTACACTCAAAATCTTAATCGTGTTGTGGCAATACACTCAGCTTGCGCATTTAGTGCTTTCGAAACACCCAGATTGGGCCGATTAATAAGAACTGTAGGTCCTCAAAAAAGGATGGCTTTTTGCCCTCGATTTTGTGCCCAATGAACTGAAGAATCCACAAAGCGCCAAACAGCAGCATAGAAATGTGTAAGACGGGTAGCTCTAGAATCTCCAACGACCAAATCAAACCAATGCACGCTAACGTGTAACCGAGCATCATCATGAACACACTGAGAGATAAACGGAAATAAAAGACCCAAACCGGAATGACAGCGAACCAAACCCAGTTGAGCTGAAAACCTAAGATTGAAAGTTGAGGAATGGACCAAATAAGCCCTACCACAGAAAGATAAATACCCGGTACGGCAACTTTGTGAATTTTTTGATTGATTGGGTTTTGATGGCTTTCACCGTAGGCTTCTAACCAGTCAGATAGTGCTCGCATATCACTTCCCTTTTTACGCAACTTCTTTTTATATAGCCCGAGCTCAAAAAAGGTGCGAGTTTTTCAGCGAGCAATTGATGGTTTTCGTTATTGCCTAAATGCTTTCCTGAAATGCTATTCGGCTTCAGTGTTCAAGCAATGTACGTTGCGCTTTGGGCAGTTTCGCTACAACCAAATCGTAGGAGCGCTCGCACAAGTCTTGAATGAGACCATCTTCGACATCACCATTGAAATACACTGTGACCCAATGGCGTTTGTTAAGGTGGTAGCCCGGAGTGATGTCGGTAAACTGGGACGTTAGCACTTCTCCATCTTCCGGTTTCACTTTAACACTGACGTATTCTCGGCCACCACGCTCCGCGATTATCGCGAACATCTTGCCTTTTACTTTGAACACAAGCGCGTCAGGGCCAAAGGGGAAGTCACTTTCGGCGCACATAAATGTCTCTAAAAAGGATTCCAATTCTTTGATATTCATGCTCATTCCTTGTTTTCTTTGCAACGAGATTCGCTATTCAAATTGAGGCAGTAGTAACTTTAACGCCTGATTCACTTGTGACTTTTCGTCCGCCGACAATCCACTAATCAAACGATGTTGTACATCCACATGCTCTTGGATCAACGACTCAATCAATGCCAAGCCTTCAGTTGTTAGCTCAACAGTAACACTGCGTCGGTCTTCTTTACTGTGCTCTCTGGCAATAAAGCCTTTCTTTTCTAGCTTGTCTAAGCGGTTGGTCATCGCTCCGGACGTGAGCATCATCGACGCAATCAACTCTGATGGGGTGAGACGGTAAGGCGCTCCGGCACGGCGCAGCGTGGCTAACACATCAAATTCGCCCATTTTCAGGTCATATTGTTTGTGCAGATCAGCGACTCGACACTCCATATGCTTAGCAATGCGCATTAGCCTACCCATGATAGCCATTGGTTCGGTATCAAGATCTGGTTTTTCCTTCGCCCACTGCGTTACTACTCTATCAATTGCGTCCACGAGTTTTCTTTCTCCAATACGAATTCGGTCTGACGATTTATTTTAACATAAAGATACTTTACAAAAAGCAATCTAGCGCGTATCTTTACAATTAATTATCTCAACGTAAAGATATTTTACATGAACATATTACTCGCAATGATCCCCGCATTTTTCTGGGGCACAACTTATGCCGTTACGCAGTTCACTCTTCCAGACTGGCCGCCTGTGTTGCTGGGAGCACTGCGGGCACTGCCAGCCGGACTACTGCTACTGGCAATCAAACCTTCGCTGCCTAAAAAGCACGAATGGAAAGTGTTATTGGTATTGGGCACAATTAACATCGCTTTCTTCTTTGGCCTCATTTTTGTGATGGCGTTGACCCTACCTTCTGCAATTTCCGGTGTCGGCATGATTTCAGTCCCCGTCTTTGCCATGCTGTTTGGTTGGGCGGTTTACAAACGTCAGCCTAGCGCAATACAAGGTATTAGCGGCGCAGTGTTGATTGCGTTAGCGTGGTTCTTGTTCGATCCAAGCTCAATCTCGCTGAACCCTATCGGTTTAGGGGCGATGCTGGCGGCCATCATGTGCATCGTGATTGGCAGTAGCGCAACCAAATCACTCGGCACAAAAATGCATTGGTGGACGGTACTCACGTGGCAGTTGATTTTGGGTGGTGTATTGCTGTCTATCGCCGCGGCTGTGTTAGCTACCATCAATCCGCTGCCTTATGTGCAGGCCGTACAGAATATAGATATGACCAACACACTAGGGCTGCTGTGGGTCATTGTGCTCAACACCGCGCTAGGCTACGGCATGTATGTGTGGTTGTTGCAACGCATGTCTGTGGTCGACTTTACGTTTGGTGGCATTGCCAACCCGATTGCAGGGATCGTCTCTGGGTTATTGCTGTTGGGTGAAAACTTTACCCCACTCCAATACAGCTTGATGGTGGGCATGATTGTGATGTCTTTACTGCCTCAAATTTTAACGTCGTTGCGCGCAAGAAAAGAAGCAATAACGGTTTAAGTAATCATCCCCATCATATTCAAGAGAACGCCCGATTTTGTATCGGGCGTTTTGTTATTCAATTCGCTCTGAGCTGGGCTTGTTTTCGATAAGCAAGCGGTGTGACACCATATTCTTTTCTGAAACAGGCACCAAAATAAGAGGCATGCTTAAAACCACATAGCTCAGCTATTGCACTGACACTCGCGTCGCTATGGCACACCATTTTTTGTGCTGTATCTAGTCGTGCAGCCTGCAGCACGTCAGTAAACGTCGTCCCTTCCTTGTTCAACTTTCGTTTTACCGTCGACTCACTCATGTAAACCAGTTTCGCAATTTCTTTGAGCGTCCACGGCTTCGTTAGATCTTTAGAAATCAGCGCGCGAATACGTGAAGACAACGAAGAATATGAACGAGTTTCTGCCTGATTGGCGCTCTGGTCAAAGTGCATCAACAAATACAAAAGCATGCTGTTGATATCGAGCAATTCATCGTTTGAACGGTTACCACAACCCTTTTTGACCATTGCTTTTAATGCCGAGTAAATATCCACGATTCCCGGACGTAAAGTGAAACTCACCGCCACATTCCCCGAGAACACGCCATCGCAAAGCTCGCGGAAGTTCAACTGTTGATTGAGTTTTTCAATGAAACACGCAGCCAGTCTGAAACCCGAAATATTGGCATTTTCTACGAACGAATTGATGGCGATTTGCCCTTTGAAATCCGCGCCAATAGCGACCAAACAAGGTGGTTCAATAAACTGTTTAATGCCTTTAGAATCACATAACTCCAAAGCACAGTTATGGTTTAAGACAATGTAAAAATCCGTCGAGCTAATATCAAACTTTTGATTTATCGGACAGTGTTGCACCTGCCCATCAAGAACCTCAATCAAAGCCTTCATTTACATTTCCAAAATGAGTGTCAACGCTATCTTGAAACGATATGAACAAAGTGCGTGAATGTTAGTTCTCGCGGTCAGAGAGTCAATTTGAATTTTTTTAATCAGCGTTCAGAAATACTGAACGCTGAAATCGGTTAGCTAACCAGAGTAATTTCGACTCTTTCTTTTCCTTTACCAACGTTTTTACGTTTTAAGGCAATGCGGCCGACTTCAGAGGTGCGCTTAAGGTGTGTACCACCGCAAGGCACTTGAGCGAAGCCTTCCACTTTCCAATAGCGCCTTTCTTGGCCTTCGTCAGAGAATGCGCTCTCAATCTCAGCGTCCGAATCAATGACTGCCTGAGCTTGTTGTTGAAACTCCGCCAGCAGTGGCGTGATGCTTTCAGGCCATTCAAAATCAATTCGGCTTTTATCTGCGGAGATATGTGCGCCAACCTTCTGAATGTTTGCAAATTTTTGCGTGAACAGTTCAAGTATGACTTCCGCCGCAAAGTGGAGCTTCATCAACGCATAACGCCTTTGCCAGTCAATTTGAGTGATCACTTGGTCGCCAACTCGAAACGTGGGTTGACGTTTTAGAGTGTAAACAATGCGTGAACCAGACTTAACTGCAACGACGACAGGAATCCCGTCGATCGTACCTGCATCGCTCTCTTGTCCGCCGGATTCAGCATAAAAAATAGTGTGGGATAACTCGACTTCGTTGTCCGAAATTCGAGTTACCGTGGAGGTGAGTTCTGTTTGGTAAGGGTTTTTCCAAAATACCTTGACGGTCATATGGCCTTCCTTTGCACATAATATTGACGTACATCGATGCTACGCGGCTAATAAGTGAAGTCAAGCGTTGCTGATGAGATAAAAAATAAGCTCCCGAAGGAGCCTATTCACTTACTTTCACTAACTTTCAATTACTTAAGAGGAACGCCAGGCGCGTCAGACACGCAGGAAGCATAAGCCGGGTCTCGAGCATCCATCACCAACTGCGCTCGACCTCGATGCAGGTTAATGATGTCATACACGACGCCCTCATGATGCGGTAAATCCATTAGCGAGGTAGACCAATATTCCGAGTTCGCTGGCCAACCAAAACCTCCGCCATCTTTGTCTTCTTCATAGATGCTTTCAGTCCCGTCCCAAACACTGCCTCGTGATGCACGATACAAGCTAAACAACTCGTTGCGAGTGGCACGACGCCAGTTGTCACGGCCAGCAAAGTTTCTTACAGACAAATCATGACACCAGTTTGCGTATTGGCTGGTTAAGCCTGCGCGATCACGTCCGTATTGGTTGAACATCGCAAAGTCACCCTCAGGGCCGCGTGTACCGTCTTCCGTTTTGATGCCAACGTAAGTTTTTGGTTTTGTCGCGTCGTAGCTCAAAGGTTTAACAAGCTCATAGCCTAGTTTGTTCATGAGCTTCACTGATGGTGGTGCGGTAAATAGGCGACCATCTTCATCACTCGCTACCATCAAACACGCTTCCGCGCTTCCTTCTCCTGAACGAGGTTGTGGGCAAATAGAGATGGCAGACTCTTTTTCTTCCGCCTCTACAACCTTGACCTCAGAGATGCCTTTTAACTCCCCAAAGGAAGCTGAAATGGTGACCGAACCAAGCTGAGCACTATTTGAGAGTCCACCAGCAATCAAATCTAAAACCGCTTTATTACTGCTTCGCCATGTCACTCGATGCGTTACATCCTGAGTGGTTTCATCGCTATATTCACCGTAGGCATAAAATCGCTGGACGTTCTTTTTCTCTAGAGTGATTTCACTAGGATGAACATGGATTTTTTCTAACACCGCATTCGTTACTTGAATTTGCAATGGTGCACTGGTGATCGCATCTTTGGTGGCGTAAACCATTGCCTGCCCTACCGCAAGACCTTTAACGCGATCGCCTTCTAGTTGTAGGACATCTTGATTATCAACCCACCAAGCAACCTGTTCGGTCAACTCAACGCGGCTTTCATCGCTATAGACTCCTTGTGCAGACAGCAGGGTCGAGTTGCCTTTTGCCACGCTCGACGCATTCGTTGTCACTTCAATATTTGTTAGGATTGCATCGGTTACCTGCACTTGTATTGGCTCGCTTTGCACACCATCTGACGCAGCCGTCACCAACGCTGTTCCTTTATGTTTGGCTTTCACAACGTTGTCAACAATCTCAACCACATCGTTATCGACGTGCCAAGTGATACCTCGGGTGAGGTCGACTTGTTCACCATCGCTCAACGTTCCCATGACCACCAAAGGCTTATGTGTGCCCAACGGCATTTCCAGTGCGGTTGACGAAATGCCCATACTCACTAATACCGCAGGCGTGACAGTAATAGAACCATGCGTACTGGTTAAGCCATCAAGCTCGGCATAGATATCCGCGTCACCCTCATCTTGTGCGGTGAAAATGCCATTTGTGCCTGGCATGACAACGCTACAATCTGTGGAATCCCACTCTACGAGATGGCTAATATCACGGGTTTGTTTGTCAGTATATTCACCGTAAGCTTTCGCTTGAAAGCTTAGCCCTTTGGCAATCGCCTTATGTGGCAGATCGAAGTAAATGTTGGTCAACTTCGCGTCCACAACCTGTACGGTCATTTCGCTACTGAACTCATCTAGGTCTGCGCGAATGACCGAAACACCTGTTTTAAGCGCTGTAATCACACCGCGTTCGTCGATGTTAACAATGTCAGCATTTTCAACGTTCCAAACAACTTGTGATGTAAGGTCGTCTTGAGTGCCATCGTTATAAAAGCCGATGACTTTCACCTGCGCCAGCTCACCCTCTGCAAGCGACACACGGCTTTGGTTTAGTGCAATACGAGACACCACTTTGTCTGGTACTGGCGGCTCTGGAATAACGGGATCAGAAGGCTCCGGCGGCGTCACCTCTGGCGTTTCAGGAGCTTCCGGTTTTGAGATATCAGGAAACTCAGGCACTGGCAGTTCCGGTATTGGCGCTTCTATTTCTGGCTCGTCAGGTAATACTTCTTCTGGCAAGCTCATTGGTGGTTGGCTAGTGCTGCTTCCACTGTCGCTATTACAACCAAACAAACTCGTGACGAGTAATAGCATTGCGATCTTATTAAAAGTATTTTTGCTTATCATAGAGTCAAACATTCAAACTTTTATTATTAGACAACATTAAAAATTCAAATTATGAATACAAACAACTCAGCAATACCGCTGACTGCTTAGCGCTTCGTATGTATGAAACTTTTTCTCTAATTCAACCTCCAACTCAACTCTGTTTTTAGTATCTCTCATCAAGATGTTTTCTCGATAACGGGTAATTGCTGAAATTAATTCACTTTTGGCCATCGCTAATTGCTCGTCAAACGAGCACACGAACTCATGTTCACTCATCGTGATTCTCACAATACATAAATTTAGAAATTACATTCTGTTTATTTACTTCGACGACCATCTATGAGATGGCAAAAAAATGTAATGGGAAGTGCTCAATTCGACAATATACCAAATATCAAAATCGTCTCATCGTGATATAAAAATCAGCTCAAGTTTTCAATTTAAAGTTGGGAGTCACTTTTAATGACTTCCCTATTTTCTGGTAAACAATAGGCAAGAGAAAAGGTGCCACATTGGACACCTTTAAAATCAACGAACAGAAGTTACGCCTCCGGATTTGGTTCAGCAATATTCTCGATTGGCTCTGGCTTTGCGTACACATAACCTTGGATCAAGTAGATATTGTGCGTAGCCAAATACTCAATCTGCTTTCTGTTTTCTACGCCTTCGGCAATCATTTCACATTCCGCTTTCATCGCCGCAGACACAATAGAATCCAACACTTTGAGTTTTTGGTCGTCTGAGCCAATTGGATCAACGAACATTTTGTCCACTTTCAAGCAGCGAATACCCAAGTCCTGCAAGTAAGAAAAGCCACCATAACCTGTTCCAAAGTCATCAATTTTGAACTTGTAACCTTTGTTGGTGAGGTAGAGAATCTCTTTTTTCGCGGCTTCTACGTCTTTAACCGGAATTCTTTCTGTTAGCTCAAAATGAATTCGGTTTGCACACGGCCAATTCAAATCTGCCAACAGTTTGGTTAACGAACCGGTTTCTAAATGAGAAGAGACAATATTGACACTCACCCAAATCGACTCAGGCAGTGACTCAAGATCTTGGATGATTTTGCGAATCATCTGGTTCGTCATCGGAACAATCAATCCGCTCTCTTCTGCGGCGCCAATAAACATATTCGGTGGCACCAAACCATCGCGTCTTGACCAACGCACCAACGCTTCATAACCTACAGTTTGGCCATCTCTACTATCCACAATAGCTTGATAGTAAGGGATAAATTCGCCGTTATTGATACCGTTTTGAATCAGCCCTTTGATAGACTTTCTTAGGCTTTTACTTGAGATATAAAACAGCGCAAACACAATCCCAAGAATCAAAGTAGCAGGCACACCCCACACGAAAAGACGCTGATTCGCGTATGCGGCCAAGGCTTCACCACTGTAAATCTTGATGAGCATGTTGGCCTGAGATTCATCAGAGAAGAAAAACTCGCTCGATAGCGCATTGTCTTCATCAATAATGTTTGGCATGCCGCGACTAATTGAAAGGTCACCAAACATAGGTTCGTGATATTCAAATTTTACGAATAAGCACTCTTCACACGGCTCAGCAATAAGCTGTTTTACCCAACTGTTATCGAGAACCCAAAACACCTCAACGTGCTGATTGTCATAAATTACCATCCATTCTGCTTGGTCTTTGTATTCCGGCAAAATCAAGGAAACATAGAAGTTGGTATCTACTGGAACCCGTTCGGATGACGTAATTTCGGAGACAGGCATCCCTATGCTTGAACACGAGTCGCCATCTTCCGTGGTCATGCCAATAAACCGAATGTAGCGGTTGTAGTAACGAGGGTCACGCAGCACTTTCATATCATCAGATTGACAGTTGAAGTCGAGCTGGGCGATCTGTTTGGTAATGGCACTCTCTAAAAACGTGGATCTTTGATTTAAGTATTCAACCAACGTTTCGATTTTCGCCTCTTTGATATGCCCAACATATAAATTTGACAAAGCACTAAAAGCGACAGCAAAAATAATGATGGGGACTAGCCCTATTAAGATGGCATTTCTTATTGTCTTATTAGCCAAAACTCCTCCTAATGTTCTGCCACGAACAATTTTCAGTAAGCAGGTTCACTATCTCACTTTAATAAGTGGAAAAGTGGGGATGGACTCTCAATCGCAAAGAATAAGTGATTGAGCGGCAATTATTTGCTGAGACTACTGCTGCACATTGGCTTTTACAACTCTCTCGCATGAGATTATGAGCTAATAATGATAGCAATTGACCTTTATTATATACGCAATGGCTTATCGCAAGCGGGAGACTGTTTTCTTCTGCTCTTTTGCGTTGAATCTAAATTTCCGACTCTGTCTTGCCAAAAACGAAAAAACCACCTTTAACGGTGGTTTTTTCATTATTTTCAGTGTGGCTTAGTCACTAGAGTGATTCAATCGCTTGTTGAATTGCAGGACCAATTTGACGCTTGCGAGACGTCACGCCATCCAATACCAACATGTCATTGTCGATTTTCACATCAAAGGCTTTTGATAGCACTTTCTTATCTGCATCATCCGCCCAAAGCATGTTTGCGCGCTTGTGTTTAGTATCAGTGATCGAGAAGAACAGATAGTCAAGATTCTGTGCTTTCTTATACGCTTGAATAGCTTCGAAGAAGTCTTGCTTGCGGTTAATCAGTTGCTGCGCTCGCAGTGTTTCTGCCACACCGATGCCAACCTTCTTACCTGCAAACTCAAAGTTCTTGTAATCCATCGTCAGAATCGTTTCTGCTGAGAAATGGCTCAGATCCGATTTCGCCAACAACATTTGTTCACCAAAACCTTTGATGTCTTTGATTCCTGCAATGTCCGCCAGCTTTTGCGCGTACTGTTTATCATATTCAGTGGTAGTCGAAGATTGGAACACAACCGTGTCCGACAAAATAGCCCCTAAACCTGCACACGCAATATTCTTTGGCAGTTTAACGTTTAACTTCTCGGCATTTGCCGTAAGAATTGTTGCTGCAGAACCCCAAGCACGAATGTCCATCGTGACGATTTGCGGCATGCTGATTGGCGAACTGCCCATCGCGTGGTGGTCGATGATTGCCACGATGGAAGTTGGATCAACCGATTTTGCAAGTTGAGTCGATTGGTTGAAATCCACCAAACCAATGTGGTGAGAAGAGAAATCCGCCTTCACTTTTGGCGCGTCCATACCACAAAATTCAAACACAAACTTACTTTCTGGGTTCGCTTCGCCAGTTAACGCTGCTTCACCGCCGTAGATGTGTGACGCAAGGATAACGGAAACGGCACTATCGGTGTCTGGGCTCAAATGTCCAACCCATACGAGGTTGTCGGTATTATTGTTTGAAAGCGTGGTGAGATCCAAAGCGCCCTCAGCCAAACAGCTGAAAGAGGCAATCATGGTTAATCCAAGTAGTGAACGTTTCATTTGAGTCCTTAGTGGTGAGTGGTAAGTTACTATTGGTACTGCATAGACCATTGATTCAAATGTAATTTTTTCGAGTTGCCAATTCACCCGATATTCTTGGAATCGCAAACGTTTTTCGAGTCGATACACACTTTTTTATCGATTCCGCTTACAACTTAAACAGGATATTTAGTTAAGCGAAGGACGATTTTCCAAAAACAAAAAGGAAACGATTGGTGCCAACCGTTTCCTTTACTTGTGATTGCTATTTAAAAGCGCGTGAATTACGCCACTTCAAGAATCACTTTTTCCAACTTATCTAAGCCTTCACTAAGCACTTCAGGCTCAATGGTTAGCGGCGGCAACAAGCGAATCACGTTCGCTTTTACTCCACAAGAAAGCAGGATAAGGCCGTTTTCTTGCGCTTTAGAAATCACCGCTTTGGTCATCTCTTGCAGTGGTTTGCCTGATTCTGGGTCAGTAAATTCAATCGCCATCATCGCACCTGTAGTACGGATTTCACCGATAGCAGGCACTGACTGTTGCAGTTTAGTCATACGAGCATTGACCACTTCACCGATGCCCATTGCTTTAGCACACAAGTCTTCTTCTTCGATGATTTTCAGTACTTCAAGACCAGCAACACAGCCAAGTGGCGAGCCCGCATAAGTGCCACCTAAACCACCAGGTAGTGCAGAATCCATCACATCAGCTTTCCCAACTACCGCTGAGATTGGGAAACCACCAGCAATGCCTTTCGCCATTGTCATTAGGTCTGGTTCAATGCCTAGGTATTCTGTGGCAAACATTTTACCGGTACGAGCAAAACCCGTTTGGATTTCATCGGCAATCAGCATGATACCGTGCTTATCACACAGCTGACGCAAGCCTTGTGCAAACGCTTCTGGTGCTTTGTAGAAGCCGCCCTCGCCTTGCACTGGCTCGAAGATGATCGCCGCAACGCGCAAAGGTTCAATATCGCAAGCAAATAGATCATCGATCGCTTGTAAGCTTTGCTCCACACTGATGCCGTGGAACGCATTTGGGTACGGCGCGTGGTAGATTTCGTTCGGGAAAGGACCAAAGCCTGCTTTATATGGCGCAACTTTACCGGTTAACCCCATCGTCATGTTTGTACGACCGTGAAAGCCCCCTTTAAACGCTATCACGCCGCTACGACCAGTATGAGCGCGCGCTACTTTCACTGCGTTTTCGACTGCCTCAGCGCCAGTGGTCAGGAAGATCGCTTTCTTCTTAGTCTCACCTGGTGCAAGTTCTGTCAGCTTTTCTGCCAGCTCAACGAACGACGCATACGGCGTAACCATCGCACACGTGTGCGAGAAGTTATCCAACTGAGCTTTTACCGCTTCACTGATACGTTTGTGAGAATGCCCGGTATTGGTTACTGCGATGCCTGCAGCAAAGTCGATGTATTTGTTGCCTTCGATATCCCATACGTAAGCGTTTTCAGCTTTCTCGACGTAAAGCGGGTACAGTGCGCCCATGCCTTGAGCGATAACTTGGCTTCTTCTTGCGTGTAGTTGTTGGTTTGTCATTGTCTTGTCCTTAATTAGTTGCCGCCAAAGCAGAGATATTTCACGTCCATGTATTCATCGATACCTTGTTTTGCTCCTTCGCGTCCGATGCCGGACTGCTTAACACCACCGAAAGGAGCGACTTCAGTAGAAATCATGCCTTCGTTAATGCCGACCATGCCGTATTCAAGCGCTTCTGCGATTTTCCAAACACGGTGGATGTTTTGGCTGTAGAAGTACGACGCAAGACCGTAAATGGTGTCGTTCGCCATTTCGATCAGCTGTGCGTCACTGTCAAAACGAATCACTGGTGCGACAGGGCCAAAGATTTCCTCAGAGACAATCTTCATGTCGTGAGTAACGTCTTTGAGCACCACTGGCTGCATAAATAGACCATCGAGCTTTTTAAGTTCTGTAACTGGCTTAGCGCCTTGTTCAATAGCACCGTCGATAAGCGCTTGAATGCCTTGCTTTGCCGATTCGCTGATCACTGGACCAATATTCACGCCCTCTTCTAAGCCGTTACCGACGTTGAGCTGCTGAACCGCAGCGTCGAACTTAGCAACGAACTCATCATACACTTTGCTGTGTACGTAGAAACGGTTCGCACACACACACGTTTGACCTGCGTTACGGAATTTCGACGCCATCGCGCCCGCCACAGCTGCATCAATATCCGCATCATCGAATACGATAAATGGCGCGTTGCCACCTAGCTCCATTGAGGTACGTTTTATGTCAGCCGCGCTTTGCTGCATCAGCACGCGACCAACTTGAGTAGAGCCAGTGAAAGACAACTTACGAATCAACGGATGCGAAGTGAAGATAGCACCTACCTGACGGGAATTTTCACCTAGAACCACTTGCAGCACATCGCGTGGAATACCCGCTTGATAGGCAAGCTCTGCGACCGCAAACGCAGACAGCGGAGTAGATTCAGATGGTTTTACGACAAAGCTACAACCTGCCGCTAAAGCTGGACCTGCTTTGCGTGTGATCATCGCAATTGGGAAGTTCCAAGGTGTAATCGCACAGGCAACACCAATTGGCTGTTTGATGGTCACCAAACGCTTGTCTGCACTCGGCGCAGGAATCGTCTCACCGTAGGTACGTTTCGCTTCTTCAGCAAACCATTCGATAAAGCTCGCGCCGTAAAGCACTTCACCTTGAGCTTCAGCCAGCGGCTTACCTTGTTCTAACGTCATCAAACGGCCAAGGTCGCCTTTGTTTTCTAACAGGAGTTGGAACCAACGATTGAGCATGCCAGCACGCGTTTTTGCTGGCAGTGCCGCCCATTCTTTCTGCGCGACATGGGCACGTTCAATGCTATTTAAAATATCGTTCTCAGTTGAGACAGGTGCGTACCCGAGAAGCTCTCCGGTCGCCGGATTAGTCACTGCAATGCCCTGTTGTGGGTTCGCTACCATAAACGAAACAAGGCTTTGGTTTTGTATCTGTTGCATGGTCATTCCTTTTGACAACTCATCATTACCGCTGAGTCAGCGGCGAGCTTGTGTTTAAGCGGGGATCTGCTGCGTAATGCAGTGAATGTTCCCTCCGCCGAGTAGAACCTCTCTCGACGGTATCGCGATGATTTGGTATTCCGGCATCGCGTTTTGCAAAATATCGATCGTAATGGCGTCGGTGTCCTCATCCAACATCGGTAAGAACACATGTCCGTTGACGATAAGAAAGTTCGCATAAGAGGCACTTAGACGTTCGCCAGCTTGTCGACTCATTCCTGAACTGGCGTCAATGCCATTGGCTTCGCGCTCGCTATAATGCAACGGACCCGGTAGTGGCAAACGGACAATTTCAATCTCGCGCCCTTTCGCATCGTGCTGCGATTTCAGCACTTGCTCTGCTTGACGAGACAACGCGTATTGCGGATCGCTTGAGTCATCGGTCCAACTCAGTACCACCTTACCCGGTGCGATGACGTGCATCAGGTTGTCAACATGGCCGTCTGTTTCGTCATTGAATAAACCATTTGGCAACCAAATGATTTTTTCGATGCCGAGATACGCCTTTAACTGCTCTTCGATTTGCGCTTTGCTCAATTGCGGATTTCGCCCCGGACTGAGTAAGCACTCTTCTGTGGTGTAAAGGGTGCCTTCACCATCGGTGTGAATCGCCCCACCTTCAAGTACAAACGGTGCGCGGTAATAATCTATACCTATGATGTCGCACACCGAGCCAGCGACAAGATCGTCCTGCTGCCAGTTATCGTAAAGCCCGTTGTATTCGCCGCCCCACGCGTTAAATTGCCAACTAATCCCACGGCGCTCGCCCGCCTGATTCACGAGCACGGTCGGTCCAATATCGCGCATCCACGCATCGTTAAATGGGATTTCCACCAAACGTACGTCTGAATGGAGCATTTGACGCGCTCGGTCAAAGTTGTGCGAGCATACCGCCACGCACACCTTGGTCACTTCCGCGATTAAGTTCGCGATTCTGGCAAAGGTTTCTTGCGCGGGTAACGCGTCATCACGCCAGTTGTCTTTCCTTTCTGGCCACGCTAGCCAAACTTCACTAACCGGCTGAAACTCAGCCGGAAAATAGAAGCCATCTTGCGCTGGTGTTGTCGATAACTTCATTTTAACGCCTCTTTAAACAGCTAGTTTACCAACGCTGGTGTAAAGGTCTGGACGACGGTCGCGGAACAAGCCCCATGCGTGACGCGCTTTCGCTGTCGCAGCGAGATCGATTTCTGCGTAAATAATGGTTTCACCTTCACGTGGTGCTTCGGCAATTTTTGCACCAGTGTGGTCAGTGATAAAAGAAGAGCCGTAGAACGTGGTCTCGATACCATCATCGACCTCAGTGCCCACTCGGTTTGACGCAACCACTGGAACGAGGTTTGCTGCCGAGTGACCTTGCATTGTACGTTGCCAGTGGTCACGCGAGTCCAACGTTGGGTCTTGAGGCTCAGAACCGATTGCAGTTGGATAGAAAATCGCTTCCGCGCCGTGCAGAGCCAAGCTGCGCGCAAGCTCTGGAAACCATTGGTCCCAGCAAATGCCAGCACCGAACTTACCGAACTTGGTTTGCCACACTTTGAAACCGGTATCGCCAGGGCTAAAGTAGTATTTCTCGCTGTAGCCCGGGCCGTCAGGAATGTGTGACTTGCGGTAGTTATCTAGTACCGTGCCATCGGCATCTATCATCACTAGCGAGTTAAAAAACGTGTTGCCCGCTTTTTCAAAGTAGCTAACAGGAATAACAACGCCGAGTTCTTTCGCCAGTGCGCTCATTTCCTGAATAAGGTGGCTATTTGCCGTCTCTTCTGCGAGCTCGAAATACTTCGCTTCTTGTTTTTTGCAGAAGTAAGGTGCAGCGAACAGCTCTTGAGGAAGAATCACGTTCGCACCGTTTTGTGCTGCTTCGCGAATCGCCTTTTTGGCTTTAGCTAGATTTTCTTCCAGGTCCCAGTTTTTCGTCAGTTGAAGGGCTGCAAATTTCACTACTTTGCTCATTGGATATTCCTTATCTCTTAAATCGCCAGTTTGTCACGTAGGTTGTAGTAAGCCGCGCCCATTGCCGTAAACGGAATTTGGAAATGGCGGCCCCCCGGGAAGGAGTAATGTTTCAAAGCCGCAAACGCGTCAAAGCGTTCTGCGTGTCCGGTCAAGGTTTCAGCCAGCAACTTACCTGCTAGGTGAGTACACGTTACACCGTGACCGCTGTAGCCTTGTAGGTAGTAAATGTTGTCTGCAAACGAGCCAAATTGCGGCATGCGTGAGTAAGTCAGTAAGAAGTTACCCGTCCAGGTGTAATCAATCTTGATGCCTTTCAATTGTGGGAAGACTTTCTCCATCTTCGGACGGATCAGTGCTTCGATGTTTTCTGGGTCACGTGCGCCGTAAACCACGCCACCTCCGAATAACAAACGCTTGTCGGCGGTTAAGCGGAAGTAGTCAAGCAAGTAGTTACAGTCTTCAACGCAGTAGTCACTGGTTAGCACTTGTTTTAACTGCTCATCACTCAAAGGCTGAGTCGCTACCACTTGCGTGCCACACGGAATCGCTTTGTTGCTGATGTTTGGTGCCAAACCACCAAGGTAGGCGTTACCTGCCAGTACCACGTACTTGCTCTTCACGCTGCCTTGTGCCGTTTTCACTACTGGGTTAATCCCTTTGTCAATCGACACGACCGCCGACTGCTCAAAGATTTGACCACCTAGAGACGTAAACGCAGCGGCTTCACCTAATGCCAGTTTCAGTGGGTGAATATGACCACCGCGCATATCTAGCAAACCGCCAGCGTACACTTTCGTACCTACCGCTTGTTCTACCTCTCCTGCGTCAAGCAGAGTCAGTTGGTCGTTTCCGTAACGCTCCCAGTTCTTCTTATGTTCTTCTAGCCCTTTGAGTTGTTTACTGTTCAGTGCCGTGAACAAGCCACCTTGCTTGTAATCACAGTTGATGTCGTATTTGTCAATCAGGCCACGGATGATATCGCCGCCTTCAAAAATCATATCGCACAGAGCTTTAGCTTGGTTTTGGTCGTAACGGCTTTCAATCACGTCAACATCTCGGCTGTAGCTGTTAACGATTTGGCCACCGTTACGACCAGTTGCTCCAAAGCCCACTTTTGCGCTTTCTAACACAACGACTTTAAAACCTTTTTCTGCAAGGTGCAGCGCAGAAGAAAGACCAGAGAATCCCGCACCGACTACACACACATCGCACTCGATGTTGTCTTGCAGTTGTGGGTATTCCGGCATGTTTGGCACAGAGTGCGCGTAGAACGAATCCGTATGCTTGTTCATAGAACTATTCCTTTATTTATCGTAATCGTCAGCAGGCTTAAGAATGGAGGCGAATCCAAGTGGTTTTGGTTTCGGTGAATTTTTCGATCGCGTGGAGAGACTTGTCTCGACCGTTTCCGCTCATTTTGAATCCGCCAAATGGGACCGTCATATCACCTTCGTTGTAGTTGTTGACCCAAACCGAGCCGGCTTGCAGTCGTTTTGCTACGCGATGAACACGGTTGATATTGCTGCTCCAAAGTGCAGCACCTAAGCCGTACTTCGAATCGTTAGCGATCTCAATTGCTTGCGCTTCATCTTTGAATGGAATGACACACAGCACTGGACCAAAAATTTCCTCTTGGGCGACGCGCATCTTGTTGTCGACGTTGTCTAAAATGGTTGGGAAAACAAATGCGCCCTGCCCATCGACATCGCCGCCACAACGTACGTTTGCACCTTCTGATTCACCTAACGAGATGTATTCCAACACTTTTGATTTATGATCTTGGTCGATAAGCGCACCCATGGATGAACTTGGGTCCATTGGGTCTTTTGGCGTGAACGCTTTCGACGCTTGAATAACTTTTTCTATGAACTGATCTTTGATGCTTTCGTGAACAAGCAGACGGGTTGCCGCGACGCACACCTCACCTTGGTTGTAGAAACACCCAGCGGCGGTTTCTGCTGCTGCGCGGTCTAAATCATCACAATCTTCAAACACGATGTTCGCGTTCTTGCCGCCCGCTTCTGCAAACACACGCTTTAGGTTGCTCTCACCCGAGCTGACCATCAGTTGACCTGCAATGCGCGTCGAGCCTGTGAAGGCGATGCAGTCTACGTCTTGGTGTTTCGCCAGCGCGTCGCCAGCTTCATGACCAAAACCCGTCACGACTTGGAAAACGCCTGTTGGCAAGCCCGCTTGAGAAGCAAGTTGACCTAGGAATATCGCGGTGAGAGAAGATTTTTCTGAGGGTTTTAAGATCACGCTGTTACCAGCCGCTAAAGCAGGGCCAAGCTTCCAACACGCGAGCCAAAGTGGGAAGTTCCACGGCACAACCGCGGCAACCACGCCAATTGGCTGATGGGAAATAAAGGCATGTACGTCTTTTTCCGTTGGGGCAACTTCACCGTACACTTTGTCGATAGCTTCTGCATACCAGCGCAAAGAGTGTGCTGCGCCAGGAATATCGGTAGAGAAGCTGTGAGAAATAGGTTTACCAGTATCGAGAGTTTCTAATAGTGCTAACTCTTCTTGGTGTTGATCAATCAGGTCAGCAAACTGTTTAAGCACTGCTTTACGATGAGCTGGGCTGCTTTCACTCCAAATACCAGATTGAAATGCTTGGCGAGCGTATGATACCGCGAGGTCGACATCTTCACTTTGGCAACGGGCGATGTCGGTGAATATCTCGTCTGTTGCTGGGTTAACTACCGGGATGGTTTGCCCTGTTAAAGCGGCACTGTATTCACCGTTAATGTACGCCCTGTTTTCGATGTTTAGATTGTTTTTTAGCTCAATCCATTGCTCTTGGGTTTTCATACGCTCTCCTTGTGATCACACAAGGCAAGCCCCCACTAAAATGTGGTTGGCGTATGCGCACTTATCAATCGACAAGCCTTGTCTGTGTGATTCGTAAATCGATGTGGCTTCGTCGTATCAATTATGTACGACTCGCCGGCTGTGAGGACGTAGGAGTGGCCTTTGTACTCTAGAGTGATTTCTCCCTCTAAAATCGTGCCGACCTCTTCGCCTTCGTGTCTGATTTCCGCCGCACCTGTTGTTCCATGTGGTGCGTATTCTTCGATCAAGAATCCAATAACTTGATCTTTGTCGCCATTCGTCACTAGTTTCATGGATACCGTCTCGCTCCCAATTTCCACGAGATCTGACGGTTTGAAGACCACTTTCACTTCATCATTCGAAGATTGTTCAAAAATGAAAAACTCCGACAGTGATAAAGAAAATACGTTGACGATTTTTTGTAGTGAGCTGACCGACGGGCTCACTTTGCCATTTTCAATGGACGAGATTGCACTGTGGGTAATACCAGCGCGTTCGGCTAATTCCCTTTGTGACAATCCATGTTTTTTACGTAACTGAACAATATTTTTACCAATCTCATGATTGTCCATTCATGCAGCTCCAAACGTTTAACGAGAGGCTGCCATCATAAATTCATTGAATAAAATTTGAGAGAAATGATTGTTTTTTGCTTTCCATTCTGGGTGCCACTGCACGCCAACGAAAAATTTTTGTTGCGGAAGACTAAATGCTTCTACTAGGCCATCCGGGGCTTTAGCTTCAACTTGCAGCTGAGGGGCAAGCTGATCGACGCCTTGATTGTGCAGCGTGTTCACTTCAAAAAAGGTGGTATTTTCCCAGTGATTTTGTGCCAACCATTGTTCAAACAAACTCTGCTTTTGCACTAATACCGCATGAGCGGGCGCGTATTTTTGTTCGAAATCTTCAACAGTCGCTTCGCGATGATCATTAAAGCCTGAGTCGTGAACGGCTGGGTTTAATGAGCCGCCTAGTGCAACATTCATCTCTTGGAAACCGCGACAGATACCAAGACACGGAATGTTTTGGTCTACCGCGTGACGAATTAACGTCAGTGATAGTTCATCACGCGCTTCATCTTTATGGCTTTCTTCATGTGTTGCATTGTATCGATGCGGAGCAACATTCGAATGACTACCAGGAAATAGGAAGCCATCACACATGTCTAATATGGTGGCTACGTCGTCTCCCGACATTTCTGGAGCTAACATAATCGGTAGCCCTCCAAAATCCTTAACGGCGCGTAAGTAAAAGTCGTTGACCGCTTGTATCTGATAGCCACCTAACTCTTTAGTGCAGCTAACCACACCAATGATGGGTTTGCGTGTTCCTGACATGATATTTCCGTGTTCGATTTATTTAACATTTACCCTACAAACCATGTACAAAATTATCAACACGGATATTCGTTATTATCGTCACAACGTGATCTAACGCACTATTTAGGCCACTAAATTGAATATTTATGCTCATTATATTGAACAAAACAAAACCAACTGTTACAAAATAGTTAACAGAAAGACATAAAAACCAGCCGTTAAACACCAAAAGCACAGTATAAGTGCATGTTTAAATTAAAAATAACCTGAAAAACAAACGATTTAATTAAAGCACTGTAATTTATTTGTTAATTTGGTTATTTCTAATTTCTACTCGTCAGGCTATTTGGAGAAGAAAATGGAATCGTATCTACAGGAAGTACAAAATTTTAAACAAAAATGGCCCGATATAGAATTTATCGACCTTATCTTTACCGATATCAATGCCACTCCAAGAGGAAAGCGCATCCCGATAGACGCACTAGAGAAACTTGATAAAGGGGTAGCACTCCCCCTCTCGACCATCACCCTCGATACTAAAGGTAACGTCGTTGAAACTGCGGGCTTGGGCGAAGATCTCGGAGAGCCAGATCACCTGTGTTACCCAATCAGCGGTACCTTGATGCCAACGGCAAAGGAACAAGTTGGCCAACTACTGCTTAGTATGATGGATGAAACCGGGGAACACCCTAACCCACTGTTCATCCGCAACATTCTCGCGTCTATGTTGCAAACGCTGCATGCCAAAGATCAGTACCCATGTGTCGCGCTAGAGCTAGAATTCTATTTAATCGACAAAACTCGTGGGGAAAATGGCGAACCATTAACGGCAATTAATCCAACGAAGAAAACACGAGAAAAAGACACCGAGGTTTACGACCTTGATGGATTAGATGACTACGCAGATTTCTTGACCGATCTTAATCGAATCGCATTAGAGCAAGGGTTGAATACGTCCGGCGCTCTTTCTGAGTCTGCACCGGGACAGTTCGAAATCAACTTCAACCATTCCAAAGATGTACTGCGAGCGTGTGATGAGATCATCATTGCAAAACGTTTGATTCGCCAAGTGGCTCACCAGCACGGGTTTGATGCGACATTTATGGCGAAACCTTTTGGTGAACAAGCGGGTAATGGCATGCACATTCACCTCAGCTTGGTTGATAAAGATGGTAACAACCACTTTAGTCAAACCGATGGTCAAGCTAGCCCCTTCTTCTATCAAACCATGGCAGCCATGTTGTCACAAACCTCCGATGCCATGGGTTTGATTTGTCCGAACGTTAACTCCTTCCGCCGCTTTTTACCGGGTGCGTATGTGCCAACAAAAGCTGACTGGGGAGAAAACCACCGAGGCGTGGCGCTGCGTGTGCCGATTAGCGACAGTAAAAACCGTCGTATTGAGCATCGTATCGCTGGCGCTGACGTTAACCCTTACATTCTCGCTGCAGTAGTACTTTCCGCAGTATTAGCGAGTGATAACTACACCAAAGACCAATGTCCGCCAACCTTAAGTGACGATGCTGTTGAACTGCCGCTGCGTATGTCAGAAGCGCTAGAGCGACTGGAGCACAGCGAGTTGGCTCAATACATCTCACAAGACTTTATTGACTTGTATCTAGCTTGCAAGCGGAGTGAACTCGCAGAATTTGAGCGAGCGATTACTCCATTGGAAATCGACTGGATGTTGCACTCGGCATAAACAAAGGAAATGCACTTTATGACAACGCAAACCAAGGCGCTGGATGCGCCGCTTAAAATCAATACTCAACATATTATTGTTTCTTTAATCTCAGTTGCGACGTTTATCTTTTTTACCACTATCGGATTAAATCATGAGGAAGGCGAAGCCTACGGATGGATGAGTCTTCTGCCAACCGCGTTGGTTTTGGTCTTTGCCCTCACGACACACCGAACTGTGGAAGCCCTTTTTAGTGGCGCAATTGCTGGGGTACTTTTGCTCAATCCAACTGAAGCAGTCGAGCAAATTGTCGATATTTCGATGAGTGTGATGATGGATGAAACCATCGCATGGATCATCCTCGTATGTGGTTTGATGGGCGGTTTGATTGCCGTGTTGGAGAAAGGCGGCAGTATTTTGAGCTTCTCCGATATGCTTGTCACCAAGGTCAAAAGCCGCAAGCAATCGATGTTGATGACATTTGCTCTGGGTATCCTGATCTTTATTGATGACTACTTAAACGCAATTGCAATTTCATCATCGATGAAAAAAGTCACTGACGGCTACAAGATCTCTCGTGAAAAGCTCTCTTATCTAGTGGATTCAACCGCAGCGCCTATCTGTATTCTGGTGCCGATTTCCACTTGGGCCATCTTCTTTAGCTCGCTGCTAGAAGCAAACGGCGTCGCTGAAGCAGGCCAAGGTATTCAGACATATATGCAAGCAATTCCTTACATGGCTTACGGCTGGGTAACTTTGGTGATTGTTCTGCTGGTTGCGATGGAAAAAATCCCTGACCTCGGCGCAATGAAAAAAGCAGAAGAGCGTGCGAAGAATGGTCAAGTTCGTCCAGACGGCGCAACCGATGTGGACTTTGGTTCTGAAGTTTCTGCGCACACCAATCCGACAATGGGTCTGATCAACTTCCTTTTACCGATGATCGTCCTAGTTGCTGCCAGCTGGTACTTTGGTATCGACCTACTGGCGGGGGTTTTCGTCGCGCTGATCTTCACCATTAGCTTCTACGGCGCACAAAAACTGATTTCAATGAACGATATGTTCGAAGCTGTTTATGATGGCATTAAAGTCATGCTACTGCCGCTTGCAACCGTAATTGGCGGCTTCATGCTGAAATCCGTCAATGACTCGCTAGGTGTCACGCAATACGTGATTGAGACCGTAAGCCCTTACTTATCGGCGTCTTACTTCCCTGCGATTATCTTTATGATTACTGGTGCGTTGGTCTTTGCTACTGCATCTTCTTGGGGAACATTCGCGGTAGCGATGCCAATCGTTCTGCCTTTGGGTGAACAGCTTGGCGTGCCACTACACTTAACCGTTGCGGCTCTACTTTCGGCATCAGCGGCCGGTAGCCACTCTTGTTTCTTTAGTGACTCTACCGTGTTGTCTGCACAAGGCTCTGGTTGTACATCCATGCAACACGCGACGACACAGTTCCCTTATGCGCTGATTGGTATTGTTGCAACCGCGATTTTCTTCTTCATCATCGGTTAAGATTAACCCTAAAAGAAAAAGCCCTGCTCACCAATGAGCAGGGCTTTTTAGTTTGGCGAAACATCCAAAGCGGAAATAGACAGAACCTCAACTAAACCTGCACCGCTTTAATATGCTTGATGATACTGGCGTAAAGTAAGGCATACCAAACGATGAATGGCAGAACATCGACGGACGAGCTCACCACAATGCCATCCTCAGGCATCACCGTCATGTAGTAGGCAAGCAAAAATACAGATATCGGAATTAATAACGTACAAAACCGCACTGACACAACAAAGCTGATACTAAAGTAACGCCCAAGGAAATCCGTACCATGTTCTGAACCATTGGCCTTATACGCCCAGTACGTACCAAACAAGACAATCAGAATATAAGACACAGATTCAACAGCATCCCATACATTTTGTGGTTCGAGTGGCGAGATGGAAATAAGCTCAATACCAATAGTCACAAACGCTATGCTTAAAAACATATACAAGAACTTATCTTTTTCCGACAGTTTGTTGGCTCGAATATCGTTCTTCAGACTTTGTACATCCCAAAAATACATAGCGACTCCTTTAAGTATTGCTCGTCTTGAACTGAACACGCCGAGTGATACTTGCGCAATTAATTCATAGTAACTCGAAATATAAATTAAAAATCAAATAGATAGTCAAATCGACTAAAAATACTCTCGCACAAATGGGATGGTTTGTCTCTAAGAAATCTCTCGTTATCGGTACCGTCTTGAACTCAACAAGACCAATGTACCAAACCGATTTTTACAACGTAATTGGCAGTCAAAATCACTCACTTTCTAATTTATCTTTGAAGGCATAAGCAATACATTGCATTATAAGAAGCCGCTTACCGCTATTGCACTAACTTACCGACCAAGGAGGGTCTGAAATGAAATTAGCACAGTTAAATATTGCGCTTGCCAAATATCCTCTGGATGCACCTGAAATTAGAGAATTTGTAGACAATTTAGACTTAGTTAATGGTATTGCTGAAGAGAGTGAAGGCTTTGTTTGGCGTTTAAAAGACGACTCCGGTGATGCCACCAGCATTAAATTGTTTGAAGACCCAAACATGATTGTAAACATGTCTGTCTGGGAAAGTACTGACGCACTCAAAAACTTTATGTTCCGTACTGACCATAGAGATTTCATGCGCCGAAAAAGCGAATGGTTTCATCGATTAACAGAAGATAGCTATGTTCTATGGTGGGTTGAAGATGGCCATATACCAACACCACAAGAAGCTTTATTCCGCCTTCAACATTTGCGCGATAACGGAGATACGCCCTTTGCTTTCACATTTAAAACTAACTTTACAGAAGCAGATCTTACGTGAGCTATGCGCTGGTTAAATCGCTAAGTTGTATAAAGCACCGATATGACATGCCTCACTCCATCATTGGAGTTGTGCACTTCAAGGGAAATTGTAACTGACTCTAAAGGATAAAGAGTGATAGATCATTTTGAAATTAAGGTAGCGGCATTCGAAGAATGTCGTGCATTTTACATGAATGCGCTGGAGCCATTAGGCATTGAACTCAAATGGTCAGATGAAAATGCTGCTGGTTTCGGGCTTTCGAGCGAGCCAAATGTAAGATTTCTCATTGAAAAAGGTGTCAGTAATTCAACATGCCACATCGCTTTTTCTGCATTAGACAAACGACAAGTTACAGCATTTCACGAAGCGGGTTTGTCTGCTGGAGGCAAATGTAACGGGAAACCTGGTTTACGAAGTCACTACGCTCCAAATTACTACGCAGCGTTTTTGATTGATCCCGAGGGTAATAATGTGGAATCCGTGGTGTACCTTTAGTACGCATACAACAAAGCGTTTAAGAGTAACTTCCCAGGCTTGGGATTTTTAACAAATGGCTCTGGTGATTGAAGAGGCATGTAGTAGCAATAGTATTGCTTACCCCCTCTCCCCTCAGCAAGGCGTTATTCGTCAATAGTAAATGAAGAAGTAGACCTTTCGATGTTAACAACAAAAATTGAAACAGAACGATTAATACTACGAGCTTTAGTCGCAGAAGATGCAGGAGACTTGTTTAGTATATTCTCAGACAATGAAGTCATGAAATATTGGAATACTGAACCTTGGGTGTCTGTTGATGAGGCAAAAACATTAATAACTGATAGTGCTCGATCTATGGATAGCAATACAGAAGTGATTCTAGGTATCTACTTAAAAAGCACAGGGCAACTAAGATAATGCTATTTAGCTTTGCCAAAGAGTCTAGACGTGCGGAAATCGGTTTTGGCGTCAGCTGCGATTTCTGGGGAAAAGGTATTGTTCTTGAGGCTGGTTCAGCACTAATTGAGCACGCATTTCATACTCTAAAATTGCGCCGCATCGAAGCTGAAATCGATCCAGACAACATCGCTTCAGGTAAGACTTTGGAGAGATTAGGGTTTGTAAAAGAAGGTTATCTGAGACAACGATGGGAAGTTAATGGCGTTGTGTCGGATTCCGCAATCTATGGCTTACTAGCTAAGCCTTTGAAAATCTCATAATAGTGTATTCAATATGGAGGAAAACAAATGGATTTAAATTCACTAGTGTTGTTTGTCATCGCTTGCCTAGCCATCAATATGATACCCGGACCAGATGTAATCTACATTGTTTCAAACACAATGAAAGGTAAACTGGCCAGTGGAATGAAGGCAGCGATTGGGCTTGGCATTGGTTACTTTATTCATACATTAGCAGCGTGTTTGGGTTTATCCGCAATAATTCTCAGCTCTGCGGTAGCTTTTACAGCAGTAAAATGGCTAGGAGCAGCCTACTTGGTCTATTTAGGTGTCCAAGCGCTACTCTCCATGTGGCGTGGTGAGAGCAAACTCGTGGTCAACGAAAGCATTGGAAGCAACAAAAACGTATTTGCACAAGGTGTCATTGTTAGTGTTTTGAATCCGAAAGTAGCGCTATTCTTCCTTTCTTTCCTACCTCAATTTATCGACACTTCGACAGGCTCCGCATCAACACAACTATTAGTCCTTGGCTTGCTATTCAGTGGATTAGCGACAATGTGTAACGTCTTGTACGCTTCAATCGGAAGTTGGGTATTTAGTCGTTCAAATTCTCAACGCTATTCGCGTGCGCTGGAAGGTGTATCGGGCGTTTTGCTTATTGGGCTAGCAGGTAAAGTCGCTATCAGTGATCGCTAACTTCGGCTGTGTGATTTTGGATGCGAAAATCAAATTTGGTCATAACTGCTCAAGTTGGAATTTATACCGCAGCACATAT
Organism: Vibrio sp. RC2502; assembly: GCF_054850435.1. Classification (NCBI taxonomy): domain Bacteria; kingdom Pseudomonadati; phylum Pseudomonadota; class Gammaproteobacteria; order Vibrionales; family Vibrionaceae; genus Vibrio; species Vibrio sp. RC2502. The sequence continues at coordinate 1,881,291 of NZ_CM141453.1, forward strand.
GCTAAACCTGCAGGAAAGGAATTGCGGTTTAGAATTTGCGAAGCCAATAACCATTGCTGATAACTGTTGGATAGGCAGCCATGCAGCAACGGTAAGTTAAAAGGATTTATATGCTAAATATTCGTCAAGCTTGTATAGAAGATATAACGACTCTGAAGAGGCTGCAGTTTCAACTTAATGAATACCATCAAGCTAATCTTCCAGATGACTTCCTAACACTGGAAGAAATTGAACATAAAATCGATTTACACAAAATTATCGAAAGTGATAGCTCAATTTTTCTCGTTGCTGAAAGCGAAGGGAAGGTAATTGGTTTTGTTTTTGGTGAGCTTTGGGTGCGTAAGTCTTGGACGTTAAAACAGCGAAAAATCGCAAGCGTTGAACAGATTGTAGTGGACTCATGCTATAGAAATCAAGGGGTTGGATTAGCGCTAATAAAGGCGTTCGAGGCAAATGCCATTTATGACGGCGGAGAAGAGTTGTGGTTAGAGGTATATTCCTTTAATAAATCCGCTTTGGGTTTGTACCGTAAAGCCGGTATAGAGCCAAAAATTCAAATTGGTCAAAAAGCACTAACCTGAAAATTAGATACATTTTCAGACCAAAAATAAAGGGAGTTTTATGTTTAGAGTTGTCTATGAATGGCATGTGCCGGTTGAGAAAATGGATGAGTTTCAAAATGTCTGGCGCTCGGCGACAGAATCAATTCATCATTCAGTTGAAGGTGCGCTCGGTAGCTTTATGTTGCGCTCCTATGATACACCTGAAAAAGTTCTGACCATTGCTAAGTGGAACACACGTGAAGACTGGGAGTTATTTTGGGGAAATCGTAACCCAGAAAAGATGCAACAGATGCGTAAAATTGCAAAACATGTTTCGGTTGAAGCATTCGACGAAATAGAAGACAGAACTAAATAACGATTGCGGCGCATAACACAACATTCAAGATGGATTCCTAACACTTTGCATTTTAGTTCCAAAGTGAGCTTCGTATTTATGGCATAATTTGTCGGTAGCGTTACTCACAACCTAATACGGCGTTAAATAAACCAAACTGAGATTAGCGTCGATTTTATTAATATTTGATGCTCGACAGTAGCAAACCTAATCCAAATACTACTTCAAACGGAACATTTGGAGCATAAGTATCGTGAGGGTTGTTTTAGTCGCATTGACGCTGAACCATTTTATTTACTTGTATTTTGAGAATTTTATCGAAGGTGTAATGAATAATGCGAGCACAGCAGGTCAAGCTCCTGGATATGGAATAGTTTATGCGCTGCTGATATTTCCTTTTCAATTATTTTTTGAATTGGTTTTGTTTGCAGCTTTGCTCTATCAAGTGTTCATCGTCCGTCAATGGCATGCGAGTATGTGGTACTGGTCTCCTTTTTTGCTTACATTATTTTTGATTCTAGACATCGGTTACTGACGTTAGCTCATTCACATCAGTCAACAAATCTCATTGATGAAATGGGTGTAAATCCTCGCCAACGCATGGCACATGCCAGTGATAAAACCACTCAGATTTACACTGATAGTCACGACGTAGAATGGCATGAAGTACCAGCCATAAGCGTCGCAATATAGCCCATCTCAAGCGCTGTACAAACTACTGTATTTTGCCACCCTTTTACCACCCCCTCGAACTTTACTCAGTACTAACGCAGAGTAATAACAAGGGGAGAAAAAAGGACAAAGAAGGAATTCTACTTGAATATCAATGAATTACAGACACAAAAAAGCCCACCAGAAAGGTGGGCTTTTTCTAAAATTTGGTGGGTCCGGGCGAACTCGAATCGCCGACCCCTACCATGTCAAGGTAGTACTCTAACCAACTGAGCTACGGACCCAAATTTTTCATTCCTGACCATTCAATTCAGAATGGTGCGTCCGAGTGGACTCGAACCACCGACCCCCGCCATGTCAAGGCGATACTCTAACCAGCTGAGCTACGGACGCATATCTCTGGAACGAGAAGGATATTAGCTATATCCGATCAGGGGTGCAAGCATAAATTCATCAACTTTGAATCGTTTGGTGAAAATGTAAACTCAACACCCGTTTTCAGATGATTTTATCGGCAAGCCCTTCGTCTATTGGGGATAAAAGTGTGATCTATATAACTTTTACGAATTTGTTCAATTGTCGTAAGGCACTTCACTTAACATCCAAATTTGTAATGTCTGGGAAATATCAGGGCAAAAACCAAAAAGAATTTGATATTTAGGCTCAAATGGCTCACCAATGTAGGTAGTGCGGATCAGTTTACCCGTTTTGACATCGACTTGAGTACTTACTCTGCCTTTAAAGTTTTGGAAAATCACAAACTGCTCGCTGTGATAAACCATCTGTTCACGATAAAACAAAAAGTGGTCTTGTGGCGTCTCCGTCAGTTTGCACTCCAGCGGCTTTAAGCTCTGCATTCCTTGCACGTGTGGAGCTAGCAGCAACAGTACAAATATCCATCCATATCGCATACGACTTCCCTATTCCGCTTTCTTTCTCAAAGTATAGGTCTTGGCGTATTGGGCGATACAAAAAAGGCTTTGATCTACACAAATCAAAGCCTTTAGGTTTATCGTTTTATTGGTTGTATTAGTCGTCAGACTCAAACACCACATTGTAGTTTTCAGTATAAGTACAATTAGGTTGACGACTGCAGGTGAAAAATCGTCGTCCTTTAAATTCACCTTGGCTGGCAGTTTTGATGATCATCGGACTGCCGCATTTCTTACAAAAACGCACTTCTTTCTCAGGCTCGATCAAATCAATATGCGCTGCCAACAAGCGGCGTAAACGCCCCACTTGATAACTGTGTTTTACAGAAGTCCCGATCAGAGGCAAGTTGGCAGATTTACATACGTGCATCAGCAACTTCTGACGCTCCACCTTACCTTTATTCAATTGCTGCCCGTTATCAAACTCGATAATTACGCGCGGTTCTAACGTTCTTGGGTCACAAATTACGTAGTCAAAATAACTGCGCGCGATGCGATTATTGGCCACGAAAAACTGCTTTTTATTCTTGATGTCTTTCGGAGCAACCAAAGTAGACATGTTCACCTTGGCAAACACGACAGCATGCTCTCCAACTGCGGCTCTTAGCGCATTGAAAAAAGCACCTTCTTGCCCTCTTAGTAACGGGCCTTTCGCACGATATGGATAGTCACGCGTGTCGTCGTGCTTAATCACGTACTTTTGAATAATAAAGAAGAATACAACCAGAAGAACAACAATGATAAAGATGTTGGTCATAGATAAAGTGCGCCCAAAACAACTAGTTGCTCAAAGCGTAAATGGAAATGCTATACAGAGCAACAAAACCTATCAATTTTGAGGTGCGATGACATAAGCAATGAAGAAAAGTTCGTGGAGGATAAGCAGAAACAAGCCAATCTTTCTAGGGATTGGCTCTTGTACGTTGTGCCTGATTAACAATCATTAAGCGTTAGCGTCTGGTTGATTGTCTGGCATGGCATCAATGAAAGTTGGCAGTTGGTTGCAAGCATCTACAATTGCGTTGATAACCGGATAAGGCGACATATCAACTCCAAAACGTTGCGCGTTGTAGACTTGAGGCACAAGGCAAATATCAACGATGCATGGCGAGTCAGTCACACTGTATTTACAGTTTCCATGCTCTTCTCGATATTTGGCCAGTTTCTCTTCTAACGCAGCAAAGCCTTGTTTGATCCAGTGATGAATCCACTCCTCTTTCTGCGCTTGTTCACAACCTAGTGTTTCTTCCAGATACTGCAAGACACGCAGATTGTTTAAAGGATGAATTTCCATGGCGATGTCCTGCGCCATCGCCAACGCTTGATAACGTAATGGCGTTTGTTCAGGAATGACCGACACATCTGGGTAATTTTCTTCAAGATATTGAATGATCGCGAGTGACTGGTTTAAGCGTAAGTCACCATCCACCAGCACAGGTACCAGCTCTGAAGCGTTAAGATCGTGGTATTGCTCATTGTGCTGTTCACCGCCATTGCGAACTAAGTGAACAGACACTGAATCATACGCCAGTTGCTTTAAATTCAAACATATACGCACTCGATATGCCGCCGAAGATCGCCAATATCCATAAAGAATGATGTCATCGCCCATGGCTTGTCCCTATTTTGCTGTTTAATGTTTCAAGTATTGACTAACTTGCTGATCAATAGCACCAAAAATAGTATTACCTTCAACATCAAACATCTCAAGTTTGATCGAATCACCAAACGACATAAAGTTTGTCGTTGGCTTGCCATCACGAATGGTTTCGATCATACGGACTTCCGCGATACATGAATAACCAACGCCACCTTCCTCAATCGAAGTGCCATGGTCAGTGCCTTGCTTGTTGGACACCGTACCAGAACCGATGATTGCGCCAACCGATAGTGGGCGCGTTTTTGTGGCATGAACGATTAAGTCTGCAAAGTCAAAAGTCATATCAACGCCAGCATTAGGGCGACCAAACGGCTTGTGGTTGTAAGTGGAAACCAATGGTAAATGAACTTTGTTTTCATACCATGCATCGCCCAGTTCATCAGGGGTAACCGCTACAGGAGAAAACGCCGAAGACGGTTTAGATTGGAAGAAACCAAACCCTTTTGCGAGCTCCGCAGGAATCAAACCACGTAGCGAGACGTCGTTCACCAACATAATGAGACGAATAGACTCTTGCGCCTCAGCAATACTTGCGCCCATCGGCACATCGCCAGTTACAACGGCAACTTCGCCTTCAAAATCGATACCCCATTCGTCGCTGGCAAACTCAATATTGTCGCAAGGGCCAATAAACGCATCTGAACCACCTTGATACATCAAAGGATCAGTCCAAAAACTCTCTGGCATTTCTGCGCCGCGCGCTTTACGAACCAACTCGACATGGTTGACATAAGCACTGCCATCCGCCCACTGATAAGCGCGAGGTAACGGAGACTCACAATAATGCGCCTCAAACTCTTCAAACCCAGTGACCGTGCCATTGTTCAGCGCGGTGTAAATTTCTTCCAACTGTGGTGCAACAGCTTCCCAATTATCGAGCGCGACTTGCATAGTCGGTGCTAGATTTCTCGGGTGGAAAACTTCTGTTGCGGGCACGCAGCGCGTTAAGTCTTTGCTCACGACCATCAACAGACCGTCACGAGTGCCATTTTTCTTGGTTGCTAATTTCATCCTTGCCCCTTACTTCTCTTGCCAGCTATAGACGTATTCTTTGTTTTCTACTTTATCCAGTTCATCCGAGAACTGGAGTGCATGACGGGTATCGATCATGACTGCGACCTCATCCGTAAACTTCTTCTTATATTCTCGACCCGCTTTAAACGCTTTTGGATGCGGACCATGAGTAAAGCCTGCCGGATGAAACGTCACCATACCCGCTTCAATGTTATCGCGACTAAAGAAGTCACCTGCGTGGTAGAACAACACTTCGTCATAGTCATCATTGTTGTGGTAGAACGGTACTTTAAGTGCACCAGGGTCACTCTCAATTGGACGAGGAACAAACGTACACACTACAAATCCCGCTCCTACAAATGTAGTATGCGCCGACGGTGGTAAGTGGTAGCGATGTGACATAAGGGGACGTATATCACGCCAATTCACTTTCACTACTGCTAAGTCGCCATGCCAACCAATCGCGTCTAAAGGATTGAACGGATAGGTAATCACGCTAACTTTATCGTGGCGTTTTACCTGAACCTCGGTGCGGTTTTCAGAATATTGCGCACGAAACTCATCATTGATAGATGGAACTTCCAACACCGCTGGGTCAAATACCGCGTGATTCCCTACCATGCCCTTTTCAGGTAAGGAGTACGCTGCATCGGTGTTTTCAATCATGAGAATGAACATAGGTTCACTCGGATCTAAACGCCAACTCGTTGAGCGCGGGATCATGACGTAATCCCCTTCGCTCACTTTCAGATGACCATAGTCACAGTAAAGATCTGCCGTACCTTGATGGATGAACAGCAGCTCGTCGCCATCGGCATTTCTTACCAAGAAATCCATCTTTTCATCCATGCGCCATACACGTATTTTACAGTTAGCGTTGTGCAGTAAGTGCGGTACTGACCAAGGAGAGAGCTGACTGGCTTTATCCACTAAGGTGAAGTCAAAAGCGCGTGGGCGTAAGTCACCTTCCCACTCACACCAACCAGTTGGTGCATGTTGATGATGAAAATGTGCCGCAGGGCCGAAGAACCCACTTCGGCCAGCTTCACGTTCATAAATTGCCTCATCCGGGAAATCCGCATGTGCTTGTTTAGAGCACACTCCCTCCCGATGCGGAAATGTGATCCATTTATGCATCGCTTAGTACTCCTCGGCGAATTTGATCTTCTTCAATCGATTCAAATAGCGCCTTGAAGTTCCCTTCACCAAAGCCTTCATTGCCTTTGCGCTGAATGATTTCAAAGAACACAGGGCCAATAACAGTCTGAGTAAAAATTTGCAGCAATATACCGTCTTTCATTGGCGCGCCATCAATCAAGATCTGCAAATCACGAAGTTTGCTGACATCCTCAGTATGGCCTTCAACGCGCTCATCGACTTTCTCGTAGTAGGTGTCTGGCGTTGGCATAAAGTCCATACCGCGGTCACGCAACGTTTGCACCGTTTGATAGATGTCATCCGTTGTCAGTGCGATATGCTGAATGCCTTCGCCGTTGTATTCGCGGATAAACTCTTCAATCTGCGATTTGTCATCCGAGGATTCATTGATTGGAATGCGGATTTTGCCACACGGCGCTGTCATTGCGCGGCTAACAAGGCCTGTCAGTTTACCTTCGATATCGAAGTATCGAATTTCTCGGAAGTTCCCGATGCGCTCATAAAAACCAGACCATACATCCATATTACCTTGCTTAACGTTGTGCGTGAGATGGTCTATCTCATACAAGCCAACGTCTGATTTAGCTAAGCGATCGTCTGCATCGTCATAAAAACGGAAATCGACGTCGTAGATGCTCTGCTTGCCATAACGATCAACGAAATAAAGCAAGCTTTCACCAATACCGTAAATGGCAGGGATACTCAGTTCCATCGGACCAATTTCAGTTTTGTATTCTGTGCCGCCGTTTTGAATAGCATGTTCAAGCGCAACCGTCGCGTCTTTCACACGAAACGCCATACCACATACAGATGGGCCGTGAACTTTAGCAAACTCCTCCGCCTGGCTATGAGGCTGGGCGTTCACGATAAAGCTGATGTCACCTTGTCGATACAACCATGCTTCTTTCGAACGATGTTTGGCTATTTCAGCAAAGCCTAGCGATGTAAATAACGCTTTTAGTTGTTCAATGCCTTTGCTGTCAGCAGCTGTGTATTCAACAAACTCAAATCCGTCTGTACCTAATGGGTTGTATGTGTCCACCATGACTTTCTCCTTGCGTCACTAATTTGTTTACAGCCTCACTGAGCTGTTTGAACTGATTTTTCTAACTTGGCGCAGGTAGAGAGAAATTGGAATACATCAGCCGAAATCTCTATTTCTATGGGTCTTACGGAGAAATGTAAAATTAATGTTACACCACAAAATCATCAATACATTCGGTTAAAAACAATCCCAAATCCAATTAAATTTCAATCAATTAGGTTGATATTTTTCGATTTACGCCACACCACCAAATGTAAACAACTTGTTACCATGGTGATTTTTATTGGCACCTAGCGACTTTAGATAAGTCTTTGGTTTCATTTAAAGAGAGGTTGGAGAGAGTGAAACAAGCGAGAGTTTCAAGACAACAAAGCGCACGTAAAAAGCGGCCAAGCTCTTATTGAACTTGGCCTATCCAGTTGGCAGTGCGAGGATATGAGTAAACAGAGACGTCATTAATCCACAAATGTGATTTTGCTTCAAATACACCCCACTTATTTACAGTGCACCTTGCAGCAATTATTGACTGCTTTCATTAGTTACATATTTGCTTCGAGCCATAGTGCATTACTGTCTCCGCTCTCAATTACCAAATTGTCACGTGCTAAACCACTTTCGTGATTGCGTCGTCACTTCTGGCATTATCCTCGGTCAGAATCGTGTCAGGCAGTGATTTTCTTTGATTCAACGCAGCTTCACCTACATAAAGCTGTGCAATAAGAGAGATTCTGTTCCCTTTCGAGTCCGTGCCATTGATTTCGAATTCACATCGTTTCTCGGCATCGCCCTCGACCCCAAAAGAAAGAGACACCCAAATGACACAAATTAATCAAGAACGTCTAGTTGAACATTTCTGCCAACTGGTTCGTATCGACAGCGAATCTATGAATGAAAAACAAATTGCAGAAACGCTGGCTGAGCAACTGGGCGAGTTAGGTTTTACTGTTCACAAACTTCCTGTACCAGAACACATTTCTAATGGCTTCAATGTGTACGCACGTTTAGAAGGGAAAAAAGAAGGCTCAATCCTAATGAGCTGTCACATGGATACGGTAACGCCGGGCATTGGTATCGAACCGATCATCGAAGACGGTATCATCCGCTCGAAAGGCAACACCATTCTTGGCGGTGACGACAAATCTGGCATCGCTGCCATCATGGAAGCAGTGCACTGCATCCAAGCTGAAAACCTAGAACACAAAACGCTCGAATTGGCGTTCACTGTACATGAAGAAGGTGGCCTGTTCGGTTCTGAATACTTCGATATGTCTCACGTAACCTCAACAGAAGCGATCGTACTGGACACAGGTGGCCCAATTGGAACTATCGTAACGGCTGCTCCGGGCCAACAAAAGATCGTCGCAACCATCAAAGGCCGCCCTGCACATGCAGGTCTTGCGCCGGAAGAAGGCATCAGCGCGATCATGGTTGCGGCAGACGCAATCAACCAAATGAAACTGCTTCGCATCGACGAAGAAACCACAGCGAACATCGGCATGGTCAACGGTGGTCAGGCAACCAACATTGTGATGCCAGAGCTTAAAATCGTTGCAGAAGCTCGCTCTCTAAATGGAGAGAAACTAGAAGCCCAAGTCAACCACATGATTTCAACATTTGAGTCGGTATGCGAAAAACATGGCGCAGAAGTCGAAATCGAATCTAGCCGCGCGTACGACGCCTTTGTTATCGAAGAAGACAACACGCACGTAACCGCAATCAAAGCGGCGTTTGCAGATATGGGTATCGAAGCGTTCACGAAAGGCACTGGCGGCGGCAGCGATGCGAACAACTTCAACAAGAAAGGTCTGACAACCGTGAATCTATCTACGGGTATGGCTAAAGTGCACACCACGGAAGAGTTCATCGCCGTTGACGATATGGTAAAAATCTCTGAGTTCGTTAAGCATTTTTTGGTGAAGTAGCCTCACTCAAATATTTAGATTAACTTCCGACTTTCATCCCCTTCTCGCCCTGCGCGAAGGGGATTTTTATTTTTGCCCTCCATAAATATTCTTCCCTTAATGCCAACTTGGCAATCAACCGCGATAAAAATTCTACTAGCTCACTTTTTGAGACCGAACAGCCCGGCTTTTAGCACCTTGTTACAACCATGTTAAAACTCGATTGTGCAGACAATTTATACAATATACATTTTGAGCACCTTTGAGGATGAATAGAGTGAGACAAGGATGAAATTACCTAAACTACTTTTGCTAGCATCGATAATGAGTCCGATACTGGCTACACCGAGCTACGCAGTGCCGTATCCGGCTGGCGTGACGCTTGCAGAGACGCAAGAAATTACGCTTAACAACGGTGCGGAAGTCACCTCTATCGATCCTGCAAAACAAGCCGCGGAACCTGCGTTCAACCTTGGTCGAGACTTGTTTGAAGGCTTAACCATTCAGGACAAACAAGGCAAAACGATTCCTGGGATTGCAAAATCTTGGACGGTGAATGACAACAATACCGTTTACACCTTCCACTTGCGCGATGCGAAATGGTCAAACGGCGACGCAGTGACCGCTCAAGATTTTGTCTACAGTTGGCAACGATTGCTCGACCCTAACACGGCATCACCTTACGCTTGGTTTGCCGCCATACCGAATATCCTAAACTCGCAAGCCATTATGAAAGGCGAAGCAAAACCTGATTCATTGGGCGTGAAAGCGTTGGATGAAAAAACCTTCCAAGTCACTTTGGAGCAGCCAATTCCGTTCTTCATAAAACTCCTGAGCCACCCCGTTCTTGCTCCGGTTCATCAAACAACGGTAGAGGAACACGGCAGTAACTGGACACAACCTGAGAACATCGTAACCAACGGCGCGTTTACCGTTTCGGAGTGGAAGGTAAACGAGAAGATGGTAATGAAGAAAAACCCGCACTATTGGGATGCAAACAACGTCGTCTTAGATAAAATCACTTGGCTGCCGATCGGTGATGCTAATGTCGTGCTAAATCGCTACCTAGCAGGCGAAATCGATCAGGTCATGTCGATTCCTGCCGCACAAAAAAGGAAACTAATAAGCAAACTGCCTCAAGATGTGGCTGATACGAGTGCTTCGCTAGGTTCGACTTTTTACTACCTAAATACGCAAGAAGGACCGACCAAAGATCGTCGAGTTCGCCAAGCCCTCTCCTACGCCATTGATCGCAATCTACTGACTGATTCGATTTTAAGAAATGGTGGCATTCCGATGTTCACGCTAGTACCACCGCAAACCGATGGGTTTCAATCACACACACCGGAATATTCAAAGTGGGACCAAATCCAACGAATTGACGAAGCAAAGCGTTTGTTAGCAGAGGCAGGCTACAACCAAAGTAATCCACTTAAGTTGACGTTTACCGTCCCGACTTTCTCGATGGATGTAAAAATGGCGACAGCCATGGCGGGCATGTGGAAGAGCCGTTTAGGCGCACAAGTCACTATCAAGCAGTTGGAACCTAAAGTCTTCTATGCCTTGAAAGAACCCACAGAAATTACGCGCGGCGGTTGGACTGCCGACTACAACGAGGCATCAACTTGGTTAGATATCTTCGTCTCAAATGGCGAATACAACGATTCACGTTACCACAACCCGAAATACGATGAGTTGATGTCGCAATCTAAGACCATGAGCGACCCATCTGAGCTGTATCTGCAAGCAGAAAGCATGTTGATTGATGATATGGCGATCATTCCAGTTTACCGTCCCGGCAACGATCAATACCTGATCAAGCCTTATGTCGGTGGCTACGAGCGCACTAACCCCGAGTCCTCGTACTACCGCAAGAATGTCTATGTGAAAGTCCACTAAAGGCATGTTTCGGCCTGTGTCGATAAGGTAACTAGCACTGACATTGCCAATACATGGCATACCTTCTCGAACCTCTCTTTCCTCGGTAATGAGCACAGGCCAATTTTTTTCACCTTTTATTCGACGCGGCAGGATGTGGCGTCGTTTTACCCAAGGATGATGGATCATGATTTGGTACATTCTGAGACGGCTAGCCATCGCCGTTCCAACCTTACTGTTTATTGCACTGGTTTCTTTCTGGTTGATGCACATCGCGCCCGGTGGCCCGTTTGATATGGAACGCCCAATGCCGGAAATCGTACGCGCCAACATCGAAGCAAAATTCCACCTTGATGAACCGTTTCTGGTTCAGTTTTGGATTTACATTACAAACTTTGTGCAGGGTGATTTAGGCCCAAGCTTTGTTTACCAAGACTTCTCTGTCACTCAACTGGTCGCCCAATCTTGGCCCGTATCGGCAATGCTTGGGGTGCTCTCTTTTAGCATCTCAGTCCCACTTGGAATGCTGCTCGGCACTATTGCCGCGTTAAAGCGCAATAGCCGTTTGGATTACGGATTAATGACACTGTCGATGACGGGCGTGGTTGTTCCTGCTTTTGTTTTGGCTCCCGTGCTTGTCACCATTTTTGCGATTCAGCTTGGTTGGCTCCCCGCTGGTGGCTGGGAAGGTGGGCAATTAGCTTTTCTTGTTTTGCCGGTATTAAGTCTGGCCATTGGATCAGTCGCTAGCATCGCGCGTGTCATGCGCGGCGCGATGATTGAAACCCTCAATCAGCCTTACATTCGCACCGCAAAAGCGAAGGGATTATCGACCGCCTACATATTGTTCCACCATGCACTGCGTCCGTCATTGATCCCCGTCGTCGCCATGCTCGGGCCAGCTTTTGTCTCTGTCGTGACGGGCTCTGTCATCATCGACATCTTTTTCGGCACTGGTGGTATGGGCCAGCACTTTGTCTCTGGTGCACTGAATCGCGACTACGGCTTAGTAATGGGCATCACCTTAATTGTCGCCTCACTCACCATCTTCTTTAATCTTGTGGTCGATTTGTTGTACACGGTGATCGACCCACGTATCCGAGTTTAGGAGTCAAACATGTTATCGATTAAGAAACTGGATACTCAATCCTTACAAGACCAAGTCGTAGACAATATCGAAGCGGTGGAAGGTCGCAGTTTGTGGCAAGACGCCTGGGCTCGTTTTCGAAAAAACCGCGCCGCGATGACATCGGTTTATGTGCTCACGTTCATCACTTTGTGCATCACGTTTGGCCCCTCGATTGCGGCCTTTGGACACGATGAGATTGATTGGGACGTACTCGCCGATCCATACGAACTAGGGAAGCCATCACTTAGCAGCGGCCATTACTTTGGTACCGACGATCTCGGCCAAGACCTGTTTGCCCGCACCATGCAAGGCGGTCGCCTTTCGATTTTAGTTGGCTTTGTCGGCGCGTTAGTCGCCGTCGTTATCGGAACGATTTGGGGCAGCATTTCAGGCTACCTAGGCGGCGTTGTAGATAGCGTGATGATGCGCATCATCGAAGTGTTGGATTCAGTACCATTTATGTTCATGGTCATCCTTTTCGTCACCCTCTTTGGCAACAACATCTATCTGATTTTTATCGTAATTGGCATGGTGTCATGGCTGGGAATCGCTCGCGTGGTACGCGGCGTGACCTTCGGAATTAAAAAGCGCGAGTTCATCGAAGCGGCACATTCCATTGGCGTTTCAAAGTTCACCATCGTTCGTCGTCACGTGCTGCCGAACGTATTGGGAATAGTGATGGTCTATTCATCGCTCATGGTGCCCGGTTTCATCATGTTTGAATCCTTCTTGAGCTTTTTAGGCTTAGGCGTCCAACCACCAGACACCAGCTGGGGAATACTGATTTCCGAAGGCGCAAAAACCATTGACGTTGCCTTGTGGATGCTACTCTTCCCATCCCTATTCTTGGTCACAACCCTATTCTGTTTCAACTTCATCGGCGATGGCTTACGCGACGCTCTTGACCCAAAAGATCGATAAGGACAACTCCATGCTATCTATTGAAAACATGAACGTGCGCTTCGATACGCCAGACGGACAAGTGCAAGCGGTCAGCAACCTTTCCTACTCTATTAAAGCAGGAGAAACGCTCGGCATTGTGGGTGAATCAGGCTCTGGTAAAAGCCAATCGGTATTTGCGCTGATGGGGCTCACCGCCGACAACGGTAATGTCTCCGGTGAAGCATTATTTCATGGCGAGAACTTACTCTCAATGTCCAAGAAGCAGCTCAACCGTATTCGCGCAGAGAAAATCGGCATGATCTTCCAAGATCCCATGACCTCTCTGAATCCATTTATGAAGATAGGCAAGCAGCTGAGCGAAGTGTTGATGGTGCACAAAGGCATGAGTCGCAAGCAAGCCATTGCGGAATCCATTCAGATGTTGGATGCGGTGCGGATTCCTTCTCCGGAAACACGCATGAACCAATATCCACACGAGCTTTCTGGCGGTATGCGCCAACGTGTGATGATTGCCATGGCGCTCCTGTGTAAACCAGAGCTGCTCATCGCTGATGAGCCAACCACCGCATTGGACGTGACCGTACAAGCCCAAATTTTGACTCTGTTACGTGAGTTACAAAAAGAGTTTAATACCGCGATATTGCTGATCACGCACGACATGGGCGTTGTAGCCGAAATGTGTGACCGCGTGTTGGTAATGTACGGCGGACAAAAAATGGAACAAGCAGATACGGACACCCTCTTTGCTCAGCCCGCACACCCTTATACCCAAGGCTTACTGAGAGCAATTCCTTCGATCACCGAAGACATGCCTCGTTTGCCAACTATCCCTGGCAATCCACCGAGCGCCTTAATTAACCACCAAGGCTGCCCGTTTAGAGATCGCTGTGATTACCGACTCGCTCGCTGCCAAGCCGAAACGCCGAAGTTTATGCCGCTCAATGGTCGTCAATCCATCGCCTGCCATGTCAAAGCACAAAGCAGCATTTCACTCATCCACCAGTCGGCTTAAGGAAACGTTATGAATCAGAAAGAAGTGTTATTGTCCGCTCGCGATCTGCAAGTGCATTTTCCTGTTTCGCGACACCTCATTCCGAGCCGAAGAAAGATCGTACAAGCCGTCAACGGCATCGATTTGGATGTTTATCGAGGCGAAACTCTTGGCATTGTTGGCGAATCAGGCTGCGGAAAATCCACCTTAGCGCGAGCTCTGCTGCGCTTAGTTGAACCCACGCACGGTAAGCTCACTTGGAAAGGTGAAGACATGCGTGGCTTCAGCAAAAACAAGTTAGCGCGTCGTCGCCAAGAATTTCAGATGATATTCCAAGACCCATCGGCGAGCCTCAATCCGAGATTGACGATTTCAGAATGTATCGCAGAGCCGTTACTCACACACCAACCTCAACTCAAACGCGCCGAAGTCGAAAAACGCGTCATTGCAATGATGGACAAAGTGGGTCTGTTGGCAAGCCAACGTAACCGATATCCGCATGAGTTTTCTGGCGGTCAGTGCCAACGTGTTGGCATCGCGCGCGCCTTAATCCTCAATCCGGACTTGGTGGTGTGTGATGAACCCGTCAGCGCATTGGATGTTTCGATTCAAGCGCAGGTCATTAATTTGCTCGACGACCTTAAACAAGAAATGGGACTGACACTGGTGATGATCGCTCATGACCTAAGCGTTGTGCGCCATATCAGCGATCGAGTGATGGTGATGTACCTTGGCAAACCAATGGAAGTGGGACGTTACGACCAAGTGTTCGACGATGCTCAGCATCCCTACACAAAAGCATTGCTTTCTGCGGTACCGATTGCCAATCCGCAACTTGCACGCAACCGCGACATCCAATTGTTGCCCGGAGACCTCCCCTCTCCGCTCAACCCACCCAGCGGTTGTGTTTTTAGAACCCGATGCCCAGAAGCTACGGAACTATGTGGGCAGCAAAGCCCAGTCAAAACAGGCACTGAGCAACATCATATTTACTGTTCAAACATGATTTAGGACGTTTTCATGAATACAACAAACTCGGTTAACCAACGCCTTTCATCGCTACGCGACGCAATGGCAAACTACAAGGTTTCGGCCTACATCGTCACAAACAATGATCCCCACAATAGTGAGTATTCCGCTGACCATTGGGCTGGACGCACGTGGATTTCTGGCTTTACTGGCTCGGCTGGTAATGTCGTCATAACTCAACAAGGCGGTGGATTGTGGACAGATGGTCGCTACTACATTCAAGCAGAAGAACAATTGCATGGAACAGGGTTAGACCTTTTCAAAGCGCGTCAGCCGGAAACCCCCACCATTCCTAAATGGCTTGCGAATACCCTCGACGAAAACAGCGCGATTGCCGTGGATGGACGCTCGATCAGCTACGCATTTTACCAAGAACTTAAACAAGCGCTTGAGCCAAAGAACATCGAGATTGTTCTCGACCTCGATCTGATAACGCCAATCTGGACTGACCGCCCGAGCAGACCGAGCGCAGAAATTTTTGACCATCCGGTTGCGTTTTCTGGTGTAGAAACCAAACAAAAACTCGCAGATATTCGTAAATGGCTCAATGAAAACCATGCGGACTGTTTATTGGTTTCAACCCTTGACGATGTGATGTGGACACTGAATATTCGTGGCGGTGACACGCTTTACTGCCCGGTTTCAGAGTCCTATCTTATCGTCGAACGAGACCGCGCGACGGCGTTCATCGATAAACAAAAGTTACCAGCCGAGATAGAGAAGAAGCTGACTGCGCAAGGTGTGAGCGTTCGTCACTACGAGTACGTCAGCCAGTATTTGAATCAGCAATGTGAAGGCTTGTCGCTTGCTTTTAGCCCGGTTTATACCGACAGCTTGTTGGTTAACTCCATTGAGCATAACCTTTCATTAAAGCCAATGGCTTGCCCGGTCACCGACATGAAAGCCATCAAAAATAAGACCGAGTTAGCCAATCTCGAACAGTCATTGACGGACGATGGTGTGGCTGTCGTGAAGTTCATGAGCTGGTTAGAAGACCAAGTCCCAAGCGGGCTTGTTACTGAGCTGTCAGCCGAGGCTCAATTGAAAAGCTATCGCCGTCAAACTCGCCATTATGTGAGCGACAGTTTCCGCACGATTGCAGGCTTCGCCGCACATGGCGCGAAAATGCACTACGCCGCCGATGAAGAAAGCAATGCCGTTGTCAATGAAAGCAATTTCTTCCTTGTAGATTCAGGCGGCCAATACCTTGGCGGCACAACAGACATCACCCGTACTTTCCACTTCGGGTCACCGACCATTAAACAGCGCAAAGACTACACGTTAGTGCTGAAAGCGGTCATCCGACTGACTCAGACTCGATTTATGAAAGGCTCTACGGGTGCCAATCTCGACATCATGGCGCGAGGTGTGCTGTGGCAACATGGTATTGATTACAAATGCGGTACAGGACATGGTGTGGGTATTTGTTTGAATGTCCATGAAGGGCCACAAAACTTCTCGCAAAGCCACCGCGAAGTTGAGCTAAAACCTGGCATGGTGATCACCAATGAACCCGGTGTTTACCGTGAAGGTGAATACGGTGTTCGGATCGAAAACATCATGAAAGTGGTTGAAGTCGAGCAAAATGAGTTCGGTATTTTTTATGGCTTCGAGACCATTACGCTGGCACCAATCGCCACGAACATGCTTGATGTCTCTTTGCTAAGCCATGACGAAATTAACTGGCTAAATCAATACCACTCTCGCGTCTACCAAGCACTCAGCCCATTTCTTGATGAGCACGACAAAGCTTGGCTTCAGCGCGCAACTCAGTTTATAGAGTTTTAGACAAACTGCCCTATCTCCCGATTTCATTTTCATTTCAAACTCCCTGTTTGATTGCCAGCCTTCGGGCTGGCTTTTTTTATCCGCCTATGTGCGCACCTCTTCTTGTTGCTGAAAGCTTTGCTTTGCACAAATAAATGCCAATGATTAACGCTCATTAGTCGTCACAGAAAGCACTAAATACGCTCCGCCGATGACCAAATACAAAAACGCCCTGCCAATATGACAGGGCGTCTATTTGTGTAAAAATGCGCGTTACTCTCGGCAAGCTTCCGCGTCAAAATCTACAACAATCGCGGCATTTTCAAAACTGCCAGAGACTTTGATATAGCCCCAATAATTGGCTTGGTTTGAAACGGTTATGCACTCTTTGTTACCAGCATTGTCTGACCAACCATGTAGGTTTGAACCATCTGGCCAGCCTAGGTTGCTGTATTCAATTTTGAGGTCACCCGTGCCATTGCCAGTTGAGATAGCAATGTTCGCATGTTCATTAACTGCAGGCACACTCAGCCAAATGGTTTGCTGATTTGACAAACAGACAGGCTCGCCAACATTTAAACGACCACCACTCACTTTGCTTTGTACCGCGCAATCTTGCGGAAGCGTACTACTGCCGCCAGTCACCGAAACCTTCACATTGTGGGTCGCGGTAGCTGTCAAACCGTCATTATCTGTCACTGTTAAACTGACCGTGTACTGACCTTCACTCCCATATTGGTGCGTCGGCTGGGTTTGTGTGCTGGTCGTGCCATCACCGAAGTCCCACAACACACTGACGATTTGCCCGTCTGTATCCGTACTGTTCTCACTGCTGAATGTAATGCTTTCACCGACTTTTCCCTCATTGTTTGCGGTTATTACTGCATTAGGAGCGCCACCTGAAACCAATGACTGTTGCCACTGTTCAAACTCGCTCTGGTATAGGTTCGCCCATTGATTGATGGTCGCCTTGTAATTGCTCCAATTACCTTGGCGTGTTTCCACCAGCATTTGGTTTACATCATCTTTATGTCGCTCAAACATAAATCGAACGACCAGATAGCCCCAGCGATAAATTCGGTCAACATCAAAGCCATCGTATGTGGTTTCAAAAACCTCGCTCAAGGTGTAAGTAGAGCCGTCTCGAATCGTATCTAACGCCGCTTGATTGTCTTTTTCGTTTGCGATGTATTCTGCAATGCCTTCACTCCACCACACTACCTTTTCAGTTGGATGACCAAAACCGCCATAAAGGTCGAATCGGCCATCTAGGTAATGCACGTATTCATGTTCTAAGTTCCAAACAAAATGGTCAGGGTTAGCATAAGACGCTTCATAAGCGACAAAGTTAGGAATATTTCCCGGCTTGGACGGGTCACCCTCAAGGTACATGCCGCCGTTGTTGGTACTGATATCAAAGATTGGCCCCGCGTATTTTCCGTAGTCGTCGCTGGAATCAAAAATATTCACTTGAAGCTGTGTATTATGATCATCAGCGACTGGCTGCTCGCCAGTTTCCAAAGATTGATGAAAATACCCTTCTTCGTAACCCATTTTGCTACAAGCGGCCACATGCTGCTCTTGCGTCATGTTTTGCGACAAAATACGGATGGTTGGGCTACAAGTGTAGGTTTGCGATAACACCAAACCTTTGAGCTTGGTTTCGAAATCACAAATTCCGTACTCGCTGCATTCGGCGTAGTACGAGACCGTATCCGCAGCAGCAAGCCAAACGGCATCCCCTTTTCCATACATCTCGTAGCGAGCAAAAATATCTTTTAACTTGCTACTCACCGTTGTGGCAGCGCTGCCCGAATATTTGGTCAGACGCCCCAATTCACGACCCGCATTTGCCACCATAAACTCGTCACTCGCTCCTATCGAGGACTCTCTCAACGCAAAGTCGCCCAATGCTTTTGCAAGTTCGGTTTGGTTACCGATGATTTGCAAATATTGGTCATTCCACTGACCGCCGAATAAGATGGTAAACACCCCATTCACCGCGTTGCGCATGTACCAGTTTTGAGCGTATTGGTCATTCCAGCGCGTCAGCCACTCCGTCACTTGCGGTAAATAAGCGTGTTGCAGCCCGGCACTGTCCATCGTGATGATCACTTCACTTAATACCTTGCCGTGCGGGTCGCTGTTTTCGTAAAAATTAGCGTTGTTTACAAACGCGTCTACCGCCTCTTGCACTGCGGGCGTGACCCAAGAAACAAACGAGATATTGTTGTTGTAAAACTCGGCGTAATAGCCAGCACGCAAATACAAGTACAAGGCTTCAAGCTCATCACTACCGCCGCCAGTATAGGCTTTCGCCAAAGTCACCGTATGCTTTGCCACGTTGTACATGTGGTCCGAATCAAACGCCGCTTCTTGCACTCGGCTTTGAGCAGAGAACAGCTCGTTGATGCAACTTGCACCTTGAGTTTTTATCGCGCTGATCAAGTCGTTGCTGTTGGTGGTTGTGAACGATTCTACGTCACAAACCACGCTTGACGCTTCAACCGATTGGATAGCCCGCGTACGTAACGTCTGTTTCGGTAGCTGTGGTAACAATTCTGTCGGTGCATACTCAGGCTGCGCCGTTTCTACACCGTGTTCGTGCTGATGATGTTCAACTTTCTCTGTGACTTGCGCTACTGGCTCGCTCATTGCGAACGCAGCAGTGCTGCTCAAGGTTGCCGCAATCGCGACGCTGAGGGTTTTCAGTTCCATCTTTGTTCTTCTATATAATGTGTTCCTTAAATGCCGATACCACGTGACATCACTTCGTGCTCTTTTCACAACAAAGAGCATCCTCATATAAATCTGATTGAGCTTTAAAATAAACAATTCATTAACAAACAAATTTAGCGGTATCACTTTTTAGTACCCAATTCGCCACACTACGAACTTTATTAAAATCGATTTGCTCAATAGACTTTGATGAACTAGCACTTAAAGACGCCACAACGAAGGATTTTTGCGTTATGAAAAAACCAAGCTACACTATCGCTCTCCCAACATATTTAGAATGAAATCTATGACCGATGCCGATATCGAACTTCAGCACCTGTGGTTAGAAATCCAAACGCAACGCTGGCAAAACGTGTCCCGTTTTTTATTCAGTTACTACTGCTATAAAAACAATTTAGTAAATAAAAACAACAAGGTTTGTTGGGAAACAGCCCGTGATGCATTGCCAGCCTCTATCAGCCTTAAAACTCGTAAACAGGCGGTTATTGAGCCTTTAGTTCCTGAAGAAACCGTGGTTGGTTTGCTCAAAGCCATCAGTAAAGATGGAGAGATGACGTTTGATGTAATGACGGCTACGCTTAACGCGTTTTTGCACTATGTGGTGATCAGCAAACAGGAGAAGCTACAGCTTAAACCTAACATGCCAGCGAGCTGGTATCAGCAGCATCACAGGCCTGTATTCGCCCGTTTTGAGCAAGCGGGAATAGAAATTCAACAAATCAAATAGCCCCCCTATCGAGCCGCAGACGTAAAAAAGCGCCCACAAGGAGGCGCGTTCGGTCAAAGGGTGAGTAATTCCTGGACGAGAAAGCTCTGAGCAACCGAAAAAGGCTTATTTATTCTTGAATCCCACGAATACGGACATTGCGTCTGCGTAAGATCTCCAACGTCACGAGCAAACACACGGACATAAAAATCAGCAAGGTCGCAACAGCCAAAATTGTCGGGCTGATTTGTTCTCGGATCCCTGACCACATCTGCCTTGGGACGGTTTTTTGTTCTGCGCCCGTTAAAAACAACGCCACGACCACTTCATCAAACGACGTGCCAAACGCAAACAATCCACCGGAAATCATGCCGGGACGGATCAACGGAAAAGTCACGTGCCTAAAGGTATAAACCGGATTTGCGCCCAAACTGGCCGCCGCTTTGACGAGGCTTTGATCAAAACCACTCAGCGTCGCGCTCACTGTGATCACGACAAAAGGCGTACCTAGCGCGGCATGCGCTAAGATAATGCCAAAATAAGTCTGAGATAGACCCAACCGAGTGTAGAAAAAATACATCGCAGCGGCAGAAATAATCACAGGCACAATCATTGGAGAGATCAGCAACGCCATAATGGCATTTCTAAACGGCAAATTGCTGTTGGCTAGTCCCAATGCGGCTAACGTACCCAGACCCGTCGCGATCAAAGTAGCCATGAGCGCAATAAACGTGCTGTTTTTGAGTGCTAATAACCACTGCTCATTGGTGAACATTTCTTGATACCAGCGTACAGAATAGGCGTCTGCGTCCAAGTTCAGCATACCTTCTGTAAACGTAAAATAAGGGGTGGCATTAAACGACAAGGGGATGATTGTCAGAATAGGCGCAATGAGAAAGAACAGCACCAGTCCACAAAATACCAAGTAGCCTGCGTAAGCCATTCTCTCACTTTTTGAAGCGTAGTTTGGTAGTGCCATGGTTATCCTCCTACCTTAATGTTATTTATGCCAACCACACGGTTAAACACATAAAACAGCGCGAGCACGACAAACAAAAGCAGCCCACCTAACGCCCCCGCCATTCCCCAGTTGAGCGAGGTTTGCATGTGGTATGCAATCATATTGGAGATCATTTGCCCACTCCTTCCTCCCACGAGTGCCGGCGTAATGTAAAAACCAATCGAAAGAATGAACGTGAGCAACGCTCCAGCGCCAATACCCGGTAAAGTAAGCGGCATGTAGACTTTGACGAATGCAACAAGAGGGGACGCCCCTAAGGAACGAGCGGCGCGGAAATACGTTGGACTGATGCCTTTCATCACACTGTAGAGCGGCAGAATCATAAAAGGCAATAAGATGTGTACCATAGAAACAACCGTACCAAAGGTATTGTGTATCATCTGAATTCGCTCAGACGTTAAACCAGACCACATCAGTAAATCATTAATCACCCCCTGATTTTGCAACAACACAATCCAAGAGGTCGTACGAACCAATAGTGATGTCCAAAAAGGCAGTAGCACCACAATCAACAGCAAGTTGGCGCGTTTGTCTGGCAAGTTTGCTAACAGATACGCCACGGGATAAGCCATCAACAAACAAATCACGGTAATTAAGATCGACATCCAAAAGGTTTTAAAGAAAAGGTCAACGTAGATCTGCCGTTTTTCTGGTTGCGCTTCAATCTCGCCCATTTCGTTCACCTGCACATCCAATGCCGCAAGGTAATGGTTGACGGTTATCGCACCGCTCAGGTTCTTAAAAGCAACCCAGTGTTTTGCATCCGCCCAGCGTTTATCAAGCCTACTCAGTTCTTTTATTGACGTAGGAAGCACTTCTAAACGAGACAATTTTCGTCCCGTTTTCATCATCAAACTGCGCATGCCAGAGACTTCTATGTTCATGCGATTGGCGATTTTAGGCAGGGCTTTGGTCTCATACAGTGCCAGCAGCTCAACCGAAAATGCCTCTACCACTTCGGAATCTGGCAATCCTTGATAATCCCAATGCGCTAACGCTTGGATTGTTTTCGGCAAGGCCTGCGGAATATCTCGGTTGTCGATACTGCGATAAAGCATTTCTAAAATAGGAAACGCAAATGTGAGCAAAATAAAGCATACCAACGGCAACGTCAGCATGATTGAGCGTAGGTTTTTATTGCGCTCCGCTTTTTGTAGTTGGGCTCTGAGATCGCTCTGTTGGTAATTCACATGTCGTTCGACTTCCAGCACCGAATCTAACGAGGTTAGCTCTCGACTCATGCCGCCACCTCTTCGGTTTCTGGTTGAATCGCATCTAGCGCATGGCAATCTGTACTTTGCCACCCAATTCGACACACCGTTCCCGGAATAAGGTTCAGATGCGTTCGGTTGTCGTTCGGCACTTTCACAACAAACTGACCAACCAGTTCAACGTCAACCACTAACCGATAATGATCACCGTGATAAATTAGCTCACGCAGCACGCCTTCAATTTGGTTATCACAAGACTCGTCATCAGGCTGGATGGAAATTTTCTCTGGTCGAATAGACAAGGTGGTGCGCTCGCTGTTTTGGGTCACTCGAACCGGTTTGGCAACGAAGTGAGCGGGGCCGACCTGGACTTGGCATCGCTCTGATTGCCACTCTTTTACCACACCAGAAAGCTGATTATTTTCACCAATAAACTGAGCGACGAACGCGTTACTCGGAGATTCATACAGTTCCGTTGGCGGGGCAAGTTGCTGCACTTCGCCTTGATTAAAAACTGCGATTCGGTCAGACATAGTGAGCGCTTCATCTTGGTCATGCGTGACATATAAAATCGTAATGCCGAGCTTTTCGTGCAGGTGTTTAATCTCCATCTGCATTTGCTCACGAAGTTGCTTGTCCAACGCGCCCAAAGGCTCATCCATCAGGACGAGTTTCGGTTCAAACACAAGTGCCCTCGCTAACGCGACACGTTGTTGCTGCCCGCCAGATAACTGCTTTGGATAACGACTGGCAACGTGCCCCAACTCGACCATGTCCAGTGCTCTCTGTACTTTATTTTGAATGGTTTGATTATCGAGCTTGCGCACTTTTAGAGGAAAAGCGAGGTTCTCCGCAATCGTCATGTGAGGAAACAGCGCGTAGTTTTGAAATACCATTCCGATGTCGCGTTTATGTGGCGCTAGATTGTTTACCGGAACGCCATCAATGTAAATCTCCCCGCCTGTTGCCGTTTCGAAACCCGCTAGCATCATCAGACATGTTGTTTTGCCTGATCCAGAAGGCCCCAACATGGTGACAAACTCTCCGGGTGCGATGTCTAAGTTGAAGTCTTTAACCACCAAGTTTGCACCGTCGTAGGTTTTCTTAACATGTTGAAAGCTCACATAATCCTTGTTTGCTGTGCTCATGGCATCCCTCCGTTCATTTTTGTATAGCGAAAATAAGTAGAGCGCCACAAAGCGCCCTACTCACTAGCTCAATTACAGATTGTATTTTGATAGGTCTAAGCGGGTAGCAAGCGCGTGCTCCACCATCTGGATCACTTGTTGACGCTCCTCACCTTTAAGCAGTTGGCGCGGTGCACGAACTTGCTCTGAACCACGGCCACACACTTGTTCAGCAAGCTTAATGCATTGAACCAGCGTAGGAATGGTGTCGAGACGCAGCAGCGGTAAGAACCAACGGTAAATTTCTAACGCTTCTGCATAACGGCCTTGGCTCGCCAGCTTGTAAATTGCAACGGATTCTTCTGGGAACGCATTGGTTAAGCCAGAAATCCAGCCTGTCGCTCCTAACATCAGCGACTCAAGCGCAATATCATCAACACCGCTGAACACGGTAAAACGATCATCGAACTTGTTGTAAAGCTCAGTGATACGACGCGTGTCGGTAGTCGACTCTTTGATTGCAACAATGCTGTCAAACTCAGCCAGCTTCGCCATGATATCGAGATTTACATCGACGCCGTACGCAACAGGGTTGTTGTAAATCATGATAGGCATCTCTGGCGTCGCTTCTGCCAGCGTGCGGTAGTAATCATATGTTTCGCTTTCAGACGTGCGGTAGACCATCGCAGGCATCACCATACACCCGTCGATACCAATTTTGTGCGCGTCTTGCATGTAATCGATAGCCGCTGTGGTAATTGACTCTGCCGTACCAGCAATAAGAGGAACACGACCATTAACCACTTCTTTGGCAGCTTGTAGCACCTGACGCTTTTCTTCCGGATATAGCGCGCAGTTCTCACCTACCGTACCAAGGCAAATAATGCCGTTCACACCATCTTTAATTTGGTTATCGATAACGGTTTGTGTTGCGTCTAGGTCAATGGACTGATCTTGACGAAACTGCGTACTGACCGCCGGATAAACACCTTTCCAATCTACTTTCATGAACTTCCTTTCCTTTATGTATATTGTATGCAATTTATAAAGACGAGCGAAAATGCTCAAATTTGGCTTTCAACGCCATGTTTTAACAACACCGCTTTTACTGCGGCTAAATCAGCCAAGGCACTGCCAACCGATTTATATAAGGTAATCACCTCGTCACTTTGACGCCCTTGCACTTGCTGAGCGCAAAGCTCAGGCAACTCCCCATAAATGTCTTCAGGTGTGAATACACCCTCTTGTATTGGGATCAGCAAATCTCCCGCTTCCGCCAACACATTAATGCGACTGTCGACATACACATTCGCTCTTTGCACCGAGACAGAATCGCATTCACGCTTGTCTAAGTCGTGATTACCCACCAGATCAATGTGTGTTCCTGACGGCACATCAGAGCCATTAAACAAAGGCTGAGCAGACGCAGTAATGCAACTGATGATGTCGACTTGATCAATCACTTGCTCAACGTTTTCGACCACAGACACAGAGAACTGGCGCGCTTCTGGAAGTGATTGATATTCAGAGGAAGACAGAATCTGATCCACCGTTGCGGCAGCCTTTTCTGGGTTTCGTCCCCAAACATAAACTTGTTTGAGTGGTCGAATCGCCGCGTAAGCCCACGCAAAATAAGGGGCTAAGTTGCCAGTACCACAAATCAACAAGCGGGAGGCATTTTTTCGCGCTAAGTAATCGGCGGCTAAAGCAGATGCGGCAGCTGTGCGCCAAAAAGTTAAGACTTTACCGTCCACCAGCGCGATAGGTTCACCATCTCCGCGTTTGAAGACCAACAACTTAGATGCCAAAGTATCTTTGCCTTGCAGAGGATTCTCAGGAAAGTAAGTAAATGCCTTAACGGCAATCAGTTCTTGGTTCCATGCGGGCAGTAAAGCAAAAGCTTCATACTTCCCCTCTTCTAATGACATCACTCTGCGCTGCGGAATCGTGGCAGGCTGCGCATAGATGTCTCGCATGGTTTCAATCAAAGAGTGCATACTCAAACTTTGCGCGACTTGTTGTGCATCGATGACTTTCATCACTTCTCCAAAATAGGTACGTTGAGTTCCAATTTGGGGTTTAACTCATCAATCGAGAAATAAACCCCTACAGTTAACGCCTAATTAAGCAGCCAAGTATTGAACTCTTCATTCAACTCATCGGCATAATCAGACCACCATTCGTCGTTAATCAAAAACGCCGTTTTAAAGTTCTGAGGCGCGGTCGGCAGGTTCGCCAGAATCTCTGGGCTTACTTCTGCGGAAGAAGACTTACGAGTTGGGCCATACGCGACGTATTTAGCTTGATCTGCCAAAGGCTTAGTACCCGAAGAAAAAGCAATGAAATCGAGGGCAAGTTTGGTATTCGCGCTTCCTTTAGGAATAGCCCAGCCGTTCATGTAACCCATTTGGTGATCCCAAATGATGCGAAATGGTTGGCCTTCATCTTTACGCGCGTTGTGTATCCGGCCATTGAAAGCAGACGCGATTACCACTTCTTTATCTGCCAACATTTGTGGTGGCTGCGCACCTGTCGTCCACCAAAGCACTTGCGGTTTGATGGTGTCGAGTTTGGCAAAGGCGCGTGCTCGCCCCTCTTCAGTTTCTAGTAGGCGGTAAACTTCGTCAGGTTTAACGCCATCGGCCAATAATGCCCATTCAAGGTTACCTTGAGGTTGCTTTTGTAGTGCTCGTCGACCGGGAAAGTTTGTTAAATCAAAAAGGTCCGTCAACTTGGTTGGAGCCGCTTTACCTTTGAAAGCATCCTCGTTCACCGCCAAGACGGTCGATACGACGATGGTGTTAATCGCACACTCGTGGATCGCCCCATCGATGAAATCCTCTTTTGCTGGTGTCCCGTCAGCGCCGGGAGGCAGAATACTCGGGTTGACGGGTTCCAAAAGCCCTTCCGCGCAGCCTCGAACAATGTCTGGTTTATCCAGCGAGACCAAATCCCAACGCACGTTGTTTGCTTCTACTTGCGCTTTAATCTCCGCCAAACCGCCACTGAAATCCTCCGATACGATCTCAACACCAGTCTTTTGGATGAATGGTTTGTGGTAAGCCTCTACTTGGCTTTTGGTGAACGCGCCACCCCATGAGACGACCGTTAGTTTATCTTCAGCGTATGCCGAGGTACCCAACAGCATTCCTGAAATCAACATCACCAGTGGTGTTTTCGTCATTCGTGACATGGTTTACTCCTTTGGTTGTTTTTCTGGAGGTATCCGTTACGGCTGTTGGATACCACATTTGTTAAATTTTCGTTAACATTAGCATTAAATATATTTTATACAATATTTAATTTTAAATTTTTTTAGGCAAATCGCTGTAGTGTGAACGGCGTAATATTCACCGATGTTGGCTTATCTGCAACGAGCTCAGAGATTAGGTCTGCAGTGATCGCCGCTTGAGTCAATCCCAAGTGCTGATGACCAAATGCCAGTAATACCTTGCCATTAAAACACTGGTCGATTACCGGCAACGAGTCGATTGTTGAAGGTCGATTTCCCATCCACTTTTCCTGCTGTTTCAACGGATTTAAACCGGACTCAAACATCGCGTTCCCCTGCTGATACAACATCTCTGCGCGCTTCATGTTTGGTGGCGATTTCACATCGGCATACTCGACTGTTCCCGCCAAACGTAAGCCTTCAGACATGGGCGTCATAATGAACTTTCTGTCGGCAGAACTGATAGGAAACGGCAATGACTCACGCTTGTCATTCATCATGAGATGGTAACCTCGCTCAGCTTGTATCGGGACATTCACACCGGTTAACTGGCGAACCAAAGCTTTAGAATGAACACCCGCTGCGACCACAATTTTGTCAAAAGACATTCGCTGAGTATTGACCAAGACATCGCCGTTTTTACTTACTGCGTTTACTTCTTCATGGACAAGTGAACCTCCGAGTTTTTCAAATGCATTACTTAGCTCAACGCAGAGTGCATAAGGGTTTATTGTATGTCCTGTTTCTGGAAAAAAGACGCCAAACCGAACCTTTTTACTGAGTTCAGGAAGCCGACGTCGGATTTCGTTTTGCGTCCAAAGCTCGTACCGAACACCTTGTTCCGCTAACGCATCAAGCGAACTTTGATAACCTTCAAACAAGCTTTCGCTTTCAAACGTCAGCAGTGAACCATCCATCTTAATCAGCCCACTTTTTCCGATCGAATCTAATAGCAGATTCCAACTCTGAACGGCTCGCGTGTTAAGGCTTGTTATCGCCTGCGTGGAAGCTTCTGCCGCTGAAGGTTTCGCTTTCAATAAAAAACGTATCATCCAACCGACGGTATTGGGCAAGTCTTGCCAACGAATAGAAACTGGACTTGTCGAACTCAATAACATCTTAGGTAATTGAGGGATCAAGGCCGGCGTGGCAAGAGGAAAAACTTGCTCGGTCGCGATGTGCCCGGCATTACCTTTCGAGCACCCATTGCCCACTCCATTCGGATCAAAAATGGTGACGCGATACCCCTGCTGTTGCAGTTTTAAGCCAATCGACAAACCGATGATTCCCGCCCCTATAACCGCGATGCTTTGATTTCTGAGTTCTTCCTTACCCAACATGAATATGCTCCAAGTCACATTTGAAAAAGCAGATTGTATACAATATATTTTACATTACGATAACATCAAGCTCGTTCGATTCAACCCATTTCTTCAGCAAGGAGAGAAAAATGAGACAAGGAACCTTTTTCTGTATCGATGCCCATACCTGTGGAAACCCAGTGAGATTGGTGGCTGGTGGTGTTCCACCACTTGAGGGCAACACGATGAGTGAAAAGCGTCAGTATTTCTTAGAGCATTATGATTGGATTCGACAAGCACTGATGTTTGAACCGCGTGGCCATTCAATGATGTCGGGCTCCGTTGTTTTACCGCCTTGCAGTGACAATGCAGATGCTTCCATCCTTTTTATTGAAACTAGTGGCTGCCTGCCTATGTGTGGACACGGCACCATTGGTACCGTGACCACCGCCATCGAAAATCGTTTGATTACGCCGAAAGAAGAAGGCCGTTTGATCCTCGACGTGCCAGCCGGCCAAATAGAAGTCCACTACCAAACCAAAGGTGACAAGGTCACGTCAGTAAAGATTTTTAATGTTCCAGCTTATCTTGCGCATCAAGATGTCACGGTTGAAATCGAAGGTTTGGGAGAAATCACCGTAGATGTCGCTTACGGCGGCAACTACTACGTCATTGTTGATCCACAAGAAAATTATGCGGGACTCGAGCACTACTCCCCTGATGAGATTTTAATGCTCTCCCCCAAAGTGCGCACCGCCGTTTCTAATGCAGTGGAATGCATCCATCCAAATGATCCCACGGTTTGCGGCGTTTCCCATGTACTTTGGACAGGGAAACCAACGCAAGACGGCGCAACGGCTCGCAATGCCGTTTTTTATGGCGATAAAGCGCTCGACCGTTCGCCATGTGGAACCGGCACGAGCGCACGTATGGCGCAATGGCACGCGAAAGGAAAACTCAAATCAGGCGAAGATTTCGTGCATGAAAGCATCATCGGCAGCCTATTTAACGGCCGTATTGAGGGCATCACCGAAGTAAACGGGCAAACGGCGATTTTGCCGAGCATTGAAGGTTGGGCACAAGTGTATGGACACAACACCATTTGGGTCGATGACGAAGACCCGTACGCGTACGGATTTGAAGTGAAATAAGGACAGTAAGGAAGAACAATGAATTCGCAAAACTCACAGGTGTTTTACGCCACTAACGCCTTTACCGGTGAACTATTAACGACGGCGTTTCCCGTTCATGGCGAGATAGAAGTTAACCAAGCTGCAGAAGCTGCAGCCAAAGTTGCACGCAGCTTTCGCCGACTCAGCAACGAAAAGCGCGCCAACCTACTCTGCTCTATTGCGTCAGAGTTAGAAGCAAGACGTGAAGATATTGTCGCGTGTGCGCATTTAGAAACAGCGCTTCCACAGGCACGTTTAGAGGGGGAAGTCGGCAGAACGGCTAACCAGCTACGATTGTTCGCAGAGGTTGTAAAATCTGGCAGTTATCATCAAGCCATCTTCGATACGCCAAATCCTGAACGCCAACCTCTACCAAAGCCTGACATTCGTCGCCAACAAATTGCCATTGGCCCTGTTGCCGTCTTTGGTGCTTCGAACTTTCCGCTGGCATTCTCAGCCGCGGGTGGCGATACCGCATCTGCACTTGCGGCTGGATGTCCGGTTATTGTTAAAGGTCATACCGCGCACCCGGGAACGAGCCAAATCGTCGCCGAATGTATTGAAAACGCACTGAATAAAGAAGACCTGCCTTCAGCTATTTTTACTTTGCTTCAAGGTAACAAACGTGAACTTGGCCAAGCGTTAGTGACACATCCAAAGATTAAAGCCGTTGGGTTCACAGGCTCAGTTAGTGGAGGGCGCGCCTTATTCAACCTTGCTCAACAGAGACCGGAGCCGATCCCTTTTTATGGAGAACTCGGCGCCATTAACCCAACCTTTATTCTCCCAGAAGCGATGAAGAACAACGCTTCACTTGCAGAGCAGTTTGTCGCATCAATGACCATGGGTTGCGGCCAGTTTTGTACAAAACCGGGAGTAGTGTTCGCGTTGAATACTCCAGAAACACAAGCCTTTATCGAAACCGCTCAGGCTTTGATTCGTCAACAGTCCCCTTCTACGCTTCTCACTCAAGGTATCCGAGAAACCTATGAGAACGAAGTCGTCAAGCGGGCCGCTGATCAGGGTATTAACGTGACTTACTCTCAGGCTGACTCTCCAAATGTCGCCTCTGCGCTGTTTGTCACCGACAGCCAAAACTGGCGCACAAACCCAGAATGGGAAGAAGAGATTTTCGGCCCTCAATCAGTGATTGTTGTCTGTAAGGACTTCGAGGACTTACTCGATCTAAGTGAAACACTGAGCGGCACCCTGACCGCTACCATCCACGCGACTGAAGCAGATGCATCACTCGCTGAGCAGTTGATTCCATACCTGGAAGAAATTGCCGGACGCCTAGTGTTCAATGGCTGGCCAACTGGCGTAGAGGTTGGTTATGCGATGGTTCATGGTGGGCCGTATCCTGCGTCGACCCATGTGGCATCAACCTCTGTCGGAGCAGAAGCCATTCACCGTTGGTTACGCCCGGTCGCTTACCAAGCGTTACCAGAAAGCTTGTTGCCCGATTCGTTAAAAACGTCTAACCCGTTAAACATCCAACGCGCTATCGACGGTAAAACGTCATAACAGGCAACATACTCTTAGCTAAATGGTTCAAAAAGGCACCAGTTGGTGCCTTTTAATTCACTCTACTTCTCAAAACCTTATTTCGTAGTTGGCTTAAGCCGGAAAAACAATAAACTACTAGAGTTAAATGGATTGGATACAATATTTATTTTTGAGGGGAGCCTTCAATGTCACAAAAACCTGTTTTTAAGACGCGTACTCAGCTCGTTGAAGAAGCAATTCGAACTCAGATCCTGAAGGGCGAGTTAAAAACTGGTCAGCCTTTACGTCAGGATGCGTTAGCAAAAGAGTTCAATGTCAGCCGAATTCCTGTGCGTGAAGCACTAGTACAATTGGAAGCGCAGGGTTTAGTCAGTTTCGAGCCACATAAAGGCGCGACAGTGACTGAGCTGTCTCCAGATAAAATCGATGAGCTATTTGAACTGCGTGCGGTTGTGGAATGCCACATCCTGGAACGTGCGATTCAAAACATGACGGATGAAGATCTAGAACGCGCTCGTGAAGTTCGTGAACGTTTCGAAGCGGTGGTAAATAGTGGCGACGAAGTGGAAGAATGGAGTAACTATAACTACGAATTCCACAAAGCGTTATACGCACCTGCCAACATGCCAGAAACCATGGATGTGATTTACAGCTTAAATACCAAATGCGATCGCTACATTCGTATGCAGTTGTTATTCACCACAGGCATTAAAAAAGCGGAACAAGAACATTTGACCTTGTTTGAAATGTGCCAGAACAGAGATATTGATGGCGCAAAATATCTGCTGAAAAAACACATTCTAGAAGCAGGTACAGCTATTCGTAACTTGCTGTTAGAAAGACAGAGCCCAAATAACTAAACAGATAACTTAGCGGAATCACGGATGAATGTTGGACCTAAATTTCTGTTGGCGGCGCTGCGACAAAAAATAAAAGACGAAGGGCTGTGTTACAGCTCTTTATCAGAGAAAAGTGGCATTCCTCTCTCGAGTATTAAACGACACCTTCACAATCCCTCTCTCGGATTGGATAAAATTCTCCTCTACCTAAACTACCTAAATACTGACCTGATCGAGCTAGCCAATTTAGCCAACCAACTCCAGCATGAAAACGAACAAATGCTGACGGATGAACAAAGTGCACTCTTTCTCGAACACCCTTACCTCCTCGACTTCATCTATATGGTGACATCTCGAAATCTTGAGCCGAAAAAGATTGCTGAAATGTACAACCTAACAGAGACAAGCTTGCGTTTTTACCTCCGCATTGCAGAGATTCTCGGTTATGTGGAAGATTTTGGTGATGGTTTGTTTTATCGCTCCGGCCGCCGATTTTTGATGGAAGAAGGCTCAGATCTCGACTCTCTATTTCGTGAACGTTTTCAGAAAGAATCACTTTCGCATGAAGTCAGCCCCGGTATTTGTATTGGTCGTATTCGTCTGACCGAAGCGCAGCGATTGCAGTTAGAAGATGATGTTTACAATAAACTGGTCAAGTTCAATGCGCTCAATACCTCCAACCAAGATGGCGAGTTAACTAACGTTTTAATGCGTTGCACTCCAGGAACACAAATATTTTTCTCTGACGGATTACCTAATATTGATGGGGATTTATTAAAGTATGTTTCTCAGCTCAATCAACGTATTTAAATTAAATCGCACATACCAATATTAATTCCAAACTTAAAATAAATTGAACAAGTCAGTATACTTGTTCAAACCAATCCATTTAATTGACATTAAATTCTGTTAAAACACGTCATTTAAATATCCACATATAAATATACTGCTAAAACACTAACCTACCTTCCGTTAAACCTATCACAATATTTAAATATAAATTTGCGCATAAACAGTTGAAATTTATACATTCATCAATGCTAAGGAAATAAAAATAAGCAGATTAAATAATTATAAAATCATCACTTGTAGGGACATACAAATATGAAATTTCAGTATTCTATTGCAACGGCAGTTACTCTAGCGTTATTACAAGGCTGTGGTGGTGGCGACGGCGCTTCTCCATCCATCAATACGTCAACCAATTCGGCATGGACGCAAGGCGATTACAGTAAAACCTCTAACGAATTTGCCAACCGATGTGAAACGCTAAGAACGGGCTTAGATCCGTACGCGGGTTACCAACCATACCCAGACAAAGCAGGTTCAGCGTTGCAAGAAAAACTCTTTTTACGTGCTTTTACCAATGAAACCTACCTTTGGTACGATGAAGTACCGGATAGAAACCCAAGCTTTTACAGCAGTGTCATTGCTTATTTCCACTCACTCGTGACTTCTGAAACAACTGCAACTGGAAAAACGAAAGATCGCTTTCACTTCGCTATTCCTTATGATGATGAAATGAAATCCTCACAATCGGGATTGGTTGCTGGGTTTGGATTTAATTGGTCGTTCATTCAAGCGACAGAGCCTCGAGACGTTCGTATTTCTTATACGGAAGACAACTCTCCAGCCGCATTAAACGGTATTGTTCGTGGAGATAAGTTAATAAAGATTGGCTCAATCGATGTGGTGAATACTTCAAACAACGCAGAAATTAACACGATTAATACCACGCTATTTAGTCCAGAAATAAATAAAGAGTATTCGTTTACATTTGAAACCGTAGATGGATACAGAAAGTCTGTAATACTGAAAGCCGCAGATGTTGCGACTTCTCCGGTTCGTAATGCGAAAGTCATTGAGCACAACGGTAAAAAAGTCGGTTACCTGCAATACAACTCGTTCGAGCCAAGTGCACAAACACCGCTCATTAACGCCTTTAATAAATTGGCAGAAGCTCAGGTTGATGAAATTGTTATCGATTTACGATACAACGGCGGCGGTTTAGTGCTGCAATCTTCTCAAGTGGGATACATGCTCAGCGGCGCGGATAAAAATCGTGTCTTTAGTGAGCTTATTCACAACGATAAGATCATGAAAACCATACCTAATGGCGACAATGTATACCCATTTACTAACGTAGCCATCGACTGGGCAGCAGGCAAGTTCTCAGACCAAATGTTGCCTACTCTAGGCAAGCAGCAAGTTTATGTGCTGACCTCTGGCGGTACGGCCTCTTCAAGTGAATTACTGATGAATGCACTGCGCGGTATTGATGTTAATGTTATCCAAATTGGCTCAACCACAATGGGTAAACCTTATGGATTCGCACCCGAGCAGAACTGTGGCACCATGTACTACACCATTCAGTTTAAATCTGCGAACGAAAAACAATTTGGCGACTTTGCCGACGGTTTTGTTCCAACACCTAAGAGCCAAATTAGCAACAACCTTGGTTTAGATAATCGAGTTGAAGGTTGTTGGGTAGATGACGACTTAACGAAGCCGCTAGGCGATACATCCGAGCGCATGCTATCTGCCGCACTCAACTACATGGATACAGGAACTTGTCCACAAGTGTCGCCTGCGAGTTTCAACACAATGCCACTTAACAGCGACTCTCCAGCACTTAAGGATCACCGTTCACCACTAAGAACAGAGGCTATACATGTTGAGATCAACTAGATCAAAGCGCGCAACAGCTATAAGACTTTGTGCTTGTCTTGGACTAACACTACCGATTTTGGGGTGTGAAGCAATGTCACGAGAACCTGTTGAAGCCTTAAGCACTAAAACCACACCGGAGGCCGTAACGGAAGTACAAGCTGTGATTGCACAAATTCAAGGTACGCCAGCACCGAGAATCGCAAGCAACGTATTTGAATCGTCTCCGCACTTGTTGATTGAGAAAGGCAGAGTTAAAGGCAAGGATAACGTGCTACTAGACGGTAGCTATACCGATTTTCCTGACCAGTACACATTGCAGATTCGCGGTACAACCTGCGGACTGTTCTACGCGAAAACAGACCAGTTTGTGCCACTAACAGCACTGAATTGTGAACCAGTCACCAAACGTTGATCAAAAAGCCCGCTGAAAATTGCGGGCTTTTCTTATCTATTCTGCTGAACAAATACAAGTAGATAAAATTATTTCAGCTCAATCCAAGTCTTTCTTTGCTGCTTGTCCATGAATGACCAAGCCATAAAACGACTGATTTTTTGGCCTTGGCTCATTTCCACCACACGAATCGCTTTAACTCCCAGCTTTTCTAGCTGCTTACGCATCGGACGCACGTTGTCTTTTTTCGAAATCAACGTCGTAAACCACAGCACTTGAGAGCTGAATGCTTGGCTTTCATCGGCCATTCGACGAATAAACGCCGCTTCTCCACCTTCACACCAAAGCTCGGCGTTTTGACCACCAAAGTTCAACGTTGGCTTGCCCTGCTTCACTGGGCTATTTTGCTGCTTGACCCCTTTTTTGCGCTGGTTTGCTTTTAGGTTGTCTAGTTTACGCTGACTGCCCATCGCAGCATCTTCTGCTGAACGATGAAACGGCGGGTTACAGGTCGTCACATCAAAGCGATCATTTGGCTGAATTACACCGCGATAGATGTGTAACTCGCTCATTTGTTGTACGAGTTCAATTTTTCCGTTTAACGCGACGTTGCGCTCAACGATATTGGCTGCGGAGTCTATGGATTTCGGATCAACATCGCTGCCCGTATAGTGCCAGCCGTATTGAGTAACACCGACGATCGGATAAATACAGTTTGCTCCAACACCCACATCCAGCGCGCGTACATTCTGATGGCGGTACTTTCCTTTGACTTCACCATCAAGCAGTTCTGCCAGCCGGTGAATGTAGTCCGCTCGACCAGGAATTGGTGGACATAAATAGTGCTCAGGAATATCCCAAAAATCAATGTCGTAATACGCCGTGAGAAGTGCTTTGTTAAGCATTTTCACTGCATTCGGGTCAGAGAAGTTGATTGAATCTTCGCCTTTAGGATTCTTGATAACAAACGATGCCAGCGATGGCTCACTGGCGATTAGCTTTTTGAAATTATAGCGACCACGATGCGCATTACTTTCATGCAAGCCACTTTTAGCAATCTTGATAAAATCCACATCGCTCTTTTCTGCCGATAGTTTCGCTTTCACTGCTGCTTTCTTTTTTACACGCTTCGGCTTGGCCTTGTTAACGTCGTTATCATGCTTTGGCTTAGCTGCTTTAGACGGAGCCTGTTTCGCGTTGTGGCTATTGTTCTTCATTCGAGTTCGCTTTTAAATCGAGGTAAATCATAAACAGACGAGCATCAAATTCGAGTTGGTGATACTCAGGCTCCATGTAACAACACAGTTGGTAAAACGCTTTATCGTGATTCTTCTCGCGAGTATGAGCCAGCTCATGCACCACTAACATTCGCAACAGTGCCTCTGGCGCATCTTTAAAAACGTTCGCAATGCGAATTTCGTTTTTTGACTTTAGCTTCCCGCCATGATTTCGGCTGATCACACTATGAAGCCCCAGCGCGTTGTTCACCGCATGAATTTTCTTATCGTAGACTATTTTACTGATTGGTGAGGCTTTCTTCATATAGCGGTTTTTAATCGCTATTGCATACTCGTAGAGAGCCTTCTCGCTTTTGATTTGGTGTCTATCTGGATAGCGCTTTTCGAACCAAGGGATCAGTTTTCCATTGTCGACCAATGAGCTCACCTGCTCAACGATGTTCTGAGGATAGCCTTGAATGTATCGAAGTGACGGATGCATGAGTGTTAAGTCTGCTATGACAAAATAAAGGCGCCAATTCTAGCTTTTATCAATCTGTAATACCAATAACAGTCGACCGTACGCAACTTTAACAAGGATAAATTGTTGTGTTATTGCCTAACCTTGTAGAGAAGCTAGGCATAACGGGACTACATAGGAAGCAAGTGCTCTTTGATAAAACCTACGTTATCGTGGTTTTCTCTATCCTGTTCTTTTGGCAACTGCATGTAGTCACCATAAATCATGGATAGGTAATCATCGTATCTAGCGATGCATTTATATTGACGATCTTCAAATGGGCACGAAGTATAATCATGATAAAGCGATGACTCCGTAAACTCTTTAGCAAGGTAACTGCTGCCAATGCTCACGGCATAACCATCATCATTAACTGAGCATGTTGAACACAACCCTTTGATTGCTGATAGAAACCATTTTTTAGGCAAAAGCTTTAAGCACTTTTGAAACAACCGGAATGCGATATTTACTATTGGGTTTGCCCTATCATGTCTCGAACGTTGAATACGAGCGAAAAAGTTGATCGCTTTCATTAATGAAAAGCGTAACTTTGCTGCCCCCTTCTCTTTACCAAGGCTATCAATAGGAAATATATCAATATTGATCCCGACGCCTTTAATTCGCCCGTTCGAAATAACAGAATCATTCAGAGATAGCTTGCTGAACAAAAACGGATAAGGATTGTGCTTGGTGTCCAAATTGAAAAACGTGAAATCAGGATACTCTTTGGCAAAATTTTGCAACAGGTATTCGTAATCTTCCCTTGGCATCATAATATCGATGTCATCATCCCAAGGAATGTAACCTTTGTGACGTATCGCCCCTAACAGCGTTCCACCCGCCAGCGAGTACTCCAAATCGTGACGCTCACAAAACAGATGCACTCTATCTAAAATAGACATCTGTACGCTTCTGAGCTGCTCAAATGTTAGTTTTTTCAATTTAACTTACCTAATAAACTCGATGGTTTTCTCTAGACCAGATTTCAGATCAACCCTTGGCTTCCAGCTCAGAGCTTCAATTTTCTCCGTACACAACTTGGTTCTTTTATATTGACAATACGCATTGTCGTTAGATATTTCATGCTTAACAGAAGAAATGCCACCGCCTAGGTCCGAAAGAAGGTTTGCCAGTTGCAATATAGAAACTTCTTCCGTTTCATTGGCAATGTTGTACGCGGTATTTACCTCACCTTTTAACAACACCAAAAGCATTGCTGATACAGCATCTGTGACATAGCAAAATGAGCGCAGCGCACTTCCATCGCTTTTCAGCACTATTGGTTGATTATCTATCACGCAACCAACTAAATCTGACATCACGCGTCCATCATTTAGGAACATACCTGGCCCGTAAGAATGAGCGATTCGCACTGCAGTGAAAGGAACGTCATGCTGAATGGCGTAGCTTTGTAACAATGTCTCAGCCATTCTTTTACTCTCTGGGTAGCAAGATCTTGAGTCCAATGGGTCAAAGCTGCCAAAGTCCCTTTCGCGGATCAGCTCTTGACTCTCTAAGTTTCCATACACTTCACGAGTGGACATGAACAAAAAGTTTTTTACTCGTTTGTTTTTAACGAGCTCAAGCAAATTCATGGTTCCAACAACGTTGGCCTGAATAATCCCAACAGGATCATGTTTGATGTGATGTGGGCTTGCATTACTCGCCGCATGAATAACGAAATCGACTTCGTCATCAAACTCAATCGGCTGGCAAACATCTTGGTAAAAACATTCAAATTCACCGGTCAGCTCACCAAATAAGTTTTGAACTTTCTGTTCACTACGGGCTAACAGCAAAACTCTGATGTTCAGTTGATCTTTTCTATTGAGATAAACAAAAAAGCGAACCATACAAGCTGCAAGCATTCCTGTCGCACCCGTAACAAGTACAGTTTTATTTCGCAACAAATCCCATGACTTCTGGCTCAAGTACAATTGCTCGTTATCATCACTGATGATATTAATCCGATTATTTTTCATATAATTAACCAAAAACCTGTAGATTTTCCTGCGTATCGATTATTGCCTTAAAAATAAAGAAATCGATGGGTGACGTGATTTTAATGTTTTCAGAAATGCCAGAGACTAGGCGGACATCGTATCCGTACTTTGTCATCAACGAACATGAATCGATCGCTTCGGTGTAACAGTCCTCACGCGCTTGACGATGTACTTTAAGAATATCGCGCAAATAAAAGCTTTGTGGCGCTTTCGCTAATCGAGATAACGAACGATCGTGAACGTCTTTCACGACGTCTTCATTGTCGACAAGGACAAAGGTCTCTACTGGAGGACAAGTAGTGATCGCACTACCGTGACTTTTGACCGCTTCGATATTTCGGTTGATAATTTCGTCATTGATTAAAGGTCGAACGCCATCATGAATCAATACAACAGAGTTATGATCAAACTCTTCTTCTATCTTACATAAGCCGTTAAATATCGACTCCTGACCAGTTTCACCACCGGGAATAACAAACTTCACTTTCTGAATATCAAATTTGAACAACAGTTTGCGTAAATAATCGATCCACGGTTCAACGCAAACTACAACAATGGCATCAATGTTTTTGTTCTCTTCAAACTTCTCAAGTGTGTATATAATTACTGGCTTGTTATATAGCTCTAAAAACTGCTTCGGTTTAGTGCTGTTTTGCATTCGGGTTCCGACACCACCAGCAAAAATCAAGGCAACATTCATAATTCACTCCTAAATCATAGATATCATTTTGTTAATGCTAGTGTTCACCGTCTCTCTATATCGTTCATAGTGATTAGGTTCGTAACCTTCCGCGACAGACAGAGTTAAGCGATCAATGATCTCATTTGCATCAAAATCTTGATGGGAAAAGAAACGTTCTGGATAGCCTATACACTCACCGAACATTTTGACTTTGTTGTTCCAAACAAGCCCTACAACAGGAACAGTCAAAGAATAAGAAATAATGCAGGCATGAAGTCGAGCGGCGATTGTGCATTTAAATGTTGAAATAAGCTCAACCAGCTCTCTTGGCGTTTGTGGCTCAATAACGTTTAGTTGCTTCCCTAGATAGGTCTCCAGATCTTCTAGAATATCTACGTCGCTTTTCAAGCCATTAGTAAACAGCTGATAAGATTGCCCTCGAGCTTCCAGTTCTGAAATAAGCGAGGCATATAGCTCGATAACTTGCGTTCTATCCAGATCAATACCGTTATCTTTGAAGATCCTTGCACGCACCAATCCAAGCCCGACAACATCTCGCGATTTTTTCTGTATCCCATAAACTTCTGAGCTGAAAACTGCTGAATCTGCTACTTGAGCGGTTTTGATGTACCCGTTTTCTATGTAGCCATCATTGAGCAAGCTCAAATCATCACGTGTCGTAACCATTTTTATAGCACTATGATTCAGACTTTCTTTTAACAATCGACATTTGTAGTTGCTTTGGTCATAACCTTCGACGCCCACAGCGTTGAAAAAAATCGGGCATGGCTTATTCGCAACCGTGTCAACTAAAGCAGAAATATGCGCCCAACAATCTTGGTACTTAAACTTAATCATTCCTCCGCCTGCAAATACAATTGCAGACGCATCATTAAATTTATTTTTGTAATCTCGTTTATAACAGCCAACTTTATAATCAAACGATGAGCAAGAAGATAGTCTGCTTAAAATTTTATTTATTACTTTTCTTTTTAATTTTTTAAAACTATTAAATTCGTTTGAATAATTTAGGTTAAACCTTTCAACAGAGAATTCATTATCTATAATATTCTTCTTTATAAGATATTCTGCACTATCTGCTATCACTTGATCACCAAGGTTTGTGTCATGTGTATAGCCAACCATCACCAACTTTTTCGCTGTCATGCTCTTATACCTTTAGTCTTATCATTTTCTTTTCTTCTACACCTAACACCAGCCAATACGTTAAAAAGCTAATCATCCCGAATGAAACCAAAGTGGTAGAAATAAACCTTAAAATACTTTGCTCGAAACTTATCGTTAATGAAAACAATACGGCTATCGTTGGTATTAGTACTTGAAGCGCTTTGTTGATGACAAACAATATATATTTCTTAATGGATAACCCGGCTTTGAGCTTGAGAAAAGCGAGCCTCATTCCACAAGAAACTACCTCCATAAAAATGGAAACAACGATAACGGTGTAAGGGGGATAACCTAACGATAGGAAAATATAGGCCAATGGCACAGTTAGCAGCAGCACTGACCCAATTGTTGACTGGTAAGCCTTTACGTCTCCGGTTGCTTGTATAGCCGTTTGAAGACCAACCGTCGTAAGGTTTACAAACGCAAGTACTAAAAATAGCTTGATAAAAGTCAGTACACCATCAGGATAATCTCCCAACCATATCGACAACATAAAATCTGTTTCAAAAAAGATCGGCAGCGCGATGACTGAGTAAAGCAACAAGCTAAAACGGCTTGCTAACATGGATAAGTGGAGCATTTCCTCCCTATTACCCTTGCTTTCTGCCTTTACGATTCGTGGATTGAATGCTTTCATGATGTTAATGCTAAATTCCTTTAGCTTTCCATTTACTTGAACAGCAATGGCATAAACAGCATTGATATAAACGCCAAAGAAATGATTAAGCACAACAGCTAAGCCTTGAACTCTAGCAACGCCACAAATGGCGCCAAACGAGTTCCAACTAGTGAAGCCAATCATTTCTTTAAATAAGGCAATATCTAATTTGAAGTTTAGAAGGTTACATTCTTCATATTTAATCCGACAGTAAACCACCTTCACAATAAGCATTGTCCAAGAAACTGAGACAAACAACGTTCCCAGAGCGACTAGTTGATTTTCAAAGAGGATAATCAAAAATGCCGAAATCAACTTAAGCAGTGATTCAAAAACACTAAACACAGCATCAATACCTAAATCTTCATTGGCATTAATTTGCGCATTAAATGGCACGGTTACTACAGATGCTAATACGCCGACAGCCATAATCTGGTATAACGATTGAGCGGAAGAAACAACTGATACTGGTATGTTAATTAAATCTTCAAAAATAAAAGTTTGAAGTGAAAATAACAGTAAAAAAATAATCATAGCAACAACAATATGTAGCGATTTTGTGGTAGCAAAGACGCTAGTTCTTTTTTCTAACTGTTGGGTACTGTAAAAAGACAAATAACGCTGACTTGATGTTGTCATTGCTCCATTTAAAAACAGCATTAACGCCAAAACGCCGGCAATAAGGTTGAAAACACCATAGCCTTCAACACCAAGTTGATGGAGTAAAACACGTACCATATACAGGTTAACTACGGTCGTAATTAGCATTTTGACGATCTGAAAAAGAGTATTTTTCGCGACCCGCTTCCCTGACATTTTCTCTTCCGAATTTAAAGTAAAACTCGACGTTTAAGTGAATTAGTTACAACAATTCATAAAAACGTCATATCAATACAACAATTAGCATTCAGATAGTAGATAAAAGGATATTTAAGTTCTATTGCTACAGGTACCAATCAAAGCGTTTGGTACTTTTTCCCAACCTTACGTTCTTTATTGGCATTACATTTTTATGACTTTCACTTTCCAAACCTCATTCTTTTACTCAACAAATCAAGTTCTGGAGAGTTGAAGAAGCATATAGTAGACTTCGCCTCCCAATGATAATGGAGAGAAATTCAATGAAACGTGTCGTTCTTTACGTCAAAGACAAATGCCCTCACTGCAAAGATGCTCAACGTTATCTTGATTCGAAAAACATTAATTACCGCCTTTGTAACGCGAAAATGCAACGTGGTCGTAAAGAGCTTGATGCACTTGGTGCTCGCTCTGTACCTGTATTGAAGATTGGTGACCGAGTAATGATCGGTTGGAATCCGAAGAACTTCGAAAAGATGTACAGTGGCAGTTAATCGCCTATAAATGGATAGTGACAAGAGCTTCTGAATTAAGAAGCTCTTTTTGTATCAGACGTAACGTTTCACAAAATCAATAAACGTCCGATCTGCGATAGATAAATACCCTTCTTTCCGCCAAGCTAGTGCCAAATCGAGCGTTACTGGTGGATAAAACGGAATGCCAACAACCCCCTTCTCGTTTTGAGTAACAAGCTCAAGCAGGGCCGTAATGGCAAACTCCTGCCTGACGATGCTCAATATCAGCGGCAGCAAGTTGGTTTCAAAGGAAGACTTCATGCTGAAACCGTGCTCTTCACTGACATGGTCTAAGAATTCTCGATGAAAATATCCGTGCTGAAACATCACCAATTCATGCTCGAAAAATTCATCAAACGTTATGGCTTCACGCTGCGCTAGCTCATGCTCGGGAGCAACAACGGCCACCATTTGGCTGCTGAACAAATGGTCCGTTTCTAGATCTTCGGGTACATCGTCACAGCTGATCACGCCGATATCGAGTTGTCCATTGAGCAACATTCGACGAATAGATTGCGTGCCAGCCTCAACGAGCGTCAATTTCAGATCAGGAAACTGGCTCTTAAACGCCATCACGATTCTCGGGAAGAAGTAACTCCCCATCATAGAAGGCGTGCCGAGGCGAACTTCTCCTTTCGCTAAACCTTTTAGCTCATCAATCGCTAATTGCGCATCGTGCAGTTGTTGAATCACTCGCTGCGCGTGAATGAGTAAGGTTTCCCCCTCTTTCGTTAGGCTGATTTTCTTATCTTCACGACGAAACAACGTCACGCCGAGTGACTGTTCGAATTTTTTTATCGAAATGCTTAACGCTGGTTGCGCGATATGAAGTGCCTTAGCTGCGTGGGTGATATTGCCATGCTCAGCGACAGCTAGAAAATGTTTCAGTTGTTTCGATTCC
Source organism: Vibrio sp. RC2502 (assembly GCF_054850435.1). Lineage (NCBI taxonomy): Bacteria > Pseudomonadati > Pseudomonadota > Gammaproteobacteria > Vibrionales > Vibrionaceae > Vibrio > Vibrio sp. RC2502. Next base: position 1,924,724 of record NZ_CM141453.1, read on the forward strand.
ATAAGATCAAAAATATATCGTATCCATATTTTTAATATATTTTTTTAATCCATATCCAACTGATAGATTGATCACAATCTCCTTTATTGCTCCTATCAGGCAGGAAACATGGTCAGCTTTGGTACTCCGGAATACAAACGCATTACGCTATCTCTGGCGCTTGGCTCTTTTTTGGTTTTTTCTAACCTATACCTTTTACAACCTATGCTGCCGACCTTCGCAACGCTGTTTTCCATTTCAGAAACGCAGGTTAACTGGTTGTTTGCCGCCTCAACGTTAGCGCTTTCATTCAGTTTGGTGCCAATGGCGGTCTTGTCCGAATCCATCGGTCGTAAGCCAGTGATGATGGTTGGCTTGTTCTCTATTCCTGCCATTTCTGCGTTGATGCTACTCGGAGACTCATTTATATTTTTGGTGGCATGCCGAGCATTAATCGGAATCGCTTTGGCCGCATTTGCCGCTGTTGCCGTCGCATACATGGCAGAAGAACTTGATAAGCACGCATTTTCAATGGCCATTGGTACTTACATTGCAGCAAACTCATTAGGTGGTATCGCAGGACGTATTAGCGGCGGTTTGTTGGCGGATAACTTTAGTGTCGATGTCGCCATCGAAGTCATGATGGTTGTAACACTGATTGGCGTAATCTGCGTGCACTACTTATTGCCAAAGCAGCGCAACTTCACACCTTCATCCAGCAGCTTAAGACACCAAAATCGCGCCATTATTGGCCACTTCCGAAATAAGCGGGTTTGGTTTGCAATGCTCATCGGCGGCCTTAACTTTGCGTTGTTCGTCAATCTTTACTCAGTGATGGGCTTTCGTTTGGTTAGCGCGCCGCACAACGTTCCGGTCGGTCTGGCATCGTTGATATTCATCTGTTATTTGGGAGGAACTTTTTCTTCTCGATGCGCAGGGCATTGGAGCAAACGTTGCTCTTCTATTCTAGGTATGTTCTTAGGCGCTGTGGTTAGCATGGCAGGCATGTGGATTGCGGCTTTTGAGAGCCTCGCCGCTATGCTTATCGGTCTTCTGCTGATTAGTTTTGGCGCGTTTTTTACCCATACTTTGGCTTACGGCTGGGTAGGCCAAAACGCAACACAAGCAAAAGCAACCGCAACAGCTTTGTACTTGGTGCACTACTATGTTGGCGGAAGTTTAGGTGGGTTTTTATTGCTCTACTGTTGGCAACATGGCGGTTGGTCAACCGTACTGCTTGGCGGAAGCGTTTTGTATGCCGTGATGTTTGCTGCCATTGCCTACTTAAAACACATTTGTGAAAGCGTAGATACCGACAGCAACACTGATGTAGCAAGCTTGGGAAGAAGTTAATCGACTTCTCTGCTATGCTTGCGCCAAATTCATAAAAGCAAGAAAGTCGTATGCCAACGCGCTCAACACAAGAAACACCGAATACAGATATTAATGCGATCACGCAACAAGTCGATCAATGGCTTAATGATGTCGTGATTGGTCTGAATTTGTGTCCTTTCGCTGCAAAGCCGCAGCGTAACAAACAAATTAAGATTTTTGTCAGCGAAGCAACACGAGAAGAAGCGCTGCTTGAGGATATTCTGCTGCAACTTATTGAACTCAGCACCACCGAACCAGAAAAGCTGGAAACAACATTGGTCGTCGTACCTAACATGCTGCAAGATTTCTGGGACTACAACTTCTGCATCGATTGGGTTGAAGGGCTGATCAAACAACAGGATTGGGAAGGTATATTCCAAGTGGCGACTTTCCATCCCGACTATTGCTTCGGTGGTGCAGCGCCAGAAGATGACGAGAACTTAACCAATCGTTCACCATACCCAATCTTCCATCTTATTCGAGAAGAGAGTATGGAAAAGGTGTTGAAGCACTACCCTGACCCTGAGTCTATTCCCGACACAAACATCGCGCGAGTTTCTGCTCTTTCAGAAGAAGAACGTAAAAAGCTCTTCCCTTATCTATTTCGTTAACCCACAGTTTAGAACCTCAAGAGACGATTTCTAATCAGTTAGATTCTGATCTCTTGGGGATTAAAGTGCGGTTTGGTATCATTGCCCCTTCAATCGATTCAATGGACATTAGAATGCAACTGTCAAAGCTAACCCAAGAGATTTTTGATCACTTATACCGTGACATCACCGAGTTCCGTAGTACGTTCGACCTACCAGTCGCAGACGCTGCAAGCCTAGATGCACAAGCAGACACACTACACACCTCTTTGGCGATCGAAGAGCTAACAGAGCTAGCAGAAGCAGATTGTAAAACTGAACAAGCCGATGCGATTGTAGACAGCGTTTACGTTCTAATGGGTCGTCTAGTTCACCTTGGTCACAGCAAAGTAGAAGATAACCTAGCGATCAGCTACCTCATTGATCTTTTACTGAACGTTGCAGTAAACCGCGGAATCGACTTTATTCCTTGTTGGGACGAAGTTCATTCAAGCAACATGAGCAAAGTATGCCGCAACGCGCAAGAGTATACTGAGACCGAAGCCTTCTACGCAGAGCAAGGTATCAAGTTGATGGCTGTACAAAAAGGCGAATACATCATCGCAAAATGTGCACAAGACTTCGTGTCTGAAGGCAAAACCGTACGTAAAGGCAAAGTGCTCAAGTCGGTTTACTACCGTCCTGCGGACTTAAAACCGCTAACTCAATAAATACTTGGTTAAGTATTCAAGAAACAAAAAAACGACCTTATACGGGTCGTTTTTATTTTATCAGCACAAACCTAGGCTCTAATCGAAGATCAAATACGATCTCTCGTCTATCATCACTTTTCTGACCTGAGTTTTGAACACTTCAGCGAGACCAGTCTCGGAGAGCACGTCATCCGCCCTGCCCGACGCATGCAACACACCATTACTGAGCAATAACACTTTATCGGCATGTTTAAGGGTGCGATTCAAATCATGGTTCGCCACGAGCACGCTAATACCTTGTGCCGCGATAGCATTGATTAACTGATACAACAAACCTTCTTGAGCGATGTCGAGCGGAGCGGCTGGCTCATCTAAAATCAACAACTGCGAGTATGGATTTATCGTTCTCCACACTTGTAGGCATACACCCGCTAAGCGTACGCGTTGCCACTCGCCGCCTGATAGCGTTTGAATGCTGCGGTGCAACTTATCTTGCAGTTGGACGAGCTCGACCACCATATTAACGGCATCACGAACTTTACCATCAGTGATCGCAGCGCCACTTGGCAACGACAACGCAAGATATTGAAAAACATCGACGTTAAATGCAGGTCTAGATTGCTGACATAAGTAACCGCGAACATAAGCTTGTTCCGACAAAGATAACGTAAGCAAGTTTTTGTCGTCCACATGAACTTCACCGCTCGCTCCGTCCCTGCCAGTTAATGTGCCAGAAATCGCTGCGAGCAACGTACTCTTACCAGAGCCGTTTGGTCCGACAACGTGGACGACTTCGCCAGCTTTGCATTCAAATGAAAGTGGCAGCAAACGACTTCCAACCGCTATATGCTTAACGCGCATCATGACTCTTCACCAACATCCAAATGAAAATAGGCGCACCGATAGAAGTCGTCATCACACCTAAAGGCAGTTCTGCGGAATCCAGCAATAGTCGCGCACCAATATCTGCAAAAACAAGCAAAGCTGCGCCAGATATCGCCGACAGTGGCAACAAGTAACGGTTTTCTGTGCCAAACGCTAATCGCAGCAAATGCGGAACCACCAAGCCAACAAAGCTAATGATGCCACCCAATGCGACGGAGCAACCAACCAACACTGAGATGGCTAAAATCAACTTCCAGCGCATCTGATGAACATCGACACCGAGTTGAGTGGCATGAATCTCTCCAAGCATTAACTTATCGAGCGGTTTACCTTGGCAACATAGCCAAACTAGAACAGGGAACATGACTAATGTTACCGTGTGCTGATACCAACTCGCACCACCAATGCTCCCCATAAGCCAGTACATTAGCTGGCGTAGACTTAAATCATCACTGAAGTAAAAAGCCCATGTCACGATGGCACTGGATAAAATACCCAACGCGACACCGACTAACAGTAAACGCGATGTCGTGAGATGCATCACCCGAGCAATACCAACCAATATCAGCGTGAACAGCATCGAGCCAGCTATCGCCGCCAGCATAAAGATCATAGGCGTTGGCAGCACAGGCAACGCGAACATCACCAAAACCATCGCCAAACTTGCGCCCCCAGAAATGCCAAGCACGCCCGGCTCTGCCAGCACATTCCCCAACAAAACTTGTAGTGTGGCACCAGATACGGCCAATGCAGCTCCTATCATTGCTGCTGCGACCAATCTTGGCAGACGCAAATCCAGTAATAGCTTTTGCTCAAATACAGAGAGGGATTGAAAAGGAGAAAGGAAAACCTCCCCGACCATCAAATGAATAGTAGAGAGTAAAACGAGTACGACTGACATAATCACGAGATTACGCTGCCAGCGTCGCTCCTTGTTCAAGATAAGTTGTTGAAAATCCATAGTGGCCGATAAAAACAAACGAGGCTTAACCTTACAGTTAAGCCTCGGTAGATTGCAATTAACTTCTAAGAGTAATGTTGGATTAATCGTAAACCAACTCACCCTCTTCAAAACGTGTTTTTACTTCACAAACCATCAGCGCAGCACGTTGACCAATAGCGACATGACGATTTGGGAAGACAATCGCTTCGTTATCATTTTTAGCCATCAGAGGCTTGTCGCCATCATGACCAAAGACTTCACCATGAACAAACGAAGTAAAATTCTCCACGTTGTCGTCAAACATGAAATCGAAATCATCATGCAAGCGGACGATAGTGCGACTTACGCGATATTTAATACACGGTTTCGATAAGTGCTCTGGCTGAGCTTCTGCAATCAAATTACGCAGAGCCAAGTCAAATGCCGTTAATCTGTCCAGAGCATTTTCACCAATTCTGGCGACGCGGCCAAGCTCCATCGTTAGCGCTTGTGCACCGTAATTCTCTGCACTGTACCAACTGAACGTACTTGATGGTGAATTGGATAACAACACAGCTTCAATATGCGCACTATCGAGAAAATCCACCAACGCTTTGCTGCGAACTGGGTGGCGCGTTTTTGGGCTTACCGCAAACGTATAATGTTTCGAACCACGAATTGCACAATGCAAATCTAGGTGCCAACGCGTTTTTGGGTCTGTATCTTGATAGAAATCTCGCACCAACAGTTTCAGCGTGTCAGCAATCGCCAGTTCCTTCGTTGGTTCGTGCTCTTTTTCATCGAATAGACGATTGAGGTTTTCTTCTAGGAATCGTGTATGCGCCAGAGTTGACTCAGGGTGAGCAATAATGAATAGGCAACGTGCATCGACTTTCTGGAATCCAGATTCGATGTCTTTAATGATCGAATCCACCAGCTCCATCGGTGCGGTTTCATCCCCATGAATACCACAAGAGATGATGATGTTCTTCGTGTCCTGAGTCGGGTTTTCAGGAATGACTTCTAGCACACCACGCTGATAGAGTTTGAGTTGTACGCCGTTTGATAGCACCTGCTCCGCTGGCACTACATCAATATGAACATCTAACGTGTCAGTTAAAAACGATTGGCGAAAGAGAGACTTCGTCATGCGTTACTCCTTAATAGCACGGCGGGTATGTTAATAAATTGTACAAAGAATTTTTGTTGCTGCGATCTCACTTATGAGTAGAAACCGCTAAATTTATCAAAAATCCGATACCCATTTGCGCCATGCACTCAAATCAAGCATTGAGGCGTTTATTTTTTAAACAATTACAAAGTGTTAGGGCTGTGAACTTTACCACAGCCTTCTGTAAGATCATTATGATTTGATCAAGTTTGAGTGTCTGTTAACCTTTTGAGCCGATTTTTTCGGCGGTGTGCGGATTCTTTATACAACACATGGTCATTTGCTTTGTCACTGCTTCTATGAGCAAACGGCTATGCGAACCAAAGATACCGCCAGTACCACCAAATAGTTCGAACTGAAGCCCTATCCGCGCAAGATTCATCGACTAGAGTCAACAGAACTCAACCTCCTATTGGCTACGCTGCGCAAGTAGGCGTTCAAACTCATCGACTTTGTCGCGTACAAGCTCCACGCTTTGTTGCCAGAAGTCTGGTTTGGTTAAGTCCATCGATAGATGTTTTTCAACCACCTCTTCTGCCATCATGTTGCCAGTATCACGCAGTAAATTAACGTAATCAATGTAGAAGTTTTCACCTTTAGCTTCACGTTGCGCATAAATGCCTTTACTGAACAAGAAGCCGAATAGATATGGATAGTTATAGAAACTCACATCGGCAATCGAGAAGTGCAGCTTGCTTGCCCAAAAATAGGGGTCAGCTTCACTCATCACGTCTCCGTACCAATCTTCCCACGTTTCTGACATCAGATTACAGAAATCCTGAGCGGTTAATTCTCCCTCCTGACGACGTTCGTAGAATGCTTTTTCAAACTCGTATCGAACAGGAATATTGATCATTAACGCCAGCGCAGAAGACAACTCTTCCCACAGCATTTCGAGTTTGTCGTCCACACTTTCTGCTTTCGAGATCAAATGATCGCGTACGATATTCTCTGCAAAAATAGAAGCGGTTTCTGCCAGTGTCATTGGGTAGTAAGTTTGGCAAAGCGGCAGATCTCGAATAACCCAGTTATGGAAGGCATGACCAAGTTCGTGAGCCAATGTCATCAAATCAGAACGGCTACCACTCCACGTCATGAATACCAACGGTGTGCGCGTGGCTGGTAGCTTAGTGCAGTACGCCCCCAAACGTTTATTGGCATTTGGCGCCGCATCTATCCAACCGTTTTGAACCATTAAACGCACAAACTCAGACATCTCTGGGTTGACGGTTTCAAACGCTTCGCAAATCACATCGATTGCTTCATTGAAATCGTAGACTTTAGCATCACCGCTTAATGCAGGCATTGCAGCAAGGTGGTTCCACGGCTTCATCTCATCCAAACCGTGCACTTGCGCCATCAATTTACCGGCTTTTTGACCAATATCACGACTGTCCTTCGCCACTTTCATCATGGCAGCCAAGGTTTCAGATTGAATGCGGCTACCGTACAAACTTGGATCTAAAAAGTGTACCTCTCGCTTAGTCGAGCGCTTTTTGTTTTCAGTTAAACGCCAGCCTGCAAGTGCATTTAAAATCGCGGCGAAAGACTCTTGGTGCGTTTCCATTGCTTTTTGGACACCACGCCATGCCGCTTCTTGGCGGTCAAACTCTGAACCGTAAAGGATACTTGCAGCTTGGGAGAAACCGAGCTCTTCAGTACTGCCATCAGCATGGTCTAACGTAACTTTTAGCGAACCCGTCAAGTTGTCGTACAAATTGCCCCACGCAGATTTGCCGTCCACACTCATCGCAGCTAAAAGCTTCTCTTCTTCCATACTCAAGCGTGTATCTGCCAGTTTTCTCGACTCCATAATAGGAAAAGCTTGACCGCTGATGTCTGGATTTTCGTGATCGAGAACGCGAGCAATGAACTCATCATCTGCATGCGTTAAGGTAAGTTCGAAAGCACTAAACGCTTGAGACAATTCAGAGAAAATACGCATCATACGACCAGAAAGCGCTTTCGCTTCGGCGTTAGTAGCGTTCACTGAGGAGTAGCAATTGGCGAAGTTGTAGACCGTGCCCGCCAAGCGACTTGCTGCTTCGTTGGTCAGAATGGCATTTTGCATCACTTCAACATTTTCACAATCTTGCGATTGCTTATTCAGCAGGTCAATACATTGCTCAACAAGTGCGATATCGTCTTGAATTCGAGGGTCGGCAAGGTCGTTGTAAACGATGGATAAGTCCCAACTAGGAGTGGTCATTTTTTAGAGTTCCTTTTGATGTAATCGAATCGGTCTTTCCTCTTCCTCCTAACAAGATAGGATTTAGGAAGCCGATTTCTTCCATGACTAGGGCTGCTTTTCTTCCTTGATTTGTTTCACGTTGAAGGCCAACAGCGCCTGATTTTAATCTTCTACAAGAGGCACGCCTATTGAACGAACTGAGGCGTAAATTTGGTCATCAATAGTAATTGTTATATGAGTGACTGAGGCATTTCCTATCGCCAATGTCGAATACCATTGAGGATTGCGCCAATCCACGCCCAAAACATGAGCGAGAATTATTCGAATTACGCCACCATGCGTGACAATTAACAAGTTGTCATTGATATCGTTAATGATTTGAGACCAAGCGCGACTAACGCGCTGAGAAAATGTGCTTAAGCTCTCGGCATTAGGCAACGAATGGTGAGCGGGTGATTGCCAAAAGGCATCGAGTTTTTTCCAATGTTCAGTAAGCGAATCAAATGGCATGCCGTCGAAGTCACCAAAGTCCATTTCTTGCAGATCGTCTTCGGTGGTCATTGGCAACAATTGTTGCTCAGCTAATATTTGCGCCAAATCGTGACAACGAGAAAGCGGCGACGATATTATCCCCGCTACGTCGTATCCTTTGGTTTTCCAAGCCATGGCGATTCGCTGCTGCTCGGCCTCTTTCACTTTGAGATCAGTCTGACCATGTAAGCCAGGCGCGGCGTCTACTTTTCCATGACGCATAAGATAGATATTGAGCGTTTTCATTACCTTCGTATCCTATTCTTTAAGAACCAATGGCAACCCTGCCGCAACAAACGTTACTCGAGAGCATACTTGAGCAAGTTGTTGATTCATGCGCCCTGCATTATCAACAAAATAGCGGCTCACAGCACCCAGCGGCACGATGCCCATTCCCACCTCGTTAGAGACAAAAATCAGTGTCGCGCGAGAATTTTCAACCGCTTGAATGAGCTTTTCTATCTCTTGTTCTAATGACTCGTTACTGCAGACTTCACCTAGCTCAAAAATCCAGTTGCTCAGCCACAACGTTAAGCAATCAACCAATACAACGTCATTAGCATCAAAATGAGCAAGTAAATCAGGAAGTCGAAGGTGGCATTCGTGTTCATGCCACCCTTCCCCACGTTGAGCTTGATGATGCTTAATCCGCTCTCGCATCTCATCATCAAATGGCAACGCAGTAGCGACATAATGTAATGACTTGTTCTGCTTTGCGGACAACTGTCTTGCGGTTTGTTCAGCAAGTTTCGATTTTCCTGAACGAGCACCACCGAGAATTAACTGCTTCATATATTTTGATAAAACGCGATTAGAGTAAGGTAAACCAAGAGTTCAGAAAGCTGCTGCGCTGCACCTAAGCAATCGCCAGTAAAACCGCCAATGCGCTTAGTCAGCCAACGTTTGAATGCAAATCGAAATGCAAACAAAACGATGACGATCAATGATGTCTGCATTACTCCGAGAAAGAGCGAAGCCACGCCCGCAGTAAACAGCAAAATGGCAACTTCAGACGAGGACTGCTTGTTCGCAAGCGGCTTGCTTTTTGAGGTGTCACTGTCACTCACATAAGGCATGTCGTAAATTAGCGTTGCAGCGAGGGCACGACTCGTGGTGTAGGCCACAACAATAACGAGCCAAAAATCAGGCAAATGCACCAACTCGCTCCAAAGGACAAACTTCGCCAACAACGCCATCACTAATGTTGCGGCGCCATAAGTCCCGATGCGGCTGTCCTTCATGATAGAAAGACGACGCTCAACCGTCATACCGCCGCCAATGCCATCCGCCATATCAGTCAAACCATCTTCGTGAAAAGCACCGGTGAGCAACAGGCTGAACGCCATCGTTAATACAAGAGCAACGGAATCAGGGAAAATAAGTTGGGTGAAGTAGAACACAAGCGCGCAAAGCACACCAAGAATCACACCAACCAAGGCAAAATATCGCCCGGCTTGGTTCATACGCTCTTCGCTGTAAGGTAAGTCACTCGGTACAGGCAAGCGGCTAAAAAAGCTCACAGCCAAGAGGAATAGCTCCATTTGATAGCGTAGCGTTGCTTGTCTTGAACTTTTTGACTCAGACACTAAACCGTTACTCCCGCACTCTCAAAACTGGCCATTTTATTATAGAACTGCGCAGCGGCCTTCAATAGCGGCAATGCCAACGCAGCACCTGTTCCTTCACCGAGGCGGAGCCCTAAATCCAGCAAAGGTTCAGCTTTTAATGACTCCAACACAAACTTGTGTCCGTTTTCTTCTGAACGATGTGCAAACAGCATGTAGTCACGTGTTTCTTCATCTAGTGACGTGGCAACATACGCCGCGACAGAAACAATAAAACCATCGACAAGCACTGGCGTTTTCAAACGCTTCGCCTCAAGGAACGCCCCAACCATCTGTACGATTTCAAATCCACCAACTTGCGATAATACAGCTTTGGCGTCTAGACCTCGACAATGACTTACCCCTTGAGCAACCAACTTTAACTTTCGGCTCAACTGCTCTGAGTTGATGCCCGTACCAAGACCAACACAGTGGTTTACCTCAAGCGGGCTGAGTGCCGCCAATAATGCGGAAGCCGAGCTGGTATTTCCAATGCCCATCTCGCCAAACATCAGTAAGTTAGATCCTGAATAGATGGTGCTTTGCGCCACTCTTGCACCATATTCCAAACCAAGCGCTACTTGTTCAGAAGACATCGCCGCTTGCTTTGAAAAATTGGCAGTGCCATTTCCTAAACGCTGCTCAATTAAATTCGGATGAGATTTAAACTCAGGAACCATGACTTCGATTGGCGCAAGCATACCGCAGTCAATCACTTTGAATTCGATTTGGTTTACATCGCAAAAGCAGTTAATTGCCGCACCTCCAGCAAGGAAGTTTGCAACCATTTGCTGGGTAACTTCACTCGGTGCGATGCTAATGCCTTCTTTCGCAACACCATGGTCGCCAGCAAACACCAACATCGTTGGCTTGCGAATAACAATCTCTTCAACGGCTTGTGCTTGATCTTGGCTTTGAATCAACGCTAACTGCAATGCGACTTTTTCTAGCAACCCTAGAGCACCTAAGGGTTTGGTTTTGTTATCAATGCGCGTTTGAATATCTGCGGAAAAAGAGCAATCCATGTTTGGTATTCCTTCAAGTAATTGGTGTTCGTTCGATAGAAACGTTGTCTACAGTTGCGTATGCATTACGACGGGACAAGATAAAAGGCTGACGACGAATGAGAGAATAAGTGTACGCCTCTTTCATTCTATTTCATCTGATTTTCTCTTTTTGCTGATGTTTTTAGCATTCTGACTGTCATATTGACAAGAATATGATTCTAGGTGGCTGTTTTTACATAAATAGAAAAGTGATACGAATACATATCACCTGGATATCCGGCACAAAAAACCAAGCCCATACAACCAAGCAAACCATTGAAATCTATAACCAAAAAACAAACCAAAGTGACTAAAAACAAGCATTTATAACATGTCTAACACCTAATAAATTCAACGATTGGCACAACAAATGCTTGAATTAACTTGTCCCAATAAAATGGAGAGAGAATTATGTTTGCCAATCAAAGTCGTCGCCCTGCTAAGAGAAGCAAGCCCAAACCGCAGCGCAAAACCCGGCGCTCAATTCCCTTATCACTCTCCTGAGCCTAAGACCCGTAAATAACGGGTCTTTTTTTAACATGCGATATCGAGCTCGCCACTGCACAAATTTGATGGTGAGTTGCGGCTTATTCTTGCTCTTTCAGCGTGTTGGCATAAGCTACTAATGCCTAAGCACTTGTTTTCTAGGGAGGAAGCATACAATGACAAACGATGTTAACACTTGCGTAATCATCGCTGGCGCAACTGGGTTAATCGGCAGCAAAGTGGTCGAAAACCTCATTGCTCAGTCAGGTATTTCTCATTTGTACTCCCTCTCCAGACGCCCACTTAAAGACATTTATGACCCAACAAACAAGATCATTCCAATCATTGATGCAGAGCTCACTATTCATCAATGGAATGAAAATCAAACAACGCCCGATATAGGTTTCATTTGTTTGGGCACGACTCTCAAGCAAGCAGGCAGTAAAGAAAACCTACGTAAAGTCGATGTCGAACTGGTCACTTCGGTCGCACAGCAAATGAAAATGGTCGGCGTAAAACGCCTTGCGGTGGTGTCTAGTTTAGGTGCCAACCGTTCCTCTCCTTCTCACTATCTTGCTTGCAAAGGACAAATGGAGCAGAACATTGAAAAAATGGGATTTGATGAAGTGGTGTTTGTGCGTCCAGGCCCTTTAGTTGGTGAACGCGATCACCCGCGAAGTGATGAAAAGCTTGTTCAAGCTTTATTCAAAGTCATTCGCCCACTTATGATAGGGAAATTGTCTAACTTTCTGCCGATTAAAGCCGAAGAAGTGGCCAAAGCGATGATTTATCAAGTTTACAGTTATCAGGAAAATTCGGTTGTTTATCTACAAAGAAAAGAAATGCTCGACCTACTGCATCATTATGACTAGTCATTTTGCTTAAAAATCACGCTAAACAGTAAGCTCACGAGATTTATCTCTCATTTTTATATTCATTTTAGATCTATCTAATACCTGTTTGTCATTTTTAAAGTTATATCCTGAGCGTTATCTTACGGCATCAGTATATAACCCCGTATAAAAAACAGTCGGCGTTTCACGCCAGATTGATAAGGTCAGATTATGGATTTTGCAGTGATAGCCTCTCTTGCCGTGTTTATAGGCATATTATTCTTTCTTTTTACCCAGCAACAAAAACAGAACACCCTTTCTCGTCTCGTTTTAATTGGTCTTGTTACTGGCTCTCTTTTTGGCTTGGCTCTTCAGCTTATTCACGGTGAAGGCAGCGACGTCATTTCGAAAACACTAGAATGGGTTGGTATTGTTGGTAGCGGCTATGTCGGCTTGCTAAAAATGGTGATCATGCCACTTGTGTTGGTTTCGATGATTTCTGCGGTAGTAAAACTGGAGAAAGGTGGCTCACTTGGCAAAATCTCTGGTCTGACGATTTCTGTGTTGCTAGTCACCACAGCAATTTCGGCTTTGATCGGTATTCTTGTTACTTCTGCGTTTGGTCTGTCAGCGGAAGGGCTAACTGAAGGCGCTCGTGAAACGGCTCGAATTGCGGTTCTTGAAAGCCGAGCGGGTACAGTAAGCGATCTAACCATTCCACAAATGCTAGTAAGCTTTATTCCGACAAACCCATTTGCAGACTTAACGGGTGCACGCTCAACCTCAATCATTGCTGTTGTCATTTTTGGTGTACTAACTGGTATTGCAGCTCGCAAAGTAATGATAGAAAAAGAGGAATTGGAATCACCAATTCGCACGTTTGTTGAAGCGGCTCAATCTATCGTTATGCGCTTAGTAAAAATGATCATGGCACTTACACCTTACGGTATTGCTGCATTGATGGCGAAAGTGGTTGCAACCTCAAACGCATCCGACATCCTAAACCTACTTGGTTTTATCGTCGCGTCATACGTCGCTATTGGTTTGATGTTTGTTGTGCACGGCATTTTGGTTTCATTCGTTGGCGTTAGCCCTGTTGAATACTTCAAGAAAATTTGGCCTGTATTGACGTTTGCGTTCACATCTCGTAGTTCGGCGGCAACCATCCCATTGAATATTGAGGCGCAAGTGACCAAGCTCAATGTGCCACCAGCAATCGCGAACCTATCTGCTTCTTTCGGTGCAACAATTGGCCAGAATGGTTGTGCGGGTATCTACCCTGCGATGCTAGCTGTGATGGTAGCCCCAACAATGGGTATTAACCCACTAGACGTAAACTTCATTCTTTCTCTGATTGCGATCATTACTATCAGCTCGTTTGGTATTGCGGGCGTTGGTGGCGGCGCAACATTTGCGGCATTGATTGTTCTTCCAGCAATGGGCTTGCCTGTAACGATCGCTGCACTTTTGATCTCAATTGAACCTCTGATTGATATGGCTCGTACTGCGCTGAACGTTTCTGGCTCAATGACGGCAGGCACCATTGCAAGCCGAGTGTTGAAGTCCTCAGAAGCTGAAACGGCTCTTGAAGAAACGAAAGCCTGATCCTTATTTGCTGCTTAAGCAGACAAATGCAAAATTTCAAGCCGATGGTTCGCCATCGGCTTTTTCATTTTCACAACTTCACCTTGCATCTTTCGTTGCTAGTCAAAGCGTTGAATGGTCTAATACTCTTATCGGTTCCGTAAACGGTAAGCAGAATGCACCAAGATAATCAGCCCACTTTTTTCTTCTTTGACTACGAGACTTGGGGTACAAATCCCGCGAAAGATCGTCCAAGCCAATTTGCTGGTGTTCGCACAGATGAAAACTTCAATATCATCGGCGAACCTCTGGTGATGTACTGCCAGCTTCCTGCTGATTATCTACCTTCTCCGGAAGCTGCATTAATTACGGGTATTACGCCGCAAAAGGCGATGCAAGAAGGTCTATCCGAGCCTGAGTTCATTGCTAAGATTCACGCCGAGTTATCGAAACCCAAAACCACCAGCCTAGGCTACAACAGCATTCGTTTTGATGACGAAGTGACGCGTTACACCTGTTACCGCAACTTTATCGATCCATACGCGTGGAGCTGGCAAAACGGCAACTCGCGTTGGGACTTGCTCGATGTATTGCGTGCATGCCATGCGTTGCGTCCTGAAGGCGTAGAATGGCCCGAGAATGAAGACGGCTTCACCAGTTTCAAGTTAGAACATTTATCGGTTAAAAATGGCATTGAGCACAGTAATGCGCACGACGCGATGGCTGACGTTATCGCAACAATTGAGATGGCAAAGAAAGTCAAAGCCGCGCAGCCAAAACTGTTCGATTACTTCTTCTCTATGCGCCATAAACGTAAGCTGAATGAACTGGTTGATATTGTAAACATGACACCGCTGATGCATGTCTCAGGCATGTTAGGTCGCGAATGCCAATACACCAGCTGGATTGTGCCTGTCGCGTGGCATCCAACGAATAACAACGCGGTTATTACGATTGATTTAGCCAAAGATCCGCAGCCAATTCTTGAACTTTCAACCGAAGAGTTGCACGAACGTCTCTACACCAAGCGTGAAGACCTCGGCGACCTACTACCCGTACCGGTGAAACTGGTTCACCTCAATAAGTGCCCTATTTTAGCACCAGCGAAAACGTTGACGGCGGAAAACGCAGAAAACATCGGTATTGATCGTCAGAAGTGTCTCGATAATTTGGCACTACTTCGCCAGCACCCTGAGATTCGAGAAAAACTAATCGGCTTGTTCTCTATCGAACGTCAATTTGAAAAAAGCGATGATGTGGACACTCAACTTTACGATGGGTTCTTCTCTCCAGCTGACCGTGCAGCGATGGATATTATCCGCGAAACCGATCCAAACAATCTTGCTGCCTTAGATATCGAGTTTGACGATAAACGCATCAAACCGCTGCTATTCAGATACCGTGCTCGTAACTTCCCAAGCACTCTCGATGAGCAAGAGCAACGACGCTGGGCACTTCATTGCCGAGAGGTATTTGAAAGCCAAATCGAAGAGTATATGCTGAATTTAGAAAACTTAGTTCACGAACATGAAAGTGACGAAAAGAAGATTGCAATATTAAAATCCGTTTACCGTTATGTAGAGAGCCTAGCCTCCTAATTTCTACTTATCCAAGCGCACCTTATGGTGTGCTTGTCGTTTATATGCTGTCAAAATGATAAAAGATCGATTCTTGCAACTGATCCAACTGCTCATCTCCCTCTTCCTCATCATGGGAGCACTTGGAATCGGAATTACTATTCAAAAATTCACTGGCGTTTCTGTTCCCGGAAGTGTCATCGGTATGCTTGTACTGTTTTTCTCCATGACACTTGGCCTTGTCAAAGTGGATTGGGTAAAACCGGGCGCAACGCTATTCATTCGCTACATGATCTTACTCTTTGTCCCAATCAGTGTCGGACTCATGCAGCACTTCGATATGCTACTAGCGAATGCATTGCCAATCATAGCTAGTGCAGTCGGTGGTTCACTCATTGTCTTGGTCAGCCTTGCTTGGCTACTGGACTACTTGCTAAAGGAGAAACATTAATATGTGGTTAATTGTCACTATTGTCGTTTTCCTGATTGCTCGCCAAATCGCAATTAAGATCAACAGCCCACTTGCAAACCCTTTGTTGATAAGTATTGCAGTACTGATTCCTTTATTAACGTACCTCAATGTACCGTTTGAGACATACTACGCCGACAACGAAGGCATCAGCTTTTTACTACAACCAGCTGTTGTAGCGTTGGCTTACCCTTTGTACGAGCAACTCCCTCAAATCAAAGCCAACTGGCGAATCATAACGTTTGCTTGTACGCTCGGTAGTATTATGTCAATGGCAACCACAACCCTCATCGCCGTTGCATTTAAAGCTGACATCAGTTTAATCGCGAGCCTAGTAGGTAAGTCAGTGACCACTCCGATTGCAATGGAAATCTCAAGCCACCTTGGTGGCGAAGCGGCAGTCGCTGCAATCTTAGTACTGATCGTAGGTCTTCTTGGCGCTATTTTGGCGTACCCAATCTACAACCTAATCGGCATTAAGCATCCAATTGCTCGTGGTTTGACGATGGGCACAGTATCGCACGCGCTTGGTACTGCGACTTGCGCAGAGAAACAACCTGGCGACGCAGCGTTTTCATCGTTAGCGTTGGTGCTATGCGGCATCATCACCTCCATTCTCGCTCCGAGCTTTTTTGGTTTAGCAGTCTGGCTATATCAATAAGTCATTGTGACGGTCTGTCCTCCTTCCGACAGGCCGTCACTTTCCTTTTCTCATCGTAGTGCGCCGTTGAAAACGCTTTTCGCTACAAAGCACACTTCCCATCTAACGTGCTCTAACAAGATTCATAACTAAACGCTATCTTTCGCTGCTAGCATATTTTCATTACTTGGGTATATGAATATCCATTGATATAGTTATTTATGAGACGAAGTTAACGCTCAACACGATTGCAATCGAATACATGTGTGAGCTCACTCTAATTATGTAACAGAAATATCAATTGCATTATTTAACGTGATCTAAAGCACGGAACATTTCTCTCCTTTGCATAGAATAACTGTCCATGCAATAACAAGGATTCAACATGAAAAGTCGCATTGAACAGGCGCTAGCAAGCGCTCCTGAAGCACTTTCAAAACAACTTGCTCCTATAGTCCTAGCCGACGATTTTGATGCTACTCTTTCAGCGCAGCAGTTTGAGCAATTGCTTTCAGCTACCAGCCTATCAGATAAAGAGCTGCGTGTTGCTCTACTTCCTTTTGCCGCTGCATATTCTTACGCTCCTATTTCTGAGTTCTATGTTGGTGCAATTGTTCGAGGCTTGTCTGGCCGTCTGTACTTTGGTGCAAACATGGAGTTCTTTGGTGTTCAGTTAGGCCAAACTGTTCACGCAGAACAATCTGCAATTAGCCACGCTTGGATGAAAGGCGAACACGGTGTCAAAGACATCACGATCAACTTTAGCCCTTGTGGTCACTGCCGCCAATTCATGAACGAACTGTCGACAGCTAAAGAGTTGAAAGTTCAGCTACCTGAGCGCGACGAAAAGTCATTACATGAATACTTACCAGAAGCTTTTGGTCCAGCAGACCTTGGTATTGAGTCTGGTTTGATGGCCGAAGTAAAACACCAATTTGTGTGTGATGATGAAGACGCATTGATTCAACAAGCCGTCGAAGCGATGAACATGAGCCATGCGCCGTACACCAATAACCTCAGTGGTTTAGCATTAGAGCTCGCGAACGGTCGTGTGTTTAAAGGTGCTTATGCAGAAAACGCCGCATTTAACCCAAGCCTTCCACCGCTACAAGTAGCACTGATTCAAGTGTTGTTGGCAGGCGAAACCTTCGACAGCATTAAGGCTGCCGCTCTAGTGGAAAACTCTAAGGGGAAAATCAGTCACCTAGCAGACACACAGTCTACGTTAGAAGCGCTAAACCCAGATATTCCAGTCAGTTTTGTTAACGTATAAAATTCACTAATATGTCATTAAAAGCTCTACAACATGTAGAGCTTTTTTATTGGCAAAAAACCACAAGCAAACGTTTGCTTCGCAATGAAAAATCAGTATGATCCCCTGCAATTTCTGTCTCATCACTTTATTTTGTAAGGGAACACTATGTTCGGTACTGCAACCAGCGCAAATGCTACCCGTGTATTACTATTAGGCTCTGGTGAGCTTGGTAAAGAAGTGGCAATTGAATGCCAACGACTAGGTCTAGAAGTGATTGCTTGTGACCGTTATGCCGACGCACCTGCGATGCAAGTCGCTCATCGTAGCTACGTGCTTGATATGTTGGATGGTAAGGCACTAGAAGAGATCATAAACAAAGAGCAGCCAGCTTACGTTGTTCCAGAAATAGAAGCTATCGCGACCGATACACTTGTCGAGCTTGAAGAGAAAGGCCTGAATGTTGTGCCAACGGCGAAAGCGACCAAGCTCACAATGAACCGTGAAGGTATTCGTCGCCTAGCCGCAGAAGAGCTAGACCTGTCCACGTCCCCTTACCGATTTGCAGACAACTACGATGACTTTAAAGCCGCAGTAGAACACGTAGGTATCCCATGTGTGGTCAAACCTGTCATGAGTTCATCTGGCAAGGGACAGAGTGTCATCAAAACGGAAGACGATATTGAAAAAGCATGGGACTACGCACAAGAAGGCGGCCGAACTGGCGCAGGTCGAGTCATCGTTGAAGGCTTTATCGATTTTGATTACGAGATTACTTTGTTGACCGTTAGAGCAGTGGACGGTGTTCACTTCTGCGCGCCAATTGGTCACCGTCAAGAAGATGGTGATTACCGTGAATCATGGCAGCCACAAGCAATGTCGGAAAATGCAATCAAAGCAGCAGAGTACACGGCTGAGAAAGTCGTAAACGCTTTAGGTGGGTACGGTATTTTCGGCGTAGAGCTCTTTGTTAAAGGTGATAAGGTTATTTTCAATGAAGTCTCTCCTCGCCCGCATGACACTGGCATGGTTACGATGATTTCTCAAGAAATGTCCGAGTTTGCTCTTCATGTTCGCGCATTTACTGGAATGCCGATTAACAAAATCGTTCAGTATGGCCCTTCTGCATCAGCGGTGATCCTAGGTCAAGGCACATCAACGGACATTCGTTTCGACAACCTTGCGAAGGCTTTAGCGCAACCTCAAACTCAAGTGCGCTTATTTGGCAAACCAGAAATCGATGGTCGTCGTCGTTTGGGTGTCGTGTTAACTCGCCGTAAAACTATTGAAGAGTCGGTTCAAGACGCGGTCGAAAACGCAAAGAAAGTAAAAATCGTTTACTAATCTTTGAGTTCTCAACAATCAAAAAAAAGCGCAGCTTTATATCGCTGCGCTTTTCTTTTATTTGCGAGTTCTATTCATAAACTCACTAGTACGGAAATCGTCTTACTGAGCTTCAATTAAGTACACTTCTTCAGAGAAGCGGCTTAAACCCTTCTTCGCGATCTTTGGATGATGTTCATCAGCTTGATCGACGTTTAAGCATGTTACCTTGTAGCCTGCAAACAACTGTTGAATTTCTTCCAATGGCACACTAAATGGAGGACCTGCCATTTCCTCTTGCGGATAGTTCAATGTCACAAGCAAAATACGACCGCCCGGATTCAAAAGCTGCTTCAAGCGCGCTACGTACTCTTCTCGCATATCTTGCGGCAAAGCCACCAACGCAGCGCGATCATAAACGATATCGGCTTGAGAAACCGGAGCAGTAAAGAAATCACCAGTATAAATCGACAGTTCATCAAACTGATACAACTCGTGCATACCACTAATTGGGGTCACAGTTGGTGTATAAAAGTGTTCAGCAAAGAAAGAACGCACCGCTATTTGGCTCAGCTCAACCCCTTCCACAGAATCATGTTTCGTTGCTAACCAAACGAGATCTTCAGACTTACCACACAAAGGAACCAAGACTTTGTCTTCACGTTTCGGATTCGCATGGTGCCAGTACGCTGGCAATAGAGGGTTCACATCTTCCAAATGAAAACCGATTTGATTACTGGCCCACTTACTGTGCCAAAATTCTTGATCTCTCATTCTTACTTTCTACTTGTTGGCTGATTTTCGTTTTGTGGGGTAAGACTAATGATTTTTTTAAATTTGTCTATGCCGTTCATCTTTGGTTAATACGGCGATGATAGGATGTCATCGTTCCTTGGAGAACAAACTCTTTATTCTCTAAGCAGAATAAAGAAAAGAGAAATGGTGATCTAACGCACGATTCCTCCAAAAGGTTAATTTTTAGCCTTGGGATCTTTCGGAAAGTCCCCATAAATAAGTTAGTACCTAATTTGCCCAGTCTTAGCGACTTTTACGTTCCCATTTTCTAAGTGCAAGCAAGTTAAGGAGAGTGAATGAGCTTATTTCTACGTACTACAGCATTGATGCTTTTGGTACTAAGCCGTGCGCCGGCATTCGCCGCACTTCCTAA
Source organism: Vibrio sp. RC2502 (assembly GCF_054850435.1). Classification (NCBI taxonomy): domain Bacteria; kingdom Pseudomonadati; phylum Pseudomonadota; class Gammaproteobacteria; order Vibrionales; family Vibrionaceae; genus Vibrio; species Vibrio sp. RC2502. Next base: position 1,945,041 of record NZ_CM141453.1, read on the forward strand.
TGCCCCAAGTAATGAACAAAATCGTTCCCCTAGTCAAAACGAGGTTTGTTCTAAACTATTTAAACACAGCCTTAGCGGCTTGTATGGAATCCAATCCATCGACTCTCGTCCAACCCAGCCTTATTCAGATTTCGATATTCTTTACAGCAAAGCGCATCAAGCCCAATTCGAGCTTGAAACCATTTGTAAAAGTACCGCCCTACTCAACGATGCTCAGCCATATTTCGCTGGCGTAAAATCTAAACATCGCGCCGAAGAAAAAATCGCACATGAACTGGATGGCCAAGTAGAACGCATTACTGACTTAGCTCGTGCGACTATTGTGGCGGAAGATGTGGCAAGTTTGGTCTCTATTTACGAAACGCTAGAGCGCGAAACAACTATCGTTAAAGTCAAAAACCGCTTTAAGAAACCTGGCCCTTCTGGCTACCGTGATCTTAACTTGTTAGTCCGTTTGCCAAAAACGAATTTGATTGCAGAAGTACAGCTGCACTTAAAAGCGATTGCGGATGTAAAAAATGGTCCTGAACACAACCTGTATGAGCAAATTCAAAAGCTTGAACGTCAAGCATCAATGGAAAAGCGAAATCTAAGCGAGATTGAAATGGCTTCCATTAAGAATATGCGTAGCCAAGCGAAAAACTTATACCAACAAGCATGGCAGCCTTACTTAACGACGCATTTAGAAGCGGCATAAACAAAAACGCAGCTTGAGAAACAACAAAACCACCGCAATGCGGTGGTTTTCGTTTGTATGAAAACATCAAATTTCATACATAACAAAAGACCACGACTAAGCGTGATCTATTTGATTGGTTTTACTGTTCTTTTTTTAGATTTTCTACACGAGCTTTTAACTTCTGGCCCGGGCGAAACGTAACTACACGTCGAGCAGTAATTGGAATATCTTCACCGGTTTTCGGGTTACGACCAGGTCGTTCATTCTTGTCACGAAGATCAAAGTTACCAAAACCTGACAGTTTTACCTGTTCGCCACTTTCCAGTGCCTTACGAATCTCTTCAAAGAACACTTCCACCGTTTCCTTGGCGTCCCGTTTACTAAATCCTAATTTATCAAACAGGTTTTCTGCCAATTCGGCTTTTGTGAGCGCCATAAAACTTTCCTCAAAGCTATGTTAAACAATGCTACCTAGTGTAGCGCCAGAGCAGTTTTACCCTACCAATTCAACAACATATCGGGGTTACATCAGGAAGTGTATGACAAGCTTATGATTTTCGCCAACTTTTTTCTTTGCGAATAAAAGGAATGCCGATGTATAAATTATTGTTAAATAGCGACATTTCAATATTTTTTGTTTAGTGAATGCTTAATTACAAAAAATATCCAGTCAATATGACTAAACAATAATAACAAAACGACATTAATCACTATTTAATAAAAATATCAGAGATTGGCTATTTTACAGACACATGACATAAAACTTGTCGGTATTTCAGTGATTTGTATGTAACTTGATACGTAACAATTAGTTCAAAGGTACGACCACTCCATATAGCTAATGTGCTTTGAGAAAGCTTGATTTAATCCACGGTTCTCATTGTTTCACCATGACGCAATGCATAAAGGTTTGATACTGTGATTACCACTTAGTTGATTAACCAACTAAGCGCACATCTACCTCATATACACTAAGGCGACCATGATTAATCAGATCATTAATATTCTTTTTCCTGTGTTCGCTCTTGTCGGTGTGGGCTATCTAGTCGGACGCCATATCAAACCTGATTTTCGCCCCATCAATCGAATTAATATCGATGTATTCACGCCAGCCCTAGTGTTTTCCTCATTAGTGAGCATGCCGCTCGACTCTGAACAAGGTCCCCTGCTCTTAGCCGCCATCATTGCGGTTTTAACTCCGGGGTTACTCATGATTCCGATTTGTAAAATCACTGGGCTAACATTTAAAGCTTGGGCTCCACCTCATATGTTTCGAAATAGCGGGAACCTTGCGATACCGTTGTTCACTTATACATTTGGCGAAGTTGCCCTTTCTTCTGCTGTACTGCTGTTTGTAGTATCAGCTTGCTTACATATCAGCGTAGGTGTGATGTTGTTAAGTAACGGGAATCCATTGAAGCAAATCATGAAGATGCCAATTTTCTTATCAGCGTCACTCGCATTATGTTTGAACTTATCAGGTATTGGCGCGTGGACACCGTTGTATGAAGCAACAGCACTACTAGGGCAAGCCGCTGTTCCGGTAATGCTGCTTTCTCTTGGTTCACAAATGTGCCATCTAAGACTGGATGGATTAAAAGTTGGCGTTTTGTGTACCGTTCAATCGTTAACGACTGGCGCAATCGCGTTTGCAATCATTTATTGGTTTATTCCTTTACCAACCATGCAACTACAAATGATGGTGCTGTTCACCATGCTACCTCCGGCGGTCATGAATTATCTATTTGCAGAGCGACTGAATATCGAACCGATGACAGTGGCATCCATGGTGTTGTTTGGGAACTTCTTTAGCGTATTGACGTTGCCATTGCTCCTAAGTTACACGCTGTCGTTGGCGTAAGTGAACCTTGAAAGTCCATCGTTGCTGTTGGTAGGCAAACCTGAAGGTTTGGATTTTCGACACAATCTTTCTATGTAATCTTGTTTCATAATCTATGGTTGCATGAGTGGAATAGGCATAAAAAAACCCTGCCAACTTGGCAGGGTTTTCAGTATCTTAAACAGTTTGTTACGCTGCGTTAATTAGTCGCGCAGAGCTGCACCAAACTTCTCAGATACGTGAGCAACGATAGCATCAACCGCACCAGCGATGTCTGCATCTTCAAGCGTACGCTCAAGTGACTGTAGAGTCAGAGCGATAGCTAAGCTCTTCTTACCTTCTTCAACGCCTTTACCTACGTAAACGTCGAACAGCTTCGCATCTTTAAGGAACTCGCCACCTTGCTCTAGACAAGCGTTAACGATGTCACCAGATGCAACAGCTTCGTCCACGACTACCGCGATATCACGACGGTTTGAAGGGAACTTAGAAAGCGCTACCGCTTCTGGGATCACTTTGCTGTTGATTGCAGACCATTCGATTTCGAATACGATAGTGCGACCGTTTAGACCGAACTTACGCTCAAGCTCAGGGTGAACAGTACCGATCACGCCCACTTCTTTGCCATCTACGATGATTGCCGCAGATTGACCTGGGTGAAGAGCTGGGTTAGCTTTTTTGCTTTCAGGTGACAGTGCTGCGAAAGAGTACGCTTTTTCGTTAGCAGACAGTTCTAGAACTGCTTCTAAGTCGCCTTTAAGGTCGAAGAAATCAACAGTGTTAGTTTCGATATCCCAATGTTCTTCACCGCGAGTACCAGCGATAACACCCGCTAGCATAGGCTCTTGGCGCATGCCGTTTTCTGCAGATTCACATGGGATAAAACGTAGGCCGTATTCGAATAGACGAACGCGTGGCTGTTGACGCTTCTGGTTGTGAACAACCGTGTTCAGTAGACCTTGGATAAGACCAAGACGCATTGCTGACATGTCTGCAGAAATTGGGTTTGGAAGTACTAGAGGCTCAACACCAGGTACTACTAGCTTTTGCTGCTCAGGCTCAACGAAGCTGTATGTGATTGCTTCGTGATAACCACGGTCAACAAGAAGATCACGAACGCGTTTCAGTGGAAGATCCGCTTCAACGTGGTTGTGCATCTTAAGTGCTGCTGCTGGGTTTTGGTTAGGAATGTTGTCGTAACCGTAGATACGGCCAACTTCTTCAATCAGGTCTTGCTCGATAGCGATATCGAAACGCCATGTTGGCGCTACTGCCACCCAACCTTCTTCAGAAGCTTCAACAGTCAAACCTAGGCGCTCTAGGATTTCTACTACGTCAGCATCAGCGATGTGGTGACCTAGTAGGTTGTCTAGTTTAGTACGACGTAGAGCAACTTTGTTTGGCTTAGGTAGGTCTGCTTCAGACTCTACTGCAACAACAGGTGCTACTTCACCACCACAGATCTCAACTAGAAGCTGAGTTGCACGCTCCATTGCGCTCACTTGTAGTGCGTAATCCACACCACGCTCGAAACGCATTGAAGAATCAGTGTGCAGACCGTAGCTACGTGCACGACCACGGATGTGGTCAGGCGCGAAGAATGCACACTCAAGTAGAACGTCTTTAGTCTCAGTTGTTACACCAGACTCTTCACCACCAAAGATACCTGCGATTGCAAGTGCTTTGCTGTGGTCAGCTACAACTAATGTATCTGCGTTTAGTTCTGCTTCGCTGCCATCAAGAAGTGTTAGCTTCTCACCTTGCTCCGCCATACGAACGACGATGCCACCTTCGATCTGCGCTAGATCGAACGCGTGCATTGGTTGGCCTTGCTCTAGAAGCACGTAGTTAGTGATGTCTACTACAGGGTCGATAGAGCGGATACCACAACGACGCAATTTCTCTTGCATCCATAGTGGCGTTTCAGCTTGAACGTTTACGTTCTTAACCACACGACCTAGGTAACGGGGACATGCAGCAGGTGCTTTCACTTCGATAGACACTTTGTCTTCGATTGAAGTCGCTACTGCTTCTACTGATGGCTCAGTCACGTCAGCGCGGTTAAGTACGCCGACTTCACGAGCTAGGCCACGAATGCTGAAACAGTCAGCGCGGTTTGCTGTTAGGTCAACGTCTACAGTTACGTCGTCTAGACCTAGGAATTCACGGAAATCGGTACCGATTACTGCGTCTTCTGCTAGCTCCATGATGCCGTCTGACTCAACGTCGATGCCTAGTTCCGTGAATGAACAAAGCATGCCGTGAGATGGTTGGCCACGTAGTTTCGCTTTTTTGATTTTGAAATCACCAGGAAGAACAGCACCAACTGTTGCTACTGCTACTTTCAGACCTTGGCGACAGTTGTGCGCGCCACAAACGATGTCTAGAAGCTCTTCTTCGCCAACATCAACTTTAGTTACGCGCAGTTTGTCTGCATCTGGGTGTTGACCACATTCAACAACGTGACCGACTTTAACGCCAGTAAAAGAACCAGCAACAGGAAGAACGTCGTCTACCTCTAGGCCGGCCATTGTAATTTGGTGAGTTAGCTCGTCAGTAGTAACCGCAGGGTTTACCCACTCACGAAGCCATGATTCGCTGAATTTCATGTTGATGAACCCTCTGGATTACTTGAACTGTTTTAGGAAACGAAGGTCGTTCTCGAAGAACGCACGTAGGTCGTTCACGCCGTAACGAAGCATTGTTAGACGCTCAACACCCATACCGAATGCGAAACCAGAGTATTTTTCAGGATCGATGCCTACGCTACGCAGTACGTTCGGGTGAACCATACCGCAGCCTAGTACTTCTAACCATTTACCGTTTTTGCCTTTCACATCTACTTCTGCTGAAGGCTCAGTGAATGGGAAGTAAGATGGACGGAAACGTACTTCTACTTCTTCTTCGAAGAAGTTGCATAGGAAATCGTGCAGAATGCCTTTCAGCTGAGCGAAGTTTACGTTCTCATCAACCAGCATACCTTCCACTTGGTGGAACATTGGGGTATGAGTTTGGTCGTAGTCGTTACGGTATACACGGCCCGGTGCGATGAAACGGAATGGTGGTTTACCATTTTCCATCGTACGGATCTGTACGCCTGACGTATGAGTACGAAGCATCAAATCTGGATTGAAGAAGAAAGTATCGTGGTCAGTACGCGCTGGGTGATCAGCGGCGATGTTTAGCGCATCGAAGTTGTGGAATGCATCTTCGATCTCTGGGCCAGCTTCGGTGTTAAAACCAAGTTCACCAAAGAACTTCTCAATACGCTCTACAGTACGAGTTACTGGGTGTAAACCACCGTTTTCAATACGACGACCTGGCAGTGTTACGTCGATTGTTTCTTCTGCTAGTTTCGCTTCAAGCTCTGCACGTTGTAGTGCGTCTTTACGAGCTGCGATAGCTTGCTGAACTACGCCTTTCGCTTTGTTGATCTCTTGACCAGCTTCACGGCGCTCTTCTGGTGGTAGTTTACCTAGGCTTTGAAGTTGAGCAGTTAGCTCACCTTTTTTACCCAGATACTGAACACGCACTTCATCAAGTGCGACTAGCGATTCGGCAGCTTCAATTGCAGTGCTCGCGCTAGCAATGATCTCTTCTAGATGTTGCATCGTTTCCTCATCTACCTGTTGGTAGTGTCCATAAGGGAGTGATTGGTTTTTTGATAGCTGTACATAGTAGCCAAACCAGACACCAATGCCAAATTGAATTATGAAAAGAAGAGGTTATTGAATAAAAAGAACACAAAAACGTAAAAAAAGCACTGTTATCGAACTTAACAGTGTGCGAGCGCTTGTGTAACAAGCACCAGTTTCATAAATAAGTTTACAAACATAGAAGGGGAAAATGCATTAACTTGGTAGCAGAATCTCACCATTCAAATCATTCTGAACTGATTAGTTTTGTCGGACAGAAACCGGCTCTTGCGTTACGTACTTTTGAACAGCCCGAACTTTATTTTTACCTTCTTGCTTCGCTAAATAAACGGATTCATCGGCTGCGCGAATCAAATCGGTGTACGTACTCATGTTTTCTGTTCGTTCTGCAACACCAACACTGATGCTCCCTCTCCACGGTTCATAACACGTTGGAACGAGCATTTGAGACACCTGTTTTCTTACCATTTCCGCAACATATAACCCGCCGTCCAATCCTGTGTCTGGACAAATAACAAAGAACTCATCACCTCCCAATCTGCACACGATATCATCGCTACGAAAATGATATTTAAGTGCCTGTGCAAGCTCGATTAACACCAAGTCCCCGGCCTCATGCCCACACGTATCATTGACTTGTTTAAAATAATCCGCATCAATCATGATACAAACCAAAGGCAGTGTTTTGTGCTCCGTGTCATCCCAAAGCTTTTTCAACGTTTTGATTGCACTGCGTCGATTAGGAAGTTGAGTTAATGAGTCCGTTAATGACAGCGCTTCCAGCTGCTTATTTGCCGTTAACAACTGGTTCGTTCTTGCTTCTACTTTTTCTTCTAATTCCAAATTGAGTTTTAAGAGATCACGATTACGTTCGGACACTTGAGAAAACAGCGCATTGAGTGCTTCTAGTAATGGCTCGGTAGACGCGTTAGCTTGTTGCTCTTGTTCGCGATAAGCTTCTAAAGGAGAAACGCCTCGTTCGATGGCTTTGATCTGTTTCGCCATATTTTGATCGATGCCAAGAATGTGGTACGCCAACCAATGAATGAGAAAATCCAACAACTGCTCTGCTGATTGCCGATTATCTTCGTTAATAAAACTTTGCATGCTGACAATATCGCCCATAAAAGTGCGATGTACTTGAATATGCTTTTGGAGATGCTCGTGATGAATCCCCACTTCTCTCATTAAATTTTCCTCTTCTTTGAAGTGAAATTCGGCGTAACGAGAGAGTTCAAATAACGCGCTCTGAATATCCGCTATAGAAATCGTGTTTCGCGTCAAAAGTTTGCCGTACTTATTAATAAACTCAACGAGATACTGGTGTTGATCGTCAACATCTTCGATTCCTGTTTCAAAATAGATGTCCCAACGAAATGAATTCAACGTTACTACTCCCAATATCAACGAGTCTATATCAAGTCACCATGCCGCAACCTGAAATACCACAATAAATATAGGGAATAGTAACGATAAAAGTTTTCTAACGCCTCACTGAGTAGTCAAAATAATGACAAAGATCTCCATGATGGATTATTTTCGCTAAGCAATTCAGCAAATCTAAAAATAATACTGTATAGAGAGCTCAATAAAATCGTCGTCTCGAGCAAAATAAAGTAAGTCTGTCGGCGTATCATTTTTAAATAACCACGCATCAACTTGCCACTTCAGATGGTTCGATATTCTGCTAGAGGCTTCTAACTTTGCGTTATAAACATCTGAGTTATCCAAATCTTGTGTAATCCCAGTGAGAATTTCAGTTCCATCCTCATCATTTAAGGCAAAGCGGACACCTGCAAACACATCATTTTGACCGATGTTCTGTGCGTTATTTCCCCGACTATCATAGAGGTACTCTCCAATAAGGCCGACATCCCAAACCGTATCAAAAGCGCCGACGATGGTATATTCGAAACCCGTCACCACGCCAACATGATGGTCATAACTATCTCGATATACACTTTCAAGCTTCCATAACCAATCTCCGACAATGCCTTGAACATCAATACCGAAATGACTCATCAGCGCATAATATGGTTTGAGTTCACCTTGCTCGAATCGAAAATAGGGATCTCGATTGGTCCCATACAAATAGCTCAAACCAATATCCCAATCACCCAGCATTTTGGAATATCGAAATGCCACATCAATGTGTTTCTCTTCCCTACTCGATTCATAAATAGCGTTGTCAGAAATAACAGGCTCCGTACGTAAACGTCCGTCTTGACCAGCAAAAGTACGCTCCCGAAAATAAGGAAGTACCATGGCATGAAAAGCGCCCCAATCTTTAATCGCCGTAAAATGTACCATTGGCTGACCCAGTTTATCTTCGCCATCAACCGCTTCCACGGCATCTGTTTGGTTCACAACATCAACCAGATGCGCGGACTCGGTGACGCCCCAAAACACTTTACTGATCCCAACTCTAAGCTCGTAATCATCCCAATACGTGAGAAAAAGCGCTTCTCTAATGTCACCGTGGGTTCTTTCATCATCGAGGCTATCGACTCGAAAAAACGGTGTGAAGGTGAAGCTACTCTCTCCGCTTTGGAAGTCCCAGTAAAGTTCAGGCTGAACTACAACAGAGCTTTGGCCTTTACTCTGCCCTTGCAGCCCTTGAGAGAGAAATTGTCGATGCTCAACATTCAATTGCCCCGCAAGCTCAAATGCGAACAGCGAGGGCGTTACCAACATCGCGAGTAATCCGCCAAGTTGGTTGACTCCTTTGCCCATATTCATACCACTCCCTTATTTAACTCGCTTGAGCACGTTTTTGTTGAAGTCGTTCTCTTCCAACCCTGTTTGAAAGCGCAAATCGCTAGTGTTCAATTCTGTACTTTTGCCAGTTTGGTGATTCGTCATTGCCATGGTATGTGCACGCCAATATTTATCGAGGTACTGCTTATAATTAGCGAAAGTTAGAGTTTTCAATAACGCGCCTTTTCGGTCGTAAAACTCGACTTTGAGAGGGCGATAATGCGCCTTGTCAAGCCATACTACCTGCTTGGTATAACCGGAGTTCTTGTCCGTTGGAATTTGCTCTAGAACGAATACGTCTTGCCCGTTAAACTTATCATCCTTGAGGTGGTTAAAGCGGTATTTTTCGATTTCAAATGAACTCAAATCTTCATACGCAAACTCGCTTCCCATAAACGGGCCCGACTTATTACGTGACGAAATTCGCTTTACTCGCTTTAAGGCAGGTAAATACAACCATTGGTCATCCGCACCAATGGTATGAGAATGGTTGAGAAAAGCCGTGCCCGTGACATCCCGAGGCTGGTCAAAAATGGTCAGCCCTTTGTCGCCATCCCCTTCAACTTCGAGAGATTTCAATCGCATAAGGCGCGTACTGCTTTCACCTTGTGCGTTCTTTAAAATCATCTCCATGGTTGCGATAGAGTCGCCCCAACCTTCATCTCTTGCTTTTCGCTCCTGAGCAATTTCTAGCCCTTTTTCTTCATTCGCATAAGTGAATGGCGATGCAACTAGCGAAGCCGACAACATCAAAACTTGCAATACGTGGTTCATTTTTTTCATGGTTCAATTCCTTTTAATTCTGAGTTATGACTGAGTTGCCGTGATGGTGGACGACGCTTTCAAGCGCGCGTTATCAGACGGACTTTCTTGTAAGTACGCTTTTTTATCGAATAGCATTAGTAAGGTTGGGAGGAATAAGAAGTCCACAACCAAAGCAATGAAGATAACAATGGCGCTGAGCTGCCCCATATCCGCATTCAGCCTGAAGCTAGACATTGCCAATACAGAAAAACCTGCCACTAAAACCACCGTAGTGATCCACAGTGCGCGACCAACGGTATGAAACGCGTAACGAACGGCTTGCTCTGCTGTTTGCCCCTCGCGGCGCGCTCTTTGATATTTGGAAAGGAAGTGAACGGCATCATCGACCACAATCCCCAGCGTCAATGTCACAACAACGGATAAGCCGAGGTTGATTTCACCCGATATCAGTGCCCACAAACCAAAGCCAATGACCGCTGGCGCAATATTGGGCATCAAACTAATTAGCCCTAATCTCACGGAGCGAAGTGCAAAAATCAGCAAGGCAGAAATTAAAACAAGCGTGATCGGTAAAGTGGACAGCATGCTCGCCATATTCGTCTCTCCAATATGGGCGAACATTAATGACGGGCTTGATGCAACCACTTGATACTGAGGCGCATGCTCTGTAAACCATTGATAGATTCTGTTTTCTAAATCGACCAGTTCCACACTGCCGAGGTTTGCCACGGTCAACACCATTTTGATCGAGGACTTATCGACGTTAATTTGATTATTGAGGTCTAAGCCGTACGGTAAAGACATTTCGTAAAGCAGTAGATATTGTGCTGCGAGCTCTCGCTCTTGAGGGAGCGAGTAATACGCCTCATCATCACCATGCATGTTCTTGTTGAGACGCTTATAAACATCTGCCAATGTCGCCACATGGTCTGTTTCAGGTTGGTCTCGTAGCCAACTAGAAAACTCACCTATCGTGTTAAGAAAATCAGGAGCGGCAATACCTTGAGACTCGTTGGTTTTAATCGCAATGCTGATGTTGGTCATACCGCTGATTCGCTCTTCCATAAAATCAGCAGCCTGACGAAACTCGTTACGTTGACCAAAATACTCTACCGATTCGTCATTCACCTTGTTAAGTGGGATAAGACTCGCGCACACGACAATGACAACAACCGAAAGTGGCAACAAGGCTCTTCGTTGCGAAACCACAAAGTCACCTAAGCGATCCATGACATGTTTTTGGTCTTGTGACGTTTCCATTTTTACGTGGATAGGCAGCAACTTGAGCAACGCCGGCAACAAGGTAACGGAAAGAAGACAGGCGACCATAACACCTAAAGCAGACAAGTTACCGAAGTCTCGCAGGACAGGAGAATCGGACATGTTCATCATCGAGAAGCCAATCGCGGTTGTTACGGATGTAATCAGAATAGGCACGAAATTTAAAGCGATACTGCGCTCGATTGACTGCGCTTTCGTGAACCCGTTTTTCATTGATTGACGCATGGTCGCAATCACATGAACACAGTCAGCAACCGCAAGCGTCATGATCAACGTTGGAACGTTTACCGTCGCAGTGCTTAAGAACATTCCAGCCCAACCGGAAATGCCCATGGTCGCCATCACAGAACCAATGATGACAATCAGCGTCGCTATCACACTTAGAATGGAACACAGCATGATAGTCAAAAAGACCAAAATCACAACGAGCATGGTTGGCACTAATGTCGAGCTGTCATCTTGCGCGGCAGTCATAAAAGCGTAGTTCATAGCAATAATGCCCGCTTTATGAAAAGTCACGTCAGGATACGCGCGTTGGTAGCGGTCAATCATGGCATTGATACTCGACACCACCTCCTCCACTTCTGCGGTCTTATCCATCTCGGGCAACTGGACGGTAATATTCACCACGGTGACATCGCCTTTCTCTGACACCAATGCGCTTTTTAAAACAGGTTCACTGAGTGCAATGCTTTTGACCTTGGAAATTCGTTCTGGGGTCAGTTCGTATTCACTGTATAGAAGATCTTCAACCAACAGATCATCTTCAAAGGCTTCTGTGTGTTGATAGTTAGCGATAGAGTCAACACGGCTCGAGTATGGGACTTGCCAAGCGTCGACTGTTATTTTCTGGATAAGAGACAAGGTCTGCGGGGTAAAAATGTCGCCATCTTCAGGCGCGATGACGATGGCAAGGTTGTCCGTTTTTGCGAACGTGGTTTGGATTTCATCAAACGCAAGCAGTTGCTTGTTAGTACCATCAAAGAAAATGTCGTAATCTCCTCTGAAATACAGGTTTTTACCTCCTATTGTAGCGACAATAATCAAGAAAATAGTTGCTAGTAGAACGAGCAAACTGTATTTGGTGGGTATCTTCCCCAAACCAATTCCTTGGTGTTGCTGAGCTTTATGGTGTGGCATCACACTCTCCTTTGTGACGTTTCGTCAAATTTAAAAACTAAAAAATCAGCCAGCGCTGTTTTCTAGTTTTTACGTAACTTTTCAAATGCCTCTCTAGGTTCTTCACCTTAAGCATCATCTTTTAAGTCAAATATTGACGATTCGTCACTTTAGTGTGATAAAAAAGCCAATCATCGTTTGGATTGGCTTCTGTAACCGATTTAGCGGTTCACTGTTTCTAAGTAAGCAATCTCTTCGCTAAAGAGTTCCTGTTCTACTCGACGCCAGGTTTTCCGATAGTCCCACTCTGTAGAAAGTGGCGCCCAACCTAAGCCGTCTAATAACATATTCGCATTGTGCAACACAGAAAATGGGTCTTGGATTCGTTGTATACAGCGACTATTCGATGCGTTTTGCGCAAGCGCGTTAGAACCAAATGCGATAGACCAGTTAGCAAACACAATAGCATCCGCACCTATAGCAGGAGAAAACTTTAGATCTCCGCACTCTACGGCATTATTGACCAACGCATCTGCACCGGAAATCACTTCTTCTTCTAGCCGATTCAGCTCATTCAAACGTTCAGGTGATGCTTTTTCCAACACCCAAGGCGTTTTAGCTACAATCGCGCAAGTCGACAGCACTGGCTCCATTCGAGCGTAAATACGATAGCCTACATGCATCGCAATAATTTTCTCTCGAGTATTGCCATCGAAGTTTGCCGTGCGCTCGAAAAATATCGCTTCGCTTTTTAACGAATGGATACAAAGCGCAAGTATTACGTCTTCTTTGCTGCAAAAATGATTGTAGATGGTGCCCTTAGAATAAGAGCTAGCCGAGGTCAGCTTATCCATAGTGAGGTTCGCAAACCCCTGCTCTTGGACGAGTGACTTAGCCAGTTGAATAAGCTCAACTTCTCTATCCGCAATCGCTTGTTGCTTTTTGGTTAGCCCGGACGAGACACGACACCCGTCTCGCTTACCATCCTTTTTACAGCGAAAGTTAAACATAATCCTTTGATCCGTATACCCACACACTCCTGATAATTGTAACACGATTATGTAAAACAGGAACGTCACCATTTTTGACGAACCGTCATAATTGACACTTCGTCATAATAGATCAAAAAACAAACATTACAAGTATGAATTTATCCATAACGAAAAATTACAAAAATCTATAGTTTTATCATTAAAATGCAAAAACAAAGGCTAGACAAACTGATGTGCTGAAGATTTAGGCGAGAGATAGACGTTAAGCCAAGAGCTTACAAACTCGATATTTCCCAATACCTAAGATGCAAGCCATTGGCTCTGAGAGATAAGTGAATGGATTAAATTGAAAGGCTTGGTTTATCCCCTGCTGCTGCAATTGCGTAGCGAATATCGTCAATAAAACGAGATTCTGTTTCTACAATTCCATCAGAGAATGTCACTGGTTGATGTGGCCCAGCAAGTAGAACTACGTTTGTGAAGTCGGAAACATTAAAGTTTTCAGCGACAACATTCTTCGAGTGAAAATCAATCACCGTTTTCGCTACTTGATCTTCAAGCTCCAGCAACTGTTCTTCCGTAATTTTCATTCGCGCCAAAGCAACACGAACGCATTTATCATGTGTCGTTGTTTGCTCTTTGATTATCTCGGTGTACTTATCGTTTAACTTCGAGTTTTCTGCGTAGCTGTAGTACAGCGGGCCGTGCAACGTAATACTTTTGTTTTCATCTACGTAAACAAGGTCTAGCAACTCTAGTGCACCCAGATAATCAGACATGCTTTGCTCTGATAAGTCGTATTTCTTCTTTAAAATTGTGTATCCATCTTTTCCGCGCAACATCCTCAGTTCACGATAAAAATCGTAAAGATGTGGGAACTGAAAAAACACTTCATCTTGTGTTCGACTAAAATAATCTTCATCTTCACCTTGCAACTGATTGGCTAACTTTTGCAATTCATCCAATGTACAGTCAATCGCACGACAGTATTCAAGCAGTTTATCTAACGCGAGGTTGGTACTGGTTAAATGTCTCTTAAAAGTGGACAATGGCATGCCCATTTTTTCAGATAGCTCTCGATATGTTAGCCCCTTTGTTTTAATCGCTTGTCGTAGAGCGGCTAGCAAATATTCGGGAGTCAGATCTCTCATCTACTATTCCTTTTGGCAATGTTACAGCTTTATAGTATTTGTAACAATTTAGAGCTTATTAGCAAGCTATAAGTTCATATTTTTATAATAAATTCTTGAATTAATATACCAACAACATCATTCAACACGCAAATGACATAACTCAAAAGACATTGGACTTAGTTATATATCTAAGTCATTTAATAATAAAAGAAATAAAATCAGTTTACCTGATCGCAATTTGTATGGCTTAGATAATTAAAACAAGAAGATAACACCAGATCACATAACTAGTTTTAGAATATTTACCCTACTTAAAGCCAGCCAATAAAATGAATAAAAATTCACATTCATAAAAAATATACCAATAAAACCCTAGGATTAGAATTTGAGTTTTTTAACATTTTGGAGTGAAGCCATGGCTTACTCAAACCACTTAAGGGAGAGTCTAAAGAAGGCGAAGAACCGATGTTGCCTCGCCAATCAAAAGCAATTCTATTCCACGAGCTTTACAGCGGTACCAAAAGCAAGGATTTCAGATGAACCATCGACAATTGAGCTTGTAGTAAAGCGAATTCCTACAATCGCATCAGCGCCTTTCTGGTTCGCTTGCTCGACCATACGTTGAATAGCAATGTCACGTGCTTCGGTCATCATTTCGGTGTATCCGCGGATCTCTCCACCAACAATGCTTTTTAGACCAGCCATTAGGTCTCTGCCGATATGCTTAGATTGAACAACGTTGCCCGTCACCACTCCTCTAACTTCTGCTATTTCCTTGCCTGGAATCGTATCTGTTGTTGTGTAAATCATGTCGTGCCCTTAATGCTATGAAGTAAGTACAGTACGTTACCACCAAGCCTTTAAATATGAAATCAGGATAGTGTTAGTAAGTTATATAGAAGTGGCTGTGCGTGAATACCTTTATTGAAAGTATTTAATGTGAGAGGAGTATAACCAGAAGTGATGCAAACAAGTAAAAAAACACACAGAAGAGAAATTACAGATAATAAAAAAGGAGAGCAAATGCTCTCCTTTCCTTAAACCTAAACTGCTAATTAAAGAGCAGCTTTCGCTTTTTCAACTAGAACTGCAAATGCAGCTTTGTCGAATACTGCGATGTCCGCAAGGATCTTACGGTCGATCTCGATAGATGCTTTCTTAAGACCGTTGATGAAACGGCTGTAAGATAGACCATTTTGACGAGATGCCGCGTTGATACGTGCAATCCATAGTTGACGGAATTGACGTTTCTTAGCGCGACGGTCACGGTAAGCGTATTGACCAGCTTTAGTAACTGCTTGGAAAGCTACGCGGTAAACACGTGAACGTGCACCGTAGTAACCTTTAGCTTGTTTTAGAACTTTCTTATGACGTGCACGAGCTTGTACACCACGTTTTACGCGAGGCATTATGCTTCTCCTAAACTAAACGATTGATAACTAAAAAGAATTAAGCGTATGGCAACATACGGATTACTGCAGCCACTTCACAACGTGGAAGGATTGCATTTGGACGTAGTTGACGCTTGTTCTTAGTAGTACGCTTAGTCAGGATGTGACGTTTAGTAGCGTGCTTGTACTTAATACCACCAGCAGTTTTCTTAAAACGCTTAGCAGCACCTTTGTTGGTTTTCATCTTAGGCATGATGAATAACTCCGCATTGAGTAGTTTAATAAACAATGTAATTAGGGCGAACAAAACCCATCCGTTGCCTTTTATTCAAAGGGAAACGGCTGGGTTTCAATTACTTTATGAGCCGTTAATTACTTCTTTTTAGGGGCTAGCACCATGATCATCTGACGACCTTCAATACGGCTAGGGAAAGCTTCTACTACAGCAATTTCTGCAGTGTCTTCTTTCAAGCGGTTTAGAACGTCGACACCGATGTCTTGGTGTGCCATCTCTCGGCCACGGAAGCGAATTGTTACCTTCACTTTGTTGCCTTCTTCAAGGAAACGCGTCAGGTTGCGTAGTTTTACCTGATAGTCTCCAATATCAGTTCCAGGACGGAATTTTACTTCCTTGATCTGGACCTGCTTTTGCTTCTTCTTCTGCTCTTTAGCAGATTTGCTCTTCTCGAAGAGGAACTTACCATAGTCCATCACACGACAAACTGGTGGCTCGGCGTTAGGGCTGATCTCAACGAGATCCATACCAGCTTCTTCAGCAGCTGCAATGGCTTCTTGAATCGATACAACACCAACTGATTCACCGTCAGCGCCTGTTAGTCGAACTTCACGAATACCACGAATTTCACCGTTGATACGGTGCGGGTTTTGTTTTACCGGCTGTTGGCCACGTCTTCCGCCTTTAATAGCTTATTCCTCCAGATTGAGCTTACGGCTAGAGATCTCGTCTTGGATGTATGCGATGAAGTCATCCACTTTAAATTTACCAAGATCTTTGCCTTTACGAGTACGTACTGCAATTTCGCCAGCTTCCATTTCTTGGTCACCAACAACAAGCATATACGGTACACGCTTCAAAGTATGTTCGCGGATTTTAAAGCCAATCTTCTCATTTCTCAAGTCCGCTTTAGCTCTAATTCCACTTTTTTGTAGTTTTTGTACGATTTCTTGAACATAACCTGACTGTTTATCAGTAATGTTCATAAGAACTGCTTGTTCTGGCGCCAACCAAGTTGGGAAGAAACCAGCATATTCTTCGATAAGGATACCGATGAAACGTTCTAGAGAACCTAGAATTGCACGGTGAATCATTACCGGAACAAGACGTTCGTTGTTTTCACCTACGTAAGTTGCACCTAGGCGACCAGGTAGGTTGAAGTCTAGCTGAACTGTACCACATTGCCATGCACGGTCTAGACAGTCATATAGCGTAAACTCGATCTTAGGACCGTAGAATGCACCCTCGCCTTCTTGAATCTCGTATGGAATTTCCATTGATTCTAGAGACTGTTTCAATGCTTCTTCAGATTGATCCCAGATTTCATCTGAACCTACACGTTTTTCTGGACGAGTAGACAGTTTCACTACGATGTTGTCAAAACCAAATGTTTGGTACGTATCGTAAACCATCTTAATACAGCTTGTTACTTCCTCTTGGATTTGACTCTCAGTACAGAAGATGTGAGCGTCATCCTGAGTAAAGCCACGTACACGCATGATGCCGTGTAGTGCGCCAGATGGTTCGTTACGGTGACATGAGCCAAACTCTGCCATACGTAGCGGAAGATCACGGTACGATTTCAGACCTTGGTTAAAGATCTGAACGTGACCAGGACAGTTCATTGGTTTGATTGCGTATTCACGGTTTTCAGAAGAAGTTGTGAACATCGCGTCTGCGTATTTATCCCAGTGACCAGAACGTTCCCAAAGAACGCGGTCCATCATTAGTGGACCTTTCACTTCTTGGTAATCGTATTCGTTTAGTTTGTCACGAACGAACACTTCTAGATCACGGAAGATAGACCAACCATTGTGATGCCAGAACACCATACCCGGTGCTTCTTGTTGCATGTGGAATAGGTCTAATTGCTTACCGATTTTACGGTGGTCACGCTTCGCCGCTTCTTCTAGACGAGTTAGGTGCGCTTTCAGTGCTTTCTTATCGTGGAAAGCAGTACCGTAGATACGTTGAAGCATTTTGTTGTCGCTGTTACCACGCCAGTAAGCGCCTGCAACATTCAATAAAGTGAAGTGTTGACAGAAGCCCATGTTAGGAACGTGAGGACCACGACACATGTCAATGTATTCTTCATGGTGGTATAGGCCCGGACGATCATCGCGAGATACGTTTTCGTCTAGGATTTCCACTTTGTACGGTTCACCACGTGATTCAAATGTATCACGTGCTTCCTGCCAGCTTACTTTTTTCTTAACAACTTCGTACTTGGTTTTCGCAAGTTCTTTCATACGCTTTTCGATCTTTTCAAGATCTTCTTGCGTTAGAGACTCGTCTAGGTCGATGTCGTAGTAGAAGCCATTGTCGATGGTAGGACCAATCGCCATTTTAGCTTGTGGGTATAGCTGTTTTAGAGCGTGACCAAGAAGGTGAGCACAAGAGTGACGAACGATTTCTAGACCGTCAACTTCATCTTTTACTGTGATGATTTCTAGGCTTGCGTCTTCTTCAATTAGATCACACGCATCAACGCGGTTACCGTTAACACGACCAGCAATCGTTGCTTTTGCAAGACCGGGACCGATCGATTGCGCAACTTCCATTGTAGATACTGGGTTGTCAAATTGACGCTGACTGCCGTCAGGAAGAGTAATAATAGGCATGCTATGTCCTTTACAGTGGTGTTGCATACCAAGCAACACATGTTATTCAAATTTAGAAGCTATTTGTTGATAAATAGTTGAGAAGCGATAGAGGTCGCTCAGTAACACGAATACCGGACCGCTATCGGAAGAGCGATTGTACCTAGCTCACATTTAGATTGCAAAGCGCGATTTCAGTTTGTCATTGAAAGTTCACTACTAAATAAGCTACTCGGCGAAAAACACCATTGGTATAATAGCCAGCACGAAACAATGAGTGACACTATAGTTAATTTATTGAGTAATCTATATTTAGGTATTCATCATGAAGAAAAATCGATGGCAACCTACAATATTGGCTTTTGCTTTTTGGTTGCCTGCTTCCACTTTTGCCTCTAACGACCTTTACGGACCACTTCGATCTTACGCTCAATCGCCAATGCAAGTGGTCAGTCATACCAACCATCTCCGCTCTGGGTTTAGCTTGCCTTCAGAGTACATAGAAGCTTATGGCTCGGCGACAATAGCGAGTGTTTGGGCTCATACCGACGAATACGCTTTGGATTATTACCACAACCAATTAGAAATTGGAGCTAAGTGGCAAGTCAGTTCTCAATGGCAATGGGAACTCAATTATCGCTGGGTATTTGCTGCGGATAATCATCTGGATGGCTTAACAGAAAGCTTTCATGACCTATTTGGAATTGGACAAAACGGGCGAGATAAAGTTGATAAAAACCGCTTTTACATATCAATGCCGCAATATGACGTGTTGGAAGACGGCTTCGAAGGCCAAACCATCGCGAACAACCTCTCGACGTACGTTCAATACCAAATATTGCAAAATGAACGTCATGGGCTTTCGCTAGGAGGAAGCCTCTATTATAACAAAGTCGCGCACGGTAGCTTTAAAGGCAGTAGCTTTGAGCAAGGCGTGCAACTCAATTACTCTTATCTGTACGGAGCACACGCTTTCTATTCAATGTTCGGGATGACTTTTCGTTCTGACGATCGTGCTCTTCTCGATTTACCTTACCGCCACAACACCGCTGCAATGGCGGGTGGATATCGTTATGCACCTTGGGAAAAGCACCACTTTATTGTTGAATACCACTGGTATCAAGGTTCCACTGAGGGGCCAACAGAATTTGCCGATGCGTCAAATGAAATTGTGATGGGATATCGCTATCTCATGGGCAACTCCGCCCTTGAAATCATGGCGATAGAGAATGCGAGAAATATGGATAACAGTACCGATATCGCATTCACGATTGGATATCGGTACCTACTTTCATCTGACTCGGAAAGCGAGTTTTTATAGACTCAAGGTTGGTGCCACTGCGGCTGCCACTTGCGCATCAGTGGCATTGATTGGCAATGTGAATGAGCGATATTGATCACCAGAGAAACTCAAAGAACGGTCAATTTCAGCCAAACAGTGCATCACCTGCCCTTCCAAAATGAAAGACAGCTCAATTTCCTTTGAAGACACAAACCCGCTATTGCGAAACTCAAGCTCTTGATAGATACCAGAACGGGAGGCAAAAGAGCCGCCGCGCAAAAAGCCTTTTTCGACATCTGCTTTCACCATAGTAAAACCAGCTTGTTCAATCGCTCGAATAACGCGAGATGCCACTGGTAGTGGTTTCACTTCAATGTAATCGCGATCTCGTGGGTCGATTGCAAAATCAATATCCAGAGTGGTTTCTACCCAAACATTGCACTGGTTCTTCAATGCGCTAACCGCAGTGATAGGTGTTTCATCATGCAGTTTTAGCTCGAAAGGCACTTGTTTTTCTTCATTCGGTTGAATCACAAACGGGTCAACCGCCTTGAGCTGGTCGATAGTGAAGGTTTGATAACTTACGCTATCGTCCACTTCAACTTTCATTTCTGTGTTCAATTTAATGGTGATAGCGTCGATCTGCTGTTCAACATCCCCACCTTTGATATGAACATGTCCCTTCAGCGTCGCACCTTGAAACACGCTCATTTCATCCAAAATAGTATCCACTTTTGCAGATCCAATACCCAACGATGCTTTTAATTTCTTAAACATGCCTTTCCTTTTTTGCGACTGTTTTTATTAGTTGTGCTTTGTTTACACAATTGCCTTATAAGCTGCAAGCAATAGACCGCAAGAATACGGCTTGATTCCATTATCGATTCAAAAAATATCAAATCAGCCAAATCATTCAGCAAGCAAATGCCCGCTATTTGTCTCTAAATGTCGTATTTGTCGATAACTATTTGCAATTTGTACTTAAATTGAGCAGTATTTGTATAGTCAATTTAAAAGGTATCATTATGTCTGCGCCACTCTACATGCAAATCAAACAATTTATCCTCGATAAAATTGATTCCGGAGATTGGATGGTCGGACAGCGCATTGCGACTGAAATCGAGCTGACTGAACAGTTTGGTGTAAGCCGAATGACAGTAAACAAAGCGATACGAGATCTGGTGAATGAAGGGAAACTACAACGTCGCCCAAGGTTAGGAACGTTCGTTTGTGACCCTAGTGAGAAATCAGAATCCCCATTACTAGATATTCGCAATATAGCGGAAGAAGTCAGTGACCGAGGACGCCAATACAGCAGTAAAGTAGTTCAGCAAGTCGCGATAAAAGCGGATGATAGCATCGCAATAAAACTTGGTGTAATGCTTGGTACAACGGTGTTTTACAGTGAGATCATTCACTATGAAGACAGCACACCTATTCAGTTAGAACTGCGTTGGGTAAACAGCCAATACGCCCCGAGTTATCTTAGCCAAGACTTCACCCAAATTACTCCTAATCAATACCTATCTAATAACTGTCCGTTGAGTGCGATTGAACACACGGTTGAAGCCATTGTTCCCGATAATCGCATCAAACTGGATTTGAAAATGCAGGCCAATGAACCTTGTCTTCTTCTGAATCGTAGAACATGGAGCCAAGACAAATTGGTCAGTACAGCTCTACTCTACCACCCAGGTAATAAGTACAAGCTGAGCTCTAAAGTTCTGCTCTAGGTGCATATAAACAGCCTTTCCCACTACGTTTTGATCACATTTTAGCAACATCACGCTTGTCACCGCATTCTTTTTGACCTATTTATTTGTATATACATTTAAAGATACAAATCAAAGTAGGAATGAGAGAATGGATTTGCTGATTGAGAATGCCCGACTAGTTAGCATGGAACGTGGTGAAGCAGGTTACTTACCAACGCCGCCAGCCCGTGTTGGTATTCAAGCTGGTAAAATCGCGGCTATCAGTGCTCATCCAGTTGGAAGAGACACCCCTCAAATAGAAGCGCTTCTGTCTCCTCAACACTATTCGCAAACTATCGACCTACAAGGTCAACTTCTGACGCCGGGACTCATTGATTGCCACACCCACTTAATTTACGCGGGGAATCGCGCGAGTGAATTTGAGATGCGCTTAAACGGCGTGCCTTATCAGGAAATAGCGAAGCAAGGTGGCGGTATCCTTTCCAGTGTAAAGGCCACTCGAGCAGCTACTGAAGAGCAATTAATTGAGCTCGCGTTGCCTCGTTTAGATGGCTTGTTGGCAAGTGGGGTTACGTCGGTTGAAGTAAAATCAGGCTACGGCTTGACGCTCAAAGACGAACTAAAAATGCTGCGTGCTGCAAAAGCCTTAGAACAAGAGCGTAAAGTCAAAATCACAACCACCCTTCTTGCCGCTCATGCTTTACCGCCTGAATTTGAAGGTCGCGCAGACGATTACATCGAACATATTTGTCAGGAAATCATCCCAATCGTCGCAGAGGAAAACTTGGCCACCAGTGTGGATGTGTTTTGTGAGTCTATCGGTTTTAATTTGGAGCAAACCGAAAAAGTATTTGCGACAGCGAAACAATATGGCTTACACGCAAAAGGCCACACAGAGCAGCTATCGAACCTTGGTGGCACTGAATTGACTGCACGATACAAAGGCCTTTCGGCTGACCATATCGAATATCTCGATGAAGACGGTGTGATCGCCCTTTCGAAATCCGATACCGTAGCCACACTACTACCCGGTGCTTTTTACTTTTTGAGAGAAACTCAGTTACCACCGATTGAGCTACTAAGGAAGTACCACGTGCCAATGGCCATCGCCACCGATGTAAACCCAGGTACATCTCCCTTTTCCGACCTGACTCTAATGATGAATATGGCATGCACCCTATTTCGTCTCACGCCACAAGAAGCATTGCGCGGCGTAACGCAACATGCTGCACAAGCACTTGGCTACACCAACTCACGAGGAGTGATAAAAACAGGTTTCGATGCGGACTTTGCTATCTGGGATATCGAACACCCAGCAGATTTAAGTTACCAAGTCGGAGCAAAACGTCTCGTAGGTCGTATAGTAAATGGTGAATATGTTTCACACGGAGGCTTTTAATATGTCTCAGTCAGATTTACACCAGCAAAAATTTCACTGGCAAGGCCGTCATGATGCTGAAGATGGCAAATTGGGTCAACGCATTCACCACGTCGTTAAACATCAAAAAACAAGCGAGCTAGAGAAAGCCTCTCAAGGCGTATCCATTCTGGGTTTTGCTACCGACGCAGGCGTTGCGAGAAACAAAGGCCGAATTGGAGCAAAAAAAGCACCAGATTTGATTCGTAGAGCGCTAGCGAATCTCGCTTGGCATAAAGATGCCCCGCTTTATGATCTTGGGACTGTCGTTTGCGATGATGACTTGTTAGAAGAAAGCCAATCACGCTGTGCAAACCTCATTTCAGAAGCGCTACCTCACACGCCAACTATCGTTTTGGGGGGCGGACACGAAATTGCGTGGGCATCGTTTTCTGGTCTAGCGGAATATTTCAAAACGCATCATCCAGAGAAAAAGCCAAAAATTGGCATCATTAACTTCGATGCCCACTTCGATTTGCGCGCGTTCGAAAGTTCATTAGCGGATGTAAAACCAAGCTCAGGTACACCATTCAACCAAATTCATCATTTTTGTCAGCGTAATGATTGGGCTTTCCATTACGCCTGTTTGGGGGTGAGTCGCAGCAGCAACACGCAAGCTTTGTTCCAAAAAGCAGACGAACTGAACGTATGGTATGTAGAAGATAGTCAACTCAATTACTTGAATCACAGCTACCACCTAACCCAACTGCAACACTTTATCGACGATTGTGACTATCTCTATCTCACCATTGATTTAGATGTATTCCCAGCAGCAACCGCGCCAGGCGTAAGTGCTCCTGCGGCTAGAGGTGTAAGTTACGACACAATCGCACCTTTTTTAGAACGAATTCTTCACTACAAAAACAAGCTTATGTTAGCTGACATCGCAGAGTACAACCCGAATTACGATGTCGATAGTCAAACCGCTCGCTTAGCTGCCCGTTTGTGTTGGGACATCGCCAACGCCATGGCGGAGAAAGAACATAAACCTCAGCCTATTAAATAACCATCACTTTGAAACCTAAGTGAATTTGGAATAACAAGACCAAGCAAGCACTTGGTCATCACGAGAAACTAAAGGAGTCTGAAAATGACACAGCGCCAGGGACAAGATCCACGACTTGATACAAGCAGAACAATTCGTGCACCTCACGGAAATAAACTGCGCGCAAAATCTTGGCTTACAGAAGCCCCACTTCGTATGCTAATGAACAACCTAGATCCTGATGTGGCAGAACATCCACATTCATTAGTGGTATACGGCGGCATTGGTCGCGCAGCACGAAACTGGGAATGTTACGACAAGATCGTAGAAGTACTGGAAAGACTCGAAGATGACCAAACGCTTTTAGTGCAATCAGGTAAACCTGTGGGTGTTTTCCCAACCCACAAAAACGCACCGCGTGTGCTCATTGCTAACTCAAACTTGGTTCCGCATTGGGCAAATTGGGAACACTTCAACGAGCTTGATAAGCAAGGTTTGATGATGTACGGCCAAATGACCGCGGGTAGCTGGATTTATATCGGTTCACAAGGCATCGTCCAAGGCACTTACGAAACCTTCGTGTCAGTTGCGAAAAAGCACTTTAACGGCGATGCAAAAGGTCGTTGGGTTCTAACTGGTGGTCTTGGTGGCATGGGTGGCGCTCAACCACTTGCGGGCACCATGGCAGGTTTTTCAATGATTGCCGTTGAGTGTGACGAATCACGTATCGATTACCGTCTGCGTACTGGTTATGTTGACCAAAAAGCGACTTCCCTAGACGAAGCACTCGCAATCATCACCGAATCGGACACGCCAGTATCTGTAGGTCTTCTAGGTAACGCGGCCGACGTTTTCTCTGAGCTTGTTGAGCGCAATATCACACCAGATGTAGTTACTGACCAAACCTCTGCGCATGACCCACTAAATGGTTACCTACCACAAGGTTGGAGTATGTCTCACGCAGCAGAAATGCGCCTACAAGATGAAGCCGCTGTTGTAAAAGCAGCGAAGAAATCCATGGCAGTACAAGTGCAAGCGATGCTTGATCTGCAAAGCCGTGGCGCGGCGACACTCGATTACGGTAACAACATTCGTCAGATGGCACTGGAAGAAGGCGTAGAAAATGCGTTTGATTTCCCAGGGTTCGTTCCTGCTTATATTCGTCCTTTATTCTGTGAAGGCATTGGGCCTTTCCGTTGGGCAGCTCTATCTGGTGATCCAGAAGACATTTACAAAACCGACCAAAAAGTAAAAGAGTTAATTCCTGACAACCCACATCTGCATAACTGGTTAGATATGGCGCGTGAGCGTATTCAGTTCCAAGGTCTTCCGGCTCGTATTTGTTGGGTAGGTTTGAAAGATCGTGAGCGCCTTGGTCAAGCGTTCAACGAAATGGTGAAAAATGGTGAGCTGAAAGCTCCTATCGTTATTGGTCGCGACCACTTAGATTCAGGCTCTGTAGCAAGCCCGAACCGAGAAACAGAAGGCATGATGGACGGCTCTGACGCAGTATCAGACTGGCCACTATTAAACGCATTATTGAACACGGCTGGTGGCGCAACATGGGTATCACTTCATCACGGTGGTGGCGTAGGTATGGGCTTCTCCCAACACTCGGGTATGGTCATTTGTTGTGACGGTAGTGACGATGCTTCTCAACGCATTGCTCGCGTACTGCATAACGACCCTGCAACGGGTGTAATGCGTCATGCTGATGCAGGATATGATATCGCCAAACAATGTGCAGCCGAGCAAGGACTGGATTTACCAATGCTCAACGAAGAACTGAAGAAGCTCAAGTAAGGATGAAAGAGATGTTAAATTTAACGCTAAAGCCAGGTCATATTAGCTTAAACGAACTGCGTCAAGTGAGCCGTTCCCCGGTTAACCTTACTTTGGACCCAGAGGCCATTCCGGGCATTGAAGAAAGTACTCAAGTCGTCGATCGCGTCATTGCGGAAGATCGCACCGTCTATGGTATAAACACCGGTTTCGGTCTTTTGGCAAACACTCGAATTGCACCGGAAGACTTAGAAACGCTGCAAAGAAGCATTGTTTTATCTCACGCTGCGGGTATCGGTAAATTCATGTCTGATGAAACCGTCCGCCTCATGATGGTTTTAAAAATCAACAGCTTGGCTCGTGGATTTTCTGGCATTCGTTTGAAAGTCATCAACATGTTGATTGATTTGGTCAATGCGCAAGTTTATCCATGCGTCCCTCAAAAAGGCTCGGTGGGCGCTTCAGGCGATTTGGCTCCCCTAGCCCACATGAGCACGGTGCTGCTTGGTGAAGGCCAAGCACGTCACAATGGCCAAATCGTATCAGGCTACGAAGCGCTTAAAATTGCTGGTCTTGAGCCTATTACACTAGCGCCAAAAGAAGGCTTAGCGTTACTCAATGGTACACAGGCTTCAACAGCATTCGCGCTAGAAGGTCTGTTTATTGCTGAAGACCTTTTTGCGTCAGCAACCGTGTGTGGCGCCATGTCTGTAGAAGCCGCACTAGGTAGCCGACGTCCGTTCGACCCTCGAATCCACCGCGTACGTGGTCATCGTAGCCAAATGGACGCAGCACTCGCATACCGTCACCTACTGGATACATCAAGTGAAATTGGTGAATCGCACACTAACTGTGAAAAAGTGCAAGACCCATACTCACTGCGTTGTCAGCCGCAAGTAATGGGCGCGTGTTTGCAGCAAATTCGTAACTCCGCTGAAGTATTGCAAGTAGAAGCGAACTCCGTTTCTGATAACCCATTAGTATTTGCAGAAGATAACGACATCATCTCCGGCGGTAACTTCCATGCAGAACCCGTTGCGATGGCAGCCGACAACTTAGCTCTCGCCATTGCAGAAATTGGCAGTTTGTCTGAACGTCGTATGGCACTTCTCATCGACAGCGCGCTATCAAAACTGCCGCCATTCTTAGTGGATAATGGTGGCGTGAACTCTGGCTTCATGATTGCTCAAGTAACCTCTGCGGCATTGGCAAGTGAAAACAAGACCCTTGCTCACCCAGCCTCAGTAGACAGCTTACCAACATCAGCAAACCAAGAAGACCACGTGTCAATGGCGACATTCGCGGCTCGCAGGCTGAAAGAAATGGGTGAAAAC
The DNA here is from genome assembly GCF_054850435.1 of Vibrio sp. RC2502. Lineage (NCBI taxonomy): Bacteria > Pseudomonadati > Pseudomonadota > Gammaproteobacteria > Vibrionales > Vibrionaceae > Vibrio > Vibrio sp. RC2502. The sequence goes on from NZ_CM141453.1 coordinate 1,972,004, forward strand.
ACTCGCGGCATTCTGGCTGTCGAATATCTATCGGCGGCGCAAGGTTTGGATTTCAGAGCGCCAAATAAATCGTCTGAGCGAATCGAAATTGCAAAACAGATGCTGCGTGAAAAAGTGTCGTTCTACGATAAAGACCGTTACTTTGCACCCGATATCGAGCAAGCAAACACATTGTTGAAACTCGCTCTACATAACGCACTGATGCCAGAGAACCTTCTGCCAAGCGTACATTAATCTGTAGAAGCAAACTTCAGTCTAGGCTCCACCTCTTCGTGGGGCCTTTTTTGTGTCTATACTCTTAACAATTCGTGAGTGATATCAGAGTCGCGCGACGCACTTATTCGCATCATAAATGGATAAGCCATTCAAGCATGTGTTTTTAAACGTTTATCTGCTGATTTGGGTGCGCATTGTCAAAATGCAGTGAACTTTCTACTGGATGGACCATTGCTACTCAGATATTCGCATATAATCCCTTACAGTTTTGGTTACTACTTAATAATTATGTTTCTAACACCTTATTTTTCAAACAATAATCATCAATTTCAATTCACTCGCGAACAAGCAAGTCACTTTGCTAAGCGCGTGGCTGGTGATTACAACCCTATTCATGATGAAGATAACAAACGCTTTTGTGTGCCTGGCGACCTGCTATTTGCCGTTCTACTAAGTAAAGAAGGCATCAGCCAAAAAATGCGCTTTCGTTTCTCTGGCATGGTAAATGATGGCATTGAGCTGCATATTGAAAATAAGTGTGAAAAAGAAAGCGCAGTTGTAGATGAGGCAGGCAAAGAATACTTGCACATGTCTCGTGAAGGCGAAACCAACCACAACCCGGCTTTTATTGAGCACGTGGTAACAAACTACGTGCAGTTTTCTGGCATGAACTTCCCGCACATCATGGTTCCTCTTATGGAAGAGAAACAAATGATGATCAACTGTCAGCGTCCACTGGTTATTTATGAAAGCATGGAAGTGGAATTTTCACGCTTAGACCTTACACATCCTGAAGTGGATTTCACTGGTGCGACGTTTGATGTAGATGGTAAGCGCGGCGTGGTGACTTTGAACTTCGCATTCAAAGAAGACGGTGAAGTGGTCGGTAAAGGTATTAAACGCATGGTAGCGAGTGGTTTGAAGCCATACGATCAAGAAGCCGTTGACGATCTTGTACACCGCTTTAATGAGCGTAAGGATGCATTCCTAGCAAAGTTCGTTAAGGCAGCGTAACAGACTGCCGAATTAGCGATAACAATCGGATACCAAAAAGAAAGCCCAACGATTAATGTTGGGCTTTCTTTTTACTTAAAAAATGAGTCGATGGCAGTTCGGTATTCAAATCCAGCGACGAACTTGGTTTTTATAATCCAAGTATTCATCACCAAACAACCTTTCCAATACATGTTCTTCTGGTTTGATTTGAAATCGATTCATATAACTAACAAACAGCACACCGCAAAGCACCACACTTAAATGTTGCCACCATAAACCCACTGCAATGATGAGCAGTAACAACGCCATGTACATTGGGTTACGTGAGAAGGCAAACACGCCAGTTCTTACAACGGAAGATGCTGCATCAGGTTTTACTGGGTTCACGGTAGTCTTTACTTTGCGAAATTCATATACACCGGCAATCCCCATGTAGCCAGACAACAAAGTTAGTGCGCCGACTACAAACTCAACAAAGGGCACTCGAATGTTCATGCTCGGCGTCAAGACTTTAAGCCCGTACATCAAGAGTATGACCAGCAAAAACACCGCAACAGGTGGGACTTTGAGTTCAAGTTTTCTCAAGGTTCAGATCCTTTGAAATGGAATGTTCATCATTGGGCAAAAAGCCCAGTTGGACTGGGCTTGATGTCATTATACCAAAGTTAACAGTGCTTGAACGGGATGCTTAGGCTTTGTTCCTTCAAAGCGTTTTACTTGGCTTCGGCAAGAATAACCAGTAATCAAACATCTTTCGTTATCTAACTTATCTAGGTTTGGTTTCCAACTTAAATTGTATATGTCTTTCGACATCGACAGCTTATCCACCTCGTGGCCAAATGTACCCGCCATGCCACAACAACCAACCGGTACTGTGTTCAATACCGCGCCAAAGTGAGCAAAAATAGCGCCCCATTCTTTCTCTGCGTTCGGCATTTTGGTTTTTTCAGTGCAGTGCGCAAACAAGTACCACGGTTCCTGATTTTCCCGTTGCTTTGCTACTTCAAACGCTTCCAACCTTGGGTACAGCCATTCGTGAGCCGTTAGCACATCGAAATCGCCTCGCTTGCTACCGAGTACTTCCGCGTACTCATCTCGATAGCACAGCACCAATGCCGGATCAACGCCGACCAACGGAATGTCTAAGTCCGCCACCATCGCCAAGAACTTCGCCGTATCAGCCGCGGTATCTTTAAACTGGCGTAGGAAACCTTTGATGTGTTGCGCTTTACCATTTGGCTTAAATGGCAAAAGCACTGGATGCATACCTAGCTTTTTAACCAACTTGACGAAGTCTTCAACAACGTCCGCATCGTAATAACTGGTAAATGGGTCTTGAACGATTAATACGTGCTTGCTCTTCTCAGTCGAAGACAAACCACTCAACGCTTGCAGATCATACGGCGTTGTCAGCGACTCTACGCGCTGTTTCAACGTAGGAACAGACAACAACGGCGCATCCACATACCCTACAGTTGAAGCCGTTAAGCTCTTCACCCACGACTGTTTCAATAAGCCGTTCACGACTGCCGGTGCTTTTGCCATCATTGGTAGCATGGTTTCAATGTTGGCAACCAAATAATCTTTTGCCGGACGCTGATAGCGCGAGTGATAAATGTTTAAGAAGCGGGAGCGGAAACTTGGGACATCCACTTTGATCGGACATTGGCTCGCACACGCTTTACACGCTAAGCAGCCGTTCATTGCTTCATAAACTTCATGAGAGAAATCGTATTCGTGACGACGATTAATGGAATGACGCACACGATCAATCATGGTTTTGATCGATGTTTTGTTTTCTAACGTTTGCTTTTCTAGGTCAAGAATATCAATACCTTGCTCAGTAAGCTGACGCAACCATTCACGAACCAATCCAGCGCGCCCTTTTGGCGAATGACGACGATCAGCCGTCACTTTCATCGATGGACACATCGGCGAACTGGTATCGTAGTTAAAGCACAAACCGTTCCCGTTGCATTCCATCGCTTGCTTAAAGCTGTCACGTACTTGTACGTCAATTTGGCGATCATAGTAACCACGTTTGGTGTCGGTTACTTTTACCAACTCTGCATCGCTATCAAGTGGCGTACAAATTTTACCTGGGTTCATTTTATTGTGTGGGTCGAATGCAGCTTTTACGCGTCGAAGCTCAGTAAACAACTCTTTGCCAAAGAACTCCGGACCATATTCCGAGCGGAAACCTTTACCGTGCTCACCCCACATCAGGCCGCCGTATTTCGCTACCAGCTTGACGACTTCATCAGAGACTTCATGCATCAATGCTTCTTGGTGCGGGTCGCACAAATCCAACGCAGGACGCACGTGCAGCACCCCTGCATCAACGTGACCAAACATACCGTAATTCAGAGACTTGCTATCTAATAGTTCGCGGAACTCTACGATGAAATCGGCCAAGTTTTCTGGTGGTACACACGTATCTTCAGCGAATGCGACCGGTTTAGCGCGTCCTTTTGCAGCGCCTAACAAACCCACCGCTTTTTTACGCATGTTGTAGATACGTCCAATACTCGCTACATCGTTACAAACTTGGTAGCCGATAATGCCCGCTTCTTCTGTTTCCAACATGATATCGAGTTTGGCGGTTAACGCCGCGACCTGCGCAGCAACTTCTTCTTCGTCTTGCCCTGCGTATTCCACCATATTGATGCCAAGCATTTCTTTGTTTGGCACGTCGGTGATCAAATCGCTCACGGTGTGCCAGACAATGTCTTGCTTCGCGAGATTAAGTACTTTTGAGTCAACAGTTTCAACAGAAAGTGCTTTCGCTTCGACCATAAATGGCGCATTGCGCAGTGCAGAGTCAAAGCTGTTGTATTTCACGTTAACTAAGGTACGCGCTTTCGGAATTGGCGTCAGGTTTAGCTTCGCTTCCGTAATAAAGGCCAATGAGCCTTCTGCTCCACACAGCACTCGTGTGATATCGAAACGGTCATCTTCTTCATTTAACGCGTTCTTTAAGTCGTAGCCCGTTAGGAAGCGATTAAGAGGAGGAAATTTATCCAAGATCTGTTGGCGTTTATCTCGACAAACTGATTCCGTCACTTGTAACGCCGTAGCGGCAAACTCGCCTTCTTTTGGATAACCATGAGACAAATCAGACTCTAAAATCGAGCCATCAGCAAACACCGCTTGCAACGACAGTACATGATCAGACGTTTTCCCGTATTTAAGAGAGCCTTGACCAGAGGCGTCGGTATTTACCATCCCGCCTATCGTTGCGCGGTTGCTGGTCGACAAATCTGGAGAGAAAAAGTAGCCGTAAGGACGAACCGCATCGTTCAACTGATCTTTCACTACACCAGTTTGAACGCGAACCCACCCTTCATCTTCATTCACTTCCAATACTTTGTTCATGTGGCGAGACAAATCCACCACAATGCCTTTGGTCAGCGACTGGCCATTTGTGCCGGTACCGCCACCACGAGGGGAGAACGTGATTCTTTCGTACTTTTCTTGATTGCTCAGTTTCCCGATGAGAGAAACATCTTGAGTCGTTCGAGGATGGACGACTGCTTGAGGAAGTTGCTGGTAAACGCTGTTGTCAGTAGCGACAGCTAAACGACTTGAATATTGGCTTTCGATATCGCCAGTGAATCCGGCTTGCTCAAGCTCTTTCAGAAAACGAAGAACAAGAGGATCGACATCAGTTTGCGAGTGTAATCTTGGTAACATTTGCTTCCTGCCCCTACGACGCTGATCCCATCAGCTGCGGGTTATCTAATTATTTGCTCATTTCTCATACAGCGCAGCTGTCAGCACAACAAGACGCCGCAAAAAAGTGAGAGGAGTAATATTCTTTGAATTTCGTCACTTTACAACATTTAAAAAGGCGATCAAATCAGAATCTCAATACAATAATTAAACTTATGCTTTATTTTTTGAGGCTTGATGCCTTACATTGGGATAGAAATCGCGTTTCTAGATGAGCTTTCAGAATGAAAAAAAATAAAGTTGTTACCACGGAAGATATCCTTCTAAAACTTTGCCAGTCTGTTTCTGGCGTTCTTACTTCGGCCACCTCTTCTCAAGTTAATTACTCCGCAATGGTTCAAAAGATCAACAAGACCAGCCTCAAACCAGATTTTGGCTGTTTTGTCCTATTTGATGGCGGATTTACCGGACTTGTAGTGATTAACTTTACTGCAAAAGCCGCTTTAGAGATTTATACCAACTACATGCGTAACATGGGCATGCCAGAAGAAGAACTGGCTATCTCCCATACTTCTGATGAAGTTGCAGACGTATTGGGTGAACTCATGAACCAATTGGTCGGTGACTTTACCAATAAAATCCGTAAAGAACTGCAAACCAACATCACGCAAAACCAGCCGAAGATGCTGGCACTGAACAAACAGGTAATTTTGCAAGTTGATACCAATTTGGATCGCCCTCAAGCACGTCGTGTGACGTTCTCGACCGCGAACAACAACATTTTCTATTTAGAGCTAGCGATGGACAAAACAGAGTTCATCCAGCTTGAAGAATTTGAAATTGCAGAAGATGAAAACCCAGATGACATCTTAGAAGCCGCGCGTAAAAACATGGCAGAAAAAGAGTCGGAATCTTCGAACTCTAAAGATGACGCTGACGACTTACTGAGCCAACTGGGTTTGTAACCGTCAGCCACGCCATCCCAAGAGAAGTCATCTCGATAAGGTAATATCGTTTCGCCGAATTAAGACGACCTAAAAACGCCTAGCCTCGCTCCTCGCGGGGCTTATTTTTTCTCAGAAGAACCCACTTCCACCTCGCCTTGTATTTCGTTTTTATGTCAAAAAAGGTAATATGTCTGACTTCGTAAATTTTCTGCTTTCGTTACTGGTTGTCGATGGATAAACAAAAAGCTCTGAAAAAAATCGCCAAGTGTTTGGAACTGGGTAACTCCGCCAACGTGAATGAGGCGGCTAACGCCATCAAGATGGCGCATCGCCTTATGCTCAAATATGGTTTGGACAAAGACGATATTGAGTTTATCAAAATGGGAAAAACTCAATCTTCTCATTTGTTGCCGTCCAACATCAGTTCTACCCTATTGCGCGTGATTCGTGGCATTAACACTAAGTTTGGTGTTGAAGCCGTCTTGTTGAATCACAAAGGGCTTAAACGCGTTGAGTTTATTGGTGAAGCCGATCGCGCTATCTTTGCTGCCTTTGCTTTCGACATCATCTATCGAGAATTGAATGAAAGCACCGGCCAGTTCCGTAATAGCTTTGCAGGTTCTGGTACGTCTTCAATGGAAGTGACTCGTCGCGTTAACTCTTTTGTTTCTGGCTGGGTAGAAGGCGCACTTGAAAAGCTACCTGTGATCTCACCAGATGAAGAGTCTGCAAACAAAATCAATGATTACATTGATAAAGAGTTTCAGAACATCGACCGTGAAACGTTCAAAAAACAATTAAGAGAAGCCATGAAGAATCTGACTGAAGACTACGAAGTCGGATTAAAGAAAGGCAGAAAAGTCTCTGTAAACCGTGGTGTCGGTGGAGAACAAGCCAGAAAAATGTTGGGCAACACCTCTAAATAAGCGCAACATACTCAACTAGATACGTAAAAGTGGGTTGATATTGAGCGTTATAAGAAAATTCTTACACAGCTTTCTATCAATCTTACTTTCGCATAACAAATATCAATATCTACTGATTCATAATTCGCATCCCATTATGAGGCACTCTTTCGCCTCAGTTTTATACGGAGATTTTCCCTTGAAAAAGATGTCTATTGCACTGGCACTAGTGCTAGCTCTTACAGGCTGTCAAGCTACTCAACGCCAAAATGCAACAACGGGTGAATACGAAACGAACTCTACCACGCAAGGCGCGCTAATTGGTGCTATTGCTGGTGCAGCGATCGGTTTGGCAACTGGTGATAACGCAAAAGAACGTCGTAAACATGCTCTTATTGGTGCGGCGGCAGGCGGTGCTACTGGAGCAGGCGTCGGTTATTACTTTGACCAACAAGAAGCAGAACTGCGTCGTGCGTTGCTAAACTCTGGCGTACAAGTACAGCGTGTAGGTGAAAACCAACTTCTACTTCGCATGGAAAATGGTATTGGCTTCTCTTCAAGCTCATACCAACTGGATGCAAGCATCCACAATACTCTACGTGGTGTTGCTCGTATTCTGGTTGAATACCCAGATACAAGCCTAGTCATTGATGGCTACACAGACAGCACTGGTAGCGAATCATACAACCAAACGCTTTCTGAGCGTCGCGCGGAATCTGTTCGTCAGTTCCTTGTGTCTCAAAAAGTGGCTCCAGGCCGTGCAATTGCACGTGGCTACGGTGAGCGCAATCCAATTTGCTCAAACCAAACTTCTGAAGGTCGTGCTTGCAACCGCCGTGTTGAAATCCAGATCTTGCCACTGAAGTAATTTGGTAGCACCATAACGGTAATAACAAAAATTACCGGAGCAGGCCTAGCAACTTACGCTAGGCCTGACACATTCAATGTCATTCAAAACCATCGCCCTATCCTTTACGTTAAGCAGCTGTCTTTCTATATCTGCATTTGCTTCTCAAGCACCAACATCCCCAGCAGAACAATTTGAACTGGCGCAGCAACTGGCTCTTTCTCCAAAATCAGATTCGCCATCGGATGTTCGCTATTGGCTAGAGCAATCCGCAAGCCAAGGCTATTTACCTGCACAGAAACAGCTGGCCGAAGACTATTCCCGAGGATTGACCGGTGCGGTTAATTACTCACAGGCAACGTATTGGTTTACCTCTGTAGCGTTGAATGACCCTCGCGACCGAGGGTTCTTGTTAGCGGACTTTGTTCAGCATCACCAAAAAGACATCACCACCAGTGATCTCGTTGAGGCGTGGTACCAATTAGCCTCGGACACAAACCCTCAAGCGGAAGAAGCTTACAATCATTATCTCGAAGAGCGCTTCAATCAACTGCGTGCAAAGCAAGTCTCCGAAATTGTGGAATTAGATAAAGAAGCGACAAAAGAAGAGCAGCCTGTCGCTCCACAATCAACCGTAACGTCTGATAATGGCACGATTATGTGGTTGGCTATTGGTGGATTGGTGATCGCTCTAGCAGGCTTCGGTGGATGGGTAACTCTAAGGAAACAACAACGAGCCTTGGCCACACTGTCTTCCCAAGAGGCAAACCAAACTCAGCAACTTGATGCGAAAGTAAAAGAGTTAGAGTTCACGAATAAACAATTGAAGCGTCAGCTGGAGAAAGTATTCAAAGAGTTTAAAAAGACTCGTAGCCAATCCGACAATCATAAAGTTGCGGTTGCCTGCGCGATGTTTGGTTACACACCACAAACCATTCCTGATAACCAAGCAGTGAAACTCCGCTATCGACAACTTTCAAAACTCTATCATCCAGATACTCGTGGAAGTGAAGAAGAAATGAAACGTTTGAACCAGGCGTTTAAAATCATCTCACAAAATGTTACAAAATCGTAAACCACAACTAAAGGGCGCTTGATGGCTAGCTTTAAGTCTAAGTAAAACAAGGTTCGCAATCGATCTCGCTCTCAAACAAATTAACAGACATTTAACGTCAATCTCTTTTTCATGCCATAATGCCCGGCGAAAAATAACACCTAACGACTCATATTTATCTAGGTGGGGAGAAAATCAATGTTCACTGAAGAAGGCACCTGCGATTGGTGTAAAAAACCAAGTTTTGTTACTCGTCACGATTATGTAGATGGCAAATATCATCACTCTTGCCAAGCCTGCTACGACATGGCGAAGATCGATGTTCGTCTGTTTAACCAAGGCGAAATGCAAATGCGTGAGCGCATGGCACAACGAGCGAGCTAATCCGGTTAGAATCAATGGAACTGATTTTCAAAAGCGCCTTTTAGGGCGCTTTTTTGATCGCTTATGATTCACATCTCTTCCCCATAATCACGACGTAAACACGCTCATTGTGTGACTCATACCTGTATCGACCATCAAAAACCACTGTATAACACCAACAAAAGCACTGTATATACAGTAGTAAACACCTGTATATATCACTCGGATAATGTTGCTAACTTCACACTTTTCAATCCATACCCAACATATCAAGAACAAAAACAATTCGTTAAAAATCAACACCTTAAAAAATCATTCAACTATCAACGAGCGTTATCTCACGTACTCATCAGTAAAAATGGGTTGATCAGATACCCAAAACAAACTACTGTATACACATACAGCATGTATAAAGGAACAGTAAGATGCAGTTACAAAGTCAATCTCGTACATACTCACGTTACAACGTACTGGCACAAACCACTCAACCAATGGATGTGTCTGATCAGCTTCTTTCTAAGTTGGCAGTATTGTCACAGCAAAAACAATGGATTCTGTTTACCGCTGAGTGTCCTCGTCCTGATTTTGAGCAACTCACTGCTTCCAATATTTGCTGCAAAAACGTTATTCAGATGAAGCCGTCTCAACAGCTTTCTGAAGTCGAAATCGTTATCAAAGCCATTCAGTCTGGCAATGCCAGCGCGGTTGTCGCATCAAACAAAATTGCTCTTATGAACCAATCCATGTTGCGTGACATCGCTCAGCGTTATCAGTGTGAAGTCTTTTTCGTCGAAGGCAGAGTAAACCAGTATCACTAACAAGATCGACGTTATCCATCCTGCATCTCGCCTCCTTTTAAGGGGGCATTTTTTGTATTAAAGAAAAGAGGCAAACGTTTGCTTTTTCTCTGGCGAGTTAAAATAGTTCTGGTATGATGCCCTCATTCGATTTATTCAGCTGATATTTTCCGCTGAATATCTTCTCCTTAAGACGTTTGATTAAGATGATAGGAATGTCGCAATGAGCCTTGCTAATCAAGTACTTGCCGTCAATGACGACCTGCCAATTCGCACCCACAAACCCGTACACAGCGGAAAAGTTCGTTCAGTTTACTGGTTAACTGAAGAAGACAGTGCCCGACTGATCAAAGAAAAAGGATACGATGTCGCACCAGATGCGCCCCTGGCCATCATGGTGATCAGCGATCGTATTTCTGCTTTCGATTGTATTTGGCATGGTGAAGGTGGGCTTAAAGGTGTACCGGGTAAAGGTGCCGCATTGAATGCCATTTCAAATCATTGGTTTAAGCTTTTTAAAGACAACGGCTTAGCTGACAGCCACATCTTAGATATTCCTCACCCATTTGTTTGGATCGTTCAAAAAGCAAAACCGGTAAAAATTGAGGCAATCTGCCGTAAATACATCACTGGTTCCATGTGGCGTGCATACGCAAATGGTGAGCGCGAGTTTTGTGGTATTCAACTTCCTGAAGGGTTAGAAAAAGATAAAGCGCTACCGAATTTGCTAATGACGCCGTCAACCAAAGGCATCCTAAAAGGCATTCCTGGTGTACCAGAAGCAGACGATGTGAACATCACTCGCCAAAATATCGTGGACAACTATGAAGCGTTTAACTTCTCAAGCGCAGAAGATATCGCTCAGTACGAAAAATTGTTGAAAGAAGGCTTTAACGTTATCAGCCAAGCGTTAGAAGGAATCGACCAAATTTTTGTCGATACCAAATTCGAATTTGGTTATGTTCATGACGCCGCAGGTAATGAAAAGCTGATCTACATGGATGAAGTTGGCACGCCAGATTCTTCTCGTATTTGGGATGCAAAGGAGTACCGGGCAGGTAACATCGTTGAAAACTCGAAAGAAGGTTTCCGTCAGTTCCTACTTAACCACTTCCCTGACCCAGATATCTTATTAAACAAAGAACGTATGCCAGAGCGCGAAGCTCTTGCACGCGATAACGATCTTCCTGTTGAATCTTTGATGGATATTTCAAGAACCTACATTGGTATCGCCGAGAAAATTACAGGTAAACCAATTACGCTAAGCGAAAATCCAAAAGCTGAAATCATCGAAATTCTCAGCAAAGAGTACGGTTTGATCGACTAGCTATCTGAAAGCTGATTGAAAATTGCCAATAAAAAAGTCCGCCTTGATAAGCGGACTTTTACTTTTTTTGCCAGTTTAGATTAGATAATGTCTAACGTTGTGCCATTTGTCGTAGACGCCGACTTCGTCGTCACCTGATACTTTTTATCTTTGATGGTCGACACCAAGTACCACGTTGATTGAGCGGCATCAGCAGTAAAGGTCACTCGCATAAAGCCACGTTGTTTGATGTCAGCCCATTGCAGCTCGGAGACTAAATGCGGCAAGGTGTATTCCATTTGCGCAATCGCCACCGGGTCCAACGCCAAATACTCTTCCAACCCCGGAGAGCTCACCGAGCTCGTCGCAAACTCGACCCCTATCGGATTGTTTGACACATCTTTTAACTCACTTGCCCACGCGTTGTGAGTATCGCCCGCTAAACACACAAAATTGCCACTACTTGCTTTGGCCAGTTGGTAGACTTTTTCACGCTCGACATAGTAACCATCCCAAGCATCGAGGTTGTAAGGCAGAGAAATGGGATCTGCACTTGGATCGGCAAGATAACCCGTGATCGCTGTATTCACGGCCAACAAAGCTTCTGTTTTCTTCTCTTCTGTTGACGTAAACAGTTGGAACATCGCCGTCATCACTGAACTTGGTAGCTCCATTCTCGACATCAAAACTTGTTGGCCTAGAACGTTCCATTTTGCATCGTGCGTGTTGAATTCATTCATCAACCAAGCAAGTTGTTCAGTGCCTAGCAGTTCCCTATCTGCACTGCGTGATTGAACAACTAACCCACCGATAGCTTCCATTGTTGGTGCACTGAGTGAGAAGTAATCCAATGGCTTATCACGACCGACAAGGCGCGTATCGAGCATCATGAGATTCACTAAGCTGCCAAATGAGAACTGACGATAAATCAACATGTTTGAGAATGTATTCTCACGAACTGGCAACCACTCAGTCCATGCAGCCGCAGCGGCGGCTCGACGGTCGATAAAGCTACCTTCATCATCCTGATGGTTCTCGGCGCCATTTTTCCATGTGTCATTAGCTAACTCGTGATCATCCCAAACTGCAATCATGGGCAGTTTGGCATGTAATGCTTGCAGATCGGCATCTTGACGATATTGGGCGTATCTTTTTCGGTAATCGTCCAGCGTGATACATTCTGCACCTTTGCTCGGTTCGCGCCCTAATGCAGCGGCATCTTCACTGGCATAGCCTCCAGCCCCATATTCATAAATGTAGTCACCAAGATGTAACACAACGTCAAATGGCGATTGTTCATGTTGATTTAAGATCTCGCGATAAACGTGGAAATAACCCGCTGGATAGTTGGCGCAAGACACCACCGCCATCGATGCTTTTTCTACACCATCTTCAGGCAGAGTTTGAGTTTGCCCTACCTCACTCATCATCTCGCCGACCATAAATCGGTAGTAGTACTGAGAATTGGCGTTGAGGTTTTGTACGTCCACTTTTACCGTGAAATCACGTCCTGTATCGGTAGTGAATACGCCACTTTGCACGACATTGGAAAACTCCATGTCGGATGCGACTTGCCAGGTCACATCCACGTAACTCGCGGCTGTAGTCACCCGAGTCCAAATAATCACTTGTGCTTGAGTCGGATCGCCACTGGCGACACCATGTTCAAAACTAACGGCAACGGATTCATTATCGTCGCTGCCACAACCGATTAGACCGGTAGCAACGGCGGTTGAAGAGACAACTTTCATAAAGTCTCGACGAGACAAAGACATACTGACTTCCTTTCTTATTGTGTTTTTGTTTTTGCCCAAATAACGCAACGAATAAAAATCTCCCTATCCGCAGACAAAAGGGTATTGATTCGAGCTCACAGCGCCGATGATTTGGGTCGGTAATTTGTCCTAAAAACACTAAGTTAGAAGCTAGTTATGACAATTGCATTTCTAAAGGTTACATTTTTGTTAAATTAAGTGTAAATACTCTATATTCATCACACTTCCAACAAAAGTGGCATTGGACTAAGCCAATCAATAATATGAGCTAGACAGAGCAGGTGGAATGCATAGCACTTGAGATACGAAAAAAGCGACCCAGAGAGGTCGCTTTTGTGGTGATTCTATTTAAGCGTATAAGTGAGATTAGAAGGCCACGCTTAAAACTTGATATTCAGAACATCTTGCTCCGACGCATCGACCTTCAACTTACTGCGAGATTCAATATATTCAATCTGCTTTGGGTCGAGTGAATATGGCATGACAACACGTAATTCATTTATCCCTTCATGCTTTGCGAGCTGAGTTAAACGAACTAAGTTCGATTCGTCACTTTGACGTGAAGACATCGATTTTAATGCCGCATCCCAGAGTCGATCTTCCGGTCGGCTCAACTCTGCAATGTTCTGCTTCCACATCAAACCAAAAATGGGCGCAATGGTCGCGAACGCCTCTAAGAAGGTCCATTTCTTACTTCCTGTAGCTCCTAAAAAGCTGGTGTAGTCGAACTCGATGCATGTCTTTCCTTGTTGATCCATTCTCCGCCCCCCGACACTCGAAAATGAGATATACCAAATATCGTTCAACTATTTTGATATAGCAATGGGATATAAAAGAATAGTCTTTTATGCCCTTAATTACATTCAAAAGGAAATATTAAAACCAGCTTTGTAACAAGTGATGCACAGCTTCGCCATATATAAGCATTCAATTGATTAATATTTCAAACAGCAAACTAAAAACAGGGCTTAAGCGATGATATCAATACCAAAAGCTTATAGATTCATCAGCTTAATACCAAGCCCAACACGGGTTTGAGAATGATCATAGTCGATCAGCGTTTCACCGTAGCCATGGTAACCTTGAAGATATACACCAAGAATGTCATTGAAATAGAATGTGTAACCTAGTTCAACTCCACCTTTATCATCAGCAAAGTTGTAAAAACCGCGCGTATTGACCACACCCGCACGGGTATAAACTTTCGCCCACAACTCGTAAGGTGCGTAGTAATTTTCCATGTCGTCATTTTCTGTGGTAATCACCCACCATGCATGTACGCCATACTCGACTGGGCCAGAAAAACGCTCGGCAGCGACATATAGACGGTCCCAACTGCGTGACAGTTTGCTGGATTGACCGTTCGATTCATGTTTGTAACCGGCTTCAACATGATTGAACAACAACATGTTCGATCGATGTGCTAAGAACACTTGCGGCTTGTAGTTTGTTTCTCTAAATGGCGATGAGATATCAGAGTTTGCCAGTTGCCATAAGGACTTTTGAGTATAAGCCCCCATCAAAGCAGTGCCTGAGCTGAAGCGATAAAATGGAATTGATGCTGAGATCTGAAACTTCACTTCAAAATCTTGCAGTGAATCCATCTCTGAGCCCATTTCGCTGTAGGCGCTTTGGTTGATGTCTGTGGTGTATGTACCTAGAACGTAGTTGTCTTCGTAGGTAGAGATATGGGTAATGTCTTTTCCGTAAGCAAATACGGGGCACAACAAGAGCGGAATTACTTTATACTTCATCGTTATCCTTTTGCCGCCAAATCATAAAGCGGCAATATCATTCCTTATCATCGATAACTTCGACAATAAACAGCAAGGGAAAAGCGGTTAAAGCAATTTTCATTCCGGATTTTATAATTAACTGAAGATTTTACAATAAGCTGTAGATACACAGCTCAATTTCTACCAACTCGTTGATAAAATTCGTTTATTTGACATCCACTACACGGCTGGCTTTTTTGTACTGAACTTTCCACCCAGCCCATCTTGGAAGTTCCCAGCGTTTAGGGTCACCTTTGCGATTTCCTTCTGTGTAGATGACATGAACCAACTTGCGAGACACAAAGTATTCCACATCAAGCTTAAGCTCAGCTAACACGAGCTTCAGAGGGTACTGCTCTGCGAAGTCGTTGTATTCCCACTCGGGAATGCCTTCAAATGGAAGGTCATCGGCCTCGAACAATTCGATGTCTTCAACACTTTCAACGCCGAGCGTTGCCAATTGTTCAGTCAACCAAGTAGAAAAACAAAGTTCATCAAGGACTTTCTTATCCACCAGTTCAGTATTCAGACCTAGGGAGTTGTAGATTTTCCAGTGTTGAATTTGTTGTTTTCGCAATGGAGCAAAGCCTGGCAACAACATTTCTTGTTCGATCATGTCGGCAATAGATTGAATCGCCACTTCACCTTGTAACGCTTGATGCTCAGTGAATATTGTACGACCAGCGTACACTAAGTGCATAGTTGCTAGCGGAGTATCATCTTCGTATTGAGTATCACCTTGGTGCCACTCTCCCAGTTCGAGCGTTTTAATGAGGTCGAGCGAAATCGGCATCATGACAGATGCAAGGTTGAGCGTTTGTTTAACTCCCCTACCCGGTACGCTGTGGCTATCTAGCACCAAAGCCGCTTCACTTTTATCCGGAAAACGACTGTTTCGACCAACGACCATTTCCATCGAACCATTGCCAAGTGCATCTCGGCGACGCTCTCTGCGCACAAACACCAATTCAGGATGCAAAGCCGCTATCGCTTGAGTCAGTTGATCTCGTCGATAACGCGAAGCCACTTCCAATTGAGGCAATTCAAATACGTCCCGCATCTGCTTTGCTAAGCCTTGCGCTTCTTCCAACACACTAGCATCAACAATCACAGCAGGAAGCCGCTCTCCACGCACCAACCGAATCATTAGCGACGCGTCACACCCCAAAGGTTCTTCTTGCTCTAGTGCCTCTGCTGCCTCTCCCCCTTGCAGTTGATACAGCTGTGCAGGCACGGAGAGCGCTGCCGCTAAATCGATCATGGCTTCTTTTTCGGCTTTGGTCGGAATGCGAGTCACCAGATCGGCGAATAGCGCATCAATTGGCAGTGGATAGACTTTTTTGCCGTGCTCCGTTACATCACCGTTGTCGTCTAATGCACCCATCGCTTGCAAACACAGAAGTGCGGCGTTCAATGACTTTTCTGGAACCGCATCAAGAAAGTGCAGCTCAGATAAACGATAGCCACAACACGCCGCCGCAAGCATGGGCTCTACCAGCTCTTCACGATGCAACTCCGGTGGCGTGACCAGCTCTAATGGAGCATGTTCGCCAAATAAACGGATACAAGTGCCTTCTGCTACGCGCCCTGCACGCCCCATTCGCTGTGCTGCACTGGCTTTTGAAATGTTGGTTAATGTGAGAGCAGTACGTCCGTTGCGCTGAACCGTTCTTCGCTCCAAACCGCTATCAATCACAACGCGGATGTTAGGAATGGTAAGCGACGTTTCCGCGACATTGGTTGCCAGCACCACTTTGCGCTGCGCTTGAACAGTTAAAGCTCGATGTCGCTCTTCATCACTGACCGAAGCATGAAGCTTCACCACAAGCACATCATCCAAGTGCTGTAACATCTGCGCGCACTGAGTGATCTCTTTTCGACCCGGTAAGAACACCAAGATATCGCCTTCCTCATCTTCAAGGGCTTCTTTTACTGTTTTCACCACGTCATTTTCACACCCTTTTTTATTGGGCAGATGACGACTGTCTATTACTCGATGAGTCACCGAGACAGGAAAACAGCGCCCTTCTGAGCGAAGACGATGAGCATTAAGATAATGTGCGAGTTTTTCGCCCTCTAATGTGGCAGATGTCACTATCAATCGATGCTGATTTTCTTGCTTCAAAATTGCGGTTAGTAGATCAATGTCCCAGCGACGCTCGTGAAATTCGTCCACTATCACGATGTCGAAGCTTGCAAGTTTGTCTTCCGCAAACCAACGCAACGCTACACCCGGCGTCACAAACACGACTTCCGTGTTCTCATCGAAATACGCATGCAGCTTGATCGCGTAACCAATTTTGTTACCTATCGGCTCACCAGATTGCTCCGCAAGAAACTCAGCTAATGAGGTACAAGCAATTCGACGTGGCTCGATGACCAAAACACGTCCGTGCTTTGCCGCCCAAAGAGGAAGGCGTGTTGACTTACCCGAACCCGTTTCTGCTTCCACAACGAGGTGGTGGTGCTTCACGTGTTGGTCAAATTCAGCTTGTAAGCTATCGATAGGCAGTTGAAACATAAAGAATGGATTTTGTTGTGATAATGCTGAGCATTATACCCAAGTGAAAAAATCCTGCTTTAGGTATCTCTTACAACAAATATTGACGATATTTTCGTCGGTAAACGAGTTTTTTTGCGACATTACATTGATGTGCGTCAACGCATGTTTACAACTAAATGGTGAACCCGTTAAAATTTCGTGCGCATCCTTCAACCCTACATTAAGGCACCCAATGAACAACGATAAACGCCCACTATATATTCCATATGCGGGTCCGGCTCTTATGGCA
This sequence comes from Vibrio sp. RC2502, assembly GCF_054850435.1. Taxonomy (NCBI): domain Bacteria; kingdom Pseudomonadati; phylum Pseudomonadota; class Gammaproteobacteria; order Vibrionales; family Vibrionaceae; genus Vibrio; species Vibrio sp. RC2502. Next base: position 1,989,449 of record NZ_CM141453.1, read on the forward strand.
ACCCCTCTATTGAACAAAGGCAGTGCTTTTTCTGCTGAAGAACGTAGTTCATTCAACTTAGAAGGTCTGCTTCCAGAGACAACAGAAACAATTCAAGAACAGGTAGAACGTGCCTACCAACAATACAAGAGTTTCGAAAGCGACATGGATAAGCACATTTACCTGCGCAATATCCAAGATACCAACGAAACCCTATTCTACCGTTTAGTACAAAACCATATTTCTGAGATGATGCCGATCATCTACACGCCAACCGTTGGTGCTGCGTGTGAGAACTTCTCGAACATTTACCGTCGTGGTCGTGGTCTATTTATCTCTTACCCGAACCGTGATCGTATCGATGACCTGCTAAACAACGCAGCCAACCACAACGTAAAAGTGATTGTTGTGACTGATGGCGAACGAATCCTAGGTTTGGGTGACCAAGGTATCGGCGGTATGGGTATTCCTATCGGTAAGCTTTCTCTGTACACCGCATGTGGTGGTATCAGCCCTGCTTACACATTGCCTATCGTTCTGGATGTGGGTACAAACAACCCTCAACGTCTTGCTGATCCAATGTACATGGGCTGGCGTCATCCTCGTATTACGGGCCCTGACTACGATGCATTTGTAGAAGAATTCATCCAAGCAGTACAACGCCGTTGGCCAGATGCACTTATCCAGTTTGAAGACTTCGCGCAGAAAAATGCGATGCCTCTACTAGAGCGCTACAAAGACCGTATTTGTTGTTTCAACGATGACATCCAAGGTACGGCAGCAGTAACCGTAGGCTCTCTACTGGCAGCATGTAAAGCGGCGGGTACTCAACTTTCTAAACAGCGCATCACTTTCTTAGGTGCGGGTTCTGCGGGTTGTGGTATCGCAGAAGCGATCATTGCGCAAATGGTATCGGAAGGGATTTCTGACGAGAAAGCACGCTCTCAAGTTTACATGGTCGATCGCTGGGGTCTGTTACAAGAAGGCATGCCTAACCTGCTTGATTTCCAACAGCGTTTGGTCCAAAAACACAGCAACACAAAAGAGTGGGAAAATGAAGGAAATGGCTTCTCACTACTAGATGTAATGCGTAACGCGAAACCAACGGTACTGATTGGAGTATCAGGTGCTCCTGGCCTATTTAGCCAAGAAGTCATCGAAGAGATGCACAAACACTGCAAGCGTCCGATTGTCTTCCCGCTATCAAACCCAACCAGCCGTGTTGAAGCAACACCAAACGACATCATCCGTTGGACAAACGGTGAAGCGCTAGTGGCAACGGGTAGTCCGTTTGATCCTGTGGTTCACGAAGGTCGCACTTATCCTATCGCACAATGTAACAACAGCTACATCTTCCCAGGTATCGGTCTTGGCGTTTTAGCGGTTAACGCAAAACGCGTGACTGACGAAATGCTAATGGAATCAAGCCGAGCGCTGGCTACATGCTCTCCACTTGCGATTAATGGTCGTGGTGCACTTCTACCGCCTTTGGAAGAAATCCACCTAGTATCGAAGAAGATTGCTTTTGCCGTTGCGAAGAAAGCAATCGAGCAAGGTGTGGCACTGGAAATCACAGACGAAGCGCTAAACGATGCTATTGACCAAGCGTTCTGGCAGCCAGTTTACCGCCGCTACAAACGCACAGCATTCTAAGCTTGAGACAACTTGTATAATTATTAGCCCCTACTCTGTAGGGGCTTTTGTTTTTTAAGCTGTTTTTTATCATCCTAACCAGATTTTGGCATAAATGGGCTTCTCTCTTTTTGTTTCTATCAGATATGATGAGGAATACACATTTATTAAAGGGTATAAGACGTTTTGCTGTTTTCTCGTATAAGGTCAAAGTGGAAGCTTAAGTGTTCGTGGAAGCGAATTGCTTTGATTTTGTCGATCTCTTTATTTGGACTCCTCCTGTCTGTCGTTGCCATCGACCGCTGGGTCGCATTGCAGGCCAAAGACAATATCTTTATCGATTACGACCAAATACCCCAGCACGAAGTCGCGGTGGTGCTTGGTACGAGTAAATACATCGGAAAGACACTCAACACCTATTACACTCATCGCATCAATGCAGCGATCGAGCTTTATAAACAAGGCAAAGTGAAACAGTTTTTGCTTAGCGGAGACAACGCACATCGCTCTTACAATGAGCCATGGACCATGAAACGAGATCTGCTTAAAGCCGGCGTTCCAGAAGAAGTCATCCATCTCGATTACGCTGGATTTCGGACTTTGGATTCCATAGTGCGAGCAAAAAAGATCTTCGCCTCAGAGCGTTTTTTGATCGTGACTCAACGCTTTCACTGTGAGCGCGCGTTGTTCATTGCCGATGCGTATAATATTGATGCACAGTGCCTTGCAGTCGCAGGCCCAACGGCGAATAAACAAAAAACTTCGATGCGAATTCGTGAACTGCTTGCTCGTGTGAAAGCATTTTTGGATCTCTACGTGATGAATACGCAGCCACGCTTCCTTGGCCCTCAAGAGCCAATTCTTGCGGTAGAAGACCCAACAGAAGCATCAAATGCTGAGCGCAACATTCCTATAGAATAATCGGCTGGTACCATTTTCGTGCATCACGTCACACATGAATAACAATTCGTTAAAAACAAATGGGTAGAGTTCTACCCATTTCTAAATCTCAACCTCACATTTTCTTATTTCGCCTACGATTCAGGCCAAATTGCCCTTCGCATTCGCAGTAACATTTAATCAATAAATAACTACAAGTCAGTTACCTTGCCATAAAAAACCGACAAAAAGGCAATGCAAAAGGAGCACACCCATGACCGCACTCGCTGTGACACTGAAGAATTGGTTCTTCACTCGCAACAGCATGATTTTGAATGCCAACATTCTGCTGTTCATTATCTTGTTTAATACCCTACCCTTTGAACCACAAGTCGTAACCGGCATCAGCATCTTAGTTTTTGTTGCGATTCTTTGGTTAACAGAAGCGATTCACGTCAGCATTACCGCTTTGCTGATCCCGATGCTTGCCGTCTTCTTGGGCGTATTTAACACCCAAGCTGCACTGAATAACTTCTCGAACTCAATAATTTTCTTGTTCTTGGGTGGCTTTGCTCTCGCCGCTGCGTTGCACAAGCAGAAACTTGACCAAGCACTTGCTGACAAAGTGTTGCTGATTGCTCGTGGTCGAATGTCTGTCGCGGTATTTATGCTGTTCGGTGTGAGCGCAGGTCTTTCAATGTGGATTTCCAACACAGCAACAGCCGCAATGATGCTTCCTTTGGTATTAGGCGTCATGACGAAATTGGACGCGAAGAAAAACCACAACACTTTCTTGTTCGTTCTTCTCGGTATTGCTTACAGCGCTTCTATCGGCGGTATTGCTACGCTAGTTGGTAGCCCACCAAACGCAATTGCTGCGGCCGAAGTAGGTTTGAACTTCACGGAATGGATGAAGCTAGGTCTGCCAATCTCTTTGATTTTGATGCCAATTGCGATTTTGGTTCTGTACACCATGACCAAGCCAGATTTGAGCCACAAGTTTGAACTTGACCACAAACCTGTTGAGTGGACGAACGGCAAAATGGTCACACTGGCAATCTTCTTACTTACCGTCACTTTGTGGATTTTCAGCAAGCCGATCAACACCATGCTTGGCGGCTTTGCAAAATTCGACACCTTGGTCGCGATTGGTGCCATCTTGCTGCTAGGTGCATCTCGAGCAGTCGAATGGAAGGACATTGAAAAGACAACAGACTGGGGTGTTCTGATCCTGTTCGGCGGCGGTATCTGCTTGAGTAACGTTCTAAAAGCGACAGGCACCAGCGTTTTCCTAGCGCACAGCCTAACTGGCTTCCTCGAACAAGCAGGTGTATTGCTCACTATCCTTTCTGTGGTTGCCTTTGTCGTCTTCTTGACTGAGTTTGCAAGTAACACAGCAAGTGCTGCGCTACTGGTCCCAGTGTTCGCGACCATTGCCGAAGCACTTGGTCTATCACCAGTGATTCTGTCAGCGCTTATCGCGGTAGCCGCATCTTGTGCCTTCATGTTGCCAGTTGCAACGCCACCAAATGCAATTGTGTTCGGTACGGGTCACATCAAGCAAAAAGAAATGATGAGAATCGGCTTCGTATTAAACATTGCTTGTATCGGTGCACTGACACTGTTCGCTTGGTTGTTCTGGTAAAGAAACACTGACTCGATTAGCACTACTCTGCTGTTCACGGTGATCGAATTGATAGCCCAAACTTCCCCTAAAGTGGTGTTCAGCAGTTTCCCTCTTGGTGGCCAGTTGGCCACCTTTTTTTATTCTTTCTTACCTCGTATTGGCAGATTCACTTTGTATTCTCCCTCTATAGGGGAATTCCTAGCGCTCAATCAACCTCAACTCTTAAAGCCTGAACAAACTCTCATACCAGCTTCAATGAACAATCGAGCTCAATAGCCTGCCAACACAAACTGTAGACACAAAAAAGCCGTCATACTTTGCTTTCATAAGCTCAGTACAACGGCGCGTTTAAACGAAAAGTGTGAATCGCTAGAACGTCATGCTATCTATTTATGCCTCATTCTTTTGGCAACTCAACAATCCGTAGTTCACTTCAACGCGGTTTCGACCATTACGCTTAGCGAGATACAATACTTCATCGGCTCTTGCCATGGTCTCGGTTACGCGCTCGTTTTGCATTTGGGCCACACCAATACTGCAAGTAAGCGCCTCACCATGAACCCACAAGTGGTTTGCGACATTCTTGCGTATCATCTCGGCCTTTTTCACGGCTTGTTCGATATTGGTATCTGGACAGAAAACCACAAACTCTTCACCACCCCAACGAACCAAACGGTCATCAGGTGCAATAGAACTAGCAACGACCATGACGAATTCACGCAGAATATCATCCCCCATTTGATGCCCGAACTTATCGTTAATCTTCTTAAAGTTGTCTAAATCCATATAAAGGATGCTCAACGTCGAGTGCCCCCAACGTACTTGGCGTGCTTGCTGTTCTAACCAAGTTTGTACAGCATGACGGTTCATCGCTCCGGTTAGCGCATCTCGGTGCGCCAACTCGGCAAATTCGTAATTCTGCGCGCGCAAAGTGCCATTCACTTTTTCTAGATGACGATGACGACGCTTCGCTTTTTCATACGCCGCTCTGTTTTTCCGTAGTTCATGCAGAGAGAAAGCCAGCCCTAAAGCCATCCAAGAAAACAATAGAGCAAACAACAACGTTTCTTGTGCAAGATAGGCACCTTCAAATTCGATCTTATCAATCACAATTTTGTGCTGACCAAGCGCAGCACCCGAACCAGTGGCAATATCAATACGCGTAATGTTCGAAAACTCTGGCGCAGAATGTTCAATATCGACCTTGTTATCCGCAAGCCACCACGTCATTACCTGTAAGTTCTTAATCGGAATCTCGATGGTTTCACTAAAACTCGATGGAGAAAACTGCATGCCATTGTATTTGATGGTGTATTCATCATCCGGTTTCGAGTATTCCGGATTGTAGTTTCTCAGATAAAGACGCAAGTCATGGCTTGGGTTTTGCCCATTGCCCGCCTCTTCATAATGAAGCTTTAATCGGATGGTATGGTAATTAGAAAGATCGATGCCATGCGTTGGCTGCGCTACATCGGTATAAACCGAGATACCGCAATACGGCCAAGCATAACTGCTTTTTTTCAGCTCACAATTGAGTACCAAGCTTTGCGCATCATAGGTGATATCGGCCGTACTTAGCCCACCTTCGCTCGCATCTTTTGTCGCATAAATATTGAATTGTTCAGGTGTGATGACGAGCTTACGCGTGTCACCTAACACACTGTACAGAGCAACTAAACTGATCGTACAAATCGAAAGAGCGAAGATTAATTTGTGTATCCACTTCATAGGCAAGTGACCTGCTTAACTTATATACAACACAGTGTACTCAATGATATTTCGAACTTCAAATAAAGTCATTTATCAAGAAACAAAATTACTTTTGGCTTGAGTTCTTATTTCCGATACATGGTAACGTGTTTTGAACCGTTATCACGGTTTAAAATCGTCCAATTTGATGACTTACTTGTTATTTGCGAAGCAATTCACAACCACTCAAGCGAGGCACCATCAAGCTTTGCGACGAGAAACAATGGCCATTCATTGTGGAAACATTGCCAGTTATTAACCCTGTCAACCCTGCATCTTGAGCGCACTTCGTTATATACTGTCGAAAAACACAATAACGAGTAATGTCATGTCATTAATTGCTACTGGTACGCTAAACAAAATGCGTGCTTCTCTCGATGGTGCCGTCAGCTATCGTCTTCCCGTGGGTGATGAAGAAGTCGATCTGTCACCGTTTCTCGGTAAAACACTCACGTTGACGCATACTGGCAATATTTTTTGTTGCTCATGCGGTAAGAAAACCAAGAAGAGCTATTCTCAAGGCCACTGTTTCGTGTGTATGAAGAAGCTTGCGAGCTGCGATATGTGCATCATGAAGCCAGAGACTTGCCACTACGATCAAGGCACATGCCGCGAACCGCAGTGGGGAGAAGAAAACTGTATGGTGGATCACTTCGTGTATCTATCAAATACATCAAGCTTGAAAGTGGGCATCACTCGCCACACTCAAATTCCAACACGTTGGATTGATCAAGGTGCAACTCAGGGTCTGCCAATTTTCAAAGTCAAAACGCGTTATATCTCAGGCTTGATTGAAGTGGAACTGGCAAAGCATATTGCAGACAAAACAAACTGGCGCACTTTGCTTAAAGGCGATGGTGAACCGATTGAGTTACAAGATCGTTTTGCTGAACTGCTCCCTCTTGTGCAAGACAAGATTGCTGAAATCAAACAGCAATTTGGTGAAGATGCCATCGAGGTGCTGAGCGAAACCACTACCGATCTTAGCTACCCCGTTCAGCAACACCCAACGAAAATCACCTCTCATAACTTCGACAAAAACCCGGTTGTGACTGGTATTTTGCAAGGCATCAAAGGTCAGTATCTGATTTTTGATACCGGTGTGATTAACGTCCGCAAATTTACATCTTACGAAGTTGAAGTAAGCGCGTAGATACGTCTGCTTTGCTATACAAACTTCCTAGATAGAAAAAGCTCGAGCATTGGCTCGAGCTTTTGTTTTTCTTCGTTCAGAGCGATGAGAGATTAAGTATCAAGGATGCTTTCTAGCACATCAAACAACATATCCACTTCTTCAATAGTGTTGTAATGCATACAACCAATTCGTACGACCCCACCTGATTCTTCTATGCCAAGCTGACGAACCAAACCAAGTGCATAGAAGTGACCATTCCAAACACAGATATTGTGCTCACCTAAGGTCTTAGCGATAAACTCTGGTGAGTACTTGTCAAACGTTAGAGCAAACGTCGGCGTACGTTGCTGACAATCTTCGCTCTCAATGCCATACAGTTTCACACCTTCTAGCGCGTCGAGTCGTTGCAAAAAACGCTCACTTAAACGCTGTTCGTGTTGATTGTAAAGCGCGTAACTTTGTTCTAATCGCTGACGAAGTGGTAAGTCGTTGTCGCCAAACTGAGCCAAATATTCCACTGAGGCCGCAACACCAGCAAGGCCTTCGAAGCTTTGTGTTCCCGTTTCAAAACGACCCGGACCAATATTCGTAGCCGGTTCTACTTTATAGGGACGAAGGCTGTGCAACCATTGGTCAGCCACGTAAGCGATACCGACATGCGGTCCAAAGAACTTATAAGCTGAACACGCTAAGAAATCACAGCCCAGCGCTTGTACATCGACTAAGTGGTGAGGAGCATAATGCACCGCATCGACATAAACTTGAGCACCAACACCGTGCGCCATGTCAACTACGCGCTGAATATCGACTATCGATCCCGTGGTGTTTGACGCATATGTCACGGCAACCAAACGTGTTTTTTCTGAAAGCAGGCTTTGTAAGTGCTCAAGATCTAAAGTGCAGTCCGCTTCATTGATTCGAACTTGGCGAACTACCGCTCCTTTGTCTTCTGCTGCTTGTTGCCAGCTTGAAACGTTCGAGTAATGGTCAAGCGCTGAGACAATGATCTCATCCCCTTCTTGCCAATCACGACTGATTGCACGGCTTAACTGGAACGTCAGTGATGTCATGTTCGCGCCAAAGACAATATTACCAGACGAAGGGGCATTCAATAGCGCTTGTGCCGACTCGCGCGCACTCTGCATGACATCGACTGTAGCTTGGCTAGAGAAGTAATGCCCACCCAAGTTGGAATTAAAACGCCCAAGGTAACCGACCATTGAATCAAGCACAGATTGAGGAACTTGCGAGCCGCCAGGCCCATCAAAAAACGTAACTGGTTTGTCATTATGATACTGAGACAGGGCGGGAAACTGTTCTCTGATTTGATTAAGATTGAAGTTCATTACGTTTGTCCGTTGCGGTTAATACAAAGACATCCATGTGGCCTGCTTGGTCATCAATCACAGAACGAATTGGACAAGCGTTGTGCCAAAGTTTGCTGTCAGCCAACATCGCCACTTCCCCGTTTTCTAATACTTTGCGGAAAAATGGGGCTTGGTTATGGCTACTGTATAGCATGATGTCACCACCAATGATGTTGTGACGACCAACACCAACCATCGCGATATGATCAAATCCGTCTTGGTGCACACCTTCTGGCGCGACCTGCGTTTCGCTATCTAATGCAGTGATTCGAATCTGGTGAATTTCGATTTCTTGACCATTTGGAAGGTGGTTTGCGCTCACGAATAGCGCGCACATTTCGCGAAAGCCGTCACTTGCTAAAATGTCTTTCTCGATAGGTTCAAACTGACGGATGACATCACCCTGAAATCGGTTGATATCTGAAGACTGTACAAAGCTGTTCTTGTTCAAATCGATCACTTGTCCATCTTCAAAACTCACGACTGAGTAGCGTCGTAATCGATATTGCCCATCAGCGTGCTCAGTATGAGGTAACGCTTCAAATGAAGGCGAAAGTTGCTCAATTGCTGCCATGCTGAGCTGAGTTAAATGTAGAGTGTTCTCACGCGAATGTAACATCATTGACTCCTTTAATGAGGCACATTTAATTAACATTTAATTTACAACATAGATTACGCAAATATTCTGCAATTACCAGCTTTTAACGTTGATAGCTTCAACATAAATAAAAAAACGAGATGAAACCCCACAAATAGAAGTTAAATTAGGTATATGTTTTAGATTAAAGCTTACGCAACATTTGAAACTAGATTTCTCTACTGCAAATAGAATTTTATGCTGGATTAAGACAATTTCTATCACGCGATAGTGAGTTCTAATCTATAACCATTTATTCGATCTCAATCGCCGTTTATGCTTTTAAAGCTATAAGAATTTCCATACAATCGAGAGAAATGTTCAGCCCTCTTTGGAGCCACAATGAGCGACGTAAAACACTGTAAATTATTAATTCTTGGTTCTGGTCCAGCAGGTTACACCGCGGCAGTATACGCTGCGCGCGCGAATCTAAACCCTGTGCTTGTGACGGGAATGCAACAAGGTGGTCAGCTAACCACTACAACAGAAGTAGAAAACTGGCCAGGTGATGCAGAAGGCCTAACAGGCCCAGCATTAATGGAACGCATGAAAGAACATGCGGAACGTTTCGAAACAGAAATCGTATTCGATCACATCAACGAAGTTGAACTGTCTCAACGTCCATTCCGTTTAAAAGGTGATTCTGGTGAGTACACCTGTGATGCTTTGATCATTTCAACAGGTGCATCGGCTAAATACCTAGGTCTGGAATCAGAAGAAGCGTTCAAAGGTCGCGGCGTATCGGCATGTGCTACGTGTGACGGTTTCTTCTACCGCAACCAAAAAGTAGCGGTTGTCGGCGGCGGTAACACAGCGGTTGAAGAAGCGCTGTACCTATCTAACATCGCATCTGAAGTTCACTTGATCCACCGTCGTGATTCATTCCGTGCGGAGAAGATCCTCATTAATCGTCTTATGGACAAAGTGGAAAATGGCAACATCATTCTTCACACCGATCGCACACTAGATGAAGTTCTGGGCGACGATATGGGCGTAACTGGTGTTCGCATTAAAGATGTAAACACAGGCACAACTGAAGATCTTGAAGTGATGGGCGCGTTTATCGCGATCGGCCACCAGCCAAACACCCAGATCTTTGAAAGCCAGCTAGAAATGAAAGATGGCTACATCGTTGTGAAGTCGGGTCTAGAAGGCAACGCGACGCAAACCAGCATTGAAGGTGTATTTGCAGCTGGTGACGTAATGGATCACAACTATCGTCAAGCAATCACATCAGCAGGTACAGGCTGTATGGCAGCTCTGGATGCGGAACGCTTCCTAGACGCACTTAGTGACAAATAACTTTTCACATTTGTGTCATATCCTTAAAGCCCAGCGGTATTCCCGCTGGGTTTTCTTTTGTATACTACCGCCTCATTAAAACAATTATCATTAAGCCTTCACGATGGATAAGAAAAAGCAAAGCAGCTTGAATAAGTGGCTTAAGCAACAGAGCAAGTTAGCCAAGCGCTGGCTCATGATTGCGATAGGCCTAGGCGTACTTTCAAGCGTGTTTTTATTGGCTCAAGCAGCCCTGCTCGCCTCCATTCTTCACCAATTAATCATCGAACAAGTCGATAAAAGTGAGCTCATTTGGCACTTTGTCGGATTAGTCGGAACCGTCATCGGCCGCGCTGCATGTACGTGGGGCCGCGAAATTGCGGGCTACCGCTGTGGCGAACAAATCCGAGTTTACATTCGACAGCTCATTTTAGACAAAGTCCACAAGCTGGGGCCTGCTTACATTAAAGGCAAACCAGCAGGCAGTTGGGCAACATTGATTCTAGAGCAAGTTGAGAACATGCAAGACTTCTTCTCTCGCTACTTACCTCAAATGTCGCTGTCGGTATTAGTTCCTTTCATCATTTTGGTTGTGGTATTCCCAGTTAACTGGGCGGCAGGTTTAATCTTCCTTGTGACGGCCCCGCTAGTGCCTATTTTTATGGCATTAGTTGGTATCAAAGCCGCGGAAGCGAACCGTAAAAACTTCAAAGCAATGCAACGCTTGTCCGGTCACTTCTATGACCGATTGCAAGCGATGACGACCATTCGCCTTTTCGACCGTACAAAGTCAGAAACTGAGACCCTAAAAGGGGCATCAGAGGTATTTCGTACCCGCACGATGGATGTACTAAAAATCGCATTCCTTTCTTCTGCGGTACTGGAGTTCTTCACTTCTATTTCTATCGCTATTACTGCGGTTTACTTCGGCTTCAGTTACATCGGTGAATTGAACTTTGGTTACTACGGTGCTGGCGTCACCTTGTTTGCTGGCCTGTTCATCCTGATTTTAGCTCCTGAGTTTTATCAACCACTTCGAGATCTCGGCACTTTCTATCACGCGAAGCAACAAGCGGTGGGCGCTGCCGAAAGTATTGTCGAGTTTCTTGAACTAGAGGTCGATCAAGTGAAAGATGGAACTCAATCTCTTGAACAGAACACGCCAATTCAAATCGAAGCTCAAAATTTGGTTGTTTTCAGCCCTGAAGGGAAACAATTGGCTGGCCCTCTGTCATTTTCATTGGAAGCCAATCAAAGCACTGCGCTTGTTGGCCCAAGTGGCGCAGGTAAAACCAGTTTGGTTAATACCATTCTTGGCTTTATGCCATACAAGGGCAGTTTAAAAATTAACGGCTGCGAGTTGTCTCAACTTGATCTATCGACTTGGCGCGAAGCTGTCAGCTGGATTGGTCAAAACCCAATGTTATTGCACGGCAGCATTCGTGATAACGTCACGCTTGGTAAACACGATATTCCAGACGCACAAGTGAATACAGTGCTCAACGATTCTTACGCAGCTGAGTTTGTTGAAATGCATGGCCTGGATTACGCAATCTCTGACCGTTCAGGCGGTTTATCTGTAGGACAAGCTCAACGTCTTGCACTTGCGCGAGCAATGCTACAAAACGGCCGTTTCTGGTTGCTTGACGAACCAACAGCAAGCTTGGATGCGCGCAGTGAAAAACTGGTGATGGAGGGAATTAATAAGTATACCCAATCCACCACTAACTTGATGATCACTCACCAACTTGCGCCTTTGCAAAACGTTTCACAAATTCTCGTGATGCAAGATGGTCAAATCGTACAACGTGGCGACTACGCTACCCTAGCCTCACAAGAAGGTTTGTTTAAAGACATGTTAGCTGCCAACCTAGCGCAGCGTGAATCAGACAAGGGGAACCTAGATGCGTGATTTACTCCCTTATCTAAAACTGTATAAAAAACATTGGTTCGGTTTGTCGCTGGGTATGCTATTGGCGTTCCTAACACTTGCTGCATCTGTTGGCTTGCTCACTCTGTCTGGTTGGTTTATCTCCGCAGCAGCAGTGGCAGGTTTAACCGTTGCGCGTGAAACCTTCAACTACATGCTGCCAGGTGCTGGCGTGCGCGGTGCCGCAATGGCACGAACAGCTGGCCGTTGGGGTGAGCGCGTTGTAAGCCACAATGCGACATTTAAATTACTGACAGACCTGCGTATCTTCTTCTTCAAGAAACTTGCTCCGCTGATCCCAGGCCGAGTGTCAACAATGCGCGATGCTGATCTGCTGAACCGTCTGGTAGCCGATGTGGACGCAATGGATCACGTTTATCTGCGACTTGTCAGCCCAGTCATTATTGGCATCTTTGGCATTCTGAGTTTAACCGCAGTCTTGGCATTCTTTGACTGGCATCTTGCGCTACTTTTAGGCTCAATTCTTACGATCATGCTTTTGGTGTGGCCAGTGCTTTTTTACAAACTGGGCAAAAACAATGGTGAGCACTTAACGCATAACAAAGCTCAGCTTCGTGTCGCGACACTCGATTGGCTACAAGGCTATAGCGAGCTGAGTATTTTTGGCGCAGAAGAACGCTACCGTAACCTGATTCTTGAAAAGCAAAAACAACTGCTTTCAAACCAGTTTGTAAACGCTAATCTGACTGGTATGGCGTCAGGACTTCTGATGTTGGTGAACGGCCTGACTTTAGTTGTCATGCTTTGGTTTGCTGCTGATGGCGTTGGTGGTCGGGCACCTGATCCTTGGATCGCCCTATTCGCTTTTGCAACAATGGCAAGTTTTGAAATTTTGATGCCTATTGCGGGTGCGTTCCAATACCTTGGTCAAACGCTGACTTCTGCCCGTCGCTTGAACGAAGTGATTCTCGCAGAGCCTGATGTTGTCTTCCCTGAGCAATCTAAACGCGAAGAAAAGCCACTGGATATCGAGTTCATCAACATTGATTTTGCATACCCTGATGGACAACAGAAAGTGCTGAAAGACCTTTCGCTTTCACTTCCTTTAGGCTCGAAAACCGCAATTGTTGGTCAAACGGGTTCAGGCAAGTCGACTCTGATTCAACTACTTTGTCGCTACTGGGATGTAAACCAAGGTGAGGTTCGCATTGGTGGCGCTTCACTAAAAGATTGGTGTGAATCCGATCTGCGCTCAGCAATTACCGTAGTGAGCCAACGAGTAGATGTGTTAAACGGCACACTACGTGACAACTTGTTAATGGCGTCACCAAATGCGACTGATGAGCAACTGGCGGAGATCCTAACAAAAGTAGAACTGGGTGCACTGCTTGAAGAGCCGGGTCTTGATGCTTGGCTGGGTGATGGCGGTCGTCAACTTTCCGGTGGCGAGAAACGTCGTATTGGTATTGCGCGAGCGTTGCTACGAGATGCACCGATCTTGCTTCTTGATGAGCCAACCGAAGGCCTCGACAAGCGCACCGAACAAAAAGTCATGGCGCTTTTCAACGAGTACTTTGCCAACAAGACGGTTGTGTTCATCACTCACCGACTCATCGAATTAGAGAGCATGGACAACATTTGCCTTATGGAACAGGGCGAGATCATTGAGCAAGGCGACCATCAAACGCTACTCGCTCAACACGGTCGTTATTACCAGTTGCTTCAATCTCTATAAGTAAGACTAAAAAAAGCTCATCTCCGGATGAGCTTTTTCATTTTGACTAACTCAACAAATTTGAAGAACGCTCTAACGACCAGACTTCGCCAAGTAAGCTGACATTTCAGCTTCTGGCACCATCCCTCCCCCGGTCGCCCAAACTAAGTGTGTGGCATTTTTCAAACGTTCATCCGTAAGCTGTAAACGAGTCTGGTAGTGTAGAGAACTCGATACATGCACCGCGCCCATCATTCCGGCTAATGCAGAGGGCTCCAAATTGATGCCTTCTCGTTCGCTCAGCTCACCTAAAAGCTGATACATACATTCGTCCGTCACGGTGTAGTAACCATCAATTAACCGCTCCATGGCTCGCCCAACAAAACCAGAAGGACGACCAACGGCCAAGCCATCTGCCGCGGTGAGATTATCTATACCGATATCTTGCACCGCTATCTCATCATGCAAACCCGTATGTACTCCCAACAACATGCAAGGAGAATGTGTTGGCTCAGCGAAGATGCAATGCACGTGGTCACCAAAAGCCACCTTGAGCCCAAAAGCAACACCACCTGGCCCACCACCAACACCGCATGGTAAATACACAAACAGTGGATGACGTTCATCAACCACAATACCTAAATCATCAAATTGTTGTTTTAAGCGTTCACCTGCAACCGAGTAACCTAGGAATAAGGTTTGTGAGTTTTCATCATCGATAAAAAAGCAGTTGGGATCGCTCTCTGCCTGTTTTCGACCTTGCTCAACCGCAACACCATAATCTTGCTCGTACTCAACCACGTTGACACCGTGTGATCGAAGTTTGTTTTTCTTCCACTCTCTCGCATCGGCGGACATATGAACCGATACTGAAAAACCAAGCTTGGCACTCATCATGCCTATCGACATGCCTAGGTTTCCCGTTGAACCAACCGCGATGCTGTATTGTTGGAAAAATTGTCGGAACTCACCACTCAGCAGCTTGCTGTAATCATCACTCTCACTTAACAACCCTGCGGCAATCGCCAGTTTTTCTGCATGAACTAACACTTCATAAATGCCACCACGGGCTTTGATCGAGCCGGATATTGGTAGGTGACTATCAAGCTTGAGCATAAGGCGGCCGAATATTGGGACGTTGTACTGAGTTTCCAAAGCCGCTTTCATCTTTGGAATGTCCACTACAGGCGACTCAATGAGACCAGAAGCGGCTTTGGTTTCAGGAAAAGCTTTCATAAGATAAGGAGCAAAGCGCTTGAGCCTTGCACTCGCGACATGAATATCTTCTGCGTTCAATCCGACGTGCGGCAAACCTTCTTCAAGCGAGGTCACGTTGGGATTAAACCAGCAAACTTCATCTAGGTTGATCAGTTGCTCTACAAGTGGGAATTGTTTTTTAAGCACTTCCACATTCAGCTTGTTCATATCCTCTATCCTGCAATTCGTTCTTTAGAATCTTCCATTCAATTCGTTACGCACATAAACAAAAGCGCCGCAATTGCGACGCTTTTAACTCATTCAATTTGTGCTCTATGCGTAGTTTTGCTCGAACTCTTTCATGAAGTCGACCAACGCTTGCACACCTTCTAGCGGCATTGCATTGTAAATCGATGCGCGCATACCGCCCACCACACGGTGACCTTTTAACGCCTTTAGTCCTTTTGCATCTGCGAGCTCAAGGAAAGTCGCGTCAAGTTCAGGCTTCGCTAATTGGAAAGGAACGTTCATTAATGAACGGTTCGATGGATGAACGCCGTTGCGGTAGAAATCAGACTGATCAATGTAATCGTAAAGCAGTTTTGCTTTTTCGCGATTCACTGTTTCAATGCTCTTAACGCCGCCTTGTGCTTTAAGCCATTTGAAAACAAGGCCAGACAAGTACCAAGCAAACGTTGGTGGCGTGTTAAACATTGATTCTTTTTCAGCAAGAACTTTGTAATCAAGAATACTTGGTAGCACTTGTTTCGCCATGCCGAGTAGATCGTCACGAACGATCGCGATGGCAATACCTGATGGGCCAATGTTTTTCTGAGCGCCCGCGTAAATCACACCGTATTTCGACACGTCGATTTCACGAGAAAGAATTGTCGAAGACATATCAGCAACAATTGGTTTGTCGGTGATCGGAAGATCATTGATTTCGATGCCATCGATGGTTTCATTTGGGCAAAAGTGAACATAAGCCGCTTCTGGGGCAATTTTCCATTCGCTTGCAGGTAGAACAGCTACTTTACCGTCAATCTCTGTTTTGGCATCAAATACGTCAGGTTCGCAGTACTTCTTCGCCTCTTCGACTGCACTTTCAGCCCAGTAGCCACCATCGATGTAGGTTGCAGTTTCTGCATCACCAAGTAAGTTTAGCGGAACAGCGGCAAACTGAGCACGAGCACCACCTTGGCAGAACAGTACTTTGTAGTTGTCTGGAATATTCAGCAAATCACGTAGATCTTGCTCTGCTTCTTGTGCAACTTTGATGAACTCTTTACTTCGGTGACTGATTTCCATTACCGAAGTACCAAGACCTTGCCAGTCGATAAGTTCCTGTTGTGCTTGCTGCATGACAGCTTTTGGCAAAGCCGCTGGCCCTGCACTGAAGTTAAATACGTTGTCCGTATTTTGTTCCATGATGCTCATTGCTCCTGCTATGTAAATATTACGAAATTAATATCACGTTTTTATGGTGATAAAAACAAGAAAAGAGGTCTTAAGACCTCTTTTAAACTGAAAACGTCAAATTAACGGAAAGCC
Organism: Vibrio sp. RC2502; assembly: GCF_054850435.1. NCBI lineage: Bacteria > Pseudomonadati > Pseudomonadota > Gammaproteobacteria > Vibrionales > Vibrionaceae > Vibrio > Vibrio sp. RC2502. The sequence goes on from NZ_CM141453.1 coordinate 2,006,088, forward strand.
CGAATCATAATCGGCTTATTTCTGCATCAACGCGGGCATTAACAGACCAATCAATGGAAATTCATGACCATTTTCAAACTTAAGCTTGCCTTCACCGATTTGAGCTTTAAGTTCATAACCACCATCGACTTTTTCAATCAACTCCATGATCAAAAGCTCATCAATGCCTTCTTGGATAAATGGATAGTGTTCAACAAGTTCATCTGAGAAGTAAGTACTCAATTCGCCGTTTGTTGCGGTCATCAACTTCATTGGGTCTTGCGTGATATGGTCTGTACCTTGAGGGACAGATAATTGCCACTCGTTGCGGAATTGACCTTCACCAAACGCCAAAGAAAGCTCATTAACTGAAAGCTTAAAGCCCTTACTAAATAGCGTGTCGATGTGAGGCATTAATTCGGACACCTGTTGTTCATCAAGTACTGGTGAGCTTTGATAGATCGACATAATTTGATCGAACGAGTTACTGTCTACATCTGCAATAGCAAAATTCAACTTAAAGTTATCAACATCAGTGCCATCCGTTAGGCGCATTTTTTGAGCATTAATGTTCAATTGGCTGTTTAGCTTCTCACCGGTTTCGTCATTCGACGTGTTGCCGCTGTAGCTCGCCTTTTCAATCAAAAATACCTGTTTAAGCGATGAATCAACCACATCTAACTTTTCTAGAGAAAAGGTTTGTTCACCAAGCCAATAACCTTTCGCTTGCTTACCCTTACCTTGTCCACTCAGATCATTCAGGTGTAGCTCGTCACCATTTTCAAAATCGACTTGAACCGAAGGAATCGATACTTGGTACTTCAAATCACCGAGCACGGTAACATCGCCAGTCACTTGCGCAGGACTTGTCGAAACCGATACGCCTTGCGCTTCATTGCGATAGTTCCAGCTGTCTAAATCCAACGTAAACGCAGTGTTACCATTAAGCTGTGTTTTGCTATGCATGGTAAGCGGGAGAAAATCGTTATCCACCAGCTTAGAGTCTGCTGTCAGGCTAGTTAAACCATGGCTTACATCACTCGTGACTTCGAACATAATCGGCAAACCATCGCGTTCAAACTGTGTTTTCAGTTCAGGGTCAACCACTGAGTATCGAGTTAATACAACGGAAGAAAGGTAGCCGCGTTGGTATTCAACAACTTCGCCTTTGATCATCTTATCATTCATATTGGCGATACCGTCTTCAATGATCGACTGACCAATTTGACCAACCGCAAGCGGCCAACACAACGCCAATGAGATTGCACCACCGATGGCGCCTAGTTTTTTTAAGTTTTGCATAACATCACTTTTCAGGTATTTGCGCTCAGTCTACCCCAAACTAATAACGGATAAAACATTGAGATAAATCAGACTATTGATGCTAATTCTAGTCCATTAATCAGGAATCATACGCAGCTCGCACTCATTACGCCGTTTTATTGATAAAGTTTGCTTGGCCAAGTTTTAACCGGAGCTCAACCACCTGTGAATCGTTACGCTGTATTGTGTCTCGACAATAATCCAATCAGTGCTGAGCAGTTTCGATTGGAACTGTCGGCTTTCTCAAGCAAATTTGATATTTTTTCTGTCGAGTCGATAGAAGAAGCGCAAAGCGCGTTGGAATATCTTGAAGAAAGAGAACAAACTGTCGCGTTAGTGATCGCCAGCCATCACGCGCACTTTAATGGTGTGGATTTTCTCATTGGGCTGGACAAAACACCGCACACCGAGCGCGCTCGTAAAATTCTCATCAGTTGCTCTTCAGATATTGACGCGATACTCACGGCCGTCAATGAAGGTCGTTTGGATCATTGTTTGACCAAGCCTCTACCAGATAACGTCCTTTTTAATACGGCTCAAAAAGAGCTGACGCAGTTTATCTTACGTAATTGCAAAGAAGACTTGCTCAGTTATAGCCAAATCTTGGACCAGCACAAATTGCTACGTGCTCATATCGAAAATCAGATGAGCAATTACCAAGCAGGTTTCTTACACGACTATCACTCGATGTCTGATAATGAACTGGCAGAACAAGTAATCTCTGCCTTGCAACAGTTTTTCAAAGAAAATGACGAAACAAAAGCTTGTCGAACCTACTCTCCTGAGCATTTGCTGACGGTTGAAGGGGAACCTAACAGCTTTTTATGGTTCATAACCAGCGGAGAAGTGGCGCTTTACAAAAGAGACGAACAAGGTATGCAGCGAGAAGTGGTTCGCCATACCAAAGGGAACATTGTCGGCGGCATGTCATTTGTAACTGGGGAATGCTCCTTTTCTACTGCACTTACGCTTACCGAAACAGAAGTAATTAAACTTGATAGAAATGTGTTCCGTAAAGTAATGCAGAGTGACTCAAACCTTCTCCCCCTATTTACGAACTTACTTCTTCGTCATTTCAATCGCCGATTACAGAGAAGCATCAACACAAAATTACAATTGCAGAAAACACTCGAGTCACTTGAATCGGCTCATCAACAACTGATTGAAAGAGAAAAAATGGCCATGCTCGGCCAGTTGGTTGCAGGCGTGGCCCATGAGTTGAACAACCCAATAGCTGCGATTTTGCGTGGTGTAGAAAACCTCACTCATACCCTCGAAGGGCTATTAACTCAACTTCCGACAGCAGAAGTACAAATCAAAGGCGTTCAGCTTCTAACCAGAGCTCAAACCGCCAAGCCAGCCTCGACTGCCGAACTGCGCTCACGCGTCAAAGAACTCAACAGCACGTTACCTGATCGCGCCATTGCCAAAAAAGTCGTCAATTTAGGCCTAGAGAGCGATTCCGAACTCGTTTCCCAACTCGCCAAGAAGAAAGACAATGCCTCCTCTACGCTAGAGACGTTAGAACAATACCATCAAGCAGGTGCTTCTCTCCGTTCTATCAATGTTTGTGCCGCTCGCATCGCTGACATGGTGAAGAGTCTAAAAGGCTACGCGAGATCTGATGATGAACGCATGCACTACGCCGATATCCATGAAGGCATCGAAGACACTTTAGTGATTTTCGAAAACAAGCTAAAGGTACATCAAGTTTCAACAGATTACGCCCCACTTCCGCGTATGCTTTGCCAACCTATTGCATTGCAACAAGTGTGGACCAACCTAATTTCTAATGCGATTGACGCCTTTCCTGACAAAGGGTCGTTAACAATACAAACGAGAGAAGTTGAAAAAAACCAACAGCGTTATGCCGTGATTTCATTTGAAGATAATGGATGCGGTATTCCGGATTCGCAGAAAAAAGCAATTTTTGAACTCAACTTTACAACCAAAAAAGAAGGCAACTTTGGCTTAGGTATTGGACTGTCTATTTGCCAACAAATCGTTGCAGCACACAAAGGCTGGATTGATGTTCAATCGGAACTCAATGCCTTTACTTGTATGACCGTCTGGTTACCAGTCATTGAAGAAGGAGATGAAACATGACTAAGTATCTGATTTTATGTGTCGATGACGAACGAGAAGTCTTGGATAGTGTCCTTCAAGATTTAGCACCATTCGAAGAACATTTCATCGTTGAGGGCGCAGAGTCCGTTACGGAAGCAAAGCAAGTGATTGAAGAGATGGCGGAAGAAGAAGTTCAGCTTGCGCTGATTTTGTGCGACCACATCATGCCAGAACAAACGGGCATCAGCTTTCTTATAGAACTGAGTCAAAATGGTGACACCAAAGCAGCCAGAAAAGTGCTCCTAACCGGACAAGCTGGTCTTGAAGACACCGTTGAAGCGGTAAACCATGCTAGCTTAGATTATTACATTGCCAAGCCTTGGAAAGGTGAGGCTCTAAGACAAGCCATTACATCCCAGCTAACAGCCTTTGTTATTGAAAATGATGACAATTTGTTGTCTTGGACGACGATTCTCGATTCAGAAGCAATCTTGAATGCAATGGCAGATCGCAGAGCTAGCTTCGGAGAGTAATAGTTGAGAGTAGCTCTCTAACAACTAGTGGCGCGCTTTTTGCTTTTGTTACGTCACCATTAAGTCAATTGACAAAACCTCGACACATTTTTGTTGGTCGTAGACCTTCGTTTTTATTATGATGTCGGACAAATCAGATTACGGTTCAAGCATTTGCCTGAATCCATGGAAATAAAGAACAAGGTTTATCGTTAGTTATGCGTAAAACACTATTAGCCGCTGCCCTATTAATGGCATCAAGCCATGCCCTAGCCGCAGACCGAAACGCGCCTGCAACTATGAGCAACTTTAGCTACGATTATTTCGAAGCTCGTATCGGCGCAAGCCCTGTGACATTTGGTGCTGGCTTCAGCAAATCTATTCACCCGAATGCGCACGTTATTGCTCGTATCGACTCTGAGTTTGATAGCGACTTTGATTCTGCTGCAGGTTTTGGCTTTCACTCACCGCTAAACAACTGGGCAGACCTTACAGGTGAAATGCTAATGCGTGTGGTTCAGCCAACAAGCTCAAGCAGCACAGATGTTGGTATGGAGCTAAACCTAGGCGTGCGCCAATGGCTTGGTCCTCAACTTGAAGTGGGTGGTAAAGTTGGTTACGTTTCAATCGACAACGATGACGATTGGACAGGTTCTGCTTACGCGCGCTTCCATTCAACAGAGCTTTTCTCTCTTGGTGCTGAAGCTCGCATCAACGATTTCTACGGTGATCAAATCATGTTCACTACACGCTTCAAGTTCTAATTGGCGTGAAAAAAGCAAAACCGAGGCAATTGCCTCGGTTTTTTTGTTCATAAAATGACTAACTCAAATGAAGTGGTCAAAAACATCAACATCCCTTTTCTGCTTTTAACACTTACTTTTCTGACTCGCTAACTCCATTAGAAACGAGTCAATCATTGTGTGGTTCAGTTGCCTTATTCACACAGTGCCAGTAACTGTTTTTTGCGCGGCTCTTGGATTAGTTTCCAGTGCACACCATCAATGGCACCAGCAAACTTCCACAGCAGTTTAACGTCAACATCATTGCCGTAAGCAACTCTTACTTTGTTGAACACTTCAACTGGACCAAGTTCCAAAAAGGTTTCAACATCATCAATACCCGCCTTTTTAACCATGCGCTCTAATGTAAGCTGCATGTTCGGTAGATCTCTCAAACGTTTACTTGCAGAAGACTTTTGGTATTTTCGCTCCTTAATTGAGCAATCAATAGATTTGCGTAACAAATCGTCAAGGCCAGTAAATCCGGACTCAAATAAATCGGTTACGTCATAATAGTTTACAGTAGCCGTCGTCTGTTTTTTGACGTGCTTGTATTTTTCACAATTAAGCAGAGTAAATTCTTCGTCTAAACCATTACCGCCGCGCAAATAACAGCAATCATTGCTGACAAGCGCAAACATGGCGTCATCGCTAAACAAGCCGATACCACCAAACATAGAACGTTTCTGATACTCATTAAAATTGCGTACATATTTAAAAAAAGCTTGGTCTGTCATGTCCATTGACCTCTTTAATCTGAATAAATTACCCCGATTAGCGATGTCACCAGATAAACAGCAGCTTGTAGCGAATTTAAAATGTCGATTTGTTGGCGATATTTTTGTGAGTTGTGCTCACCAACTTGCTTAATCATACTTAACGTTGAAAAATAAGTTAGGACATAGGTCACATATAAAAAAGTATAAATTCATCATACGTGATTAGTTTCACACTTATTGGGTATTTAGCGATATTTTTTTGACGCATGGCGTGCCAAAAACCACGCATCGTTATGATCCGTATACCATTTATAGAGAACTTAGTACGCATTTCATTGATAATGTTCTTCGGGTAAGGGTACACTGTACGAAAGTTCTCTAACACCACGTCACAATGGAACATCTATCATTTTTTTGGCTACCAAATAACAAAGATAAGCTTATACAAGCGCTTGAATCTGAATTCGCCCAATTGGTCGAACAATCCATATCTACGGGTAAAATTTCGTTACCACCCATCCCCGATGTAGTCATCAAAATTCAAAAACTTTGTATAGAAGAAAACACCACGGTTTCTGATGTCGCAAATTGCCTTTTAGAAGATCCAGGGTTAGCTGCTATTGTGATTCGCGTAGCCAACTCGGTGATTTTTAACCGAAGAAACATTACTTGTAGTGATTTAACTACCGCCGTCTCTCGTTTAGGTATCTTCCGCGTTCGAGACATCGTGACCGCACAAGCTATCGAGCAATTGAAACACGCGGTCAATCTGAGTAAAGAGTGCAATGACATACTGGTAAAAAGTGCGGCCGTCTCTCGAGAGCTTGGCGCCACGATGGTGCTGGTCGTACAAGAATTCCACAAACACGAGCCTTCTGTTTACACACATCTGGAGCTGGAAAAGGCACTTCTAGTTGGCTTATTGGCCGATATTGGCTTGTTCTGCCTCATTAACGAATATCACCTGTATCTGGATAGTGGCAATTACCTCGACCCTGATATCGCATTGCAAATCTTCCAAACTCGCTGCTCTGCAACCAGTAAGTTGGTGCTAGAACGCTGGGGGTTCGACAACGATTTTCGAGAAGTCTCTTCAAACGAAAAGTTTGTTACCGCTCGTCCAGAAGTCAGTTATTTGGACATTGCTCGAATTGCAAACCACTTATTGATGTTCCGCAATCAAGACGAACGTATTGATGAACATGAAGTGGAATTCAATTTAACAGGTGCAGAGGTCTTGTATGACCTAAGCAATATGAGTGATACTGACTTTCAAAACGAAATCAACGCAGTACTCAGTGCTAGCGGCTTGTAATTAAGTTAACTAACGTCATCCACGATAAACATTAAACTCAAGGTCGAGTGTTGTTTTGTCAGTGGCTTTTGTCTCCGGCTTGTCTCACTAAGGAATTATCAAGTTTTATGTTCTCAGGGATGCTATTCATTTTTGCCCCTCTTGTTGTGGGGTACTTAATTCCTATTTCTCGCGCAGCTTTACTAGAGAAAATTAACCAATCAACTTCATACCTTATTTACGTCATTCTTTCGTTGATGGGTTTAAGTTTAGCTGCCTTAGACAACTTGAGTAGCAACTTACAGAGTATACTGCTGTACGCTGGTACTTTCTTCGTCTGCTTGAGTGTATGTAACTTACTCGCTCTGCCAATAATCGATAAGATTATTCCGTTGCAGACCAATCACAACCAAAACAAGCTTCCACTTTCTTCTATGGCATTAGAATCAGTAAAACTGATTGTTGTCGTTGGTGGAGGCTTAATTGCTGGTCTCATTTTGCCGATAGGTCTGGAGTGGGTAGACACCGCGAGCGAATGGATCCTCTTCCTTCTGCTCTTTTTCATCGGCATTCAACTCAGAAACAGCGGTTTAACTCTGAGACAGATCTTGCTCAACAAACAAGGCATGGCGATTGCTGCCATTGTTATCGCCACTTGTATGCTCGGTGGCGTTATCGCTTCTGTGATTTTAGACTTACCACTTTATCAAGCATTAGCGATGTCTTCCGGATTTGGCTGGTACTCATTAGCAGGCATTTTGATGGGCGACGCATTTGGTCCTGTGTTTGGTGGGGCGTCTTTCCTTATCGAACTCATGCGTGAGTTGATAGCGCTGGTCGCGATCCCACTTTTTATCCGTAGCTACCCTTGTACGGCTATCGGTTATGCGGGCGCAACTGCGATGGACTTTACTTTGCCTGTGATTCAAACCACAGGTGGTGTCCGCTGCGTCCCTGTCGCTATTGTTAGTGGTTTTATCTTGAGTTTACTTGTGCCCGTTATGATGCTTTTCTTTGTATCACTTGCTAGCTAGATCTCAGGTTTTATCTTTAACATCCATTACAATACGGCAAAAATTTAAATACCCAGTTAACGTTAAAGTGGTCAGTACACTGACAACTTCTTAATTTGAATTTTGTTATTTAGCCCAACGATTTATACAACAAATCCAATTGAGAAGAGCAACATCATTCGATGTGCTTAAACGTTAATGAAGGGATAACAACCAGAAGGAAGAAGAATGAAACGCTTTGTCGTTGCAGCGCTCCTCGCTACAAGCTCAACTTTTACGTTTGCCGCAGATCAACAGTGTCTTGCTAACAAGTACGATGGCTATGTCGATGCTTCACTACAATGGTATCAAGATCTTGTTGATTTAACGGTCTCCCAATATCCTGACTTAAAAGAAGTCAGCCAGTGGTTCTTAGATGGTCGCAAACACCACTTTGAACTTAATCGTGAGGCTGTTCATTACTTTCTTAAAAATGATCCAAGCCGCGTAGCAACAGAACAACCTATCGAAGCTTGGTTGAAATTAGAGCAACACGATGTCAAACAGCTTGCAAGTCGCAGTGATGATTTAGGTGAAGCCGCTAAGAAAACATTTAGTGATCGTCAATCAACCAATCATCCGAAAAACTACGAACTTCGCTCAGCGTTTGCTGATTTGTTAAGTCACCCTCAACAAATTGACTCAGCACTCAACAAGTACAACCAATCGATTGAGAAGCTTGAAAAACAAAAGTGTGACTAATCTCTAACTGACTCTAAAACCTCCGGTTTAGAGCGATTAGATATGACCACGCTTTCATTTCAGTAACATGGGTTTCAATAATTAAAACGGGACTTTGCGCCCGTTTTAGTTTAGATTGTGCCGCTCGCATTACCAAAATAACTACAAATGATTCTTTGCCATGGTTAAGGAACAAAAAACCGCTGACGTTAGCTTTGAGAGCTTGCTAAAGATCTTCACCGTACCTGAAGGTCCTGATTCTACGTTGACAAAAATTGACGAAAGTCTCTCCCGAAACTTGAACCAATTTCTTCGTGAACACATCGTGGCAGAAGAAAAGCCTTTACGTGAAATCGAGAAAGACTTTTCTTCTGCTCAGATTCCTGAGCAACCTGAATTCGTGTCAGATCACACCGAGCACCTGCTAGACACGTTAGTGTCGCACTCGGTTCACACTTCAGCCCCAAGTTTTATCGGTCACATGACCTCGGCGCTACCCTACTTCTTGATGCCTTTATCCAAGATCATGATCGCGCTAAACCAAAACTTGGTTAAGATCGAAACATCAAAAGCATTCACACCTCTTGAACGTCAAGTTTTAGGGATGTTACACCGCTTAATTTACGGTCAAAACGACAAGTTTTATCGTAAATGGATGCACAGCGCGAACCATTCACTTGGTGCGTTTTGCTCTGGTGGCACAATCGCGAACATTACGGCGCTTTGGGTTGCACGCAATAAAGCGTTGAAAGCAGATGGTGATTTCAAAGGGGTAGAAAAAGAAGGTCTATTCAAAGCCATGAAGTACTATGGCTACGAAGGCCTTGCAGTTCTGGTTTCTGAACGTGGTCACTATTCACTGAAAAAAGCAGCAGACGTACTTGGCTTAGGTCAAGAGGGTTTAGTCGCGGTGAAAACCGATGCAAACAACCGTATTGTTGTTGACGACCTAAAAGCAAAAATTGCCGAGCTTAAAGAACAAAACATCAAACCAATTGCGGTTATCGGTGTCGCTGGCACAACAGAAACGGGGAACGTCGATCCTCTGTCGCAGATCGCTCAAGTGTGCCAAGAGCACAATTGTCACTTCCATGTAGATGCCGCTTGGGGTGGTGCAACGTTGATGTCTAATCATTACCGTCATCTTCTCGAAGGTGTTGAACTGGCTGACTCAGTGACTATCGACGCGCACAAACAACTGTACATCCCTATGGGTGCAGGCATGGTGTTGTTCAAAGACCCAGACGCGATGAAATCCATTGAACACCATGCGCAATACATCTTACGTAAAGGTTCAAAAGATTTAGGTAGTCATACACTAGAAGGCTCTCGCTCAGGCATGGCCATGTTAGTGTATGCGGCGATGCACATTATTAGTCGCCCAGGCTACGAACTATTGATCGATCAAAGTATCGAGAAAGCGCGCTACTTTGCTGACCTCATCAAACAGCAAGATGACTTCGAACTCGTTTCTGAACCGGAGCTTTGCCTACTGACCTACCGCTATCTACCGCCATTGATTCGTGAAGCGCTAGATAAAGCGGAAGGTACTCAAAAGGAAAAACTAAACGAGCTCATCAACCAGCTCACGCAGTTTATCCAGAAGCGTCAACGTGAAACGGGCAAATCGTTTGTTTCTCGTACAAGACTGAACCCTGCCCAATGGCAAAGAATGAACACCATCGTATTCCGAGTGGTACTAGCCAACCCATTGACGACCAGAGATATCTTGAGCTCAGTACTGGACGAACAACGCGAAATCGCCAAACAAGCACCAAGTTTGACAGCAAAAATCGAAGAAATGGCCTCAGATATTTTAGGCGCGTAAGCCTAAGAATGAGTTACATCAACTTGAAAATTTCTTTCTTTTTGATGTAACTCAAACATCATTCTCGTGCGACTGGCGCAACAAAACTACGATTCCACATTCAATTCTGTAGTTTTTACAACATTTTGTTTGAGGCCTGTCAAATTCTCACTAAATAGTAACCGTATTTGGTTTAGCCAGATTGAAGATCAGGTTTATACTGAAACTATGGCGCTGGTAGTTTTCGTTAACGCCCCTCTCTAACTTAGAAACCGATGTGTTTCCACCCGTTAACAGAGCCAGCGAGTTGTTCTCTATACCCTCGTGAACACTATGAATACATTAGAAAAAATTCAAAAAAATCTGGAGAATTTCAGTAAGTCAGAGCGCAAAGTTGCAGAAGTAATTATGGCGTCTCCACAAACTGCGATTCATTCTAGCATTGCAACGTTAGCAAAAATGGCTGACGTGAGTGAGCCCACTGTAAACCGCTTCTGTCGCCGCCTGGATACCAAAGGTTTCCCGGATTTTAAACTTCACTTAGCTCAGAGCCTTGCTAACGGTACGCCATATGTAAACCGTAATGTGGAAGAAGATGATGGCCCAGATGCATACACGCATAAGATTTTCGAATCGACAATGGCGTGTTTGGATGTTGCTAAAAATAGCCTAGACCCGATGCAAGTAAACCGTGCGGTTGACTTGCTGACTCAAGCAAAACGTATTTCTTTCTTTGGTCTTGGTGCGTCTTCATCTGTTGCTCGCGATGCTCAAAACAAGTTCATCCGTTTTAATATCCCAATTACTTGTTTTGAAGATATTGTCATGCAACGCATGAGTTGTATTAACTGCAGCGACAACGACGTGATTGTTCTCATTTCTCATACTGGTCGTACGAAAAGCCAAGTTGAAATTGCGAATCTGGCTCGTGAGAACGGTGCAACTGTCATCGCTATCACTGCGAAAGATTCTCCATTAGAGAAAGCAAGTTCACTGGCTATCACTTTAGATATTCCTGAAGATACAGATGTATACATGCCAATGGCAAGCCGTGTCGTTCAAATGACTGTTATCGACGTATTAGCCACAGGCTTTACACTTCGCCGTGGTACAGGTTTCCGCGAAAACCTAAAACGCGTGAAAGATGCATTAAAAGACAGTCGTTATGACAAGCTAAGTCAGTACTAAGCATTGATTAAGGGGAGCCCAATTGGCTCCCCTTTTTATTTTTTCTCGCAACGACTTTACTTGTATTTACTCATTTACACTTGATAAATCGCTTCTCGATTCCAATACCTCTACTGAACTCATGTGCGGCGTGCTTTCTGCAACGCAATCTCCACTGCAATCGCACACCTGTTTTAGTATGAACACCAAACGCTCCTGATTAAGAGGTAAAGGGTTACCTTTAATCGCAACAGACTTAAGCGCATCGTTTGCTACCTGTTCAAACGAAGTTTGGCAAACACCAAACTTACCAAGCAATGGCAATTCTAGCTTATCTAACACCATCTTGACCCAAAGCACGCCGTCATGTTCATTCGCATTCGCTCTGTCCGTGACAAGTTGAGCCAGTTTTCGATAACGATTGATCACATCATTTCTGCCCGCTTGCTTTGCTGCATTGATGTTTTCTTGCATCACATGAGGTGCTAAACGTGCAGTTATCACACTGTGCGGAGCATCAAGTTTCCCACCAAGTGCAGAGGCTAACCCATGAGCAGCGCCCAATTTAGCGTTAGTGATCGCCATCCCGCCAAGCAAAGCCGCAAAAGATAAATCCGAACGAGCCTTATGATTATCCTGCTTGCAGCCTGCAATCACTGATCGACTCAATCGACGAAGCCCTTCTTCGCATACCATGTCAGTGAGAGGATTCGGCTCGCCGCACACATAAGCTTCCATCAGATGCGTAAATGCATCCATAGCGCCTCGTCCAGATGTGTATTGATCAGTCCCATAAGTCAATGTTGGGTCGACAATCGCAACGTCAGCCAACATGTCCGGACTTCTTAAACTTACTTTTACTTTGTCCTGCCCAGACTTAAGAACGGCATTTCTAGTCACTTCTGAGCCAGTACTCGCAGTTGTGGGAATCGCGATGAAGTGAATCGGTTTTGCTTTGAGAGGAACGTTTCTTCCAACTACTTCCACATAATCGTAGACATTACCCTGATTGGGGATGATTGCAGCCAATGCCTTGCCCATGTCGATGACGCTACCACCGCCGATCGCGATGACCACATCAGGTTGAAATTTTCGCCCGAGCACCGCCGTCTCTTCCACCATCGTAATGTTGGGCTCCCCATTGATGGCGACGTGCTGATAACGCATATTTTGAACTTTGAGATAATTGATGATGGGCGTGGCGCGCTGAGTCTCTTTTCCCGTCACGAGCAAGACGCTATACCCAAATTGATTGATAACTGATAGTGAAGATTGGAGCGCTCCTTCACCGAAAATAATCCGTGTTGCAGTCATAAACTGAAACATATACTTCCTCCCCAAAACGACAACTGTTAATAGATTGCTATGGTTTGCGTTAAAAAAAGTTGACCCAATCCACCTTGCCATCAATAACCCTTCAACAAGTGTGTTTTTATGCGTCACTTCACATAGTTACCATGTCATTTTCAAGGTTTATTTTTGTCCGAGTAAGCTGTTATTTACGTCTTTTGGTTTAAAGCTCGTTTAGTTTTTATCCGATAGATTTCGCCTATAGATACAAGAGGTAATTGCTGCTTTATTTCCGTATCTGGATAAGGCATAGTTACTTCAACAAAAGAGAGCGCACCAAGCCTCTATGTTTGTACGCTTTCAAAAAAGAATAGATTTAGGAGAAATAAGAATATGTTCGTTGTTATTTTTGGTCGTCCTGCATGTCCTTACTGTGTTCGCGCTAAAGAACACGCAGAAACACTAAAAGCTAAACGTGATGACTTTAACTACCGTTACGTTGATATCCAAGCTGAAGGCATTTCTAAAGCAGACCTTGAGAAGACAGTTGGCAAACCAGTTGAAACTGTTCCTCAAATCTTCATCGACCAAGAACACATCGGTGGTTGTGACGATTTCGAAGCTTACGCGAAAGAGCACCTAGGTCTATTCGACGAGTAATAAGCATTAGATTTTTTAAAAGCCGCATCATGCGGCTTTTTTATTATTTTTCAGCTTGTTACTTCCCTAAGTCAACTAATAGCAAAACCTAAAAAAATTCACTTATCTTTTTGCTATATTTAGTTACAATTCGCAGTTCTAAACCTTTTTTTGGCACACACTTTACCGAGCCACACAGTGAACATAGACGTCGTACAACTTCTCGATCAAAACCCCATTCTTCTAATCTTCGTCGTATTAGCCATTGGCCTTGCCATCGGAAAAATTCGCTTTGGAAACCTACAGTTAGGCAACTCTATAGGTGTTCTAATTACCTCGCTGATCATGGGTCATTTAGGCTTTTCCTTCAACGCTGAAGCGCTAACCATCGGCTTTATGCTCTTTATCTATTGCGTTGGCATAGAAGCTGGACCTAACTTTTTTGGCATCTTCTTTAGGGATGGTAAACACTACTTCATCCTCAGTATGACCGTGCTTGTCGCTGCAGTGAGCTTAACTTACGGTTTAAGCCACTACTTTGGCCTCGATTTCGGTCTTTCTGCCGGTATGATGGCAGGAGCATTGACGGCGACACCTGTTCTAGTTGGTGCTCAAGATGCTTTGAACTCAGGTCTTGCAACAATACCGCGCAATATGGATTTTTCTTTGGTATTAGAAAATCTATCCGTAGGTTACGCGATGGCTTATCTGATTGGTCTGATCAGCATGATCATGTTCGCTAAGTTGCTACCAAAGTTACAAAAGCAGAACCTTTCAGACTCTGCTCAACAAATCGCTCAAGAGCGTGGCCTTGGTAACTCAAGCCAGCGCAAAGTTTATCTACCTATTATTCGCGCATATCGAGTTGGCCCGGAGCTTATCGATTGGACAGACGGCAAAAACTTACGAGAACTTGGTATTTACCGCCAAACGGGTTGTTATATTGAGCGTATTCGCCGTAATGGTATCCTCGCCCACCCTGATGGTGATGCGATTTTGCAAGAAGGCGATGAAATAGCACTGGTAGGCTTCCCTGACAGCCACGCTCGTTTGGACCCAAGCTTCCGAAACGGTAAAGAAGTGTTCGACCGTAACCTTCTCGATCTGCGTATTGTGGAAGAAGAGATTGTCGTTAAGAGCGACGCGATTGCCGGCAAACGTCTATCTGATTTGAACCTGTCTGAGTTCGGTTGTTTCCTAAACCGTGTGGTTCGTGCACAAATCGAAATGCCAATGGATTTAGACATTGTTCTTGCCAAAGGTGATGTGCTTCAGGTGAGTGGTGAGAAGAGTCGTGTACATGGCCTTGCTGAGAAAATCGGTTTTATCTCGATCCACAGCCAAATGGCCGACTTATTGGCGTTCTGTAGCTTCTTTATTCTTGGCATTATGTTTGGCCTAGTGACCATGACATTTGGTCAAGTATCGTTTAGCTTAGGTAATGCAGTAGGCCTTTTGCTGTCAGGTATTACACTAGGCTTCCTTAGAGCCAACCACCCTACTTTCGGCTACGTACCGCAAGGCGCGTTAAACATGGTCAAAGACCTTGGTTTAATGTTCTTTATGGTTGGTATCGGTTTGAGTGCTGGTGGCAAGATGTTCGAGCACTTGACTCAAGTTGGCCCACAGGTGATCGGCCTTGCGTTTATTGTTAGTGTCGTGCCTGTTGTGCTTGCTTACCTTGTTGGCGCATACATTTTGAAGATGAACCGCGCATTGCTATTCGGGGCGATCATTGGCGCACGTACTTGTGCACCAGCGATGGATGTCGTAAACGAATACGCGAAATCGACTATCCCTGCTCTTGGTTATGCGGGTACTTATGCGATCGCCAACATCCTAATGACGCTAGCTGGTACGATTTTGATAATTCTGAGTTAACCGGTTTGAGTTTGATGAAACGGCTCAATCATCAAGTACAAAAAAGGCGCTCAATGAGCGCCTTTTGCATATCTATCCAATCAATTAGATTTGAATGAAGTCTGTCTCTACTGCTGGATTTACGTCAGCGTCGTAGTCAACACCTTCGACACCAAAACCGAATAGCTTCAAGAACTCTTCTTTGTACTCAACGTAGTCAGTTAGCTCTTTTAGGTTTTCAGTTGTAATTTGTGGCCATAGCTCACGACAGTGTTGTTGGATATCTTCACGCAGTTCCCAGTCATCCAGACGTAGACGATTCATATCATCCACTTCTGCTGCGCTGCCATCTTCTTTGTAAAGACGTTGGCTGAACATGCGGTAGATTTGCTCCATACAACCTTCGTGTACACCTTCTTCACGCATCTTCTTGAATACCATTGCGATGTAAAGAGGCATAACCGGAATTGCAGAGCTTGCTTGAGTAACAACTGACTTAAGTACAGCAACGTTTGCGCTGCCGCCAGTTGCACCCAGTTTCTCGTTTAGCGCTTTTGCCGCACGGTCTAGGTCCATTTTAGCTTTACCTAGCGCGCCATCCCAGTAGATTGGCCACGTTAGTTCAGTACCGATGTAGCTGTAAGCGACTGTCTTACAACCTTCCGCTAATACACCAGCGTCAGAAAGTGCATTGATCCAAAGTTCCCAGTCTTCACCGCCCATTACGGTTACTGTGTCTTTGATTTCTTCTTCTGTCGCAGGCTCAACGCTTGCTTCAATGATTACGTCTTTGTTGGTATCAACCGCTGTCGATGTGTAAGTCTCACCGATAGGTTTAAGAGCTGAACGAATAAGCTCACCTGTTTCTGGCATTTTACGCACTGGTGAAGCCAGTGAGTAAACCACCATATCAACCTGACCTAGGTCTTCTTTGATCAGATCAATGGTTTTCTGTTTCGCTTCATTTGAGAAAGCATCGCCGTTTAGGCTTTTTGCGTATAGGCCTTCTTCACGAGCAAGCTTTTCAAAAGCTGCCGCATTGTAGAAGCCTGCCGTACCAGGTTTCTTCTCTGTGCCTTCTTTTTCGAAGAACACACCGATAGTTGATGCGCCGCCACCAAATGCCGCAGCGATACGAGAAGATAGACCGTAGCCACTTGAAGCACCAACGACAAGAACGCGTTTAGGCGCGTTTTTGATTGGGCCTTGCGCTTTTGTGTAAGCAATTTGTTCTTTTACGTTAGCTTCACAACCAACTGGGTGCGTTGTAGTACAGATAAATCCACGAATTCTAGGTTTGATGATCATATTCAACTTCCTTTAAAAAACCTTGTTAGGATAAAAGTTTCGCTCGAAGTTCGCATCTAATTTCTGTAAAAATGCTTCGAAAATGCAAGTGGTTGGAGCACTATCTTTCCTTGTAATGAATAAAAGACACAAAAAAGCACCTCTGGAGGTGCTTTTCATTACCGAGGTTCACTCATTAGGCTGCTGGATTCAAGTGTGATTTTTTCGGGCTATCAGTACGCACTTCAGAGAAATCATGACTGAAGTGGTCTACTTGAATAGCTTTGTAACGAAGTTGGTCAGCAGCAGTGATCTTTTCAACCTCTTGCTCTGTCAACACACCAGCGTCAAGTGCTTGCTGTAAGCGATCTTGAAGAAGACCTTTACGAGCCACTTTGCCATCTTTCGCTGCTTTCATTAGCTTACGCTCCAATGGTTTGACGTCGTACATGGCTAGGAAGGCATTTTCCATCAAACCTACGCTATCATTTTCGGATTTGCCGATGTAACACAAGTGGGTTAAACGGTCACGCTGCACGCCTGGGGTCATCATTGCTTCAGCAATGCTGACACTTAACTCATCACTTGGTTTGTCGAAGTGATTCCCTAGTGGGAATAACAAGCCTTTCAACACGCCACCAACATATTTCACTGGGAAGTTTGCGTACGCTTCGTTCAGCGATTTAGCTGCGTTGTACAAACAGTATTGGACAGCGTAATGCACGAAGTTTAAGTCGCCTTGCTGACGCCCTTCATCTTCGTATTTTTTCAACGTCGCGGATGCCATGTACAGGTAGCTCAAACCATCACCCAAACGTGCAGAAATCATCTCTTTACGCTTCAAGTCACCACCTAACGTCAACATGGCAAAATCGGCGCTTACCGCTAACGCTCGGCTCAGACGGGTGATGTCTTTATAATAGCGCTGAGTTGGACCACTCATATTCGCTTTCACAAAGCGCGAGCCTGTTAGTGCTGCACCTAGCGCACCAAACGTATTCCCCATCGCATGACCAATATGTTTGAACAATAGAGAATCGAACTCTTTGGCACCCTGCTCGGAGTCTGGATTCGCCGCCGCTTCCATCTCTTTAAGCACATATGGATGACAACGGGTCGCACCTTGACCAAAGATCATCAAGTTACGCGTTAGGATATTTGCACCTTCAACTGTAATCGCAACAGGAATACCCAAGTAGTGTTTTGCAAGATAGTTCATTGGACCATCTTGAATCGCACGACCTGCGTGAATATCGAACGAGTCGTTCAAAATCGTACGTGCAATTTCAGTCATGTGGTATTTGGCAATAGCCGTAACAATGCCAGGTTTCTCTTTCATATCGAGAGAGGTAGTCGTCAACGTACGCGTTGCTTCCAAAAGATAAGTCAGACCGCCAATACGGCCCATCGCTTCTGCTACCCCTTCGAACTTACCGATAGACATACCAAACTGCTTACGTACGTATGCATAAGCGCCAGTGGTTCTGGTTGTCAGATGGCCGATTGCAGTACCAAGTGCTGGCAGTGAAATACCTCGGCCAGCAGACAAACACTCAACCAACATACGCCAGCCTTTGCCCGCGTAATCTGAGCCACCGATGAGCCAATCCATTGGAATGAAAACATCTTCACCACGAGTCGGACCATTCATGAAAGCAGAACCAAGTGGATCGTGACGCTCACCAATTTCAACGCCGTCATGGTCAGCAGGAATGAGCGCACAAGTAATGCCTACGTCTTTCTTATCGCCGAGTAAACCGTCTGGGTCCTGCAGCTTGAAAGCTAGACCAAGAACAGTCGCAACAGGTGCAAGTGTGATGTAACGCTTGTTCCAGCTAACTCGAACACCAAGCACCTCTTCGCCATCGTGCATGCCGTAACACACCAAACCCTGGTCAGGAATGCCGCCCGCATCTGAACCTGCTTCCGGTCCAGTCAAAGCAAAACAAGGAATGTCCGTACCATCAGCAAGACGTGGTAACCAGTAATCTTTTTGCTCCTGAGTGCCGTAGTGAGAAAGAAGCTCACCTGGCCCCAACGAGTTAGGAACCATTACCGATACCGCAACACTAATACTGCGCGTTGCAATACGAGACACAATCGTTGAGTTTGCCAATGCAGAAAACTCACGGCCACCGTACTCTTTCGAGATAATCAGTGAGAAGAAACGTTCTTTGCGCAAGTATTCCCACACCTCCGGTGGCAAATCACGATCTTCTTTCACGATTTTTTGATCGTCTAGCATGTCTAAGAGCGTTTCAAGTTCATTATCCATAAACGCTTGCTCTTCAGCAGTTAACGTCGGCGCTGGGTAATGGTGTAGCGTCGTAAAGTTTGGCTTGCCAGAAAACAACTCGGCATCCCACCATACACTACCGGCTTCCATCGCTTCTTTTTCTGTACTCGACAGCGGAGGAAGAACTTTCTTAAACACTTTAAATGCTGGGTCACTAATCCATTTTCTTCGTAGAGAGCTCATAGTTCAGATCCTTTTGTTCACGTCACCGCTTGCGGCTAATCCTTATTATTGGTTTCACTTTTTACTTGTCGTTATCGAGCGACTATTTCGCCGACATACCAGCGGACAAGTAAGGAATCAGTAAATCGACGACAGATTTCACATCGATTTCTTTTTCAAATTTGCTTTCTGCCAGCTCGGTCAAAGCTTGACTTGAGGCCATCGTAAATACGCACGTTCCCAACGTGAAATGTAATCGCCAAAACAACAACTCTTCCGTCAACTCTGGGTTTGCTTTCATGATAGAGAAAGTAAACAAATTCAATACTTCTGAGTATCGAGTGCTGATAAACCAACGCAAATGCCCTTGTACATCGGTGTAACCTCGACCAATCAACAACATAAATAGTGCTGTACCATTTGGTCTAACATCATTAAGTGTACGCAGCGGTAAACGTAATGATTCAAACACTTCGTCCATGTTGTAGCTTTCGCGGGTATTCAACTCAATGAGAGACGCCTTTATGCTTGGCATCAGTGCTTCAAGGTACCGGTCTAATACCGCGCGCACTAACGTCTTTTTGTCACCAAAGTGATAATTCACCGATGCAAGATTCACATTTGCTTTGCCTGTAATGGTTCTTAGCGACGTATCATTGAAACCATATTCAGCAAAAAGTCCTTCTGCGACATCGAGTATTTTTTCTTTTGTTGTGCTTCTCGGGGCCATTTTAATCACTCGTATTAAACAACTGTTTGAAAATATACTCCTGAAACTTTAGATTAACAAATGATTAACATCACATTTCCAGACATTGGTCGGACCACGAAGTAGATAAGCCACTTAAAAGAATGAATTTGAAACGAATAAATTTAGTGCAAAATTTTTTGAAAAAAAATGGAACTGTTCTGAAATAGCTCGGTCTGAATAGATGTAACAACTAGGGCATTTATAGTTTCACTGGCCGTCAAACTTGTTTCAATCTAATTGTTACGTTGCTGCTTTTTTCTTATTAACTCCTATGTTTGTATCCGCCCAGTCAACTTTTCGGCTGGGCTTTTTTTCGCCTGTCGATCAGGCTTTATCTAACACTCTTCAAAAACAAAAAGCCTCCCAAGTGGGAGGCTTTGAGTTACAAATCAGTTAAATACGAAGTTAGTCTTGTGCTTTCTTTGGTAATGAGAAATGCAGTAGAGCGTAACCAAGTACCGCTGCAGTAGTTGAGCCCATCAAAATACCTAATCGAGCGTATGTATCAAACTCAGGGCTTACGTTACCGAACGCCAGTGAAGAGATAAAGATCGACATCGTAAAACCGATACCACACAACACTGATACCGCGAAGATATGCTTGAAGTTTATACCCTCTGGTA
This sequence comes from Vibrio sp. RC2502, assembly GCF_054850435.1. Lineage (NCBI taxonomy): Bacteria > Pseudomonadati > Pseudomonadota > Gammaproteobacteria > Vibrionales > Vibrionaceae > Vibrio > Vibrio sp. RC2502. The sequence goes on from NZ_CM141453.1 coordinate 2,026,379, forward strand.
GCTTCGCAACGCCCAGTTTCACAGCTGCCCAGCTAAAGCTAAAGATGCCTAGAGGTTTACCAATCAATAGACCTAGTGCAATACCTAGAGGCAGCATTGAAGTTAGACCAGACATCGATACGCCTTCTAGCGAGATACCTGCGTTCGCAAATGCAAACAGAGGAAGAATACCAAATGCGACATAAGGGTGAAGAGCATGCTCCATGTGTTTCAGTGGAGAGTGTTCGCCCTGCTTTCCTTTCAGCGGAATCGCAAAACCGATCACTACACCTGCCAATGTTGCGTGAACACCAGACTTAAGTACAGCAAACCACAGAATCGCACCTACAATCATGTACGGTGTTAGCTTGGTGACTTCTTTCGCGTTCAGCATGAACAGTACACCTGTCATTACGAAGCCGACAAGCAATGCCATTGAAGAAAGATCACCGGTGTAGAATAGAGCAATGATGACTACAACACCTAAGTCGTCAATGATCGCAAGAGCCAACAAAAATACTTTTAGGCTCACTGGTACACGCTTACCAAGTAACGCCATGATACCCAGAGCAAATGCAATGTCTGTCGCCGCAGGAATTGCCCAACCAGAGATCGCTTCAGGGTCATTTGCATTAAAAGCAACGTAAATAAGTGCCGGAGCCAACATACCACCGACCGCAGCAATTGCAGGGAAGATGGCAGTTTCTTTCGATTTTAGCGCGCCTTCAAGCAGCTCGCGCTTTACTTCAAGGCCAATAAGTAGGAAGAACACAGCCATCAGGCCGTCGTTGATCCAGTGAGAAACAGACATACCAAATACATAAGTATGCAGTAGAGATTGATAAGTTTCGCCCAGTGGTGAGTTTGCAATGGTCATCGCAATTGCCGCTGCAATCACGAGAAGAATACCACCTGCGGATTCCATTTTGAAAAAGTCACGGATGACATCGTTCATGGTTTCGTCCTTATATTTATTATCTTAATAAACGATTAACAAAGAATGATAAGAGTGTATAGCTGCAGAAAATTTTAGAATAATCGCTTGTTCAGAGTATAAACTTCGATTTTTCCGAGGTTATCTTAACTACTCATCGTATTTTTCAACAAACCACTGAGACGAAGTAAGCCTTCTCGTCTCCTCTTATCTATCCAGTTATTAACCAAGATCGTTATTAAAGTAGCATAAGATGATGTCTCACTTCACGGTAAGTCTGTGATTTTTTAGACAGAACTAACGTGCTTCAGACACAAAAAAGCCACTTTGCTAAGTGGCTTTCGATAGATTTTAGTAGCCGGTGAGCTGCATAAAGCCCCACGCCTCGTTGGAGCCAGAAGCCAAGATGGGACCTTCCCAATAAGGGATAACAAATGGCAACCACATATCGGATTTTATGATACGAGTCGTCAAATTAATTTTGTGTTCAGGTACATTGATAATCCATTGCAACGGTAAACGTCTGCCATTCGACAGGCTTGTTACCTGCATTGGCGTAATCGAGACCTCTTTCTCTGATAGATTGACCACTTTTCCCGAACGGGTCGATAGCGTACCGAAAATATGAGGCGTCTGACCGTGGTGACGGTAACGGCTAACCGTTAACGCACGTCCATCATCCAAGTTAAAGACAAACCAATCCCAACCTTGTTGGCCTTGGCCGATTAAGCCACTGCCCCATTCTTTTTGTGTCCAGGCTGAGCCTGTTACGGGGACGAGGCGGCCATTTAAGTTCAATGTGCCTTTTACATTAAGAAATGGTGCGCTAAAGCTAAACGACGCCACAGATTGCAGTGCATGTTTAACTTGAAAGCCTTTGTCTCCATTTACCACAAACGGCCCGCTTGTCATGGTATTCAGTTCGAGTCCGAATGTGTCCGTTGTAACATTGAGGTTGCCTGGAAATGGTGTAGAGCCTAATGAGCGCCAAGTCCAGTTATCTATCCATAAACGGAATGGTCGGTTTGTCATGCCAGCTTGACCAATACCACCGCGCGCAACACGCTGTTCTTTCCACACATGCGAACCATGACTCACGACAACATGTGAAATGTACAGTTGCGGGTTTTGCCAACCGCTGGTTTCTCGTTCATCGGTGGCGACGCGAAAATAGCTCCACTGCACGTTGTAAGTACGACCTTGCTTATCTTGCAGCTTCGCAAAGTAGTTCCACCATTCATGTTGATATTCAGGATGGAAGCGAAAGTCTGAAGGCAATGAGACATGCTCGTCCGGTAAAACGGGCTCAAAAATGGTTTTATTTTCTCGCGTCAGTACCGAATTGATTTCATTTTCTTGGGTAGCAGTAGGCTCTAGCCAAAACGTTGAATACAACGTCGCTCCAGTCAACATGGCAAAAACGACAACGATCAGCATCGAAGCAAAAACGCGCTTTTTAGAGTTTTGTTTTTCCACTACAACGCATCCCTCAACGACTTCATTGGCGTACTCTTAATCATTCGAATTACGGGTAACGCCCCGGCGATCATAATCGCGAGCATTGCCCAAGCGATAGTTTGTGCATATTCCCAAGGAATGGTTTGCAGTTCGAGTGACCAACCAAAAGATTGTTTAATGATGATATCAACAATTAGGTGGGCCAAGGCCAATCCTAACGGTACTGCAATAATCGCAGAAATGGCACCAAAGGCGAACAGTTGCAAGCCCCCCAAGGCAACCAACTCTTTGCCAGAAACACCCATGCATCTCAGCAGCGAGAAGTGTCTTTGACGAGAGAGTTCTCCTGCTAGGGTTGCAAAGAAAAGACCAAATACAGCAATGATAAGAGTAATGTTGCCTAGCGTGCCTGCGATGGCGAACGTGTGATCAAATACTCTCATGGCTTGATTGTAGATATTGCTGTTGTCGAATACGCGGTCTTGTGGCAATCGGAAGACATTTTCTAAACGATTCTTCAACCCTTCCCCATTCACGCTGTCTTTCAGCAATACGCCTAACCCTACGTTGCCCGTTCCGGCAAACGCATAAAGCCAGTTTCGATGGGACATCATCACTTGGTTGTATGGGTTGCCATAATCGTAGTACACACCCACGACTTGCCAACCTTCACCCAGTGGCGCTTGCAGATCAATGTAATCGCCCGGACGAATATCCAGTTTGAGAGCCATAGATTCACTGACCATCAAGCTCTTAGTTTGATGCAGCTGATACCAGTAGTTTGGAACACCAAGCTTGACCGTTAGCGAATCTAGCTCTCCTTCTGAAGGGCCTGTGCTGACCACTTGCAACGCGCCATGCTCGGTAGGAACATCTTTTTCCCAGCGCCACCAAACCGATTCAACTTCTGGCTGATCTTGTAACCATGCGCTCATTCGCCCAGCCGAGTTGTTTGTTGGATAAATATAGATATCTGCGGCCAAGCGTTGGCTTAACCATTTGTCAGTGGTGTCTCTAAAGCTACCCACCATGGTCTCAACACCAATATTCGCAGCGAGTGCCAACATAAACGCCATCGTTGCGACACCACGATAGCTCATACTTGCCGCCGCATCAGCAAAGAACCAACGCACACGAACCCAGCGTAACGTGTATGAGAAGCTTTGGAACATGTGCCACATCAAAAATGGCATGAATAGAGCCACACTCACCAACATCAATGCGATAATGGCAAAACCCGTCTCTTGCGTTTTAGGTGCTTGGTAAACCGCAACCGCTGCTACACAGAAAGCACATGCCGCCAATGCTTGCCAAGAAAACTCTCTTCCTGCAAAGCGCATTAACGATAAACGCGAAGACAAACGAATTGGTTGCGATTTCAACAATCGAATCAGTGGCCACAAACAGGAAATCAGAGCGCCCATTGCCGACATAATCAAACTGTATAAACTCGACTGCCACGACCAACCGATAGTAAGGCCAACGTTGGCGTCATATAGATCGCTCAAACTGGAAGATACTGCTGGGATCAACTCGTTCGCTAACATGAGTCCAAAGAAGTTACCGCAAGCCCAAGCGACCAAAACGAGTATCGAGAGCTCAAGTAATAGCGCTTGCGCCAATTGGGTTCCATTCACACCGGTTTGACGCAAAATGCCGACTAATCGCTGACGCTGAATAAAAGACAATGACATCGCTTGATAGAAGATAAAAAGTCCAACCAAAAACGACAACATCCCCATCGCGGTGAGGTTCATGTGGAATGCTTTGGTCAAAGATTCAAGCTCAGTACGAGTGTTTCGAACCAAAGTCATGCCATTTGGCAGTATGTTTTTTAATGCGATCAGTTTTTCTTCTGGCATCTCGCCACATGAAATCGCTGAAAGGCCCGAGCTTCGCTTCAACATTCTTAATAAAGAAATGTCGGTAACTAAACGTGTACCTGATAAGAGCTTGTTTTGATCCACTTGGACAGGGCCAAGACGACTGCCGTCATTCAACTCAATAAAGTCACCGTCTTGCCAGTTCATGTAAGACGCCAAATCTTGACTGATCAAAATCGGATACGGCGGCTTCATCAAGGAGAGAACGGGCATCTCATTAAGTGACTTGCCGTGCTGAAGGGGGATCATTGCGACAGGATCGATGCCAACGAGCATCAAGTTCATGTCCGTTTTGGCATCCAGATGAAGGACGTCAAAAGGCGCGCATTGATTGAAACCAGCGCGGCGCAACTGAATGTAAAATCCTTGAGGAATTTTATTTGCAGAATGTTTGGTACGAATTCGGTAAGGAAGTGGGTTTGAGAAAAGCTTCTCACCTGTTTCGTAACTCTGCTTCGCATGTTGGTTGATAGAAGTAACACCAACGAGAAGCGAAACACCAAGCGTTAAGCCTAACCAGACGAGAATAATTTGCAGTGGGTAACGACGGTAATGACCGAGTAGTGCCTTAACTACGGGCCATAACATGCAGTTGCCCTCCTTGAAGACGAATTTTCCCTTCCATGTGTGCCGCAACTTTCTCACTGTGCGTCACTAATAACAAAGTACAGTCCAATTGGCGTGCAAGACTGGTCAGCAAACGCATTACCGCTTCCGCATTTCGCTCATCCAAACTTCCTGTTGGTTCATCGGCAAGCAGAATTTTTGGTTCCATGTACAATGCGCGCGCAATCGCAGCACGTTGTTGCTGGCCGCCCGACACTTCTTCTGGATAGCGTCCTAATAAAGGCATGAGATCTAGAGCCGAAAGAATTTGACGCCACAGACCTTTATCTTCCGGTAACCCTTTTAGTTGACGGCAAAAACGGATGTTATCGGCGATGTTCAAAGTAGGAAGGAGGTTGAATTGTTGGAAGATGTTACCAATATTGTTGCGGCGGTAGAGCGTTCTTAAGTGTTCTGGAGCATCATGCATTGCAAAATTTGGAAACTGAACCTCGCCTGAATCGGCGGTATCTAAACCAGCAATGACGTTTAGCAACGTACTTTTACCAGAACCACTTTCCCCCATCAGAGCGACTTGCTCACCTTGCTGTAATGTTAATTCTGCCCCTTGTAGCACAGGATGAAACTCTCCCCCGTCTACATAGCCTTTACATAGGTCTGACAGTTTTAACATTGATTTTGCCGCTCAAATGGTGTTTAAAAATTGGGATCAGAATCTACACTAAAATCCTGTTAGTAGGAAGTATTTTGAATACTTGATCACACTATGAGAGTACAAATGCAACTCGATTCACTTTCTACAACAGATTTTGTTGACGTTATAAGCAGATTTTTGCAGCAATTTTTCTAGCTATAGCAAGCAAAAAACTTGAAACGGCTGCAAAATGCGAAATATAAGCAAACTATGAACGAGATTTATTAGAAACTTCAACCAGCTTCAATATCGCTACTTTTCAATTAAGTTTTTCATCCATTTTTTGCTCTTCATTCGAGGCAAACAGATACACCACTTCACTACCTCTTCAGTGAGGAAAAGTAGATACACCCACTGTGGTTCCCACCCCAAATATATCGCTGCAAACGCAGCGAGCGGAATACCGATTATCCATTGAGCAAACACATCTTGATACAGGCAGAATTTCACATCTCCACCAGCACGAAGAACCCCCACAATGACCATCATAGGCACTGAGCGCAATACGACGCCAAGTGCCAGAATCACCATGAACTGCTCTGCCAAATGACGAGTCTCGGCGCTCAATGCACTGAACGCATCGAGTATGAGCTGATTGGTGAAAAATAGAAGTACCGCAACACCGAAAGCAATCAGGACATTCAAGATTACCGTCGCCCAAGCTTGGTAATACACAGGTTCAAAGTTTTTCGCGCCGAGTTGGTTACCCACTAAAACCGCAGCCGCGTTCGATAAGCCAATCATCATAGCGAGAGCAATAGACTCAACGGGCGTCATCACCGACAGCGCTGCCAAACCTTGCACGCCTGCTTGTCCCATGATCGCGTGGTAAGCAAACAGCCCTCCAGCCCAAGCGAGAAAGTTGAACGTCGTGGGTAAAGATAAGCTAAGAAAACGAGTGATTTTGTCCAACACTAAGCTGGCACGAATATCGCCCCAACCAAAGGCGATAATGTGTTTTTTCAACCACAAATAACCAAATAAGCAACCAACTTCAATGGCTCCACTGATCACCGTTGCAATTGCTGCACCGGTAATACCAAGGGCAGGAAAGCCTAGGTGACCGAAAATCAACACCCAGTTTAAAAACACGTTAGAGAGAATACCGATGCCGCTAAAGAAAGTACTCAACCCTGGTTGATGCATAGCACGTAATCCCACCGCCATACTGGCAACACACGCCACTGCGAACATACTGGCTGATGAAATTACCAAGTAGCTTGACCCAAGCTCAATCACCTCTTGGGAATCCGTGGTCAAGCCCATGATTGGCTGCGGGAAAAAGACGAATAAACAAACGGCCAGCGCGGCAAACACCATCGCAATCATCCAAGTCAGCGACGTACTTTGTCTTACGCCAATTTTATCTCCCGCTCCCCAGTACTGCGCGGTAAGCAGTGCGCCACCCGTGGTCACACCAACTAACATGATGGTGGTAACAAACGTCGCTCGAGCTGCGACTCCCACAGCGGCAATTTCGGCTTCACCAAGTTGCCCTAGCATCAATACATCGACTAGGCTTCGGCTGGAAAACATAATACTTTGCAGCGTGATGGGAAGTGCTATTGCGAACAATCGACGCAAAAAGGCTTTATCTGCGTGAGTTGAGAGTTGAGATAGAAAAGTCACGAGCACTCCAACGACAACTTATTGATAGAATGGGAAAAGTGTCTCATGATTATACCCAGCGGTGATTTTTCCACCAGCAATAAAAGGACGGATAATGAAAAAGGTGTTGGTATTAGGTGCCTCTGGTTACATTGGTTCTCAGCTTCTTCCTCAACTGCTCGACAAAGGTTACAGCGTAACTGCAGCATCTCGACATATTGATTATTTGGAATCTAGGACCAGCCCACATCCTAACCTTACACTGACTTACTTAGACTTGGCGGACGCAGAAAGTACACTTTCATTAGTTGATGACTTTGATTTGGTGTTCTTTCTGGTGCACGGCATGGCACAAGGTGATGATTTTGTTGAATACGAATTGAACCTTGCTTTGAACTTTAAATACGCATTGGAGCAAAGCCGTGTCAAACACGTTATTTATTTAAGTGCCATCCAACCACAAACTGGAAACTCGCGCCATTTAGCCGCTCGTAAAGCCACTGGCAAGATCATTCGACAATCCGGTGTTCCGGTGACAGAGTTACGTGCTGGTGTCATCATTGGTCCTGGCTCCGCCGCTTTCGAGATCATGCGAGATTTTGTCTACAACTTACCTATTTTGATTGCGCCTAAATGGGTCGACTCAAAAGCCAACCCCATCGCCCTGCCCAACCTCAATCACTATTTATTGCAGTTGGCCGAAGCATCACCCCCAGAAGAAAGCCAAATTTATGAAGTTGGTGGGCCAGATACACTCAGCTACCGCGAGCAGTTTAAAGTCATTTGCCGAATCACCAACAAGCCTTATCGGCTGTGGTCGACACCGTTACTTACCCCCAAAATGGCATCGTACTGGCTCAGCTTGGTCACCTCTGTGCCAGCAAACATCGGCAAAGCATTACTCGCGGGGTTAGAGCATGACTACATTGCCGATTCCAAAGCGATTGAAGCACGATTTCCGCAAACGCTGATCAGCTACGAGCAAGCGGTATCCGATACCATCCAAGATGAAGGCACGTTTGTGCGCAGTAATGTTTGGGGCTTTGAGCCAGCGGCACTTCGTCGATGGCAGCCGGGGTATGGCTACTACCCTAAACAAGCCGGTGCGAGCATAAAAACTCAAGCCTCCGCTGCGGCATTATGGAAAGTGGCTCAAAAAATCGGGAGTCGTGAAAAAGGCTATTACTTTGCCAACATTTTGTGGCGCACACGTGAATGGCTCGACATCTTTTTTGGTGGTGGGAAACCGATACGCGTTTCTCCTCCGGGGCCGGAGCTCAAAGTCGGCGATTATATAGACTCTTGGAAAGTGATTCGCTGCGAGGAAGATCAGTTCCTCTCACTGTTTTTTGGGATGAAAGGCCCAGGGCTTGGACGTTTAGAAATTACCATCAAAGATCATGGTGATGAACGAGAACTGGATATCACCGCTTGGTGGCACCCACAGGGATTTCTCGGACTGCTTTACTGGTTTGCCATGATGCCAGCCCATCTATTCATATTCAAAGGCATGGTCAAAGCCATCGCGAAAGAAGCCGAAAGTATCAGTATTACTCCTCAGGAGGAACAGTCTCTGGAGAATCTAGAGAAATAGGCAGGTGATGAGCAATCCCCGCATGGCAATCAATGCACGATTGCTCTCGACTTTCCATCATCTGATGTCGACGCGCAACGGTTCGTCCTTGCGCTTCGAAATCCATCTTGTCAACGGAATGGCAATATCGACACTGTTTTGATTTATTCTCGATAAACTGCTGTGTGACTTCAGCAGCCAACCTCGGACGATGCTCCGCCTCGAAGTTCTCTAACGTAATTTCTCCAGTCAGTTTGTGATAGATGTCGGCTGTAGCGCCGATTTTCAATGCGATTTTAGCAAAAAACTCCCTAGGGACATGGCAATCACTGCACGTAGCGGCAATCACACCCTGAGCATTTTTGAAGTGTGGGGATACTTGGTACTCCTCAACTATCGTATCCATCCCAATATGGCAACTGTAACAAAACTCGTTGCGATTGGTGTAATCCATACCAAAGTGAAAAACACTGAGGGCCGCTCCACCAAGGATAAACGCCAATAAGCCACCAATTGGTATGCCGAGCATCCATTTTCTGTTTGGTTTACGCCATAAACTCATTGGTGTTCATCCCAAAGCAGCGCTAGCGATAACTCGCATAGTATTCTACGAGCGCGTTTAAATCATCGGCACTAAGCCCTTTGAATGCCTCATCCATTTTTTTATCAACGGAGCGTTTGCCTTGCTTAAACTGTTGCAACGTAGTGGCGAGATAGCCCTTCTGCTGACCAGCTAAAATCGAAGCTTCATCCAGAGCGTTACTGCCACCATCCGAATGACAGTTCTCGCAACTTTTCGCGTGGATAGCCTTACCTTTCATCGCTAACGCTTGATCAAAAGACTGCTTAGCTGGCACAAACTCAAGCCCAGCATAATGTTTTGCTAACTCTTCAATCTGCGCTTCAGATAGAGATTTGACTATCGTCACCATGTCGCCTTTTTGGCTCGTGTCTCCGTATACGTGATTAACCGAAGCTGAGGGTCTGCCCTCAAGGTAACGCAACATCTGGTCGAAAAAGTTGAACTCGGGAATCCCTGCGATGGTCGGAATATTCGTGTCTGAGCTAACACCGTTTGGCCCATGACAAGCTTCACATTCATGTTGTGAAATTAGCTCACTTGGTGACGCTAAACTGTGGGAGGCCAAAACTGAGCTAATGGCTAACACCGAGGAAAATTTTAGAGATAATTTAATTAGTTGGTGCATATTAGACTGACTCCGTAGTAATTATCTTTGTTAATCAAAACCAGACAGCGAATAAACGATAAGAAAATCATTTTATAAACGCGACTTAAAACCAACGATATCCAAGATAAAAATATTAAGCCGTCAACCATTTAAAGTAGCGTAGTTCAATACCCCTACTTTTTCTGCACCGACCTCTTCAAGAACAACAAACCTCAATACAAATAATTGATTTAAAAACACAATAATTTAAAACCCAAAATTCACGCATAGAAAAAGCGGTTTATTTTAATAATATTTCATATTGCGTCTATACTCTTACAAGCCATGTATTTCGATTTATTCAAGCGATGTAAATATGGATATTTTGCTTTTGGCTTGAATACAAAATTAATATTTCAATCAATTGCTTATTGAGATATTTAACCATTCCAACGCATTCCCACTTACTTTAGGACGAATCGAGAGGGACTATGAACGGTTTAAAGTCGATCGCTACATTAATATTTTTTATTTTACTGCTCACCGGATGTGGTCCAGACAGCAAAAACGATCAAAATACACCACCACCTGCGCTTGGTGCTTTCGAGATCAGTGTTTCCGAGCCATCATTGGTCACTCAAGAAACCGGAGAAACCAAACTGGTGGTCGATTTTACCGTCAAAGACGGCAGTGGCAGATCTCATGAGCTAGACGAAACGAAAGATTTTCGCATCGCACTTCTTAAAGCAATGCCCTCTCGTGTCGATACACAAAATTCGAGCGATCCAGCCTTTGCCTTCAATGGGCGTCATGGCAATACCTATTGGAAGAGTTTCCATCACTCAAGTAATACCACAAATAACCGTGCCAGCATGGAGAGTGTTTGGGATGGAACACTAGTAAAAACAGACGAGGGGTATCGCTACACGTTTGCCATTCCTGACGTTTTGAAAGTGTCCGATCCTTATACTGCCGACTCTTCGAGCAACAACGGTTTTATCGCTTGGGATGCGGATAAACTCCACCGAATCGTCATGGCGTATGGCGAGCAAGGCAACGGTTTTACCTACGTGTTTGAATGGGTGCCGCAAGAAAGTTCAGATGCAGTGGTCTCCCGCAATGTGATTGAAACAGGCACGTGTGAAAACTGTCATATGGGCGAACCGCTTCATCATGGACCGGGCTATCGCTCAATTGATAACAACATTGCCGTTTGTACCGCTTGCCACAATGACAGTAATCCTGGCGCTGCACCAGCCAGACGCCCTCTCGCTGCCGTTGTTCATCAATACCACGGTAATGTTTTCAAATTAGGTAGCGACAGAAATAACACCGATACTTACAAACAGCCTGTCGACGAGAATGACGTGCTCGTTACCGACATCAATGGTTTAGTCATTGAAGGCAACCCTTTCCCGCAAGATGCCCGCAACTGTACAACCTGCCATTCAACCGATGTCGCGAAAGCATCAGACGCCAACAATTGGTTTGAACACCCAAGCCAAGTTGCCTGTGAGACCTGTCACTTGTACCGAGACAGAGGCGCGCATGATAATCAAATCGGTACGGCTTGGGTAAGAAACGGCGAGCCACAAAACTCTTGCTCGGGCTGTCACCGACCTTATGACCGAGACGACAATGGCGATCCAATCATCGGCCAAGACGCAAGCCGAAGTGCTAAAACGGTTCACGTAATGCGTTTAGAGAATCTTGCAAAGGCACGTGATTCGCTCGAAATCAACGTTGAAAGCGCGCGATTTATTGATGACCAGTTTGAGGTTGAACTAAGAGTGTCGAAAGCGGGCACAGGTATTGGATCCATCAACGAACTGACCCCTTTCATTAACGAACATGGGCACCTCAATTTGTTGCTGAACTGGGATAACGGCCAAGGCCCGATAGTCGCAAACAACAGTCTCAACGCCGCCGATGATGGCGCACTTGGTGACGGCTGTGAGGCTCAAGGAGAAGGCCTATTCTTGTGTCATAAAGACTTCACTGACGCTGCGATTAAGCCAATCTCCAACTCTACGTTGACGGTTAACATCGCCGACATGCCACTTTGCGCCAACCGTAGAGATGGCGAGCTCGCCGAATGCGTCACGTTTGAAGGCATCGATCTTATCAAATCGCCTTTCGTCATTGCCGCCAATAACGCATCCGGCTCGTTTGATGTGTCTGGTATCAACAAGCAACACAAACTACCAGTTGGCGCGGACATTTCATCGTGTAACGATTGTCACAAAGAGCTGACTATCCATAAGCTCGGTGAGCATCCACATGCCGCCACCGACTTCCAACAATGTAAAAATTGCCATAACTCTGAACGTTCTGCGTTTTATCCTGGAATGGCGGCTGATCTGAAGTACCACGTGCACTCATTCCATGCCTTTGGCTCCGCTCATAGCGGTGAAGCGCCTTTCCCTGGCGCAGTCAACAACTGTGAGGCCTGCCATACCAATACTCAATACAACTTACCTAGCCAACAAAATACGCGCCCTTCTCTTGCGAGTGGTAAATACTTTAGTCCTGCATTAGTCGCCTGTGGCGCGTGTCACTTAGAGTCATCTTTAGCTAATGCTGACCCGGATACTGTGGCAGGAGATGCGCCTCTGAACCATATGCTGAATCACGGCGCGGTATTTGGAGCAGACACAGCAGCACAAGCCATGGGCTCCGAACAATGTGCGACTTGCCATGCCATTGGTCAGTCACAAGGGGTAGATAAGGTTCACAAGGTATACGACTACCGTTGAATTCGTCATTGAACACAATGCTTTGACAATTAAGGATAAGAAAAGGAAGAGCTATGAAAGCAATGTTTCTGCGGTGGTTGGTAGCTGGGATACTTGGGTTAGGCGTCATCTTCACCGTCAGTTCGGAAGATGTCGCCAAGCCAGAACCCGAAGCGGCGACGTTAACTCAAGAAGAAATTGAAACCATATTAGACACCAAGTTTTCCGAGGGGAAATATTCACGCCGCGGGCCAGATGGCTGCCTTCGTTGCCATGACGATACATCAGACAAACCTGCAACGGGTATTTTCGATAACATCCACGGTAAGTCCGCAAACCTGCATGGGCCAATGAATGATAAACAGTGTGAAGCATGCCATGGTCCAGCGAACAATCACGAGCGCAATCCACGAAAAGGACAAGTTCGTGAGCCAATGATCACTTTTGGAACAAACTCCCCTGTTCCGGCCGAAAAGCAAAACAGCGTGTGTTTATCTTGTCACCAAGATGTGAAACGCTCGACTTGGCATAGTAGCGAGCACGCTTTTGAAGGGCTGTCTTGTGCAAGCTGTCACCAACTGCATCAAAAAGACGATCCGATGATGGTTGCCGAAATGCAAGCAGACAAATGCACCGATTGTCACTCCCGCACCAAATCGGATATCCACAAACGCAGTCGTCATCCTATCATTGACGGCGTCATGACTTGTTCTAGCTGCCACAATCCACATCAGACATTAAATGAAGCGAGCCTGAACTGGTCAACCGTCAATAACGCTTGTTACGAGTGTCATGCGGAAAAACGCGGCCCATTTTTATGGGAGCATGAGCCAGTAACTGAAGATTGCACATCCTGCCACACACCTCATGGTTCAGTGAACAAAGCCCTGCTCAATAAACGACTGCCAATGCTATGTCAGGAATGTCACCGTGTGCCACATGCAAACGTAGCCATTCCTGAAAACGACTTGAGAGTGCGCGGCGGAAGTTGTTTAAACTGCCACAATCAAGTGCATGGCTCTAACCACCCACGTGGTCAAACATTAAGTTATTAGGAGGGAGGCATGAAACTATCTCAACTGTGCATCGCTATTTCCCTTGCTTTTGCTGTGCAAGCGCACGCCAACGATTATTCGTTACAACGTTCTCAACCAGCCGACACTAGCAGCTGGCAGTGCAGTGAATGCAGCAGCGACGGCACATGGAGTGGAGAAGTCAGCGCGGGCGTCGGTTACCTTAACAACGACGGGTCCTCTCGATTCTATAATTGGAATCCGCCCGTTTACGGTACAAACTCTGACAATAAGCACTTTAACGCGAGCCTAAACGCCGATATCGAACAATATGAAGACGACGGATTCTACAATCGAGCCGTCGTCGAAGATCTTGGTTTGCAACGCTTCTTACTGCAGTGGGAAATGGGCCAGTACGACGGATTACGTGTCCTCGGCAGTTACAGTGAGACTCCTTATTTCTGGAATCAGTCCTCACTCAGTGCGTATCATCCAAGAGAAGATGCACTCGTTAGTGGTGACCTATCGAAATATGAAAACTTAGTTACGCGAGAGACATTTAAGCTAGAACTCAAGTACACACCACATACGCCATGGAAGCCATATGCATCCATGAAGCACGAACGTAAAGAAGGCACCACTTCGCTCTATTCATCGACCATTCCGGGTTACGCCAACGCGCCTGGATTCATACCCAAAGCCGTCGATCATGAAACCTTAAATACTCAAGTAGGAGTGAGCTACATTGAAGATTTGTGGCTGGTGGATATTGCGTATCGCGGCTCGTTTTTCCGCAATGACAAGTCCGCACTCTATTACGGCGGCATTACCAACCCTTACGCCAATCACCTTGCGTATGAGCCTGAAAACGACTTTCACCAATTTGCTGTCACGGGGAATTATCGGTTGAATCAACAAACGTTCAGTGTCCGCTTACTTTGGTCACAGACGTCTTCTGAAGGCGGGTTAAATCCGTTTCCGCAGTCCCCCGTTAACTCCAATACATTCCATGGCGAAACCAACACTTGGCAAATGAGCGCGGATTACCACAACAAGCTTTCGCGAGACACAGCTTTCGCCATTTCTGCTGACTATTCAGACAAAGACGATAACTCCGATAGAAACACCATCATCGGCTCTACAAGAGAAAAATACGACCACACAAAAACCAAACTGGAAACAACGTTAACGCATCGTGTTGCGTCTGATGTGAAGGTGAATGCGGGTTATCACTTCAAACAAGACGAGCGAAGCTATGCCGACCGAAAACGTACCGATGAACAACGCGTTTTTGTTGGTGCTCAGTACAGACCAAACAGTCCGTGGCAATTAGGCGGTAAAGTCTCCTACTCTTTCCGCGATGGCTCTGATTGGCAGGACGACAGCAGCGACTCGCCTAATTTGCGCCAATACTATTTAGCCGACAAAGAGAGGATTGAGCTCCGTGGCGACGGCAGTTATGACATGACAGACGATGTCCAGCTACTTGCAGAACTTTGGTACGGAAATGATGACTATGCAAAACCCGATATTGGTTTAAGCGAAGGGGAGGATTACGGCTACGACCTCAGCCTCAACTTCAGTTTACTCGACGGATTAAGCGGGCATGTTTTTTACAATCAACAGATCATCCGCTCCGAGCAACAACAAGCAAACTCTGACGTTGTCGGCTGGAATCGCTACACCACCAAGCTCAAAGATGACATCACAACCATTGGTTTTGGTGTGAGTAAAGAGCGACTGCTGGACGACAAACTTTCTGTCTCATTTGATTACAGCTACAGCCAAGCGGACAGTAAATCTTCAACCACATCTGGTGGTTACCAATATCCTGATAACGAGGCGAACTCGTATCGATTTGAAGTCATCGCTGACTATGAAGTATCTGAAAATCAAAACGTGCAGCTTAACCTTCGTTATGAAGACTACTCAGAAGAGGATTACTTGTTTAACAACGAAACCGGAACGATGGGCGACGTTTTGCAAAGCTATGAAGGTCTGTATGGCGGCGTCTATTGGAAATATCGCTTTTAAGCACAGTGTGACGTAACAAAAAAAGCATCAGACGTTTCAAGCGCCTGATGCTTTCGTATTTCAATTCTACTGCTGTGAGAAGTTGATTAAGCTTGGAAGCTCAAAGGAATCTCAGCCAATTGGTTACCTTCGTTTGCAGGGAAGATAAGGTACTCGCCGTGGTATTTCACCATCGATTTGTAGTCCGTCACTTTATGCACCATAAAGCCCGCTTGCGCTGCTTTCTCAACAAACTCAGCATGGTTGCCACGCACAAACCAGCTCATTGGTTTAACGAGCAACTCGCCGTCGAAGCAGCTTTCGCATTGGTCTGCACACAGTGCCAAAGAATTTTGGCCTTCCGTGAAGATTTGGATTTTGCCACAACCAACCAATTGTTCAGAGGTAGAAACCTCCCAACCCGCTTGCTCCATTACGTCCAAAAAAGCTTCGACGTCAGAGTCTTTGATCACTTTTGAATCTTCACCTTCAGGGAAGAATTGCGCGTAGAAAGCAGAAATACGTTTGAAGATAAACAACAAACCAGCGTCGTTCCCCTTTGAACGACCCGCCTTTTGCCAACGAGTTAAGTCATCGCCGACCGTTCGACCAAAACGTTGAGATTTCAGAGCTTTTGTTACCCAACGAACAAGATAGTGGTTGTTCGCCACTGGCGCATTGGCCAACTTGCCAGAACGATGTTCCTGCTCCAGTTCATTCAGAGCAGAGTTAACCAAGTTTTGAATTTCTTTGGTGTAATTCGACATTACGCCTTTCTTCCTAAAGTCCAATAAAACAGTGCTGAAAGCACAGAACAAGCAAACATAACGATGATCATAGGCCACGCAACATTACCAGGTAGTGATGCCACCAGCGCGCCAACCAATGAGCCGATACCGAATCTTAACGTCCCCGCCAGAGACGATGCCGTACCCGCCATTGATGGGTAGCCACTTAAAAGCAGCGCCATCGCATTACTACCTATCGTCGACAATGTGCCGATAAACAGCACAACAAAAGGCACGATGCCCCACAGTCCGAAGTCCATTAACCAACTTACGAACAGACCAATGCCAGCCAAAAGTTGCACGAACAACCCAAAACGAAGCATGGCATGAGAGCCCACTTTTTTCACCAAACGACCGTTAATGCTGGTCATGATGATCATCGCCACAATGTTCAAACCGAATAAGTAACCAAATTGGTCAGGTCGAACACCGTATAAATCAATATAAACAAACGAACCCGCAGTTAGGAACGCAAACATCCCCGAAAACGAGAACGCACCAGACAACATCAAGCCCAACGCTTCAGAACTTGAACACAAACGGGCGTAGTTTTTTAATGTGGTGCGAAAACGCAGTGGTTGGCGGTTTTCTGGTTTTAGCGTCTCCGGAATTTTCCAGAACACCAGCAGAATGACAACCACAGCGAAAATGGCTAACACCCAAAAGATAGAGCGCCATCCAAACCAAATCGCAAGGTGACCGCCAATCATCGGCGCAACCAACGGGGCAATCGTGATAACTAATGTGACGAAAGACATTGCACGCGCAAAGTCTTCACGGTCAAACATGTCACGCACCACAGCTTGAATAATGACCGCCGCAGCCGCGCCAGCAAAACCTTGGGCGGTACGAACATAGGTTAACGCATCAATGCCGTTTGTGGTCGCACTCACCACCGCTGCTAATCCAAAGAAAAGCACACCCAAAATCAGTACAGGTCTGCGGCCAAAGCTATCGGCAAGCGGCCCATGAATTAACTGACCAATCGCAAAACCCGCCGTATAAGCCGTCAATGTAATTTGAACCGCACCAGGTGCAACGCCCAAATCTTTTGCGATGGTCGGCATTGCCGGTAGATACATGTCGATCGCCAATGGCGTTAACGCGCCAATTGCACCGAGCACAAGAAACAGTAAAAAACTGATTTGAGATTGGGGAGCGCTTTGAGCTTTTTCTGTCATTCTTTTACCTCTAGTTGTGTCCTTGCCATCAGCCATTTCTTTTCAGAAACTAGCAAGGATGCTTCTCGTACCATTGAAAACAAAGCACAGTGCTTTGCTGATTCAATTTTCGAGGATCATAAGGACGAATGTTTACCAAGGTGGCCTTGACGAGCTCGACATAGAAAAGCGCATGATAACGATGCATGTTCACCCGATAATTGCGCGCAATAAACCAAAGATGACAGCATGATTGATTCACTACGAACGGATGTTTCGCGAGAAAAGTATGCGTGAGCCTGTGATAAAACACCGCGGCATATCACTGAGGTTAAGCATGCATACCGAAATTGTCTAGGCACGAAAACATTTTGGTAGGAATCGTCATTTTGAGCCAATTCCTACCAAAAGACTAGTTCCTGCTAGGAACTAAAGAATTTCCGATAGCGACGATTAATTCCACACAGAATCCACTTCTTCTTGAGTCAGATAACGGTAATCACCCGGTTCTAGAGTGTCATCCAACACGATATCGCCGATTCGCTCACGATGAAGTAGTTCTACTTTGTTACCAAGTGCAGCAAACATGCGTTTCACTTGGTGGTACTTACCTTCAACGATAGTAAGCAGTACTTCGTTTTCTGCTTCATTCACGATCTCAAGGTGCGCTGGTAACGTCGCTTCGCGTTCGTTTCTCAACTCAATACCTTGCGCAAACTTTTCAACGTAATCAGGTTGAATCGCATCCGCTAGCCACACGCGGTATGTTTTTTCGCATTTGTGTTTCGGTGATGTAATACGGTGAGACCATTGGCCATCATCTGTAATCAACACCAAACCCGTCGTGTCCACATCTAAACGGCCAGCGAAGTGAAGGTTTTCGACTTTAGGTTCATCAAGCAATACAAAGGCCGTAGGGTTGTAACCATCTTCGTGTGAACAAACAAAATCCGCTGGTTTGTACAACATGATGTAACGAGGCCCAGGCGCACCGACTTCTCGGCCATCCCATTCCACAACACCACCTTCTGGCACTTTGAATGAACCACTTTTTTGTACTTCGCCATCGACGAGCACTTCGCCACTTTTGATGATCTTTGTTGCCTGCTTGCGAGTCGCACCCAGAGCATCACACAAATACTTATCTAAACGCATGAATACCTCATTGAATTATACCCAAGTGATCTCCGAATTACGGTTCAAAGGTCACTTGGGTATAAAAGTCAGGTATTATAGCCTTCCTAGTTCGAATAGTTGAGCAATTTCACATATTTTCATGTACACACTTCGCCCATATCAAGCTGACTCTGTTAAAGCCGTTATTCATTACTTTCGCAAACATTCCACCCCCGCAGTGATCGTACTACCAACTGGTGCTGGGAAAAGCTTAGTTATTGCAGAACTAGCACGCCTTGCCAAAGGGCGTGTGTTGGTTTTGGCCCACGTAAAAGAGCTGGTGGAACAAAACCACGCGAAATATGAAGGCTACGGTTTGAAAGGCGCCATATTTTCGGCAGGATTAGGAAGAAAGGAAACCGACCAACAAGTGGTGTTTGCCTCGGTGCAATCGGTAGTGCGCAATTTAGACTCATTCAAAAACCAGTTCTCACTTCTGGTTATCGATGAATGTCACCGTGTGCCAGACGATAAAAACAGCAGCTATCAAAAAGTGATTACGCACCTTCGAGAGCTCAACCCTGGCATCAAAGTTTTGGGCTTAACGGCAACACCCTATCGTTTAGGAATGGGATGGATTTATCAATACCACACCCGAGGTCAAGTACGCACCGAAGAGTCGCGCTTTTTCCGCGACTGTATTTTCGAACTGCCGATCCGTTACTTGCTTGACGAAAACTTCCTCACCCCCGCACGCATGATGGATGCGCCCGTTTTGTCTTACGACTTCTCGCAGCTGAAACCCGCTAATACCGGACGCTACAAAGAAGCGGAAATGGACATGGTTATCGACAAAGCCAAACGCGCCACTCCTCAGATCGTAGAGCAAATCATTCAATACGCGAGAGAGCGTAAAGGCGTGATGATCTTTGCTGCAACAGTTCGACATGCTCAAGAAATTCACGGCCTGCTGCCAGAAGGCGAAACCGCCATCGTCATTGGTGATACTCCAACACCAGAGCGCGATGCGATCATTCAAGCTTTCAAAAATCGCGAAATCAAATACTTGGTGAATGTCTCTGTGTTAACCACCGGATTTGACGCGCCTCATGTAGATTTGATTGCCATCTTGCGCCCCACGGAGTCGGTCAGCTTATATCAACAAATTGTTGGACGAGGTTTGCGTTTATCGGAAGGTAAAAATGAATGTCTGGTACTCGATTACGCGGGTAACAGCTACGATTTGTATCAGCCAGAAGTGGGAGATCCAAAACCCGACTCCACTAGCGAGATCATTACTATTCCTTGCCCCGCTTGCGGATTTAACAACAATTTCTGGGGTAAATTGGACAGCAATGGCTTTTTACTCGAACACTTTGGCCGACGATGCCAAGGTTACTTTGAAGATGAAGACACGGGCGAACGCGAACATTGTGGCTACCGTTTTCGTGCCAAATATTGCGGCGAATGTGGCGCAGATAATGATATTGCCGCTCGTATATGCCATGAATGTGATGCAACATTGGTCGACCCAGATAAGAAACTGAAAGAAGCACTGAATTTGAAAGACGCACTGATCTTCGAGTGCACAGAAATGGACTTGTCCGTGTTCAAATCAAATGACGGCAAATCACAGCTCAAAGTCACGTATTCGGGGGAACCATACCAAGGCGAAGGTCATGCGTTAGTTCATGAGTTTTGGTCATTAAACACCAAGAAACAGAAGCAAACTTTTAAAGACCAGTTTGTGCGCCCTCACCTTGCCGATAAACATCGCCCGTTTGAAGAAGCATCGCCTACACGAGTCGTCGCTAATCAACACCGTTTCCGTTTACCGCAGTTTGTCATTGCCAGAAAGTCTGGGCGCTTTTGGAAGTTGCGCGACAAGATTTTTGGAGATGAACTTAAATAACGCTCGATTCGCACCAATGAGTTTGCCAAGAGCAAAGTGAATGTGACTGAACCGACAGTTCACACGATGATTCACTTTCTGTTCATGTACAGCTAGATATAATTTTGCCAACTCTTCAGAAAAGGTTTTGCTATGTATAAACCAGTGACTTCTCAAAATCTTGCGTTGTTTTTCAGCCTCGCCCCGATGCTGCTTTCTGCACCAAGCTTCGCGCAGCAAAATGATATTTACACCACGCAAAATGGCCACGCCATCGTGCAAGATGTCGAAAAGCCCGGCACACGTATCGAATTTGATGAAGACCAGGATGAGGTCTACCGCGCCGTACAAAAAGGCTACATTCGTCCCTTCTCTGAGCTTTACGCGGCCGTCGAAAATGACCTTTATGGTCGCATCATCAAAGTCGAGCTTGAAGAAGATGACAATGAATGGGTTTACGAACTGAAAATACTCTTCAACAATAGTGTGTTGAAGGTCGAATATGACGCTGCCACATTGGAAATGTTGGAAGTCAAAGGTCGAAACTTCAATAAAGCTTTAAAACCACCACAAAACTAAATAATAAGAAACGCTGCCATGAAAATACTTGTTGTCGAAGATGATCCTCGTCTAGGCGAGCAAATTATCGAAACGTTGGAAAATAACGGTTGGGTACCTGAGCTATCACAAGATGGCATTGACGCGCTCTACCGAGCGACATCCGAAGAATGGGACGCGATTGTACTCGACCTTGGTCTACCGAAACTCGATGGCTTGACCGTTTTAAAAGGCATTCGAGATGAAAACATCAACACTCCGGTCGTGATCCTAAGTGCGCGTGACACCTTAACTCAACGAGTAGAAGGCCTAAACGCTGGCGCAGATGATTACCTGACTAAACCGTTTGAAATGGTTGAGCTTATCGCTCGTCTTCGCGCCCAACTGCGCAGAGCATCTGGTAACGCTTCTCCGGTCATGCAAATAGGCGATTTAAGCCTAGATACCAGAACCTCAAAAGTGATGTGGCAAGGCCAAGCAGTGAGCCTAACAGCGCTGGAATATAAAGTAGTCGCTTACTTTATGCATAATCCTGAAAAAGTCATTTCACGCACGGAGCTTGTGGAGCACATTTACAAGCAAGACTTTGATCGTGACTCCAACACGATTGAAGTATTTATCGGTCGTATTCGTAAGAAAATCGCCCCAAAAATCATCAAAACCGTGCGTGGCTTAGGGTATCAACTGAATGCCGAATAAGAACAAACTGCCGCTGCATGCCTTAAAGCGATTAAGTATCAAAAGCCGATTGGTGTTGGCGGCGGTTGTATGGCTCACCGCCATGATCCTTGCTGCGGGTGTCACCATTCCTACCCAAGTTTATAACTATATGGTGGACGACACGCGCTCCCAGCTGAGCATCTTTATGGATGAAATCGCCGCTCAATTGGAAGTCGATCATACAGGCCATCTTTCGTTAGCAGCTCAGCTGTCGGATCCTCGCTTTAGTCGCCCGTACAGCGGCTTATATTGGAGTGCATCGACAGACTCAAGCCTCGAACGCTCTCGCTCGTTGTGGGATAAAAGAATCGAGTATAAAGGACTCGATAAAGATGCTTATGGTGCAAGAGACGAAAAACTGATTACTCTGGAAAAAGCGCTATATCTACCCGACTACGATGGTCCAATTCATATCATCGTAGGTATCGACGAAGAGCCAATAAAAAGCACACTGCAAACCCTTATTGGTCAACTCTGGCTAATTCTAGGATTGTTGTTTGCTGGCGTTCTGACTGTCATTCTCTTGCAAATCGTTTGGTCATTGAGTCCACTAACTAAACTGCAAAAAGAGCTGGCAGAGCTCAAAGCTGGAAATAAAAAGAGTTTAGAAGAAACTTATCCGAAAGAAATTTCGCCGCTTATTTCTGACCTCAATGCTCTTCTTTTCCATTATCAGGAGTTACTGGAGCGTGCGCGTAACCACGCGGGTAATTTGTCACATGCACTCAAAACGCCGCTATCTGTGTTAAAAAATGAAGTGCAAACGCTAGAGCCCAAAACGCAAGCACGCTTAAACGCCCCACTCAACCAGATTCAAGATCACATCGACTATCATTTAGGTCGCGCTCGAATGGCGGGTTCCATGAACATCCTTTCTGTCAAAGCCAATCCAGCAGAGCGAGTGGATGCTATCTCAATGGCGTTCGATAAAGTCTATGCCGAGCGAGACATCACCTTAGTTAATGAGCTTGATTCTGAGTTGAATGTTGCAGTCGAAAAAACCGACCTCGATGAAATGATCGGTAACTTGCTTGAAAATGGCTATAAATGGGCAAATAGCATGATTCGCGTCCACTCTACTCAGGATAAGGATAGTATCCACCTGATTATCGAAGACGATGGGCCTGGAATCCCTCAAGCGCAATTAGGCCAAGTCATCAAACGTGGTGTCAGATTAGACGAAACAACGCCAGGTTCTGGGCTCGGTTTAAATATTGTGAGTGAAATGGCGCACAGCTATCGAGGCCAACTGGCTTTAGAAAAGAGCAAAATGGGTGGTTTAAAAGCCACATTAACGTTGCACCGTAGCCGTACTTAAAACAAATCACGAAAGACTCTTTTTCATCGGTAAACGCTACTCAAACCGATGAAAATAGAAGCGATACGAGCATTTTTCACGCTAAGTGATGAAAACCATCAACTTCGGATCCGCCAAATGATGTGTTTTTATTGATTTAGATACGATTTGGGTTGCCCAATTCTAAGTGGAATGATAGTATCCGCGCTCGCTTGAGCAGTTCCTGTTTCAAGCTTTACCACGAACAACAAGGTCGCATTGTTGATTGTGAACATTTGATTTTTACTAATTTGAGAGTAAATACTATGAAATTCGAAGCAGTAGTACGTACTGAACTAGGTAAAGGTGCGAGCCGCCGCCTACGTCACGCTGGCAAATTCCCTGCAGTTGTATACGGCGGTGAAGAAGCAGCAGTAGCTATCGTTCTTAACCACGACGACATCGTAAACCAAATGGACAAGCCTGAATTCTACGAAGGCATCGTTCTAGTTATCGATGGCAAAGAAGTTAAAGTTAAGCCACAAGACGTTCAACGTCACGCGTTCAAGCCAAAAGTTGAACACATGGACTTCATCCGTATCTAATTCCCTACCAAGGAATTAATCGGATTAAATCCAGACCTTTTGCATAAAAGATAATCGGATTTACCAACCGAGACATCTAAAAAATTTCAAAACCCCGGAGTCTTACCACCTCCGGGGTTTTACTATATATGGCATTTGATTTACGAACGGGCAATGTACTTCATTAAAGTGAGGTCAGTCAGCGTCATGCTATCAATGACTTCGGATTCTTCTTCCCCGGTACGCACAAAACCACACTTCTTGTAAAAGTTCAGCCCTTGATTATTGGTGTTCAGTGCTTTCAGACTAATCTGCATAACTGGCGTGGAGAGTAGACGTGTTTCGAGCTCATCTAACAGTGCACTTCCTGCCCCTTGCCCATAATGTAACGGCGAGACATAGCAACACGTTACCAACGCCGTTTTATCTTCACTGGTGTGGTTAGGCAACTCGTAACTTAAAAACCCGACGATTTCCCCTTGTTTCTCAACCACGATCAATTGAGCCAGTTGCTCCGTCATAACTCGTGTCCACATCCTTTCTCGGCGCTCAATGGTAAACTGCTCTATATAGCTTTGTGGCATTAACCCTTTGTACGCCACCTGCCACGAATCGACATGTATTTTAGCAATTTGAGCTGCTTCTTCTCTGACAGCATTCCTTACTGTGTATCCCATTACTTTCCTTTCTATTCATCCTGAGTAAATACGCGCAATCGGTTATAAGCTTCAAATCTGAAAGATTCGCACAACTTAATCGAAGGTGTATTTTCGATATTTACTCGGTATCTCACTTTACGATCTCGCGTTTTAACCTCCGCCACTAAGTGTGAAAGCAAGCGCTTACCGTACCCTTTTTCTCTCGCTTTAGGGCTAACCAGTAACGATAACGACTCAAATGGCTCCTTTCCTTCGTAGCAATATGACGCCAATGCCGCAACCAATTTACCCTCTTCTAAAATGCCATAGAAGAAGTGGCTATCGAGCTCGAAATCGGCTTTCTCAATATCTTCTGCGCTATTACTAAGTAAAAATTCGTCAAGCAACTCATTGTCAGATTCAATATACAAAGTGAAAACATCAGCATCTTTATTGAAGGTATTATCATTAAAGAAATGATAGTCGACGTCGTCATATTCGCAGAATAATTGCAGGTTATTTAATTTTCTCTCTAGCTCACTCGGCTGAAAATGTTTAATTTTATGCCAGAGATTTTCCGGACAGGATAAAAGAGTAAACGCATCAGATTGGAATAAATAAACAGCGGTGTGTTCGGAAAACCTTTTCCAAAATTGGGAGTCATAGTAATAACCGTTGTACGGTTTTTGACTGAGTTCAAACTGATTGCGCCAAGAGCAATCGATTTCTGCTGTTTTCGCAGATGATTTTATAAGCATCCCTACCTCTCTACCTTTGCAGTAGAAAATTATAACTATTTGTTTCGTAGGAACTTAGAAAAACATGAATTTGGCAAAATAATAACCAAACTTAGCGTCATACCTCACCAAAATGCGTATTGATTCACATAAACAACACGCATTCAATTAACTGCCTCACAAAAAATAGCTTAAGCCACATAAAATAAATGCTAAATACCAATTCTGTTTATTTATAGACGTAGTTTGCATGCTTATTAATTCGTATCTTCGATAGAAGTATAAATAAGAGATAGATCACTAAACTTTCACATTAATTCCGTATATTTCACGCCGTAACAATAACAAAATCACAAAGAAAGGATCCCTTATGAAGTTTTCCAAATCCCTTTTGGTACTTTCAGTTGGCGCTGCGCTAGTAGGATGTGGCTCAGACAGCGACAACTCTCCAGTGACTTGTGACACTGCTGATTCTTGCATTAAGTTCACAATTTTACATACCAATGACAACCACGGTCGTTTCTGGCATAACGAAGACGGCGAGTACGGTATGGCAGCACGTAAAACACTAATTGATCAAATGCGCCAAGAAGTCGCAGCAAATGGAGGCTCATCTCTACTACTCTCTGGTGGTGATATCAACACAGGTGTTCCAGAGTCTGACCTACAAGATGCTGAGCCAGATTTCTTAGGCATGAGTGATATTGGTTATGATGCAATGGCGGTTGGTAACCACGAGTTTGATAATCCTCTTAGCGTTCTTGAAAAGCAACGTGCCTGGGCAAACTTCCCAATGCTTGCTGCCAACATTTATGATAAAAACGGAGATCGCTACTTCCAACCTTACAAAATCTTTGAAATCGGCGACCTCCGTGTAGCTGTTGTTGGTATGACAACAGAAGATACGGCAAAAATCGGTAACCCTGAGTTTATCTCCGACTTGACATTTACCAAGCCTACGGAAGAAATGCCGAAGGTTATTGCAGAAATCAAAGAAACCTACAAAGATGACCCTGTCGATTTTATTTTCGCTACGACGCATATGGGTCACTATGAAAATGGTCAGCACGGTTCAAATGCCCCTGGTGATGTAGCAATGGCTAAAGCTGTCGAAGAAGGACAACTTGCAGCTATCTTTGGTGGTCACTCGCAAAACCCAGTTTGTATGGAACCTGATGGTTCAGGATATGCAGACTTCGAGCCAGGTGATGACTGTAAACCAGACCAACAAAACGGTACTTACATTATGCAAGCACACGAATGGGGTAAGTACGTTGGTAAAGCTGACTTCGAATACTATGACGGTAAACTTCACCTTTCTGGTTATGAGCTAGTTCCAGTAAACTTAAAACGTAAAAACGAAGTAGGTGAGCTAGAGTTCATTGGTACTGAAATCAAACCAGACCTTGATCTTCAAGAACGTCTTGAATATTTTCAAAGCAAAGGACAAGGTGAGCTAGATAAGGTAATTGCAAATTCTGATGGTAAATTGGAAGGTGACCGTGCTGTGGTTCGCTATCAACAAACCAACTTAGGTCGTCTGATCGCAACTGCTCATCAGGAAAATCAAAAAGCAGATTTTGCTGTAATGAACTCAGGAGGTGTTCGTGCATCAATTGAAGCGGGTCCGATTGCTTACCGCCACGTACTAACGGTGCAGCCATTTGGTAATACTGTAACAGTAGCTACCATGACTGGTGCTGAAGTCATCGATTACTTGAACGTAGTCGCTACGATGCAACGTGGCTCAGGTGCGTATGCACAACTAGCAGGTCTAAATATGACCGTAGACTGTACAGCTAAGCAAGTTGAAATCAGTAAGATCAACGGCAAAGATTTCGACGCAACAGCAACTTACAAATTTACCGTACCAAGCTTCAACGCAGCTGGCGGTGATGGTTACCCAGCGCTTAGCGTAATTAACACTGGTAACGTTGATGCAGAAGTAATGTACAGCTATCTAGACGCTCTCGATACAGTACAAGTAAGCAATTACGAACCTCAAGGCGAAATTGTCTACACTAACTCAGACAGCCCACTTGGTTGTGAAATCGCAGCTGAATAGTTAAAGGCATGTCAGAGTAACTCTAAGATTACCGGAGCCCAAGTGGCTCCGTTTTTTATTTTCGATAAATTGCTGATAATTCTCCACCTTCACAATCTGTTCAAAAATTGTTCATTTGTGTTATTGACGCCCCTGTGCTGGGCTTCTATGTTTGATAAGGTCTTTCAAATATGCAGGCTCATCGGCTAAATTTCGCGAGACATTTTTATTCGCATAGTCAATGATTCTGAGAAAGATGTGAATGGCGTTACAAACACTGCTCTCAAACAATTTGTCTTTGGACTTCAAACGATGGTGATGTGCCTCCACGCGCACGCCAATGAGCAGCGATCTGGACGTCAATGTGTTCAAACTGCTGCCATCGAGTTCTGGAGGTCAAAAATGAAACGAGCCAGCAATAGCTACAGACTCCAAATGATCAAAGAAGTGGTCATCCGCCGAGAACGTGAAGCATGTACCGACCCTATGGCAAGGTACATTCACCAGTTAATGGATGAGCTTCCAACAAGCAAATTAGAGGTTGAGCTCAACCATCGATTTGCAGGAAATCACTTTGACGAACAAGCGGGAGGCTGGGTTAGCGACCGTTGGTCGATGAAATAACGCCAATTACCGATTTATAGGGAAAAATGGATAGGAGATTCCCGGTTCTTAAAGGATACCTTGCCGGGCCGGGAATATGTAAAAAGCAGAAACAAGAACGATGGCGTGTCCGCACCTTAATTAGAAATGCTTCTAAAACAAATCTTGTTGAGGTGATGAATTATCTTGAAGCTGTTCTGGCTTCGTCTTCCCTGCCAACATCTTTCTTCTGTATCTTTGACGACACAACTTAATAACGTGCAACTGCTGAGCGGGGGTTAAGTTCAGCCAATTAAACCGTTCCTCTCTTTTTCTCATACACCCCTTGCAATACCCTTTTTCATCGGAGGTACATACTCCAACACAAGGGCTTGGGACAGTGAAAAATTCCAGTTGCTCCATACTATAAACGCTCTTTCCATGCTAGGGCGTGTTTGCCTAGTTTAAATAACTAAACGAGAAGATTACTCACCGACAAAATCTGTTATACACTTCGTTATGTCAAAAACATACGAAACCATAACCGTATGCTGACAAAAACAGTGTTTTATTACTTATACTTACCGCGTTTCTAAAAACGGAGTCTATAAAATGAAGCTTAGCCTAAAAACGTTAGTTACAGCAATCTCTCTCCCTGTTCTTATGACTGCTTGTGCTAGCAACGGTGATGATGTGAAAGAAATTACGGCTCAAGATTTACAGCACCACAACTGGGAACTTGTTCAAGTTGATGGTAAAAATATCGTTCTAGACGAAAACCAAAAAGCGGCTCGCCTAGAAATCGGTGAAAACCTAACAGCAAACGGCAATGCGGGTTGTAACAACTTCTTCGGTCAAGCTGAGCTGAAAAACAACCAACTACGCATCGAAAAAATGGGCATGACCATGAAGATGTGTATGGAAGAGCAAATGAAGATCGAAAATGCAATGACACAAACACTATCTAACTGGAGTGACATCACTCTAACTAAAGATGGTCTTGTTCTGAAAAATGCCGATCATGAATTGACGTTTACTCTACGTGACTGGGTAAATTAATCCCAAGTCAGTAAACAAAATCATTTTTAAAAGCAGCCAACTGGCTGCTTTTTTTATACCTAAATTACGTGCCCTACTTTATGAATCAATGCAGCTAAACTTTCTACTTCCAACTTCTTCATTACATTGGAGCGATGAACTTCTATAGTGCGAAGCGAAACACACAGTTGGTTCGCCATATCCTGATTTTTCATCCCTTTAACCACCAGAATCAGTACTTCTTTTTCTCTTCTAGTAAGGCTTTGAAGAGTTAGTTTTGCACTTTGTTTTTCTTGGTTTTTTAATGAACATTCCATAGCATTATCGATTGCCGCCACTAAAGCACTACCGTCCACAGGCTTTTGAAAAAAGTCCAACGCGCCTTCTTTTAAGGCCTCGACTGCCATTGGAATATCACCATGCCCAGTCAGATATATAACGCTGATTGGACTGCATTGATTACGCATTAGCAGGTGAAGCTCCTGCCCACGCATTTCTGGCATTCGGCTATCCAACAATACACATCCAGCTTGATGCAGATTCACACTCTGTAAGAAATCTTGCCCGTTTGAATAGACATCGACGCTATAACCATAACTTTCTAACATAAAGGCCATTGATTCTAAAACAGGCACTTCATCGTCAACGATATAAAGTGGGCAAAGATTACGACTCATTCTGAGCTTCCTGATATGGTAAAACGATAGTCACTTGGCACCCAGATGGGTCAATTGACCTAAAATTGATGGAACCTTGGTGCGCTTCAATTACATCGCGACAAATAGCAAGCCCTAGCCCTAGGCCATTTTCCTTCGTGGTATAAAAAGGCTGATCAAGAGGGGTATTTTGCTCTTCGATCCCGACCCCGTTATCCATGACATCAATGATGACAACGTCATCACAAAAGCTGATATGGAGATCAACAAACAACTCTTTTTGCGAAGTCGAATGAGCAAGACAGGCATCTTTGGCGTTATTAAGCACATTAATGATCACCTGTTGCAATCCGGTCACATCCGCATAAACGTTTTGTACCTCGCCAGAATACATCACACCTAGTTGGATATTGTGACGTTGGAACTCATAATCCACCAACTTCATTGCATCATTGATGACGGCAGGTAAGTCAACCCAGCTTTTCTCGATTGGCGTCCGGTGAATCAAACTACGTAAACGCTGCACTATGTCACTCGCAGACGTCACTTGTTGTTGAATTTTCTCTATTATCGGCAACATTTCCTCGGGTGTAGTGCCTTGCTCCATCCGCATCTTTGCACCTTGACTGTAGTTTTTAATCGCAGCCAATGGTTGATTAATTTCATGTGCGATACTGCTGCCTAATTCCCCCACAATCGTAATCCGTTGAGCGTGTTCCAACATGCTACTCTTACGACGTAAATCATTAAGGGTAGCTTTCAACTTTTCTCTACTACGTTTGAACGTCCACTCTAGCCAAAAGTGATAGATAGTCAGTAACACCAATGTTAGCAGCGCTGCGATAGCGACTGCTTGGTTTTTATGTAGCCACTCTTGAACTTTTTGCGCCCAAGGTTTCTGTAAGGGATGTAAGTCCAAATGCTTGTAGACTTTATCTACGTTAACGCTAGGCGCAGGTAGCGTCCAACCCACATTGTTGGCAGCAATAGCGGCTGGATGCTCTGCAGGCATTGCAAACAGGGTTTGTGCGACCTTTTGCCCAACATCTACCGGAGCACGCTCCGTCATGGCCATGGTCCAATTTGGGTACAGAGGAGTACTAACTGCGCAAACCGAATCAGCAGGCCTTCTTTCGTTGAGCACTCTCAAATTATGCAGCTCTATCTTGCCTTCGGCCGCCATGTTTTCCAGCGTACAAGCAGGAACAATTGCAACATCAATTTGGTCGTCGATCACATCGAGAATCAACTGATCGGTCGGTGGGCCAGTAAAATGGATTGTTTCAAAGAACGATGAGTTGAAATACCCAAGTTTGTCGAGCTCATAACGTAGAGCAAGAAAACCACCAAACGCCTTTTCTGATACAGCGGCGATACTGGCTTCATTGATGTCTCTCAGTGTTTTAAAAGGCGATTCTTCACGCACAACAACGACTGATGCTATCGACTTGTTCGGCACATTACTGTAAGCCGTTTTCTGCGTCGCTAGCCAGTTAATAGGGTACTCACGAGCGAGCTTAGTTGCCTGTCCTGGGCTCGTTAATATGAAATCCAACCAACCGTGCAAAAAGGCTTCTTCTAGTTGGTCAAAATCGTAAGTATGTAAGTTGAATTCATAGCTGGGGTTTTGTTCTTCCAACCATGTCATTGTGGGTTGCCAAGATTCTTTAGCGTGAGAATGCCCTCTCAATGCCAGCACACCTACGTCAAATGTTGTCCTATCAGACTGATGTTCTGCTTTGACTTGAGAAATACAGGTAAAACAAACAAATACGATAAAATAAAGGAGTTTTTGAAAATAATTTTTAGTCACTTAATAAAGCACAACGACAGCGTATTGGTTTCGCATTTTAGCACCGTTCCCCTCTCTAACTTTGTTGCTTTAGATCAATCCCACATCATTATTGTGGGAAACCACAATACCGCCTAACTATTGATTTCCTCAGAATGCCTTACCCACAAAGGGGTAGAGCGCATTTCCGCTTATTTTAAGCCATGAACACCAAAAATGATTAAGAAACATTCATGCCTGTACTCCCCCTTCAAAAGCATTCTATCTGTCGAAGCATCAAGGATTCGGCAGCAAAACTTTAAATTAAAATACGGAAGCAACTCATGAAAAAATCGACAATTGCGTTGGGTGTGTTGGCCGCTGTCGCAGCGGTTGGCTACTCAGCTTACAATACGATGTTCTCAGCTGAGGCTGTAATAGTGGATGCTGCTGCTCAAGAGCAGAAGTTCACACAATACGCTCACCCAGAACACTTCATTTCTGCACAACAACTGAAATCGCTGATGGATGGTGACAAAGACGTGGTTGTGATCGGTGCGCTAAACCCTATCAAACCAGATAGTCCTATTTCTGGTTCTTACACTATGTGGCGTAACGATTACTCAGCGACTGAAGACGCCTACGACTTCGGTGGTATGAGTAATAGCACAGAAGAAATGGAGACAATCCTAGGCAGCTTCGGCGCAACAACAGACAGCACAATCGTCGTCTACGCTGCGGGCTCACACCACGATGCTGCGCGTCTTTACTGGCAAATCCATAACCTTGGCCATCAAGATGTTCGTTACCTTGACGGGGGCTTGAACGCTTGGATGGGCGCTGGCTACCCAACTGGCTCTGCAAACCAAAGCGTTGCAGCGGTTGAATACAACGCACCTAACACACAACAAGAGAACAATGCCCTAGCAACGCTAGACATGGTTATCGCAGCGCAAAACAACCCTGATTGGGTGATCCTAGATACTCGCGGCAACGACGAGTTCAACGGTGAAGTTGCAGTTTCTGGCGCATACGGTCCGGGCACTATCCCAAGCAGTGTTCACATTAATTGGACCAAAGCGTTAAACGAAGACACGACGCTGAAATCAGCAGAAGAACTGCAAGCCCTTTACGGCGACATCATCAAAGGTAAGAAAGTTATCGCTTACTGCCAGTCTGGTGTTCGCTCTGCCCACACCACCATGATTCTTACTGAAGTATTAGGTGCAGAAGGCGTCTACAACTACGACGGCTCATGGATCGAGTACAGCCATGCTCACTACGAGCAAAAGAATCCTGAAGTGAACGTTATCAACGGCAAGAGCTAATCAACACGGAAACCGCAGTTAATGAATAATGTAATTTTTAGCCAAAAGCTATACGACACCGCGCAAATGATTGTCGATGGCTGTATGGGTGATGCCGATCCGGCATGTCAAACCGCATGTCCAATGCACACAGACGTAAAACAGTACGTTCGCATGGCTGGTGAAGGGAATTTCCAAGGCGCTTTGGATCTGATCCGCAGCAAATTATTCCTTCCTCAAACTCTTGGTCGTATTTGTGCCCACCCTTGTGAAGCATCTTGTCGTCGTAACACTGAGTTCGGTCAGCCAATCAGCGTTGCAGGCATCAAACGTTTCGTCGCAGAGAAAATGGATAACCAAGATCACTGGGATCTCAACATTGCCCCTATGACGAACAAACACATCGCGATCGTTGGTGCAGGCCCTGCTGGCGCGCAAGCGGCTATTGAGCTTCGTCGTCAAGGCCACGAAGTAACGATTTACGAAAAGCTAGACGTTTACGGCGGCATGATGCGTGTGGGTATCCCTGAATACCGTCTACCACGCGATGTTATCGATTTCGAATACAGCTACCTAGCGATGCTGGGTATCAAAACTCAGTTTGGCGTTGAGATCGGCAAAGACATTAGCTTCGACACTCTACGTAGCGAACATGATGCTGTGATTCTGGCTCACGGTGCACACGTCGGTTCGATCATCCCTTTGCCGGGTCATGACAACGATGGCGTGTTCTCTGCAGTTGAATACTTGAAAGAGATTTCTGAAACTCGCCAATTCCCACGAGCAGGTAAGCGCGTGATGGTTATCGGCGGTGGTGACGTTGCGATGGACTGTGCGCGTTCTTCATGGCGTATCGGTGCAAGCAACGTTTACCAATGTTCGCTTGAGAGCCTTGAAAACCTACCTGCAAGCCAAATCGAAATCGATGAATCGCTAGAAGAGGGTGTCGAGTTCAACGCAGGTTGGGGCCCAGTCGCTATTGAACATGAGAACGGCAAAGTAACCGGCATCACTATCAAGAAAGTCCTGTCTATCTTCGACAAGCAAGGCAACTTTGCACCTCAGTACAGCGAAGAAAGTAAAACCATCTCTGTGGATACCGTTGTTTTCGCTACGGGTCAAATCGTGGCAGATATTACTGACGGTGCACTAGAGCAAACTCGCGGTGGCCGTTACGTAGTCGATAAACAAACGTTAGCTTCTAACCTAGAAGACGTCTTTGTAGCCGGTGACGCATGTGGCGGTAACATCGTGATTGAAGCGATGGCATTAGGTCGCAAAGCAGCAATGAGTGTTGAGCGTTTCCTAACAACTCGCCCACTAACTGAAGACCGCGACTTCGAGCAAGAATACAGCTACTCATCTCACCTAGACGTACCACTACCAAAAGGTACGGTAGATATCCCTCGCCTACACGGTGAGTTACGTGACGCAGAAGAGCGTAAGCAAGATTTTGCACAAGTGGATTTAGGCTTTACTGAACAACAAATCAAACAAGAAGCATCTCGCTGTCTGCAATGTAGCTGCAAGCTATGTATGACCGAGTGCATCATGATGAACGACTTCAGCGACTGTCCAAAGACCATCTTCTCTGACTTCGTGAACAACAAGTCGATGGATCCATTGCTGGCTTACTCATGTAACGCCTGTGACCAGTGCACCATCGTGTGTCCGAAAGACTTCCCGATGAAGGAAATGTTCCTAGGCGCACGTGCTGACTTTGTTAAGGCAAACAATGGTGAATCACCAATGCCGGGTCATAAAGCGATCAATATGCACCAGAAACTGGGCTTCTCTAAAATCTTCACTATGGCAAAACGAGCGGTATCGACAAAATGAGTAATAAAGTATTTATGCCAGGATGCAGTTTGCCATCCTATTCACCAGAAGGCGTAGCGGCCATTGCGAGCTACCTAAAAGAAGTATTCCCAGAAATGGGCGCAGTACAGAAATGCTGTGGCAAACCGACCGCGGCTATCGGTCAAACAGAGAAGTTCAAAGAACGCTACGGCCAGCTTCAAGCAGACTTCGACAAGCTAGATGCACAAGAAGTCATCGTGGCGTGCCAAAGCTGCTACGGCATGATCAAGAAGTCTGGCGGCACACAAAAGCCGGTTTCATTATGGAAACTGCTTCCAGAAATCGGTTTGCCAGAAGCGCTACGCGGCAAAGCAAAAAACAGTGACGTGGTGTTTACCATTCATGATTCTTGTTCGACTCGCTACGAGAAAGAACTGCAAGACGGCATTCGCTGGATCTTAAACGAGCTTGGCTACAAAACCTCTGAACCAGAACACACACGTGAAAACACGCGCTGTTGTGGTTTCGGCGGCATGGTTGTACCTGCAAACCCAGACGTGGCAACACGCGTAATCAAGCGCCGTGTCGAAGAATTCGAGACAGACTACGTCGTGGTTTATTGCTCAGCTTGTCGTGCATCCATGATGGGTGTTGGCACGAAATCTTGGCACATTCTAGACCTGATGTTCGGCCCTGTGATCATGCAAGGTGATGAACCGCCAGTAAACGTACTCGCTAGCCCTGTAAAAGCTTGGTTCAACCGCTACAAATCAAAAGCGGGTCTGATCAAGTGTATGTCTGTGTAGCTATGTCTATGTAACTACGTCTTTGTAGCTATATCTTTTTAATTATTAGGTTTAAGTGAAGTTGAACTTATGAAATTCGTAAAAATCGCTCTTATTGTCGCTGTTGTAGCTATTGCTCTGTTCGCGGCTAAACAAACTGGCATTCTTGAAATCATCACAGACATCAAGAGCCTACAAGATTGGATCGCCAGCTTTGGTGTGTGGGGCTACGCCGTATTCGTAGCAGCATTCGTGTTTGCGTGTGTTTTCCTACTGCCGGGCAGCGCGTTCACCATTGTGGCAGGTATCGTATTTGGCCCTATCAAAGGCGGTATCTTAGCGCTGTTTTCTGCAACGCTTGGCGCAGTAGCGGCATTCATCGTGGCGCGCTTCCTGCTTCGCAACACCATCATGAAAAAGTTTGGCGATAACCCAATCTTCAAGAAAATCGATGACGGTGTAGCAGCAAACGGTACAAGCTTCTTAATTCTGACTCGTCTTGTCCCTGTATTCCCTTTCAGCCTACAAAACTACGCTTACGGTCTAACCAGCCTAAACCTAGGCACTTACGCACTGGTTTCTCTACTAACAATGGCACCAGGCGCATTCATCTTCGCTTACATGGCGGGTGATATTGCGACAAACGGCGTGTCTGTGATGTTGCTAGTGAAGTTTGCGGTTGCGGGTCTTGTGCTGTTTGGTATGTCTCTGATTCCAAAATACATCGCGAAGAAAAAAGGCATCAACATGGAAGAATTAGCGAAGTAGTCCGGTCTATCCAACATTGATGCTAAAAGAGTGCAGCTATCGTGCTGCGCTCTACCCTTTACATCATTGATAGTAATTCCCTGAATCAATTAATAAATCCTATTGGGATTCACATTGATAATACCGCGAGATAGATTACTATCCTTGTGAAGGACAGAGGCTATTCGTGAACAAACTCAGCGAAGCTTCAAACAAGAACCAGAAGAAAAACACGGACTACGTATGAAAAAGCTACTCAGTACCATTGGCATTTTAGCCACCACTTTTGCAACTTCATCTTTTGCTGACTCATCGGCCGCTAGTGAATGGCAAAAAATCGAACAACAAGCTGACGGACAAACCGTCTATTTTCATGCTTGGGGTGGTAGCCAAGAGATCAACCGCTATATCCAATGGGCAGGCAAAGAGCTTAAATCTCGCTACAACGTGACGCTAAATCACGTGAAAGTCACTGATATTTCCGAAACCACCACTCGCCTAATCGCAGAAAAAGCCGCAGGCAAAAACAGCGGTGGCAGTGTTGATATGGTTTGGATCAATGGCGAAAACTTCAAATCAATGAAGGATAACCAATTGCTGTTTGGTCCTTTTGTTGAAGGCTTGCCAAGCTGGCAGTACGTTGACAAATCATTGCCAATTGATGTGGATTTTTCAGAGCCAACTGAAGGTCTGGAAGCACCTTGGGGTGTGGGGCAATTAGTGTTTATTCATGATGAGCAAACCCTGCATAACCCTCCTCGATCTTTTGCTGAAATGCTGAGTTACGCAAAAGCGTTTCCAAATCGCCTAACTTACCCTCGCCCACCAGAGTTTCATGGGACAAGCTTTATTAAAGCACTGTTGATTGAGTTGACCAACAACGATCCCGCTTTGCAAAAACCAGTCACTGGTGAAACATTTGAGCAAATCACTCAACCGCTATGGGCTTACCTAGATGAGTTCCATAAAGTTGCTTGGCGTGGCGGTAAGCAATTCCCAGGAGGGACGGCTGAAACGCTTCAATTACTGGATGATGGTCAGATTGATCTTGCGATTACCTTTAACCCAAACGCGGTTTTTTCTGCGCAATCGAGTGGTAATCTTGCAGAAAGCACCAAAGCGTATGCGATGGACGCAGGTGCACTCTCAAACATTCACTTCTTAGCGATTCCTTGGAACGCAAATGCCAGTGCCGGTGCGCAAGTTGCGATAAACTTTTTATTGAGCCCTGAAGCACAATCTCGCAAAGGTAACCTTAACATCTGGGGCGATCCTTCAGTGCTAAGCAGCCAATACCTAACAGGTTCGGCTAAAAATACTCAACAATTCAAATCTATCGCTGAGCCGCATCCGAGTTGGCAATCTGCCTTAGAAAAAGAATGGTTGAAACGCTACGGGAATTAATAAGAGCCCATGTTAAGAGCGCTATATTTAGTCATTATCGCTGTTTGTATTTTACCTACCATTCCGGGACTACTCGGAGTGGTGGTTTCTGCGCTCGGTTATGTACCTCCTATCGGCTTGCACCACTTTTCTTTGGATGGCTTTAACGCTGTTTTTGATTGGGAGGGTGTTTGGACATCCATCGGGCTGACTTTCTACTCTGCCATTTTCAGTAGCTACTTGGCTTGCTTGATCACATTTGCGATTTTGCAAGCATCGTGGGGCAGCAAGTTTTGGCGAAAAATTGAAGTTAGCCTCTCGCCACTTCTCGCTATGCCGCATGTCGCGTTTGCAATTGGCTTTGCGTTCTTGTTTGCACCAACCGGTATGGGCGTTCGTGTTCTCAACCAACTGTTTGGTTATGATCCAAATGCGCAAACGGTGAATGACTTAGCGTTGCTGATTAAAGACCCGCATGCACTCGGTTTGGTCATCATGCTTGCGATTAAAGAAGTGCCGTTTTTATTGTTGATGAGTATTCCAATTCTTCAGCAATTGAAAGTCGATAAGATTGAAAAAGTCAGTCACTCAATGGGCTACAGTTCGGCGCAAGCGTGGTGGAAATGCGTATTCCCACAATGGATAGCAAAACTGCGCTTTCCAATGCTGGCGGTATTGGCTTACAGCTTGTCGGTTGTCGATGTTGCATTGATTATTGGCCCTACCAACCCACCAACGTTTGCGGTTTTGGTATGGCAGTGGTTTAACGACCCAGATTTATCGCTACTACCAAGAGCTGCCGCAGGCGCGGTCGTGTTGTTTGCAATCGCTAGCCTTTTGATTGGATTTGCACGCTTGATGGAATGGTGTATTACCAAAGGCTTCAAACGCTGGCAGTACTCTGGTCGAAACGGGTTTCGTTTACCCGGTAAAACCCTATTTTCACTGATTGCGCTACTCGCACTTCTAATGATTCCACTCATGGTGGTGTGGAGCTTTGCTCAACGCTGGCGCTTTCCAGATTTACTACCGAGCCGCTATAGCCTGCGTTTTTGGGAATACGAATGGCACAGCATTCTTGGCACGCTGGAACAGAGCATGCTGATTGCCGTTATCAGCGCGACCGTCGCTCTAGCTCTTGCCTTGATCGCACATGAGTATCGCCTTCGTTATCGCTGGCAGGTGCCAGGTTACATCATCGCCATCCCGATGCTGATTCCTCAATTATCGGTGCTATTCGGTATGCAAGTGGTAACACTGTACTTAAACAGTAACGCGTATTTCTTTTGGGTATGCTGGGCGCATGTATTCTTTGCGTTCCCATTTATTTACCTCTCGCTAGACGGCCCGTGGCGCAGCTTCGATAACGGCTTAACTCGCGTCGCACTCAGCTTGGGTAAAACACCGATGCAAGCTTGGTTAAAAGTGAAACTGCCAATCCTCCTACCTGCGATTGCATTCGCATGGGCGGTTGGGATTAGCGTAAGTCTGGCGCAATACTTGCCGACATTGGTGCTAGGGGCTGGGCGCATTAGCACCATCACCACCGAAGCCGTTGCGCTATCCAGTGGTTTTGACCGACGTGTCACCGCGATTTACGCCATTTGGCAAGCACTCTTGCCTTTCTTGTTCTTCTCTTTTGCGATACTACTAAGCCGCTTACACGTGAAGTATCGCCGCTTGTCTATAAAAGGTTTACTACTGAATGAGTCTTTGTCTCGAAAACCTCGCCATCCGTAAAGCCAATGGCGACACGCTTTTTTCAGCGTTCAACATGACCGTAGAGAAAGGTGAAATTGTTACTCTGATGGGACCAAGTGGTTGTGGTAAATCCACTTTGTTGGATGCTATTGCTGGGCACCTATCCGCCGAGTTCAACTACTCTGGATCCATTACGCTTGATAACGAAAAGTTGGATGCCCTCCCTGCCCATAAGCGTCAGGTCGGTATTCTATTCCAAGACGATTTGCTCTTCCCTCACTTGACGGTGTGGGAGAACCTTGCCTTCGCGCTACCAAACTCAATCAAAGGTGATGAGCGTAAAGCTCACGCCATGCAAGCACTGAAGAACATTGCATTGACCAAACTTGCCGAATCCTTCCCAGATCAAATCTCCGGAGGACAACGTGCCCGTATTGCTTTGACTCGTATGCTGTTGGCAAAGCCGAAAGTTGCGCTACTCGATGAGCCCTACAGCAAGTTAGATAAAGATCTGCGCGTACAATTTCGCAATTGGGTGGTAGAGCAATTGCAGCAAGCGAACATCCCTACTTTGATGGTAACCCACGATGAAGACGACATTCCCAATGGCAGCCGCTGCCTAAACTGGCCGTGGGAGACAAATCATGCTTGATAGCCTGAGTATAAAGCTCATCCGCAAACCGCTCGCACTCAGTGCGACATACCTCGATAAATGTGGCATCACCGCAAATCAGACGACAGTATTTGGTTTTGTGCTTGGCTGTTTTGCTCTGCCGGCTTTGATCACCGAACAATACTTGTTGGCATTGCTGTTTATTTTGCTGAATAGAATCTGTGATGGATTAGACGGTGCACTGGCGAGGATTCAAGGCATTACCGATGCGGGAGGTTTTCTCGATATCAGCTTGGATTTTCTGTTCTATTCCCTGATTCCTTTTGGTTTTGTGTTAGCAAATCCAGAACAAAATGCCATTGCAGGGGCATTTTTGATTTTTTCCTTTGTCGGAACGGGAAGCAGCTTTTTAGCTTTTGCCATCATGGCAGGGAAACAAGGCATCGATAATCCGGTGTATAAACACAAATCTCTCTACTACATGAGCGGCTTAACCGAAGGCACGGAAACCATCGGCTGTTTTGTGCTGTTCTGCCTGATGCCACAACACTTTTCGGTCATTGCATACATCTTCGGTGCGGCATGTTGGTTTACCACATTCACGCGAATTTACTCTGGGTTTCATACGCTCAAAGGCCGTTAACACCGCTCAGAAATGTACGTATTCTTGAGAAAAAACATCACTAAGCGGCTGTTTATTAACGCATCAAAGCACATGCTAAATTGAGGTATATACTCTTTGGGTGGAGAAACCATTCGGAGGCTATATGAAAAAACACATCAAGTTAGGCATGTTGCTCACCATTACTTGTGCGATCGTGCTTGGCGGCTGTAGCTCACCTAACCCGTACGGAGATGCATACGGCTCGTCCGACACTCGCAAAGTTCAGCAGGTTTACTACGGCACGATAGAAAAAGTAGAACCCGTAACCATTGACGCCTCTACCCAATCCAACGCCATCGGTACAATAGCAGGGGCTGCCGTTGGTGGTATTTTGGGTTCGAAAATTGGGGGCGGTTCTGGCTCGGATATCGCAGCCATTGGTGGTGGTTTATTAGGTGGTTATGCAGGTAGTAAAGCCGCCGAAGCAACCGCGAAAAGAAATGGTGTGAACCTGACCATTCGATTAGAGGATGGAAAGATCATATCTGTCGTTCAAGAAGCAAACCCAAACATGATTTTCCAGCCAGGCCAAGCCGTTCAAATCAACATGTCTGGTAATGACGCAAGGGTTGTACCTCGCTAATTTGAACACGATGACTCCGTTCCATTGGTCTGCTGTTTTGGCTCAAAGAGCTTAGTCCGCGCAAGCGTACGTTGCTTACTCATCGGCTTGCGCGATTCTATTTGTATCAAATTTGATCGTCGTCAATGGAACATCAATCTCCCACACCTTTCGATGTTCAAATGACATCAAATTGCTAGCATGAGCCCATTCCAGATAACTTTGGGCTTGTTATGACACCGACTGTTGACCACGTACTCCTTAATATCGCGCTAAACCTCAGCTCTAATCGCTCTCACGAGCAGCAATATCAAAACCTCATTGATGGGGTCGCGCAAGTATTCCCATGTGATGCGAGCTGCCTGTTTATCTTCGATGAGGATGGGTTTCTGACTCCTGTCGCGGTAAAAGGCTTATCCAGCTCGGTCTTAGGTCGTCGCTATTTCCCCAAAGCACATCCACGCTTAGATGCCATTATTCATAGCCGTGAACCGGTGCGTTTCGATGCCGATTGTTCACTGCCTGATCCTTTTGACGGCACACTATTAACCGAAGACCAGTGCATTGATGTACACGATTGCATGGGCTTTAGCTTGTATGTGGAAGGCCTACTTGTTGGCGCACTAACGATGGACGCTCTAACGGTGGGCGCGTTTGATGACATCGATCCTGTCGCTATCGAAACCTTTGCAGCTTTGACCGCTGCGACATTGCGTAACATTGCTCAATTAAAAGCACTCAAAGCGCAAAACCAGAAGCAAAAAAGCGTCACTCAAACCCTTATCCAACAAGCCCGCTCTCAACACGGCGAAATGGTGGGCTTAAGCCCACAGATCAATCAATTACGAAACAATATTGCGACCGTTGCTCAATCAGATTACGCGGTACTTATCACAGGAGAAACCGGAACTGGTAAAGAACTGGTCGCGCACTCGGTACACGCGCAATCTCATCGTAGCGATAAGCCGATGATTTACGTCAACTGTGCGGCTTTACCAGAAGGTCTGGCTGAGAGTGAACTGTTTGGCCATGTCAAAGGCGCATTCACTGGAGCTAATAGCCACCGTGCCGGTAAGTTTGAACTGGCAGACGGTGGAACGATTTTCCTTGATGAAGTGGGCGAACTGCCTTTGATTTTGCAAGCAAAATTGCTGCGCGTAATTCAGCAAGGCGAGCTGCAACGTGTAGGTAGCGATCAGCATTTGATGGTCAATGTGCGCATCATCGCCGCGACCAATCGACAATTAGAAAAAGAGGTCGAATCTGGCACGTTTCGAGCAGACCTTTTCCACCGTTTGAACGTGTTCCCAATCCAAGTCCCCCCACTGCGTGCCCGTGACGGAGATATTCCCGTTTTAGCAGGATATTTGTTGGAAAAAGTACGCCAACAATTCAATGCACCCAATCTGCACGTTCATCCTAAAGTGTTGACTCAATTGGAATCTTTACCTTGGTACGGAAACGTGCGCGAGCTCGAACATACGTTAACTCGCGCGGCTTTGCACGCCATTCAACAAGGCGCAAGCACGATCATGCTTAACCATTTCGACACCTCATTGGCTCTCGATGATGTAAAAAACACATCGCATTATCTACCTAAAGAAAGCCAACCAATGCGAGAGCTAATAGAAAGCTATCAACGTGATTTAATTGAACATGCTTTAAGCCAAACTGGTGGTGTTTGGGCAAAAGCAGCGGAGTTTTTACAAATGGATCGCGGGAACTTATATCGGATGGGTAAAAAA
Organism: Vibrio sp. RC2502; assembly: GCF_054850435.1. NCBI lineage: Bacteria > Pseudomonadati > Pseudomonadota > Gammaproteobacteria > Vibrionales > Vibrionaceae > Vibrio > Vibrio sp. RC2502. The sequence goes on from NZ_CM141453.1 coordinate 2,068,871, forward strand.
CTTGGGATCAATAAATAACCAACCGCAAGAAGCCGATGTAATTAAGACATCATTTGCGTTGTCTTAATTACATCACCTCCTCTATCAAAAACAAACAAAACCATTAAAAATCAACAATATAATAATTGGCACGCATTCTGCTCTCTAGTGGTCAACATCACGACTATTAAAACAATCACTGGAGAACCCAATATGTTCTGTATTCAATGTGAACAGACAATTCAAACCCCTGCTGTTAAAGGTTGTTCTTTTGCACAAGGCATGTGTGGCAAAACTTCTGAAGTATCAGACCTACAAGACGTGTTGGTTTACACACTGCAAGGGGTTTCTTTTTGGGCATCAAAAGCACTTGAATTCAACATCATTAACGATGAAATCAACCAATGGGCACCCAAGGCATTTTTCTCTACATTGACGAACGTTAACTTCGACCCTGAACGCATCCTGGAGTTAACTTCTCAAGCCGCAACGTACAAAGCATTGTTAAAAGAGCAAGTAATGTCTGCTGCGACTTTGTCAAACACCAACCTTACTGACATTCCTGCCGTTGCCAACTTCGAGCTACCAAACAGCGCAGAAGCGATCTTAGCTTTTGCTCCTCAAGTCGCGGTTAACCGTGGTAAAGACCAAGTACATGAAGATGTTATTGGCCTACGCCTACTTTGCCTATACGGACTTAAAGGTGCCGCAGCGTACATGGAGCACGCACGCGTTCTTGAGCAAACCAACAACGATATCTATGCCGAATACCATGAAATCATGGCGTGGTTGGGCACCGATCCTGAAGATCTCGGCGAACTACTTGATTGCTCAATGCGCATTGGCCTGATGAACTACAAAGTGATGGAAATGCTCGACCAAGGTGAAACAACGACCTTCGGCCATCCAGAACCAACCACGGTGAACGTCAAGCCAGTAAAAGGTAAATGTATTCTTGTTTCTGGCCATGATTTGCATGACCTAGAAAAAATCCTGCAACAGACCGAAGGCAAAGGCATTAACGTTTACACCAATGGTGAAATGCTGCCTGCACACGGCTACCCTGAGCTGAAGAAATACTCTCATCTTGTAGGTAACTACGGCAGCGCATGGCAAAACCAGCAGAAAGAATTCGCAAACTTCCCTGGCGCAATCGTAATGACGTCAAACTGCTTGTTGAATCCAAATGTGGGTCAATACGCAGACCGTTTATTCACCCGTAGCATTGTTGGCTGGCCTGGTGTTGCACATATCGAAGGCGATGATTTCAGCCAAGTGATTGAATGTGCTCTAGCACAAGACGGCTTCCAACACGATGAAATCGAACACCACATCACGGTTGGCTTCGGTCGCAACGCACTGATGAACGCCGCCCCTGCGGTTATCGACCAAGTGAAGCAAGGCAACATCAAACACTTCTTCCTAGTCGGCGGTTGTGATGGTGATAAAGCGGAACGCAGTTACTACACCGATTTTACGGCTGAAGCGCCAGAAGACACGCTAATCCTGACCTTGGCGTGTGGTAAGTTCCGCTTCAACAAGAATACGTTCGGCGATATCAACGGCATCCCTCGCCTATTGGATGTGGGCCAATGTAACGATGCTTACTCAGCAATCCAGCTTGCACTTGCACTGGCGAAAGAGTTTGACTGTGACATCAATGAGCTACCACTCACGCTTGTGCTTTCTTGGTTCGAGCAAAAAGCGATCGTTATCTTGCTAACGCTATTTGCATTGGGCGTGAAAGGCATTTACACAGGCCCTACTGCACCGGCATTCCTAACGCCAAACCTAATCGCCATCATCCAAGAGAAGTTCGATATGCGCAGTATTGGCAATGTTCAGGATGATCTAAAAGCCATCCTAGCAGCTTAATAAACTTGCTTGTTCGCGCCTCCTTACGTGGAGGCGCTATCTATTTCGAACTAAAAATAGCCACAACCAAAGAGATTGTTATGTTTTTTGAATGGCAAGGTAACCAACCCGTCACACTCCGTTGCATCGACAAATACTTCGAAACACACGACACCGTCAGCATCAAATTGGCCGAACTAACCGAATCACTTCTGTTTCAGTTTAAACCTGGCCAGTTTATTAACTTGGGCGTCGAAATTGATGGAAAAATGGAGTTTCGTGCCTATTCAATCAGCTCGATCAATGAAGACGATCACCTTCAACTCACCATCAAACGAGTATCTGGCGGTAAAGTATCGAACTACATCGTTGACTCGCTGCTGCTCGGTGATACCGTTCAAGCATTACCACCAACGGGCGAATTTAACTGCATTGACCATCCACCCGTTTTACGTGATGGCGAAACAAAAGCCTTGCTTATCAGTGCAGGTTGCGGCGTCACGCCCGTATTTTCGATGGCAAAACACTGGCTGAGTAATCAAGATGAAAACGACAACGATGTGGACATCGCATTTCTTCATATCGCACGCAGCCCTGAAGAGACGATTTACTACGATCAGCTAGAAACGTTCGACGCTGTGTATCCCAACTTCCATTTAAAGCTGTTGCTGAAAAACCGCGAAGGAACGTCACACCCACAAGGTCGTTTGAATGCCGACTGGCTTAAAGAGCTTGTTCCTGATTTCAAGCAACGCACCGTTTACCTGTGTGGTCCAAGTCAGTTCATGCAAGATGTTCACGGCTATTTGAATGACCTTGGTTTTGACATGACGAACTTCTACCAAGAGAGTTTTACGCCAGCGACTGGCGCAGAAACATCGGTCTCCGATGAAGTTGTTCGTGTTTCTGTTCCTGACTTTGCTCAAACCATCGATGCGCAAAAAGGTCAGGTACTGGCCGATGTGCTTGAAGGCGCAGGTTTACCATTAATCGTCGCTTGTCGTAGCGGCATTTGTGGCTCGTGCAAATGCAAGGTTCGTCAAGGCAACGTCTCTTCCACCAGCCTAGAAACATTAACGCCAGAAGAAATTGAACATGGCTATGTGCTCGCCTGCTCATCAACCATCGAAGCGGATCTTGAAGTGCAGATTGGTTAGTTTTCCAAATACAAAAAAGCGCCGCGATACGTCTGTCTAGTTGTTTCGCGGCGCTTTTTTTGATGTTACTTCTGTTGCAACAAAAGTCTTTTAGCTAAACAACAACACTTTCAATGCTGCTTCGCTGTCTACGTCCATAAACTCTGGTGGGTTATCCAGACGCTCGCGGAACGTCAGTTGTGGCGCTTCTTCTTGCATACTTTCAATCAAGAAATCACTGGTCACTGATGGTGAGTTCACACACGCCATCACTTGACCGCCCTCTGCCAACAAATCAGGCAATCGACGCAGAATCTTTTTGTAGTCTTTGGTCAGTGCAAAGCTGCCTTTCTGGAATGAAGGTGGATCGATGATAATCAAGTCATACTGACCAGATTTTTTAATTTTACCCCACGATTTAAAGATATCGTGCCCCATAAAGCTTACCTGGTTGATGTTATGACCATTTAGCTTGTGGTTCTCACGACCTTTAAACAGCGACGCTTTTGCCATGTCGACGTTAACCACTTTATCCGCGCCACCCGCAATGGCAGCGACAGAAAAGCCACACGTGTAAGCAAACAAGTTGAGCACGTTTTTATGCTTAGCATTTTCGCGTACCCAATCACGACCGTAGCGCATGTCCAAAAACAGACCGAAGTTTTGGTTGCGGCCAATATCCAATTGGTATTTCAAACCGCTTTCTTCAACGACAGGGCGAGCGTCTAATTCACCGACAAGCACTTCTGAAGGCGCACCATCGGCATAACGGTGCTGAAGAACCATAGTGCGACCTTGCTTATTTGCCCACAGTTGTGATTGTGCCACCGCATTGAGGCCGCTTTTCAGCTCAGCGAGAAACGCGTCGTCGACTTCTTTAAACAAGTTGATAATCAACTGACCTTGTAACCAATCACAGGTGATTTGCTCTAGGCCCTCAAAACGACGGCCACGACCATGAAACAGTCGACGAATTTCGTTAGGAGCTTGCGCGAGCTCGGTTTCTAGATGCTGAAAGAACAGCGGAAGTTGTGATGCTTGCATCGAGTTCTCTTATTAGTTTTCTTTGTGACGGTTATTTGATCGTAGGCCAGTTCAGTTCCCAAGGGGAAAGCCAAGTATCCAAACCCTGAGAGACGATTTCACTGTGCCATTTGTTACCCAGCACTTGGTATTCTCGTGGGTCGCAAACAAAACGATATTGCTCATCTCGGTATTGGAAGCAAAGTGAAAGTGCATGCAGGTAACCGCGATCAGCCTCATTGCCTGCATTGTAAATCGGGTCGCCAACAATACCTGAGCCAACCGATTTTAATGCCACGCGGATTTGATGCGTTTTACCAGTGTGTGGCTTACATAAAAATAGGCGCTCTCCGGGCTCTGCCGCAAGAGAGAAAAACTGGGTGACGGCTGGGTTATTTTTGCTGTTGACCAGCTTCCATGATGAACGGCGCGAACGCTCCATATCACCAACGACCAAACCTTGTTTCTTTTTCGGCTTTTTAGAGCCAATCGCCAGATAGAACTTTTCTACTTGTCGGTCAGCAAAGGCTTGCGATAACGCACTGGCCGCTTTGGCGTTGCGTCCGAGGAGCAGAATACCCGATGTCATTTTATCCAAGCGATGGATAAGATAGAGCTGCTCATCACCACTCTGCTTAGCCACTTCTTGCAACAGCATTGTGTCGCCATCGTCTTTATGAACAGAGACGTTGGGATGCTTATTGATGATCAGAAAATCGGGATGGGTATGTAGAATATCGAACATAAAAAACTGGCTCCACGTTTGGAGCCAGAAGTATACCGATTCTGATTGATTAGGCGAGCTTAAACTTACCCACTAGTGTTTCCAACTCGTGTACCTTGCGGTTCAAACCTTCTACGCTTTGTGAGCTGTCATTCGCTAGTTGCAGTGAGCGAACCGAAATGTCGCTGATCGACGTAATATCTGCGGCAATTTCTTTTGTCACCGCAGTTTGCTCTTCGGCTGCGGTCGCAATAGAGTTCACCATGCTTTGCACGTGCCCTGCACCAGCAACGATTTCTTCCAATGATTCCACCGCTCCCGAGCTTTGGCTAACACCAATTTCCACCAAACGGCAACCATCTTCGGTGTAAGTCACGGCTTCTTGCGTGCCAACTTGAATCGCTTGGATAATCTCGCCTACTTCTTGTGTTGCTTTCGTCGTACGCTCAGCAAGTGCACGGACTTCATCAGCCACAACCGCAAACCCGCGACCAAACTCACCCGCACGCGCAGCTTCAATTGCCGCGTTTAACGCAAGCAAGTTAGTTTGCTCTGCGATGTCTTCAATCACTTTAATCACTGCGCCAATTTTCTCGCCATGAGCACCAAGGTGATTCATCTGAACCGACATGTCCGCCATTTGCTTCGATACCTGTTGAATGCTCTCTACCATTTCAACAATGACGGTACGGCCTTGCTCGGCTGTGGCTTCTGATTTACGAGCTTCTTCAAACGTAGACGCACCTTGTTCCGCCACTTGTGAAATGGTCAAACTCAGCTCTTCTGCCGCCGTTGCGATGAGGTTCGCTTTGTCGGCTTGGCTACTCGCACCAGAAACAATGTCTTGACTAACAACAGACAACTCACTCGTTACCGACTTAACTTCTTCAGACACGACTGAAATAGAGCCGATCAACCCCGTTAGAGATGCCTGCATTTTATTTAAAGAGGTCGCTAAGTTAGAAAGCTCATCACCCGATTCGTCTTTGATAGGAGAAGCTGTCAAATCGCCTTCCGCCACACGTTGTGCCAAAGTATCCAGTGCGGTCAAACGCCCTGTGATTGAATTAGACAACAAGTATGCAATGAACACTGTTGCGATCGCCGCAAGCGTACCTAGCGCGTAAATGGTGTTCTCAATATCGTTGAATGAATCGGTCAATTGGAGAAGCGCATCATGTGTGCTTTGTCGACCTTCTGCCGTTGCCGCATTGAGCATGTCTTCAATTGGAGCTAGATTCACCTCGTACAACTGACGGACTTGCTCAACGTTTTCTTCTAAACTGCGATGCCCAATATTCGGCTGAATTTGGCTCTCAAAGCTCGACGTAAAATTCGCCATAAGCTGCTCAATTTTTTCGATATTGCGATAGTCTTCTCCACCAGCGGTTTCAAGACGTTTTACATCAGCCAACGCAGAGGCAAACTCTTTCTTGTTCGATTGATATTCACGTTGTGCACCACTGGTATTGATGATCATACCGACAGCATCTCGATAAATATCCCCAGCTTCATCGATCAAAGCCATGTATCCGATGGTCTCTGGGACGTCGTCTGTTCTGACTTCTTGTGCCACTTTATGTGAATTAATCACTTCAAACGTAATAATCGCGATCATCACCAACATGGTTGCCAAAATGGCACCAAAGCTCGCATATAACTTTTTACGAACTGACATTTTCACTGACAAGGTTCCTTATAAATTATGTTCTGTGCAGACATTGCTGTATCAATCTGCACATGAATTATTTCGGGACGATAGACACCCCTTTGCAGTGGTTGCGCATTTTATGTGACAAACATCACATTGCAATTAAAGTTTTATAAAAAGACACAATTAATCTAAAAATGTCAGTCTTATCCTACAGACACAAAAAAAGCGGGAGCCTTACTAAGCCCCCGCTTTTCTTTATCTTTTTAAGTCGTTTACAGTTTCTTCGAAAGTAATCCTGCAAAACCAATAATCGCGATACCTAAAACCATGATTTCGCCTTTGCCACTATCGAAGCCAGACTTAATGCCCATGAAGGCAACAATAGCAATCGCTACCGGAATGACGTATTTAACGAGGTTGTACCATAAGCCAAATAGTGGGAATGATACTTCGCCATCATTCGTGATTTCTTTTTCAAGCTCTGCACGGTTTAAGCGCCAGCCAGCAAAGATACATACCAACATACCCCCAACCGCTAGGAAGATTTTGTCTGTCAGTAGGTCGAAAATATCGAATGCGCCAGTACCAAATAGCGTTGGTCCCATACCGCCTAGCGAAAGCGATGCAAAGACACAAAGTGATGCCATCACGACACTTGCTGAAACTACTGCGTTAGAACGTTTCATGCCTTTCTCATCGATAAGGTAAGAAACCACTACTTCTAACAATGAAACCGAAGAGGTAAGCGCCGCTACCGTTAATCCGATGAAGAACAGAAGCGCAAGTAGCAAACCAATCACACCGCCCATTTCCGCGAACAATTGAGGAACAACGACGAACACCAGACCTGGGCCGGCTGCTGGCTCCATGCCAAAAGCAAACATTGCAGGGAACATCGCGACACCAGCAAGGATCGCTACGCCGGTATCCATTGCCGTAACCATGCCTGTTGTTTGAACGAGGTTTTCTTTCTTCTTCAAGTAAGAGCCATAAGTCATCATACAACCCATACCAAGACTCAATGAGAAGAACGCCTGACCTAATGCTGCAAGTACCACGTTACTGTCTACTTTTGAGAAGTCTGGCATGAACAAGAATTCAAGGCCTGCCATCGCACCTGGAAGCATCAAACCTTTCACCGATACGATGATCAAGATGATGAACAGCAGCGGCATAAGAACTTTACCCGCTTTTTCGATACCGCCAGAAATACCTTTCATTACGATCAGTACGTTAAGGAAAAGGTACACACCCATCCAGAACAGCGGTTGTAGCGGATCAGAAATGAAACCACCAAAGCTGTCACCGATTGCCTCCGGCGTGCTTAGTAGACCACCACCGACTTTAAAAATGTACGCTAACGCCCAACCACCTACGACTGGGTAAAAACCCATGATAAGTAACCCACTAAACACACCAATTACGCCAGTGAACGTCCAGCGTCGGTCAGTGGATTTAAATGCGCCTACTGCTGATAGACCTGTCTTACGACCAATAGCGAACTCAGTAAGCATGACGCTAAAGCCGATAAAAATAACAAAGAAAAGGTAGATCGCAACGAACGCACCGCCGCCACTCTCACCTGCTGTGTACGGGAACTTCCAGATGTTACCCAAACCAACAGCGGAACCCGCTGCTGCCATTACGAAGCCTAATTTAGACCCCCACGTATCACGTGGTGCTGCTGTATTAGTTGTAGCCACGCTTATTCTCCAAAGATTTGTTGTGTTGTGTATGCATAGAGATAGGCGTCTAAAATGTTTGTGTAAATTTTTGTATACACTTATAAGAAGTTTGTTCGACGCTCTATGTATAGCAAGTAAAGCAGTTCCCCATTAGAATTGGAACCCCAAAAAGTACATTTATCGCACAAGTGTAGTATTACGCACGTTAAATGCTGCTTTTTTGTTCGATAGTTAAAGAATAGCCTTATTTTTCACATTAAAATAACAGAATCACCTGTTATGAAATTTGTTCCTCATGTAGGGTCAATCCCACTTCTCATTGGGAAATCTGTTCCCCCAACCCACTTTTATGCTTAATATCCTAGATGGGCATATTACTTTGAGCGTATATGGACAAGTTCTATCATTTTCTTACTCTTACTGGCATTGGACTGTATTGGTTCTTAGTTGCTGGTGTTACTTTACGCGTTGTTTTGAAGCGTCGTGCGGTGAGCGTGTCTTTAGCTTGGCTAATGATCATCTATATCCTTCCCGTGCTTGGCGTCGCGTGCTATTTCCTATTTGGTGAGCTGAACTTAGGCAGAAAACGAGCTGAACGAGCAAAAGAGATGTTTACCCCTTTTGCCAAGTGGTTTAGTCAACTCAATGATTGCCACGCGCACATGCCTGAAACCATGGGTCGCCATATCTACCGTATCGATGAACTGTGTAACAACCGTCTTGGGCTACCTGCTCTGAGCGGGAATACTCTGTCCTTGCAACAATCTCCTGATGAAATTCTGCACTCCATCATCGAAGACATCGAGAATGCTAAAACGAGCATTCGAATGGTGTTCTACATTTGGCACCCAGGCGGCTTGGCCGATTCGGTAGCATCCGCTCTTATCCAAGCATCTAAACGCGGTGTGGATGTGAAGCTGCTATTGGACTCTGCGGGTAGTCCGCGCTTCTTCAGAAGTCCTTGGTACAAAATGATGAAAGATTCGGGTATCGAGGTTATTCAGGCGCTCGAAGTGAAGATGTGGCGTATGTTCTTACGTCGTCTTGATCTTCGCCAGCACCGTAAAATCATCGTCATTGATGATGAAATCGCCTATACAGGCTCAATGAACCTTGTCGATCCTGCATACTTTAAACAGAGCAGCGGCGTTGGGCGTTGGATCGATATCATGGTGCGAGTTACAGGGCCAACCGTAAACGTACTGAGTGCAATTCACTGCTGGGACTGGGAAGTAGAAACGGGCGAACGTTATCTGCCGAAGTTGCCGGAGTGCAAAATTGACAACAGCAAATACCAACATCCGATTCAGGTCGTTCCATCTGGCCCCGGCATGCCAGAGTATTTGATTTATCAAGTGCTTACTTTGGCAATAAACCAAGCCAATCGTTCGGTACGAATCACAACACCGTATTTTGTACCTAATACCGACTTGCTTGAGACGTTAAAAATGACGGCGCAGCGCGGTATTGATGTTGAGCTGATCATACCGCACAAAAATGACTCACTTATGGTTCAGTGGGCATCGCGCGCTTTCTACAGCGAACTTTTGGCCGCTGGCGTGAAAATTTACGAGTTCTATGGTGGCTTGCTGCACACCAAATCGGTCGTTATCGACGACCAGTTCTGTTTGGTTGGTACAGTGAATATGGACATGCGCAGCCTGTGGCTGAACTTTGAAGTCACTCTGGCTGTCGACGATGAAGAGTTCACCAAGCAATTGTCATGGTTGCAAGATGGTTATATCAAGCAATCTCATCCTGTCGTTTTGAACGAGTGGGAAAAACGTAGCCTTTATTCTCGTTTCCTTGAGCGTGTGTTCTACCTCTTCAACCCATTGCTCTAAATCAGTGACCATTTCAGTTCAAACCTCCAGTAATGAGAGTCCATGCTGGAGGTTTATTTTATCTGCGTCTTACTTTTCGCATCGACTATTCTGTGCTTTCCCCAATACGTCTCATGTAATCATCGCTACCACACGGCGCTCTAAACGTTCAATCCAAACGGTTATTGGTCGATATGTGACTTTTCCCTTGCAAACCCTATGTCGTCCATGTTTTAAATAATCCAAATTGTAATATTTAAGACAGGGAATTTTTATGTCAGAGGGCAAAAAGACCAAACTCATTACCGCAGGCCGCGATAAGAAGTGGACCAACGGCGTGGTAAACCCGCCAGTACAACGCGCTTCTACTGTCGTGTTTAATACTGTTGCAGAGAAAAACCAAGCCGCAATAAACCGCGCAAACAAAACGCTGTTTTACGGGCGTCGTGGTACTAACACTCACTTTGCTTTTCAAGATGCAATGGTCGAGATCGAAGGCGGCGCGGGTTGTGCTCTTTACCCTTGCGGAACGGCAGCCATTTCTAACGCGATCCTTTCTTTCGTTGAAGCTGGCGACCATATTTTGATGGTTGATACGTGTTACGAACCAACACGTGATTTCTGCAACGTGATCATGAAAAAGATGGGCGTAGAAACCACTTACTACGATCCGATGATCGGCGAAAACATTCGTGATTTGATTCAACCAAACACCAAAATACTGTTTCTTGAATCGCCGGGGTCAATCACGATGGAAGTTCAAGACGTTCCAACCATGGCGCGCATCGCTCACGAGCACGATGTCATTGTGATGCTCGATAACACGTGGGGCGCAGGCGTGAACTTCTCACCTTTCGAGCATGGTGTGGACATTTCTATTCAAGCGGCGACAAAGTACATCGTTGGACACTCTGACGTCATGCTCGGCACCGCAGTGGCGTCTGAGAAATACTGGGATCAGCTTCGCGAACAAAGCTACCTGATGGGTCAATGCGTTTCTCCTGATGACGCTTACCTTGGCCTACGAGGCATTCGCACTTTGGATATTCGCTTACGCCAGCACGCTGAAAACAGTTTGAAAGTCGCACAGTGGTTGGCAAGCCGCCCTGAAGTGGATCATGTTCGCCACCCTGCCCTAGAGACTTGCCCTGGTCATGAGTTCTTTGAGCGTGATTTTACTGGCGGCAATGGCTTGTTCTCATTTGTGCTGAAAACCTCGTATCCAAAAGCGACCACAGCTTTGCTTGATGGCATGAAACACTTCAGCATGGGTTACTCTTGGGGTGGTTATGAGAGTTTGATTTTGGCTAACGAACCTCGCAGCTTTAACAGCTTACGCACGGTCGCCAATCCGAACTTTGAAGGCACTCTGATTCGTATTCATGTAGGCTTGGAAGATGTTGAAGACTTAATCGCCGATTTAGAAGCCGGATTTGCTCGATACAACGCCCTAGTGCTTGAAAAAGAAGTCTCTCTGAAATAACTCATGTTATCGCCCTGCTCAGCAGGGCTTTTTTATAAGCCAATGAAATAACTGGGATATCTACCGTCTCCCATCTTACTCTCCTTCAATGTTCATCATTTGTGTTGTTTTTCATTTGAGCAATCACAGAATAAAAACATGTGCTTCATGAAGACTTCCCATCTTCTCAATTTGTCTCCTACCTTTTACCACTCATAAGAGGTCATACCACAAGGAGATAACTTTGAAACTCAAACTCATAGCAGTGTTGCTTTTTACTCTAATTACCCTACCGATTGCTTCAGCCAACACTGGCTATACGCAAACCAAATACCCCATTGTGTTGGTTCATGGTTTATTCGGCTTTGACTCGCTGGCTGGCGTGGATTATTTCTTTGGTATCCCTCACTCATTAACCAAAGATGGCGCTACAGTTTATGTGGCACAAGTTTCTGCGACAAACAGTAGCGAAGCCCGCGGTGAGCAGCTTCTTTCTCAAGTCGAAACCTTACTCGCCGCTACAGGTGCTAGCAAAGTGAACCTCATTGGTCACAGCCATGGTGGCCCAACAGCGCGTTATGTAGCCTCTGTACGCCCTGATTTAGTGGCTTCTGTCACCAGTATCGGCGGAGTGAACAAAGGCTCAAAAGTCGCAGACTTAGTACGCGGTACTGTTCCAGAAGGCTCGGGGACAGAACAGTTAGCCGTTAAACTCGCGCAGGGGTTAACCACTCTGATCAATCTGCTTTCAGGTGGTTCAGATCTTGATCAAGATCCACTGGCTTCGTTAGCCGCATTAACGACGGAAGGCTCGCTAGCTTTTAACCAACACTACCCTGAAGGCATTCCAACCAGCGAATGTGGCGACGGTGATTTGCTGGCACCGAACGGTGTGTATTACTACTCATGGACCGGATCATCCACTTTTTCCAACGTTTTCGATCCGACAGACGCAGCCATGATGGTACTCGGCTTGGCATTCGATGGGCCAAACGATGGACTCGTTGGCGCATGCAGCACTCATTTAGGAAAAGTCATTCGTGATGATTACAAAATGAATCACTTGGACGAAATTAACGGTTTACTCGGTATCCACCATCTTTTTGAAACCGACCCCGTCACGCTGTATCGCCAGCATGCGAATCGTTTGAAACTGCAAGGTCTGTAACAGGAGTTCCCCATGAAGAAAGTCGCTCTTATCGCTGTGCCCATTCTTTCGCTTCTCGGTGTGGGAGCGGCTTCCCTCTACGTATCGGACTCACCACAATCCAAGATGGCTCAATCGCAACATGACACTGCTATCGACTTCTCCTCTCAGAAAGACTTTTTTGAGTACTCATTAAGTGGTTTGGGGGAACATAGCCTTGAAGAAATCCAAGAAAATATTGAAGAAAGTATCTCGCAGCAAAACTCACTAGGCATTGATGTTGAGTTGTTTCAAACCTATCTCGCGTACAAACGAGCGCTTTCTAAATTAGAACCACTTGAAGATACGACGTTATCATTAAGCCAACTGCAACGGCTGAATGAAGCCATTCTAAATTTGCAACTTGAATACTTTAACGATCAACAAATTTCCCAACTATTTGATGAAGAAAATCGACTACGCCAACTCGCAATAGAGAAACTGGTGATTAAAACGTACGAGCAAGACTCTGATTCTCAGCAACTACTACTCAACCAAGCGTTATCTGAACAACCTGAGTACATCCAGCAAAGTGAACGCAACAATGCCTTGACGAGGCAACTCGACCAAACCGAATTACTCAGTTCACAGGATAAGTATCTTGCTCGCGTCGAGTTGGTAGGAGAAGAAGGCGCGCAAAGGCTGCAAAAATTGGATGAACAACGAGCGACGTTTGAAACAGAGCTAACAAATTACCTAGAAAAACGTGCGGATATTCTTGATGATGAAATTTTGGACAGCGAAGAGAAGCAGTTAGAAATTGCCAACTTAAGGAAGCAAAGCTTCGAGACAACTCAATGGCGCCGTATCGAAGCCTTAGAACGTATTCATGACAGCCAGAACTAGCTGTATAAACCGAATAATTATATAAACGAAACGTTACTGGTTTTGTTTTTTAGGGCATCCAACGATGTGGTCATCCACCATGCCAACGGCTTGCATAAAGGCATAACAGATGGTTTCACCGACAAACTTAAAGCCTTTCTTTTTGAGAAACTTACTCATAGCTTTGGACTGTTCTGTCGAAGCAGGTACGTCACTCATTTCATGCCACTGATTTACCACAGGCTTGCCATCGACAAACTGCCACAACGCCTCTGATAAGCTGCCATATTCAGCAATAAGTGCTTTGGCTGCTTTAGCGTTGCTAAATACCGAATTGATTTTGCCGCGATGCTTCACTACATCGAAGTTTTCGACGATGAACTCGGCGCGCTCTTCATTTCTCTGTTCCAACACGTCCAAATCATAGTTTTCAAACGCTTCACGATAGCCTTCTCGCTTTTTCAGAATCGTAATCCAACTCAAGCCAGCTTGCGCACCTTCCAACGTAATAAATTCGAACAACACTTTGTCGTCATAAACCGGAACGCCCCACTCTGCATCGTGATATTCGCGCTCTAGAGGGTGGTTCATCGCCCACGCGCACGTTTTGTGTTCTGTCATTTTTCGTCCTTATAAAAAGCGCCTCTAACTCACCAGCTAGAGGCGCTGAACTTTACATCGTTACTTTACATTAAGCCTATTTCAGCACCGACACTTTATGGAACAGACGATACAACACTGGCACGACAATAAGTGTCAGGATGGTGGCAAAACCTAAACCAAACATAATCGTTACCGCCATCGGTTTAAAGAAGATATCAGGTAGAAGAGGAATCATACCCAAAATGGTGGTAATCGCTGCCATACACACTGGGCGAACACGACTGACTGCCGCATCAACCACTGCGTCATACGCCTCTTTCCCCGACTTCATCTCAATTTCAATTTGGTCGAGCAGAACAATGCCGTTTTTGAGTACCATACCAGATAAGCTCAAAAAGCCCAGCAACGCCATAAAGCCAAACGGCGTATTGAGTGCCAACAAACCCGTGGTGACACCAATCAATGCCAGTGGCACGGTGAGCCAAACAATCAGCGGTTCTTTAATCGAGTTGAATAGGAACACAGTGATCAAGAACATGAACAAGTAGCCCATCGGCATCGTTGTGAACAGAGACTCTTGAGCATCACCTGAAGACTCGTACTCACCGCCCCATTCTAGAGAATAGCCAGGTGGCATTTGAATCGCTTCGATTTGCGGCTGTAGGCGTTTTTGCAACGTCGATGCGGTTTCTTCACCGAGAATATCAGGGTCCGCCATCACAGTAAGCATGCGCTTACGGTTCTTACGCACGATGATAGGGTCTTCCCAACGCATGTCGTAACCCATTGTGACTTGCTGGAGTGGGATAAACTCACTCTGCGCAGGGCTCCAAATTTTCATGCCTTCGATGTTACGAATATCGATACGCTCGTCTTCTGGTAAACGCGCCACAATAGGCATCAACGTAGTACCGTCACGGTAAAGACCTATCGTCATTCCCGAGAACGACATCGATAAGAAATCATCCACATCAGATTTAGTGATACCGTAACGACGCGCTTGGCTTTCGTTGAACTGAGGCTCAAGCACTTGAGTACGCTCACGCCAATCGTGGCGAATATTGGTCGCGCCCGGATCGGCGTACATGATATCCATTACTTGCGCCGCAATCGTGCGAAGCACCGTTGGATCAGAGCCGATAATACGCGCTTCAATTTTCGCGCCGCCACCAGGGCCCAGTTCAATCTGTTTGAGCTTGTAATTGATCTCTGGATAGTTGGCTTTTAGGTGATCCCTAAACCGTGCCATTAACGGCGCAAGCGCTTCGTAGTTATCAACTCGCGTAGTGATTTCACCATAAGCGGCATAGCTTTTTTCCGGAGCATACGTCAGCATAAAGCGTTGCAGACCTTTACCCGCAGTTGTTGTGATGTGATCAACGTGCTCTTGCTCAGCAAGCCAAGATTCCAGTTCTTTTAGCTTATCGTTAGTCGCACGAATATCTGTACCTTCCGGTAGCCACACATCCAATTGGAAAATTGGCGTGGTTGAAGATGGGAAAAACGATTGTTTTACCAAGGTAAACCCATAAACACTTGCACCAAGCCCAACAATCAAAACCACGACCGTTAACCACGCGCGACGCATACAAAACTCTAAAAACTTTTTATATGCCACAAAAATAATGCCGTTATATGGGTCGTTTTCCTCACCTTCACCTTGCTTAATTTTCTGCCCCTTAAAGAAAATATCGGCAAAGAACGGCGTTAGCGAAATAGCGGTAAACCAACTCAGCATGAGGGAAATCAGCAGCACCGTAAACAAGGTGCCACAGTACTCACCCGTGGAGTCTTCCGACAAACCAATTGGCGCAAATGCCGTTACCGCAATTACAGTTGCACCCAATAGCGGCCATTTGGTTTGAGTGACAATATCCGTCGCAGCTTGTAATCGCGTTCGCCCTTTTTGAGTGCCGATTAATATCCCTT
The DNA here is from genome assembly GCF_054850435.1 of Vibrio sp. RC2502. NCBI lineage: Bacteria > Pseudomonadati > Pseudomonadota > Gammaproteobacteria > Vibrionales > Vibrionaceae > Vibrio > Vibrio sp. RC2502. Next base: position 2,084,754 of record NZ_CM141453.1, read on the forward strand.
CCACCACCACGATGGCATTATCCACCAACATACCGAGTGCGATAACCAACGCACCCAGAGAGATGCGCTGCAAGTCAATCGCGAGATATTTCATGAAGATGAACGTACCTAAAACCGTGAGTAGCAAGATCAGGCCTATCAGTAGACCCGAGCGCAACCCCATAAAGAACAGCAATACAATAATTACGATGCCAACCGCCTGCGCCAAACTGATCACAAAGCCGCTGACCGATTTATCTACCTCTTTCGGTTGGCTGTAAATCTCCGAGATCTCGACACCAACCGGTTGTTGATACTTCAACTCGGCAAGGCGACGATCAAAGGCCTTACCGACTTCAACCACGTTGACACCTTGAGCAAACGACACACCGACGTTCAGCGCTAAGCTGCCGTTAAAGTTGATGATGTTACCCGGCACTTCAACATAGCCACGTTTAATTTCTGCTACGTCTTTGAGGAAAATAAGCCCTTGCGCACCAGATTCGGTGATCAACAGATCCCCTAACTCATCAACGCTTTGGAACTCACCCGTAGGCTGAATTCGAATGTACTCATCACCAATACGAATAGCGCCAGCATCAGACACAATATTTTGCGTGGACAGCAAGTTAAAAACCGTGTTTGGCGACAAACCAATACTGCTTAGCTTCTTCATCGAAACTTCAATAAAGACTTGCTCTTGCTGCTGACCAGAGACAGAAACCTTGCTGACGCCATCGACCAGTTCAAGTTCACGGCGTAAGTAGTCGACATAATCCAGCAACTCTTTATAGCTGTAGCCATCCCCTGTCACTGCCAACAAGATGCCGTACACATCACCGAAGTCATCAATAACCTGAGGCTCATTAACACCCGGTGGTAACGTGACTTTTAAGTCGTTCACTTTTCGACGCAATTCATCCCAAATTTGTGGTAAATCATCGGGGCCATAGTTGTTTTTCATCGTCACGGTGATCTGAGATAAACCACGGTTGGAAATGGAGTTCACTTCGTCAACGTAAGTCAGTTGCTGGATGGCTTTTTCCAGCGGGTACGTCACTTCTTCTTCCACTTGTTGCGGCGTCGCACCTGGGTATGACGTCACTACCATCGCATCTTTGATAGTAAAGGCCGGATCTTCTAAACGTCCCAACCCGAAGAAAGCAGCAATACCACCAATCAAGAAGATCAAAGACACCATCCAACTAATCACGCGATTTCGAATGAAATAAGCCGCAATGCCCGTTACGTCATCATCACTTTGAGGCACTTTGTTTTGCTCGCTCATAAACCAGCCTCCTGCTTAACCACTTCCACTTTCATTCCATCTCTGAGTCGCGAAACGCCAGCAACCACCACTTTGTCGTTAAGCGCTAATCCATCAAGCACTTGAATCGAGGTTTTGGAGGCTTTGCCGGTTCGGATTTGTTTTCGTGAAATGGTACTGTCGTCATTCAGCACCCAAACAAACTTGTTCTCACGTCCAAGCTCGTCTCCATCAGCATTGAAAATTGCCTCAATCGGCACATTGATCCCAACGTTCAGCTCTAAACCCACTTTTTCATCTTTCGAGGTCACTTCAACGGCCATACCATCAAGGATGTATTCCTCTTTTGGCATCGGTAAAGAAAGCGTCACGGTAAACGTTCCTGTGGTTGGATCAGGCTCAGTGGTGAACTCTTTAATCGTCGCCTTGTACTCGTTGCCACTAGGAACACGAACCACCGCATTAATTGCCGTTAATCTTTCTTCTGTAGGAGGCTGTTTGACGTACAAGCGATCTGGCAATTGAATCAGAACTTCTACGCGATCCAGACTGTGGATATTGACAATATGTTGCCCAACTTGAACACTCTCAAATTGATCAATATTGACCCGAGAAATGATGCCATCAACCGGCGCTTTTAATGTGGTGAACGATAAACGCAACTTAGCGAGTTCCAACTCCGCCAACGCGATTTGGCGCTGCGCAGCAATTTCATCAAACTGCGACTTCGCCAACAAACCTTTATCCATCAAAGGCCGAGAGCGGCGATATTGACTGTCGACCACAGAAAATCTCGCCGTGGCATTATCGACATCCAGTTGATAATCCGTTGGGTCTAGGGTGGCAATAACAGCGCCTTTTTGCACTTTATCCCCTTCTCGCACCAATACGCGACTCACTTCGCCCGCCACACGGAAACTCAAATGAGAGCGGTCTGCAGCGTTCGCAACCGCAGGAAAATACAGATTGTCATCAACTCGATTACCTTCCAGCGAAACCACTCTTACTTTGGGGGTTTCGACGGTTCTTTCTGGTCCTTTTTCACCACAGCCAGCCAAAGTAAGCGCCGCGAAAATCGCGGTTAAGGTTATGATTCCTTTCATACTACAACCCTCGCTCCTTCACCCAAGCCCGGACTTTGATTCCCGGCTCAATGACATTAATGCCTGAGATAATGATTTGATCGCCATCCGCTAACCCTTGCAAGATCTGTCCATTGTCATTCATCGTAATGTCTGCTTTCGCAACCACACCTTGGTCATCAACGCGCCAAACGTAAGTTTTTCCATTTTCTTCAAATAGCGCAGAATCTGGAATTTTGGTCGCTCCGGAGTTTTGTGACACGAGATACGCATTGCCTGACATACCTGGAAGAATGCCTAGCTCTGGCGGTCTTTCCATCACCATCGTCACTTTATAGCTGCCTGTTTTTGGGTCTGCTTCGGTGTCAATTTCTTGGAAAGTCAGATCGAAAGAGCGTTCGGGAAACGCATCGAATATCATTTTTGCTGAAACATTCACGCCTTGCGTATAGCGGTTGAGCAAATAGTCAGGCAGTTGAAAAATCACCTTCATTACCTGATTGGTTTGAATGTTCATCACCCCTTCTTTAGCGGCAACGTATTCATGATTTTCGGCAGGAAGATAAGAAATGGTGCCATCGTAAGGAGCAACAAGTTGGGTGTAGCGCAAGTTCGCTTTGGCTTGATCCCATTGCGCTTTAGCGGAGTTATGATTAGCTTTCGCTTCATCAAAATCTTGTTCGGAGACCACTTGGTCTTTCCGCAGCTTTTTATAGCGCTTGTACTGAACATCAGCTAACGCAAAATTCGCTCTTGCTTGCTTTTCCAGTAAGGAATATTCATCTGGGTTAAGGACTGCTAGCACATCGCCTTTTTTAACGACTTGCCCTTCATTAACTTCGATCGATTGAAGCAACCCTGGGACACGAAATGCGAGTACAGCTCTGTCACCGGCTTCTGTGGTGGCGGGGAAATGGCGTTCAAATTGTGCGTTGCCAACAGAAACAGTAAAAAGTTTTGCGGGGCGAGATTCTGGCTCAGGAACTGGTGGAAGCTCTTTACCACAACCCGACAATGCAGCCGTGACGGCTATCGGAATGAGCAGTTTTCTCATCACATTCATCCATAAAAAGTAAGTGATTACATTTAAAGTAGATGAATTATGAATTAACTTCCAGAGCACAAAAGATTAATTATGCTTAAAAATTAGTAATTTGTGATAAAAAAGCAGGCTTGTCGCCTGCTTTATTTAAATCATTGATAGATGCATCAAGTTTAGAGTTTGCTGAACTCTCGGTTCACCCTAAATGTATCGGACGTCACATACGCTTCCATGTTACGAATTTTGCCATCAAGACGGTCAAAATCTCTTTCCAAAACACTGAGTAATTGATCCGGACTTTGTCCTTTCTGCCAAGGCTTACTTTTAAGCGTATGCTCTTGCTGCTCTCTTATGTTTTCAGAATATCTCACGGGTTGCTTTTCGAGCATAAATGCCATCGCGATATACGCTAACACCACTAAGAATGTACCACCTAATAGGGCAGCAGAAATCACTACAATACGAATCAACCAAACTTCTGCACCAAAGTAGTTGGCAAATCCGGCACAAACACCGGAGATTTTGCCATTTACTGGATCACGATACAGTTCTCGATTATTCATACTTACGTCTCCATGTTGGTGACTCAGCATCTAAGATGCGCTCCAATGTATCAACTCGAGACTGCATCGCTTCCGCTTTTTCAGACAGTACCTGAAGGCGCTCTAAGTCTTGGCTCGACAGTGCACTATCCGTTTTGCGTTTACTGCGATAGTGTAAGAAGAGCCATAGTGGAGCGACAAAGATTAAAAAGACAATCACTGGTCCTACTAAAAAAAATGCCGACATAAATGGCTCCTCTCTTATTTATCTTGCGATGACATCTGCTCTTTCAGTTTTGCCAACTCTTTTTCAATTTCGTCTTGAGCCTGAAGCTCTGCAAACTCTTGCTCTAGCGATTTTGCATTCCCAGTTTGAGCGTACAGATCGGCTTCCGCTTCCATTTCGTCAATTTTACGAGAATATTGATCGAACTTCGCCATTGCCTCATTTGTGCGGCTAGTATGCAGATGCTTTTGAACATCGCGACGGTTAGACGCTGTTTGATTACGAATCGCTAGCGCTTGTTGCTTTGCTCGTGTTTCTGCGATTTTGTTCTCAAGCTTACCGATTTCACCAGTCAACTTGTTGATCGTTTCTTCCACCAGCGTTTGCTCTGTGTGCAAACCTTTTACGACTTGCTCAAGTTTTTGCTTTTCAATTAGGGCTGCACGCGCCAAATCTTCGCGCTCTTTAACCAACGCTAGGCTCGCTTTTTGACCCCATTCGCCAATTTGCTCTTCTAGCATCTCAACTTTACGAGCCAGCTCTTTTTTGTCTGCAATCGCTTTAGCCGAGTTAGTACGCACTTCTACAAGTGTGTCTTCCATTTCTTGAATGATAAGACGGATCATTTTTTCAGGATCTTCCGCCTTGTCTAGCAATGCACTGATGTTTGAGTTAACGATATCTGCAAAACGAGAAAAAATACCCATAACGGAACTCCTCTTTTTTCCTATTAAAACTCGACAAGGTGGTGATTCACCTTGTGTCTCCCTGAATACATAACAAGTACCATGCCAACTTTTATAATCTATTAAAATCAACAAGTTACCAGTAATCTTGTTGTTATGCACCGTTATGCTATGATGTTTTTCACCAACAGTTGGTAAAATTCACCAACTCTTCGCTTAAATTAGGCTAGGTAGCAAAAATAAGAAGGATTTTATGAAGCAAAACCTTATTGGTGAATCTCCCGCTTTTCTCGCTGTATTGGATAAAGTATCACAACTCGCCCCAATTGAACGCCCCGTCCTCATTATTGGTGAGCGAGGTACCGGTAAAGAACTGATCGCTCAACGTTTGCATTACTTATCAAAACGTTGGGATAAGCCACTTCTTTCTCTCAACTGTGCGACCTTAAGCGAAGGTTTGATTGACTCCGAGTTGTTCGGCCATGAATCCGGCTCGTTTACTGGTTCAAAAGGCAAGCATAAAGGCCGTTTTGAACGTGCGGAAGGTGGCACCTTGTTCTTGGATGAGTTGGCAACTGCGCCGTTACTTGTGCAAGAGAAGCTGCTGCGAGTGATTGAATACGGTGAATACGAACGCGTCGGTGGCCATACCGCTCTTAATGCGGATGTACGCTTAGTGTGTGCTACCAATGCAGATTTGCCACGACTGGCTGAGCAAGGTGATTTCCGTGCCGACTTACTCGATCGTCTAGCCTTTGACGTTATCATGTTGCCACCACTGCGAGAACGCAAAGAAGATATCCTGTCGCTTGCCGAACATTATGCAATGAAAATGTGTCGAGAGTTGCAACTCGAATACTTCGTTGGTTTCACTCATCAAGCGCAACAAGCCCTGCTCGATTACTCGTGGCCAGGTAATGTGCGTGAGCTAAAAAACGTAATTGAGCGCGCTATCTATCAACACGGATTAAATGCAGAACCGATTGATGAGCTAATTTTTAACCCTTTTGCCACTGGTTGGAACAATGCGCTTGGTCATACTGCGGCAAACGAAGATCCTCAAGAAGAAGCCTCGTCTCAAACGACTTCGATCCACTTTCCTCTCGATTACAAACAGTGGCAAGAGGAGCAAGATATCAATCTTCTCAATCGTGCCTTGGAGGAAGCAAAATTCAACCAACGACAAGCTGCCGAATTGCTAGGATTAAGCTATCACCAGCTACGAGGCATGGTCAGAAAGTACGGTTTAGTCGGACAAAGTTAACAAAACCAAAAACACCACTAGCCATAGATAACGCAACTCATGTCTGCAAAATTCGGGCTACAGTGTTAAATAGACATCGTATTTTGATCTAACACCCTACCAGCAAAAGATTTTGTGTTTGGAGCGAGTTCACAAAGGTGTTAAATTAGCGAGATCATTTTCGCTTGTGAGCTCTGGACGAGTAAGATCAAATGAAACAAGCAAAATCCAATGAACATTTCATATTATGAATGCTTTTATAAGATTATCGCTGAGCCTTATTGGTATTAGCTTACTGACTGCCTGTGGTGAAGAAATCGATCACAACGATATTCGCCAAGCAGGTTTTGTGTTTTGTGGGCAAGGTAAACCAACAACATTTAATCCTCAGCTTATAGACAGTGGTATTACAGCCGAGGCGTTAAGCCCTCAGTTGTACGACACCTTACTCACGCTTGATCCTAAAACACACCAACCTATTGCAAGCATTGCGGAAAGTTGGTCTGTGAACAAGGAAGGTACTGAGTACACATTCAAGCTCAAACATGGCGTTCAGTTCCAAGCGACACCGTGGTTCTCTCCGACTCGCCCGTTAAATTCAAAAGACGTGGTATTCAGCTTTAAGCGAATCATTGATGTAGACCATCCTTTTCATCAAGTTGGTGGTGGTTTTTATCCATGGTTTGCTGGTTTAGATTTTCAAAATCTATTGCAAGATGTGATTGCTGTCGATGATTACACAGTGACGTTTAAACTCGCGCAACCAAACTTTTCATTCTTGGCAAATATCGCCACCAGCCATGCGGTAATACTGTCAGCAGAATACGGTCAACAATTGGCGGCAAAAGACAACAAAGAGCAAATCGACCAACTCCCTATTGGTTCAGGGCCTTACCAGCTCAAAGAGTATCAAGTAAACGATTTGATTCGCTTGGAACGTCATCCGAACTACTGGAACTCGCCAGCGAAAATGGAACAAGTAGTGTTCGACATTTCACACCGTGGTACTGGCACGTTAGCTAAGTTGCTGCGCAATGAATGCGATGTTTTGTCTTCACCTATCTCTAGCCAGATCCCAATCATTCAAGAAGATGAAAACCTTGAGTTGACGGCAACACCAGCAAATAACGTTTCCTTTATTGCGATTAATACCGAGACTCCAGCACTTCGCGACCCAAGAGTCCGCCAAGCGTTGAACCTTGCGATCAATCGTCAAAATATCTTGGATTCGGTTTATTACGGTACAGGTACCCTAGCTTATACATTGCTGCCGCCGAACTCTTGGGCGTATCAAAAAGACAGTGCGAAAATTCGTTATGACCGAAATTACGCTCTCGCTCTACTTCGTGAAGCAGGATACGAAGATGGTCTAAAACTGTCGATGTGGGTGCCGCTAGAGCCAAGAGCATTCAACCCAAGTCCACGCAAAACTGCTGAGCTCATTCAGGCGAACTTCGCCGATATCGGCATCAAGCTGACTCTGCTCACCGACGACCGTTTCGAGCGAGTGGATCTTGAAAACATCAACGATATCGACTTGCTCCTTACTGGCTGGATTGGCGATACTGGCGATCCGGATAACTTCTTCCGTCCTTTACTATCGTGCGAATCAGACCGAGTGGGCCTTAACGTTTCGATGTGGTGTAACGATGATTTCGACTTTTTGCTGGATCTCGCGCTAGAGACGCAAGAGCAACGTTACCGCCTAAACCTGTATCGTCAGGCGCAAAATATTTTGAATGAAGAGTTTCCAGTTATTCCGTTGGCACATGGGGTTCAATTCCGTGTGCACGACAAGTCATTAACTGGCTTCAAATCGAGCCCTTTCAATGCCCAACCGTTTGATAGAGTTGAGAGAATCCACTGATGTTTTGGTACACCATTCGACGATTTAACCTCTTTTTCATCACTTTGATGATTCTCACTTTGGTGGGCTTTTCTCTGCTGCGCCTTGACCCGCTTTCACATTGGGCAAATGTGGAGTTCTGGTCTGGCTGGCAAAGCTACTTAATTAACCTTTCTCAGCTCGATTTTGGTTTGAGCAAAAACGGCAATGCGATTTACGACGAACTCGCCGTTGTTTTTCCAGCCACATTAGAATTGTGCTTTTTCGCCTTCCTGGTTTCGCTCTTAATCGGTATCCCACTTGGTACGATTGCAGGGATGAAACAGGGTAAGTGGCTCGACACTGGTATCTCGTTTCTTTCGATGTCGGGTTACTCTGCTCCGATTTTCTGGGTGGCACTACTGCTGATCATGGTCTTCTCGTTGGAATACCATATCTTCCCTGTTGCTGGACGCTACGACTTGCTGTACGAAATCGACCATGTGACTGGGTTTGCCATTATTGACGCCTTTATGGCGAAAGGTGAATACCGAGCTCACGCACTGCAAAGTGTCATCGAGCACATGGTTCTGCCGTGTTTGGTTCTGGCGTTAGCACCTACGACTCAAGTTGTTGGTTTGATGCGTGCATCTGTTGCAGAAGTTATGAGCCAAAACTACATTCGCGCTGCCCGAATCAAAGGTTTATCGAATCGTGAGATCGTCACTCAGCACGTAATGCGTAACGCCATTCCGCCCATCATTCCAAAAGTTGGGGTTCAGCTATCTAGCATGATCACTTTAGCGATCATCACCGAGTCGATCTTTAACTGGCCGGGCATTGGTCGCTGGTTGCTGGATGCGCTTGCCAATCAAGATTACGCCTCAATCCAAGCAGGAGTAATGGTGCTTGCGACACTCGTATTAACTGCCAATATCCTTTCGGACTTGATTGGCGCCATGATCAACCCTCTGGTGAGAAAGGAATGGTATGCTAACAAATAACGTTTATCAGGAAGAACGCATTCCAACTCAGTTTGAGCGATTTTGGCGTAGTTACCGCGCTAACGGGTTAGCGATGTTTGGCTTGTGGTGTTTAGGCTTGATCGTATTGATCACCATCTTAGCTCCGTGGCTTGCTCCGTTTGATCCACAAGCACAATCTGGTGAGTTACTCGTTCCCCCTTCATGGGCACCAGCGGGCACCGTCGATTACTTTTTAGGAACCGATGACTTAGGTCGTGATATTCTGTCGCGCTTGATCATGGGCTCTCAACTGACTTTTGGCGCAGCAGTTGGCATTACTGCGATTGCGACCATCGTAGGTTGCTTTATCGGAGTGCTGGCGGGGATGACGAAAGGTCTGCTTTCCAGTACTTTGAACCACCTTCTCGACACCGTTATGTCGATCCCATCGCTATTGCTCGCGATCATTTTTGTGGCATTCCTTGGCTTTGGTGAATTTAATATCTTGCTGGCGATTTGTTTAGCCCTGATCCCACGCTTTATTCGCTCTGTGTATATTGCCGTACATACTGAGGTAGAAAAAGATTACATCATGGCAGCCCGCCTAGATGGCGCAAATGACTTCTACTTGCTGTGGAGCTCGATTCTTCCAAATATTTTAACCGTCATTGCAGCAGAGATTACTCTCGCTCTGTCGGCGGCCATTTTGGATATTACAGCTCTTGGATTTCTTGGCTTGGGTGCTCAAGCGCCGAGTACCGAATGGGGAGCCATTTTGGGTGATTCCGTCGAGCTGATTTACATCGCACCATGGACCGTGACGCTTCCGGGTCTGACCATCATGTTCACCGTAATTATCTTAAACTTAGTAGGTGAAGGTGTACGCCAAGCGCTGAATGCGGGGATCGAATAATGCCGTTATTAGATATTCGACATCTGACTATCGAGATCGAAACACCACAAGGGATGGTGAAAGCCGTCGACCGAATGAGCCTAACGCTCAACGAAGGTGAAATCCGAGGCTTAGTGGGCGAGTCTGGCTCAGGTAAAAGCTTAGTTGCGAAAGCGATCGTGGGGGTTTGTAAGGACAACTGGCGAATCACCGCGGACCGAATGCGCTTGGGTAACATCGACCTTTTACAGCTTACGCCGAAAGAGCGTCGACGCGTCATTGCCCGCGATATCGCGATGATCTTCCAAGAACCCTCAACCTGTTTGGATCCTTCCGAAGAAGTAGGACGTCAATTGATTGAGTCTATCCCCTCTCGCGCCTTTGAAGGCAAGTGGTGGGAGCGATTCAAATGGCGTAAAAAACAGGCCATTGCGCTACTGCACAAAGTTGGTATCAAAGATCACAAACGCTTGATGGGCAGCTACCCGTACGAGCTAACAGATGGTGAATGTCAAAAAGTCATGATCGCCATGGCCATCGCAACCAAACCTAAATTGTTGATTGCCGATGAACCAACTAACGACTTAGACCCCATCACTCAATCGCAGATTCTGCGTTTGTTGAGCCGAATGAACCAGCTCAATAACACCACGATTTTGCTGATCGGTCACGACTTGGCTACCATCACGCAATGGGCAAGCCGAATTACCGTCATGTACTGTGGTCAGTCGGTTGAGTCTGCCGACACCGACAAAATCATCGAAGCACCTAAACACCCTTACACTGACGCGCTGCTAAAAGCGATGCCAGATTTTAATGATTGGGTACCGCACAAGCAGAAACTGCAATCGCTACCTGGATCTATCCCTCCTTTGCAGCACCTGCCAATTGGTTGTCGATTAGGGCCACGTTGTCCGTACGCGCAAAAACAGTGTGTTGAAATTCCACACACGCGACGCATTAAAAACCATAAGTTTAACTGTCACTTTCCATTGAACACGGAGAAGAAGTCATGAGTGCGTTACTCGAAGTCGATAACTTATCGAAGCAGTTTGTCACGCGTTCTCGACTGTTCAGACGTCAAGTTAATGAAGCAGTTAAGCCCGTGAGCTTTACGCTAGAACCGGGGCAAACTATTGGCTTTATTGGCCAGAATGGCTCCGGTAAATCAACACTTGCACGTATGCTCGCAGGCGTTGTTGAACCGAGCTCTGGTGAGATCCGAGTCAATGGTGAGCGTTTAGAACACAAAGATTACGCAACGCGATGTAAGTTGATTCGCATGATTTTCCAAGACCCAAACACGTCACTGAATCCTCGTATTCAAATTGGACGAATCTTGGAAGGTCCGTTAAAACGAAACACCAACATGCCGCCCGATGCACGAATGAAACGTGTAAAAGAGACGTTGCTTCGCGTGGGGCTTCTGCCGGAGCACGCCTACTTCTATCCTCAAATGCTTGCTGCTGGTCAAAAACAGCGTGTGTGTTTGGCTCGTGCACTCATCCTTCAGCCATCAATCATTGTGGCGGATGAAGCGCTAAACGGTTTGGATATGGCGATGCGCTCGCAGATCATCAACCTGTTCTTGGAGCTGCAAGAAGAGATGGGCTTGTCGTTTGTGTACGTGTCTCAGCATATCGGTATCGTTAAACACATCACTGACAAAGTGATGGTCATGCACGAAGGCGAAGTGGTTGAGTTTGGAGAGACAAACCAAGTCCTTACTAATCCAGAACATGCGATTACCCAGCGTTTGGTAGAAAGCCATTTCTACAAAGCGCCAAGCCACTAAACAGACAGCTCACGAAAAACAAAAAGCCTGCTTTCATGCAGGCTTTTTCTATTGGGTGAAGCGAGTAAAGGCAGATTAACGACGGCTTGCTTGTTTACGCAGTTCGAAATCAAACTCGTCAGGAAACAACACCACGCCTTCTTCGTTTTGATTCGGGAATACAACAACCGATAGCTCATCATCTTCTAGGCCAGTAGTCCAACGGCTATGCCATTTGTTAAGAGAGATCGCTTCTGGTTCACACTCTTCCCAGTCACCCGTTGCCCACTGCTTGGCAAATTCTTCATTTGGCCACACAGGAACGCAATCATCGTCTTCTGTGTTTAACATGACACAGCCGTGCTCGTCTTTAAGAATCCAAACTTTACGATTCGCGACAATCTCTTTGACACAATACTTTAGGCGCTGCTCTTCGTTGTAGCGATTAATCGTATCGATTTGTTCTTGGGTGAGTTGCTCAGACATATCAGTCTCCTGTTTCCCATAGAAAAATGCCCGCAGCTAAGCGGGCATTTACAGTATATGCTGGTAATAATGAAATTACGCTAGCTCAGTTTGAAGCCAAGGCCAACCTTGCTTCTTACGGCTTAGTGTATTTTCCATCATTAGCATGCCGTCTTTCTCGTGCTTAACAAGTTTCTCAGCCCACTCACCTTTGTATAGAAGACGAGTTTGAGCAGTTGTGATGTCTGTTAGCATAACTGCAGCGAACGCTAGGTTATCTTTCTCACAACGAGATTCTAGGTCTGCTTCTAGTGCTTCGATCATACCGTCAACTTGCTCAAGAGTTGCAAGTTCAACCTGACCAACCACTACGTCACGACCGTTGAATGGGTAACCTTTAAGGTCCTTTTCAACGAGTTGAGCCGCAGATAGACCTTCGATATTTGTCTTAGCAATTAGAAGATCTTTCGTGAATGCGTCCACATCTTGTACGTCAGCGATTGCAGCTAGCTCAGCAACAGCATCTTTGTCTTTTTGTGTACAAGTTGGAGAAGCGAAGCCTACTGTGTCAGATAGGATTGCTGACATCATTAGCTTAGCGATTTGAGGCTTGATCTCGTGACCTTCAATCTTGAACATGTTGAATAGTACTGTGTTAGTACAGCCAACAGGCCAGATCCATGCTTCCATTGGGTTCACTGTCATCACGTCACCTAGACGGTGGTGGTCAACGATACCCGCAATTTCAGCTTCAGCGATGTCGTCTGGTGCTTGCGCTAGATCTGAGTAGTCTACTAGCCAAACGGTTTCACCCGCTACTGAAGTGCGAAGTTCTGGAACTTCTGCGCCAGCTACTTCAAGAATGTGCTGAGTTTCACGGTTGATTTCGCCCTGACGAATTGGCATTGCTTCAACGCCACGCGCCTTTAGAAGTTCTGTTGCAACTAGTGCACTACAAATACTGTCACTGTCTGGGTTCTTATGACCTACAACTAGAATCATGTTTCTTCCTATTCAAGTCAATTTGATACGCTTCCGAACAATGGCACGATGTGCCGTGGAAGCTGTTTGCTCACAAAGGCCGATACTTTACCTGATTTGAGGGAATTTGACACGAAGAAAAGTTCACAACCCTATTGCGAATAAATCTCATTTACATATAATGATAATTATTACCATTTGCATTTGAGTTAACGATGAACGCGACCCGATTTTTGCACTCCGCACAGCAGCTATTTCAGCCAACTCAGTTCCAGTTAGCTTATAAGCGACTGCTTATCCCCATTATCATGCTTGTCTTATTAGCGAATGAGAACACCCGAGAGATCACAGTGACCACGCTTTCCGATTCTTTCTGGGCAGTATCTTGTTATGTCGCAGCAACCTTGGCGATTTATCATTACCTCTCCAACTTTATGTCGAAGACGAATCGCATCACTCAGCTCTATCATCGCTCTCGTCATCATCAGGTGTTTTTTGCAGCCCTACTCGGTGCGCTTCCGGGCTGTGGCGGCGCTATTGTTGTTACGACTCAATTTATTAGTGGACGAGTAGGATTTGGCGCAATCGTAGCCGTACTGACATCAACCATGGGCGATGCGGCATTCTTGTTACTCGCGGCAAAACCGTCCGTCGGCGTTGGCGTCGTCGCACTTGGCATTGTGGTAGGTACGGTTTCGGGGTTGATCGTCAACGCATTTCATCCTGATGATTTTCTACGCCCCGAGCCAAAACAAGCGAGCGCTCACCACCATTGTTGTCAGCATCAAAGCGAGCGATACACACCTTTAGAGCAACGTGCGATTAATCTTCAAGGCGCATTCTGGAAGTGGTTGATAATCCCTGCGAGCATGGTGGCCGTAATGACCTCATTCCAAGTGGATATCAATCAGCTACTGAATTTGAGTCCAAGTAGCATTGAATGGTTAGGAGCGATATTTGCGGTGGTCTCCATGTCGTTGTGGGCAATGACAAAAGAGTTGGGAGATTATCAATCGACGGTGTCAGAAGATGAAAAAATCGTTGATTCACACCCGATTCAAAAAGCAGCTCAAGACACCAACTTTGTCAGCGCGTGGGTTATCGTGGCGTTTCTTGCGTTTGAATTAACGACCTATTTTTCAGGCGTTGATTTGGCTGCTACCTTCTCAAATTGGGGCATCTGGATGCCATTGGCTGGCTTAGCCATCGGTATGCTACCAGGCTGCGGCCCACAGATTCTCGTCACCAGTTTGTACATTACTGGTGCCGCACCATTATCCGCGCAGATTGCGAATGCGATTTCTAACGATGGAGATGCACTGTTCCCCGCGATTGCCATGGCTCCCAAAGCGGCATTGATGGCAACGATCTATTCTTCTATCCCTGCGTTCATTGTGGGCTATGGCTATTACTTTATGTTTGAGTTTTAGTTATTCCGCTCTCAAAAAAGAACACGTAAAAACAAGAAAAGAGCCCAAGTGGCTCTTTTCGTTTAATACGTCGTTTTCAATGACCTTTACGCGGTCACTATTGCTTTGGCATTCAGACCTCTATCGACACTCACTAGAAGCAACTGACAAGGATCTTGGTTGAGCTTTTCTCCGGTCCAATAGTCATACCAATCAACGGGCTGATCCGCTGTGAGAGTAAATTCAGTCGCATTGTGATTCGCGTAATTGAACAAACAATGTAGATCATTCTTGTCCGTCAGTTTCAAAAAAGCATGGCTCAAACTTAACGCCGTGAACTTAGCAGATTCTTGGCTGCGTCGTTGTCGCAACATCAGCTTCGCCAAGGTTTTACTCGCAAATGGCGTGATTTCTGGGAGAGGGTCGCCAGACAAAAGCAAGCCGCCAGACGCTAATAATACGGTACGGTGAAACTCGTAGTCTTCACGTGATGCAGCTTGATTAGCAAGAGAAGTAAACGTCGCGCAGTCTGGGTCAATTTGCCACAATTTACGGTGCTGCCAGCTACGGAAAAACGTCTCTTTAGCGATCTGTTCAAAACGGTGGCTATGGCGCTCGACGTCATCAGACACACGCATCGCATCCACCAGCCCCAAAGATGGCCACATTGGCGCGTTGCAGCCAAGCAACCACGCGTCTCCTGCGCCTCTGGCGATCGCCTCCATCCCTAATCGATACGCTTCGACACCCGTAATACCAGACTGACTACGTTTTCCTTTTAGTGTTCCCCAGTAGTTTGCATCGAGCTTAAACAGCTCTACGCCCCACTCTAGCCTCATCACTGACACAACGTGCGTTAGATGATCTTGCACTTCTGGGTTGGACGTATCGAGAATATACCAAGGCGTGCAACGCCAGCCGCCGTAGGTAACATCTTCGGCTTTAAGGAGCTGACCGTCAGGATGACGAACAAACCATTCAGGATGTTGCTTAAAGACCTCAGATTCTGGCTGCGCTATGAAAGGAGCCATCCAAATCGCCGGCTTTTTGCCTTTTGCGCGAATGTTTTGGATCAGCTCCTTCACACCGCCAGAGAATTTATCCGACGGCGTAAGCCAATCCCCCATGAACGCTTGATAGCCATCATCCAGAAGTACCCATTCTAAGTCTTCGAGCTTGTCTTGCATGCAATCGACATTTTCTAAAACATTTTGCTCGGTCACATCGGCATAGTACGCATACCAAGAACACCAGCCTATCGGTGCATCCTGCGTAACACCGTTGCGAATAGGATGATGCACGGCAATCATCTCGCTGAACTCTTGATACAGATCGGATAGCGAGTTGCCAGTTAAAATCGTAATGGACTCAAGTTGATTGTGTTCCCAATCCGCCACTTGCGTGTGTTCGCCATCGATTGCAGCGGTCAGTATCCACTGCCCATTTCGCTGTTGTATATCAAAGTATCCAGCAAATCGACGGCACGTCGTGAAGCCAAACAAGGTGTAACCAGCAGAATCCTCAATCACTAGATAGTTGTAGTAACGCTTGGGGGCATGTTGTGAGTACACACGGTATGGGGGAATGTTGTCGGGGCAGCGACCTATTTCAATAGGATGCGTGATCGTTCCTGACGTTTGCGCCAACATTTGAAAACCATCACCAATCACGTTGGCTTCGTGCTCGTATAGAAACGGCATTTCGAACAGCACTTCACGGTCAGTAAAGGTCTTATTGTGAAGCCCAGAGAAAGAGAAATGGGCTTGATTACCAATCACATCCACGTGCAGATCGTTATCGATGATCGTCATTTCGGAATGGTTGGCTAACTGAATGGTCTGAGCCATATTGCATCTACTCACTGATTATTATTGTTTTGTGTCCAATTGACCCCACGATGCTTGGTTGCGCGTGAAGCCTTTTGAATATGACTTCATTATCCTGTGAATGATGCGAGCAATTCGTTATTTTCGTCACGAATCCATGCACTCTGACGCTCAAAAACGGTTATTGAGATAACGCTCACTGAAATTTTGGTTAAAAAAATACCAGCCCGAAGGCTGGTATTTCGATTTATGCAAATTGCACTAATTAAGCAACTTCGATTGGACCACCGAATGAAGTCACTGGCGGTACTTTGCCTGTGAACTTCTCGAAGTCTACGATACATGTGTTCGCAGAAGTCGCTTGAGCAAGCTCAGAAGAGCCGATGTCCTGCGTTAGCGTATTAGGGTCACCGTAAGTACAGATTGCGCCTTCTTTCTCGTTTAGAGGGCCATACCATGCGCCTTCTTCGATACGGATAACGCCACGTGGGTAGCTGTCAGTTAGAACAGCACCAGCTAGTAGCTGACCGCGGCCGTTGAATACGCGTACCAAGTCACCGTCTTTGATGCCTTTTGCTTTTGCATCGATTGGGTTGATGTAAACAGGCTCACGACCTTGCACCGCGTATGTCGCGCGGAACTCTTCAGACTCACACATTTGAGAGTGCAGACGCTTGTCTGGGTGACAAGACTGCAACCAGAATGGGTATTTGTCTGAACCAGGGCCACCGTGTGAACGCTCTGATTTTTCGAACCACATTGGGTGCTCTTGACAGTGTTCGTAACCGTAACGGCCGATCTTACGTGATGTAATCTCGATGAAGCCAGACGGTGTACCTAGAGGGTTAAGCTCAGGGTCTTTACGGAAGTCCGCGTGACGAACCCAAGGTTTACCTTCACCGAAGTCTAGTACGCTCTTCTCCCAGAACTCATTGAATTCTGGCATTTCGAACTTACCTTCGTTCGCTTTCTTACAATCGTTGTATAGGCTTTCGATCCACTCCATCTCGCTCATACCACGAGTGTATTCTTCGCGGCGACCAAAACGCTGAGTTAGTTCACTCATGATTTGGAAGTCAGGCTTAGATTGGAACAATGGATCAACGAGACGATGCATCGCGATCAGACCTTTGTTCGAGTATGAACCGTACACGTCGATGTCGTTACGTTCCCACTGCGTACACGCAGGTAGAACGATGTCAGAGAAACGACATGTTGCAGTCCAAGCAAACTCGATCGTTACAACCGTTTGAAGTTTGCGGAACGCTTTCTTCATGCGGTTACGATCTTGATGGTGGTGCCATGGGTTACAACCCGAGATAACCATCATCTTGAAGTCTGGCAGTTTCACTTTACCGCCGTTGTAGTTGATCTCTTTGCCTGGCTCAAGCAGACAGTCGATCCAACGTGCAACTGGGATAGTACGGCTGTAACCGTTAAAGTCGTTGTTGTCCCACTTCGGCTTCATACCTTGGTCAAGGTTACGAGGGAAGCCACCAGGGCCCGCGAAACCAGTAGAAGGCACACCGATACTTGAGTAGTGGTGACCGTAAGAGATACCACCGCCAGGTAGACCGATTTGACCAACCATTGCCGCAACCACAGCCGCCGCCCAGTATGGCTGCTCACCATGCTCTTGACGCTGGATACACCAACCCATCAGGATCTGTGTACGGCCGCTTACTAGCATGCGTGCGAATTCACGAATCTTGTCCGCTTTCACGCCACAGATAGCCGCTGCCCATTCTGGTGTCTTCTCTACTTTGTCTTTTGTCTTACCTTGAACGTATTGGATGAACTCTTCAAAGCCTAGACAGTAAGTATCAATGAACTTCTTGTCGTACAGGTTTTCGTTGTACAGAACATGAGCCACAGCCAGCATGAACGCTACGTCTGTCATCGGGTTGATGTACAGGTGATCGTTCTCTAGGTAGCGTTGTGTTTTGTTCTTAACTGGGTCAACAGACAGAACGTTGATCTCGCCTTTCGCTACTTTTTCTTTTAGCTCTGCAAGGTACTTGAATGATTCGTGAGTTTCACAGTTCCAACCTACTTGTAGGTTTTTCACTGGGTCGTTTGCCCACAGAATAATGTTGTCTGAGTTCTCAAGGATTTCAGACCAAGACGTACCTTGTGCGTAAACTTCAGTTGAACCAAGTACGTAAGGCATGATGGTTTGACCTGCACCAGTCGAGTAGTCGCCTACTTTAGTGATGAAGTTACCGTGCATACCTACTGCACGTTGCATGTGCGCGGTACAGTTGTTAAATGAACCTGTTTGGTTCCAACCAGTTTGACCAGCATGCAGAGCCCAAGGACCGTATTCTTTTTGAACACGTTCTAGCTCACGGTAGAACAAGTCTAGAGCTTCATCCCAAGTCACACGGATGAAACGGTTGTTACCACGAGTATCCGCGCTGTATTTATGTTTCTTCAACCAATCTAGACGAACCATTGGGTAACGAACACGTGAAGGGCTGTAGATAATACCCTTGATGCCGTTCAACATTTCTGTTGGGTTTTTGTCTAGTTCTAGCGGTTTGATCTCTTGAACTTTACCCGCGTAGATGTGGGCGCGGAACGCGCCCCAGTGTGAGCCTGTTACTTTCCAAGTACCAGTCGACTCAGCTGCGTTTGCAGAAGCTGACGCCAATAAGCTTGGACCGATAACTGACGCTGCACTTGTGGTTGCTACACCTTTAAGAAAACTTCTTCGTGTAATAGCCATTTAAATTACTCCAATCCGCGCTTATTAGTGGTGGCCTTCAGCATAATCTGAAGAGTGCTTCTGTAGATATTTCAAGATCAGTGCTTCACTGTCTGTATCTAGGTTAACGAACGCAAGCATGCCGTCGAACATACCTGGCCAAGTGTTCGCATCGAAGTGCGCTTCAGCTGGTTGTGTATGACATACAGAACAGTTTGTTTTGTATGCTTCTTTCGATTTTTCCCATACAGGGTTGATGTCGTTCAGCATAGACTCTTTCTTGATCCATACTTTCGCTGCCACTTTCTCCCAAGGAAGACCAGTCAGCTCGTCCACTCGTTTTTCACCAGTCGTAACGATGTTGCTGTCTGTAGACGCTTCTTTAAGTAGAGACGCAGTTGCAATGTTCTTACCGAAATCTTCTTGAATTACGCGACCAAAGCCTTTCGCTTTACGCCAGCCGTCAATTTCGATTTCGATGAAGTCACCTTTATCTTCCAGAACTTTTACTGTTGATGCAGGGTTTAGAAGACCCGCTTCTTTCGCACCTTGCGCGTCAAAGTAAATTGGAAGGTGACGAATACTTACGAGCTCTTGACCTACTGCGTAGTCAGTACCTGATGTCATTTGCTCTAGATCACCCACGATACCGCCGATGCTATCCATACCTGCTGGTAGGTTGTGCGCGATACCTTTGTGACAGTCAACACAGCTTTGATCTTTTTCTGCCGCTTGCTTCATCTGGATACGAGCGGTTGGAGACATTTGCTCGAAGTCCATAGACTCGTAGTTGTGACAGTTTTTACACTCTAGAGATTTGTTTGCAGAGAAACGATCCCATTCGTGTTTAGCAAGTTCGATACGACGCTCTTCGAAAACGCCAGGTTCAGAGTAGTTGCCAAAAACTTGCGCAAATACTTCTTTAGAAGCCTGCATTTTACGAGCGATTTTGTCAGTCCAGTTGTGAGGAACGTGACAGTCAGGACAAGTAGCACGAACACCAGAGTGGTTTTTCCAGTGAACCGTGTCTTGCAGCTCAACGTATACGTTGTCACGCATGGTGTGACAGCTAATACAGAATTCTTCAGTGTTGGTTGCTTCTAGCGCGGTGTTAAATCCACCCCAGAAAATAACACCAGCGATGAAACCGCCCATAGTCAGCACGCCAAGGCTGATATGAACTGCCGGGCGCGTCATCGTACGCCACAGTTTAATGATTAATGATTTCATTATTTGCTCTCTTAAAATCTTTTCAAAAGTGTGGTTGTGAGCTCACTGGCTTACATGCCGTGTGCGCCTGGAGGACCAAAGAAGAACACTTGTAGTGCCCAAACGATAAATCCGTAGCCGCCTACGAAAGCCACACTCAGAATTGGGAAGAGAACAACTGCAATGAAGAGGAAAGACTTCCACTCCAGTGAGCGTTTTTCGCCACTCTCAATTTTATTAACATCACTCATACATTTGCCTATTTTGTATCTAGTGTTATTGAAAAGCCCGTGTAACCAAGCTTAAGTTTTTACAATCTCTAATTGAAAATGTTAGACCATACTAATAGTAAGGTTCAATCAAATAACTCCCTTCAAGCCTTGTAATTCAACACTTTTTTGAGCTCATCCAGAGTTGTGTGGGATTGATATTATTTATTAAAAAACATGAACAGATATGAAAAAATAAGTCTTTTAAAACCTTGTTAAACTTACAACATTTACAAAACATAAATTACATTTGAGCGGTAAAATTCGTGCCGAAAAATTACTCAAACTCTTGAAAAAGATAATGACTTGTAAACAAAATGATAAAAAACATTTTATAAAACCTCTCGCAATTTCCACCATGAAAAAAGCAAAAATTACCCATTGAGATTCATATAGAGAATGGGGTTGGTTACAATTCTAAGCGGCAATTTCAAGGAGTGATTATGAACAATGTGGTGGACATTAGTTGGGCAAAATTAGCGGCTTTCAGTTTGATTCTGTTAGTGCCATTTGCGATCAATGCACGCTATAGATTAGGCATCGCGAAAGATGCATCAGTCAGCGTTGTGCGTATGACTTTACAGCTCGTTCTGATCGGTGTTTATCTTGAATATCTCTTTCAATTAAACAGCTTGATCATCAACTTACTTTGGCTTGCGATTATGCTCGTCGTAGGAGCAAGTTCCATTGCAGGGAAAGCACGTTTACCGAAAAAGCCGCTCATGCTGCCACTTCTAACTGGGCTTGTATGTGGCTTGTTTCCATTACTAATTGCGATCACCGCTGGCTTGGTGCGCCCTACTCCGCTTTACAATGCACAATATATGATCCCATTGGCAGGCATGCTGTTAGGCAATAGTCTGAGCAGTAATATCATCGCGCTACAAAACTTATTCTCTGCTTTTGAAGAGCGTAAATCTGAGTACGAAGCTGCCATCTCACTGGGTGCCGCCCCTAAATACGCTTCCTTTCCTTTCGTTCAGGAGGCTCTGAGAAAATCGTTAGCGCCAACGCTAGCCTCAATGACCACGATGGGCCTTGTCACGCTTCCTGGTATGATGACGGGGCAAATCCTAGGGGGCGCAAGCCCATTGGTTGCCATTAAATATCAACTAGTCATCATGCTAGCTATTTTTGTCATGATGAGCGTCTCTGTTGCCATCACACTTGAAATGACATTGAGCTTTGTACAAACAAAAGAAGGCCGTGTTACGGTCAAAGTACGCCCAGTTGATGGAATGAAGCGAGGTCAGTAATTGGCCACATAACCCCCTAATTTTATGAAATTTTCTGGATCTTCAGAGATACTCACGATCTTTGATACAGGTTATCCACAGAAAATGTGGATAAGCCACCAAAAGATATACGCAACCAGAAACATAGCCACATTTCTGAGTCTCCTGTCTTATCAACATGCAATGGTCACATTTTAGTCAACTCAATGACATCTTCGGCTTCTACATTGTGCTTAGAGACAAAATGGAGCAGATATCATGGACGTATTGATCATGGCGGAAAAACACGATGAGTTACTGTCTGACTTGCCGGTTGAATGGCTTGTGCAAGAGCCAAAAGAGATCACTTCTCACTGGTTGCCAAACGAGTTTGGAATCAATGAAGAGCTGATTTAGAAAGCACTTTCACCCAAATACGACGTACAAAAAAGGCGAGCTACCTAGCTCGCCTTTCTCTTTCTTTGGGCTCTATCGCAGATGCTTGTCTTCATCACGTAGATAGATCATCCAGTACCACATACCGACGAACACACCGCCGCCGATGATGTTACCGATCGTGACTGGGATAAGGTTGTTAACGATAAAGCCCATCATGTTCAAGTCCGCATAATTTGCGATATCAGCACCTGTCATTTGCCAGAAGGCTTCTGGCGCAAAGTATTTGATACCAATAGCCATTGGAACTTGGAACATGTTCGCAATACAGTGCTCAAAACCAGCGGAGACGAACATCGCTACTGGCAAAATCATTACCGCGATTTTGTCTGTTAATGTACGGCCACTGAATGTCATCCAAACCGCAATACAAACTAACACGTTACACATGATGCCAAGTGCAACCGCCGCAAAAAAACCATGGTGCAATTTATGTTGTGAAATGGCCATGGCATTCAAACCAACTTGACCGTGATCGAACATGTATTGCTTTGTCACCAACATACACGCCACCAGCAAAATAGCGCCAACCATATTGCCGAAATAAACCACAAACCAGTTTTTAACCAGCGTTTTCCATGAAATTTTGCCACTCGCACGCGCAACCAGAGTCAGAACCGAACTGGTAAAAAGCTCGCCGCCAGTAACCACCACCAAAATCAAACCAAGGCTAAATGCTAGACCGCCAATGAGTCGTGTGATGCCCCAAGGCAGATCGCCCGCGCCTGTCGTTACTGTGGTATAGAAAATGAAAGCAATACCAATATGAAGCCCCGCAGAAATGGCGAGCAGAAAAGATTTGATTGGAGCTTTCGTTGCTTTGCCTACACCTACTTCGGCGGCACGTTCAGCAGCCTGAGGTGGCAATAAAGAGTCAAACTGATTGAAGTTCATGGAAGTGTAACATTTAGAAACAATTAAAGAGGCGCGGATAATCGCTCCATTTCCTGACTTTTTCAAGGGCTATTTTTCATGTTTACTAAAAATGTTGTTGGTGAGACGGAAATCGATAAAACTCAACTATAGTTTGTTGTCTTAACTATCATTGATATTAAACAAGATACTCAGCGTTCGAACAAAAATTCCACGTTATATCAGTCTGATAGCAATGCAGTTAACACTTCTTGTTGTTTTGTGTTGCTCAACACTGGTTTTAAGACTAGCTTGGATAAAAAAGCGCAAAGGAATTATCTATGAAATATTCAGCTGAACACATCGCCGAACTGAACCTTCTTCTTCAATTCGATTTAAGCAGTGCAGCGACAGGCATTAAAGTCCATTCAGATGCCTCAGAAGAGATGCAAGCAGCAGTTGCGCGTCTTTACCAAAAGCAATTGTGTACGCAACCTGATGGTGGTTATCTAACCGACGAAGGTATTGAAGTTGCAGAACACGCAGACAAAATCTTACGCGTACTTTCTGCAGAATAACTACCGCCCACTGACCAATAAAGCCACCGAAATACGGTGGCTTTTTTCTAGTTACTCCAATCGCATTTGGGGAATCTCACTCGGCTACACCAGTAACTTTCTCATTTTCCCAAACGGTTGAACTTTATCGTACAACCAGTTAAAGCCTGTGGCGTAAAACAAGAAGAAGACTAGAAACCCTGCTTCGAGCATCAATGCTTGAAGGAACGTAATCTCCAAGAACCATGCGATCACAGGTATAGAAATAAAGATCAACCCACCTTCAAACCCAATGGTGTGACCAAGGCGCATTGCTAAACTTCTGTCTGCTCGGTTGCTGCCAAACCACTTATCGAAGTACAAGTTGTAAATGTAGTTCCAAACTACGGTGTACAAACTCAAACCGATCCCTACTAACGCCAAATCACTTGAATCTTTGCCTGTGATCAACGCAGCTGTAGGCACAATGATCGCTAACGCCATCAATTCAAAAAGTACTGCGTGGAAAATTCGTTCGTTACGAGTCATGATTATCTACCCATTTGTTCTACTCAATGACTGAAATTTTATCTATGATTGAGATAATAAAAAGTTAGATACCATCGGTAAAAACGATATGTTTACTATCGAACAATTGCAGGCGTTTGTTGCCACATCCGAATCCGGCTCATTTTCCGCAGCAGCGAGAAAGTTAGGTCGAGCCCAATCCGTGATAAGCCAACACATTATGAACATGGAACTCGACTGTGGTGTCGATCTGTTTGATCGCTCCGGCCGTTATCCCAAACTGACCGAGAACGGCCATGCACTGATGCCTTACGCGCAAGCGGCGATCAGTCAACTCGACCGATTAAACAATAAAGCGACTCAGCTCTTTTCTGCGCAGGCGAGCGAGCTTGTTCTCGCGATTGATGAAGGGATTCCGCTGACTCGATTACCGGATGTGCTTAAAAACCTAGAGCAACAATTTCCGCAACTACAAGTCGAATGTTTAACGGCATCTAGCCCAGACATTATTGAACTGGTGAAATCTGAACGTGCGACCACCGGAATTATTCTGAGCGATCTGCAAATGCCTAGGCATATCGATTTTACCAATCTTGGTAATATCGCATTCGATGTGTATGTCTCTTCCGATCACCCATTAGCGGCTCAGCGAATTACCCATATCGATCAACTCAAACAATATCGCCAACTGGTGATACGCTCAAAGAGTGCAGAGCCAGGTAGCCTCAACCAAGCATTGAGCCCAGATATCTGGTACGCTGATAACTACTACATTTTGTTAGAATTAGCGAACAAAGGGTTTGGATGGTGCTTCCTGCCGGAGCACTTAGTCGCAGACTCACCAAACACGTTAAAAAAAGTTGGGGATGATTTCACAAAGCTGGCTTGGCAAGTCAATGTTGACCTGATTCAGCATCAAAAATGGCATTCTGATCCCCTCCATCAACAAGCCAAAGCAGAGCTCATTACTCTCTTTGAGCAAACAGTTAAGTAGGATAAACAATGGCAAACACATTGATTGTAGGTGCAGGTTGGCTTGGTACTCCACTAGCGCAAGCCTTGTTAGTCGAGGGACATGATGTAGTTGTTACGCGTCGTAGCCAAGCTCGGTTAGATGAACGGCCATCCACTATTGCTAACGCCGCCCTGCTTGATCTCAACGATGAAAACGCAGCGCAAAAACTGGATGAAATAATTCATTCGAATCGTATTGAGCGTATTGTTGGTGCGTTTCCACCTGGGTTTCGTCGAGGGTCTGGTCGAGAGTATGCGCAGCAATGGTCAACGTTAGTTAAAGCGGCAAAACAGAATGCGATTGAAAAGCTCGTCATGATCAGCTCTACAACGGTCTACCCTAATTTACCAACGGATATGAAAGAAGAATTCGCATCGCTCGCTCTCGCGCAAACCCACCCTCACTTTTCTGATAATGCGAAAATCATGCTCGAAGCGGAGCAATCCGTCATCGACTCTGGCATAAACTACGCCATCTTACGTTGCAGTGGTTTGATTGGCCCAGACAGACACCCCGCTCGCTTTGCCATGCGCCTAAAACAAGTCAGCCGTAAAGCTCCAGCCAACATGCTTCATCAAAGTGACGCAGTCGCTGTGGCACAATTTGCATTGGATCACCTGAGTAATCAGATCATTAATGTCACAACGCCTCACACGGTGAGCAAAGCTGAGTTTTACCAAGCAGCAATCACCAAAAGTGGCGCAGAGATTTCGCTACCTCCCGTTACAGAAGATGCCGATAAACGCATTTTAGCGGACAAACTGGTTTCACTTGGGTATCAATTCCGATTCAATTCAACGCTGGATGCACTATGAAGTTATATCAACATATAGAAACGCTTTGGGATTACATGCAGCTAAAACAGGATTTAAAGCCTGCCGACTGCTTGTTTGTTATGTGCAGTAACGACGTGCGAGTTGCTGAGCACGCCGCTGCGCTTTACCACCAAAAACTCGCACCATTGATTGTGTTCTCCGGTGGTGAAGGCCGTTTTACGGATGGGTTGTTTGAAAAAAGTGAAGCCGAAACATTTGCAGACATTGCGCGTTTAGCTGGCGTACCAAGCGATGCCATTTTAGTAGAAACACGTTCAACCAATAGTGGAGAAAACGTCCGTTTCACCGAGCAGTTATTAAAAGAGAAAGGCATCCAATGCGAATCTATTATTTTAGTGCAAAAGCCATTTATGGAACGCCGCGCCATCGCTACGTTTGAGAAGCAATGGCAATCGCCCTACTCGCAAGTGCAAGTCAGTTCTACCGCTCATCCATTCTTCGAATACATCAACGAAGACATGCCGCTAATGATGGTGTTAGAAGCGCTGATGGAAGATTTTTCCCGCGTCAAAAGCTATCCCGAAAAAGGATTTCAAACTAAGCAAGACATTCCAAAGCAAGTGGATTCATCTTATCAAGTCTTGTTAGAGCGATTCGGTTTTGATCTCGTCTGAGCGAAATGAACAATTAAAAAGCCACCGAATTCGGTGGCTTTTCTGTATTGCTTTGAAGCTGAATGGATAGGTTTATTTACCTAGGGCTTCTTTGTAGTGCTGACGGCAAACCGAGACATAACGGTCGTTGCCACCAATTGCCACTTGGTCACCTTCTTTGATTGCGACTCCGTGTTCGTCGGTGCGGATAACCATGTTTGCTTTTCGGCCACAGTGGCAAATCGTCTTCAACTCAACCAGCTTATCAGCCCAAGAGAGTAGGTACTTACTGCCTTCAAAAAGTTCGCCAAGAAAATCGGTACGAAGACCATAGCAAAGTACTGGAATATGCAGCTTATCCACTACCTCTGTAAGTTGGTAAACCTGCTCTTTCGATAGGAACTGACACTCGTCAATAAGAATACAGTGACGTTTTTCGACTTCATGCAGGGCCGCAATCTCTTGATATAGGTTCGTATCTGGACGGAACAAATGCGCATCCGATTGTAAACCAATACGAGAACTTACTTTGCCTACACCATAACGGTCGTCCAACGCCGCAGTGAAAATCACTGGCGTCATACCGCGTTCTTGGTAGTTAAATGAAGATTGAAGAAGAGTTGTCGATTTACCCGCATTCATTGCTGAGTAATAGAAATACATCTGAGCCACAGAGCATTACCTAAAGTTAAAATTTTATTGATGAAATTGGAAAATAAAAGGGCTGAATCATCAGCCCTTTTAAAAGATTCAATTACTTACGACGCCACGTTGTGCCTTCTGGGCCATCCTCGAGGACAATGCCCATTTCCGTCAGCTTATCACGTGCCATGTCGGCGTTTGCCCAATCTTTCGAAGCACGCGAGTCGTTACGCAGTTTGATTAGCGCTTCAATTTCAGCGACTTCATCATCGTTGCCAGCATTACCTTTTAGGAAAGCTTCAGGATCTTGATAAAGAATACCAATCACGTCTGCTAGTTCGCGCATTAGCGCACCAAGTTCACTCGCTTTCTCTACGCTTTCTGTCTTAAGGCGGTTAACTTCGCGCGCCATATCAAACAGAACTGAGTATGCTTCTGGTGTGTTGAAGTCGTCATTCATCGCTGCAGTAAAGCGAGATACATACTCCTCACCACCCGCAGGTGCTGCATTTAAATCCAGACCACGCAGAGAAGTGTATAGACGCTCAAGAGAAGCGCGTGCTTGGTTTAGGTTATCTTCACTGTAGTTCAATTGGCTACGGTAGTGACCAGACATTAGGAAGTAACGCACGGTTTCAGCATCGTAGTGACCAAGAACGTCACGAATAGTGAAGAAGTTGCCTAAAGATTTAGACATCTTTTCGCGGTCTACCATCACCATGCCACTGTGCATCCAAGTATTTACGTACTTAGTGTCGTGTGCACAGCAAGATTGTGCGATTTCGTTTTCGTGGTGTGGGAACTGTAGATCAGAGCCACCGCCGTGAATATCGAAATGATCGCCTAGGATCGTAGAGTTCATTGCTGAACATTCAATGTGCCAACCTGGACGACCTGGGCCCCATGGAGATTCCCATGTTGGCTCGCCTGGTTTAGACATTTTCCAAAGAACGAAGTCTAGTGGGCTGCGTTTTGCAGTTTCGATATCAACGCGCGCACCAGCTTGTAGCTGATCAAGATCTTGCTTAGAAAGCTTGCCGTACTCGTCAAACTTACCCACTTCAAACATGACGTCGCCGTTGTCTGCAACGTATGCGAAACCACGTTCGATAAGCTTTTCAACCAATTCGATGATTTCTGCGATAAATTGTGTTGCGCGCGGCTCAACGTCAGGACGCTTCATGTTCAATGCATCAAAGTCTGCGTGCATGTCGCCAATCAAACGTTCTGTAAGTGATTCACAAGATTCGCCGTTTTCTGCTGCACGTTTGATGATTTTGTCATCAATATCTGTGATATTGCGAACAAACGTTAGGTCGTAACCAAGGTAGCGCAGATAACGTGATACTACGTCAAAAGAAACGAAGGTGCGGCCGTGGCCGATGTGACAGAGATCGTAGATGGTTACCCCACAGACATACATGCCAACTTTACCGGCTGTAATTGGTTTGAATTCCTCTTTCTGTCTTGTGAGTGTGTTATATATCTTTAACATGATCTCTATCTATGATTGTGAATGAATACAAGAACGTCGAGTATATCAAGTCCGACCTTATTAGGTAATAGCAATTAACCGATAAAACGATAATCGGCTAAACTTCAAGCACAAAACGAAGAATTTACTCTTCTCGAGTTTTTAATGCGTTATAACTTAGGCTAGAATCTCGGGCTCAACACAACACAGTAAAGGAAAGTAGCATGATCACCCTTCACACTAATTTTGGTGACATCAAGATTCAACTAAACGAAGAGAAAGCGCCAGAGACAAGCGCAAACTTCCTTCAGTACTGCCGCGACGGCTTTTACGACAACACTCTTTTCCACCGTGTTATTGACGGTTTCATGATCCAAGGTGGCGGCATGGAATCAGGTCTACGTGAAAAATCGACACGTGCACCTATCAAGAACGAAGCAAACAACGGCCTAAGCAACAAAGTAGGTACGATTGCTATGGCTCGTACGATGGAACCACATTCTGCAAGCTCTCAGTTCTTCATCAACGTAAACAACAACACTTTCCTAGATTTCCGTAGCGAAAGCCTAGATGGTTGGGGTTACTGTGTATTCGGTGAAGTTGTAGAAGGTATGGACGTTGTAAACAAGATCAAGGGCGTTAGCACTGGTTCTCACGGCATGCACCAAGACGTACCACTAGAAGACGTGGTAATCACTGGTACTACAATCGCAGAGTAATTCTTGCGAATTATTCCCAAGAGATAAGTAATTGGGGAGGCTTCGCCTCCCCTTATTTCTATGACGACATTATTTATATCAGACTTGCACCTTACGCCGTCACGTCCTGACATCACAGAATGTTTCATTACATTTATGCGTACGGAAGCCAAAAATGCCGAAGCTCTTTATGTATTAGGCGATCTTTTCGAGTTTTGGGTCGGTGATGATGACAAAACACCGTTTGCAAACCAAATTCGTACCGAGTTCAAAACGCTCACCGACCAAGGTGTCCCGGTTTTCTTTATTCAAGGCAATCGTGACTTCTTGTTGGGCGAACGCTTTTGTAAAGAGACGGGCATCACTTTGCTTGATGACGTTTGCACCATCGACTTATATGGCACAAAAGCGGTGATTTTACACGGCGATACCCTGTGTACTGATGACGTGGAATATCAGAAATTTCGTAAAACTGTGCATCAGCCTTGGTTACAATGGATCTTTAAACGCATCCCATGGTGTTTAAAGAAAAAAATTGTCTCTAAAGTTCAATCAGACATTCGCGACGATAAGCAGATGAAGTCTTTAGATATCATGGACGTGAATCAAAGCGAAGTTGAAAAAGTGATGTCTCAGAATTGCGTCAACTTGATGATTCATGGGCACACTCATCGCCCAAATACACATTTTTTTGACGCAAATGGTGCTAAAAACACGCGCATCGTCTTAGGGGACTGGTATACGCAAGGCTCAGTTTTACAAGTGAATTCTGATGGTTTTGAACTGCAAAACCGGCCTTTCAACACATAATTTACGCTAAGCATGTCGAACATGTAGAAGATTCGCATTCAAAGCGTAGATATTTTGTAAAAAATCGCTATTATCATATTACTAAGTTAAACAGAACGAAGTACCTAATTGAAGTATTCTTACGTAGCTCGCCAACCGATTCTAGACAGAGAAAAGCGAACCATAGGTTACGAACTTCTCTTTCGAGACGGCCCCAAAAATACCTTCCCTGAAGTAGAACCTGAGCTTGCTACTAGTCGACTGCTATCTGATCATTTTTTGTCGACGCATTACAACACGTTAGGTAACAAACTCGGTTTTGTTAACTTTCCCCACCAAAGCTTGGTCAACCTTGTTCCGACACTGTTTCCGAAAGATTCTCTGGTTATTGAAGTACTCGAAGATTGTGAGCCTACGCAAGAGCTTCTCGATGCAATAAAACATCTGCACGAATGCGGCTACCGAATTGCACTCGACGACTTTGTACCAACTAAGGCTTGGAAACGCTTTCTTCCGTACGTATCGATGATCAAATTTGATATTCGTTTAGTACCAATTGAAAAAGCGGCAATTTTCATCCAAGCATTGAGCCAGTTTAATATCGATTTTTTGGCTGAAAAAGTCGAAACCTATGAAGAGTTTGAACAAGCGCTTGACGCTGGTTTTAACTACTTTCAAGGTTACTTCTTTAGTAAACCAGAAATGATCCAAAAGAAGCGCCTCAACCCGGCGTTTTTAACCGTCATCCAGTTGTGTAAAGAGATTGCTGACAAACCCATCGACTTCAATGAAGTGGAGCGTCTGTTCTCTATTGATGTGACGCTTTCTTATAAGTTGCTCACTTACGTCAACTCGGGTTACACGCTCACAACCAAGATCAAATCGTTTAGACAGGCGCTGATTTATCTGGGCGAAGAACGTTTACGACGCTTTATTTCTCTGGTTGCGATTGCTTCTGTGCAAGAGGACAAGCCTGATTCACTCTACTCGCTTGCTATTCAACGCGCTCGTATGTGTGAAATTTTGCTTAGCCAAATGAAAACCAAGTACGATCCTGGACAAGCCTTTCTGACTGGTATGTTCTCATTACTAGGCTCGCTGCTCGATCAACCTCTGTCGGATGTGATTGAAGACATTCCCGTCGATGAAGATATTAAGCTCGCCCTGACAAGCCGAAAAGGTGTGCTTGGGTATCTCCTTTCTATGTGTATTGCTTACGAACAAGCAGATTGGGAACTGGCTGAAAGATACTGCTCCGTATTGAAGTTAACGGAAACTCAGCTAGCTGATGCGTTCAATGAATCGACAGAGTGGGCTCAAGAACTGCTTTCTCAAACACCTTAACTCGCTATAATGCTTCTCTCCCACTCTATTGGGATTATTTGTTTCATCGCTTTACCTAACGAGATTTCATCTTATGGCTTCTTCTTGTCCTTGCGGCGCTAACCGTACCTACCAGCAGTGTTGCGAAATTGCGCACAACAATCACGCTGACGTCAAAACACCAGAACAGTTAATGCGCTCTCGCTATAGCGCTCATGTGCTAGGCCTCGTTGACTACGTTGTGAAAACATATCACCCAAGTTGTAACGCAGAAGAACAACGTGAAGGTATCGCACAATCGATCGACAGCGATTGGTGCAAACTGGAAGTCGTCAAAGCAGAAGCTGGCAGCCATGAAAATGAAGGCTTTGTTGAGTTCAACGCCTATTTCAATGAAGACGGCCAACGCTACTGCCTGAGCGAGCGTTCACGCTTCGTGAAAGAAGATGGGCTGTGGTATTACATTGATGGCACTTTCCCTGAAGAAGAATCCGAGCAAGATCCGCGACTTAATCAATCCATCAGCAGCTTAAAAGTAGGCCGTAACGATCCATGTATTTGTGGCAGCGGTAAGAAATTTAAAAAGTGCTGCGGATAAAATCGCACTATCAAGAAAAAACAAAGGCTTCCAAATGGAAGCCTTTGTTTTATTTCTTTGATTTGAACTACTTGTGACGCTCTTTAAGCTTATTCACCACATCGTTCATTGATAAACCTTGGTCTTGTAAAAGCACCAACAAGTGATAGATCAAATCTGCAGATTCACACACTAACTCCGCCTTATCGCCCGACGTCGCCGCAAGCGCGACTTCAACGCCTTCTTCGCCCACTTTCTGCGAAATACGCTTGGTACCACGGGCATAAAGACTGGCGGTATAAGAGGAGTCTGGATCGGCACTCTTGCGGGCAGCCAGTAGCTGCTCAAGTTGATGAAGCCACACCATTTGTGATTCCTCTTGTGCATCGCCGTCCCAACACGTTGTTGTGCCTGTGTGGCAAGTTGGCCCAATCGGATTCACTCGAACCAGCAAAGTATCATTGTCACAATCTAGAGAGATATTCACGAGTTGAAGAACATTGCCAGACGTTTCACCTTTAGTCCATAAACGCTCTTTAGTGCGAGAGAAAAATGTCACCTGACCCGTTTCACCCGTTTTTGCTAGCGCGTCTTGGTTCATGTAACCCATCATAAGCACTTGGCTCGATTGGAAGTCTTGCACGATGGCAGGTACCAAGCCATCCACCTTTTCCCAATTGATTCGCTCCGACAGCGAACTGACTTCGGCGGCTTTAAAACTCATAGTCGTACCTCAATGCCTTGTTGTTTCAAATACTGCTTTAGTTCACCAATATTGATGACTTGCTTGTGGAATACCGAAGCGGCCAGCGCACCATCCACGTTTGCTTTTTGGTATGCTTCTGCAAAGTGCTCCATGGCACCTGCACCACCGGAAGCGATGAGAGGAACTTTACACACTTCGCGTACCATATTGAGCTGTTCAATATCGTAACCGTTACGCACGCCGTCTTGGTTCATCATGTTGAGCACGATTTCACCAGCGCCGCGCTTTTGCACTTCTTGTACCCAATCGCGCGTTTCCCACTTCGTCGCCTTTGTACGTTCTTCGTCGCCAGTAAACTGGTAAACCTGATATTTACCAGTATCTTTGTCGTAGTAGGAATCGATACCAACTACGATACACTGAACGCCAAATTTATCTGCTAAATCAGTAATAAGCTGCGGGTTAGCCAACGCAGGCGAGTTGATAGAGACTTTGTCTGCACCAAACTCCAGAATACGTGCAGCATCCTCTGCGGATTTAATACCACCAGCCACACAGAAAGGAATGTCGATCACTTCCGCGACACGAGCTACCCAACTTTTATCAACTACACGACCATCGCTTGATGCAGTGATGTCGTAAAATACCAGCTCATCAGCGCCTTCTTCAGCGTAGCGTTTAGCGAGAGGAACAATGTCACCGATGATCTCGTGGTTGCGAAACTGAACGCCCTTCACCACTTGTCCATCACGAACATCAAGACATGGAATTATTCGCTTTGCCAGCATGCAAATGCCTCCTCTGCTGTGAACTTACCATCTAACAACGCGCGACCAACAATCACTCCTGCCACACCGCTGCCTTTTAGCGCTTCGATATCTGCTAGCGAACCGATGCCGCCTGAAGATTGGAACTGCACTTGTGGGTACTGTTTACATAGGTCGACGTAAAGCTCTACGTTTGAGCCTTCTAGCGTACCGTCACGAGAAATGTCAGTACACAGCACGTGCTGTAGACCTACCGTTAGGTAATCGTTGATCAGAGCTTCAATAGTCACGCCTGAATCTTCTTGCCAACCAGAGATCGCCACTTTACGTGTGCCGTCTTGGTCGATGTTGATGTCCAACGCGAGAACGATTTTCTCTGCGCCGTATTTTTCCATCCAACCTTTTACTAACTCAGGCTGTTTTACTGCGGTTGAACCAACCACAACGCGCTGTGCACCCGCTTCTAATAAGTCCACAACGTCTTGTTCGGTACGCACACCGCCACCGATTTGGATGTTCGCAGGCGTGCTTGCTAATAGCTTTGCAATCAAATCAAGTTGGCGCGCAGATGTATCTTTCGCGCCCGTCAGATCCACCAAGTGCAGCCAGTTAGCCCCTGCTTGGTGATACAAGTTGAACTGCTCTGCTGGGTCGACTTTGTACTCGGTTACTTGGCCGTAATCACCTTGATATAGGCGAACCACCTGTCCTTCAATTAAATCAAGAGCTGGAATAATCACACTAAATCCCTTTTATAATTCTAAGAAGTTTTGAATAAGCTTCGCGCCCGCTTTTGAAGAACGCTCTGGGTGGAATTGCACACCATAATAATTACCACTTTGAACCGCAGCAGTGAATGGATTTCCGTAATCACATTCGGCAATGGTGTAGTCTCCAACAGGCATCGCAAAGCTGTGCACAAAATAGAAGTACTCACCCTCTTCAATGTCTTTGAACAACGGATTGCCTGCTTTTGCGGAAACGGTATTCCACCCCATGTGTGGCAATGGCAAATCGCCAGTTTGTAGCAGCTTCACTTCGCCATCACAAAGCCCAAGACACTCAACTAACTCATCTGCTTTCTGCCCTTTCTCTTGGGAAAACTTACCCAATAACTGCATACCTAAACAGATACCAAGCAATGGCTTTTCAACTTGCTTAACGAGATTGATAAGATCACGCTCTTCAAGGTTTTTCATCGCTTCGCTGGCTGTACCCACACCAGGTAGGAACAACTTGTCTGCTGACAACACCACTTGAGGATCTTTTGAAATCGTTACGTCATAGCCTAAGCGTTCAATGGCAAACTTCACCGAAGAAACGTTGGCACAGCCCGTATCGATAATGACAACTTTTTGTTCTGTCACTGCTTTTCTCCTTGCTCACATGAGCCTTAAAGGACGCCTTTGCTGCTTGGCAGCTCCGTACCTTCCACCTTGATTGCTTGGCGTAACGTTCGACCAAACGCTTTGAATAGGCTCTCAATGATGTGGTGATCATTATCGCCAGCAGAAGAAAGGTGCAGCGTACACGCTAGTGTGTCAGTTAAAGAACGGAAGAAGTGAACCACCATCTCTGTCGACAAGTCTCCAACTTGATCACGGCTAAATTTCGCGTCAAATTTCAGGTAAGGACGACC
This sequence comes from Vibrio sp. RC2502, assembly GCF_054850435.1. Classification (NCBI taxonomy): domain Bacteria; kingdom Pseudomonadati; phylum Pseudomonadota; class Gammaproteobacteria; order Vibrionales; family Vibrionaceae; genus Vibrio; species Vibrio sp. RC2502. Next base: position 2,119,788 of record NZ_CM141453.1, read on the forward strand.
AGACAAATCCAACGCACATTGCGCCAAGCACTCATCCATCGGCAGGCTGAAACCAAAGCGACCAATGCCGCGCTTATCGCCCAACGCCTCTTTTAATGCCTGACCAAGGGCTAAAGCGGTATCTTCAATCGTGTGGTGATCATCAATATGTAAATCACCGTCGACTTTGCACACCATTTGGAAGCCACCGTGAGTGGCAATTTGATCCAGCATGTGGTCAAAGAAACCAAGACCTGTTGAGATATCATTGCCACCTTGCTCATCCAGATTAACGGCAACTTTAATGTCGGTTTCTTTAGTAGTACGAATCACTTCGGCAACCCGTGCTTTCACCGTCAGATCTTTCAATATCTGCTTCCAGCCCATGGTTTCTGGATTGTATTGAATACCGCGAATTGCCATGTTTTCCGCCAATTGCAGATCCGTTTGACGGTCACCAATCACGACAGAATTTTGGAAATCCACTTTACCGCCTTGAAGATACTCTTTCACCATGCCTAATTTAGGCTTACGGCAAGAGCAATTGTCTTCTTCAAAATGCGGACAAATCAGCACATCATCGAACTTCACACCTTGAGACTCGAAGATCTCCATCATCATGTTGTGTGGCGCATCGAAGTCTTCTTGAGGGTAGCTGTCTGTGCCCAGACCATCTTGGTTTGTCACCATCACTAGACGGTATCCCGCATCCTGCAACGACAACAGGCTTGGGATAACAAACGGTTCTAGTTTCAACTTATCCAAGCGGTCAACTTGGAAATCAATCGGTGGCTCAACAATCAGCGTGCCATCTCGGTCGATAAATAGGATTTTTTGTTGCTTGCTCACTCGAACTTCCTTATTACTAATCTTGTTTCGTTCTCGGCATAAACCGAGAACGTTGAGAATTCTATTTATGAATAGTAGTTTCTAATGAAACCCAGTGTCTTTTCACACTCGTCGCGGTTACCAACGCTGATACGCACGCAGTTTTCAATTGGTGAGTTACGTAGAATGATTCCGGTAACCCACGCCGCTTTAAACAGCGCATCACCATCTGGGAATTTAACCAATAGATAATTGCCCCACCCTTCGAAAACTTGCAATCCTGGAATCATCGACAAACCAACCTGCAGATAAGCGCGGTTTGCATTAAGGTCGAGGACTTGGAATTTCGCTCGAGCCAAACCTGCTTCTGACAAGGCTTGAACCGCAATTTCAGCAACAGGCACTGGTACTGGGTACGGCGCGATGACTTTAAGTAGGACGTTGATTAGCTCCTCGTTTGCAAGCGTGAAACCACAACGTAAGCCTGCAAGCGCGAACGCTTTTGATAACGTACGTAGAATCGCGAGATTTGGATATTGAGCTAACAAATCCACCGTTGACGCCTCAGGGCAAAAATCGATATACGCTTCGTCCATGACCACGATTGCTCGGTCTTTTGTCATCTCAAGCAGAGAGACAATATCTTCACGCTTAACGAGGTTACCGGTTGGGTTGTTTGGCGAACAAACAAAAACCAGCTTGACGTTATCGAGATTGGATTCGATGCCAGCAAGGTCAAGCTGCCAATCCGATGTTAGCGGTACAGTCTTACGTTCAACACCAATGGTTTCAGCACTGATTGCGTACATACCGTAAGTCGGTGGACAGTACAAAATCGCGTCTTGTCCTGGCTCACAGAAAGCGCGAACTAACAGCTCAATACCTTCGTCAGCGCCACGAGAAGTAAGCGTCTGTTCTGGCTTTACGCCCGCGTAGGCAGCGTAAGCAGAAATAAGCGCTTTTGGCTGGCATTCGCTGTAGCGGTTTAGGCGAGCAAAATCCGTTTTGTACTCATTATTAAATGGAGATTCATTGGCGTTGAGCCAAACGTCACCCGTGCCGCCAATTCGGCGAGCAGATAAATACGGGGTTAATTCTTGGACTTGTTTGCGTGCTAGCTTTTCCATCTCTTTACTCTCTTATTATCTATTTTTGGTCAGCTTTTCTACTCGGATGGTGACTGCACGTTTGTGAGCGTCGAGACCTTCCGCCTCCGCCATCGTAACCACAGTCGGAGCGAGATTCTGTAAACCTTCAGCCGATAACTCTTGCACTGTCATTCGTTTAGAAAAATCGGCAAGGCCAAGGCTTGAGTAAGTACGAGTATACCCGTAAGTTGGAAGCACGTGGTTAGTTCCCGACGCATAATCACCTGCAGATTCAGGAGACCAATCGCCAAGAAAGATAGAGCCCGCATTATCTAGTAGTGGAAGTAGCTCACGAGGGTTCTTCGTTTGCACAATTAAGTGTTCAGGGCCGTAGTAGTTAGAGATAGAAACCGCTTGTGTGATTGACTCAGAAATAATAATCAGACTCGAAGCCAACGCCTTCTGCGCGATGTCTGCACGAGACAAGGCTTTTAGTTGAAGCTGAACGGCATCCGTTACTTGATCCGCGACAATTGGTGATGGTGTCACAAGAACCACCTGTGAATCAGGGCCGTGCTCAGCTTGGCTTAACAGGTCTGCTGCGATGAAGTCTGGATCTGCGGTTTCGTCTGCAATCACAAGAACTTCAGAAGGGCCAGCCGGCATGTCAATCGCAGCACCACGGAAGTCATTGCTTACTTGACGTTTTGCTTCCGTCACATAGGCGTTACCCGGGCCAAAAATTTTATCGACTTTAGAGACGCTTTTCGTACCGTACGCCATTGCAGCGACCGCCTGTCCACCACCGACATTGTAAACTTCATCAATGCCGCACAACTTGGCAACGTACAAAATTTCATCTGCAATCGGTGGAGGAGAACAAAGCACCACTTTACGACAACCAGCGATTTTTGCAGGCACGCCCAGCATCAATACTGTCGATGGCAATGGCGCGCTACCACCAGGAATATACAACCCTACTTTTTGAATGGGACGTGTCACTTGCTCACACATCACTCCAGGTTGTGTTTCCACTTTAATTGGTTGTGGCTTTTGTGCTTTATGAAATTTAGCAATGTTGCTGTAAGCCTGCTCTAGTGCTTGTTTCATTTCCGCAGAAAGGCGCTCTGAAGCCGCATTAATTTCTTTGGATGGAACTCGGATTGATTCCGGTTTTACACGGTCAAACTTTTCTGTAAGTTCGAATAGCGCTGCGTCACCTTGAGTACGCACCTTTGCGATCACATCCGCAACTGCAGCGGTAATATTCGCGCCTTCCGCAATGGCAGGACGCTCTAAGATTGCATCTTGTTGCTCTTCACTCAGTGATTGCCATACAACAGTTCTCATTGCCGTTACTCCATCATTTTTTCAATTGGTAGCACTAGAATTGAGCTCGCACCCAGTTCTTTTAGCTGTTCCATGGTTTCCCAGAACAAGTTCTCTGTACTCACCAAATGAACGGCAACTTTCTGTTTGTCTGCTGATAGTGGTAAAACGGTTGGATCTTCTGCACCCGGCAGTAAAGCTTTAATTTGCTCCAACTTTCCAGCTGGTGCGTGCAGCATGATGTATTTTGATTCTTTTGCCTGTTGAACGCCTTGCATGCGAGTTAGCAATTTATTGATCAACTCTGCTTTGTCTGCGTCGAACTCACCAATGCGTTGGATAAGCGTCGCTTTGGATCTGAAGATGACTTCGGCTTCTTTCAGGCCGTTTGCTTCTAATGTTGCACCTGTAGAAACCAAATCTGCAATCGCATCCGCTAAGCCCGCTCGTGGCGCAACTTCCACAGAACCAGTGAGCATACAAGTTGAGAATGGCACGCCGGCTTCATCCATGTACGCTTTAAGAAGTTGAGGGTAAGTCGTTGCGATGCGTTTGCCTGCGAGATCTTGTGGACCGTTGTATTCTTCATCTTTATCGATGGCGATGGACAAACGGCAGCCACCAAAATCCAGTCGACGAAGTTGAACAAACTCACATGGCTCACCCAAAGCTTTGCGATCAAGACGAACTTCTTCTAGTTCGTTTTCTCCGATGAAACCAAGGTCAACCACGCCATCCATGATCAAGCCAGGGATGTCGTCGTCACGAACCAAAAGCAAGTCAATTGGCATGTTCTCTGAGTGAACAACAAGACGCTCACCCATTACGTTAAATTTCACGCCGCATTGCTTGAGTAGAGCTTGGCTCTCTTTGCTAAGACGACCTTTTTTCTGAATTGCGATTCTTAAGCGTTGTGTTTGCATTGCTTTATCCCTGTGCAAGATTTTGATATCTAAGTAATTTTCAAACCAGTAAAACTAAAAAACCCTCGAGAGATTGGCGTCTCCCGAGGGTTTAAAATCTGTTCTTACTTTGATTTTCACCTCCGGGAGTTTCCTGCCTCCCGGGTATGCGTACATCTCCCGAAAGACTAGGCTGGGTGATGATGGTGATGAATGTTCATTACAAAATTACGCATACTTATTTAAGACTTTAGTTAGTTGCTTCGTTAGTAACCACACTAACCAAGGATTCTTAATTTTTCAATACCGAAATTGAACTTTTCTTAACTATTTTTTCAAGTCTATGTTTTTTAAGTATTTATTTTTAGTTTCATTGCGATAGAGTGCAAGAAATGAAGTTGCTATACAACGATTTTCCTAGCAAAAAAAGTCCCTAGTATAAATTTTCCCCGAAACAAACATTTAGACTTTACCATCCACAGTAATTAACAAACTTCTCAATAAAGAGACATTCACTCACGATTGAGACGGCTAATTCAAAACTATTATTTCAGTGGGGCAAAAATAGTGATTAATGATGAAACTGCGAAAAGGTAGTACCAAACAAACGGTGCAATTCAGCGAGGCGGAGCTATATCCTCTGATTGGGAATAGCGCTTGTATCCACGAGCTTCGAAATGCCATTAAAAAGTACGCGCAATGTGACGCTGAAGTACTCATACAAGGTGAAACTGGTGTGGGTAAAGGTTTGTGTGCTCGACTCATCCATCAGTTATCTAGTCGACGCTCATCACCCTTTGTAGAGGTTAACTGCGGTGCGATTCCAAGTGGCTTGATTGCTTCCGAACTTTTTGGCCACGAAAAAGGTGCATTTACAGGTGCCATTTCTGACCGGATTGGTTTTATTCAAAAAGCACACAAAGGCACTTTATTTCTCGATGAGATTGGAGATATGCCTTCGGATCTTCAAATACATCTCCTTCACTTTTTAGAAAGCAAACAAATACACAAAGTAGGTGCGGATAAATTTATCGATGTTGATTGTCGTGTGATTGCCGCCAGCCACGTGGATTTAAAAAGCGAAGTCGTACAAGGAGAATTTAGGGAGGATCTATTTTATCGACTCAATATATTACCGCTGACCATTCCTCCACTTCGAAAAAGAGGCAAAGACATTTTGATGCTATCTGAGCACTTTTTAACAGATTTATCTCATGGTCAAGTACACAACATGTCCGAAGAAGTGAAAGCAAAACTGCTTAAACATCGTTGGCCTGGAAATGTGCGTGAGCTGCGTAATGTGATTCAGCGGGCAATTGTCATGTGTGAAGACAATACCCTACTCGTTGCTGATTTAGGGCTTGAGAACAGTGAAAGGCAATTACTCCCTTCTGTTGATCAAATTGACCTTGACTATTTGTTACAGGCCATCGAAGAAAATAAACACAATATGAGTGCAGCCGCACGCCATCTAGGTATTTCTAGAACAACACTTTATCGGCTTATTAAGAAGTACAATATCAACATCTGACAATGTGTACATGTGTAACGCAACACAGTGTAACAACGAAATCACGGCATATCATTTACTTAGCTTTTTCATATAAAACACGTCATGTAAGACTCTTATAAATCAATAAGTTAAAACAGGCATACTCTTTGCCTTTGTATCCTGTGTCGTCACTCATGATGACACAGGAGCAAAAAATGAATATCAACAGGTTTTTATCCAAATTAAGGACAACAACTCTTGCGATATCTTCGTTAGCTATCATGTTTGCTGTACCAGCTTTCGCTAGATTAGATGGCGCAATATTCACGACGACACCTGCTGGTGATATCGTCAATGAAAATGTCCGCTACGAGTCTAAACAAGAAGTATTTTTAGATGGAGGCCCTGGGCCTAACGCCCCAAGAACAGCCGCAGCACTGCCTGCTGGTTTGTATTATTTTCAAGTTACCGATCCATCAGGTAAATGTTTGTTATCAAGCACTTTAGATAGCGCAGACACCAACGGTGGTACCTGCTATCAAGATGTAAAAATCAAAGGCAAGAACGCTAGAAACGCCGAAGAGTTTTACGCAGAACCATTAGCCTGTCGTCTTTTCTATTTCGACGGTGAAGGTGGTGTGACATATATGAATGACGTCGTCACCATCACTCAAGAAGTTAAAGTGCGCGGCAAAATGGTCACCCAATCGATAGACATAGAATGTCGACATCTATTGGGAAGTGAGTATTTAGATGTCGACCCTACTTCTCTGCCTGATGGAGAAACCATACAGCTATTTCCATTTGCCAACACACCTAACTCCGGTGGGGTTTACAAAGCTTGGGTATCCACAGCAGCGAGCGTAGAAGCCGCTTGTGAAGGTACTGACCTGTATGGCGAAGAAACTGGTGAAAACTGTGCAGGGTTCTTTGGGTTTATCCCTCGATTCTCGAAAACAGATAACTTCAAAGCGAAGACTGCGGAGCCAGAACCGCCAAACTTTGATATTGCTTTTCGTGCGTTCCACGACAGAAACCTGAACTGCCAATATGATCCTATCATCGATGAAGTTATTCCTAATTGGGAGTTCGGTATTCGTGACTTAGCGATGGAAATGGGTGGTATGCGTAATACTAAACTTTCCAATGATTCTCCTGACGAGCCAATTACGTTTAGTGTTTTTGGGGTTGAAGACCATCAATGGAGCTTAGACCAATTCATGTGGTGGGCGAAAAAAGTTGGCTTTACCGCAATGAACACCCCATTCACTCACTTCACAACCTTCGCAGATTTAAGAGACTTTGCACCGACGTTCGAAGATGGCGATCTGCATATAGGCTTTGCAAACGCTCTAGCATGTCAAACCAACGTCGACGAAACCATCAAACGTTCTGCTGGTGAGGACACAGATGAAGCCAGCGGCAATGAGGAGAATGACGTTGGTTTCATGCCTAGTGCTTGGGCTCAACCAACCTTTAGTGATGATCCCGTGTTAACCATCCGTTTTGGTTCTATCGGTATTGCAAATCTTAAAGTGTGTAAATCGTTCGATATGAACGGTAACGGTATTCATGATGAAGGCGAAGGCTTGATTCCGAATTGGCCGGTCAACCTTTACATACCTGACAGTGTACCCGTTCCTAAACCATTCAACCCTGAGTATCCAGAAAATGGTGAATTCTTAGTGATAGAACAACTTCTTCTTGATGCCGGTGTTCTTCCAGAAGGCGAAAATTTAGCGGAAGTCGATGCCAATGGTTACGTACAGCGAATGACAGGAGAGGATGGCTGTGCCACATTCTTCGTTCTCGTTCCAAATGTTCGCGGTGAAGATCCCGCTCCTTATGAAGTGAGCGAAAGCCTTTCTGCTGCATGGAACAATACCAGTGATCACACCATTTCGTTCGACGTAAAATCTGTCATGAAAATGGAAAATGGCGTCCCTCTCATTATCGGTGAAGTTTACAACCGCAGTGACGCACTTAATGGTAATGAAGTGCACTTCAATAACATTTGTGAAATCACTGCAGACTTTGACACCAAAGGTTACTGGCACAACAAAAATGGCTTAAGTGAACTAACTGAAGCCGACAGAGTATATGTGAATGGATTAGCCCCTTACGCCTCTCCAAGTAACTACTTTGGAGCTGGTGACGAGCCATTTGACGGTAAATTTACTGGTGGAGAGCCAGTTGAAGCAGCATTTAGCGGCGATTCTGCTATTTGGATGGCCGGGACTTGGCAATCCGAAGTGTCACAATTCTTGGTCGATAGCAATGGCAACGCGGACCTTAACGAGCATAAAGAGCAGCTAGCTCAGCAACTACTCGCATTTATCTTTAACACTCGACATCGTCCAACCTCTGAAGGTTTAACCCAAACTACCGTTATTTGGTTTGGCGATCAGTGGATGTCTATTGGAGATATCATTAGTAACGCGGTCAGTGCTTGGGAAGGTTCAGACATCAATCAAATTGATCAGATCAAGACGGTTTTGGATGGTTTGAATAACAACGATGATGTTCCAATTCTGCCATCGTCGTATGAAGACTGTCCAACACCTGACTTCACACAGCCAGAATCTTAAAGGTTATCCCCAAAAACGCGATTGCCCCCCTCACCTAAATCGCGTTAAAAAAAAGCTCCGCTAGTTACTAGCGGAGCTTCCTCTTTTCAACAAATCATATTGCCATTAAGCACTCTGACATGATGCTATTTTCGATTTCGACAACCATGATAGAACAGCACAGACGATAACAAATGTAATCGATGCTGCAATGAAAGAGAACGCGATTGACGTTGTCATACCAAGTGCAATAAAGCCGACACATGAAACCAACGCAACAGACAGCGCATAAGGCAACTGAGTCGATACGTGGTCAATGTGATTACAACGAGCGCCTGTCGAAGACAAAATAGTCGTGTCCGAGATTGGTGAACAGTGGTCACCGAATACTGCACCGGCCAAAACTGCACTTAGCATAGGAAGCATTAGTGCGATGTCAGTTGCACCCGCCATATCACCAGCGATTGGTAACATGATACCGAATGTACCCCATGAAGTACCGGTTGAGAACGCCATTAGACCCGACAACAAGAACAGGATTACAGGTAACCAATGCGGATTAATGTTACCTTGAGCCATAGTCGATAGGTACGAACCCGTCTTCATGTCACCGATAACAGAACCGATTGTCCACGCAAACACAAGGATAAGAATCGCACCAAACATCGATTTAGCACCAATCCACAGTGTGCGAGTAATCTCAGTCAGTGGTAGACCTTGTTTTAGAACAGTAAACAGAGCAACGGCCAAACCAAGCAAGCTACCATAAATAAGAGACGTACCCACATCGGTATTCTCGAATGCACCTAACAATGCAAACTCTTTACCGTCAGCAGCCAACGCTTGACCGCCGGTGTACATCATCGAAGCAATTGTCGCAATGATAAGCGTAACAATCGGTAGGATTAAGTCAGAGACTTTACCTTTTTCGCTCTCACGAATGTCCAACTCTTCGTTAAGCTCATGCGCTTCTTGAGTGTCGTTCTCTTTGTCTTTGTCAAAACCACGACCTTGAGACGCTGCAATTTCATGCTCGCGCATCTTGCCGATATCTAGACCAAACCACGCTACTGCAAACACCATTAACAGCGCAAATACAGCATAGAAGTTCATTGGGATAAGACGCACATACGCCCCAAGCGCTGAATACTCAGTAATACCGTGTGATACTAAAATACCGCCGATGATAGTAATGATGTAAGCACCCCAACTAGAAGCTGGCATGATGACACACATAGGTGCAGCGGTTGAATCTAGGATGTAAGCCAGTTTCGCACGAGATACATAGAAGCGATCCGTTACTGGGCGCGAAATCGCACCTACAGCAAGACTGTTAAAGTAATCGTCGACAAAAATGAATACGCCTAAAAAGGCTGCAAGAAGTTTAGAGCCGCGTTTACTTTTCACACGAGACTGTGCCCATTCAGCGAATGCGCGAGTACCGCCAGAAAGTGTCAATAGAGCCGTTGTCATGCCTAATAGAATTAGGAAACCAACAATGCTCATGTTCCAAGTGTTAATTCCACCATCTTCAATGAAGACAGAAGACACTTGAGTACCTACATAGCTTGCAGTACCACCAATTGACCAGCTGTTAAGTAGAACCGCACCAAGCGCGATACCTACACCAAGAGAAACTAATACACGTCGAGTCAGAATCGCCAATGTCAGAGCAACAATAGGAGGCAATAATGAAACAGGAGAATGAGAAAAATCTATTAAATTCATGATCTTCAAAAACCAAAGTTTGGCTAGAGATCTACTGCAGACAAGTCACGCCTTCTTTATAAGAAACGTGCTCATGTTGAACTTAGCGACAGGGAAGCGAACACTCCACCCAACCCTACAGTAGCGCTCCATAGTTTAATGTAAATATACTATGGCAGTGTTGTTCCTTTCAGATACAACCCCAGCAAGGCGTTTTGATATACGACTTACTTCGGCAATCTTCGCCTTCCACTATTATTCATTGGCATCACCCCAATAATAGCTACTCTTCGAGACTGCGCCTCTACGGCAACAACAAACAATTAACCGTTAATTGTACAAATTAACAACAAATTATCTGCAATATTGCATCAGGTAGCAGCCATTGTACTTATGATGAGAACCAATGCAACACATCAAACTAAATTAAACTAATAAATAATCGCCAACCCAATTTATAAACGTCGAACAAACAAATTGAGTATTGTGCAACTGAAATCACGTTAATTTGGTTGTTTATGAAACTTTATTACTACCATAAAAATATCATGGATTATCTAATATCGATAATTTAAAGAAATATGAATAACAAATACCGTACACATTACAGCTTTCGTTTTCTGTTGCGCAAATACAAAGCGTGCCTTTTATAAAAAACACCATTCAATAACTCGCTTGATTAGAATAATCACGTAAAACTTGAATTCACTATCTATTAAGATTTATTTCGAGTTAATTAATATTAGTTTTCAGTCAAAAAATAGCTCAATTTAAACAAAATCATGATTTAGCATTTGCACATAAGGAAAAGATAAAGTTAAATATAAGGACTTATCTTTATTTGTAGATTGGTATTATTTAATCGTAACGATTAAAAATGCCAAACACGTTAACCTATTAATAGGAATCGTTATGTCAGAGCTGACTAAAACACTTCTAAATATCCGTAGCCTTCGTGCATTTTCTCGTGAGCTGACTCTAGAACAATTGGAAGAAGCTCTAGATAAACTAACTACTGTTGTTGAAGAGCGTCGTGAAGCTGAAGAAGCAGAGCGTGAAGCACTAGCACAACAAGAAGCTAAGCTAGCAGAGATTGCAGAAAAAATTGCTCAAGACGGTATCGACGTTGAAGCACTAATTAGCGCACTATCTGGCGAAACTAAGACTAAAGCAAAATCTAAGCGCGCTCCTCGCCCAGCTAAGTACAAGTACATCGACACAAATGGCCAAGAAAAAACTTGGACAGGCCAAGGTCGTACACCTTCTGCAATTCAAGAGCAACTTGACGCAGGTAAATCACTAGACGATTTCCTAATCTAATCGTTCTTGTTTAAAAAGGCTCCCGTTGGGAGCCTTTTTTATTTGTCTTGCGCAAATAAAAAATGGCGTATTTTTTCAAACACGCCATTTTAACATTAGTTATAAAGTGGTTAATTCGATATGAATTAACGTTCCCAGTATGCTTCTTCCAAACTGTCTTCTCGCTCTGGTAAGCCACGAGACAGACGAGGAGAATGTTGCACGAGAACTTCGTAGCTCGCACGGTTCGCATATTTACAAACCTGAGAAAAAGATGAGTAAGTTAAATACTCATTGCTGTGCTTGCTAGAGTTAGGCACATTTTCTTTATGGTATTTATTCGCCGCCATGTCATGAAGAACAGCAGACAACGCAGCATCACCCGCACCGTTTGTGTTCTTAATTTTCTCTGGACCACCCATGTAAGGAGAAATATGTGAATAAACTCGAATTGGATTCTGACAAGCATCTTTTTTAGCCGGACGGCTGAACTCGTAACGATTAAATTCAGCAATCGAGCCAGGAAGTAATGGCAACGTGGTTTCACGCTTCGCACTGTCTTCAGTGTAACCCGCCATAAACAGACCAACAGGACCTGCGGTACATAACACCATATCAGCCCACTCTAGCGTCTTATCAGAAGCGGCTAGCGGATCAGTTTCGCCTGTTAGCGCTTCTGCTTCGTCTTCGTTCATTGCGACAACAGAAACGTGTTCACGAATAAAGTCTTGCCAGTATTTAGGATCGTCTTGAATAACAAACTTAGTACCTAGCGTTAATACAACAGGAACATCGTTCTTCTTCGCAAACTCAATGGCTTTCATTGTTGCTTCAGGCATTGGATCGCCTTCTTTACAACGAACTAAGTAAGATGTCAGTACTAGTGCAGAAGCATTTTTGAAAATTTTCTCAGGAATGCTGTCTGGATGAAGCTGGTTCATTTGACCTTCGCTGATCGCAAAAGTACGTTCACCGTCTTCAGTGATCAAAGCAAAACAACGACCGATAGCACCATCAACACCTTGCAGGTAATTCAGGTCCATGCGGCTCGATGTATTACAAAGGTAACGATAGCCGTAGCTGCCGATTTTGATATCCTGGCTCATCACACCAAGCAGCGTAGAACGATCGTCTGCAAGAACCGAGTAGTTATGAAGTGTATTGCCAATCGTACCACCAGCGTATTCGTTAGTGATCAGATTCTCTTCTTTTAATTGCTGGTATAGCTCTTCTGCTTTTACATCATCAATAACCAGCGAGTGACCTTTACTCAAACCGTACTTTTCAATCACATCTGACGTTACTTTTGCCTCGATATCCACCAAAGTTTGGTCAATACCGATGATGTGAGTGCGCGTCATCTTCTTGCTTTCTTGTGCTTGGCTCACCAAAGGATCACGAGCATGAACAGGAAAATAGTGCTTCGATTTGCGTTGTCCAGGAAATTTCATATTGTTAGTCTGAGTAAGGGGATGAAAAGGAGAACGGATTCTATACCGCTAATAATAAAGCGGCAATAAAAGCAATTATAGCAAACGTTTGCTGGATGCTTTTTTCTTCCGGGTTACTTATTCGCCTTCCATGAAGCTCAAATCAGGCAGCTGATTTAGGTGTTCAGTGTAACGCTTTAAATTGAACTCCCCTTCGTTTTTCATTACATCAAAGATTTCAATCGACATTGCACATGCCATCATAGCTACCGCTTCTTCTCTTGGTGTACCCGTCATCATCAAACGCATCAATGTTTCTTTAACTTTGATAGGGTTCCCATCTTCAAGCTGATTCTCAACAATTTCAATCAACTCAGCTTCTTGCATAAATTGGTTTTCGTCACTCATTTATATTGTCCTCTTGGATTTTCGCCAACTATGCCATATATATTCTCTCTATACTTATGAAATTACTATTTAGTGATGCTGTTGCGGAAAAAGGCAGCAAAAACGAATTGTGATTTCGATCTCGGATCTGTCACCGGTCTGTGGATTCTGTTAGAATCTGCGTCCCGTTTATTTTAGTGGTGTTTAGTAATGTCTGATAACAGCCAAAAGAAAGTCATCGTCGGTATGTCCGGCGGCGTTGATTCATCTGTTTCTGCGTATCTTCTAAAGCAACAAGGCTACCAAGTAGAAGGCCTGTTCATGAAGAACTGGGAAGAAGATGACAACGAAGAATATTGCACAGCAGCAGAAGATTTAGCCGATGCTCAAGCAGTATGTGACAAGCTAGGCATCCACCTACACACCATCAACTTTGCAGCAGAATACTGGGATAACGTATTCGAATACTTCCTTGCAGAATACAAAGCAGGTCGTACTCCAAACCCAGACATCCTTTGTAACAAAGAAATCAAGTTCAAAGCATTCCTTGAATTCGCTGATGAAGTGCTTGAGGCAGACTACATTGCCATGGGTCATTATGTGCGTCGTTCTTTCCCTGAAAACGGCGAAAAGCCACAAATGCTGCGTGGCCTAGATAGCAACAAAGACCAAAGCTACTTCTTGTACACACTAAGCCACGAACAAGTTGCTCGTAGCCTATTCCCTGTGGGTGATTTGGAAAAACCAGAAGTTCGCCGTATCGCGGAAGAACAAGGTCTAATCACAGCGAAGAAGAAAGATTCAACAGGCATCTGTTTCATCGGTGAGCGTAAATTTACTGAGTTCCTAGGCCGTTACCTTCCTGCTCAGCCAGGCAACATCGAAACGCCAGAAGGCGAAGTTATCGGTCAGCACCAAGGCTTGATGTACCACACACTAGGTCAACGTAAAGGCCTTCATATCGGTGGTCGTAAAGGCGGCGGTGGTAATGAAGATCCATGGTTCGTAGGTGAGAAAGATCTCGACCGCAACGTGCTTATCGCCGTTCAAGGTAAAGACCACCCGATGCTAAAATCAGAAGGTCTACTTGCATCACAACTTCACTGGGTAGATCGTGAACCAATTCGCGATGTTATGAAGTGCACAGTGAAAACTCGTTACCGTCAACAAGATATTCCTTGTACAATCATTCCTATCGACGACGAGAACATTAAAGTGATCTTTGATGAGCCACAAATTGCCGTGACTCCAGGTCAATCAGCCGTGTTCTACAAAGATGACGTTTGCTTAGGTGGTGGTATCATCGAGCAACGCATTAAATATTCTCAAGCTTAGGAGTTGTTACGTGGCGAATACACTTTATGACCGTACTATCGCTTTCGCTGGTATTTGCCAAGCTGTTGCTTTGGTTCAACAAGTTGCGAGAAACGGACATTGTGATCAAGATGCTTTTGAAACATCCATGAACGCCATTTTGAACACAAACCCAGCCAATACTATTGGCGTATTCGGTCGCGAAGCCGACCTAAAACTTGGCCTTGAGTGTTTGGTGAAAGGGATTGATAGCACCCCATCTGGCAGTGAAATCACCCGATACATCATTAGCCTAATGGCATTAGAGCGTAAACTAACCGCACGCACTGATGCCATGTCTCAGCTTGGTGATCGCATCCAAATGGCGAAACGCCAAACAGAACACTTTGAATTGCTAGAAGATCAAATGATCAGCAACCTAGCAAGCATTTATCTTGATGTAGTGAGCCCAATCGGCCCTCGTATTCAAGTAGCTGGCACACCATCGGTATTGCAGCAAACCGCCAACCAACACAAAGTTCGAGCTTTGTTGTTATCAGGCATCCGTAGCGCAGTACTCTGGCGTCAAGTGGGTGGCAAACGTCGCCACTTAATCTTCGGACGCAAGAAGATGGTTGAACAGGCTCAAATCCTGTTAGCCAGAATGTAATTCCATAGCTCGCGTTCATCGCGAGCTAATTTTTTTGACTAAAACAAATCTCGCGCAAACGTTTGCGCAATATTCGTGACAATTGCCACAGTTATTGGTATAAAGCTCACGAAATTTAGAAACCCAATTCAGGAGAACATCATGGAACTGTCAGCATTGACTGCTGTTTCACCAGTAGACGGCCGCTACGGAAGCAAGACAATTGCGTTACGCGAAATCTTCAGTGAATACGGTCTTTTAAAATACCGTACTATCGTTGAAATCCGCTGGCTACAAAAGCTTGCTGCTACTGCTGAAATTGCAGAAGTGCCAGCGTTTAGCGCAGAAGCAAACCAATTCCTAGACGACCTTGCTGCAAACTTCTCTGAAGCAGACGCACTACGTATCAAAGAGATCGAGCGCACAACTAACCACGACGTAAAAGCGGTTGAGTACTTCCTAAAAGAGAAAGTCGCAGACGTTCCTGAACTGCACGCAGTAAACGAGTTCTTCCACTTTGCATGTACTTCTGAAGACATCAACAACACATCACACGCTCTAATGCTAAAAGAAGCGCGTGAAACCGTGATTCTTCCAGAAATCCGCAACCTTATTGACGCTATCAAAGCACTTGCTGTTGAGTACCGCGACATCCCTCTTCTATCTCGTACACACGGTCAGCCAGCTTCTCCATCAACAATGGGTAAAGAAATGGCAAACGTGGCGTACCGTATGGAGCGTCAATACAAGCAAATCGAAAACGTTGAAATCCTAGCGAAAATCAACGGCGCGGTAGGTAACTACAACGCGCACCTATCTGCTTACCCGGAACTAGATTGGCACAAGTTCTCTGAAGAATTCATCACTGAATCTCTAGGCGTAACTTGGAACCCATACACAACCCAAATCGAACCACACGATTACATCGCTGAGCTGTTCGATGCTGTGGCACGTTTCAACACTATTCTGATCGATTTCGACCGTGACGTTTGGGGTTACATTGCACTAGGCCACTTCAAGCAAAAAACCATTGCTGGCGAGATCGGTTCTTCGACAATGCCACACAAAGTTAACCCAATCGACTTTGAAAACTCTGAAGGTAATCTAGGTCTTGCGAACGCCGTGTTCGGTCACCTAGCACAGAAACTGCCTATCTCTCGTTGGCAACGTGACCTAACTGACTCAACGGTTCTACGTAACCTAGGTGTTGGTGTTGGCTACGCAATCATCGCCTACACTTCTACGCTAAAAGGCATCAGCAAACTGGAAGTGAACCGTGACGCGCTTCTTGCTGAACTAGACAAAAACTGGGAAGTTCTAGCAGAGCCAGTACAAACGGTAATGCGTCGCTACGGTATCGAGAAGCCATATGAGAAGTTGAAAGAGCTAACTCGCGGTAAGCGCGTAGACGGTGAAGCAATGCGTAACTTCATTGACGGCCTTGAGCTTCCTGAACACGAAAAAGCACGTCTAAAAGAGATGACGCCAGCGAACTATATCGGTCAAGCAATCGAGCTAACTGACAAGCTGTAATCTCTCAATAATGAGCGAAAAACTAAAAAGGTTGACGTGAAAGCGTCAACCTTTTTGTTTGGAAGCTTACCAACCGAGGCATTCAAATAGAGTATTTTCGCCCAATACGTGTTGAGCATCGCGGATTTAGGGTTGTTTTTGAAAGAACAAGGTTATTGTCCCCACCTCCACGCCAAACTTTTTAATTTTGGTCAGGTTGAATACGTGTTTGTCATCTTGTCGGTAAAGCCAATCATCAAAGGCAACGGTCACTGTCGAGTCGTCCATTTTTAACTCAAAGTCATATTGCCATTGCAGAGCGTTACCCTGATCTTTTCCGTTTGCGAAACCAATAATGTCATCTGCTTTACCTGTATACCTGCCATCCTCTGCTCGAGAAATAGTCCAAACACGCTGGTCGGTTTCACCATCGTCAAAAACAAAGTCCTCAACAAGAACCAATTCATCACCCGTTATCGTACCGACAATATCAACCTCAAAGCGGCGTGTTTGTTTCTCGGAATAATCTTGCACCATTCCCCATGCCTTCACATTGCCACCAAAATATTCAAATAAATTAAATGGCGGCGTAGATGCTTGGTAATTGTCTATATCCGCCGAGCAAGCAGTCAACGTCATAGCAACGCACACAGCAAAGTATCGCAATAATGTTTTAAAGATGTTCACGGTCTGACTTGTCCTATAAGTTGTTTACGCAGCTTTGGAAATTCCGTTTTTGGTGACAACCAAATGGACAGGAATGCATCATTCATACGTTCGTCCGTTATTTCGCCAACCATTTTTTGCGTTTTAGTTCCTGCTTGGCGATAGATGATCTGTCCCTTATCTCCATCAGTGACGTAGGTCAGTTCATCGCCATTTTTGATACTTGGGAAGATAAAGCTCAATTGGGTAATCCATTGTTGGCGGCTTGACTTAGGGAAGCCCAGTTTTTGCCACTGTTCCTCCGTCACCTCAAGCAACTGCTGCTTGCTTATGTCTCGTTGATAGTTGATCTCTAAAGCAAATGGATGCGGAGAAACATCCGTAGAAACAAGGTATTGTCCATTGGGTGCTTTTAGGCGAGATCGATAAATATCAAACACAAACCAAGTTAGCTGCGCTTCGCCTACTGTTTCCCATTCCTGCCAGTTTTCTACATTCAGTTTGTCAGTACTTCCTATATCTTGTGCCTGCGAAGGTATTGCGCCCATTGCAAACACAAACAAGATATTGCTACCCATACCCCTTACGAGTTTTCTCTTTAAGCTTGCCATTGTCATACACCTTGAGAATCACCAGCATTAACACCAACCATTCCACAAACAAGGCCAGTAACGTAATACTTGTATCAAATCCAAACTCTACCGCTTGAAGCTTGTAGCCAGCGAAGTAGCTGAGCATTCCTCCAAGCCCACCTAATATTGATACGTAGATTTTGGCGAAGCGGTGCAAAAGCACTTTCAGTTGGTAGGCATACCATGCAAACAATACCCATAGACCAATCAACCACACAGGGAGCCAAGGGGTAGGGAAAACCAAAAGCGAAAAGTGTTGATTTAGCGTATCGAGAACTAGCCCGAAAAAGGTGACAAAGGAGATCGCTTTCACCGAGTGGAATTCCGTCAGAATGGAATACACCAAGGTCGCCAACGCCAGTATCATCATCAACCATTGCCACTCAAACGTACCAAGCACAGCAATAAACCAGCACAGTTGAAACCAAGTGGACGCAATCAACACTCTCATAATTGTTATGGGCGCTGGAAAGTCATGTGAACGGCGCTGATCGTACGTGCAAGAAAACCGCCTTCACAATAACTAAGGTAATAACGCCACATGCGGACAAACCGGTCATCGTACCCAAACCCTCGCACAGCATCCTCTGCGCGGTTAAAACGGCGATGCCACTCATTCAGTGTTTTTGCGTAGTCTAGGCCGATGTCAAACAAATCACGAACCACCAAATCACTGTGCTTAGTAGCCGCTTGTGTCAAAGACGTCACCGACGGCAAGAAACCACCAGGGAAAATGTATTTCTGAATAAAATCGACATTGTTGCTGTAATAGTCGTAGCGCTGGTCCGCAATCGTAATCGCTTGGATAGCCATCAGGCCGCTAGGCTTTAATAATGACTCGCATTTTTTGATGTAGGAAGCTAAAAACTGTTTCCCCACGGCTTCAATCATCTCGATAGAAACCAATTTGTCGTACGCCCCAGTAAGGTTACGGTAGTCTTCTCTAAGTAAAGTAATTCGATCGACTAAACCTCGTTGTACGATTTGCTGTCGAGCATACTCATGCTGCTCTTCCGAAATGGTCGTTGTTGTCACGCGGCAACCGTATTGCTCAGCCATGTATATCGCCATCGCACCCCACCCTGTGCCAATCTCAATCACATGGTCGGTAGATTGAAGATCCAACTGCTGGCACAAGCGTTCCATTTTATTGATTTGAGCTTGCTCTAAGGAGTCGGCACTTGTGTGGTAAAGCGCTGATGAGTACAGCATGTTGGTATCTAAAAAAGCTTCATACAAATCATTGCCTAAATCGTAATGAGCATGGATGTTCTTCCGAGAGTTTTCTTGCGAGTTTCGATTCGTCCAATGGCTAAACTTGTAAAGTAACTTGGTAAGCCAACTACCCTGCTCCTCAAGCTTATCAAGGGCCCGCATATTGAGCGCCATCAGCTTCATCAATGCCGTTAAATCTGGGCTGTCCCACCAGCCATCCATGTACGCCTCACCAGCAGCGATGCTACCGCCTTGTAATATTCTGGAGTAAAAACCTGGGTGCTTAACCTCAATAGTCGCAACGACAGCTTGGCCACTGTATTCTCCGTTTGGCGCAGTAAAACGTTCACTGCGCTCCTTTGTCTCAGTATGAAACGATTCGATAATGGTTAAGCAACCCATTTCCATCTTTTGCAGACTCTGAAAAATAACTCCGCGAGCCGCTTTCTGAGTCGTCGTCAGTTTGCGCGGCAATGTTATAGAAGTCGTATTTAACATGCAGAATTCTCCTTGTGCTTATTATTTTTCTTATCTGATTTGTCGCTAGAGGCTTGACGTTCATTGGACGCCAAATATTTAGGGTGGGAATAAAACGGCGCACCTTTAATCCATAACTTCAACGCATGCCAGTAGATTCCAACCATCACTTTTACTGTTTGAATTGGTGTTCCGAACAAGCACTTCAATAAAGAACCGCTGGAAAATGGCTGTGCTTTCATGACCATTGTGGCGTCGAAGTGTTTTTCACCTTTATGGCATTCAAGATGGATATTTAACTTGTCTGTAAGCGGTTTTATTTTCCAGCGGTACAATTGGTCTATCGGGTTGAACGGTGACACGTGGAATGCTTTGTCTTGCTCCCAACCAAAATCTTCATCCTTTGGGTCAGCCGCTATCGCGTAATAATGGCGCTCATTCCAAGGTGTATTGCTGACTTCAGCGAGAAGATATTGCCATTCACCTTTTTGGTCATACAGGTAGTAAAAATTCACTGGACTAAAATAGAGCCCGAGATAACGCAAATGACAGACAGCCAGTACTTTGCCGCTGCAACGTACGCCCGTAAGTTCTGCGACTTTGTCTTGCACCGCTTTTTTCAAACTCCCTTCACCGAGGTAATCATCACGTTTGAATCGAGCCCAATGCCACCAGCGTGTCCCAAAGCCCCAAACTTTTTTCTCAAGTACGCCAATTTCATCCAAATCAATCGCTGGCATAAACATTGAATAATTCAGCTCGTGCTTAACGGGCGTGAAACGACGATGCCTTACATTGCCTATAAATAACTGGCTGTGAGAAGGGATACTCATATTACGCAGCACCTTGTTCATAAAGTGTGTCGTTTTGCTCGTTATGTTTAGCGGCAATTCCTTTCACAACATCCAAAGCACTGCGCACTCCATCTTCATGGAATCCGTTGTACCAATAAGCGCCACAAAACCACGTATGTTGAGCTCCTTGTATTTCTTCTTTGCGTTGCTGTGCAGCGATAGACTCCATCGTAAAGACAGGGTGATGGTAGGTGAACTGACGCAGAATCTTGTTCTCGTCGATATCTTCAGTACGGTTTAAGGTGACGCAGAATGTGTGTGAAGAGTCGACATGCTGCAAAATATTCATGTTGTACGTTAGGGACGGCAATCGTTGCAACTCCTCTTCGCCTCCTTCCAGCAAATAGTTCCACGATGCCCATGCAGATTTTCGTTTCGGTAATACACTCGTGTCAGTGTGAAGAACCACATCATTTGCTTGGTAAGCCATATTAGACAAAATATCGTTTTCACATGACGAGGCATCACTGAGCATCGCTAATGCCTGGTCGCTATGACAAGCAAAAATGACTTCATCAAACCACTCACACTGTCCATTTGCATAAATCGCTACGCCTTGTTCACTGCGAACAACTTTTTCAACCGGACTATTCAGTCGAATCTTGTCTGCAAACCCTTGCGTTAAAGGTGAAATATAAGCACGTGAACCACCCTTGATAACATACCATTGCGGACGATTCGTCACGTCTAACAAACCGTGATTGAGGAAAAAGCGTAAGAAGAACATCAATGGAAATGCACGCATATCAGCGAGGGAAGATGACCAAATCGCCGCGCCCATTGGCAGAATATAGTTGTCAGAAAAGAAATCACTAAACTGGTGCTCATCCAAAAATGCACCCAGCGTTTGAGAACTCGATATTTGCTCAGTAGCAGACGCTTTTGCTAGTTTATTGAAGCGTAAAATCTCAAGAATAAAGCGATAGAATTTTGGATTAAGCCAATTTCGCTTTTGTGCGAACAATGTTGTTAATGTGTGGCCATTATATTCCAAACCATTGCCATCGTTTCTCACGCTGAAACTCATTTGCGTCGGAATACCTTCCACGCCAATTTTATTCATCATTTTGATAAAATTTGGATATGTACGGTCGTTGTATACAATGAACCCTGTATCAATCGCATAATCCTCATCCCCGACACGTACATCAACCGTCGCCGTATGGCCACCAATATAATCGTTGGCTTCGAACAAAGTGATATCGTGGTGTTGGTGCAGATAGTACCCACATGTCAGTCCAGAAATTCCAGTGCCTACAATAGCGATTTTCATGCTTCTTCCTTTTAAGATACGAGTTTAGCCGTCAGCCTTGCTTGCCAACTGTATGGAAGCAACGAGATAAAGCGGAGAATGCCTGTAAATCTCGCCGGAAAATAAATGTGGCTTTTATTCGCCGCCAGCTGCCTTCTCAATAATTGAGACGCTTGCTTGGTTGAAATGATCATAGGCATCTCAAAGGTGTTTTTATCCGTTAGGGGCGTTTCAACAAACCCAGGAAACACAGTAATCACTTTGATGCCTTTCTTCTTAAGATCCACAGCGAGCGTGCGTGCAAAGTAGCTCACTGCCGCTTTTGACGCGCCGTACGCTTCCGCTCTTGGCAGCGCGACTTCGGAGGCAATGGAGCCAACAATGACAACGCGGTGCCCTCGCTGAAAATACGGTTGGCAAGCTTCTATACAGTTAGCTACACCTACGACATTAACATTCATCACGCGCGCCATAAGTTGCGCATCTACAATGCCATCATCCATGTATTCGCAATCACCCGCGTTGAAGATCCATGTATCCGGAATCGTCTTAAGCGAAGACAGTACTCGCTTCGTCTCCTCATAATCGGTTACATCAAACTTCAGCGTTTCAATAGATGAAGAAGTTGCCGCTAGCTCGGCAAGTACAGCTTCATTGCGTCCACATGCGATGACACGCCAACCAGACTCAGCAAAATCGACAGCCAGCTGTTTACCTATCCCGGAGGTCGCCCCCGTAATTAAAACGACACTATTCATCGCCCCAACCTTTGCTTAATGGTTTTGATGACAGAGCCAAGCAAAGGCAAATGCTCATAAAGCATTTCACCCAAATCAAAGTAATCTCGGTGATAAATGACTTGACCATCGGAGAACTTCATGTGGGAAACACCGCTCACAGCGATTGGAGCCCCTTTGTGTAATTTCGGATGTTGAAGATCCATAGTCCAAGTCAGGAAACCCGTGTCCCCAACCTGCTGATGATCATGGATGATGAAATCACAGCGAATCACATTCGCGTACAATGACTGGAAATAATCAGAAAGAGCAGGCAGTCCTTCTAAGCGATGAGCCGAATCTTCAAACACCACATCTTGGTGATAAACGTCTTTCAGAAGATGCAGGTTCGCTTTGTTAAGCTTCTGGTAAATGTCTCCAACCGACTGTATGTCCATTCTTTCGCTCCCAAACGTCACTGAAGGTTGTACAAAAATATTATATGTACAAGATAGACCAATTAGAAAAAGTTGTACAAAAAAAAACTTGTATAACTTTGTTTCTGCGCTTTGATTTTTAGAAAGTAGTACGTAATCAAATTGGTGAGCGATCATCAGGCAAAAAAAAAGGCTTGGTAAAAACCAAGCCTTTTCAAAAAACTATGTAAGTCGTATTACTGGTTACGTAGCGCCGCAATACGTTTATCTAGTGGTGGGTGGCTCATCAGTAGCTCTGTTAGAGACTGCTTACCGTTGATACCGAACGCCATCATTGTGCCATCGAGTTTCGATTCTTGGCTCATCTTCAAACGCTCAAGAGCAGCAATCATTTTCTCTTTACCTACTAAACGCGCTGCACCTGCATCGGCATGGAATTCACGGTGACGGCTGTACCACATAGTGATGAAGCTTGCCAAGAAACCAAAGACAAGTTCCAACACCATAGACACACCAAAGTACACCATCATGTTCGTGCCTTGTCCTTCTTCATCGTCGTTCGATGCCACGATATTGGCGATAAAACGCGATAGGAAGATAACAAACGTGTTCACAACACCTTGCATTAGCGTCATCGTGACCATGTCACCATTCGCAATGTGGCTCACTTCGTGCGCCAGAACAGCTTCAGCTTCATCACGCGTCATGTTGTGTAGAAGACCAGTCGATACAGCAACCAGTGAATCATCACGCTTAGCCCCTGTCGCGAATGCGTTGATGTCTGCAGAATCATAAATCGCTACTGTTGGCATACCAATGCCCGCTTGTTGCGCTTGACGGCCTACCGTCTCAAGCAACCAATGCTCTGTTTCGTTACGTGGGCTTTCAATAACCATGCCGCCAACTGAGCGTAGTGCCATGCCCTTTGACATCATTAACGAAATCAATGCGCCACCAAAGCCAAATACGGCTGCCATGACAAGTAAACCAGACAGACTGCCTGGTTGCATTCCAGTGGTCGCGTAAACAATATTCAGAACAACACTAAGAACCAGCACAACAGCTAGGTTAGTTGCTAGGAATAACATAATTCGCTTCATTACTTTTCTCCGAGGAAGCTTATCGTTTTTTTAAAACGGATTGTTATATGGAACATCTTTTAAGGGAAATCAAACGCTATAAAAGCCGATTCCACTTAGTTTCGTGCTCCGTTGCGTTATAGATATAGTCTATCCGCGATAAAAACAAGGTTAAGCAATAAATTGCAACATTTGTTTTCGAGACTGAAAAATCATAAACAAGTTACCAACCTAAAAACAGCACCTTAGGCTAAGTATAGACTTTGGTCTTATTGTGATGACAAATGAACATGCTAGATTCAAGCGAGATGAACAAAACAGAGCACGCTCTAAGAGCGTTATTGAAGCTCGAAACTTCCATGTCTTGAGGGAAATATCATGGTAGAAACTAACGACTATCAAATGGCTATCGATTTACTACGTTGTCACCTAGGGATCTCAGAGGATGAGGCCAAACAGCAACTCGGTATTTCAACCGATCATCACTTGTCTAAACGTGTTGCTGAGACACAGCAAGCGCTGATGGGACTTAGCCAAGAAAAGTAGCAGTAATCTTATTAAGCTACACCAATAGAAAGGGCTGCAAATTGCAGCCCTTTGGTTTTGAGTACGTTTACAAGAAATGCTCTTAATCGATGTTCAGTAATGGCTCAACGTTAATGTATTTACCCAACTCTTTGCGCTTCGCACTTGGAATGTAAGGGATCTCGCCTAACTTCGGTGCATCGATGCGCGATTCAAGCATTTCAATAATGTCCGCGTAATGCTCTGTGCCTGGGTTAACTCGGTTCGCAATCCAACCCACTAGGTTTAGACCATCTGCTTTGATGATTTCTGCCGTTAATAAAGCGTGGCTCAAACAACCCAGTTTAATACCCACGACAAGTACCACTGGTAGCTGCTCTTGCTGTACCCAAGTAGACAAGCTGTCTGTGTCTGACACAGGAACACGCCAACCACCAGCACCTTCTACCAGTACAACATCGGCTTGCTCTCTATGTTGAGCGAGCTTTTCACTCAGCAAATCGTATTCGATTTCAACCTGCTCGTGCTTAGCTGCGATGTGAGGAGAAGCTGGTAATTCCAAAGCGTATGGGTTCACATCTTCATAAGCCACTTCTAAGGTTGCGGCTTTTTGCAAGTGCAGTGCATCTGAATTGCGCCAACCTTGCTCTGTTTTTTCGCTTCCTGCAGCCACTGGTTTGTAGCCAATGGTATTTAGTCCTTTTGCTGCGAGTGCTTGCAAGACGGCTTTCGACGCCACCGTTTTGCCTACATCAGTATCCGTACCAGCAATAAAAAATGCATCAATCATAAATGTATGACTCCAAAACAAACCTGATAAGTTGCAGGTAGAAGACCTTGATCGTTTTTGAATGCTTGGTACGCGCGCTCGACTTGCAACAAAGTACGACGACTTGTTAGACCATGTGAGCGCCCGCTTACGTGATTTGCACCAATACCTTTGAGATCACGCATAACAGAAAATGCTGAGTCGTACCAAACTGTGATGGTGGTCGAGTCTAGATGATGGTTATGGCATCGAGATTGCGCTAACGCAATTTTTACCTGATTGAGAGTAATAAAGTTATTCACGTGTTGATATGTGTCAATTTTTGCCCACGAATCGCGCAGTTCGCATAGCGAGCCATCAACTAGTGTTGAGAAACACCCTTTCCCATTAGCAGCTAATATTCGGCGAATTTCTCTCAACGGATAACTTAAATCGACACACCACTGTAGCGCGAGACTTGAAAACACATAGTCAAAACTAGCATCCTCGAATGGCAAGCTTTCCGCGTCTGCTACCACATAACGAACATTATGGTCACCACAACGCTCGCGCGCTTTGTCCAACATTCCTTGCGAAAGATCGGCACAAACAACGCTTGCGCCTCGCTCTAGCAATAGCTGAGAAAAATATCCGGTTCCACACCCCAAGTCCAAAACGCGCTTGTTGGTAAGAGCGCTTGGGAGCTTTTCTAACAAACGATGGCCAACATCTCGTTGAAATGCAGCATGTTTGTCATAGGTGTCAGCCGCTTTGCCAAAAGACGAAGCAATCGCCTCTTTGTCTTGGTGTACGTTGTCCAACACCATGTTTTCGGCATTATCCATTACAGCGCTCCTAATGCTTGTTTCAATGCGATTGAAAGCGTTTTAACTTGTTCTGTACTATGGTTCGCAGTGAGCGTGATACGAAGGCGTGAGGTACCTTTCGGAACGGTTGGTGGACGAATCGCGGTGACCCATATGCCATTTTGTCGACAAGCGTTCGCAACCTGCAAAGCAAGTTCTGATTCGCCAATCACAAATGGCTTGATCGGGGTATCTGTTTTAACAAAGCCATCCAGATCGCTTAGATTCGTTTGATAAACCTCATTTAGCTCCACCAGCTTTTCGCGTCGCCAAGACTGCTCTTGAATCATAGAAACCGCATGTGTCAACGCGTAGGCCTGCGCAGGTGGCATTGCTGTTGAATACACATGGTGACGAGCAAACTGGGTCAAAAAGTCACCCGTTGCTTGATCACACAAAATCGCCGCGCCGGACATGCCAAACGCTTTACCGAAGGTCACGACCAAAATCTCTGGTTTGACATTAGCAAGTTCACAAGAGCCTCCACCCGCTTCGCCGAGCACGCCAATACCGTGAGCGTCATCCACTGCTAACCATGCATTACGTAAGCGAGCTACTTCCGCAATGTCTTTCAACGGCGCGCAATCGCCGTCCATACTGAAGACACCTTCAGTCACGACCAGATGATTGCCTTCGTTAGTAAACAGCGTTTCTAAATGCTTAATGTCATTGTGCTTAAAACGCTTCATTTTCGCCGTTGACAGTGCGCCTGCTTCCATCAAAGATGCGTGGTTTAATCGGTCTTGAATCAATACGTCTGATTTTTCTAGCAGGGTAAAAAGCAACGCTTGATTAGCACTGAAACCAGAACCAAATAATACCGCCCTCTCGAAGCCCAACCATTCAGTTAACGCCGCTTCTAAGTTGCTGTGCGCAGCACTGAAGCCAGTGACCATGGGTGATGCCCCACTGCCACTACCATAAACGCTCAGACCTTGCTGCCAAGCACGTACAAGCGCTTGGTCATTGGCTAAGCCCAAATAATCATTGCTTGAGAAGTTGATGTAGCGTCTGCCATCATGTTCTAAAATCGATTGGTTTCCGGCAAATACCACATTCATTGAACGATTCAACCCTTGCGCTTTACGAGCAGAAAGAGCAGATTCGATTCGAGATTTAAACGCTGGCATCGTAGAAAAGATCGTCTTTAGTTGGACGTGCAGCAACGCGCTCTACCACGCGATCCAGCAATTCGTTTTCTTCGATTTCATCAGGTTTTTGAGACACTTCTTGGCTGTTAATACCCAGCTTCTTAAACAGCATCATGTCTTTGTCTTCAGAGGGGTTTGGGGTCGTTAGAAGTTTGCAGCCGTAGAATACTGAGTTTGCACCTGCCATAAAACACAGCGCTTGCATCTGTTCGTTCATGTTTTCGCGACCAGCAGACAAACGCACAGCCGATTGAGGCATCATGATTCGTGCGATCGCAATCAGGCGGATAAAGTCGAATGGCTCAACATCGTCCACAGTCTCCAGCGGTGTGCCCTTCACTTTTACCAGCATATTGATTGGTACGCTCTCAGGGTGTGTAGGAAGGTTCGCCAATTCAACCAGCAAACCTGCACGATCGTTGGCACTTTCACCCATGCCGATGATACCGCCAGAACAAATCTTCATACCAGCATCACGAACGTGAGACAGCGTATCCAAACGGTCTTGGTAAGTACGAGTGGTAATGATGTTGCCGTAGAACTCAGGCGACGTATCTAGGTTGTGGTTATAGTAATCCAGACCCGCGTTTGCCAGCTGCTTCGCCTGCTCTGGCGTTAACATACCTAACGTCATACACGTTTCCAAACCCATGTCTTTTACGCCTTTGATCATATCGGTCAAATGCGGCATGTCGCGCTCTTTCGGGTTCTTCCACGCTGCGCCCATGCAGAATCGCGTCGAACCTGCATTTTTCGCTTTTTGAGCAGCGTCGAGTACACGTTCGACTTCCATCAGACGCTCTTTTTCGATGTCTGTGGTGTAACGAGCACTCTGAGGACAGTACTTACAATCTTCTGGACAAGCACCCGTCTTAATCGACAGAAGCGTGCTTACTTGAACATGGTTGGTTTGTTGGTATTGACGATGAACAAGCTGCGCTTCAAATAGGAGATCCATGAATGGCTTTTCCATGAGATCGCGCACTTCAGCATGCGTCCAGTTATGACGAACTTCCACGTGTATTCCTTTAATCACTTTTTTGTTGTGTTGACAGTCTACTTAGTCTCGATAAACTGTCAACACAACAAGAAACAACAAAGTTTACATTGGTTTATTTTTTAACCTTAACAACTATTGGAATAGAACATGGATCTCGCCTTCGACCGCCATCACATCTGGCATCCTTACACTTCAACGTTGACACCTCTGACCTGCTACCCAGTGGCCTCAGCAAATGGTGTACACATTAAATTGGAAGATGGGACAGAGCTTGTCGATGGCATGTCTTCTTGGTGGTCGACTATCCATGGCTATAACCATCCCCACCTAAATCAAGCGGCTCACCAGCAAATCGATCAAGTGTCACATGTCATGTTTGGCGGGATTACCCACCAGCCTGCAATTAGTTTGTGTAAGAAGTTGCTGTCCCTCGCACCAAATAACCTTGAGCATGTATTCCTTGCCGATTCAGGTTCCGTTGCCGTAGAAGTTAGCTTAAAAATGGCTCTGCAATATTGGCATGCGAAGGGAGAACGCCGACCGAAGTTTCTGACTTTGCGCCACGGTTATCACGGTGACACCTTTGCAGCCATGTCGGTTACCGATCCAGATAACTCAATGCACTCTCTCTACAAAGGCTTTTTACCTGAGCATATCTTTGCGGAGTCACCAACTTGTGGTTATTGGGATGAGTGGAAGCCAGAAGACCTTGCTGACTTTGAACACAAGATTGACTCGCACCATCAAGAGCTTGCAGCGGTGATCCTAGAGCCTATCGTTCAAGGTGCGGGCGGCATGCGTATCTACCATCCAGAATTTCTCAAAGGCGTGCGTAGGCTTTGTGATAAATATGACTTGTTATTGATTGCGGATGAAATCGCAACAGGGTTTGGACGCACTGGCAAATTGTTTGCCTGCGAACACGCAGATATTCAACCAGACATTCTGTGCGTCGGCAAAGCACTCACAGGCGGCTACATGACCCTTTCAGCGACGCTGGCGAGTAAACATGTCGCTGACACGGTTTGTGGTGGTGACGCAGGTTGTTTCATGCACGGACCAACCTTTATGGGTAATCCCCTCGCCTGCGCTGTAGCAACGGCGAGTTTAGAATTGATCGAACAAGGTGACTGGCAGCAGCAAACCCAGCAAATCGAAATGCTGTTTTTTGAATTACTGCCAAAACTTGAAGAATACGACTTGGTGAAGAACACCCGTTGGTTGGGTGCCATTGGCGTCGTAGAAACGCATCGCCCAGTGAATATGGAAACCATCCAAGCACTGTTTGTTGAGCACGGTGTTTGGATTCGTCCATTTGGCAACCTGATTTATATGATGCCGCCATTCATCAGCAAACCAGAAGATATTGAAAAATTAATTAATGCGATTGATGCAGCATTGCAACGTAAAGACTGCTTCGCTTCATAGTTCAACTCAACACGAAAACGGTTTGAGTATGAGACTCAAACCGTCTCTTTATTTACAAGAACAGCAAAGCTATCGAAGTTGACTGTCTTTACTCGCTCGTCGATTAAATAATGCTTGGCGTTGAGACACCAATTCGATTGTTGACTGACATTCGATACAAAGACGAACACCTTTCATTGCAACTCGACGCGCTTCAGGTATCTCGTCTCCACATTCATCACAATAGTGAGCACTTTCGCCCCCTTTAATATTGCCACGAACACGGGAAATCTCGTCGTCGATGGTATTTTGAATTTGTTGGCTAACGCTATCGTCACTTGCCCACCCTACGGCCATAAGCCCTCCTCGTTACTTGAATGAGAAAATCTACTTACCGTGGTAAGGGGGATGATTATATCGATTACAAATAACAAGATAATTAGGGTGAATTAGAAAACACTATTACATTTAAGTAAAAATAGAAAACTTAAAATCAATTACCATTCTTTGATTAGTTCATATGACCCATTCTCGTGAAGCCTTGAAAGAACATACCCATGCGTAGAGCCATAGCTTCCGCTTAACACACTGTTTTCCTTTAACAATATTACATCTTCCAAACCGTCATCATTGTAATCTCCGGTCGCAAGAAGAGTAACTTTTTGGTAACCATCGGAGTTATCGTAAAATACAGCCTGAAAGTCATTCAATCGCTCAAAACTAGTGATTCTATCCATATCAGCCCATCGATGTGCTTCTTTAGATTTTCTCAATTGTTCATCAGAAATTATAAAACTCAACTCTGACGGAGATATATCCGGCAGCCTCTCACTAATGATGCTGTCTGATATGTAAGAAGTATTAGATGGTTTAAGAGCCCCCATCACTTTCCAAGATTCACATAAGACTTTTGTTGCCATTAACGCAGAATACTCTGAGTCCATTTTTGCGCTATATTTTTTTTTGCTTTTTTGCTCGAGTTCTGCACAACTTTTAGCTACTGAGACTTCTTCAGATGGGGACTTTAGTGGGAACTCAAAATACCATTCTGCACCATAAGCAGCTCTGACATTGTCCTGCGTTAAGAAGGTCACTTTCTCGACAAAAAAACGATCAGAGTTGTTGTAAGGGCTATAGAAAGGCTCTATCGATATTGGTTTTGCTAATAAGCTGGAAGAAGATAAACCTAGTAAAATTAAGAGTGATTTCATTAATGCGACCTTAATAAGTTTGCTACATAAGCATTTCTTTCTGCTTGTACACCATTTCTTTTCGACTCGAGGGCGGCTTGCTGATAATTTCCGTTTCGAATATGCCCATTAAACTTTGGATAAGTATCTTTAAGTTTTGGCATACCTAAATTAAATATCATGTCAAAAAGCGCTAGCTTTACGTTGTCCGGATAAGATGTAAACGCGTCATCTCCATAGATAACCTTAAGCTCTTTTTCGAAAGACTGTATGTGATGCGCTATCTGCTCGTTCATCACACTTTCAGTTAATTTGAGGACTGTAAAGGGCTTAAACCTTGAAGCAGGCTCGGATTCACCAAAAGGCCGAGCCTTAACACGCAAAAACTCTTCCTTGATTTGCTCGTGAGTAGCAGGTTCATTTGTAGAACTGTGAACGAACGGGAGCTTTGTTGCTGCGGTAACGTCACTTAACATATTACCTACCCCAACAGTTATATAACCTCTGGTATCCAAATACATATGCTCAACTCTTCCCTCATATTGCTCTAATTTAATCTTGAGCTTCATTTTGAGGGAGGATGAAACAGGCACAGACTTCTTCGCGCTCAAAACCGTGATAGCCTGTGTCAACTTACGATGACTTCTTCCATTCACATCGATTCTTCCATCTGGACGAGCTATTCCAACAAGGTTTTTCTGAAAAGCTTTGATTGCGGCGACAGTCTTGGAGTTTTCAGGTCTAGAGCCCAGTTTCCCATCTACTTTAAGCTCCTTTATTCCCTTTAAAGAACCGAGCAATTGGTTAATAGACCTTTGCACCGTTCGAATATCAGAATCCACATTTTTACCGCCCAAACCAACAGAGCCGCTTAATCTTATCGAAACCACGAAAGTACCTCCTTTTACATTTTGGAGGAGCTTGTCATGCCCAATAAGGCTTAGAAAAATATCATTAGAAAGCAGTTTTAATAATTTAGGACGACTATGCAATACCCCATCCAGCATTTACATAACAACGTATTTTCACTCGACGCAGATAACAAAAAACCCAGCGCTGAGGCTGGGTTTTGGTGTTCTAGTGGCTAATGAATTAACCGATGTGCGTTGCGCCGCCCATGTACTTCTGAAGTACTGCAGGGATTGCAATGCGACCGTCTGCTTCTTGGTTGTTTTCTAGGATAGCAACCATGGTACGACCAACTGCTAGACCAGAACCGTTTAGCGTGTGTACAAGCTCAGGTTTCTTCTCGCCTTTACGACGGAAACGCGCTTGCATACGACGAGCTTGGAAGTCCCACATGTTAGAACATGAAGAGATTTCACGGTAAGTTTCTTGAGCGGGAACCCAAACTTCTAGGTCGTAAGTTTTACGAGCGCCGAAGCCCATGTCGCCTGTACATAGAACGACTTTACGGTAAGGAAGTTCAAGAAGTTGTAGAACTTTCTCAGCGTGACCTGTTAGCTCTTCTAGCGCGTTCATTGAATCTTCTGGCTTCGTGATTTGTACTAGCTCAACTTTGTCGAACTGGTGCATACGAATCAGACCACGAGTATCACGACCGTATGAACCCGCTTCTGAACGGAAACATGGCGTGTGCGCTGTCATCTTGATAGGTAGATCCGCTTCGTCAGTGATAGTGTCACGAACTAGGTTCGTTACTGGTACTTCTGCTGTAGGGATTAGAGACAGTTTACGTGGCTCTTCGTCGTTTACTTTTTCCGCTAGAGGCTCAGTGTGGAAAAGATCTTTACCGAACTTAGGAAGCTGACCAGTACCGAATAGGCTGTCAGAGTTCACTAGGTAAGGTACGTACATCTCTGTGTAGCCATGTTCTTCTGTATGAAGATCTAGCATGAACTGAGCAATTGCACGGTGTAGACGAGCAAATTGACCTTTCATCACGATGAAACGTGCGCCAGTGATCTTAACTGCACTTGCGAAGTCTAGACCGCCACCCATTTCGCCTAGGTCAACGTGGTCTTTCAAATCGAAGTCGTAAGTCTTAGGCTCACCCCAACGAGAGATTTCAACGTTGTCATTTTCGTCTTTGCCATCTGGCACTTCATCTGCTGGGATGTTTGGTACAGAAAGCGTGAATTCGTCTAGTTGAGCCATTACTTGCTCAAGTTCAACTTTCTTCGCGTCAAGATCGCTACCTAGAGTACCGATTTGTTTCTTGATCTCTTCTGCGCCTTCTTTGTCGCCAGCCGCCATTTTTTGGCCAATTTGCTTGGAGATGGAGTTACGCGTGGATTGTAAATTTTCTACTTCTACTTGAATGGACTTACGTTGTTCTTCAAGTTTACGAATAGTCTCTACGTCTAGCTTAAAGCCACGACGCGCCAGTTTAGCAGCTGTTTCATCCAGCTCTGTACGAAGTAATTTAGAATCCAGCATTGTTAATCCTATGCTTTTTGTTGTGAAATCACGCGCACTTTCCAAGCGTACGCGTTAAAAAAATTTACTGAACAAATGTATCCAAAAACGCCTACTTTTCATAGCGCTTTTGTTGGCTATTTGCGTCTAATTTAGCCAAGTAATCTAACTTTTCGCCGATTTTGGTTTCTAGGCCGCGATTTGTCGGCTGATAGTACTTACGATCCGCCATTTCTGGTGGCAAATATTGCTCACCCGCAGCATAAGCACCCGGCTCGTCGTGAGCATATCGATATTCTGCGCCATAGCCCATGTCTTTCATCAGACTGGTGGGTGCATTACGCAAGTGATGCGGCACTTCATATTCAGGCAAGTTATGTGCGTCAGTGAGCGCTTGTTTCCAAGCAACATAAACGGCATTACTCTTTGGAGCGCACGCGAGATAAACAATTGCTTGAGCAATCGCACGCTCACCCTCTGCTGGACCAACGCGTGTAAAACAGTCCCACGCGGAGAGTGCAACTTGCATGGCTCTAGGGTCCGCATTGCCGACATCTTCCGATGCTATCGCAAGTAATCGACGGGCAATGTAAAGTGGATCACAACCTGCAGCTATCATACGAGCAGCCCAATACAAAGCGGCATCTGGGTTTGATCCACGAATAGATTTGTGCACAGCGGAGATCAAATCGTACCAAATGTCGCCTTTATTATCGAAGCGAGAGACTTTCTCCCCGGCTACTTCAGCAAGCAGTTTGAGTGTTATCTCTTTTTCACCTTGATCATTCTCTTCTGCCATATCGTAAAGAAGCTCAAGGTAGTTAAGAGACATGCGAGCATCACCGTTCACCAACTCGGCTAGACGGTCTAACACATTATCAGCAAAGTTCGCTGGCGTATTGCCCAGCCCACGTTCTTTGTCGTTAATCGCTTGATTTAGTGCGAGTGAGATCTCTTCTTTATCCAGTGAAGTCAGCTTGTAGACTCGAGCACGAGACAACAATGCGTTGTTCAGTTCGAAAGATGGGTTCTCTGTCGTTGCGCCAATAAACGTGACGGTTCCATCTTCAATATGTGGTAAGAAAGCATCTTGTTGCGATTTGTTGAAGCGATGAACCTCATCCACAAACAAGATGGTGCGGCGACCCGCCATTTTGTTCTCGCGCGCTTTTTCGATTGCAGCACGAATCTCTTTCACACCGGACGTCACCGCAGACACGCGTTCAACTTCCGCATTGGCGTAATTAGCAGCGACTTCCGCTAACGTGGTTTTACCTGTACCAGGAGGCCCCCAAAGGATCATTGAGTGGACATGGCCAGCCTCTAACGCGCGACGCAGGGGTTTACCCGGGCCAAGAATGTGTTGCTGACCGATGTACTGCTCAATAGTTTGCGGTCTCATACGAGCAGCAAGGGGACGAAAATCTTCGTCCCCCGAGAAATCTAATGTGTAATTACTCACTACCTATTAATTCCTTTGATCGTCCACTTCCACGCCTTTTGGAACTGTGAACGTAAATCTGTCTGCTTTTGGTTTGCCAAGCTTAACATTACTGAATGTAAAGAGCCCTTTCTGACCATCTTGCTCGATGACGTTAAAGCCTTTCACTACGCCTTTCGCGTCAATATTGATCTGGAACTGACCTTGAGTAGAGTCTACTGCGGTTGGGATAAGCGTAAATTCATTCCCTTTCTGGGAGATCTTATAATTATCCCAATCACTTGCTCTGTTGCGAGTTAAGAGCACAAATGGTGTTTGCTCGGTCGCTTGCTCTTGCCAGTAAATGCTAACTTGCTCAATAAACGGGCTGTAGTACCACAAAGTTTTACCGTCTGAAACCAACAAGTTCTCATCTGGGAATGTCGTGCTCCAACGGAACAGGCTTGGACGAGCGATTTCAACCGAGCCTTCCCCTTCCATGACCGTTTCCCCTTCTGGGCTGATCACTTGCTGAGAGAAATCGGCACTGAAGCCCTCATTCATCGCGAGGCGTTTGTTCAGTTCATCTTTTGGAGAGGCTGCATTTGCAACAGAGAAGAAAGAAATGCTTAAAACTAGCGCTGAGAAAAGTTTCGCTGAAAATCGTTTTTTCATTCAGATACCTATCAGAGGGTCAAAGACCTAAAGTTACTCACCTCAGTTGGACTAAGGTGAGTAAAACAAGTTCATTAATCTTTTGGTGGCGCAGGAGCCAAGACTTCACGGTTACCATTGTGACCCGGCGCACTCACGATGCCTTGAGCCTCAAGCTGCTCGACAATTCGTGCGGCACGGTTATAACCGATTTTGAATCGACGCTGCACGCCAGAAACCGAACCACGGCGCGACTGA
This sequence comes from Vibrio sp. RC2502, assembly GCF_054850435.1. NCBI lineage: Bacteria > Pseudomonadati > Pseudomonadota > Gammaproteobacteria > Vibrionales > Vibrionaceae > Vibrio > Vibrio sp. RC2502. The sequence continues at coordinate 2,155,176 of NZ_CM141453.1, forward strand.
ACCACATGCTCAACCACCTGATCAAACAATGGATCCATCTCTTCATCTGATTCCATTTGTTCGCCCGGAAGCAAACTTTCTGGGCCTTGGTCACCACTGATGATTTCATCGATGTAGTTTGGCTTACCTCGCGCCTTCCAGTTGTTCACCACAGCATGTACATCATCATCCGACGCAAATGCGCCGTGAACACGAATCGTATGGCTAGAACCTGGAGGCAAGTACAGCATGTCACCCATACCAAGTAGCGATTCCGCGCCGCCTTGGTCAAGGATAGTACGCGAGTCCGTCTTCGTTGATACAGTAAACGCCACGCGTGTTGGAATGTTTGCTTTAATCAGACCGGTAATAACGTCAACCGATGGACGCTGAGTTGCAAGAATCAAGTGAATACCAGCCGCACGCGCTTTCTGAGCCAAACGAGCAATCAGTTCTTCAACCTTTTTACCCACAACCATCATAAGGTCGGCAAATTCGTCAACAACAACGACGATATATGGCAATTTCTCAAGCAACGGCGGTTCTGTATCCATACTGTCGCCTTCTTGCCAGAATGGATCGTGAATTGGGTGGCCGGCTTCAGCTGCCATCTTCAACTTCTCGTTAAAGCCTTTCACGTTACGCACACCCAGTGCCGACATCAGTTTGTAACGGCGTTCCATTTCACCCACACACCAACGTAGAGCATTGGATGCGTCTTTCATATCAGTAACAACTTCGGCAAGAAGATGAGGGATACCTTCGTAAATAGAAAGCTCCAACATTTTCGGGTCGATCATTATGAAGCGTAGATCTTCTGGAGAAGCTTTGTAGAGCATACTCAAGATCATGACGTTTACACCGACCGACTTACCTGAACCTGTCGTACCCGCAACAAGTACGTGAGGCATTTTAGCGATGTCAGCAATGACAGCTTCACCCGCGATATCTTGACCAAGTACCACCGTCGTTGGCGATTTAGCTTGCTCAAATTGAGGGCTGCTGATGACGTCTGACAGATAAACCGTCTGACGACTCATGTTTGGCAACTCAAGACCGACATAAGGTTTGCCTGGAATCACCTCTACAACACGTACCGCCATCGCAGATAGAGCACGCGCCAAGTCCATAGACAGACCAGAAATTCGACTTACTTTCACACCTGGCGCCAAATCGAGCTCGAATCGAGTGATGACTGGGCCTGGGTAAATGCCGACTACGTCTGCTTTAATTTTGTAGTCTGCAAGCTTGCTTTCGACTAAACGCGCGACTTGCTCAAGCGCTTCACGATCGATGAAGTTTTCACGTTTTTCCGGATGGTAAAGCAATTCAAGTGTTGGCAGCGGCTCTTCTGGCACTGGTAAATTCTGTTCTTGCTTCATCAAGAATGGGTTTTGCGTCGCGGCAACTTTTGCTTGCGCGCTGGATACCATGCTTTGGAATGCGGCAACATCTTGATCGCCATCTTGCACTTCCTCAACCTCAACTTCTTGTGGCGCTGGTTCAAACACTACACTCGGCTCAAGTGTCTGTTCTGGTTGAATTCGAGAAACCGATTGTGGTTGAACTATAGGTTGAGGCTCTGGTGAACGCGACTGAGGTTGAGGAGCAACATATGCCTCTTCTTCATCTACTACATCAAAATCAGAGATGGTTGGTTCAATATGTTCACTTGGCTCAGCGTGGTCGGTAATGTCATCAAGCGCACGAGTGTCAATAACAGGCTCTTCGTGTGGCGTTGGTTCCACATGGAGTTGCTGTTCTTGCTGAGCAGCAAACTGTTCATACTCTTCATAGCTTGATTCTCGTTGAGGCGTATCGTGTTCAACAACCTCTTCATGCTTGGCTTGCACCTGTTCTTGATAGACTGCGTTTGTATCCGCATAAGATTGGCTTGTTTGTTCTGCTGACGCCCAATCATCTGCTTGCTGCGCTGCTGCTTCCAACTCTTCGATGGTTACGTTCAGCTGCTTGGTACGCTCAACCATTGGATCCACGTTATCTGTGCTGACCGCTTTAAGTTGTGGTTCTGGTTCAACATACGTTGGCGTCGCATTTACTGCCGCAACTCGTTGAGGTTGGGGCTCTGGCGTCGGTTTTACCGCAGACGTTTCTGATTTGGCTTGCGGCATATATATAGGATATTCGTGTACTGCCGCTTTCTCTTTTGGTTCTTCAACTTCGTAAGCCGTTAAGTGAGGAAGCGTCTCGTCGTCTTGTTGATCGTCTTCAACGTGTTTTGTTGATACTTTATCCTCAACAAACTCATCAAGCTGAGGCTCTAGCGTCTCTTGTTCTGAACCTCTGAACTTATTCGCGATGGCAGCCAATACCGCTAACGAGCGGTCACCAAGCCATTCAACGATGTTCAGCCAAGAAATCCCCGTAAACAGAGTAAAACCAGCCCCCCACAGAAATAGAAGGACGAGTGTTGTACCCAGTACATTCAACGTCGGCAAAGCAAGGCTTGATAAAACATCGCCTACTACACCGCCCGATGAGAAGTACCAAATATCATCGAAGTTAATATCGGCAAGGCCGCAACTGGTCATGATAAGAACGGTTAGGCCCAGTAAACGGGTTCCCCACAGCATAAAATCAATTGGCTCATCTTCCCCTCGCTTACGACAAATCACCCACGCAGCCGCAGCCAGTAGGAAAGGAATCGGATAGGCGAGAGAGCCAAAAGTGAAAAATAGAGTGTCGGCAAGCCATGCGCCAAACAGGCCACCAGCGTTATCGATCTCCCCACCCCATGCAGTTTGGGACCAAGATGGATCAGCTGGACTAAAGGTAAATAGTGCTACAGCGAGCAATACCGAGCTAAGAACGCCAACGATAAAGCAGCACTCTTTTAAGCGTTGGAAGCCATTTAAGCGTGAAGACTGAGGCTCTTCACTGGTTTTAATGATGGTTTCGACTTTCTTTGCGTTCTCTTTGAACATAAATCAACTTGAATATGGAAATGAAATAGGAATTTGCAAAACATTCCGAGCGGCATCAAGCCGCTCGGTAAATTGATTTAACCATATCAAAGAGAAAAACCCAATTACTCTATGGCGAAAGCGGAAGCATATACCGCTTTCTTTGCAAGAAATTAACGAGTTTTAATCACAAGCTGGTTAGATTGTTTCACTTCTTCCATAACTACGTAGGTGCGAGTGTCATTTACGCCAGGTAGACGTAGTAACGTATCGCCAAGTAGTCGACGGTAAGCACCCATATCAGATACACGGGTCTTTAGAAGATAGTCAAAGTCACCTGAAACTAGATGACACTCTTGAATGTCGTCTAGCTTTTGAACAGCTGAGTTAAACTGTTCAAACACATCTGGCGCACCACGGTTTAACGTAATCTCAACGAATACCAGTAGTGATGCATCTAGGAACTGCGGATTAAGTAGCGCAGTATATCCTGTGATGTAGCCTTGACGCTCTAAGCGACGCACACGCTCCAAACATGGCGTTGGAGAAAGTCCTACACGTTTTGAAAGCTCAACGTTTGAAATACGACCGTCTTTCTGCAGTTCATTAAGAATGTTGCGGTCGATACGGTCTAGTTCCTTGGACGGCTTTTTATAGTTGTCTGCCATTTTTTATTCCACCTTATTACTTCCTTGCAAAAAAATATACTACAACTTTTTAATATTTGGTGCCAAATTTTACAAACCTATAACTATACTAGTTACAAATTCGACAATAACACCCTACAAATAGTTTTTACAACCATTATAGAAAGAGGATACAGGATGATCATTGGCGTACCTAAGGAAATCAAGAACCACGAATACCGTGTGGGTATGATCCCTGCTAGCGTGAGAGAACTCATCTCACATGGCCACCAAGTTTTAGTTGAGACCAATGCAGGTGCCGGCATTGGTTTTTCAGACGATGATTACATCGCCGTCGGCGCATCCATTCTCCCTCATGCTGCAGACGTTTTCGCGCAAGCAGACATGATAGTAAAAGTAAAAGAACCCCAAGCAGTTGAGAGAGCAATGCTCCGCGAAGGGCAAATTTTATTTACTTATTTACACCTAGCACCAGATTTTCCACAAACTGATGAGCTAATCAAGAGCAAAGCTGTCTGTATAGCCTATGAGACTGTAACAGATAATATGGGTCGTTTGCCACTGTTAGCACCAATGTCAGAAGTGGCAGGTCGGATGTCTATCCAAGCGGGTGCGCAAACGTTAGAAAAATCACACGGTGGTCGTGGTTTACTTCTTGGCGGCGTACCTGGTGTTGAGCCTGCTAAAGTCGTTATCGTTGGTGGTGGTGTCGTTGGTGCAAACGCAGCTCGTATGGCTGTTGGCCTTCGCGCAGACGTCACAATTCTTGACCGCAACGTAGACACTCTGCGTAAACTGGATGAAGAATTCCAAGGCCAAGCGAAAGTCATTTATTCTACAGAAGACGCTATCGAGAAGCATGTTCTAGAAGCAGACCTTGTTATTGGTGCAGTTCTAATCCCAGGCGCGGCAGCTCCGAAACTGGTAACAAAAGAGCATATTGCTAAGATGAAGCCAGGCGCAGCAATCGTTGACGTAGCTATCGACCAAGGTGGTTGTTTCGAAACATCTCACGCGACAACACACGCCGAGCCTACTTACGTGGTTGATGATGTCGTTCACTACTGTGTAGCAAACATGCCTGGTGCAGTTGCACGTACTTCAACTTTCGCATTGAACAATGCCACTCTCCCTTACATTGTGAAACTTGCAAACAAAGGCTATCAACAAGCTCTTCTGGAAGACAAAGGCTTCCTAGAAGGTCTAAACGTGATTCACGGTAAAGTCACTTGTAAAGAAGTTGCAGAAAGCTTTGACCTTGAATATGTAGATCCTGAACAAGCTATCGCCATGTTCAACTAACAACAAAATTAAGCAATTTTGTCACGTTTTGTTTACAAAAGCCCACAATAAAGTGGGCTTTTTCATATAGTCGATTTAGATATAAAAAATAACTAATTCTTATATGCACAAATTAAAATATTTCTCGGCGTAACTGATTTAGGGCAAAACTCTGCCAATCTAACACGATAACCACGTTCTTCAAGATAAAGCACTTTGTCTAATGCGAGCCAGATCTCCAAAGGTCGCTGAAAAACCAGTTGCACTAAGCTCATTCTTTCCATATGCCAAAAACGTTTTATTGCCCGCTTTTCAAACTCGGCAAAGTCAATCGCTTGGTTAATCTCGATACCTTTTTGTTTCGCAGCCCCGAGACACAATGCCTCAAAACCATCACTTAACTGTGATTTTCGAATGCTTGGCACGGGTTGATACTCATCAACTCCCAAAATCTCACGTGTCAGTAAATCAAAGCCAAGCCTGAATACCATCTCTTGTTGACGATGGCGACGCACACGTTCACCGCCTGTCACCGTCTGTTGCAGTGGAATGCGCAGTTCATGCTTAGACAAAATGAGTTCAGACGCTCGTACTGATTGGGATAACGCTTGGTACGTCTCGCTTTGAATCAAATGATAACAGCAAGGTGAAATCGTCATCGCCGCGATGCCGGCTTCACTTCCATATTCCATCAACCGAACATGAAGGTCACCACAAGCATGCAGTGCGACAGCATGTTGCGTGGGTTTGAATACTGCCTTGGTTTGAGGATCAAACGCGTCACCTTGGATAAAGGTCATTTTCCAATGATGTTCATTCGCGGCTTGTTGGCCGGAGTCGCATAACGCTTGTTGATATTCAAAACTGGTCACTGGTTGATCGGTTTGCGTGGTTAAGATCCGACCTAAGTATCCTTTACCCGAGCACCACTCTAACCATTCCTCACCTTGATGAGATTGAATCGCTGCCTCCCCCATCGCCGTGATCTGTTCTAACTTGCGCCCTGGGATTCCACTGTCTAACCCTCTTTCTAGCGCTAGGCCATCTAATGCCATCGACTCTAACTGTGTATGCCTAAGTAAGGATGGTAAATCTGGCAAAAACACACTGATTTCAGCCAACGCAAGGTCTGGGTCAGCTTTGAGGTTTTCTATTTGTGAGGGAGAAAGCGATTCTAACCATTGGCAAAGCTGAGGGTGTGTTTCCTGCCAAGGTAATGATGGTTGGATGCTGCTTTGAAATGGCTCGAATCGCCATAATGGTTGATGCTCAATTAAGCAGTCATTAATAAATTGAAATTGCGTTTGCATAGCCCCCCCTACAATTTGGGATGGATTGTAGGGGGAATCATCACTTGAATGAAGTGTTATCTTACCGGAAGCTCGATGTCTTTAAACATCTCTTCAATTTCAGCATTCGACTTAAGAGAAATCGCCTGTTCGACAACAGGGCGCGTTAAGTGCGGAGCGAAACGCTCCATAAAGTCAAACATGTAAGAACGCAGGAACGTGCCACGGCGGAAACCAATACTTGTTGTACTTGCACCAAACAAATGGCTCGCATCAATAGCAACTAAATCGCGGTCTTGCTCTTCATCGACAGCCATGCTCGCAATCACACCAACACCGATACCCATGCGCACATACGTTTTAATCACATCCGCATCGGTTGCAGTGAACACGACTCGCGGCGTCAAACCTTCACGGTTGAAAGCGGTATCTAACTCAGAGCGACCAGTAAAGCCAAACACATAAGTCACCAAAGGATAAGCAGCTAAATCGTGAATAGTAACTAAGTCTTTCTTCGCCAACGGATGATCTTTTGGCACCACAATAGAGCGATTCCAGTGGTAACAAGGCAACATGATAGCATCTTGGTAAAGATGGAGAGCTTCTGTCGCAATCGCAAAGTTGGCTGTACCTTTTGCAATCGCTTCAGACATTTGAGAAGGCGTACCTTGATGCATGTGCAAAGACACTTTCGGGTAACGTGCCGTAAAACCTTTGATGACATCGGGCAATGCATAGCGCGCTTGAGTATGGGTTGTTGAAATATTTAACGTGCCCATTTCAGGGTGAGTATGCTCGCCCGCTACCGCTTTGATGCTCTCAACACGAGCAAGGATTTCTTGGGAAATACGAACGATCTCTTCACCTGCTGGTGTCACTTGCGTTAAATGTTTACCACTTCGTTCGAAGATCTGGATTCCCAGCTCATCCTCTAGTAAACGAACCTGCTTACTAATACCAGGCTGAGAGGTGTATAAACTCTCCGCCGTCGCAGAAACGTTTAGATTATGGTTCACAACCTCAACAATGTACTTCAGCTGCTGCAGTTTCATCGTAATCCCTTACTCATTCACGAGATAATAATGTCATAACTAAATTGACCGCTCTTACGAGCGATATAATGATTAGTTATAACGCGATCACAACGAAATGAACAGTAATTTCTAACATATAGCTGATAACCTTAAGCAGAGAAACAATATGCACAATGTTGAGCTTATAAAAACATCGATTTTAGTGATGTTGGTTCTATCAGTAACGAAAACGTGGGTGAGGCAAAATAATCAAACAAATAAGGTGCCGAGTAAGATAAGATTCATGTATTCTTGAACGCTAGCCGTAGAAAAGTAAAAGCAGACGCAAAGATATGAATATTGGTTTAATAATCGCTTTGGTAGCCATCCTACTGGTATTAATCCTAGGCTATAACATCATGTTGCAATACAAGGTTAAAGTTGAAACCGCCAAAAGGCAGGAATCGGCACGCTATGTTGCACTTATTGATGGCACTGAAGAACTGATTGGTCACGCACACCATATTCCTTTTAGTAAGGAGCTTCTGCTGTGCCTAAACAATCGTATTCTTGATGCACTAGAAAGCATGCATGAGCTTGACCCGAAAAATAAGCAGCTCACTCAACGCATAGAGAATATGAAGCAGCAAATCGGACAGCTAAAAGAAAACGGTCCGACTGGTGAAAGTACCTCTTTCAAAATGCCAAGCAGCGATAAGCAAGCCATCGTGATGCTTAAGCTGGTTAAGCGCCTGCGTGACACCGTTCGAAACGAGCACAACAAAGGCCGATTAGACACCCAGACTTACGTAACCGAGAATGCGCGTTTGGAAACGATGCAAATTCGCATCAACATCGAAAACGTGATTAAGCGAGCGAACGATTCCATTGCTCGCGGCCAACCGGGTACTGCGTTACAACTGCTTCGCAAAGGCATCGATGCGCTGAGTACAAAAAGCGATCCGTACTCCATCCAAGCAAAACAAAAGCTTGAAGAGATGCTTGGCGACTTAGACAAGAAACGCCAAGACAAAAGCGATGCAGAAATGCAGCAAATGGCAGACAAAGAGCGTGACAACGACATGGAAGCACTCTTCGGCGAGAAGAAAAAGTGGTAATATCCACACCAGCTTTTCGCCCTATCCGATTAAAGGCTGCGTTTGCAGCCTTTTTTCTATCCAGATTTCCGTTTTACTCATGCTCTGGATGAACCAAATTTGAACGTAACGTACTAAAAATAAAATGATTAATCTCGACGCCTATCAAGATCTTCTTGCTCCTATCAATCAATTTCTGCAATGCCGCACACCCAACGAATGGGTTGAAGAAGCAAAGAAACCAGAAAACTTGCAAACCATTTTATTGGATCACTTACTGTGCGAGCTGAAAGCAGGTCAGTCAGCTATGTTCTTGATCCGCAAATACGCAGTAGATAAAGACAGTTCACATGCCTTACTTGACTGGTTCAAACCGTATGAAGATTTCGCTTACCGAAAAATCGGCTCATTAGAGACATTAAAAGGTAAGAGCAATATTTCGAAAACCATCATGGCAAAATCGGATTCGCCGTATAGCCAAGATCTGATCGATAAAATGGTTCTCTTGATCAAAGAAGAATTACATCACTTCTATCAAGTACTGGAAATCATGGAGAGCCGTGGCGTGGAATACAAAAACATTCCCGCAAGCCGCTACGCAAAAACGCTGATTTCACACATGAAGACTCATGAGCCCGAGACGCTTATCGATAAGCTCATTATCGGCGCTTACATCGAAGCTCGCTCATGTGAACGTTTCGCCAAACTTGCGCCGCACATGGATGAAGACATTGCGAAGTTTTATGTTTCCCTACTCCGCTCTGAAGCACGTCATTATCAAGACTACCTTGTACTGGCTGAGCAGATTGCAGGCAAAGATATCAGCGAGCGTATTGCATACTTCGGCCGTATCGAAGCTGAGCTGATTTCAACCCCCGACGAAGACTTCAAGTTCCACAGTGGCATACCTGCTTAGCCGTGCTAAACCGTCAGTAAAAAGCCAGATGTGAGTCTGGCTTTTTTGTTTTAAATCTCACCCTTTCAACCTACCTCTTCGTCTGTATAAACCGCGCCTGTAACTTCATTTTGTTTACAACTCCGTTAGAACCAAGGTCACAAGTAGCGAACTATTTTCATCGAACCATAAGCTGTCATCCATCTTTAACGCTCGAGTAACATTTATAAATAAGAATGATTGCTCTAACACAAATCATGGATAAACAAGATGAAATTTTCGCAGTGGAGTCTTTTGCTGAGCACTTTAGTAGTATTGCCGAGCTTGGCTGATACGGACGTATACCTCACCAATAACTCAGACCAACCATTAACCATTCAGGTCAAACACGATGGCAGTGATCTGCTGCAATACGGAGAAGAATGGCAGCAACACGTAGAAGTATTAGGCCCTTGGGAAACAAAGCCCGTACTGAGTTTTAATCGTTGGGAAGGGGTGAAATCGGGTCAGAACTATCGCTTTGAAACTGTCGTATCTAACCCGCAAGGTGAAAGCATTACACTCCACCAAGTCATGGAAGGACATTGGTACAACTCGACCATTGAGTACGGTTTGTCAGCCGCCGACGTGAACTTGGCATTAAAAGACGATCGCACGATTCATCGTTCACATACCGAGGCGTTTGGCTCTCGCAGCGCAGAGCTAGCATTTAAATCGGATAGCACCGCGCGTTATGACGATTTGTACTACACCGTCACACCAAGCAAAGTGGATGAAGCCGTCGATAACAGCGAGCAAAATCTCAAACTGATGACTTACAACATTTGGGCCTTGCCTGCGATTGCGTCACATATTGGTGAACGTTACGAGTTAATCCCCGATTACGTAAAAGGCTATGACGTACTGGCATTGCAAGAGGTTTTTGCTAGTGGTCGTGATGCATTTTTACGTGAGCTTGCAAAAGAGTACCCATACCAAACGAAAATGTTGGATAAAGATGGTTTCAACGTTTACGACGGAGGCGTAATCATTGTGAGCCGTTACCCTATCGTCAACGAGGCACAATACGTGTTCCCAGATTGTTCGGGTACCGATTGCTTCGCTGATAAAGGCGTAAACTACGCAGAGATCATCAAAGGTGGTCAGGCCTACCACGTTTTTGCTACACATACCGCGTCTTTCGATACTGATACAGCGCGTGAGTATCGTCAGCGTCAATTTCAACAAATGCGCACTATGGCGCAGTCTCTCAACATTCCGAACAACGAAACGGTCGTGTACAGTGGTGACTTTAATGTAAACAAGCTGAAGTTCCCTGGAGATTACCAGCAGATGATCGCAAACCTAAGTGCGATGGAGCCTCAATACTCTGGCTATACAGCGTCTACGTTCGACCCTCGTATCAATAACTTCGCAGGCGAAGCACTATCTGGTGGCGAAAATGTGGAATACCTCGATTACGTCATGGTGAGCAACGAATATGGCGTGAAATCGTTTAACGACAACCGCGTTGATGTTCCACGTTCAACGGCAGAGGGGTTGTGGAAACATTACAACCTGTCGGATCACTTCCCTGTCAGCGCCGTGATCAAGCCATGAAGCTTAGCTTACTAATCACTGTGTCCGCCGCTTTGGCGGGCATAGTTTGGTTTTCAGTCAATGTCGACGAGCGCGATCACTTAACGCAGCTTTCTTCGGAGTTGCAGGATAAATCAATCGCATTGGTTGATAGTGATTCGAGGCCACCCCAGCGCCAAAGCAGTACTCAAAAGTCCAAGTCAAAATCAGACAACATGCCCACTGAGACTCAAGATCTTGCAGAGCGACTAAACCGTTCTAAAGGTCGAGCATTGAAAGCAGAAATCGAGACGTTTTGGCACACCTGTATGTCCGAGCTCAATTGCGAATCCAAACTTAATGAACTAGCTATAGATTTGTCTTCAGATCGTTTTAATTTGTTAGCGAACTACCATCAACTCGATGGTCTTTGGCAGCAAAGCGTTGGCAATCTGTTGTTTGATGAGCAGCAACCGCTCGCCTCTCGTATCGCGCGATTAAAATCCGAAGCGAGAAAGATTTGGGGAGAGCTCGCTGAGGTTATTTTCGCCGATGAGTTCGCACTTTACGACTTCAGCTTACAAGCCGAGCAACTTGACGCCGTATCGGCTCAAGATTACGTGAAAGCATTCGAGGATTTAATCACCGAATGGCAGGGGAACGAAAATGCCTTGGGGTTAGACAGCAACCAAACAAAATATGAACGAGCGGTGGCTCTGATCCCTGCAAGTATGAAGGGGATCGAGAGACAAACCTTGATTCAAGAGTTGCAGAAAAACTATCTGTCGGAACAAGAAAGGAAACAAATCCGCACTCGTGAACAACAAATAGCAAAACAAAAGCAGCAAGTTCGCAGTTATCAAACCGAGCTAAAACAGCTCGAATCCAGATTGGCAACGCAAAGAGCCACCAGCCACGCGAGTTGGTCTGAATCTGACTGGCAGCATTACTATCAACAAGAGATAGCGAATTTTCGTCGCGAGTTCTTTGCTTCATAAGGTGCGCATACAAAAAAGGCACGTAGCAGGTTAGCTTTCGCGCCTTTTTACTTTGTGTTCCCGAACCTATTTCAGAACAAGTTCAAGCCAAACACACTCTTAACATCGGACAAAACTTGTTCTGTTTTTTCTCGAGAGACTTGGCTGCCATGTTTAAGAATCTCGATAAGTTGCGCTTTGTCGTTCAAATACAACGCCCGTTTCTCTCTGATCGGACGCAGCATTTCTTGAAGGCATTCTTCCAATACTTTTTTCGTGGTTCCATCTCCTAGCCCGCCACGGCGATAGTGCGCTTTGAGTTGCTCGACATGCTCTTTGTCAGAGTGAAAAGCATCGAGATAAGTGAACACAATGTTGCCTTCTACTTGACCAGGGTCTTCGATGCGCAAATGGCTTGGGTCGGTGTACATGGATTTTACTGCAGCTGAGATTTCCTTTTCAGTCGCCCCTAAGTTAATGGCATTACCCATGCTTTTTGACATTTTATTTTTGCCATCAGTACTCGGTAAACGTGGCGCATCGCTAAGCAACGGACGGCACTCTTTTAGGATCTCTTGTCCGCCAAGGTGGTTAATCTTTCTCACGATTTCATTCGTTTGCTCAAGCATTGGTAATTGGTCATCCCCAACCGGAACAAGTGTAGCGCGAAAACCCGTTATATCAGCGGCTTGAGAAATTGGGTAAGTCAGGAACCCTGCAGGAATTGAACGCTCAAAACCTTTGCTTTGAATTTCATTTTTTACGGTTGGGTTACGCTCTAAGCGAGCAATTGAAACTAAGTTGCTGTAATACATCGTCAATTCTGCGAGGGCTGGCAGCTGAGATTGCAAACAGATAGTGGTTTGAATGGGGTCGATACCAACTGCAAGGTAATCTGCGACTACGTTTAGAATGTTCGAAGATACCTTTGAAGGATTGTGCGCGTTATCGGTCAGGCCTTGCATATCGGCGACCAGAATGGTTTGGTCATGCTCCGATTGTAATGCCACACGCTGTTGTAACGAACCGACGTAATGACCAAGGTGTAAAGGCCCTGTAGCTCGGTCCCCCGTGAGAATGATTTCGCGTTGTTGATGCGTTTCTTTGATGTTCATGGTTATCTCCTAGTCAAAATAGATCGCTACTGGAGATAAAAAGACAAGACACTCTTCGCTACCTTCCAGCAGCGTAAGAATGTAAGAATTCCGCGCCGCTCTACATAGAGCGCCACCAGAAAAAGTATGATGATGAAGGTGTGAAGAATAAGTTCATGCGTCTTAAGCTAACAGGGACTAAGACAATGCTCAATCCCAATGTGAAGAAAATGCAGTGTAAAAATTTGCCCGATTACATCGGCAAGGACATTGCGATAACGAGAACAGCACCAAATACCGAACCAGAAACAAATGCACATAGAACGGTTTTGTTGTGTTTACTTTTCATCGATGGACTCCTATTTATCACCACCAGAGCCGCACAAGGAATGAGCACGGCTCAACTTCATTTCACTTGTCGGCGCTGGAGTTCTGTTTTATCTCCAGTGCGATAAGTCGGAGTAGTAAAACAATATATGCAACCTTCGACCAGTCGAGCTTGGTCAAACTGAGATATTAGGCTCATATCGGAATGCAACGTACATCCTAATCAACATAAGAATAAAATTTCATCGCTTCCCTATTCCCCGCCCCCTAGTTTGTGGCTTAATAGCGAAACAATAATGACTTTTTTCTTTTTTGCTGCGGATACTTACATGGATTCTGTTTTACATCAGTTGCAATTCTCTTTGTCGATCACCGGCCCCATCTGCTTAATGTTGGTGCTTGGCGTTATCTTTAAACGGTTTGGTCTCATCAACGATAACTTTATTGAAATAGGCTCTAAGCTGGTTTTTAAGGTCACGCTGCCAGCCATGTTGTTTGTCAGTATTGTGGCTTCTGAGCATGATTTTTCTGCCGCCAGTGGTTTCATCAACTACGGCGTAGTCGCGAGCATTCTGTTTTTTATTTTCACCTACATATCCGTTTCTATTCTGTTTAAGTCTTCTCCCGATCAGGGCGTGTTGATTCAAGGTGGGTTTCGCGCCAACACTGGCATTATCGGCATTGCATACGTTGCGAATGCTTATGGTTCACAGGGTGTCGCATTAGCTGCTCTGTATGTCGCCATCACCACATTTATCTACAACGTTCAAGCGGTGATCTGCCTATCACCCAAAGGCGCTACGTCTGCCTCTCAAGCAGCAAAAATGATGGGAAGAACACTGACGAAGAACCCGCTTATCATCTCAATCGTTTTAGGTATGCTTTTCTACTTGTTGTCGATTCCGGTTCCAAACGTAGTCATTGATGCGGGTAACTATCTGTCGAAAATGACGTTGCCGCTCGCATTGTTATGTACAGGTGGCTCGTTGGATTTTAGTTTGATGAGAAAGGAAAAAGGCCCGTCTTGGTTTGCAAGCAGCTACAAGTTAATTGTTGCCCCAGTGTTTATCACGTTAGGCGCGTATTTTGTTGGTTTTCGAGGTATTGAATTGGGGATTTTATTCTTCATGAACGCCTCACCCGTTGCGGCAGCGAGTTACGTCATGGCCCGCTCAATGGGAGGAAACGCGGTACTGGCAGCCAACATTATTGCTTTGACAACCGTGCTTTCAACCGTCACCTGCACGTTCGGTATTGTGGTTCTAAAATCGTACGGTTTGATCTGAAAAATGATATAAAAAAGCCTCAGAACATAGCTGAGGCTTTACAAAAAGGCTTAGATTTAACGCAGAGAAAACGCTTACGAATGATTGGCTAATGTCATTTTCCTTACCAAACGAAAAAACTCTGCCGACTCATCTTCTGATAAACAAGAGAAGAACTCGCGCTGCAAGTTCCTCATTATTTGATGAACTTTCTTTATCGTTGCTTCACCTTCTTTCGTCAAACTGAGCATTTTCAGTCGTTGGTTCGCCTCACTCTTCGAAACGCACACAAAACCACGTTTTTCCAAGTTATCGACCATGCGCTTTGCAACGCTTCGTTCGGTCAAAACGGCATCGGCTAACGCTTGTTGACTCATTGGCTGAAACTCTTCTAACGCTGCCAACGCACTGGCCATCTCTAAGGTCATCTGATTTTGACGACATAACTCTGCTTGCGCTCGGTTGCGATACATCCGTTGCATCACCCCAGAGACAAACATTGGGCTTTGATCCAAAACGGAGATAGGTGAAATTTTTTGCTCTTTCATAGCCGCCTATTTAACTTATGGCTTCATGTTATGCTTTCTGACCTTTTTATGAGGAATTCGAAACGTGATCACTCTTCCTAGGCTTCATTCAAAATCGGTGGCGTATTAAACCATCGAGTTGAAAGCATAAACAAAGAGCGCTTACGCGCCCTTTTATTATGTTTATTGTTATTAGTATAACTCAGTTAAGCTTACGAAGTCTTACTCCGCCTTGTCCGTTGCTGAAGCGAGTTCTTGAGATTGCTCTTTCTGCACTTCTTTTTGAGCACGGCGATCAAACAAACGCTCTACCACAACAAAGAACACCGGAACAAAGAAGATACCAAGCAAGGTCGCACTGATCATGCCGCCAAGCACACCAGTGCCTACCGCGTTTTGACCAGCAGAGCCCACGCCAGCACTGATTGCCAACGGAACCACACCCAAGCCAAACGCCAAGGACGTCATGATGATTGGACGAAGACGCACACGCACCGCGTGCAGTGTAGCTTCAATCAGACCTGCACCTTTCTCGTAATATTCTTTCGCGAACTCAACGATCAAAATCGCGTTTTTCGTTGCCAAACCCACTGTGGTTAACAAACTCACTTGGAAGAACACGTCGTTGTCCATTCCACGACCCAGTACTGCGAGCACAGCGCCTAATACGCCCAAAGGTACAACCAACACGACCGCAAGCGGTACAGACCAGCTTTCATACAACGCAGCAAGTACTAGGAACACGACCAAAATGGACAACGCATACAACATTGGAGCTTGGTTGCCAGACAAACGCTCTTCATAAGAGATGCCGTTCCAGTTCACCGTAAAGCCTTCTGGTAACTGCTCAACCATCGCTTCAATCTCAGCCATTGCTTCACCCGTACTGACACCTGGAGCCGCGCCACCTTGAATGTTCATCGCGGCTAGGCCATTAAAGCGTTGAAGCTGCGGTGAACCATACGTCCATTCACCACTTGCAAACGCCGAGAACGGCACCATTTCACCTTGTGCATTGCGTACATACCATGAGTTAAAATCTTCTGGCTGCATACGGAACTCTGCGTCACTTTGCACCATCACTTTTTTAACGCGACCACGGTCAATGTAGTCGTTGATATACGCTCCACCCCAAGCGGCGGATAGGATTTGGTTCACGTCGTTGATGCTGACATCCAGCGCGCGCAATTTAACGTGATCTACATGCACTTGGTACATTGGTGCATCAGATTGGCCATTCGGACGAACACCAACTAGTTTTGGATTCTGCGCTGCCATTCCCAGTAATTGCCCTTGTGCGGCAACCAATGCTTCGTGACCAAGGCTCAGGGAGTCTTGTAGATAGAAATCAAAACCCGTTGCGTTACCCAACTCTTGGATGGCAGGAGGTGCAAACGCAAATACCATGGCTTCTTTGATGGTTGAGAAGTAACCCATCGCACGGCCTGTCAAAGATGCAGCATCCGAACCTGGCGCTTCGCGCTCAGACCAATCTTTCAAGCCAATAAACGCCATACCCATGTTTTGGCCTTGACCAGCAAAACTAAAACCAGCCACGGTAAACACGGATCTTACGTTGTCTTTTTCTTCTTCCAAGAAATAGCTACGCACTTTATCGAGTGTTTTTTCTGTCTGCTCTTGAGTCGAGTTCGGCGGCAAGATTGCCATCGAGAACACCGTACCTTGGTCTTCATCTGGTAGGAAAGACGTCGGCAGATTCATAAATAACCAACCCGCACCAGCGCTCATTGCCACAAACACCAACAACATGCGCCCAGTGCGTTTTAGCAACTTGGCTACACCAGCCTCATAACCTGCGGTCATCGAATCAAATTTACGGTTAAACCAACCGAAGAAGCCTTTTTTATCCGTAAATTCAGCGTCACCTTTTTTCAGTAACGTAGCACACAGCGCTGGTGTCAGGATGATCGCAACCATCACTGACAACGTCATCGCAGCAACGATGGTGATTGAGAACTGACGGTAAATTACCCCGGTCGAACCTGACATAAATGCCATAGGGACGAATACTGCCGACAAGGTCAAACCAACACCAATCAACGCGCCAGTGATCTGCCCCATCGATTTCTTAGTTGCTTCTTTTGGATCGAGCCCGTCTTCGTGCATCACACGCTCAACGTTTTCTACCACAACGATGGCGTCATCCACCAGCAAACCAATCGCCAGAACCATCGCAAACATCGTCAGGGTATTCACGCTGAAACCTGTCGCGTAAAGAATGGCAAACGTACCCAAGAGTACAACCGGAACAGCAATCGTCGGGATGATCGTTGCACGGAAGTTCTGTAAGAACAGGTACATAATTAAGAACACCAACACAATCGCTTCCAGTAGCGTTTTCACTACTTCTTGAATCGATGCTTCTACAAACGGTGTTGTCTCAAATGGATAAGCGACTTTCAGACCATCTGGGAAGTTTTCACTCAACTCTGCTAAACGCTCTTTGACTGCAGCCGCCGTTTCCAGCGCGTTCGCACCTGTACCAAGTGAAATACCTAAACCAGACGCCGGCAAACCGTTGTACTGACCTTGAATATCGTAACTTTCTGCTCCACGCTCAATACGAGCAACGTCTCTTAGATAAACGTTTGCACCGCTCGCATCTGATTTCAAGATGATGTTTTGGAACTCAGCCACACTGCTTAAACGACTCGCAGAAGAAATCGTCGCGTTAAGCAGTTGACCTTTCTGCGCAGGTGCTGCACCCAATTGACCAGATGACACTTGCGCATTCTGCTCACTGATCGCATTTGCAACGTCAATTGCCGTCAGGTTGAACTGAGTCAGCTTAAACGGGTCAAGCCACACACGCATCGCATATTGAGAACCAAAAGCCTGTACTTGACCCACACCCGTCACACGGCTGATTGGGTCTTGAATGTTGGTTACAACAAAGTCGGCAATGTCGTTTTGTGTAAAATCTGGATCGTCAGAATAAACCGCCACCACCATCAAAAATGAGGTGTTAGATTTGTTCACCACAATACCTTGGCTTTGCACTTCCATAGGAAGCGAAGTCAACGCCAATTGCAGTTTGTTCTGCACTTGAACCTGCGCGATATCAGGATCGGCTTCGCTATCAAAAGTCAGTGTAATGGTCGCATTGCCGAAAGCGTCACTGCTCGAAGACAAGTAACGTAGGTAATCCAGACCTGTCATGTTTTGCTCGATAACCTGAGTGACAGAGTCCTCCACCGTTTTAGCAGAAGCACCAGGATAGCGCGCACTGATGGTGATCGTGGTCGGCGAAATGGTTGGATATTGCGACACTGGCAAGTTGAACAAGGACATGATCCCTGCAAGCATGGTCAGAATCGCCAGTACCCAAGCAAAAACCGGACGATCAATAAAAAATCGAGCCATGATTATCCCTGCTCTCCCGTTTGGATGGTGACTGGGCTACCCGGACGCACCTTTTGCAAACCCGCAGTAATGACTTGGTCACCGGCTTTTAATCCATCAATGATGCGCCATTGGTTGTCTATAACTTCCGCCGTGATGACTGGCGTAATCGCAACGGTATTATCAGCACTCACCGTCATCACCGAAGCTTTGCCTGTTGCATCGCGAGTCACGGTGTTTTGCGGGATCAAAATCGCGCTAGGGTCAACACCAGTAATCACGGTCGCACGCACGAACATGCCCGGAAGAAGTAAACCATCAGGATTTGGGAATTCCGCACGCAAAGTCACGCTTCCCGTACTTTCATCCACGTTAACTTCCGTGAACTTCATTGCGCCTTTGTGCTCGTATGTCGAGCCATCTTCAAGCGTCAATGCGACTTGCGCAGATTGATCTTCTTGCATGTGACCTTGAGAAAGCGCCGCTTTTAGTCGCAGCAATTGAGCAGAAGACTGAACGATATCCACGTTGATCGGATCAAGTTGTTGAATCGTCGTTAGCTTGTCGGCTTGGTTTGCCGTAACCAACGCTCCCGCAGTCACATTTGACTTGCTGATCACGCCACTGATTGGCGCTTTCACACGGGTATAAGTCAAATTGATCTTTGCAGTATTGATCTTCGCTTTGGCTACGAGCACTTGCGCTTTCGCTTCTTTGTAAGCCGCTTCTGCTTCATCCAGATCTTGTTGACTGATCGATTTCTTGGTAATCAATGCGCGGTAACGTTTAACGGTTGCAAACGTCGATTCTTCAGAAGCTTGCGCACGAATCAGCTCCGCTTCTGCACTAAGCAAATCCGCTTGAAATGAAGAGTCATCAATTTGATACAACGACTGACCTTTTTCCACAACGCCACCTTCAACAAAGTTACGTTCTGAAATAATACCCGTTACCTGTGGGCGGACTTCCGCCTCTTTAAATGCACGGCTGCGGCCCGGCAACTCAACCGTCAAAGCTTGTCGAACAGGTTCAACCGTCAACACATTCACTTCGGTTGCGGGAGCGGCGCCACCACCTTGCTCAGTTCCTTCTTGGCTTGGTTGACATCCCGCCATAAACAGGCTCGATGCAATCAGCAGCGATAGCGTGGTTCTACGTCTCATGAAACATCTCTCTTATTTTGCAAGCCCTACAAATATCCAATTCAATGCGTTCTGAATGGCTCGATTATGATTAGTGGATATGCATTTATCCCAAACAAATTAGTTAGAATGATAATTACCCAGTGTTGTACATACAACAAAATTTACGTTTCTATACGCTTGTCGAATGCGTTTGTTGTAAAGGTGCAATAGAACTCTCAGATTTGAAGATATTGTGTTGGAAATCACACTTTTCTGTGTACAAGTGGACGGGTCAAAAAGTGTGTAAATTGATGATAAAAACGGCAAGTGTTTGTACAGAGTTTTGAGGTCAAGTCCAGATTTAATTGATTAAATCCAATTGGCGAAAAGCTACGTTAGACATCAGCTAAAAAAGAGCCCGCACATCAGCGGGCTGTTTCGCATCAATTTCAAATATCAGAGCTTAAACTCGGAACTGGCTGACTTGCTGATCCAATCTCTGAGTTTGTTGTGACAGCATCGCAAGTGATTGCTGAGCCTGCGTGACAATATCAACAATCGATGTACTGCTGTCTGCAATACCCTGAACGTTGGTATTCACTTCATCGCTCACTGTGCTTTGTTGACTCGCTGCAGTTGCAATGTGCGTGTTCATCTCATTCATGCGTGAAATTGCATTGAGAATTTCAGCCAGAGATTCGCTTGCTCGCCCAGCGGATTGAATGGTCTCTTCACTGCTATTTTGGCTACCACGCATCACTTCTACAGCTTGCCCTGCACCAGACTGAAGCTTTTCAATCATAGCTTGGATTTCACCCGTACTTTGCTGCGTACGACTTGCAAGAGAGCGTACCTCGTCAGCAACCACAGCAAAACCACGACCTTGCTCACCCGCTCGCGCCGCTTCAATCGCCGCATTCAGTGCAAGTAAGTTAGTCTGTTCTGCAATGCCGCGAATTACATCTAGTACAGAGGCAATATCGCTCACATCATTATCTAGCGTATTGATCACATGGCTTGCGCTTTCGATCTCTCCAGCCAAGTCACGAATCGAGCCGACCGTTTGCTCCAAAATCACATTGGTATTAGAAAGCTCATCATTCGCGGTTTGGCTTGCAACTGCTGCTTCATTTGCACTCTCGCTCACATTGCGGCTAGTCACTTGCATTTCATGCACTGCCGCAGCAACTGCTTCGCTATCGCGCTGTTGAGAAACTGTCGAATCTGCAATCGTCGCGGTGAGCGAGCTTAAGTTTGCCATCTCTTGACGAAGCGTGTTTGAGCTATCAATCACCTGTGACACGGTCGCTTGGATTTTAGAAACAAACTCGTTAAATACCTTCGCCAGCTGACCAATTTCATCTTGCGTATTAATTTGGATTCGTTGGCTAAGATCACCATCACCTGAAGCGATTTGCGCCATTGCGTCTTTGATGTCGTTTAATGGTTTAAGTACTGTGCGTAGCAGCAGGAATACCATGCCAAGTGCCGCTAAGATCACAACGATGATACCCATTTCTAAAATCGATTCTGCTCGTGCAGTCGCCGCTGAAATGTCTGACTTCAACTCACCTTGCTTATCTTCGATAGCACTTTTCACGACATTGAGCTGGGCGCGAACATCAACAAATTGCTCCTCAAACGTGTTCTTGTGCTCATTGTAGTAGCTTAGCCATTGAGATTGAGGCTTGCTCAACATCACTTCGTAACTTTGTAGCCACTTTTGACCTAAAGTCACCAGTTTTTGCACATCAGCACCGTGTGATGCAGGCATCACTCCCGCACGTGATAGCTCAATCACTTTTTCCATACGCGGCAACGCTTTGTAAGCATTGTCTTTGTACTCGTGAATGTGATGATCAATATCTGCTTGTGTTTCTGCTAAGGCAATGCCTTGAACAGCAGAAGTCGCTTGGTAAAGATCGCGGTACGCATCTTCAATCGTGAACAGGTTGGGTACGATCTGTTCATTTAAGGTGTCGCTTAATTCAGATTGCTTGCTCGTTGTCATAACATTTAATACTGAGCTCACGGTGAACAATCCAATTATCAAAGATAGAGGAATCACTATCTTTTGTTTGATTGTAAAGTTTTGGAACATGAATAGATTCCCTTAATATATATGTACAATTCGTTCACTATCATATCAAACAAATGGACTATTCAACTGAGTAACTAGATCAACTTTATCTAATATTTTTTGTCTTTTTGATAACGGTTCTGTTTTCAACAATTAATTGATTTATAGGAAATTTTCTTTAATCGAGGCAAATCACAAGAATGATGAAAAATAAATGATTCACGACGTAAAAAATGTAACAAAATAGTACTTAAGTTGATTTCAACGTAGCCTGATTTTATTCATATTTTCCTTAGAATCACACCAAACAGTGAATGACGTTAGGCAGATGATCTATTTATGTTTAAAGCTTACAGCAACAAATAAATTGAGATAGATGGATATAAATAGGCTTTTCGAGAAGAATAAAGGAAAGGAAGAAGAAAAATACGAATTGATAAAACGAAAAAGCCCCAGCATTTCTGCTAGGGCTTCGAATGTGGCGGTGAGTGAGAGATTCGAACTCTCGATACGTAAAGCTACGCTTTTAGCATCACCTTCGGCGATGTGCCGTATATAGGTCAATGACTTATCTTCAGTAAGATAGCAAACCCACTGTTGATTGTGTGCGTTTGTGTGGGCTGATTTTACACGATTTTACTTTTTCGATACAGCATATCTCTGCATCCTAATGTAATATTCGTTACTTAACTTTTAATACACAAGGCAGTGGAAAGTTAATAGATGCGCGCTGAAGAGGTTTAGAGCGTCCATTGCTTCCTTAATCGAATACTAAGGAGGCCTAAAATGGTCAATCAGTTTTCTATAACGAAAACCATCATTGAATCGAATCTAAAGCAAACGCACGGAATCACAGCCACTG
Source organism: Vibrio sp. RC2502 (assembly GCF_054850435.1). NCBI lineage: Bacteria > Pseudomonadati > Pseudomonadota > Gammaproteobacteria > Vibrionales > Vibrionaceae > Vibrio > Vibrio sp. RC2502. Next base: position 2,177,477 of record NZ_CM141453.1, read on the forward strand.
AAAAGTGCGTTTTGATTACACTTTCTAGTTACTTCGGTAATCAAGAAAACCCTTCCGTGTTCACATGCTACCCAAGCCAAAATCGTATCGCTAGAGAAGTAGGTTGTACTCGTCCAACCGTGAACAGCGCACTTCAAAAGTTTGAGCGATTAGGGTTCTTGAGGGCGAACTACCGCAGCACACCTGAAGGTGGTAACACTTCAAAACTCTATACATGGCTTGGTATTCCAACAACTGAAGAACTGGAATGCGAAAGCTCTGACGAGCCAAGCGAATCTGACGTTGTGGAAACTAGAACGGAAGTAGAAGAAGCACTTACTGAAACGCCAGTAGTCGTGGAGTCTACACCTGCCCTTCAACCTGAGAGTAGACATGAATCAGTGCCTACTTCAGGCTGGTGGGCCGATTTAGAAGAAGCAATCGCTGAAGATGAATCACCGTTCTGAGACGGCCCCTTCGGGGGCTTTCTTCTCTCTTTGACAGAGTATGTAGCATCAGAATACTACCCCTATCCAATCTCGCTATAGGCCTTGTAGCATAAAGCTTCACCCCATGTTCACCGAGTAGACACAAACATACTAAGGAACAGACTAGTTAATATATTATTTATCCTACCAATTAATAAGTACGCTGAAAGAAAAAGAGAGAAATCACAAATAGACTTCCCCCTTTCAGTGCCAATACATGTGGCCGTTCAGTGCATACATTAAACCGTCGATTTCATACAACATGTATACATCATTCGGCCAACACAACTACTTGAAGTGCATCAAGTATCTAATCAACAGCTTGTGTTAGAATCCGTCCAAATCTAACATATTCAATAAGTATCATGAAGTTAAACTACTATACCTATACTATTAAGTTCACGAAGAAGGGAAAAACTCGAAAAGTTTGTATTAAAGACATTGTTGATATCTTTTGTCAGTACCAAACTAACCGAGCCAGTCTAGTAAAAGTTAACAAGGTGACAGAAAAAGAGCTTTACTTCGCCAAAGCAGATTCCTTTGACACTGTGTACTACCTTATGACTCCGACAGATTTGCATGAGTATCGCTCTTTAAACAAAACATCAGGCACGATTACAGACCTTAAAACGCTAATTGGGACTGACAGTTTAGAGAAAGTAACGTATGTTCATATTGATGACAAAAAGCCAGTTATAGGTATCGCATCATCTCGTGGGGGCGCTACTTTTGAAGATTTGGAGTTCTATTTAAACGAAGTTCTAAACGGTTTGTCATCAGATACACCATACGAGATTTCTTTAAAACCCCTGAAATCTGGAGTAGATAGACAAGACGTTAAGAAGCTAAAAATGATTACTCAAGCTAAGGTTGTACTTGATAGTGGCTCTGGTCAGATGGCAAAGTTTGCTAAGCTCCTAACCAACAACAAAGCATCAAACAATCTCGAAATTGAAGTAACATTTAAGCGCTCAAACGCACAAGCTAACAGTATAGAGAAAGACATCGAGCCATTGTTAAGCATTATCGAAACTGATAGTGGCAATAATGAGTTTGTTCATGCGTACTTCCGTGGAAAACGAGACTCCCTGTCAGAGCAAGTCAAAGATATGTACTTAGACCATAGCTTAGTTCTATATGACATGATAGTCCCTAAAGTTAGAGTCTCAATTGAAGAACAGATTGAAGTCAAACGTTACTCCAATCAGCAAGTCGACACTTTAACTGATGAATTTTTCGCTTCAAGAAAGAAAAAACTCAAAGATACAATACCTTGCACCAACTGGGACAAGCTAAAGGATGCTAAATCTTATTAACGAGAGGTTACTTTGATGACAATGCTCGAAGATAATGAAGAACTACAATGGAAAAGAGGGGTTTGGGGTCTTTCATCTCTGGCCGTATTCCTTGTATTCGGCATATACGAAGGCGTAGTTTATATGTCTGGCGGAGGCTCATTATTTCCTAGAATAATGCCCAGCAACATTCCTGTCATCTTAGGTTTTGTGACCACATTTAGCATCACTATGACGGGTTTTATCGCTGCAATAGGAGCCTACCTGCTTACAGTTTCGAGAACTCCAGCTTTTACCGAGTGGCGTGAAGAAGGATACTTATCAGTATTTTTCCACCTTTATGGCGCTGCAATAGTTTTCCTCCTATTGACCTTTGGGCTTTGCATTTTAATGGCTTTAAACAATATGAATATCGTTTGGCTAAAGTTCATTTTATGCACAGTATTAGTAAACCTAATCCACATCATTCTCATAACAATCATCGTAGTAAATCAAGCGAAGTTCGATGACGGAGAAGATGACTAATAGTGAGCTAACATCATAATAAACGGGTTAATGATAACTTTAACATGGCATTTCTTTTCACTTTGTAATTGAAGCCTGAAAGGTAGATTTTTCCCGTTGTTAGCTTACCTACGCTATGCCCTAACAATGAACTTATTAGTTCTTCCTGAATCTCTTGATTAAACAACTCAGTCACCACGTAATGTCGCAAAGAATGAAATGTTACGCCATTGATTTTTAGTTGTTTTATCAAGAGAGAAAAGAACTTACTTGGTTTGCCAACATACCCGTTGTATTTGCTGTATGGCAGGTCAAAGAGTCGTTCATTACCCCCTTTACCTTCAACCAGCTCCTCGAACAACTTCTTTAACTCGTTGCTTATTGGAATCTCACGCTCACTAGATGAATTCTTGAGCTTCTTATCAGTGTGGGAATCATTGATACTCAAACTTGGTTGCTTGCCTAGCTCAATATCACAAACTCTTAACTGTGCTAGCTCATTGAGCCTACAACCTGTTAGAGCTGCAATACGAGGTAGATAGTACTTCCATCTATCCACTTCATTCTTGTATCTCTCAGTGGCTTGTAGGAGCATTTTAAGCTCGCTTTCAGCAATAGCTCTAGTTGGTCGAACTGGTTTCTTCTCTACACTGATTTTAAACCATTCAGCTTCAACCTTATGCCCTAGGCGATTGAAACAGCTAGAGAGTAAACGGAGTTTTTTCTTCATAGTAGTAGCGCTACAAGTCTGTGTTTGCTTCCACTTTTCAATGTGAGCACTCCTCACACTATCTAGTGTCGTTGACGGAGCAAGGCACTGAACAAAACTAAACCAACAGTTTCGATATTCTGTCTGGCTTTTAGCACTCAAATCCGTAAGGCACATCATAATATCAACGCTGTTAAGTAGTTGACTCTCCTTCCTTTTCTGACCTCGAAAGTCATCATATATTGACTTAACTTCATCTATGGTAGGGTTGGTAACTTGAAGGATTCGACTTGCTAAGTCGGAAGCGAGCCGAACAGCCGTTAAGTAATCTCTGGTTTTTAAACTTAATGTAGGCTGGTGATGCATGCCATTATTCCTAATGCTCCATCGAAAGGTATAAACACCTGTTCTACTGGTAAAAAGGTACAATGCTTTGCGTGAAGGTAAACGATGGTTTGATAGCATGTGTTAGCTCCAGTGTGGGCTATTGCTATCTTGTAGAACCTTAAGATATGAAAAAAGGCCTGATAAATCAGACCTTTTAGAATGTGGCGGTGAGTGAGAGATTCGAACTCTCGATACGTTGCCGTATACACACTTTCCAGGCGTGCTCCTTCAGCCACTCGGACAACTCACCGAATCAAATTGTGGTTAGCATTCTTGGCTAACGAGGCGCTAATTTAATGATTATGAGCCTCATGGTCAAGGCTAAACCGTAAAAAAAGCCTTCTTTTACACTCGTTTGCTCACTAAGTAACTAAATTGAACAAAACAGTGTCAATCAAACGCCTTGATGATAACCCGGAACGCGGAACCAACGACGGCACATATCCAAAAAGTAGCCGTATAACACGCCCATTCCACAAGAAACCACAGCGTTGCTCGCAACTGCCGTAACAATTTGATCATATGATGCACCAACGGCTAAAAGAATGCCGGCGTACACAGGTGATTGGAAAAGCACATACGATACAAGATCAGACACATTTTTCATGAAAGAGGAAGGTGAAAGTTTGTTACCTTGGCGCAAAACCCAATCACGGAACATGCCATAAGGCCAAGCAATCGCAATATTTACTGGTATAGACAACGTGCGTGATGCCAGAGACTGCTCAAACGTCATTCCTGAAATCAAAATCTCGATAATCATCCCTGTAATAAAGCAAAAAACAACCATAGCAAAAGTATCCGCTGCGGCATGACGAATACAAAATGGTCCACGAGACTTCATTTACAACCCCTAAAATCAAACACTGCAATTAATAAAGAACTAAATATGATTAACTGCCACACAACTTAATTACCAGTTAATGACACTATTAAATCACAACATTTGTAGATTATGGCTCTATATTTAAAATGAAGTTGTAAATTAATAACCAACTTTAGAAACAAAAGTAGTTTTTTTCACCGTTTTAGAGAAAAAACAGGATTTTAAGGGTAAAAAAGGCACAAAAATATGGAAATGGCTTACTTTTAAGAGGGTTGAAAATGAGTAGATGGTATAGAATTGGAACAAAATTTGGTTTTATTACACCAATTGCAAACGCTTATGCTACCTAGATATAAAAACTCAGAGTATAAATGACGGCACAAAGCACTACCGATATGGTAAAAATACGCTAAAGTTCAAGAAGCGTCAAAAGAGCGGCGAAGAAAACAAATGGACTGCTTTTTTTACCTGTATATTACGGCGTAGCAAGTAACATAGTTAATGTGTCTATATCTTCCTGATCGGGTGGAGATTGACGCAGTAGATCGCGTTTAATCCTAGTGATTACCTCCGACAATACCTCATTTGTATTAGGTTGAAGGCTATCCATTATAGCAAGTAGCGCATCAAGCGCGTCTCCGAGATTGCCATTATCTAGAGCGACATAAAAGCTAATCAGCAAAGAATCGGTTCCCAACACTTCCAATGCTTGTTGATTTTGCTTGGTTTGATATTGATACAGTAAATCGGCATGTCGGTACAAAGCATCATCCAGTTCGGACTCCACTATTGGTTTAGCAATGATATGGTCAGCGCCTACGCCTAACATGCGCTCTTGGGTCTCTTTGAACACATCTGCAGTACAACCAAATATCAGTACCGACTTCGCAGCGCTGCTCATGGAGCGAATTGCTGAGATTGCCCCAACTCCATCAAGGACAGGCATATGGTTGTCCATCAATATTAAATCGAACGGCTCTACAGCTATTTTATTTACCGCTAGCTGCCCATTTTCAACACTTGAGCATTCAAAGCCCTTTGCTCTTAAGAAGGTTTCCATAATGATGGCGTTGGTTCGATTGTCCTCTACTATCAAGGCCTTCAAACCATTGCAATTGAGCTTGTGCCTATGTCCTGATTCCACTTTCCCCGGTTCGCAAGGAGAGATCTCAACTTCAACCGTAAATGTAGTGCCGATATTTTCTTGGCTTTGCACAATCACATGACCGCCCATGTGCTCGGCGATCTCTTTGACAATTGCAAGGCCAAGGCCAGTCCCGCCGAAGCGCCTTGTGGTTGATGATTCTGCTTGCTCAAATGGGCGAAATATACGTTTTTGCGCCTCTTTAGATATCCCTATTCCCGTGTCTTTTATCGCGATAACCAACACAGTTTTGTCATAGTGAGTTTGCTCACTCAGCGTCACTTCAACAATGCCTCTATCAGTAAACTTAACGGCGTTATTGAGTAAATTAAACAACACTTGACGAAGGCGCGCTTTGTCGTTGTCATACCAGCGCCCAACTGGGACTAACGACATCACCTTAAACTGCAATCCTTTCTCTGCACACAAGGTATGATAAACGCTTTTTATACTGCCGATGATCGATTCTATGGGGAATGGCGAGTTCGAAAACTCTACATGTCCCTGCTCTATCTTGGAGTAATCAAGAATCTCGTTCAGTAGCGTCATCATGTGATCACCAGAATCGTATAATGTACTGAGGTGTTTTCTTTGTTCGTCCGTTAACGGCGTTTTGAGCAGGATTTGGGCGGTGCCGAGTACCCCATTCATCGGCGTACGGATTTCATGCGACAAAGTGGCAAGAAAAGCAGTTTTGGCATTTGTCGACGCTTGGGCTTTTACTCTCTCTTGTTCGAGGTAAATGGTCTTCTCGTTGAATTTGGTAATGAGATGACCGATTTCGTCCTCACTTCCGTAATCGATATCAATGATCCCGCCAGTTTTGGAATCATCAATTTTTGTAGCGATTCGTACGATAGGTTCGACAATGTATCGGTTAAGTAAATAGTACCCAACGAGAACGCATAGCAATAAGAATGGGATGATGCCGCCTTCAACACTCATGACTTGCTCGAACACTTGATCTGCCACTTTCGCCTTAGCATTGACAACTTCTAGCTTCCAATGAAATTCACCAAAATCGAGTTTACTAATGTACATTTGTTTGGTGATTTGAAAGTTGTGTTCGATGATGACATTCGAGTTAGCATCTCGAATGACCACCCCCAAAGAGTATTGGTTGGTGTGCTCACGAATGAACTGGAATAAGGCCTCCAAAGAAAGGTCGACCGTCGCAACGCCTGCAAACTCTCCATTTTTATAATACGGCGCAGAGGCGGTAATCATTTGAACTTGAGTGAAAGTATCAATATACACCGCAGACCAACTTACCGTGCCTGACGGTCGTTCAGCGGCTGCGCGATACCACGGCTCATTGTCATAACCGCCAGATTCTGGATTGTTGTATGAATGAATCTGATCGATGTTCCCCTCACTGTTCTTGTTAAAGAACAAACTGGTAAACCGCCATCGTTCTTCTTTGAGTTCTGGTTTAGGCCACAATCCACCACTGACGATGATCTCGTCGCTTAATCTTAAAATCTGAGGGATGGTCGATTTAAGGGAATTGCTTTGGTTTGAGCTTTGCGCCAGCCCAACCAAGCTATTCAGTACGCCCGTGGATGTGATGAGCGGCTCTTTTATCTGGGAAGCAAGCAGTTGGGTACGTAAATCGAGATTTCTTTCTAGTTTGTCACGGACAGGTGGCTCAACCACCAAGTACACCACCGACCCTATCGTAGCGATAAAAAAACACAGGTACAGTGTGAGAGCGAGAATGCTTTTTTTTCTAAGTGACGAACGAATTTCCATATCTGTAGACGAATCATTCCCTAATATCGATTTATCACTGATTGATTGGTAAGATGAGCGCAACCAATCAGCCCATTAACAAATGGTATTCTATTTTGAAACTACAAGACATGCTTTCTCTTCCAGAACTTGATGGAAAACTACTAAACCTAGCGAAAACTCAAGGCTTTGTAACCGCGATGGCATCAGCGCCAAACGTGTTGAACCCTCAAGAGTGGCTGCCATTCTTATGGGGCAGCGAAGAGACTGCACCTTTCTCAGATGGTGAACAACTAGAACTGTACATTGATGAAATTGTACAAATGTGGAACCAAACTCGACCAGCTTTGCTAGAAGGTTCTTGGCAATGGCCTGAAGGTTGTACTCTCGATGAGCAAGACATTGTCTCAGCAAGTACTCGTGATTTCTGTGAAGGTGTACTTCAAGGTTGGCAACTGACACGTGATGATTGGGAAACGTTAATGCCAGAAGACAGCGAAGACAGTGCCCTATTGGGTGGAGTGCTGCTCTCTCTTACCATGTTGTACGATCCAGAAACCACCATTGCAACGCTTGCAGAGCAAGGCATGGAAGGCTTAGAGCAATTTGAAGAGATCTTCAATGCTATACCTGTGATGCTATGTGGTCTTACTCAACGCGGTGTTGCGTTGGCTGAAGAGCAATAAAATAACGTAATCGTTGATCATTGAAATTGAACATCTGATATGAAAAAGCTCTCCGAATGGAGAGCTTTTTCATTACGTCAAAATCACATGTGGAATGTAGCGCGCCATATCTTGTGTCACTAGGCTACTATCTTCACGAATCGAAATACCCGCCGCTCTATCATTGACGAGCCAACTACCGATTAACGTATGGTTCTGCCCAAATTTAGGCAACGGATGATATTTCTGAACGATATTGAACTTCGATTCATAAGGCCCCGGCGTTTTCACCAAGCGCTTTCCATCTTTGACGATCTCAATATTCGCCCCCTCCCGTGAGAATAACGGTTTGATGACATAATCGTTCAAACAACTCGCTTTTGGGTCATTAGCAAAATAGGCAGGCAAAAGATTGGGATGATTTGGAAAGCGTTCCCACAACAATGGCAAAAGTGCTTTATTGGATAAAATCGATTTCCACATGGGTTCTAGCCAGTTGACGTTTGCAGTCGCTAAATATTTCGCGTATTCCTCTTCAAACATGAATTCCCAAGGATAAAGTTTGAACATCCAACGAATGGCTCGTTCGTCCACATCCACAAATTTTCCGTCTTCCGTTACACCAATATCTTCGACGTGCACAAAAGCTGTCGCTAGCCCCGCCTCGCGCGCGCAATCTTCTAAATACTGGACAGTCGCTTTATCTTCTTCTGTGTACTTGCAACAGCTAAAGTGGAGAGTTTGTCCCGGTTGATATTTGGCTATCTCCGCAAAACGCTCAATTAGAAAGTCTTGAAGAATATTGAATTGATCCGCGGCTTGATGAATTCGACCTTTGTTAACTACATCTTCCAGCCACACCCACTGCCAAAAACCCGTTTCAAACAAACTTGTCGGTGTATCGGCATTGTTTTCGAGTAGCTTTGCTGGTGATGTTCCGTTATACGCAAAATCCAAACGAGAATAGAGCGAAGGCTCTTTTCGTTGCCACGAAGACGCTACCTGTTCCCACATCAACTCAGGAATCGCACATTTCGTCAGTAGTTGCTCACAGCGAACCACCTCATCCACAATAGACAAGCACATCTGATGCAGTTCTTCAGTGGGAGATTCTAGGTCGTGCTCGATTTGCTCCAGCGTAAATTGGTAGTAAGCACTCTCATCCCAATACGGTTGCCCATACATAGAATGAAAACCAAAACCAAACTGGCGTGCTAATTCACGCCAGTTTTCTCGTTCTTGTATCTCTCGTCGAAACATAATCAACCGCCACGACTGACCGAAACCGCTTTCCCGAACCCACCTCGAGACATGGCTCTTCCAATGGTTCCGCCCCCACGTTTGTTTAAGTTACTGGTCGCGACTTTGGTCGACTGGTTACGATAGGAGCCAAAAAACTGGCCTGCACCGTTATAAAATTTGGACTTATAGCGGTACATCGGTTCCGAATAATAACTCTTGTTGTAACCTTTCAAATCATTAACTGAACGACTATAGAAAAAGCCGCCAAAATGAGGGACATAAGCACGAGAGCTTGAGCTGTAGTAACAATCGTCTTCGTAAAAGTCGTTTTCACATTCGAATTCATTGTTATAACGAGGAGCATTGCGTTCAGCACGAGCCAATGCCTCTTGGTAAGCTATATCACACTGCTCACTAAACTCTGGCGAGTTGGATTTACATTCATCGGCGTCAGAAAAAATGTAGCCTTCAGTCTTTGATTCTTGGGTCGCAAGGAAGAAAATTCCGCCAAATGCCGCGAACGGTATGATTTTTCCAAGCTTTAAGCTTTTATCCATGGAAGAACGTTTAACGTTGGAACTGCGCTTCATCGTTCCTCCTAGTACGTCATACAAGCAGCATTCAACATGCCGACTGATATAGAAACCGCCGCAAGTACAATGCCTGCAGGCAGCTCATCTTTTTCGATACGCTCAGTAACTCTTGGCAGCAAAATAAAACGCACGATGGCAAATGCGATGATTTGCGCAAGCATGGCAACAACGCCCCAAACCATAAAGTCGACAATGTTGACTGAGTTTTTTGCCGCACCCGAAATCGCAATACAATAACCCAGAAAAGCGCCACTCAACGCCACTGCGGCTGCGGTATTTTGCTTTTCCTTGATCAGATGCCATTCATCATAAGGCGTAAGCTTGACGTAGATGAACTTAAACGCCAAAACAAAAATAACGGATACTGAGAAGTAGAGTAAAAAGTTTGGAAAACCTGCTAACAGGCCGGCAATCATGTGCATTATTGTTCCTTGTTCATTTCTTTCCATGCAAAATCATCAATACGTTCATCTGCAATGTAAAACAGCTTGGTACCCGGTGGCACTACCGCATCTAAATCTGGGTTGAGTTGGATACCGTTGCCGATATCAAACGCAATCAACGTCGCGTGGTGACGCTTTTTGATAAAGCCAAAGATGCTCTCAATGGTGGTGATAGGTTGATTCTCAGGATAAATGACTGAGTACTGTGTCATCCCACGGGTGGATGCCAGTAATTCTTGGTGCAAGGCGCTAGAGCCAGGGTCTACTGCCGCTTTCGCCAACATTTCTGCTCCTACGGCAGGAATGCATTCTGCTTTAGGGCAATGCTGACTGAGCAATCGACCTAAAGCGTCGTCTTTAAAATAAGCCAGCAAGTGTGCGTCAGGATTCACAGAGGCACAATAAAGCGCAGCGGATAGCGTAATGTCATCCGAAAGATTATCAACAATGATACAACTCGCATCAGTAATGTTGGCGTTCTTCATTTCCTGTGCGTCGGTATAACTGGTCACTTTGATAAAATGAATCTCACCCGGCAATGGGTTTTCAATATCAGAGCGACTACACAACACGATAGGGCGCTTGCCTTCTTCTTCGTGTTGCAACATACGAATCAAGTGCATTGTTCTCGACCCGTTCCACCCAAGCAATACGATATGATTTTCCACTCTCACTCTCCGTTTACCCAAAATACCCGCTCGCCAATAATCGATTGCAGAACCAGCTACACGCCCCAGTAACGCAGCAAACAAACTCAAACCACCGGGAATAACAAACAACACAACAACCCACTTCCCTAAGTCTGTGACCGGAGAGTGATCTCCATAGCCCACCGTACTAGCGGTAACCATGAGGTAATAAATGAAGTTGGAGAAGTTGTCCGTTAGCGCTTTTTCACCCGCAAGAGCCAAAAGCCCCCACGATAAACTGATGTACAAAATACTAATAACAAGAAGGTTTCGGTTGCTTAATTTAAATAGGTGCGAACTAAGCCACTTTTTAACTACTAGCCACACAGCCATAAATATCCGATCCCTGCATTTACAAAATCAATCAATATTAAACCATTGATAATCAAAAACAAAAAAACCAGCCATATTCGGCTGGTTTTTTGGGATTTATCTTAATAAATAGAAGTAATTACGCGTTACCTTTCACTTGCATATTTAGCTGCTCGGCAAAGTCTAGCATGCGGTTCAGTGGAATAAGAGACTTCACTCGTAGCGCTTCATCTACGAAGATTTCGTGCTCTTCTCCGCCTTCACTAAGCGCTTTTTCAATCGCTTTCAAGCCGTTCATTGCCATCCAAGGACAGTGTGCACAGCTGCGACAAGTCGCGCCAGCACCAGCCGTAGGCGCTTCGATCAGTTCTTTTTCTGGCACCAGTTGTTGCATCTTAAAGAAGATGCCTTTATCCGTTGCCACGATCATTTGTTGGTGAGGGAGTTCTTTCGCAGCCTTGATAAGCTGACTTGTAGAGCCGACAGCATCAGCCAATTCCACCACACTTGCTGGTGACTCTGGATGAACAAGAATCGCAGCATCTGGGTAAACACTCTTCATCTTACGAAGTGCATCAGCAGAAAATTCATCATGCACTACACACTCACCTTGCCAAAGCAACATATCTGCGCCCGTTTTATTGGCAATGTATGAGCCCAAATGACGGTCTGGTCCCCAAATAATTGGCTTATCTTCAGCGTCTAAATGTTCCACGATTTCAAGCGCGATACTTGATGTGACCACCCAGTCAGCACGAGCTTTCACTGCCGCAGAAGTGTTTGCGTAGACAACAACCGTATGATCTGGGTGTGCATCACAGAATTCACTGAATTTGTCCGCCGGACAACCTAGGTCAAGTGAACATTCCGCTTCCAGCGTTGGCATTAGAATTCGTTTTTCTGGTGTCAGAATTTTAGCCGACTCACCCATAAAACGTACGCCTGCAATAATCAGTGTGCTTGCTGGGTGGCGGTTACCAAACTTAGCCATTTCTAGTGAATCACCAACAAAACCACCTGTTTCTTCCGCTAGTGCTTGAATTTCAGGATCGGTGTAGTAATGCGCGATCAGTACTGCATCTTTTTGTTTTAGCAGCTCTTTGATGCTCGCGATATAAGACGATTTTTCTTCTTCGCTTAACGGAATTGGTTTTGGTGGGAATGGGTAAACAGTGTCGATTTTATCTAATATGTGGCTCATTGCTCTTGCTCTACGCAACTTCCTTTAATCCGCGTATTGTAACCTCGTTAATTTTCAAAAACCAACCTGTAACTAGAATTTCTAGCGGTCTAGACGTATATCTTTGTTACATGTGGCATTTTCTTATGCGCGGCAATTTTGTAAAAAATTTAAAAAACAGAAGGCATCTAAAAAGAAAAAGGAAGCCGAAGCTTCCTTTTTAGAATGGTGTTTATTTCAGCTTTGAGCCAGCCAGTTTAGCCGACGCACTACCTGGGTATTCATCGACAACTTGTTGGTAGTATTTTTTCGCTTGAGCGGCATTGTTATTACGCTCTGCGATTTCGCCTAACTTAAGCAAGGCGTCAGCTCGTTTGTTAGAGTCTTTATAAGACACTACCGCAGCAAAGCTTTTAACCGCGTCTTTATCCTGTTTCTTGGCGAAGTACAATTGGCCTAACCAATAGTGTGAATTCGCTGAGTATGTGGAATCAGGATAGTCTTTCTGGAACTGCTGGAACGCAGCAATTGCACCGGTGTAGTCACGCTTTTTAAGGATTAAGTCAACCGCATTTTGGTATGCCGTTTGCTCATCAACATTTGGCGTGTATTTACCACTAGTTTCTGTTGGTTTGGTTTCTTTTACCGGTGCCGACTTCATCTCACCGCGAATACGGTCAAGCTCGACAAACAACTCACGTTGACGCTGCAACATTTGCTGCATTTCGTAGCTATTTCGCTCTAATTGACCACGCAAATCACTGATCTCTTGTGACATTTGGTCAATCTGCTCTTGCATTTGAAGCTGAACACGGTTGCGATTTTGTAGTAGACGCTCTAATCGCTCGACTTCCGTTTCAGATGAACGGCTCTTAGAGACTGAGGATGTGCTGTTGAGATCGGATACTGGAGCTGGTGCAGCGAACGCGAAGTTCGCTGCACTTGCCAGTAACGTAAGCGCAACAGCGCGCTTAGTGTTACTGAACATGAGGATTTCCTCGAATTAGTATACTAGAACCGCGCGACGGTTTTTAGCGTACACTTCATCTGATTGACCTAGAAGAAGTGGCTTCTCTTCACCGTAGCTAACGATTGAGATTTGATCTGCTTGTACACCTAGCGCTTGTAGGTAGTTAGCAACTGCTTGAGCACGACGCTCGCCTAGAGCGATGTTGTACTCAGGAGTACCGCGCTCATCAGCGTGGCCTTCAATCGTTACTTTTAGAGCAGGGTTCTTGCTTAGGTAAGAAGCGTGAGCTGCTAGCATCTCTTCGTAATCACCTGCAATTGTAGAGTTGTCAAACGCGAAGTAAATTGTTTGAGTTTCGCGAAGTGCTTGCTCTTTTAGCTCTTGTTCAGTTAGCTGACCGCTTTGATCGATCGGCGTCGCTACTGTTGTTTCTGCTGCAGCATTGTTGTTAGTTGCTGCGCCAGTGTTAGAAGCTGCGTCGTCGCTTGAACTACACGCAGTCATAGCCATTACAGGAAGCGCGATTAGTAGCCCTTTTAGAACCTTGTTCAGTTGCATCTTATTTTCCTTTATTAATCAAACTTATTACTACAAAAACGGTGACCACGCAGGCGCTCTCACACGCCCATTTGTTGCCGGTAATCTAGCTTTAAATCGACCATCAATTGACACCATCGATAGTACGTTTTTCTTGTTGTAAATCGAGCTATACACAACCATGCCACCGTTAGGGGCAATACTCGGAGACTCATCTAATAGAGTCTTAGTTAAGACTTGAAGAGCACCAGTTTCCAAATCTTGTTTCGCCAAATTAAAACCTGAATCACTGCGATTCACCATTACTAGGAATCGGCCATCAGGTGTGATTTGACCACCCAAGTTTTGGCTACCTTGCCAAGTCAAGCGATCGATAGAACCGCTGCCCAAATTTACTTGATAAATCTGTGGTTTACCACCCCTATCCGATGTGAAAATCAGCGATTTGCCATCAGGGTGCCAGAACGGTTCAGTATTATTTGATCTGCTACGCGTAATTTGGGTGAGTTTGCGAGTTTTCAGATCAAAAGTGTACACCTGTAGAGTGCCCGTCTTAGACAGTACAAGCGCTAACTTGTTACCATCAGGAGAGAATCTTGGCGCACCATTATGGCGAGGGTATGACGTAATTTTTTCACGTTCACCGGTATAGATGTTCATGATAAAAATTTCTGCTTGGCCATTTTGGAAGCTTACATACGCAAGTTTCTGCCCATCTGGAGACCATGCAGGAGACATCAGAGGCTGCTTAGAACGCAATACTAATCGCTCATTGTAACCATCGTAATCAGCGACACGAAGCTGGTACGGGAAACGGTCTTTGTCGTTTACAACCACGTAGGCAATACGAGTCATAAATGCGCCACGTTCACCTGTCAGTTGTTCATAGACAAGGTCGGAAATACGGTGAGCGTACTCACGCATACGAGGGCCTTTTACCGTAGCCACTTTGTTAAACAAAACATGGTCTTTAGATAAAACAAGCTCGCCGTCACTCCCTAGAGCTTTGCTCTGCCCACCAGTTAACTGACCGCGTACTACATCAACAAGCTGGTAATTTACAACGTAATCGCCTTGCTCATTTTGCTTGATAGAGCCAGTCAACAACGCATCTACACCAAGGCTTGTCCACGAATCAAAGTTAACTTCTGATTCATTGAATGGCGTTTGTGGCATTTTATTCGTTGGTACTGGGCTGAACTTACCACTGCGCTGTAGATCAGACGCAATGACAGCAGAAATGTCGGTAGGAAGTGGTTGACTGCCCTCCCATTTAAAAGGAACAACAGCAATTGGTCGTGCCGAATCAATACCATCAGTAATGACCAGCTCCAATGCAGCGTGCGCTACATTCGTTAGACTGCCTAGCAGTACAAACATTCCTAGTAAAAGACGTTTAATCACGGCTTATCCCTTATTGTTGTAGTGCGACCGTAAGGTTAATATCCTTCAGCCTTTGGTTAACTGTTGAATCGGTTGACATCGGGAAACTTGGTACTTGTGCAATTGCACTCTTTGCAGCAGCACATACTCTAGAGTCACCAGAAAGCACGTTAACTGACGAAACAATCATGTCAGTTCCCGTAGGAATCAGCTTAATGTTAACTCTACACTCCTTTCCCAATAGGTAGTCATCCTTTAGCAATCGGCTTTGAATAAGCTGAATATAGATTGAACTGTAGCGGGAAACCTCATCAGCCACAAATTTCCCCTGAGCCTGTTGGTTTGCACTCGCTTCACTTTCTAGGCCAGCAAAAATATCATCCAGTGCAGCTTCTTGCTCTTTACGCTCACGTTCTAAACGCTCAAGGCGCTCTTTTTCTTTACGCGCTTTTTCCGCAGCTTCTTTTGCCGCCTTCTCGCGAGCTACTCGCTCTTGTTCCGCTTTGGCAATCGCCGCTTCTTTGGCTAAACGTTCCTGCTCTGCTTTACGTACAGCTTCTTCTTTCGCTTTACGCTCTTTCTCAAGTTTAGCTGCACGCTCTTTTTCTTGGCGAACTCGTTCTTCTTCTGCTTTGCGTTCCTGCTCTTTTTGCTTGCGAGCCGCTTCAGCTTCTCTGGCCGCTTTTGCATCTTTCGCTTGCTGTTCTTTCAACTTACGAATTTGTTCTTCTTCAGCCTTACGGTTTTTCTCAAGCTGCTCCGCCTCACGTCTTAATTTATCAAGACGATCTTGCTCTTTTTTTGCTGCTTTTTCACGCTGCTGACGAATTTCTTTCGCTTGTTGTTGCACCAGTTTAGGGTCTATCACGACAGCCTGAACCATCTGTCCAGTTGGCTCAGGTTTGGTCATCGCAAAATCAGTACCCCAGAGCAATGCTGCTACCAAGAGAGCATGCAGACCTACCGATATGACTATCGGTTTAGTGTACTCTTTCGATTGTTTCTTTTTGTCTTTCATGAATATTGACGTTTATTCCCTAATATCGGTCAGGAGCCCTACTTTAGGGATTCCAGCACGACTCAATTCATCAAGTAAAAGGACAACATCAGCGTATGGCGTCGCTGCATCGCCGCCTACTGCGACTGGTGAATCAGGTTTGATGGAACGCTCTGCTTTAACTCGAACAATGACATCTTGCAGTGAAAGACCACGTTGCACTTCTTCATCGTTCACGCTTAGGCCTAAATTGCCGTCACGATCGATTTCAATGATGATAAAGCTGCTATCTGTATCCCCTGCAAGTTCTTGAGCAGGAGTTGCATTTGATGTCTTTGGTAGATCGACATCTACGCCTTGAGTTACAAACGGAGCGGTCGCCATAAAAATAATTAACAGCACAAGCATTACGTCAATATAAGGAACGACGTTAATCTCTGCCGTCATTTTTCGCTTTTTAGGTTGATAACCCGCCATGCTTTATTCCTTATCCGCGCTATCTCGGCCAGCCATCGCTTGACGATGAAGGATGCTGTGGAATTCTTCTGAGAATGTCGCGTAAGTATGTTCCAGCTTACTTACTTTGTTGCTTAGTCGGTTATAAGCCATTACCGCAGGAATTGCTGCGAATAGACCCATAGCAGTCGCGATCAACGCTTCTGCGATACCTGGGGCAACCATAGAAAGTGTGGCTTGTTTCACTTCACCCAGTGCAATAAACGCATGCATGATGCCCCAAACAGTACCAAACAAACCAATGTATGGGCTGATTGAACCGACAGTTGCTAAGAAAGGTAGGCTTGTTTCAAGCTCATCAACTTCACGCGCAACAGCAACACGCATCGCGCGACCTGTGCCTTCCATAATGTAAGCTGGTGAGTTCGCATTACTCTTACGTAAACGAGCAAATTCTGTGAAACCTGCGTAGAAGATTTCTTCTGTACCTGCTATCTCGTCTTTGCGCCCTTTCACTTTTTGGTAAAGTTGGGAAAGGTCTGTACCTGACCAGAATTTGTCTTCAAATTGCTCTGCATTTTTTGATGCTTGGGAAAGCACTTTGCTGCGCTTGATGATCATTGCCCATGACGCGATTGACATGCCTAGCAATGTCAGCATCACAAGTTTTACCAACAGACTGGCCTGAAGAAATAGATCTAAAATGGAAATATCAGCAGTCACTATTTGTTAGCTCCGAATTGATAAATGTTGGAATAGCTATTGGTTTCATTTTCTTATTATCGATACATGCTACCTTAACAAAGGCCTTGCACAATATCTTGCCTTGATCATTGACCAACTCTTGACAGAATTGCAAAGACGCACGTTTTATTTCTGACACTCGGGTTAATACTGTCAACTGTTCGTCCAGTCTCGCCCCTTGTTTAAAATCGATATCCATGTGTCGGACAACAAAGCCAATATTTTGTTCCAGTAACACATGTTGAGAAATGCCTTTTGCACGCAACATCTCAGTACGCGCGCGCTCAAAGAATTTTAAATAGTTTGAATGATATACAACGCCGCCCGCATCGGTGTCTTCATAGTACACGGTGATCGGCCAGCGGAAGGGATTTGATGTGCCTTGCAAGGGAGTACCAATATATTCAATTCTTTAAAGTGGTTACTATAACTGAAGCAACAGCAATTGGTACTGAACGGAAGGAATATTTTTGATTTTTGTAGAAAAAATAAAAGCCAGACAAACTGCCCGGCTTTTACTCGATGATTTAATAACCAACTTTATTGCAATGTAATTCAATTTACATGAAATAAAGCGCAGTTAGATAAATTAAGATAGCTAACGAGAAGTAAGGGCTAAACAACAATTGCCAGTACCAATTTCTCGGTTTGAAGCCTACGCCGAACACCATACTTGAGCACAATGCCCAAATCAGTGCCGGGGCGATCACTGCGTTAAAGCCACCAATCGCTTGATGGTACGCTTCTGGATCCCACATCACCAATCCTACGTGCATAAAGCCAAGGATGAGGGATAAGACTCTTAACAGAGTCTTATCCATTGGTTCGTGAAACTTCGCTACCTTGTCAGCGAGATTACTCACTGTCTTTGTCCATCATTTCTGAGTGCTCTAACCAAAGAGCGTTGATGATACCGAATGCACAAGCAAGTAGTACACCTAGAATCCATGCGAAATACCACATAGTAATTGCTCCTTAGTATAGTGAGTTTTTGTTGTCTTCAATGTACTGATCATCAAGGCGACCAAACATCTTGTAGTAAGTCCAAGACGTGTAACCAAGGATGATTGGAACCATAACAAACGCTACGCCTGTCATCAGGTTCAGAGTCAACTCAGATGATGTTGCATCCCACATTGTTAGACTGTGGCTTGGCATTAGATCTGAAGGCATGATGAATGGGAACATCGCAAAACCTGCAGTAAAGATAACACCAGCAACACCTAGGCTTGAAGTGATGAACGAAATCGCACACTTTTCAAGACGAGATGACAATACAGCAAGCAGCGGCATTGCAACACCTAGTACAGGAGCAGCCCATAGTAGTGGGTAGTTTTCAAAGTTCTTCATCCACGCACCAGCTTCACGGATTACCTCTTTGTTTAGAGGGTTAGAAGCTGCGTTTGTGTCGATGCCACCAACAATCACGTAACCGTCAATGTTTTGAACCCAGAAGCCTGCAGCAACAAACGCAACCACTGTTAGTAGACCCGTGATTTGAGCAACGTTGCGAGCACGTGTGTGAACTTCACCCGTTGTTTTCATTTGTAGCCAAGTAGAACCTTGCATCAAAATCATGAACAAGCTAACCAGACCACAAAGCAGAGCAAATGGGTTTAGCAGACCAAAGAATGAGCCATGGTATGTTGGCATCAAAAACTCGCTCAATTGGAATGGAACACCTTGTAGAAGGTTACCAAACGCCACACCAAAGATGATTGGCGGAACAAAACCACTGATGGAGATACAGATATCCCAAGTATTACGCCATTTTGGCTCTTCGATCTTAGAGCGGTAATCTAGGCCCAGAGGACGAAGCCAAAGTGCAGCTAGCGTCAGGATCATTGCTAAGTAGAAGCCTGAGAATGACGTTGCGTAAACCAAAGGCCAAGCGGCGAACAATGCACCACCAGCAGTGATAAGCCAAACTTGGTTACCATCCCAGTGAGGGGCAATTGAGTTAATCATGACACGACGTTGTGTGTCGTTTTTACCGATAATAGGTACAAGCGCGCCTACACCCATATCGAAACCGTCTGTTACTGCAAAACCAACTAGTAGAACACCGATTAGTACCCACCAGATGAGTCGCAAGATTTCGTAATCAAACATCTTGTTATCTCCTTACCTTACGCTTCTACTTGGCGGCTAACTTTGTCTTCAACAGAGTCAGCGTTTTGCTCAAAGTGATAGCGGCCAGTTTTCAGACTGCTTGGACCTTTACGAGCGAATTTCAACATTAGGTAAACTTCTGCAATCAGGAATACCGTGTATAGAGCCAAGATTGCGAATAGTGACGTCCAGATTTCACCTGCAGTCAATGCTGAAGCCGCAACGTGCACAGGAAGAATTTCACCAACAGCCCATGGTTGACGACCGTACTCAGCGACGAACCAACCCGCTTCAATCGCAATCCACGGAAGTGGAATACTCAATAGTGCAGCTTTAAGAATCCATTGTTTTTGTTCGATCTTTTGACGACATGTTTGGATAAATGCCGCACCGAATACGAACAACATGATGAAGCCACAAGCAACCATGATACGGAATGACCAGAATAGTGGCCATACTGTTGGGATTGAATCATCCGCAGCAGCTTGAATTTGCTCTTCTGTCGCATCCACAACATTGTCTGTGTAGCGTTTTAGAAGTAGACCGTAACCTAGGTCACCTTTCACTTCATCAAACGCAGTCATGTTTTCTTCTGACTTGTCACCAGCACGAAGCTTCTCAAGAAGTTCGTAAGCGTACATACCGCCACGAATACGCTCAACGTGCTCATCACGAAGGTCGCGAAGACCTGTCACTTGCTCATCAAAAGAACGTGTCGCGATGATACCCATTACGTAAGGGATCTTGATTGCGTAATCGGTGTGCATGGTTTCTTGGTTAGGAACACCAAACAACGTAAACGCTGCTGGAGCTGGTTCTGTGTGCCATTCTGCTTCAATTGCAGCAAGCTTCACTTTTTGAACTTCACCAAGCTCGTAACCAGATTCGTCACCAAGAACGATGGTTGATAGGATCGCAGCAATACCGAAAGATGCAGCGATAGCAAATGAACGACGAGCAAACGCAATATCACGACCTTTTAATAGGTAGTATGAACTGATGCCTAGAATAAACATTGCGCCACAAGTGTAACCAGAAGCAACCGTATGCACGAACTTAACCTGAGCAACTGGGTTTAGTACAACTTCAGAGAAGCTTACCATTTCCATACGCATGGTTTCGAAGTTGAAGTCCGCGCCTACTGGGTTTTGCATCCAGCCGTTTGCGATAAGAATCCAAAGAGCAGAGAAGTTAGAGCCCAGCGCCACAAGCCAAGTAACAGCTAAGTGTTGGCGTTTAGATAGACGATCCCACCCGAAGAAGAATAGACCAACAAAAGTTGACTCCAGGAAGAAAGCGACAAGTGCTTCGATCGCCAGCGGCGCACCAAAGATGTCACCTACATAGTGGGAATAGTACGACCAGTTAGTACCAAACTGGAATTCCATGGTAAGGCCGGTAGCCACACCAAGTGCAAAGTTAATACCGAATAGCTTACCCCAGAACTTGGTCATGTCCTTGTAGATTTGCTTATTCGTCATTACGTACATCGATTCCATAATGGCCAAAAGGAAGGCCATACCAAGGGTCAATGGTACGAATAGGAAGTGATACATCGCTGTTAGTGCAAACTGCAACCGCGATAGATCAACTACGTCAATCATGGTAACTCCTATGTGTCGGCTGAATGACACTCTCTACATATTGCAATCCATATCCAGGTGTTATTCACACTTGAAAATTGTTGAATTATCACAACTCTTTGTTGCAAAAATGTGCTTCATTGGTTAGTTAATTGTTAAGCATCAGCTAATATAGCTGGGGCTAATATTACTTGTAAAAACAGATTGTTTCAAAAGGTTTATAGCCGGAATGCGCTTTGATATACATCAATGTTTATGCGCTGAATTTGCACAAAAATCCATCACATTGATCCAGATCAACCCGTATTAGAAGCGTATGTTAAGAGAGAGTAATCAGGAGAGAAATTAACCAGTTGCATGCAAACATCGAGTTAACAATCAGTGCTTTTTTCTTACCTAATTAGTATTAGAAGAAATTCAATAAATGAGAGGTTGGTCACTTATGGTGAAAGGCTGAGCATTTTTGCTCAGCCTTAGAATCTTATTTTTCAATTCCGAAATGAAGATATGCACGATCTGTGGCGATTCTTCCTCGGGGAGTGCGTTGTAAATAGCCTTGCTGAATCAAATATGGTTCTAGCACATCTTCAATGGTGTCTTTTTCTTCACCAATAGCGGCAGCCATATTGTCGAGTCCAACTGGACCACCACCAAATTTCTCCATGATAGCGAGAAGAAGCTTGCGGTCCATGTAATCGAAGCCCTGAGCATCGACATCCAACATATTAAGCGCTTTGTCAGCAACATCGGCACAAATATGTCCGTTGCCCTTCACTTCTGCATAGTCACGGACACGGCGCAATAGACGGTTCGCAATACGAGGCGTACCACGAGCTCGTCGAGCAACTTCTAACGCGCCTTCTGGCTCCATCGACAACCCTAGGCAATCTGCACTGCGTTGAACAATGTTCTGTAGATCTTGCACTTTGTAGTACTCAAGACGCTGAGTAATACCAAAACGATCACGCAGCGGAGAAGTCAAAGACCCCGCACGCGTCGTTGCACCAATCAATGTGAATGGTGGCAAATCAATTTTGATAGAACGTGCGGCCGGGCCTTCACCAATCATGATGTCTAATTGGTAATCTTCCATTGCCGGATACAGCACCTCTTCGACCATAGGGCTAAGACGATGGATCTCATCAATGAAAAGCACGTCGTTTTCCTCAAGGTTGGTCAACAACGCGGCCAAATCGCCTGCTTTTTCGAGAACAGGCCCAGAAGTAGTACGGATGTTCACTTCCATCTCGTTAGCAACAATGTTTGCCAACGTCGTTTTACCCAAACCTGGAGGGCCAAAAATAAGTAGGTGGTCTAACGCCTCACTACGCAATTGTGCCGCTTTGATGAAAATCTCCATCTGATCACGGACATGATCCTGACCTTGGTAATCCGCCAACTTTTTAGGGCGAATAGCACGGTCAATAACATCTTCATCACGAAACGCTGGATTTTCAGGAGCGATTAAACGATCGGCTTCAATCATACTGTTACCTTGAACTTTCCGTTACACCATTGATTTTAGTGCTTCACGGATCAGCTGCTCGCTGCTCATGTCCGGTTTAGCAATTTGAGAAACTACTTTCGACGCTTGAGTTGGTTTGTAGCCTAGAGCAAGAAGTGCGCTGACCGCCTCTTCTTCTGCACTATTTGAAGAAGCGGCAGCCGAGTCAGTAGGAGCGGCATCAGTAAACGGCGTGAATAAGTCACCAGCCCCCCAACCTTTTAAGCGGTCTTTCATTTCAACGACCAAACGCTCGGCGGTTTTCTTACCAACACCAGGTAACTTCACAAGCGTAGAAACATCTTCACGCTCTACACAAGACACGAACTGGCTCGCTGTCATGCCTGAAAGAATACCTAAGCCAAGTTTAGGGCCAACGCCGTTTGCTTTGATCACTTCACGGAATAGCGCACGCTCTTTTACTGTATTAAAACCGTAAAGCAATTGCGCGTCTTCACGCACAACAAAATGAGTATAAATAATCGCTTCTTCGCCGATATTTGGCAGTTCGTAGAAACAGCTCATTGGCATCTGAACTTCATAGCCAATGCCGTTAACTTCAATTAAAACTTCAGGTGGTTGCTTTTCAAGCAAAATGCCGCGAAGACGTCCAATCACTATAAATACTCTTTGGAAATGAATTTGCGACAGGATAATAAAGAACTGGATAGACATCCAGTCCTTTATGCTGTGGGGTTAGATTTTTGAGACAACTTGATCAAGTTGTTGTGTGAGCGTCCGGACAGCAACAACTTGACCGCTAAGCTCTTTGCCATATTGAGCCACAATCTCGGCAATGGATTTTGTATTCACTACACCATTCGCCACTTCGCTACTCGCTTCATCAAGTTCTTTTAGCGCTGTCATTTGCGTTGCCATAATGCTTGATAAACTTTGTACGTCATGAGATATCGTCGTCACTTGCTGAATAATAGTGTTCATCCTCTCGGTGCTTGATGTCACCACGTCTTGGCCATGCTTCACTTCTTGCTCACTACGATCAAGTAAGTGTCGAATCTCAATAGCGGACTGGCTGCTCTTCGCAGATAGCTCTCGTACTTGCTCGGCAACCACAGCAAAACCTCTGCCCTGCTCTCCTGCTCGCGCCGCTTCGATTGCCGCATTTAAAGCCAGCAAGTTGGTTTGCTCTGCGACAGAGGTAATCAAGTCTGCCACTTTCATGATTTCTTCATGGGTAGTAATGATCTGGCTAATGGCTTGAGTAGAATCTTCTAGCAGTTCAGAGCTTTTCTCTGCTTGTTGATGAACGTCTTCACTCTTCTCGCGCAGCTCTTCCACAAACTTGCTCGACTCTTCAATCCCTGTGGCCATGTGATGTACTTGTTGGCTCATTTCCTCTGCCGCGCTTGCTTGAGATTCACTATTCACGTTGAGCGCATTGACTTGCTCATCCAACTGCGATGATTGCTCATCAAGCGTTAGCGAAACAGATTTCAGCTCTGTCGAATTTAAATTAGCTTGTTCCAATACTTCAGCCAGATGCAGTTCGCCTTCTGTTGCTTTTTTGGCGACTTGCTCACTCTCGACTTTTGCTGCTTCGGCATTTTCAATCGCATCATCACGTTGCTTAGCAGTAAATGCCTGAGCGATACAAATCACCACCAGCGGCAATACGGTACCAGACCAAATTTCTAGTCGCTGAGAAGCTTCCGATAATACCAGTTGAGGAAACTCAAAACCCGAAACATGCTGATGTGTCATTAAGGCGGAAATGGCAATCACCACGCCACTCCAAGCAATAGCGATAAGACGAGTGCCAGATAAGAAGAAAGCGACAACCAACAAAGGCACCCAATAAGTTTGAGTTGAATCAACCACACCACCACTTTGATAAATGATATTGAGTGCATGCACCGACATCCCGACAAAACCAAGGTTAAGTGATAACGCAGGTTGCTTAAACCATTTGAGACTAGAAGCGGAAAGAAGCTCAAGAGTAATCAGAATGACAGAAGTTAAGATCAAGCTTTCGTGTCCATGCTTGAACCACTTAATTAAGCTATAAATTCCGACCAGAAAAGCGATGAAGGTAAATAAAGAGAGGATGTCAGCTTGACGTTGTTGCGTTCTCGTCCATTGAGGTTGGCGCGGCATAAATACACTGCGCCACAGCGTGGCTGGATTCATGTTCAATCTTCCTTGATTGATTTCTTATTAGACATCCGACCACTATAGTTTTGTAACATTTTCACAACAAATTTATTCCTTAAATCTGTCTGAGGTGTCTCATTTTTAGTACAGTGAGAGTCTAGCGATAACGCCCTTTTCTCGCACTGCTTGCTTTGCCTGCGAGCGCAACCAAGGTCTTGTTCGTATTGGCATGACAAATTGCCACACCGAGTGCATCCGCGGCATCGGCTTGAGGCTTCGCAGGTAATTTTAACATGTGCTGCACCATGTGCTGAACTTGCACTTTGTCTGCACCACCAGTTCCCACTACAGCTTGCTTAATTAGACGTGCAGCATACTCATACACAGGAAGATCCGCATTCACCGCCGCAACGATCGCACTACCGCGAGCCTGCCCTAGCTTTAGAGCAGAATCGGCATTTTTCGCCATGAACACTTGCTCAATTGCAAATACGTCTGGTTGAAACTGGGTGATGATTTCCGTAACGCCGGCATAGATTTGCTTAAGCCGGCCTGGCAATTCTTTTTCTGAGGTACGAATACACCCACTGCCGAGATATTGCAGATGACGGCCTTGCTGGCGAATAACGCCATAACCAGTAATACGAGAACCTGGGTCAATACCCAAAATAATTGACATGAAGCGTCCTAAATAACTCGCTATTTTTATTGGAATCTAAACCCAAGCATTCTTAAGTCGTTTGGATATATCCCATTAAAACAAAAACTCCCGCAGGTGCGGGAGTTTTTTCTTTAATTGTTGTGCGCTTATTCTGCGTCTTTTGCTTTCGCTGCAGTTACCGCAATCGCTAGTTCTTTTAGAGCCGCTGGGTTTGCAATGCTTGGAGCATCTGTTAGCAAACACGCCGCTGCTGTTGTTTTCGGGAACGCGATAACATCACGGATGTTCTCAGTACCACATAGCAGCATGACTAGACGGTCTAGACCGAATGCAAGACCAGCGTGTGGAGGCGTACCGAATTTTAGAGCGTCCAATAGGAAGCCGAATTTCAATTGTTGCTCTTCTGCATCGATACCTAGGATATCGAATACCGCAGCTTGCATTTCTGCGTTGTGGATACGTACAGAACCACCGCCCACTTCGTAGCCGTTTAGCACCATATCGTATGCGTTTGAGTTCGCTACTGCTGGGTTCGCTTTTAGCTCTTCCGCTGTCACACCTAGAGGTGATGTGAATGGGTGGTGCATCGCGTGTAGGTTGCCTTCGTCGTCTTCCTCGAACATTGGGAAGTCAACAACCCATAGAGGAGCCCAAGTGCCTTCTTTAGTCAGACCTAGGTCTTTACCTAGTTTAAGACGAAGTGCGCCTAGTGCTTCCGCAACGATGTTAGCTTTGTCTGCGCCAAATAGAATGATGTCGCCAGATTCCGCTTGAGTGCGATCTAGGATACCGTTGATCACGTCTTCGCTTAGGAATTTAGCTACAGGAGATTGGATACCTTCCACACCTGCCGCACGGTCGTTAACCTTCATCCATGCTAGACCTTTTGCACCGTAGATACCTACGAATTCTGCATAGCCGTCGATTTGCTTACGAGTTAACTCTGCACCGCCTGGTACACGGATAACTGCAACGCGGCCTTTTTCGTCGTTCGCTGGACCTGAGAATACTTTGAACTCAACGTCTTTTACTAGGTCTGCAACGTCTACTAGCTCTAGTGGGTTACGTAGGTCTGGCTTATCAGAACCGAAACGACGAATCGCTTCGCTAAATGGCATTACTGGGAATTCACCTAGGTCAACGTTCAGTAGCTCTTGCCACATTTCACGAACCATTTTTTCAGTTACTTCGCGAACTTGATCAGCCGTCATGAATGACGTTTCGATATCGATTTGAGTAAATTCTGGTTGACGGTCTGCACGCAAGTCTTCGTCACGGAAACACTTAACGATTTGGTAGTAACGGTCAAAACCAGACATCATTAGCAGCTGTTTGAATAGCTGTGGAGACTGAGGAAGCGCGTAGAAGCTGCCTTTGTGAACACGGCTAGGTACTAGGTAGTCACGCGCGCCTTCTGGCGTCGCTTTGGTTAGTACTGGTGTTTCGATGTCTAGGAAACCGTTGTCATCTAGGAAACGACGAACAAAGCTAGACGCTTTAGCACGTAGCTTGATACGGTCGCTCATTTCTGGACGACGTAGATCTAGGTAACGGTACTTCAGACGTTGCTCTTCTGAGTTATTTTGGTTGAAGTCTAGAGGCAGAACGTCACTGCGGTTGATGATTTCAAGACCTTTCGCCAGGATCTCAACTTCACCTGTTGCCATGTCTTTGTTTACTTGGCTTTCTGGACGAACGCGAACTTCACCCGTCAATTTAATACAGAATTCATTACGAAGTGTGTTAGCCACTTCATACGCATCCGCCATATCTGGATCTACAACTACCTGAACGATGCCTTCACGATCTCGCATATCAATGAAAATAAGACCGCCTAAATCACGACGACGGTTAACCCAGCCGCAAAGTTCTACAGTTTGTCCTGCAAGGGACTTGTTCAGGTGACCACAGTAATGGGTACGCATAATGAAATTCCCAATCTCTCAAATATTGTTAACTACGCTCTGTCAGCCTCATTGCCGAGCAGAGTAAAGATTCCGTTATACGCTGAAAGTCTATGAAAATCGACTACTCAACATACAATTAAGTGTGTTTTATCATTCCCTGGTGGTTTTTAGTACAACAAATGTTCAAAAGCCCACCAAAGCGAAAAAATTGGTGCTGATTATAGCGCTAAATTACCTATTTCAGCAAAACTCTCGTAAAGTGCGTACAGGAGATACAAACAATAAAGAATGATGGATAATTTACCCCTTCGACTTGGTTTAACCATGTGGTCTCACAACCAATGGCAACAAAGCTTTTACGGTAGTGGAACTAAACCTGCTGAGCGTTTAGAAAAATACGCTCAGGTATTTCATACTGTGGAAGGAAATACCACCTTTTACGCCACGCCGACACACAACACGGTGCAAAATTGGAAAGCGGCAACGCACGACGATTTTAAGTTTACGTTTAAGCTCCCTAAGGCTATCACTCATGAACAAATGCTAAGAGGTTACAACGAGCAACTTCGTGATTTTATGAAAATCATGGAGCCCCTGCATGAGCGCGTCGGTCAATGGACGATCCAACTCCCAGCAGCTTTTGGCCCAGAGTATCTTGAACGTTTGAAAAAGTTTTGCGCCAGTTTCCCGCCTAACTTTCCACTGGGCGTAGAAGTACGTCATATGGCCTTTTTCTCTAAAGGCGAGGAAGAGCGAGCGCTTAATCAGTGGTTGGTGGAAAACGGTATTGACCGAATAATCATGGATAGCCGCCCTGTGTTTGCGGCAAAGCCTAACAATGAAGCCATCATTGATGCTCAAATGAAGAAGCCCAAAGTTCCCGTTCATGCGATTGCAACCGCTTCACACCCGATGATTCGTTTTATTGGCCATCCGGAAGAACAAAAAAATTACGACTTCTTTGTGCCTTGGCTAAGTAAATTGCCACAATGGATTGCGGAAGGTAAACAACCATATGTGATGATTCACACAGCAGACAATATTATTGCGCCTGAGCTGGCAGCGAACATTTACAAGAATCTACAAAAGCATGTCGCCCTGCCAGATTTAGCCCCCTTCCCTGCCAATGATGGCAACTCGCAGTTACAGATGTTCTAACAATAATTTGCTCAACGCATGACAGAGGCGCGAATTTCTCATAAAATACGCGCCTTTTTTGATGCCTGACGTTTTTGAAGACTAGACTAACTAGTTTTTTGAAGACGAATCGCCCCGTCAGCTTGTATGCAGAGATTTGGTTATGAACCCTAAGAGCAATCCAGATACTATTTTTTCGGCTCCAATCGATAAAATTGGGGATTTCACGTTCGATGAACGCGTAGCGGAAGTTTTTCCTGACATGATTCAGCGATCGGTGCCGGGTTACAGCAATATCATTTCTGCAATCGGTATGTTGGCAGAACGCTTTGTGAAGCCTCACTCAAACATCTACGACTTAGGTTGTTCTTTGGGTGCCGCTACGCTGTCTATGCGTCGTCATATCAAGCAAGAAGGCTGCAAAATTATTGCAGTAGACAACTCTCCAGCGATGGTTGAGCGTTGTAAGTTACACGTCAACGCTTATCGCAGCGACACGCCAGTAACTGTGGTCGAAGCCGATATTCGTAATATCGAAATTGAAAATGCATCTGTCGTGGTATTGAACTTCACGCTCCAGTTTTTATCACCAGAAGACCGTTACGCGCTGCTTGAAAAAATCTACGCGGGCCTGCGTCCTGGTGGCATTTTGATTCTGTCAGAGAAATTCGTTTTCGAAGATGAAGTGTCTAATGAGTTACTCATTGACCTTCACCACGACTTCAAACGTGCCAACGGTTACAGCGAATTGGAAATCAGCCAAAAACGTAGCGCAATCGAAAACGTAATGCGTCCGGACTCTAAAAAAGACCACAAAGAACGTTTCGCAAAAATTGGCTTCTCTAGCTACGACGTTTGGTTCCAATGCTTTAACTTCGGTTCTATGTTCGCGATTAAGTAAGGTTCGCGGTCGAACCCAGTTCAGTTTGTACTCAAGCAGGCAAGTACTGATGCTGCCTTTGGCGGCGCTTTCACTCATTTAATTACATCATCAACTCAGCGATTAACTAACTATGTTTAACTTTGCAAATTTCTACCAATTGATTGCCCAAGACACGCGTCTTCAACCTTGGCTGAATGTGTTACCACAACAGTTAACGGACTGGCAAAATGCAGAGCACGGTGACTTTGGTCGCTGGTTGAAAGCACTGAACAAAATTCCAGAAGGCTCACCAGATCAAGTTGATATCAAGAACTCTGTAACCATCAGCAACGATACGCCTTTCCATGAAGGCGAACTGAAAAAGCTAGAAAACTTACTGCGTACTTTCCACCCTTGGCGCAAAGGTCCATACACGGTGCACGGCATTCATATCGATACCGAGTGGCGTAGCGACTGGAAATGGGATCGCGTACTTCCACACATTTCTCCACTGAAAAATCGCAGCGTGCTCGATGTGGGTTGTGGCAATGGTTACCACATGTGGCGCATGTTAGGCGAAGGTGCTCGTCTTTGCGTGGGTATCGATCCGTCTCACCTGTTCCTGATCCAGTTTGAAGCAATTCGCAAACTCATGGGCGGCGACCAACGTGCGCACCTACTGCCGCTGGGTATTGAACAACTGCCTAAACTGGAAGCGTTTGATACCGTGTTCAGCATGGGTGTTCTCTACCACCGTCGTTCTCCACTTGACCATTTGATTCAACTAAAAGATCAGTTGGTTTCTGGTGGTGAGTTAGTATTGGAAACCTTGGTAATCGAAGGCGATGAAAACGCAGTACTTGTGCCGACCTCACGCTACGCTCAAATGCGCAATGTGTACTTCTTCCCGTCTGCGAAAGCACTAAAAGTATGGCTAGAACTGGTTGGTTTTGAAGATGTTCATATTGTGGATGAGAACGTGACTTCAGTTGATGAGCAACGCACAACAGATTGGATGACACACAACTCTCTACCAGATTACTTAGATCCAAACGATCCAAGCAAAACAGTGGAAGGCTACCCGGCACCACGCCGCGCTGTGCTGGTAGCACGTAAGCCATAATTAACTGAGATTTCTGACATTGTCTTAACTCTTTCCTGCCATTAAGACATTACCCTCTCTTCTATTCTCATCAAGGGTGCGCTTTGCATCCTTGATTATTAGCTTTTCATCACTATTCCTCACTCAATAAGAGATAGAGAAAGATTCTTACTTGTGAGCCTTTATCGATATAAGCTAAACTCTTAAAAAACAAACAACTTAATCCAATCCCAAGGTTTTCAATGTTAATACGATTGACTCCGGTTGTTGCCATCGCCTTATTATCTGGATGCACACTTACCAAAGGCGAACAGTACCACCAAGAAACGTTAGCCGCTATTCAAGCTTCAGAAGCGAATTTCAATAATCGCATAACTAACTTAGAGCTGCAGATCAGTAACCAATCAGATTACATCGACAGCCTTGAAGACCAAGTCGATAAGTTACAAGGTGATCTAAGCACCTTCCGCGAAGAGGCAATGGCAGAGGTTAAAAAACCGAAAGAGCCTATTATTGTCCAAGCGCCCGCCCCTATTGAACCAACGCCGACTCATGACATCGTTTTAGGTTCGATCGAAAAAGTGACCATCGACTCCATCAAACAAACGTTTGATGCTCGCGTCGATACAGGTGCGGCTACATCATCTTTGAATGCAGTTGATATTGAAGAATTCGAAAGAAACGGCAAAAACTGGGTTCGTTTCCATCTTGCTGATGCAACAAAATCAGAAGAAGAGAAAAATACATGGATCGAAGCGCCTGTTCTTCGTTATGTGAAAATTCGTCAAGTAACAAGTGAAGAACTGGAGCGTCGCGCAGTGGTCGAACTTTGGGTGCGAGTTGGAAAAATTCATGAAAAAGCGCAATTTACGTTGGCGGATCGCTCCCACATGAACCATCCTGTTTTACTAGGTAGAGAATTTATGCGCGACATCGCATTGGTTGATGTGAGCCGTACATACATTCAAACGGACGAAGATAAAAAATAATAAGGTAGATTATGACGTCAAAAATACCGTTTTACCTTTCAATCATCTTGTTGGTGGTTGCGGGCATTGCTTTGAGTGTTTTCAGACACCAAAATTACGGCGTGCCTTGGACGCCAGGCGAAACACGTCAAGTGTGGGATGTAGAGGCTCGTATCGAGTTCAATGCAAACGGGAATGAAGTGAAAGCTTCTCTTGCCGCTCCTCATACACAAAGTGGTTATACACTGATTGGCGAGTCTGCTTCTTCTTCTGGTTATGGCGTTTCTTACATTAACTCTGATTCAGGTCGCCGTGCCGAATGGTCGATTCGCCAAGCGAAAGGCCCTCAAACAATTTACTACAAAGCGCAGTTCTTAGTTGATCCACAAGCTAAAGTGGAACCACTGCCTCCTGCTGGCGATATCACGCCACCGACTTTATCCGCTCCGCAACAAGCGGCAGCAAGCGCCCTCATCGATCAAGCCATGAGCCGTTCTGCGGACAACGTGACGTTTGCACGCGAGTTAATCAAAGCGCTTAACGATCCAGACAGCCAAAACTCCGCTCTATTATTGAACGATTTTGACCGCACCGATGCACTGCACAAGATTCTTCTGTCAGCAGGCGTTCAAAGTAAAATTGTTGGCGTTATCGAGCTTGAAGATGGCCGTCGTCGTCAAACCATCCAACCGATGGTGCAAGTTTGGTCTGGAAAAGATTGGGTACTGTTCTCGCCAAATTCAGAGCAGAAAGCCGTAAAACCTAACCTTCTTGTTTGGGATGAATCGAACGTTTCGTTACTTGACCTTGTGGGAGGCAAGAACAGCCAAGTTCATTTCTCCATGATCAAACAAGAAGTGACGCCTCAACAAGCGACAAACAACAAGGTTGAGGCCGATGGCCTGCTTAACTTATCAATCCACAGCTTGCCTCTAGAAGAGCAAGCGATGTTCAAGACCATCATGCTGATCCCAATTGGCGCATTGATCGTTGTGTTCCTGCGCGTGATTATTGGTCTTAAAACCTCTGGTACGTTCATGCCAGTACTGATTGCGGTTGCGTTCGTTCAAACGCAGCTTGTGACTGGCATTGTGGGCTTCCTATTAATTGTTGGTACAGGCTTGATCATCCGAAGTTATTTATCGCGGCTCAACTTACTTCTGGTAGCAAGGATATCCGCGGTTATTATCACGGTTATTATGATCATCTCGGTGTTTACCGTCGTAGCATTCAAGATTGGTTTGACGGAAGGTCTAACAATCACCTTCTTCCCAATGATCATCTTGTCATGGACGATCGAACGTATGTCGATTCTGTGGGAGGAAGAAGGCGCGAAAGAAGTAGCAATGCAAGGTGGTGGTTCACTACTGACTGCGGTACTGGTTTACTTGGCGATGACCAACTCGTATATCCAGCACTTAACATTTAACTTTATCGGCCTACAGCTAATTGTTTTGGCGGGTATTCTATTACTAGGTACTTACACTGGTTACCGTCTAACTGAACTACGTCGTTTCAAACCGCTAGCGGAGGATTAAACGATGTTTGAACGTTACACTACGCCATCAAAACTTCGCCACAAAGGCATTATGGGCATGAACAAGCGTAACCATAGCTACATTGGTCGCTATAACGATCGCTCTAAATACCCATTGGTGGATGACAAGCTAAAAACCAAGATCATCGCTCAAGCTGCAGGGGCAACCGTCCCTGCCCTTATCGGCGTGATCCACAACCAAGCAGAAGTAAAAACCATCCACAACATGGTAAAAGACTGGCCGGGTTTTGTGATTAAGCCAGCTCAAGGCAGCGGTGGTAAAGGTATTCTGGTGGTGACATCGCATAAAGACGGTGTGTACACCAAACCTTCTGGTGCGACAATCAACAAAGAAGAAGTGGAACGCCACATCAGTAACGCACTGGCGGGGCTGTTCTCGCTCGGCGGTAAGAACGATGTTGCCGTGGTTGAGAACTTGATTAAGTTTGATGACTGCTTCGATGGTTTCAGCTACGAAGGTGTGCCAGACGTACGCATCATCGTATTTAAAGGCTACCCTGTCATGGCGATGATGCGCTGCTCAACATCAGCGTCTGATGGTAAAGCTAACCTTCACCAAGGCGCGGTCGGTGTCGGCATTGATATCGCAACAGGCAAGGCCATTCGTGCGGTGCAATTCGACCAACCAGTAACGCACCACCCGGATACGGGTAAAGATTTATCGACTCTGCAAGTGCCTCATTGGGAGCGTTTGCTAGAACTTGCGTCAAGTGCTTGGGAAATGACGGGGCTGGGTTACATGGGTACCGACATGGTTCTCGACAAAGAAGAAGGTCCGATGGTACTTGAGCTGAATGCTCGTCCTGGTTTGGCTATTCAAATCGCGAACGGAGCAGGATTGCTTCCTCGCTTGAAGCATATTGAAAGCCTCGGCACTCCAGCGGAGTACCCTAAGCCTATAGAGCGCGTAGCCTACGCGGTTGAGCAGTTTGGTGTAAAACCAAAGTTCTAAACCTTACAAGCTAGCAATCAGCACATGGTTGCTAGCTTTTTTCTTTCTGCCATCGTTTTCACTCCCCTTCCTATCTCATTTCGCTGGTTTCATCATTTGAATCAATGATCGAGCTAACAGAATCAACATAGATCGTTTCTTTTCTACTGAGCCCATTGAGTATGATGTTTACTCCCCTTACTCAACTTAAAGAGGTTGGGCGATGCTAACAAAAGAAAAAAATAATAATGAACCACAGCTTGTAGACCAGGAAACTTTTGACCAACACTTACAGCGTTTGTCTGAGCTTTCGGTTCAAGCACTTGAAGAGCTTGCTGAAATTATCGAAGCTGGAACCGATATTTCAGAGGAATAGCGCTTAGATTATTTCCAATACTCCCTGCTATTGGTCTAAGTGCTCACGAAAAAGCCGAGACTGTCGTCCTACAGCCTCGGCTTATTTTATGCCCGTTACCTGCATCTCTCTGTTAATCAGATACAAAAACGCCCGCTTTAATTGCGGGCGTTTTTATGCTTCCAAGCTTATGATTCAAACTCTTCAATCATTTCTTGAACTTCACTCTTCGGTTTATCTGTTTGACCAAAGCCACGCAGACCAACAACGTGTACGTGTTCGTGATCTTTAAACACCTTACGTACCAACTTGTAGGTTGTACCTTTCTCTGGGCTGATGTTCTCTGGTGCAGCAATCAACAGCTGCATATCCAGACGGTCACACAGTTCGAATAGCGTTGAAATCGACTTCGCATCCAGACGTGCTGCTTCATCGAGGAACAACAAACGACATGGGATGATGTCCTTGCTGCGTAGACGACGGGATTCTTCTTCCCAGCTCTGAACAACCATCAGCAGGATAGACTGACCAGTACCAATTGCCTCACCCGTTGATAGCGCCCCAGATTCCGCTTGCAGCCAACCATCAGAACCACGGTTAACTTCCACACTTAGCTCTAGATAGTTACGATAATCCAGTAGCTCTTCACCCAGAACCTGAGGAGAGCGTTGACCCATATCGATGTGAGGGTTCACGCGTTGGAACAGTTTTGCCATCGCTTCTGAGAAAG
Source organism: Vibrio sp. RC2502 (assembly GCF_054850435.1). NCBI lineage: Bacteria > Pseudomonadati > Pseudomonadota > Gammaproteobacteria > Vibrionales > Vibrionaceae > Vibrio > Vibrio sp. RC2502. Next base: position 2,212,273 of record NZ_CM141453.1, read on the forward strand.
TGAAACGTGGAGATTCAAACAAATCTTTATGCTGTTCTTGCTGCGAAGACAGACCATGCAATAGCACTTCATGGCTTTCACGGATCTTCACGTTTAGACGCACACCTTTCACCTGACCGAACGAGATGTTCGACAAGCCTTGGTTTAGCATGCGAATACGGTTTTGCTCACGCTGAATCGTCTTCTTGATGATGCTTGCCACAGACTCAGAGCTGATTGCCAGACGGTTTTCGCGTTGAGTTAGCTCTTCAGTCAGACGCGCTAGCTCTACTTCCATTTCTTCGATGGCTTCTACTGGGTCATCTGTGCGGATGATGTCCTGACGAATACGCTCACGAAGGTGCTGGTAAACCGCAATGTAGAACAGAACTTTACGCTCTGGACGTGCATTATCTTCAGACAAACGTAACGCATCACGTAGGTCATCATTGTTTGCAACAGCAAGACGCAGCGCACCCAACGATTTATCCGACATTGAACGCAGTTCATCGGCAGACATGTACGCCAACTCGCGCTTGTGAAGACGACGTTCAACATCGTTTTCACGTGCCAAGCGAAGTACTGAACACCAGCCCGCTTTCGCAGCAACCACGAAGGTACGCAGCTCTGCGTATTCCTTCTGAACTTTCTTCAGACGTTTCGCCAGACCTTTCATCTCTAGCTCAGTAGAGGTGATGGTGCGCTCGTATTCACTCTTACGACTACGAGATGTGTGTAGACGCTCGTGCAGCTCATCACGGCGACGGATCGCACGCTCTTCTGCGCCTTCATCGGCGTTAACACCAAACTCTTGCAGTTCTTGTTTGAACTCTTGAACGGTTTCCAATTTCGCTTGGTGCGAGCTTTTCAATGATGCCAATACTTGGTTGTATTGGTTCATTTGACCTTGCGCTTGTTTCAACTCTTCACGAGAGCGTGTACGCATTTGCTCAGCCTGAACCAGCTTCGCTTTTAACTGCTCACTAAGTTCACTGCTTTGGTTAAGCAAATCAACGGAGTCTGAATACGCAAAGTAGTGACGACGCTCAACGAGGTCAGACAAGGCAAAGATCTGCTTCTTCAATTCTTGAAGTTGCTCGTCCGCAGCTTTGTATTCTGCTTCTAACGCATCGAACTGTTCAGGGTCTGCATCAAGTGCAGAAGCAATTTTTTCAAGCTCAGCCACGGCTTTCGCGTGGTTGTTCAAGAACGCTTTCGCTTCTGACAGTTGCGCAATTTTCTCTTCCAGCTCGTCGAAACGTGCTTGCAGCGTATCGTCTTCAATCAGAGCCATGTTTGGCGTGAGCTTATCTAACGAAGACAGAGCTTGCTTGCTAGTTTGAAGCTGAGAACGATGTTGCTGTTCTTTCGCTTCCAAATCAGCCAATACACGGGCGATTTGACCGCGTTTTTCGCGAACATTTGCCAATGCTTGTTCTGGGTCAGCTTCAAACGCGACTTGAATGTGGTTAGCCACAAACTGGTTGAATGCTTGGTATAGACGCTGCATCTTTTGTGAATCGAAAGCCGCTTTTGCATGCTTCTCAACCACTTCCTCACGTTCATTGCGCAGTAGCTCTAAACGCTGTTCACGCGCCGCGCGTCCAAACAATGGAATTTCAGGGAAACGAGAGTAACGCATTTGGCGGTCGTTCATACGAACGCATACCGCACCTTCAAGTTCTTCTGCGTCAAACGAGCTGTCATCAAAGGCATCTATGTCACCTTCAATGATGTACAAATCTTCCGGACAGTCGTCTAGCTCTACCAGTTTCTCTTCGATACCCGACAGGTCAGAAACCACAATCGCGTGACGTGCCGGACCATACATCGCGCTGAAGTACGGTGCGTCGTCGATTGTAATGTCGTCGTAAATCTCAGATAGAAGCACACCGCCTAGTGTATCTGCCAAGCCTTTCAGACGAGGATCGTTTGAACCACCAGGTGATGCCAATCGTTCGATTTCGCTTTCTAGTTGCGAGCGACGCTCTGCCAGTTTGTCTTTCGCTAGAGACAACTCTTTCTCTTGCTCCAGAACAACCTGCATGTGGCTCATCACAGCATGGCGATCTTCTAAGTCTACACCGCTTTGCTCACGCAATTTTTCTAGCGCATCGTTCGCCGCAATCCATGTTGGTGCAATGGCTTCTAGCTTGTTGATTTCTGCCGCAGCATCTTGTTCTAGACGACGCTGTTCACTGCGTTGTTCACGCAGCTCTTCTTGCGTCATTTCTAGCGTTTCGATTTGCATCGCGTGACGTTCACGTTCTTGTTCAAACGTGATTTCGTCCGTCAGTTCAGCATGGAACTGTTTTTGATATTCCGTGACCAATTCACGAGCTTGACGCTGTTGGTTTAAGCTACGTTCGAGGTCGCGATGTTGAGCACGCCATTGTTGTTCGTTTTGTGCGATTTGCTGAGATTCACGCGCTTTCGTAATGACGATTTTCGCTTGTTCAGCCGCATCTTTACGTTCGACTTGCCCAACGATACTTTGTACAAGCTTCAGCGCAGTTTCAAATTGCTCTGCTGCTGCAGAAGACATATCCAACTTGTGCTTAACCGATAGCAGCGCGTTAGTGCTTTCTGATTCTTTGTTCTTAAGCTCAGAAACAAGTGCTTGCGCGGACTCTGCCGTCAGGCAGTCATCACCAAGTAGTTGTTTCGCTTTCTCAAGTGCCTGAACCGCTTGTTGGTATTGAAGAGCACGAGTTTGCTGAACGTCTAGTGCTTGTTGGTAGTCAGCCAGTTGCGTCTTGAGGCTGTCCACCTCTTCTTCTGCAACGGTTGCTTGCTCTTCCACCATCATCACGCGTTCTTGCGCTTCTTCAACGACCATCATCTGCTCTTCAAGACGCTCGCTAAGCTCTTCAAGATCTTCTTGGTAACGTTCGATTTTCTCTTGCTGACGCAGTGCGTTTTGCACCAATTGCAAGTGGTCAGAAGCCGCTTGATAGTCTTGCTCTAGTGCCGATTCCGATTCGATTAGAAGCTCAAGTTCTTCTTGAACGCGATTAAGCAGATTGTTTTGCTCAATCAACGTCTCGCGTGAGCCAAAGAGCTCAGAGCGCAAAGATAGAGTTTGTTCAAGCTTGTTGCGACGATCGTTAGCATGGCGCATGTAGTCAGCAGCCACGTAGTTTGTCGACTCGGTGATCAAGTGTTTGAACAAGTCACGGTCAGCCTGAGTGGTTTTGATCGCTTCTAGCGTCATGCGGTTTTCACGCAACGCCGATTCCATGTCTTGGAATGCTTTCTTCACACCACCGTTTTGTGGCAGAAGGTAGTCGCGCAGTGAGCGTGTAATCGCACTTGAGATCCCACCGTAAAGCGAGGCTTCGATCAAACGGTAGAATTTAGAGCGGTCACTTGAGTTGCGCAGTTTCTTAGGAATCACACCGAATTCGAACATTTGCGCGTGGTAATCCACGATTGAAGAGAAGGCTTTGAATTGAACGCCTTCAAATTCCGCAATCGCATCTTTGACTTCATTGATTTGACGTACGCGCGCTTGAGTCGCCGATACGCTTTCAACCAGAATATCCGTTGGTTTCACATGGCTTGGAAGACCTTGGATAACAAACGGTTTGATGTCTACTTTTTTGTCACGACCCGCGACTTGCTGCAGTTTTACTGCAAACAATAGACGTTGGTTACGTGAGTTTACTACGTCTAACGCTGCGTAACACGCACCCGGCTGTAGTTTACCATATAGACCTTTATCGCGAGACGATTGGCTGCTGCCCGCTTCGGTTGTGTTACGGAAGTGCAGTAGCGTTTGGTCAGGAATCAACGCTGTGATGAACGCTGCCATCGTGGTTGATTTACCGGCACCGTTACCGCCCGACAGCGTCGTAACCAGACCATCGATGTCAAACGTACGGGCAAAGAAGCCGTTCCAGTTGACCATGGTCAGCGATTGATATTTACCGCGTTCAATCATGCTCATGCTTCACCCTCTTCTGTCATTTCTTCTTGGGCTTGTTCTTCTTGGTCTTCTTCAGACAGCAAGCTGCCTTGGCTCGGCTCTTTAGTGTGGACTACGGCTTCACCATCACGGATAAGACGCAGCTGCGCTTCACGGATGTCATCGCCCACACGAACATCAGCACCAAAACGGAATACCGCTTCGCTAATGCTGAATTTACCGGTTTCACCGATGTTGATGATCATCCCTAAACGACGTAGGCGACGAAGTGACGTACGTACTTTTTCAAACAGTTTTTCTTTGTCTAGATCCGAACCCGTTGCACGGTTCGTCACGAGTTTCATCAGCTTTTTCTCGTCTGCTAATGCAAGCAACTCGTCGTAAAGCTCTTGATTGGTGAAAATGCCTTCGTGCGCTAAGCGCTCTGGGCTTAGGTATAGGAAACACAGTACCTTACCCACCAGCATATCCAACTCAGATAAAACACTGCGGCCAATCAATGATGTTGAACGTGGACGTAGGTAGAAAAAGCCTTCTGGCGCTTTTACCAACTCGGTGTTGTAGCGCTGGTAGAAAGAAGAAAGCTCAAGCTCGAAATCAGACAACAACGCGTGATTGTCGAGATCTTCAGTTGAAATATGACGCCCTGCTCGTAGCATGCTGTCTAGCGCTGGGAACAGAGGGTTAGAAATTGCTTTTGCCAGATTATCTGACATGTATTCATTAGTATCGGTCGATGACATTCGCTTGTACCTTTGCCCCAAATTCGTTGATTGCTTTCCAGTCAGGCTGAATCGCTTGATAATCCGATTCCGAATAACCAAGACGTACGGCTTGATCAACGATAATTCGAGCTAAATCAAAGTGATGAGTGTATGGATGTTGTGCAAGGTAATCTCGCAGCACCACACTCAAATCGATTGGCGTGCCTTGCTCTTTATGCGCTTTTAGCATGTCACCAATGCGTTCTGATAGCTCATCATTGACTTGTTGAAATTCTTCGTATTCCACTTCCATCGGAACTTGGCCGGTTACCTCGTCATCACGCAGTACCAAAGCTTCATCACGAAGGTCGGAAAGCCTTTCTGCATCTGCAAAAGTCAGATACCAAGGCATATCAAAATAGTCTTTTATCGATTGACGCAGACGCGAGCTAAATGCACGGTTCTTATCCATATCGATAGCGGTACGGATGAACTTGTGCACGTGTCGGTCGTAGCCAATCCAGAGGTCAATCGCTTGCTGGCCCCAGCTTGTGATTCGGTCTAGCTTCATTTGCAGACCAAACAAGGCTTCTTCAATAAACTCAAGCTCAGGATCACCGTAAACAATCTCTTGGATGTCTAGGATTTGAGTTTGCAGTTCATCACTTGCAGCTTGCAGCGTATCTTGAAGTTCACGCAACGTACTTGATGTTTCTGACAGAAGTGCTTCACAGTTGTTGATTGCTTCACGCCAGTCTTTGTTTAGCAGGTCGGCAATTTGTTGTTTCACAGATTGCTGCTGCTCATCCATGACACGTTGGTTAAGGTCGATTTGATCGAAGATTTCGCCTACAGAATATTTTAAAACTCCGTACACGTTTTTCTTCCAGTGGCCCGGTGTGCCACCTTTTTGTGCCGCTTCAATCGCTTTCGCCATTTCATCCGCTACCATCGATAGCTGGATAGACAGACGCAGTCTTGAGAACTCGCGATGACGCACGTAGTAATCGGTAATTCCTATCGCTAAAGGCGACAAGCGGTAAATGCTCGCTCCGTCAGTAATTTCACTGACAAAACGGCTAATAAGACGCTGCTTGACCATCTCGTTGATGGCGTTGTTCGCACGAAAAGCGGAGGCTTCGCCAGTCTCATCAAATAGTCGAGTGACGATGGCAAACGCATCGTGCAGTTCACCTTCACCCAGTTCTTCGTCGAACCTTTCATTGCTCAGTACGGCGATGGCAATCAAAAATGCCAATCGCTCTGTGGTCAGGTTCAACGAGAAATCGTGCTGCTTAACCCAGCCAACCAACTCATCGATTGGTTGCTCTGCAGCATTGAGAGTCATCTCACTCATTGTTATTCCTGTTTATCGTTCTTTTTGGCCCACACGTGAATATAGCGGCCTAATGAGAGGTATGGCTCTTGTCGACATAGTTGTTTTTCTAGCGCCAACACATCTTCAAACTCGTAATCGCCCATGTATTGCATATTACCTATGTAATCACTAAAGGAACGAATACCAGATTTGCCACAAATGCTAAAACCAGCCTCTTCTATCCAGTGATAGACATCTTCCGGTTTCAAGCCTTTTTGCGGCTGTAGTTTAAATCTTTTTCGGTGGGGCATGCCGTCTAAAATATGAGGAATGTTGCCACAAACCACGTTTTTGTAGACTAAACCATGGTGGTTATAGAACATCACTGATACGATGCCCCCCGGCTTTACTTGTTCCAATACTGTCTCTAGCGCCGTTTTAGGATCAACGAGCCACTCCATGACAGCGTGGAACATAACGAAATCCACCTGTTCTTCCATGTGCTCCGCAATGGACTGAACAGGCGAATGAATCAGGCGATACTGCTCAAGCAAACCGTTTTTTTCAATATCCTGTTTGGCTAGTTGCAGCATTTCCGAAGATAGATCACATAACGCAACACGATGTCCGAGCTTAGCAAGCTTTTGCGACATTTGTGCTAAACCACCACCTGCATCAAGTACTTCTAGGGGTTGCTGGCTCGCATCCAATTCACTTAGAATCTGTAGAAAATCTTCCCACACAATGATTTGGCGGATCTCCCCTTTATCGGAGCCGTAAATATTTTTTGCAAATTTGTGGGCGATATCGTCGAAATTGCGGTCTTCTGTCACTTCTGCTGAGTTATCATATCGGATTGTGCCGCTATTCTGGCACAAGGAAAGCAGGAATAAAGAGGGTCACCCTCATTTTTATTATCAATTGATGTTTTTTCGGACTATTTATGTATGTTTGAGCTGAAAAAAGTAATGTCAGCCTTGCTTATGCCGCTTCCGGCATTGCTACTGATAGGCTTGTTAGGTCTTGCTCTCATTAGTTTTACCACAAAACGTAAAACTGGCTGCTTCGTTGTTCTGTTCTCTTTTGTTGGCCTTTTTCTAGTTGCCTTCCAACCTGTTTCAACCAAGCTTCTCATGCCACTTGAGCGCGAGCATAAGGCCTTTTTACCTGTGTCAGGTACCATTGACTACGTTATGGTGCTGGGTAATGGCCACGTGGTCGATGACGAAATTCCACCAACATCGCAATTAAGCCGCGCGGCGTTGATGCGATTAACGGAAGGCATTCGTATTTTGCGTATGTACCCAGGCGCAAAGCTAATTTTATCTGGTTATGATGGTGGCTCTGAGATCAGCCATGCTCGTATGATGGCAAACGTTGCTTTGGCATTAGGTGTTGCAAAATCCGACATTATTTTGTTAGAAGACGCAAAAGACACGTGGGAAGAAGCAAGACAAGCCGCCGCTTTTGTTCAACAAAAAGAGATTGTGCTGGTCACGTCAGCGAGCCACATGAGCCGTGCGCTGTACGAGTTTAACGCAGCTGGAATTAAACCCATCCCTGCTCCAACGAATTTCTTAGCGATAGACGAAGTTAGCCAACCGTGGGACAAGTATTCACCTAAAGCTCGTTACCTTGAGCAAACTGAACTGTTTTGGCATGAATACCTTGGTAGCGTTTGGCAAAGACTGCGTGACACCGTAGGGCAAACGCCGATGGTGGAAGCGGAATAAACCCGATTTATAAACACAAAAAAGGAGAGCATTGGCTCTCCTTTTTCTTTACTGCTTGTCTGATGGTGATTAATCACCTGCGAACATGTAGCCTTCACCGTGAACGGTCACAAAAATTTGTGGGTTCTTAGGATCAAACTCCATCTTAGCGCGCATGCGTCGGATAAGAACATCAATCGTACGATCATTTGGAGCATCAACTCGATGACTGATCATATTCAAAATACGTTCACGACTCAGCACTTGATTCGGGTAAGACGATAACGCCACCAAAAGCTCATATTCTGCTTTGGTTAGTTTTACTGGTTCACCATTACGGCTAAGTGCTCGACGCTGAATATCGAATGTCCACTCACCAAAGCGAACAATGTGTTCATCGTTTGTTTCGCTTGCCGCTTTACTTGCTCCACTTCGCGCCGCAGAAATGCGCCACAGTAGATTTTTAACTCGAACTAGTAATTCCCTTAGTTCAAAAGGCTTTGTCACATAATCGTCTGCGCCCATCTCTAGGCCTACGATTTTGTCGATGCTATCCGTGCGTCCTGTTACCAATATGATGCCGATGTCTGATTGACTGCGTAGCTCACGCGTAAGCATTAGGCCGTCTTCGCCCGGCAAGTTAATATCCAACATAATAAGGTCTACATCACCGCCTTGCAGAACTTCGCGCATCTCCGCGCCACTTTCTGCTTCGCTAACTTTGTAACCTTCATTTTGGAAATATCCCGCAAGCTTACTACGAGTTACAACATCATCTTCTACGACTAATACGTGATAGCTCATTTACACCACTTTCTGTCTTCTTATTATCCAAGACGTATTCTATTCATAACTAGTAACATTTCTAGTCATAGATACATTAAAAAGCAAGATTTAGCGTTTTTATTGATTCAAAACAAGCTTGCCCATCACCGTTAACAAGTGCACACAATTCAACATAATCAACAATAATTATAGTTACTGCTATTCATCTTATTTGATTACACTTAGGGGATATCCCTAATTGACTTTATGATGCAATACTCGAAGCATCCTTCAGGAGCCAAAAATGCAAGAAGTGAAAGCTTTTAATGAAAAGCGTGCTGAAATTTACTGGTGGTTTTCGAGCTTATTCGCTAAAGAACTCAGCGAAAAAGAACTAGAAACCTACCACAGTGTTGAAATTCGCAGTTTTTTAGCGGGCTTAGGTGAGAACGAATCACTCAAGCCAGCCGTTGATAGCCTAGTTGATGCCCTAAACAGACTCCAAGACCGCAATGATGCTCAACTAGAACTTGCAGCAGATTTTTGCGAGCTGTTCTTAAAAACAGATAAGTATGGGGCACTACCGTACGCTTCTATGTACATTGGTGAATCAGGTTTGCTTAATGACAAACCTGCAGAAGAGATGGAAAAACTGATGGCAGATTTTGGGGTTCAGGTAGACGAAAACCTCAAAGAACCAGCAGACCATCTCGCTGTCGAATTGGACTTTTTGGGCAACATGATCATTCGCTCAAATGAGTTAGAGCAAGAAAAACATATGGAAGAGGCTTTCGTTAAACAAAACGATTTCATCCAAAATCAACTCATGTCTTGGTTGCCAAAATTTGCTGAAAAATGTAAGCAATTTGATGATTTTGGCTTCTACTTAAGCGTTGCGCAACTATTAATTGCATTTTGTAAACTGGACAGCGCTTACCTTCTTGGTGAATAATCACCGCCTATTTTTAGGGAGCCTGCCTGTCGGGCTCCCTATTTTATTCGCTTGCTTTTAATCTGGCTCAAAGACGTTCGTTCATTTAGCAGTCAAAATGTGACTTCAAATACACAAAACTCTTGCTGAAAATATTGCCAGCCAGCCCACATAGGGCTAAAATGTGAACGCAAACGATTAAATATGATTTATATGTAAACCGCTGAAATATAGCGGTTTTTGTTTTTTATTAATAGGTTGATAACCACTTCCTCATATTTAGTAGGAAGCCGAGTACCTTCAACCAAGTTGCTACAAATCTTTTTATACCGATTTCGGTACAACCGCTGCCTACTAGAATAGACACTACTGTTGTTGTGGTGTTTAGTTTGCGCAAAAAACTAAGCGTATGGTTGTATTCACTACGGTATTAAGTAGCTCGATACAGGACATCATTTATGGCCACTATAAAAGACGTTGCTCGCTTAGCCGGCGTTTCTACCACGACAGTTTCGCACGTTATTAATAAGACACGTTTTGTTGCAGAAGCAACCCAAGAAAAAGTAATGAAAGCGGTTGATGAGCTTAACTACGCACCAAGCGCAGTTGCTCGTAGTTTAAAATGCAACTCAACTCGTACTATTGGTATGTTGGTAACACAATCAACTAACCTGTTCTTCTCTGAAGTGATCGACGGTGTAGAAAGCTACTGCTACCGTCAAGGTTACACGTTGATCTTGTGTAATACTGGCGGCATCTACGAGAAACAGCGCGACTACATCCGCATGCTTGCTGAGAAACGTGTAGATGGCATTTTGGTGATGTGTTCAGATCTAACCGAAGAACTAAAAGAGATGTTAGATCGTCACTCAGATATCCCGAAAGTTGTGATGGATTGGGGCCCAGAGAGTTCTCGTGCGGACAAGATCATCGATAACTCTGAAGAAGGTGGCTACCTAGCAACTAAATATCTTATCGATAACGGCCACACTGACATCGCCTGCCTTAGTGGTCACTTTGAGAAACTTGCTTGCCAAGAGCGTATCGCTGGTTTTCGTCGTGCCATGGCTGAAGCAAAACTGCCAATCAATGAAGATTGGATTCTTGAAGGTAACTTTGAATGTGATACTGCGGTACTGGTTGCAGACAAGATCACCGCGATGGAAAAACGCCCTACTGCAGTATTCTGTTTTAACGACACCATGGCACTTGGCTTAATGAGCCGTCTGCAACAAAACGGCATCAAGGTTCCAGATGACGTTTCTGTTATCGGTTACGACAACATTGAACTTGCAGAGTACTTCTCACCACCGCTAACAACGATTCACCAACCTAAACGTCGTGTGGGTAAAAATGCGTTTGAGATCCTACTTGAACGCATTAAAGATAAAGAACACGAAAAACGTGTGTTCGAGATGCAACCAGAGATTGTTATCCGCAATACCGTTAAGAAACTTAATTAAATGAACACAAGCGCCCTTAGGGGCGCTTTTTTTTATTAAAAAAATAACACTTCCCGCACACTTTGCCTCATTCTTAAAAACAATAACTTCCATAAGTTACTGTTTTCTTTACATGTGAATTATTAATTCCCGCTTCTTTTCAAACATTAAATACAATTCTCAATTATGAGTACCCATGCACAAAATGGCATTATTTATTGAATCAAGATCACGTTTTAAAATCTAAAGTGTGATGTTAATTCAATATACGAAGTATCCTCATCTGGTCACGCACAGGGCAAACCATCCGAAAGGGTGGGACGCAAAGCCTCCGGCCTGAACCATAGTAGTATATGGAAGGTAGCGGGGTTACCGATGGCAAGTGTGCAACCAATGTCTTTACCCTTTAATGACATTGCCTTTGCGCACGTTTGCTACTCTCTCGGACCTGACTTTTGGTGGCGTAATATTAATTACACCGAGATAACAAAACATGGATAAACCGATACTCAAAGACTCTATGAAGCTATTTGAGGCACTTGGTACTATCAAGTCGCGCTCAATGTTTGGTGGCTTCGGACTTTTCGCTGATGAAACGATGTTTGCACTAGTGGTAAACAACCAGCTTCATATACGAGCAGACCAACAAACTTCATCTGACTTCGAGACACAGGGTCTAAAGCCTTACGTTTATAAAAAACGTGGCTTCCCAGTCGTTACTAAGTACTACGCTATTTCCAGCGAACTATGGGAATCTAGCGATCGCTTAATTGAAGTAGCGAAAAAATCCTTAGAAAACGCCAAACTTGAGAAAGAACAACAAGCGAGCACTAAGCCTAATCGCTTGAAAGATCTGCCGAACCTGAGATTGGCTACAGAAAGAATGCTTAAGAAAGCGGGTATTGATTCTGTTGCTCAACTTGAAGAAGAAGGCGCACTAAGTGCTTATAAAGCGATCAGAGACACGCACTCCACCACAGTTAGCCTTGAGCTACTTTGGGCCTTAGAAGGTGCTATTAACGGCACACACTGGAGTGTAGTCCCCCAGTCTCGTCGTGAAGAATTAATGAATGGCCTTTCGTAACAGAAGTCTGCTCTAATCTATCGACTAAAACCGCAGTGCGAACTGCGGTTTTTTTATGAAATTTTTTTAGCTCCCCTCGTGTCTACTCCTTTGTAAATCCCAAAACACCCGTATCTTCAGCGCCACGACTTAGTTTCGATAACGAGATTGTTAAAACAATATTCAGTATGAATACTTTAAGCGGTAGCCTAGATATAGAAACGGAGCACACATGAATAAAAAACTTATCTTTGGACTGATACTTGTTGCCACCATTCTTTTGTTAGGCGCTAATTTTGGTCAATATCTAACGCTTGAAAACGCAAAAGCGCAGCAAGAAGCACTCAATTCATTCATCGAAGCCAACATCGTCTATGCCGCCACGCTGTATTTTTTAGCGTATGTTGCGATTACCGCATTTTCTATTCCCGGAGCAGCAGTGGTTACTTTGCTAGGCGCAGCGTTGTTTGGGTTTTGGTTTAGCTTACTTTTGGTTTCTTTTGCCAGTACGATCGGTGCGACCTTAGCTTTCTTGAGTAGCCGATATTTGCTTAGGGATTGGGTTCAATCGAGATTTGGGGAAAAGCTTGTTGCGATTAACCAAGGAGTAAAAAAGGATGGCGCGTTTTATCTGTTTTCTTTGCGCTTAATTCCAGTGTTCCCATTTTTCCTCATCAACCTACTGATGGGATTAACACCTATGAGCATTGCGCGCTTTTATTTAACCAGTCAAATAGGCATGCTCCCTGGTACTGCCGTTTACCTTAACGCTGGTACTCAGTTAGCAACCATTGATAGCCTTTCTGGTATCGTATCCCCGACGGTATTAGCATCTTTTGCTTTGCTGGGGCTGTTTCCAATACTCGTAAAATGGGTTATGAATAAGGTCAGACCAACCCCTACTCAGCCAAATGGCAGTATTTGATGAAAATCTTTATCGCGAAAAATCCAGCAGAAGCGCACATCGTATGTGAACTATTAAAAACTGAAGATATATGCTGTGAGGTGCGTGGCGAAGGACTTTTTGGTCTGAAAGGTGAGCTTCCTTTTGGCGATGATACTGATCCTTATGTTTGGCTATTAGATCCAGAACAACAATTGAAAGCTCACGCAATTATTGAAGCATTTAGGCAGCAGTCACAAAGAAACATATATGAAGACTGGCAATGTCCTCATTGTCTTGAACACAACGAAGGACAGTTTGGTGCGTGTTGGCAATGTGGATATCAAATTGGGGAGCCATGATCGTTCCCCTATTCTCGCATTTCAGGTGTCTATATTGATGGCTAGACGACGATACTTTGTTGCTTTATAAATTCGATAGAGTGTTGGTTAAAATCTTCAGGACGCTCTACATTGCAGACATGACCGCAGTTTGGAATTTCACGCAAGATACTGAGCTTATGCGCTGCAACCATCTCTTTCACCGGTTGGATGAACATATAGTCTCTATCACCCATCAAATACAATGTCGGTATAGGTAACTCTCTGTCTTTGAAGTACTTCATCAATGGGTTTACATCCGCGGCAAGAATAAACCAGCGTTTAAACTCTTTTTGGCACAGCTTCTTTGCTTCTCGAATAAACAAATGCCTTGATTCACGCTGACTTCGTTGCGGCATCACAATGTAGGCAAACAGCTTATACAACCACATATAAGGCAAGATATGTTTACAGAAGTTACCCAACTTAACCAAAATCTGCGAACGCGTATTCAAGCGTGTCACCGCACCGCCTAAAACCATCGAACGAACTCTTTCAGAAGACAACTCCGCTAAATTTCGAACAATGATCGTACCCAACGACATGCCAACAAAGTGCGCCGACTGGATTTTGAGGTGATCCAGCACTTTTAATATATCTTGCGTCACTTCCGTGAAGGTGTAACGACTAGTTATCAACTCTTTCAAAAGCTGATTGGATTTTCCATGTCCTCGTAAGTCGATCAGCAACAAATTAAAGTGCTGCTTATATGCTTTAATTTGTTTAAACCATATCGAAGAACTGCCACCAGCACCATGCACGAAAACAACCCACTCATTACTAGTAGGATGCAGATAGGTTTTGTGAAAAAGCAGTGGCTGAGTCATGAGTCAGTATAAGTAAGATTCTTTGTGATAGAGAGTGACGGAATCCTATCACACTCCGTAAAGCCAAGGTAATAAAGGCACCTCAATAGGTGCCTTTGGTTACACTTTTTATCAAACTTGCGTCAATTTAACGCTGAACGATAGAGTTGCAAATACGATTCTGCGGCCTTCCTCCAGCAGAAATCTTTTTGCATTGCATGCAGTTGTACTCTTTGCACTTCCGTCAGGTTTTGCGCATACAACAGCAACGCTCGCAGCATAGTAAGTAGCAGCGCTTGAGACGTCGGTTCATAAAATACAAATCCAGTAGCGTCGCAAGGGTCTACGTCGTAATCATTCACACTGTCTTTTAAGCCACCTACCCCTCTCACAATAGGCAAGGTGCCGTAAGCCATGCTGTAGATCTGATTTAAGCCACATGGTTCGAATTCAGAAGGCATTAAGAAGAAATCCGAACCAGCTTCAACTAAATGCGCGAGTTCATTGTCATACGCCTCAACAAATACAAACTTGTCGGAGAATTGCGCCGCAACCTCTTCCAATTGTGCAGCCAATACGGGATCACCCGTCCCAACAACAACGACTTGAACATCATGCTTCAAAAAATCCGCCAAAGCCGGCAGCAAGTAATGCACGCCTTTTTGCTGAGTCAAACGACAAACCATACCAAACATGGCTACGTCTTTTTCAGCAAGGTTTAGCCTCTGCTGTAATGCGCGCTTACAAGTGTTTTTACCTAGAACCATACTTTGTTTGTCGGCACTATAGTTCATTGGCAAATAAACATCAGTTTCCGGATTCCAAGCACTGTAATCGCAACCATTTAAAATTCCGACTAGATCCCCTGCTCGTTGCTGAAACTCCCATGCCATTCCATGACTGCCAAGTTCTGTCTTTAGCTCTTCAGCGTACGTTGGGCTGACTGCATTTATCTTATCGGCATTCATTACGCCAGCTTTGAGCATAGTAATATGCGTTGCACTCACCGCAGCATCGGGAACGTTTCGGCAGTGAAACTCAGGCAAACACTGTACGTCGTCATAACTAAATACGCCTTTAAAGACCGCATTATGAATTGAAATGACGCTTTTTGTATGAGCAAAAAAGGGATCATTGCCATACCTGTGCTTAAGCAAAAACGGAACCAGCCCTGTGTGCCAATCATTTGCATGGATGATATCAGGTTGAAACGCCAGCTTCGGCAACATGTCGAGACACGCAGCGCTGAAAAACGCAAAACGTTCACCATTATCAGTATACGCTTGGTTGTTCTCTGCATACATTGATGGTCGATTGAAGTACGGCTCACAATCGATCAGATAGACAGGATTGTTTCCTAACGTAAGCAATAGAACTCGATATTCTGTATGCGGCCATGACGTTAGATTTGTTTCTAGTACAACTTCTGCGTCCGCTAATCTTTCGATACTGGTGTACGCAGGAATCGTAATTCTTACATCTTGCTGTAGGTTTTGAAGGGCTTCCGGCAGTGCCTTGGCAACATCTGCCAAGCCACCACTTTTAATAAGACCTTCAACCTCAGAAGCTACAAACAGAATGGATAAGTTGTTAGTAGCCAACTCGAGCTCCTTTCGGAATAACAACAATGCCCTCTTCCGACACATGGAAATGCTTTTTATCTTCTTGAAGATTCACACCAATTTGAGTGCCAGGTGCAATATCGGCATCCTTGTCGACAATAACACGACGTAACACACAGCCTTCGCCAATTTTTACGTCACCTAATAGGATACATTCGCTAATATCACACGCGGATGCAATATTGCTGCGAAATCCAAGTACTGACTTCTCGATACGAGAACCACGAACATAGCTGCCATTACATACCAAGCTATCGATGATCTGCACTCGACCATTGTCTGAATCGGTAAACGTTGCAGGTGGCAATGGTGGGTAATAGGTATGAAGAGGCCACTTACGGTTGTACAAAGAGAATGGCGCGTCTTTTTCCAATAGATCCATGTGCGCTTGCCAGTACGCATCAATCGTACCCACATCACGCCAGTAAACCTCTTCTTTCTCACCACTGATTCTGTTGGTGCTGAAGTCATAGACAAAAACGTCACCACGAGGGAACATTTTCGGGATGATATCTTTACCAAAATCATGAGAAGAAGCTTCATTGTCTGCATCTTCCACGAGTTCAGAAAATAGAACTTGTGCTTCGAATACGTAGTTCCCCATCGAGACTAACGCGAAATCTGGTTCTCCAGGAATCGATTTTGGATTAACGGGTTTTTCCTCAAAGCCAATCATTCTGCCTTCAGCATCAACCTCTATTACACCAAACTGAGAAGCTTCTTTTAGTGGCATGCGCAGTGCAGACACCGTCAATGACGCCTTCTTCTCCGTATGGAAGTTCAGCATCTGCTTGATGTCCATCTTGTAAATGTGGTCAGAGCCAAAGATACAAACCTGATCCGGTTCTTCGAGCTCCATAAAACGTAGGTTTTGATAGATAGCATCTGCAGTGCCTTCATACCAACGCTTACCCGTACGCATTTGCGCAGGAATTGGGTCAATAAAGCGATCAGTAATACCATTAATATTCCACCCTTTTTTCAAGTGATGGAAAAGTGACTGAGATTTAAATTGAGTAAGGACATAAATGCGCATCAAATCCGCATTTACAAAGTTGTTTAGAGCGAAATCAATCAGCCGATAACTTCCACCAAAAGGTACCGAAGGTTTACTACGGGATTCAGTTAAAGGTCTCAAACGAGAGCCTTCACCGCCAGCAAGAATCATTCCCAAAACACCAGCCATTCGTTGTTCTCCATATCGTTATAGCTTGGATTTAGTACTCACTTGAATGAGTAAAACTCGGGGAGTCAAGCGAATACATTGTTGCACCTACACCTGAGCCTCTATTGAGCCCTTGCAGTGTAGATAAAAAAGCTATTGCATTTTCCAGTATGCAAATATTCAAATTGTTCTTATTTTTTGACGCTAAATAAATGCATACAATTGCACTAATTTTGTAATAAATTATCCAACCAGAATCTAAATTACAATTTTTAATATGCCGTTCTGTGTTGCATACAAAGGTTACTTGCTCAAGACGATATCCAGATCACACAAGGCCAAGTAAGCGATTACATTGTGAAAACAATTTACGAACGCGTTAACTACAGTTCATGTTTGAAATACCAAGATATAACAAATGTGTGAATATAAAATGAATAGTTCAACTGAATGTTGTTTACAGAAAAGACACTTGTAGATTCATACAAAACAAATCGCTAAAAGTGGGAAAACAGAGCTTAAAAACGGTAGGGAAAGGAGCAGATGGAAACCCGCTTAGATAGGAAGATATAAAAATAAAGGCAGCGTATTTGCTGCCTTTGTTTTACAAGTTGAGCTTAAGCTTTCGCTTTTTTACGTTTATCAGTGACTTCCCACTTACCATCAACGTAAAGTGCAGTCCAACCACTTGGTTTACCGTCGTCTTCTGAACGAACATAGTTCTCTTTCGTCTTACGGCTAAAGCGAACCACGGCTGGGCGACCATCTGGATCCTCTTGAGGAGCCGTTGTTAGGTACTTAAACTTCTCTGGTAGACGCTCTTCAAAACGCGCCAGTTCAGAGACTAGAGGTGCTCTTGTTTCACGCGATTTAGGGAAGTTGCTTGCCGCCATAAATAGGCCAGAAGCACCATCACGAAGCACGAAGTACGCATCTGAGTTTTCACATGGCAATTCAGGGAAGTGCACAGGATCTTCTTTAGGTGGCGCTACTTCACCGTTCTTCAGGATTTTACGGGTGTTCTTACAAGTTTCACTCGTACAATCCATGTATTTACCAAAGCGGCCGTTCTTAAGCACCATGTCTGAGCCACACTTGTCACACTCAACAACAGGGCCATCGTAGCCTTTCACTTTGAATTCGCCGTACTCAACAACATAGCCTTCACAGTTCGGGTTGTTACCACAAACGTGCATCTTGCGCTTGTCATCAATCAAGTACGCGTCCATCGCAGTTTCACAGATCGGACAACGTTTTTTCGCACGAAGAGCAGCCGTTTCAACGTCTTCTTCTAAAACGTTGATAATACCTTCTTCGTCACCCAAGTTAATGGTTGTCTTACAACGTTCTTTAGGTGGCAATGCGTAACCAGAACAGCCTAAGAATACGCCTGTAGAAGCGGTACGAATACCCATAGGGCGACCACATGTCGGACACTCGATATCCGTCATCACAATGTGGTTTAGCTTCATACCACCTTCAGATTCGTCTAACTCGGCTTTTTCTAGGTCACCAGTGAAATCCGCAAAGAAGTTGTCGAGTACTGCTTTCCAGTTCACTTCACCTTCTGCGATTTGGTCCAGTTTCTGTTCCATACGCGCAGTAAAGTCGTAGTTCATTAAATCGTTGAAGCTGTCATCAAGACGGTCAGTAACAATTTCACCCATTTTTTCAGCGTAGAATCGGCGCTGATCTACTTTTACGTAGCCACGGTCTTGAATAGTAGAAATGATCGATGCGTAAGTCGAAGGACGACCAATGCCTCGTTTTTCTAACTCTTTAACCAATGCCGCTTCCGTAAAGCGCGCAGGTGGCTTTGTAAAGTGCTGTTTAGGGTCAAGTGACTCTAGGCTTAGCTTATCGCCAAGTTGTACCGCAGGAAGGATTGTGTCCTCGTTTTTGCCCATTGGACGCTGTACGCGAGTCCAACCATCAAATTTAAGGATACGACCTTTCGCTTTTAGCGTGTATTCCGCCGCTTTTACGCTGATTGTGGTTGAATCATATTCTGCAGGTGTCATTTGACACGCAACGAACTGATTCCAGATCAGTGAGTAAAGCTTGTGAGCATCCGCATCTACACCTTGCAAGTCTTCTGCTTTCACTGACACATCAGATGGACGAATCGCTTCGTGCGCTTCTTGAGCACCTTCTTTGCTGCCGTACGTTAGTGGCTTAGCTGGAAGATACTTGTCACCAAACTCTGAATCAATGAAGTCACGAACAGCATCAACTGCTTCCGCACTCAAGTTAGTCGAGTCGGTACGCATATATGTGATGTAACCCGCTTCATACAGACGCTGAGCTAACATCATGGTTTTCTTAACGCCGTAACCTAGACGGGTACTTGCCGCTTGCTGCAATGTTGATGTGATGTATGGCGCAGAAGGCTTGCTCTTCGTCGGCCGGTCTTCGCGCTTACACACTTCGTAGCTTGCGTTTTCAAGGACAGAAATGGCTGCCTTAGTTTCTGTTTCGTTAACAGGCTTAAACGCAACGCCATCTTTCTGCGCAACCAGCAGTTTGAAATCTGACTTATCTTTAGTTTTGGTATTTGCGTGAATATCCCAGAATTCTTCTGGCACAAATGCGTTGATTTCACGCTCACGTTCTACCAATAGCTTCACCGCTACAGATTGAACACGACCAGCAGACAGGCCACGTGCCACTTTCTTCCATAGCAATGGAGAAACCATGAAACCTACAACGCGGTCCATGAATCGACGAGCTTGCTGCGCATTAACGCCATCCATATTTAACTCGCCAGGAGTCTGGAAAGCTTGTTGGATAGCATTTTTAGTAATTTCGTTAAAGACTACTCGTTTGTATCGCTCTTCATCGCCACCGATGATCTCACGAAGGTGCCATGCGATTGCTTCCCCCTCGCGGTCCAAATCGGTTGCGAGATAAACGCAATCAGCATCTTTGGCTAATTTTTGTAGTTCGCTTACGACTTTTTCTTTACCCGGAAGAATCTGATAGTTCGCTTCCCAGTCATGATATGGGTTAATCCCCATTTTTTTGATCAGCGCTTTGCGATCTTTTTCTTTTTTAACGCGCGCTTTCTCTTCTGCGCTCATCCCTTTTGTTGAGATAGCTGCAGCTTTCTTCTCACCAGTGCTTTGACCGGCCGTAGGCAGATCACGCACATGACCAACACTAGACTTAACAATAAAGTCCTTACCAAGGTACTTATTTATCGTCTTTGCCTTGGCTGGAGACTCCACTATAACGAGTGATTTACCCATAACTGACTCTAACGTCCTTCATAATAATGCGGGTAGAAACCTCGTTTTAAGGTCACCCGCATAGTGTTCTATTTCATTGCTTCTTTTTTTACTATTGTGCGAGATGAAAAGAAGATCAACTGCTTTTTTGAAATTCAGATCCGATTGGTTGACAATTCATCGTCTTTATACTTCAAAGAGACAGGGGTCTGAAAGGTATTGAGCGGCATATCTAAGCAGGCAAACTTTGCTGCTGCTAATCCAATGCAATAAATTTTGTTACTCATCACAAAATATTTTCTGTCAATATGGCGCAACCTTAGGTTGTTGCGCTGAAAGCCACTTTGTATCCGCGTAACCTCAGTACTGAGTTAACCCTCGCCTCAAATCAACCAACGTGGCGATGGAATTAATCATGCAAACCCTTAAAGAATATGGGTATACTTCGCCACACTTTTTTAATTTGTAATGAATGATGAGAACGTTATGTCTGATAGAAAGTTTATTGAAGAATTCGACCTTCTTTTAATCGCAAACCAAATCATCCAAGAGCACGATGATTACATCGACGGAATGCGAGCGACAAGCGTAGAAGAAAAAGACGGGGTTTTGGTATTTAAAGGTGAGTACTTCCTTGATGACAAAGGCTTACCAACCGCAAATACTACGGCAGTATTCAATATGTTCAAATACTTAGCCCATCACCTTTCTAAAGAATTTACGCTGATTAAATAACAGCAAATTAAGACAAGAAAGCCAGAGCATCATCGCTCTGGCTTTTCAGTTAGAGATCTAGCAGCTCAACGCTTTAAGCTTGTCGAAATAATCCGGGAATGTTTTGGACGTACATTTCGGGTCATTAATCGTCACTGGTGTATCGCTTAACGCCACCAGAGAAAAGCACATCGCCATACGATGATCATCGTAGGTATCAATAGCCGCATGTTTAAGGTGAGGTACTGGTTTAACGATGATGTAATCCTCACCTTCTTCCACTTCCGCACCAACTTTACGAAGCTCTGTTGCCATTGCAGACAAACGATCGGTTTCTTTTACACGCCAGTTATAAACATTGCGAATTGCCGTGGTACCTTCAGCAAACAAAGCCGTCGTCGCGATGGTCATTGCTGCATCTGGAATATGGTTGTAATCCATATCGATGCCCTTAAGCTTCCCGACGCGGGAAATAACGTAATCATCGCCCCATTCAATCTCTGCGCCCATTTTTTCTAGCGCATCAGCAAATTGAATATCACCTTGGATGCTATTTTTACCGATGCCAGTTACTTTGACTTCACCACCTTTGATTGCAGCCGCCGCTAAAAAGTAAGAGGCCGACGAAGCATCCCCTTCCACAAGAAAATCACCAGGCGCAACATAGTGCTGACCAGCTGGAATCACAAACTCTTGATAGTCGTTGTTGATCACTTCGACACCGAACTGCTTCATGATATGCAGCGTAATATCAATGTAAGGCTTTGATACCAAATCACCTTCAATCTTAATACGCACTTCGCCTTCGGCAAGTGGTGCAGACATCAAAAAAGCCGTGAGAAACTGACTAGAAATAGAACCATCAATCGACACTGTGCCTGCTTTCAGACCAGTACCGACAATCTTTAGTGGTGGGTAGTTTGTGTTTTCCAGATATTCAATATCTGCTCCCGCCTCTTGCAATGCAGTCACAAGATGACCAATTGGTCGTTCTTTCATACGAGGCTCGCCAGTAAGCACATATTCACCTTGGCCAACACAAAGTGCGGCTGCTAAAGGTCGCATGGCTGTGCCCGCATTGCCCAGAAAGAGCTCGACAGGTTCTGATACTGAGAACGGACGACCAAGGCCTTCAACCACACATTCTGTTTTATCTGCAGATAATGTGTACTTCACGCCTAGTTTAGTGAGTGCGTTTAGCATGTGACGAATGTCGTCACTATCGAGAAGGTTGGTGAGACGAGTCGTCCCCTTTGCTAATGCAGCGAGTAAAAGTGCTCGATTAGAAACACTTTTGGAACCAGGAAGGTTCACTTCCCCTTGAATTTTATTGATCGGTTGTAACGTTAGGCTTTCCATTAAAAGTTGATAATCCTTTGTGCTCTCAATTCACGCTGTTGTGAGAGCTAAACAATTCTTCGTGGATTCAGACTAACGAAAAAACCAGCACAAAACCAGAGCAAATCTGCGCTAATTTCTGAATAATTAGTCAACGATAAAATTGACGCTAAAACACCCACTCAGTACGCTAAATCTACGCGCACTCCATCATCGAAATATAAGATACGAACTTCATCCCCTCGGCTAAACAGCATATTTTTATCAACATCCTGAATAACGTTGATCAGTTTATCGCCTTTAACTTTAATTAACAGTTCAACCAACTTATATTCAACTGTGTATTGATAATTACTTTGGTTTTGAGCAACCGCAGCGCCAGCCAGTGCGCCAACTGCTGTGGCTACCTCTTTACCCGTGCCACCACCAAACTGGTTGCCAACTAAACCACCAATGGTTGCCCCTAATAGGGTTTTCCAACCGTTGCTTTTTGATTGCACAACTTCTTGTTGAGTGATGTAACGCACTGAATCTATCTTCCCGTACACCACTTCATTCACTGGTTTTGCGACATTCCTTTGGTACGCTGCATTGGCGAAAAGGGGTAAAAACAGTATGATCCAAGGACATACTTTCAAAAATTTTCTAACTCGAGTCATCACAAGTTCCTCTGGTTCGATATTGGTCAGTACTTTTCTATGGCAATCTATTTAACTGAACTCGATTCAACGTTCAACTTCCCATCCCCTTACGAAGCTCTGTCAGATCCCAATGGTCTGTTGGCTTTTGGCGGAGACTTAGATCCACATAGAATTTTGAGTGGCTACTACCAAGGTATTTTCCCTTGGTATGGTCCAGGAGAACCCATTTTATGGTGGAGTCCTTCGCCACGTGCGGTGTTTGATCCTTTAACGTTTAAGCCATCAAAAAGTCTTAAAAAGTTTCAGCGCAAGCATCAATATAAAGTCACTATAAATCAAGCGACTGAGCGCGTCATTCAACTTTGCTCGTCTACCCGGCCAGCAGATGAAACATGGCTGAATGAAGAGATGCAAGCGGCTTATATTCAGCTATCCAACCTAGGGCATTGCCACTCAGTAGAAGTATGGCATGACAACACGCTTGTTGGCGGTTTATACGGCATTAGCGTGGGTCAACTTTTTTGTGGTGAGTCCATGTTCAGTTTGAAAGACAACGCATCAAAAATCGCATTGTGGTATTTGTGTTCGCATTTGGCGTCAAAGCATGGTCAATTAATAGATTGTCAGGTGATGAACCCGCACTTGGCATCCCTCGGCGCATTTGAGCTTGACCGAGACGAGTTCATACAAAAGCTACTATCTTTAAGAGAAAAGCAAACGGCTTCTGACACCTTTACGCCCCAAGTTTTGCAGGATTCAGAATCATGAGCACAGATCTACAACACATTCGAATTGGGTTAACCAACAACCATCCTTGTAGCTATTTACCGGAGCGACAAGAGCGTGTTGCGGTGGCATTGGACGCTGAATTACATACTGAACAAAACTATCAACTATTGATGGCTAATGGCTTTCGTCGCAGCGGAGATACAATATACAAACCACATTGCGAGCGTTGCCATGCTTGCCAACCTATTCGCATATCGATACCTGATTTCGTACTATCTAGAAGTCAAAAACGACTGCTCAGTAAAGCCAAAAACCTGCGTTGGGAGATGAAAACGGAGATGGACGCCGAGTGGTTTGAGCTCTACAGCCGTTACATTTGCAAGCGACACAAAAACGGTACCATGTACCCTCCCAAGCGAGATGAGTTCTCACGTTTTGCACAAACGACTTGGCTGACAACGTTGTTCTTGCACATCTATGATGAATCAAATCAACTACTTGGTGTAGCGGTGACTGATGTGATGACACAATGTTCTAGCGCGTTTTATACGTTTTTTGATCCAGACTACCCACTTTCACTCGGTACACTAGCGGTGCTGTACCAAGTGAACTACTGCCAACAAAATAACGAGCAGTGGCTATATTTGGGTTATCAGATTGATGAATGTCCAGCAATGAACTACAAAACGCGTTTTCAACGCCACCAAAGGCTAGTAAATCAGCGTTGGCAAGGGTAGAATACGCCCCAACTTTACATAATTCCTATTTAGCGGCACAATAACGCTCGCTAATATTGCCTAATTTCTAAAGAGGATTAAATGGCTAAAGAAGACGTAATCGAGATGCAAGGTACTGTCCTTGACACTCTACCAAACACTATGTTCCGTGTTGAACTTGAAAACGGTCACGTTGTGACTGCTCACATCTCTGGCAAGATGCGCAAGAACTACATCCGTATCCTAACGGGTGACAAAGTAACTGTAGAGATGACTCCATACGACCTATCAAAAGGCCGCATCGTCTTCCGCGCTCGTTAATCTTTGATTTTCGGATGCAAATAAAAAACGGAGCATTTTTGCTCCGTTTTTTATTTGTAAACATTGAATTAAAGTAACGATGACAATTGCTGGATCAGAGTTAACACTGGTCGAGATCTTGCTTCGTAGTTCCCAGCAGTCGTGACAATCACTGCATTTTTGTTCGGAATGGCAACAATGTACTGCTCTCCTATCCCTACAGCCGCAACGCCATTCTCAACGTTAGAAACCTGCCAAAAATGTAACCCATACCCCATCTCATACGAATAGAACTTACTCTTTCTGAGTTCATTCAACCATTCTTTACCAACAATTTGCGTTCCGTTGTATTGTCCTTTGTTAAGCCACATCAAGCCAAACTTACCCATATCTCGGGATGTTAGACGTAAGCCCCAGTCTGCTCCTGCTTCGCCACTACCGATGTTTGGCAGCCACTGATACTCTTCAATATCTAAAGGGGAAAAAATCTTCTCTTTCATTACTTTCGTAAATGATTGCCCATATACTTTTTCAATCACTTTAGAAAGGCCAACTGTAGAAAGACCGCTGTACGCGAACTTTGTTCCTGGATCAAAAGCTAATTGAGTGGAAAGAAACTGCTGTTTTAAGTCCTTCGCATTGTAATGACGAGAAAAAATGTTGCCTTGTCCATATGGTACGGACAATTCGTCCAATGCGTAGCCTGTGGACATATTTAGAACATCTCGTAATGTTATCGCTAGCTTCGCCTGTCTATCTGGCTCGGTATACTCTGGAAAGAAATCAAATATTGGCGTCTCTAACCCTTCGATTTTGCCTTCATCAATAGCGATGAAAATCAGCGTAGCGACAAAGGATTTCGTGACAGAATGCACGTTATGCACAACCTCTTGCCCGACAGGCACATTTGGTGTTTGACGATTACCATCAA
Source organism: Vibrio sp. RC2502 (assembly GCF_054850435.1). NCBI lineage: Bacteria > Pseudomonadati > Pseudomonadota > Gammaproteobacteria > Vibrionales > Vibrionaceae > Vibrio > Vibrio sp. RC2502. The sequence continues at coordinate 2,237,567 of NZ_CM141453.1, forward strand.
GCCCACCACCTTGACGATACAGCTCCAACGTTAACTGGTTATCTTGCCACACTAGTAAGCTATGCAGGTTTGCTGCTTGTCCTCGTTCTACTCGCTGAATGATAGGATCAAACTCTGGCTTACTCGCCTCAACAACTACGGCGTGTTTATCACACCCTACGAGTAGGATAAGCAACCACGCTATGATAAAAGTTTTCATGCTTTCCTCTTTATTTCTCAATATGCACAACCATGAATAAAACAGAAATAAAGAGATGAGTCTTCGTGCTAGACAGATATAAAAAAAGCGTGCGACCAATCGCACGCTTTTGATTTGAAATTGACGACAAACGTTAGTGCATTGCTGCTTCTTTCTCACTCAAATATTCAAATTCAAGCGCATCATTTACTAACGACACTTTCACCGTACCACCATCAACAAGTGATCCGAACAACAGTTCATTTGCCAATGGTTTCTTCAATTGCTCTTGGATTACACGGCCCATTGGACGTGCCCCCATCGCTTTGTCATAACCTTTATGTGCTAACCAATGGCGAGCATCTTGCGATACTTCCATGGATACTCCGCGAGCATCCAACTGGACTTGAAGCTCGACAATAAACTTATCAACCACTTGATGGATAACACTTTCATCTAGGCTATTAAACCAGATGATATTATCAAGACGGTTACGGAACTCCGGAGTGAACACCTTCTTAATTTCAGCCATGGCATCGTGACTATGATCTTGTTGGATTAAACCGATCGATTTCTTCTCAGTTTCAGCCACACCCGCGTTAGTGGTCATCACAAGGATCACGTTACGGAAGTCGGCCTTGCGACCATTGTTGTCCGTCAGCGTACCGTTATCCATCACTTGCAGTAACAAATTAAAGATATCTGGGTGCGCTTTCTCAATCTCATCCAACAAAACAACGGAATGAGGATGCTTAATAACGGCATCGGTTAACAAGCCACCTTGATCATAACCAACATAACCTGGAGGAGCACCAATTAAGCGGCTCACAGAGTGACGCTCACCATACTCAGACATATCAAAACGAAGCAGTTCAATACCAAGCAGTTTCGATAGCTGAACAGTTACTTCGGTTTTACCCACACCAGTAGGCCCTGCAAACAAGAACGAACCCACAGGCTTGTTATCTACACCCAAACCAGCACGAGACAGTTTGATAGCCTCCGAAAGCGCATCAATAGCGTTGTCTTGACCAAAGACTAGCATCTTCATTTTGCCATCAAGATTCTTCAAGATGTCTTTGTCAGATGAAGACACCGACTTCTCTGGAATTCGAGCCATTTTTGCAACCATGGCTTCAATATCAGCCACGCCAACCGTCTTCTTACGACGACTTGCTGGAGCTAATCGACTACGAGCACCGGCTTCATCAATAACGTCAATTGCTTTGTCAGGTAGATGACGTTCGTTGATGTACTTCGCAGACAGCTCTACGGCTGCACGCAGTGCTTTGTTGGTGTAACGCACTTCGTGGTGAGCTTCGTACTTTGGTTTCAAGCCCATCAGGATCTTGGTTGTATCGTCCAGAGATGGTTCTACAACGTCGATTTTTTGGAAGCGACGAGATAGCGCACGCTCTTTTTCGAAAATATTGCTGTACTCTTGGTAGGTAGTTGAACCAATACAGCGCAACTTGCCGCTACTTAGTAGAGGTTTAATCAAGTTTGCCGCATCGACTTGGCCACCAGACGCTGCACCAGCACCGATAATAGTATGGATTTCATCAATGAACAGGATGGCATCTTCTTCTTTTTCAAGCTGCTTCAAAATCGATTTGAAACGTTTCTCGAAATCACCACGATACTTAGTGCCTGCTAGCAGCGAACCGATATCAAGTGAGTAGATAACGCTATTTTGAATCACCTCTGGCACTTGGCCTTCAACAATTCTCCAAGCTAGGCCTTCTGCAATTGCCGTTTTACCCACACCGGCTTCACCAACGAGCAATGGGTTGTTCTTACGACGACGACATAGAACTTGGATCGTACGTTCTAGCTCTTTGTCACGGCCAATTAATGGATCAATATTACCGGCCTTCGCCACTTGGTTGAGGTTTGTTGCAAAGCTTTCTAAACGCTCATCGGAACCTGTTTCTTCGACACTATCCGAGCTAAACGAATCTGAAGAAGATGGATCTTCTCCGGCGCCAGAAGCTTTCGTAATACCGTGGGAGATAAAGTTGACAATATCTAAGCGAGAAATGTCGTTTTTCTTCAATAAATAAGCGGCGTGCGACTCTTGTTCGCTAAAGATTGCGACCAATACATTAGCACCCGTTACTTCGTTGCGACCAGACGACTGAACATGGAAAACCGCGCGTTGCAATACACGTTGAAAACTCAAAGTCGGCTGGGTTTCGCGCGTCTCATCACTTTCAGGGATAAGCGGCGTAGTTTGATCGATGAATATATCGAGCTCATTGCGCAAAGCATCGAGGTCTGCTTTGCAGGCTAAAAGGGCTTCCTTAGCTGCATCGTTTTCCAACAATGCAAGTAGGAGGTGTTCGACAGTCATAAACTCGTGACGTTTGTCTCTTGCACGAGCAAATGCACCGTTAAGGCTTGACTCTAGTTCTTTATTTAGCATAAGTACCTCCCGAAAAAACAACTTGGGTTGTTCGAGCAAGTCTTCTTCTACGCTTGCTCCATAGTACAAAGTAGCGGATGTTCATTTTCCCTTGCGTACATCGTAACTTGCGCTACTTTTGTTTCGGCAATTTCTGCGCTGTAAGTTCCACAGACTGCCTTTCCTTCATAGTGCACTTTGAGCATGATTTGTGTTGCTTTATCAATATCATGTGAAAAGAATCGCTCAAGTACCTCTATGACGAAATCCATAGGTGTATAGTCATCATTATTGAGTACAACGTTATACAGCTTAGGTGGCTGAACTTTTGTACTTTCTCGCTCCAGAAGATCAGAGTCCGGAGTGACCCATTCAAAATTTTTACTCATGGCAATTTAAAGATATCGTATCAAAGGGTTGATGTTTTCGACCTATAAAAACAATCTACCACAAGCATGCTGTGCGGTGTAGTGAGATGTGGCACCGATTTAGAACTTTGATAGATAAAAGTTGCTACCTAATATAGAGACTAATCCACGTCTCGCGGGCGCGCAAATAAAAGATGGTTATCGATAAGCCCTGAACTTTTACTCAAAAATCACTCTCTTTTCTCACTAACGAACAGAATCTAACCAATGCTAATTTCTGTGTTAGATCACACTACCTCACTGAGAAAAGGTTATTTATCACGAAAACTTCATTTTTTATTCAATCCGATGATTTCACTATCATAAGCAACACCAACAGTATGGATTTTTCGTAACCCGTCGCTTTTTGGTCTAAATATCTAAACTTCGGCGTACGTCCAAAAAACAGTTTGCAAAATTGTTAATCTCAAAAGTGATTTGTTTTCAATTATGTTTCCGTTTGTTGCTCGACACTATTGACTGTATGGATTCATTGACTACAGTGGAAAGTATTGATGCATAAATCCTCATTCTGGATCAGTTTGAGTTTAAGCAACTTGGTGAATGTGATTCTGTATCAATGAGACGTTTGTTAGCGGTCGCTAACAGTAGTACCAAGTTAAAGGTATAACTTGGTTGTTGTAACAACATCAGTAAAAAATGCATGAGGGATGTATAAGCATGGCTACAGGTACAGTAAAGTGGTTTAACAATGCCAAAGGATTTGGGTTTATCTGTTCAGACGAAGAGGAAGGAGACATCTTTGCCCACTACTCAACTATCCAAATGGACGGTTATCGTACACTGAAAGCAGGCCAACAAGTCTCTTACGAGATTGAAAAAGGTCCAAAGGGTTGCCACGCAAGTAGCGTTGTGCCAATTGAAGCCCAAGCCAAGTAAATTGAGTGCTGTCGTAGAAACCATTGCTCTCACATAGCTTAAACCTTTGTGAAGAGAAAAATAAACCCGCCAATTAAGCGGGTTTCTTATTATCTGAAAAACACGCCGCTCACGACGTGTCATCCGCAGATTACTTGTCGATGATTGCGTTAAACGTTTCGCTTGGACGCATCAATTTAGAAACCAAAGCATCGTCTAGTAAGTAGTAACCACCTAGCTCACCTTTCACGCCTTGAGCACTATTAAGTTCTGTAACAATCTTCTCTTCTTGCTCAGCAAGAGATTTTGCAATAGGTGCAAATTCAGTGGCTAAATCTGCATCCACAGTTTGCTCTGCCAATGCTTTCGCCCAGTACAGTGCTAAGTAGAAGTGGCTACCACGGTTATCCAACTCACCTACTTTACGTGATGGCGATTTATTTTTGTCTAGGAATTCACCCGTTGCTTTGTCTAGTGTATCGGCTAGAACTTGCGCTTTAGCATTGCCAGTTACTGAGCTTAAATGCTCTAGAGAAGCAGCTAATGCTAAGAACTCGCCTAGAGAATCCCAACGAAGGTGGTTTTCTTTCTCAACTTGTTGAACGTGTTTTGGAGCAGAACCGCCAGCACCGGTTTCAAACAGGCCACCGCCATTCATCAACGGAACGATTGATAGCATTTTAGCGGATGTACCCAGTTCCAAAATTGGGAACAAGTCTGTTAGGTAGTCACGAAGTACGTTACCCGTTACAGAAATGGTATCTAGACCGGCTTTCATTCGTTCTAATGAGTATTTACATGCTTCAACTGGAGCAAGAATCTTAATTTCTAGACCTGTAGTATCGTGATCTGGCAGGTATGCATTGACCTTTTTAATAAGCTCTGCATCGTGTGCGCGGTTTTCATCTAGCCAAAATACAGCTGGAACGCCTGTCGCACGTGCGCGAGTTACTGCAAGTTTCACCCAATCTTGAATTGGCGCGTCTTTTACCTGACACATACGGAAGATGTCACCCTCTTCTACCGCCTGTTCAAGCAGCACTGCGCCAGAAGCATCAACAACACGTACTGTACCTGCTGCATCTAGGATAAACGTCTTATCGTGAGAACCGTACTCTTCTGCTTTTTGAGCCATCAAACCCACGTTTGGTACGCTGCCCATTGTTGTCGGGTCAAATGCGCCGTGCTCTTTACAGAAATCGATAACTGCTTGGTAGATACCTGCATAGCAGCGATCTGGAATCATCGCTTTAGTATCTTTTTGCTTGCCGTCAGGACCCCACATTTGGCCAGAAGAACGCAACATTGCTGGCATAGATGCATCGACAATGATGTCGCTTGGGACATGCAAGTTTGTGATGCCACGATCCGAATCAACCATCGCAAGTTCAGGCTGAGTTTGGTAAACCGCCTGAATTGCCGCTTCAATCTCTTCTTTTTGTGCTGCTGGTAGTGACTCGATTTTCGAGTAAACATCACCAAGACCATTATTTACATCAACGCCAAGCTCTTCGAATAACTTACCGTATTTAGCAAAAACGTCTTTGTAGTACACTTTTACAGCGTGACCGAAGATAACCGGGTCAGAAACCTTCATCATCGTCGCTTTCATGTGTAGAGAAAGCAGTACGTCTTGCTCTTTCGCATCTGCGATTTCTTTTTCGAAGAACTCAACCAATGCTTTTTTCTTCAGTACAGAGCTATCAATAACTTCTTTGTCTAACAGTGGGAAAGCAGATTTTAGCTCTTTTACAGAGCCATCTGCGCCAACAAACTCGATTTTTACTTCTGTTGCGCCAGAAATGGTTGTTGATTTCTCGCTACCAAAGAAATCGTCACCCGCCATGCTTGATACATGGGATTTAGAGTCTGATGACCATGCGCCCATTGAGTGTGGGTTTTTCTTTGCATAGTTCTTAACAGAAAGTGGCGCACGACGGTCAGAGTTGCCTTCACGAAGTACTGGGTTTACCGCACTGCCCTTAATCTTATCGTAAGCCGATTTAATCGCTTTTTCTTCGTAAGTACTTGGCTCTTCTGGGTAGTTTGGTAGGTCGTAACCTTTAGCTTGAAGCTCTTTGATTGCGGCTTTTAGCTGAGGAATAGAAGCCGAAATGTTTGGCAACTTGATGATATTTGCTTCTGGTGTTTGTGCGAGTTCGCCCAGCTCAGTTAACGCGTCGCCAATGCGTTGCTCTTCTTTTAAGTGCTCTGGGAAGTTAGCGATAATTCGACCCGCTAGTGAAATATCACGAGTATCTACGTTGATGCCAGACGATGCAGTAAACGATTGAATGATTGGTAGTAATGAATAAGTTGCTAGCGCCGGTGCTTCATCAGTGATGGTGTAGATAATGGTAGGTTTTTCTGTAGGCATGAAATTTCCCTATTTTTGAATCAACTTGTTGGCTGATCAACTCAGCGTCTGAGTTGGTGTAATTGACGCATTGCTACACGTTAGTAGTGTGTATCTCCTCGCTAACGCCACATGCGGTTTGCACTCTTTCTTGTAGTTTGAAGCTCTTGGCTCTGAATCCATGAGTGCACTGATATAATTAAACAAATAACACGAAATAGTCTATTATTCTGTGCGCATTTGTTAGTTTTAGGCGCGCAAATGATAGCCGATCTTAAGAAAACTTAAAACTTTCAAACACAGTTCATTTACATTTTTGCAGGGTAGTTAACATGTCATCTCGCACAGGTCATGAAAAAGGGCGTCGTACCAGCCAATCTAAAACAGGCCATTTTAAACGTTCCGGTAAACCAAACCGTGTAGAGGATCAAACCACAAGACGCCACCCTACTCGCACAGCCAAAGCCAATAAACCTCGAGTCGACCTGCAAAATCGAAAAGTCATTATTTTCAATAAGCCTTACGATACGCTGAGCCAATTTACCGATGGTGACGGCCGTAAAACATTGGCTGACTACATTCCAGTCAAAGACGTATACGCAGCAGGTCGACTAGATAGAGACAGTGAAGGCCTAATGGTGTTAACCAATGATGGTATCCTACAAGCGAAGCTGACTCAGCCGAAATCAAAGTCGCCGAAAACGTATTGGGTACAGGTGGATGGAGCGCCACAAGAGCAAGATTTAGAGAAGTTGCGTAAAGGCGTTGAATTAAAAGATGGTATGACCTTACCCGCAAAAGTAGAAGTCATTGATGCTCCGACGATTTGGGAGAGAAACCCACCAGTTCGTTTCCGTGCAAATATTCCAACGACATGGTTAGCTATCACTATCATGGAAGGTAGAAACCGCCAAGTAAGACGCATGACCGCTCATATCGGCTTCCCAACTTTACGCTTAGTACGCTATTCAATGGGCGACATTACCCTTGGAGACTTGCAGCCTGGCCAATGGAAAGAGATTCAGCTCTAGCCATCTTAAAACAGCACATTCCTTAAAGTAGTCAACATCAAAAAACATAAAAGCAGGCCGTCGCCTGCTTTTTATATTTTTATCGTCACAAATAACAATTATTGTTGATGAATTATTGCTGTGAGATCCAGAGCTTGAATGCTTCTTGATCGGTCGGAGAAGCTTTTAGATACATAGTTTTTAGCAAGTCGACCATTTGCGTATCTTGTTGCCCAGAACCTTGAGTGCTTTCTACGGTTTTTGAAGCAGGCTCAATACCCGTCACAACTTGTTGATGCTGATTCACAGTAACATAAGTAACTGCAACACTAGCGACACCGCCAGCAATATTATAACTGCGGGCTTCTTGTGGATAGTTTCGACCTATTTGAACACCCTCCGATTCGAGAGTATCTTCTACTAAATCGATTGTCTGGCCTTTAGAGTCCAATAGTTGCCAATCTAATGGAGAAATGCTCGTTTGAGCTTGGCGATACGTATTAAATTGAGGAAGCTGGAACTTGAGCTTTTCATTATTAACATCAAACTTAGCAATAATCACATCGCTATATACACTTTTAATATCGTCGCCAATTTCAAATTCAGGTTGATATTTGAAGACAATCTGATTCGTCCCATCAGGTATTTCTATTGTCTTTTCATCAGAAAAGATCCCACCTTCCAACTTAGGTTTTTCCATGTTGACAGCCAGAAGTTTAACATCTTCAGGAACCACCAGAGTTGTTGCAGCATATAGGTTTGAGCAGGCAAAAATAGACAGAGCCATCGCCACTTTAAATGATAACTGCATAGAATTTCTCATCCTTATCTTCATAGTAAAAGACCCAGCATAAAGCTGGGTCTTACAATATCAGACTGGGTTTTGATTACCAGTAGAAACGTGCACCAACACCGAAGTCAGTTTTGCTGTCAACTTTAGAGTTGTCTAGCTTAGTTTCTTCAAATACGTATGCACCTTCAGCGAATACGCGAGCCCATTTAGAGAACTTGTATTCAACACCAGCGTAGAAACGAGAGTCGTCTGCGTCAACAGTGCCAGCAACATCAGAAGAAGACATTACTAGTTCGTAACCAGAGTATAGAGTTGTCTTAGGTGCTACAGCGAACATACCCGCTAGAGAGATACCGTGAGAATCAACAGTTGAGTTAGCGTTTTTATCTTCGTTTTCGTTGTAGTAGTAAGTCGCGCCTAGAGTGTGCTCACCAAGTGCGTATTCACCAGTTACTTCAAAAGATAGGTTTTCAGTGTTGTGCGCAACATTCTTAACTGCAATCTTATTTACAGAAGAAAGTACACCAGCGTGAACAGATAGTTCACCGAAAGACTTACCTACGAATACTTCACGAACTTCTTCGTTCTTGTCTTTCTCACCTAGCGCGTAACCAGCTTTTAGCCAGAATGCATCGTTTTCGAAAGAGTATTTGATTTGAGAGTCGTTGTTCCACTCGTGTCCGTAAAGAAGAGCAGAGCCACCAAAGAAGTAAGAGTAATCAGCACCGTAAACGTCATCCGCGAAAGTACCTTCTTTACCGAAACGAAGTGTACCCATATCGCCCATGTCGAAACCGAAGATGTGACGACGAACGAATACAGTGTCATCTGTACGCTCGCTTGAATCTGCGCCTGCACCGTAGTTGTCACCAAGTGCAACACCGATTTCAACTTCACCTAGAACTTTAAGGCTATCGTTTACAACGTAAACACCGTTTACACCCATACGTGAAGAGCTAGTGTTTAGCTCTGCAGTGTGGTCTGTGCTGTCTAGGAATAGAAGAGTTGGACGTAGTTGACCGTAGAAATCTACAGAACCTTCTTCAGATTTGAATACTTCCGCTGCGTTAACTGAAGTTGCAGACGCAACTACAGCTAGTGCTAATAGAGTCTTTTTCATAATTAATCCACTGCCTTTTCTTAGTTTGGGATATCCTTTCCGAATTCCCTTTTTTATATTTTTGAGGCCACTTGTTATCGATTCGTAACAATGCATGACCTACAAAATCTGGGCACTAGATTGCAAAAGATTATTCTGCCTGTCAAATTTTCTAAATATAAATATCAAAAAATAAAAATGACCAATAAAAACAATAACTTGATTTACTTTATTTAATTTATTCGATGAACATCTAAACTATCGGCTTGATTTTCCTCAATTTATCATCCTATTAATAATCAAAATTTAAATCTAAAGAAAAACTTTGAAGACAGAAAAACAGCATTAAAATCTAACAAATCCACATTTTTGAAGTTTTATATTTTTCATATAATGAAATTATTTGCATTGATATGGAGTTCAATATTTTTTTGTGAAGAAGATCTAGATTCCTTACAAAAGCATTCCGTTTTGTGAACTACTGTACAACTAGTGATGTGTGCTACTATTCGGCTCCAACGCATTTGAGGCCCGTATGCTGACCAGTAACATTCAAAAATCGATTCGCAATAGCTATCAAAACCTACAAGCCCAACTCGATAACTTTGTACCAAGACGAGCTCAAAACTATCTTGTCGCTGAAATCGCAAAGACGCTTTGTGGTCAATATCATAAGTCCAATCGAATACTGGTAGCAGAAGCAGGCACAGGGATCGGTAAGTCACTTTCTTATTTGATGGCCGCTATACCAGTTGCCGTGCATAACAACCGCAAAGTCGTTATCTCAACGGCAACCGTCGCGCTTCAAGAACAGCTAGTGAATAAAGACCTTCCTCTATTCCGTCGTATTACAGACAGAGAATTCTCTTTCATTCTTGCCAAAGGTAGGCAGCGCTACTGCTGCGCAGAAAAGCTCGCAACAGCCAGTGGTGTGGATGGCGGTCAACTAGCGATGTTTGAGACCAAGCCAAAGAAAAAAGACATTGAATTACTGGAAACCATGTATCGCTCACTCGCTCAAGGGAAATGGGATGGTGACCGCGACGCTTGGCCTAAACCTATAGACGACCGCATCTGGCAATTGATTGTCAGCGACAAACACAGCTGTAATAACAGTTTGCCAGGTCACAGAGGGTGCCCATTTCAAAAGGCTCGCTCTGAGTTAGATAAAAATGACGTGATCATCGCGAATCACTCTCTCGTTATGGCTGATGCTGACTTAGGTGGTGGCGTAATCTTACCAGAGCCAGAAAATACGATTTATGTCTTTGACGAAGCTCACCACCTGCCTCACGTCGCCCGTGATCACGCTTCAGCATCCGCAAGTTTAAAAGGCGCAGCAGCGTGGCTAGAGAAGCTGAATCAGTCAATCAGTAAATTTTCATCACTGGCTGATGAGAAACGTGTCGCTCGATTCCGCAATGACTTGCAAGACTCCGTGCAAAACTTAATACCTGCGCTCACTCAGTTGACTAAGCAGTTCGATCCAGCTCAGTTTGAAGAAGGCATCTACCGCTTTGAACATGGCGAGCTGCCTACTTGGCTAGAAAACCAATCTAAAGAGCTAAAACAGTTCAGCAAGAAAGCAAACCAAAGCGTCGCGAAAATCGCCGATCTTATTGCAGAAAGAGTCAAAGATGGCGAACTCGCGGCAAGATTGGCCGAGCCTGCGCTCGCTGAACTAGGTTTCTATATTCAACGACTAGAGAACCTCGCTCAAGTTTGGCATTTAATGGCAGAGCCAACACGAGAAAAAGGAGCGCCTTTAGCGAGATGGCTAGAAACTCACCCCGATCGTGAAGGCGATTTTATTGTGAGCGTATCCCCTCTTGAGATCGGATGGCAGCTAGACCAACAGATTTGGAGTCGTTGTATTGGTGCCGTATTAGTTTCAGCAACAATGCGAGCGTTGAACTCTTTCCACTATTTTTGCCATCAAGTAGGCATTGATGGCAAGCCAGAATCTGGGACTCAGTTTTTGGCACTCGCTTCGCCTTTTGATTATCAAAACCAAGCTGAGTTACTCATACCTGCAATGAAGTACGAACCATCGGCACCTCAGTTTACTGAATATCTTATTGAGATCTTGCCTAAGTACTTAGAAGACAAAAAGGCCAACTTGGTATTATTCTCCTCTTACTGGCAGATGAACCAAGTCGCAGAAGCGCTGTCTTCAGAGTTCATAAAACGAGGCTGGGCTTTGCAAGTACAAGGCGAAAGTTCTCGTCAAGAAATTCTAAAAAAACATAAAAAGCTTGTAGAAACAAACAAAACCAGCGTTCTCTTTGGTACAGGAAGCTTTTCGGAAGGACTCGATTTGCCAGGAGAGTTACTGGAAAACTTAGTGATCACCAAAATTCCATTTGGTGTTCCTACCTCTCCAGTAGAACAAGCGCATTCAGAATACATAGAAAAGAAAGGCGGCAACCCGTTTATGCAAATCACTGTACCTGATGCGAGCAAAAAGCTGATCCAGAGCGTGGGCCGCCTACTGCGTAAAGAACGAGATTCTGGTAGAGTGACCATTCTGGATCGACGCCTCGTAACCAAACGCTACGGGCAAGCACTTATCGACTCACTGCCGCCATTTAAACGAAAAATAGAATATTAGAAGAATAAGAATTTATGGAAATGATAGAGCCGACAATGCTGTTGGTGTTGGCGCTAGTCGCTTTTGTTGCTGGATTTATTGACGCAGTCGCAGGTGGTGGAGGGATGCTAACCGTCCCTGCTTTGCTGTCTTTGGGGCTTCCTCCTCACATTGCTTTGGGGACGAACAAGTTGGCTGCCACCTTTGCATCGTCAACTGCCGCATTCACTTACTACAAAAAACGCTTGTTCAAACCTCAGTGTTGGGGGCGCGCGTTTGCAGCAACGCTTGTCGGCGCAACATTGGGCACGCTCTTTGTCGATGCCATCAGTACGGATTGGCTAGAAAAAGTCTTGCCTCTTATTATATTAGCCGCTGCTCTGTATACTGTATTCCACAAAACGCCACATTCCCCTCATCAAAGCCCAATACCAGAGCCTTGCCCAAAGCTGCATAAAAAACAGTACCTGCAAGGTTTGTCGATTGGTTTTTACGATGGATTAGCCGGTCCAGGAACAGGCGCGTTTTGGACTGTAAGTTCTATGGCGCTGTACCGTCTCAATATATTGCTCGCCTCTGGTTTAGCCAAAGCAATGAACTTCACCAGTAATTTTACCTCACTTATTACTTTCGCTATTTTAGGTCATATTAACTGGGTGCTAGGCTTAACAATGGGTGTGTGTTTAATGGCTGGGGCATTTGTTGGTGCGCATTCTGCAATTCGATTCGGCTCTAAGTTCATTCGTCCCGTTTTTGTCACGGTCGTGAGCGTATTGGCGATTAAGCTGGCTTATGACGCTTGGTTTGTAGGTTTATCATGAACATCGAACAACTTTCGCAAAGTTTAGAACACATGGCGAATCAAGCCGCGACATTGGATCGCCAACGAGGAGAGCATCACGTTCCGTTGTTTGATGAACGTTTATTTAGCTGCCGTTCTCGCTTACTTACGCCTTGCGTAAAAGAAGCGAAATCGACACTGGGCGCGATTATCCGAGAGCAAAACGAAAATAAGCTCACCACTTTGCGAGCGGAGTACCTCACCGAACGACTCGTAGCGCAAATTGGCGCAATTCAGCGAGAGATTTCTACCACTAAAATTCGTAAGAATGAAATCAAGCATAGCAGCCACTTTCGCAAACCAATTAACGTGCTTTATCAAGAGCTCGCGCAGCATCAAGAATGGGCAAGACGCTTGCGAGAAATGGTGTTAGAAAAGGAACGCGCAGTGGAAACTGCACCTAGTTTTATGCGAGCTGAAGCTCAGAAAGTATTACTGGCGACAGAGCAACGTTTAGCTCGTTGTGAGGCAGCGCTTCTTAAACTAGAAAATCAAATTACACATAGGGAAAAGCACCAATAATGGCAGACCAACCAACCTCTCCTCTTGATGATGCACCAGAAGAGATCAAGCTGGCCGTTGATTTGATCTACTTGCTTGAAACCAACGAGATTGATCCAGAAGTTGCGATTAAAGCATTGAAGATCGTACAAACAGATTTAGAAAACAAATTGAAAGCGCAGTAAAACGCGCTTTTTTCTTTTGTTGAGATTCATTTTCACTACGCTTTCAGAATGATACCATTCTAGAAAAATACGCCCTCAAAAGGATAAATAATGAAAGTAATCAGCTTTAACATCAATGGACTACGTGCTCGACTGCACCAACTCCAAGCGCTAATCGATAAACACCAGCCTGACGTTATTGGTCTTCAAGAGATTAAGGTGCATGATGAAGCGTTCCCGATTGAAGATGTCGAAGCCATGGGTTACAAAGTGTATTTTCATGGCCAGAAGGCGCATTACGGCGTAGCGATGCTTTGTAAGCAAGAGCCAATCCGCGTACAAAAAGGTTTTCCAACGGATAACGAAGAACACCAAAAGCGCATGATCATGGCGACGTTTGAAAACGAAAATGGTGAAAAAGTAACGGTGCTTAATGGCTACTTCCCTCAAGGGGACAACATTAACCACGAAACGAAATTCCCATACAAGCGCCAGTTCTACAAAGATCTAATGACGTATCTAAACGATCATCACAGCAACGATGAACAGTTGATTGTTATGGGTGATATCAACATCAGCCCTATCGATTCAGATATCGGTATCGGAGAACCGAACCGTAAGCGTTGGTTGAAAACGGGTAAATGCTCTTTCCAACCAGAAGAACGTGAATGGCTGAAAACGTTGTTAGATTGGGGCTTTGAAGATACTTTCCGTAAGCTCTACCCAGAAGTGAACGATCGCTTCTCGTGGTTTGACTACCGATCTCGCGGCTTTGATGACAACCGAGGCCTACGAATTGATGTGATTTTGGCGACCCCTTCTCTCGCGCAAAAATGTATTGAGTCGGGTATCGATTATGAATTACGCGGTATTGAAAAGCCTTCAGACCACGCGCCAATCTGGTCGACATTCAAGTAATACTTTACAAAGCAATAACCGTGACTCAACGCTAAGGTAAATCTAGTAAAAAGGGAGACTCAGTCTCCCTTTTTCATGCACGTTATTTTCTACTCAGCTAGTTCAGCGGCCAAACCGTTTGACCATCAATACTTACTGGCGTTTGAGCGAATTCGTTCAGACAGTAGCCAGTATTGCTACTTGCAAAGTAAGTGAGAGGCATCGGCGTCAGATTCAACGCAACAACTTGTTGCTTCGCTTTTTCTGAGAACGAGAATCCCCACATGTCGAGATAGTTAGTCATATCTCGCTGAGCCACGTAACTTAGGGCAATGAGCAACCAGTCATTGTTTGAGATGCTGTTCGCTTCATCTTTGGTATACATCGAGAAGCCAATGCTTGATTGTTTCGCATTCCACAGTGCCTCATCTGCTTTCAAACGATTAAACTCACGCTCAATAAGATGAAGTCGCGCCAGTAAATGCCAACCATTTTTAAGCACACCTTCGTGCTGAGTTGCCATCATCATTTGAATGTAAACGCGAGCACCCCAGCTCCAACCCGTTTGGTTTTGCTCCGCCATATAAGCATTTGGCTCGCTTTGTGTTCGACTGGTTTGCAACAGTTCAAACTGACCTTTGAAATCCAAGCTTTGGCAGGTTGATTCCTTACCCGTATTTTGGAAGAAACGAGACTTGCTGTAGTAGGAGTAGTAGTTGGTCGTCGAATGCCCTTCCCAACCAGCGAATCGGAATCGTCCTTTCTCTAAACCGTGGCCTAGCTCATGCAAATCACCGTGACCTAAAGGACTGAAGGCCCAATAAGCATCGTACGGGTTACCAGAGCAGCCATAGCCACAAGCGGCTTGGTCAGCATTCATGTGCTTAACCATATCAATATTGGCAATTTCCCAGCCTTGGTTTTGAGCGTATTGAATAATTTCAGGTACTTCGTCTATACCCGGCCCTTGGAAACCAGCCAGAACATGCGGGTAGTTATGTACATATTCTTCTGTTGCCAGCGCCATTTCCGCAGGAGTAGGCCACATTTCATCGTTGACCGACTCTAACATCTTGTCACGCTTTGAGTGCACTTCAAACCCAGGGGTGATCAGCTCGGCCCAATCAAACAAATTGGCTTCTAGCTGCTGAATAAAAGTGTCGTTGTCCTTCTCACTTCTCCATACAGGATGCTGTGCCACATGGTTAAATCTCAGTTCAACCGGAATATCATTTTTGTCAAAGTGAACCTGTACTGGGCCGCCATAAGGAGAAGTCAGCGTGATGGTTTCACCCGCTTTAACTTCGTAAGCAAATGAAGTCAGCAGTTTAGGTCGAGTATAACCGTCTTTACTGAACTCATGAGTCGCTCCACTTCTTAAGCTATTGATGACAATTTTTGTGGTCACATCATTGTTGTCTTTACGCGTTACCGTGAAAGTCTCACCTGGTAGTGCATACACTCCTGCCGAACGGAAGTTGCGTTTAGACTCCATATTCACCGTAGTATCAATTCTCTTTACATCGGCCCCAAATTCACTGCGGCTGAAGTTTCCCATATTTGGTTGTTTTGGGTTGATGCGACGACTGTTGTATTGAACGTAGTCCGCGAAGTACGATTTCAAAAATTCGGTCGTCCCCGTAGACTGCTTATCCATTGGAAAAGAGGCCGTTTGACGATAATGATCCGCCAATAACACCATCAGCTTTTCGTATTGATAACCATCTTGTTCAAACAACGAGATTTTTTGCTCATCAAGTGATTTCAGCCATTGGCGAATGCTGTTGGCAGCGTCGTAAAACTGACTGTCCATGTTCGCTACTTCTGGGCATGATTTATCATCACATTGGGACAAATCAACATTGAAGTTTTGAGTTTCGAAACGGGACAACAACGCTTGTTGCGTGATGACAGAATCTGGCACAAAGTTCATCAGTGATGAAGGTGCCCAATCGACCAAACCTAACTTACGCCAATAGTTGTCCCCCACGTAGTCAACATGGAATTTTGCCAAAATGTCTCGGCCAAGATCGGTCAGCCCACCGTCCCAATGCAGATATAGAACCGGAATTTTAGCTTGCTCGGCATAAGCCAGCGCATCTATTACCTGTTGGTTGGTATCTCCTGACAGCAAATGTTGTGACAGAATCAACAGGTTTGGCTTATCGGCTTTCAAGCAGCTAAGTAATTTTGAACCGTCGCACAGGTTAGCTTCATTAAATATCAGGTCTGGTGAAATATTGTTATTTAACCAACTGCGCGTCGCTTGCTCATCAGGAAAGTAATAAGACTGATCCATTTGCGCGATGACGACGTTTAAAGTAGCTCCACCTGACAACCAAGTAACGAGGTTTTTTAACCATTGAGTCATTGCCGCATTAGAAGAATCAGGAAAACGTTGTGCGGTTCGAAATGGGTTACTGCCTAAAACAGCATAACGCTGGCCATTAGTTTGCTCACCAGCAATACCAATCGACAACGCTTGGTCTTTGTAACCACTCGCCATCGCTTTATTGGTCATCAAGATGGTGTCGTTGAATCCATAGGTAGGAGCAAAAATCGCGGCATCATGCGTCGGATCCCAGTAAAGACCCGAAAGATTTTTTGCTATCGCAGATTTGATCGCATTCGACTGTTTCTTGTGCGCCTCAACAACTTGACGGCTTTCACGAATGAAGTCATTTGGGTCAGAAACTAACAGGGCATTGCCCGTTTCTAGCGCTTGTTGAACAGGAACTGGAGTTGGTGTGACTTGACTGTTTGATTGTGACTTGCTCTCTCCACCACCGCATCCGGTGGCAACAGCGGCAAGACCCAACGATATAATTGTTTTTTTCATATTTCACTTATTAAACAAGGGTTTTGCCGAAGTGTAATGTAAGCGAACGAGGGGGCGAAATAGTCTTGTTGATAAATCAGAAAAGTATGAATGAAGGTATCAAAAATAGAATGGTACCCGTAGGTACCATTACTTAAATACATGATTTAGCTCAGAGGACGCAGGTACGCTAAGAAACGTTTTTCCGCGCGTTTAAAGCACCAAAGAATGATAAACGTAAGCGACATATAGAAAAGTCCAGCCGTCAAGAACGACTCAAATGGTGCGTAATAACGAGAGTTAACTAAGCGCGCTGCACCAGTTAAGTCCACGATGGTTACGATCCCTGCAACCGCACTGCCGTGAAGCATGAAGATCACTTCATTAGAATAAGCAGGTAGTGCTCGGCGTAACGCACTTGGCAAGATGATGCGTTTGTAAGTCATAAATTTACTCATGCCATACGCTTTTGCGGCTTCCACTTCGCCTTTAGGCAAACCGTTAATCGCACCACGAATGATCTCTGCCGTATACGCTGATGTGTTTAGTACAAACGCAACCAGAGCACAAAACCACGCGTGTTCCCATAAGGTATCTTTCACTGGGAAAAACTGATCCATGCCATAGTAAATCAGATACAACTGAACAAGCAGTGGCGTTCCTCGGAAAAAGTAAATGAATCCCCAAGAAGGAAGGCTCAAAGCGTAGTTGGTACTGTTTCTTGCAATGGCGAGTGGAACTGAGACGCACAAGCCAATCACCAATGAAATGCCCACCAGCCAAACGGTCGTCCAAAGCCCTTGAAAGTAAACAGGGAAGCTTTCAATAATCAACGAAAAATCCATTACTTACCTCGCATGAATACTGAATTTGCGTTCAACGAGTTTTAACAACCCCGTCGAAATACTGGTGAAGAAAAGGAAAATCAGTGCAACGGCCATGTAGAACGTGAACGGCATTTTTGTTGTACCAGCCGCCAGAGAGCTCATTCTCACCATATCTTCAAGCCCGATGATGGAGACAAGCGCGGTGGTTTTTAACAATACCAGCCAGTTGTTACCAAATCCCGGTAGTGCATGGCGAATCATCTGAGGAAGAAGGATTCTTCTGAACGACAACACTGGGCTCATGCCATAAGCTTTTGCTGCTTCCAACTCACCTTTATCGACGGCCATGATCGCACCACGGAAAGTTTCCGCCATGTAAGCTCCAAAGATAAAACCAATTGTCAGCACACCGGCAATAAACGGGCTCACATCAATGTAGTCAGGTAAGTAAGAAGTCCACTCATGATTTGGGTCGCTAGATGCAAACCATTCATTGAGCGTTTCGTTGATGGAATAGAGGCTATTGTTTAAAAGTATTTGCCCACCAAAGAAAATCAACATCATCAGAACTAAGTCTGGAATGCCGCGAATAATGGTGGTGTAAAGTGTGGCAATTGCTCTTGCCCATTTGTAGGGTGCGAGCTTAGCAAGCGCGCCAAGCATTCCCAATATCACCGCAAGCAGTAGTGACAGAACTGCTACTTCGATGGTTACCAAAGCCCCATTAAAAATGGAGGCTTCATATCCTTGTAAATCCAGCATAGGTGAGTTCCTAATCCCTAAACTCAAAAAATCGACCGTTGACTACTTCTAGGAACAAGCCAACGGTCGCTTAATTACCGCTTATTCGCCGTAAACATCGTAGTTAAAGTACTTGCCAGCAATTTCTTGGTAAATACCTTTATCACGCAGTGACAAGATTGCCGCATCAAGTTTCTTCGTTAGATCTTTATCTTGTTTACGTACAGCGATACCGAAACCTTCACCGAACCATTTCGCATCAGTCAGAGATGGGCCAACAAATTCGTACGCATCACCACCAGCTTTGTTCAATACACCTTCCTCTAGAGCAGATGCATCGCCCAAAACTGCAGCAACACGGCCGTTCGCAAGGTCTAGGTACGCTTCGTCAAAAGAGCCGTAACGTACAATTTCAACTTTGTCACCGTAGTTGTCAGTCAGGTATTTATCGTGAGTGGTCGCGCGTTGAACTGCGATTTTTTGGCCATCTAGATTAGCAAAGTCTAGGTTTGCATCTTTCTTAGCGATGAACTTATTTGGGATCAGTGCGTATTTGCCCGTGAAATCCACTTTCTTCTTACGTTCTTCGGTAATCGACATTGCCGCGATGATCGCATCGTATTTACGAGCCAATAGAGAAGGAATAATGCCATCCCAATCTTGTGCAACGATCTGACACTTCACTTGCATTTCTTCACACAGCGCATTGGCCATATCAACATCAAAGCCTTTTAGAGAGCCATCGGTTTCTGTCCAGCTAAATGGAGGGTATGCGCCTTCAATGCCAAAGCGAACTGTTTTCCATTCTTTCGCTTGAGCAACACCAGACACTGCCGTTGCAGCAAGAGTTGCTGCCAATAACCACTTTTTCATTTCCATACTCCTGTGATTGCTATTTTATTTGGTTTTGTTCGTTGTGCTTACTTAGGAGGCAAAACTCTGCCGCCTAATGAATATTAGTAGATAGATGAGATAAACTGCTGTAATCGTTGCGAATCCGGGTTAGTAAATAGCTTAGCTGGATCTCCCTGTTCTTCCACTAAGCCTTGATGCAAGAACATCACATGATTTGAGACGTCACGAGCAAACGCCATTTCATGCGTCACCACTAACATGGTTCGCCCTTCATCTGCCAAATCTCTCATAACCCCTAGCACTTCCCCAACAAGCTCAGGGTCAAGCGCAGAGGTAGGCTCGTCAAACAGCATAACTTCTGGATCTACGGCAAGGGCACGAGCAATCGCAGCACGCTGTTGCTGACCACCAGATAAATGACCTGGGTAATAATCTTTACGCTCGTAAAGGCCGACTTTTTTCAGTAACAACTCTGCATTTTCAATTGCTTGAGCTTTCGGCACACCAAGAACGTGGACAGGTGCTTCGATGACGTTTTCAAGAACGGTAAGATGAGACCAAAGGTTAAACCCCTGAAAAACCATAGCTAAACGCGAACGAATACGCTGAACTTGTTTTTCGTTGGCAGGTACAGATTCACCCGCGCGGTTGTTTTTCATTTGAATAAGCTCGCCGTTTACCCAAATTTCACCAGCGGTCGGTGTTTCTAGTAAGTTAATACATCTAAGAAAAGTACTCTTGCCAGAACCGGAAGAGCCAATGATGGAGATAACATCCCCTTTGTGAGCGGCAAGTGAAATGCCTTTCAGGACTTCATTCTGTCCAAATGTTTTGTGCAGGTCTTTTATATCTAGCGCTGGTACATCATTCATGCGCTCTACTCCCTGTGTTTTTGTCACTGCAATTAAGGGACTCCGCCCTCTCTATTTCGGAACAAATTAGCACCACCCCTAGAAAGTTGCAACAAATTATTAACCTAAATAAATCGAATAGATAGATACGATAGACAAATGAATATGCAATATATAGCAACATATTCTTTTATTCGTGAATATAGACCACAAAAAAGCCCCTCAAGTGAGGGGCTAAATAAATTTACAAAAGTGTTAAGACACTACTTAACCAATACCATAAAATCAGATTTCTGCGCATTAGTGTTGACCTTCTCAGAATCAACTTCACTTATCACAAGACCATCGTAATCAACTTTTAGGTCAGTCACGTCACCATGAGAGAAAAGAGAAACAAAGTCGTAGCTATTTAAGTTTGCATCAGCGGACTCCACAACAACTGATTGTGAGTAGTCACTTGTTGAAGAAACTTTCAAATCCTGTTTAACATTGTCATCGAATGTGTAGTAGAACAATTCCGGAACAACAATATCACTCTCTAAGACCGTAAATATCTTGTGTGTTACTCGGTGTAGCGCTCCAGAGTTAGACTCTGCACGATATGCAACTCGACTAAATCCTTTATCTTGTTCATTGAAGTCAAAACCAGTATCAATAGTTGAACCTCTCACCACGTGCGACGCAGGTAAAGCATTTAGATTATAGTAAGTGCTTGGATCAATTGAGATATCCCAGTTTGCGTCCTGATACATCTTTTGGTTCAGCGCTACCGTCCAACCATTGATAGGTTTCTCCGCAGAAACACTGTAAGTCCAAGTTTCTGTTTTAGGTTCAAGCGGGTGGTAAAACTTCGTCGTTGACATTGGAAGCTCTGCAACTTCGTAATTGTAGTCACCAACAAGTACACTGATGTCTAAAGAGTCATATTTAAAGGATGTTGGGTTCAAGATTGGAGAGGAACCATTCATTCCAACCAACGGCAATGGTGATGCACTTGACCAGTCACGAATACCATATTGATGCAGTTCTGTTTTCGCTGTGTCTGCATATTGCAGAACTACTGTCGACTCCAACTTCGAACCAACTGCTCTTACATCTAAAGAATCAATGGAATAGGTAGGTTTAGACTCTTTCGCAACTTGAGATATGAAGTTGTACTCTAAGCCACCTGCTTCCGTTGCTTCATATTTGAGGTCAGTTCGGGTAGCCTTCCTGAAGTTGCCGTTTTTATTACAGGTAGACACCGCTTCTCGATTCATCGAGAACGTTGAGTTTCTAAGGTTATTATCCTTTAAAAAATCTCGACTGAAGCTGTTTGCTGTAAATACTGTTCCTGAAGCGTCAAGCAACTGATAAGTAAAATAGCCACCCTCAGGAATGTCTTCTAGAACAAATTTCAGAGTAGTGCCTGATGGGTAAATAAAATCGCCTTGACGGACACCATTCTTGTCTGAATAGAAACCGACAACCTTACCTCCAGTTAGCTGTGCACTTACGGCTGGTTGATAGGTCAATACCTGCTCGATGCCATTGCCATCTACTCTACGGTCGTAAATAGTACAGCTGTCTTTTTGTGCATTCGTTTCACTAATGACATTTGGAGCTGCGAAAGTAAAAGTGAATGTAGTTCTCGGTGTGGAACTGCCGCCGCCGCCACCACCACCGCCGCCACAACCGACCATTAAACCTGAGATAATTGCCACAAGTGGCAGTACTTTAAGCTGTTTCATGTCTTCTTCCTAAACTGAGCGGCAATGATTAGCCAAAAAATCGTCGTTGCTCGGTACAAAGCAAGAATAAAGCCAGCTTTATATAAACATCGTGAATATTGACCATTTAAGGGTGACTCATGCGATGCAGGGCAACAAACTCTAACTTTATGCAACTTGTGTAATGAAATTACACACTAAATAACCATCTCATTCGCATACCAGACACTTTCTGTAGTTTTATTTCACATCTATTCTTAAAGTGATCTAAATCAATCACCCTAAATGGCTATCTTGCTAGACTCCAGCCAAAAGATGAGGAATTTTTTGTGCCTCAACACAACAAGTTATTAGCTATGCTTAGGCACGACGTCGACGTGTAACAAATCTAATAATAGCTAGCATAGGACGTGCCGCAGGATGCGGAATAACACACTTGAATGAATAATTCATAACTTTTAAATATATGAGGAATCTATGTCAGACGCAGTTAACAAAGCGCACTCTGATTCAGATATCGAGACCAAAAGCTACCGTGAGCTTCATCGTCCATCATCTGAGTTCGCCAGCCGTTCAGACTACCTAGACCACGAACTACAAATCATGAAGCCGCGTCGTTTCGGCTTAAACTTGCCAGGTCGTGACTTCCGCTTTGAGCTTGAAGACCTTGTTCCAGCACTTGCTGGTACTATCGGCATTATCGCAATGTACTCTGCGGTAATGATGTCTTGGGCTGAAGGCCTTACTGCAGCATGGGACCACGTAAACTTAGGCAAAGATTTTGCCATTGAAGTTGCGCGTGTAGAAATGCTAATCCCTGCACTACTTTTCTGTGTGCTTGCTTCTGGCTTTATCAACCCGAAAGCCAACTTAGCAGGTAACCACGGTCCAATGATCCCTCTTATTGGTACCATCGCTCTCGCTGGTGCTCACCCTCTTGCATTGGCAATTCTTATTGGTGTATTCGGTCTTCTACTTAGCTTCTTGAAAGGCGGTTCCAAACTAGTGAACCTCACCTCAGAGGGTACAGCTGGTGGCTTGCTCATTTTCTTGGGTTTGACGGGGACCATGAGCCAAATCAACTCGATCCAAGAATGGGCAGTTGGCCTACAATCTTCAACTGTTGAAGCTGGCAGCATGGGTTACGTGGGTCTGATCGTGCTTGCAGTGACTATCGCTCTATACGCTTTCCTTGCAAAAGTGAACAAACGTTGGCTTGCGATTCCAGTGTGTGCTTTCACAGGCCTTATTATCGCTCTAGTGCTAGGTGCTGGTTTTGACATCAAATTCGTCACTGAAACTGGTCTACCGAATCTAAACCCTGTTTACTGGTGGGGCAGCACTGAAGAAGGTTGGATGCTCGGTCTTCCTAATATGGAACACTTCATCGCGTCACTGCCTTTTGCAATCCTAGCAGTAGCAATGTGGTCTCCTGACTTCTTAGGTCATCGTATTTTCCAAGAACTTAACTACCCTAAAAAGACCGAAAAAGTACTAATGGACGTTGATGACACAATGACTATGTGTTCTATCCGTCAGATGGTAGGTACAGCGGTAGGTGGTGGTAACATCACTTCATCTTGGGGTACTTACATGATCCCAGCAGCGATTGCAAAACGTCCAATTCCTGGCGGTGCTATCCTTCTTGGTCTTCTAGTAATGATCATCGCGATCCTTGGCTTCCCAATGGACATCGCAGTATGGCCACCAGTAATGCGTGTCGCTCTTCTTGTAGGTGTATCTCTACCTCTACTTGAAGCAGGTATGCAAATGGTGAAAGACTCTAAAGACTCTCAAGCAGCGGGGATCTGTATTTTCGGTTCTGCCGTCGTTAACCCTGTACTAGCATGGGCATTAACAATGCTACTTGATAACAACGGTCTAATTGGTGACAAAGAGCGTGCAGCTCGCCTGTCATTCGTAGACAAGATTGTGATCCCAGTGGGTGTACTTGTTATCTGTTTGGTCGCTATGCTTGCAGTTGGTATGCTAGAAGGCCAGTATGGCATCAAAGCTTGGCTGTAAGGCTGATTGTTCAAAAAACGTGTGGGTAGCGCTTGTCGCTACCCCATTTTTATCGAGATTTTTGAGGATTTATTGATTTAGTTTAAGGTTTGCAAAAAAATTTTAGTTTAACCTCTAGTTGTCTCTTAAAAAGAGTGTCATTAAAGATAGTGACAATATTTATAGTTTTGTGACCCAATTTTTTAAATTTAAGACTATAAATATTGTTATTCAAAAGAGTGTACTGTTCCCCCTCAGATTTTGGGGATAGCTGGCTCAACGGCGAAGCAGTACGTAATTTTTTTCTACTAAAAAGGTAGGTATGTCATGGCAGAGCAATTTGCTAAAGCTTGGGAAGGTTTTGTTGCAGGTGACTGGCAAAACGAAGTAAACGTTCGTGATTTCATTCAAAAGAACTACACTCCGTACGAAGGCGACGAATCTTTCCTAGTTTCTGAAGGTACTGAAGCAACTAACAAGCTTTGGGCTAAGGTAATGGAAGGTATCAAGCAAGAGAACTCAACTCACGCTCCTGTTGATTTCGATACTTCTATCATCTCTACCATCACTGCTCACGATGCAGGCTACATCGAGAAAGATCTTGAGACTATCGTTGGTCTTCAAACTGACGCTCCTCTAAAACGCGCTATCATCCCTAACGGTGGTATCCGCATGGTTGAAGGTTCGTGCAAAGCATACGATCGCGAACTAGACCCACAAGTTAAAAAAATCTTTACAGAATACCGTAAAACTCACAACGCTGGTGTTTTCGACATCTACACTCCAGAAATCCTAGCTTGTCGTAAATCTGGTGTTCTAACTGGTCTTCCAGATGCTTACGGTCGTGGCCGTATCATCGGCGACTACCGCCGTGTTGCTCTATACGGTATCGACTTCCTAATGAAGGACAAACTGGCTCAATTCAAATCTCTACAAGAGCGTTTTGAGAACGGTGAAGATCTTCAAATGACTATGCAGCTTCGCGAAGAGATCGCTGAGCAACACCGTGCACTTGGCCAAATGAAAGTTATGGCTGCGAAATACGGTTGTGACATCTCTCGCCCTGCTGAAACTGCACAAGAAGCTATCCAATGGACTTACTTCGGCTACCTAGCAGCTGTTAAGTCTCAAAACGGTGCTGCAATGTCTCTAGGTCGTACTTCTACGTTCCTAGACGTGTTCATCGAGCGTGATATCGCTGCTGGTAAGCTTACTGAAGAACAAGCTCAGGAAATGATCGACCACTTCGTAATGAAACTACGTATGGTTCGTTTCCTACGTACTCCTGAGTACGATGATCTATTCTCTGGCGACCCAATCTGGGCAACTGAGTCTATGGGTGGTATGGGTCTTGACGGTCGTACGCTAGTTACTCGTACTAACTTCCGTTTCCTAAACTCACTATACACAATGGGTCCTTCTCCAGAGCCAAACATCACTGTACTTTGGTCTGAGCAACTACCTGAAGGCTTCAAGAAGTTCTGTGCGAAAGTATCTATCGACACTTCTTCAATCCAGTACGAAAACGACGACCTAATGCGTCCAGACATGAACTCTGACGACTACGCAATCGCATGTTGTGTATCTCCAATGGTTGTTGGTAAGCAAATGCAGTTCTTCGGCGCTCGTGCTAACCTTGCGAAAACTATGCTTTACACCATCAACGGTGGTGTGGATGAGAAGCTAAAAATCCAAGTTGGTCCGAAAATGCCTAAGATCGAAGGCGACGTACTAAGCTATGACGAGTTGTGGGAAAAAATGGACCACTTCATGGATTGGCTAGCGAAGCAGTACGTGACTGCACTAAACGCAATCCACTTCATGCACGACAAGTACAGCTACGAAGCTGCACTAATGGCTCTGCATGACCGTGACGTTAAACGTACTATGGCTTGTGGTATTGCTGGTCTATCTGTTGCTGCTGACTCTCTGTCTGCAATTAAATACGCAACTGTTAAACCTATCCGTGATGAAGACGGTCTAGCAATCGACTTCGAAATCGAAGGCGATTACCCTAAATTTGGTAACAACGACCCACGCGTTGATGACATCGCATGTGAACTTGTTTCTGTATTTATGGGCAAAATCCGTAAGCTTAAGACTTACCGTGATGCAATCCCTACTCAGTCAATTCTTACTATCACTTCAAACGTGGTATACGGTAAGAAAACTGGTAACACACCTGACGGTCGTCGTGCTGGTGCTCCATTTGCTCCAGGTGCAAACCCAATGCACGGTCGCGATGAGAAAGGTGCTGTAGCATCACTAACTTCAGTTGCTAAACTGCCGTTTGCTGACGCACAAGATGGTATCTCTTACACATTCTCTATCGTACCTAACGCACTAGGTAAAGATGAGGGTTCACAACGCGCTAACCTTGCTGGTCTGATGGATGGTTACTTCCACCACGAAGCTGGTATCGAAGGTGGTCAACACCTAAACGTGAACGTTCTTAACCGCGAAACTCTAGAAGACGCAGTTAAGCACCCAGAGAAATACCCTCAGCTAACAATTCGTGTATCTGGTTACGCGGTTCGCTTCAACTCTCTAACTGCAGAGCAACAAGCTGACGTAATCGCACGTACATTCACTGAGTCTCTATAAGACTATAGCGAAATAACGTTTTAGTGATACAACAAAGGCTGATGCTGCAAAGCATCAGCCTTTTTTTGTTTCTTGAACTAAAGTTGTGACATTGCGGAAGATTTTGATTGAATTCTTACGTATGATGCAAAAAAAGTTAGTAAATGCAGTATATGAAACTCAGTAAATTAATTTTCCTTACCCTTTTATCGCCAGTTGCTCTGGCATCCACCAAATCCACAGTATCCTTTACCCTTGATAATGATGGCATTTTTGGTGTCGACCAAGATTACACCAACGGTATATTCTTCTCTTACGCAACCGAGAAGCTAAAAAAAGAAAGCGAATGGAAATGGTTCAGCTTAGAAAATGCAGATCAATCCAATGTCGATAAGATCGAGGTAGTACTTGGCCACAAGATGTGGACTCCAAGTGATATTGAAGCAGACTACCCTCTTGCCAATGACCGTCCATACGCTGGTTACCTACACACTGAAATCAACTACCTATCTCTAACCGCCGATCAAGCCGTTCGCTATAACTTCACCATTGGTGCCACAGGTGAAAGTTCTCTATCAGAAAAAGCGCAGGAAATTGTTCACGGCATCACTGGTTCAACCGATCCTCAAGGCTGGGATTACCAAATTGACGATGAAATTGCCTTTAGCGTTGGTTACCGAGCTTTCAATAAACTCATGCGCAGTGAGGGCCAGAAGACGCAATGGGAAATCACTAATGTGAATGACATTAACGCAGGTAACTTCCGCAGCGATGTATCACAAGGTGTCATGTTCCGCTGGGGCACGAATCTAGCCAACAGTATTGGCGCAGCAAACATCAGTGTAGAAAGCCCTTTCTCTGCCAGTATGCTTGCGAAAAATACCTCCAGTTGGTTTGTCTTTACAGGATTTGAAGGTCGATACCGTTTCAACGATATCACCATTGAAGGCGATCGCTCAGGTATTCCAGGCTCATCAGAACCCTATGATGTGACTCTAGAAAACTGGCAAGCAAGTGCCGTTGCAGGTGCAACTTGGTATAACCAGAATTACGGCGCGAGCCTAACCTTTACGGTGAAAACACCTGATTACGAAGAATCACAAACTGACGTTTACGGTACTGGTTCTTTCTCAGTCTTTGCTTTCTTTTAAATAGTATTTATCTCTCCGGCCAATGAACGCGTCATTGGCCGTTTTCTTTGGTCACATTACGCTGCCTTAGCCACCCACAAGGCTGTTTTAACCCTGCTTTTTGTAATAAAATAACAGCAAGAATTTATTAGTAATGAGAGCAAAAGATGTCAACAACTGGTCGTATTCACTCATTTGAATCATGCGGTACCGTAGACGGACCTGGTATTCGTTTTATCGTCTTCTTGCAAGGTTGTTTAATGCGCTGTAAGTATTGCCATAACCGCGATACTTGGGACACGCATGATGGTAAAGAAGTTACTGTTGAAGAAATCATTGCCGAAGCGAAAAGCTACCGTCATTTCATGAATGCATCAGGTGGTGGTATCACTTGTTCTGGTGGCGAAGCCATGCTTCAACCAGAATTTGTTCGCGACTTTTTTCGTGCGGCTCACGCAGAAGGCATCCACACATGTCTAGATACCAATGGCTACATTCGTAAACACACAGAAGTGATCGACGAAGTATTGGACGCGACTGATTTGGTGATGCTAGATATCAAACATATGAAAGATGAAATTCACCAAGACTTTATCGGTGTGTCGAATCGACGTACGTTAGACTTTGCTCGTTACTTGCACAAAATTGGTCAAAAAACATGGATCCGCTACGTAGTTGTGCCGGGTTACACCGATGATCCAGAAGCGGCGCACATGCTGGGTGAATTCATTAAAGATATGGACAACATCGAGAAAGTTGAACTGCTCCCATACCACAAACTCGGTGCACATAAATGGGAAGCTCTTGGTTTAGAGTACCCTCTTGAAGGCGTGAATCCTCCTTCAAAAGAGACAATGGATGAAATTCAATCCATCTTGTCTCAGTACCACTCTAACGTGAAATACTAAGCAAATAAGAACCTTAACGTTCTAGAAATGCCAGCATTTAGCTGGCATTTTTGTATGTAACACTGGCAAATTCCTTATATAAATCACCAAGGCGTGTAAAATAGCGCCCCAACAAAAGGATTAACGTAAAAGTAACAAACGCATTTTAGGAAAAGAGTTCATGGACTGGTTTAACGTAGGCTCACTCATCATCGTCACTTGGGTTGTCGTTGCTTTTTGCATACCCGATTGGAGAAAAGTAGTTTGGCCTAAACTTGAACAAGAGAAAGCATTTCAACATATCGTGCTTGCCTCTTTCTTCCTCATTACGGTTCTTTGGTCTGCTCAAGCAGGAGTAAAAGAAGGGTTACAAATACACTTTCTCGCGTTAACGACACTAACCATGATGTACGGTTGGCGAATGGCTTTTTTGCTCAGCATTCCTGCTATGATCGCCTACCACTGGATACACGATGTTTCGTTTATCTTGCTCCCGAGCTCTCTTGTGCTATCGGCACTCATGCCAATATTAATCAGCTACTTAGTCTTTTTGCTTAGTTACCATTATTTACCCCGCAACATCTTTGTGTTTATTTTTGTCGCTGGCTTTTTTAATGGCGCACTCACAGGCAGCTTACACTTAGTATTTAACTCGTTTTATCACTTGTTGGTTGGCCACTACGATTGGGAAACCATTCAACACAACTACTTTATTTTTGTCCCATTGCTTGCGTTCCCCGAAGGGTTACTTAACGGGATGTCACTGGCAGTATTAACCGTCTTTAAGCCAGAGTGGTTAAGAGTGTTTTCGGACCGAGATTACATATACAACCACTATCACAAAAAGTAGATATTCTTCTTATATCGTGTATCACGCCGTGGCTGAATTCGACAATTCTTGCCATTTTTTCATATTAAATATGTGTTGAGATCATGTTTCACCCTTGTCTGAAGCGTTAACCTAAGCACATTAAAAATGTATTAGATTATTTAGTGAGGTCATCATGGAAATGTCAAACGCTCAACGTTTGATCCTATCAAACCAATACAACCTAATGTCTCAGCTTGATCCGAATAATGCGGCTAAATACAAACGCCTACAGACGATCGTTGAACGCGGCTATGAGCTTCAAATGCGCGAACTGAACAAAGATTTCGGTTGCCTTTCAGAAGCAGAATGCCGTGAAATCATCGACATTATGGAGATGTATCACGCGATGCAAGAATCTAACAATATGTTAGATGCGGAAGAGCGTAGCAAAGTAGACCAACGTCGCTTACAGTTCTTAGGTTTCGATATCGCAACAGAAGCGCAGCAAGTGCATTACGTCCGCTTCCTTGTTGATTCTGAAGGTCTTTACCCACAATTCGACAAGGCAGATCACCACTTTAATAGCCAAATGCCAATGCTAGATAAATACCGTCGCATGCTGCAAACTTGGCGTAACTGCCCTCGTCAATATCACTTGTGTGAAAACGAGCTTGCACAAATTTTTAGTGCATAAGCTAGCAAGTCTTTGATTAGGAGAGCATTCGCTCTCCTTTTTTTATTTTCCTGTCACAACTTCCATTCTTCACTACCGTATCCTTCTGCTTATCTTGTGCAATGTGGAATAACGAATCACTGAAATTCTGTATTTTTCACCAAATATTTGATTTATCTCCGCCCTATTCGCAACATAAATTCATCCTCATCTAAAGAGTGATTCAAATGTCACTTTTACAATAAATTCATAATTGTTAAGCAAAATTGCAAATCCCCGACTAGGCTTAAGTAGAGAAAGGCTGTGACTGAAAAGTACACATCCACTGCTCACCGTTGTGATGAAAAAACTGTCCATAAAGCAAAGTCTTTGGTGTTACTGGTCATACATTTCGTACAAACCAAATGAGATAACAGGACGTCGACATTCAGGCAACTAAGAGCACAGCAAAACGTGGAACAGCCTGCACCAACGTTCGTCGGTAGACTGACTATTAAAGGGGAAAGCGACATGAGTATTTTCGACCACTATCAATCCAGATATGAAGCTGCAAAAGATGAAGAGATGTCGTTACAGGAGTTTCTAGCCCTGTGTAAGGATGACAAAAGTGCTTATGCTAATGCAGCAGAACGCCTACTGATGGCAATCGGCGAGCCAGAGATAATAGATACAGCTAAAGACCCACGTTTGAGCCGCATCTTCTCCAACCGCGTTATCTCTCGCTATGAAACATTCAAAGACTTTTATGGTATGGAAGATGCGATTGAACAAATTGTTTCTTACCTCAAACATGCGGCACAAGGATTAGAAGAACGCAAACAGATCCTCTATCTATTAGGCCCTGTTGGTGGCGGTAAGTCCTCACTTGCTGAAAAACTAAAATCGCTTATGGAAGCGATGCCTATTTACGTATTGAGCGCTAATGGCGAACGCAGCCCAGTGAACGACCACCCATTCTGTTTATTCAAAGCGACCGAAGATGGCGAGATTCTGAAAACGGACTACGGTATTGAGCAGCGCTATCTTCGCTCAATCATGTCGCCTTGGGCAGCAAAACGCCTTCACGAATTTGGCGGCGACATCACCAAGTTTAAAGTGATGAAAGTTCGTCCATCTATCCTTGACCAAATCGGTATTGCGAAAACCGAACCTGGTGATGAGAACAACCAAGATATTTCATCACTCGTCGGTAAAGTGGATATCCGTAAACTCGAACACTACTCTCAAGACGACCCAGATGCGTACAGCTACTCTGGCGCGCTGTGTAAAGCAAACCAAGGCTTGATGGAATTCGTCGAGATGTTCAAAGCGCCAATTAAAGTATTGCACCCATTACTAACCGCAACACAAGAAGGCAACTTTAACGGGACGGAAGGCCTTTCTGCGATTCCATTCGACGGCATGATTTTAGCTCACTCTAACGAATCTGAGTGGCAAACCTTCCGCAACAACAAAAATAACGAAGCCTTCCTAGACCGTGTATACATCGTAAAAGTACCGTACTGTTTACGCGTATCGGAAGAAGTTAAAATCTATCAAAAACTGCTTGAAAACAGTGAATTGTCTCAAGCCCCTTGCTCACCAAGCACATTAGAAACATTGGCGCAGTTCAGCATTCTTTCTCGTCTGAAAGAGCCTGAAAACTCGTCTATTTTCTCGAAAATGCGCGTGTACGACGGCGAGACGCTAAAAGATACCGATCCTAAAGCGAAAAGCTACCAAGAATATCGAGATTACGCAGGCGTCGATGAAGGTATGAACGGCCTATCTACACGTTTTGCATTTAAGATTTTGTCTCGCGTATTCAACTTTGACCAAACCGAAGTGGCAGCAAACCCAGTTCACCTGTTCTATGTAATTGAACAACAAGTAGAGCGCGAACAGTTCCCTTCAGAAACCGCAGAAAAATATCTTGAGTTTTTGAAAGGGTACCTCGTTCCTCGTTACGTTGAGTTTATCGGTAAAGAGATTCAAACCGCATACCTAGAATCTTACTCTGAATACGGCCAAAACATCTTCGACCGTTATGTTACCTACGCAGACTTCTGGATTCAGGACCAAGAATACCGTGATCCAGAAACGGGTCAGCTATTTGACCGCGCATCTCTCAATGCGGAACTAGAGAAAATTGAGAAAACTGCTGGTATATCCAACCCGAAAGATTTCCGAAATGAAATCGTAAACTTTGTGCTTCGTGCGAAAGCCAATAACAATGGTCAAAACCCAGTTTGGACCAGCTACGAAAAACTGCGCACGGTAATCGAGAAGAAAATGTTCTCCAATACCGAAGAGCTTCTTCCGGTTATCTCGTTTAATGCGAAAACCTCTTCTGAAGATCAGAAGAAACACGACGACTTTGTCGCTCGCATGATGGAAAAAGGCTATACCGAGAAACAGGTTCGCCTACTTTCTGAGTGGTACCTACGAGTACGTAAGTCATCCTAACCCAGTGTTGAGTTAGGTCGCTTGTGAAACATGAAGAGGGCTATTTCATGGCGCAATTTATAGACCGCAGGCTCAATGGCAAGAACAAGAGCGCTGTTAACAGACAGCGCTTCTTGAAGCGCCATAAAGAGCAGATCAAAGAGTCGGTAGCTGACGCAGTGAATCGACGCTCGATCACGAATACAGAAACGGGCGAAGACGTCTCAATAC
The DNA here is from genome assembly GCF_054850435.1 of Vibrio sp. RC2502. Lineage (NCBI taxonomy): Bacteria > Pseudomonadati > Pseudomonadota > Gammaproteobacteria > Vibrionales > Vibrionaceae > Vibrio > Vibrio sp. RC2502. Next base: position 2,270,230 of record NZ_CM141453.1, read on the forward strand.
CGCACAAAGACATTAACGAGCCGATTTTCCATCAAGGGAAAGGTGGCGTGCGTGAACGCGTGCACCCTGGTAACGATCAGTTTATTACGGGTGATAAAATCGAGCGTCCAAAAGGTGGAGGCCAAGGCAGTGGCTCTGGTGAAGGTAATGCGAGTCCAGATGGCGAAGGCCAAGATGAATTTGTGTTCCAAATTTCAAAAGATGAATACCTGGATATTCTTTTTGAAGACTTAGAGCTACCGAATCTAGAAAAAAATCAAATCGCTAAAATTACGGAATGGAAAACTCACCGAGCAGGTTTCCAAACTGCGGGGATCCCTTCCAATATTTCCGTTATTCGTTCATTGCAGCAATCGTTAGCTCGTCGAACCGCCATGACTGCTGGCAAAAAGCGACTTCTTAAAGAGCTCGAAGACGAGTTGACTCGCATCAAAAATATTGAGCCAGCACAACAACTTGAAGAAAATCGTCTGAAAAAAGAAATCGAAGAGCTGCGCAAGAAAATTGAAAATGTGCCGTTCATCGATACTTTCGATTTACGTTTTAAAAACTACGAAAAACGACCAGTCCCTTCTAGCCAAGCCGTGATGTTTTGTCTGATGGACGTGTCTGGTTCTATGGATCAAGCGACCAAAGACATCGCAAAACGCTTCTATGTGCTGTTGTATCTGTTCTTGACTCGTACCTATGAAAACGTAGACGTTGTGTTTATTCGCCACCACACGCAAGCCAAAGAAGTCGATGAACACGAATTTTTCTACTCGCAAGAAACCGGTGGCACCATCGTATCTAGCGCTTTGAAATTAATGGATGAAATCGTCAAAGAGCGTTACCCGGTTGGTCAGTGGAACATCTACGCAGCCCAAGCGTCCGATGGGGATAACTGGGCGGATGACTCACCACGATGCCGAGACTTACTCGTGAATAAGTTGCTGCCAAATTGTCAGTACTATTCTTATATAGAAATCACGCGTCGCTCACATCAAACCTTATGGCATGAGTATGAGAAGCTCACCGATGAGTTTCCAAACTTCGCTATGAAGAATATTCGCTCTGTGGAGGATATCTTCCCAGTCTTCCGAGAACTATTCCAAAAAGAAACGGCGTAAGGAGGCTAGCGATGACTACCGCAACAAAAAAACTCTCTGGAGAGGCGCCTAAAAAGCGCAACAGCAAGTTGCTACCTGACGGACCGGATTGGACATTCGAATTGCTTGAACGCTATCACAAGGAAATAAAACGTGTCGCGGAGCACTATCGTTTGGACACCTATCCAAATCAGATCGAAGTGATCACGTCTGAGCAGATGATGGATGCGTACTCAAGTATCGGTATGCCTATCAACTACAACCATTGGTCATTTGGTAAAAAGTTCATTCAAACAGAACAGAACTACAAACATGGTCAGATGGGCCTTGCGTACGAGATTGTGATTAACTCCGACCCTTGTATTGCGTATTTGATGGAAGAGAACACAGTCACCATGCAAGCGCTTGTCATTGCACACGCGTGCTACGGCCACAACTCTTTCTTCAAGGGGAATTATCTGTTCCAAACGTGGACGGACGCCAGTTCTATCATCGACTATTTACTCTTTGCTAAAAAGTACCTTGCCGAATGTGAGGAGCGCTATGGCGTTCAAGAGGTTGAAAAGCTTCTCGACTCCTGCCATGCGTTAATGAACTTTGGTGTCGACCGCTACAAACGACCAGAGAAAATCTCGATTACCGAAGAGAAGGCCCGCCAAGAGGAGCGCGAGGCTTATCTGCAATCTCAAGTCAATGAACTGTGGCGAACCGTACCAAGAGCCAAAACTAAAGAAGAAGACATTAAAGAGCGCTTCCCTAGTGAACCTCAAGAAAACCTACTCTACTTCTTTGAGAAACATGCGCCGCTCTTGGAACCATGGCAACGCGAGGTTGTTCGAATCGTCCGAAAAATCAGCCAGTACTTTTATCCACAAAAGCAAACTCAGGTTATGAATGAAGGATGGGCAACGTTCTGGCACTACACGATTCTAAACCACTTGTATGATGAAGGAATTGTGTCCGAAAAGTTCATTCTTGAATTTTTGCATAGCCACACAAGTGTGGTTGCTCAACCACCCTACAACAGTCCTTACTTTAGCGGTATAAACCCTTATGCTCTCGGCTTTGCGATGTTCCGCGATATAAAGCGTATTTGTGAAGAGCCAACTGACGAGGATAAAGAGTGGTTCCCGGATCTAGCAGGAACAGATTGGTTAGATGCCTTGCATTTTGCTATGCATAATTTCAAAGATGAAAGCTTTATCAGCCAATATTTGTCTCCGAAATTGATGCGTGATTTCAAACTGTTCGCCATCAACGATGATGACAGGAAGAACTTTATTGAAGTCTCCGCCATACATGATGAAATGGGCTACAAACGCATTCGAGAAACTCTGGCAGCGCAGTACAACCTATCAAACTTAGAGCCTAACATTCAGGTGTTTAACGTGGATGTTCGTGGTGACCGTTCACTCACGTTGCAGTACGTCCCTCATAACCGCATTCCACTCGATGAAAGTTATGATGAGGTATTGAAACACGTCTATCGCCTATGGGGCTTTGACGTAATCTTAGAAGAAGTTAAAGACACGGGACACAGAGAAACATTAGCTACTTGTCCAAAACGCAATCAGTACGATTCAAACATTTAGTAAAAAATATACTCATCCCCTTAAAGCCAAAGGCTCCATGAAAGGAGCCTTTTTATTAATTGCAAGAAGTAGAATCGTTACGCTTTTTTCGCCACAATAGCTCTAACGGCTTCAAGATCTTCTGGCGTATCAACGCCTGCTGCTGGCGCTTCTTTAGCGACTGCAACGTGGATTTTCTCGCCGTACCAAAGCACTCGTAATTGCTCTAGGCATTCAATTTGCTCTAGGGCACTTGGCGCCCAGTTTACGTAAGTATTAATGAAACCTGCGCGGTATGCATAGATACCGATGTGACGCATCAATGGATTAACGATAGCTTTGTCTTGCTTAGCGAAGTTATCACGATCCCAAGGAATTGTTGCTCGGCTAAAGTACATGGCATAACCACGCTCATCAGCAACGACTTTTACGGCATTTGGGTTGAAGACTTCATCTTCAGATTCAATTTCAACCGCCAACGTAGCCATAGGCGCATCACTAGCGGCTAAGTTATCTGCGACTTGGCGGATGATAACTGGTGGTACCAAAGGCTCATCACCTTGAACGTTCACAATAATGTGGTCAGCAGGAATGGCCATTTTCTCTACCACTTCCGCTAAACGCTCTGTACCAGATTCGTGATTTGGCGAAGTCATACAAACTTTGCCACCGAATTGCTCAACCGCCGCAGAAACTCGCTCATCGTCAGTAGCAATGATCACGTCATCAGCGCCAGCTTGCATTGCTTGTTCGTAAACCCATTGCACCATTGGTTTACCGCCAATATCAGCCAATGGTTTACCTGGTAAACGGCTCGAAGAGTAACGAGCCGGTATAACAACCGTAAAAGACATTAACGCCCCTCATCCATGCTCATGATGCGAGCTTCTGGCTCAAGCAGAACAGGAATACCCTCTTTGATAGGGTAAGCAAGGCGATCCAATTTGCAGATCAACTCTTGATTATCTTTATCGTAAGTCAGCTTACCTTTACACACTGGGCAAGCCACAATCTCAAGCAGACGGTGATCCATAAGTCGCTTTAACCTCTTTTATTCGATTTAAAATTCGCTCTGCATCTTTAGGCTCAAATTGAGCAGATACAGGCAGATACCACCAATTGTCTTGTGCGTAGTCGCAACATTTGACAGCATCTTTCTCTGTCATAATCACATTGGCCCCTTGCAGAGCCAATGCTTCAAGTTCTTTTTGGTCAAAGTCTTGATGGTCAGCAAAACCTTTCATGACTTTAACATCCGCATGCATTGATTCTAGTGTATTAAAAAACCGAGGTGGATGCCCGATACCGGCAAATGCCACCAGCGCCTTTAACTCACTCACATCAACTTGCTGCTTGGTCTTTAGGTTGATCGCTTTTGATGGCGCTAGAGACATCGAGATCTCACCCTGATGGGCCAAACCGCCATTGGTGATGATAAAGTCGACTTCCTGAAGTCGCTCAACACCTTCGCGCAATGGACCAAGCGGAATCAAACACTCATTACCAAAACGACGATTTCCATCAACAATCACAAGTTCAACATCACGCTCTAGAGCATAATGCTGCAAACCATCATCGGTAATGATGATATCCACGTCTAACTCTACTAGCGCTTTCACGGCGTTTGCACGTACAGGATCGACTGCAACAGGTGCTCCGGTGCGCCGGTGGATGAGTTTAGGTTCATCACCACAATGTTGAGTAGGAGTATCATCATTTAACACCAGCGGATACTGCGGAGCCTTCGCACCATACCCTCGAGACACCACTCCCGGTTTATACCCCAGATGTTGTAATTGCTCGACCAGCCAAACCACAACAGGCGTCTTACCATTGCCACCAGCGGTGATATTACCGACCACCACTACGGGTACTGGTGCTTGATACGCTTGCTTGCGACCAGTTTGGAACTGTTGACGCTTCGCTCTACTGATTGCACCAAACAACACACTGAGTGGCCATAATAATGGCCACAACAGATATTTTAATGGATGATTTTCAAACCAGATTTTTTCAACCACAGCAACTATTCGCCAAACTGGATGCGATGAAGTTGAGCGTAAGCGCCATTCTTAGCAATCAAGTCTGCGTGATTACCTCGTTCAATAATGGCACCGTCGTCTACGACTAGAATCTCATCGGCTTTTTCGATCGTTGACAAGCGGTGAGCAATCACCAACACGGTTTTATCTTTCTGCAGCTCATCTAATGCAGCTTGGATGGCACGCTCAGATTCCGTATCCAGTGCAGAGGTTGCTTCGTCAAGAATCAGTACAGGCGCATCACGCAGCAACGCACGAGCAATAGCTACACGTTGGCGCTGACCACCAGATAAGCTCGCGCCGTTTTCGCCGATCATGGTATCTAAACCATTTTCCATCTTATTGATGAATTCCATTGCGTGAGCCAGCTTCGCTGCATGCTCAATATCGCTGCGCTGGTACTTATCTTCCGTCGCGTAAGCAATGTTGTTTGCTATGGTGTCATTGAAAAGATGTACGTTTTGCGAAACCAACGCAAACTGCTCGCGCAAGTTCTTCAATTCGTAGTCACGAATATCACGGCCATCTAATGTAATCGAGCCACTGTCCACGTCATAAAAACGGTTAAACAAGTTCGCAATGGTACTTTTACCTGAACCTGAACGCCCCACTAGAGCGACCGTTTTACCTCGAGGAATATCAAAACTGACATGCTCTAAAGCCGGCTTTTCCGAACCTGCATACGTGAAGCTGACATCTTTCACAGATACATCACCCTTCGCGCGCTCAACCGTGTATTTACCTTCGTTTTTCTCTGGTTCTAAATCGATCAGAGCAAACAAAGTTTGGCTTGCTGCCATACCACGTTGGAACTGAGAAGTTACGTTTGTCAGTGCTTTAAGTGGGCGCATCAAACCAAACATCGCAGAAAAGACCACGGTAAAAGTACCCGGAGTCAGCTGCTCTTTGATTGAATCAATGCTTGCCAGATAAAGAACAGCTACAATCGCAAATGATGCAATCATTTGAATGATAGGGTTTGCCGCAGCCTGAGCCGTTACCAACTTCATGCTTTGTTGACGCATTTGGTTGCTGACTTTATCAAAACGTTGACGTTCAATGTCTTGACCACCGTAGCTCAATACGACTTTGTGCCCTTTTAACATTTGCTCAGCCGATGCGGTCACATTACCCATCATCGTTTGCATGTTCTTAGAGATTTTTCTGAATCGCTTAGAAACGACACCAATACCCCAAGCAACCACAGGCGCTACAGCAAACAGCACTAATGACAACTGCCAGCTGTTGTAAAACATCAGAACAAGCAAACCAATAATGCTTGCACCCTCACGTACGATGCTCACTAACGCTTGGCTCGTCGCCGCAGAGACTTGCTCTGAATCGTAAGTGATTCGAGAAAGCAAGTTACCCGTTTTTTCTTTGTCAAAGTACGATACAGGCATGTGCATAAAGTGATTAAACACCATGCGTCGTACTAGCATCACCACATTGCCAGAGACCCAACTCAAACAATAAGTGGAGACAAAACCACTCGTGCCACGAATGAACATCATGACAAATATAATTAAAGGAAGTGTACGTAGAAAATCAGAATCCGCATTACCAAAACCTTCATCGAGAAGTGGTTTTAGTAGGGAAATCATATAAGTATCAGAGATAGCATTAATCACTAATGCAATGACGGCAACGATAAGGCCAGACTTGTAAAGGCGGATAAATTGCCAAAGACGTTTAAACGTCTGCCAAGTCGTTTCATCAGTATTTATCGACATAGAAGTGCTTTATTTTCTTACAGTAAGACTCTTATTCTACTCGGTTACGCAGCATCTGCCTATACCAAGGCTCAATTGTCTCACGACGTTTACTTTCAAAACGCCAGTTATTGCCATCAAGTAAGATTGTTATTTGGCCATCACTTCCAGTGTCTAACCAACTAACACCACTATCGGTATAGGCCTGAACGACTTCCGGTGCGGGCATTCCCCACTGGTTTAGTTTTGCCGTTGAAGCAATAGCCAAGCTAGGCTCAACAACATTGATAAACATAGGGTTAGAAGAGGTTTTGCTTCCATGATGCGGCACTAGCATTACATCACTGCGCAGCTTTTCTGGCTCTCGAAGCAGTATCCATTCGCTGATGGCTTCGATATCACCAGTAAACAACATTTTAAAACCTGTACTAGGGTCTTCCAGACTGATGACACAAGAGTGGGGGTTGTATGCACGTACTACAGGTTTAGGAGGCCAAAGTACCTCCATGTTCAATCCTTGCCACTTCCATTTTTCACCAGCGATGCAAGGCTGATAATGTAAAAAGCTCTGGCTGCTTAGTTTGTGTTTAGGTGAAAAGTACTGTTCGATCACTTTTCGGCCACCAGCATGGTCATTATCAGCATGACTTAAAATCATCGTATCGACAATTGAGTAGCCTCTGCGATGCAGTACTGGCCTAATCACTTGCTCAGCTATACTGCCGTTTTGCCAAGCTTTGCCCGTATCATAGAGTAAAACTCTACCCTCTTTTTCAACCAGCACCGCCAACCCATGCCCGACATCAAGCACATCAATACGCCAAGTTTGGCTATCTTGCTTAGGAAACAGCCCTGTCATCACAACAATTACACAGACAAACATCCAAACGTAACGAGGCATAACATGTCTTAAAACGAGCACGGCACTCACTACAGCAATAACAAATGTCCACTCGGCACTAATGGGTTGCCAAGTTCCTATGGCATATCGAACCGACCAACTTAGTGGTACAAGGAACACGTCAAGCAAACACCATAGAACCGTCGCCAACATAGGAAAGAGCAATGACGCAATTAAAGCAGCAAACATGATTGGAACGACAACAAAGCCAAACCAAGGAATGAAAACCAAATTGTAGACTAAAGAAGACCAGCTAAATCCAGAGAAAAAATAGCCACTGATCGGGACAATCAATAAGCTCAGTATCAGTTGAGTCAACAGAAGTATCCGCAACTTTCCCAAACGACCTTCCTTCGAGTCTTGCACTGTGTTAACCGCAAACAAAACGGCACCAACGGATAAATAAGACAGCCAAAAACTCAAACTAAAAGAAGCAAAAGGTTGGAAGAAAAGTTGCAACGCCACAGCCAATAACAGTACGCGCCATGGACTCCAATGAACAAGCCAATACTTCAAAGCAATATAGATGATACAAACAGAAACGGCTCGGGTCGTCGGCAAAGAAAAATCAGCAAGCCAAGCGTAAACAATGGCAAACGCCAACCCACTCACTGATGGCAGAAACCAATATCGCGGCATAACAAGCCGAATAAGCCCACCAAGGGCGAGCCCAAACGTCAATGCCATCCCAATGTGTAAACCAGAAATCGATACAAGATGCAGTAATCCGCTGTCACGCAGAGACTGCCAATCCTCTTTGGTAAGCCCAGTGCGATCAGCAAAAGCCAGTGCTTTGATTAGAGCAAAGTGCTCAAGGCGAGAAATATCACGCTCAACAGTTTGAATAATCGACTCGCGCCAAGACGAAGAAGTACGAATGACCCAGTATGAATCTTTAGTTACGACCGCTCTTGCAACAACACCACTTCCCATTGACTGTTTTTCTGCGTCGAACCCCGCTTCATTTCTGAGGCCGATAATGGGCTTAATCAAAACGTTAGTCGTAAACTCACTGTTAACAGCTAGTGGGAATGGCGTTATAAGGCGGACTTTAGGTTTAAGAAAAGGTAACAGAGTGTGAGTATTCACTTGTTTTATCGCTACGACACCTTCATATCCGTGACTTATTTGCGTAAAAGAGCTGTCAACTCTACCAATTATGGTACTATTCTCACCTGCTTGAAAAAGGGCTTGTCTCTGATACTCCATAATATTGCCGTGGACGATGACAACCATAAAGCCCACAATTACGCCTATGCTAATTAAGCCTCGACGTAATTTAATTATTGAGCCAGTGGTAATTATTCCCAGCAGCAACCAACGCCAATCCGGCATCGTCGGCCACCATGCAGACGAAATTACGCTCGCGACAAATAACGCCAAGGTCCAACTTTTTTCTAAGAGAGTCATGTCGTCCTATGCCTAGAAAGCTGATAAAACGCTTCATGCCTGATCACGAAGTGATCAAACGCCAAAAAGCATTGAAGGTCTTCGGCAATGTGTTATACAACCCGAACCTTTGGTGCTTAAACCGTCGCTCTGCGTCAGGTGCTTTTGCCGTTGGCCTATTTATGGCGTTTGTCCCGCTTCCGAGCCAGATGATCATGTCTGCAGGTTTAGCCATTTTAATGGGCGTAAATTTACCTCTGTCAGTCGCTCTCGTTTGGGTCAGCAACCCTATTACCATGCCAGTCTTGTTTTACTTTGCTTACAAGCTCGGTGCATGGGTCATGCATGTTCCACCTCAGCCATTCCATTTTGAGCTATCTTGGGACTTTATCATGCAACAGATGAGCACGATTGGGCCTCCATTCCTATTGGGGTGCGCAATTTGCGGTGTGGGTTCTGCGATTATTGGTTATTTCGGTATTCGCGGATTGTGGCGCTACTCTGTCGTTCGCAGTTGGCAAAAACGAAAAGTAAGATAAGCGAATAAGACGCTAAAATCATTCGTTGCGACATGGCTTGAGGTTCAAACGACAATAAAGCTGAAACGAAATGTAAGCAAAGAATGAAAAGATGCTAATGAGTACAAAAAAGGACCATGAAAGGTCCTTTTTTGTATTTAGTGTACTTGGTAAAAGAAATCTTAGCCAACAACGATGTCTACGAGGCTAGCTTGCTTTCCTTAGTTACTTAGCACTCAAAACCGCGGCAGGGTTCAGTTTCGCTGCGCGAGAAGCTGGGTACCAAGTGGCCAATAGGCTTAATACGATAGCGGTGGTCGACACCAATGCAACGTCAGGCCAATGCAACTGCGATGGAAGAAAGTCCACAAAGTAGATATCACCCGATAAAAACTGGTGTCCTATTAAGCCTTCAAGCCCCTTAATGATTGGAGTTAAATTCAACGCAACCAACACACCAACAAGGCTACCGACAAGGCTACCAAACACTCCAGAAAAGACGCCCTGCCAAACGAAAATACGTTTAATCAGACCATCTTTTGCCCCCATCGTACGCAAAATCGCGATCTCTGCTGCGCGATCTTTCACTGCCATCATCAATGTCGAGACAATATTGAAACACGCCACACCAATCACTAATACCATGACCAAATACATGATCGTGCGTACCAACTGAATGTCACGGTAGAGAAAGCCAAACTGCTGCTGCCAACTCTTCAAATATACGTAAACATTCACAAGGTTGCCGACTTCTCGAACGATCGAAGGCGCATCAAGAACATCATCGGTTTTTAGAGAAATTCCAGTTACGCCGTCTCCTAAACGAGCGTATTGCTGCGCATCCGCCAGCGGAACTAAAGCCAATGAATGATCAATTTGGCCGTTCAACGTCAAAAAGCCCGCCACTTTGACTCGCACACGTTTTGGCGCTTGAACTTTATTCGTGCCACCCGTTTGAGGAATCATCAACGTGACGTAGTCACCGACTTGCACCTTCAACTCATTTGCAACCCCTCGACCTAAAATCACTTGTTGTTGGCCTGAGTAAAAGTTTTGCCATGCCTCTGGATCAATAAAGTCAGACATGCTCGACACCGCTTGCTCATACGCAGGATCCACACCACGCACTTCAATCGCCTTTAGTTTACTGCCTTTTTCGGCTAAACCTGTAAGGCGGACGTACGGTGCGGCAGCAACGACATGCTCATGTTGCAGCGCTTGGTTCATCGTCTTGGTGTAGTTCTGCAGTGGCCCGTTAACCCCTTCTAACTCACCATGAGGAATCACGGACAACACACGCGACTGAAGCTCACGCTCAAAACCATTCATCGCCGAAAGGCCAATGATGATCACCGCCACGCCTACTGCAATACCAATGGTTGAAGAAAGAGAAATGAACGACACCATTTTGTTGCGCTTTTTCGCACGGCTAAAGCGTCCACCAATCATCAATGCTAAAGAAGAGAACAAAACTAGCCCTCCACCGATGCAGATTTGGTCATCAAACGATCCACCAGAAGGCCATCTTGCATGTGCATCTGACGGTCCATTTTTGCTGCGAGTTCGTTGTCATGCGTCACCACCAAAAAGGCGATGTTCGACTCTTTGTTTAGTTCACGCATCAAATCGTAAATCGCCAAAGCCGTATTATGATCCAGATTACCAGTTGGTTCGTCAGCCAAAACTAAGTCAGGCTTGTTCACAAGAGCACGAGCAATGGCCACGCGCTGGCGTTCACCACCAGACAGCTCTGATGGGCGGTGATCCATACGATGGCTCAAGCCCACTTTCTCAAGCAGCGCTTTTGCCGCCTGTTTAGCTTCTGTCACTTTAATACCGCCAATCAGCAGTGGCATTGCGACATTTTCGAGCGCCGTAAAATCAGCAAGTAAGTGGTGAAATTGATACACAAAACCAAGATGTTTGTTGCGAAGAGCAGCCTGTTTATTGGAGCTTAACGCTGATAGGTTCTGCCCTAAAAAATCGACTTCACCTTGCGTTGCGTCGTCCAATGCGCCAAGGATATGAAGTAGCGTACTCTTACCTGAGCCCGATGAGCCCACAATAGAAACGAGCTCACCTTTATCGATATCAAAGCTCACGCCTTTCAACACTTCCGTATCCAACGAACCTTCTCGGTATACTTTACGAATATCACGACATTCTAATAGCTTATTCATAGCGAAGTGCCTCAGCAGGTTTAACAGAAGATGCTCGGTAAGAAGGATAAACAGTAGCAGCCAGACTCAGAGCAATCGCTAGCACTACCACTAATAGAATTTGGAAAGAATCAATCACAATTGGCAAATGCCCGCCAAAGCTGAACAGAGCCACGCCAGCCGATTCCAAAATGGCGTTGAGGTTGAGTGACAACGCCACGCCAACCGCTCCGCCGACAATAGCCCCAATCACACCACTACTTGCGCCTTGCACCATGAAAATCGTCATGACTTGCGATTGCGTCATACCCTGCGTTTTCAAAATCGCGACTTCAGATTGTTTTTCCATCACCACCATGATCAAAGCAGAAATGATGTTAAACGCTGCAACGCCAACAATGAGCCCCAGCATTAAGCCCATCATGTTCTTTTCCATTTTCACAGCTTGGAAAAGCTCACCACGTTGTACACGCCAATCACTCCACTGCCACCCTTCAGGCATCGGTTTATCAGCGAAATCCGTCACCATAAATGGGTCAGAGAAAAACACTCGCCAGCCAGATACGGTATCTTTGGGCAGGCGCATTAACTTAGCTGCATCCGCCATATTGACGATCATAAGCTGACCATCGACATCCGAACCGGTATTAAAAATACCAGCCACTGTGAAGTTGCGCTGACTAGGGATTCGACCAAGAGGGGTAAACTGCGTGGCGTTTGTCACCATTAAACGAACTTTGTCGCCAATAGAAACCTTAAGAGAGCGCGCTAAACTGTGGCCAAGAAACACTTTGTACTCTCCCGCTTGAAGAGAAGACAAACGACCCGCAATCAAATGGTTGGCAATCGGGTCGCCTTTCTTAGGCTCAATCCCAATCAAATAACCTGCCGTCAGTTGCGCCGAGCTTTGAATTACCGCCTCTCCGCGAACAACAGGTTCTGGCTCAGCAACATCCGACATCGCTTGAATGAATTGCGGCGCAGACTCCGTCAGTGGAGTGCGACCATCATGTTGAGAAATCACCGCGTGAGGAAGAACACCCAGAATGCGCTCTTTCAGTTGTGCTTCGAATCCGTTCATAACCGAAAGCACAGTGACCAATGCCATCACACCGATCGTGATGCCCGCCGTCGACATATAAGAAACAAATCGGCTAAACCTATCTCCGGAGCGTCCCCGAAGATATCTCAAGCCAATAAACAAAGAGATAGGATGATACATACAGGACAAACCAACTGGTTTTCTAATAAGGGCGATTGACCCTAGTTCTAAATAATAAGAGTTATCTTACCTTACTCTTCTCATGAAGAAGACAAGATAATCGCTAAATTTGTCAACGACATGCAATAAGTCTGCATTTAGGGCAAAAAGTTCAAACGCAGTAGTGGTAAACTTGATAACTTCATTCAGTTAGCGATAATCAGTGCCCTATCCCTCTTATTAGTAGTGAAATGAGAGTGCTCGCTGGCAACAAAGGACCGATTTATGACAGAGCAAGAATACTTCACCGTTCACCATAACCTCACCATTAACGTGGAAGCCTTGGGGACCGATTTTGCTTTGCCAGGCGAACAAACGTTTGTGTCAGAAATTCCTGCGCCTTTTATTGTCGCGAGCGAGTTCAGCCACTTAGATACATTGGCAGATAACGCACGCCTAGAGCTGCAAAATAAAGAGCTTAAACACGTTATTAGTTTGCTCGACACGCAAAACTCAAAGCTCAACTTACTGCTGAGCTTCATGTTGTCTCAACAAGATGATATTTCGGTTCGCTTCCAGACCACTCAATTTGGTGCAAGTCAGTTGAGTTACCGCTCATCAAGCCCAATTGAAACGGACCAATTTGTCCGAGTAAAACTCTTTCTTGACCATCCTGCTGCGGCAATTTACTGCTACGCTCAAGTCGTAGAGTGTGTCGCCTCTGAGCAAGGGTTCGTCGTCACTCTTAGATATAAAATGCTCAGAGAAGCAGACCAAGATTTGCTCATTAAAGCCGCTTTATATCAACAGCAAAAACTTTTACGTCAGCGCTCACTGGAGCGAGATAAAAAATAACTCCTATGACCAAAGCAACGATACTTTCCGTCACCAATCCAACAGAGCGTGGCGACAAAAAACAACTTGGCAACTTACCCGGTGCAGCGCTGCCACTCGCCATTGCCGAACTGGCCAAGCAGCATTCAAGTCACTCACTACTGGTTGTGCCAGATCCGCAGATCGCGTTGAAACTGCAAGCAGAAATCGAACAGTTTACCGACCAACCGGTAAGCCTTTTCCCTGATTGGGAAACGTTGCCATACGACAATTTTTCTCCACACCAAGAGATCATTTCTGACCGTATTGCTCGCCTATACCAACTGCCAAATCAACGTGGCGGCGTCACTATCGTGCCAGTCAGCACTGTTCTTCAGCGCCAATCTCCGCGAGAATTTTTGTTACAGCACACACTAATGGTCAAAACAGGCGATAATTTCTCGCTAGAAAACCTGAGAGTGCAACTAGAGAACTCGGGTTACCGTCATGTAGACCAAGTGTTTGGGCCGGGTGAATACGCGAGCCGAGGTTCGATTCTCGACTTATTCCCGATGGGCAGTGCTGATCCTTACCGTATTGACTTTTTCGATGATGAAATCGACACCATTCGCACTTTCGATCCAGAAAATCAGCGTTCTATCGAAGATATTCAGCAAATACAATTGCTGCCTGCGCATGAATTCCCAACGACGAAAGAAGCGATTGAAGATTTCCGTACTCGTTGGCGCACCCAGTTTGAGGCGAGACGCGAGCCAGAATCCATCTACATGCAAGTCACCAAAGGAACGTGGCCGGCAGGCATTGAATACTGGCAACCACTGTTCTTCGACCATACCGAAACCCTGTTCGACTACTTACCTGAAGATTCGCAGCTGATCACATACGGCAACATTGAAGCAGCCGTCGACACATTCTTAAATGACGTCGAGTATCGCTACGATCAAAAGAAAATTGATCCTCTACGTCCACTTCTTGCCCCACATGATTTGTGGCTCAAGAAAGACGAATTGTTTGCACACTTCAAACAACTTCCTCAGGCACAGCTCAGCCTAGAGAAAGTAGTGAAACGTGCGGGCCGCCAAAACTTAGCGGTACAAACACTGGCAGAACTTGGCGTTCAACAGCAAAACAAAGAGCCATTGTCTCGTCTGCGCCAATTCAGCGAACAATTTACGGGCAAAATCATCTTTTCCGTGGAATCGGAAGGTCGACGCGAAGCCCTGACTGAGCTTCTGCAAGGCATCAAAGTTCGCCCAGTGGTGCAAGAATCGCTGTATCACGCTTTGGAGTCAGACCACCGTTTCACGTTGATTCTTGGTTCAGCAGAACACGGGTTTATTCATGACGAGCTGAATTTCGCGCTGATATGCGAAAGTGACTTGCTTGGCGATCGCGTAATTCAACGCCGTCGCAAAGACAAAAAAGCCGTCAACAGTGACACTGTTATTCGCCACCTTGCCGAACTGAAACCAGGCCAACCTGTTGTTCATATTGACCACGGCATCGGCCGCTACATCGGTCTGCAAACCCTTGAAGCGGGGGGAATGAAAACCGAGTATGTGACGCTTGAATATCAAAACGACGCCAAACTTTATGTTCCCGTTTCCTCGCTAAACTTGATCAGCCGTTACTCTGGCGGCGCTGAAGAAACGGCTCCTCTGCACAAACTTGGCGGTGAAGCGTGGTCGAAAGCACGTCGAAAAGCAGCTGAGAAAGTACGCGATGTTGCAGCAGAACTACTTGATGTATACGCGAAGCGTGAGCTAAAACCGGGCTTTAAATTTGCCTTGGATCGTGGCCAATACGCGACCTTCAAGGCAACATTCCCGTTTGAAGAAACCGATGATCAAGCCATGGCAATCAACGCGGTGCTTTCCGATATGTGCCAAGCAAAAGCCATGGATCGCTTGGTGTGTGGTGACGTTGGCTTTGGTAAAACAGAAGTCGCCATGCGTGCGGCCTTTGTTGCTACGGACAACAGCAAACAAGTTGCCGTACTCGTGCCAACAACCCTGCTTGCTCAGCAGCATTTTGAAAACTTCCGTGACCGCTTCGCGAACTTGCCAATCCGAGTCGAGGTGCTTTCTCGCTTTAAATCAGCCAAAGAGCAAAAAGTGATTTTGCAAGATGTGGCGGATGGCAAAGTTGATATCGTCGTCGGTACGCACAAATTGCTCTCCAGCGACATCAAATTTAAAGATTTGGGTTTGCTGATTGTCGACGAAGAGCATCGCTTCGGTGTTCGTCAAAAAGAGAAAGTCAAAGCGATGCGCGCCGATGTGGACATTCTCACCCTAACGGCAACGCCGATTCCTCGTACGCTGAACATGGCAATGAGTGGTATGCGTGATTTGTCGATCATCGCCACACCACCAGCACGTCGTTTAGCTATTAAGACATTTGTTCGCGAACGTGAAGAGTCTGTGGTTCGAGAAGCCGTACTGCGTGAAATCATGCGTGGTGGTCAGGTTTACTTCCTGCACAATCAGGTCGAAACCATCGAAAAAACGGCAGAAGACTTACAAAAACTCATTCCAGAAGCCCGTATTACCGTGGCACACGGTCAAATGCGTGAACGCGAACTAGAACGTATCATGAATGATTTCTACCACCAGCGCTTTAATGTGTTGGTGTGTACCACCATCATTGAAACGGGTATCGACGTTCCGACGGCCAACACAATCATTATGGATCGTGCTGACAACCTTGGCTTGGCGCAACTGCATCAATTGCGTGGCCGTGTTGGTCGCTCTCACCATCAAGCCTATGCTTATTTGTTAACGCCACATCCAAAAGCAATGACCAAAGATGCCATTAAACGTCTCGATGCCATTGCTTCACTGGAAGACTTAGGCGCGGGCTTTACTCTGGCAACGCACGATTTGGAAATTCGTGGCGCTGGTGAACTGCTTGGTGACGAACAAAGTGGTCAAATTCAATCGGTTGGTTTTACACTGTATATGGAAATGCTTGAACAAGCGGTTGAAGCGTTGAAAGAAGGTAAAGAGCCATCATTGGATGATCTGCTTCGCGAACAAACAGAAGTGGAACTGAGAATCCCTGCGCTACTGCCTGATGATTACATTCCAGACGTCAATACGCGTCTGTCGATGTACAAACGAATTGCGAGTGTGAGCGACAGCGATGAGCTATCCGAATTAAAAGTTGAGCTGATCGACCGCTTTGGCTTACTTCCTGATGCCGCGAAGAACTTACTGGCTGTCTCAGAATTGAAATTTGCCGCAGGTAGTATTAAAGCGAAGAAGATAGAAGCCCATGATAAAGGTGGATTTATCGAGTTTTACCCTGATGCTGACATAAATCCAGCGTATTTAGTTAAACTCCTGCAATCACAGCCGCAAAAATTTGCAATGGAAGGTCCAACTAAGTTCAAGTTTAGCGTACCATTGGCGGACCGACGTAAACGCATTCAGTTTGTACAAGACTTACTGAATGATTTTAAACAGAATTTATTACCAACGAGCTAATAGTCGAATGAGAATATTGATCCCGTTATTGCTTCTATGTGTCTCAATGCCTTCTTGGGCTGCGCGTCAATTTGATATTGAAGTAATTATTTTCAAGCGAGCAGTCGACGCTGAAAGCACTACTGAATCTTGGCCAAACCAACTGCCTAAAATCGACATGGAAAATGTCGGCAGTTTGGACAGCGAAGCCTACCGCCGCTCTAAAGGCGTAACTCTGTTACCTCGCTCTTCTTTCCGCTTAAACGCACAAGAAGCGGCGCTGAACAATCATGCCGGATTTAAAGTGCTAAAACACGTAGCATGGCGTCAAGGTGATCGAGGTAAAGCAAGCGCGCCAATCTTTCGAATTGTAGGTGGTCGTGATTTCTCTGGCTCTTACAATGCAGATGGTAGCCCGATTAATGGCAATAACAGCTACTCTAGCGATGGCTATAACGAAGAAACCATCAACGGCCCACTGTATGAGTTAGATGGCAAATTCCAAATTTACGTGCAGCATTACTTGTTTGCAGAAACCACGCTGGATTTGCGTGAACCAAGCGTCCGTGAAGTTCGCTTTGAGTCTAAATCAACTGACCAGTTGAATGATGAACTCGGTGATGTTGACGGCAACGTTCAAGTGGGTAACCTCGCAGAAATCTCACCAACGGTGACTGAAGAAACCTTCTTAAAGAGCTACCGATTGGATCAAAAACGCCGCATGAAAAGCAGCGAAACGCACTACTTAGACAACCCTCTAATGGGAATGATCATCCAAGTGCGTCGAGTTAACTAAACTTCGACAGTTCTACAAAGCGCAGCAATCGCTGCGCTTTGTTTTATCTGCCACTTCATATCACCTAAACTCATTTAATCACAACCATGCCAGTAGTCACTCGGTTTGAAGCCTTAGCCTTTAAGCGAAGTAAACCCAAGCCAACAACTACAACGACCTAAGGAACGAAAGGTCATATCTCTAAAATCAGCAATGGAAGTCGTATTTGTTCATGAGCCCAGATTTTGAAATCATCACCCCTCGCCTAGCCCTTCGTCTTATCCCAGCAGATGACGCTCACTCGCTACAACGATTGCTCTCCCAATCCCCATCTTTGCATACTTGGCTTGATTGGTGTGACGCAGAAGTCTCGCTAAAAGATGCCCAAGACTTTCTACTAGCAACACGTTTAAATTGGGTCAAAACGGAAGCATTTGGTTTCGGTATTTATGATAGAGATAGCAATACCTTGCTAGGAATGGCAGCCGTGAATGAGCTTTACCATACGTTTAATATGGCGAGTATTGGTTATTGGGTAGCAGACCGTTACCAAAGACAAGGCTACGCTCAAGAGGCGATTAAAGCGTTGGCAGAATTTTGTTTTGCGAAACTGAGCTTAACTCGTATTGAAATCGTTTGTGATCCTGATAACAACGCCAGCCAAGCTTTGATCGAATCCGTTGGAGCAAAAAAAGAAGCCATCGCCAGAAATCGATTTATTTTCCATGGCAAACCAAAAGATGGCGTCGTGTATTCACTTCTGCCAACAGATTTGCTGTAAGACAGCGGTAAGCGTTGGAAGGTGTAAGCCTTATTTGGGACGGGACAAAACAGAAATAGAAAACCACCGACTTGCGGTGGCTTTTTCTATTCTATGGTTTCAACACTGAAACTGGCTGAATCGCCGATATTAGTGAAGCTTAAGGTTTGGACGCAATACACGGTTAATGCGGCCAACCAGCATCATCAAGCCTGTTTTGAACACGCCGTGAAGTGCCATCAAGTGCATGCGGTATAGTGAGATATAAACAACACGTGCAATACGGCCTTCAACCATCATCGACCCTTTGGTTAAGTTACCCATCAAGCTACCTACTGTAGAGAAGCGGCTTAGAGACACTAAAGAACCATGGTCTTTGTACACATAGTTTTTCAACTCACGACCATTTAGCTTCGCCACAATGTTGCTGAACGCTTGGCTAGCCATTTGGTGCGCAGCTTGCGCACGAGGTGGCACAAATGAGCCGTCTGGTTGTGTGCATTGCGCCAAGTCGCCGATAACAAAAATATCGTCATCACGCGTTGTTTGCAGTGTTCCTTTCACAACCAATTGGTTAATACGGTTTGTTTCTAGACCTGCAATGTCTTTGATGAAATCAGGTGCTTTGATACCCGCAGCCCAAACCATGATTTGCGCAGGAATCTTTTCGCCATCTTTGGTAGTTAGGCCGTCTTTCTCCGCCTTAGTCACCATCGTTGCTGTACGAACGTTTACACCCAGCTTAACAAGCTCTTGATGCGCCGCAGACGAAATACGTGGTGGCAATGCAGGAAGAATGCGCTCGCCCGCTTCAATCAGGTTAACATTCAGCTTGCTTGAATCTAGATCACCAAATCCGTAAGTGCGAAGTTCTTTCACGGCATTGTGCAGCTCAGCCGATAGCTCAACGCCCGTTGCACCAGCACCAACGATCGCGATATCCACTGTGCCGTTACCGTTTTTCGCATGCAGCTTTAGGAACTCATTGTTCATTTCTGTACGGAAACGGTGCGCTTGTTCTGGGCTATCTAGGAAAATACAGTTTTCGCGAACGCCTGGAGTGTTGAAATCGTTCGATGTTGAACCAATCGCCATCACTAGAAGATCGTATTCTAGCTCGCGGCTTGGCATAAGAAGTTCACCGTGCTCGTCTTTCAGCTCACTTAAAATGATCACTTTACGTTCACGGTCGATGTCTTGAAGGCTACCCATTTGGAAATCGAAGCTATGGTTTTTCGCATGAGCACGGTAGCTCAAAGCGTCAACACCTTCGTCCAAAGAACCCGTTGCAACTTCGTGCAACAGTGGTTTCCACAAGTGGCTCGCTTTACGGTCTACTAGCGTAATTTGCGCACGGTTCTTACGACCAAGAGTACGGCCAAGCTTAGTCGCCAACTCAAGGCCACCAGCACCGCCGCCTACAACGATAATGCGTGTCACAATGATTTTCCTCTACAAAAATGAATATATGGGGTTCAGCCCGATGTCTCACTCACAGCAAATCTGCAGTAAAACATCCAACCGATGAATTCTTGGTTCTTAGAGGTGTCTCAGCTTGTTTGGATTAAAACGGATGCCTATGTTTTTCGTTGTTATTACTGTTTGTTCATTGGGCATCATTTACATCGCCTGAAACATACGATTCCAGACAAAAGTGGGCAAGTTTCTCACTCGCTCTCAATTTTTTTTGATATTTATCAAATTATTTTAGTCTGGTTCATTATATAGAGCCATCCTTTGAAGGCAACCAAAATCCTTACTCTGGATGCGGATTGACTACTTTTCGACTACTCTACAACAAGGTATTCGTGCCACATAGTTCATCAGTAAGAAAACCATAGAAAGAACACAATATTCTTGCCTTTAAACGGCTGAAAATGTGAGCTGGAGTAATCCAGCGAAATGGGACAGATAGAAAAACAGCACTGCAAGCAGTGCTGTTTAAATCGTAAACAATGAGTTTTGCGTACTAGGTATTTTTGAACTCTTTCATCGCTTGAAGATGCTGAGAGATTTTCTTGAACTTATGTGACTGCGATTCATCCCAGATGATGTCGTAGTGCTTTTCTAACTCAGAAGCCGTTTTTGTATTGTCATGAATTTCATCTTCTTTCGACAAAATCACTAAACAGCGCCCTTGGTTTTTAGCTCTGAACTGATCTACACACTTCGTTGCAATATCTTCGTATTCTTCTGGTCGATCGATGCGACCAGCCATGGTGTTTTCTGGATGTAAGTTCGGATTGAACATCACTTGCTTAATACCACACAAGAAACCAATACGCTCAGACCAATACCCACCAAGGCCAACCCCACAGATAAGTGGATTAGGATCATCAGACTGATCGATAACCTTCGACACTTCTTTTAGCAGGTGCTGCATGTCATGTTTAGGATGAAGCGTGCTGTAATTAATGAAACGGACATCGTCATCGATGAACTGTAGTTGAAGAACTTTTTCGTGGTTACCTGGGCTTGTACTATCAAAGCCGTGCAAGTAAATAATCATGTGTACCTCTCCCTGTAAAATCTGGTACTTTTTTTAAAACTACCACTATTTCCTTACTGATAAAGGGGAAAACGTCACGAGTTCTCAAAACAGTGATCTTCTAAACACAATAAGTCTTTAAACTCTTGCGCACTGTTTAAGTATTGTTCATCTCCCCATAATTTATAAGCAAGCAAGTACCAAAGCATTGCCATCACTAAAGTGCGGGGTTGCCACGCTTTTACTCCTTCAAGCCAAACTGAGGTATTTTCAATATTTCGAATCTGGCAATAGCGTTCAACCGACTCTTCTATTGGCGAATCGGTAATTTGCAAAATGAGCGTTAAATCCAATCTTGGGTCTGCAAGGCTTGCGTATTCCCAATCAATGACTTTCACGCCCTGCTCTCCCCGAACTAGGTTGTAACACCCCAAATCAAAGTGACACAGCGCTAACGGAATTTGCTCAACACTAGGTTCAGAACGCCAGTGTTTGTATAGGGTTTCAAATTCCGAGCCGACGTACTTTCCTTCTAACTCCAACCAATAATGATCAATTCGCGAGATGTAAGAAAATGGCACAACAGGTATGGAGCTCGAATGGTATTGATGAATGGTCGCCGCGATGGGTAAGAGCTCTTCCAACTCGATGCCATCTTTTGTCAGCGTGATCCCATCGATCCACTCCACTAACAACCCTTGCTCATGAACGAAGATCGGCTTTGGCCCGAGATTTAGCGGCTCGATAGCATGAAGAACTTGATACTCGTTATGACGAGAGATAGAAAAAGCCTTGCATACGTTGCTGGTCGGTCGCCAGACATAAGCAAGGCCTTGAGAAGATTCCAACCGCCAACAGCGGTTGGTGAGCCCGCCGGTGACGGTTTGCACCTTCACCGGTGGTTCTGAAAAGAAGCCATCTAACGCATTTAAGCTCGGATCTAACTGTTTTGCTTGTTGCCAAGAAAACCACGCCATTGATGACTTCTCCATTATGGTCAATTAAAGGCCAAATAGGCTCTTAGATTGCTCTTTGCGGATTTCTGTTTCATCAGCCCATTCGATTAGGCCTGTTTCCAAATCCATCAAACGCATTGTCATTTTGTAGTATACATCTTTATCGCTACCTGCATTTTTCACGATGCTAGAAAGGTTACCGTAAAGCATGTATTGCGCACCGACCATTTTACCAAACTGAATTGCTGTACTTTGGTTAACAAGCTCGTCCGTATTTTGGAAGTTAAGTTGCTCACGAACCGATTCTACGCGGTCCATATCAACAAAGCGGAATTTGCCTGAGTTCAGCATTTTAGTTGAGATGGTATCAGTGATCGATTCAGTGTCGATGTGCTCACTGGTTTTGTTCTTGATTCGCTCAACAAACACGATTGGACGTTGGTCACGAGTAATTGCTGCTACTGAACCTGACATCATCATGCTGTCTACCATCTCGCCAGCAATTTTTTGTAGGTCCGTCGAACCGAAATCGATGGTTGTCGTTTCAATCGCTTGTGAATCACCGTAAGAGACTTTATTAGAACAACCACCCAAAATAACGGCTAGACCTAAAAGAGCAATAATACTTTTTTTCATGAGAGTTCCTTAGTTATATCAATACCAGCGCATGTTGGCGCGGCAGCTACGGCAAAGCCGTTAAGATTAATCGTCTTGTGCTTCTCTAATTTGAACACGGAAATGTGTACCATTTGGATTGACCGTGACTTCCGAAAGCGTCACAGATTCAAATCCACGCACGATCATTTTGCGCCAAGGCCCCGGTTTGGTGTTCACTTCCAAACCATTGTTGTCGTACCAGTAGAAGCGATAAAGAATGTGCTGGTCACCTTTGTAGTTGCTGCTTAACTGCACCACACCACGTGGTCGATCATCGACGTAAGTCGTGGTGATGTTGTCAACCAACAGTCGGCTGCCCAATACGTTATCGTTAAAAAATACGTTTTGTGTTTGGCCATCAACTCGGATCCCAGCAGTGTTGTCCGCACAACCTGCCAAACCGATAATGACTGCTAAGCCAATAAGCCATGCTCTCATTACAATCTCCCTAATTGTTTATGCCATACCGTCGAATGCGCTCCCTGACGAGAAACCCACACCAGTGTGGTTTGCTGCGCTGGTACGTCAAATTGATAGACTTGATCGCCTAAATTTAGCTGCTGTGTACCCGGCTTCACAATTTGTGAGGCCGTCTTCACTTGCGCTGGCAGCGTTTGCCAGCTTCGAGTATCTGGTTGTTCTGTTAACGTATTCCAAACGTTGAAAAGAATATTGCCGACGTCATCGCCTTTTTTCGCTGCTTCTTTTCTGATTCGGTCTTTCGCCCAAACGCGAATGGCTTGGCGAATCACTATTGTCGTTAAGCGTTCATTCAAATCATTCTGAGCCATGGCATTAACGTCAGCCAACGTACTAGAAGGCAGCGTTTTTCCATTCAAAGCCACATCACTAAAGCGTGGTGCCCCACGTTTCGGATAATAAGGTAGTGCCAATGAGTAGATTGCGCCATTGCCGCGACTGTCAAAAATAGGTAAATCAATACGCCAACCTTGCAAAGCCTCAACCACACCTTGCTCGTCAATCACAATGACGCGTCCTTGTGACTTATTTAACCCTGTCGGTGCCTTGCCATAGCGTTTTTCAAGCAGACGTAAGTCTTCACGCATACCGAGTTTTTTCGCGGCGTACATCGTGCTTTCAATAACTTGTTTGTTATCTGGCATCACAGCCAAAGCGCGACGGTAATCCACATAAGCGCTGTTAAGATCGCGTGACGCTTCGTACAACAAACCAGAAAGATAGAAGAGATAACCGTTTTGCACCGCGCTGAGTTTTTTCCCTGCGTCTGGATAACTCGCGAGCACGCTGCCTAAGTTGGCTGACATACCTTGGTTTTTTAGATCTTTTTCTGCCGACTTCAGCTCTTTTTCACGCGCTTTTCTCGCCGCTTCCTGAACTTGGTTGGCACGACGAACTTCGACGAGTGCGCCTTCTAAATCATTTTTTTGTAGATAGTTCAGACCAAGGTATAAATGCAAAAAGCCGAGTTCGTAGTCTGCAGGTTGGTATTCGTTAAGATTGTCGTTTACAGCAAGTGAACCTACGCTCGTCGCTGTTTCAGAAACAGAAATGGTTGCTCGGTCTTGTTGAACACGTACCGCGCGGTCGCTCTCTTCGAGAGCTTTGAGGCTGGTTGGATAATCTTTCGCAAGGAATGAAATACGACCCTTTTCGAAATTGCCAAGGATCTCGCCACCGACGTCGCTCGATTGGAGTTGCTCAGCGTTGGCATAATTGCCAGCAACAACTGCCTGATAAACTTCTTGATTCTGGTCGCTGTAGTGGCTAAACAAATTGCCCGCAGACAAATTAGCGCAGCCAGACGCCATCAAGACCCAGCTAATCAGTCCAAACAGCTTCACACCTAATTTCACATTTATCTCCGCAAATGTGTGCTCAGAAAAGAATATAAATAGGGTGGCATAGGCACCACCCTTTTCAAATTAGCTTAGCTCAATACCATTGGACCTAAAGGACGACCGCCTAGTAGGTGCATGTGGATATGGTAAACCTCTTGGCCACCATGAGGGTTGCAATTAAGGATCAAACGGTAACCGTCTTCAGCAATGCCTTCTTCTTTCGCAAGCTTCTTCGCCACAGTGAATAGGCGTCCCATCATTGCTTCGTCTTCTGCTTCCACATCGTTCGTTGTCGGAATCAACTTGTTCGGGATGATAAGAATGTGGCTTGGCGCGCGAGGGTTAATATCGCGAAACGCGGTCACTAAATCATCTTGGTAAAGAATGTCTGCTGGGATTTCCTTACGAATAATTTTACTAAAGATAGTTTCTTCCGCCATGGGGACTCCATTTTATAAAGGTGTGTAACCCATTTAGTATGCTCCAACCCAAAGCTGAGCTCAATAAAAAACAGTGTTCACTTAACATTATCAATCTAATGCTAATAAACGAAGCTTTTTTTGTCGTATGCGTCATAAAACGTGTGTCACGAACTCAATACAATCCAATGAATTTTGTTACTTTTTTAAGACAATTCTTATTTATGTTGTCTATTTTTGGGAGAGGAAGCTCACTTATGCGAGGTTCAGTTATTAAAAGGATGTATGCGGGCTTTGCGCTGATCATCATCCTGTTTGCTGTCACAATTGCCATTATGATGGGGGGAATGCACGATATTCACGGTAAATTTGAAACCGTCTCTAAATCATCGTTGCCCCTTGTATCGTTATCTAACCAAACCAGTGTGGAACTGCTTTCTGCCGACAAGTCTTTTAAAGATTTTCTGACCACTGAGAATAAACAGCGCATGGAAGAAATGCGTCAGGAGTTTGCGAGATCTCAACAACGTTTTGAATCCACTTTGGCGCAGCTCGAATCAGCAAGCCAGATCTACCCTTCTCTTGCCGAACCTTTTTCTCAACTGAAGACGCTAGAGCAAAGCTACTTTACCGAAGCACTCGAAGCGATGGACAACTATGAAGCAATGTTTTCAGCACAAGAAGAAGTGCAGAAGTCATCACGCCGCTTTCAAAAACTCAACACTGAACTTTCTGTTGGCCTGAAAGAATACGTTGCAGACCAATCGAGTATTTCAGTGAAAGTTATGGCGAAAAGCTACTTCATCAAACTCAAAGATGCCGAAGTGATCACTTCCGATGCGCTGGCCAGCTCCAATCCTGAGTTTGTTACGCAAGCGGTAACGAAAAACCGTAAAGCAGTAACGCACTTGAACTACGCGTTCCGCGGGTTGGTCACTCAACTTCCTGAGCTAGAAAAAGCTTTTGGCGAATCCGTAGAACAATTTACCCGTGACGTAGGTATGCGTGGTGGTGTGCTAGACCAACACAACAACTACCTCAACGCTCGAGCAGCTCTGTACGACAACATTGCGAACTTAGCTAACAAAGTCGATTCTACGATGGCTATCCTTGAGCAATTCACAGCGACAGCAACAGACAAACTAAACGAATCTCTTGATGATGCCGGTGACATTTACTCTGCTGGCGTGACGAAAGCGATTGTGATTGGTGTAGTTGTAGTTTTGTTTGCGGCGGCTATCGGCTATCACATCGCGCAAAGTGTGCGTGAGCCATTAACACGTATTCTCAATGCGCTAGAGAGCCTAACTAAAGGCGATATGACGCAACGTATTGATATTCGCTTTAACAACGAGTTCAGCCGCGTTAGTGGCCATATCAACACGTTAGCGGACAGCTTGCACGACATTCTAGTGAAGCTAAATGAAGCATCAGAAAACTTAGCCTCGACCGCGACGACCAACGAACGAACGTCTTCTCAAGCGCAATCTAAGCTGAATGTACAACGTGAGCAGACCGCCAACGTGGCAACGGCTATGACCGAGATGTCTCACTCGGTTCAAGAAGTTGCGCAAAGCGCTCAAGGCTCTTTGGAAATGGTTCAACGTGTTGAGTCTGCATCCGAAGAAGGCCGAAATGTCATGAGTAGCAACATTTCGACCATCAATCAGCTAGAAACGCGCCTTCACGAGTCTGTGTCTGCCGTTTCTGAACTGCAAAAGATGAGTGGTCAAATTGGCTCAATTTTGGATGTCATCCGCAACATTGCTGAGCAAACCAACTTGTTGGCTCTCAATGCCGCGATTGAAGCGGCACGTGCAGGAGAGCAAGGACGCGGATTTGCCGTGGTAGCCGATGAGGTACGTGTGCTGGCATCGAAAACCACACAATCCACCACAGAAATCGAATCGATGATCAGCAATCTGCAATCGAGCTCTCAGTCAGCCAACCAAGTGATTCAAAGCTGCATGAGTGATATGGAAATGTCGGTTGAGCAAGCCTCGAAAGCGAACAGTTCAATGGAAGAGATCCAAGCACTCATTATCGAAATCAGCCAAATGAGTACGCACATTTCTCAAGCGGCAGCAGAGCAAAGCGAAACCTCAGCAGATATAGCGCGCAACATTGAAGACATCAACAATATTGCGGATGAAAGTTACCACGCGATGTCGAGCATCACTCATACGAGTGAATCTCTCACTCAGCTTGCTCATCAGCAAAATGAATTAGTCCATCGCTTTAAATTGTAAATTTTTATGCAACAGTTGATGCAACCAGCTGTATAAGGGCGACTTTTTATGAAGTCGCCCTTGTTTTTTCTCGGCCTTGTCTACATATGGGTAATATG
Organism: Vibrio sp. RC2502; assembly: GCF_054850435.1. Classification (NCBI taxonomy): domain Bacteria; kingdom Pseudomonadati; phylum Pseudomonadota; class Gammaproteobacteria; order Vibrionales; family Vibrionaceae; genus Vibrio; species Vibrio sp. RC2502. The sequence goes on from NZ_CM141453.1 coordinate 2,297,334, forward strand.
GCCTGCTCATCCCTTGCACTTCTCTTTTCGAGCGGCCACACAAAAAGGAAAATCTATGGCTGTTCATGTTGGTATTATCGACCAAGACCCAGTGAGATTGGTCACTCCTCTATTGGATAATCGCACTTTAAGCACACATATCGTATTCATTGGTGACAAAACACAGGTAGATATGTTTGACCGACTGAGTAGCGTGTTAGAGCAGCGAGAGATTACTTCTGAGTTTTTTGAAATTCCGTCTGCTGTCAATACAACCCTGATTAAACAATCGATTCAAAAGCTCGCGAAAGATCTTCACGACCGTGGAGAAGACGTCAAACTGAACGCAAGCTGTGGCCTTCGTCATCGATTGTTGTCGGTTTACGAGGTTTTCCGTACTTATCGCTGGCCTATCTTCGTGGTTGAACCAAACAGTGACAAACTTTGCTGGCTTTACCCAGATGGCAAAGAAGATACGCAAGTTGAAGACCACATTACTATCTCCGACTACCTAACCATTTTCGGTGCGCGCGGCGAGTTCCACCACGTAGACCTTCCTCCTCTTCTTGATCAAAAACTGTATGAGCTTGGCGAACGCTGGGCGTCAAATGCGCTTGAATTGGGTCCAGGCTTGGCGACACTCAACTACCTTGCGACAACCTGCCGTAAGGAGCAGAAGCTGGATGTGGAGCTGTCTGAGAAGCAACAAGGCTACCGTGAACTCAACATGCTGCTGTCGGATCTTGTCGAAGCACAGATCGCGACTTACGAAAATGGCATTTTGACCTTCGCGAACGAAGACGCACGTCGATTCTCTAACGGCGAATGGTTGGAGACTCTGGTTCACAGCACTGTGAAGCAAATCCAAGACACTATGCCAACGATTCAAGATCGCTCTTTGAATGTTCAGGTATATCGTAAGCTGGGTGAAAGTGAAGTACGTAACGAGCTAGACGTAGCAACGGTTGTAAATAACAAGCTGCACATCATTGAGTGTAAAACGAAAGGCATGCGCGATGATGGTGACGATACGCTGTACAAACTGGAATCTTTGCGTGACCTGCTAGGCGGTCTACAAGCACGCGCTATGCTGGTGAGCTTCCGCCCTCTTCGTCACAATGACATTACTCGTGCAGAGGATCTTGGCCTTGCGCTTATCGGCCCTGAAGAGCTGAAAGATCTCAAAACGCATCTTGCGAAATGGTTTGAAGCCGCTGGCGGTTCTGACGAAATTTAGTCGCCCTCTAAAAACACGAAAGCAGCTCACTGGAGCTGCTTTTTTAATGCCTGTTTTTAGTGCCTATCCTAGCTTCAATCACTTTGCGTTTCAGAATCTAGAAAATCGCACCTGAACAAGGCACATAGAAAAACCCAGAGGCAAGCCTCTGGGTTTTTCTGTTTGTTTAAATGCCAACTAAAGTGAGCGCTTAAAGCATTTTACGTGCTGCTTCTACTACAACTTTAATTGAGCGAGCTTCCGTTTCTTTCAGTGTTGAATGATCTGGAATCTCTTTTTGTGTACGGTTGATGATTACACCCGCCACACAACCTGCTTTCAGGCCAGAGCTTGCACACATGGTAAGTAGCGTTGCTGATTCCATTTCGAAGTTCAGCACGCCCATGTCTTGCCACTCTTTCATAGAGCCTTGGAAACGCTTCACAACACGACCAGTGAATGTGTCGTAACGCTCTTGACCTGGGTAGAAAGTGTCACTTGAAGCAGTCACACCCATATGAACTGTTGCACCAGATTCTTCAACTGCTGCTTTCATCGCAGTTGCAACATCAAAGTCCGCAACTGCTGGGAATTCCATTGGAGCGAAGTGTAGGCTTGCACCATCTAGACGAACAGAGCCTGTTGTCACGATCATATCGCCTACGTTTACGTGTGGTTGAATTGCACCAGTCGTACCTACGCGTAGGAATGTGCGAACACCAAGCTGTGCTAACTCTTCTACTGCGATAGAGGTAGATGGACCACCGATACCTGTTGAACAAACCACAACTGGCTTACCGTCTAGTTCTGCGCGGTAAAGCGTGTATTCGCGGTGACTTGCTAGGAATACAGGGTTTTCCATTTGTTCTGCGATTTTTTGAACACGCGCTGGATCACCTGGAATGATGGCTAGAGTTGCACCATTAAGATCAGCTTCAGTAACACCTAAATGGAATACAGCTTGAGACATATGTCGCTCCTTATTGTGGCTTATTTTGTAAACAATAAGCTCATTAGTAAGTTGTTGGGTACAGGAGCACTGTAGCGAACCTTGCACCAACATAGAGTGATCATAATCACATTGATAAAATGTAATAAATCTACAATTTCAAATTAAAACGGTTTAGATCACATTATTCGGGCGAATTTATCATTTCGTTGCATAACAACAAGTCCGATGGCTCAGATTACATTCACAAAATTTATAGCTCTCACGGAAACATAAAAACCCGAGACGAGAAACGCCTCGGGTTAAATATAGAGCAACTTTGAGAATAGCGTTATTGCACTTGTTTAGATTCAAAACGCAGAAGTCGTAGCGCATTGAGTGTCACTAACGCAGTCGCCCCACTGTCTGCCAAGACCGCAACCCAAAGCCCAGTGATACCCAATAAACTGGTGACTAAGAACACACCTTTTAAGCCAAGCGCCAACGCCACGTTTTGACGAATGTTGTTCAGCGTCGCACGTGATAATTCAATCATTGCTGGCAATTCAACCAAGCGGTTGTGCGTTAGTGCCGCATCAGCAGTTTCTAATGCGACGTCAGTACCTCCGCCCATCGCGATACCAATGCTAGAAGCTTTCATCGCAGGTGCGTCGTTAATACCATCACCAACCATCGCAACCGTGTGCTCAGTAGAAAGTTGTTCCACATAACGCACTTTATCGGCAGGCAACAAGCTCGCTTTGTAATCCAAACCAATTTGATGGGCTATCGCTTCCGCACTGCGTGGGTTGTCCCCAGTCAACATCACAGAACTCACGCCCAACATTTTCAACGTGGCGATTGCCTGTTGAGCATCTTGACGAAGAGTATCTTGCCACGCGATCACGCCAATAACTTCGTAATCGTGACGAACGATCACCACGGTTTTGCCTTGTTCTTCCAGTTCAATAACACGTTGTTCAACTTTCGAAGAAACAGGGAAGTCCGCTTTTGATGGCGCAATAACTTGCACTAATTTACCGTTCACCAAACCTGTTACACCAGAGCCGACTTGAGCAGTTTTATCACTTGCCTCAGGAATCGAAACGCCTTGTTCTTCGGCCCGCTTCACTAATGAAACCGCTAAAGGATGACTTGACCCCATCTCGATAGAAGCCGTTAAACTCAGTAGTGTTTCTTCTGTTACATCATAAGTCACCACGTCCGTTACTTGCGGTTTACCTTGTGTCAACGTGCCTGTTTTATCAAACGCGACCGACTCCACTTTGCCAAGCAACTCAAGCGCTGCCCCACCTTTGATCAATGCACCACGGCGTGCCGCAGCAGCCAGACCCGACGTAATCGCAGCAGGCGTTGAAATAACCAAGGCACAAGGACAAGCGATTAAGAGCAATGCTAAACCACGGTACACCCATGTTTCCCAAGGTTGAGCGAACAGTAATGGTGGCGTAACGATGACGGCAAGAGACACCAACATCATAAGTGGTGTGTACCAGCGACTGAATTTATCGAGGAATCGTTCTAACGGCGCTTTGCGCGATTCAGCTTCTTCAATCAAATGAAGGATGCGGTCAATGGCATTTTCACCTTGGCGGGAGGTCACTTGCACCTGCACTACTTTATCGACTACCACCGCCCCCGCCATGATTTTCCCGCCCTCTTCATGCTCAACAGGAACTGATTCACCGGTCAATGCACTTTCATCAAAGCTGGCTAACGTCGTCATCAATACACCATCAGCAGGCAAACGACCGCCAGGTGCCACTTCAATGACATCCCCAGGTTGAAGCTGAGACGCTGGCACTTCTTTGCGTACACCATCAATGATCAGCGTGGTGTTTTCTGGCACCAAATCCATTAAGGCCTGAACGCCACTTCGAGCTCGTGATGATGCGTATGCTTCTAGCTTTTCACCAATAAGGAAGAGCAATAACACCATCGCGGCTTCTGCGGTTTCACCTAAGTACAACGCACCTAATGCAGCAACACTCATCAGTGTTTCAATGGCAAATGGTGTGCCACCACGGGCCAGTTTGACGGCCTTACGGGCAATAGGATACAAACCCAGCAAACAGGTTAAAGTAAAAATCCAGCTACTAAGCTGAGGGTTGATGCTTGCGACTAGGCCCGCAAATGCCATAGCACCTGCGATCGATAAAATCTGTAGATTGTCTTGAACAAAACCGAACCAGCCTTTGTTCTCTTTCTTTTGCTTTGGTTTATCCAGCGCAGAAAGCGGGAAACCAGTTTGGCGCGCTGTTTGTTCGATGATCGAACTTAGAGAATGGTCATCAAAATCGACAACTAACTTTTCTGTAGCAAAAAGGACTTTAGCATTCGTAACGCCTTGCAATGACATGATGGCTTTTTCAAGCTTTTGCGCGCAAGACGGGCAGTCCATATCGGAAACGATCCAACTGCTACGAATCGAGGATTCTCGCTGTTCCGCGGGGCCTTCTTCATCGGCGGTGTCCGAACTGCAACTGCCTCCACTACAGCAAGAGCTTTCAACAGTATCAACACCCGCTTGATCAATATTTAGAGTCGGTTTAGTTGGCGCGCAGCAAGAGTCATGGGCGCTGAGTGGCACAGCAGTTTTGATTTTGCCTGACTGGCAACCTTGATGTTTTGTACACATAGTTTGTTTTCCTTATTGGCTGAGACTGTTCATCTACCACTAAGGATAAACCTTGGAGCTAGCTCCAAGGTCAAGGCGAATTTTGTTAAAAGAAAAAAATAACCACTTCGCTCAACCTCAGCCTTTTTCCGAAAAAAGAAAGACGCCGCAGCGCCTTTCGAAGTAGTCATGTCGATGTCGTCATCAAACTGGATGTTTAAAGCATTCGTTCAACGTCATCCCAATAGCGCGCAGAACATCACGGCGAGTGATGATGCCAACAAGTTTTCCTCGGTCGTCAACTACTGGGTACATTTTTGGCTTACCAACTTTCATCATATCCGCCAACTCAATGACCGACATTTCTGGCGAGACGGACAACACATCTTCATGCATACACTCTTGCACAGTATGTGTATCTTGGCAGTGGTAGCTGGCTTTCACCAACTTATCTAACAAATCTTGTTCAGATAAGAACCCCACTACTTTTTCGTTTTCATCAATGACTGGACCACCAAGCGTCACGCTCTGCATCACTTTGTTCAAAGCGGCTGTGAGTGACATGTCTTTAGTGAAAGTCACCGCTTGCAACGTCATGTAATCTTTTACTTTTAATGAATGCATTCTTATCTCCTTAGCGGCATTTTATTGCGGCCTTAAGATAAGTGTCGTCTACTTTCTTGATTTTACTAAATGGAAATTAGCAATTTTGTTCATAGGCGTAGTCTATTGATCTCTATCAAAATTCATTTATCTACTGCTCTCAAGCTAAATCTTGTTGCATATTTATCCCAGTAAGAAAAATTTATCTGCAGAAGTAAACACCAACAAAAGCCAGAGACATGACGAGGAAACGTCTCAAATGTCGCGCAGAAAATGCTCACTAATCCTAATTAGCTATGCAGCACATACAAAAAAGCCAGTCAGCAAAACTGACTGGCTTTCATCAAATCAAAAAGTGATTTAATTATGCATTTTCCATTGCTGCAACGATGTCACGCGCAACCGCCTCTGCGACTTTAATACCATCGATACCAGCAGAAAGAATACCACCAGCGTAACCTGCACCTTCACCCGCAGGGTAGAAGCCTTTTAAGTTTACACTTTGGAAATCTTTACCGCGCTTAATGCAAACTGGTGAAGAGGTACGAGTCTCAACGCCAGTCAGTAGGCCATCTTCAGATGCAAAACCTTTGATCTTACGATCGAAAGCTGGAATGGCTTCACGAATCGCTTCTACCGCAAATGGAGGCAGCGCTTTCGATAAGTCTGTGAGCTTAATGCCCGGCGTGAAAGATGGCTCAACATCACCAAGCTGACTTGGATCACGGCCTTTCAGGAAGTCACCGATTTTCTGTGCTGGCGCATCGTAGTTTTCGCCGCCAAGTTTGTAAGCGTTAGATTCAAGTTCACGTTGGAAACGGATACCTGCTAGAGGATCACCCGGGTAATCCACCTCAGGAGAAATACCCACAACAATCGCACTGTTTGCGTTACGCTCTGCACGAGAGTATTGGCTCATGCCGTTCGTCACTACGCGACCTTCTTCAGATGTCGCCGCAACAACAGTGCCGCCTGGACACATACAGAAGCTGTACACGGTACGACCATTTTTACAATGGTGAACCAGTTTATAATCCGCAGCACCAAGAATTGGGTGACCCGCATTTGGACCAAAACGCGCTTCGTCGATCATCGATTGCTTGTGCTCGATACGGAAGCCAACCGAGAATGGTTTCGCCTCCATGTACACACCGCGCTCGTGCAACATTTCAAATGTATCACGCGCACTGTGACCAACAGCCAATACCACGTGACGAGATTTGATCTCTTCACCGTTTGACAATGTCACGCCAGTGATTTGACCGTCTTCCATATGAAGATCATCAACACGAGTACTAAAGCGAATTTCACCACCTAGCTCGATGATAGTCGCACGCATTTTCTCGATCATCGTTACCAGCTTGAAAGTACCGATGTGCGGTTTACTTACGTATAGAATTTCTTCTGGTGCGCCAGCCTCAACAAATTCAGTGATCACTTTGCGACCGTAGAAGTTTGGATCTTTCACTTGGCTGTACAGCTTACCGTCAGAGAACGTACCCGCACCGCCCTCACCAAACTGTACGTTTGATTCTGGGTTTAGCGTGCGTTTACGCCAGAAACCGAAAGTATCTTTAGTACGTTCACGAACTTCTTTCCCACGTTCAACAATGATTGGGTTGAAACCCATTTGAGCCAACACCAAACCAGCAAATAGACCACATGGACCAAAACCGATGACGATTGGGCGCTCTGTTAGGTTCTCAGGTGCTTTCGCAACAAACTTGTATTCCATGTCTGGTGTTTGGCGAACGTGAGGATCGTTTGCGAACTTCGCTAGCAACGCGGTTTCATCGCCTTCAACGATGATGTCTAGCGTGTAAATAAGATGAATATTGGTTTTCTTACGAGCATCGTAGCCGCGTCTAAAGACGTTAAAAGAGATAACTTTCTCAGCAGGAATGCCAAGTTTTTTAGTGATCGCGTCTAATAGCGCGCCTTCCTCATGATCAAGAGGAAGCTTAATTTCATTAATACGAATCATATCGATGTCTCGTTATAGTAGGTGTCTTAGCCAAAAAACCTAACGGCTCCCAGCTCACAATGGCGCGCATTTTACGAGAAATTGAATTGTCTGTCATACTAAATCAAGGCTGGACGACGGATTTAACTTGGTGAATGTTGAATTTTGCCTTGGGATGAGTATTATCCCCCTTCTTTGATTTTGACTAACTTAAGAGCTGATTATCATGGCGTTTGTCGTAACCGATAACTGTATCCAATGTAAATACACCGACTGTGTCGCGGTGTGCCCGGCTGACGCCTTCCACGAAGGTCCAAACTTCATGGTAATCAACCCAATAGAATGTATCGACTGTGGCTTGTGTGTTGACGAGTGTGCCGCAGCGGCAATCTTCCAAGAAGACGAGCTGCCTGAAGATCAAACCATCTATAAAGAGCTCAACGCCGAACTCGCAGAAATCTGGCCGGTACAAACTGAAGTGAAACCAGCGATGGATGAAGCGGAAAAATGGAATGGCGTGCCAAACAAGTTGGATATGTTAGAAAAATAACCGCATTCAAAACGAAAAAAGCGTAATGAACCTCAGCTTGACATCGCCTAGGCCGTTACGCTTTTTTTGTATCTAAATTTCGTTGATACGATTAGCTGTGCTGACGACGCATGTTGTCCAAAATGATGCCCGTCGCCATTGCCACGTTTAAAGATTCTGCGCCACCGAAAGCAGGAATCGTGATCTTATCTGTCACGAACTTGGACGCTTCTTCTCGCACACCATGTGACTCGCTGCCCATCAACAAAATACCTTCTGCTGAAAAATCAGTTTTATGCACGCTCTCACCTTCAAGGAAAGCACCATACACTGGCAAGTTTGCTTCAGCTAAGTAGCTTGGCAAATCAACCAAACTCACTTGTACACGCCCAAAACTGCCCATTGTCGCGCTGATGGTTTTTGGGTTATACGGGTCTGCACAGTCAGTGCTCGCAATAATGTGCTTAATGCCATACCAGTCAGCTACACGGATAATCGTACCTAGATTACCTGGGTCTGAAACACCATCCAGAGCAATCATCAAGCCCTTTGCCTGTGGTTCTTTTACGTTTGGAATCTCTACCACAGCAATGGCGGCGTTGTTGCTCACAAGCGTACTTGCTTTGGTTAGATCATCAAGCGACGCTTCAACGCACTCAAAACCACTCAGCTCTTGGCGGTGACTTTCCAAAAAGTCTGCCGTAGCAAAAATTTGCTTCACAACCAATGAGCTGCTCGCCAACTCTAATACGTTCTTTTCACCTTGAACAAGAAACAAACCATGCGCTTTACGCTGTTTCTTTTGGCCCAAAGCACGAAGCAGTTTTAGTTGGTTTTTTGAAATCATGACAATATCTCAGGTGGAAAGTGAATACTTGGCGAATTAAAACAAGCGTGATTATAAAGTAAAGTGCTCAAGGCAAAAAGAGATGTTAAAAACGAAAAAGCCCCGCTATATAAGCGGGGCTTTTAAAGGGTGGGACCCCAGCCACATCCCGGCACACAAGTCACACGCTGCGGCTGCTTCCTTCCGGACCTGACCGAGTTCACGAGCTATTGTTGCGAGAGGACCAGAGCCCCATAATTCTTTTTGAGGGCTTGCCTCAAATGATGTTGGGGATTATTCAGTATCGGCCTTCATAATGCAAGGGCAAAAACCGCTAAATCCACTATTCTTCATTCGTTTGGACAAAACTCGATCAATTCATCCATTTAAGACTGAACAAGATAGTTGCTAGAACCAGAATAATGACGAGAAGAATGTTTGCTGACGTACATGTCTTCATCCGCTAAATGCAGCGCTTGTTCCAAGCTCATGTGCTGCTTTCGTTTCTCAGAAACACCAACTGAAATCGTGACGGTTTTCAGCTCTGCGCACAATTTATCGGTAACATCCAATCGACTCAGTTCTTGAACGGCTCGCGAAAGCTCTATTTGTGTTGGGTATCCGAGCAAAATAAATTCGTCACCACCAATACGATAGCTTCGCCCAGACCACACTCGATGTATCTTCAGCGAAAGCAATTGCAGCACTTCATCACCGGCTAAATGACCGTAGGTATCGTTGATTTGTTTGAAGTGATTAATATCTAAATAAAGAATCGCCAAATCCTTATTCACCCCTTGGCGATACTTAACTTGCAAAGAGCGACGATTCCTCAACCCAGTTAAATTATCGGTGTTGGATTGACGATACAGATAGAGAGAAACACAAATTGCCAATACAAGTACGAATAGAAATACCGCTTGGGTTTGTGTTGCCAATCGCACCTCATACTCTAACGCCGTGCGCCAATCTGGACGCAAATCGTATTGAGCCACAATTTTGTCAACGCCCAACATCGCGATCGCGCGGCTAAAATATGGCGCTAACATTGCACCGCGTTCATTCGCGACGAGGCCGATAGACAACTGCGAACTGTAAAACTCCCCTATCGCGGTATCTTGTTCGATGGGCACAAGCTCGCTCAAACGAAGGAAATGGTTGAGCATTGCCGTATCCATCGGGATGTAATCCACCTCCCCTTTAAGCAATGCTTCAATAAGATCGTGCTGCGTGTTAAAACGCTCAAGCTCTTTCAACGGTAAAAGCTGAGTCATCATTTGATCGAAGAAATCGTCTTTGACTACACCGATTCTTTCAGAGATCAATTGTGACACATGGGAATAGGTGTTTGGCTTGTAACCCAATCGCTTGACCATCACTGAAGCTGGTGAATAGTGCGGTCTTGGGAAATAGCTGAATTCATGCCGTTCTCTGCTCACCGTCAATGGTGCCAAAATATCAAATTCACCTTTCATGAACTGGCGATACATCGACTCCCAACTTTCGTTAGGCTCACTGATGATCACACAGTTTAAATCCAGAATTTCACAGCTTTGTAGAACGATATCGGCTGTCATCCCTTGTACGGTGCCATCAGGGTTGTACACCACATAAGGAAAGATGGATTCCATTTTGATTCGAATTGGCTCTTTTAAATCGACAGGCAGTAACTTGATCGCATCTCGCAGGGCTGAACGTCTCAACTCAAATTGATACAACGCGATTTGCTCACGAAGTTGCTTTTGTACCGCTTCACCATGAATAAACGAGGCAAAGGTATCCAACTCTTCTAAGTGGTGACCTTTTTTACTAATGATAGAAACAGGTTTGATGGAGATCTGATCGTTGAGCATTTTTGCATCAAACCCTTCCAACAACATTGGTTTAAGTTGGTTAATCGCATCAACCACGCCATCCACTAAACCAGTTTGTAGCAAACGTACTGCTTCATTATGGCCTTTATAGGGAACTTGTTTTAACTCTGGATGATACTGTTTGATCAGTTCTGAGTAGATGGTGTTTTGAGGCACACCAACACGCGAAATATCATCTAATGTCGAGTCGCTCAACCCATATAAATATGTGTATTCAATGTTTGTTGGTCGGGAGTAGCTGAAACGCTCGGCGCGAGTATCGGTATAGGTAATGTTGGCAGCAAAGTCCGCGTCTTCATTCGCGACTGCATCTAAAATGGCATCAAAACTCGCGTAGTTGATGTACTCAACACTCACACCAAATTCAGTGGATACCGCATCAAATAAAACGCGAGTGACAACATCATCCGCTTCTGTCGCGATTTTATAGTGAGGCTGTAATGAAGGTTCGGCCTTTACATGAAGGCTTGGCAACAGACAAGCGAAAAGCAGCAGCGTTCGAGCAAGTGTGATCATGACAAACTTATCTAAAATTAACCACTTACAGTGTGGTTATTATTATGGAAAGTAGAATGATTATGAAATGATGAACATATACTAATTCACTTATTGTTTCACAATCAATTCAACAGTCTGCCGCACGGGTCACTTTTTCCTCTGAACGCCTACAACTATTTTATAACTCCGCCTGCTCGTCACTACTACGTAAGATGTAGTCCGTCATCCAAGCAGTACCCAACAAACAGATCCAGACCACAAATACAGGATTTGGTACATCCGTATTAGGGCTCACCACCAACGCTGCAAAACCGACGGTTGGTAGTGTCCAACAAAGCAACTTACTCCAGCGAATCGAGTCTTTTAATTTGGCGAGTGTTTCCATCGAAGCCAACATCCCAGTAATGCTCAACGCCACCAGCACCGCGTAATGAAGATCGGCAATCCAGAGAGGCAAAAGTAAAAGCAAAGGCCACCAGCTGTGTTTTTCTGATCGTTTCCAATGTGTTGCAGCCCACCACATGACCACAACAGACAACGTTTGAACCACGGTCACCCAAGCTGAACCATCAAGCTTACCGCCTTGTTGCGTGACCATCAGCCCTACTTGTAAGGTAATCACAATCAAACCGGTAGTAAGGAGAACGCCAAGAGAGCTGCGATGTGAGAACACCACCATAAGTAACGGGAATAGAATCAGCACGCCTACAGACAACGCAATGGGCTGCATCGAAAGCGTCGCGCCAAACACCATCATAGCGCCGAGCAACACTAAGCCAGCAAAGCCACCTTGAGGCAACAGCCATAATGCCGGGATCATGAGCGCGAGTACTGGGATTTCGCCCTCACTCAAACTCATCGCTCGGGCACACACAACGGCAAGAAAAGTTGTGATGAAAAATTGAAGTGTTGAAAAAATCATAGCGCCTCCTGGCTTCCCCACCAACTTGGTAACTCAACGGCAAATAAAACTGGGTATCTAAAGTCGTTGAGTGGGTCTAGATTCAAGCTTAGCTTATCGTTAATTTGTATTTCGTGCGCTTGATGCACCAATTTGTCTTTAGTTAAAAGGGCTTTAAAAAGGCATCTAACTCACTAGCAACAAATGTTAACCATGCACAAGAACTGTTAGCGAAATACAAGTCGTGTGTATTACCATTCCTTAGCAAGCCACAACGGACAGTTTCAGTATGGACCAATTTTTAGTGCAAATCTTTGCTGTAATTCACCAAATTCCAAAAGGAAAAGTATCGACCTACGGCGAAATTGCCAAAATGGCAGGCTATCCGGGATACGCCAGACACGTAGGAAAAGCTCTTGGGAATTTGCCAGAAGGTAGCAAATTGCCTTGGTTTCGAGTCATCAATAGTCAAGGAAAGATATCGCTGAAAGGCAGAGACTTAGACAGGCAAAAGCAGAAATTAGAAGCAGAAGGGATCGAAGTGTCTGAGATAGGAAAAATCGCCCTCAGAAAATACAAATGGCAGCCTTAGGCTGCCATTTTTGTTCGCTATGTTGGGTATTAACGCGTACCAACTAGACGAATATCCAACTGGTGAGTTTGTGCTTCATCTGTGATCACACCGTTATGCGTATCACTGATGAAACGCAATTTACCATCCACTTCAATACGCGCGCGCACGCTGTAAGTGTGATTCGGTTTAATTTTGTTGCTGTCGTAACTCAGCTCAAACGCAAGAGGAACTTGCTTACCTTCTGTTTCGAACGTTTGTTTTGCTAGAAGCTTAGATGGCGCATCAGCCAAAGACACATCTTCTAGTGTTACCGTAACCACAGCATTTGGTGGTAGAGCAATACGTTCACGGTAAGCCACTGTACCTGTAATTGTCTTCATTGACGCCTCAGCAGATTCCATTTCTGTTGTTTGAGAAGTTTGGCAACCCACTAACGCAGCGCCAAAAAGTAAAGAAGTAACAAGTAGTAGTGTTTTTTTCATATATTCCTCAAGAAGAGTATTAAATCGGGATAAGTATAGGGTTGGAATATAAAACTGTCTTGTTTCCTTTCGTTTATTTGACAATAGTTTGACTAAGTTAGAATTTTTCAAACAATTGATTTCGTTTCATAATTAGGACTAGCCGGACTTTTCCTGCAAAGCAGAAACGTTGTTACCATTCATTTTGCCTTATTCGTAGGTTTATGGATGAGACTACTATTAAGTCACTCAACAGTTCTAAACAAAGTCACTTCACAGATCATCAGATCTTGAGGTAACGTGAAGAAAAAACACATCGGTGAGGAGACACAATGAGTAAACCATTACGAGAATTGCTCAGCCTACTACAACTCGAAAAATTAGAAGAAGGCTTGTTTCGTGGACAAAGTGAAAACCTAGGTTTACCTCAAGTCTACGGCGGCCAAGTGATTGGACAAGCCCTCTCAGCGGCGCGTTACACAGTAGAAGAAACACGCACTGTGCACTCCTTCCATAGCTATTTTCTCTACCCTGGAGACCCTGAAAAGCCGATCATTTACGATGTGGAAAATTTAAGAGATGGACGTAGCTTTAGCACCAGACGCGTTAAAGCAGTGCAAAATGGACGACCTATTTTTTATCTAACGGCTTCTTATCACGGCGATCAACCGGGGTTCGATCACCAGAAAGCCATGCCAGATATTCCGGGGCCTGAAAACTTCGCCTCAGAGAGTGAACTCGCAAGTCATATTGCGGAGTTTCTGCCAGAGCGCTTGCGTAAAACATTCTGCGGAGAAAAACCGATTGAGACTCGCCCTGTCACGGTGATCAATCCTCTAAAACCCAAAAAAGCGGAGCCAAAACAGTACCTTTGGATTCGTGCTAACGGTGAGATGCCAGATAACCAACTGATTCATCAATACTTGCTGGCTTACGCGTCAGATTGGGGATTTTTGGTCACGGCGATGCATCCACATGAAGTGTCGTTAATGACGCCGAATTTCCAAGTTGCGACGATTGACCATTCAATCTGGTTCCATCGTCCCTTCAAGATGGATGAATGGCTTTTGTACGCAATAGAAAGCCCAACGGCGAGTAATACTCGAGGCTTAGTGCGTGGCGAAATTTATAACCAGCAAGGTCATTTGGTGGCGACTGCCGTACAAGAAGGAGTCATGCGCTACACGAAGTAACCCGTGCGTATAAGACGCAAAAAGGAGTGCTCAGCACTCCTTTTTAGTGGGTATCAAGCGATGATTAATTCGGTTGATACTTCATGGTTACCACTGACCACTCATAAAGTGATTTCGGATAGCCATACTTGCTTTTTCCGTACACCACATTTGGCTTGGCATAAAAACCGCCGTCATCACTCGCTAAGAACTCACGTTGACCGCGACGGTAGTACACGATAGGCGCTGCCAACTCATACTCAATGTTTTCTAGTTTAGAGTCGTCAATCACTAAAAAGCGAGTCATGCGAATCGTACTACCGTTCGAACAATAACCTGCAGCGTCATAATCAATCGCATCAAATGGTTTTAGATCATTAGAAAACAGATCCGCAGTACAACCATCAAATCGAGCAACATGTACCCAGACTGCCTTTTGTTGGGTTCGGTCATCGCTACCCACTGGTTTTAACAAGAACAGCGCGACCTTACCTTTGCCAAGTTTTTGCAGCTCATCATCCGTCGGTTCACGCACCGAACGCGACCCCATGATGCCAAACTCACTTTCTTCTAAATTGGAAAACTGCGGGGCACTGAGGGTACTTACGATGACGGTTTGTTCGCTATCAAGTTGTGTGTATTTATCTGCAACACCCGATTCCGCCAAATCGACATTAACCGTGACTCTTGTTCTTGGTAACGCTTTGTAATCTCGCGATTCACTCTCAGAAATATCCAACGCAATAGAATGATATTGAGAGTAATTAGTTAGCGTCAACTCAGCTTTCGCATTGTCTAACGTGGCAAGCTCTTCGCTCACGGTATCAGCAAATGAGTAAGTGCGAGTGCCTACCGTTTTACCAAAGTCCAAACTAATCGTCTTAAATGGCGTAAATTCCACAGTTTGAAGCTTCGTCGTAAGACCTGGATGATCCGCTTTATTAATGGTGCCGTTAACCAATACTGTTTTAGTTGTATAGTTACGTGCAGTTAACGTCACTTCCACTTGGTAGTCGCCAGCATGCAGCACTTTCAAACGACCAGAATCTGAAGATAACAACTCAACCACCGGCTCAGCTTGGTTAATCAGACGGTAGCTTGCTTTGGCTTCTCCCCCACTCATCACAGGTGTGATAACCGCACCAGCAGAAAAGTTCAGAGTTGGATAAGTAATAGAAACCGGGTTGCTACCTTGTTTAATCGTTACAGCAAAGCTACTTTCACCTGGAGTAAACTTATCGTTACCTGCGTCCGACACAATAACTCTGGTGCTGCCCGCATTCAGAATGCGCATATCACCCGTTTTGCGATCTAAGGAAACCACATCGGTTGCAGAATCCGTCGCAAATCGGTAGCTTACTTCACCAACCGTACCGAGAATCGATGGTTTTTGGACATAAGGCTGGTTGATGTTCCACGTACCTTCTACTACGCCTGACTGGATAGCAATTCGGCTTGGCGCACTCAGAATGTTGAAGCGAACTTTTTGATCTGGACCGGCCGTGTAATTTGTACTCTCTTTCCTGCGAACCGTTAACGTCGTTTGACCCGCTTTGTAGACACGAATAAGACCGTCACCAATAACATCTGCAACACCTGGAGAAGTATTGTCAACGACTTCCAAATGATCATTGCTGGCCGTTAAACCAAAATCACGCTGCAAGTTAAAATCGTAGTCTTTACTGTATACCATTTCATAATCTTGCGTCGTCATCGCTTGGCCTTGCGCTTTCGCAACTTTGATCACAACATTGAATTGAATTGGTTGGTAAAAGTCACCGCCATCATCTTCAAACTTAAGACGATATTCGCCCGCGGTATCCACTTCTAAGTTGCCATCCTTCATTCGAAGACCTTCAGGCAACCCACCAATCAGACTGACTTTGCCTTTCTGACCAGCAAACGCCATTGGAATAGCCAGTTTAGGCTGATAAGTGAGAGACATTTCCACGTCTTTCATTACCGCATGAGGTGCGCGTTCGATTTCAATGTTGAAGCGGGTTTTACTTGCTGGATAATTACGCAAGTCGTATTCGTAGGTTTCAACTTCTGCGCTACCAACACCTTTGATCAACAACGCTTCACCATCCGTAGTTTTAGCGACAACATCTTCACCATTGATGATGCGATATCCATAGTCGCCGCGAGCGTGTGCAACTTGAGGGAAAATGCGTCCACCGTCTTCATACGTCTTAGCAATATTCGCAACACTGATGGCTTGACGTTGACCCTGTTTCACATCGACCACAAACTGAGCGACTTGCTGCTTGTTTAAGAAAGCATCGCTGTATGTTGCTGTCGCCTCGACGGTTACCTGACCAACATTGTGGATCAAAAGCAAACCCGTTTCTGGGTTTAGTAACTCGGCAACCTCGTTGTCTGGTTCGCTGCGCAAAATTTTGTAAGTGATATTTTGCGTTTCAACTTTATCCAAACGTGAAGGCGCTATGGTTAAACCGTCTCGATACTCATCTTCGATTAAGGCAAATTTAAGTTGCTCAGCACCTATCGCATACAATGTTACGGTTGCACGAACTTGCTTAGGTAGATATAAGTCGTTACCTGAATCGGAAATCAGTACAGAAGCCTGACCCGCAGAACCAAGTGAATAAACAACGCCGTTATCATCAACTTGAATGAGGTTCTGCCCGCTTTCGACTTGGTAAGTCAGTTTACCTTTCTGCCCGCGCACGGTCAGAGCTTTCCCGTCAGGATCGAGTGCAACTAGGCTTAAATCACTGGCAGAAAGATCATTGTTAAAACCTCGTTCAACCGTGACCGAAAACGTCGTTTCAGAAGATTCATACACAGAACTGGTATCTGTTGCACGAATTATCGCAGTGCCTGGACGCAGGATTTGAAATACACCCGAATCATTCACCCTCACCACATTCGGCGGATTTGAATCAATGACTTGGTAAGATACTGAGCCGCGAACGTTGCTCAATAGTGTCTGAGTGATGGTTCCCACACCCTCAAACTGCAACGAGGCATCTTCAACAATCAGCTGTGGACGACTCTGCTTCGTGATAGAAGTTGGAGAGCTTGTATTGCTCGGCTTGGAGTCACCTCCTCCACCGCAACCAGCAAGTAAAGCAGCAAGAAAAATCAAATAATAATTTCTGTTCATTTTTAGTAATAATTTGTTACATCTCAAGGGGCGAGATAATAATACGATGTTTTATTAATCGCCATCCCTATTGTTGATGACTTTATTACTTAAGTATTTACTACTATATTAAGGGTAAAAATAAATTCTGATAAATGGCGAGAAAATTACCCGAAAAAACACAAAGCAAACGTTTAAATTAATATAATTAATTAATTTAGAAAGAGTGAATATTCAACAAAATAAAACAGGAAAAATAATGAAGAAAAATTGCGTTAATTTTTGGCAGGCTATGCTGTATGGACATTAACAGATTAGAAAAACATAATTATCTAATGCACAAATAAAAGCAAGAACGAATCTCGTTTATATTTAATAAAAGAGATATGTATTTTAAATACTGGAATAATGCCACTCTTACATTCCATTTTAATGTCTCGTTAGTAACAACGATTATTCCAGTAACTGTAAACTTAGATTAGCTTCGAATTGGCAACTCAGTGGTATATTTAATCGACTCCATTGCAAATGTTGAAGTCACGTTAGAGAGCCCCTTTACACTATTCACTAAGCGCTTATAAAACTCGTCAAAGCACTTCATATCTTTCACCAGCACTTTCATCATGTAGTCATACTCGCCGGCCATACGATAAAACTCCATCACCTCAGGGAATTCACTCACTGTTGTGACAAAATGGTGATACCAATCTTCGGAGTGATCGATGGTTTTTAGCTGAACAAAAGCGATAAAAGACAAGTCGAGTTTTTCTGCGCTCAGTAACGCGACGCGCTTTTCAATGTAGCCTTCCTCTTCCAACCTTTTTAAACGCTTCCAGCATGGTGTTGTTGTCAGATTGACTCGCTCTGCTAAGTCATTTAATGACAAGGTGCTGTCGGTTTGTAGCAAAGCAAGCAGCTGTTTATCGACCCGATCTAATTTCATTTCTATAAAAACCATAAAATGTAGAAAATTTTTCCACTCCAATACCCATCAAGAGCAACTATAGCAAAGTTTTTCTCTCACCTTATAGGTAAATTATCCCTATCTAATGCTTATCTATCGATTTCCAAGGAGAGACGCCATGTGTACTGACCACAACTGGATCAACAATGCAGTGCGTAAAATTGAAGCGGATTTTCAACGCTCTGCTGATACTCATTTATTTAAACTCGAACTGCCTTCTCTTGATGGTATCGATATCTACCTAAAAGATGAGAGCACACATCCAACAGGCTCTCTCAAACACCGATTGGCGCGTTCGTTGTTTCTTTATGCGATTTGTAATGGGTGGATTGGTCCTGAAACCACAGTAATTGAAGCATCCTCAGGCAGCACTGCCGTTTCAGAAGCGTATTTCGCTCGCTTACTTGGCTTGCCTTTCATTGCCGTTATGCCAAAAACCACCGCGCGTAAAAAGATTGAACAAATTGAGTTTTACGGTGGCAAAGCACACCTTGTTGAACGCTCAGATCAGATTTATGACGAGTCTCGACGTTTGGCTCAAGAGTTAAATGGTCACTACATGGATCAGTTTACTTATGCTGAACGTGCAACTGACTGGCGCGGCAACAACAACATCGCGAACTCGATCTTCAGCCAAATGCAGTTAGAAGATCACCCAATTCCTAGTTGGGTAGTGATGAGTCCAGGAACTGGTGGCACATCAGCAACCATTGGCCGCTTTATTCGTTACCAAAAATACGACACCAAACTGTGTGTGGTAGACCCCGAAAACTCAGTGTTTTACGATGCCTTCCAATCCGGCAACAATGAATTAAAAGGCAATACTGGCAGCAAAATTGAAGGCATAGGCCGACCACGTGTTGAGCCAAGCTTTATCGCCGGTGTTGTTGATGAGATGCGAAAAATTCCTGATGCGGCAAGTGTCGCGACCGCGCATTGGGTTTCTCAGCTGATTGGACGTAAAGTCGGTGCATCTACGGGGACGAACCTCTACGGTGTACTTCAACTGGCCTGCGAAATGAAACAACGCGGTGAAACAGGCTCTATCGTGACACTTCTATGTGACTCTGGTGAGCGTTACTTAGATACGTATTACGACTTAGCATGGGTAAAAGAGAACATCGGTGATATTCAACCTTACCTCGCGCAACTTGAAGTCATTCAAGCGAAAGGCTGTGTTGAGCCGGCATGTTGTGGTCCAATTACCGCTTAAGATGCAAATTCGAATGTAAAAAAACAGCCCGCTTATGTGCGGGCTGTTTTTTATTGATTGGGATTACTTTTTCTGACGCGCTTCAAACGCGGCCAATTGTTCTGGCGTTGCTGCTGGTTGATGGTTTTGTTTCCACTCATCATAAGTCATGCCGTAAACACGTTCGCGAGCGTCATCAATATCTAAATCCAAACCGAGATTTTCAGCCTCTGCTTTGTACCATTTGCTAAAGCAGTTACGACAGAAGCCCGCAAGGATCATCAGGTCGATGTTTTGCACATCTTTGTTTGCATCTAAATGCGCCAATAAACGACGAAATGTCGCTGCGTCTAACTTGTCTTGTTCTTCTTGAGTCAGATTTTTATATTTGAATTCAGCCACTTTACTTTCCTTCTCTCTTATTTGATTGGCTTTCGTCACCATATCCAGTTAGTCCACTTTCATAAGTAGGAAGTATGCTTTAGCGCAACAATTCCCATTCGAAAATCACTACCTTTGAACAAAAACTGATATGATAAGCGCCATCTATCTTATTGATTAAATTAATATTAACACAAATCATTACAACGGTCTTTTACAAAGGTTATCGTCAAGTTATGAAAAACGCCATCCTATTATTGTCTGCCTTGACCATCAGTGTGCCGACTTTTGCTGCTCAAGAACAAACTCATCAATCTTATTTTTATCTAGGTACTGGTAACGTTGGTTTCGATACGCCGTATTTTGGATCAGACAGAGACAATGAGTGGTCCACACCGCATATCACTGTTGGCTGGGGCTATCATGTTAATCAATACCTTGCGTTTGAAGGTGTACTTCGTTACTCCCAAAACGAGCTTAAGAACGACACGCTAAAAACAGATTTGGATTTGCACTATTACCAAGCGGGCATGTCAGCGGTATTAACCAGTGACAACCTAGGCGACACACCACTCTCTTTGTTTGGCCGCGTGACCGCTTTGGGGACTCAAGCAGAAATGTATGTTCCAAATGCCCAGAAAGTGACTGACGACTCTGGCGCTCTGTTTAACGTGGGAGCTGGAGTTCATTGGGATATGAGTAAAGATATCTGGTTACGCGCAGAGTACATCTACAATGTCGCAGATATGGGTTTTGAAGACTTTTACGACAGCTATGAAGGTCTACAAATCAGCTTAGGAAAACGCTTCTAGCGCGACGTTGAACCCAGAATTTGAAGTTAAATGTAAAGAAGCCGAGGCAAATGCCTCGGCTTCTTTTATCAATCTAAAAAGTAGCTTTGCTTATTGAGCGGAAAATTTTTCTGCGGTCTCTTTGTTTACATGACTGCTAGGTTGAACAGTATCAAGTGACGCTAAAATACCATCTTGATGACCTTTTAGCGCATTCGTAAACGTTGGAAGTGCAGTGTTGACTAACAACGCCATAATACCCGCAACCAGAACCATTTCTACCATGTAACTACCACGAACTTTTTTCAAGGGAACACCTCAATAATCATAGGTATAGCCACCTTCCTGGCTTTATACCTAGCAAGACTCGACATTCAGTCATAAACGATGAGCGAGTCCTGTGCCCCTCGAAGAAGTGGCGAAATAATAACCACAATTAATGGTTAGATCTACAAATAATCACTAGAAATATAAAAAACGCCGAACAAAAAATGGTTCGGCGTTTTTAATCAAAGCGTTACATGCTGTCGTTAAGGATGCACTGTGCGGCCTTTTGAATCGTGGCTGAGCGCTTTGTTCAGTTCTGCTTCTACATGACCTGGAGCTTGTGTTTTCGCAGAAATCAGTCGGTACATCGCAGGGATAACAAACAAGGTCACCAATGTAGCAAATCCCATCCCGAAAAAGATAACCGTACCCACAGCAATACGGCTCTCATAACCAGCACCTGTTGATACGATCAACGGGATTGCACCTGCAAGTGTGGTAAACGCAGTCATCAAAATTGGGCGTAGACGTCGCGCGGCGGCATCAATGATCGCTTTTTCAAACTCAACACCACGGTCACGTAGCTGGTTGGCAAATTCTACGATCAAAATGCCGTTTTTCGTTACCATACCGATCAACATGATCATGCCGATCTGGCTGTAAATGTTCATTCCTTGCCCCATTACGGCCAAACCAAGGAAACCACCAAACACACCCATTGGTACAGTGAACATTACTACTAGCGGGTTCACGAAGCTTTCAAACTGAGCCGCCAACACGAGATATGCCACCAGCAATGCCAGTGCAAACACAACTGCGACACTCGCTTGGTTCTCTTTAAAGTCTTTCGACTCACCCGAATAACTCACAGAAATGTCACCCGGCAAGTTGTCGATGGCTTGCTGATCGAGGTAATTCAGCGCTTCACCCAATGTATAACCTTCGGAAAGATTTGCAGTAATGGTGATGGACTTCTGTTTGTTGTAGTGAGACAGACGGATAGATGCTGCCACTTCTTCTATTTTCGTGACCGTGTCTAATGTCACTAGCTCGCCACTGTTGGTACGCAGATAAATCTGGCTCAAATCGGCAGCATTATTGAAGCTATTTTCATCACCGCGAAGGTAAACATCATACTCTTCGCCACGCTCAACATAAGTCGTTTCGCTTTTACCGCCGAGCATGATTTCTAACGTGTCAGAAATGTCTTTTACGCTCACACCGAGTTCAGCCGCGCGTTGTTTGTCGACCGTAACTAACAGCTCTGGTGTTTTCTCGGAGTAGTCTATCTCAGCGCCTTCCATCATTGGTGATTCTTCGGCTTTGTTCTTCAACAGTTCAGCCCAGACGAGAAGTTCATCGTAATCCGAACCACCTAATACGAACTGAACTGGCTCACTCGAACCACCTTGGAAACCTGGCATAAATGGGAACACTCGAACATCAGGGATACCCGCCAATGCACCACGTACTTTGTTGAGCGCTTCCTGAGCCGTTACATCACGTTCATTCCAATCTTCTAGAATCATGATCACAAAGCCAGTTTGGTCACCTGCCTGACCACCAAACGCTGGCGTTTGGATACTGAATGACTTCAGATAACCTTGCCCTAGCAATGGCATCAATCGATCTTCGACAATATCCATATTGGCTGACATTCGGTTGTACGACGTAGCATCTGCGCCGCGCACAAACGCAAAAATCACACCGCGATCTTCTTGTGGCGTCAATTGAGCTGGTACTTGATTCATTAGGAAATAACTGCCGCCCATACAAGCCAGAATCACCAATGGCGCAGCCAAGCGAGCTTTCAATGCTCCTTTCAATAATGAGCGGTAGCCATTCTCCAGCTTGCTAAACAGACGATCGACCACTTCGTTGAATCGATTTGGTTTTACATTTGCCTTTAAGATCTGGCTGCCCAACACAGGTGTAAGTGTCAGTGCAATCAAAGAGGAGAAAATTACCGACATAGCCAGCAATACAGAAAACTCTGTAAATAGCAGCCCTACCATGCCATCCATAAAGGAAATTGGCAGAAACACCATCACCAGCACCAATGTTGTCGCGATAACCGCAAAACCAACCTCTCGAGTGCCTTTGTACGCGGCAAGCAGAGGCGATTCACCACGTTCAATATGGTGGAAGATGTTTTCAACAACCACAATCGCGTCATCCACCACCAAACCAATAGACAGGATCAACGCCATCAAAGTGATCAAGTTGATAGAAAAGCCAAAGTAGTACGCGGCAATGAACGAAGAGATCAGCGAAACGGGCACCGTAACCGCTGGGATTAGAGTTGCACGAGCTTGGCCGATGAAAATATACAACACCAAGATCACCAAGCCGCCTGTAATAAACAGCGTGCTGTACACCTCTTCGATTGAACGCTCGATAAATACTGTCGCGTCGTAATCAATCGCGAGACGTGTTCCTTCTGGTAAGAACTTCTGAATGTTATCGACTTCAGAACGAACCAGCTTCGCTACTTCTAGCGGGTTTGCGTCTGACTGCGGTACCACACCAAGGCTGATGTTTACAACACCGTCACTTTTGAAGGTCGAGTTCTCGTTTTCTGCACCAATAAAGACATCCGCCACATCTTTTAGGTAGATAGGCGTGTTGTCGCTTGCACGTTTAATGACAAGATATTGGAAGTCCTCAGGCGTGTTATAAGTACGAGCTGTACGCACCGACATCACCGTCGAGTCGTTGCGAACTTCACCACCCGGGCTTTCTAGGTTCTCACTTCGTAAAGCTGATGTAATATCCGATGCCGTGACCGCACGACCAGCCATAAGCTCTGGTTTGAGTTTCACGTACATGACTTTGTACAAACCGCCAGAGAGATCGATAGAACTCACACCCGTGATCAAACTGAAACGATCCATCAGAACACGCTCGGCATAATCCGTCAGCTGTGTGCGATCCATTTCAGAAGAACTTAGATTGATGTAAAGGGACGCTTCACCCGAACCATTGTTCTTGTAAACAATTGGGTCATCTGCTTCATCAGGTAACGAGCGCTGAGCACGAGCAACGGCGTCACGCACATCACTCACCCCAGTATTCAGATCGTAACCTAACTCAAAGGTGATCGTGATGCGTGACATGCTGTTACGAGTGGTGGAACTGATTTCATCAATGCCACTGATCCCAGAAAGCTGATCTTCCAATACGGAGGTGATTTGGCTTTCAATAATGGTCGCCGACGCGCCTTCATAACGCGTGCTGATAGAAACGACTGGGCTCTCAATATCAGGCATTTCACGAACAGCTAATTTGGTGAATGACACAAAGCCAAATACACACAACAGCATACTCAGAACTAACGCCGCGACAGGGCGTTTAACTGAAACGTCGGAAAGTAACATTAGTTTTCTTCCTCAGCCGATTCACTGTCATTGCCTGTCACATCCGCAGGGTTAGCTTTGAGTGGCGCGACAATTTCTTTCACTTCAACGCCATCACGCATGTTAACAATGCCTTGAACAACGATCTTGTCACCAATCTCAACGCCAGATTCAATCACTACTTCGTTGTCGACACGAGCACCCAGCAACACCTCTTGGCGAGTCGCTTTGTTGTTTTCATCAATTACATATACAAAGCGTTTGGTGCCTGAGTATTCAAGTGCTTGAACAGGAATGATCGGCGCTTTAATAGCAGGAAATGCCAGTGAAGCGTTCATCAACATACCCGGTTTCAATTGGTTTTCTGGGTTATCAAACTCAATGCGCACGCGCAAATTCAATGTCTCTGCACTGATTCTGGTATCAATACCCGTGACTTTCCCAGAAAAACGTTGTTCACCCCAAGCACTGGTCTTCGCGGCAACTTCCATTCCAACTGACAACATCGACAAATAACGTTCTGGAATTTGTAAATCCAACTCCATGACCGACAGATCGTCTAATGTCAGAAGCTCAGTTCCTGCGCTAACCATTTTCCCGCGGCTGAAATCGATAAATCCAACCGTTCCAGAAAAGGGCGCGGTGATATGCAGATCGGCGAGATTCGCTTTCGCAGCATCAAGTCGAGCCTGAGCAATCTCCACGGTTGCTTTTTGTGCATCAATTTCGGTTTGAGTAATTGCGTTTCGTTTAACTAAATGCTGAAATTCTTTTAACTTACGTTCTTCATCTTTTAAGTAAGCTTTTGCCTCTACCAGTGCTGCTTGCGCTTTATCATCATCCAATTGAATTAACAGTTGGTTTTGCTGCACGTTCTGGTTTGCTTTTACCGCAATTTGTTTGACCTTACCTGCAACTTCTGAAGCGACAACCACCGACTCTGCCGCCTTCAATTTGCCAATAAGGGATAAAGATTGATTAATTTCGTGCGTTTCTACTTGCTCAGTCACAACCGTGACCGCAGACGGACCTCGCTTTGCTGCAAAAGCGCTAGGGGAAGCCATTAATATAGAAAGCGTTAAAACAGATAAGGATAAAGTGGCTTTCATGCTCATGATCTTGACTACTAAACGAATAAACTTATGTCATTAAACTGCTTACAGTTTATCAATAGATACGTCTTTTAACGTCAAGTAGTGTAAATTCCAGTAAAAAGTATATTTTCGTTCTGTATAAAGGACATACAAAACGCTGACTTTCTACCATCTTTGCCCAAAAAGGCAGCATTCAACGTAAAAACGCTAGAAAAACGCTTTACAGCCGGAGCGAGTTTGCTATGATGCGCTCCGCACTTGAGAGATGCGTTGGGAAAACATTTTTCAAGTATAAAACACCCTGGAGGGGTTCCCGAGTGGCCAAAGGGAGCAGACTGTAAATCTGCCGGCTCCGCCTTCGATGGTTCGAATCCGTCCCCCTCCACCATATTCTTTCTTGTGATTATGTCACAAGAAAACACTTGGAAAGCCGTGTTGGGAAAACACTTTCTAAGTATAAAAATACTCTGGAGGGGTTCCCGAGTGGCCAAAGGGAGCAGACTGTAAATCTGCCGGCTCCGCCTTCGATGGTTCGAATCCGTCCCCCTCCACCATATTCTTTCTTGTGATTTTGTCATGAGAAAACACTTGGAAAGCCGTGTTGGGAAAACACTTTCTAAGTATAAAAATACCCTGGAGGGGTTCCCGAGTGGCCAAAGGGAGCAGACTGTAAATCTGCCGGCTCCGCCTTCGATGGTTCGAATCCGTCCCCCTCCACCATATTCTTTCTTGTGATTTTGTCATGAGAAAACACTTGGAAAGCCGTGTTGGGAAAACAATTTCTAAGTATAAAAATACCCTGGAGGGGTTCCCGAGTGGCCAAAGGGAGCAGACTGTAAATCTGCCGGCTCCGCCTTCGATGGTTCGAATCCGTCCCCCTCCACCATATTCTTTCTTGTGATTATGTCATAAGAAAACACTTGGAAAGCCGTGTTGGGAAAACACTTTCTAAGTATAAAAACACCCTGGAGGGGTTCCCGAGTGGCCAAAGGGAGCAGACTGTAAATCTGCCGGCTCCGCCTTCGATGGTTCGAATCCGTCCCCCTCCACCATATTCTTTCTTATGATTATGTCATAAGAAAACACTTGGAAAGCCGTGTTGGGAAAACACTTTCTAAGTATAAAAATACCCTGGAGGGGTTCCCGAGTGGCCAAAGGGAGCAGACTGTAAATCTGCCGGCTCCGCCTTCGATGGTTCGAATCCGTCCCCCTCCACCATATTGAAAAAGCCAGCTCATCGAGCTGGCTTTTTTCGTTCTATACATCGTAAGATCAACACCCATTCTAACAATCTCTCGCTCACCCCACGGTGTCGCATTCATGTTCTACGAACTCCTACTGTAGCTAAGATCTTCAACCAATACCGACAACCAGATTGCTTTAGGCCAAACTCAACGTTAGAACCGATCTTTTAACAGGTAAGAGTTCTTCGACAAGACACTGAATAGTATTAACTTTCTAAATCTCTCAAGAATAGACACAACAAAATACTAACTGAGCTATCCCAGATACCAGATGGTTAAGTCATTAGACTGCTAAATCATAAAACGACTGAGTTGTATTGTGCTTAGCTACGGAGCATTGCCTTTCGCTTTTACCTGTAGAGCTATCTCCGCTCATCCAACAATTAACAGATACAAAAAATCCCGCTAAATAGCGGGATTTTATTAAGACTAAATTGAACGACGTTGGTGATTAACCTTGAATACCAACAATCAACCAAGGTGCATTCGGTACTGTTAGGTCGCGCTCTAGGTGCCAGATATCTTCAATATCTTCCTCGACACCTTCTGCAGCATCACGGTAACGGCCACTAAATTGCAAACTTAATTGTGCTTTGTTCGCATCGTATTCAGCACGAACGATCTCTGCATCGACATACATCACATCAGTGTGCTGCTCACCTTCTAGCTTCGCGCGCTCAGCTTTCAGATCTTCAAATAGACTTGGAGAAACATATTCTTCAATAGTGTCTAGTTGGTTGTGGTTCCACGCACCTTGCAAAATGCGGTAGTGCTCACGAGAACCGTTAATAAACGCAGCTTGATCGAAACCCGGTGGGTAATTGTGTGGTACATCTGTTTGAGCACCAAAACCGGTGAAACCGCCTGCGTTTGTATTTGGTTGTTGTTCAAAGTTCTGCATGTTTGGTTGTTCAAACTTTGACGCGTTACCACCAAATGCCGGTTGTTGACGTTGCTGGTTCATACTGCCCTGCTTCGCACCTAACATTCCGCGCATAAGCTTAAAGATAATAAAGGCAATTAAACCAATGATTAGGATATCCATAAACTGGATACCTTCAAAAGCACCACCGAAGAACGCAGCAAGCAGGCCACCAGCTAGAAGGCCACCTAATAGACCGCCCATCAAACCTTTCTTGCTAGAAGATTTGGTCGTTTGCTCTTTACCGATCGTATTGGTGTTTTGTTGCTGCTGTTTAGGTGCAGGTGCTGTTTTGTAGCTCTTACCAAAAGACTTACCGCCACCAAACTTCTTCGCTTCTGCGATAGGAGTGACAGCAACGGTAAACATTAATAGAGCAACAATAGAAAATAAACGTTTCATCGTTATCCTTAAAGTTGACGATTGTTATACCCACGCAACCTCAGGTAAAAGAAGCCGTTTGGGTACATCTCAGATTGTGCTCCAAACCTTGTACATACAAGCAGTAGCACGCCAAAGATGATTGTTGGTTCATCATACTCCGTATGTCACCTTATGAAAACAATCTAAAGAGTCTGACATGTATCAGAATATTGCCAAACATGTCGCCTTCTGACGTGATTGCGCGGTTGACGCTCATTAAGTAGCTGTCTATCATATTGAACGTTGTTCAATAAAGCAGTTTGAGAGTATGGCGCGCAGAAACGATCACACCAGAGAAGAGTTGATTAACTTGACCTTAACGACGGTCAAAAATTTTTTAGATGAGAACTCTTACCACGAACTTAGCCTTCGTAAGATCGCTAACATGATTGGTTACGTGCCAAGCACCTTGGTGAATATTTTTGGTAACTATAATTTGTTGCTACTTCATGCCGTGGCTCAAACTTTAGATGAGTTATCGCAGGAAGCGCTAAATGCAACAAAAAGCAGTAAAGATGCTCATCAAGCACTTTTTGAACTTGCATACTGCTACCACGATTTCGCACAAAAACATCCTTACCGTTGGCAATTGGTTTTCGAACACAACATGAACGGTGCCGAACTTCCAGAATGGCATGCGAAACGTATTGATGGCATGACAGGCATGCTCGAATCATTACTCGCACAAATCGCTCCTCAACGTACGGAATCCGAAGTCATTCAAGCGAGTCGCGTACTATGGGCTGGCGTACACGGCATTACTCTTCTTAGCGTTGATGACAAGTTTTTCTCAAGTGAGCCTGTAGATGGTAAAGAGTTAATCAGTAACTTGCTTTCTAACTACATCATGAACTGGTAACAAACAAAGGATTATCCATGTCATCCGACAGACAGCCGTCCTTGCTTACGCAAAGAAAGTTCCTGCCCTATTTTGTTACTCAGTTTTTTGGCGCTTTCAACGACAACATTTTTAAAAACGTTTTGTTGCTGTTTGTCGCTTTCGCTGGTTCTAGCGCATTACCCATTTCTAGTAATTTATTCATAAACTTAGCAGCTGGCTTATTCATTCTTCCATTCTTCCTTTTTTCTGCCTCTGCTGGAGTTTTGGCGGATAAATACGAGAAATCGTGGTTTATTCGCAAAGTAAAACTGTTTGAAATCGCCATCATGCTGCTAGGCGCCGTTGGCTTTATAACAGAAAGCTACGGTGTCTTACTTCTGCTGCTTTTTTTAATGGGGACGCAATCCGCGTTCTTCGGCCCCGTCAAGTACGCGCTTCTTCCTCAGGAATTAAACGCTAAGGAACTGGTACCGGGCAATGCCTTGGTTGAAGCCGGGACATTTATCGCCATTCTTATCGGCACGCTCGGTGCAGGCATTATTGCTTCTGCTGACAACGCGAAATATCTGGCCGCTTTCTGCGTGGTTCTATTTGCCCTGCTCGGTTACTTATCCAGTCGCTCGATTCCATTTGCTGCGGCAAGTGCCCCTGAACTTAAATTCCGTTGGCGACCTTATCAGCAAACTAAGCATACGCTGGCGATCGCGAAATCCGATCGCATCATATTTCAATGCATAATGGCCATCAGTTGGTTTTGGTTTCTCGGTGCTGCATATCTTACTCAGTTCCCAAACTTCACCAAGGTCTATCTGAACGGTACAGAAAGCGCCGTATCCTTCTTACTTGCACTCTTCTCAGTAGGGATTGCTCTAGGCTCACTGGCTTGCAACTGGATCTCAAATCATCGAATCGAAGTGGGCATCGTGCCAATCGGTGCCTTAGGCATCACCATCTTCGGTTACTTAATGGCGACATCAGTACCAACTGAGCTACCTGAGTTCGCAAACTTCATTGAATTTGTTCGTTTCGAGCCTTTCTGGCCACTGTTTTTCTATCTGCTCATGATAGGAGCATCGGGCGGATTATTTATCGTCCCACTGTATGCCTTAATGCAGCACCGAGCGAAGGAGACTGAACGAGCGCAAGTGATAGCAGGTCTGAATATCTTTAACTCGCTATTTATGGTGGGCAGCGCGGTCCTTGGCATTATATGCCTAAGCGTAGTAGAGATGAGTATTCCACAACTGTTTGCGCTTCTTGCAGTGCTTAACTTCTTAGTCGCGGCATATATCTTTCTACAAATCCCGATTTTTGTGGTTCGCTTTGCAATGTGGATGCTCACGCACACCATCTATCGTGTTAAACACAAAAATCTGCATAACTTACCTGAGCATGGTGGTGCATTGATTGTGTGCAATCATGTGAGCTACATGGATGCCCTGTTACTGAGTGCCGTATGCCCTCGTTTGATTCGCTTTGTGATGGAAGAAGATTACGCCAACCTGCCGCCGCTAAGACACTTTTTACGCCGTGCTGGCGTGATACCAATTTCTGCTAGCAACCGAAGTTCTATTCGTCGAGCATTTAACGACGTCGAAGAAGCTCTCAATGAAGGCCATATTGTCTGTATCTTCCCTGAAGGGCGATTGACCTCCGATGGCGAAATGAACGACTTCATGCGTGGCATCGACATTATTCTGCGTCGAAGCCCAGTACCTGTGATTCCGATGGCATTGAAAGGATTGTGGGGCAGTTATTTTAGCCGCGCTAAAGGACGAGCATGCAGAGGATTCCCGACTCGCTTCTGGTCCAAATTGGAAATTGAAGCTGGCAAACCGGTAGATCCTAGCTCAGCCACCGCACAAACTATGTTCGAAAAAGTGCACGCATTGCGCGGAGATTGGCGATAAACAAAACGTTGAGAATTATTTGAACACACGTTTAGATTATCTGAACGTGTGTTCAAATCATTAAGACAAACTGACCAGATACAGTGCGATATACTCTCGCTTTCACTAACGACAATGAATCATAAATCTTGAACAGAAAGTACATCCCCTTTGGACTGGCACTGCTTTTTTGCTTAACTCCTTTTGTGTCATCCCCTATTGCACTTGTTATTGGCTTCTTACTTGCCAGCTTTGGCTTAGTTCCTACTGAGTTACCCATCGCCTCTTTCACCAAAAAACTGCTTTCTTATTCTATTATCGGTTTAGGGTTTGGTATCAATTTTGAACAGGCATTGTCTGTCACGTCAGATGGTATCGGGCTAATTATCGCTACGATTGTCGGCACACTCGTTATTGGCTCACTCATCGCCAAAGTAATCAAACTCGAAACGACGACTGCGTATCTCATTTCATCCGGAACTGCGATATGTGGTGGCAGCGCAATTGCTGCGGTCGCACCAGCAATCAGAGCCAAAGATGAACAAATAGGTTTGGCACTCGCTACCGTTTTTGTACTCAACTCTCTAGCGTTGTTCATCTTCCCCGTCATTGGTCATGCGTTAAACCTAGACCAACACACCTTTGGGACGTGGGCGGCAATTGCGATTCATGATACTTCGTCTGTTGTTGGCGCTGCCTCTGCCTACGGTGAAGAGGCACTGACAACTGCAACCACGCTCAAACTGGCGCGAGCCTTGTGGATCATTCCTGTTGCTTTGATTAGCGCCGTGATTTTCTCACGTGGGAACAAAGAGAACGGTTCGAAAAAGTTAGTGATTCCTTACTTCATTTTCTGGTATTGCGCAGCCATCGCCTTTAGTGATTTCTTTCCACAATTTGAGGTGGTGTATCACGGTATTTTTACCATTGCGAAGCAAGCTCTGGTGGTGTGCTTATTCTTGATAGGATGTAGTATTTCGATTTCGAAACTGAAATCTTCGGGTCCTAAACCGCTGTTGTTTGGTGTGACTTTATGGGTATTAATTTCCACCACGTCACTAAGCTGGCTAGTACTTAGATAATCGTTGTCGACTTATCGCGTTGGTCAGAGGTTGACTCTTGTTTGTCACTCTTGAGCGCAAACACCAACGCGATAGCGATTAAAAACGCCGTCAATTCCGCTAACGAGCGAGTGAGCCCTTCACTGCTAATTGCGATGCCAATTTGTAATACCACTGCTATCAATAAAACCGATTTCACCATTCTGAAGCTTATGCCTTTCTGCTCTACGTTGAGACATAATTATGATTCAGAGTTATAAGGTTACGAAATTCCCTTTCCGACTAACACATAGCAAAATTGACTAATCTTCGCCTCATTTCCGCCGGGAGAATGAGCGCCAGCTATTTAACGTTGATTATTTAACTCAGAAAGCAACCACTCTTTGACCGCTTTACGCGAAACTTTAATTCCACCTTCTAACAAGGCTTGTGGCATCAAATAGTAAGCGATTGGCCATTTAAACTTCTCAAGCTTTTTCCACAAGTATTGCTCGTATTCCTGTTGGCTCAGTAACGCTTCTGATTGAATAACGGCTATAGGACGATGACCGAACTCAGCATCTTCGACTGGCACGACAATGCTCTGAGTGACGCTTGGGATTTGGTTCAATACTGCTTCTATTTCCTCACAGTGAACGTTTTCTCCACCTGAGATAAATTGATTATCGGCCCGACCGATGATCTTTAACTCATCTCCTTGCCAAGTACCGAGATCCTTACTGTCGAACCAACCATCCTCGTCCACGAATGCCGTCACTTGACCTTGGTGAAAATAGCCTGAAGCTAGCGTTTGTCCACCAATGTAAATGCGCTCATCAACCAGCTTAATCTTACGATTTTTTAGTAAATGCCCAGCATTGCTTACGTCATTGATCTGTTTTGCCGTAACGGTAGATGCTGCCTCGGTCATACCATAACCTAGCCACGTTTCGATGCCTTTTTCTGTGGCTCTTACCGCTAGCTCATGAGCCACATGACTGCCCCCCAGCAAAACGTGCGTCAGTGACAGTTCAACATAATCATCTAGCAAGCGTTTAAGTTGAGTCGCCACTAAAGAGGCGTGTGAAACCGCGAGGATATCGTCTGCCAGTCTTCCCGTGCCGATTTTCAACGTTGCGCCAACAAACAACCAGCGATAGACAATCGCAAGGCCGGAAACATGATAAAGTGGGAGCGACAACAGCCAAGTATCTTGTTGATGGAAGGTGAACTCACAAAGTAATCCCTCTGCCGAAGCGAGGTGCTGTCGATGCGTATGTACCACCGCTTTCGGTGCCCCCGTTGAGCCTGAGGTAAACACAATCGAAGCCAACCTGTCGTGCTGATAGTCGTCCTCAGTGTTTTCAACCACGGTATCTACCGTAGGCAAAGTGAGAAAAATCGCATTTAATGCTGCTTTCTCTTCGCTAGAGTAAGCGAACTCACACTCCGGAGTTAACCAAACAAAACGCGTTTGATGATCGCCGTACAGTGTGCAGAGCTTACCTTGTAGCGCCTCGATTGGCTGAGGCATAGTCAACGCGGTGATGGCGCCTAACTGTTGCGCCGCTAAATAAAACAGTACTGTTTCAACTTGGTTCTTCCCTACCAGAGTCACCACATCATCGCGCGTAACACCTTGCTGCAAGAGCGATTGCGCGTATTGAGTAACACGAAGCGAGAGCTGTTGCCAATTCAATGTTTCTTGAGATGTTGCGAGTGCAATAGAAAAAGGGCTCGTTTGAGCCCAATACTTCCAAGGTGGAATCGCACTATTTTCTGTAGAGAATGGCTCTATGCTGAATGCCACACTAACTCCTGCTCAGACAAAGGAAGCACAGGAAGTTCGCACTTTGGCCAACCTTGCTCTAGCTGCGCTTTGAACAACCCGATAGTGTCCAAACCAGGAACTTCATCAGGCAACTGCCATTGCGCCAAACGTGCTAATTGGTTCAAACCAAGGCTCGACTCAATGCTTGAGCTGATCACCGCTTTCATACCTAACGCTTTTGCTTTTTCGATCAATTTAATGCAGAAGTCGACGGAGCCGATTAATGTCGGTTTGATAATGATCGCTTTCACGCCTGTCAGATCTTCAAGGCTAAAGTCTTCTCGACGAACGGCATCTTGCAGCGTTTCATCCCAAGCAATCGCGATACCAGTATTAATGGCAAAAGACATGCTGTCGCCTGGAGCTCGGCATGGCTCTTCCAAAAACGTAATTCGTTGGCGAAGAGACGGTGTAATGTACTTAGCAAACTGCTGCGCTTTTTCGGGAGTCCAAGCGCGGTTCGCATCCAGTCGAAGCGTTAATTGAGGGATAGATTCAAGGAAGAGATTCACAAGCATGCCGTCGCGAATGGGCTCATACAAACCCACTTTCACTTTTGCCACTTTCTCGCCTTCCATCTCGTTGAGTTTTGGAATCAACTCATCGGGATCGCCCGTACACAGTGGAGCAGTTTGATATTTGCCTTGCGTCGGCAAACCACCTTCTAACTCCAATTGAGCCATAGATAAGCCAAACGCAACCGAAGGATACATATTGGCATAATCAACCGGTATACCCGCGACCCAGCGTTCAGCCTGTTCTTGTAACTGAATGCCAGCCTCTTCGGTACTTTCCAAGCTAAAACCAAAAAGCGGTGCGACTTCACCTAATCCCGTGTTCTCGCCATCAGATAGCTCAACAATGTAGCCGATGCGTTCAGTCAGCTTGTTATCACGCAGTATTACGCCACTGTCCATTGGAAGGCAGTAACGGTAAATCTTTGCTTTACGCATAATTCCTGTCCTATTACGTACAACCCAAGCTTGCTGGCTATAAGAACGAACCATCCTCCCTGAGGGCGAGGCGCTCGGGACTAAAAACGAAGCAGAGGAGCACTCTGGCTCCTCTTTATTTACGGATTATGGGTTACGAGGGAACTTGTCGAAGTCTGGGCGACGTTTCTCGTTGAATGCGTTACGACCTTCTTGTCCTTCATCTGTCATGTAGAACATCATTGTTGCGTTACCCGCAAGCTCTTGAAGACCAGCTTGACCATCACAATCCGCGTTCAATGCCGCTTTCAGGCAGCGTAACGCCATTGGGCTATGCTGAAGAACTTCACGACACCATCGAACGGTTTCTTTCTCTAGATCGTCTAGAGGCACAACCGTGTTGACCAAGCCCATGTCTAACGCTTCTTGCGCGTTGTAGAAACGACATAGGAACCAGATTTCGCGCGCTTTCTTCTGGCCTACGATACGAGCCATGTAAGACGCGCCCCAACCACCATCAAATGAACCCACTTTAGGGCCCGTTTGACCAAACTGCGCGTTGTCCGCTGCAATTGTTAGGTCACACATCATGTGCAGTACATGACCGCCGCCAACAGCCCAACCCGCTACGGAAGCAATAACAGGTTTTGGACATGTACGAATATCACGTTGGAAATCCAATACGTTTAGGTGATGCGTACCTTGGTCATCTTTGTAACCGCCGTAATCGCCACGAATCTTCTGGTCACCACCAGAACAGAATGCATCTTCACCCAAACCAGTTAGGATGATAACGCCAACACCTGAGTCGTAGCGTGCATCTGCCAACGCATCAATCATCTCTTTTACCGTTTGAGGGCGGAACGCATTACGCACTTGAGGGCGTGCAATGGTAATTTTCGCGATACCATCTTCAGACTTGTGGTAATGAATATCCTCGTATTTCTCGCCGCAATCTTTCCATTGAACCGGAGCGTAAAGTTCTTCTTCAGAAATGCCTACTGTTTTAGCCATGGTGATTCCCATTGTTCTCGTTGCTCTCACTGAAAGTGAGAATGAATTATTTGCTTAATGTGCATCGCAAACTGCTTTGGCTGCTCTTGATGAACGTTATGTCCTGCGCCTTCAATTTGTCGATACGCCAACCCGCTTGTTTGTGCCAATTGGCTAAATTTTTTGTCTTTCGCGCCACACACATAATAAATGGGTATGCGCTGTTGTTGCAGTGCGGGCAGTAAATACGCCTGCTTGGCTAACGATGTTGCCATCAACATGTTCGCAATTGCCGAGCCAAGATTAGCACTTCGCTTGGCAATTAATGTTTGTCTTTGCTCATGGTTTAGTGAAGAAAACACCGCTTGTTGATACCAATCGCTCAAAACACGTTCAAGTGGTTCACTCTCGAAGCGCAGTGCCCATTTTTGGTCGTTGTGCAATCTTGACTGTATCTCTGACTCTGTTTGAAGCCCGAAGTTTCCCCCTTCCACAATCGCGCCGACAATATTGAGATCTGAGAAGCACTCACCAGCAAGACCGTGCATTGCGATTCTTCCACCCATTGAGTAGCCAATCAAAATAAGTGGTTGTTGCGGAGGAAATAATAAAGATAGTGTGGAATTAAGAAGTTTGCAGCAATCATCGAGATCGTTGCACTTTGTAAACTGGCTGCGACCATGACCAGGAAGGTCTATAACGACTCGTTCAAACTGAGTCAGCTCATCCAAACAAGCTTGCCAATCAGCACCACTTCCTAAAAGGCCATGCAAAAACACCAGAGTGGGAAGCTCACCACTTTGGTGTTTTTTAGTTGGAGAGAGACGCTCAGAGTGAAGCATGCAGGCTCTTATTAAATGCCTTTATCAACTCTGCGACTTGGCTTGGTGGGGTTTGAACTTCCACCAGCATTGTGCCTTGGCCGCTCGACAGGTGCTCGGCAACCATTGCTTGATACATTTGTAATGTAGTTGGCTTTTCATACTTTAAGCCAAACTGCTTAGCTGCATGTTCAAACTGATAACCGTGGGGCATTTGGTAGTACGCAGTGCGATGCTCCTGAGGCACTGGCAACATATCGAAAATCGCACCACCATCATTGTTTGTGACCACAAGTACTGACGGCAGATCATTACGAGAAAACAGCGCGAGCGAGTTGAGGTCATAAAGCGCCGATGTATCTCCGATGTACATCAATAGCGGCTTGCCTCGTGAGCGCTGCACACCAGAAGCTGTGGCAAATAGACCATCAATACCCGACGCTCCGCGATTGGTAAACACCTCAGTATTTAATCGGCCAAACATATCGACTAATCGAACAAACAAGCTGTTACCGAGAAAGACATCGACGTTCTGCGTTCGCTCTTCAATGTCAGCCGCTAACGCGATTTCATTAAGCGTTGAAGCTGATGAAGACAGAAACTCATCGCGAATGTGAGCGCGAACATGGGCTATATCGGTCAGCAATCCATCAGCCCACCCTTGAGTACTTGAGCTCTTAACATCAACACGCTCGACCCAACTTTTAGGTGATGCAGCCCAATGCAATTGCGGAAGGTGTGTTTGGTTATCTCGGCTTAAACTTGGCGAGATAAACCAGTACTGAACATCTCGGCCTTTTTGGCTTTGCGACACCTGTTTATTAATCCATTGGTTCAAGCGCTTAGATATGATGCGGCTACCAAACTGGAGCACCAAATCACATTCGTCGAGTTGGCTGGCCAACTTAGGCTGTTGTAACCACAAATCATAATGTGACCAACCGGAGCTAACTCCACTTTGCGGATCCGCCAATACAGGCCACCCCATTTGCTGTGCAAACGCTTTTGCCGCTTGCGCGTGATCAGCAGGTAAGCTGCCAATGACAACCACTCCTTTTCTATCAGCACAAAATGGAATGTCACGGAATGATGGACTGACGAATCGTTGAGTATATGTTTGACCGCCTTTGCGCCACGCTTCGACACTGTTCAGGTAGCTTTGGTAAGCGCTTTTTTCCCCGTCAGAATACAGCGGCTCAGGAAAGGCGCAGTTAATGTGAACCGCGCTGCCATGTAACTGCTGGTTAAACATCACCTCATCAACCGAAGTGAGTAACCAGTTGAGCGGCGTATTTAAACTCGGACTTGGCAAGTTCAAATTTGCCGATACATGATGAGAAAAAATCCCAAGCTGATTAATTGCTTGGTTTGCGCCACAACCGACGAGTTCAACAGGGCGATCAGCGGTAAGCAAAACCAGTTTTTCGCCCGTTAATTTAGCTTCTGCTACCGCAGGCAACAAGTTTGCGACCGCAGTGCCAGAAGTCACGATAACGGCTACCGGCTCTTGGCTCGCTTTCGCCAAACCAAGCGCCATAAAACCTAATCCACGCTCATCAAAATGAGTATGAATGGAAAAATTTGGCCGTTCCACCGCTTCTAAAGTCAAAGGAGTCGAACGCGATCCCGGCGCGATACAAACATGCTTCACACCAAATCGGTGAAGCTCAGTCAAAATGGTCTCTGACCAAATTCGATTGAGAACCGCTTGATCGTAACTCATGATGCCACTCCAAGCGGCGGATGATCGGAAATCAACGTTAACAGCGTCGACATCTTTTTATCTAACTCAGCCCATTCGTGTTCAGCAACTGATCCAGGAACAATACCCGCTCCAGCAAACAGCTGAACTTGATCGCCAAGCACCAATGCACTTCTTATTGCCACACAAAACTCTGCGCGTTCATGGCTGATGTAACCCATAGAGCCAGCATACCAGCCACGAGCAAACGGCTCGTTATCAAGGATGAACTGCATCGACTCTTTACGAGGCAAACCTGCCACTGCGGCCGTCGGCTGCAATGCAGAAAGCAGTTGTACGCCATTTGTGCCTGTTTTTAAGCTTGCATGAATATTGCGCTTGAGGTGCTGCACCTTACGTAAACGCACCAATCTCGGTTCGGTTTCTACTTCTACCATTTCGGAATGAGGAGAAAGGCGTTCCACGATATCGTCCACGACGTACTGGTTTTCGTTTAAGTTTTTTGAATCCTGAGATAACCAGTTCGCCAACTCCATATCATGAGTGGCATTGTCGCCGCGGCCAATAGTGCCCGCTAAAGCTTCGGTATGAAGCTCATGTCCAACACGAGAATACAAACGCTCTGGCGTAGAACCCATAAAACTGTGTTTGCTGTCTAAACTCAGCAAGAAATGAAAGCTGTGATGGTTGTTCAAATAGCTCGCTTTAAGCAGTTGTGCAGCGCTCAACCTGTTATCCAGTTGGACAGTAGAGCGGCGAGCCAACACAACTTTTTTAAACTCATCATTCTCAATCCCAGTCAGAACTTTATGTACCAGCGCATCCCACTCAGATTTGACAGGAGTATGAACAATCGAGCGAATGTGTGACGAGATCGGAGGTAAAGCGGCGACATCGCAAATAAGCTTTCTCAAGCCTGCAAGCGTGCGCGCTTTGTCTTCAGTTAGGTTAACCGCAAGTGACCACTGCTGATCAAATCGAATCAGTTCAATTTGAGGCAAAAAGAAGAAAGAAGGCATGCAACGGCGATTTTTTTCGTGCTGGCCATCAAACGATCGCCCGCCCCATACTCGCTGCCCTTCACCAAGAATGGTATAGGCAGGACCCGGCTCAACAAAAGAGTGCAACTGTCCTAGCGCGACGACCTCTTCACGAGTATCACGAGATTGCCAATAAAACTTGGGGAAAAGTGGTTGTGCATCAAGCCAATCAATAAATGCGAAATTCGGTTTTTCGCTGAGGGGCTCGACCAGACGTACTTGATTGCCTTCCGTGTGCTGAACTCGCTCGATAATTCTTTTTACGGCTTGATGGAACTCTGACAAATCAACCTCGAAGTATGTGAGGATAAAGGTAACTGACGGCTACTCTAAGTTTAGACCCAAAGCAAATCAAGGTCGTATGCGATCTTTTGCAAAATCCTGTGATAGCAAGCGAGCAAAAGTTAGCCTGCAAACGGATAATTTACAGATTTATATTCTAATAAAAAACAAATTATTGTATTTTAATAAAGAAATTAACGAATTTTTAGGAATTATACAATGCAAAATATCGGGATGTCGTCAAAACTCGACAATGTCTGCTACGACATTAGGGGTCCTGTACTCAAACATGCTAAGCGCATGGAGGAAGAAGGGCATAAAATCCTAAAGTTGAACATTGGTAACCCTGCCCCATTTGGTTTTGACGCCCCTGATGAGATTCTTGTAGATGTAATTCGTAATCTACCGACCTCTCAAGGCTACTGTGACTCCAAAGGCATTTACTCTGCACGTAAAGCGGTGGTTCAACATTACCAACGCAAAGGCATTCGTTCTCTAGACGTAGAAGATGTGTACGTCGGTAATGGCGTGTCGGAGCTGATCGTGATGGCAATGCAAGCGTTGCTAAACAACGGCGATGAAATGCTCATCCCTGCGCCTGACTACCCATTGTGGACGGCATCAGTAGCGTTGTCTGGTGGCAACCCCGTTCATTATCTGTGTGATGAACAATCGGATTGGTATCCAGACCTTGATGACATCAAAAAGAAAATCACGCCGAAGACCCGCGGTATTGTTCTGATCAACCCGAACAACCCAACAGGTGCTGTATATAGTCGTGACTTCTTGCTAGAGGTGATTGAGATTGCTCGCCAGCACAAGCTGATCATTTTCGCTGACGAGATTTACGACAAAGTGCTTTACGATGGCGCAACACACACTTCTGTTGCGACGCTAACGGAAGACGTACTTGTGATGACCTTCAACGGTTTGTCGAAAGCTTACCGTGTATGTGGTTTCCGCGGCGGGTGGATGTTCTTAACTGGTCCAAAACACTTAGCACAAGGCTATGTTAACGGTCTAGAGCTACTCTCTTCTATGCGTCTTTGTGCCAACGTGCCGATGCAACATGCGATTCAAACCGCGTTAGGTGGCTACCAAAGTATCAATGAGTTGATCTTGCCTGGTGGTCGATTGCTAGAGCAGCGTAATCGTGCGTTCGAGCTGATCAACCAGATCCCAGGGGTATCTTGTGTGAAACCCAAAGGTGCCATGTACTTATTCCCTAAAATCGATACCAAGATGTACAACATCAAGAATGACCAGCAGATGGTGCTCGATTTCTTGAAACAGGAAAAAGTACTGCTAGTACAAGGCTCAGGTTTTAACTGGCCAAAACCAGACCATTTCCGCATTGTGACTTTGCCACACGTTGAAGACCTGGAAACCGCAATCGGACGCTTCGAGCGATTCCTATCAACCTACAGCCAGTAAAGAATCACTGGTAGTAATTAGTGTTGATCTCTCATATGCTTAGAGGAACTCCTAGTGAGTTCCTTTTTTATACCAGAAACGGAGAAAGCCATGAAAGAAAGCCATTTTTTCGCCCACTTGGCACGAATGAAGCTTATCCAACGCTGGCCTTTGATGCGCTCTGTATCACCAGAAAACGTTTCGGAACACAGCTTACAAGTCGCATTTGTCGCTCACGCACTCGCGTTAATTAAAAACAAAAAGTTCGGCGGCACGCTTAATCCTGAACGCATTGCTCTTCTCGCGATGTATCACGATTCAAGTGAAGTGCTCACTGGCGATTTGCCAACTCCCGTTAAGTACTACAATCCCGAAATCGCAAAAGAATATAAGAAGATAGAAGCCGCTGCCGAGCACAAATTACTTTCTATGTTGCCGGAAGAATTTCAGGAAGATTTTGCCCCATTTCTACTTTCTCATTCGTCTCACGAAGAAGACTCTCAGATAGTAAAACAGGCCGACTCCATCTGTGCGTACTTAAAATGTTTGGAAGAACTAAGTGCAGGTAACCATGAGTTTGCCTTAGCGAAAAAGCGCCTAGACGTCACTTTACAAGAACGTAAAACGCCAGAAATGGAATACTTCCTTAATACATTCGCCCCAAGCTTTGAGCTATCGCTGGATGAAATCAGTTAGCCAGTTTAGTTTATGGAGATAAACGTGTCGTTTGAATTACACTCTTTGTGGCAAGAGCGCCACGATGATGAGCATAAAATCCGCCGTGATGACCACCGCAGCCCCTATCAACGTGATAGAGCGAGAATCCTGCACTCTGCGGCATTTCGACGCCTACAAGCGAAAACTCAAGTTCATGGCAACAGCTTGGAAGACTTTCATAGAAGTCGACTTACTCACTCGTTAGAAGCGGCCCAATTAGGCACGGGTATTGTCGCGCAACTTAAAAAGAAACAGTCTGAATTTAAAGAACTATTGCCCTCGGACAGTTTGATTGACTCTCTGTGTCTCGCGCACGATATCGGCCACCCACCATACGGACACGGTGGCGAAGTCGCATTGAACTATATGATGCGTGACCATGGTGGCTTTGAAGGCAATGCGCAGACTTTTCGCATTGTGACCAAATTGGAGCCATACACTGAGCACTTCGGGATGAATCTATCGCGCCGAACTTTGTTAGGTTTGATCAAATACCCAGCACTCATCAGTCAGACTCGTTCAGTCAAGCTGCCAAACCCTGCAGAACATCAACGCCGATTAAAAGCCAAAGAATGGAGCCCAGCGAAAGGCATCTACGATTGCGATAAAGATCTGTTTGATTGGGTTATTGCTCCACTCAGCGAGAATGACAAAAGCCTGTTGAGCCAAATGCGCTATCGACCAGACTCCGATTTAGAGCACAGCAAAACGCGCTTTAAATCCCTCGACTGCTCCATTATGGAGCTCGCCGATGATATTGCGTATGGCGTGCACGACTTAGAAGATGCCATTGTGCTGGGTATGGTCACACGTCAACAATGGCAAGAAGGTGCTGCAAGTCAGTTAGCTGATTGCGGTGATCCTTGGTTTGAAGAACATATCGACTCTATCGGGCAAATGCTGTTTAGCGGTAAACATCACCAACGCAAAGATGCGATTGGCGGTATGGTCAATGCCCTACTTACAAGCATCTCTATTAAAGTGGTTGATGAACCATTCCAAAACCCTTTACTGGCATGGAATGCTTGTTTAGAACCGCATATGGCGAAAGCGCTAGATGTGCTTAAACATTTCGTCAGTCAGTATGTCATTCAAGTGCCGCAGGTACAGATTGTCGAATACAAAGGGCAACAAATCATCATGGATATATTCGAAGCACTAAGTGCCGATCCTGAACGATTGTTGCCAATACACACAAAAGAGCTTTGGCAGAGTGCAACTAGCGATAGTGGCAAAATGCGAGTCATTGCCGATTACATATCCGCAATGACCGATGGTCATGCGCAAAAGCTACACCGCCAATTGTTCTCTTCTATTGTTTTGTAGACTGTTCTACTTGTTCAAATAATTCTTTTCAAATACGCCCGGAGGCATCTGGGCGATTTGAAATTCAATCATCCTGTCAAAAGCATTGAGTAGCGGCGAGAAGTCGTTATCCGGCTCCAACAAACTCAACGCATAAAACCCTGCTTCCACTGTCGAAAGACTGTTGTCTGAAGGCGCTTTACGAATTGTATAGTGACCTTGTAAATCCTCGGGAAGCTTCACTGTGGTTAAAGTGTGTAAGTTGGTGGAAAGCTGCCACATTTTATAGGCTTTTTTCCACGTGCCATCGAGCAAAATTAGGCGTGTTTTTCTTGTGCGCTCGCTCTCGGTACACGCAATGTCTGAAAGGCACTGTGATTGCTCCGACGGATAAAGGATAAAATGCTGATACGCTTCATCGGTGAGCAACGCGTTTAACTGAGCGTCGTCAGAAAAATTCTCGCCAATCAAACAAGTACAGTTCTTTAAACTCAAATTGAGAATCCGTGCCGTACCAAGTGGACGATGCGCTTCACTCGTATGCTGAAGAATGATAAGTTCAACCCCGCTTGCTAGCGGTACAATCCATTGGCAAATACAGGCTTTGCGCGATTTTCCACACTGAGAACAATAACGAGACATAGAGTGAACCTTTATACATTGCTGACCATCATCAGCGTTATCTGCTTAGTACTACAATTCGAACCAATGGCGAGCCTCACCGAATGGCACGCTTACAACATACGTCATGGTGAATGGTGGCGAATCGTAACAGGAAATCTCACGCATACCAACTTTGCCCACCTTGGAATGAACTTGGCTGGATTATGGGTTATCGCGTTTATATTCCGTCCTAGTGCGCGCAACTTCTCGACTGTTTTTCTTTTACTTTGTGCCTTTGTCGGCGCAATGAACTTACTGACTAGCATGTCAGTCTATGTCGGCTTGTCTGGCGTCTTACACGGTTTGTTTGGTTTTTGGGCTCTCAGAGAAGTGTTTGAAAACAGAAGAAGTAGCCTACTCTTAGTCGCCGGACTTATTGCGAAAATCGCATGGGAGCAATTTTATGGCCCTTCAACCAGCACTGCTGCAATGATAGGCGCTCGTGTTGCTGTTGATGCACATCTGTTTGGTGCAATGGGAGGCTTAGGTATGGCATTAGTAGAGAAAGGATTCCATCGCCGTATATTTGGATAAAAAATCCCGAACCACGAAAGAGGGTTTGGTTCGGGAAAGCAGTAACCGGAAACGAAAACTCAGTAAGAATACAATGGTCGAAGCCCGCGTTTATAGAAGAATGCGGTCTTCGTTTTTCTTGATGGTTGCTTCACCAATTCCTTTTACATTGGTTAAATCAGCTGCTGTTTTAAATGGGCCGTGCTCAGTACGGTAGTCAACTATGCTTTGCGCTTTCTTTTCGCCAATACCTTTCAGCATCGTTGCTATCTCTTCTGCAGAAGCAGTATTGATATTGACCGTAATTTCAATTCCTTCATATTTATCAGCCTTGGTATCAGCCTTGGTATCAGCGGCCAAACTGAGTGGTGCGAACACCACTAAACACAAGGTTAAAATCCATTTCATATTGAACATATACACTCCAAATTAACGCTCTGAAATAATCCGCCCTAATGTAGGCAAACACTCATCGTCATTGAAGTTTGTTTAAACAAAAATAAAACGGGCCGCTTACGCGACCCGTTTTAGTTAACATGCAAATTACATAATTAGTGCTTAGTTGCTCACAACAAAGTACTCAATGTCTGTGTTAGCACGCAATACAGCGAGAACAGAAGATAGATCCTGCTGAGATGATGCACGTTGCATTTGCATCGCAACTTGATCTTCTAGCGAACTATCTAGTTCCGCTTTCACAGCATCCAGTTCAATCACTACGATGTTGCCTTCAAGGTCTTTCGACTGACCGTAGACAGGTTTGCCATCTACTGGCTTCGCCATTGCAAAGACGGTAGTTGCTAGTGGTGAACGACGGTCAACGGTCTCTTGCTCACCAAATGTTAGGTTGTTTTCCGCAAGAACAGCAGTATTGCCTTCATTCAGAGCAGCTACCACTTTTGTACCTAGCTCTAGAGCACCTTGCTCACCTTTAACGCGAGATAGTTCCGCCACAACTTGATCTTTCACTTCAGCTAATGGAAGCACTGTTTCGTCACGAGAATCTTCAACACGAACAACAATAATGTGCTCAGGCGCAACTTCAATCGCTTCAGAGTTCAGACCGTCTTCTTTCACTTCT
Organism: Vibrio sp. RC2502; assembly: GCF_054850435.1. Lineage (NCBI taxonomy): Bacteria > Pseudomonadati > Pseudomonadota > Gammaproteobacteria > Vibrionales > Vibrionaceae > Vibrio > Vibrio sp. RC2502. The sequence continues at coordinate 2,342,302 of NZ_CM141453.1, forward strand.
GGGCTCAGTAGTGCTTGCATAACGGCTTGGTTACGTAGAACCTCAGGTGCATCAACTTGAGAGATGAAGTCTGTTGTCTTCACTTCTTGGTTAATAGCTTTAGAAGCATCATCTAGTGAATCAGGGTACTCAAAAGCAACACGCTCAAGCTCGTTTTGAAGCTCGTAGAATTGATCCACCGCTTTTTGGTCTACTAGCTCTTGCTTAATCTCAGCAGCCACTTCATCAAATGGTTTTGCAACAGCATCTTTCAGCTCTTCTAGCTTGATAATGTGGTAGCCAAAGTCAGATTTTACTAGACCAGACATGTCACCTGGGTTCTTGAGTGCAAACGCAGCTTCTTCAAAAGCCGGATCCATAACATCACGTTCGATCCAACCTAAGTCACCGCCGTTTTCAGCACTACCGAAATCATCAGATTTCTCTTGCGCTACCGCAGCAAAATCTGCACCTGAGTTCAATTCATCTAAGATAGCTTGTGCTTTTGCTTCATCATCACCTTCAACAAGAATGTGCGCCACTCGGCGTTGCTCTTCTGAAGAGTATTTGTCTAGATGCTCGTCGTAGTATTTCTTAACGTCTTCATCTGTTACTTGAATCTGCTTCTTAAGTGCTTCAGCAGACAACTCAACGTAAGACACTTTCACTTGCTCTGGACGAGTGAAGTTATCTGGGTTTGCTTTGTAGTAAGCTTGAATTTCTTCGTCAGTTAACTCAACTTTCTTCGCAAACTCTGCCAAATCGATGGTTACAGTGCGGATGTCGCGTGTTTGGGTAAACAGTTTACCCTGAGATTGAACTTCGCCTGGAAGAGTAAACTCACTGCTTTGAAGCGCTGTTAGAAGCTGCTCACGCACCAATTCACGACGCATGTACTCAGCAAAAGAATCAGGAGAGAAACCTGCACGACGTAGCGATGCTTGGTAAATTTCTTGATCAAACTGACCGTTAGATTGGAACTGAGGCATTTCAAGAATCATGCTACGAACCTGAGCATCGCTGATTCGTAAGCCAAGTGCTTCAGCTTGTTGGTCAAGCAATACGTCATTAATCATACGATCAAGCACTGATTTGCGGAAAGATTCAACGTATGCAGGGTCAGCCAACATTTGAGAGAAGTAGTCACCCAATTGAGCTTGCATGCGATTGCGCTCATTTTGGTAAGCCATCTCGAACTCACCACGAGGAATCTCGGTGTTACCTACTTTCGCTGCTGAATTGTTGCTGCCATTCACTAGGTAGCTACCTACACCGGCAAATACGAAAGACAGGATGATAAGTCCAAGGATAATTTTGACCGCGATGCTATTCACGCCTTCGCGTAGTCGATCCATCATAATTTAACTGCTCTCCACAATTGAAGCGTACGGCTTCTAATAGAAATATAATGACGCGATAATATCAGAAAAAGAAATGCGCATCAGTATGATGCGCATAATTTAAAAAAGTTCGGCTCGAAGTTTGTAAATTTTTGTTCGAAACTTATTGTTTGAGCAAAAGTTATTCAAATGGCCGGCAACAGAATCACGCTTTAATTAGTTACAAGCGTCTTTCAGTGCTTTACCTGCTTTGAAAGCTGGTACTTTTGCTTCTGCGATTTGGATTTCTTCACCAGTTTTTGGGTTACGACCAGTACGTGCAGCACGAGTGCGAACACTGAATGTACCGAAGCCAACTAGAGCAACTTGATCACCAGACTGAAGTGTGCCACTTACTGCTTCGATGAATGCATCTAGAGCACGACCCGCTGACGCTTTAGAGATGTCTGCATTTTCTGCGATTTGTTCTACTAATTGAGTTTTATTCACTGTGATTTCCCCTTTGTGCCATCTGTGATTATTTTTGTGATGACTTTTCGTTCCATAGTTAAGAAAATATGCTCCAACCCTTATTTTTCAAGGGCTGGCAGCTATCGAAACTAACTTAGCGCCCAAAAAAAACGCTGACAAGCCTTTTTAGGCTTATCAGCGCAAACTTTTACTTATTTTTGCTGCACATCACTATTTTTTAGCTTCAAACTCAACGCCTGTCGGGTCTCGCTCTAGTGCAACTTTAAGTACTTCATCAATCCACTGAACAGGGATAACTTGCAGATCTGCGATAACATTCTCAGGAATCTCTTCCAGATCACGCTCGTTATCTTTCGGGATAAGCACTGTCTTTATGCCGCCACGGTGTGCCGCAAGTAACTTCTCTTTTAAGCCACCGATTGGTAATACTTCACCACGTAGGGTGATCTCACCCGTCATCGCAACTTCAGCTTTTACCGGGTTACCTGTAAGAGCCGATACCAAAGCAGTACACATTGCTGTACCCGCACTTGGGCCATCTTTCGGCGTCGCACCTTCAGGCACGTGAACGTGGATGTCTTTTTTCTCGTAGAAATCTGAGTTAATGCCCAGTTTATCTGCACGAGAGCGCACCACGGTCATTGCAGCTTGGATAGACTCTTGCATTACGTCGCCCAGTGAACCTGTTTGAGTAAGCTTGCCTTTACCTGGCATAGATTGAGTTTCAATCGTTAATAGATCGCCACCCACTTCAGTCCAAGCTAGACCAGTAACTTGACCAATTCGGTTGCTTTCATCAGCTTTCCCGTAATCGAAACGTTGAACACCCAAGTATTCTTTTAGGTTGTCCATCGTTACCGTCACTGATTTGATGTCTTTATCTAGCAGGATGTTCTTCACTGCTTTGCGGCAGATCTTAGAAATCTCACGCTCAAGACCACGCACACCCGCTTCACGAGTGTAGTAACGGATAATACCGATGATTGCTGAATCTTCGATGACTATCTCGTTTGGTTTCAAGCCATTACGTTGCACTTGTTTTTCAACAAGGTGACGCTTCGCAATGTTTAGTTTTTCATCTTCGGTGTAACCGGATAGACGAATCACTTCCATACGATCAAGCAACGGACCAGGAATATTCATCGAGTTAGACGTTGCAACAAACATCACATCAGACAAGTCGTAATCCACTTCTAGGTAGTGGTCGTTGAATGAGTTGTTTTGTTCAGGGTCTAATACTTCAAGCAACGCTGAAGCCGGGTCACCACGCATGTCTGAAGACATTTTGTCGATTTCATCCAGAAGGAAGAGAGGGTTTTTCACACCAACTTTCGACATTTTCTGAATCAGCTTACCTGGCAATGAACCAATGTAAGTACGACGGTGGCCTCGAATCTCTGCTTCATCACGCACGCCACCTAGGGCCATACGTACGTATTTACGGCCAGTAGCAGATGCAATTGAGCGGCCAAGCGATGTTTTACCCACGCCTGGAGGACCAACAAGACAAAGGATTGGACCTTTTAGCTTGTTAATGCGGTTTTGAACTGCCAAGTACTCCAGAATACGCTCTTTCACACGCTCTAGACCATAATGATCTTCGTTCAAAATCTCTTCCGCTTTCGCGAGATTTTTCTTCACTTTAGAACGCTTAGTCCAAGGTACACTTACCATCCAGTCGATGTAGCTACGAACCACGGTCGCTTCTGCGGACATTGGAGACATCATCTTAAGCTTTTGCAGCTCTTGCTCTGTCTTTTCACGTGCTTCTTGCGGCATTTTTGATTCGTCGATCTTCTTTTGCAGAGTCTCAAACTCATCAGGAGCGTCTTCCATCTCACCAAGCTCTTTCTGAATCGCTTTCATTTGCTCATTCAGATAGTACTCACGCTGAGACTTCTCCATTTGCTTTTTCACGCGACCACGAATGCGTTTCTCAACTTGTAGCAAATCAATCTCTGATTCCATCTGGCCCATTAGGAACTCCAGACGCTCAGTAACATCAATAATTTCAAGAACTTGTTGTTTATCAACAAGTTTAAGAGGCATATGTGCCGCAATCGTATCTGCTAGGCGTGCCGCTTCATCGATACCATTCAGTGACGTTAGCACTTCTGGTGGAATCTTTTTGTTTAACTTAATGAAGCCTTCGAATTGGTTGATTGCGCTGCGAACAATCACTTCTTGCTCACGTTCATCCAATTCTGGTGTTACGATGAATTCCGCCTCAGCTAAGAAGAAATCACTTTCTTTGAAATGATTGATTTTTGCGCGCTGCTGACCTTCAACCAGTACTTTTACTGTGCCATCAGGGAGCTTTAGAAGTTGGAGAATGGTAGCTACCGTACCCACTTCGAATAGGTCATCAACCGTTGGTTCATCAGTGTCAGCTTGTTTTTGAGCCACAAGCAGAACTTGTTTGTTTGTTTCCATCGCCGTTTCTAGACAGCTAATCGATTTCTCACGACCAACAAACAATGGAATCACCATGTGCGGGTAGACCACTACGTCACGTAGAGGTAATACCGGGATCTCGATACGCTCGGAACGTTCCAAGTTCATATAATTCTCTCTTCCGCTTTCACGTTTAACGTATTACTTAAGGCAGTATATGGGGGCTAATTGTTTGGATTCAATAAGAGAAATAAAAAAAGGAGGTAATTACTTACCTCCTTTTTCATTCATGGCTGAATTTATTCTGCCCCAGCTGCCTGATTGTCGGCATTGCTGTAAATAAGCAGTGGTTCTGACTCACCATTGATGACGGATTCATCAATCACGACTTTACTTACATCTGTCGCAGATGGCAGTTCGTACATGGTTTCAAGCAGAACACTTTCCAGAATTGAACGCAAACCACGAGCACCTGTCTTACGTTCCATTGCTTTCTTCGCGATAGCACGAAGGGCATCTTCACGGAATTCAAGCTCTGCGTTTTCTAGCTCAAACAATGCTGCATACTGCTTGGTCAGTGCGTTTTTCGGTTCACATAGGATCTGAATCAACGCTTCTTCATCAAGCTCTGTCAGTGTTGTTGTCACAGGAAGACGACCAATGAATTCTGGAATCAAACCATACTTCACTAGATCTTCTGGCTCAACCTGAGTAAACAGTTCGCCGACGGTTTTGGTTTCGTTCTTCGAGCGCACTTCTGCACCAAAGCCGATACCAGTACCCGTAGCTACACGCTGTTCGATAACTTTATCTAAACCAGCAAATGCACCACCACAGATGAACAGAATCTTAGACGTGTCCACTTGCAGGAATTCTTGCTGTGGATGCTTACGACCACCTTGAGGTGGAACTGAAGCAACCGTACCTTCGATAAGTTTCAATAGCGCTTGCTGAACACCCTCACCAGATACGTCACGCGTAATTGATGGGTTTTCAGCTTTGCGAGAAATTTTGTCAATTTCGTCAATGTAAACAATGCCGCGTTCAGCCTTCGCTACATCGTAATCACATTTTTGCAGAAGCTTTTGGATGATGTTTTCAACGTCTTCACCCACATAACCAGCTTCGGTTAGTGTGGTTGCGTCTGCCATTGTGAATGGCACATCCAAGAATCGAGCTAGCGTCTCAGCAAGCAGCGTTTTACCACTACCTGTAGGACCAATTAGAAGGATGTTACTTTTACCAAGCTCCACACCTTCGCTCGTTGTATCACCATTGCGTAAACGCTTGTAGTGGTTATATACCGCAACTGCGAGCACTTTTTTCGCGTAATCTTGTCCGATCACATAGTCGTCAAGGTGTTCACGGATCTGTTTTGGCGTTGGTAACGCTTCAGATTCTTTCTTAGGGAGAACATCCTTGATTTCTTCGCGAATAATATCGTTACATAGGTCGACACACTCGTCGCAAATGTAAACTGACGGACCTGCGATTAGCTTGCGAACTTCGTGCTGACTTTTGCCGCAGAAAGAACAGTACAGCAATTTACCGCTGCCACTTTCTTTGCTTTTATCTGTCATTCGCTAACCTCTTAGCCTTTACTCTTCATGAATGAGTGTATATCAATTTTTGCCAAAATGCGCTGGCTAAATTACGCGCCGCGATGGCTCAACACTGCATCCACGATACCGTATTCCACAGCCTGCTCTGCTGACATGAAGTTGTCACGATCGGTATCGCGTTCAATCACTTCAAGAGGCTGGCCAGTATGTTCTGCTAACAGGTTGTTTAGCTTCTGTTTAATGGTCAGGATTTCCTGAGCATGGATTTGGATATCAGAAGCTTGACCCTGGAAACCACCTAGTGGTTGGTGGATCATCACACGTGAGTTAGGAAGAACATAACGTTTACCAGCAGCACCACCTGCAAGCAGGAATGCACCCATAGAACAAGCTTGACCCATACATACAGTGCTTACATTTGGTTTAATAAACTGCATTGTGTCGTAAATTGACATACCTGCAGTTACGCTGCCACCTGGAGAGTTGATGTATAGGAAAATGTCTTTATCTGGATTTTCAGATTCTAGGAAAAGTAGCTGAGCCACGACAAGGTTTGCCATGTGGTCTTCCACTTGACCAGTTAAAAAAATCACGCGCTCTTTAAGTAGACGTGAGTAGATGTCGTAAGAACGCTCGCCTCGGGAAGTTTGTTCAACCACCATTGGTACTAGTGCGTCCATAATTGGCGACATTGCATTTTTTTCTTGGTAGCTCATATTCTTATGTCCCTAAAATAAATGGCCCGGATGATGACTATCATACGGACCATTGTTAGCAGAATAGTTAACGTTAAGTCAACCTTCTACGCAAGATATTGCTTATTAAGCAGCAGGTTGTTGGTTAAGTAGCTCGTTGAAGCCTACTTCTTTCTCAGTAACCTGTGCTTTAGCGATGATCGCGTCGATTGCTTGCTCTTCTAGAGCTACGTTACGCATGTTGTTCATCATTTGCTCGTTTTGCTCGTAGTAAGCAATAACTTCTGATGGATCTTCGTATGCAGTAGCCATTTCTTCGATTAGAGCTTTAACTTTCTCGTCGTCCGCTTTTAGCTCTTCAGACTTGATTACTTCACCTAGTAGAAGACCAACAACTACGCGACGCTTAGCTTGTTCTTCGAACAGTTCACGTGGAAGCTGTGCAGCTGCTTCTGGGTTACCACCGAAGCGTTGTGCCGCTTGTTGACGTAGAACGTGGATTTCTTGCTCGATAAGTGCAGCAGGAACGTCGATTTCGTTTTCTTTAACTAGACCTTCGATTGCTTGCTCTTTGATGCGAGTCTTAACAGCTTGCTTAAGTTCGCGTTCCATGTTCTTACGTACTTCAGCTTTAAGTGCGTCTACACCGCCTTCAGCAACACCGAACTTAGCAACGAATTCGTCGTTTAGTTCTGGAAGTTCACGAGCTTCAACTTTGTTCACTTTAATTGCGAACTTAGCCGCTTTACCTTTTAGGTTTTCAGCGTGGTAATCTTCTGGGAAAGTTACGTCGATGTCGAATTCCATACCAGCAGTTTTACCTGCGATACCGTCTTCGAAACCAGGGATCATGCGACCAGCGCCCATTTCTAGTGGGAAGTTCTCAGCTTTACCGCCTTCAAACTCTTCGCCGTCGATAGAACCAACGAAATCGATGCTTACGCGTTTGCCAGCTTCTGCTGCTTCTTCAACTTCAACCCAAGTTGCTTGTTGCTTACGTAGAGTTTCGATCATCTCTTCTACGTCTGCTTCTTTAACTTCAGTTAGAGGCTTCTCAACAGTGATGTTTTCTAGGCCTTTTAGTTCAACTTCTGGGTAAACTTCAAAAGTTGCTGTGAAAACTAGGTCTGCACCTTCTTTGTTTTCTACAGGAGCGAAAGTTGGAGCGCCAGCTGGGTTGATTTTCTCTTTTACGATCGCTTCGATGAAGTGACGTTGCATAACTTCACCAAGAACGTCTTGACGTACTGCTTTGCCGTACATCTTAGCAACCATTTTTAGAGGCACTTTACCCTTACGGAAACCATCGAAACGACGGTTTTTAGCGATGTTGCGTAGTTCAGCTGTTACAGCATCTTCGATGTTTGCAGCTGGAACAGTAATGTTTAGACGGCGCTCTAGGCCCTCTAGCGTTTCAACAGTAACTTGCATTATTTATAAACCTCTAAAGTGGCTCGGTTATCCGAGCGTATGAGCGTAACTCTTTAAGTTAACGCTTCATCCTTGTGTAGTGTTCTGTCCGAACACCTAATTTAAAATCGAGTATTGATGCTGATTCTCAGCACCAGACTAATCAGTGATATCTTCGACAGAAATATCAAAGGTATCTCCTATTAGCCTCAGGACAGAATTTTTAGACGCGACATTCTAGCGATCTGTCGCAACCCTGTCGAGCCAATAGCCACCATGTGGACATTGTCTGCGCTAAATTCTCGAAAGCTGACTCATTTTTTTGCCAAAAATGGGATTAAAACACCCAATGAGCGCGCCAGCATATCTAGAATGGGGACAATAGCGACTTTTTCAAGAGAATCGACTGCTTTTTTTATTGAAAAGCGTAAAAAGAGATCTTGCTCTTGTTTTACTCCACAGAGTTGAAAACTAAATCCCCCATCATCCCTACAACCCATTAACATTTCTAAAGGCATAAAAAGGACGTGTAATAGGAATGCAAGGATGTCTCAACGAAATCGTATTTTACTGATTTTTTTCGCCTTATATTTCCTGTGCGCCATTGTGGGCGGGCGCTGGGTGTGGCAACACAGCTATCAATCTTTGCTAGATAAACACCAATCACAGCTCGAACAATTTTCTAGCCACATCAAAAATAAGCTCGATAAATACGCCCATATACCCAATCTTTTAGCCAAAGATGATCCTCTTTTTGAAGCTCTACTGAATCCTTCAAATAGCGCTCAACTCGAAATCACCAATCGCTATCTAGAATCGGTGAACAACGTTATTGAAGCGGCAGATACTTATTTGATTGATCAATGGGGCACGACCATTGCAGCAAGTAACTGGCGTAAAAAGCGCTCTTTTATTGGACGCAACTTTGCTTTTAGACCTTACTTTAAACAAGCCATCAGCGGTGAAAGCAGCCAATATTACGCTCTGGGCTCAACATCCGGCCAACGTGGCTATTACTACTCATATCCAATAATTTATGCTGGCGGCGTGTTGGGAATCGTGGTCGTAAAAATGGACTTGAGTAAAATTGAAGATAACTGGCAACAACCTGACAGCGTGTTCGTCGCCAGCGACCCTCACAATATTGTCTTTATGAGCAGCCGGCAGGATTGGCTATTCAAAAGCCTACAACCGTTAAGTGATGCAGATAAAAAGCAAGTTTGGACGAGTAGACAATATCTCGACACACCGATTCCGACATTGGGCTTTGTCGGCAACTTGAATGCACCAAATTCTGAACTGAAACAAGGCTACCCCTACAATAAAGGGACACTGGTTGTCTCTTCACTGCCTTTACCTGAGTTAAAGCTAACGATTCGTGTGCTTTCGCCAAAACAATCCATCGTTTGGGTTACGATGGGCTATATCGTTGTGCTTACGTTGGCCTTTACGGTTTTGTTCTTGATTGGCCAGTTGATTTATCACCGCCAACAACGTCATTTGCAGTTAGAACGAATCCAACAAGAAGCGAATCAGAAGTTAGAATTTCAAGTCATGGCGAGAACAGCAGAGTTACAGGCTGAAATTGCGCAGCGAACCGAAACGGAGCAAACACTGCGTTTGACCCAAGATGAGTTGATTCAAGCGGCTAAGCTGGCAGTTCTCGGTCAAATGTCAGCGAGCATCAGCCATGAGCTGAATAATCCGTTGGCAGCCATTCGTAGCTTTGCTGAGAATGGAAAATTGTTCCTTCAGAAAGAAAAGTATGATCGAGTGGAAGATAATCTCACTCGCATTTCAGCCCTCACAGACAGAATGGCAAACATCAGCCAGCAATTGCGTTCGTTTGCCAAAAAGGCCAGCGGCAATGAGCTTACCCAAACACGCCTGTTGCCCGTGATAGCCTCATCAAAAGAGCTCATGAAACCCGCTTTTAAATCTGCTCGTGTTCTACTTGCTACCGAACTTCCTACTGACGACATAGAGGTTCAAATCAATACCATTCAATTGGAGCAAGTTCTGGTTAACTTGCTGACGAACGCAATTGAAGCCGTAAAAGAACAACAAGATAAACAAGTGTGGTTGCTCGTTGAAACGGATACGGATGAAAACAAAGTGATGATTCATGTCGATGACAATGGCCCTGGGCTTGGTTCGCACACACTGTCCGAACTTTGCGAACCGTTTTTAACAACTAAAAAGAATGGATTGGGATTAGGACTTTCTATATCTCAGCAAATATTGGCTGGTATGAACGGCAGCTTGAGTGCTCACAACCGAGCCCAAGGTGGCGCTCGATTCTCATTGTGCTTACCAATATGCCAACGCACCGAACAATCAGAAGGATAAGATAATGTGTCAGGTGTTTTTTATTGATGATGAAGCCGACCTTCGATTAGCAATAGAACAAACGTTTGAGCTAGCCGATATCGACGCGACTTTTTTTTCCGATGCAGAATCCGCCTTGTTAGCCATGAAACAAAGCGACGAAGCTGGCGTAATTGTGACCGACATTTGTTTACCCGGTATTTCAGGCATGGACCTGTTAACCACGTTAGTTCAACGCGATCCAAACCTGCCAGTCATCATGATTACAGGCCATGGTGACATCTCTATGGCAGTAAATGCGTTACACCAAGGGGCCTACGATTTTATAGAGAAACCTTTTGCGCCAGAACACTTGGTTGAAACCGTAAAACGCGCCATTGAAAGACGCCAACTGACGAACGAAAATGAGAAACTTCGTCAATCACTCAAAGCAAGCCAAACGCTTGGCCCCCGAATAATCGGTGAAACCACCAGCATCCAAACGCTGCGAGAAACCATCACCCACATTGCTGATACTGATGCCGATATTCTGCTGTTTGGCGAAACAGGTACAGGTAAAGAGCTTATCGCCCGCTCACTGCACGAACAAAGTTCTCGTAGAAACAATAACTTTGTGGCGGTGAACTGTGGCGCGGTGCCAGAAAACTTAATTGAAAGCGAACTCTATGGTCACGAAAAAGGCGCATTTACTGGGGCAGAAAGTCGGCGTATTGGTAAGTTTGAATTTGCGCAGGGCGGCACACTCTTCTTAGATGAAATCGAATCGATGCCGATTCAGGCACAAATTCGTTTGTTGCGTGTCCTGCAAGAGCGCGTGATTGAACGCGTTGGCTCAAACGAACTTTTACCTCTCGACATTCGCGTTGTCGCGGCAACGAAAGTGGATCTTAAACGTGCGGCGGAACAAGGCACATTTCGTCAAGACCTCTACTATCGCCTCAACGTGGTTACGCTAGATTTGCCTCCCTTACGTGAACGCAAGGAAGACATCCCTGCCCTTTTCCACCATTTTCTTTTAGTCGCGGCGTCGCGCTATGGTAAAAGTTCGCCAAGCCTTTCAGCACAAGATTTGGCTCAGCTAATGGCTCACGATTGGCCGGGAAATGTCCGAGAACTGCGCAATGCGGCAGAGCGTTTCGTTTTATTAGGTAAACTCATCCAATTAGGCGAACCGAGTTCCATCCCCGCCTCAACCAGTAGCCTTGCAGAGCAAGTGGCGGAGTTTGAAAAGGCAGCGATAGAAAATGCGCTACTGGAAAACAATGGCAGCATCAAACAAACGATGGAACAGTTGAATGTGCCTCGAAAAACGCTGTATGACAAAATGCAACGCTATCAGATAGATAAAGAGCTCTATAAATAAAACCGGTTCGCACGATTGGTATTATACCCAACTTGAATCATAATTTTGCTAAGGCAATTATTGGGCTCATATGGATATGAATGAAAAAGTGAGGATACCGATCATTACCGATACAGTGATGGTAGACGGCCAGTATCAAGAAGAAAGGCGCTCCGGTGAAGACCGACGTAAAAACAAAAAGAAGTGGCACGGTTATGAGCGCAGAGTCCATCCCGATCCGAGAAAACAAGATTTTAAATCCATAGACGAAGAGGTGTGATTGCTCACACCTCTTTTTGGTTGCGTGAATGTAATTCGGAAAATGTGTTATTTAGTGATTATTTCTGGCCCCATCAAGGTCGTTGGTAACCAGGTTGATACCCAAGGTACATAAGTCACAATTATCAAGAACAAGAACATGACGCCCACCCATGGCAATGCTGCTTTTACAACATTCATCATCGACATTCTTGCCACCCCAGCCGTTACAAACAGGTTCAACCCGACTGGTGGCGTTATCATGCCGATTTCCATGTTCACCACCATCATGATACCGAGGTGAATTGGGTCGATGCCCAGCGCAATGGCAATTGGGAAAACTAAAGGAGCAACGATGATCAATAAGCCCGAAGGCTCCATAAACTGACCACCGATCAGGAGCAACAAGTTTACAACTATCAAGAACGTAATTGGCCCAAGCCCCGCAGACAGCATCGATTCCGTGATCATCTGAGGGATACGTTCTTCAGTCAGTACGTGTTTTAAGATCAGTGCATTAGCAATGATAAACAGCAGCATGATGGTAAGCTTGCCTGCTTCATACAAGGTATGCTTAGTGTCTTCATGCACAAAGGTCTGAATCACTTTGACGATCGCTAGTTTGGTGTTTTGCTTATCAGCAAATGGTCCCATGTCTTTATAGATAAAGTTCGCGATAAAGAATGAGTACACCGCCGCAACTGCCGCAGCCTCTGTTGGTGTGAAAATGCCGCCATAGATACCGCCAAGGATGATCACCACCAGCAGCAAGCCCCAACTCGCATCTTTGGCGGCATCAAACGTTTCTTTCCATCCCACGAATGGTTGCTTAGGTAGATTCTTAATCCTCGCCGCAATGTAGATAGCGATCATCAACATCACGCCAGCCAGCAAACCCGGGATCACACCACCAAGGAACATACGCCCGACTGACACATCGGTCGCAGCAGCATACACCACCATCACGATCGATGGCGGAATCAAGATCCCCAAAGTACCTGCGTTACAGATAACACCCGCAGCAAACTCTTTCGAGTAACCGTTTTTAATCATCCCCGCAATGACGATACTACCGATAGCGACCACGGTTGCTGGTGAAGAGCCAGACAGTGCTGCAAACATCATACATGCCACAACGGAAGCCATGGCGAGACCACCACGGAACCAACCAACAATGGCAATCGCAAATCGGATGATTCGCTTTGCAACGCCACCTGTCGACATAAAACTTGAGGCCAAAATGAAGAAAGGTATCGCCAACAATGTATAGTGACCAGCAAAGGCGTTAAACAGCGTTTGAGCAACTGACGCCAAAGAAGCATCGGAATGCAGCATTAAGAAAAGTACACTGGAAAGACCCAGAGAAATTGCGATTGGCACACCAATGAGCATGAAGCCAATCACCATTAAAAACAGTAGTAAAATATCCATGGCTTAGCGCTCCTTGTGCTCAGAATCGTTCGAGGAACGAGGAGTCATGGCATCGCCAGCTGCACTCATTTCTTCTTTTAAGGCTTCCAGTTCTTCCTCAGCTTCATGACCTGCAATCAAGCGATCCAGCTTGCCTGTAGCGATCTGCCAAGTGACTTGTAAAAAACGGAAAGTGAGCATCGCCATACCAAACGGCAAAGCGAAATAAGGAATAAAGCGTGGCAGTTTTTCGTAGCGCTCGCCTTCATTAAGCCAATCCGCTAAGAACTGTAAAAACTCAGGCATTGGGATATCGTCGGTTTCATACCATGCGCGCTCTGTCGCAAAGGGATACCAATAATTCCAAGCACCAATCAAAAGCAGAATCGAAAAGGTTAGGCAGCAAGCCGCTGCGACTAGCGCAAGGAGTTTACGGCGCCCTTCAGGCACGATATTGATGATGACATCCACGCCAATGTGAAAGTGTTTTTTCACACCGTACGAAGCGCCAACTAAAACCATCCACGCGAACATGAATACGGTGAGCTCTAACGCCCAGAGAATATTATCGTTAAAGACATAGCGAAAAATGACATTAGCAAACGTCAGCAATGTCATCGCACCTAAGAAGAAAGCAATCAAGGTTTCTTCAATGGCATCGGTGATTCGTCCAGCCTTGGCAAAAAAAGTCGGTTCCATAATTACATCACGTCATCAGTAAAGGGGAAAAAGCCCTCATCCTCAGCTCGGCTTAGAGAGAGTCCGAGGGCGAATGGATATCGTTTTTGTTATTGTTGGTTTGAAGCCAAAGCCGCTTCAATCAGGTCAGAACCAATGTCTTTCTCAAACTTTTTCCACACTGGTTGCAGAGCCGTCACCCACTCTTGACGCTGCTCTGGCGTTAGCGTACGAACCACACCACCCGCTTCGATAATGTTGTTTTTATTCGCCAAGTTCACTTTGGTCGATTCCGCGTTACGCTCAACAGTCACTTCTTGAATGATGGTATTGAGCTGTTCACGCTGATCTTCTGGTAGCTTCTGCCAAAAATCGTTCGACGTCACAACGAGGTAATCCAAAATACCGTGGTTGGTTTCCGTTATGCCATCTTGAACTTCGAAGAACTTCTTACCGTAGATGTTTGACCAAGTGTTCTCTTGACCATCGATAACCTTCGTTTGTAGACCGCCGTAAACTTCTTTGAAGGACATTTTTTGAGGGTTTGCGCCAAGTTGCTCGAACTGGGCAACAAGAACGTCAGAAGCTTGGACGCGGAACTTAAGTCCTTTCGCATCGCTTGGCACCATCAGAGGTTTATTGGCAGACATTTGCTTCATACCGTTGTGCCAGAACGCAATGCCTTGTAGACCACGACGTTTCATTGAGTTTTTCAGCTTCTCTCCCGCTTCAGAGTTTTGGAAGCGGTCAACCGCAGCGACATCATCAAACAAGAAAGGCAGATCGAAAAGGCGATACTTCTTGGTGAATTTCTCAAACTTAGAAAGAGAAGGAGCAGCGAGTTGAACATCACCATTTAGAAGAGCTTCCAACACTTTGTCATCATCGTAAAGCGTTGAGTTTGGAAACACCTGCATGCACACTTTGCCGTTCATTTCTTCGTTGACACGTTTTTCAAGCAACGAAGCAGCAATGCCTTTTGGGTGTTTGTCCGCATTAGTCACGTGGCTGAATTTGATGACCGTTTCACCTGGGTCACAATTCGCAGCGGCATTAAAACTGGTAACAGCAAGAGCAGAGACAGATAGTAGGGTTAGAGGCTTTAACATTATTATTCTCCTTGATAAATCACATCCCATCCCGTCCATGAAGTTAAGGTGATGGGTACGGATGTTCATCAAAGAGCAATTAACAGACCAACTATTTTTTTATTTAAAATCAATCCATTAAAATATTAAAGTTGACAAGCGAGAGCCAAAAGGAGGGAAATCCACCCACAAACCTAAAGGATATGGGTGGGAAATGACCCATTTATGAGGAGCAGCTGATCTCCATCTTTTTCCCCCACTCTGGCGGCAGTTTGGCATACGCTTCAAACTCTGGTTGCGAATCGTATGGGTGGCGAAGTATCTCAGCAAGACGGTGAACTTCGCTGAAATCACCTTCCTCAGCTTTATCGATAGCCAATTGCGCAAGGTAGTTGCGAAGAATGTATTTCGGGTTGGCTTGGCGCATCTGTTCACAACGCTGCTCGGCTGAAATCGGCTCACCAATTTCATCTACCTCCAGCTCACATCGAGCTAAATACAAATCAAGCCAAGCTTGGGCGGCTTCCCGGTCAATAAACAAATCGATGACCTCTTGCGCTGGCTGTTTATCGAGGTTGGACAACGCTCTAAAGAATCGCGTGTAGTCGGTATGATTCTGATTAAGCAGTTCAAACATCGACTCAAACAAACGTCCGTCTTCTGCAATTTTTGTTTTCAAACCCAGCTTACTGCGCATCAAGCGGCTAAACTGCTGGCTTAAACGCCCTTCAAATTGGCTCAGTGCCTGTTCTAAATCTTCTCGCTCGACAAGCGGTGATAAGGCATGTGCCAAAGCAGAAAGATTCCACAGGGCAATTCGCGGTTGCTGCTCGAACGCATAACGCCCCTGATAATCAGAATGGTTACAAATGTACCCCGGTTCATAATCGTCGAGAAAACCAAATGGCCCGTAATCAAAGGTTTGCCCGAGAATTGACATGTTATCGGTGTTCATCACGCCATGAGCAAACCCATACGCTTGCCAGTAAGCAATCATGTCCGCTGTTTTCTGAACAATTTCACCAAACATTGCAGCGTATGGCCTCTCTGCCGACGCACTATCAGCAAAGTGCCACTCGATGACTTTGTCCGCCAGCAACTTTTGCTCTGCCAATTGATTGGTATAGAAAAGGTGCTCGAAATGGCCAAAACGCACGTGGGTCTCCGCCATACGAATCAACATTGCACCGAATTCTGTTTTCTCGCGATAAACAGGCGTGTCACTAACCATCATGCCAAGAGCACGAGTCGTCGGGATCCCAAGCCCCGCCATGGCTTCACTACATAGATATTCACGAATGGTTGAGCGCAACACCGCCCTGCCGTCCCCCATTCGCGAGTAGGGTGTTAGCCCCGCGCCTTTAAGGTGAATATCAAACCAAGTGCCATTTTGATGCTCAATTTCCGCCAACAGCAATCCACGTCCATCGCCCAAGTCTGGGTTGTAGACGCCAAACTGATGCCCTGCGTATTTCATCGCCAGAGGACGAAACGGTTCGAATTCGCTTTGCCCAGAAAAAACCGCCAATAGCTCATCGTTTTGCTCTGCTGGTAAACCAAACTGCTGCGCAAACTCACCATTCCAAGCAACCCAGCGAGTATTATCCAAGGGTTGTGGCTCAACCAAAGTATAGAAAGCTGACGGTAGTTGACTAAAGCGATGGGTGAAACTGACCCGTTGCCAAATGGACATGTGGGGTTCCTTAATAAAAAGAAGTACTGTTGTCAGTATACGTGTGAACGTCACTGTCATTCAGCCATGAAATGGGCATGGGTATTTTGCGTGAATAACGCGAAGACGGCAGGAAAGGTATTCACCCGCTACATACCACCTCACAAACGGAGGTGGTATGTAAAAACGATCAAATTGATTAAGCGGAAAATTCTTCACCCGTTTTTGGTGGCTCTGATGGCGTATCAAAACGAGCGCGTTCGATATCCACTACCGTTTTATAGCTCAACGATAACAATGCCAGCTGGTACGCGCCGAAAATACCATAGGCAACGCCAACAAAACTCAGCATGAAGAAATTCGTAAAGTGGCTAAAGATAAGCTGACTGAGTAATCCTGCACCTAATGGAATTAATCCCATCAAAATGAATACTTGCTTGTTGTATGGTCTGCTTTGGTTCCATGAACGACGCAAACTGCGCGGCTGATGATCCATTGCGGTCGCTGGCAGAACAAACGACCAACGCGCCATCACCCAATAGCCTGGAATGCTTGCAACTGTTGTGATAAACGCCATGGCGACAAAATCGGGTTCACCGCTTTCTGCAATGTAGATAAACGACAATACAAAGATTGGGATACCAATGACGAGCATCATCATCAGTCCAAACAATATCCACCAGCCAATGAAACGGAATTCTCGGGCCGACAAACGAAACACATCCAACGCCGAGTGCATGTAATCGCCAACCAAATAAATCCGGTGCACACGCACAGCAGCCATCGCAGCAACAAGTGGGTATAAAACGATTGTGACGAAATAAAATCCCGTGATGTTTCCTTCTTGGACGCTCGCTTGATCTTGCCCCGTCATTTCAGGATACATAAACACAAAAATTGAGTGCACGATGATTAATGGAATACACGCAATGACAATTGCGAGTAGGTTCCTTCTGACCATCACTGCCGCTTCTCGGCATATTGCCGAAACAGAAAAGTCCTCGGTTGACATACAACATCCTTAATTTGTAAAAATCTGCCCCTAGGGTAACCGCAGAGTAGAAAAATCGCTTTAAAAATAATGAGAAACACATCTCATAAGATAATGAGAGCAAATTCGAAATAAATCAGACACTAAAAATAAGCCACTCGATGCGAGTGGCTTATACCGTAAATTTAATACCGTTTTAGGCGCGGCGTCGCCAGCCCAATATTGCGAGTAACATCAGAGCCCAATAAGAAACACTGCCGCCACCCTCCGAGTTTTTAAACGTCGTTGTTTTCAAAGAAGCAACAACCGTCACGGTCACTTGCCCCGTTGCAGTAGCGCCTTTGCCATCCGAAACCGTGTACTGCAGCTTGATGCCGTCAGCCGGACTATCCGGTGCTTGAAAACGGATTTTTCCGTTCTCTACACTCGCGATTCCTTCTCCCGTTAAGTTTTGTACACTTTGTACAACCAGTTTATCGCCGTTCACGTCCGAATCATTGCCCGCTGCATCAATCACAATGCTTTCACCGACGGCGACTGTCGCCGTATCCGCTAGCGTAATTGGAGCTGAGTTTTGCACGGTTAAATCGATGGTCGCACTGGTAGTTTCGTTACTTGGATCCGCAACCGTAAGACGGAATGTCAGAACCTCACCCGCTTTTGCACCTTGAGGCACCGTAAAGCTAGCGCCGACATTGGTTGCATTGCCAAGAGAAACTGAAGTGCCAGCCAACTGCTCCCATCGATAACTCAACACGTCACCATCAGCATCCGTACTATTTAGTGCAGACAACGTGACTCGCTGCCCAACCGTCATGTCTCGATTATCAACATTAATCACCGCAACTGGCGCTTCGTTGCTGCCAAGCACTTCCACCTGAACATTCACGATTGAAGATGAGTAGGCACCATCAATCGACAACAAACGATATTGAAAACGGTCCAGGCCAACAAAGTTCATGTCAGGTTGGTACTGATTACCCGAAATGGTGCCATGTTCTGGTTGTTGAACGATGTCCACATTGAACTGATAGCCAACGGCCATAAAGTCATTGTCCATCAAGTTCAGTTCGATTGACTTGTTCTTATCGGTTTGCAATGAGTCTGCTTTTGCCTCAACGACATGACTCGCATCCACATTCAGCAGCGCGGCAAACGGTACGAAAGAGAAGCCTGTCTGATTCAAACCAAATGTGTACATGTCGCTATCGCTGCCTGTCCACATCACAGGTAAAGAGGATTTTTCAGTTTTTAGAACACGACCGAAATCAAAGTTCGCTTCAAACTCACCGCCTTCCAATTCCACCACCAACAGATGCTGAGCAGCACTTAGTTGGCTTGGCTGAGGGAATAAGATTCGTGATGATTTTTGGAAAGAACCTTGTTGTAGCAGTTCAGCGCTGTCTTGGTCTAACACCAACCGGTAACCCGCATTACCTGAGAATGGGAATCGCCATACTCGGTAAGTCATATCACTTTGAAGGCTGCTTCTTTGCGCGTACAGCTGAATACCATCCAGTTCTGTAGCGTTATTTAAATCTAGTGAAACCGCCAGCGTATTTGTGCCACTAGCAAACACATAACCTTGATAGAGAGAGTTCAGCCAAGCCGATTTGTTTGGCTCGCTCGCTTGCTCAAGGGCGAAACTGCCACCATTCGTACTGCTGGCAATGTTAGAAATACGAACACCAGTTTCAAACCCAGCAACTGCTTGAAGTCCTGGATTAGAAGTGTCGGAAATCTCAGTGCCACCGTTAGGATACAAATCGCCGGCATCACTGCTTCCATCATTTTCTAACTCATTCAGACCATCAGCCTGCATGATTTGAACCTGCATCGCGCCAACATCGTTAAAGCGGTTCTGGACGTTCACAGACGTCGCCAATACCCCTTCTGCCGCCAATGCTCGGTCGTAACCGCTAAAGGTACGGTTTTCCAAATACACGCGTGGGCCAAACTCTTTTAAGTATGGGTCGAGATACACCAATTTGACGTCGTCGTTATTCACGGGAATAGGCGTCGGGCTTTCATGAGTGATCGTTGGTACAACGAAACCAGCCGCGTGTTTGCTCCATGCGCTCATGTTAACGGGCGTATCACCTGAGTACGAATCACCCGGTTTCTTCGCCCATGAACCAGCACCCATCACGCCCCAAGAACCGATCGAAGCGTCACTGTTCCTTGCGTACAAGTCCGGCAAGCCAAGCATTAAGTGGCCAAGCTCATGTACGATCACACCCAACGTCGCTTGATGATCAACTTGGTAGTCAGCAAACACGCAGTAGTCAGTGATCTTTTTGCCATCTAGCGTGACATCATTGTGAGAGAATTTGTGTGGCCAGATAGCAGGACGGTCAAGGAATCCGGTTGAACGGTCGCCACCAGCAAAGATAAACATCACTGACAACTCTGAAGGTTCAACGGTTCCATCTTGGTTACTGTCGTAAGCAGAAAGATTGAAGTACGGATCCAGTTTTTGGTAGGCCTCTGTAAACACGGCGTTCAGCTTGGCCGTACATGTGGTGTCGCTAGAACTAGAGTGACAATTTGGGTGGCTTTGTGCCACGGACACATTGATCACACCATCATTCGCGGTGCCGTAACTCTCGATAGCTGGGACGACTTTGAATTTACCTTGAGAGTTTTTATCAAAGTAATCCACAACGCTTTGGCCATTCGTGTCGAAAACACGTTGCTCGAAATTGTGCACCATCGCTTGATCGTTAAAAGAAACCTGCACAACCAACAGAGGCTGCTGTTTCACGCTCGAGCTGCTCATCGCCTGATAACCTTGTGCCGTGCGCAATAAGTTTTGGCGAGCCATAGGTTCAATCGCTTTTAACGAAGACAGCTCCGGCTTAACTTGCACGTCCGGACGAAACTTCGCTGAATCAGGCGCATCACTGGATTGGGTTTTCTCAATACCAGTCGAGAGCAACTCAGGGGTGTCTGAATTACGCTGGATCTGAGCAAAAAACCAAACACCATCTTCCTGAATCAAGGCATTGCCTTGTTTGTCTTCAAACCAATGGAAATCAGCAGTTCCGCGTAAAATCGCCTCGCTATTGCTTCCGTCACTCAGCGTGATCGGATGCCAAATTGGCGATGGTGGTGTCGTTGCCATACTGTTTCCGGCAACAAGTGCAGTCAGCATGGTCAAGGCAAGGGTGTGGAATTTCAAAGTACGGCTCCATCTTTTCAATTCACTATGCGTAAAACGAACTCAGATACCCATCAATTTAATGAGCGGTTACCTGATGGTTACTTACGCATTAGATATAAATTAAGTGAATGAATGGTACAGAAATGAAAGGATAAGGGAATGCTGACAAGGGGATCAAAAAGAAAATTTGAGCAGAAGACCACGTTATTTATAAATGTTTGAGCGCCGATGACCAATCGACGCTCAAAAAAGTCAAAATATCACTTTAAATTCAAAGCGTTATTTTACGTTCATTTTGCTTATTACTGACAAATCATCCAGTAAGAACCGTGTCTTCTGGGTACTTAATCAACGTTGGTTCTGGTCTCGCCAACATATATGCGAGCGTCAAAGGCCCAATACGGCCAATAATCATCACGACGATCATGATGTACTTACCTGGTTCTGAAAGCTCCGCCGTCAAACCTGCAGTAAGCCCAACCGTTGCAAAAGCAGAAATCGTTTCGAACATCACTTTGTCAAAAGAAGCTTTCTCCGTCAGCATCAACAAAAACATAGCAGTGGTAAGAATCGCTCCGCTCACCACAATGATTGCCAGTGACTTCGTTACCGTTGGCCAGTTTACCGTTCTCTTAAACATCACCACGTGTTTCTTTTGACGCAAGAACGTCCACGTCGCCATAAACGCGACAGCAAAAGTAGACACCTTGATACCGCCACCCGTAGAGGTCGAACCCGCACCAATCAACATCAAAACGATCATGATGAGTAATGCCGGTTGCGTGAACTGCGTTAAATCAACACTGTTAAAACCCGCTGTCCGCGCACTGGCTGATTGGAAGAAAGCAGCCAACCATTGCCCGCCAGTAGTGAGCGCCCCCATGGTGTTGGGGTTGTGACGTTCCAAAAGCCAAAACAGCACCGTTCCCACCAACAGCAGTAACGGCGTGGCAATCAACATGATTTTGGTGTGAATATGTAAGAAGTGGAAACCTTTACGCCAATGTCGCCAAACGTCACCAATCACAGTGAAACCCAAGCCGCCAAAGATAAACAGACCAGCTAAGGTGAAACTCACTAACGGATCGTTGACAAAACTCATCATGCTGTCAGAAAAGAGAGCGAAGCCAGCATTGTTGAAAGCCGAAATAGAGTGGAACAGCGCATAGAACATGCCCGTCTGCCACCCCATTTCTGGCACCCAACGATACGAGAGGAAGACAAAACCAATCGCCTCTGCCACCAGCGCAAATGTGACGATCTTTTTCACTAGACGACGCAGGTTGACTTGCCTTTCTTGGCCAAGTGCTTCTTTGGCTAACGCTTGCTGACGTAGACTCAAGCGCACCCCAAACATATAGAGCAACACCGCAGATAAGGTCATTTGCCCTAAGCCGCCGATCTGCATCAAGCACATCAGAAGAATTTTACCCGCGAGCGTAAAATGTTGGCCGGTATCGACCACACCCAACCCAGTTACACTAATGGCTGAAGTCGCGGTAAACAACGCGTCAGTAATAGACAGACCAGAAACCGAAAAAACCGGTAGCGTAAGCAGAACAGCAGAAGGCAATAACACTCCGAGAAAGCTCAGCAATATAATGCGCGGTTCGCCACCTTTCGCTTTATCTCGTTTGCCGTCTGGGACGTAAAAAACGCCTCTCTGATGAAATTGCGTCATAATGATTTCAGCTTGTTTGCCAACTTGTCTTGCGGGCCAACCACAATAATGAGATCGCCGATTTCAAGCGTGGTACTCATATCAGGCGCTTTGATGATTTCAGGGCCACGTTTAAAGCCCAACACTTGCACGCCTTCGACCTTGCACAGCGCCAAATCGCTTAACGTTTTACCCATCAAACGCGAGCCAACAACAAACTCTGTCATCGCTAATCCGCTACCCAATGGATGAAATTCGAGTACGCGTTTATCCAGCATTTTGCGCGCCACACGAATGCCCATATCACGCTCTGGCATGATGATGTGGTCTGCGCCAATTTTTTGCAGAACGCGAGCTTGGAATCGGTCGTTAGCTTTTACCCATACCGATTTTACACCCGCCTCTTTTGCTATCAGAGTAGCAAGAATACTGGCATTCACGTCTGCACCAATGGCAATCATCACCATGTCGTAATCATCGAGCTTGAGCTCTGCGACCGTTTCTTCATGAGTACAATTTGCCACAATGGCCTGACTCACAAAACCTGCAGCTTCTTTCACTCGATCTTCATTGATGTCGACCGCTAAGACTTGTGACCCAGAATCTTGTAATTCTTTACATACCGCCAAACCAAATCGGCCAAGACCAATAACAGCGAATTGCTTATCACCTGTTTTCATTCGTGCCTCATTTATGCATTCATTAGCAAGCGCGAAAGTCTGCGCCTATTCCTGCCCTTCTGCAAATATGAGGACAAAAATTTGACAAAACATTTACGCAGTTATTTGCATTTTGAGTGTTAAGCGTATGACACGATTTAACTTTTTTCCTCATCACGACCGACAAACCAGACAAAATCCATCGTATTTTCGGCGGCTCTAAACGCAAAAAAGCCGCACGAATGCGGCTTTGCTTTCAATGTGTCAGCAGACTATTTTGCGTCACGTTGTTCAGAATTCTCACGACGCGGGCGATTGTCTTGCGGTTTACGCTTATTCTTAGGTACGTAATTCAAAATCGAAATCGGCACTGGCTTTCTTGGAGCAAAACCTTCGATTTCAACACGCTCAAGCAAGTGGCCCAGACGGCTTTCAATCATGCACAGGTTTTTGAAATCATCCTTCGATACCAAAGAGATCGCTTCACCTTGCGCGCCAGCACGGCCTGTACGCCCGATGCGGTGTACGTACTCATCCGCAGGGAATGGTAAATCGTAGTTAATCACTACTGGTAAGTTGTCGATATCAATACCACGCGCGGCAACGCCAGTTGCAACCAGATATTGAATTTCACCCGCTTTGAACTTCTCAATCAGTTCCTGACGAACACGCTGATTGCGACCACTGTGGAACGCTTCAGCCACAATGCCACGCTTCTCAAGCTGGCTAACCAATTTGGCCGCGCCGTGTTTTGTTTCAATAAAGATCAGCACTTGCGACCAGTCGTTTTCATTCAGCATGTGGCTCAAAAGCGACGACTTCATGTCTTTATCGACGGTGGTGATCCACTGCTTGATGTTCGACTTAGATGCACTGTGTTTTGCAATCGTAATCTCTTCAGGATCAACAATCGCGTTTTTGGCCAAATCACGAACTGGGTTCGACAACGTAGCCGAGAACAGCAAGCTTTGAACATCTTCTGGCATGCAATCGATGATCTTATCGATCGAGTCGATAAAGCCCATATCAAGCATCTTATCGGCTTCGTCCAGTACCAGCATTTCCACTTCATCAAAATGGATCGCACGCTGGCCGTATAAATCAATCAGACGTCCTGGTGTGCTCACCACAATATCTACGCCTTCAATCAGCGCTTGCTTCTGCGGCGCATATTCCACGCCACCAAACATCGCCATTGAGCGCAGTGGCAAGTTTTTCCCGTACGCTTCAATACTTTGATGCACTTGTAGAGCCAGTTCGCGCGTTGGCGTAAGAATGATGGCACGAGCGCGTTTTTTACGTTGCGTCTCACCTTGGCTTAGCTTTTCTAAGATTGGCAACACAAAGCTGGCGGTTTTACCCGTGCCTGTTTGCGCAGCCGCGATCAAGTTGCTGCCACGCAGCACAATTGGAATCGCTTTTTGTTGGATAGAAGTCGGTTTTTCGTAACCCAGCGCCGTTACGGCATCCGTAATTGGTGCGCTTAAACCAAGCTTAGAAAATGGCATAGAAACGTCTCTAAAGAGGAAATGGGCGCGTAGTTTATCAGAATCCCAGTCAAGTAACAGAATCATTCGTCTGGACGCGAAAACCACATTCAACAAATGAACTCTATCCTTTTAATAAGACATTCTGTTGGCATGACGCGTTGAATTATTCACAACCTCACGTTTCTCGCGAGAGAATCTCGTTATGCTGCTAACGTGTGCATTACTGGAAGGCTCCATGGACATTTTATTGCTTGTTGGATTGATCGCACTAAACGGCATTTTCGCTATGTCTGAGATCGCGTTAGTCGCGGCGAAAAGCGGCCGATTAAAAATGATGGCCGAAGACAACGCACCTGCTGCGCTCGCTTTAGAACTAAAAAACAACCCTACCCAGTTTCTTTCGACTATCCAAATCGGCATTACTGCCATCGGTCTACTCAGTGGCATTTTTGGTGAAGCGACGCTGTCCATTCCTTTTGAACACTGGCTCGTTGCCCAAGGGCTAGAGCGCGAAGTCGCCACCATTCTTGCGACCACCAGCGTTGTTATTTTGATCACTTACTTCGCGATCATCATCGGTGAGCTCGTGCCAAAACGTTTTGCACAAAACAACGCGGAAAGCATCGCAATTGTGGTCGCCTATCCGATTCATTGGTTAGCCAAACTTGCCAGACCTTTTGTGTTCTTACTTACTGTGTCGACAGACGCGTTACTTAAACTTCTGCGCCAAAACGAAAACCAAGGCGAAATCGTCACAGAAGAAGACATCTTTGCCGTCGTCAATGAGGGTTCGGAATCAGGAGCCATCGAACCGCAAGAACAACTGATGATCCGCAAGCTACTGCACCTCAATGATCGTTTAGCCCTGTCTTTAATGACGCCGCGCTGCGACATCCATTTTTTGGACACCAACTTGCCGCTGGATGCGATTCTCAAACACCTACGTCAAACTCAACACTCAGTTTGGCCTGTGTGCAAAGGCGGTTTAGATAACATCATCGGCACCATTTCCTCAAAAGTATTGCTTGATGAGTACGACCACCTGTCTGTTTCGCGACTCGGTAAATTGCTCAAACATCCGCGCTTTGTACCGGAATCGATGAAAGGCTTGCCTCTACTGAACTACATGCAGCAAACCAGCGCAGAGATGGTATTTATTGTTGATGAATATGGCGACGTGCAAGGCTTAGTCACCTTATACGATTTGCTCAAGTCCATCGCTGGCGAATTAGGAATGGCACCAGAACAAATCTGGGCGAAGCAGCAAAAAGACGGCAGTTGGCTGATGGATGCGCTGATTCCTCTCAACGAACTCAAATACAAACTGGGATTGACCACAATTGAAGGCGAAGAGAGTGAAGGTTTTCAAACCCTCAATGGCTTTTTAACTTGGTGGCTAGGACGCCTTCCACATGCAGGAGAGTTGGTCGACTATGAGGGCTGGCAGTTTGAGGTGTTAAACGTCAAACATCACCGGATTGTACAAGTTAAAGTGAGCCGAGAGACAGAGTCGAAAACAACCACCGACACCAACGATGGCGACGCTAACCCATAAAGTTAGGCTGCAAACCTTTCGCCAGCTTCTGCCTAACTTTGTAAGAGACGTCACTCAACGTAATGTTACCTTTGCTGTGACGATCGATGCCTGCATTTTGTCGGTAAGCGATCGAACCTTGTTTGAACAGCACGTGTGAGGGTGACTTCCCGATTGCTGCGGGGTAGAGAATCGCCATGTAAACATCTTCCAACGAAGACATTCGGTGTCGATAAGGCCAAAAGTAAGCTTTCACATAATCGAGCTGTTCAACGGCGCTCATCATGGCGAGATGCTTAGTACTCGTCCCCAAGTTTTTCGCGGTTGCGGGCATGAACTGAATCAGACCTGTCGCTCCACTCCCAGAGCCGTTTCTAATGCTAGGGCTGAACGTTTCAGCCGTCTCAAAGGCCATACAAGCCATTAGATGATTCGGGTTGATTTCTAGCTCAGAGCAAATTTCGACCACTTTGCTTTTGAATGCTGGGCTGACTCGCTGTCCCCACGCCAAAACATGCTCAGAAGGCTCTTGAAATGGCTCGGGAGAAAAAATACATCGATGGGAACGTTGGGGATAAAAAGGAAGCTTTTTAATGAGGCGCTGCTGCCTGCCCTTCAGCATGGAAGTAAAGGAAAACAATACAGTTTTGAGTGGCTGCCGTTTTTTAAACTTTACTAACCTATACAGTCGCTTAGATACCTTTTTCACGACATAACCAAGTTGAGGGAACACTCCCAAAATGTAATCCATTTCCTACAAATTTTATAGAAATATCAGCTACAACAAATATTTATGTGACCAAAGTCTCTTTTATGGCAATCTCAACGTTCAATAACCCACCAAAAAAATAGAAATAACCTTATTAAAATCAAGGCAATAAAAAGCCCCACCTATGAATCACAGATGGGGCTAATGAGATGTTTTTAATAATTTTTTCTGAGTAATTTAAAAACCTTCGCCACGTACTAACTCAGCCAGCGTCGACAAGCGTTGTTCACTTTGCTTGACGTATGGGTTCTCGGTATCCCACGCGTAACCAGCCAATATTGCACTGATCATCTGTTTAATACGTGGATTTGGAGCTTGGTAGAAAATCACGTCTTGAAGCGTGCCGTTGTACCATCCTTCCACATAAGTGCGGAACGTGTTGACACCAACCATCAAGCGTTCTGAGTACTCTTCTTGCCAATCAACCACTTCGCCGTTCAATTGACGCACAACGCAATCAGCAGCAAATTGAGCGGACTTCATCGCTATAGTGACACCCGATGAGAATACCGGGTCCAAAAATTCGCCCGCGTTACCAAGCAGCGCGTAGTGTTCTGTGGCTAAGCGTTTAACGTTCGCTGAATAGCCACCCAACTCTCCTGCAGGATTTGGGTACTTCGCGTTTCGCAATAAAGATGCCAAACCCGGCTCTTCATTAGCCAACTGCTGCAAAGCTGCAAGCTTATCTTCTGGGTGTTGCTCGAAAAACTCAGGCTCACCCACCACACCAAACGAACACGTACCATTCGAGAATGGAATGAGCCAGTACCATACGTCGTGATTTTCAGGATGGACTGAAATCAGAATTTTGTTGCGATCGTACTCTGGTTCTTGTGGTGAAATAT
The DNA here is from genome assembly GCF_054850435.1 of Vibrio sp. RC2502. NCBI lineage: Bacteria > Pseudomonadati > Pseudomonadota > Gammaproteobacteria > Vibrionales > Vibrionaceae > Vibrio > Vibrio sp. RC2502. The sequence goes on from NZ_CM141453.1 coordinate 2,370,040, forward strand.
GATCTTCGATATGCGTAAAGATCGCTTTTCTTGGTGGAAGGCAAGAAGGTTCTTCCAGATCCAGCAAACGCGGCAGCACTCGGCCAAAACCACTCGCATCCAAAACAAAATCGGCTTCGATTTGGTACGCCTGCTTATCGGGCCCAACCACTTCTAAGCGCGATTTTTTGCCTTCAAACGCCAAGCTAACCAGCTCATGTTGATAACGAATATCGACGCCCTGCTCTGCGGCGTTGTCGGCGAGCACTTTATCAAAGCTGGCGCGTTGAACCTGAAATGTGGTGCCTGGTCCTGCGGTAAATTTGTCAGTGAAATCAAAGTGGGTGTAGACCCCGTTACGACGGAACGCCGCACCATCTTTGAATTGGAAGCCATGCTGCTTCACCGCCTCTGTCATTCCGGCAAGTTCCACCACCTCCATACAAGCTGGAAGTAAGCTTTCGCCAATTGAGAAACGAGGGAACGTCGTTTTTTCGATCACGACAACATCAATACCACGAGATTTTAGCAACGCAGAAACGGTGGAACCCGAAGGACCTGCGCCAACGACGACAACTTGCTTGTGCTCTGTTTTCATTCTTTATACTAGCTTGCTTGGAGTTTTAATAAGGTATGTCCGAGGCCAATGTTGTCCGTTCTTTCCACAACAGAGAGACCTGCTGCTTCAACAATTTCTAGGAAATCATCACTACGGTAGAAACGGCTATTACCATTGGCTAGGCAGGTAAAGTAAAGCGAGGTGGCATTTAAGCTGTATGACGCGCCCGCGTATTTCTGCGCATCCCAAAACAGTTCGAGAACGTAAACGGTATCGCCCGCGCTCAACTGCGCCTTCACTTTCTTCAAAATATTTAAAATTTCAATTGGAGAGAAACAATCTAAGAACTGGCTCATCCACCAAATATCGGCATGATCAGGCAATGTTTGGGCTTTATCAAGCATATTGGCAGGATACGGATGCACGCGCTCGCTGAGCTGATTCTCTGCCACGTTAGACATCGCGACTTCCAATTGCTGCGGCAAATCAACAATGGTCACATGTACATCTTTATCGTAGTTGCAGCACTGCATTGCCCATTTACCCGTATTGCCACCGATATCGACGATGTGTTTTGGCTCATTGGCAAACACTTCTTTAAGCAGCAATGGGAAAGAACGATCCGAATAGAAGTGATCAAACTTAAACCAGCTCTGCTTAGCTTGCTCAGGTAATGTCGACAACCCTTGATAGATGGTTTCCCAATCGCCCAGCTCTTTCAGTCCAGCTGGTTTGCCGTCTTTGATTGCTTCAGTCAGGTGCATCATCGCGGCATAACAAACGTCGGCCGTGAAATCCATGTTTGCTTGGGTCATGCCATCGTACAACAAGTAGAACCCGAGGTTGGCCAGTGAGTAGTTAGGTTTTTCCCACAAAACAATGTGCGCACTTATCGCCATGTCTAGCAGCACTTTGACACCATATTCTGACACGCCTGTTTTTTCGGCGATATCAATGGCGCTCATGCCTTTTGAACCAGCGCTATCGAGCGCCGCTAATATACCCAAATCTCTGAGCGTTCTCGCGGTATGGAAAACGATAGGGGCAAAAGATAATTTTTGAGCTTCTGTTTTTGCTTCAAAAGCATTAAAAGGATCATTATTTTGATTTAACACGAAAAAACCTAACTGCATTTAATAATTTTTATTGCTGAGACTGAGTGCCCAACAACGCAAGTGCTCGCTGAATATCAACATTTAAATTGTTTACCCAACGATTGTAATTGCGGTGAATTTTGCCATCACTTGCTTTGAGATTTACTGAGTTGAGATAAATAATTGAATAATATTTGTTGTTGTATGGAATTTTTACTTCAGCAGAGTGTGTACGAACGTGAATTTTCGCAATTAATACACCCGGACTAACTTCTTCAATCGTCCAACCACGGTTAGTTGCGGATTGCACAATCGCCATTTTTACTTGTTTATTTTGAAGATCATACGCAACTGGAGTATCCTCCACACTCAATACAGGTTGTACACGTCCACAACCGACAAGAAGCAAAGTTAATAATAATGAGATGTACAGCTTAAAGCGCGACATAAGAATTTCCTTTTTATTATGAATTCGGGTGAAGCCCAAATTGTATCGAGCTGTAAAATAAACAATTTAACCAAATATGCCAAACTCGAAGATCAAAATTTCGTTCAATATTGATGCGTGGACAGCGAATTCACTGGGTTTATCTCAACCTGATGAATGGAAAGAATGGGCTGCAAGCGGAAATTGGCCACAAGATGGCAAAGTAAATGTGGCGGATATTCCTGCAATGATGCGCAGAAGAATGAGTCCATTAAGTAAACTTGCGGTGCAAACGGCCATCGAATTATTAAAGCAACATCAGGTCGATTATCTGGTGTTTTCTAGCCGTCATGGCGAACTGCATCGCAGTGTCGCGCTGGTTGCAGACATCATCAGTGGCGAAGAAGCCTCTCCAATGGCGTTCTCTCAATCAGTGCACAATACCGCGGCAGGTTTAGCGACCATCGCAACCAAGCAGCCAATCCCTCTCACTTCGATTGCGGCATCGGAAAATACATTCCAAAGCGCGATATTAGAAGCGTGGCTATTTTTAGCAGACAATCCAGATAAGAAAGTTCTGCTGGTCGACTTTGATGAACCTTTACCTGACTCCTACACCGAATTTGAACAGCAGCAATATCCGGGCTTTGGCTTAGGTTTGGTGCTATCAAACGGTGATGATTTTACGTTGCGCAGCAGCCACAGCGTAGAAACACCAGGCCACCTTTTGCCACAAGGCTTAGCGTTTTTGCAGCACTACTTGTCAGACAAAACTCAGTGGACCATCCATGCCCCACAGCAATCTTGGGAATGGCGCAAACAATGAATCGCTTAAATCAGTATTGGCGCGTGCTCGCCACGGGTTTCTGTTTTTCGGTATTTGGTTTGGGTGGTTTAGCGCTTAGCTTTATCGTGATTCCAACTATTCGTATTTTTGTCTCTGACCAAACTGAACGTGAATATAAAGTTCAAGGCGCGATTCAATATTCTTTCAACACATTCTGTAAATTAATGAAGTTCAGCGGGGCGATTGATTATGAAATTATTGGCGCAGACCGTCTTCAACAAGATCGAAATTGTTTAATTGTTGCCAATCATCCGAGTTTAATTGATTACGTTTTAATCGCCTCACAATTAAATCGCTGTGATTGTTTAGTAAAGTCGGCAATTTGGTCGAATCCTTTTATGAAGCATATTGTAAAAGCGGCCGGATATATTCCAAACGAAGCGCCAGATGATTTATTAGCACTTTGTGAAGAACGATTTAATAAAGGCAACGTGTTGCTTATATTTCCTGAAGGCACAAGAACAACACCAGGCATAAAACCTAAGTTGCAACGTGGCGCGGCGCAAATTGCAGTAAGAACAGAACGAGATTTAAGAGTCGTACATATTACGGTGACACCGAGCTTTCTCACAAAAGAGAAAAAATGGTATCAGGTGCCAACAACAAAGCCCTTTTTCAAAATTGAAGTTAAGGATAAAGTTGAGATTGAGCCCTTTATAAAGCAAACTACGTCACCAACGATAGCGGCTCGACGCTTACAACAGCACTTAGCTGACAACATTTTTCCAGAAAACTTTTATTGATAAGCAGGTCCCAGTGGAACAGTTACACAACGATATTAAGCAACTTATTATTAATGCTTTGAACCTTGAAGATTTAACCGTAGACGATATTGAAACGGATGCGCCACTTTTTGGTGATGGACTTGGCTTAGACTCTATCGACGCACTTGAGCTTGGATTAGCAATTAAAAAGCAATACAACATCGTCATCGATGCTGACGACTCAAATACGCGCGAACACTTTGCTTCTGTAGCAAACCTAGCGAAATACGTTTCTTCTCAAACTAATGAATAAGTTGTAGGTATATTCATGACTGATGTAAATAAAGATCAAGTATTTGAACAAGTTAAAGATGCGCTTGTTGAGCTGTTCGAAATCGACGCAGACGACATCCAACCTGACGCGCACTTATATCAAGATCTCGATCTAGATAGCATTGACGCGGTTGATTTGGTCGTGCACCTACAGAATGTCACTGGTAAAAAAATCAAACCTGCTGAATTTAGTACAGTAAGAACCGTTGACGATGTCGTTAACGCAGTCACTGAGCTATTGAAGGAAAGTTAATGCGCCAATTGCTGACTGGTCTGTCTGCAATTGTACTGTTTGCCTACCCCTTCGCCGTTTACTTCGGTATAGATAAATTTGGCTTGAACTTAGTTGGGGGCTTGTTAATTGCTGCGTTGCTTTTGCGTTTATTCGTCGCAAATAAGACCCCACTTAAAGAGTTTAAATTCCTAGCGCTCACCACGGGCGCAGTCGGTATTCTTCTTGTTGCGCTTGGCATGGTGTTTAAACAACACGGGTGGCTTAAGTTTTACCCTGTGGTTGTGAACGTATGCATGTTGTGCGTGTTCGCATTTAGTCTCAAACAGCCTCAATCGATCATTGAAAGGCTCGCGCGTTTACAAGAACCAGAACTACCGCCAAGCGGCGTTGCTTACACTCGCAAAGTGACGATGGTTTGGTGCGTTTTTTTTGTACTGAATGCCGCTTTTGCCCTCTATACCTGTTTCCTGCCAGTAAAAATATGGACGCTGTATAACGGTCTGATTAGCTACTTACTTGCTGGTAGCTTGTTCGCCGGAGAGTGGATCGTGCGTCAATTTGTTCGAAAGGAACACTAATCGTATGAATACAACGTATTCGAGCTTTACCTCACTGGCGACCTTGTTCAGAACAAAGAGGTATGAGCAATCCCCTGTCTCTTACGATCGCGACACAGTTATCACTTGGGGTGATTTCCAGAAGCACGTCGCAACGCTTGCTCAGCAGTTAGAAAGCCAGCCAACGCAAAACATTGCGTTGTGTTTTGGCAACAGCTACCTATTTGCCGTTGGTTTTTTTGCTTGTTGTCACGTAGGAAAATCCATTGTATTGCCTGGTAACTACCAACCAGAAGCACTCAAAGAACTCAGCGAGCATTACGATTTATTGTTGCATGATGCCGATGTCTCTGTTCCAGAACAGGTGAGTTCACTCCTAGTAAAAGCTCAATCATCGGTAGACATCACCTTGATTCACGAGCAACAGGTAGACCAACCTTTTGTTTGGCGCGAATTGAATCTGGCAAAAATACCAGTAACGCTATTTACTTCTGGTTCAAGCGGCAAACCAAAAGCCATTGCAAAAACGCTGAAACAGCTCGATATCGAAGTTGCTATTCTAGACAACCTGTGGGGCGACACGGTTGCCAACACACGCGTTGAAAGCACCGTCTCTCATCAACACATTTACGGCTTGCTGTTTCGCGTATTGTGGCCTTTGTGCTCTGCACGTCCATTTTCAGCACACAACCTCGAATTCCCTGAGCAAATTGTCCATCACGCCGATGCTGACACCACGCTAGTAAGCAGCCCTGCGTTACTAAAACGACTCAGTGAAGAGCACAATCCGGTTACGATTCGGTGCGTATTTTCTTCTGGAGGCCCCTTGTCAAACCAAGCGGCGCAGCACAGCCAGCTGTTGTTTGGGTCACTTCCTATTGAAGTTTTTGGCAGCACAGAAACCGGCGGCATCGCCTACCGTCAGCAGCACGTAGCCAGCTCTCCTTGGACGTTATTCCCTGGTGTTGAAGCCGAGCTTAACCATGAAAATTGTTTAAAGCTCCGCTCGCCACACATTGATGAAAACACTTGGTACCAAACTGCGGATGAATGCTATTTCCATGATAGTATTTCTTTTGAATTGCGTGGACGCACTGACCGAATCGTCAAAGTCGAAGAAAAGCGTATTTCCCTTGTCGAAGTGGAAAAACGTTTAGAGCAATTGCCGTGGGTTCAAGAAAGCGTGGTGATCCCAATGGAAGAATCTGGTCGCCTCACGTTAGTCTCGATCATCGTACTTAACGATAAAGGCAGCGATGTGCTTAATGAACTTGGTAAAGGCAAATTTTGGCTTGAGCTTCGCAAGGCACTGCGCAATTGGCTAGAACCGATCGCTATCCCGAGAAAATTCCGAGTGGTCGACGAAATTCCATTGAACAGCCAAGGCAAACGCCAAGTTGCTGAAATTGAAAAACTATTCCAATAAAGCTAGTAACATGGATAAAAGAAAACCAACCATTCAGAATATTGAAGTGAGTGACCACACCGCGGAGCTTTCGCTGCGTGTGGATGCTGACATCTTAGATTTCCAAGGTCATTTCAGTCACTTTCCTCTTTTACCCGGCGTCACTCAAATTGACTGGGCGTTGTTCTACGCCGTTCAATATTTGAACACTCCCAAGGTATTTAAAGGAATGGAAGTCATCAAATTTCAAGAGCCGATTCTGCCAAACGCCGACGTTTGTCTCTCACTCTCTTGGGACAATGAGCGCGAGAAATTGACCTTTAAGTACACATCGAAAAGCGGTGAAACCTTGGTGACTCACTCTTCAGGCAAAATGAAACTGGGTGAGTCACGTGAGTGATTACCGTCCCTGCTTTTTAATTCCTTGCTACAACCACGGCAGCACAATTGCAGACGTGGTGGCGTCGTTATCCTCTTTCGCTTTGCCAGTGCTGGTCGTGGACGACGGCAGCAATGAAGACACCAAACAAGCGCTTTCAGCGTTGAGTGAGCAAGGGCTGATAAAACTGATTAGTTTGAGTGAAAACCAAGGCAAAGGTGGAGCGGTGATGGTTGGCCTACATCAAGCTCACCAGCTTGGTTTTACGCACACCATTCAAATCGACGCAGACGGTCAACACGACCTAGAAGCATTGCCGAAATTGCTCAGCGCCAGCGAAACAAAACCAGATAACCTGATTTCTGGCCAACCGATATACGACGAGAGCGTACCTAAAGCCCGTCTGTATGGTCGCTACGCTACGCACATTTGGGTGTGGATAGAAACCTTGTCACTGTCTATCAAAGACAGCATGTGCGGTTTTCGCGCCTACCCAGTGGCGAAAACGGTCGCCGTGTTGAACAAGTACAACATCGGCAAACGCATGGATTTTGATATCGAAATTCTGGTGCGAATGTACTGGGAAGGCGTCGATATTGATTTTGTTCCAACGCGCGTGATCTACCCTGAAGGTGGCATTTCCCACTTCGACGCATTGTGGGATAACGTCAAGATAAGCTGGATGCACACTCGCCTATTTTTTGGCATGTTGCCGCGCATTCCTTCGCTACTCGCCAAAAAGCGCCGTCACACAGATGACAGCAATGCCCACTGGTCGAAACGAAAAGAACAAGGCACAATTTTAGGCATCAAAACCTTGCTCGCGGTTTACCGCTTGTTCGGTAGAAAAGCGTTCGACCTGATTTTAAAGCTAGTCATGCGCTACTACCACTTCACGGGTAAATCAGCCCGCGAAGCGTCTGAGATTTACCTGCAAAACTTGCAGCGCTACGCAGCGCAGCAGAACATCGCACTGCCAAAACAGTTGGACAGCTATCATCACCTGCTTTCTTTTGGGCGTACCATGCTCGACAAACTGGCAGCATGGCAAGGTGACTTTAACGTCGATAACCTAACCATTCACGGCCAGCATCATTTCGAAGAGATGGCGCAGAAAAAACAAGGCGTGCTCATTTTAGGCTCGCACCTTGGCAATATCGAACTCTGCCGCGCGCTTGGTCGTCGACACTCTCATGTCAAAATCAATGCCTTGGTATTTACCCAACACGCTGAACAATTTAATGCGGTAATGAAGGCGGTAAACCCAAATTCGGAACTGAATCTGATTCAAGTCAGCTCAATGGGACCAGACACCGCGATTCTGCTTCAACAAAAAATCGAGCAAGGCGAGTGGGTGGTGATCGTTGGCGATCGCACTTCTACCAGCAAAGAAAATCGTGTCGTTTGGGCAGATTTTCTTGGTAAACCCGCGCCATTCCCGCAAGGCCCATTCATGCTGGCCTCGGTATTAAAAGCGCCGGTTTATCTACTCTTCGGCCTACGCGACGATGAAGCAAACACTCCGCATTTTAATGTGTACTTTGAACACTTTAGTGACCAAATCACGCTACCGCGCAAGGAGCGTCAGCAGGCACTAGAACACGTTGTTCAACAGTACGCACACAGATTAGAACACCACACACTGCAAGCGCCGTTACAGTGGTACAACTTTTTTAACTTCTGGACTTTAAGTAATCAGCCACATGACAAACAACAATAATCACAACATCACTTTTGGTGCACAATCTTTAACCATCGAAGATGTCGTTGCCATTGCTCAAGGTGCAAAGGCAAACATGAACACCTCGCCAGAATTTACCGCGAAAATTGATCGTGGCGTGGCGTTTCTGGAACGATTACTGAAAGAAGAAGGCGTTATTTACGGCGTGACTACGGGTTACGGCGATTCATGTACTGTGGCGATTCCACCCGCTCTTGTGGATGAACTTCCGTTGCACCTTACGCGCTTCCATGGCTGTGGCTTAGGTCAAATCCTTTCTCATGAGCAAGCTCGCGCGGTGCTGGCAACCCGTTTATGTTCATTGTCGCAAGGCGTATCTGGCGTGTCTCACGATCTGTTGAACCAAATCGTTACGCTTATCAATCACGATATTGCGCCGCGTATTCCACAAGAGGGCTCGGTGGGCGCAAGTGGCGATTTAACGCCTCTGTCTTACCTAGCGGCGACCTTAATTGGCGAGCGTGAAGTGCTTTACAAAGGCGATGTGCGACCAACACAAGAAGTGTTTGCAGAGCTGGACATTGAGCCAATTCGCCTAAAACCAAAAGAAGGTTTGGCGTTAATGAACGGTACATCCGTGATGACTGCCCTCGCCTGTCTTGCCTACAAACGCGCAGAATACCTAGCGCAGCTTTGCACCAAGATTACCGCGATGGTCTCTGTGGGTATGCAAGGTAATGACTTCCACTTTGATGAAGCGTTGTTTGCGGTAAAACCTCACCCTGGTCAACAGCAAGTTGCGGCTTGGCTGCGTGATGATCTCAATGCTGAACGTCCGCCACGCAATAGCGACCGACTGCAAGATCGTTACTCGCTGCGTTGTGCGCCACACGTGATTGGCATGGTTCAAGACTCACTGCCTTGGCTACGTCAATTGATTGAGAATGAACTAAATAGTGCCAATGACAATCCAATTATCGATGGCGACAACGAGCGCGTTCTGCACGGCGGTCACTTCTACGGTGGTCATATCGCAATGGCGATGGACACATTGAAAGTGAACATTGCCAACTTAGCTGATTTGCTGGACCGTCAGATGGCGCAACTGATGGATTACAAGTTCAATAACGGCCTGCCGTTTAACTTAACCGGTGCAGAAGGCGAGCGTAAACCGATCAACCACGGCTTTAAAGCGGTTCAGATTGGTATCTCAGCTTGGACGGCAGAAGCGTTGAAAAACACCATGCCAGCGAGCGTTTTTTCTCGATCAACCGAATGTCACAACCAAGATAAAGTGAGCATGGGCACCATTGCGGCTCGTGATTGCCTACGCGTACTTGAGTTAACAGAGCAAGTTGCTGCGGCTTCACTCCTAGCAAGCGTTCAAGCGGTTGAGATTCGTCGCCGTCATAACGAATTGGACGAACACCACATGAGTCAGAGTTTGCGAGTAATTCGTGACGCCGTACTGAACGAGTTTGAATTTGTGATTGAAGATCGCCCGTTAGAACAAGATTTGCGTCATTTCATTGAACGCATTCAGCAACGTCATTGGCCACTCTACGCGGAGGTATAATGCAAGAGCAGGTTCTCTACCCATTAGAAGCGGAGGTGACTATGGTCACCTCATTCCAAGATGCTGACCCGATGGGCGTGATATATCACGGCAACTTCTTTCGGTATTTTGAAGAAGCGCGTCGTGTGCTGATGGAGAAGATCCAATACAGCTATCGCGATATGCAAGACTCTGGGTATATGTGGCCGATCATCGACACGCGCGTTAAATACGTGAAGGCGATTCCGTTTAATCACACCATTCGTATTACCGCGCAACTCACTGAGTGGGAAAACCGCTTGCGTGTGGATTACGTGATTTACGACGCCGAAACGAATCAACGTATGTGCAAAGCGCATACAACACAAGTCGCCGTATCCATTGAAAAGCAAGAGATGTGCTTTGTTTCTCCAGCAGTCTTTTTAGATAAAGTAGAGCAATGGCACAACCATGGGAGCCTGGACTAATGCAAAAGTGGTTACTCTCTTTTTTGCTGATATTTTCTGTTTCAGCACTGGCAACACCGACAGTAAATGTAACGGATTTGGCATCGCTTCAACAGCAGTTGTCTCAGCATGAAATCGTACGCGGAGATTTTACGCAGCAGCGTCATCTGGAAATGTTTAGTCAACCTTTAACCTCTAAAGGTCAGTTCACACTGAGCAAAACACATGGCTTGTTGTGGCAACAAGCAGAACCTTTCGCAGTCAATTTGGTATTGACGGAAAACAAACTTCGTCAGACTTTTGCCGACCAAGCACCGAAAACGATCTCTGCAGAAGAAAACCCAATGGCGTTCTACTTTAGCCATGTGTTTTTATCCGTGTTCCACGGGGATACTTCTGCACTGCAAGAACAATTCACACTCAATTTTTCAGTTGAGAACAATCAATGGCAGCTCGTTTTAGTGCCAAAACAGTCGCCATTAAATGCGGTGTTTAAAGCCATCACCCTTTCCGGTAAAACGCACATTGATCGCCTAACCCTACAAGAGCTGCGTGGCGATAAGACCGAAATCACGTTTACGAACCAGACCTCTCTACCTCAGGAACTCACGGATGCCGAAGACGCTCAATTCCGTTTCTAAACTCAGTCTCGGCACTCACACCTTTGCTCTGGTTTGGCTCAATCTCGTTGTTTTAGCGGGCGCGTTGCTACTCAAACAATGGGTTTGGAGTGCAGAATCTCCGATTGAGACCAACATTTTAAAACTGCTGCCGAAGAACCAACAAAACCCGGTGGCTGAGCAAGCCTTTGAGTCGGTCTCGTCAAGTATGAGCGACAAAGTCATTTTCGTGATCACAGCGCCGGACAAAAATGCCCTTTTTGCAGCGGCCGCTGAATTTGATAAGGGGTTACGCCAAAGTAATCATTTTCGCGATGTGGTAGGAAAAATCTCACCTCAAGAACAGCAAGCTTGGGCAAGTTACTACTTTAAGCACCGCTTCCAATTGCTGACGCCTGAACAACGAGAGCGTTTAAGCCAAAATCCAGAACAGCAAGTGCAGCATGTGATTCAGTCTCTGTACAACCCGTTTTCTGGGGTGACTGGGCAAGAGTTACAAAATGATCCTTTCTTGCTATTTCGTGATTATTTAAGCCAAGTTACCCAGCAATCGTCCTCTTTCCGATTGGATAACGGCTATCTGTCCGTCGAAAAAGACGATGCTCAATACTTGCTTATTACTGCCGAACTAAAAGACTCGCCTTATAGCCTAACTGGGCAGCTTGCAGTCCCTGATATTCAAGCGCTAGAACAAAGCGTCGCGCAGAAATATGGCGCTGAAGTCGCACATACAGGCGTTCTATTTTACGCCGACTTTGGTACGCAAAGTGCCAAATCGGAGATCAGTACCATCGGTGTGTTCTCTCTGCTCGGTATCATTGCATTGTTCGTGTTGGTCTTTCGTAGTGTGATGCCACTGTCTCTCGCACTGCTTTCCATCACCATTGGTTTGCTCGTTGCGTTGTCCGTTACGACGTGGATTTTTGGAAAAGTCCATCTGTTCAGCTTAGTGTTTGGCGCAAGTTTAATCGGCGTGTCTATCGACTACGCATTCCACTACCTAACCGAACGTCTTGCGGCGGGAAATGAATGGGATAGCGAGCAAGGGTTAAAGCATATTTTCATAGCTATCACACTTGGCTTAATCACCAGTTTGATCGGCTATTTGGGCATGTTAGTGGCACCGTTTCCTGGTTTGCAGCAGCTTGCGCTGTTTTCATCCATTGGTCTGATTGCCGCTTACATCACAGTGGTAGCTTGGTATCCGATACTGGCTCGTAACCCATCGCGCACCATTTCGAATTTACCGGGACAATCACTGTTGGCGAAATGGTTAACGCTTTGGAATCAACCTCGAATTAAAGTCGGATTACCGATGTTATGTGTGGTTGCGAGTGGCTTTTTCTTGCTGCAATTGAACTACGATGACGACATTCGTCTGCTGCAAACGATGCCGAAGGATCTCAAGCAACAAGAAACCTTGATTACGACGCTCAGTGGCATGCAATCTTCGCAGCAAATGTTGGTCGTTACCGCCGACGATGACGAAAACCTAATGAAAAAACTGGAGTCTTTGACGCCAACATTAGAAGCGTGGAAAGCGGACAGCACCATCGAAAGCTACCAGAGTCTGAGCCGCTACTTGAGCTCAGTGGAACGTCAGCAACAAGACTATCAATTGATTCGCGATCTTTACGCAACACAATCCAGCCCACTTGCATCCGGACTGGGCTTAAATAAAAAGCCGAAAATGGACGCCGACTTTATCCCTGTCACGGTTGATCAGTACTTGCAAAACCCAGTATCAGCGCCTGTGCGTTTTCTCCATTTGGGTAAAATTAAAGGAAAACCGGCAACGGTAGTGGTGTTAAACCAATTGCAAGACTCCGCCGTTGTTAAGTCTTTTGCCAAATCGCAGCCTGACGTTGTCTACCTAAACAAAGCAGAAGAAATTTCCGCCCTATTTGGTGAATACCGAATCAAAATCATGGAGCTGTTGGCAGCCGCCAGTACTGTGATCTTTCTGGTGTTAATCAAGCGGTACGGTCTGCAACACAGTTGGCGAGTTTTACTGCCATCATTGATTGCTTGTGCGTGCGGTCTGGCAACTGCTGTCGCGATGGGAACAACATTAAACCTGTTCAACTTGCTTGGCTTGGTGCTCATTCTTGGTATCGGAATCGATTACACTCTGTTCTTTGCCGAGAAAGCCCGCAGCGTGAGCACACTATTGGCGATCACCCTTTCGGCAATAACCACTATGCTGTCATTTGGGTTGCTGTCACTAAGCCAAACTCACGCGATTCACAGTTTCGGCATTACGGTGTTAAGTGGTATTTTTGTTGCTTGGCTGCTCTCTCCGATTGCGATTAAAACAGAGGAAACGACGTCATGATTTTTAACCATGCTTTTCGCTGCGCGACGTTAATCGTACTGAGTCTGTTTTTAAGTGCATGCAGCTTGGTACCTCACCAATCGACGCCTCAAGTCGATATTGCTGAGAACACCCAAGTTAACTTACCGACACCAGCTAGCTTAGGTTACCAGCTGGCTGCCAGCCAATTGATTACGGCCTCTTGGGTAATTGATGGCAAACCCACATCTGAGCAACTTCCGGTGCAACTGCAAGTGACTAGCAACGAAGTGGTACTGGCAGGCTTCTCATCTTGGGGTACGCGAGTGCTCTCGTTGTCTTACGATGGAGAGCATATCCAAACCGAAGTGCTCAACGGTTTGCAAGGTACGCTACCGCAGCCAGAACAGGTATTATTTAACCTGATGATCACGCTCTGGCCGAGTTCCGCTTGGGAAGGGTCGTTAAATGAGGTAAGGTGGCAAATGATTGATAAAAATAATTCTCGCGCCATCTTTGATAGCGACGGTGAAAAGATCATTGAGATTCAATACAGTTCTTCTAACAAATTAGAGGGTAAGATTGATTTTCACCACCTCAAGCATCAGTTTTCAATTTCTATTCAGACACTGCAACATCAGATTAATTAAGAACAATTTAGAACAACAATATGCCTAATCGCTCTCCTCAACCTTTGTATATTCAGGCCTGTGGTTTCCACTCCGCAATGGGACAAGATGACGTCATCATCCACCAGTGTTTATCGGGAGCGAAACCATCCAACATGGTGGTTGACCAAGACATTTTGAATTCAGGCCGACAAACAGTAATCGGTCGAATTGCACAGCCGTTACCGCAATTACCACCAGCTTTCAGCCGGTTTGATACGAGAAACAACCGCCTCGCACTTTCGGCTTTGCAGCAAATCGAAAGCGACGTGCATAACGCCATTGCTGAATATGGCCGTGACCGTATCGCGGTCGTGATCGGCACCAGCACATCTGGCATTTCAGATGGCGAAATCGCGTTTGGAGAGAAGCTGGCAAACGGCGAGTTTCCTGCCGACTACCATTACACCAAACAAGAGCTTGGCAACTGCAGCGATTTTATTGCCGCCTACTTTGATTTGAGCGGCCCACATTACTCAGTTTCAACCGCCTGTTCTTCTAGTGGTCGTGTCTTTTTAACCGCGCAACGCCTGATTCGCTCTGGTATTGTTGATGCGGTCATTGTGGGTGGCGTGGATACCATTTGTCGCCTAACGCTAAACGGCTTTAACGGTTTAGAAGCCCTATCCGATACTCTTTGCAAACCGTTTGACCAACATCGCAACGGCATCAATATCGGCGAAGCCGCAGCATTAATGTTGCTAAGCAAAACACCCGCGCCTGTTGCCCTTCTCGGAGTTGGCGATAGCTCAGACGCACACCACATTTCCGCACCACACCCAGAAGGGTTAGGCGCAGAAGAAGCGATGAAAAAAGCGTTGGCCAATGCAGGACTAACAGCACAAGACATTGGTTACATCAACGCGCATGGCACAGCAACACCGTTAAATGATGCGATGGAAAGCAAAGCCATCCACCGCTGCTTTGGTGACTCCGTTCCTGTGAGCTCTACAAAGCCACTTACCGGACACACATTAGGCGCAGCAAGTGCAACGGAAGCCGCTATCGCTTGGCATATTCTCAAGTACAACCTTGACTTGCCAATGCAACACTGCGAAACCAAGGCAGACGATATCCATATATCGTTAGTTGAGACGCCAACCAAACTTGGCAACAAAGCGATTCTCAGTAACTCTTTTGCTTTTGGTGGCAACAATATTAGTCTTATTTTTGGTTACGCTCATGACTAAACTTCCTCCCATCGAACAACTTTTGCCACACGACAAACCAATGATCTTGGTTGATCGTGCTATGGATATTCAACAAGATACGATTCACTGCCAGGTTGATATCGCAGAACACAACCCGTTCTTCGACTCGGCCTCTCAAACCGTGCCTGCTTACGTTGGCATTGAGTTTATGGCGCAATCTGTCGCAGCGTGGTCTGGTTACCACGCATTAATGAAAGAACAAGCGCCACCGATTGGCTTTTTACTTGGTAGCCGTCGATACACTTCTGAATGCGATGCGTTTTCTCGCGGACAAATGCTCGATGTGTATGCCGAAAAAGTCATGGAAGATAACGGTATGGCGGTATTTTCTGCCCGTATTGAGCTACAAGGAACTGTTGTAGCGACTTGCCAATTGAACGTTTACGTTCCATCAGAAGAAAAATTACAAGAAATGAAAATCAGGAGTCAACAATGACCCGACAAGTCCTCGTTACAGGTGCCAGCAAAGGCATCGGTAAAGCCATTGCCGTTCAGTTAGCCAAAGATGGTTTCCAAATCATTGTCCATTACATGGGCGATCAACAAGGCGCGCAAGACACCCTAGACACCATCGAACAGCATGGGGGTAGCGGTCGTCTTATCCAATTCGACATCAGTGACCGCGCAGATTGCCGAGAGAAACTAGAGGCCGATATCGCCGAACACGGTGCTTACTATGGCGTCGTGAACAACGCTGGCATCACAAAAGATACCGCTTTCCCTGCGATGACCGAAGAAGAATGGGATGGCGTGATTCATACCAACCTAGATAGCTTCTACAACGTTCTTCACCCTTGTGTTATGCCAATGGTGCAAAAGCGTAAAGGTGGTCGAATTGTTACCCTTGCATCAGTATCTGGCCTGATGGGGAACCGTGGTCAAACCAACTACAGCGCAGCAAAAGCGGGCGTAATTGGTGCAACAAAATCACTCGCACTTGAACTGGCAAAACGCAAAATCACCGTTAACTGCGTTGCACCGGGACTTATCGACACAGGCATGGTAGACGAACACGTAAAAGAACACGCGATGCCGCAAATTCCTTTGCGCCGCATGGGAGAACCAGAAGAAGTCGCTGGTTTAGTCAGTTACCTTATGTCTGACATCGCAGGCTATGTAACTCGCCAAGTCATTTCGGTAAACGGAGGCCTAGTATGAACCGTCGAGTCGTTGTAACCGGAATGTCGGGCGTGACTGCGTTTGGTAACGATTGGCAATCTGTCGAGCCGAAACTGCGTGACTGCCAGAACGCGACGCAATACATGCCTTCTTACGAACAGTATGATGGTTTGAACACCAAGCTCGCGGCACCAATTTTAGATTTTGAACTGCCAAAGCACTACAAGCGCAAGCAAGTACGCGGCATGGGGCGCGTTTCTAAATTGGCGACCGTCGCAACAGAAAACGCACTGAGCCAAGCAGGTTTGATTGGTAACGACGTACTCACCAATGGTCAAACGGGTATCGCATACGGCTCATCAACAGGCAGTACTGACGCAATCGGCGCATTTGGTGTCATGCTGAATGAGAAAACCACTAAAGCGATCACCGCAACGACTTACGTGCAGATGATGCCGCATACGACGGCAGTGAACGTTGGTCTATTTTTCGGTTTGAAAGGCCGAGTGATCCCAACCAGTAGTGCATGTACCTCCGGCAGCCAAGCAATCGGCTACGCCTACGAAGCGATCAAACACGGCTACCAAACGGTCATGGTTGCTGGTGGCGCTGAAGAATTGTGCCCAACGGAATCCGCTGTCTTCGATACCCTTTTTGCCACCAGTCTGAAGAATGAAGACCCGAAAAGCACACCAAGACCTTATGACTCCGATCGCGATGGTTTGGTGATTGGTGAAGGTGCGGGAACGCTGGTTCTGGAAGAGTACGAACACGCCGTCGCTCGTGGCGCGAAAATCTATGCAGAAATCATCGGTTTTGCCAGCAACTGTGATGCCGCACACGTCACTCAACCACAGATGGAAACCATGCAAATCTGTATGGAAATGGCTTTGCAAAACGCGGGGATTACTGCTGAGAAGATCGACTATGTATCTGCTCACGGCACTGCCACCGACCGCGGTGATATTGCAGAAAGCAACGCAACAGCGAATGCTCTGGGCAAAGTGCCAATCAGTTCACTCAAGAGCTACTTTGGCCACACACTAGGCGCCTGTGGCGCGATTGAAGCGTGGCTAGGTTTAGAAATGATGCACACGGGTTGGTTCAACCCAACGCTCAACCTAGAAAACCTCGACGAGCAATGTGGCGATTTAGACTACATCACCGGACAAGGCCGAGAGCTGGACGTGAAATATTTGATGAGTAACAACTTCGCCTTTGGCGGCATCAACACCTCCATCATCTTTAAAAAGATGTAATGCCCTTAGTAAATGCAAAAGCGCTGGTTAACCAGCGCTTTTTTGTTAGTTACCAATCAAACTTCATTTATCACGAGGTAATAGCAAACGAGATATTACCATTCCGCGATACACAGGCGACTTTTAACACCACGAATTTGTAATCCCATCGCTTCAAAGACATGCTCAAAATCTTGGCAAGATGCTGGCACATTAGGTAGCGACAATGAAGCCTCGGTAAAAAATGTCCGACTCAAACTATCCGTCTCTCCCCAAGCTAGCTGCCACCAATCCAAAATTCGCGGCTTGGATGCGTTTAATCGATAGCTAGCAGGAATACGATCACGTTTGTTCAGGTTTTCAGCCTTAGAAGTTGGTAGCAAGTTCCACTTATCATTGTTAGGCCAATAAGCAAAAGGCAAACAGTGATCAACGTGATACTCATTTCGTAATTTGCTTCCACTCCATACGCTGACAATGTCGGAGTGACTGAGTTTCAACTGAACAATTCGCTTTCGAACGGCTCGCGTATCATGGTCTTTATCAATCCAGACCAAACAATCGTGATACGTTTGCAGTGGAATACTCCGCTCTTGATTAGACCGAAATCGTTGCATTTCCATAATCCACTGGTTGACCACCAGCGGCTCAATCCAAGAGTTATACAATCGAAAACAATCCCAAAGGCTTTCATCCAACACAAACAGCCCATAACTTTTGAGGAACTCGCTATCCACAACAATTGAACTTTTTGGCTTCTTAGCTGAACGAATCATTTCAAAGTAAGGGTTTGATTTATCACCTTGATAGGTAAAGGTGACGGGGCCATCTTTTATGGTTTTTAAGCTGTCTTTTATTGCTTTATCCAGCGCCACTGCATCTTCACCAAAAAATGTCGCGCCTATAGCAAGATCATCAGGACTTAAATGGGAAAGTCTACCCCAACCTTCTGGCTTGATAAATCCTAGTCCTTTAGACGAGTTCGAGTTCTGCTGGATGTTCTCTTTATCGATTAAACGCTTAAATTGACGAATCCAATATAAGCCGACTAATCCTAATGGGATGGCAACTTTACCGTCACTACGATCAACCACTGCACCAGAATGAGCATCTGCAATTCGTAGTAAAGTACGCAGTAGTGCGAGTTTATAGGTAGCCGATTTGGAATCATTGACGATAATGTGACGAACCTTATTCAGATCACCAGAACCATCATCAGGCAAAGACATAACTACAGTTTGCCAAGATACACCTGTTCGCTGTAACTGGTCATCATCGAGAGATACGTTTCTCACCATTAACGCGCTATTCTTTGCAAACTTTTCAAGCTCTTCAACCGATACCGGATAAGCTTTACGACCGTCAGAAAAGTCACCGTGACGAAGGCTAATCACCAATCGACCATTGGGCGCTAGCAAATTCGCAAGTTTGCGAAATGCGCGTTCACGGTGCGTAGGCGCAAGATGCATCCATACCGCACTAACAAGAATTAAATCGAAGCGAAAGCCAAGATTAATGACTTTCTCAAGCTTAGGTAACCCATCTTCAAGCCAAGTAACTGAATCATCACAGTAAGACTTACCAAATCTCAGAAGCGCTTGAGCAGGTTCAATCGCAATAACTTCACATCCATGTTCAGCCATCCATTTAGCGTCTCGACCAGAGCCAGCCCCAACATCTAAGACGCGATCTCTGGCTTGAGGCCAGAAAGCTCTCCAGCTCGCGTGGACATCCTCAAACTTGAGCGAAGTGTATTGCTCCGCTAAACAATCTGCGTGTTGTTCATAAAATCTAGACGTGGCAGGCATAAAGATAAACAGGAAAGCAACTAATATGAGCTCATGTTAATTGCTAGAGATTGCAATAGCTATAATCTCAGTCAAAAGTTGTAGGTGACGTAGCGATTAATATCGAATGTTCTAAAACGACAAAGCCCCGGAAACTCAAAGAGTTATCGGGGCTTTTTAGAATAAATGGCACGCCCTATTGGATTCGAACCAATGACCACATCCTTAGAAGGGACGTGCTCTATCCAGCTGAGCTAAGGGCGCGCTACAGGGACAGGATTATACGAGTTCAAACGGGTAAATCAACGGGTTTTCATAACATTCTGATCTGAATGCCTAAAAAAAGTCCATTAAAACGCTTAATGTTCAAAAACACCACAAGGCAAACGTTTGCGTATGGATGTTAATTAGAATTTCTGCGACAATGCGCCGCAGATAATTTGCCTTCTTAATTTATAAGGAAAGTCATGACTGCTCAAAATATAGACGGAACTCTCATTTCCCAAACTGTTCGATCTGAAGTTGCAGCACGTGTTAAAGCTCGCGTCGCAGCAGGTTTACGCGCTCCTGGCCTAGCAGTTGTTCTGGTTGGTGAAGACCCAGCATCTCAAGTTTACGTGGGCAGCAAACGCCGCGCATGTGAAGAAGTTGGCTTTGTATCCAAGTCGTTTGACCTTCCGGCTTCAACATCTGAAGAGGAGCTGCTTGCTCTTATTGATGAGTTGAACAACGACAACGAAATTGACGGCATTTTAGTTCAGTTGCCACTTCCTGCTGGTATTGATACCACACACGTTCTAGAGCGTATTCATCCAGAAAAAGACGTGGATGGCTTCCACCCTTACAACGTTGGTCGTCTTGCGCAACGTATTCCTAAGCTTCGCTCTTGTACGCCTAAAGGCATCATTACCCTACTCGACCGTTACAACATCGAGCTTCGTGGTAAACATGCGGTTGTGGTTGGCGCATCAAACATTGTTGGTCGTCCAATGACACTTGAGCTGCTGCTTGCTGGTTGTACAACAACGACATGCCACCGCTTTACCAAAGATCTAGAAAGCCACGTACGTCAAGCTGACGTTGTTGTGGTCGCGGTAGGTAAGCCAAACTTCATCCCTGGCGAGTGGATTAAAAAAGGCGCAGTGGTTGTCGATGTAGGCATTAACCGTCTTGATTCAGGCAAGCTAGTGGGCGATGTGGAATACGACAAAGCCCGCGAAAGCGCGAGCTTCATTACTCCGGTTCCTGGTGGTGTTGGCCCAATGACCGTAGCAAGCTTGATTGAGAACACGATGTTGGCTTGCGAGCAGTTCCATACTGAACAATAACATCAATATTGAGATACGAAAAAGGCTCCGCAAGGAGCCTTTTTGCTAATTTTAGATATCTATTTCAATTACAGACTTAAAATCACACCCGCAATAGAAGCACTCATCAAGTTCGCCATAACGCCGGCAATAATCGCGCGGAAACCATGCTTAGAAACAAATGCACGCTTCTCTGGTACCAAAGAACCCAATCCGCCGATCAACATTGCCATACTAGAGATGTTTGCAAAACCACACAGTGCGAAAGTTACGATAGCTTGAGAGTGAGCACTTAGCTGAGATTTCACTTCTGCTAGTTGGATGAAAGCAACAAACTCGTTCACCACGATCTTGTTACCGATAAGCGAGCCCGCCGTAATCGCCTCTTCCCATGGCACACCTAACAACCATGCGACAGGTGCAAATACGTAGCCTAAGATAAGCTCAAAGCTTAGTGGCGTACCAATAAGGTCTCCAACCCAACCTAGCATGCCGTTCAGCAACGCGATTACGCTGATGAACGCTAACAACGTACCACCTACAGACACAGCGATACGAACACCCGCCATTGCGCCATCGGCTAACGCTTCAACCACGTTAGTTGCGCGTGGAATTTCCACTTGGCTAATGTCGATATCTGGTGCTTTGTTCACATCTTCTGGCATGAGAATTTTCGCCATCAACAAGCCTGCGGGCGCAGACATAAAGGCAGCAGCGATAAGGTAGTTAAGATCGACACCCAACGAGGCATAACCTACCAACGTACCACCAGCTACTGACGCCAAACCACCTGTCATTACCGCAAAGAACTGCGAATCAGTCATGTGTTTTAGGTAGGGTTTCACCATAAGTGGCGCTTCGATAGTGCCGACAAAAATGTTTGCCGTTGCAGACAAAGACTCAGCACGACCAATGCCAAGAAGCTTTTGAATACCACCACCAATGAAGTTGATAACTTTTGGCATCACACCAATGTGATAAAGACCGGAGATAAGAGAGGAGAAGAAAACGATGATACCCAGTACATTGATCGCAAAGGTGAAGCCCCCTGTCGCCAAATTACCGAATAAAAACGCGATGCCTTCTTGACCGTAGTTGATCAAATTCGACACTACGCTGCTTACTGAATTCAGCGCATCTCGTCCTGCTGGTACATATAAAACCAACAATGCAAACAGCACCTGTAAAGCAAACGCAAACGCCACTGTTCTCAGCTTTATATTTTTTCTATTTGTAGAAAGTAGCCATGCTACGAATAGTATGGCTACGATACCAATAATTGAGTTCATAAAATGAATCCGACAGAAGGGGGATATGGAAGGCACCGGATTGTATAGCGGACTCAAAATGGCGCAAGTTGAGGATGTTAACAGTGTGAAAAGTTCAAGCGAACAATAATTAACCACACAAATAACTAATTGAATTTGCTATAGATAAACGTTTGCTTGTTTTTATTATTTCCATATGGAAAAGATGTTTCTAGATTTGGAAAAATTTTGTGAGACAAATCACCTTATACAACCACTGAATAGTCGAAAAATGTTTTGCTTAGAGAAAATCGACTACAAACACCTCTTGAACGTTATTAACGAATCTACTTGGGAATAGAGATGTAAGGTGCGAGGCGCTGATCCCAGTGACACGGGTTGCCAATTTTCTGTTTAATAAAGTTGATAACGGCTGATATTTTTTTCGGCATGTGCTGACGACTTGGGTACACCGCATAAAATGGCATCGACTGGCTCGCTTTCCAGTCTGGCAATAGTTGAATCAACTTACCCGTTCTGAACTCATCACCAAGCAAGTACGTTGCGAGATACGCAATCCCCCATCCAGCAATCGCGGCGTCGCGGACAGCTTCTGCTAAATCGACAGAGTAGTTGCCGGAGACTTTGACGTTTAGCTCTTGTTGTCCCTTGGTAAATGCCCATCCTGTGTAATCACGCTCCCAACTGCGATAGATCAAGCAGTTGTGCAAAGACAAGTCGTTCGGCTCAGTCGGAGTATCATACTTAAGCAAATAATCCGGCGATGCTGCCACCACAAACTGGCAGTCCGTCAAACGCTGCGCAATGTAGCCCTCTGGTAGGTGCTCATTGTTTGTTACCCACAGATCGAGCCCTTCCGCCAGCATATCGACCTTGTAGTCAAACAAATGCACTTCCACTTGAAGCTGTGGATACAACTCACGCAGCTCTTGAATCGCAGGAATGATGTGCAGCGTTCCAAATGATTGAGATAACCCGAGGCGAACCAGCCCAGCCACTTCATCCCTTTGGCTTTCCATTTCTAACGTCGCACTACTCACCGCCTGCACCACTTGTTCACAATGATGATAAAACGTTTTTCCCGCTTCGGTAGGCGTAAAACTACGCGTGGTGCGTTGAACAAGCTTGATGCCAAGAGATTCCTCTAACTGACTAAGCTGTTTGCTGACGTGAGATACTGACACTCCAAGGCTTTTCGCCGCCGCAGTAAAGTTTTTATGTTTGATCAATGCAGAAAAGATCACCATTTGCGCAGCACGTTCAGATAACACGCAGTACCTCGATAAGAATGTGGGAAAAACAAAGGGCTCCGAAGAGCCCCTATAAAACAGTATTTACTAACGAACTAGAATGAAATGCGATCAGCAAGATGGCTGACGGCAAGCGCGAAGTAGTAAGAGCGGTTCCACTTCATCAGTACGTTATAGTTATTGTAAACCAGATACGTACGACCGTTTTCATCGTCAGGCATGATAAGCCATGCTTGGATATCTTCATTCAGTTTAGGTAATGGACTGCCATCGTACTTCGTGATGCCAAGTTTACTCCACTCCTGAAGATATTTGCCTTTTTCTGCCCCGCGTCCTTCTAGGCTACGATCAATCCCTTTCGGCACTTTCACTTGGCGCCCCCAAGTAAACTTATCGTCCCAGCCAGACTCGCTCAAGTAGTTAGCGGTAGACGCAAACACATCCGCTTCTGATTGCCAGATGTCTTTTTTTCCGTCTCCGTTACCATCGGCGGCAAAACGTAGGAAAGAGCTTGGCATAAATTGACACTGTCCCATCGCACCAGCCCAAGAACCTTTAAAATTATCTAGCTCGATATGGCCTTGATCAAGGATTTGCAGCGCCGCCATGGTCTCTTTGCGGAAAAATTCTTCACGACGACCTTCAAATGCCATCGTCGACAACGCATCAATTACGCGGAAGTTACCTGTAAACTTGCCAAAGTTACTTTCTACACCCCAGAGCGCAACAATAAAGCGAGGTTGCACGCCGTATTGATCGCCTATGCGCTTAAGCTCCGCATAGTGCTCTTTGTATAGTGCTTTGGCTTGCTTTACTTTCCACTCAGGGACTGCACGAGGAATGTATTCATCCAACGTCAGTTTTTTCTCTGGTTGGTTGCGGTCTGCTGTTACTGCTCTCGGCTTGTATTCAACATTTGCGAAAGCGGCACTGATTACCTGCTCTGAGATACCTTGGTTACGCGCTTCTGCACGCAATTTATCTAAGTATTCTTCAAAACCCTCGCTACTTGCAAAGGCTGAGGTACATACGCCAACGCTAAGCATTGTAGCCAGTATTTTTTTCATATTGCCCTCCTTGAGCAAGGCAGAAGTCTCAGAAAGAAGCCGAGTTACTGTTCGTTCTTTTGCTGAGCTTTTTGTTCTTTGTACTTTTCTAATAGGTTTTCCGGCGGTGGAGGAACCTGCAGAAAGAAGCCATCATTTTGTAATGAAGCCTTCACTTTTTCGATATCTACTTGTGCCAATTTACGACCATCAAGTTTAATCGTCATGACAGGAATAGGCTTACCGAACATCTGCATTAAGGTGTCAGGAACCTGTGAAAAATCATCCTTTTTCGGGATATAGAGATAAGTACCTTCTTTTTTCGAGCTTTTATAAATAGAACAAAGCATGACACGCCTTTTATGCTGATTTACCCGCTTTGAATGCGGATTGAGTTGAAAACGTAAAATTCTCGCAAACTTAATTGCAAATTTGAGATTAATTCACCTATTTGCCTGCTAGAGAACTTGCTGCGTCAAAGGATGAAATATAACATGACAGACCTAGTTTAAGGCAACGCTCTTTCAACAGAGGCAAGAAGTCCACGATGACCCATTCACCAGACCTTAAAGGTAGCAGTTTTACTTTGTCAGTTTTACACCTTTCTGACAATGAGATCGCAAATACTGTCGAATTTTTGCAAGAAAAAGTTTCTCAAGCACCTTCTTTCTTCGCATCCGCGCCTTTGGTAATCAATATAGCAAAAGTACAAGGCGACATTGATTTCCCTGCGCTTAAACAAGGCATCGCAGATGCTGGGTTTATTCCAGTCGGTATAACGGGCAGTAAAGACAAACGTGTACAAAACCTTGCCTCAGAAGCTGGCTTCGCCATCATGTCTGCAAGTAAATCACCTAGCCAAGCTCCAGCGAAAATGGCGCCGACTAAAGTTGTGCGTACGCCAGTTCGTTCTGGTCAGCAAATTTACGCAAAAGACGGTGATTTAGTCGTACTGGCGCACGTAAGCGCTGGCGCAGAAGTGATTGCAGATGGCTCTATTCATATTCATGGCACCTTGCGCGGCCGTGCTATTGCAGGCGCAAGTGGTCAGCAGGAAGCGCGTATTATTTGCCACGATTTACAAGCTGAACTGGTCTCCATTGCGGGCGATTACTGGTTAAGCGATCAAATTGAGAGTGAGTACTGGCAAAAGAAAGTGATGATCAGTAAAGCCGAAGAATCATTACATTTAGAAGTACTCGCGATTTAGTCTAAAAAGGAAAAAAAATGGCACGCATTATTGTAGTAACGTCTGGTAAAGGTGGCGTTGGTAAAACCACTTCAAGCGCAGCCATCGCCTCTGGTCTTGCTCTGAAAGGGAATAAGACCGCGGTGATCGATTTCGATATCGGCTTGCGTAACCTCGACCTAATCATGGGTTGTGAGCGCCGTGTAGTTTATGACTTTGTGAATGTCATTAACGGCGAAGCGACATTAAACCAAGCGCTAATCAAAGATAAGCGCACAGACAATCTTTTCATTCTTCCAGCATCCCAAACTCGTGACAAAGATGCGCTAACGAAAGACGGCGTGCAACGAGTTTTCACTGAGCTAGATGAAATGGGCTTTGATTTCATCATCTGTGACTCACCAGCAGGTATCGAGCAAGGCGCGCTCATGGCGTTGTACTACGCAGATGAAGCGATTGTAACGACTAACCCTGAAGTATCTTCAGTACGCGACTCAGACCGCATTCTAGGTATCCTAGATTCTAAGTCTCTACGCGCTGAACAAGGGCTAGAGCCAGTGAAGCAACACCTTCTACTGACACGTTACAACCCTACGCGTGTAAACCAAGGTGAAATGCTGAGTGTGGAAGACGTAGAAGAAATCCTACACATCCCACTATTGGGCGTGATTCCTGAAAGCCAAGCGGTACTTAACGCATCAAACAAAGGTGTGCCGGTCACATTCGACGAAAACACCGATGCGGGCATGGCGTACTCTGACACCGTTGATCGCTTACTAGGCAATCAAGTTGAATTTCGTTTCCTTACTGAGGAGAAGAAAGGACTCTTTAAACGACTGTTCGGAGGCTAGACATGTCATTATTAGAATTTTTCCGCCCGCAGAAAAAAACGTCTGCAAGTCTGGCGAAAGAGCGCTTACAAATCATCGTGGCTGAACGCCGCAGCCAAAATGACCCTGCGCCTTCGTACTTACCTCAGCTTAAAGAAGACATTCTGAAGGTGATCAGTAAATACGTAGACATTGACCCGAACATGGTTGATTTAACCTTTGAGCACAAGGATGACGACATTTCTGTACTTGAGCTCAACGTGAAACTGCCTGACGACGAGAAGTAAGGCTTTATTCTCAACGCAATACGCAGCGCACAACAATGTACGTGTCGAAAAAAGGTTGACCATTTGGTCAACCTTTTTAGTTTGCGCTTATTTCAACGCCTTATTCATTTTTTCGCCCAATAACTCTAGACGCCAACCTTGCATAACATCAGGCAAGCGCGCAGGGTCACGATCCTTCTTCCACACCCAACTGATGAGCTGGTTAATCTGCTTTTTCGATGCTAAAAACTCGGTCGCTAACCCTGATTTTTGCGCAGCACTTTTCACGACATCTTTCATGTTTTTGAAAACCTGCTTATAGCCAGGGTAATCCATCAGGCGATCAATTTTAGCTGGGTATTCTTCTGGTGGCGTTTGCTTAGCCTTTTTCACGATGGCCGCAATTTTAGTACCGTGACGATTGACCGCGCGGCTATCCATCCCTTCCGCTTCCATCTTTTTAAAGCTTGTTAAACCTAAACGAGCAACCGTTAGCAAATCACCCTCTTTGAAGATGAAGTTTAGTGCTAAGTCGCGCTTGATTGCTTCACGATAACGCCAAGTCGCTAGCGGCTTTAACACAGCTAACTCTGACGGTTTAAGTTGCCACGCTCCTTTAATATCAAGGTACGCATTTTCTTCGTTGGTTTCGCGAATGCGTTTGGAAACCAACAAGTCGCTCTCTTGCTGCACCGCTTCCCACCAACCAGCTTCAGTGACTTTATCGAGCAATTTTTCGTAAAGTGGCAACAAGTAGTGAACGTCTGCCGCTGCATAATCAAGTTGCTTTTGCGTGAGAGGACGAGCCATCCAGTCGGTGCGAGATTCACTCTTGTCCAACGCAACACCTAAGTATTCTTCCACCAGCGTTGCGAAACCTGTTGACAGCCCGTGGCCAAGAAACGCCGCCATTAACTGTGTATCGACCATTGGAAATGGCGTACAACCAAATGCATTTTGGAATACTTCTAAATCTTCGCCACAGGCGTGAAGCACTTTAAGTACCGATGCATCTTTCAATAGTTCGATGAAAGATGTCATGTCCGTTAATTCTGTCGGATCGATAAGGGACAAGTGCTTGCCGTCGAAAAGCTGAATCAAACCTAGTTGCGGATAAAAAGTCCTGATACGTACGAACTCGGTATCCAGCATTACGACATCTGCGTCTCTTGCTTGAGCACAAACTTGTTCTAGGTCTTTGTTTTTAGTAATAATCTGATAATTCACATGCTTCTCGCTATAAAAAATGCCAGCAAAACGCTGGCATTCTATCATTTTTTAATTCTGGCGACTCAACGAAATCGGCTTACGCGCTTTTCTTTGCCAGTTCTGCGTCGTTCTCTTCACGAAGTACACGACGTAAGATCTTACCTACGTTGGTCTTCGGTAAGTCTTCACGGAACTCAACCAGTTTTGGAACCTTGTAGCCCGTTAGATGCTGACGACAGTGTGCAATCACTTCTTCTTTGGTTAAGCTCGGGTCACGTTTTACAACGTAGATCTTCACCAACTCACCAGACACTTCATGCGGTTGACCAATAGCAGCCACTTCAAGAACTTTGCCGTGCAGAGCGACAACGTCTTCGATTTCATTCGGGTAAACGTTGAAGCCTGATACTAAGATCATGTCTTTCTTACGGTCAACAATGTGCAGGAAGCCTTCGTCATCAAACTTAACGATGTCACCCGTTGATAGCCAACCGTCTTCGTTAATGGTGTCTTTAGTTGCTTCCGGACGTTGCCAGTAACCTTGCATTACTTGAGGGCCGCGAACTTGTAGCTCACCTGTACCAGTATTTGGCAGTACATTGCCTTCTTCATCAACCATACGAACTTCTGTCGAAGGAACTGGCAGACCGATAGAACCGTTGTACTCAACCAGGTCATGCGGGTAAGCCGCAACTAACGGTGAACACTCAGTAAGTCCATAGCCTTCAAGCAGGTAGCAGCCTGTGGTCTTCAGCCATTTCTCAGCAACAGCACGTTGAACTGCCATACCGCCACCAACAGCCAAGCGAAGGTTACTGAAGTCCAACTCATGGAAATCTTCATTGTTCACTAGCGCATTGAATAAGGTGTTCACACCTGTGATCGCTGTGAATTGGTACTTTTGCAGCTCTTTTACAAATCCGGGAATATCACGCGGGTTGGTAATCAGTAAGTTACGACCGCCCATTTCGATAAACAGCAAACAGTTCACTGTCAGTGCGAACACGTGGTAAAGCGGCAATGCGGTTACCACTAATTCACGACCTGGAGAAAGTACAGGACCGTAAGCCCCTTTCGCCTGAAGCACGTTCGCAATCATGTTGCGATGCGTTAGGATTGCACCTTTTGCGACACCCGTAGTACCACCAGTGTATTGCAGAAATGCAATATCATCACCAGACATAAACGGCTTCACGTATTGCAGACGACGACCTTTGCGCAGCGCTTTACGCATTGAAATTGCGCCCGGTAGATCGTACTTAGGAACCATACCTTTTACGTATTTCACCACGAAATCGACAATCGTACCTTTCGCACGTGGCAGCATTTGGCCAAGGCTAGTTAGCACCACGTGTTTCACAGGTGTGTTATCTACGATTTGCTCTAGTGTATTGGCAAAGTTAGACACAATCACAATCGTCGTGGCACCAGAGTCGTTCAATTGGTGTTCAAGTTCACGAGGAGTGTAGAGAGGGTTTACGTTTACAGCGATACAACCTGCACGCAAAATACCAAACAACGCTACTGGGTATTGCAGTAGGTTTGGCATCATCAGAGCAACACGGTCACCCTTTTGCAATTTCAGTTCGTTTTGCAGGTAAGCGGCAAATGCGCGGCTACGCTCTTCCAACTTGCGGAAGGTCATTACCGAGCCCATGTTCATGAATGCTGGCTGGTCTGCATACTTTTGTACAGACTGCTCGAACATTTCTACCAAAGACTCATATTGCTCTGGATTGATGGTTTCAGGTACGTCACTTGGATAACGTGAAAGCCATGGTTTATCCACGATGTTACTCCTCGTTTATAACTGGCTAAAAAATAGCGTCCTTTTTATTTTGAGGGCTATTACAGCACAGCGAACGTGCTTGAGCACGCAACTCTCAAACACTTGTTTAAATTTTGTTAACTACACCAAGAATTCGCTTTGCGACTTCGAGTATTTGCTCTAAATGGCAGTGATGACCACCTGCGACAGAAACCACTTGCGGTGGATTCTCTCCCCAATCAACTTGGTTAGATGGTAAATGCTGAAATCCTTGATCGCCTAATACGATCAGATGAGGACAACGTATTTGACTGGTGATCGAATTCGCATGCTCGCGAGCCATGCGGTAAAGTGAATCACACTTTAACTTGGCATCATGTCGCCAGTACCATTTGTTGTCGCGATACTCAGTCCCTCGCTCCACAATGGGCAAAAGCTGATCAGCACTCAATTGGTTGGCTTGCATGCGCAATTTTAACGCCAGATCAAAAGATGCCAACGCACGTTCTGGTTTGTTTTGCTGTCGGATTCGACTTAACACACCATTGCGAAGACGCTGTAAACTATTTGAAGGAGATTCCGTTAAAGGGCCCGTACCTTCAATCTGCACTAATGCTTCGACCTGTTCAGGAAACGCTGCACTATAGCAACTTGCGATTAAAGCACCAAGAGAATGCCCCACTAACATGAGTCTGTTTGGCGATAATTCGTCCAATAACTGATACATATCGGCAATGTAATCATGAAAAAGGTAATAATTGTCGCGGGATTTGTGACTGGATAAGCCGTGGCCAAAATGGTCGACAGCTAACAAATGCAGCTTCGGGTTCAATTGATGAATTTGCTCCATCAACGCTTTGAAGCTTCCGGCATTATCTAACCACCCATGAAGAAAAACGACTGACAAGTCAGCCGTTTTTTCATTACCTATTTCAAGGGCGGCCATTTCTCCCGTTGGGAGAGTAAATCGGCGCTCATGCATCTGGTTTATTTCACCTGTTTGATTACTTTGCCATCTTGTGGAAAATCATTACGCAGCATGCGGCAGTTGATGGAATAACATGGATAGAAATACGTAGGAGAGTCATACATTCTCACTCGTTCTTCAATCTTCCACAGGCGATACCCCTGCCCTTTTACTAATGGGAACACGTACTCATGCTCTCCGATTTTGCCTTCTTCTTCACCGGCCCCTTTGCCCACAATCGTCACCAAACGGCCTTGGCTAAATGCAACAGGTTCTAAGTAGCCATCAAAATACACGACGAAACGACCCGTAGGCTCTTGGTCAATATCAGGTTTGCCAGATTTATTGATAGGTAGATTGACGATCTCTAGGCGTGTTTTGTCTTTGAAGTTGTCCACTTTCGCAATGATACCGCCGAGGCGAACATCATTCGTGACCTCTCCTTGAGACTCAGCAAAGGCCTTATAGTCGGTAACGACTTGCTCTGTACTAGCGTTCAACTCTTCAGGAAGAGAGCTGCATGCAGACAAGCCAAAAGCGGCAACCAAAACCAAAAACAACCGTCCAAAAACCTTCATAAACCACCATTTAATCTATTAATACCAATTCGAGGAAATTCATACATAGATATCGACACCCAGTAGCTGAGCCAGTTCCTCTTTTTTTGCTCGATTCATGACGTCCATGTACTGCTCCATGGCTTTGCGAGCATTACCTTCCGGCAAATCATATTGTACTTGAGCACGATGAATTTGGGACTCATCAACTTGTTTTATGGAATGCGCGACTGCGTTTGCCACCTTTGAAGGTTGACCAACGGACTGCTTATTTTGAGCTTTCTTTACCTGCCCTTTTTTACCCACTTTATTGGTACGGTTGGTACCGGGTATCAGTGAAGGAGGTAAACCATTAATCGACGCCATAACGCTCCATAAAAAGACAGGGCTACCGCCCCGTCTTTATTTTTTCCTAATTATTCGCGGCCTGGAAGCTTCTTCCAAGTCACGTTATCACGCAGGTAAACCGGGCTAGATTCTTCAACAGGAACCGTATTGCCTTTTTCTAGTTCTTGCTTAGCTAAAATCACAATGTCTTGTGAGTCAGGGTACAATACCTCACTGTCTGCAGTGTTAAACGGCAGGCCCGCCAGTTCTTCCTGATACGCAGACCAACCTGTACCAGCTGTTGTCCACATTTTAGAGTCAGTTTGTGCTTCTTCCGCCAAACGAGCTGGTGGAATCACACATTCTTCATCAACACCCATCCATTCGCCGTTTTCTTGGCGAGAATAACGTGCCCAGTAAACTTCGCTCATGCGCGCATCAATCGCTACAGCGACATCAGTTGCACCATGCAGGCGGTAGCTTGCCTGTGCCATCGCAGCCAATGTTGAAACACCAATCATCGGCAGTTCTGCACCAAATGCTAGACCTTGAGCGATGCCAATACCGATACGAACACCAGTAAAGCTACCAGGGCCACGGCCAAACGCTAGAGCATCCAAGTCTTGTAGAGTTAGACCCGCTTCTTTCAGCACTTCGTCAACCATTGGCAGCACTTTTTTCGTGTGGTCACGAGGTGCCACTTCGCTGCGTGAAATCACTTGGTCATTAACCAGTAGTGCAACTGAACAGTTTTCAGTTGCGGTATCGATAGCAAGAATTTTTGCGCTCATTTAACTCTCTAAAACTCTATTTTATTTGGTTACATCACAGCACAGGCTGCGACTAATTATTCTGCTTTAAGAAACGCTTTGATACGTTCTAAATCTCGTGTTCTCGGGATCGGAGGCAAGCTTCCAAGGAACGTGCCGCCATAGTCACGGGTGACAAGGCGATTGTCACAAATGATCAATGCACCATGATCTTTCTGATCTCGAATCAAACGCCCTACGCCCTGTTTTAAAGTGATCACCGCATCGGGGATTTGCACTTCAGCAAACGGCTCACCACCACGCAATCGACAATCTTCAATTCGGGCTTTTAGCAGCGGATCATCCGGGGCAGTAAACGGCAATTTGTCGATGATAACACAGCTCAGTGCGTCACCTCTAACATCGATCCCTTCCCAAAACGCCCCCGTCGCCACAAGCAAAGCGTTACCCAGCTCCATAAACTCTGCAAGAGTCTTTTGCTTGCTCATTTCACCTTGCATAAGAACCGGAAGATCCAACACCTCACGGAACTTCTCTCCCAACTCACGCATCATGCTGTGAGAAGTACATAAGAAGAAACAACGACCGTCATTTTCTTCAATGACTGGTGCTAACATTCTCACCAATTTGTCCGCTAAACCTGGGCTGTTTGGCTCAGGAAGATAACGAGGCACACAAAGGCGAGCCTGCTTTTCATAATCAAATGGCGATGGCAGCGAAAACTGTTGTTTAGGTTTTAAGCCGAGACGATCGGTAAAGTGCTTAAAGTCACCAGAGACCGCAAGCGTTGCCGAGGTGAAGATCCAGGCACCTTGCTTGATTTCAATTTGTTCATGGAACTTATCTGCCACCGATAACGGAGTAATATGCAGAGTAAAATGACGCGGTGAAGTATCGTACCAGTAAGAGTAGCCGGTGATGTCAACATCACACACACGATCGATTCGACCTTTGATCAAGTTCGCACGCTCAAAAGCCGTATCCAACAATTGGCTGCGACCAAGTGCCAATTTGAGCACATCAATCGCCAGATCTAGGCTGTCAGTTAAACGAACCAATTCGCGCTTAATGGATTCAGACTGCATCGCTTCTCGCCAGTTGCCACGAAAACCCGGCTCACCCAGAACGATGCGCATATCCATCGCACTTTGAAGCAGTTTATCCCCAACTTTTTGCAGCTGACGCATGTCCTTTGCTTCGGTGCGATACGCGATTTCAATGTCTTTGGCGAGGTCATGAATTTGGCGACTCGATACCGATTGCCCGAAATATTCACTGGCAATGTCTGGTAGCTGATGAGCTTCGTCGAAAATAAAGACATCGGCTTCTGGGATCAACTCACCAAAACCTGTCTCTTTGATGGCTAAATCCGCGAGAAACAAGTGATGGTTCACCACGACGATGTCAGAATCCATTGCACGTTTACGAGCTTTCAAGACAAAGCAATCAGTATAGCTGGGACACTCTTTCCCCAAACAGTTATCGTTTGTCGAGGTAATCGTTGGGATGATCATGCTGTCTTCAGGCAAATCTTCACAGTCACCTAAGTCACCGGTTTTTGTCTCTGAGGACCAAGACCTCACCTTCACCAATTGGGTCAACAATGTTGGGTCGGATTCGTTGGTGTGGCTTTCTACCATCTGGCGACTTAAGCGATCCAAACATAAATAGTTGGAACGCCCTTTCAATAACGCCACTTGACCATAAAAACCGAGCGCATTGACCATCAGCGGTAGGTCACGATGGTACAACTGCTCTTGCAAGTTTTTCGAGCCAGTACTGATGATGACTTTCTTCCCACTCAACAGCGCTGGGACAAGATAGGCAAATGTTTTACCGGTACCAGTTCCTGCCTCTACCACCAACTGACTTTGTTCTTTGATCGCACTACTGACGGCTTCAGCCATGTCTATTTGTGGCTGACGAGCCTGAAAACCCGGAATCGCTTTACCTAAAGCGCCATCAGAGGAAAATGTTTTTGCGATCATGCCTGACATCTGGTTAGAAAAATTGTCGTGAGTATATCAGACGTTTGGGAGAGACATCAGCCCGTAAGATGGCCAGCTTACGGCCCAACACTGATAATTTGTTGAAACCATGGCAAGAATAGATTATTTATGAAGTCAGATTGCTGTACGGTTGACCCTTTTGGGGAAAACACATATTTCGTACGCTAGAAAAATAATGCATGGAAGTATCTGATTTATGGAAAAGAAAACACTGTTGACCCATTGTTCTGACGCACCGGGTTTGATCTCTAAAATTACTAATATCTGTTACAAACATCAGCTCAACATCGTTCATAATAACGAATTTGTTGATAACACCAGTGGGCACTTTTTCATGCGAACGGAGTTGGAGGGGTACTTCAACGACCAAACGTTTCTTGCCGATTTAGACCAAGCTCTACCGCAAGGTGCAAAACGCACTCTCATTGGCTCTCGCCGTAAACGCATCGTGATTCTCGTAACGAAAGAAGCACACTGTTTAGGTGATATTCTGATGAAAAATTACGATGGCAGTTTAGATGTAGAAATCGCCGCCGTGGTGGGTAACTACGATAAGTTGCAAGGCCTCACTGAACGTTTTGATATCCCTTACCACTATGTGACGCACGAAGATCTAAGCCGTGAAGAACACGAGCAAAAGATGTTAGAGGTGATTGATCAATACGATGCAGATTACTTGGTGCTAGCGAAATACATGCGCGTTCTCACGCCAACGTTTGTTGAAAAATACCGCCATAAGATCATCAACATTCACCACAGTTTCTTGCCTGCTTTCATCGGTGCTAAGCCTTATCAGCAAGCTTACGACCGTGGCGTAAAAATTATTGGCGCAACAGCCCACTTCGTGACAAACGACCTAGATGAAGGCCCGATCATCAAGCAGGATGTTATTCCAGTCGATCACACATTCAGCGCACAAGATATGGCTCAAGCAGGCCGCGATGTTGAGAAGAATGTTCTGAGTAAAGCTCTGAATAAGGTAATTAACGACCACGTTTTTGTTTATGGGAATAAGACTGTGATTCTTTAAGTTCACGCATTTGAATGAAAGAAAGGGTTGCTCATTTGCAACCCTTTCTTCTTTCTAGTCGTTCAAAGTTTGCTTATTCCGCCTGCTCAGACTCCACTATACGCTTGAGCGAATGCGGATGCAGCTTGATACAAATACCTTGGTACTTAAACGCCACGGTTGGGTTGTTCAAGCGTTCACCTTCCCCTTTCGGGCTCGATAGTTTGATCTTCACACCCAATTCTTCTAACTCATCAAAACGCGCGCCAAACGCTGGATAAGTGTGTTTCAAGTCCGCCAAAAACTCGTCTGCGGTTTCCGCATGAGATGGAATCACAAACTCCACGTGCTCCCAACTTTCGGTTGGATAGGTTTTCCCTTCGGCTGGGTATGGCAATTCCAGACACTCAATCTTCCAGCCGCGGCTTTCGAGTGCTGTGTCGAATTCGATGACGATAATTGGACGACCGTTGATTTTCGCTTGTGAAATCACCTTGCCGTATTGATTCCATGCCTCATGCGCAGCTTTTGCCGTTTCAGGGTCATTAATACGCAATGCAATATGGTCAGCTTGAGCAAAGCTCAGATCCAGTTTTAACAGGGTTGCAAGCTCTTCAATCTTGCCCATGAAGACATCTAAGTCTTGGAGCATTAGTTCAGGCGTAAGGCGTTTTTCAACAAGTTGAATAGTCATTGTGGCTCTCTTTTGGGGCGATTTATCTCTTTACTCTGAGCGCAATAGTAAACGCAAACAAAGTGACATTTCCATTCAATCGAAAAAGTAAAAATTTCCCCAAATCCTCTCTGTATGAAAAGCAATAAAGTTGTTATCATTAGCCCCATTTTTGTGAACTCCAACAGAACTCGGCGCCTATTTTGCCGAGTTCTTCGTCCTTGAATTGAAGGAAACGCGTGTGAATATCCAAGCACTTATTAATGACAAAGTATCTCAGGCTCTAGAAGCCGCTGGCGCACCTGCAGGAAGCCCTGCTGCTGTTCGTCAATCAGCAAAGCCACAATTTGGTGACTACCAAGCAAACGGCGTAATGGGCGTTGCTAAAAAACTGGGTACTAACCCTCGAGAATTTGCACAGAAAGTACTGGATGTTCTAGACCTAAATGGTATTGCGAGCAAAACAGAAATCGCTGGCCCTGGTTTCATCAACATTTTCCTAAGCGAAGAGTTCCTTGCGAAACAAGCTGACGCAGCACTGGCTGACTCACGCCTTGGCGTTGCAGCTGAAGAAGCTCAAACTATCGTCGCTGACTACTCAGCACCAAACGTTGCAAAAGAAATGCACGTTGGTCACCTACGTTCAACCATCATCGGTGATGCGGTAGTACGTACGCTTGAGTTTCTAGGTCACAAAGTGATCCGCGCGAACCACATCGGCGACTGGGGTACTCAGTTCGGTATGCTTATCGCAAACCTTGAGCGTGTACAACAAGAGTCTGGCGAAGTTTCTATGGAACTGGCGGACCTTGAAGGCTTCTACCGTGAATCTAAAAAGCTGTACGACGAAGATGAAGAATTCGCGGTGAAAGCACGTAACTACGTAGTGAAACTGCAAAGCGGCGATGAATTCTGCGCAGAAATGTGGAAGAAGCTGGTTGACATAACCATGATCCAAAACCAACGCAACTACGATCGTCTAAACGTATCTCTAACTCGTGATGACGTAATGGGCGAAAGCATGTACAACGACATGCTACCTAAGATCGTAGCGGACCTAAAAGCACAAGGTCTTGCGGTTGAAGATGACGGCGCGCAAGTTGTATTCCTAGAAGAGTTTAAGAACAAAGACGGCGAAGCGATGGGCGTTATCGTTCAGAAACGCGACGGCGGCTTCCTATACACCACAACGGATATCGCATGTGCGAAATACCGTTACGAAGAACTAGGCGCAGACCGCGTACTTTACTTCATTGACTCTCGCCAGCACCAGCACCTAATGCAAGCTTGGACTATCGTTCGTAAAGCAGGCTACGTACCTGAGTCTGTATCTCTTGAGCACCACGCTTTCGGCATGATGCTTGGTAAAGACGGTAAACCATTCAAGACTCGTGCGGGCGGTACAGTTCGTTTGGCGGACCTTCTTGATGAAGCCGAAGTTCGTGCTGCACAGTTGATCGAATCTAAGAACCCAGAGCTAGATGCTGAAGAGAAAGAGAAGATCTCTAAAACAGTTGCGATGGCAGCGGTTAAATATTCTGACCTATCTAAACACCGCACGACTGACTACGTGTTCGATTGGGACAATATGCTAGCGTTTGAAGGTAACACAGCGCCGTACATGCAATACGCATACACTCGCGTTGCCTCTATCTTTGCTAAAGCTGGTGTAGCGATGGATGAACTTCAAGGTGATATCCAAATCACTGACGAAAAAGAAAAAGCGCTTATCGCTAAACTTCTACAATTTGAAGAAGCCGTTCAATCTGTTGCTCGTGAAGGCCAACCGCACATCATGTGTAGCTACCTATTTGAACTAGCGGGTCAATTCTCAAGCTTCTACGAAGCATGCCCAATTCTAGTAGCAGAAGATGAAGCCGTTAAGCAAAGCCGTCTAAAACTGGCAGCCCTAACAGCGAAAACCATCAAGCAAGGTTTATCGCTACTAGGTATCGAAACGCTAGAGCGCATGTAAGACGCTTTTAAGTTGATAACTTAAGTAGCACAAGCTGAATGATTGCAAAGGTTGACGTGAAAGCGTCAACCTTTTGTTTTATCTGACGTATACTAATTCAAATTGAAATGAATCGGATATCCACAATGAGTTTTGAACTGCACCCTCAATTGGCAAAAGACACCACAGTAATCGGCCA
Organism: Vibrio sp. RC2502; assembly: GCF_054850435.1. NCBI lineage: Bacteria > Pseudomonadati > Pseudomonadota > Gammaproteobacteria > Vibrionales > Vibrionaceae > Vibrio > Vibrio sp. RC2502. The sequence continues at coordinate 2,407,775 of NZ_CM141453.1, forward strand.
CTTCCCTCTTTGCGTTGCACTTCTACATAAAGATAATGCAGTGCCGTGGGTCATCTTAGTTCCTAAACGTGCCAACTTAAAAGAATTGCACCACTTACCGATGAAAGAGCAGCAACAGTTTTTACTTGAATCACAAGCGGTAAGCCAAGCGCTCGAAGCGACTTTCCGTCCTGACAAGTTGAATCTTGGCGCACTTGGTAACATGGTGCCGCAGCTACACATTCATCATATCGCACGCTTTAAGGACGACGTTGCATGGCCAGGGCCGATTTGGGGAAACACAAGCGGCGAGTTTCGCAGCGAAAAAGAACAAGATGAGATTCTCAAACGTATTGGAAATGTATTGTCGCTAAGCTCGATCTTCCATAAAGCTTAATTAATATTCAGCCGCTATGAGATTTGCTTGCCAGCGACAAGGCTATTGATTAGAAACGAAAAAGCCGCATCAGAAATGACGCGGCTTTATTATTTGTAAACTTTGGTTGATGAACCACTACATAGTAACAGTGAGTGACAACTCGTCTTGTTTTGTCACGGCATAACGCACACGCATCACATCTCGAGCTTTATTGGTATCAACCAAGCGGCTAATTTTACCCTTCTTGATCCACACGCTTAACATTGCATCCGCGCCATCTTCACTCATTCCAAACTGCTTAGCCAGCTCAGACTGTGAGACCGTCCCTTTGTCTGCAATATATTGATAAAGCTCATTTAAAATCATGCGACTTGCGCCTCTAACGCACCATGTTGTTTTTTACCAATACGTTTAAATACGTGATAAGTTCCAATGAAGATTGCAACAATAATTGACATCCAGACACCGCTGGTAATTGGGCTTTCAGAGAAATGCGTCAACTGATTGTAGAACGTTGCACATAGGTAAGCTAAACCCATCGTCCATACCGCAATAAAACGTGCGAAGTTATGGCCAAATTCACGTACATACGCCCCCATCGCAGCAACACATGGTGTGTACAACAAGATGAAGATCAAGTAAGCAAACGCGGCATGACCAGAAACAAACTGAGACTTAATGTTGCCGAAGATAGACGCATCCACTTCTTGTTCTTCTGCGACCGCATTTGAATCTGTTAGGTCACCCACTTCAATGCCTAATGGATCAGAGTAACTCAAGCCTGCAAGGTTCTCAGGAATACTCATTACCGCATCTTTTAGGCTCCCCATCAGATCGAACTCTGCTTCTTCACCATCACTTGGCGACGTGTACAAACTGTTTAGCGTACCAACAACCGCCTCTTTGGCGAAAATACCGGTAATAATACCAACTGTTGCTGGCCAGTTATCTTCTTGAATACCAATTGGCGCAAACACTGGCGTTACCACTTGTGCCGCTTTAGAAAGTACAGAGTTTTCACTGTCTTCATTACCAAAGCTGCCATCTGTACCCAACGAGTTTAGGAAACTTAGGATAGCAACAACCACAACGATGGTTTTACCTGCACCCAGCACGAAGCGCTTAAGCTTTTGCCAAGTTTTGATCACGACGTTTTGCAATGTTGGCAATTCGTAGTCGGGCATTTCCATGACTAAGCTATCGCTGCTGCCAGGGTAAAGAGTGTGCTTTAAGAAAAGACCGGTGAAGATCGCAGCCACAATACCTAATAGATAAAGTGCAAAGACAATGTTTTGACCAGAACCAGGAAAGAACGCCGCCGCAAACAGTGCATATACAGGTAAACGAGCACCACATGACATAAATGGCGCCATCGATGCCGCTAACTTACGCTCACGTTCTTGGTCTAGAGTGCGTGTTGCCATGATTGACGGCACGTTACAACCAAAACCAAGAACCAACGGCACAAACGCTTTACCCGGCAATCCGATTTTCTGCATCACTTTATCGAGTACAAACGCAGCGCGAGCCATGTAACCCGAACTCTCAAGCACAGCGAGGAACAAATATAAACACGCAATGACAGGAATAAAGGTCGCTACCGTTTGGATACCGCCACCAATACCATCGGCAATAACCGTCACAAGCCAAACTGGCAAATGACCATCCAATAGGTGATGACCGCCATCAACCAAAAGTGCGCCAACGCCGAGATCAAAGAAATCGATAAATGCACTACCAATGTTAATCGAGAACATAAACATTAGGTACATCACAACAAAGAAGAATGGAATCCCCACCCACTTGTTCAAAATAAACTGATCAAGTTTTTCGGTAACACTGCGGCTGAGTTTGCCTTCACTGCGGCGAACTTTTTTACATTGTTCGTGCAGATGTGTGTATTTGGTATCCGCAACGTGTAAATCAATATCCAAATCTAAAGTCGCAATCGCTTCCAGTACTTTGCTTCTATCAAGATCGGACAGGCTATTGAGAACCATCGTGTCTTTTTCTAGAGCACGAATCGCTAATGCGCGATGAGAAACGGTTTGATCGTTAAATAGAGAAGAAATATGCTCGATCGCTGCTTCCATCTTATCGCCGTAATTCAAAGAGCAGTCTTTTAGCGCAACACCCTGAACTATGGCTTTGTGGAGCTTTTCTTTAAACTCAGCAACTTGTGCTTTATTAGTGGCAGACAAACTGATCACTGGGCAACCTAGCGTCTTTTCTAACTCAGCAATGTTGATCATCTGACGTTCACGCTTTAACGCATCCATTTTGTTGAGAACAACAACCATCGGACGACCAAGCTCACGAAGTTGCAGCGTCATATATAGACTGCGCTCTAAGCTGGTGGCATCAATCACGTTGATGATCAAATCAGCTGGGTGCGTCAACACCGCACGAGAAGCGATGGATTCATCGATACTGTTACTATCGTTACCGCTATCCAGAGAGTAAATGCCCGGTAAGTCCGTCAGTAAAAACTCATCACCCGCGTGCTTAAATTGACCCGTTTTTTTCTCAACAGTCACACCCGCCCAGTTACCGACTTGCTGTTTGGCACCAGTCAAACCATTAAAAAGAGTGGTTTTACCGCTGTTTGGGTTACCTACGGTAAGAACTTGATACTGCATTACACTCGCTCCACTTCAATTTTTTGAGCAATGGTTTCTCTTAACGCAACAGATACACCGCGTACCTCAACTTGTAGTGGGTCTCCCATCGGCGCGCGTCTGATCACCTTAACTTCTGTGTTCGGAAGTAGCCCCATTACCATAAGCTTTTTTCTAATATCTGATGAAAGACCATCTAACAAACGAATTGTCACCGTATCGCCAGGTTTAATTTCTGATAATTTCATAGTGGCCCTTAAGAGTATTGCTAATGATAAATATTATTATTTAAGAGTATTTAGGCTGCGATAATACTCCTCTATACCCTTCCATTCATTGTGTGAAATCAAAGATTCCATAATTGCCTTTCATATTTTGAACGTTAACTCCGTTAAGTTTTACCTCGTCATTTTCGTCAAAATCGACATTTTTAAAACCATTAAAAAGAAACAAAAACTTAACATCGCCTAATCAGAAAAAATATTATCACATAAAATCAATAACTTAAGATGAAAAATCAACATTGTCGCTTTTCTCATATCAACCTGTCGTTATTTTTATAAGAAAAATAAGTAAGGTCTCGTATAGTTATTCCATCGAGAGGGCAACCTCTTAAAAGAATTCCAGAGGTGGCATGGCAACATGTCACTCCGGCAGCAAGCGAAGGTGTCATTGACACCCGTGGTATAGTCCCCCCGGCTATACCACGATATTTTTTTTCACTTCTTTTCTACTCCCGATTTAAACCTTTAACAACCAACCTCCTGTAACTAGAAGCACTTTAGTTAAGCTTTCTATATCCTATTTATATGTGCTGTTTGGCGAAAACAAACTGCTACAACGCTGTGCATTGATGTTTCACTTACCTATCACAACGCATAAATTAGGCAAAAAAACTCTAACCTAACAACACGCAAAGGCATTGCAGCTCTTTATTTCTATGAACTACATAAGAAAGTACAGATGCTTTACTTACTCAGAACAACTCAAAAAAACAGAACGCTGCGTAGCCCGAGGCGACTAGAATGGTTTAGTTGCGGTATCAGAACGAATCACGCCGCTAAACGTGAGGAGGTGATTTAGATAACATCCGTGCTGTAACTATTAACGATGCTCGAAAGATTGGAGACTAATTTGCGTGACTGTCTTGTTCCATCGCGAACTTTGATGGAGGTAAACCAAAGTGCAACTTGAACTTCTGGCTGAAGTAAGAGGGATCATTGAAACCGCAATTGAAAGCCACTTCACTGATTTTTTCACCTGCGAGTAACTGTTCGCAAGCAGTTTCTAACCGTACCTCCGTTAAATAATCTTTTAACGTTCTTGACGAGGCCGACTTAAAGCGGCGTTGTAAACTACGTTCAGACATAAATAACATCTTAGCCGCTGTCGCAGTACCAAAATCAGGGTCATGGTAATGCTCAGCAACTAACTGATAGACCTTTTGTAGCCACTCATTCTCTGGACTGGCTTTTTCTTCGGCGATGTTTTCTGGCACAAATTCTGGTAAAACTTCCTCGACATGGCTCAACTCTTTTGCCATCGGCCAAGTAATCTCAATTTTATTCTGCGCATCAGAAGTGAACACCGCTAAGTGCCCTCCACTCACCGTAACCAACTGCGAAAGATTGTCTATACTCAAGTCCACATTGTTATTAGCAGGACGACTTAGAGAAAGTTTATTTGGCAATTGCGTTCCGTAATCCAAAAAGCTGAGTGAGACAATGTCCCGCCCCTCTTCTAACATCACTTTAACGGCTTGACCTCGGAAAGAGCGCTTGATGATGTTGGCAAAGATACTGTTGAAGATAACGTCCAGATTAAAACTCTCTAGAGCAATACGGCTAGACTTGTTCTCATCCTCTAACTCCACAGAGATCCCCGCTTTGGCGAAATCGTCTCGCCACACATCCACCACAGATTGCGTAATTTGGCTTAGGTTGTAGTTTTGACTGCCGTTACTCGCATCACCAGGAGCACTTTTAAGCTCATTCAGCTGCCAGTAAGTTTTTGATACGTGATCCTCTGTGATGGAGTCTCTCTCCACTGGCAATTTTGACGAGATATAATCGACGCTGGTTTTTATAGACTGAGCAACATGGTCAACTAATAGATTTCTAACCTGAATTTGCTTTCTTAACTGTTGGTTACTCGTCAATAATACGCGGCTTTGATGCCTTAGTTGGTTGGTCTTTAGAGTGACCTGAGCAGCAAGCTCTCGGTTTGCTTGCATAACATATCGTGAACGCCAGTACATGATAAGGCCGATAAGCGTAGAAATTGAGGCGAGAAAGCCTAATATCGCAAGCTGGGATAGATACCATGGTTTGAGCACTTCAAAACGAGACTCTAAACCAACAACGCCCGCCGTTACCTGTGACTCGTTACTCACTTGAAGGTGGTATTCCCCAGAGTTGAGGTGCTCTAAGGTTAACTGACCCCCTTCTAAGGTCTGCCATCGATCGTCTTCGTTTAAGCGGTAGTACAGGTTCTGGCTATCCGGTTTAGGCATGATGCCAAAGAGAAAACTCAGCGAAGAACCATAAGGCAGCTTAATCCCATCAAGGTCGGAACTCCCCACTTGGATTACATCGTTTTCAAGCATCACTTGGCTAACAATAAAGCGGGATTCTGGCGGGTTTGACACCAATAGTTTTGAAGCCTCTGCTTTAACTAATCCATATTTTGAGCCTAAAACAAGTTCACGTTCACCATCTTCTGTGCGTTTCACTACGCTACATATCCCAGGAATAAACTCATTATTAATCAAGCCCGATGCAGATGAATAATGTTTAACTAACTCACCGGACAATCGGTAGTAACTCAACCCAACAGAAGATGCGAGCCACACACCTTTCGCATCACTGATCAAACACGCCGGACGAGCATTCGCAACACTCATCTCCAAGACTTGCTTGGCTTCGCCACCAGCCACTGTTTTAAACAACCCATAGGAAGAGGCAAACCACTGAGAGCCATCCGCCGCTGTCACTATATCTAGCGACTCGCCATATTTTTCCGAGAAACGATTGAAACGAATACGTTCATCATCGTATTCATAAATGCCGTGATCCGTACCAATAAAAAGTTTATCTTCGGTATCATATAAGCGCGTCACTTTAGCTGGTAAGTACTGACTCACGATCCATTCGCTACCAAAGTTTCTGACGGATTGCTTGTCGATATCAACGTTGTAAAGTTGGTAACCGCTGGATACCCACAAACGGTTTGTGTCGTCTAGAGCAATATGCTCAACAGCATGCCCAGCCATTACTTGTAAATAAGGGAAGCTAACCTTTTTCAGCCCCTCCAATTGGAATATCTCCAAACCTTTTGAAGTGGCAAGCCATAACATGCCTCGTTGGAACGCAAATTCGTTAATTTGAGAATCTAATTCTAAGACTTTTACAATCCCTTCCGCGCCAGAACGATACAGTTTGCGGTCATCGGCAAACCAAAGCACACCATCTGGCCCTGTTACCGTTTGTCTGATACGACCAGATAAGGTTTGCGAGTCATAACTACTAAAGGTGACTCGCTCAAATTTTTTGCTGAACAAAGAGTAATAACGAATGCCTTGGTTGGTCGCTATCCACATTCCGCCCATGTTGTCGCTAAGTAAGGAATAAATTTTAGTGCTATCGAGTTCTAACTCTAAGAAGCTCGCAGGCTCAACTTCAGTAACTTCACCTGTTAAAAACGAGTAGAGATACAAACCGTGCTCAGTACCAACCCAATACTCTTGATTGGTCTCTGAAAACGTCAGTACGTGGGAGCCGCCAATTTTGACGATCTCTTTTTTCGGCTCGTAAATATTGAAGATCAACGCGCCTTTTAAGGTGCCAACCAATATCTCGCGTCTCGTATGCGAGTAGTACACTTTTTCAATGTAGTTTTGACCGGATGAAATCACATGATCAAATTTATTACCTTCAGAGAGATAGACACCAGATGTTGTAGCCAACGCCCATTTGGTTTCGATCAGAATCGCATCATTGATGTACACATAACTATTATTGCTATGTTGATAAAGTTGAAGCAGTGAAAATGAATCAAGTTCATTGGTTTTGATGTTGTAGGTATAAAAATGTGCGCCATCACTGACCCAAATATAATCACCTGATGAACCTATTTTTCTAATTTGCGACCCGGGGTTAAGGCTAAAGACCAACTGCCTTTCTTTGTTTGGGTAGGTCTGATAAACCTCATTTTCGACAAAGGTCCAGAATGACCCTTGATGATACGCAAGCTGCTTTGCGGTCGTTTGCAAAAAACTGCCTGATTTTGGCAGAACATTCTGGCCGTCATAAAAAAGAACGCGGCCATGTACATCATGAATCCATAGCCCACCTTGCTCGCCCAAGAACAATTTTTTCGCAGCAATAAAAGTGCCCTTAACCTGAGTAGGCAAAGGGTAAAAGATGGCATTTGCGTTGTTCAGCGCAAATGCTTGAGATGATATGAAGAGTCCCCAGAAAATCAGGACAAGTTGGCGAAGCAAGACGAAAACCTTATATATCAATTTATATCAACTCAACTCCCTATAGGCCTTCCGTAGCTCTTGTGAGTAGGGTTATTTTGAGCCGCTAATTATTGATAATGATATCTCAATTCCTTTTATAGAAAAGGTTCGTCTTGCCAAAGGTTGTAATTCTTACTGCTAGATCACGTAAAAGAGACATTTCATCCGCAAAACTACAACTAATTACCCTTATTTAGCCAAACATTGCGCAAAACTGTCAGCCATGTTGCCTAACAAGTTAAAGTAACTGCCTGGCTCCACTTTGATCGTGCTGCCTAATGGGTCAAGCTCGCCTTTGGCCACATCGCTGCCACGCATCACACTCTCGACAACGGCTGGTGTAAATTGAGGCTCAGAAAACACACAAACCACGTTACCTGATCCCAGTGTTTTTCTGATCTGAATCAGCGTCTTGGCACCCGGCTTTCGGTCGGGAGTCACCGTAAAGTGTCCTAGATTATTTAACTGGTAACGCTCTTCAAAATAACCGTACGCATCATGGAAAACGAAGTATCCTTGGTTCTTCACTGGTGCTAACTGCTGCTCTATTTCCTTATCTCTAGCCGCAAGCTGTTCTTCAAATTTAACAAGATTGTTGCTGTACGTTTTCGCATTAGCTGGATCGATTTCCGCCAATTTGTTCACAACAGCTTGGGCGACCTGTTTAACCGGTTTAATACCCAACCAAAAGTGCGGGTCGTGGCTACCGTGGTCATGACCGTCGTGATCATGCGAATGCTCACTATCAAACTCACGAAGCGCTAGATTTGGTATTTCGCTTAGCGTCAGTGTACTAGATCTATTTGATACGACTTTTTCAAGAAACGGTTCCAAATCATGACCATACCAAATCACCAAATCCGCAGACGCGACTTTTTTTACATCAGAAGGTCGCAGCGAATAATCGTGTGGTGATGCGTTTGACTGAACTAGCACTTCAGGAGTAGTGACGCCTTCCGTCAGTTCAGTCACCATCAGTTGGATCGGTTTAATGCTTGTAAGTACTGTTATCGCCTGCGCTGGCAAGGTTAACATTGCTGAAGCAGCAAGAATTAAAGCTCTTTTCATAGTTTTACTTGGGATATGGCGTAGAAAGTGCGATAATGTTACATTATAACATTATAGTTTTGCAAATGAGTTTCATTCATGTCTTCATTAGTCAGTCTTGAACAATTGTGCGTCGAGTTCGATGATCGCAGAGTTCTTGATAACATCAGCATGGAATTAGAAAAGGGCAAAATCACAACCCTAATCGGTCCCAACGGAGCGGGAAAATCCACGTTAGTTAAAGTCATTTTAGGGCTTCAAAAGCCGACTAGCGGAAAATTGGTTAAAGCGAAAAAGCTAAAAATTGGTTATGTGCCTCAGAAACTGAAACTCAACGACTCTTTGCCGCTAAACGTTATCCGTTTCTTAAATTTAGCAGGAAAGTACAGCAAACAAGAATGCCTTGATGCATTAAGACTAGTTGGTGCAGAGCACTTAATTAAGAGCAACATGCACCGCCTTTCCGGTGGTGAAAACCAACGCGTCCTACTCGCCCGCGCGCTGCTACAACGCCCTGACTTGTTGGTTCTTGATGAACCAGCTCAAGGTGTTGATGTTCAAGGACAAATCGATCTATACGATTTGATTGAAAGCATCCGTCACCGCTTCGATTGCGCTGTGTTTATGGTATCTCATGATTTGCATTTGGTCATGGCAAAAACAGACGATGTGATTTGTTTGCACCACCACGTTTGTTGTTCGGGATCACCAGCAACGATCACTCAGCATCCTTCTTACATAGCATTGTTTGGTAACGCAGCGAGAGAATCACTCGCGTTTTATCATCACGACCACGAGCATCACCATCACGATTTGTCTGGCTCTCCAGTATCGGGCGACGCTACCTCGTGCTCTAACCATAGCCACGGACATCATCACCATGATTGAGTTTCTTCTACCTTCTATTCTCGCTGGTATTGGTATTGCAATCATCGCAGGACCACTTGGGTCTTTTGTTGTATGGCGCAAAATGGCCTACTTCGGTGACACTCTTGCCCATGCATCGTTAATGGGGCTCGCTCTCGGGTTCTTACTGAACGTTAACCTCTATCTTGCGCTGCTAGTCTGCTGTTTAGCATTAGCGATACTCCTTGTAACACTGCAAAGGCAGCAACTGGTGGCCACAGATACCCTACTCGGAATTCTGGCTCACAGCTCTTTGTCTATCGGTTTGGTGTCAGTAAGCTTTTTGGACAATGTTCGTGTCGATCTAATGAGTTACCTATTTGGTGATTTATTAGCTGTATCACCAGAAGATTTGATGTTTATTTATGCCGGCGTAATTGCCGTTAGTGCATGTTTGTACATATTCTGGCGACCGTTATTATCAAGTACCGTCAGCGAAGAGCTAGCCGCTGTAGAAGGTGTGAACACAGACTTAATCCGTCTGGTCTTGATGCTGATGGTGGGTGTAGTGATTGCGGTAGGTATGAAGTTTGTCGGTGCCCTTATCATGACTTCACTACTGATCATCCCTGCAGCAACAGCGCGCAAGTTGTCTTCTACACCAGAACAAATGGCATTCTTCGCATCCATCATAGGTGCGATTTCAGTTCTAATGGGACTGAGTCTGTCTTGGCACTTCGACACACCAGCAGGTCCATCAGTGGTGATCAGTGCGACTTCTTTGTTTATGCTGAGCCAACTGATTCAGCGGAAAGCTTAGTTATAAGCACAAGTTAAGCAAACGGATCTGGTGATTAAGAATTCTCAGTGCTATTGCTAGCTTACATACAAAATCAACACAAGATCAGATACAAAAAAGGCAGTCGAGTGACTGCCTTTTTGTTATTTGGAAAACTTGATGTCTAGAAACGTCGTTATTCCAACGGTTCGGTCGGAGCTTGATTACCCGGTTTGGGCGCTGCAAATGGCACATCTTTCAAATCAGATGCATTGTTTTGGATCAGTTCACCAAGGTGAAACAAACCATATTCACCGGGCTTCATTCGATGCCAAGTCTCATTGCCGGTTAAAGGTTGAGTTGCAATGACAGAAACAACATCATTTGGTGTTGTTTCTTCTTGGAAGTTGATCTCCACATCTTCATCTAGCAAAGCGGCCTTGCCAAACGGTGCGCGACGCGTAATCCAATACAAGTGATTAGTACAATACGTCATGACAAATTCGCCGTCGCTGAGCAACATATTGAACACGCCTTTTTCTTTGAGCTGATCGCAACACTTAGCGATGTAGAGAAAAACAGATTCCATGTCCTGAGGAGGCTCTGGATATCGATCTTCCATCTGCTTTAGCAGCCAACAAAACGCAAGCTCACTGTCTGTTTGACCAACAGGACGATGACGCCCAGTGTACAGATCTTGGTAATCAGACAGCTGACCATTGTGAGCAAAGGTCCAATACTTGCCCCACAACTCACGTGTGAATGGGTGCGTATTTTCTAAATTCACTCCGCCACGGTTTGCTTGGCGAATATGACTCACAACCGCACGACTTTTGATCGGATAGTTTTGCACCAATTCAGCGATTTGGGACTCACAGCTTGGTTTTGGGTCTTTAAAGGTTCGAAAACCTTTACCTTCATAAAAAGTAATTCCCCAACCATCACGGTGCGGGCCAGTACGACCTCCACGCTGCATCAGCCCTGTAAAGCTGAAGCAGATATCCGTTGGAACATTGGCGCTCATGCCGAGCAATTCACACATCGTTTAACGAACTCCTTACCTAAACCACAGCCGAAAAAGTGGCTGCAGAAAATTATTCCATCTCTTTTTCAATCAACTGAATGATGATGTGAATAATCTTAATATGTACTTCTTGAATACGGTCTGCATAACCAAAGTGTGGTACACGAATTTCAACATCAGCAAGACCAGCCATTTTACCGCCATCTTTACCCGTCAGTGCGACGGTCTTCATGCCTTTCGCTTTCGCAGCTTCAATCGCTTTAAGAATATTGCCTGAGTTGCCAGATGTCGACAAACCAAACAGAACATCACCTTTGCGGCCTACCGCTTCAACGTAACGAGAAAAAACAAAGTCGTAACCAAAATCGTTACTGACACAAGAAAGGTGGCTTGGATCTGAAATCGCAATACCAGCGTATCCTGGGCGATTATCACGGTAACGCCCTGTTAGCTCTTCTGCGAAGTGCATTGCATCACAGTGCGAACCACCATTACCGCACGACAGCACCTTACCATCTTGCTTAAAAGAATCGGCAATCATCTTCGCTGCCGCTTCGATTTGAGCAATGTTATGGTCATCGCTTAAAAATTTGTTGAGCACTTCAGCAGCTTCGTTCAATTCACTTCTAATCAGATCTTGGTACATAAGACGTTCTCTTTATTATTTCGGGCGTAAATGCGCATTCGCTTCGCCTTAGTAAATGGTTCTGATGCCATTTTAGCACCGGACATTTCATAACACTGAGTTTACCCACAAACGAGAATTAGTGTCGATAGTGAACCTCCAGATTTGGATTGGTGACAGTAATAAACTTGTCAACTTGCTTACGAAACCATCACTCAATTCGCAACTTTAGAATTTTAACTCTACTTAGATCACTTTTTACTCAATCTTGTGTTTTACATTTCTTTAATATTTTGATTACACTTATACCAACTGGTTAGACCTCTTACCAAAATACAGACGTACAACATTTATAAAGTCTGAAAAGGAAAAATTATATGGACATCTTGCTCTCTATCGTTGCGATGGCTGTTGTGTTAGGCATTACGCTTTACCACAGAATGTCACTCGTTAAATCCGTCAGCCTACTAACTGCTGCCATGCTAGTGCTGACTATCACAGGCTCAGTTGGCGTTATTGGCTGGACACTGTATGTGCTTGCAATCGCGGTCTTTGCCGTTTCTGGTATCCGCCAATCGCTTATTAGCCGTAAGGCACTGGCGTTGTTTAAGACTGTGCTACCTGCGATGTCTCAAACTGAAAAAGAAGCTCTCGATGCTGGTACCGTATGGTGGGAAGCTGAGCTATTCAAAGGTAAACCTGAATGGGAAAAATTACACGCAATTCAAGCGCCAAAACTTAGCGCTGAAGAGCAAGCGTTCTTAGACGGCCCAGTAAACGAAGTGTGTGCTATGGTCAGCGACTTCCAAGTAACGCATGAACTCGCGGATTTACCACCTGAAGTTTGGCAGTATCTGAAAGACAACAAATTCTTCGCCATGATCATCAAGAAAAAGTACGGTGGTCTAGAGTTCTCTGCATACGCTCAATCTTTGGTACTGCAAAAGCTGACGGGTGTTTCTGGCGTACTTTCTTCTACCGTTGGTGTGCCTAACTCATTAGGCCCAGGCGAGCTCTTGCAACACTACGGTACAGAAGATCAGAAAAACTATTACTTACCTCGCCTAGCCGAAGGTAAAGAAATCCCATGTTTCGCGTTAACTAGCCCAGAGGCTGGCTCAGACGCAGGCTCAATCCCAGATTACGGCGTCGTTTGTAAAGGAGAATGGGAAGGCAAAGAAGTGTTGGGTATGCGTCTAACGTGGAACAAACGCTACATCACACTTGCACCTGTTGCGACGGTACTTGGCCTTGCATTCAAACTGCGTGACCCAGAAGGCCTGCTTGGTGATAAAGAAGATCTTGGTATCACATGTGCGCTGATCCCAACGGATGTGAAAGGTGTAGAAATCGGCAACCGTCATTTCCCACTAAACGTGCCATTCCAGAACGGTCCAACCCGTGGTAAAGACATTTTCGTTCCTATCGATTTCATCATCGGTGGTGAGAAAATGGCAGGGCAAGGCTGGCGCATGCTGGTGGAATGTCTGTCGGTCGGCCGTGGCATCACGCTACCTTCTAACTCGACGGGTGGTATCAAATCGGCTGCGATGGCAACGGGTGCATACTCTCGCATTCGTCGTCAGTTCAAACAACCAATCGGTCACATGGAAGGCGTTGAAGAGCCATTGGCGCGTCTTGGCGGTAATGCATACGTCATGGATGCGGCCAGCAACCTAACTGTTGCAGGTATCGACCTAGGTGAAAAGCCATCGGTTATTTCTGCAATCGTGAAGTACCACTGTACCCACCGCGGTCAACAAAGCATCATCGACGCGATGGACATTGTCGGCGGTAAAGGCATTTGTTTAGGCCCTTCGAACTTCCTCGCTCGTGGCTACCAAGGCTCTCCAATCGCCGTAACGGTAGAAGGTGCAAACATTCTGACTCGTTCGATGATCATCTTCGGTCAAGGTGCGATTCGTTGTCACCCATACGTGCTTGAAGAAATGAACGCAGCATACTCAGAAGCAAGCGACGCGGTTGAGAAATTCGACAAAGCGTTAGCTGGCCACGTGAGCTTTACCATGAGTAACCTCGTTCGCAGTATTTGGTTTGGTTTAAGCGATGGTCTCGGTTCATCGGCACCGACTAAAGATGCAACGAAACGCTACTACCAACAGCTAAACCGTTACAGTGCCAACCTAGCGCTTCTGTCTGATATCTCAATGGCGGTACTTGGTGGTTCGTTGAAACGTAAAGAGCGCTTATCTGCGCGTTTAGGTGACATTCTCAGTCAGCTATACCTAAGCTCCGCGACACTAAAACGTTTTGAACAAGATGGTCGTCCAGCTGAAGATTTGGCTTTGGTTCACTGGGGTCTACAAGATAGCTTAAAACAAGCAGAAATCGCCGTTGATGAGTTCCTAGCAAACTTCCCGAACAAAGTCATTGGCCGCACACTTCGCGTTCTGATTATGCCATTCGGTCGTGTACGCAAAGCACCAAGTGACAAGCTAGACAGCAAAGTGGCACGTATTCTACAAACCCCAAGTGCAACACGCTCGCGCATTGGCCGTGGCCAGTACCTAGAGCCAACAGAGCACAACCCAGCAGGTAAGATTGAGTTGGCACTGTCTGTGATTCTTCAAGCTGAGCCTGTGTTCGACAAAGTTTGTAAAGCGCAAGGTAAACGTCGTCCATTCCTCTGCTTGGATATGATTGCTCAAGAAGGTCTAGAGCAAGGCGTGATCACTCAAGAAGAAGCAGAACTGCTGAGAGAAGCCGAGCAACATCGTATCGATACCATTAACGTTGACGATTTTGAGCCGGAACTATTGGCAGCAAAGCCACTTTACCCTCAAATGGATAGCGTTGCTTAAAAACCAATAAGAAAGACAAAAACGGGAGCTTTGGCTCCCGTTTTCTTGTACTCTGACTCCAAATAACGCCCCCTCCCTTTCGACGCATCCGATGCTCACTCTCAGACAACCGTTGTAACCACAGCCAAACCAATTGATCGCGATATGAGTGATAAATAGCTCACAGACCTTACCCATTAACGATGTATACTTTACCGTATCTCAACCACATATATGGAAAATCTGTTGGCTAGACTCTTATTCGCTCAGTGGTTCCCAGGACTCATTCAACTTAAAAACTATCAAAAAGAATGGCTCGTGAACGACTTTAGAGCAGCATTTTCTGTTGTTGCTGTTGCACTACCTGTTGCTATTGCTTATGCACAGCTAACTGGCGTTTCTGCTATCGTCGGCCTCTACTCATGCATGCTGCCGATGCTGGTTTACGCTTTAATGGGCACTTCCCGACAACTCATTGTTGGCCCGGACGCCGCAACCTGTGCCGTCATTGCCGCCGTCGTTACCCCAATTGCCGCTGGCGACCCAACCAAACACTGGCAGCTCGTGATGACCATGACAGCCATGACAGGTATTTGGTGTGTACTGGCCAGCCGTTTCAAACTGGGAATTTTTGCTGACTTCCTTTCCCGCCCAATCCTCTTAGGGCTACTCAACGGCGTGGCGTTGACCATCATTGTCGGTCAGTTTGCGAAAGTCGTGGGTTTGAAATACGAACAACGCTATCTACTTGAACGATTATGGGAAGCTCCACAACGCTTGGCAGAACTTCATTGGCCAACCGTTGCGTTAAGTGTAGCGACTGTGGTGGTCTATTTGGTAACCAAACGCTACCGTCCTACTTGGCCTGCAGCAATGCTTGCCATACTGGTTACTACAGCATCGGTTTGGCTACTGCACTTACAAGAAATGGACGTGGCCGTAGTCGGCTTAACTCAAGGTGGTTTCCCTCAATTTCAAGCCCCACAATTTGAGCTTGGCGAAGTGCGTGAGCTCGTCGTGCCAGCGTTAAACTTAGCGATCGTTAGCTTTGTCAGCATGATGCTGACCGCGCGCAGCTTCGCAGCAAAGAACGGCTACGACATTGACGCTAATAAAGAGTTTCAGGCATTGGGTTTTGCCAATATTGCTTCTGCTTTCTCGCAAGGCTTTGCCATCAGCGGCGCAGATTCTCGTACCGCCGTTAACGACGCCAATGGGGGAAAATCGCAATTGGTATCGATTGTGGCAGCCATCACCATTGCTATTATCGCGGTCTTTATTTACGAGCCGTTACAGTTCATCCCTATTGCGTCACTCGGCGTGGTACTCATCATCGCGTCACTGTCACTGCTTGATCTCAAAGCCATATGGATACTGAAAACACGTGACAAAGATGCCTTTTACCTTGCCACCATCACCTTTATTTCCGTGTTAGTAATTGGGGTTATTCCAGGTATCACACTGGCAGTTCTATTAGGCCTATTTCAGTTTTTACGCATCGTCATGCGACCAAGTGACCAACTACTTGGTCTGGATGAAAAAGGCACCATTCGCACCATTGATGAAACCGGAAAAGCGTCTCCAATTCCGGGAATGGTGATTTATCGCTTCAACTCACCGTTGACCTACTTTAATGCGCCGTACTTTAAGCGTCGTTTGCTAGAGCACGCAGAGCAAAACAAAGATGTCAGCTGTGTCGTAGTCGATGCCGTATCAAGCTTTACTCACCTAGATTTGAGTGTCATGGCGACATTGGCCGACATTCACGAAGTGCTCAAGAAAAGAGGAATACGATTAGTCCTCGCGGGAAGAAAACGCCGCTTGCGTCAATGGTGTGAGTTAACGGGAATAAGCACCAGCGAAGGCGGGATTTTGCTGCGTGCCGATATGTACCTTGCGATCAAACTCAGTGGTAGCTACCTCAGTGCGGTCGGTGAAGGGATTGTTCCAACCGTGCAAAAAGAACCCGATTTGGAACAACCACCAAAGCCAATTCCAGAAGTGGCTTAAGCGATAATCTAAGATAAACAAAAAACGGAGCCGATAGGCTCCGTTCTTTCTCTAACTCTTCTGCCTTATTTCTTTGGCACTTCTAATTGCATTTCAGGCATGGCTTGTCGTTTCGCTTTTAACTTGCGCCACACAATCCAAGCCACAATAGCAATCAAAAGCATCACTACGTTGCCGACCGCAATGATGATCATGCTGCGTTTACGCTCTGCTTCGCGCTCTGCAATGATGCGTTTTTCCATCTCAATACGGCGTTGCTCGGCCAGCTCTGCTTCTTTGGCGATGCGGGCAGCTTCTAAATCCACTTCATCAACGACACTGAAGGTTTGTTCTTGAATAGGAAACACCAGTGCACGCTGGGTTGCGAAATCCGTTGCAAAGATTTCTCCGCGCCATGAGTACTTGCCTAGTTCAGGATCGTTATCCAAGTTCAAGGTGGTTTTCATACCATCCTGTGACACTTGCCCTTGGCTGTAGGTAATGAAGCCATCAGGTGCATTTTGCTCGACGTTTACCGCGATAGAGCCGGGAGCAATCATACCTTGCTCACCACTAACCACCAGCTGATGTGGTTTCTCTGGGCTACGAGATTGAATAAACGTACGTGAGACTGGGTTTGGGTACACCAAAATCACCTGTTCTTGCGCACGCAAAAATACGCCGTTTCCAGAAGTGATTCGTGCGCGGTACTTGCCCGGTTCCACTTCGATAGGTAATTGAACGGTGAAGACGCCATCGCCCGCTTGTTCATCCAGACCGCGACCATCATCAGAAAATTCGCCAATGATCATCGGCACTGGGCGTGCTTCTTTTATCAGTTCGTCTTCATTTTCGACAAACTTAGTAAAGGTGACACGCAAGTTGACGCGGTCGAGAAAGTCTCGCAGGACAAGTGGCTTATCGTCTGAAGTTAAACGCGCGGTGAACTTGAGCGCTTCTCCGTTATAGAGACGGTTAGGGAATACGTCGGTGCTGAGCTTGAGATGTGAAATTAAGCGGATGTTGTTTTTTGGGGTTACTTTCCCCACTGCTTGCCAAGGGCCGGGCATTGGGTTGTCGACTGAAATGATGTCGAGTGATGGTTCTTGATACCAACGAACGTTGTCGTAAGAGCCCCACGCGTAATATTTTTTGCCATCTGGACGAACTAACACAACAGGTTGAGAACTTTGTTCACGATAAACCAGAAAAGTAATCTGTTCGATGGTCGGGTCGACACGAAAACGGTTATCCAACAAAGACATGGCGGACTCGCTCGCGGCAAATGCGAAACAACTCCAGATCGCTAAAATAGCGACCGACAAAGCCCTCAACATAGCTTCTCCTATTGGTGCCAAATACAGTCGTTTACCAGTTCTAATCTTTTCTGGTGCGCTTCTAATTCATCGGCAGTTGCACGCAAAACCTTTAGTGCTTTTCTTCCTTCAATGCGGCGAATGGTTTCTACCCCGCCTTCTTGTTTGTTGGCGTTAAATTCTAGACTCGTTTGCCCACCAGTCATCAGTAGGTAAACGTCGGCTAGAATCTCCGCATCGAGCAATGCCCCGTGGAGTGTACGGTGCGAGTTATCAATGCCGTAACGTTCACATAATACGTCGAGGTTGTTGCGCTTGCCCGGGAAGATTTTCTTCGCCATGGCAAGCGTATCCGTCACCTTGCAGTAATCGTCGGTTTTACCAATTGTTGGATCGAGTTTTTCAAACTCATAATCCATGAAGCCAGTATCGAAGGGCGCGTTATGCGCAACCAGTTCTGCGCCTTTGATAAAATCAAGAAACTCTTGGTGGATACTCGCGTATTCCGGTTTATCTACCAAGAATTCATCGGTAATACCGTGTACTTGTATCGCCTCAGGTTGAATTTCACGATCGGGCTTAATGTACACATGAAAATGACGACCAGTCAGCTTACGGTTGATGATCTCCACGGCACCGATTTCGATGATGCGGTGCCCTAAGTAGTGCGGACCACCTTCTTGGTTCATACCTGTGGTTTCGGTATCGAGAACGACAATGCGATTATGTTCAGAATTGCTGCTGGTATTCATAAGGTTATGTATGTCAGACTATGCTTTATTAAATGTTTCGGCTAATAGTACCAAAAATATGACCAAACACGTTGAGATTTTCACAGACGGATCTTGTTTAGGAAATCCAGGCCCTGGTGGCTACGGCATCGTCTTACGCTACAAAGACGTAGAAAAGACGCTCTCCAAAGGCTACACCCTCACCACCAACAATCGCATGGAAATGTTAGCCGCAGTTGTCGCCCTGCAAACACTGAAAGAGCCGTGCCGTGTCACGCTGACGACCGACAGTCAGTACGTGCGCCAAGGGATCACGCAGTGGATTCACAACTGGAAAAAACGCGGCTGGAAAACCGCAGATAAAAAGCCCGTGAAGAACGCCGATTTATGGCAAGCACTGGATAAAGAAACGGCACGCCACCAAGTGGATTGGCATTGGGTTAAAGGCCATGCTGGACACAGAGAAAACGAAATCTGTGATGAACTCGCCCGCACAGCAGCAGAAAACCCAACAGAAGAAGATACAGGCTACCAGCCATCTTAATACGCTAGTAGCGCTGGCTCGACACTCTCTTCACACCAAATCCCTCTCGGTTCATCACGCCAAGCGGCGTCAGTTTTTTCTTTAGACGCCAATGTGGTTTGATTGGCTTGAGAGGGTACGTTCGTTTACGAGCGACGATATAGTACAAGCTCCCCGCCGGAGAAGCCCAATCCCCCAAGCTGTTTTCTAACCAAGTCCACATGGTGCGATAACGTGTCATAGGAAACAGCGCATAACGATCACAATGAATTACTTGGTAATTGAGTAACCCCAACCAGTCATTGATTCGGCTCGAAGTAAACATTCGTCCACTCCACGGCAAGTTATTTTTACGCCATGGGAACAAACTCGCTAAACCAGTAAAGCTAATTGGGTTAAAACCCGTAATGATCAAGCAGCCATCATCCATCATCACTCTGTCGACTTCTCGCAGCAGACGATGTGGATCACTTGCATAATCAAGCTGATGGGCAAGTATCACGACATCAAAGCTTTTTTCCAAAAAGGGCAATTCGTAACCATCTGCGATAACATTGTGCAACGGGTTCTGGATATCTACGTTGACTTGGTGTTGAATGTTACAATTACAGCTGGTTAGCTCACAGCTCAACCCGCCCAGTTTGAGCATATGGTAGCCGAACAATTTCGGACACCATTCATCAAGTCGGGTCTGGATTGACTCAAGCACCCAAGGCCCATTGTTCATCGCTGACCAAGTCGATGGGTGCGGTAAAGTTTTGTTGCTGAGTGCTGGTTTCATTAACCACCTGACTTAAAAAGGGTGACGGAGAACGAATCGTGTTAGAGATCAAAAGCATACCCGCATTTAATGATAATTACATCTGGCTGATACAAAATAGCGACAAGCGTTGCGCCGTGGTCGATCCAGGCGATGCACAGCCAGTATTAGATTATTTGCAGGCTAACGAATTAACTTTAGAAGCGATCTTAGTTACACACCACCACAACGATCACATTGGCGGTGTTCCAGATTTAGTTCGTGCATTTCCTCACGTCACCGTTGTCGGCCCGAAAGCGGAGCCAATTCCGACCTTAACAACTCCTATGGAAGAAGGCGATAAGCTTGAGCTGTTCGGCGAAATCTTCTTGGTGCTCGGTTTGCCGGGGCACACGCTCGGTCATATAGGGTATGTGGGCGATAGCAAGCTATTTTGTGGTGACGTGCTATTTTCTGCTGGTTGCGGTCGTATTTTCGAAGGCACACCAGAGCAGATGTTTGAGTCTCTGAGCAAAATTGCAGCGCTTCCAGAAGAAACACAAGTGTTCTGCGCGCACGAATATACAGCGAGTAACGTTGCCTTTGCGCTGGCTGTGGAACCTGATAACGAGCAACTGCGTCAATACCGAGACGATGTGAACCGACTTCGTGCACTAAACATTCCTACCCTTCCTACAACGCTGCGAAAAGAAAAGTGGATTAATCCATTCTTGCGTACCACCAATCCAGACGTTGTTAAGTCTGTCGCGAACCGCATTAAAAATAGCGATCCATGCTCGGTTTTTACTGCTTTGCGTGAGTGGAAGAACGAATTTTAACCATTTTCTGCTTGTAAGTTTGCAAGACCCCAGTATTATCAGGGGCTGATTTTTTGGGAAGCGCCACTGGCGCTTCTCTTACGTTTGGGGTCGATATAAATCAACTTGAATGTCGCTCCCATGCATAATTTTAGAAGCTCTCCGCCTCTATTGAATATTAGTTAGTGTTAAAAGATGTCTATTATCTCACGACTGCCACGCAACTTAGGCTGCGCGACAGGCAGGAGAAGATAAAAAGGCCCTAAATAGGCTGAACCCATGCGTTTGAAGTATAGCTGGGCGTTGGTGTTGTTATTATCTGGCTGTCAATTGACTCAGCCAAATTCGTCCACCACTCCAACTCCAGAAACCAACAAGTCAGAGCAAACTGCTAAACAGAATGCCACTAAGACTAAATCTAAAAACAAACAATCTTTGGCGAAAGATTCTGCCAAGGATACGCCAAAAGTTCTCTCCCCTCAGGAACAAGAAGATGTGTGGCAACGTATTGCTATGCAGCTTGAAATGGACATCCCAAACAACAAGAAAGTGGATTATTACCGTACGTGGTATTTGAAACACCCAAACCACCTGTACACGGTATCTAAACGTGCAGCGCCATTTCTTTACATGATCACGCAACGTATCGAAGAACGTGGGTTGCCAATGGAGCTTGCTCTTCTACCGGTTGTGGAAAGCTCATTTGACGCTTTCGCCTACTCGCACGGTAGCGCAGCAGGTTTGTGGCAGTTTGTGCCAGGCACCGGGAAAATGATGGGGCTTGAACAAAACTACTGGTATGACGGGCGTCGCGATGTCGCTGCCTCTACCGATGCTGCATTGGATTATCTTGTTCAATTAAATGAACGTTTTGACGGAAACTGGGAACACGCAATCGCAGCCTACAATAGTGGCGGCGGTCGTGTATCTAGCGCTATCCGTAAGAACAAAAAATTGGGTAAACCTGTCGACTTTTTCTCTTTAGATCTGCCAAAAGAGACCAGTAGCTACGTGCCAAAACTTCTCGCTCTTGCGGACGTGGTGGCAAACCAAGAAAAGTACGGTATCGACATTCCATCTATCCCAAACAAACCAGTGCTGACGTTGGTCGATCCGAAAGAACAACTGGATCTCGCTATCGCTGCTGATTACGCGGGCATCGGGGTAAAAGAGCTGCAAAGCTACAACCCTGCCTACAACCAATGGTCCACCGCACCAGAAGGGCCTCATCAGCTTCTTATTCCTGTGGAGAAGAAGGATGCGTTCTTAACTCAAGTTGAGAGCAATCGCGGTAAAGGCATGAAAGTCGCGCGTTACAAAGTCAAATCTGGCGACTCGTTGAGTATGTTGGCGAAGAAATACGGTACGACCTCAAAAGTGATTCGTCGTGCTAACGGCCTGTCGAACAACAACATTCGCATTGGTCAGTACTTACTTATTCCGACGTCAACCAAAGACGATTCAAAGTACGCACTTACAGCGCAAAACCGTTTGAACAAAACGCAATCGCAAGCTCGTGGCCAACTGAAACTGTCACACGTTGTGCAATCGGGTGAAAGTTTGTGGTCTATCGCTCGTGACAACAAGGTTTCACACAAATCGCTAGCAAAATGGAACGGCATGGGACCAAAAGATACCCTGCGCGTCGGTCAAAAGCTGGTGATTTGGAAAAAATCAGACCAAGGCGCCGTGATTCGTACCGTGTTCTACAACGTTCGCTCTGGCGACACCATCAGTGGCATCGCAAGCAAATTCAAGGTGAAGAGCAACGACATCGTAAAATGGAACTCGCTGCATAAGCAGAAGTACCTAAAACCGGGTCAAAAACTTAAGCTGTACGTAGATGTAACTAAGGTAAGTGTATGAACCCGTCAAGTAACCCACTCGTAATGTTGTTGGATATATTCCGTTCTCCAACCTCTTGTTTTCTTGCGCTTTATCAGCGTGGTGGTTGGGGATGGCAACCTTTCATCTTTTTGATGCTAAGCCCATTCCTATTTTGGGGCGCGTACTTTTCGAACGTTGATTTTACGTGGTTAAGTGACCAACTCACTGTACAGTTCCAACAAATCGACCCACAGCAGATTGAGCTATTGGAACCAAACACGTTGATGGCAAGTGCGATTATTAATGACGTGTTCAATCGCTTTGCGACGCTTTTGTTGCTTGCGTTTTGGTTCTTCCTTGCGACTAAAGCAAGTAAACAACAATACGGTTATTGGAAATGGTTTGCGGCATCGTGCGCCATTTTGTTTCCAGCGGTATTGGGCGACATTGCAAGCTACGCAAGCTTACTATTGAAACATGGTCAGGTAATGACCTATGCGGCGGATCTCAACAGTCTCAATGGCTTACTGAAGTTGCCACTCACCAACGAATGGTCTCACTTTGCTAGCTCACTGCCACTTCTGTTGCCTTGGTACATTGTTCTAGGTTACGGCGTGGTATTAACGTGGACTGAATTTGAACGCGGACAGGCTCTGGTGATTTCGAGCCTGCCTTGGATCGCGTTTTACGTGATTTGGGCGTTGTACATCGTTATCGCTTAAGCTGACTAACGCTAATCGTTAAGCGTAAACGACACCAGTAATGGATTATGATCGGAAGCGTCGCTCTGCGGCGCTTTCGCATTTTTCAGCGTTAATCCGCGGTAGAACACATGGTCTAGCGGCAAGCCCGTAATAAACTGCGTACGATGATCTGGCGAGAAGTGTACTTCTCTCAAATTTGCTTCCCTCAGGGCCTGCTTCATGGCCGTAATCCGATATTCGCTCCAACTATTAAAATCACCAGCAAATACGATTGGCCCGCTGTGTTGTTTAAGTAGCGTCTCAAGCGCAGAAAGTTGCGAAGTATATTCTTCCGTTCCAACGGTAAAGTTGATCGCATGCACATTGATAACGGCCAAGCTCTCACCATTACTTAAACGATACTGGCTGTACAACGCCGATTTTGGCAAACGCAACCACGGTTCTTTTGACGTGTACGCGCATGCTTTAATTGGCTGCTTTTGAGCAATACTAATCACGCCAGCTCCGCTGCCTAACGCTTTAAACGCGCTGACTTGGTTGCTGACCCAGCTGCCATCTACCAACCATTGTTTAAAACTGTCTGTCATGCTGGCTTCTTGCAGCAATAACAATTGCTTATCTGCCGAGAACAACTCCAGCTCAGATTGCCAGTTAGCGCGATTTTGCTTGTAGATGTTCCAAACTAAAAGGTTGAGTTCACCGTTATCGTCCAGAGCATTTGCTCCGCTAAACTCTATACATCGAATATCTTCGGTAATTTCAGAACCAGTTTGTGTGATGATCTGTGGGTGTTCTGGCACGGTAAAGATGACTTGAAAACTCACTACCGCAGCCATGATTAGAAAGGCTAAAGAGAGAACAAAACGCTTAAACATGAGAGCGTACCTGAATGCATGAAATAAAAAAGGAGCCTTATTGGGCTCCCTTTTAGCTTAATCAAAAATGCAATTGTAGTGAAATCTTAAATCGCGTCTTCGTCTTCTTCACCAGTACGGATACGAACCACACGCTCAACATCCGTTACGAAAATTTTACCATCGCCAATCTTACCTGTTTGCGCGGTTTCGATGATGGTTTCTACGCATTTGTCTGCTACATCTTCAGTAACAACAATTTCCAGTTTCACTTTTGGTAGGAAGTCCACCATGTATTCCGCACCGCGGTATAGCTCAGTGTGGCCTTTCTGACGACCAAAACCTTTCACTTCAGAAACGGTCATCCCTGTGATGCCTACTTCAGCAAGTGCTTCTCGAACATCATCCAATTTAAATGGCTTGATAATCGCTTCAATCTTTTTCATGTTCATCCCTTAAGCTTCAATCGTTTGCGCATATTATCGTTTAGCGTCTCATAACATTCAATGTTTGTCTCTGCTTCATCGGCTAAAATCCTGAGCCCAATAAGGTTTATTAAGTCGAGATAAAACAAAACCAGAGCAATGCTCTGGTTTTGTAGAAATAAGATAACGACGTGTTAATGCACTTTTTACTTACTTCAAACTTGAGTAGTAAGCGGCAAGGTTTGCAATATCGTCATCAGAAAGCAGCGACGCCTGAGCCTGCATTACTGCAGCAAGACCACCGCTACGTTCTTTGTTTTTGTAAGCTTTGATTGAGCTCACGATGTACTGCTCGTTTTGCCCTTTCAAATTTGGGTAGCCTGGAATCGTTGCGTTACCGTCTGCGCCATGACATGCCGCACATACTGCAGCTTTAGCTTGTCCCGCAGCGGCATCACCCGCCAGAGCTTGGCCACTCAACATGGTTAGTGCAGCCACTGCACCGATCATTAATCTCTTCATTGCTTCACCTAATCGTTTTTTATTTGAGATAGTTATGGTCGATATTGTGACATGAATTACAAAGGCTTGCGCCAAATGAGTTCACAGTCTTGGCCACTAAATGTTTGATCCACAAACAAGTCTGCGACTGCAACAACTTGGTCTTTGTACATCAAAATCGGGATCTGACGACGTAACCAGCTTGGCACATTGTATTCTTGGAATAACTTTTTCAGTTTACGACTGCGACTACGTGTTGTGGGGTGTGCCGACAAACCTTCGGGATTGAAAGTAACCCTCAATAACTCGGGGTGTGATGGCAGCGAAATATTTGGCTGATGAGAACCCGAACTAAGCGTTAACGTCCCCAGACTCTCTGGTAAAATCAGTGGCTCATCGATTTGGATATGGCCTTGCCAACTCGTCACATCGGCATGAGGCGTAACCCAGTACAATTTGTTTTGGAAGCGTCGGATCTCTCCTTGTTTGAGTTTAAGCTTTGGATTGGCATCTTGTTGCGCCAATGCCACTTCTTGCCAAATCAAGCGCAATTGAGTTTGACTCGGCATATTGGCATTCAATTTACTCAACCACATACGAATCAAACGCGCTTGAGCTAATTCACTATGGATAGCTAACTCATCAATACTTAAGCTCAAATCCGCCTGTAGAGCACGCGCAAACACCGAACCTAGGAGCTCATCCAATAACGATTCTTGCTGAGCACATAAGCTTGCGCTTCGTTGCACGGCTTGATGAATACTCGGCCAACGCTCAGACAACTCAGGGACGATACGATGACGTAAAAAATTTCGATCGTAGCGCGTATCTTGGTTACTTTCGTCTTCTACCCATTCCAAACCAATGTTCTTCGCCGTCGTTTCTATCTGCTCGCGCTTGGTGTTAAGTAGCGGACGAACTAATGTGCCACCAGCAAACGGCATACTTTCTGCCATCGAAGATAAACCCTTAGGTCCACTTCCACGTTTCAACGCGAGTAAAAATGTTTCGACTTGGTCGTCGGCATGCTGACCTGTTAGCAATAAGTCGCCACTATTGATATGACGAGCCAGAGCTTCATAGCGCGCTTCACGTGCCAGCGATTCAATGCTCTCACCACTATTGGTATCTAGGTTCACACGCTCTACCGAGCACGAAATACCTGCTTGTTTCGCCCATACTTGACACTTATCGGCCCAAATGTCCGCATTTTCACTCAAACCATGATGAACATAAACCGCGTGGCAAGAGAGGGGGTTTTCTTCTCGATAACGGCGAAGCAACTCAAGTAACAAGCGCGAGTCCACACCACCACTAAACGCGACAACGACCTTCGTTTGTGGTTGATAATAGGTGTTCAATACATGAGAAAACTGCTGGTAAAGCGATTCCATAAGCGATCCGATAGGTACAAAAAAGGGTTAGACATATGTCCAACCCTTTCCATTTTATCCGTTATCTCGTGAGATATCAGCAGTAACCGTAGTTCATTAGACGTTGGTAACGGCGTTCACGTAGCGATTCTTCATCTAGCTGCTCAAGATCTTCTAGCTGACGAAGTAGCGTCGCTTTCATGTTTTCAGCCATTTTAACGTGATCGCGGTGCGCGCCACCTAGTGGCTCTTCGATGATCTCATCAATTAGCTCAAGTTCTTTAAGGCGAGGAGCAGTTAGACCCATTGCTTCTGCTGCTTGAGGCGCTTTGTCAGAATCACGCCATAGGATTGAAGCACAACCCTCTGGAGAAATTACTGAGTACGTAGAGTACTGAAGCATGTTCACGTAGTCGCCTACACCAATAGCTAATGCACCGCCTGAACCACCTTCACCTACAACGTTACAGATTACTGGTACTTTAAGACCAGACATCACTTTTAGGTTTTTCGCGATAGCTTCAGATTGACCACGCTCTTCTGCACCAACACCTGGGTATGCGCCAGCTGTGTCGATGAATGTGATGATTGGCATGTTGAAACGCTCGGCCATTTCCATCAAACGTAGTGCTTTGCGGTAACCTTCTGGCTTTGGCATGCCAAAGTTACGTCGTACTTTTTCTTTTGTCTCACGGCCTTTTTGGTGACCAATGATCATCACAGGACGACCTTCAAGACGTGCAATACCACCGACAATCGCTTTGTCGTCTGCGAATGCGCGGTCACCCGCGAGTTCGTCAAACTCTTCAAATACGTGTTGAACGTAATCAAGCGTGTACGGACGTAGTGGGTGACGAGCCAGTTGAGCTGTTTCCCATGCACCTAGGTCGCTGAAGATCTTCTTCTTAAGTTCTAGGCTCTTCTTCTCAAGCTGTTCGATTTCTTTATCCAGGTCAATTGCAGAATCACCACCATGACGTGATACGTCACGTAGTGCTTCGATTTTCGCTTCTAGTTCTGCAATTGGCTTTTCAAATTCAAGAAAGTTTAGGCTCATCTATGAATCCTTGTTGACTCAGCGTCTGACATATTGCGCTGAATTTTTTAGTTAAATTCGAGTTCTACCTGGCTTTTGCCAAGCAACTGTTTTAAATCGTCTATTAATGTATCACTTGGCGTTACTCGCCATTCGGTGCCCAATGTTAACCGCGCTCTGGCGTCGGCACGCTGGTAGTATACATTGACGGGTACGGTTCCGGCTTTGTGCGGTTCTAAAATACGACTAAACTGCTCAAAGAATTGATCATTGATCTGGTTAGCATCAATTGATACCGACAGACCACGTGCGTATTTTTCGCGCGCGCTGCCGAGATCCATAACTTCACGCGCCGACATTTTAAGGCCACCGTTGAAGTCATCAAAGCTGACCTGTCCCGAAACCACCAAAATTCTGTCTTTTTCGAGAAGTTCAGCATACCGATCAAGTGCATCGGAGAACAGCATTACTTCCATTCGACCACTTCGGTCGTCCAACGTCATGATACCAATGCGAGTACCTCGCTTGGTTGTCATCACTCGCGCAGCAATCACTAAACCTGCTACCGTTACCGATTGATCGCGACGTGTTGGGGTCGCATCCTTTAGTCGACAACTGGTGTATTTGTTTAGTTCCTTTAAATACGCGTTAATGGGGTGCCCGGTCAAATATAAACCGAGAGTTTCACGCTCCCCTTCTAGCCAAACCTTTTCTGGCCATGGTGGCACTTGCGTGTATTTATTCTCAACTTCTTCTGGTGCATCGGTCAACACACCAAACATATCGCCTTGGCCAAAGGCCTCTGCTTGGTGATGTTGGCTGGCCGCTTTAACGGCATCGTTCAGTGACGCCATCATCGCCGCTCGATGAGGACCAAGTCGGTCAAGTGCACCTGCATAAATCAGCTTTTCGATGACGCGCTTGTTAACACGTTTGAGATCGATACGAGCACAGAAATCAAATAGGTCTTTAAAGTGACCACCTTTGTTTCGCGCTTCTAGTATCGCATCGATAGGGCCTTCACCCACACCTTTGATTGCGCCGATACCGTAAACAATCGCACCGTTTTCATCAACGTTGAAACGGTATAAACCGGAGTTGATGTCTGGCGGCAACACGGTGAGTTTCATGCGGAAGCATTCATCCACCAGACC
This sequence comes from Vibrio sp. RC2502, assembly GCF_054850435.1. Taxonomy (NCBI): domain Bacteria; kingdom Pseudomonadati; phylum Pseudomonadota; class Gammaproteobacteria; order Vibrionales; family Vibrionaceae; genus Vibrio; species Vibrio sp. RC2502. The sequence goes on from NZ_CM141453.1 coordinate 2,436,384, forward strand.
AACTACTTTTTCGGTGTTATCCATATCGGCAGTCATTACCGCCGCCATGAATTCAGCTGGATAGTGCGTTTTAAGCCACAACGTTTGGTAAGACACCAGTGCGTAAGCCGCTGAGTGCGATTTGTTAAAACCGTAACCTGCGAACTTTTCTACCAAGTCGAAGATTTTCATCGCCAACTCGCCATCAACACCGTTCTTCACTGCCCCTTCTTCGAAGGTTGCACGCTGCTTGGCCATTTCTTCCGGCTTTTTCTTACCCATCGCACGACGCAGCATGTCCGCACCACCAAGGGTGTAGCCAGATAAAACCTGCGCAATCTGCATTACCTGTTCTTGATACAGAATGATGCCGTACGTCGGATCGAGGATTTCTTTTAGTGACTCGTGTTGCCACTTTTCATCGGGGTAAGAGATCGCTTCTCGGCCATGTTTACGGTCGATAAAGTTATCTACCATGCCCGATTGCAACGGACCCGGACGGAACAAGGCCACCAATGCTATGATGTCTTCAAAACAGTCAGGCTGAAGTCGTTTGATCAGCTCTTTCATACCACGCGATTCAAGCTGGAATACCGCAGTGGTCTCTGAGTTTTGGAGTAAACGAAACGAAGCCGGATCTTCCAAAGGTATCGACTCGATACGAACAGGAGGTTTACCTTCCTTCTCCAAGCGCGGGTTAATCAACCCTAATGCCCAGTCGATAATGGTTAGAGTACGTAGGCCCAAGAAGTCAAACTTAACCAGACCAGCAGTTTCTACGTCGTTCTTATCAAACTGAGTTACGGGGAAATGCCCTTCCGCATCCGCATAAATTGGCGCAAAGTCTGTAATCGTGGTTGGTGAAATTACAACACCACCCGCGTGCTTACCGGCGTTACGTGTACAACCTTCTAATAGGCGACACATATCGATGAGTTCTTTAACTTCCTCATCGGCCTCATAAAGCTCAGGCAGAGCAGGCTCGGCTTTAAACGCTTTTTCTAGCGTCATACCCGGATCTGGCGGAACCAGTTTCGAAATACGGTCAACGAAACCAAATGGGTGACCAAGAACACGACCAACGTCACGGATTACCGCTTTCGCCGCCATCGTACCGAATGTGATGATCTGAGATACGGCATCGCGACCGTACATTTCGGCAACGTGATCAATCACTTGGTCACGCTTATCCATACAAAAGTCGACGTCGAAATCGGGCATGGATACACGTTCTGGGTTCAAGAAACGTTCGAAGAGCAAGTCATATTCAAGCGGATCAAGATCGGTGATTTTCAGTGCGTAGGCCACCAAAGAACCGGCACCCGAACCACGACCAGGACCGACTGGAATCGCGTTGTCTTTCGACCACTGGATGAACTCCATTACGATCAAGAAGTAGCCTGGGAACCCCATTTGGTTGATTACGTCGAGTTCGATTTGTAAACGCTCGTCGTATTCTGGACGGCGCTTTTTGCGCTCTTCTTCATTAGGGAATAGGAACTCTAGACGCTCTTCCAAACCTTCACGCGACTTCATGACCAAGAATTCAGTTTCTTCCATCCCTTCTGTTGGGAAGGCTGGCAAGAAGTATTCACCCAAACGAACGGTCACGTTACAACGCTTGGCGATCTCTACACTGTTTTCTAGCGCTTCTGGAATATCAGCAAACAGCTCACACATTTCCTCTTCAGTGCGAAGGTACTGCTGCGGGCTGTAATTTTTTGGTCGGCGTGGATCTTCTAGTGTGTAACCATCATGAATCGCAACACGAATCTCGTGCGCATCAAAAAGTTCTGCACTTAGGAAAACCACTTCGTTTGTCGCGACCACAGGCAAGTCATGTTGCTCAGCGAGATCGATGGCAAAATGCAAGTACGTCTCTTCATCCGGACGGCCTGTACGAATCAATTCTAGATAGAAACGGTCCGGGAAATGCTGTTTGTAAAACTCTACACAGCTTTCAACCAGTTTACGGTTACCTTTAAGCAGCGCTTTGCCGATATCGCCATTTTTAGCACCAGAGAGAACGATTAAGCCTTCTGACATCTCGGCCAGCCACGCCCTATCAATCACAGGTTGGTGCTGAACGTGGCCACGTAAGTACGCTTTGGAAATCAGTAACGTGAGGTTCTTGTAACCTGCATTGTCGGCAGCAAGTACTGTCAGCTGGGTCAGTTCTTCACCAAATTCATCAGATTGCATTTTGAAATCTGCACCGATGATCGGTTTAACGCCAGAACCATGCGCTGTGCCATAAAACTTCACCAAACCACATAAGTTGGTGAAGTCGGTCAAAGCCATGGCAGGCATACCAAGCTCGGCGACTTTCTTGACTATCGGTGGAACTTTATTGATACCATCCACCATCGAGAAATCACTGTGAATACGAAGGTGGACGAACTTGGGATCTGACATTAACAGGTACCGTGTAACTCTATTTTGTTTGGGATTCTAACCTAAAGGGCTAGGTTTATAACACCAATCCGCCCAATTTATTAATCTAAGCCTAAAGCTTTCTTTACTGGTTTGAAGCTCTTACGGTGCTCGCTTATCACACCATGTTGCTCAATTGCTTCAAAGTGCGCTTTGGTTGGATAACCTTTGTGCTTCGCAAAGCCGAATTGCGGATACTGTTTATCCAGCTCTTCCATCTCTTGGTCGCGCACAACTTTGGCAATGATGGAAGCGGCACTGATTTCAGCCACTCGTAAATCGCCTTTCACCACAGCTTGAGAATCCATCGGTAGCTCAGGGCAACGATTACCATCGATCAGCACTAAATCTGGCTGTACCTTCAGTCCCGCAATCGCACGTTGCATAGCAACCATGGTAGCTTGCAGAATATTCAGTTCATCAATCTCTTCGGGAGAGCAACGGCCTACCGCCCACGCTAGCGCTTTTTCTTTGATTTCAGGAAGCAGTGCCAGACGCTTTTTCTCGCTCAGCTTCTTAGAGTCATTCAAGCCTTCGATTGGGTTATTGGGATCGAGGATAACTGCAGCGGTGACGACATCTCCAACCAAAGGGCCGCGTCCAACTTCATCGACTCCGGCGATCAATTGGTAACCTTGAGGGTATTCAAACGGAGGGAGCTCTACTTTTGCTTTTGTCGTTTTTGCTTTCGCGACCATGGTACTTCTCTATTTTTCAATCAATTTCAATACTGCATTCGCAGCTTGTTGATCCGCGTCTTTACGAATCCAATGATGCATTTCGGTGAACTTATCAAGCATTGGCTTATTATCACTCTCTAGCAAACGAGAAACTTCATTGAACAAGTTGTCTGGTGTGCAATCGTCTTGAAGATACTCTTTAACCAGTTCGTCATCTGCGAGAATATTGGGTAGTGACACGTACTTAGTTTTCAATAGGCGCTTGGCCAGAAAGGCGGTAAAGGCATTGACGCGATAGCCAACAACCATAGGACGTTTAAGCAACATGCACTCTAACGCTACCGTTCCAGATGCTAGCATTACCGCATCAGAGGCTGTAATAACATTGCGAGCCGTATCATCCACCAATTTGAAATCAAGCTCGGGCGCATGCTCTTTCCACGCTTGCTCAAATTGCTCTCGACGTTTTTGATTAACTAGCGCCACTACAAAGCCCAAACCAGGGTATTTTTGGTGCAGAAGCTTGCACGTCTCAATGAATGGCTGAGAGAGCATCTTGAGCTCACTACCACGGCTACCCGGTAAAACTGCTAACCATTTTTTGTCTTGTTCAAGTCCTAGCAGATCTCGCGCAGGCGCTTGCTCAGATTGCAAAGGGATAGAGTCCGCTAAGGTGTGACCGATAAACTCACAAGGCACTTTAAATTTATCGTAAAACGCCTTTTCAAACGGTAGAAAAGCCAGTACCAGGTTGGTCGCTGCCTCGATTTTGAAGATACGCTTTTGACGCCACGCCCATACTGAAGGGCTCACGTAGTGCACGGTTTTAATGCCTGCTTGCTTTAAATCTAACTCTAGACGCAAGTTAAAATCTGGCGCATCAATTCCGACAAAAACATCTGGCGGGTTCTGGGTGAAGTACTTAACAAGCTCAGCTTTTATTTTTAACAAACGAGGTAATCGTCCAAGCACTTCAACTAAGCCCATTACAGCTAACTCTTCCATATCAAAAAGAGATTCACAGCCTTGCGCGATCATTTTTGGCCCACCGATGCCGACAAACTCTGCATTCGGGTATCGCTCTTTCACTGCCTTGATAAAGCCTTCCCCTAGCGTGTCACCAGATAACTCGCCAGCAATGATGCCAATACGTAATGGTTTTTCCATATCGATTCCGCCCTATGTACTATGGATAAGGGATTCCTTATCCATAAAACACAAAAAGACCGCAGCCCTAATTGGGCGCGATCTTTTCCACTTATTGATTCATTCGTGAATTAACGAATGATACCACGTTCCGTTGTTTCTAGAATGTCAGAAAAACGCTTCACTGCTGGCCATTCTTGTGCCATTTCTGCAAGAATTGGTTTCACTTCTTCTAGCGTTTTACCAGAGCGGTAAATTTCTTTGTACGCTTTTTGTAGTGCTCGAATTTCTGGTTTCTCAAAACCATTACGCTTCAAGCCAACTAGGTTCAAACCAAACGGCGTAGCATGGTTACCTTGAGCAAGTACGTAAGCAGGAACGTCCTGAACAACCGCAGAGCAACCACCAACGTATGCATAAGCGCCTACCGTACAGAATGGGTGAATAGCAGAAAGTGCCATTACACCAGCGTGATCTTCTACTGTTACGTGACCACCCAGAATCGCATTGTTACCAATGTGAGTATGGTTGCCTACTACGACGTCATGCGCGATGTGCGCATTCACGCACAGTAGGTTGTCGTCGCCAATCACTGTTGTCGCTTTGTCTTGCACAGTACCACGATGAACCTGAACCGCTTCGCGAATCACATTACGGTCACCAATAACCACGGTTGTATCTTCGCCACCATACTTCTTGTCCTGGTTTTCTTCACCAATCACTGCATGTGGGAAAATACGGTTATCTTTACCAATTTTGGTATGGCCTTTGATTACTACGTGAGACATGACTTCAGTACCTTCACCAATCTCCACCGTTGAGGTGATGTAGGTAAAAGGACCAACCGTCACGTTAGCGCCAATTTTTGCGCCTTCTTCTACCACCGCAGCTGGGTGGATTTTAGCGGTTTCATGAATCATATTAAAACTCTCGACGAGCACACTTCAGCTCTGCTGAACACACTACTTCGCCGTCAACTTTTGCTACACCGCTAAATGCAGCAATGCCACGACGCTCTTTTAGAAATTCAACTTCAATAACCATTTGGTCACCAGGAACCACAGGTTTACGGAATTTCGCGCCGTCTACACTCGCAAAGTAGTACAACTCGTTTTCTGTCGGTGCACCAAATGATTTAAATGCTAGTAGGCCAGTAGCCTGAGCCATAGCTTCCAGAATCAACACACCTGGGAATACTGGTAGTTGAGGAAAGTGACCTGTGAACTGAGGTTCGTTAACCGACACATTTTTAATTGCGTGAAGGTACTTCGCTTCTTGGAAGTCAATCACTCGGTCGATCAATAAGAATGGGTAGCGATGAGGTAGTAGCTCTTGAATTTCAGAGATGTTCATCGTTTTCTTTTCAGTAGTCAAAGTCGTCTTCCTATATCAATTCTCTTAACCAAGATGGCAAGGCAGCGGCAAAGGCCGCAAACTGGGAAATGCCTGCAAAGTGTATACCAGCTTGATAATAAATCTACTAATAGCGCGTCATTATAGAAGAAAAAGACCCGCATTTCGCGAGTCTTTGTTCAGAATATGGAACTAAGATTCTTCTTTCTGCTCCAGCTGTTTTTCAACAGCTTTCAAGCGTTTGTTCATCTCGTCAATACGGTGAACACGAGTTGCCGTCTTGCGCCATTCTCGGTTCGTCTGTAATGGGATACCTGATGAATAAAGACCCTTTTCTTCGATACTGCGCATTACCATGCCCATACCGGTGATGGCAACACCATCTGCGATAGTGATGTGGCCATTTAGAACCGACGCGCCGCCGATCTGACAGTACTTACCAATTTTAGTACTGCCGGCGACAATAGTACCACCTGGCATCACGGTACCATATCCGATCTGCACGTTATGTGCGATTTGAAGTTGGTTATCAAGAATTACATTGTCTTCAATAATGGTGTCTTCAAGTGCGCCACGGTCAATCGTAGTACATGCACCAATCTCGACGCGGTTACCAATGCGCACAGAACCAAGCTGAGGGATTTTAATCCACTCGCCTTTATCGTTCGCATAACCAAAACCGTCAGAGCCAATGACTGTGCCAGATTGAACCAGACAGTCATCGCCCAATGATACTTCATGATAAATTGTCACATTAGCCCAAAGCTTGGTGTTGTTCCCCAGCTTCGCGTTTTTACCGATAAAGCAACCTGCGCCGATAACAACGTTATCACCCAGTTCAACTCCCGTTTCAATAACCGCGTTTGCGCCAATTGCAACGTTTTCACCCATCTTCACATCGGATGCAATCACTGCACTCGGTGCAATGTCTTCAGCAGGTTTTGGTGTGGTATCCATAGCCTGAACAACACGAGCGAATGCAACATAAGGGTCAGCAACGACGAGTGCATTACCAGCACACTGGTCCTTATGCTCTGCCTTCACCATCACCACTGTTGCTTTACATTCAGATAGATGCTTTGCGTATTTTGGGTTAGACAAGAAAGTCACGTCACCTTCTTGCGCTTTATCCATTGGAGCTACACGGCCAACGACGAGTGACTCGTCACCAAATAGCTCACCCCCGGTAATTGTCGCCAACTCGGCTAATGTCAATTTTTTCATAACTTCTTATTTTAGAGCTTTAATTACGTCTTCTGAGATATTGTATTCTGGTTTGCCGTATTGCAGTGCAGAAATATCAATAACTAGGTCGTAACCTTTTTTGTCTGCTACTTTCTTCACAGCATCTTGGATTGTTTTGAATAGCTTCGCTTTCTCTTCTGCTTCACGACGAGCGCTTGCTTTCTCTAGAGCTTGAGCTTTTACTTTGTATTCGCTGTCTAGCTTAGCGATGTCGATACGCAATTTCTCAATTTCTTCCTGACCTAGAAGCTCACCATCACGTTGTAGTTTTTCAATCTTGGTTTTAGCTTGCGCTTGAATTGATTTCAGCTCATCAGCTTTGCTCTTAAAGTCTTTCTGCATTTTTTGTAGAACGACTTCACGTTGAGGAAGAGCTTGGAAAACTTGAGCAGTGTTTACGTAAGCGATTTTCTGTGCAGCTTCGGCTGCGTTTGCAAACATTGAAGAGCTCAGTACAAGAAGGCCAATCCCAGCCGCTTTGATCATTTTATTCAAAATATTTTCCTCTTTAGAAAGTTCTACCGATAGTGAATGTGAAGAACTCTTCATCATCGCCATCAAATTTCTTAATTGGTTTCGCTAGTGAGAAGACTAGAGGCCCCATTGGAGACATCCACTGCAACGCCGCACCATAAGATGAACGGTAGTTGGTTGGATCTGAGTAATCGTAGTAGTAACGGTCACCATATTCTGCACCAGAGTCGCGATAGTCAAACTCGGTATCCCAAATACTTGCCATATCGAAGAAAATACTGGTTCGAATTTGGTTGCGAACTTCGTCCGACGCAAATGGTGTAGGAACAATCAGCTCGATACTTGCTAGCGCTACTGCGTTACCACCAACAGAATCGTCTGTAGCAGTATCAGCACCATTGTTCGAGCCAGAGTAATCACGATAAACTGCTTTCGGACCTACGCTGTTAGAGCCGAAACCACGTAGTGTCGTAAAGCCACCTGCGTAATAGTTTTCGTAGAATGGGAACAAGTTATCGTTGCCATCCGTCTGACCGTAACCGTTACCATAACCTAAGCGACCACGGAACAAGAGCGTGAACTCATGCTTCTTAGTCAAAGGCACGTACTGACGCACATCGTACTGCATTTTGAAGTATTGAACGTCAGAGCCAGGTACGGTCATCTTGTAGAATGCACGTTGGTGGTTACCCGCTGTCGGGAAATAACCGCGGTTCAGGTTGTTACGAGTCCAAGAGATGTTGAAATCAAAGTCGTTGGTGTTTAACGCACCGCTTGAGTCGATATTGTCTGCTTGAGCTTGCAAGAATTGCTCTACCTGCAAGTAAGGTGACAAATTACCGATCTTGTTGTGGGTATAACCAACGCCGAATTCAAAACGGTTCAGTTCGTCAAATGGGAAACCCCATGTCAAACTTGCACCATAACTTTGGTTGGTATAGTCAACGATACCCGCTTCCGATGCTTCAAATTCATCGTAGAAAATCTTACCGCCCAAGCTGACACCATCAAGGTTCCAGTATGGGTCGCGGTAGTCTAAGCTCACGTTCTTTTGATAGTCGTTCATCATCGCGTTAATACCAACGCGGTTACCGCTACCTAAGAAGTTGTCTTGTTGCAGACCAACTTGGAAGCTGACGCCCGATTCGGTACCGTAGCCAACACCAAAGTTTACGCTGCCTGAGTTCGCTTCTTTAACCGAGTAAACCAGATCAACTTGATCATCACTACCTGGTACACGAACCGTTTGTACTTCTACGTTTTCAAAATAGCCAAGACGGTTAAGACGTGTCTTACCAGTTTCAATCGACTTGGAGTTTAGCCAGCTGCCTTCCATTTGGCGCATTTCACGACGCAACACTTCATCTTTCGTTGAGTTATTACCAGTAAAACGAATGTCGCGAACGTAAATTCGATTACCTGGATCAACATTCACAACCAAGGAGACTTGTTTGTTTTCATCGTCAAATTCAGGGATGGTGTTTACTTGAGGGTAAGCGTAGCCAGATTCACCAAGCACACGCTTGATGCCTTCTTCCATCGAAGTCACAAGAGAACCGTTGTACGTTTCATTGTCTTCGAATGGAACGAGTCGTTCGAAGGTCGCTTCTTCACCAATCAGGTCACCGCGGAATTTTACATCTTTAACGGTGTACACTTCGCCCTCTTCCAAGCCAAGAGTAATGTATACCCCTTTCTTGTCAGGAGAGATCGCAACTTGTGTAGAATCAACGTTAAATTTCAGGTAGCCGCGGTCAAGATAGAATGACTTCAGCGCTTCGATATCACCGGCAAGCACTTGCTTTTGGTATTTTTCGTCCGCGAGGAAATTCCACCAAGGCACATCAACGTTCAAGTTGAAACGAGAAAGAAGTTCTTCATCCGAAAAGACTTCATTACCGATAAAGTTGATTTGCTGAATTTTTGCCGACACGCCTTCCGTGAAGACAAATTTCAAGTCAGAACGGTTACGTGGCAATGGAGTCACAACCGCTTTCACTGTTGCGTTGTACTTACCAACACTGTAGTAAAAATCTTCCAAGCCTTTTTCGATGTTACTTAGCGTAGTACGATCAAGCGCTTCACCTTCACGAACGCCAGATGCATTCAGGTTTTCTTGTAGCTGCTCGTCCTTGATCGCTTTGTTGCCTGAGAATGAGATGCTTGCGATAGTTGGACGCTCTTTCACTTGAACCATCAACACGCCACCATCACGCAGCACTTTTACATCTTCGAAGTTACCAGATGCGTACAGTGCGCGGATAATCTCTGCAACATCGCCTTGGTCAATGGTATCACCGACACGTACAGGCATTTTTAGCAACGCCGCACCAAGTGCTACACGCTGCAATCCATCGATTTCAATATCTTGAACTACGAAGTTCTCTGCTCCGTTTGCAGATACACTGGTCGCCAGTAAACTTGCAAACAGAATTCGCTTAATCGCCATACTTGTTCTAATTATTCCTTGCTACTGCTTTTGTCTCTGAACTATCACAGACGAGTAAAATCATTAAATAGCGCTAACGCCATGAGCGAGAAGATGATTGCACCACCAATTCTAAAGCCCATTTCCTGTACTTTTTCTGGGACTGGGCGTCGGATAACGGCTTCAATTGCGAAGAACAATAAATGACCACCATCCAACATAGGTAACGGAACGAGGTTAATAATACCTAGGTTAACACTAATTAGAGCGAGAAAACCTAAAAAGTAAACTAGACCGTAGTCCGCCGTCGCACCCGCACCTTTTGCAATCGAAATTGGGCCGCTCAGATTGTTAAGACCAACATCACCAACAATCAGTTTTTTCAACATGCTGACGGTCAAACCAATCACTTGGCCTGTCTTATCAACCGCTTTACCAATTGATTCGAATACACCAAACTGCAGCTCGAAGCGATAACTTTCTGGCCATTCTGCGACTTCAGGTGCGATACCTGCGAAGCCAACCACTTGTTTGTTAGCCAGCTCACGACTGTCTGGTGTTAATGTTAGTGATTGCTCAATGCCTCGGCGTAATACCGTCAACTCGATTGGAGTATTTGGATTTGAGCGTACAGCATCTACGACTTGTTTCCAGTCATTGATAGGCTCACCACCAATCGCGATGATTTCATCTTCTGGAAGCACACCTGCTTTCGCGGCTGCACCACCTTCAGAAACTTGTTTAATAACGCGATAGATTTCTGGTGTATATGGTGCAAAACCAAGTGAATGCATCGCAGATTCGGTTTCTGGATCAAATTTCCAGTCACGAAGGTCCAGCGTTTTCGTCACTTCAGCGCCAACTTCTGAGTCTGACGTCAGTGTTAGCGTCATAGCGTCATCACCAATATGAGAAATTAATCCCATATTAACTGATTCCCAATCCGGAGTTTTGATGCCTGATACTGCTTTTAGTTCCATTCCAGATTCAATTCCTGCCTCAGCAACAATCGAATTGGGCGTAACTTCACCAATTACGGGTTTTACCGCTGGTACACCAATCAGGAAAACCAACCAATAAGCAAAAATAGCAAATAAGAAATTAAAGATAGGGCCAGCTGCAACAATAGACGTTCGTTTCCAAAGCGGCTTTTGATCAAAGGCTAAATGTTTTTCACTTTCTGGCACATCGTCAACACGGCTATCTACCATTTTGACGTATCCACCAAGAGGAATCATTGAGATAGTGTATTCGGTTCCGTCTTGACCAACTTTTCGCCAAATAGACTTACCAAAACCGATGGAAAATCTTTCAACCTTCACGCCACAACGACGAGCAACCCAAAAGTGCCCAAACTCGTGCACGGCAACGAGAATGCCCAGTGCAACGATAAAAGAAACAAGATTCCACAAAATACCAGTCATTAGCTACGCTCGCGTATAATTTCTAGGGCGATAGTTCGAGACATTCTATCTAGCTCTAGCAAGCTTTCCAAGCTATTCGCATTCTCAGGTTTGCAGCTTGCGGTGATTTTATGCAAAACCAATTCATTGATGCGAGCTATGTCTGTAAAACCAAGGCGATTATTTAGAAACGCATCAACAGCAACTTCATTGGCTGCATTTAGAGCAGTAGTCGCGTGTTGCCCTTCGTAACACGCGTCAATCGCAAGCTTCAAACAAGGATAACGAGCAAAGTCTGGTTGCAAGAATGTCAATTCACCTACTTGAGTAAAGTCTAGCGGTTTTACACCGGCATCAACACGAGAAGGATAAGACATTGTCAGCGCAATTGGTGTTGCCATATCTGGCTCCCCCATTTGCGCCAGTACCGAACCATCACGATACTGAACCATTGAATGGATCACGGATTGCGGGTGAATAATCACTTTTAACTGCTCACGAGCCGCATTGAATAGCCATTTTGCTTCAATGTACTCAAGACCTTTATTCATCATAGTCGCAGAATCGACCGAAATCTTTGGCCCCATAGACCAGTTAGGGTGCGCGATTGCCTGTGCTGGCGTTACGCTGTCGAGATCGGCAATGTCAGCGTAACGGAATGGACCGCCAGATCCGGTTAACAGAATACTAGAAATGCCATGCTCATCTAAGTTACAGCGGCCAAGATTGGTTTGAACTTGCTGTGGTAGGCATTGGAAAATAGCATTATGTTCACTGTCTACTGGCAGCAACTCTGCCCCATATTGTTCAACGGCATCAATAAACAACTGTCCAGACATGACAAGCGCTTCTTTATTCGCCAGCAATACGCGCTTGCCCGCTTTAACGGCCGCCATGGTTGGCAACAAACCCGCTGCACCAACGATGGCCGCCATTACGCTATCTACTTCTTCTAATGAAGCCACATGACAAAGTGCATCAACACCACCTAACACTTCTGTATTTGGTGAAATGGTGTGGATTTCTGATTGCAGATCAACAGCCGCAGCCTTATCCGCCATTACCGCGAATTTAGGCTGCCATTGGCGACAAAGTGCCACCATCTTTTCAACGTTAGTGCCAGCCGCTAGTGCGACCACAGAAAACAGCTCTGGGTTTTGTTCAACCACTTTTAAGGTGCTTGCACCTATTGAGCCTGTTGCACCAAGAATCGTTAACTTTTGCATGATGTAAGACCGTTAGAAAAATTCAGGAGCGATGAAGCCGCTCCCGATAAATTAGAATACGTAGTATAGAAGAGCAAAGACTGGAAATGCAGCAGTCAGGCTATCGATGCGATCTAATACGCCACCGTGGCCTGGAATGATGTTACTGCTGTCTTTGATGCCAGAAACACGCTTAAACATGCTTTCGACTAAATCACCTAATACAGAAATCACGACAGTGATCAACGTAATGATGATCATATGAATTGGGCTCGTGAACTGGATATTGAACCAATCGGCGAACAACCAGCCAACAATCAGTGCCGCGATTATACCGCCAATAAGACCTTCAATCGTTTTGTTTGGGCTAACATGTGGTGCCATCTTGCGCTTGCCTAAACTTTTACCAGCGAAGTAAGCACCGCTGTCTGCAGCCCATACCAAGAAGCAAACGTACATTACGAGCTTTGCACCGTGGTATGGATCTACGGAAATGTCTGTGGCTCTTAGAATGATTACACTCCAAAGAAAAGGGAGTAATGTCAGAAAACCAAAAACATGTCGTAAAGCAAGGTTGCCTTGCCAAGATTTTGTGGTTTTCGGGTAAGTAATTGCCATCAAGCTCGCAATAATCCACCACACAAAACCAAGCCCTAACACAACATAATGAGGTGTACTTAAATGGTTTAAGCTATGTGCGTCAGGTGAGATAAAGAGAAAACTAAGTCCGGTAACAACGGCTGCCGGAATCAGTGCAGCAATGCGAGAATTGCTTTCTGTAAATTGTGTCCACTCCCAAAAACCTAACAGTGTTATCGCCGTCAACGCGATAATAAAGCCCATTAGGGGTAACTTAAAAATACCTAAAATAACCAGGGGAGCTAAAATTAGTGCTGTTATTATTCTCTGTTTCAAACTAATTAGTCCTTATTGAGCCGTCATCAATGCCTTTACTTGTTCACCAGTACAGCCAAAACGACGCTCACGGTTAATAAACCACGTCACAGCTTCAACTAAGCTGTCTTCGTCAAACTCTGGCCAAAACTCTGGCGTAAAGTACATTTCAGCATAAGCCATTTGCCACAGCATGAAGTTGCTGATGCGGCATTCGCCACTAGTACGGATCAAAAGATCCACCTCTGGTAGGTCTGCCATGGTCAAATGCTCAGTGATTAACTGCTCATTAATATCCTCTACACGAATTTCACCGTTACGAGCTTTAAGCGCTAGTGCTTTAGCCGCTTCTGTGATGTCCCATTTACCACCATAATTGGCCGCAATGTTAATCACCATACCAGTGTTGCTTGCCGTTAGATTTTCCGCTTCTACAATTTTCTTTTGTAGGCGCTCACTAAAGCGGCTTGTGTCACCAATAACACGTAACTGTAAGTTGTTTTTATGTAGCTTTTTTACTTCACTAGACAGGACTGTGATGAACAGTTCCATCAAAAGACCAACTTCTTCCTCCGGACGACGCCAGTTTTCACTACTAAAAGCAAATAATGTCATCGCTTTAATGCCAAGTTTGGAAGCCGCAGCAACGGTCTTACGAACGGCATTAACGCCTTTTTTATGGCCAAATACGCGAGGTTTTCCTTTGGACTTAGCCCAGCGACCATTACCGTCCATGATGATGGCAATATGCTTAGGGAGGGAGTCAGAGAAGGCTTGAGAATTTTGCATAGGGAGTTAATTGAGTTCCATCAGTTGGATAGATTAACACAAAAAAACGCTGCACTGTGAGCACAGCGTTTTCCAACAGTGATGTAGGTGGGAGTATTAAACTTCCATCAACTCTTTTTCTTTTGCAGCAAGAACTTCGTCGATCTTCTTAACTGCTACGTCAGTCAGCTTTTGGATCTCTTCTTGTGCTTTACGATCTTCGTCTTCAGAGATTTCTTTATCTTTTAGAAGCGCTTTTAGATCGTTGTTTGCGTCACGACGGATGTTACGTACTGCAACACGACCACCTTCAGCTTCACCACGAACGATCTTAACTAGGTCTTTACGACGCTCTTCTGTTAGTGGTGGAAGTGGAACGCGAATGATAGTACCAGCAGACATTGGGTTTAGACCAAGGTCAGACATCATGATCGCTTTTTCAACTTTTTGAGTTAGTTCTTTGTCGAAAACTGTGATTGCTAGTGTACGTGCGTCTTCAGCGACAACGTTCGCTACTTGGTTAAGAGGAGTAGCAGCACCGTAGTACTCAACAGAGATACCAGATAGTAGGCTTGGGTGTGCACGACCAGTACGAACTTTAGAAAGGTTGTTCTTTAGCGCTTCAACGCTTTTGTCCATGCGCTCTTGCGCGTCTTTTTTGATTTCGTTAATCACGGTTTCACCTTAAAAATGTCATCTTTCCTGAAGAAAGCTTAAAAGGGTTGAGCAAAGCGAAACGCCATCCAACGTTGTTTGGATGGCGTATTAGAATTATGCGTCAGAGTTGATCAGCGTGCCTTCTGCTTCGCCCATCACCACGCGACGTAGTGCGCCTGGCTTGTTCATGTTAAATACGCGGATAGGCATTTTGTGGTCACGAGCAAGTGTGAACGCAGCCAAATCCATTACTTTAAGCTCTTTATCCAGAACTTCTGCGTAAGATAGCTTATCATACAGCTCTGCGTCTGGGTTTGCTACTGGGTCAGCAGTAAATACGCCATCAACTTTCGTTGCTTTTAGAACTACGTCAGCTTCGATTTCGATACCACGTAGACACGCAGCAGAGTCTGTTGTGAAGAATGGGTTACCAGTACCTGCTGAGAAGATTACAACGCGGCCTTGACGAAGTTCGCGAATTGCATCAGCCCAATTGTAGTCATCACATACGCCTTTAAGAGGAATTGCAGACATTACGCGCGCATTTACGTATGCACGGTGAAGAGCGTCACGCATCGCAAGGCCGTTCATTACTGTAGCAAGCATACCCATGTGGTCACCCACTACACGGTTCATACCAGCTTCTGCAAGACCAGCGCCACGGAACAGGTTACCGCCACCGATAACTACACCAACCTGAACACCCAGTTCAACAAGTTCTTTAACTTCTTGTGCCATACGATCAAGGATCGCAGGATCAATACCAAAACCGTCTTCACCTTGAAGAGCTTCACCACTCAGTTTTAATAGAATACGTTGATACGCTGGTTTAGGGTTCGTAGTCATGGAGTTTACCTTCCAAAGAGAGTTGTTGATTAACAGTCATGAATAATCACAAGCTTGCTTATGGTTATTCATCACGGCTAATCGTCTACTGCTCATAAAAAGACCGCAGCCAAGGCCACGGTCTAATCTTTACACAAGTCTCTAAGGATTAACCTTTTTGAGCTAGTGCAACTTCTTCAGCGAAGCTTAGGCCTTCTGCTTTCTCGATACCTTCACCAACTTCTAGGCGAACGAATGTAGCAACTGAAGCACCTTTTTCTTTCAGCATTTCACCTACAGTTTTCTTAGGTTCCATGATGAATGCTTGACCAGTTAGAGAGATTTCGCCTGTGAATTTCTTCATGCGGCCAACAACCATCTTCTCAGCGATCTCAGCTGGCTTGCCTTCGTTCATAGCGATTTCAACTTGAACTTCTTTCTCTTTAGCAACTACGTCAGCTGGTACGTCTTCTGGGTTTACGTACTCTGGCTTAGAAGCAGCAACGTGCATTGCTACGTGCTTAAGAGTTTCAGCGTCGCCTTCACCAGCAACAACTACACCGATTTTCTCACCGTGACGGTAAGAAGCGATTGCAGTACCTTCAACGTATTGTACGCGACGGATGTTGATGTTTTCGCCGATTTTAGCAACTAGAGCAACGCGAGCTTCTTCGAATTGCGCTTGTAGCTCTTCAACTGTAGCTTTTGAAGCTAGAGCTGCAGCTGCAACTTCTTGTGCAAACGCAGTGAAGTTACCGTCTTTAGCAACGAAGTCAGTTTGGCAGTTAACTTCAAGAAGAACAGCTGAACCGTTTTCTTCTTTGATGATGATCGCACCTTCAGCTGCAACGTTACCAGCTTTCTTAGCTGCTTTCGCTGCGCCAGATTTACGCATGTTTTCAATTGCTAGTTCGATGTCAGCGTTTGCTTCTACAAGCGCTTTCTTACATTCCATCATGCCAGCGCCAGTGCGCTCGCGAAGTTCTTTAACTAGAGCAGCAGTTACAGTTGCCATTCTCTATTCCTCGTTTGATTCGAAATAAGGTAAAAAACAGGGGCCTACATTGTCGGCCCCCGATGCTAACTATAACTCAGTCTATGCTACAACAAGGTTTCACATAAACTAAGTGTGACACAGAGCCGCTATTATTCAGCTTCTACGAAGCCGTCTTTTTCAGCAACTACTGCAACGTCTTTGTTGCGACCTTCAGTTACTGCAGATGCAGCAGCGTTTAGGTATAGTTGAACTGCGCGGATCGCGTCGTCGTTACCTGGGATGATGTAGTCAACGCCGTCTGGGTTAGAGTTAGTATCTACCACAGCGTATACTGGAATACCTAGGTTGTTAGCTTCTTTGATTGCAATGTGTTCGTGATCAGCGTCGATTACGAATAGAGCGTCTGGTAGGCCGCCCATGTCTTTGATACCACCAAGAGATTTCTCTAGCTTCTCCATTTCACGAGTGCGCATTAGAGCTTCTTTCTTAGTTAGTTTGTCGAAAGTACCGTCTTGAGATTGAATCTCAAGTTCTTTTAGACGCTTGATTGACTGACGAACAGTTTTGTAGTTCGTTAGCATACCGCCCAACCAACGGTTGTTCACGTAGAACTGGTTGCTAGCGATTGCAGCTTCTTTAACAGCTTCAGATGCAGCGCGCTTAGTACCTACGAATAGAACTTTACCTTTTTTCTCGCCAACTTTAGCTAGTTCAGCTAGAGCTTCGTTGAACATTGGTACAGTTTTTTCTAGGTTGATGATGTGAACGCGGTTACGAGCACCAAAGATGAATGGCTTCATTTTTGGGTTCCAGTAACGAGTTTGGTGACCGAAGTGAACACCAGCTTTCAGCATATCGCGCATTGATACAGTTGCCATTTTAAAATCCTCTATGGGGTTAGGCCTCCACATCCCCCATAATTCCGACCAAGCTTCTGCTCAGCACCCCGGAACATGTGACGGAATGTGTGTGATTTAAAGATAAAAAGGTTAATCGGATGAAGCTTGCTTCGCCGCTTAGCTTTTGCAGAGCGAAGAGAACAGTCCTCTATTCCGGCGCGCTTTATATCATATTTTAGCTCAAGATGGCTAGTAAAAATTGTTTCTTATACTTGTCACATTAGCAGGAATGCTACCCTACTCTCGGCCAGATTCTATTACTACACTTCAAGTAAGAATGACTCATATTCTTAACTGGCTTGGGTTAACCGCCAGATGTCTGATAGAATGCGGCCATTCGCACGTTTACGTGCTTACGAATAAGTAGAGAAAGCCAATGTCAATCAAGATTAAAACTGCTGAAGAAATCGAACGCATGCGCATTGCGGGCAAGCTGGCCGCAGAAATTCTAGAAATGATCGAACCACATATTCAAGTGGGAGTTACGACAGATGAACTGAACAAAATCTGTCATGAATACGCTCTAGAAAAAGGCGCATACTCTGCACCGCTTGATTACCATGGTTTCCCTAAGTCGATTTGTACGTCTATCAACCATATTGTTTGTCACGGAATTCCTGCTGAAAAAGACGAGATTGGTAGCAACGGCCAAATGAAGCCGGCGGTACTAAAAGATGGCGACATTCTTAACGTTGATATCACGGTGATCATCCCGAACGATGAGAATGCAGACCTAAGCGTACGCCCTCAAGGCTACCACGGTGACACATCTAAAATGTTCCTAGTCGGTGATGTTTCACCAGCCAACAAGCGTCTATGCATGGTTGCTCAAGAAGCTCTTTATGTCGGTATGCGTACCGTTAAACCTGGTTCAACTGTTGGTGATATCGGTACAGCTATCGAGAAATACATCAAAGAAAACAATAAGAACAACCCTCGAAATAAGTTCTCTATTGTTAAAGACTTCTGTGGTCACGGTATCGGTGATGAGTTCCACGAAGAACCACAAGTGGTTCACTACAAGAACAAAGACCGCCGCGTACTTAAAGAAGGCATGTGTTTCACTATTGAACCAATGATCAACGCAGGTAAATTCGGTTGTACTGTTGACGCACAAGACGACTGGACTGTATACACAGGTGACGGCAAAAACTCAGCGCAATGGGAACACACTATCGTGGTAACCAAAGATGGTTGTGAAGTATTAACGCTACGCAGCGATGATACGATTCCTCGCCTAATGAAAAATGCGTAACCAAGAATGACTTCAATATCCCCGCTCATGCGGGGATATTTTTTATCTCCGCGAGATTTGTTAAATTAGAAAGGTTTGTAGATCTTTACTTTTAGCTTGCACGGATAGCAAATATGCCACTTCAGTCCCCTCTTACGTTTTCCGACGAACAAATCAATATCGGCGAACTAAAACAAGAGTTAGAAAAATTCAGCTCAACCCAAAAACAAGAGTTTCTTAACCATCACCCTGTGACCAGCTTAGTATTGGCTCGCGCAGAGTACATGGACTTGCTGCTGACGCGTTTATGGCAATACTTCGGTTTTAATGACATTTACAACATCTCATTAGTGGCCGTGGGCGGATATGGTCGCGGTGAACTGCATCCGTTGTCCGACATAGACATTCTTGTTCTTTCTAACAACAAACTGCCGACCGCGTTGGAAGCGAAAATCAGTGAATTTATTACCTTACTATGGGACTTAAAACTGGAAGTTGGCCATGCGGTTCGCACTGTCAATGAATGTGCACAAATCGGTCGTGACGATCTAACGGTTGCCACTAACCTACAAGAAGCACGTCTGCTTTGTGGCAGCGAAGACACATTCCAAGCTCTAAAAAAGGTCGTGCTATCCGACTCTTTCTGGCCGAGCGAAACCTTCTACCGCGCAAAAATCCAAGAACAACGCGAACGTCATGCTCGCTACCACGATACGACCTATAACTTAGAGCCCGACATCAAATCGACCCCAGGAGGTCTTCGCGATATTCACACTTTGAGCTGGGTAGCGCGCCGTCACTTTGGCGCCACATCTCTGCTAGAAATGAGCCGTTACGGCTTTCTTACCGATGCGGAATACCGCGAACTGGTGGAGTGTCAGGACTTCTTGTGGCGTGTCCGCTTTGCGCTGCACATTGAACTTCGCCGATACGACAACCGTTTGACCTTCGCACATCAAGCACAAGTGGCCGAAAACCTCGGTTATGTTGGTGAAGGCAATCGCGGCGTCGAGATGATGATGAAAGAGTTTTATCGCACACTTCGTCGCGTCGCCGAATTAAACAAAATGCTGCTCAAACTGTTTGATCAAGCCATCATCAATGGTGGCGCAACGGAAAACGCGGAAATTTTGGATGCCGATTTTCAACGCCGTGGATCGTTAATCGAAGCCAGAAAACCCGCGCTATTCCAAGCCAGACCTGAAACTATTCTTGATATGTTTTTGCATATCGCGAACGACTCAACCATTGAGGGGGTAAGCCCTCCAACCCTGCGCCAACTGCGTACTGCACGTCGCCGCTTAAACAAGTTTTTACACACGATTCCAGCGGCTCGTGAAAAATTCTTAGCGTTATGTCGACACCCAAATGCACTTCATAAAACGTTCAGTTTGATGCATAGACTTGGGGTAATGGCCGCATATTTACCGCAATGGAGCCAGATTGTTGGTCAGATGCAATTCGACCTGTTCCACGCCTACACGGTTGACGAGCACAGCATCCGCCTACTCAAACACATCAATACCTTTAACAATCCAGACAACCATGCGAAGCATCCGATTTGTTGCGACATATACCCTCGCATGCAAAAGAAAGAACTGCTGATCATTGCAGCAATCTTCCATGATATTGGTAAAGGTCGCGGTGGTGATCACTCAGTGATTGGTGAAGGTGAAGCGTACGATTTCTGTATTGAACACGGGCTGTCGAAGCCAGAAGCTAAGTTAGTGGGCTGGCTGGTGAGGCATCACCTTCTCATGTCAGTCACCGCACAACGACGCGATATTTACGATCCTGACGTCATTACAGAGTTTGCGAAACAAGTTCGTGACGAAGAATCTCTTGAGTATTTAGTGTGTCTCACGGTTGCGGATATTTGCGCAACCAATCCAGAGTTGTGGAATGCTTGGAAACGCACGCTGCTTGCCGAGCTCTTCTACTCAACGCAACGCGCACTGCGTCGCGGATTAGAAAATCCGGTTGATGTGCGTGAGCGTATTCGCCATAACCAACAGATGGCTTCCGCATTGCTGCGCAAAGAAGGGTTTTCTGCGCGCCAAATCGAAGTGTTGTGGCAACGATTCAAAGCCGACTATTTCTTGCGCCATACTCACACTCAAATCGCTTGGCATTGTGCGCATTTACTCCGTATGGATGATCCAAACAAGCCGCTGGTACTTATCAGCAAAAAGGCTACGCGCGGTGGAACAGAAGTGTTCGTTTACACCAAAGATCAACCAGCGTTGTTTGCTACCGTGGTGGCGGAGCTCGACCGTCGTAACTTTAACGTTCATGACGCACAAATCATGACCAGCAAAGACGGCCACGTGATTGATACCTTCATGGTGCTCGACCAACATGGAGAAGCCATTGACGAATCTCGCCATGCTGCCGTGATTAAACACCTCACTCACGTACTGGAAGCGGGTCGTCCGACGAAGATTAAAACGCGCCGCACCCCAAATAAACTTCAACACTTCAATGTGAAAACCAAAGTCGATTTCTTACCAACAAAAGGGAAGAAACACACCTTGATGGAGTTTGTAGCACTCGATACTCCGGGACTACTAGCCAAAGTCGGACGTACTTTTGCCGATTTGAATATCAACCTCCACGGCGCAAAGATCACGACCATCGGCGAACGAGCAGAGGACTTATTTATTCTCACTAGCGAAGCTGGCGGTAGACTCAGCGAAGAACAGCAAAATGAATTGAGAGACAAACTGATCGAGAAGTTATCTGACGCCGTCACTGCCTAATTCGAAACTGCCAAAACATCCGGTTCAGAGTGAGGGCGATCTTGTCCACAAGTTGAGCAATTTGGCTAAATATCAGCTATCTAGCTCATACATAGGCTGCTACAGTTATATCAATATCAATTAGATGTAATAGAGGTAGCCTATGTATCCCCACCTCACTGGTTTGGGTATTCATGATCCCAAGCAGATTGAACGTTATTCCCTACGTCAAGAAGCACATAAAGACGTGCTCAAAATCTACTTCCATAAGCAAAAAGGCGAGTTCTTTGCCAAAAGCGTCAAATTCAAATACCCACGCCAAGTAAAAAATGTCTTAGTTGATAGCGGTAGTCATAAATACAAGGAAGTAACGGAAATCAACCGTAACCTTACTTTGGTTATCGACGAACTCAACAAGATCACAAAACCAGCGAAAGTGTCTGAACTGGATGTAAAACAAAAGATTCTTTCTGATCTTCGCCATTTAGAAAAAGTCGTTTCTAGCAAGATCGCCGAGATCGAAGCGGATCTAGAAAAACTCAAATAGCCTTTGAGAATCGGTAAACAACAAAAAGGGTTGGCAAACATGCCAACCCTTTTCTATTTCTCTTCGCTAGAGCACAGCCTCTTTACTTAACGAGCTCTTCGTCCCACTCAAATCGAGTAAACAATTGCTGCCACGTATCGTCGATACTCGCTTTCATCACTAGCTCTTCATTTGTAAATGGATGCACAAAACGCAGCTCCGAAGCATGTAACAGCAAGCGGTGTGAATCAAATTCGTTACGGAACAATTTGTTGTGTTTACCATCACCGTGCGATGTGTCCCCCACAATTGGGTGACGTAGGTGGGCCATGTGACGACGCAATTGGTGCTTGCGACCAGTCTTGGGCTTCATTTCCATCAAACAGTAGCGCGTTGTTGGGAACTTGCCCGTCGAATAAGGCACTTCCACTTTCGCCTGTGGTTTGTAAGCGGTTACGGCCTCTTGAGCTTCTTTTTCTTGTGAGGCGAACTTATCTGCAATTTTGTCTAATTCGACTTTTAACGCGTAATCTAAAACGCCCTCTTCCTCAATCCAACCACGGACAATCGCGTGATAGGTCTTCTCCATTTTGTGCTCAGCAAACATAGGCATCACTTGAGAAGCCACTTCACTGGAGAGCGCAAACACCAAAACGCCAGAAGTCGGACGATCCAAGCGATGCAACGGAAAGACATGCTGACCAATTTGGTCTCGCAGAGTCTGCATGACAAACTGAGTTTCGTGTTTATCTAGCCAACTGCGATGAACCAACATGCCGGCGGGCTTGTTCACCGCAACAAAATACTCATCTTGATAAACAATCTCCAACTCTACTGGAGCCACGGTTTGTGATGTTTCTTGTTCTGACATTGAAGTTACTTACATAGTTCGTCGATAGTTCGAATCGTGTTCAAAAGCTCTGCGTACTGCGGCTCTTGCTTCCACGCTTCTGCAAAATAAGGTTCAATAGAGAAACCTCTTGGCAAAGGTTGGCTACTTTCTACTAAAGCGTGCATTCGAGCAATAAAAATCCACTGCAACCATTCATGTGGATCAAGCGTATCTATCGCGAAAGGCTCCACACTTTGCAACGCTTCTGGCGACGGCATGGTTTGTTGCCATAGCTCGTGCTTTTGAAGTTGTGCTTCAAGTTGGTACAGTAATTCCACCAGTTTTGTGCTTGTAGTCATTAACTTTTACATCTCGAACCTTGAATTAGCCGAGAATGATACCATTTCTTGTCAAAAGAACGTTAGGACGTCGTATTTAATGGAAAACATTCAAACCCTCACCCAGTTACTGAAAAACAGTCATTGTGAATATCAAATCTTCGACCTTGGCCGACGCATCAAAACGATCGATTCGCAATTGTTCGCCGATGTTGAAAAAGGTCTGTGCCCTTACCCATACCCAATGCAGCGTAAAGCACATTTAGCGATTGCTTATTGGAATGAACAAAAACAACCTTGGATTTGGTTTTTAAAGTTTGAACTGGATGAGCGCGGCTTACTCAAGCAATCTGATATTGGCAACTTCATTAAATACGTAGTTGAAGCCATGGGCACTCGTCTAAGCGAAGAGATGTCTGAAGAGCAACAACAAAAACTCTCCAATAATCCATACACGTTCAAACCTTCTGAAGACAAGATGGCGGTATTCCACAGCCAAGTTCGAGCAAATTTGGATCTACCCACCAGCCAATATTACGAACATACACAGCACTACTTCACAGGCGGTCTAGGCTGGGAAAATTGGCAGACGGTTGGCCTGCAAGGAATCACCGATATCGCCGCACGCCTTGGTAAAGAGCAAAATGCGGTCACTCTGCGTAAAGCTCTCAATCATTTACCTAACGAGCCTCTATACGCACTGCTTGGTGCTCTTGAGCATGTCAACTTACAAGAACGACTGGCGCAGCGTATCGCAGAAAAAGCGCAGCAAGAGATTCACAGCACAGAACCAGATTTGTTCTTGCTATCGGCATTAACTCGAGCGTTAGCAGGCGCTCCAACTGAAATCTCTTTGCCAGTACTAGAAGCGATTTTGCAAAGCCCTCGTTTAAGTCACCAAGAAGTACTGATCGGTATTGCGGGACGAGCATGGCATCTTCTTTCTGATGCAAAAATCGCTGAACAATTTTTGCTGCGACTCGCACAAACAGGCAATCAAACCCTGTTCAATCAATTATTTGCCGATTTAGTTATGCTGCCAGAGCTAAGAATGGTATTGCTACCTTTGCTGCACTCTAGCCCATCGGAAGAGCTAGCCACTGCACTCATCAAATTGCAGCAAGCCACAAAGGGATAAGAAAGGATTAAGGATGATAGGAGATCTACTGGCAATACTTGGACTGTGCTTTTTCTGTTTTCTATTTTGGCAACAACGACGTCAATCTGAGTTAGCCAAAGTTGCCATCTCACGAAAATGCGAGCAATTAGATCTTCAGCTCGTTAGCATCGCTTTTGGAGCACACAAACTGAAAACGCCAGACGGAGTCTGGCGTTGGCATACAGTGTATCAATTTGAGTTTTCATCTCTTGGCGATGACTGCTATCAAGGCCAATTGACAATGGTTGGATTCAGGCCGCAGAGCTTTCACCTACCGCCACATCGCTTGTAAATTCCATTTCAAAGTAAGGGCCGAATAAGTCCTTACTTTCTCTTGTTTTAACAAATCCCAGTTTTTCCAATACCGCCATTGATGCTTGGTGATTGCTGTTTACATTCGCTTTCACCTTATGTAGTTCCAATTCGCGGCACGCTTTAGGGAAAAACGCTTTTAGCGCTTCTGTCGCTAGCCCTTTACCCCAATACGCCTTATCAAAAATAAAACCTAATTCGGGTTCGGAATCGAGATGGGAAATGAATACATGCCCCATATAGTCACGGCTCGTACTCTCAAGTACCGCCATACTATAAATATTTTCGTCATCCAGTATTTTCTCAAACAATTGTTTGGCAGAGGCTACTGTATGAGGACCATTCATTTCGGCACGGTTTTTCGCACAGCAATTAAGCATAACGAATTCTAGTTGCAACGACTCATTGTAGGGTAGAAGAAGCATTCTTCTGGTTACTATGGCCACATCTGTTCCTTGATTACAGCAAACTTAATTAATCCGCATATCACAAGCTAAGCGAAGCTGAGCCTGCCAAGTGACTGCGGGAGATAACGCCTTGTAGAGAAGCCGAAAGTTAAACCAACTGATTGGAAAGGATATTGATCTGGATTGTTTTTTATTAAGTGTTATTAGGATTTTATAAATTTTGTGACATTGACGGTTTTACCATCGAAAATAAGAAAGACCCCGACACGAATGTATCGGGGTCATGGTCTTACTCGCAGCAGTCCGGCTACTAAATAGTGCTCCATGCATCATCCATAATAGTTGCTGATTCCGTCAGCTCAGTCCTTACGTCGCCGTCCTAGCGGTGTCCTTATCATCCTGATAGCTAACATTCCCCGTTAGCGCACATCACTTGTTCCTTGAGCGGTGTCCCTTGCATCTTCCTGATGCTGTCCATAACCTCAATCCTATGAGGGGTCCATTGTCTATCCTTAGTCATCAACATCCTATTGATGATTGCTTCCTTACAATGTCCTGCGCTCCATGCTTGATCAATCATCCTGATTAACCAAATCGTCTTCCTGACGATAACCAAATCCTTGGTGCTTTCCTGTTCCGTGTCTGCTTCCTGCAGACAAGGTTAAATTTACGCTTTTCCTTAGCTTTCACAATCTACCCTAAAACAATTTTTTTTATTCGCAACGGTTAATAACATGTTAAATCATTATTTATCAAAACCTTACGAGCAAGCTTTTCTTTAAAACTGATGACGAAATCGTTTTCTCTTACACGCTATGTAAGAGATCTCTCACAACCCACTACCGAAATTGCTATTCGCTAAATCCCACCTCTCAAAGTATGATGACAACTATATCGTTATTAAGGATTGAAAATGTTAACTCAAGACGTCACGAAAGAGCTGGAAGCTGTGATGGAGCAGCTGCAACGAGAAGGGAAAGAGCCAACGGTTGCACTAGTGAAAGCACGTATGAAGACACCAGTCCCAATGCCTGCACTCATTACTGTTATCAAAAGCTGGAAGAGCGCGAATCACGTTCCAAAAGTAGAAGTCACTGCGCCACTATCGAAAGAAGAAGATCGCCTGACGGCACTTGAAAACACAGTCGAAAAATTAACCGCTCGTATTGAAGAGCTAGAAGCAAAACTGGGTGAGAAATAAGAATGAAGTTATGGGTAGATGCAGACGCTTGTCCTAAAGTGATCCGTGAGACCATCGTGCGTGCCGCAGAACGAACCGGCGTAGAGTGCACCTTTGTCGCTAATCACGTTGTACCAGTGCCAAAAAGAGCCAACATTCACTCACTTCAAGTCCCTGCAGGTTTTGATATTGCTGACAACGAAATTGTTCGTCGTGTAGAGCCAAATGATTTGGTCATCACATCCGATATCCCACTTGCCGATGAAGTCATCACTAAAGGCGCTCTAGCGTTGAGCTCTCGTGGCGAGCTTTACACCAAAGACACCATCAAAGCGCGTCTTAATATTCGTGACTTTATGGAAACCATGCGCTCAAGCGGTATTCAAACTGGCGGACCTGCGGCACTTTCGCAAACCGAACGCCGCGAGTTTGCAAACCATCTGGATAGAATCCTCGCGAAGCGATAAAGGGCTTTCTTTCAAACATTGAAATGATCCATCTCTGAAATAAGACTCAACAGAGTTCGTACTTCAAACATGCAAAAAAGCCTGCGAATATCGCAGGCTTTTTTTGGAGCTGTGTGAGGTGCCCTAAGTATTACGGTGTGTAATACGTTGCAGCGCCCGGGCCGACTGGTAGACCAAATACGAATACCCATAGGTAGAACAGCAGACTCCAACCTACGATAAAGCAGATTGAGTAAGGCAGCATGGTCGCGATCAGCGTACCGATACCTAGATTCTTCATGTAGCGAGTCGCTACCGCCAAAATCAAACCAAAGTAGCTCATCATCGGTGTGATGATGTTCGTGGTTGAATCACCGATACGGTAAGCCGCTTGAATGGTTTCTGGAGCATAACCCACTAGCATTAGCATTGGCACGAAGATAGGAGCTGTCACGGCCCACTGCGCCGATGCAGAACCGATCATCAGGTTAATGAAGCCACACATCAGAATGAATGCGAAGAACAACATAGGGCCAGTCAGACCGATGCTTTGCAGGAAGTCAGCACCTGCAACGGCAAATACTTGGCCAAAGTTCGTCCACTTAAAGAAAGCAACAAACTGCGCAGCGAAGAACACCAACACGATGTACATGCCCATCGAAGACATTGATTTAGACATCGCATCGATAACATCACGGTCGGTTTTCATCGTGCCAACGACTTTACCGTATACAAAGCCAGGGATAGCGAAGAATACGAAGATGAAAGCTACGATACTTTTCAGGAATGGGGATCCTGCAACAGTGCCAGCGTCTGAACGTAGAATGCCGTCTTCTGGAACAATCGTCCAAGCCAACAAAGCAGACACAACCAACACAGCAAGACCAGCAACTTTCAGACCTTTCTTCTCAAGGTCAGTTAGGTTGCCCATTTTGTCGTTAGACAAATCTTCAGCCGCTTCTTCCTCGTTGTACTTGCCAAGTTTCGGCTCAACGATTTTCTCTGTAACGAATGCACCCATACCCGCGATGAAGAACGTCGACACAAACATGAAGTACCAGTTTACTTCTGGTCCAACAGTGTAAGTCGGGTCAATCATTTGAGCTGCTGTCTCAGTAATACCTGAAAGCAGTGGGTCAACCGTACCAATTAGAAGGTTTGCTGAGTAACCGCCCGATACACCAGCAAATGCTGCCGCAAGACCAGCAAGAGGATGACGACCAAGGGAATGGAAAAGCATTGCAGCTAGTGGGATAAGAACCACGTAGCCAAGCTCAGAAGCGGTGTTTGAAATGATACCAGCAAAAACAACCGTAACCGTCACCATACGTTGTGACGCGCCCATTACTAGGCCACGCATTGCTGCTGAAAGTAGGCCCGAGTATTCCGCAATTGCAACACCAAGCATCGCAACCAATACCGTGCCTAACGGTGCGAAACCAACAAAGTTTTTCACTAGATTGGTAACAATAAGCTCTAGACCGTCAGCGTTAAGTAAGCTGACCACTTGAATCATGCCGTCTGCAGCACGACCTTTTGCTCCCTCAGGACGAGGATCGACAACCGATACTTCGAAGTAACCAGCTATACCCGACATCACCAAAATGGCTAAACAGAAAATGGCAAATAGTGTGATCGGGTGGGGCAACAGGTTCCCCAAATATTCGACAGTATCCAAAAAGCGCGTAAACAACGGCTTCTTAGGTGAGTTTTGTTTAATTGAAGCAGATGAACTCATCTGTTCCCTCCTTGTTTTTATTCCTGTGCAATTGTGAAAAAAATGTCACAAAGCGAGCGAAGGGTACTTGAGTAAAGAGTCAATTAAAAGCCAAAAACGTTACAAATTGTAAATCAATGGCAAATTTATAACCAGTTATTTGCATAAATGTAGATATTTCATCCATGTAAAACAAATTAACCAACATTATAAATTAAACAAAGATATAACCATTAGATATGCAGGAATGCCTAATCCCTATATAAAGTCGAATGCAAAGATAGTGTGTGGTGTAAGCTCAAAGAGCCGAGCAGTCTGGCAAACGTTCAATTTTGACTTGAATAACGATGAAGTCGTGCCAGTAAAAACCATGCCAAGCACGAGCGAATAAACGTTGGCACTTGGCGAGTATTAGGTGGGGTGTGTACATTCAGAGCTGCTGAGGCAATCATCCGTTGTCATGGACGAAAATACCTTAAGTTTAGCTACACACCCCTTTGTTGTTCGTTTCTACTGTTATTTTTGTACAGCTTTGAACCTCGGATTTGTCTTACAAATAACGTACAAGCGCCCTCTTCTTTTCACTATCTGACAGTCAGGATGACGGCTCTTCGCGCTTTTAAGTGATTTCACAACTTTCATGACTTATTCCTTCTCACTAGTAAATTGACCAAAACGACGGTTGAAGTTCGCAATACGCCCTTCCGCTTGAACCACTCGTTGCTTACCTGTGTAAAACGGATGAGAAGACGACGACACATCCAATGTGAAGTACGGGTATGTTTTTCCGTCTTTCCACTCAATGGTGCGATCGGTTTTCAATGTTGAGCCGACAACAAAGTATTCATCCACACTTGTGTCATGAAACACCACTGGACGATAGTCAGGATGGATTCCTGGTTTCATTTCAATTTCCTTCAAATTAAATTGTTATGTTATAACATTTTAATTAATAATCATTCCCAATAAGAAATGCAAGAGAAATTTGTGATACTTTTTCACTTAAATGAATCTTGAAGAAATTTGCTATGTATTCGATTGAGCCGATTGGCATCATTGAAACCCCTTACAAAGAGAAGTTTGCCGTCCCTCGCCAACCGCGCCTAATTCCAGCCGCTAAAGCGCGAGTAAAACTGTTAGGCGAGGCAAATAGCCCAGAAGCGGTGCGCGGATTAGAACAGTTCTCTCACGTCTGGTTATTGTTTCTGTTTGACCAAAATTTGGAGGCAGGATGGAAACCAACCGTACGGCCTCCTCGTTTGGGTGGAAATGAGCGTATTGGCGTGTTTGCTTCACGCTCTACCTTTCGACCAAATGGCATTGGAATGTCGGCAGTCGAAATGAAAGGCATCACGAAGAAAGGTGATCAAATATATATTGATCTTGGCAGTGTTGATTTGGTCGATGGCACACCGATTGTCGACATCAAACCTTATATTCCTTACTCAGATGCCATTCCTGAAGCGATTGGCGGCTACGCTGGTGAGGAGCCTGAAAAATCGAACGTCACCTTTTCGTCTCAAGCATTGGCGATGCTAGCAAAGCGATCCGATACTCAATATGTACAATCGGTGATCGAACAAGTTCTGGCGCAGGATCCACGTCCTGCATACAAGAAGAACAAACCGGATACCAAGGAATATGCGGTAAATTTGTTCGATCTGAACGTTAAGTTCAGCGTGAATAGCAACTTAATAACAGTTACGGCGATTGAAAGCTTTTGACAAAGCCATTTGGCTGATATTATAGACGGCTAACAATTTTCCCTTCTTGGGACCTTCATACTCCTGTCCATTCTGGCTTGAGTAACTAACTTTAATAAACGGATAAATTTAATGCGTACCAGTAATTATCTTCTTTCTACTCTGAAGGAGACTCCAAACGACGCAGAAGTAGTGAGCCACCAGCTCATGCTACGTGCAGGTATGATCCGTAAGCTGGCTTCAGGTCTTTACACCTGGCTGCCTACTGGTCTACGTGTGCTGCGTAAAGTCGAAAACATCGTTCGTCAAGAAATCGACAATGCAGGTGCAGTCGAAACTTTGATGCCCGTTGTTCAGCCGTTTGAACTATGGGAAGAGACAGGCCGCAGCGAGAAGATGGGTCCTGAGCTACTTCGCTTTACTGACCGTCATGTTCGTCCGTTTGTACTTAGCCCAACAGCTGAAGAAGTGATCACTAGCCTTGTGCGTAATGAAGTGAGCTCTTACAAACAGCTTCCGCTAAACCTGTACCAAATCCAAACTAAATTCCGTGACGAGCGTCGTCCACGTTTCGGCGTAATGCGTGCACGCGAATTCTGCATGATGGATGCATACAGCTTCGACATCGACAAAGCAGGTCTAGAGAAATCTTACCAAGCAATGCACGATGCTTACTGTAAAGCATTTGACCGTATGGGCCTTGAGTACCGTCCAGTACTTGCGGACTCAGGCGCTATCGGTGGTAGTGGCTCTCAAGAGTTCCACGTACTTGCAGACAGCGGCGAAGACCTAATTGCATTCTCTACTGAGTCTGATTACGCAGCGAACATCGAAAAAGCAGAAGCGTTAGCGCCTGCGGTAGAACGCGCAGAACCAACTCAAGAAATGACACTAGTTGATACTCCAAACGCGAAAACAATCGCGGAGTTGGTTGAGCAACACGGTCTACCTATCGAGAAGACGGTTAAAACGCTATTTGTTAAGGCGTCTGACGAAATCGATGCACCAATCATTGCGTTGATCGTTCGTGGTGACCACGAGCTAAACGAAGTGAAAGCAGAAAACCTACCTCAAGTGGCTTCCCCACTAGAGATGGCATCAGAAGAAGAAATTCGTGAACTGATCGGTGCTGGCCCTGGTTCTCTTGGCCCTGTCGGCCTTGAACTGCCATTCATCGTTGACCGCAGCGTAGCAGTCATGAGCGACTTTGGCGCCGGCGCAAACATCGACGGTAAACACTACTTCGGTATTAACTGGGGTCGTGACGTTGAACTGGGTCAAGTAGAAGATCTACGTAACGTAGTAGAAGGCGATCCAAGCCCATGTGGTAAAGGTACGCTAATGCTGAAACGTGGTATCGAAGTTGGTCATATCTTCCAACTTGGTAACGTTTACTCAGAAGCAATGAACTGTAGCGTTCTTGGCCCTGACGGTAAAAACGTAATCCTAGAGATGGGTTGTTACGGCATCGGTGTATCGCGTGTTGTTGCTTCTGCGATTGAACAGAACCACGACAAATACGGCATCATTTGGCCAGACGCAATTGCACCTTTCCAAGTAGCAATCGTGCCAATGAACATGCACAAATCTGAGCGCGTAAAAGAAGCAGCAGAGAAGCTATACGCGGAACTAACTGCTATGGGCATTGAAGTTCTATTTGATGACCGTAAAGAACGCCCAGGTGTAATGTTCTCTGACATCGAATTGATCGGTATCCCTCACACTATCGTGATTGGCGATCGCAGCATGGATGAAGGTAACTTCGAGTACAAGAACCGTCGTACTGGTGAGAAAACTCCAGTAGCGATGGCGGATATTGTTGAGCACGTTAAATCTCAACTTAAATAAACGCCTAAAAGGTTTCGATTAAATAAAAGGGTTGGCTTCGGTCAACTCTTTTCTATTGTCCTCAGAAATGACACTGCCCCTAATTTCTTTACTATTCATTTCGTTAATCTTTGGTTCAGCTTGTTGTTTGTACACTGATCTCAACATTTACAGGAGGTCAGTTATGGATTTAAAAAGTCTTCTAAACCAAGCGCTCAACTCTGATTTACTCAAACAAGGTGCTGACGCCCTGGGTAAGCAAACTCAAAACATCAAATCATCATCCAGCTCTAGCCAGTTCAAAACTCTCGGCGCAGGAGCCATCGGTGGTGGATTGATTGGCATGCTTATGGGCTCAAAGAAAAGCAAAAAGATGGCGAAGAAAATGGGTTCTGGCGCGCTTAAAGTCGGTGGAGCGGCAGCACTCGGTGCACTTGCCTACAAAGTGTATAACGATTGGCAAGCTAAGCAGAGTGATCAAGGCGTCCATGAACCCTTCGATCCACAAGATAGCAAACACAGCGCATTAATTTTAAAAGCCATGATTGGTGCAGCTAAAGCCGATGGTCATGTCGATGATGTGGAAATGGCCCGAATTGAACAAGCCCTTACAGAAATGGGGGCAGATGAACACGTTCGTCAGTTGGTTCAGCAAGAGTTGCATAAGCCACTTGATCCAGTAGAAATCGCAAGCCAAGCGTCGACACCACAGCAAGCTTCTGAGATCTATTTAGCGTCACTCATTGTTGCCGATGAACAAAACTTCATGGAAAAAGCTTACTTACAAGAACTGGCTAAGCAGCTTCAGCTTTCTCCGGAAGTGACGTATCAATTAGAATCGCAGATGCAGTGATTAAAGCTTGTCCAAGATGCACCTCAACTTGAGCCAAAACAACTCTCAGCTTTGAGTTTCAAATCCGCTATGTGTATATTGAGATAAGTTATCATTTAGTGGAAAGAAAACATGCAAGTATACGGCTGTTGTGAATTAGTTCGTGAGCTTTATGCTCAAATTGGTAGCGGCGATCAAGCCTACATCCCTCAAGCAATTTCTTGTGCAGTGAAAGCGCTAAACGATGTTGCGGCGGATGAATCTTTGCCAAAAGAAGTACGTGAGAAAGCGGCGTTTGCGGCTGCAAACCTACTGATTTCAGATTTTGAGGACAAGTAATGAACTTAGCGAACTTTGAATCGATGGACCCAGTCATGCTGATGAGTATCGTCAACATGAAGCTACGTGACGACTTCGGCGGTGATCTGGATAAGCTGGTTGCTTTTTTTGATATAAACCGCGCGGCACTTGAAGCAAAATTGGCTACGGCAGGGTTTGATTTTTTACCCGAAGCAGGTCAGTTCCGTTAATCACGACGGCAACCCCAACGACAATAATGAAAAGGGCTTGATGAATACATCAAGCCCTTTTCGTTTAAGCTGTATCTTTGCTTGTTAACCGAATGATGCCCAGATCACCGTCGCAACTAATACAGGGCACACAAACTTCACATACGCAGGCCACAATTTACCAAACCAGCCTTGTGTGAATTCAGGGCAACCCTGCTCAAGCTCTTTAATTTTAGAGTTACGATTCCATACCCAACCACCAAACAAGCAGAACAGTAGTGCCGCCGTTGGCTGTAAATACTGAGTTGCAACCGTTGCAACCATGCCAAACAACGCGCCAAAGTTGTACACAATCACTACGCTGAACAGAGCAATAAGACCACCTAGCACCCAGCTAGTCGCACTGCGCTTAGTATTGAAACGTTCACTCACTAACGCCACCGGACACTCTAACATTGAGATGGAAGACGTCAGCGCCGCAATCGTCAGCAATAAGAAAAACACGATTGAGAACAGTTGGCCAAGTAAACCTAAGCTATCAAACATCAGTGGCAATACGGTAAATACCAAGGTGTCTGAGCTCAATAGAGAACCGTCTTCAGCGTAGATTTGGACACCTTTTTGCATCGCAACAAACATCGCTGGCATCACCACTAGCCCTGCAATAAAGGCAACAGCCGTATCGACCAAGGTCACATTCATTGCCATCTTGGGAAGGTTCTCTTTCTTGCTCAAGTAAGAGCCGTAGATCAGCATTGAACAACCACCAATCGTCAGTGAGAAGAAGCCCTGCCCCATTGCAGCAAGAATTAGTTTACGGTCCCATACTTTCTCGAAATCAGGCACCAAGTAATGCTTCAGACCTTCCATCGCGCCGTTTTGAGTCATGATGTAAACAAACAGCAAACCGAATAACACGAACAACGCAGGCATTAGACGTGTTGACCATTTCTCAATGCCTTGTTTAACGCCACCTTGCACGATCAAAATGGTAAGTACATAAAATGTAATCGTACCGAACAAGTTGCGCTCTACACTAAAACCTTTTAACCATTGAGTCGCCGCTTCCATTCCCATGATGTCGGTAACCGCACCTAGCAAAAAGCAGATCAACCAACCGCCAACAATGGAATAAAACGCTAAGACTGCACTTGGTACACTCAAACCAATCCAGCCCACAATACCGCCAAGCTTTTTGCCTGTCGGGTGGTTGGTTAATGCACGCATGCTATCTACTGGGTTGGCTTGACCATGACGACCAATCGCCATTTCAACCACCAGCATAGGAAAAGCAACGATCAGAATCATCACTAAGTAAACCAGCAAGAAGGCTCCACCACCATTACTTGCTGCTTGTGTTGGGAAGCCCCAAATATTACCCAGACCAACCGCAGCGCCGGCGGCTGCTAAGATGAATCCGAGACGAGAGCCAAAATGCTCGCGAGGCTGAGAAGAAGTTTGTTGTGTCATACCACTCACACAAAATATCAATGAACTAGCTAACTAGTACACTATAGCAATATTAACTAATCAACAAGAGCAAGCAGGTCAAATACTCGACAAACGATACAAATGACAGACATTCAGTTTGTAAATTTTTACATACATCTCATATTCATCATGCCGCTATCAGACCGTTATTTGCTATCAAATCGACTGTATCACCACGCAAAAACCACTGATTCATTCATCGTGAAGTGAGCCGAAAAATAATGAGCTCGACTGTAAGAGGCGAATAGTTCCTCGTGATATTGTGTCGAAAAGCAGAATATTGTGCTTCGCTTTTTCCCCCTTATATCTATTTATCAGCTAGTTATTACTCTGTTCTCATTTATATCCATGACTCAAGGAGAGGAAAATGAAGGTCACTCTACTTCACGGAGCGGTGGTCGCTGCACTCAGTGTTAGCTATCAAGCTCAAGCCTACAACTGTCAAAGCCTGCCTGATTGGGATAGCACAGCGATCTACACCTCAGGCACTCAAGTGAAAACTCAAGGCGCCGCCTATGAGGCCGCTTATTGGACACAAGGTAACGACCCCGTCACCAACTCAGGCTCATGGGAAGCGTGGAAGGCATTAGGTCAATGTGATGGAGGAAACAGTAATCTGTCGCCAACGGTGTCCTTCTCTTCTCCAACGAACAACGCGCAAATTCCTGAAGGCAGCGCCATTACTCTGTTAGCCAATGCGTCCGACGAGGACGGACAGGTCACACAAGTGGAGTTTTTAGCGGGTGACCAAACCGTTGCTATCGTCACCCAAGCGCCATTTGAGGCTTCTTGGACCGCAGCCCAAGGCGTTTCTCAACTCACCGCGATTGCGACAGACAATGAAGGCGCTGTAACCTCCACAACGGTTGCTATCGTCGTTCAGCCTCAAGTAGAGCTGCCGCCACCTAGCATTACTCTCACTAGCCCAACAGGTACGGAAACACTGAGTGTGGGGGATAACCTAACCGTCACTGCTCAAGCTGATGACTTTGATGGCGTAGTTACTCAAGTTGAGTTCTTCGTTAACAACCAATCTGTCGCCATTGATACCAGTGCACCTTACGAATACCAATGGACAGCGAGTGTTGGCACGTACTCATTTAAAGCTCAAGCGACAGATGACTCTAATCTCTCTACCATGAGTCAAGAAGTGGCGCTTGTCGTCACGAATTCAGAAACAGGCAATGGTGGGTGTGCTGATGCTCTACCTTACGTTGCTGGCACGCGTTATGAAGTAGGTACTCTGGTTTCTAATCTTAACCAAAAATATCGTTGTGACGTTGCAGGTTGGTGTTCGTCCGATGCAACATGGGCCTACGAGCCAGGTGAAGGCCTGTACTGGAAAGATGCTTGGACTGGCCTAGGAGCGTGCTCAACACCACCTCAAGTTACCATTACCGCCCCAACTGATGGGCAAGTCGTGCTCGCAGGCAGCAACAACGAAATCACAGCCAACGCAAGCGACTCAGATGGCACGGTTACGCAAGTGGAGTTTTACGCGAATAACGCTCGCTTAGGTGTCGTTACTCAAGCGCCATATTCCGTAACTTGGAACGCCACACTTATTGGCGCTAACCAGCTTAAAGCCGTCGCAACCGATAACGACAACAATACGTCAGAATCTGTTGTGAACATAAATGTCAGTGATAAAGATTTAGTCATTTCTCTTACTTCGCCTAGCGCAGGTCAAACGGTTGGCTTAGGCAAAAATCTCGCATTAAGCGCCGATGCAACGTCTTTAACTTCAGGCATTAAGCAAGTTGACTTTATGGTCAACGGCGCCGTTGTCGCCACAGATACGACTGCACCTTACTCTGCGAACTGGACACCAGCCGCAATCGGACAGTTTACCGTAAGCGCTCAAGCCGTCGATCTTGCCGGAAGCACCGCATTATCTGACGCAGCAGCGGTGACAGTTGTAGAGCAGACAGAAAAACGTCATAAACTGATTGGTTACTGGCACAACTTCGTGAACGGTGCGGGTTGCCCAATCAGACTGGCAGACATGGCTGATGCTTGGGATGTGATTGATATTGCCTTTGCTGAAAACGACCGAAACAGCGATGGCACAGTGCACTTCAACCTGTATTCTGGCGATATTTACAGTGATTGTCCTGCACTCGACCCAACGCAATTCAAACAAGATATGGCAGCATTGCAGGCGAAAGGTAAGAAGTTCGTTCTATCTCTTGGAGGTGCTGAAGGCACTATCACTCTAAACACTGACCAAGACGAAGCGAACTTTGTTTCTAGTCTAACTGGCCTTATCGCTGAATGGGGCTTTGATGGTCTCGATGTGGATTTAGAGAGTGGATCTAACCTAGTACACGGTTCACAAATTCAAGCTCGTCTTGGTCGTGCTTTGCTGCAAATTGAGCAAAACATGGGTGGCGATATGTACCTAACCATGGCTCCTGAACACCCTTATGTTCAAGGCGGTTACGTCGCTTACAGCGGAATTTGGGGAGCGTACATTCCCGTGATCAACGATACTCGCAGCACGCTCGACTTGCTTCATGTTCAGCTATACAACAACGGCGGTCTACCAAACCCGTACCTACCAGGTTCTGCACCAGAAGGCTCTGTTGATATGATGGTCGCTCAATCTAAGATGCTCATCGAAGGTTTTGAACTAGCCGACGGCACTCAGTTTGCGCCATTGCGTGATGATCAAGTCGCGATCGGTTTACCTTCAGGCCCAAGCTCGGCAAACTCAGGTCAGGCTCCGACACAAAATATTCTTAGTGCGCTAGACTGTTTAACAAAAGGCACATCCTGTGGCACCGTTAAACCAGCGTTCAACTACCCGAATTATGCTGGCGTAATGACGTGGTCTATCAACTGGGATCAGCATGATGGCTTTAACTTCTCAAAACCTGTTGGTGATAAGTTAACTCAGATGAACGCGCAATAAGCGCCTTTAAGCCGGTTAGGTGCGTTTGGTCAAACCCTCGCAACTCGACCAAAAGATGGAACCACTAAAACGAAAAGAGAGTGCCAAACGGCGCTCTCTTTCTTTGTATTTTTAGATGTTGTTTCTACGCGAAGCGATTCATCAAATGGTAAAGACTCGATAGTCTTTCAACTCAGGAATTTTCTTCAACAAATCGTCTTCTTGCCCTGCCATATTGTCCAGAGATTCACATAAGTCTTCCGCTTGTTGCTCCACCTCTTTCGAATGTTCAGCCAGACGCTGCTCAACTTTCGCACTTAATTCTGCCATGCTTTCAGAGAGTGCTGTTAGGTTTAAACCACCCTCTTCTTTCATTTTTTTCGATAAAGCATCGAACGCGCTAGCCAGAAACTCTTTATTAAAAATCTCCTGCGCTTTTTCAAAATCTTTCGTCCAGCCCTGCGTCATCGATTCAAAGCTGTCTGCAGGCAAAATAAAATCACCATCTTTGTAATAACGAGATTGCACATCAGCAAAGAAGTCTTTAACTGCAACTTTTACGTTATCAAACGCGCCCGGCGCATCCAAACTCGCTGCCACATCATCAATGATGTCATTGGCGAGTTCCAAGCCATCACTCGCTAGCTGCTTAGCTTGAGGGATATAGGCATTCATTTTTTCGCGATATGCTTCAATCGCGGCTTTCTGCTCCGCATCGAGTTCAATCAACTCACCTTTGATGAACAAGTTGTTGTCTTCGTCCACGACGGCTTTATCACCAGAAGTCTGGCGAATTTCCAAACTCTGTCCATCCATACGAACTTCATTATGGATGTCCACACGACATTGCGCTGCATAGCCTGTTGCACTAACCATCAGCAATGAAAGTGTAAAAAGTTTCTTCATGTCATTCTCTTATCTTCAAAATAACTTCTGTTAAACATAACACTCAGTTATACATTTGATGTCAGGACACCGTCACGACTTCGTAACAAGTTGTTTTATCGCCAATTTTCATCTCAAACTCTTCGCCTTCCTCTTTGCCAAGTAACGCTCGTCCTAATGGTGATTTCGCTGTTAAGACAAAGACTTCCTGATCTTGCCAAGCCACCGTTAGTCCACCAGAGCACGGACCGATGAAAAAGCGTTTTTCGATATTATTCTCATCGACGAGAACCACATACGCTCCTACACCTATTGGCGCATCCGTAAAGTCGCGAATAACCATTGAGCGATACTGACGCAATTCGTCCTCACTCTCTTGTACTCGCATTGCTTGGCCGTGAGCAAGATAGGAAGCCTCTAATGCAAGCGTGTCGTACTTATGCTCGGGCACTGTTTCTTCGTCCGTTGCGGCATCAATGGCTCTTTGGGTGGAAGCGTGTGCAATTCGAAGTTTTTCTTCCAATTGATGAATGATGATTTGGATTAACTCAGCTTTGTTCATACTTTTTGAAGGCGCGCTCAGTAAGCAGGATATGTTAATGTACCCTAGTCTATCACCGAAGAAAGGTTTCCCTAACATGCAAAGTACCCAGTTACTACAAACGCTTCAATCCGTGTTTGGTTTTGACTCATTACGCCAAGGCCAACAACCCGTTATTGAATCGGTCATGAATGGTTACTCTGCAGCAGCAATATTTCCAACGGGCTCGGGCAAATCTCTTTGTTATCAACTCCCCGCCACCATGCTGCCAAACCTCACTTTAGTGATCTCGCCATTACTGGCACTAATGAAAGATCAGCTGAGCTTTTTGCAAAGCAAAGGGATCGCCGCCGCTTCTATTGATAGCAGCCAAAGCAGAGAAGAAGCGCAACGCGTAATGGTTGGAGTCAAAAACGGTGAAATCAAAATTCTGATGATTTCTGTCGAACGCCTCAAAAACGAGCGCTTTCGCGAGTTCATTCGTCAGGTGCCAATCTCTTTGATGGTGGTCGATGAAGCGCACTGTATCTCTGAGTGGGGGCATAACTTCCGTCCGGATTACCTCAAGTTGCCGCAATATCAGCGAGAACTGAATATTCCCCAAACCTTGTTGCTGACCGCCACAGCAACACCTGCCGTTATTGAGGACATGAAAAATAAATTCGATATTGCGAGTGACCACATTACTGTAACTGGCTTTTACCGTTCGAACCTCGATATTTCAGTCATCCCTTGCGAAGAGTCCGAAAAGCAAACGCAACTCAACACGATTGTCGCCGCAGCCCCTAAACTGCCAACCATCGTTTACGTAACGCAACAGCAAACTGCAGAGCAAGTGGCTAAGTCATTGATCCACATTGGCGTTAACGCTCATGCGTATCACGCGGGAATGAAAAGTGAAGTTCGTGAGCAAATACAACAGCAATTTATGGCGGGCCAAATTGACTGCATTGTGGCCACGATTGCCTTTGGGATGGGTGTCGACAAATCCGATATTCGCCGAGTAATTCACTTTGATCTGCCTAAATCCATTGAAAACTATGCCCAGGAAATAGGTCGAGCAGGACGAGACGGGCAACGCTCTGAATGCATTCTGCTTGGCAATACTTCTGGGCTAACTGTATTAGAAAACTTTGTGTTTGGCGACACGCCTGAGCGCTCTTCGATTAGTTATGTATTGGGTCAAATCAAAGAGCACCAACCTCAGTGGGAAGTCGTGCCACTACGGTTGTCTCGCGAGAGCAATATCCGCCAGTTACCACTCAAGACGCTGTTGGTGTATTTAGAGCTTGCGAAAGTGATCGAAGCTAAGTTTAGCTACTTTGCCGAATATCGATTCAAATTCCTACAAGATCAGCAATTTATCGTTAACCAATTCCAAGGAGAACGACGCGAGTTTGTAGAAGCCATTTTCACTTGTTCAACCAAAGCGAAAGTATGGTGCCAAGTCGATCTCGATGCTCTTTGGATGCACTATCACTCGGAGCGTAGCCGCGTGGTCGCTGCACTGGATTACTTTCATCAGAATGGTTGGGTTGAACTGGAAAGCAAGCAGCTAACCGATGTGTATTCCGTCTTACCTGAGACACAGAATATCGAAGACATCACGCAGCATCTGTACGAGCTGTTCCAGTCTAAAGAGCGCAAAGACATCGACCGAATTCACGCCATGTTGAGATTGTTCCAATCGTCAGATTGTTTAAGTCATCAATTAGCCAGTTACTTTGCCGACCACAATGCCCCTGCTCACTGCGGTCATTGTTCTGTGTGTCGAGGACAGAGAGCGGCGTTCCCACCTCGGATTTACGACCAACCTGAACCAGCAGTCGCCTCCGCTTGGATTGCAGAGTTTGTCCAACTTTCCCCTTCTGCAATCAGTAACGAAGCCATCGCCCGATTCTTATGTGGCATCAGCACGCCGTTGATCAGCCAACTTAAAGCCTCAAAGCTATCTGGGTATGGTGCATTGGCTAATGTGTCCTTCGAACAGGTACTACAATTAGTTGAAAGTGTGCGGGAATAGATTAAAAGAAGCTGAGTTGGCGAGCTTGCTCTTCTGGCTTGAGCATAACGCTCAAGCCTAAGAGGCGAATTTCACGACCATTTTGACGCTTTAGAATGTCTTTTAGCAGCAACTTAAAGTCCTCAAGTTCTAACTGAGGATGAATGTGTTCAATGGTAGTGAGCTGGAAGTCCGCGAACTTTACCTTAATGCCTTGCTTAATGATCGATTTATCTGGACTGGCACGCTCCAGTCGCTTTTCCAGTTCAGGGTAAAGTTTCTCTTCGATCACTTGCCAGCACTCATCATAAGTAGAGATGTTTTGGCTAAACGTTCGCTCAACACCAACCGACTTTCTCTCACGCTCGACCACAACTTCTCGATCATCGATACCGTGACTGCGTTTCCACAATGATGCGCCTTGGCGACCGAATTGGCGTAACAGTTCTCGATAGTCGCTATTTTTAATGTCTTCACACAGATAAAAGCCCGCTTGATGTAACTTTTCTAGACTGACCTTACCAACTCCAGGGATTTTTTCTAGTGGTAGCTTATCGACCACTTCTTGAACTTTCTCAGGAGGAATAACAAACTGTCCATTGGGTTTGTTCATATCCGAAGCAACTTTAGCGAGAAACTTAATCGGCGCGATTCCAGCTGATGCCGTCAGGCCCAACTCGTTTCGAATATCATTACGGATAGACTCCGCAATCAGGGTTGCTGAGCCCCTGCAAGCTGTCGCATCGGTAACATCTAGGTAGGCCTCATCAAGAGAAAGAGGTTCAATTAAGGAAGTATAACGTTCGAAGATAGCTCGAATTTGCAGTGAGACTTGTTTGTAGATATGCATTCGACCGGGAACAACGAGCAAATGCGGGCAAAGCTGCAACGCACGAGCGGTAGGCATGGCACTACGTACGCCAAACTTGCGTGCTTCGTAGTTACACGTGCTAATGACGCCGCGCTGTTTTTCATGCCCGCCAACCGCAAGCGCTATATCTCGATAATTTGGGTTATCTCGCATCTCGACGGCAGCATACTTAAACAATCCATATCGACATGAATAATCTTTCTGATTCGCTCTGACATACCCGACAAAATACTGGTTAAAAATACAGTATAATTCAATTAACGAAGCAAGAAAATGAAAGATTAAAACCACCGCTCAAAGAACATATTGCCAAGTTTCTAAAGGGTTGAATTATCTTTTTTTATCGCGGTTCAATCACGCAACATTACATCGAGCTGATCCACAAGCTCAGCCCAATCAGCATCTTCTTCAATAGCTTGTTTTAAAAATGCAGCCTGAGAATGTGTCCAGAAACTCGCTTCGTGTAAAGGTGCTGATTCACGTTTATGTCGATGCGTATTGACGAAATCTTTAATTTCTTTGGAAGAGCTCCCTAACCCGAGCTGATTGAAAAGATCAGCCATGCCATGTTGATGTAATTCCATTGTGTCCCCCGACTCGAATGAACCTCTACTTGAGTATATACCTCACCCAATTATGCGCCCGTGAAAGTACTAATATTTCACTCTCTATGTAGAAAGCACGGCGCTTTGATACACGCAAAAAATAACCCAGCCGAAGCTGGGTTATAGAAAAATGATAAGCACTCTATGCTTGCGCGTTACGCGATACGGTCTTTTTCCCACGCAGCTAGCTTTTCAGCACGAGCAGCTTCGCGAGCTTCACGCTTCTTGCGCGCGTCACATGGCTCTGGGCAGTTACATACTTTCTCTATGCCGACTGCGCCAAGACCACCACAGCTGCCTTTCACTACTTTCTTCTGGAAGATGTAGCCAACGGCCATCGCTGCGATCACCGCAACAAACACTGCAAATGTAATTAGAAATGTACTCATAAGAACATGCTC
This sequence comes from Vibrio sp. RC2502, assembly GCF_054850435.1. NCBI lineage: Bacteria > Pseudomonadati > Pseudomonadota > Gammaproteobacteria > Vibrionales > Vibrionaceae > Vibrio > Vibrio sp. RC2502. The sequence goes on from NZ_CM141453.1 coordinate 2,479,219, forward strand.
ACTTCTGATGTTATTTGTTCATGAATGGCTTGTATGCTTCCGAAGCCAGCTCTTTAAAACCATCTTCCGTTTTCACAATCATGAAAACAGGAATGTTATTTTCGTTCGCGATTTCCATGCCTTTTTCTTCGCCTAGCACCATAAGACCCGTTGCTAGACCGTCAGCAGTCATCGACGATTTATCCAATACTGTCACAGACACCACTTTATGATGGATTGGTTTGCCTGTTTGCGGATTGATAATGTGAGAGTATCGCACACCATTGCTCTCAAAGTAATTACGGTAGTCACCACTTGTTGCAATTGCCATGTCACCTGGTTCGATGATCTCTTGAATAGATCGCTCATCAACCGTTGGTTTCTCAATTGCGATTCGCCATGGCACACCTTCTCGGTTGATACCTTTCAAACGCATTTCGCCACCAACTTCGACCATGTAGTTTTTGATCCCTACCGATTGTAGGTAATCAGCAACCACATCAACCCCCCAACCTTTTGCAATCGTTGACAGATCAACATACAAATTAGGAATGTCCTTTGACAGTTTATTGCCATCAACGGTCAGGTGGTGAATCCCAGTGTTTGCCTTACGAGCCGCTAACTCTTCATCAGAAGGCACTACGTCAGGGCGAGCTTCTGGGCCAAAGCCCCAAAGGTTAACCAGAGGACCAACCGTTACATCGAGCGCACCTAAAGTTAGGCCATTGAGACGAACCGCTTCTTTTACTACGGTTGCCGTTTGCGCTGACACTTCGAAAGGCTCACTTGTTTGATGCTGGTTAAAACGACTCAGCTCTGAGTCTTCACGGTAAGTCGACATTTGATCGTTGACTTCTTCAAGCAGGCGATCGATTTCCGTTTGCAGAGCCTTCGGCGTCGGAATGCCATCTTGCTCAATGTATTTAATATTGTAAGAAGTCCCCATTGTAGGACCGCTTAGATGAATTTGATCAGCAGGCTGTTCACAACCAGCCAAAATCAATAGAGAAGCGAATGCAACAAGCCACTTTTTCACTTGTTTACTCCCATTGTTGTTGAATTGATATGGGAAATAGGACCATGTCCGTCAATCCAATTTCCTATAGCAACTGTTGAATATGGTTTTGTATTCCAGAAAAAATAATGGCTAGCCCTTAGAGAGCTAGCCACAAATACAATCACTTGGAGGGATTAACCACCGAAGTCATCTAGTAGGATGTTCTCATCCTCTACACCTAGGTCTTTCAGCATGCCGATAACAGCCGCGTTCATCATAGGTGGACCACACATGTAGTACTCACAGTCTTCTGGAGCTTCGTGATCACGTAAGTAGTTCTCGTAAAGAACGTTGTGAATAAAGCCTGTGTAACCATCCCAGTTATCTTCTGGAAGTGGATCTGACAGTGCACAGTGCCATACGAAGTTGTCGTTCTCAGCCGCTAGGCCATCGAAGTCTTCAACGTAGAACATTTCACGTTTAGAACGTGCACCGTACCAGAATGACATCTTGCGCTTAGAGTGCAGACGTTTTAGCTGGTCGAAGATATGAGAACGCATTGGAGCCATACCTGCACCACCACCAATGAATACCATTTCTGCGTCAGTGTCTTTCGCGAAGAACTCACCAAATGGGCCAGAGATAGTACACTTGTCGCCTTCTTTCAAAGACCAGATGTACGAAGACATGATGCCCGGTGGTACGTCTGGGTTGTTCGGCGGCGGAGTTGCGATACGAACGTTAAGCATGATGATACCGTGCTCTTCAGGGTAGTTAGCCATTGAGTATGCACGAATTGTTTCTTCATTAACTTTAGACTCGTAACGGAAAAGATTGAACTTCTCCCAGTCCTCACGGTATTCCTGAGGAATATCGTAGTCCGCGTATTTAACGTGGTGAGCTGGCGCTTCAATCTGGATGTAACCACCAGCACGGAAAGGTACTGATTCGCCATCTGGAATTTGGAGCTTAAGCTCTTTGATGAATGTCGCTTTGTTATCGTTAGAGATAACCGTACATTCCCACTTCTTAACGCCGAAGATTTCTTCTGGTAGTTCGATGTCCATGTCAGTTTTCACTGCCACCTGACACGCTAGACGCTCACCTTCACGAGCTTCACCTTTAGTGATGTGATCAAGCTCAGTTGGTAGGATGTCGCCACCGCCAGATTTAACTTTTACGCGACACTGACCACAAGAGCCACCGCCACCACAAGCAGAAGATACGAATACGCCAGCACCAGCTAGAGCACTCAGTAGCTTACCACCTGGTTGTGTAACGATCGCTTTATCAGCGTCACCGTTCACAGAAATTGTAATGTCACCTGTTGGTACAAGCTTAGACTTAGCGAAAAGAATCACTAGTACTAGCGCAAGTACGATCAGAGTAAACATCACTACACCAAGAATAATGTCCATTGACTATTCCTTAATTGTTGCGGTTTACCCGACTTACAGTTGAACACCAGAGAAAGACATAAAGCCTAACGCCATAAGACCTACAGTGATGAATGTGATGCCAAGACCACGTAGACCTGGAGGTACGTCAGAGTACTTCATCTTCTCACGGATACCTGCAAGAGCAACGATTGCTAGCATCCAACCCACACCAGAACCGAAACCGTAAACAACAGATTCAGCAAAGTTGTAGTCACGTTGTACCATGAAAGATACACCACCGAAGATCGCACAGTTTACTGTGATCAACGGTAGGAAGATGCCTAGCGCGTTGTACAAAGGTGGGAAGAAACGGTCAAGAACCATCTCTAGGATCTGTACAAGTGCTGCAATTACACCGATAAAGGTGATGAAGTTTAGGAAGCTAAGGTCCACGCCCTCAACTAACGCATTTTCTTTCAGAACTAGGTTGTAAACTAGGTTGTTCACAGGAACAGCGATAGTCAAAACTACCACAACTGCAACACCTAGACCGAAAGAGGTCTTAACTTTCTTAGATACGGCAAGGAAAGTACACATACCTAGGAAGAAAGACAGTGCCATGTTCTCGATGAAAATCGATTTAACTAACAGACTGATGTAATGTTCCATGACGCCCTTACTCCTTCGCTTCTACTTGTTCTGGTTTAAACACACGGATTACCCAGATCAGGAAGCCGATTAGGAAGAATGCAGATGGTGCTAGTAGCATTAGACCGTTAGGCTGGTACCAACCACCGTTGCTCACTAGAGGTAGTACTTCCATACCAAATAGTTTGCCTGAGCCGAATAGCTCACGGAAGAAACCAACAGTGATAAGAACGAAACCGTAACCTAGACCGTTACCAATACCGTCGATTAGAGAAGGTACTGGCGCAGACTTCATTGCGAATGCTTCAGCACGACCCATTACAATACAGTTTGTGATGATCAGGCCAACGAATACTGATAGCTGTTTAGAGATATCGTATAGGTAAGCTTTTAGCACCTGGTCTACCACGATTACTAGAGATGCGATGATCGCCATTTGAACGATGATACGCACACTGTTAGGAATGTGGTTACGGATCAGAGAAACAGAGAAGTTAGACAGAGCAGTTACGAATGTTACCGCTAGTGTCATTACAAACGCCGTTTCTAGTTTAGTTGTTACTGCAAGAGCAGAACATACACCAAGAACTTGTAGCGCGATCGGGTTGTTATCCAACACCGGCGCCATAATGCTCTTTTTAATGTTTTGTGCGCTAGACATTAGTTCAGACCTCCGTCACGAACTTTTGCTAGGAAAGGACCAAAGCCCATGTCACCTAACCAGAAGTCGAATGTACCTTGAACACCGTTACCAGTTAGTGTCGCACCAGATAGGCCATCAACGCCGTGTTCAGAACCTGCTGGCGCACCACCTTTAACAACCTTGATTGCTGGTTTGTGGTTTTCGTCGAACAGTTTCTTACCAACCCATTGAGCACGCCATGATGGGTTCTCAACTTCACCACCAAGTCCAGGAGTTTCACCTTGCTCGTAGTAAGTGATACCAGACACAGTGTTACCGTCAGTTTCAACTGCAACGAATGCGTACATCATCGACCATAGACCGTTACCGTGAACTGGGATGATAACTTTAGAAACGTCATCACCGTTTTTCACTAGGTATACGATACCCGTGTTAGCACGACGAATGATCTTAGCTTTGTCTTGCTCAGCTGTAAGCTTAATAGACGTCGCGTTGTCTTTCGCTGCTTTACGTTGATCGTAGTTAGCTGCTTTAGAACCATCAGCCGCTTCTTCAACGAATTCGCCTGTTGCGAAATCAACCAAGCGAGGCTCGATGTATTCAGCATATAGCTCAGGTACTTTCTTACCATTTGCTTCAATGCCAGCAACTTCAACAATCTTTGATTGTTTATCTAGGACAGCGTTAGCTTTTTGCTTATCACGCAGACCTACTGCTGCTGTTGATACGATGATTGAACAAACAAGGCTCAACCCGATAACAACACCCAGCGTCTTTTTAATGCTGTCGTTATTACTTGCCATAGCGTGCTAGTCTCCGCTTGATGTTCTTCTCAATTACTACATGGTCGAACAGAGGTGCGAATAGGTTCGCGAATAGAATCGCCAGCATCATACCTTCTGGGTACGCTGGGTTAACTACACGGATCATCACACACATTGCACCGATTAGGATGCCGTACCACCATTTACCTTTGTTAGTAAATGAAGCTGATACTGGGTCTGTAGCCATGAAGAACATACCGAATGCAAAACCACCTAGAACTAGGTGCCAGTGCCATGGCATGTTGAACATTGGGTTGGTGTCAGAACCGACCACGTTAAACAGTGTCGATACTGCAATCATACCGATCATTACACCCGCAATGATGCGCCATGAAGCGATTCGCATGTAAACGATCATCGCTGCACCGATCATTAGAGCAAGAGTCGATACTTCACCAATTGAACCAGGGATGTTGCCGATGAAAGCATCCATCCAAGTGATAGGAGCGCCAGTGATGTTGTTGATCAACGCGCCGCTACCGCCGTGAGCCCATTGGCTAAGAGCAGTTGCACCAGAGAAGCCGTCAGCTGCAGTCCAAACTACGTCACCCGAGATTTGCGCTGGGTAAGCAAAGAATAGGAAAGCACGACCTGCAAGTGCAGGGTTAAGGAAGTTGCGACCTGTACCACCGAAGATCTCTTTAGCAACAACAACACCAAATGTGATACCTAGTGCCGCTTGCCATAGAGGTAGCGTTGGTGGAACGATAAGTGCGAACAGAATAGAAGTTACAAAGAAACCTTCGTTAACTTCGTGCTTACGCACCATACAGAAAAGCACTTCCCAGAAACCACCAACAAGGAATACTGTTGCGTAGATTGGTAGGAAGTACGTCGCACCTAGTAGCATCTTACTGCCGACGCCTGCATCAGCAGAAATCGATCCGCCTAGCATTTCAGTCAGCCAGTAGTGCCAGTTACCTGCGATAACTGTCGCTAGTTGATCACCAGCGTACATGTGGTTTAGAGCTGCAATAGCTTGGCCACCTGCGTTGTACATACCCCAGAACATTGCTGGGAATACCGCAAACCAAACCATGATCATGATACGTTTTAGGTCAACGCTATCACGAACGTGTGAGCTTTTCTTTGTTACTAGACCTGGCGTGTAGAAAACTGTCGCTACAGCTTCGTACAGGGCAAACCATTTTTCATGTTTACCACCAGGCTCAAAGTGATGCTCGATGTCTTCAAGAAACTTTTTAAGAGCCATGGAAATTACCCTTCCTTCTCGATCTTATCTAGGCATTCACGAAGTAGTTGACCGTACTCGTACTTACCAGGACAAACAAAGGTACACAATGCCAAATCTTCTTCGTCTAGCTCTAGAGCGCCCAGTGCTTGAGCACTGTCACTATCGCCCGCGCATAGATCGCGAAGTAGCAAAGTAGGTTCCATATCTAATGGCATTACGCGTTCGTAGCTGCCGATTGGAACCATTGAACGGTCACTACCATTAGTCGATGTTGTCATGTTGAACAACTGACCTTTGAATAGGTGACCAAGGAATGAGCGAGTTACTGAGAACTTGTTCTTACCAGGCATAGCCCAGCCGAGCAGTTCTTTTTCACGGCCTTCGCGTAATACAGAAACCTGCTGATGGTAACGGCCAAGGTACGCGTGTGGACCTGTAGCGTGAGTACCAGTTAGTACTGAGCCAGAGATCACACGAACTTCGCCAGGCATCAGTTCGCTATCTGTTAGGTCGTCAAGGCTAGCACCCATTACGGTACGAACCAGACGTGGGTTATTCACCACTGGACCCGCTAGAGAGATAACACGGTCTGTGTATAGCTCACCTGTTAGGAACAGCTTACCGAACGCGATAACGTCTTGGTAGTTGATGCTCCAAGCCACGTTTTCTGCATTTACTGGGTATAGGAAATGCATGTGGGTGCCAGCAAGACCTGCTGGGTGAGGGCCATCGAAGACGTGTTCTTCTACGTTAGACTGAGAAGAGCGTGGCAAGCTAGTGCCAGATTTACATACGTAAACCTTGCCTTCTGTCAGGGCTGAAAGAATGTCTAGACCGGCAATGAATGCTTCTTGTTGTTCGTTAATGATCAACTCAGGCTTAGCTGCAAGAGGATTAGTATCCATTGCAGTTACGAAAATAGCCTTAGTAGCAGACTCGATTGCTGGAACCTTGCTAAACGGACGAGTACGTAAAGCGGTCCAAAGGCCAGATTCAACCAGTTGAGTCTTGATCACTTCGCGATCTAGACCAGATAGTTGAGCGGCTTCGAACTTATCGAATGTCACCTGCTCTTCACCTGCCACTTCAATCACTACAGATTGAAGGACACGTTTAGCGCCACGGTTAACTTCGATCACTTTACCGGCTGCTGGTGCAGTAAATTTCACGCTAGGGTTCTTCTTGTCTTCAAAAAGAATTTGCGCTTTTTTCACTTCATCACCAACGCGGACATGCATGGTAGGACGCATGCCAACGTACTCTTCGCCAAGCAAGGCGACTTTTTTGATGGTCTTACCATCATTAATCACCTGGGATGGAGTTCCTGCGATAGGAAGATCCAAGCCCTTCTTTATTGTAATCATACGCACTTGCACTACTTTTATCGGGAAAAAGATTCTTTTGATTGCGTAACTTTTAGACACGACATCAGTGTCCGGTTTTGATGTTGTTTAAAACACCAAAATCGCAACATCCTATTAAAAATCTCGTCACATGAAATATGAGAGATTTATCAGGTGCGGTAGTCTAGCATTTTTTAGGAACTTGATGCCATGACCAATCATCAGAATAGAGGGGTAATTTCGATAGAATCAGGTCTAAAAGGTCAAATATTAGTCATAACTTTGACCGAACGCACAAATGACATATTCCACACATATCTTATGGAAATGAAATATTCACAGCCTGAAATATGCTTTAATTTATATTCATTTGTTGAAACGCTGTTAACACATTTTTTAACCAACATTTGTGCCACATTTTTGTCCCACACAAAATGTAAAACAAAAAAAGATGGCCTGAGCCATCTTTCTAAAAACGTCTGGGTTGAAAGGGGTTAACGCCCTCCTCCCATACACATTGGACTGTCTGGTGCACCATTTTGCTCACGTTTCCACTCTTCCTCTGTGTAAGTATGGATCGCAAGCGCGTGAATATGATTGTCTAGCTCATCGGCAAGAATTTGATGAACTTGACGGTGACGGCCAATCAATCTCTGACCGGCAAATAAGTCACTCACAACAATGACTTTAAAGTGACTTTCCGAGCCAGGCGGCACATTGTGCATGTAACTTTCGTTGATGACTTTTAAGTAGCTTGGTTGCAGCTCACTATGTAACTTCTTCTCTATGATTTCTTGGATCATATTCTTTCCTCAATGATGCAAATGCCATAAGTATATACCCAACTCCTAAAGAGGTGGAGACTTGATACTCTTTCCATTTTGCGACTTTGTTTCGCGTTAATACTGGCAAAGGTTCAACCCATTCAGCACTGATGCGTTTAAAGCACGAGCCACAAGCTTGCCACTTTACGCTATTTCGGCGAGTTAAATAGAAAATTTGACAGCTTTTTGTATCTACGTAAGCCATCATTTGCGACAATAATCACTAGTTTATTGAATCAACCTACGTTTACTTATGAAAACCGAATTGAATCTTCACGGTAGAAGCCTCACGCTTCATCGTTTTCCTAAGCGTTCTAACGAAACGCTTCAAGCTTGGGATGCGGGTGATGAGTACCTGATCAATCACGTCGAAGAAATGGCATTACCCGACCATCAAAACATCGTTATTATCAATGACAACTTTGGCGCCCTCGCTTGCTGGTTTTCTGAAAAACATCATGTCACTTTTATGAGCGATTCTTTCGTCTCTCACAAAGGTGCTCAAAAAAATCTTGAAGACAATCAATGTAATAAAGTGGCATTTCTGACCACAATGGACAGTATTCCTGCGAATACAGATCTTGTGTTAGTCCAGCTACCTAAAAGTAATCGTCATCTTGTTTGGATTTTGAGCCAACTTCGCAAAATGCTTCCAACCGCTTGCCCTGTGATTGCTGTAAACAAAGCCAAAGAAATCCATACGTCTACATTAAAATTGTTCGAAAAATACCTTGGAGAGACTAAAACGTCACTGGCGTGGAAAAAGCATCGACTGGTCTTTTCTCAGGCCAATGCAGAACCAAGAATTGAAGTAGATCCAATCACGGCTTGGGGTGTCGAAGGAGAACACATTCAGCTTAAAAACCTGCCAAATGTCTATTCAGGAGAAAGCTTAGACTTAGGTGCGCGTTTTATGCTGCAACATATTCCTCAAGACGCCTCAATCAACCACATTATCGATTTGGGATGCGGTAACGGCGTCTTATCGGTAAAAGCAGGTCAACTCAATCCAAATGTAAGACTGACTTGCGTTGATGAAAGCTTCATGGCGCTTGAATCTGCCAAGCAGAACTTATTGGATAACTTAGGCGAAGGTCGCGACATTCAGTGCGTGGCCAATAACTGTTTGGATGGATTCAAACCTGACAGTTGCGATTTAATCATGTGTAACCCACCGTTCCATCAGCAACAAGCCATTACCGATCATATCGCATGGCAAATGTTCTGTGATGCAAAACAAATTTTGAACCAAAATGGCAAGTTACTCGTCATAGGAAACCGTCACCTCGGCTACGATGCCAAGTTGAAACGTCTGTTTGGCGATAAGAATGTGAAACTCATCGCTTCTAACAATAAGTTCGTGATTTTACAGGCAACAAAAAATCCTGCTAAATTAAGCGCAAAACAATAGAGCTCTCCGAGCAAAATGTTTACAAGGAACAATAAAATGAAAAAACTGTTACTCGCGGCTTCGGTTGCATTACTTGCTGCATGTTCAGCGCCACAACAACCGCAACTGAACCTAATGCCTGAAAGCACCTTGAGCACCAATCCTATTGTACAAGGCAAAACATACAGCTTGACCAGCAAAGACGTGCGCGCAGCGCAGTACGTAGCTTTGGTTGATAACGGTCGTTCAAACATTCTACCGCTTCATGCGAAACAAAACTTACGCATTGCATTAGAAGAAGCTTTAGAGAAACAGTTCTCATCTCAAGGTTTCCACTCTGATTTAAACAGCAACAACGCAATTGAACTGAATGTTCAAGAAGCGCTAGTGAACGTCAAACATTCCGTGATGGAAAACCAAATGGATGCCAAAGTGATACTAGAGATCACAGCAGAAACACCACAAGGCAAATTGGTGAAAACCTATACAGGTACTGCAAAACGCTCTGGCACTTTAAGCGCTTCAGATTCTGATATTGAAGAAACACTGAATGATGTAGTGACGTTAACGCTTAAAGAAATTGCTAACGACCCTGAACTTCGTCAGTACATGCAGGAGCGTTTCTAATGTTACGCAAAGCGATTCTTTCTTTATCATTACTTAGCTGCAGTGTTTGGGCAGGGCCAAAAGTGGCGTTTGAAACAACGTTAGGTTCATTTACCGTCGAACTGAATGAAGAAAAAGCGCCAATCACAGTGGCTAACTTCCTGAAATATGTAGAAGACGGCAGCTACGAAGGTACGATTTTCCATCGTATTATCCCAGGATTCATGGCACAAGGTGGCGGCTTTAACCAAGACATGCAGATGGTAAAAACATACGCGCCAATCAAAAACGAAGGAAACAATGGTCTGAACAATGACCGTGCGACCATCGCAATGGCACGCACTAATGCACCAGACTCTGCAACTCGCCAATTCTTCGTCAACCTCGTCGACAATGACTTCCTAAACTATGGCGCTCGCCCACCTGGTTATGCGGTATTTGGTGAGGTGACTGAAGGATTCGACGTTATCGAAAAAATGGCACAGCAACCGACCACTACAGTAGGTCGAATGCGCGATGTACCAGAGACGCAAATCGTCATTACTAAAGCAACGCTACTCAAATAACCAAATCCATAAGCCCTTTGAATATTCGAAGGGCTTTCTCGTTCCATGGCTTCATTTTATTGGATTGATTTATGTCTTCATTACCTTCCATCACTTGGTTGGAAACGGTAAAAAGTTACCTTGATAAGCGACTCATGTGGGTTTTCATGTTGGGCTGTTCTAGCGGTTTTCCATGGGTACTTATCGGCTCAAACATGTCTGGTTGGCTAAAAGACGCCGGCTTGACCCTTTCCGCAATCGGCTATTTTGGTAGTGTCTTTGCGGTCTATGCGATCAACTTTCTGTGGGCTCCCTTGGTCGACCGAGTGAAGTTACCGTTGTTGTATCCTCTGCTTGGACAAAGACGCAGTTGGATCTTTTTCTGTCAAAGCATTGTGCTGGTTGCCACATTATTCATTGCAGGGGTCAATCCTGCGGAAAATCTCATTTTCGCCTCTCTGCTCGCCTTGTGTATTGCAACGGCATCGGCAACACAAGACATCGCCATCGACGCTTTCCGAATTGATACTTTTCCAAAATCGGAAGAATCTAAGTTGCCACAAGCTTCGGCTATGGCAGTCATCGGATGGTGGACAGGCTACTCATTGCCAGGATACTTAGCGTTTGTTAACGCCGATACTATCGGCTGGAACGGTGTGTATTACGGTATGGCAGCCGTTGTTGTGGTACTCATGGTGTTCACTTTGCTAGTGGGCGAACCTGTCACACAACGTGAAAAGCTCCAATCCGAAGCGGAACAAAGACACAAAGAAGTCGTCGGTTCAAAACTTGTGGCGTGGTTTACTGTCACCGTTGTTGAGCCTTTCCTCGATTTCTTCAACCGAAATGGTGTTCGCGTCGCGATAACCCTGTTGCTGTTTGTCTTCTTGTTTAAGATTGGCGAAGCATTTCTGGGCCGCATGTCGATTGCTTTCTACAAAGACATTGGCTTTAGCAACGAACAAATTGGCTACTACTCGAAGTTGATCGGATGGGGAGCCACCATCTTCTTTACTCTCGTTGGCAGTATGTTCAATGTGAAGTTTGGTATCGTGCGCGGTTTGATGATTGGCGGCATTGCTATGTCAGCGAGTAACTTGATGTTTGCTTGGATAGCATCTGTTGGCCCTAACGAGCATCTGTATTTAGCGACTATCATCGTTGATAACTTTACGACGGCATTTTCTACCGTGGCCTTTGTCTCGTTTCTGACTCTATTAACCGGGCAAGCGTTCTCTGCCACTCAATATGCATTGCTTGCGTCGCTAGGAAACTTTGGACGAACCACGCTAGCGTCATTCAGCGGTGAATTGGTTGACTACCTAAATGACTGGAGCACGTTTTTCATTCTCACGGCCGTAATGGTGATCCCGAGCTTGATCATGTTGTATTCACTGCGTCATTACTTTACGGATCTTTTGGAAAAAGCGCGGCATAAGCACTAACGACCGCAAATTTGCGCAAAAGTAATAATAAACCACCGCACAATACGGTGGTTTTTTCTATACAAAACGCGGCGTTCGAAGCTTACGGGTAAAGCCCTTTGCCAAACAAGTTGAAGATTCGTGCAACACCCTGCGTGAAAATCATTGGCTCAGTGAGCACCGTTAAACACAAACAGTCTTCACCTTCCTGAGTAAATGGGCTGTGTTTGACTGAGGCATCACGTATCATCAAGTCGCCTTCTTCATACTGCCCGTCTTCATCGCTAAATCCACCATGCAGAACCAGTGTGGATTCCAACCCTCTGTGCGTGTGTTGCGGGATTTGTACATTCTCGCCGATGTACATCAGGCTCACTCGAGCATCTTCACCCAAATCAATTTGTGCACTGAAAACTTTCCCACCGTAGCTTCGCCACGATCCCACCAAATCAGAAAAGCGCACTAACGTTTTTGGAAGCTCGAAGCTTTTACCTGCGACATTGACGAAAGCTGTATCTTGAATCACCACATAGTCGTTCACAGGTTCTGCGTTAATAATGTCGTTCAACATGTCATCAAACTCAGGTGAATACTCTGATGGACTTTCGCTCACTGTATTTGCTTGACTTGCTTCTACTTGGTTTACATACGCTCGGCACTTTGAGCACGTCTCTAAATGTGTGGCGACCACAAGACCAGAAACCGCATCAATGCTGCCCGAAGCGTATGCTTCTAACAAGTTGTTATCTGGATGTTTGTTCATAGTTGCTCCGTATGCATTGAGTGCCTTAACTTTTCTACTGCGAGTCTTAACCGAGACTTCACCGTGCCTAGTGGTATGTCAAAAAGTTCCGCTACTTGCTGATGTGGCAGTTCTTCGATATAAACCGCTTGCAATACGTCTCTCTGATTTTTAGGCAAAATATCAAGAAACTTCACCACCTGTTCCTTCAACATGTCTTGTTCTGGAGAATAATGATCAACCAAATCTGGCGGATAATATTCCGATGGCCAAATGTCATCAGAATGGATGTGAAGCTCTTTACCCTTTTGTTTTCTGAGTAAGTCAAAACACAAGTTGCGTATAATCGTGTATATCCACGTCGATAACGCACTCTTCTTTCCATCGTAAAGATGAGCTTTTTGCCAGACCGTTGCCATGGTTTCTTGAACCATCTCCATAGCAACTTGCTCATTACCAACGTGCTTGTAGGCAAACTGTTTTAGCTTGGGTGCATAAAAACGGAATACGAACGCAAAAGCCTCTCTATCTTTGGCTTTTACTTTATCCATGTAAGCGTTCCATTCATTTCGCCCCAATTTTTGTGGGCTATCACTCATCATAATCAGCCTTTACTATAGGGAGGCTCTCACCTCCCTTCTTCCTAATCGGTGATGTCATCAACGAGAAGATTGAAGCCACCATTGTTTCCGTCATCAATAGCAACCACTTGGTAGACAACACCATTCATTAAGTCTACTGGTAGCGAATCGATCGCGACCGCGGCAGGGTTGCCCGCGACGGTGACAGTTACGTAGTAAGTGCCTGCCGCAACATACAATCCTTTCGCACTTTCTTTATACGCAAAGTTTGTGATGGTTGGATCACTGCCCTCTATCCCTACTGACGTTGTGAGGTAGATATCAACCATCTCTGCTACTGGGTTGGCTGCCGCATGAGTCACGTTTAACGTCGCACTGGTTGCAACCGCTCTTCTCATGTCTTCACCATTAAAGACTCTATCGCGGTAAAAGGGCTTACGACCCCGACAGCATATACGCTGTCATCTTTCCCGCCATCAACCCTTAGTCCATCAACATCAATGATCGGATGACTCGTAGTGCCATCGACAAGATGCCCGACTCGAACTTAACTTGGTTTCCTGTGATTTCAATTATAGAAGAGGAGGAACCATCAAGAACGAGGTGCTTAACTGGTAAAGAGCTACTTGAATCACCAGTATTAATAGCTGCAATGGTCAAATTGGAGTTAGCAGAAAGCACGACTGCACCCGAATCAAAAACAACGGAATCGCCCACGGTTAATCGGACTTGATAGTCTCCTGCTGGAATGTTCGATTGCGTCAGTGTCTGATGAACCACAAGCGACTAAACCTAAAGCCATTGCCAATATTGCAGCGGCTCTGCTCAGACTCAGCTCAATCCTTTCATATCCTTGCCTCTTTGTTTGAAGGGGCTTCGATTGCTTGGTTAAGAAATCGCAATGCAGGACGGCAATCTTGAGCGCCGACTAAGATTTCAAACAAATGACTGTCTAGGGGCAACAACTCTAGCCATCGTTGCGTGACCCAAATTGGATCATCGTAAAAGCGATGCTGATACAACGTTCCGAGTTGGGGAAACTGTTCATATACTTGGGCGAGTTGTTGACTCAAATACCCAAAGTCGAGCTGTTGAGAAGGCGTTTGCCAATTATCCAACCAATCAACTTCGGCGTGTCGTAATCCATCAGCGTCAGCGCGTACACGTTTCACTGTAAAACGTTTTTCGCCGACGACGGTGATACCAAGAAGCCCATCACTAAGCGTTTCGAAATCAACCATCTTGACCAAAGTTCCGATAGATGAAACATTTCCTACGTCTTTAGGGTCACCCTCGCTTCCTACTAGGCAAACTCCAAACCCCACATTTTGCAGACTACACTCTTTCACCATACGCTTATATCTAGGTTCAAAAATACGCAGATTCATCTTGCCTTCGGGTAGTACAACCGAGGTGAGCGGGAATAACATGACTTCTTTCATTCAAACGTCCTCTTTGGTTCTCCGATTCATACGAACGCCTTATCACTCGGATCACTAACGATTTGTGTTGGTTAATCGACTGGCTTAAAAAGTCATAAAATCGCTTACGCAAACGATCTAAATCACATATTTATTGCAAGTTAATGCAACAAACAAAAAGTTCCGTAAATAAAGATAAGTTCGTGACACACCTCACTAAAAACGTTCATTTTTGCACCCTTTATCACTTTCATTTGCGATTTTTATCGCTATTATTCCCGCCAATTGGAAAGCGCAGCACAGATTGCGTGTTCTGAATCATTACAAACATAGAGAGTCCCCTTATGCGTAAATCACTTCTAGCTCTTAGCCTTCTAGCGGCTACATCAGCTCCAGTATTGGCTGCAGATTACTCTGACGGCGATATCCACAAAAACGATTACAAGTGGATGCAATTTAACCTAATGGGTGCATTCAACGAGAAAGGTTATGCTGAATCTTCTCATGATTACCTAGAGATGGAATTCGGCGGTCGCTCTGGTATTTTCGATCTTTACGGTTACGTTGACGTATTCAACCTAGCTTCTGACCCAGGCAGCGACAAAGCTGGCGGCGAGAAAATCTTCATGAAATTCGCACCACGTATGTCTCTAGACGCGCTAACTGGTAAAGACCTATCTTTCGGTCCTGTTCAAGAGCTATACGTTTCTACTCTAATGGAGTGGGGCGGTAACTCTGACGTTAACTCTCAAAAAATCGGTCTAGGTTCTGACGTGATGGTACCTTGGTTAGGCAAAATCGGCCTAAACCTATACGGTACTTACGATGGCAACAAGAAAGATTGGAACGGTTTCCAAGTTTCTACTAACTGGTTCAAACCATTCTTCTTCTTCGAGAACGGTTCATTCATTTCTTACCAAGGTTACATCGATTACCAATTTGGTATGGATGACGACAAAGGTAACAAGTTCAACACTACAGCGTCTAACGGCGGTGCAATGTTCAACGGTATCTACTGGCACTCTGACCGCTTTGCAGTTGGTTACGGTCTAAAACTTTACAAAGACGTGTACGGTTTCAAAGACGGCGAAGCTCTACCATGGGGTCACAAACCAGAATCTTCTGGTGCAGGTCACTACGTAGCAGTAACTTACAAGTTCTAATTGAACCGATAAGTTTCCTCAAAAATGGCGCCAATTGGCGCCATTTTTATTTGCTTTCCTCTCTCCCCTCATTATCCTTGCAGCAAACCTTTTTACCGAGAGCGTTTGGTGAATATTCTCATTTTAGGTCCGGGGGCCATTGGCTCACTGTGGGCAACAAAGTTTCAATTGGCAGGACACCAAGTATCAGTGTGGGGCAGAACGTCTGAGCCGCAACACTCCCTTACGCTTGATGACTCACCTGCAATGGAGTTTCCTAACCAACATATTCCCTCTTTACAACAAGCGGATTTGATTTTGGTCACGGTGAAAGCGTGGCAAGTGATCACTGCACTCAAACCTCTTATTGAGTACATTCATCGCGATGCCATTGTTATGCTTATGCACAATGGTATGGGTACGGCCGAGCAGGTAGAAGAGATGCTATCCGGAAATCCCGTCGTTATCGCAACCACAACCCATGGTGCTTATAAGCCGAATAAAGAACTCGTAATGCACACGGGGCAAGGCATCACTCAAGTTGGCGGCTTTAATGCATCTGGCGCTCATTGCCAGTTTTTGCAAGATGTTATGCAGCACGCTTTACCAGAAGTTGTTTGGAACCCAAACATCAATGCCGCGTTATGGACCAAACTCGCCATAAACTGTGCAATCAACCCGCTTACAGCATTGCATCAATGTAAAAATGGCGACCTTGCACACGGTGATTTTCAAGACACCTTGAAAATCATCACGAAAGAACTTGTCGAAGTGATGAATAAGGAAGACATTGCGACGCAGTTCGACGTACTTTTCGAGACCATTATGCAAGTGGTGCGGGCAACGTCTGAGAACTATTCTTCAATGAGGCAAGATGTGTTTCATCAGCGCCCGACCGAAATTGATTTTATCACTGGGTACTTGCTAAAAGCGGCAGAGAAACATCGCATCAATACACCTGAGAATTTAGAACTTTACCAACGCATCAAACAAATAGAACAAAGCTGGACAGAAGAATGAGTAAGAAAATCTTAGTGCCAATCGCTCCGGGCACCGAAGAAATGGAAGCCGTCACCGTTATCGACTTGATGGTTCGCGCGGGTTATGACGTTACAGTTGCAAGTGCTGCATTTGATGGTGCACTGACAATGAAAGCCTCTCGCGGTGTAACACTAACCGCGGATTGCAAATTGGTCGATATTGCTGACGACGAGTTTGATGCCATTGTATTATCTGGCGGCGTGGGCGGCGCAGAAACTTTCCGTGATAGCACCATTATGATTGAAATCCTCAAACAGCACATGTACGAGGGTAAACTGGTGGCGGCAATTTGTGCAGCTCCTGCTTTGGTTTTGCAACACCACAACCTTTACCCTGAAGCCTTGATGACATGTCATCCAAGCTTCCAATCTCATATTCCTGAAGACAAATGGCGAGCTAAACGTGTCACCATGGATGTGAATCACAACCTACTGACAAGTCAGGGACCAGGAACCGCACTTGAGTTCGCAATGGAAATCATTATCAAACTTTCCGGTAAAGAGCATGGATGGATGGTCGCAGAACCGCTAGTCACTATCCCAACACTGCATTATCACGAATTTGGTGAAGAGTAATGTTTGACGTAAACGCTGTACGCGAACAGTTCCCGGCCCTAAATCAAGACGTAAACCAATCGCCTTTAGTTTACCTTGATAGCGCAGCAACAACACAAAAACCGCATTGCGTCATTGATGTCATCAGCCATTACTACAGCGCGCAAAATGCCAACGTGCATCGTGGTAGCCACAGTTTGACAGCAAACGCGACTAGCCAGTTTGAAGCCGCTCGCGAAGCCGTAGCAACGTTTATTGGTGCATACAGCTCTAAAGAAATCATTTGGACGCGAGGCGCGACCGAAGCACTTAACTTAATTGCACAAACTTACGCTCGCAGCACCTTACAACCGGGCGATGAGATCTTGATTAGCGAGATGGAACACCACGCCAACATCGTGCCGTGGCAAATTGCGGCAGAACAAACTGGCGCGAAAATCGTGAAAGTGCCAATGACACCCGAGTGCCAGTTTGACTTGCAGGCGTTTGAACAGAAGCTCTCTGAGCGATGCAAAATCGTCGCGTGCGCACAAATAACCAACGTAACAGGCACACGCCAACCTATCGAAAAGATCACCGAGCTAGCGCACAGCGTTGGTGCGGTAGTTGTAGTTGATGGCGCACAAGGCATCGTGCACGAGCAGCTAGATTTGTCGGCATCAGATATCGATTTTTACGTTTTCTCAGGTCACAAGCTTTATGCGCCAGCAGGTATTGGCGTTCTATACGGCAAACTAGAGTTGTTAGAAGCTATGCCACCATGGCACGGCGGCGGCAAAATGGTTGAACGCGTTTCTTTCGAGAAAACGACCTTTTCAGCACTTCCTGGCAAATTTGAAGCGGGCACACCAAACGTAGCGGGCGCGATTGCTTTAGCGAAAGCCATTGAGTGGTACCAAGGTTTTGACCATCACGAAGTCGAGGATCATCTCCATGCGCTTCAGGATAAGGCCTACCAAGCACTAAACGCGTTGGATGACATCCATATTCTAGGCTATCAACCGAATGCCTCTGTACTGACGTTCGTAATGGACGGCGTTCATCACCAAGACATGGCGACGCTGCTCGATCAACAAGGCATTGCGGTACGAGCAGGACACCATTGCGCTCACCCATTGATGGATGCGCTAAACGTCAAAGGAACGGTACGCGTTTCTTTTGGTATTTATAACACGGCTGAAGATGTGGATAGGCTCATCGCCGCCGTAGAGAAAGCCGTCGACATGTTATAACGCCCACCTTTCGACTTGGAGTAACCAACAAGGTTACTCCATCTGCCTATCCAGAGTCGCCACGCAATTTCTGCCATTTCTTTTCGCAGCATAAAGCGCTTTATCTGCATGCGCATACAAGCGTTTGGTGGTTTCATTTCTGCCTATTTTGACCACGCCTACGCTCACCGTGACCGGAATTTCAATCTTTTCAAATTCAAACTGGCAATTTTGAATATGGGAACGTACTTCCTCTCCCACTTCTTTCGCCGCCGATAGAGAGGTTTCTGGCAGGATAATCGCAAACTCCTCCCCTCCGACTCTTGCAAAAATCTCGTCTTTAACCAACAAGTGTGAAACCAAATCGGCTAATGTCTCTAAGACATAATCTCCCGCATCATGGCCACGTTTATCATTGATAACTTTAAAAAAATCCAAATCAAACAATAATAGAGCAGATTGGTAGTCAGGAGTTTGGGATTTAATGACTTCTTCTGTGAGCTTTTCGAAAAAAACACGTCGATTGTAGATGTTTGTGAGAGCGTCAATTTGGCTTTGGTGGCGAAGAAGGGTTTCGACTCGGTGCCGGTTGGAAATGTTGCGGGTAAGAATGAGAACAACGCGACGACCTTGATAGTTTATAGTGAGCGGACAGATTTTCCCTTCGTAATAGAGGTCGCCTTTTGGCCCACTGTTCGCATCTATTCCCTGAATGCTGTCGGCGCACATCTTGTACTCGATCGTCACAATACTGTCTTGATTGAGTGACCGATTGATCTGTTCGATAAACCAGTCGGCTTGCTCTTTCTCAAGTACGCTGTGCAGCGTCTTACCTATCAAATTGCTTCCATCGTGATAGGCTTTTTTGTCTGTTCCTCCAAAAACATCAATATAGATACCATCTTCACTCAAAATAAAAGTGGGGTCAGGCATTCCGGATAACACGTCTTGCGCATGTTCCAAGGTGAATTGCATACAGGGAGGTTCCTAGCGTTTGTATCTAAGTAACCCAATCGCCTCCAAATGTGTTTCAACATTGGGGAATAGAAGCGAATGGGGCATATGTCTATTATCTAATATAGACAAATTTTAAATACAATTGAGTCTATAAAAACCAAGTGGGCAATATAATGAATCTGGATCAATAGAAAGGTCAATTAAAGCCAAAATAGTCGACTATTTGCATATTTTTTATTCACACGCAAAAAACGTCTCAACTCAGATACAAAAAACGCCAAACAGCTAGCTATTCGGCGTTTTTTAAAAATTGGGGAAATGGCTCATTACACGACAGTGTGCTTAATCTGCTCAACAATAGCTTTCAGGCCATTACCACGTGATGGGCTTAAATGCGCGATGAGTCCCAGTTGCTCAAAATAAGCATCAATGTCAAACGCTTGAATTTGATCGGCCGTTTTACCGTCATAAGCCGCCATTACCAACGCAATTAATCCGCGTACAATGCGCGCATCGGAATCTGCACAAAAATGCCACACGCCATTTTGCGCTTGGCTCACTAACCACACCAAGCTTTCGCAACCCGATACTGTAACTTGTTCTGATTTCAGCTCTTCTGGCATTTGTGGCAGCTTTTTACCCCACTGAATGACCTGACGGTAACGATCTTCCCAGCCTTTAAATTGCTGCATCGTTGCGACAATATCTTCGTTGGTGATTTCTGTTCCAAATGGAGATGCAGGAAAATCGATCATAATGTGCCCTTCTGTTTGATGCTTTTTGGCTGAACTACTTCTTGTGTTTTTGAATCAGCTTCTCAACGATTCGCGATACCGCAACAAAGCCAAACGTCGCAGTTACGACAGTTGCCGCACCAAATCCGCTAGCACAATCCATACGTTTTGGACCTTCCGCTGTCGACTTCACACCACACACTGAACCGTCTGCTTGAGGATACTTCAGCTGCTCGGTTGAAAACACGCAATCAATACCAAACTTACGAGCCGGATTCTTAGGGAAGTTATGATGACGACGCAAAGTGTCTTTGATTTTCTTCGCTAAAGGATCTTGAATCGTTTTCGTTAAATCAGCGACCATGATCTGCGTTGGATCGACCTGACCACCAGCGCCACCCGTGGTGATCACTTTGATCTTGTTGCTGCGGCAATACGCCAGCAAAGACGCCTTCGCTTTTACGCTATCAATCGCATCCAACACGTAATCAAACTCTTTACTTAAGTACTCATGTTGATTGTCTGGCGTAATGAAATCATCAATCAGATTAACTTTACACTCCGGGTTGATCAACTTGACGCGCTCAGCCATCACTTCAATTTTGCTTTGACCAACGGTACCCGTCATCGCATGAATTTGGCGGTTAATGTTCGTGACACAAACATCGTCCATATCAATTAGAGTCAGCTCACCGATCCCCGTACGAGCCAGCGCTTCCACCGCCCATGAACCGACACCACCAATACCAATCACACAAACGTGTGCAGCGCGAAGAATGTCCACTTCACTATTGCCGTAAAGACGGCGTGTGCCGCCAAAGCGTTGGTTGTAACTGTCAGATGCAGGGGTATCGAGTTCACGCATATTGAAGTCCAGATGATCGATAGAAAAACAAAGAGTGCGATTTATACGCACTCTTTGATGAAATGTCTAGATAAGAGGGGGTTCCTCTTTCTTGGATGGCTATTGTAGCTTTTCTGGCGGTAAAGCCCAAGGCGCTTGAGTTGGTGAGTTTTCCAACCCAAGTTTCCACACTCGACCAAAATGCTTGTAGTGCCCAGCTTCTGTCCCTGCTCTCGCACCAATGCCATGATACAAATCCAAATGGTTTTGTTTTACCGCACCACCTGTGTCTAACACGATCAGCATGCGCAGTTGGTGAGCGCCGCTCCACGTACCATCGGCATTCAACAACGGCACTTCCGCCAAGATTGGCGTGCCCATTGGTAAGATAGAACGATCGCCCGCGACAGCGGCCATTGGCAACAACGGAATACCAGCCGAGCCTGTTACAGGCGCTTCCGCTTTTGGTGCAAAGAAAACGTAAGAAGGATTTTGCTCCAACAACTCGCGCACTGTCGCATCGTCGTTGTCCATCACCCACTCTTTAATCGCTTTGAGGGACATTTTTTCACGCGGCACTTCACCACGTTCAATCAAAATGCGGCCAATGCTGACGTAAGCTTTGTTGTTTTTCCCTGCGTACGCAAAGTACTCCAACGTATCATCATCTTCAAAATGCACATAGCCACTGCCCTGCACTTCCATCATAAACGGGTCAATACGATTTGGCGCATAACCAAGCACTAAACCTTGGCCATCTAATGCCCCATTGTAGATCTCCGCGCGAGTCGGACAATCTGATGTGCAGTTCGGCTTACCGTAAACTGGGTACTTAAAAATGTCGTTTGGTGTATGACGAAGCTCCATCACGGGAGAAAAGTATCCGGTAAACAACACATTACCTTTTTTATCACCACCACCCAATTGCGCAGCTTGAATGCCAAACGCACTCAGCGCGCTGGTGTCTCCACTTTGCTGCGCCCACTCACTCAATCTTTGGTAAAGCGGTTGGTAAATCTTCGCCATGGATGGTGACTTCATCACCACTTGCTCAGCTTGCTTATTAAACTCAGTAAAATCGCGTGGTTTGTTGGACTCAACTACATCCACTTTATTTAGGATCTGAGGGAACTCACCATCGAGATATTGCTGAGCGCGATCATTTTGTTGAGCACAACCAAATAGAAGACTCAAAGAAATAATAGGAAGGAGTTTTTTTAACACGTGATTTTTCCGTAAAAAAGAATAGCAAAAGGATGGCAAACAAATGCAAACGACGCAATTGAAAAGCGACGACAAAATGTTTCAACACTAAGCCAATCCGTTTACTTGTTGTTAAATCATCCATTTCGGGACGAACAACATGATAACAGGAGAATATTTACGAAATTGTCCAGACAATGTCTGAACTGATGTGGATATCAAAAAGATAGGAATGTTGAGCACTCGCGCAATGGCGAATGCTCAAATAGAAAACACAGTATTTAACGAACGGCGATGCCAGCGTGCCCTTCAAGACGAAAGACCGGAAGATAGTGCGCCCGCGCATCCAACTTCATTTCTGTATGTTGTTTTCCGACAAAATCAAAATGGCGCACGGTCGAACCGACTTTGTATGAGAACGAATCGCCATCAAACTCAAAATCGGTTGCAATGGTCGAGCCATTAACGGTCACGCCCCTTTCACTAAGCACAAACTCTTCCCTCGAGTAAGGCGCTACATCTTGCTCAACCCAGCGGCCATAAATTATTGATTTAGAGATGGGAGGGTTAATGTACCGAGTGATCAAATCGCCATACAGCATACAAACAATGACCGTACCCAGCACTGCCATTAGCATGAGAGAACGTTCCGCCCACTTGCGAAGTGACGATTTTGTGGATGAATTAGACTCGTTTTGAGCAGTGATCGCAGCATTCTTATTTACAACTGAAGACATGAGGTTCACTTATTTGAAATAGACGCGCGTATTGTAACCTCCATAACCAAACTGGACAAAGCACCGTACTCCAGATGTTTGTGCTTTATTCCAAAAAATTGCCTTGCCATTAATTGAATAAAAAGACATTATTTAAGCATAAATAAACACAAGGAATGGCAGTAGTGAAAATTCGTAGTACCGCTCTCGTAAAAGGATTCCGCCAATCAACCCCTTACGTCAACGCTCACCGTGGGAAAACCATGGTAATTATGCTGGGAGGTGAAGCGGTCGCCCATAATAACTTTGGCAATATAATCAATGATATTGCTTTGATGCACAGTTTAGGCATCAAAGTCGTTGTCGTTTATGGCGCTCGTCCACAAATCAATCAATTACTTGAAAAACAAGACCTTACTACGCCATACCACAAAAACATCCGAATTACCGACGAAGCGGCACTATCGGTAGTTATGCAAGCTGCGGGGCAGCTTCAACTTGCCATTACCGCACGCCTTTCAATGAGCTTAAACAACACCCCAATGGCTGGCACACAACTGAATGTAGTCAGTGGCAACTTTGTCATTGCACAGCCACTTGGCGTAGATGACGGTGTCGATTACTGCCACAGTGGACGCATTCGCCGCATTGACACCGACGCGATTAATCGCACGCTCGACCAAGGCTCTATTGTGCTACTTGGCCCCATTGCGAGCTCCGTGACTGGCGAATGTTTTAACTTACTTTCTGAAGAAGTCGCGACGCAACTGGCGATCAAACTAGGCGCAGACAAACTGATTGGTTTCTGCTCTGAACAAGGCGTGATTGACGACAATGGCAATGCCGTCGCAGAGTTGCTGCCTATCGAGGCAGAGCACGTCATCAAAACGCTTTCAGAAAACCACGCTTCAGATTCCGATTACAACACGGGCACTTTGCGTTTCCTCAAAGGTTCCATCGCCGCTTGTCGCGCTGGCGTCCCACGTAGCCATCTCATCAGCTACAAAGTAGATGGGGCTTTGATTCAGGAGTTGTTCTCGTTTGACGGTATCGGAACTCAAGTCGTCATGGCGAGCGCAGAGCAAGTTCGTCAAGCTGGTATTGATGACATCGGCGGCATTTTGGAATTGATTCATCCATTGGAAGAACAAGGCATTTTGGTCAGGCGTTCGAGAGAACAGCTAGAGCAAGAGATTGGTAAATTCACCATCATTGAAAAAGATGGCTTAATCATCGGATGCGCGGCTTTATACCCATATTCTGAAGAACGAAAAGCTGAAATGGCCTGTGTTGCTATTCACCCAGACTATCGGGATGGCAACCGAGGTTTGTTGCTGCTGAACTACATGAAGCATCGTTCAAAATCAGAAAACATCAACCAGATTTTTGTCCTTACCACCCACAGTCTACATTGGTTTAGAGAGCAAGGATTCTACGAAGTTGGAGTCGATTACTTGCCAGGAGCCAAACAAGGGCTGTACAACTTTCAGCGTAAGTCCAAAATCTTAGCGTTAGACTTATAAACAAACTCAACATCATTAACAGATGCGTTCTGAATCCTCAATCCGAGGTTTGGAACGCCATGCTCCGACTCTCTCAATAATAAATCCATGAATCATAAGCAGTAATACCATTAATTTAGATATGCAAAGCATTACATTGATTTTAGTTCCATTTTTACCTTTTCAATATACACACTGTTGGCTATACTCTGCGCGCTAGTGATTGGTTTTTAACCAATGCAAATGGATCTAGGTGATGATACGTAGCCTTCACCCTAAAATGCTGGGCAGTCGATAACTAGTTAGCCCGCATTGCACACCAAGGACAGTTGTTAATCTGACTTTCAATAAGCCGAGACGAGCACTGTTATGAGAACAATCATTTGTAATTCGCTTCAAAGTTTCTGGGATATGGCTGACAATCAGTTTTTAGAAGGCCTAGATGTTCACTGTGTTTTTCCTGTGAATGACGCCATTCGAGACTTTATCCTTACTTACCAACAGCAATACAAAATACGCAGCGTGTCGTTTACCGATGCCTTTGCACAACGTACATAAAAGAAGACCGAGCCATAAGCTCGGTCTTCTTGTTTTAGTTAGTAAGCCGCTGTACTAGCCCACTCGCACGAGTCGTTTTCACCTTAATGCCTCGCTTCAGAACATTGAGCTCGGCATAAAGAGCTAAGCGCTTTTTCGCGCGGGTAATACCTGTGTAAATCAACTCACGGGTTAATATCGGGCTAAAGTCTGGTGGCAAAATCATAAGGGTGTAATCAAATTCACTGCCTTGCGATTTATGGATGGTCATGGCGTAAGCCGTTTCATGTTCAGGTACTCGGCTTGGCAAGACCGATTTCACACTGCCGTCAGGTAACTCGAAAAAGACTTTCAAACGCGGTTCTTCTTCACTGTCATCTCGCATACAAATACCAATATCACCGTTATACAAACCTAAACCGTGATCATTACGCGTAACCATGACGGGTCTGCCGTGATACCAAATTTCATCCTGAACTTGAATGAACTTGCGCGCCGCGAGCGCTTTCTCGATGCGTTGGTTTAGCCCAGCCACACCAAAGTCACCTTCACGGATCGCGCACAGCAGTCGGCATTGGTTGAAGGTATCTAACACCGCTTTGGCTTTGTGCGTTAGCGACTCTGGCTCTCCGGTTTTAGGATCGATTTCCTGTTGTCCAATGCGTTTGAGGTAACGACCGTATTCCTGCACCAACGTCTGCATCATTTGGTTGTAATGTTGACTACTTAGCGCGAAATGTTCGATATCGGAAAAGTCACGCGCCCAGACGTTATCTACGCTCGCAGCAGAACCAGAGTTAACCGCTTTTGCCAACTGACCAATGCCTGAGCGAGCGTCAAATCGGTAGCTCTTTTGCAGCATACATAAGCTATCGGCAATGCTGGAGGCACTGTTCCCCGTATGGGCTAAAGTATCGAAACCCGTCAGTTTTGCGATGGCTGACGCCTGCTCTTTGCCATAACCCAATGCATGGAACGAACAGATATCACCCAACACAGCCCCTGCTTCAACTGAGGCAAGTTGGTCTTTATCACCTAACAAAATCAGCCGCGCATGTTTCGGTAAGGCATCGACCACTTTGTACATCATTGGCAAATCGACCATCGACGCTTCGTCGATAACTAAAATATCCAAATGCAGTGGATTTTGCTTGTTGTGACGAAATTCTGCGCTATTAGGAATCGCGCCAAGCAATCGATGCAAGGTACTCGATTCAGCCGGAATTTTAGCTTTTAGCTCCGGAGAAACTGGCAGTTCTTGCACTGCTTTACCAATGGACTCGGTTAATCGCGCCGCCGCTTTCCCCGTCGGGGCCACCAGCTTGATGGTTAGATTTTTCTCGTGCGTCGCCTGTTCAATCAAAGCAGCAAGCAATTTGGTTACTGTCGTCGTTTTACCCGTACCAGGGCCACCAGAAATCACAGCAAATCGACGAGTTAACGCAACCGCCGCCGCGACTTTTTGCCAGTTCACACAAGCTGAAAGTGGTACGAGTTCATCCAGTGTTTGCAAATCTTGAACTTTGCGCGCATTGCTAAGCACGGAATCAATGGCGTACCAATCCAACGATTCGCTTGCGACCACATCAAGGTGGTCACACACCAATTGCTGACGCAACACTTGGTTGCTGCTTCCCGCTTCTACTGCTTTGCCTAACGCGTTAAACAGAAAATGGTATTGGCGTGCAAACAAATGGTTGAGCAACTCGGATAATCGCGCAAACTCTTGCGCTTGCAAGTTAACTGCGGCGCCCAACTGATTAAGCTTTTCCGCCAGTGTCACTTCATAATGCCAATAGCGGTGCAGATACAGACGCTCGCCATCGAACATCAGCGGTAAGGCTTCTCCTTGCGCGCCGACCACGGTGGAATTTTTTAATACTTGAATCCAGTCTATGCCTTGCAACTGTGTGTTGAGCGCCAATGCCGACTCACCAAACAGCCCTAGCTTACTGGCTAAATCCGTAGATTGCCCTTGTGCATCGAACAGAGACAGACAGATATGTCCTTTGCCAAGCTCACTACTGACAACACCCGCGATAAACGCCAATGCTTGACTGTCCGACTGTTCATCATGCGTTTGAGAATCAATAAAACAGGCGAATTGGTAGTCGAGCTGACGAATAGCACCTTTGTGCGCCAAGCGTTCCAGCACTACCAATAAACTATCTTGGCCAGAATGAAGATTGTGATTTGTCGTCATTAAAGTAGCTCCATCTGCCCGGCTTGAGTTGAGCGCGTTTCAAGTGCTTGACCATCAATCAAACGATCCATCTCTTGTAAGAACTCTAAGGTTGGTTTCGCGGCAAAAATGCCGTGGTCACTCTGCCCATCCATACCGCGCAAGAACAAGTAATACACGCCACCGAAGTGCTGCTCATATTGATAACTCGCCAATCGGCTGCGTAGGAAACGATGCAGTGCTAACGCATAAATCTGATACTGCAAATCGTAGCGGTGATCCGCCATCGCCGATTTCAGAGCCTCACCATGGTAGCTCGTTACATCGTCGCCAAGATGATTCGATTTCCAGTCAAGCACGTAGTATTTACCTTGATGTTCAAACACCAAGTCGATAAAACCTTTGAGCATACCTTGCACGGTTTGGAAACCTAAATCCCCCGCTTTCGCCGACAACGGATCGTGACGTTGAATGACTCGGTTTAACGCCGGTGCAGACAACACTTCAATCGGCAACAAAAATTCCATCTCCACCAAACGTTGCGATGGTGCTTTTTGATTCAGCAGCAAAGACTTACCATCCAACGGAGTTGCGAGTACGGTATCAATCAATTGCTGTAAAATGGGTAACCACTCTTCATCGAGCTGTTCGCTTTCCATCAAACCAAGGATGATTTGTGTATTCTCTGCCGTCGTGGCTGGCTGAGTAAATTCAATTTCCTCAAACAGGCTGTGCAGGAACGTACCCGGACGCGCACCGCGAGGGAAGGTAAAAATAGAACGCTCTGGCTCCACCAAATCCGCTTCGTCTTGCTCTTCAGATGAGTCGATATCAAAACCCGTAATCTCAATCGTGGCATCATGCTCGGCGTGATGAGAGCCTTGCTTGACCAAGCCAGAATAACTGGTGATGCGCCAGTTTCTGTCGATAGGGTTTTGCAGCTCTTTCGCGCTAAGATCGTGTATTTCTTCTTGTGGCGCTACGTACTTGTCTTCGAGTTGCTGCGGCGGATCGGCCACAACGACACAATCAAGCTCGTCTTGTTGCTTTGTTAAACCTTGGTGCAAATCGTTAATGCCACCTTCTTGACCATTCTGAATCAAATAGCCAATCGCACTGCGGTGTACGCCAGTTGGCTCTTTGGTCGAACGGCCATTGCGCAAAGGTGAGGCACCGATAAAACACGCATACACAGCACGCGTTAGTGCCACGTATATCAAGCGTAAGTCTTCCGCCAAACGCTCTTTATCCGCTTGCTTCATGGACGCATCGTTGCCAGTGATATCCAGTACCGTGCGGTCATTGGCTGCATCGTAATATTTGGCTTCGCTGACTTCTCGATAGCTGAACACAAACGGCAGAAATACGAGGTCATACTCCAAGCCTTTTGATTTGTGAATAGTTACGATCTGCACTAAGTTACGTTCCGATTCTAAACGTTGGATTTGGTCATCACTGCCGCCCAAACCGTTTTCCGCATCACTGATAGACTGAGCGAGCCAACGCAGCAGACCGTGGTCGCTGTCCAGTTCATTACTGGCTTGTTGAAGCAGTTCACCGATGTGCATTAAATCGGTAAGTACTCGCTCACCATTCTCACCTTGTGAACTCGCACCTTCTTCTAGTAATCGCTCGGCAATATGGCGTTTGCTGATCACCGCGCGCAACATCGGCAGCACACCACGTTGAACCCAAAATTTGCGATATTCTTTGAATTCGTTTACGGCGTTTTCCCACACCACTTCATCGTTATTAAGCGCATCCAAACTTGCTGCGTCGAGGGCAAACAGCTCAGAGGCAAGACTTGCACGCAGCGCACGGTCATTTTCTGGCGTCAGCACCGCTTGCAGCAAACGCTGTAAATCCTGCGCCACTGAACTGGTAAACACACTGTCTCGGTTAGACAGGTACACGCTGGCAATACCTTGGTCTGCTAGCGCTTGTTTGATCATTCGACCTTCACTACCTGTTCGAACCAACACCGCGATATCGCCCGCTTGAACCGCTTTCTGTTTTTCGCCATTCGCCAGACACGCTTGCCCCTGTTGAGCCTGCGTCAAAATGGTTTGGATTTGGCTTGCGGTCGCCTCCGCCATTCGAGTCAAATACTCGCCTTTTGGTAGCGGTTTATCGTCTGCTTCTTGCAACCAATAAGTCAGCGCGGGTTGCTTTTGACCACCCATAGTCCAAATGCGTTTTTCGGCATTGGGACTGTATTTTACAGGTAAGAACGGGATGTCCGAATCATAGATAAATGGACTGTCTGGCAAAGCAAATACTTGGTTTACCGCCTGCACCATATCTGCGCTAGAACGCCAGTTGGTTCCTAACGTGTAGTGGGCACTTACTTGGT
The DNA here is from genome assembly GCF_054850435.1 of Vibrio sp. RC2502. Classification (NCBI taxonomy): domain Bacteria; kingdom Pseudomonadati; phylum Pseudomonadota; class Gammaproteobacteria; order Vibrionales; family Vibrionaceae; genus Vibrio; species Vibrio sp. RC2502. Next base: position 2,508,736 of record NZ_CM141453.1, read on the forward strand.
TACGCGCTTTGATATAGGTGAAAATGTCTGCGCCACGAAAGCCATAAATCGCCTGCTTGGGGTCACCGATCATAAACAAACCACATTCCGGATTATTCAGATAAATACGGCTGAAAATACTGTATTGAAGCGGGTCGGTATCTTGGAACTCGTCAATCATTGCGACAGGATACAAAGTACGAATACGCGCCGCTAAAAGCTCGCTTTCGTCCGTATCGATAGAAGCAGAAAGTTGCGTCAGCAAATCATCGAAAGAGAGCCACTGTTTTTGATTTTTCGCATTGGCCAGCATCACACGACAATGCTCAATCGCATGAGCAAGCAGTGGCGCTTTTAAGCTGATTGGATTGGCAAGAAATGTTTCAATGGCTTCAAATACCGCGTGCTGCGGCGCACTGCCTTTCGGTGTTTTTTCCAACAAGACGTTTTGCGCGAATTTCTCCAGCTTGTCTGGATAATCGTATCCTGTGGTTTCCGTTGCTGCCCAAGCGTTTACCGCATCCAACCACGTCGGCAGAGACTTTTTGTTGTAACTTCTCGGATTTACACCTGAAGACGAAATCAGCGTTAAGAAGTCATCTTGGCTTTCTCGCCACTGTGCTTTTAATTCATCAATTTTTTTCAGATTTTCAGTATGAAGATCAGCCAAACTGCCTTTCATTGCAGGAACAGAAAGGCTTAACGGCGCACCAGTTAAGTAATTGCTGATGTCAGACAACAACGCAGATGGAGAGCTCCATAGCTGGCGAATTTCCCCAGCCAAGGTAAACGGCAACGTGTAGAAATTGCGACGCCAGTAATCGGCTACAACTTGCGCTTTTAGGTGACTTTCATCGGTCACAAACTCGTTATTAAATCGGCTGCCAGATTCAAACGCATTTTGCGTTAGCATACGTTGGCAAAAACCGTGAATCGTGTAGACCGCCGCCTCGTCCATCTGACGCTCTGCCTGCAATAAAATTTCTGCGGCTTGCTTGTGATCGTCAAACTCATTAAGCAAAGGTTGGATCACCGGATCGTAACTCTGTCCACGCGCAAACGCGATTCGCGCATCATGGATTCTTGCCCTGATACGATCGCGCAATTCCGCAGTTGCCGCTTCGGTAAAGGTTACAACCAGAATTTGGTCGACCGTAAGCGGTACGCGATGTCGAGTTTCCGCGCTGCCGTGACCAAGCAAAAGGCGCAGATATAAACCTGCAATAGTGAAGGTTTTACCTGTACCTGCTGATGCCTCGATTAACCTCGCACCGTGCAGAGGGAACGTCATCGGTTCTAGTGGCGTTGGTTGAGGCTGCTCTGTGCGGTCTAACGTATGTAGAGGGCACTCTGCACCTGACATTTGATCCATAACGCTGAATCTCTCCGGATTATTTACTAGGACGTATCACCTAATAAATGTGATCTATAGTTAAAAATTCTATTAATATGTTTAACAAGTTGGATAATTTAGAGCTTTGTGAGATCTTTCTCACGGTTATCCATAAGACGTACCGTTAGTATGCGCCCCACGAGATAAGCCAAACCTTTTTGGCGGCACAACTCAAACGAATTAAACAAAAGTATCATGGTCCCTCTGACCTTGTGGCCGTACAGCGAACGCCCTACAAAAAATAATGATTTTCTGGCGGCCACCCTACTCTTCCTTCTCTTTATCCAACTGTCTTTATTACGCTTTTACGTCATCAGCGTCTTGAACCGCTAAGCACGCACCTTGCAAAACTAATGCTGTCAGAAAACGAACTTCTGAGGCCAACTCATCATTCCAAGCAGGCCAAATTCGAGAGATGTACGCATTATTGCCTTCACCCGGGCTCATGAAGCCATCATTGAATGCGTCAGCCATTTTCTTCAAAGATTTCTCTTCGTCATCGACCCACTGACCGCGGCTAAAGCCCGCTTCAACACAAGCCAACGCCGTTTTCGGGAAATAAGGCAAAGGCTTAGTCATGCCTTCGAAGAATAAGCGAACTAATTCAGTCAGTAGCTGTTTGGCATACTGCGCATCGGCAATTTCTGGGTAGATCAAATGCAGCGCGCCTTCTTTACGATCGTAGCCAATCAGATGAGTTTTCTTGGCATAACCCGACGCCGACATGGCAAGGTGATCGATCCACGCTGCAAGGTAATCCTGCGAGCGAATCTTACCGCTTCGGTAACGAATCAACCCAGATTGGTAGCACTGGGTTAGCCAACCTGTTAGGCGAACGTTTTTCTCTTCGCCTTCATTTCGCTCAAACAAGGAATCAAACGTCAAGTCGATTTCCAAATCGTCTTGAGGCGCACCAGATAAAAACGCCAGTTTGTCCACCAGCTCTTCCGCCTGAACTCGGTTGGTTTCAAACTCGATATCACCAAACGCCCCCACCGGCAGTTTGCCTTGCGCGCGCTGTTGACTCATAAAGTGTTTAAGCACCTCTGCTTTTTTCTCTGGCTGCGTCAATGTCGTTTCAAGCAAGGTTTCTAACAGCTCATCACGCATTTGATAGCTTTCCAAACCACCTAAAACAAAGGGTTCATCGTCTTCCATCACCGGTAATGGCGGTTCAAAGATTACTTTTAAGCGACGATTGAAAAAATACTGCACCGGTAAGCGCCAGAAACGTTGCAATTCGACTAAGTCGATCTCAAGTGGGAACGTCGCTCCTAACAGATAGTCGTCTAATGCCCGATTAAAATCACGACGAACATAGCCTTGCGATTGACTACTTTGAGTCAATGCCGCTGGAATCCACTCTTTCGCATAGCTGGCGTGCATGCCTTGGAACGCACTTGGGCTAAACGGCACCATGGCGTGCGTATTCACCAACGCGTTTAACAAGTTGTCGCCAGACTCATCAACGGGCAACGCTTCATCACCACTTAAACAATAGTTTTGGTGGCAGTATTCCATCAGCTCAGAAACCAGAACCGAAGGCACTCGCTCGGTGTTGTCTTGGATTGAGCGGCCAACATAACTGATGTAGAGCGTTTGCTGTGCAGACAACATCGCTTCGAGGAATAGGTAACGGTCATCATCTCGGCGCGAACGGTCGCCCGGCTTGGTTCTTCCCGTCATCAAGTCAAAGCCTTCTGGCGGCATGGAGCGTGGGTACACGCCGTCATTCATCCCCAGTAGACAAACGGTTCTAAACGGAATAGAGCGCATCGGCATCAGGGTACAAAAGTTCACTTGACCAGCCAGGAAGCGCTGGCTGACTCGTGTGCCAGATAATTTGTTTTGAAGGTATTGGCTGATGATCGACGGCGATAACGCATCATCAAATGCGGCATCAGCTAATTGCTCTTTGAGTTGGCTGAGCGTATCGCGAATGGATTTGAGCGCCATTTCGCCTTCTAACTCAACTGAGAAGAAGTCATCCAGCAGTAAAACTAAAGTCTCTCGCCAACCATCAATAGTCTGAACATGAGAAAGTTTGCTGCGATAAGTGCTAATTTGTTGGATAAAGTGTGCCAACTTGCCCGCAAGCTCTGCGCCCATGCCTTGCACTTCGTTGTACGGAGACAAACTGCCTTGCTCGGTTTCAAACAAACCTGCGGATTCTGGCATCGCGTAGCCAAGCAACATGCGTTGAATACCAAATTGCCATGTGTTTTGACGGGTTTCCGGCAGTTCAAATTCGCGTCCGGTATTGGCATCCAACCCCCAGCGAATTCCCGATTCTTCAACCCATTGTTTGGCTTGTAAGAAATCATCTTCGCTGAGTTCAAAACGCTTTAATATCGCCGGCGTTTCCAGAAGTTCGAGTAGTTCTGATGCCAAACAGCGCGTATTGGGTAAGTTCACCAACTGCATAAATGCGGCCAGAATAGGGCTCTCTTGATCGGCGGTTCGGTCAGAAATCGAATATGGAATAAAACGCTCACCCGGTGCGTTACCAAAGACCGCCTGAATCGCAGGGCTGTAAGCGTTGATGTCCGCGACCATCACGATAATATCGCGCGGTTTTAACGTTGAGTCAGCATCGAACATCGCCAACAGTTGATCATGCAACACTTCCACTTCACGCATCGGGCTGTGACAAGCGTGTAGGCTCAGTGATTTATCACCCAAGCTAACCACTTGTTTGTGATGACTGTTTTCAATCTGTTGGTCATCTTGATGTTCTTCAAGATTGAGAATATCCGCTTGCAATTGATGGAGCAGACTGTCGCGCTCAACATCAACAAACGCTTCGATTTCATGAGATTCCAGCTGAGACAACAGATACATATTGTCACGCCCGAGTTTACCCATGGACGCCAACAGACTGTTTCCGACCACATCGGTGTGTAGCTCATCGATCACATTATCTTCCAATGAGCCTTTCAGTTGCTCAGTTTCACCTTGCACTTCCGAGTGATCGTCCTGCCACACAACGTGCTGACGATGTCTCGCTGCCAAACGAGCCAGATACTTGCGATCTCGAACTTCACCCCAGTAATAGCGACACGGGTTGGTGAACATCAGATGCACATCGATATGCTCACCAATGGCTTTTAGCGCATCCATATAGCGAGGCGGTAACGAGGAAATACCAAAAACAAACAAACGCTTGGGTAAATGGTCAAAATTGCCGTTAAAACTCGCTAACGCGTCGATAAAGTGCTCATAAAGGTTGGCACGGTGATAAGGAGACTGTCCTAATGACACAGTGTGATCGTACAACGCTTGCCATAAGATCGGCTGCCACGGATGCTCATCTTCCAGCTCTGCCACACTCTGCCCAGCTTCCCAACTTGCGATCCATTCCGGACGATACACCAAGTAACCATCGAAAATATCGGCAATTTTCTCAGCCAGCTGATACAGCTTAGAGTGGTCACTGTCATCTTTGAGGTACTGCGCTAACGGCGAAAACACGTCTTGGTTGAGAAGCCCCGGTAGCAGATGCATCAACTTCCACGTCATCGCTTCTTTGTTAAACGCACTGCGCTTGGGCACGTCTGGCAACACCTGCGTAAACATTTCCCAAATGAAGGTAGCAGGGAGCGGAAAATCAATGTTCGCAGCAACACCAAACTCTTTGGCCAATTCCATTTTTAGCCACTGGGACATGCCCGGACTTTGAACCAGAATTTGTTCTTTTTCGAACGGGTTTTCCAGCGGACTGATTCGAATCAGTTCGACAAGGAGTGATTTAAGAACGTCAACTTGGTTGGAGTGATAAACAGTAAACAAATTGGGAATACCGAGCGCCGATTGAAACTGTTAGCTAGCTTAGCACAGCCCTATTTAAACCCGCAGTGATCTCGTGTTCTGAAAAAAGTAAAAGGTTACATATCGCTCAAAATGGACAGAAAACATCACCTTTTCAAGGCGTAAGCAAAATCTTACACAGCCATACAAAATGTGACATTACTCGCAACTATTCCATAATAAAAAACACTGTTTTATACTCTTGCTACCTATAATTTATAAATATATAAAAAGTATGTTTCGCAAACTGTCTTCCAACAGCGCTTGGCTGATTGCTTTTTTTGCTTGCTTTGCAGTGTATCTGTCGATCGCTTGTTATCCTTTTGTGTTGTCTAACAATCAGAATGAACCGCTAACCTTGTTGCAAGGTTACTATTTGGTTTCAACTCAATATGGCTGGCTGGGCTTGATCGCTCTTCCATTTATGTTGTTGAGTTTATTGCTCTCTTTTCTACCGACTCGAGCATTCAAAGGCATCGTGATCGCTATCGCGATCTGTCTATTGATCATGTTTAAAGTCGATATCCTCGTTTTTCAGCAATACAAACTTCACATCAACGCTCTATTAATCCGTATGTTTTTCGAAGGTGGCGGTGATGTCTTCGATATTTCGTGGATGAGTTGGCTTATCTTCGTCAGTGAAGTTGCCGTTCTGGTGATCGGGCTCGCCTGTACCGTTTGGGTAAGTAATAAACTGGCACAAAGCCGAGCTAAGTTCGTTTTGATCAGCGTCTGGTTTGCTGTATTGCTCAGCACACAGATGATTCATGCGTACAAAAACGCGCTTTACGACGATGAAGTCAGTCAGTTTTCGAATAACTGGCCACTTTACTACCCGCTGACGGCTCGTAAATTTATTTACAAACACGATCTAGTGGATGAGAACATTGCATCGAAGAACCGCGTAGAGTTAACAAATATTGAACGTAGCTCACTCAACTACCCGCTTGCGCCCATTCAAGTGCAAAGCAAAGAGAAGCAGCCCAATGTTTTGTTTATCTTGGTTGACGCGTGGCGCTACAGTGATGCGACGCCGGAAGTCATGCCAAATGTCAGTAAGTTCGCCGAAAAAACGGTGAATTTCACACAACATATGAGCGGCGGCAACTCAACTCAAGCCGGTATTTTCAGCCTGTTTTACAGCTTGCCAGCGACCTACTGGGAAAGCTTTTACGCAAGCCAACGCTCTCCTGTTTTTATGGATACGCTGCAAGCAGAAGGCTACCGCATGGGCATTTTTGGCTCGGCACCGCTCACCAGCCCGCCACTTTCTCGCACGGTATTCAAAAAAGTGTCGGACTTGACCTTGAAACAAACTGGGGAAACAGCAGTAGAGCGCGATCAGCAGATAACAGACAAGTTCATCGAGTTCCAAAAGCAGGACAGCGACAAGCCGTACTTTGGTTTTCTGTTCTACGATGCCGCCCACGGCACAGTATTTCCCGAACCTGAATTTGCGAAATTCAAACCATACTGGGAACGCGTTGACCACATTTTGCTCAACAACGATTTTGACGCTTCGCTTTACCACAATCGATACAAGAACTCGTTGTACTACATCGATAGCTTGATTGGCGATGTGCTGAAAAACGTCGACTTAGACAACACCATTGTGGTGATTTCATCAGATCATGGTGAAGAGTTTAACGACCATAAGATGAACTATTGGGGCCACACGGGTAACTACAGTGACGTTCAAGTACATGTGCCTCTTTATGTGTACATGCCAAATCGTCAACCAGAGCAAATTGATTACCGCACGACCCATTTTGACGTCGTGCCAACCATGATGAATACGCTGTTTGACGTTCAAGGCACAACAAGTTCATACAGTGTTGGTCATAACTTGTTTGATAACTCTGCCCCTCGCGATTGGTATATTGCTGGCAGCTACTACAACTATGCATTGGTCGGCAAAGAACTGATGCTTGTGGTCAATCCTGGCGGGCACTCTCAGCAACTGAATCGCCAGTTAAAAGTCGAGAAAGAACAGAAAGTTCCTGTCGATATCATTCGTCATTCTCTGGATGAGATGTCGCGATTTTACAAAAAAGGCTAGCGTCCAACATCGACGCCGATTGAAATAAAAAAGCCTCTTGGTTGTAAGACCAAGAGGCTTTTTCCTATCTGCTATTTAAGCGTGATGAGCGTGCATCAAGCGTGGCTGAATCAATAAGTTGTTGATGTATTGTAAAGCCACATAAGAGACAACAAATGTTGCCACAATCAACTCAAGACCAGCTAAGCCGCGCACTTGTTGAACATAGTGCGCAGCCAATCCTTGCAACTCCATCCAATTCGCCATTTTAAACAGCGCCGTCGCACCGATCACCATCGGGAAAGTGAACGCCGCATAGCCTGGGCTAAATGGCAGTCTAAGCAATTTAAAGAATGCGAGGTAAATGATGGCTGTCATCAATACCGCGATACCAAATAGCATAGCGATGATCACTGGTGATGGTGTCGCAGTGACCGTTAAGTACCCTGCCAATGATAGACTTGCTGGCGCTGCCATGATTGCCATTGTTGGTTTCGCTGCATCCGGAATTTCATAGGTAAACATGAAACGGTAAATCATCATCGGCAACATGATCGCATACGCCACCATACCAAACATCAATGCACCTTGTGCCACTGGTGCTAACATCAGGTTGCCAGAGAAAGACACATCCGCAACGATGATACCCACTGGCGGTACAAACCAACTAGGAACCATGTGGTGCAATTCAAAATCTTTGGCGCGATGGTAAACAAAGCTCACCAAGAACACGATGTGCAGAACCACCGCAATCAGCCAAAGTACATCACCAGCCAATGGGTAAAAATGGCCGAGAGAGTTCGATACCACCATAGTGCCCATCGCAAATGTCGGAACCACGCTGCCCACAACCGGATGAGCAAGATCTTCTCTCAATAGATGGTTATGTAGCAAAAACTTGGTTGCCAATATAACCAACAATACGCTCGCAATACCCGCACTAATCCACTGTCCGTAGCCATGTAATTCGGCGAAGTTTTCCCAACTCCAGCCTAAGCTAGCAATACCAAGAGCCAAACCCGCCATCGGAGTTGGTGCTCCCATTACTTTTGCTTTTGTTCTTTGAATCATGATGACCTCAACCAGACTCACTCTTGATGGAGCGTATAATACGCTTGCACTTCGTTCCGATATATCTAATTATTTAAAACAAACGTTCAAAATTACTTAACGGTGGGGTATGGCAAGTCACATTTCTCTTAAACAACTGAAAGTGTTTACGACGATCACGCAGCACAAAACGCTCACAGCAGCTTCTGATAGTCTCTTTTTATCAAAAGCCGCTGTGAGCATGGCACTCTCAGAATTAGAAAAGCAGATCGGCCATCACTTGTTTGATCGTGTTAATAACCGACTGATTTTGAACCAAGAAGGCCAAAAGCTACTGCCACTGGCAGATGAATTACTCAACCGAGCCAAGGACATCGAGAGCATTTTCGATGGTGACCAAGCGCTATCGGGCCAACTTCGCATTGGTGCCAGCGACACCATTGGCAACCAAGTCGCGCCCTATTTGCTTAGCGAATTTCGTCAGCAAACGAACCATCGTTCTCAAAGTCTGTTCATTTCTAACTCCGCACAAATCTGCGACATGCTGACCGATTACGAGTTAGACATAGCCCTCATTGAAGGCAAAACACTTCACCCTGAATTGCAGTCTACCCAGTTTAGCGAAGATGAAATGTGCGTGATTTGCGCGCCCGATTGCCCAGCCGCGCACGAAGGGCCAGTAAACTTAACCGAGCTAGAAAACAGTGAATGGATATTACGAGAGGCGGGATCTGGTTCACGCGAATTTTTTATGCGCGTTGTCGCGCCGCGCTTGGAACATTGGCATGAAGCTTTTCAGCTCAATACCACCGAAGCGTTGATCAACTCAGTATCTGCTGGGCTGGGCTTAGGCTGCTTGTCACGCTTGTCTGCAGAACCTGCTATTCGTGACGGTCGTGTAAAACTGCTCGACATGCCTTTAGATATGAAACGTCGCTTCTGGTTACTGGTTCATAAAGAGAAATATCAAAGCCCATTGCTCAAAACGTTTATCGAATTTTGCCAAGATTGGGAACGACCAACCAACCTTCCTTTGGGGAATAAATCCGCAAAGTGAAACCAAGATAGTTTAAATGCTAGTCAGTTAGTTGTACGTGTCTCTCATTCTGAGGCTTGTGGCTAGACTTGATTGGTCAAAAACTGTATAAAAAGCCAGTATCAATACACCAAATTAGGGGACCAACCATGGCTGTAATCGTCAAGTACGTGGTAGAACGCAATGGAGAAGAGAAAATGACTTTTACCTCTAAAGCGGAAGCTGACGCATACGACAAAATGCTGGATATGGCAGATGAACTATTCACACTGCTAGGTAAAAGTGAACTTCTAGAAGACGAAGGCAAGCAAGAAGATCTTGCGATGTTCCTTGCGCAAAACAAAGAAGAGTTGCTTTACGCAATCGGTGCAAAACGTAAACCTGCACCAAAGAAAGCAAAAAAGCTTGAAGCTGTTGAAGAAGAACAGCAAGAAGACGCAGCATAATCCAATGACTGCCCTTCAAATAACGCCGCATCTTGTGGCGTTTTTTTATGCCTGAAAGCATAGAACATAATGAAAGAACGCCCTTTCTTTCTAGATCCGAGACAAGAAACTGCCTTCTATCGTTTCAGCAAAACTCTCCCAATAGACCACCTCGCAGCCACATTTCTCATCAGACAGACATATCTCCGAAAAGACAAAAGGTATCCATCTACGGACTTTCTCCATTTCTCCCCTTTAAACTCCCCAATACTCTCTTTATGATGGCTGACAACGTAATTATTTCTTGTCAGTGAACAGACGAGACACAAGACTCAACACATGGAGATCAACTATGGCTTTCTTTTCTCTAGCCTTTGGTACGGCAACTAAAAACCGCGACGGTAAAATCATCGAAGCGTTTTTCCCAAACCCAGTTCTTAACCCAAGCGACGCACTTGTTAACGCACTGGCTGCAGTAGCAGGTTACGAGCAAGGCAACCAAGCTATCGAGATCTCTGCGGCACAAAGTGCAGAACTTGCGGCAGCATTCGAAGCAAACGGCGATGCAGCAAACGCATCTTTCGCAACCAAAGCAGCAGAATCAACACAACCGCTTGTACTGGTTATCCTAGCTACGGATGAACAGCCACAATCTGTTGCTGAAGGCTTCCTAAAACTTCAACTTATCTCTAACCGTCTAGTGAAGCCACACGGCACAGTACTGGATGGCATCTTCGGTCTGCTGCACAACATCGCATGGACAAACGAAGGCCCAATCGACCTACCTGAGCTGGCTGAGCGTCAAATCGAAGCTCGCCTAGCTGGCCGTACGCTAAGCGTAGATTGCGTAGACAAGTTCCCTAAAATGGTGGACTACGTGGTTCCAACTGGTGTTCGTATCGCAGACACTTCTCGCGTTCGTCTTGGCGCACACGTTGGCGAAGGCACAACTGTTATGCACGAAGGCTTCATCAACTTCAACGCGGGTACAACTGGCGTGAGCATGGTTGAAGGCCGTATCTCTGCTGGCGTGGTTGTTGGTAACGGTTCAGACATCGGTGGCGGCGCATCGATCATGGGTACGCTATCTGGCGGTGGTAAAGTTGTGGTTTCTATTGGGGAAAACTCACTACTAGGCGCGAACGCTGGCCTTGGTTTCCCAATGGGTGACCGTTGTACTATCGAGTCAGGTTTGTACGTGACTGCTGGTTCTAAAGTGCGCATGCTAGATTCTGCAGGTCAAGAAGTCGAAGTGGTGAAAGCACGTGACCTTGCTGGTGTTTCTGACCTACTGTTCCGTCGTAACTCTGTGACAGGTCAAATCGAGTGTCTTGCAAACAAGAGCGCGGTTGAACTGAACAGCGAACTGCATAAAAACAACTAATAAGAATACAAAAATCCCCCTGCAGGAAACTGTTGGGGGATTTTTTAGCTTAAAGCAAAATGTGTGAGTGCTGATTACTGATTTAAAAAGCTGACTGCTTTATCTGGGAAATCAGTAAACAAACCATCCACTTTCACTTGGTTGTAGTACACATCCATCATGCCTTCAAAGCTGTCCGTGTACGCAGGAATGCGTCCTGGATCGGCACGGAACGTGTATGGATGAACTTGCAAGCCAGCGTCTTTTGCAGACTTCATCAACGGCTTGATGATGATATTGTCTTTGGTTGACTTATCATCCACCAGCATCGGCTTCCAAGGTCCAATACCTTCGGCGTAACTCGCCACTTTCTTCATGCCGTCGGCTTCGAACATCCAATCATAGCTGTATGGCATTGCTGTATCGCCTTTGTACACCATAGTTTCGTTCCAATCGGTGTAAGCCATGAGCTGAACGAGCTTTAAATCCATGTCCATTGCGGGCATCAACTCACTGTTAATGCGTTGCAGTTCATTCGCATCAAAACACTGCAGGTAGACTTTGTCGTCTTGCGAGTCGTAACCGTACTGCTTCAAGACTTTAAGCACCGCTTTAGAAATGTCTTTGCCTTCGTGACGATGGAACCAAGGCGCTTTAATTTCTGGGTAAATACCGATGTCGTAACCCAACGTCTTGTTAAGGCCTTGGATCAGTTCAATCTCTTCAGCAAACGTCGGTACAGTGAAATCAGATTTCCACATTGGGAATCGGGTTGGATAACCGGCGACTTTTTTGCCGTTTTCGTCGATATTGAACCCTTCAGTGACTCGCAGAGATTTGATTTCAGCCAGAGTAAAGTCAATCGCGTAATAACGACCATCTTCGCGTGCGCGATCAGGAAAACGCTCCGCTACATCCGTGACGCGATCCAAATAATGATCATGCAACACCACTAACTGATCGTCTTTCGTCATCACGACATCTTGCTCGATGTAATCTGGCTTCATTGCATAAGCCAAAGCTTTGGCTTCTAAAGTGTGCTCTGGTAAATAACCAGAAGCGCCGCGGTGAGCGATAACAAGCGGCTTTGCAATTGCGCCAGCAGATAGGCTAAGCGCTAAAAATGTGAGACATACTGACTTGGTTTTCATTGTTATATCCTTGATAAAGCGAAGAGGCAGTATTCCACTGCCTCTTTAAATAAATATTACGCTAGCGCTTCTTGTTCCTTTTCGCGCTCTTTTTGCTCGTGGTGTGCGCGTTCGCCTAGAAGCGCATACGTCAAACACACGATAGAAGTAATACATGAACCAATTAGAATGATGAAACCGCCATCCCAACCGAAATGGTCCACGGTGTAACCAAGAACCGCGTTCGCAGCCACCGCACCGCCTAAGTAACCAAACAAGCCAGTTAGACCAGCAGCAGTACCCGCTGCTTTTTTCGGTGCCAATTCAAGTGCATACAAACCAATCAGCATGACAGGGCCATAAATCAAGAAGCCAATCGCGATAAGAGCCATCATATCGATAGTTGGGTTGCCCGCAGGGTTGAACCAGTAAACCAATACCGCCAACGTTACCAATACCATGAACAAGATGCCTGCAGGTGCACGACGGCCTTTGAACAGTTTGTCCGAAATCCAACCACACAATAACGTGCCAGGAATACCCGCCCACTCATATAGGAAGTAAGCCCAAGACGATTTATCTACCGAGAAGTCCTTCGCTTCTTTTAGATAAACGGGTGCCCAGTCCAACACACCGTAACGGATCAAGTAAACAAACGCGTTTGCAATCGCAATCGACCACAACAGTTTATTGTTGAATACGTACTTGAAGAAAATTTCCTTCGCCGTCATTTCTTGTTCATGCGACTTGTCGTAGTCATCTGGGTAGTCATCTTTGTACTCTTCAATCGGCGGTAGACCACAAGACTGAGGCGTATCTCGAACCGTCATCCAAATGAACACTGCAACCAAAGTGGCGAAAAATGCAGGTACATAAAATGCGGTGCGCCAATCATCGTTAAATGCCCACAGACCCAAAATGAATAGTGGACCAATCAAACCGCCACCCACGTTGTGCGCCACGTTCCAAACCGAAACGATCTCACCACGCTCTTTACGTGACCACCAGTGCACCATGGTTCGCCCACAGGCCGGCCACCCCATACCTTGGAACCAACCGTTCAAAAATAGAAGAATAAACATCGCCGTGATGCTGCCTGTTGCCCATGGCATAAAGCCAAAGCAGAACATAACCAAAGCAGACATCAACAAACCGCCACTGAGGAAATAGCGCGGGTTAGAACGGTCAGACACGCTGCCCATCAAGAATTTTGAAAGGCCATAAGCGATTGAAACAGCGGCCAAAGCAACACCAAGGTCACCACGGCTGTAACCCTCCTCGATGAGGTATGGCATCGCTAAACTGAAGTTTTTACGAACCAAATAGTAGCCAGCGTAGCCAACAAAAATACCGATGAACAGTTGCCAACGGAGGCGAGAATAGGTGCTATCAATGCTATCTGGGGATAGACGATCAATGTGCGCCTTAGGTTTGAATATTCCAAACATAGGAACCTCATTATGTATATGCGATGGTAAAGAACCCAAAAGGAGCGAACGAAACAAAATCAACATTCGTTCGAAAGTTTCTGCATTGTATGAGGTTAGGATTTAATTTCTGTGATAAATGTTGCATAGGAATTAATTATTAGTAAATACAGCAAATTAGCCACCATTAATTAGACAGCCGTTCAACTTTACTCAGAATTCGTTAATATCTTTTCTTGATCAAAAAAGAACATTTAATCACTCACATTCGAAACTAAACAAAATAAAGGCTCGAATAGGAACACAAATTCGAGATAAATGGTGCGGCATGACGTATTAAGCTAAGGAAAAATCAGTAATAACAAAAGTGAAGGAAAAGTTTGGTGTTTAGTTTCAAACGAAATAAAGAGTCCAAAAACAACCAAGTTCTACTGAGGTGTACATTTCGTACACTTAGCGCGATGAACACACTTTGGGAAGGCAGAATCCACATCATACTCTCGTTCTACGCGAGTCCGATTTTATCGTCGTGCGTTCTAGTTATTTTCTTTCAGGATCTCCCCCAAAGCCTTTGCTGTATCTGGCTTTAACTACCTCTTAGGGATTACTTTTCACACAAACTATTGAACGATAATCCACCATTGACGAACCAGCTTCACAAAACTCCTCTTACCAGTTGTGCATTTGTTTTCACATCGGTAATTTGAGCGTTGAAAATGACTCGCTCATCCCTATAAAGAGCTTTCTATCAGTTTCCTTTCTGGTCAAAAGATGCGCCATTTAACAAAAACGAAGAGTTTGGTTAACAAATTCATGCTCAAACGCTCATTTTTAATGCTCGTTTGTTTTCGCAAACGTTTATATGTGCACAATACTATCGTGCTAGATAAGCAAAAATAACTATAGGACTCTTAACATGACAACCAACAAACACCCCTCTCTGCTCGGAGAATGTTTGGCCGAGTTCATCGGTACAGGACTACTCATCTTCTTCGGCGTTGGCTGCGTCGCAGCCTTAGTGTTAACAGGCGCATCTTTTGGACAATGGGAAATTAGTATTGTATGGGGCTTAGGTGTCTCCATCGCGATCTACTGTACTGCCGGCGTTTCAGGCGCACACATCAACCCAGCCGTGACCATTGCATTAGCGATGTTTCATGGTTTCGATAAAGCGAAAGTAGTGCCGTACATCATCGCTCAGATGTTAGGTGCATTTTTCTCTGCCGCTTTGGTTTACAGCTTGTACAGCAACCTTTTCACCGATTACGAAATCGCACACAACTTTGTACGTAGCAGCCAAGACGCCCTTGCAACGGCTGGTATTTTCTCAACTTACCCACACGCTTCTCTTTCTTTCTTTGGCGCATTTGCTGTGGAATTCGTCATTACAGCTGTATTAATGTTTGCCATTTTGGCTCTGGGTGATGAAAACAACGGTGCCGCTCGTGGCGCGATGAACCCATTATTGATTGGTATTCTGATTGCGGTTATTGGTGGTTCTCTTGGTCCACTGACTGGCTTTGCAATGAACCCAGCTCGTGACTTTGGCCCTAAACTGTTCGCGTACTTTGCAGGTTGGGATTACGCACTGACCGGCGCTAAAGACATCCCTTACTTTATCGTTCCCCTTCTTGCTCCTATTGCGGGTGCTTGCTTTGGTGGTTGGTTATATCCAAAAGCGATCGCGGCGTACCTCCCTCGCCAAGGTCACGGTTGTACCATTCCAAACCAATGTGATACTGAAGAAGAAACAGAAGAAGCTCGAGCTTAACCGCTTGCCAATTACTAAAATATAAATAACGAAACAAAAGGATTCTTACCATGACTGAGCAAAAATACATTGTTGCCCTCGACCAAGGTACGACAAGCTCTCGCGCTGTTATTCTTGATCACGACGCCAATATCGTAAGCGTCGCTCAGCGAGAGTTTACTCAGATTTATCCACAAGCAGGTTGGGTTGAGCACGATCCAATGGAAATCTGGGCAACACAAAGCTCTACATTAGTTGAAGCTTTGGCTAAGTCAGGCATCCGAAGCGACCAATTAGCTGCCATTGGTATTACGAACCAGCGTGAAACCACCATCGTCTGGAACAAAGAAACAGGCAAACCCGTCTACAACGCAATCGTATGGCAATGTCGTCGTACCGCAGACATTTGTGAAGACCTAAAAAGCCGCGGCTTAGAAGATTACGTTCGCGACAACACCGGCTTGGTGCTTGACCCTTACTTCTCTGGCACTAAAGTTAAGTGGATTCTGGATAACGTAGAAGGCGCACGCGAAGATGCAGAAGCAGGTAAACTGCTGTTTGGTACCGTCGATACGTGGTTAGTATGGAAGATGACTCAAGGCCGCGTTCACGTTACTGACTACACCAACGCATCACGTACCATGCTGTTTAACATCAACGACCTATGTTGGGACCAAAAGCTGTTGGATGAGATGGGCATTCCGGCGTCAATGATGCCAGAAGTAAAACGCTCTTCGGAAATTTACGGCAAAACGAACATCGGTGGTAAAGGTGGTACTCGTATTCCTATCGCAGGGATTGCAGGTGACCAACAAGCGGCGCTATACGGCCAAATGTGTGTGGAAGCTGGCCAAGCGAAAAACACATACGGCACAGGTTGTTTCTTGCTGATGAACACTGGCCAAGAGAAAGTCACCTCGAAGAATGGTCTGCTTACCACGCTAGCTTGCGGCCCGAAAGGCGAGCCTGCTTACGCACTTGAAGGTGCGGTGTTCATGGGTGGTGCCTCTATCCAGTGGCTACGTGATGAACTGAAAATCCTAAACGGTGCAGAAGATTCTGAATACTTCGCAACAAAAGTAGACACATCGAACGGCGTTTATGTGGTACCAGCCTTTACTGGCCTTGGCGCTCCATACTGGGATGCTTACGCACGTGGCACCATTGTTGGTCTTACTCGCGGTGTGAACTCAAACCACATTATCCGCGCGACTCTGGAAGGCATCGCTTACCAAACTCGTGACGTATTGGATGCGATGCAAGCTGACTCTGGCATCAAGCTCGCAAACTTGCGTGTTGATGGCGGTGCGGTAGCAAACAACTTCCTAATGCAATTCCAATCGGATGTATTAAACACAGAAGTGCACCGCCCACAAGTGACTGAAGTAACGGCTCTTGGTGCTGCATACCTGGCAGGTTTAGCGGTTGGTTACTGGAACAGCATTGATGAGCTGCAAGATAAAGCGGTGCTTGATCGTACGTTCGAACCGCATGATGACGAAGAAAAACGCAACCGTCGTTACAAAGGTTGGAAACGCGCTGTGAAATGTGCGCAAACTTGGTCTGAACTGCACGACGAAGACGATTAATTTTTCTCCCAAACGAACAAAGAGCGCCATTTGAGCGCTCTTTTTTGCGTCTTATCCCCGATTCCTACCTGCCTTTACTTCTCACAACGCGCAAATTCGAGCACAATAGCGCTTCGAATTTGAAGCATTGGCCGTTACCAATGCACAAGGGAGTGGTAAGTGAAGCAAATACCTAGACACCAGCAGATTGTTGAACTGGTGAAAAAACAAGGCTATGTCAGCACGGATGAGTTGGTAGAAAGATTCAATGTCAGCCCACAAACCATCCGACGCGATCTCAACGAACTCGCAGACGACAACAAAATTCGTCGTTATCACGGTGGTGCCACCATCCCTCTCAGTTCTGAAAACACATCTTACAACACGCGTAAAGCGCTTAACTTCAATGAAAAAGATGTCATTGCAGAAGAGGTGGTGAAACACATTCCTGACGGCGCGACGCTATTTATTGATATCGGCACAACACCAGAAGCAGTCGCACGTGCGCTAACTAAGAGCCACAAGCAGCTACGCGTCGTCACCAACAACATCAACGTGGCAACCATTCTCTTCCCCAACCCAGAGATTAAGGTCATCTTAGCAGGTGGTGAAGTCCGCAGCCGCGATGGCGGTATCGTAGGCGAAGCAACGCTCGATTTCGTGAAACAGTTCCGTCTCGATTTTGGCATTCTCGGCATCAGTGGCATCGATTTTGATGGTTCCCTATTGGACTTTGATTACCACGAAGTACGCGTGAAGCAAGCGATCATCGACAACAGCCGCAGCGTATTTCTCGCCGTCGACCACACCAAGTTTGGTCGCAATGCCATGGTGAAACTGGGCAACATCGCGCAACTGAACATGATATTTACTAACAAACAGCCACCAGAAGAAATTCTCGCGATCTTAAAAGACGCCGCAATTCCCCTCGAAGTGGTCGAAGCGAATGTAACATCAGCAGACGCCGAATAGATAAATCGCTCAAATTTGAACCTCAAAATGACCTCTGTCTTAATTAGACAGAGGTTTTTTTATGCCCAAATCACACAAAACGCTCACAAACGAAAATAATAGATGATCACAAACGAAACCTGAGCTAGGATTAAATCATGTTCTAAAATGCTCGTTCGCTCACCAAGAGGTCAAATTCATGAGTATACAAAAAAATACTTCCACAACTAGCTCATCCACTCTTTTAGACTTGATCGTTATCGGTGGCGGCATTAACGGGGCTGGCATTGCAGCTGATGCAGCTGGCCGCGGTTTGAGTGTCGGTTTATATGAAGCTAACGATTTTGCATCAGCAACGTCTTCAGCAAGTTCTAAACTTATTCACGGTGGATTACGCTACCTTGAACACTACGAGTTTCGTTTGGTTTCGGAAGCGCTCGCAGAGCGTGAAGTGATTCTACGTAAAGCACCACACGTCGCTCTACCAATGCGTTTCCGTTTGCCTCATCGCCCATTCCTACGCCCAGCTTGGATGATCCGCTGTGGCCTGTTCCTTTACGATAACTTGGGCAAACGCACAACTCTACCAGGCAGTAAAACCGTCAACCTTGCAAAATCTGGCTTGCTAAAACCAGAAATGAAAACCGGTTTCGAATACTCAGACTGCTGGGTTGATGACGCTCGTTTAGTCTTGCTGAACGTTATGGCGGCTCGTGAAAACCACGCCGAAGTACGTAACTACTGTCGCGTTGAAAAAGCGCACCGTGAAAACGGCGTATGGCATGTGACTATCCATGATGTAACGACAGACCAACGCTTCGAGCGCAAAGCGAAAGCTCTGGTTAACGCTGCTGGTCCATGGGTGAAACAGTTCTTTGATGAAGGATTGGAGCAAACCTCCCCTCGCAACATTCGTTTGATCAAAGGCTCGCACATCGTTGTTCCTCGTATCCACAACGAACCGCAAGCCTACATTCTTCAAAACAAAGATAACCGCATCGTATTTATGATTCCTTATCTAGATAAGTTCTCAATCATCGGTACGACAGATGTGGAATACAAAGGTGACCCACGTGAAGTGGCGATCTCGGATGACGAAGTTGATTACCTCATCGACATCGTGAACCAACACTTTGTCCACCAGCTTACTCGTGAAGATGTGGTTTGGACTTACAGTGGTGTACGTCCTCTGTGTGATGATGAGTCTGACTCACCGCAAGCGATCACACGAGACTACACGCTAGAGCTCGATGCAGAGTACGACCAAGCACCATTGTTGTCAGTATTCGGTGGCAAGCTAACGACTTACCGTAAACTCGGTGAAGCGGCGATGAAGAAGCTGGAACCGTACCTACCTCAAATGGGTGGTAACTGGACAGCAAATCAAACGCTACCAGGTGGTAACTTTAGCTGCACCCGTGAACAGTTAGCGAAACAAATTCACGCGAAATACTCATGGGCACCGCAAGCGCTGATTCTGCGCTATGTGACTCAGTTTGGTACGCAAACGTGGGATTTGATGGAAGGCGCATCCAGTGAAGCCGATCTTGGCCAAGCGTTCTCAGAGCAAGCAGGCGGCGTATACCAACGCGAGATCGATTACTTGATGAATCATGAAATGGCGCTAACCGACGAAGACATTTTATGGCGTCGTACTAAACTTGGCCTTTACATGAACGACGAAGAAAAACAGGCACTTGCCGACTACCTGAAAGAAAAGTTGCAACAAAAAGTGGTCAACCTTTCTCAGGTTAGCTAGAAAGCTCCTCCCCCCTCACCTATGACAAAGCCTGCCTCGTTGCAGGCTTTTTGTTTCCCCTTGTTGCTGTGCGGTTCTTATTGCTTCACTTGCTTACCAATAAGAACAATTATTCATAGACATTTGGCGTAAAATGCAATCATACTCATTTGAATAATTATCCCCCATGACTTCAATGTGAAGGAGTGAGAAAGTTGCGGCGTGTAGTGCGCTCAGTCATTCTCGCTAAGTTAAGCATCTGGGGATTATTGGGGTATAGGCTCATACAAGGAAAAGAAAATGGGTTTTATGATTGAACATTGGGATTTCTCAACCCCAATGGCGACTCAAGAAACAACAGCGGCGGAACACATTCAATCGAATCATTGGTACCACTGTGAAAGGCTTCATCCCGATATTCGTGGCTGGCTAGAGGACAATCACGTACCACGTGCGACGGTCGATCATCTGTTAGCCGACGAGAGCCGACCATCTTTCCATCCTTTGGATGACGATAACTTCATGCTGATCTTACGAGGCATCAACATGAACGAGAATGCGTCGCCGGAAGACATGCTCAGTATCCGTATTCTCTATTTTCAGGGCGCACTGATCTCGACTCGTAAGATCCCATCACGTGCAATCATGGAAATTCGCCAAGCATTAGCAGAGCACAAAGGGCCGAAAAGCCTGGCGAGCTTACTGAATCAAATCATCGAAGGGTTGAACGGCAAAATCGACTTGTATCTCGACACCATCGAAGAAACGTTAAACGAGTTTGACGTCAATGATGAGTCAACGTACAACCACATTGCGGCACAAAAGGCGCTTATTTCCATCAAACGTTTTATTCGCCCTCAGCAATATGCGATTCGTGATTTGATCGAGTCAGAGTCAGAATTGGTAACATCAAGACCTCACCAATATCGCTTCGCGCATAACAACATTACTCGCATCAACGAAACGATTGAATTTTACCTTGGCGAAGTGGCGCTTTTCCAAGACGAAATCAAACACAACCGAGACGAGAAGACCAATAAAAACAGTTACCTGTTTACTTTAGTTGCCACCATTTTCTTACCAACCAGCTTCCTAACAGGACTACTTGGTATCAACATTGGTGGCATGCCGGGCGTAGAATCCTCCATGGCGTTCACTTGGTTCTGCATCGCTTTGATTGTGATCTTTGGCCTAGAGTGGTTGCTGTTCAAACGCTTAGGGTTCACGAACAAAACGGATGATGAATAAGCGATAAAACCGTAAAGCGCAGAAACCAAAAGAGGAGCGTGTCGCTCCTCTTTTTTATCACTCAAGTCTAAACGATTTATCCCGGATGACCATCCACACGAGGGGTCACGAGCATCATACCAAAGCGCCACACAAACAGCCCAAACGCGACAATCCACAATCCGCCACTGATATCAATCCACAGCATCATGTTCGCTGGGTCAAAGATCACGGCGAAACTGCGAACCAAAGCAGCCGCGGTAATCGCCGCAAACGCAAGGCTCATGTTTGGCCCTTTGTAGATCATGCGACCAGTGTGCCCCATCGTCACGCGCGCGATCATCGCCAAAATCAAACCGCCTAACGCACCTATCGCAAACAGGTGAATGAGGTTATGGCTAGCAAATGCATCTCCCCAAGCGCCTCGCAAAATTAAGCTTAGCGGCAAACACAAATACGCAGCATGCAGCGACCACACTAAAGGCTCGCTCAGGGTTAACCAAGGTTTCCAGCGAACAAAACGCACCAACTGAGCAACTCCTGCAAACAGCATCAACGGATTGCCTAATTCTGCAAACGTCACGGGGAAAAAACTCAGCACAAATAGCATTGCCAACGGCAAGTTCGCGAACCAATCTAACCACGGTAATGGTTGCGCTTTTTCGAAGTTAAATCGACGCGCAGTAAAAAATGGAATCACACGTCCGCCCATCACCGACAATAACAACGTAAACCACCACAACATCGCCTGCCACACAGCAGAAGAAGTAAACGGCGGCATGCCTTTTATCGCCGCGTAGCTTGCAAAGTTCGCAAAGATGGCCAAAAGGAACAGAGGCACAAAAAATAAATTACGCCAGCCTTTGGCTCGATAAACACGAATGCCTACCTCATAGGCAACAAACAGTAAAAATACCGCTTCAATGCTGCTGGTTAACCACAAGGGTACTGGCGTCCAAAGCAATATTCTAGGTGCTAACCACAAGCCAAATATGACCAAAAGCGTGTAATACTTGGTGCCATTAATGCCCGTCCAGTTTTGTACAGCAGTCAATACAAAACCAACCACAATCGCCATCGAAAAACCAAACAACATTTCATGTACGTGCCACCACAATGCCGGTACAGCTAATGCGTTTGGCTGTCCGGTTTGGAACATCCACACCCACAACGCAATCGCAACAATGGCGTAAATCGACCCAAACAGAAAAAACGGCCGAAAGCCTAATCGCAGCCATGCGGGGATTTTTTCTTCCACTTTTTTATCGGTGATGTTCAGCATTATCTTGCCCTCAAGCGTCTCTCGATGCTGGTTAACTCAACTACGATGTTGATGCTACCATAAACATGCATAAAAAATACATGTTAAAAAATAAGATTATACTTAAGGGGTAAAGTTTGTGCTTCATGGGCTGGTTAGGTATAAACAGTCCAAGACACAAAAAATGAGTTAAGGGATGCAACGAAGATGTACATATTTGGCTATGGCAGTTTAATCAATTCCGCGTCGCGCAAGTTAACAGGACAAACGGGAGAAGCCATTCCCGTCATTGCTCATGGACTGGTTCGCTACTGGGGAAAGATTGATGACAGCTACACTCTGTCTCCACTGGTTGTGAACCAAGGCAATGGACAGGTTAATGGCGTTTTACTCGAAGTGAATGAAGAAGCTCTCGCAGAATTCGATCGCCGTGAACGTGGCTATCATCGTATTCAAATTCAGCCAGATCAAATCGAAACGGACGCGAACTTTAACCAAGGACATGAGATTTGGGTTTACGTAAAAGACGAGCCACTACCACCGTGCGCAAACAGCCCAATCATGCAAAGCTATGTTGATACCGTGCTAGCAGGTTGCTTGGAGGTATCCCATGCGTTTGCGGAGCATTTTGTACGTCACACCATTGGCTGGCACCACGCGAAAGAAAATGACCGCCACCAACCCAAATATGGCAACCTTGCAGGCGTGCAAGAGCACCATTATGAGTTGATTGATAATCTGATTGCCCAAAATTCGTAGCTCAATCCCATCTATAAAAACAGCTCTAAACTAAGAGCTGTTTTTACAATAGAGCGACCAGTGAACTGATTAAACAATTCTCACCCCGGTCGGCATCGCTCTTTCTGGCGTTAGCAACACACTTTCGGATTCATCATCCGTTTCTGCGCATAACAACATACATTCAGAGGTTTCACCGCGCATTTTGGCTTTGGCAAGATTACACAATACGACCACTTGTTTGCCCATCAACTCTTCCTCGGTGTAATAAGGCACTAAGCTGGTTACGGTTTGCAGTGTTTTTTCACCAATATCAATCTGCACAATATACAGCTTGTCTGCATTTTGATGACGAGCTACTTCAATGATTTTTCCGGTACGAATTTCTAATTTGGCAAAATCAGAGTAAGCGATAGTTTCCATAATTAAAACCTCAGTAAAGTTTTACTAAAAAGATAACGTTTACACTATCAGTAAGCTTAATAAATACAAGTGGTAAAGATCTCATTTCCGAAAGCAAATCCTCTATCAAATTGCACTTATTACACAATGGGTGTTTAATACTTTCAGTCAAAATTTTTTAGCCACTAAAGGTTCTATATGGCAACGATCAAGGATGTCGCGAAAGAAGCCGGCGTTTCGGTCGCAACGGTTTCTCGCGTGATCAACAAGTCCCCAAAAGCCAGTCAATCATCGGTAGAGTCGGTCACCAAAGCAATGAGAAAATTGGGTTACAGACCCAATGCCGCAGCTCGCGCTCTGGTGAGTCAAAGCACAAATACCATGGGTGTGTTGGTGAGTGATGTGTCCGATCCTTTCTTCGGCACGCTGGTCAAATCCGTCGATAATGTCGCGCGCGAAAATGGCAAACATATCTTGATTGGCAACGGTTATCATAATCCAGAAGATGAGCGTCAAGCCCTAGAATTGCTGATCAACAGCCGTTGCGATGCAATAGTCATCCACTCGAAAGGCTTATCTGATGAGGAGCTAATTGGCTACGCCCAAGAGGTGAAAGGTATGGTGCTTATCAATCGTCATATCCCAGAGCTGGCCGAACGCTGTATTTCCCTTGATAACCGCAAAGGAGCATTCCTCGCGACAGAATATTTGATTCGTCACGGGCATCGCAAAATCGCTTGCATTGCCTCATCCCACGATATCGAAGATACCGATGAACGCTTGCAAGGTTACCAAGCCGCATTGAAAGAACATGGTATTGAACTCTCCAAAAGCTACATCGAATACGGTGAGCCCAACAGTGATGGTGGCGAAGTTGCGATGACCAACCTGTTAACCAAATCTTTGGAGATTACTGGAGTGGTGGCCTACAACGACTACATGGCCGCTGGCGCACTCGCAGCGTTAGATCAAAATGGCATTGACGTACCAAGTAAGGTTTCTATGGTCGGGTTCGATGATG
This sequence comes from Vibrio sp. RC2502, assembly GCF_054850435.1. Lineage (NCBI taxonomy): Bacteria > Pseudomonadati > Pseudomonadota > Gammaproteobacteria > Vibrionales > Vibrionaceae > Vibrio > Vibrio sp. RC2502. Next base: position 2,533,040 of record NZ_CM141453.1, read on the forward strand.
GCTTGATCGCCCGCTTTGTTCACCCTAGCTTGACTACTATTCGCTACCCAATCGAGATGATGGCAGAACGCGCCGCCCGTTTGGCTTTGGCGCTATCTCGTGACGAAAAAGTTGAAGATGAAACCATTATTTTTAGCCCAACGTTAGTACGAAGAAATTCTGTTGAGCGTTGTTGATAGTGGATAATCTGTAAATTGAAAACGAAAAGCCCGCTCAGTTTATTGAGTGGGCTTTTCTTTGAGCACTTGTCGAGACGATATGGATTCTAGCTCAAGGCTTCATGCGGTTTTACAGACTTAACGTCAACGCCTTGCGCAAACTCACCACGCTGTAATTTTTCTCGTAAAATCGCATGTTGGTCTTCGGTAAATGTGTAGCGAGACATAATGAAGATGCGCCCTAGAGCTCCCAATGCGGGTAGCAACGCAATACAGAAGAACATGCCATTGAGCGCGGTTTCCGTTTGCGCCGCATTTGGTACATAGCCAATCATCGTCAAGATTACCCCCGTCAAGCCGCCCGCTACCGCGACAGAGAGTTTGCCTGTAAAGGTTTGTCCCGAGAACGTGATCGCCGCAGTACGTTTGCCGCTGTGGTAGTACGAGTACTCTACTGTATCTGCAATCATGGCCGAGATAAGAGGGTTGGTCATCATAAAGATGCCTGTAATCACCGCTAACCACGCCATCACGACCGTTGGATTATCATAGCCAGTAAAATAGAACCCAATGCGAGCGATGATCTCTAAAACACACAGCGCAATAAAGATGTCACGCTTTTTGAAACGCTTTGTCAGCACAGGCGTAGCCAAACACGCAATCGCACTTACCAAAGTGATGGTACCAATCAGAGAGACTAACCCTGCGTCCCCCATGTTGTATGTGAAGAAGAAAATGTACAGGCCATTCACTAGATTGAAAAACACATTCATGAAAAAAGCTGCCAGAATAAAAAACAACGGCTTGTTTTTACGAACAGCTTGAAAGGTTTGTTTTAGAGTAACTTTTTCGCAGCTCTTCGTCGAGATGCGTTCTTTGGTGTTGTAAAAACCGTTCAGCATGAAGAACAAACCCGCAATCATCAACACAGTCACAGCTGGTAAGTAACCCTGATCTGCCCGGCCATCAGCGAAGTAAGCGCTCAGTTTTGGGAACACAACCAAAGTCGCACCAATACCCGCATTCACCCCTAACATGGCACAAGTTGCCGCTTTTGCTCGCTCTTGTGGTTCATCCGTCATAACAGAAGACATAGACCAAAACGGCACATCAGAAATGGTGTAAAGCGTACCCCAAAGAATGTAAGTGATACCGGCATACATCACTTTTGTCGATGTATCAGCATCGATGTTATAGAAAGCGGCCACCGTGACCAGAACAATCAGAACCGGCGTAAACAGCATGTAAGGGCGGAATTTACCAAAGCGAGAGTCTAACGTGTCCATGTATCCGGCAATGAGCGGATCGTTTACCGCATCCCACACACGAGCAATCAAAAAAATCGTACTCGCCGCAATTGGAGAAATGCCCAAAATATCGGTATAGAAATAAAGAATAAAAGAGCCGACTAGACCAAAGCTAAAGCACTGGCCTACCCCATAGCCGAAATAAGACATCAGCTCCTTATTAGTGAGTTTGTTTTGTAGAGTAGTCATTGTTCACGTCTCAATTGATTTTATTGTAAATAAGAAACCGACCCATTTCTCAGAGTCGGCTCACAGGCAATTAATCCACTTCTGCGAGTGTTTTTATCAATTGCACTTCGCTTGCGTCATACGGCTGTCCTTGCTCATCAAGCAGATCGTGGAACCATTGACTCGCATAGTTTGCATCGCTACGTTTTATCTCTGGCCAAGGCAGATGCGTTTGTGTTTTTCCTTTCACTAATCCCCACTGGTAGCAGCCAATGTTTTTCTGTTTAAAGACCGGAAGCTGTTCGTGCATGTACGATTGCGCATGACGAGCAAGCCACTCAGTACACATCATTGGTCGGTTGTAGCTTTCTACAATTTCAACGGCTTTATGGAACAGATCGAGTGGTAAGTAAGCGTGGAAAGTAATGATGTCCGATAGCTCCATCGCTTTGCGATCGGTTGGGTGTTCATAAATCGGCAGGCTTCGGTCAAGAATGCTTGGCGCATGCCAAGCGCCAACGGTGAGAGGCTGAGTTGGGTTTTCTTCACGTGCCCACTCAAACGCTTGTTCCATCAGCTCATGACTAAAGATTTCCATTTCTTCGTCGTAAGCGATCTCACCCGTAGTGGTGAAAATCATGCGGTTGGTTGGCTCGTTATAGAGATCCCAAATAACGATTCGAGGGTCATTTTTGTAGGTAGAGATGATGTCGCGAATATACGCTTCGACCTCACCCCACATAGATTTGTCCATCACCACATTGCGACCAGGACTTGCTGCTGCTTGGCTGTTGTGCAAATCCGGTACTGGCGCTTTTTGTTCACCAAGATAAGGATGGTCGCCCGAAAAACCGCAGTCATCCATCGGCGTGAGCATCACTTTGATTTGATTGCGTTCGCAAATATCCAGAAAGCGCTCAATTCGCGCATGTAAACCATCGCGATCCGCTTGCCAAACTATAAATGGTAAGTTGGTACGTAAAGTGTTGTAACCCACATCATGCGCCCAAGCTAACTCTTGTTCCATCACCTCTGGAGAAAAAGATTCCGCTTGCCACATCTCATTCCAGTTAACCGCTGTGCGCGGTAAATAGTTAAAGCCACGTAGCCAGCCATGCTCTTTTTGCCATTGCCACGCTTTCTCTTCCGACCATCTTTTCATCTTACTCACCTTAAAGCTAAATTATTAACTAATAATATTAGCTAATATATTAATTAATAATTTAATGACTAGGTGCTCAAAGAATAAACGTGGTGAAAATCACAGCTTTTAAGTTGCTCTGACTTACTTTTGTGATCTTCATCTTTAAAGGATGATCCGAACTTAATCTTTAGCTAATATCTTTAGCTAACGAAATTAAGTAAAAGAGCAGAATGGCTAAAAAAATCACCATGAGTGACATTGCGGCGGCGGCTGGCGTCTCTCAGTCGACCGTATCGCTGGTATTGAATGGCTCAACTTCCGTAAAAATCGCGGAAGCGACCAAACGTAAAGTGCTCGAAACCGCAGAATCACTTGGCTACAAAAACAAAAAGGTTGCCCATGCTTTGGGACGCCCTAAAAAGATCGCATTGGTGATCAACGGCTTAACCAGTTATGACCCATTTATCGATGCCATCAATGCAGCGAGAGAAGAAGCGTGGTCGAACGACTACATATTGGTGACGTTCAATTACAGCCATGATGAAGTGTTGGCAAGCAAGATTGAGTCGGAGATCAACGGCGGTGATTACGCAGGTTTGGTTTACGCATCCAGTATGACGCGAGAGTTGGAGCAGCAACGCGTCACAACTTCCTTACCGACTGTGCTGCTGAACTGCACCAACGAAGAACACACCGAAACGCCAAGTATTTTGCCGGCCGATATGATTGGAGCTTACAAAGCAGTTTCACACCTCACAGCGCAAGGTTATCGTCGCATTGCCATGCTGTCTGGTGAAAGTTGGATGCTAGCCAGTAAGCAACGTGCCGATGGTTATCGTCAGGCTCTCATTGATGCAGACATCATTCCTAACTCAGAGTATTTAGTCGATGCAAACTGGTCGCTAAAAGAAGCGCACCAGCAAACACTGGCACTACTGAATATGGAGCAGCCGCCAGAAGCGATTTTCTGTGGCAGCGACTATATGGCAATGGGGTGCTACCAAGCGATAGCGGAGTTGGGGTTGAAGATTCCTCAGGATGTTGCCGTTGTCGGTTACGATAATCAGCAAATCGCCTCTGAAAGCTTCCCAGCATTAACGTCGGTTGAACTGCCCTACTCAGACATGGGTAAACTCGCAATCGAATCGTTGATGGCACTGATTGAAGGGCAACCGTTGCTTTCTAACAAACGCAAAGTAGAGGGTGAGCTCATCGTTCGAACCTCTTCGACAAAAACAAAAAAGGTGGGCATGTAGCCCACCATAACACCCAAAGTCGTTGGAGTTGCAGCATTGCTGCCGCTGCAAGTTCAAAGGGTAGAAGTGCTATCTAAAATTCAAACTGATAAGTAGTTTGATGCTGATAGCAATCCCCAGAGCTCAACACCCCATTGTTGAGTCCCCATTCTGGTTTGTTTGGCCCGTCTGGAAAGTACTGCGTTTCCAATGCTAGGCCGTCATAGCGTTCGTAAGTTTTACTTGCACCTGGCGTACCGGCTAAGAAATTACCTGAATAAAACTGGATGGCAGGCTTGGTGGTTTTCACCTTCATCACCACATCTTCTTTTGGTGCAATTAAAACCGCAGCGACAGATACGCCATCGGTCACTTCAGGCATGAATACAAAGGCGTGATCGTAGCCACCAGCGGTTTTCTGATCTTGCTCGGCAAGAAATTCTTGGCCAATCGATTTTGGCTCGGTGAAGTCGAAACTGGTACCCGAAACTGGCTTTTGTTCACCAGTAGGAATTAACCCTGCATCTGTTGGCAAATAATACCCAGCGTTAAGCTGTAAAGTATGATCCAAACTTTTCGCGCGGCTCGCCTCTCCAGCCAAGTTAAAGTAGGCGTGATTGGTTAAATTCACTGGTGATGTTTTGTCGGTCTTAGCATCATAGGCGATAGCTAGTTCATTCTCGTCAGTGAGCGTGTACGTCACCTTCACATCGAGGTTTCCCGGATAACCTTGGTCACCGTCCGGGGAGCGAAGTGAAAATGTGACCTGTTGATCATTTTGCTCTTCAACCTTCCAGCGGCGTTTATCAAACCCTTCTAGGCCACCGTGCAGTGAGTTTTCACCGTTATTGATACCAAGTTGATACTTCTCTCCGTCTATCTCAAACTGCCCCTTCGCAATTCGGTTAGCAAAGCGGCCAACAATGGAACCGAAGTAAGCGTCTTGCTTCATGTGTTCAGCCATATTTGGTGAGCGCAACAACACTTCACGGTTTTCACCATTTACCGGTAATGTGCAACTCAACCATGTCGCACCGATATCCATAAACGACGCCGTCATACCATTCGCGTTGGTCAAATGAATCAGATTCGCAGTTTGGTCATCAAACGACGGCGTTTGCGCCATCGCTTGTTCTAGTTGTTGAAAATAGGCTTTCATCATCATTCCTTACAGCACTTCAACCAAACCCGCACCATTTTTGGCTTGGCAAACATAAATCGACTCTTTTAAGCCCGTAGCTGCTTGGTACTTCGCTTCAACTGCCGCTTTCACGTCATCAACCAGTGCTGGCGGTACAAGGGCCACGATGCAACCACCAAAGCCACCGCCAGTCATGCGCACGCCGCCTTGATCGCCGATCACCTCTTTGACTATCTCCACCAGCGTATCGATCTCTTTCACCGTGATTTCGAAATCATCGCGCATCGAGGCATGAGACTCGGCCATCAGCTCACCCATACGCTTCATGTCGTGTGCTCGCAGCGCTTGCGCCGCTTCCACAGTACGATCGTTTTCTGTGATGACATGACGGGCACGTTTTGCCACCATTTCATCTAGCTCAGTGACTTTCTCGTTGAACTGCTCAATTGTCACATCGCGCAGCGCTTTCACACCGAAAATGCGCGCCGCTTCTTCACATTGCTGACGGCGAGTGTTGTATTCACTGTCGACCAAACCACGTTTTTTATTCGAGTTGATGATCACGACGGCCATCTCTTCTGGCATGGAAACCGATTCCGTTTCTAAGCTACGGCAGTCCAATAACATCGCATGATTTTCACGCCCTTCCGCTGAAATCATTTGATCCATGATTCCGCAGTTGCAACCGACGAATTCGTTCTCAGCTTGCTGACCGTTTAACGCAATTTCGGCTTGGCTGATCTCAAGATTGAACAGCACTTTGAACGTCTGGCCAATTACCACTTCCAACGCCGCCGATGAGCTCAAACCCGCGCCTTGAGGCACGTTGCCGCTGACTGAAATATCCGCCCCAGTAAACTGGTAGCCACGCGCCAGAAGACACTTCACCACGCCGCGAATGTAGTTCGCCCACATTTTATCTTGCTGGAAAGTAATGGCTTGCGTGATATCGAATTCGTCCACTACGTTACCGTAATCGACCGACACCACACGCACGATATTGTCTTCACGCTTTGCCGCCGCCACGACCGTTTGGTAGTTAATGGCACACGGTAGGACAAAACCATCGTTGTAATCGGTGTGCTCACCAATCAAGTTCACACGACCAGGCGCTTGGATAATATGGCTAGGTGCGTAGCCCAACACTTGCTCAAATGACGCTTTCACATTTTGGATAAGTTCAGACATAGGGACGTTCTCTTAAAATAGTAATTTGTGTGGGATAGCGCGTTGAGCCTAACTTTCTATCTGTAAAGTCGCGCTATCCCGTTATTCGTAATCAGTCCAATTTAAAGACTTAGCATTCTTTGTAGTGGACATCACTCACATCACGCAGACGCTGCGCCGCTTGCTCTGCGGTGAGGTCACGTTGGCTTTCTGCCAGCATTTCGTAGCCCACCATGAACTTACGAACCGTGGCACTGCGCAGTAGTGGCGGATAAAAAAGTGCATGAAGCTGCCAATGGTCGATGTCTGTGCCTTCGTCAAAAAACGGCGCGTAGTGCCAGCCCATCGAGTAAGGGAAAGAGCATTGGAATAAATTGTCGTAACGGCTGGTCAGCTTCTTAATCGCTCGCGCTAAATCGTCTCGTTGCTCATCGCTGAGTTCGCTCATGCGACGAATGTGCGTTTTCGGCAACAACATGGTTTCGAACGGCCAAGCAGCCCAGTAAGGTACCACCGCCAGCCAGTGTTCAGTTTCCACCACGATGCGTGAGCCGTCTTTGAGTTCCGCTTGCACGTAATCCACCAGCAAGTTGCTGCCGTGCTCTTGGTAGTACGCTTTTAGGTTGTGCTCTTTACGCTCAATTTCATTTGGTAAGAAGCTGTTCGCCCAGATTTGACCGTGCGGATGAGGCTGAGAACAGCCCATGGTTTCGCCTTTGTTTTCGAACGCCTGAACCCAAACGTACTCTTTGCCGAGCTCTTCAATTTGCTCATTCCATGTATCAATCACGCCGCGAATTTTATCCACTGGTAGTTCCGGTAAGGTTTTGCTGTGATCTGGCGAGAAGCAAATCACTCGGCTCAAACCACGCACACCTTGCGTTTTGAATAGCGGGTTGTTTGACTCCGGTGCATCTGGTGAATCCACCATCAGCGCAGCAAAATCGTTATTGAACACATAGGTGCCTTGGTAGTCTGGATTAACATCGCCAGAGATACGTTCGTTAGTTGGACAAAGGAAACATTTACCGTCATAGCTTGGTAGCTCATCCAATGCGGGCTTTTCATCTGCGCCGCTCCAAGGGCGTTTTGCACGGTGAGGTGAAACCAAAATCCATTGCCCAGTCAGAGGGTTGTAACGGCGGTGTGGATGGTCCACTGGGTTAAATTCGACATTCGACATGTTACTTACTCAACTTTTAAGAATTCTTTCATCTGCATTTCTCAATGGAATTGGAAAGTGCAGACAATAATGCGGCGACGTAAACTACGCAGGGGAATAGCCATTGGGATTTTTTGACTGCCAGTTCCACGTATCGGCGGTCATTTCAGCCACCGTGCGTGTTGCTTTCCAGCCTAGTTCACGCTCAGCTTTTTCCGTGCTTGCCCAACATTCAGCAATATCCCCAGGACGACGCGGGCATAACTCGTAAGGCACTGGTTTACCGCAAGCGGCCGCGAACGCATCCACCATCTCAAGTACGCTCGAGCCTTTACCCGTACCTAAGTTGTAAATGTGCAAACCCGATGTTTCCCCCACCGATTTCAATGCCGCAATATGGCCGTCGGCCAAATCCATCACATGGATGTAATCGCGCACGCCAGTGCCATCAGGTGTTGGGTAGTCGCTACCGAATACCGCGAGTTTTTCTCGGCGGCCAACAGCGACTTGGGCGAGAAATGGCATCAGGTTATTGGGAGTGCCTTGTGGGTCTTCCCCCATGCAGCCCGATGGGTGCGCGCCAACTGGGTTGAAGTAACGCAGTAAGGTGATGCTCCAGTCGTTTTCAGCATGGAACAGATCGCTTAAACACTGCTCCACCATATATTTGCTGCGTCCGTATGGATTGGTGGTTGCGCCTGTTGGTGAATCTTCCGTGATCGGCACTATTTCAGGGTCACCGTAAACCGTTGCCGATGAACTGAATACGATGTTTTTCACGCCCGCTTTACGCATGCTGCGCGCTAACACCAATGAGCCATTGACGTTGTTGTCGTAGTACTCAAGTGGTTTTGCCACCGATTCGCCAACCGCTTTGAGGCCAGCAAAGTGGATCACGGCTTGGATGTCGTGTTGCGCGAATACCGTATCCAAAAAGGCTTCGTCACGGATGTCACCTTGGTGGAACGCAGGCTGTTTGCCAGTCAGCGCTTCAATACGGTTTAACACTTCCAGTTTGGCGTTACACAAGTTATCAACGATGATAGGTTCCATTCCCGCTTCAATCATCTGAACGCAAGTGTGACTACCGATGTATCCCATACCGCCTGTGACAAGAACTTTCACTTTTGCTTCTCCACGTTTGCTGCTTTCTGTTCATACCTCACTCTGATGCGCTAAAAGCCAATCGCCATTGCATCGAATCAGTACGCCCATTTCTTAACTGGCTAAAAGTCTAGCAACCAATCTCGATCCAGATCCGTGATCGAATTCAAATTGTGTAAACGTTTCCACAAAATTACACAAAATCCTTATTTTAGATGCTGACTTTAGTTAAATTAAACCAGGAAGATGATGAGCAATGAAGATGAGTCGAGCAGATACCGCTCTCTTTCGTGGATCGCGCGATTTTACTAAAAGTTTGTGCATCCCTAAGTAGCTGTTTACAATAGCCAGATTATTGAGTTCTCACTTGGACTGTGAGCAATGCCAACGGGAAATGTACATGGCAACACTAAAAGATATCGCCACTGAAGCGGGCGTCTCACTTGCAACCGTATCGCGAGTTTTGAATGACGATCCGACGTTGAGCGTTAAAGAAGAAACCAAACGCCGCATTTTAGAAATCGCAGAAAAGCTGGAGTACCGCACCAGCAGTTCGAAGAAAGCCACCAAAGAAGCCAAGCAAAAACATCACTTTTTGGCCTTGTACAATTACAAACAAGAAGCAGAAGTGAATGACCCGTACTACTTGTCGATTCGTCATGGGATTGAAACTCAGTGCGACAAACTCGGCATTACGCTAACCAATTGCTACAACAGCGAAGTTGATGTTGAAACGCAAAAGATTACGGGTGTCCTTTTAGTCGGGAAAGTCGACCAAAAGGTGGTCAATAAGTTACCTAAACGCCTAGCCGATAGCATCTGTTACATCGACTTTTCAGATCCAACTAGCCCTTACGATTGCGTTGATATCGACCTTGTAAGAATCAGCAAGCAAGTGGTTGATTTCTTTGTACAACAAGGCTACGAACGCATCGGCTTTATTGGTGGACAAGACGAGCCCAACACCGCAGACATTCGTGAAAATGCGTTTGTGGACTACGGCAGTCTAAAAGGTGTGGTTTCTGAAGACGACATTTATCGTGGCGATTTCTCTAGCTTGTCCGGTTATGACTTAGCGAAAGAGATGCTGGCCAAAGGCGATTTCCCAAAAGCGATGTTCATTGCTTCGGACTCCATTGCGATTGGTGTGTTACGAGCAGTGCATGAGTTTGGTTTAAACATTCCTGATGATATTGCGCTGATCAGCGTGAACGACATTCCTACCGCGCGCTTTACCTTCCCTCCTCTATCTACCGTTCGTATTCATTCTGAAATGATGGGGATTCAAGGCGTGAACTTGTTAGTAGAAAAATACCGTGACGGACGCGCACTGCCCCTTCAAGTGTACGTTCCAAGCAAGCTCAAGCTACGCGGCACAACTCGATAAAAACACCCTCAAAACTGTTCAAATAAAGCACTGAATTTTCAGTGCTTTTTTATTTCTTCTTTTATTTTCTACCGAATTTTTACTGTTTTTACTTTCCAAAACAATCTAGATCTCATTCCTTTACGCTGATCACATCTTGCTCAACATTGGTCATTTAAAACGTGACCAAGTTAAAGTAAAACGTTTTCACTGATTTATTTTAGTAAAACTTTTACTAATATCTTTCTCAGATTATTCATAAGCATTTTTCACAATACATCGGCCGTTATTTTTGCACTGATGTTGAGCCGCGATGAAACCAATCCGCACTCCAACATAAGCGCACCAAGCCGAGGGGAGATCAAAACGTGAACAATTGGGAAAACTTCCAACACTTACACGAGAATCGTATGGCACCGCGTGCGTACTTTTTCTCCTACGACTCTGTTCAGAGCGCACAAACCTTTCAACGTGAACTGAGTCGCCGCTTTATGTTGCTCAGCGGCCAATGGACATTCCGTTATTTCACCAACCCAATGTTGGTACCTGATGAGTTTTACTCACAAACAATGAACGACTGGGGACATATTACCGTCCCAAACATGTGGCAAATGGAAGGCCACGGCGATCTGCAATACACCGATGAAGGCTTCCCATTCCCGATCGACGTCCCGTTTGTACCAACCGACAACCCAACGGGCGCTTATCAACGCACATTTACACTTGGTCCACAGTGGGATAACCAACAAACCATCATCAAGTTCGACGGCGTGGAAACCTACTTTGAAGTGTACGTAAACGGCGAGTACGTCGGCTTTAGCAAAGGCAGCCGTCTTACTGCGGAGTTCGACATTTCTGCCTACGCACACCAAGGCGAAAACTTGCTCTCTGTACGCGTGATGCAGTGGGCCGATTCCACTTACATTGAAGACCAAGACATGTGGTGGACGGCGGGGATATTCCGCGATGTTTACCTTGTGGGCAAAGAGCAGGTTCACGTCCAAGACCTAACAATTCGCACCGATTTCGCCGACGATTACCAAAGTGCGACGCTCAGTGCTCAAGTCGAATTGGAAAACCTTTCCACCGCTATCGCGTCTGGCTACACGCTGGAATACGCGCTGCATGACAAAGGCACTGTCGTAGCCAGTGGTCAATGCGATTCACTGACTATCCAAAACCACCACTCAACAAGCTTTGCGATTGATATGGTGAACCCAACGCATTGGACAGCAGAAAATCCTTACCTTTACCACTTGTTCATCACCTTAAAAGATCACCAAGGCAACGTAGTGGAAGTGATCCCACAACGCGTGGGTTTCCGTGACATCAAAGTTCGCGATGGCCTGTTTTACATCAACAATCAATACGTAATGCTGCATGGTGTAAACCGTCATGACAACGACCACCTAAAAGGTCGCGCAGTGGGCATGGACCGCGTGGAAAAAGATCTGATTTTGATGAAGCAACACAACATCAACTCGGTTCGCACCGCACACTACCCGAACGACCCGCGCTTCTATGATTTGTGTGATATTTACGGCCTGTTTGTGATGGCAGAAACCGATGTGGAAACCCACGGCTTTGCCAACGTTGGCGACCTGAGCCGTATCACCAATGATCCTGCTTGGGAAGCAGTGTTTGTCGATCGCGCAGTGCGTCATGTTCATGCGCAAAAGAACCACCCTTCTATCATCATGTGGTCACTCGGTAACGAATCGGGTTATGGCTGTAACATCCGTGCGATGTATACCGCGACCAAAGCAATTGATGACACCCGTTTGGTTCACTACGAAGAAGACCGCGATGCTGAAGTCGTCGATGTGATTTCGACGATGTACTCACGCGCACAACTAATGAATTACTTTGGCGAGCACCCACACGAGAAGCCACGCATTATCTGCGAATACGCCCACGCGATGGGGAACGGGCCGGGTGGTCTGACGGAATACCAAAACGTGTTCTATACGCACGACCACATTCAAGGTCATTACGTTTGGGAATGGTGTGATCACGGCATTCTAGCGCGTGATGAGCACGGCCAAGAGTTCTACAAATACGGCGGCGATTATGGCGACTACCCAAACAATTACAACTTTTGTATGGATGGTTTGATTTACCCAGATCAAACCCCAGGCCCAGGCCTGAAAGAATACAAACAAGTGATTGCGCCAGTGAAAATCCGCGCCGTTGAAGGTTGCCATGACCGCTTTATCGTTGAGAACAAATTGTGGTTCACCAGCCTCGATGATTACACCATTACTGCTGATGTGCGTGCCGAAGGTGAAACCTTGCGAAGCGTGCAATTCAAAGTAGAAGCTTTGGTCGCCAACAGCGAACGTGAAGTGACCATCGACTTGCCAGAATTGGATGAGCGCGAAGCCTTTGTGAACTTCACCGTACGCAAAGACAGTCGCACGCTTTACAGCGAAGCCAACCATGAAATTGCGGTGTATCAGTTCCAACTGAAAGAAAAGACCGCGTCTGCACCTGCGTTCATCAATCGCAACGCACAACCTTTGGTGATTAACGAAAGCCGTTTGGAGCTCGTAATTGAAGGCCATAACTTCACGCTTACTTTCTCCAAAGTAAAAGGCAAGCTGACTTCTTGGCGCGTAAATGGCGAAGAGATCATTCAATCTGAACCAAGATTGAACTTCTTCAAACCAATGATTGATAACCACAAACAAGAGTACGAAGGGTTGTGGCACCCTGCGCATCTGCAAATCATGCAGGAACACTTCCGCACGCTGAGCGTGGAAGCGAGCGAAGATGCCATCCTGATCACCACCAGCAGCATTGTTGCGCCGCCGGTCTTTGATTTTGGCATGCGTTGTACCTACCGCTATCAAATCAATGCTCAAGGCCATTTGAATGTGGAACTGAGTGGCGAGCGCTACGGCGACTACCCTCACGTGATTCCGGTCATTGGCTTGGATTTAGGCATTAACTGCAGCTTTGATCAAGTGAGTTACTACGGTCGCGGCCCTGAAGAGAACTATCAAGACAGCCGCCAAGCCAACATCATCGATCTGTACCACACCAACGTGGCGGACATGTTCGAGAACTACCCGTTCCCGCAAAACAATGGCAACCGCCAACACGTGCGATGGGCCTCACTCACCAACCGTCATGGCACAGGGTTATTGGTGAAACCTCAGCAAGAAATCAACTTCAGCGCGTGGTTCTACACCAACCAAAACCTGCATCAAGCGCAACATACGATCGAGCTAGAAAAGAGTGGCTACATCACCCTTAACCTTGACCATCAAGTGATGGGGTTAGGCTCGAACTCATGGGGCAGCGAAGTGCTCGACTCTTACCGCGTGTACATGGACGAGTTCCGTTACGGTTTGACGCTGATGCCACTGCAAGCAGGCGATTGCAACGCACAAGTGATGGCAAACCATGATTTCGACAACGCGTTTTTCACTCAAACCAATACTCAACCAGTCAACGAGGCGTAACCCATGATCGTGTTAGACAGCTTAGAGCAATTCAAACAGGTATATCGCAACGGTCGTAAATGGAACCGCTGTGTGGAAGCCATTGGCAACATCGGTAACATCAAAGATGGCGTGATGCACTCGATTGGCGATTCACTGGTTTACATGGTTGAAGATGGCATCGCGAAACAAACCGAAACGTTCATCGGTAACCGTCGTTACTTCGATGTGCATTACTACCTCGAAGGCCGAGAAACCGTTGAGTTCGCGGATAAAACCGCTTTGACACTAGAACAAGCTTATCGTGATGAAACCGACCGCGAATTTTTTTCTGGTCAGGGTGAAACACGTGAGCTTTGCGAAGGCCAAGTGGCGATTTTTGAAAACAGTGAAGCGTACCGCTTCCATGGAGACAACCGCGTAAGAAAAGTGGTGCTCAAAGTGACCATCGAAGATGGCTACTTCCTAAATAAATAAAACAAGAGAAGGGCTGTGGTCACAGCATTACAAGCCCTTCCTCCCTACAATTCCAACGTGATTCACCGGAGATAGAACATGTCTGAATCCAAACGTAATACGATAGGCAAATTCGGGTTGTTGTCCCTCACCTTTGCTGCAGTATTTAGCTTTAATAACGTAATCAATAACAACATCGAGATCGGTCTAGCGTCTGCGCCAATGTTCTTTCTGGCGACCATTTTTTATTTCATCCCTTTCTGTTTGATCATCGCAGAATTCGTATCTCTGAATAAAGATTCTGAAGCGGGGGTCTACGCATGGGTAAAAAGCTCACTTGGCGGTCGCTGGGCGTTTATCTCTGCCTACACTTACTGGTTCGTTAACCTATTCTTCTTCACGTCCTTGCTGCCGCGTGTTATCGCTTATGCGTCTTACGCGTTCTTGGGCTATGAATACATTCTGACTCCATTCACCACTACCGTGCTCAGTATGATTTTGTTTGCGTTTGCAACCTACGTATCGACAAACGGCGCGAAAATGTTGGGGCCAATTACGTCGGTGACCTCCTCCCTAATGCTGCTACTGACAATGTCGTACATTTTACTGGCTGGCGCTGCGTTGATCGGCGGCGTAGAACCGGCTGATCCAATTACCGTAGAAGCGATGATCCCTGATTTCAGCTGGGCATTTTTAGGCATTACTACATGGATCTTTATGGCGGCAGGCGGTGCGGAATCGGTCGCGGTTTACGTAAACGATGTAAAAGGCGGCTCGAAATCGTTCGTTAAAGTCATCATCATCGCAGGTATCTTTATCGGCGTGCTTTACTCAGTCGCGTCTGTTTTGATTAACGTATTTGTTCCTAGCGAAACCCTAAAATACACGGGCGGCTCGGTACAAGTATTTGAAGGTTTGGCTGCGTACTTTGGTTTGCCAGAAATATTGATGAACCGCTTCGTAGGCTTGGTATCCTTCACTGCTATGTTTGGCTCTCTACTGATGTGGACAGCAACGCCAGTGAAAATCTTTTTCTCTGAGATTCCAGAAGGCATTTTTGGTAAGAAAACCGTAGAGCTGAACGAAAACGGCGTACCAGCTCGCGCAGCTTGGTATCAGTTCCTTATCGTTATCCCATTGATGATCATCCCAACATTAGGTTCTAACACCGCTCAAGATCTGATGAATACAGTAATCAACATGACGGCAGCCGCCTCGATGCTGCCACCACTGTTCATCATGTTGGCATACCTGAATCTGCGCTTGAAACTGGATCACGTCGAGCGTGATTTCAAAATGGGCTCACGCAAAATGGGCATCGCTACCGTATCGGTACTGATCGCTATCTTTACGGTTGGTTTCTTAGCATCGACCTTCCCTACTGGGGCCGACATCATGACCATCATTTTCTACAACGTTGGCGGTATCGTGATTTTCCTTGGCTTTGCTTGGTGGAAGTACAGCCAATACGAAAAATCATTGAATCAGGAAGAGCGTATAAAAGAAGCCGCACCAGCTTCGCAAGCGGTATAACACAGACTTTCAATGACAAACATTCTGGGCACCCTTTGGTGCCCTTTTTTATATGTGAGAGGTGATGGTCGAAGAAACCAACTCGCGTAGCCAAATGCCTTTGTCTTCATTGTTTCGGCTGGAATGCCACAGCATGGCAATATCAAAATCCGCAACGGCGATCGGCGGCTTAATAGTAATGAGATCGTCCGAAAAGCCCTCCGCCAACGCCATTTTTTCTGGCACGATGGCAATGAGATCGCGCTTTTTCAATAAATGCCGAATAGTGAGAAAGTTGCGCGACGCCACGGTGACTTTACGGCTCAAGCCATGTTCTGCGAGCTTTTGGTCTACTTGTGTCTTTAAGCTCCCATCGGGACTTACCAGAGCTTGCTCTATGTTCGCGAACGCTTCCAGAGATAGCTGTGTTTCCCCTTTCAATACCTGTTTATCACACATACACACGTGTTTTTCCGTGTACAAGTACAAGCTCTCAAAATTGTCATCCAACACCGGCATGCTGCCAATAATGACGTCGAGCTTTTCGTGCTCAGTCAATGCCACGTAGTTGCTACGATTGACGTTAATAAAACTGATCTGCGCCTCTGGTGCGCGCTGGCGTATTTCGTCATAAAGCCGAGGAGCAAAAATAAACTCGGCATAATCCGTTAACCCAATGCGACATACACCCGCGTAATTTTCAGGTTGAAAGGCAGACTTAGTGAGCAAGTCTTTGGCGATAGAGTCCAGCAAATGATGCACGGTTGGCGCGATGTGGTGAGCGTGCTCGGTGGGCTCCATCTTGTGTCCTTTTCGCTCAAAAAGCGGGTCGTCAAACAACAACCTTAAACGAGACAAACTATGACTCATCGCCGACTGGCTAACGTAATTTTTCTCTGCAGCGACGCTAACGCTTCGATGTCGATACAAGTAGGAAAACGTCACCAATAAGTTCAAGTCAATGTTGCGCCACTGAATGTCCTCTTTCACCTCAACTCCTTCATCCCATTTCATTCATAAATGAAATTAAATCTATCAATTTGAGTCATTTTAGAGCATCCGATAAATTAGCAACAATGCTTTTTAGATAAACAGGCTCAACATGTTCACCATCTTCAAAACTTTTTTCTGGCTGGGTTGGTTCAGCTTCGGCGGCCCGGCGGCTCATATTGGTTATTTTCGCCAAACCTTTGTTGAGAAACTGAAATGGCTTGATGACAACGAGTACGCGCAAATTGTCGCGCTCAGTCAGTTTTTGCCGGGACCGGGCTCAAGCCAAGTTGGCTTTGCTTTAGGCTATAAACGTGGCGGTTTAGGTGGCGCATGCGCAGCATTTGTCGGATTCACGCTTCCTTCGGTGATCATCATGTTGGCGCTGGCGATGGTGAGCAGCCAAATCACCGACACCGCAGTGTTCCAAAACATCGTTCACGGCCTAAAACTGCTCGCAGTCGTCGTCGTGGCGGATGCGACTTGGGGCATGTACAAAAACTTCTGCCAAAGCAAACTGACCGCGGGTTTGTGCGTCGCTACTGCAATTGCGTTGCTGGTGGCACCAAGCATCATGACGCAAATGTTCGTGTTGCTCGCAGCAGGTTTTGTCGGTACGCGATATCTGAAGAAAGACTCCGCGCCATCAGCCGAGCCGTTTAAACCGTCTATCGCGCCATTGGCTCTATTTGCGGTGCTTTTACTCGGCTTACCATTAGTAGCTCATTCATTGCCTTTGCTTGGGCTGTTTAGTGATTTTTTCCAAGCTGGTAGCTTAGTGTTTGGTGGTGGTCATGTAGTGCTGCCGCTTCTGCAAAACATTGTTGGCGACCAGCTCAGCCAAGATGCATTTTTAACAGGCTACGCCGCTGCACAAGCTGTACCGGGGCCAATGTTCACCTTTGCGACTTTTATTGGTTATGAGCTTTCGGATACGCCAATTTTAGGTGCGCTGATCGCAACGCTTGGCATATTCCTCCCCGGGTTTCTTTTACTGCTTGGCGTTCTTAAAAACAGGCAAGCACTGGCAGGCAAACCGCTGGTCTCCGGCGCTATCAACGGTGTCAATGCCTCGGTAGTAGGGTTGCTACTCGCGGCACTTTACCAGCCAGTATTTAGCAGCGCAGTTGTTGCTCCCATCGACATGGCGTTAGTGGTTGCGGGTTGCTATCTACACAAAAAGCTCAACCTATCGGTGCTGTGGATGATCGTGTTTTTTGTGGCGGCAGGCCTTGTCACGGGCATGATGTAGCCTGCTGATACGCCAACTATTGAATCCAGATAAACCACGGGTACTCAAATACGAGTGCCCGTTTTCTCAACTAAGCTTAATGATATTGGAAGGATTGAGATGACGGATCATCGATGGAACAAGACAACAATTACGAGCTCAACCTGAGCTGGCAGAAAAAGGGCGTCGCTTTCTTCAATCAATTGCGAGAGGAAATAGCTGCAGACAAAAGTGTTTACCTGTATTGCCTTATCACAACCATCCTGCTTTATGCCTTAGCAGTGTACTTAAAACTCCCAGTTCAATACTCATTTACTACCTACCTCGAAACTCTTTATTTAGCTTGTTACAGCGCAGGGCTTGTGTGGTGCAGTTACTACTATTTGTATCTGCTCGTTCGCCGTGAAAAGCGCCCCACCAAACAGTTTCTGTGTAAGCTCAAAACCATCGTTTTCCCACTCAGTCGAACCTGCTCAATTCTGATTTTGTTGTTGGCGCTCAACATCGTCTTTTCAAATTACACCTTCTTAAAATCCATCATCCCCTTGCTACACCCTTACGGTATTGATCAGAGCTTGATTGAACTCGACCGCTGGCTACATTTTGGCAACGACCCGTGGGTGATTACTCACGCTATTTTCTCAAGCCCTTGGGCATCTCTGGCAATCAATACCGCCTATAATGCTTGGTTCTTTTTTATGTGGGTGACGCTGTTTTTCTTTGTACTGTACAAGAAGGCACGAGTATTACGCTTACAGTTTTTACTCACGTTTCTGCTGACTTGGATGATCAACGGCAGCCTATTTGCGACCGCGTTTTCATCAGTAGGGCCGTGTTATTTGGAGCTTTTGAACGGTGATAATCTTTTTGCTCCTTTAATGCAGAGATTGAACGAGCAAAGTACGTTTTTGGAAAGCGTTGGTGCATTTCCATTATGGGCTTTACAAACTCAGGATTACCTTTGGCAAGGCTATGTAACACAGGTAAATGGCATCGGTTCTGGCATCTCTGCCATGCCAAGTATGCACGTATCCATTGCAGTGTTAATGGCGCTATGCACTTACCGTCTCAATAAAACATTGGGATACTTTGCCTGCGCTTTTGCGATCATCATTCAAATAGGTTCGGTCCATTTGGGATGGCATTACGCGGTTGATGGATATGCATCCACACTCACAACATTCACACTATGGAAATTTGTGAAACATTGCTTTGAATTAAGAAAAGCCAAGTGAATTATGTATGTTTTTCATGAAAAAGTATCAATGCCTGCCTCCTTAAAATAAACCTAGCCATACGCCAAATTAACACAGTGAGAATGGCTGCCACATAACCGTCAACTGCATAATGCCACCCAAGATGTACTGATGAAATCATTATTATTAGAGAAAAAATCCAGAAAACAACACTAATACTTTTATTAATTTCAAATGTAGCTATCGCTAGTAAAACTGAGGATGAGACATGCATACTCGGCATGGCAGAAATACCTGCACCAACTTCACCACTCCTATTTGAATATGCTTGCCACAAATAATTTTGAATCTGACTAGCCTCTCCACCATATACTTTCAAAATCCAGAGACTGTCTACTTGATAAGATAAACGCTCCATAAGAGGCTTATAATAAGTATTTTCTGGATTTAAAAGATGAACAAAACAAGGCCCTGAAGAACTCATCAATATTGCTAAAATACTCCCAATTAAAAACCAACACATAAAAAATGATAATAAGTATGCTTGTCTTATAAATTGATTTTTGCAATACCACATAAAGTATAAAACAGACCCCCAAATAAGAACAAACCACAAGTTATAAGAAAGATTAAATAACAAAGTCCAATAGGGGCTATAAAAAAAACTATGCGATAACTCCCAAGGAGAAACACCACTATGCAAAAACTTATCTAACTCGAAGAATGTTTCGTCATAATAAAATAGATTAATGTCCGGTATAATCTGCTTTAGATATGTATAGTTTGATATAAAAACATTTATTAGAATTAATCTAAAAATAAAAACCACAACTTTTTCTGGTTTAAACATCATTTTCAACAAGGTTGTAAAATAGGCCTTGAATAATTCATTTTGTTTTTTTAAAAGCATTATAAAATAGAAATAAATACTCCAAGAAAAAAACAATGCAACAATGACATTAACCAATCCACTAAAATATCCTAAAAATTGATAATCATACAATGTAATCTCTTTGTAATATAAATAAATAAAAAAGGTAATGATACATGTAAAAAATACGAAAACATAAAGAAAAACGTCTTTATAAAGTTCTTGAAATACTTTTTGAAAGATACGTTCTTTATTTAAACCCGCTTCCAACATAGCTCATTACCTTTGTATTTCTACTGTAAGACAACCGATGATGTATCTTGTCGCTCGCGAACTATCGCAAGAGCGCGCTCTAGGTTTTTGTTGGCTAACTCATAGTAGGCCGGGTTCTTATCAATCGCTTGCTGCAAGTAAGGAATCGCTTCATCCGGCTTGCCTTGCAGGATCAAAAAGTACCCCACGTTATTTAATGCTTCAGGCTCGGTCATATGACGGCTGAAAATGCTCAGCGCTTGTCTTGGCTGGTCTTTCGCAAGCGCAATCAATCCTAAGTTGTTGATTGCCCTTTCATCACTCGGTTTGATGCTCAAAGCCGCTTGAGTAAAGTGCGCCGCTTTTGAGTACTCTTTTTCCATGTAGTACGAGTATCCCAAACTGACTAATGCGTTAACGTTTCTCGGGTCAATATCCAACCCTTTTCTGATCAGTGCTTGTGCTACGCCGTGATCGCCCCGGACGTCATACAATACCCCTAAACCAGAATACGCAGCCACTGGCGATTTATCGTCGTAACGATAAGTGGCTACAGACTCTGCCGTGATGTTGTCGTTGGTGATGTTCGGGTTGCCTTTCATACGGATTTGGTCGGCATTAAGTGCGCGAATGTAATAACTCTTACCGACGTCTTTTTCTCCACGCTTGGTGTACAGCGTGCCAAGTTCTTGTAAGGAACCAATGTTGTCAGGATTTTCTGCAAGCGATGCACGGAAGGCTTTATCCGCCAGTTCGTAGTTCTCGCGAGCTAAGTGAATACGCCCGACGGTGTATAGCGTTTTGTCTTTGTGCACCGCGTTAGGGAAAGAAAGGGAGCGAATGTATTCATACAATGCCAAATCGACATTTTTGTTGGTAAGCGCAATATCACCGCGCGAGATAGCCTCTTCCTCAGTTTTGGGCGGCTCATCATTGGTGAGCGACTCAACGGGTTTGCCAGAATACAAGCTGGAATCAAAATCGGATGCTTGTTCATTTGTTGCACATGCAGTGAGCACCAACAACGAGATGATGACGTATTTCTTAATCCACAACATAACTATCCCTATTTTTATCTAATTAGAAAATGCCTCAGCCAATGAAATTAACGCAGGTCCGATAGCCACAATGAAAAAGCATGGCCAAATAAATATCACCATTGGAAACATCATCTTGACTGGGATTTTTGCAGCAATTTCTTCCGCTGCTTGTTGACGCTTATCCCTGTAATCTTCTGTGTATTCACGTAAGGAGTTGACTAAGCTCCCCCCAATTCGAGATGCGTGGCTAAGCATACTCACCAGCCCCATCAACTCTTCTAAACCGGTTCTTACTACCAGTTCTCGTAATGATTCAGGCATCGGTTTACCTGCTTGAATCTTGTTACATACCGTATCTACTTCATCCGCAAGTTCAGGGTGAGAAATGACTATCTCGTCGGCAACACGACGTAACGCGGCATTAAACCCAAGCCCTGATTCCGTACAGACCACCAGCAAATCAAGCATATCTGGCACACCAGCACGAATCGCTTGTTGGCGCTTATTCACCATACGGCGCAGCATAAAATCTGGGATCAACAAACCAATAAATGCGGACAAGGCCATGTAAGTGTAGAGGTACTTCGACTCTGGCACCGTCAAGTAGACCAAAACGGCAATCATGATGCCCAAAATAGTGGTGATCGACTTAATGGCGTAGAACATCGACAACGAGTTACTTTGATGGAAACCCGCATGCATCAGTTTGTTGCGTGTGGTTTGGCGTTCTTTTTCACTGGTTGGCGAGGTTAAAGGCGCAAGAGACTCCAACGTATCGGCCATTTTTTTGTTGTGCGTAGGAAGCGGTTTCTTATCACCTGACAACTCTGCAAGCTTGCGCTTGATAGGCGAATTAACCCCGACGATGATGGAGCCCAACGTCATCACCACGAGTACCGTCGTGACCAAGATAAGTCCCATCAGTAAGGTTTCTTGATTAATGGCAAAACCGTTCAACCATCCTTGAATACTTTCCATGGCTACACCTCAATATTGACGATTTTGCGAATCCACAACGTTCCGATAAACAGAGCGACCATCCCACCAATGACCATTTTTATCCCCATTGGATGAGTGTGCAGCAGCTCGATGTATTCGGGCCGAACCAGAGAAATGATCACGTATAAGGCGAAGGGCGCTAACACCAGCACCCAAGCTGACATGCGAGATTCCGCTGAAATGGTTTTGATTTTTCGAGCCAGTTTGAAGCGAGCACGCAAGATATGAGATAGCTTTTCAATGTTCTCCACCAGGTTACCGCCCGTCTCTTTTTGCAATAGCACGGCACTGGAAAACGCAAGCATGGAAACCGTTGGTGTGCGCTCAGACATTTGCATAATGGCTAAACGCAGATCGTAACCATAATTGAGCAAGTTGAAGGTATTCAAGAACTCAGGGCCAAGTGGCGCGCTGACTTCCCTGCCCACTTCGCCAAACGCTTGAGTAATGGGCTGACCGGCTTGCAATACACGTTTGATGATGTCTAAGGCCTCTGGTAATTGCTCCTCAAATTTCATCAAACGGTCGGCAATTTTCTTTTGCAAATAAAAGTACGCAGAGACCCAACAAGCGACTGCCACCCCAGCACACAAGTACCAGACTTGCCCCCACAAATAGAGCAGTAAACCGACCGCCACCCCAGATAAAAAGGTGAAGAAGATAACGCGGCTAAACCCCATCGAAATACCCGCGAGTTCGAGCTTTTTCTTAAAGCTTTCAAACAAGCTAAAACGTACTAACCATCGCTCTAGTGGCGAGAGATTCTTCAAAGAGTTTTCTCTTAGCAGCGAGATACTCTCTTGATCGATATGCTTGTGGCTTTCGTGAATTCTCTTAATGAGCTGTTTGTGTTTCACCTTTTTACCCGCCGAAGGCAGGATCAAAGCTTGGCTAATAAAGAACACCGACAAAAACAGCAAAAGAAGAAATAGGGGGAATTGACTTTCCATAGCACACCCTCCTAACGGACTTTTTCGTTAAATATTTCAAATGGAACGTCTAAGCCTCGTTTAATCAATTGATCATGGCAACTTGGTACGATGCCTGTTGCTATGTAATCCCCTAACACATTGCCATCTTGATCCACCCCTCTTCTCTGGAAGGTAAAGATCTCGGACATGGTGATGACTTCCCCTTCCATGCCGTTTATTTCCTGCAAACTGACCATGCGGCGCTTACCGTCTTCCTGACGCTCCATTTGCACCACGATATTGATGGCTGACGCGATCTGCGCCCTTAAGTTTTTTGTCGAAACGTTCCAACCCGCCATAGAGAACATGTTTTCAATACGGCTGAGTGCATCCCTTGGTGTATTGGCGTGAATGGTCGCAAGTGAACCGTCGTGACCGGTGTTCATCGCAGACAACATATCGACCGCTTCCGAGCCACGCACCTCACCAATCACAATTCGGTCAGGACGCATACGCAGTGAGTTTTTCACCAGATCACGCTGGGATATTTCACCCTTTCCTTCAATGTTGGATGGACGTGTTTCCAAACGAATAATGTGCGGTTGTTGCAACTGCAACTCGGCCGAGTCTTCGATAGTAACGATACGTTGGTCACTCGGAATGAAACCAGACAGGATGTTAAGCGTGGTTGTTTTACCTGAGCCTGTACCGCCCGAGATAAGAATGTTCAGTTCCCCGACAACGGCTGCATTCAAGAATTTGCCCATTTCTGGCGAAAGCGAACCAAGCCCTAATAAGTTGTCCATATTCAAACGTTCGACCGCAAAACGACGAATGGATACCGATGGCCCATCAATGGCAAGTGGAGGGATGATGGCATTGAAACGAGAACCGTCTTTTAGACGCGCATCCACCATAGGCGACGCCTCATCAATACGTCGACCTACTTGGCTTACAATGCGGTCAATGATGTTGCGAAGGTGGCGCTCGTCCAAAAACGTATGCGGCGTTTTTTCTAGCTTACCAAAGCGCTCTACATAAATGTTTTTAGGGCCATTGACCAAAATATCTGAAATGGTTGGATCTTCAAGCAGTGGCTCAAGCGGCCCAAGACCAAACACTTCGTCTTCGATTTGGTGGATAACACGGTTGCGCGCTTCTGAACTTAAAGGATGCGTTTGGTCTTCGGCGATCAACTGAATCACCGCTTCCCTTAACTCTTCTTTCGCGCGATCTTCTTGCAGATGTGATAACAAGCCAAGGTCTAAAGTATCCAGCAATTTCTTATGGTAGTAGTGCTTAATAGCCAGATCTTGCTCGAGCTGTTTTTTCTGCTCTTCAATCGCTTTCAGTTTCGCTTCAACCGGCGTTAGTGGTTTGTTTTCACTGACGTAATCTTCGTCTTCTGCTTTCGCAGCAAGATCGACCTTGACGACTTTCGATTCTTTTTCTTCATCTACGGAATTGAATGAACTCCCGACGCCTTTCCGTTTGAAAAACATAACTCCCCCTTACTAAGAAAAGAATTTCTTAATCCAACTTTGGTGCTCTTGTGTTGGGCTTTCTAATAAGTGCGATATTTCCGCTAACGAAGCTTTTAAAGCACTATTTTTCTTAGATTGAACAATTGGGTTACCTAAATTGGCGCTCTCTATCGCAATAGCAAAATTATTTGGAACTAAATGTATCGCATGGCCACCAACTGCGTTTTCAATATCT
The DNA here is from genome assembly GCF_054850435.1 of Vibrio sp. RC2502. NCBI lineage: Bacteria > Pseudomonadati > Pseudomonadota > Gammaproteobacteria > Vibrionales > Vibrionaceae > Vibrio > Vibrio sp. RC2502. The sequence continues at coordinate 2,557,615 of NZ_CM141453.1, forward strand.
TTTAAGGATATTGTTGATTTCTTTTCAAAACGATTAACTATGAGTTCAACCTGATGATTACTTAAACCATAGTCTAATTCTAATGAACGTATATAACTGACCGCATGTTTTACTGAGGTCACATTCTGCTGCATGATCAAAAATATATGCGTAGCAGGGGAGACAATCTGTTGATAAACATGATCCACACCATGAGACAAATCGACAATAATATGCGAATAAAACTGACGAAGAATAGGTAAAAGCTTACTCACTTGAGCCGCATGCTTATGGTTATTCCTTGGATCATTTTGATTAAAACAGAGGTAATTCAACCCTGAAGGATGTTGATAAACGAGACCTTCTAGTGACAATTCATCTAAATCGTTTACGGAATCAATCACATCGTTGATGTTATATTTCGGCTTACAGTTTAAATAATCTGCAGCATCACTGAACTGCATATCGAGATCAATCAGCAATACTTTACTTTTGGCGTAACTTGAAAGTTCAATAGCCGTATTAGTTGCTAAGGTTGTCGCCCCAGAACCGCCTTTGGTATTGATAAATAAGGTCAAATCACCCATTTGCTTATTGGAAACTTTTTCCTCAGCCGTCGATTTCAACAATGGGTATAGCTCGCCGAGTTCAACTGAACGCGAGAAATAATCTGTCGCACCCAGTCGCAACGCCATTTTGAGTGAAGCGGTATCGCTTTCATCACCGAAAACAATTAATGCCGTATGGCTGTGCTGTAAACTACTGTCACTGGAATAAACATGAGCCACTTTTTGCGCCCAGTTTTCCCCGGTTTCAATATAAATTAGATCAGGTATTGATTTGCTCTTAACCAAATCAATATTAAATAAATCCAGCTCTATCCAATCGACATTGACATTGACGCAACCAGATAATTCATCTGCTATATGAAGTTTAAAATTGGACGTAGAATAGACTACCCAAACAATCAAGTTTGTTTTTAAACTTTTATATGTTTCGTCATTTATTTTTACTGGTTTCAACATAAAGCTACTCCATTAGCAATCCGTAATAACATTGGCACCTTCAGGCCTTAGTATTCCTAAACTCTCGGCAGGCAATATGGTTTCAAAAGCTGGAGTACTCCCTACTGCATTAATTAAAGCAGCTAAAACAAAAAACTGAAAAGTATAATTAACCGCCCTTGCTCTAACGTATTTGATTTGTGCAAATTGCGCGTTTAATACGTCACTTGACGCAGGTGGTGTGGATAAAAATCCAGAAACATCGACGCTTGCACCTGCTTCATCAAGATAATCAATCTGCAAATTACTGGCGGTGAACCCTGATGGGTAAAGGTTAGACACCGACGGCAAGCTCGGAATGTCATCCCTATCGGCGATGTAACACACGGTCGCAAGCCTTGCAGCTCTTCTGGTGACCTCATTGACCATTTGCACGGAAAAAAAGTACACCGCAAACTCCATGATCAAAAACAGCACCAATATCACCGCCAGCGCTATCAACGAGAACTCAATTTGAGTTACTCCTTTCTGTTTCGCTATTAATCGTTTCATGGACCTGTCCTCATAGACGTGGTCGCTCCAATGCTAAATTGCAAAGAAGTGCTCGAAAAAGGTAAGGTCGAAAAGATTGGCACGTAATTGTAAGTTGCTGACAATGTGACCACTTTATTTGTGCCGGTTGGTTGAGTAATCACAATGTCATCCACGCCAATATAGTCGATTACTGGAGTGGTCGATGCGGTTGGTGAGCCGTATACCACCACGTTTTTGATTTTGGTTTCATCGGCAATACCTTCAAAATCCAACGTGCCGTACGTGTCCACCACCGCATAGCGAGCGCCATTTTGCAGCGCTTTATTGACCTCGGTGTACTGAATAAAAGCACGACAGACATCGATAACCAGAACCGTAAGCATCAACAACACTGGCAATGCGAGAATAAATTCAATAATCGCAAGCCCTTCTTGGTGCCGACCTCTTCTCATTTGAGTTTTGAATTTCAAATACAACATATTAAGAGGCTCCGCTGAATGGATCTTTATATAGCTGGATCCGGTAGAAACCTTTATCGGTTGGGTCTGTTCCTGTTGAACCGTTATTGATCAAGCAATCGTAAAGGAACTGCCCAAAGACAGATGCTTGACCAGAATTACTGACTTTTTGTAGCAAAAAGAAGCAACCAAATCCCAACACATCGAAGTCGGACTTACCTGTCGATTCTGTACAATTAACGATTGGGATACGTAAGATTCGGCGTCCATTCGAACCACCATCACCAGTGTAACTGTCGTAATCACAAGAACCGCCACTTTCACAAGAACTCAGCTCCTGACGATAGTTGGCGTAATATAAGTCACCCGCATATTCAGCGTCGGTTTCAGCCAAAATATCAGGCTCTCTTACATACTTGTCTGGTAGAACCGTACCGTCGTTTTTAATCGGGCCAGAGAAGTCGTTGAGTCTTACATTCAACCCTTGCGCAACGGGGCCAGCGCTATTACCTGGTTTGGTTGTCACGGTATTCCCAACGGCTGCGCAACCGTTGTAAGCACCAGACAATGCATCACGAACCAAAGCCGCACCGCTATTGCCAGTCGCTTGACCAAAATCGAGCAATTGAAAGTTACCCGGCCCCATATCGGTATTATTCTGATCGCCAACTTTTAACTCGTGCACAAGCGACGGATCCATATCCACATTCGGATCATAACCCGGTGGACGATACCCCCATGCGTCTTCAACCGTACCATTTGGATCGCCACACATCGCAATCGGCGTTAAGTTACATGTGTAAGCAATCGCCGCACTTCGTCCCGCAACGGCACTGGCCGAAACGTTCTTAACAATCCCAAATACAGCACTCAGATACTGAGAAATCCCCATGTCAGTTACCGCGACGCGAACATAAATATCGTACTCGCCTGTCGGTGGCGTAAAGCTCGCCGCATTTACAAATGTCTGCATGTCGTGCGAGAACGTCACGGATGTGTTGCCGTCAGTAAACGATAGTTCAGTATTACCTGATTCCGATGCGATGCTGCTTAGCGTTGCGATAACCGCAGCTTCAGCTTGATCAACATCTTCCGTTTTATCTGCAACCACAGCCCCGGCGAGTGCCGCCGTATCAACCGCATTCTGTAGGCGTGTTTTGTTAAGTACTTGATGGTTTAAATCAATACCGAACGCAGCAACGCCTAACAGAATCAGCAGAACCATACTGATGAGCACCAAGGTGATCCCTTTCTGGGTTCGCCTTGTTGCTGTCTGCATTTTCCTTCGCATAGCCCCTCCTATAAGTGAACGAATCACTTATTTTTCTTTGGCTACCCCGTTATTGTTGTATACCTCTAAGCTGACCTGCGTACGCTCACCACTTCCTTCTGGTAGATAACCGAGGTTTTCATACCATGCTTCCGGATTTAGCGTTTGTTCTGCACGCAATTGGCTTACCGAGATTCCAAGATCAGGGTCATTCGCACAGCCAAACAAGCCGAATGATGTGAAACAAATGGTCATGATCATTATGCTTTTCATCTTGCTCTCCATTTATAGACTGTGCCCAAACTTGCCCTCAGAGCCACCTTCTGACGAACCGTACTGATTAAAATTATTGTTTGTATCTTCTTCTCTGATGTCATTGAGTTGATAGCGGTCGAAATCGAGTTTCGCGCCTTTACCCAACAGATAGAACTCCACATCGTTTGGAGCTACGAACCCATCGGTCGGCAGAGTCACTCTGCGTCTATCGATTGGCGTCGCTAATCGTGGTGTTACCAAAATCACCAGCTCGGTTTCACCAGATGTAAACTCTTCACTCTTAAACAAGCGTCCAAGTACTGGAAGGTCACTGGCTCCCGGAATACCATCTGCAACGTTACGCGCGTTTTCACTCAACAAGCCTGCGATACCGATCGTTTGTCCGTCCGCTAATTCGATTGTGGTTCCCGCGCTACGCTTAGTGATTGGCGGAATAAAGAACGTTGCGTTGACTTCGTTCGGATTAAACGTCAGCACACCAGAGTTAGAAATTTCACTCACGTTGACATTGAGTTTCAGGTTGATTCTCTTATCACTGAGAATGAAAGGTACAAAGTCCAGTTGAACACCGTACTCTTTGTAGTCGATGGTAATGCCATCTTCATTCGGTACAGGAATTGGGAATTCACCACCCGCAACAAACTCCGCTTGAGTACCACTTAGTGCAGTAAGACTTGGCTCTGCCAACACTTTAGCCACACCGTTTTGCTTCGCGACATCCAGAGCAAACGTAAACAAAGTATTGCTATCAATGAACGATCCCAAGAAGCCGAAATCTTCCACCGTTGGCACATTTAAAATCGGGCCAATGTTGTCGATACCGCCACCCGCGGTTGTCGCACCCCAAGTGAAGTCACCGCTTTTTTGGAAGAAATGGAAGTTCGAGTCAAAACGTCTTACTAATGAACGCTGCACTTCCGCGACCGTCACTTCTAACGTCACCTGCTGCGCGCCACCAATAGAAAGCAAGTTAATGACTGAGCTTTCATCATCTTTCGCGTTGTCATCTTCTTCATCAGCGGCATCACCTAAAGCAAAGGTTTCGGCAATTTTGACGGCGATATCCATGTTTTGCTGACTGCTGACCAAACCTCTGAGAACGACTTTCTCTTGAGCGCTATGCACTTCGATACTTTCGTCCGGTAAGAACTGGAACAACTTAGATTTAAGCGTATTTAAATCGTGAGTGACTTCGACATTAAACTGTTCGATCAATCGGCCACGACTATCCCAAACCGACACATTGGTCGTTCCTAGTTTTTTACCAATCAAGAACAGTTCATTCGATCTTAGAACCACGATATCCAATACTTCTGGATCCCCTAACGTCACCTTTTTGGCCTTACCTGAAATCACCAATTGTGTAGATTGATGATGCGCAACAGAAACAACTCTTCCAGACTGCGCGGTTGCCGCATGAACAGACAAGCTAACAAAAAGTAACTGGCTAACGAGTAATATTATTGTTTTCATAATTCACCTAATTACTGACTCGGACACTGGATGCCTGAGATCCCTTAATGATGGTCACACTAGGTCGAGGGGTATATTTTTTTGCAACAACAGGTTTATCGACTTCATGAGGGTTACGCAAAGCCAGTTGGATCTCACCCTTGCTGTTAGCAGAAAGCAGTTTTTCCGCTTCTTTCGGGGTAACTTCCAAGGTGACAGCACGAACGATCACGGGTTTGTTGTCGTTAGTTTTTGCTGTTTGGTCGACTGCTAATACATTGATATTTTTTAACACCGTGAGTGTGGTCGCTTGCTTGCCTTTGCCATAGCTCACCGTGCTCAACACATCCACTTTGTTACCCGGCAGTAGGAAACCCGCTACGCCGATAACGTCATTTACACGAATGGTGACTGCTCGCTTGTTCTCAGGAATTAAGGCCGCAAGCGTTGCGCCCTCTCCAGGTTGAGCAAGACGATTAGGATTGACTAACTCGCCCGCGTAAATGGTGTTTGCAACGATACGTCCCAAAGCTTGCTCAGGCACTTTGAGTGTTTCGTCGTCTATCCAGTCCACTTCCATTAACTTGGTGGTTAAATGCTTTTCATCCAAAATGGTGCCTGGCTCCAGCTCCATCGTAGCGACTACAACAGGGTGACGTTCCACCTCTTCGAGCTCTACTGTTGGCTGGTTTCTGCCGTCCATCCATTGTTTGGCAATTAATACGGCAGCAAGGCCGAAAACAATGGAGAGCAGCAATAACATGATGACTTGAGTCCGACTCATAATTTAAATCTCCCTATTCATCCACTGTGAAGTACAGTCCCCAGGCACGAGTTAATATGTCTGACGAGACGATCTTCTCTTTCCCTTCGAACACCAAAATATCTCGGCTAATGCCCAATAAATCTTTTGGTAAGCAAGGGAAGTAAGCGACATCATTGTCACGGTGTAGTTGGCTTAACGTTTCGAAAAACTCTGGTACTAACGTCATCTGATAGTCTTTAGCGAGAGACATCCACAAGGCTTGATAGTCAGTCAAACTCAGTGGTTTAAACTCGATTTTGTAACCAAGACGACGTAAAAAAGCAGGGTCTGCAATTTTGCTCGGTGCAAAGTTGGATGAGAAAGCCAATGTCAGCATAAATGGCACGGTAACTTGTTGGCCGTTAGGCAGTGCTAGATGGTCGAACAAATACTCCATCGGCACAATCCAGCGGTTCAACAACGCATCAACGGGCATGGCTTGACGTCCTAAATCGTCAATAACCAAAATGCCGTTGTTTGCCATCATTTGCAGCGGCGCAATCCAAACTCTATTGTGCTCGCTATGGTTAACTTCCAACATATCCATCGTAAGTTCGCCACCGACTTGGATATTTGGTCTTTCACACAGAACCCAGCGTTTGTCGTAATGCGTTTCCAACTTAACGAATACTTGAGAATGGGAGTTGTCTAAACGACGGTGATGGTGCTCGGAAAATACTTTGATGATGTTGCCATCAGCATAAATAGCGTAAGGAATGAAAACCGACGTACTCATCGCATTCAAAACACGCGCAGCCACGTAACTCTTACCAGTACCAGCATGCCCGTATAGCAGCATTGCTCGACCTGAGTTAATCGCCGGGCCAAGCACTGGAATTAAATGCTCGGAGCCAAATACATCGGACAACGCACGCTCCACATCAGCGCGCATGATCGGGTTTTTACGCAGATCTTGCCCTTCCACAACCGTCCAATAATCTTCCAACGACACAGGAACTGGGCCAATGTAGGGATCTTTTCGATAAGCAATATCCGCCTCAGCCAAACCAAATTCGGTAAGGCTATATCGAACATTAGAATACGAATGACTTAGTTTGTCTGACGCAGGCTGATACACCTCAACCCAACTACGTTTTCTCAACTGCGCGAGTGCAAGCTCAACGATGTTTGAAACCACACACAAACGTTGAGTCAGTTCAACTAAATCACATTTGGGATAAGCAGCCAGATGTTTCAGAACTAGGTTTTCAACGACTGAAGCTGGGATCCCAAGACCTTCCACTGCGGAAGGCACCTTTGGTGGATTGATTTGTGGCACTAGTTTTTCCCAATACGCAGAGCCCATCATACTTCCCCTCTTGAAGTTGCCTAGTCAACTGATGTCGTATGTTTTTCTATTTATAAGTATTAGTGCGTGTAGGAGAAATAAGCTAATCCGATTACGATTACAGGCGCGAAAGGAATCACTAGTGGCTTATTAGACCTAAAGCCTGGTGTAACTTTTTCAATGCAGTAGCCCTTGATCTGATGAGTTAGAGCAACGCTCGTTGAAGCAATGTGAAGCATCAAATAAAAGATGCCAACAATTCCCCCTGCGAGAATAATTCCGATAGACGCTTCCCACAGATTACTCAGTCCCAGCCATGCCCCTATGACGGCGAGTAATTTAACGTCTCCTCCAGCCATTGCTTTGACGAGATAAAGCGCAAAGCACACTGCAAACGCAACCAGTCCACCATACGCATGATCCAAAAGACTCACGCTCGGGCTGTACAATACGTTTGCAGTGACAGCGACCAGAAGCAACAAAACGGCTTTATTAGGAATTCTGTGCTTCTGGGCGTCTGATACACCTATCGCAATCAACAATGACCAAATGACTAACTCACTAAGCATTACGAGTTGTTGATTTCAGATGCTACTGATGTGAACTTGCCAGCTAGCGTTGTCCAGAAACCAGACGTTAGGAAAGCAGTTACAATCAGAGCGGCGCCCAAGATGTATTCAAGCAGTGTTAGACCTTCTTCATCTTCCATGAAGTCCTTGATTAGGTTGCGAAAGTTGTCCATAAGTTTATCCCCTTGTTTAACATTTTCTCGCTTGTTAATGATGCAAGTGCATATCCACCTGAATCATGATTAAACCTTAGTCACCGAAAAAATGGGGAGTTAGGACTTTTTTGCCAACGACTAGTACTTTTTTGCCCACCTTGTGTTTAGCGTTAAAATGTATCAAAAATGAGACACAAAACCACACCATATGCGACATATCTCACACTTGCAGTATGAATTAATAGACCTAAGCTTAAACGAAAGGGTGAGTTATTGATTTCAAGGAATGAGACTCGACTTACACCGCATGGACAACGTTGTTTCGACTCAAGCTGAAAGGATGTCATATGGAAAGAGTGACAAAAGCTTATTGGATTGGAGAGCCGTTACACACTCTGCCTGAAGAATTTAAGGCAGAGTTTGAGCAGCATTTTGATTTGCTAGATTGCAGCAACGACATATCAGTATTGAGTGATAAAGAGTTTTGCTACTTCTTTTACTACATCACCCATGACCCAACCGACCATGCCAAAAGCATTGCTACCCTTTGTGAAAACCTTGATAAGAAACTGATTGTTGTCACAAAAGAAAACACCGAGTGTTGCTTACCGCCAAGTCACATCACCGCTGAGTGTTATGAGCTCAATGAAAACACGCTACCAGTGTGGCTTTCTCAAGCTAAGCTCAAATACTTTTTACACGCCAAAGTCGATGACGCTCAAATTTCTGCGGACAATATTTTTTCCCGCAATGGCAAGTCCAATTTCTCAGATGTCGTCAATTACATCGCCAACAATGTTCATAAAGACCTAAGAGAAGAAGAAGCCGCAGCACTGTGCCATTACTCTCCGACTTACTTCTCAAAGGTGTTTCACCGCAAAGTTGGTATGTGTTTTCGTGACTATGTGACTGCGAAACGCATTTCATTAGCCAAAAAAATGCTGATCGAGAACGAATCCATGAAAATCGCGTATATCGCTTACCAATGTGGTTATCGCGATGTCTCGTACTTTTCTCGTATCTTTAAAAAGAAAACGGGGCTTTCTCCGGCGAATTATCGTCAACAGTTTTAAGCTCAAATCATAGCGTTTTTTTGCCGATCTAACGCTAACTTTCCCACAGAATTCATCAAAATGCGTTCCCGTGTCGTAATTCAACATGCTAAAGTTAACAATGCATTAACAATTATAAATACAACGAGAAGACATGGAGTCACCAAACATGAATCAGCCGAAAATAAATAGCACTGCTGGTTGCGCTCTCCCACCACCAAATGAAATGATTCTTAAATGGGCAGCGGAGCGCCCGAATGAGGTCTACCTAAAACAAATCATTAACCGACAGTTTGTCGAGTTTACTTACGCAGAAGTCGCCGATCAGGCTCTCAAGCTCGTCAGCGCACTACGTGGGCTGGGTATTCAGCCTGGCGATAAAGTCGCACTAGTATCGAAAAACTGCGCAGAGTGGTTTATCTGCGATTTGGCCATGATGCTAGGGGATTACGTAAGCGTACCTATTTTCCCTACCGCAGGGGCCGACACGATTGAATACTGTGTAACTCACAGTGAAAGTAAGGCGCTGATCGGGGGGAAGCTTGATGACCCAGCAGCAACTCAGCAAGTCATTGATGCCATACCAGAGCTTATCAGCATCGCGCTGCCGTATGATTCGGCACCACAATGCCAATACCAGTTCAAAGCATTGATTGCGAATGCCGTGCCAAGTGAAGAGCGTCCACAACACTACGACGATAAGTTGATGTCATTGGTGTATACCTCCGGCACATCAGGTTTGCCAAAAGGCGCAATGCTGACTTACGGAGCGTTTAGTTGGTCAGTACAACAGCTGATCAACCACATCGGCATTCAAGCTAACGATCGACTCTTTTCCTACCTACCATTGGCACATATTACTGAACGCGTTTATATTTTTGGTTCATCCATCATGGGTGGCGTACCAACGGCTTTCCCAGAGTCGCTCGATACTTTTATCGAAGACGTGAAAATGCACCGCCCAACCTTGTTCATTTCTGTACCGAGATTATGGACTCTGTTCCAGCAACGCATTCAAGACAAACTTCCACAGAAAAAATTGAATTTCTTACTGAAAATACCGTTCGTAAATTCGCTGATTAAGAAAAAGCTCGCCGAAGGGCTGGGGTTAGATCAAGCGCGAGTTTTGGGTTGTGGTTCTGCTCCGGTATCACCCGCACTATTAGATTGGTACCACAGCGTTGGCCTAAACATCACCGAAGCATGGGGGATGACGGAATCCTTCGCTTACAGCACCATAAACTACCCATTTAGGGCAGATAAAATAGGTACCGTGGGTAACGCAGGCCCCGGCATTGAGTTAAAAATTGCCGATGACAGCGAAATCATGGTACGCGGTAAGGGATTGTTCTCTGGCTACTACAAGAATGACATCGCAACTCAAGAATCTTTTGATTCAGACGGTTGGCTGCACACCGGCGACATTGGCGCAATTGATAAAGATGGCTACCTCACCATTCAAGGTCGCAAAAAAGACACGTTCAAAACCGCCAAGGGCAAATTTGTCTCTCCAGTACCGATTGAGAAAAAACTCTTCGAGTACAGCCGTGTAGAAATGATGTGCCTGATCGGCTTAGGTTTACCTGGCCCTATTCTTCTCGTAGTGCCGCATGATTTTCCTCATTTCGACAAAGAGCGTTATGCTCGTACGACAAGAAAAGTCATTGCGCGCATGAATCAAGAATTGGCCTCTCATGAGCAGATCAAAGGCGTATTGATGATCAAAGAGCCATGGAGTATTGAAAATGGTGTGTTGACACCAACACTCAAAATCAAACGCCATGTATTGGAACAGAAATACCACGAGCTTGGCCACAACTGGCCGAAAGATGAATTAGTCTTGTGGGAAGAAGACTTGTAACCAAGCAAAGCACTCCTCAAAGCCATTGGGGAGTGCTCTTTATTCTTGCTTCAAACTACTCTCTCCAAAATGGTTTGCTGACTTCATCACGAATCTCATTCGCTTCTAATCCGATGTCATCCCACAAATGTTCAGGTAAGTCCTTCAAGTGTCGGCGCGTCCGATAGTTCCTTCGCCAAACTACCAGTTTAGAATAAATTAACTGTAACCAAGTCTGACGACTGACTGGGATCACTTGTTCACAAGTTTGCGTCACGTTTTCCATGTTTCGGCTTCCTATTACAATATTGACCAGTTAATAATCGGAGACTACGCTGATATCCTCAAACGATAGAATCTGCCATTGAGTTAAGGAAAACTAATGTGAAAGATCGAATGCCACCATTACAGGGCTTGTACTATTTTTTCATCGCAGCAAAGGAAGGCAGTTTTAAAACCGCAGCCAAGAATCTATTTGTTACCCCCGCAGCCATCAGCCAACAAATTCGTCAGCTTGAGGAGTTTTTAGGGACGGACTTGTTTGTTCGTCAACACAGAAAAATTGTACTGACGCCAGAAGGGGAACTGCTATTTACTCAAGCAGAAAGAGGGTTTGCCCATTTGCAGCAAGGCGTACGCCTTGTCAACCAGGATCCAAACCCGAACCATCTTTCAATATCAACACTGCCCTCCTTTGCCCACCATTGGTTGGTGCCTAAAATCACCGCCTTTCGTCAACGTCATCCTGATATTGCCCTATTACTAGAGCCCACAAATGATCTTGTCTCTTTTCAAGATAGTCAGATAGATTTGTGCGTTCGCTACGGATTAGGAAAATACCCAAATTTAGAATCGCAGTGGCTGATGGACGAAGCCTTTTACCCAGCATGTCATCCTATGTATCAGAAGGAACATGGCATCTATAGCATCGAAGATTTAAGCAAAGCAGAGCTCATCGAAGACGTGTGGCCCGATCTCGACTGGAACATGTGGTTAGCAAGACTTGGACACTCTGCGGCAAAGCCCGCTTTAAAATACAGTGGCTCGCACTTAGTGTTGGAAGCTGCGTTATCCCTACAAGGTGTAGCGCTCGTCAAACACAGCTTGGCGTATCAATATTTTCGGACGGGTAAACTGGTTCGTATTGGCGACATCGCGATAAAACCTAGATTTGCGTACTACCTATGTGCACCCAAGGGTTACTTGAAGCGACCAAAAGCACAACTATTTGCCCAGTGGTTAAAAGAAGAGATAGACACATTTGAAAAGTCAGTGACACAAGATTTTGAAATTATCGAGCTCGATAAATAAGCACGTCTTACTTCAAAAGGAGTTTTGCTAAACAGCAAGAGAACGACCAAGTTCGGTGATGAATGTTAGCCAGCATCTCAGCATCAAAGTAAAGCAAACTTAAAAGATGAACGTTGATGACTCTTCAAACAACTTTCGGCCATAGATATAAAAAGCCCCGCACGAGGCGGGGCTTTAAAATCATAGAGTTAACTTAAGAATTACTTCTTAGCGTTACGCTCTTTAACGTCAGCAATTACTTGCTCAGCAACGTTGTTTGGACATGGTGAGTAGTGTGAGAACTCCATAGAGAACTGACCACGACCAGATGTCATTGTACGTAGAGTACCGATGTAACCGAACATTTCTGATAGAGGTACATCACCCTTGATACGTACGCCAGTAGTACCAGCTTGTTGGTCTTTGATCATACCACGACGACGGTTAAGGTCACCGATTACGTCACCAACGTGATCTTCTGGAGTGAACACGTCAACTTTCATGATTGGCTCAAGAAGTTGCGCGCCAGCTTTAGGCATAGACTGACGGAATGCGCCTTTAGCAGCGATTTCGTAAGCGATAGCTGAAGAGTCAACTGCGTGGAAACCACCGTCGTAAAGTTCAACTTCTACGTCTAGAGTAGGGAAGCCAGCTAGAACACCAGTTTCCATCATGCCAGCGAAGCCTTTCTCAACTGCAGGCCAGAATTCTTTAGGTACGTTACCACCAACAACTGTTGATTTGAACGTGAAGCCTGAACCAACTTCACCTGGTTTGATACGGTAGTCGATTTTCGCGAACTGACCAGAACCACCAGACTGTTTCTTGTGAGTGTAGCTGTCTTCGATTGCTTGAGTGATAGTTTCACGGTAAGCAACCTGAGGAGCACCTACTTCTAGCTCAACGCCGTAAGTACGTTTTAGGATATCAACTTTGATATCTAGGTGAAGTTCACCCATACCTTTTAGGATAGTTTCGCCAGACTCTTCGTCAGTCTCAACTTGGAATGATGGATCTTCTGCAACCATCTTACCAATAGCGATACCCATCTTCTCAGAACCGCCTTTATCTTTAGGCTTAACAGCGATAGAGATTACTGGTTCAGGGAAGATCATTGGTTCTAGAGTACATTCGTGTTTAGGATCACATAGAGTGTGACCAGTTTGAACGTTCTTCATACCAACTACAGCGATGATGTCACCAGCTTGTGCTGAATCGATCTCGTTACGCTCGTCTGCGTGCATCTCAACCATACGGCCGATACGCTCTGTTTTACCAGTTGCAGAGTTAAGAACTGTGTCGCCTTTCTTCATCTTACCAGAGTAGATACGGATGAAGGTTAGAGCACCGAAACGGTCGTCCATGATTTTGAACGCAAGCGCTTTTAGTGGCTCGTCTGCAGATACAGTTGCAACTTCACCAGTCGCTTCACCTGTGTCAGGATCAGTTAGAGGCTGTGGATCAACTTCTGTTGGCGATGGTAGGTAATCTACTACCGCGTCAAGAATAAGTTGCATACCTTTGTTCTTGTACGCTGAACCACAGTAAGTTGGGAAGAATGCTAGGTCACGTGTACCTTTACGGATACAACGTTTGATGTCTTCTACAGATGGCTCTTCGCCTTCTTCTAGGTAAGCCATCATTAGATCTTCGTCTTGCTCTAGAGCAGTTTCGATTAGCATTTCACGGTATTCAGCTGCTTTGTCTACCATGTCTGCTGGGATTTCTTGAACTTCGTAGTTCTCTGGCTGGCCAGACTCGTCCCATACGTAAGCTTGTTGGCTTAGTACGTCTACAACACCTACGAAATCTTCTTCGATACCGATAGGTAGAGTCATTACTAGAGGAGTTGCACCTAGAACGTTTTGTACTTGGTCTACAACTTTGTAGAAGTCTGCGCCCATACGGTCTAGTTTGTTAACGAAGATCAGACGAGATACGTGTGATTCGTCAGCGTAACGCCAGTTAGTTTCTGACTGAGGCTCAACACCACCAGAACCACAGAATACACCGATACCACCGTCAAGTACTTTTAGAGAACGGTAAACTTCGATAGTGAAGTCAACGTGTCCAGGAGTATCGATGATGTTTAGACGGTGATCGTTCCAGAAACAAGTTGTTGCTGCAGACTGGATAGTGATACCACGTTCAGCTTCCTGCTCCATGAAGTCAGTAGTAGTTGAACCGTCGTGAGTGTCACCGATCTTATGGATCTTACCAGTTAGCTTTAGGATACGCTCTGTAGAGGTAGTTTTACCCGCGTCTACGTGAGCAAAAATACCAATGTTTCTGTATTTTGATAAATCAGTCATTGTCTTACTCTGTTAATAAGGTATAAAGTGCGCGCAGAGTATATCACATTCTGTCAATACTGATACCCTTGCGTGCAGATGGAAGAAAAAAAATTTTAACGTGAATTTTCCGTCCTCAAAGGATAGTCAAACATAGCGATTTATGTACTTTATTCGTTCTATATTCAGGACGGAATGAACAGTTTGTGAGCCCACAAATACCATTCTTTTTCAGCATTACAGCTCGTCAAAAGCCTCAATAGCCTCTGACAACTTCTTAACGCCGTGGATTTGCATCCCCGGAATGCCACCTTTTGGCATATTAGCAGCCGGGACAATTGCCTTTTTGAAGCCGTGCTTAAATGCCTCGTTCAAACGCTCTTGGCCACTAGGTACCGGACGAATCTCGCCAGCCAAACCAACTTCGCCAAATACCACCACATCTTTTGGCAACGGACGATCGCGAAAGCTTGATAGTAACGCCATCACTAAAGCAAGATCCGCACTGGTTTCTGTTACCTTAACGCCGCCGACTACATTCACAAACACGTCTTGATCAGCCATTTGCAGACCACCGTGCTTATGCAGTACGGCTAATAATAAGGAGAGACGATTCTGCTCCAAACCAACCGCTACGCGACGAGGGTTTGCCAATTGCGAGTAGTCCACCAGCGCTTGAATCTCTACTAATAGAGGACGTGTACCTTCCCACACAACCATGACCGAAGATCCTGACGTCTCTTCTTCGCCACGAGAAAGGAAAATCGCCGATGGGTTACTTACTTCTTTCAGTCCCTGCCCCGTCATCGCAAACACACCTAATTCATTTACCGCACCAAAACGGTTTTTGTGGCTGCGCAGTGTACGGAAACGACTATCCGTTCCGCCATCAAGCAAGACAGAGCAGTCAATAATGTGCTCAAGGACTTTAGGGCCGGCAAGAGTACCATCTTTCGTTACGTGACCAACAATAAATACCGCAACATTGTTCTGTTTTGCGTATCGCGTCAGTGCCGTCGCAGATTCTCGCACCTGAGCAACACTGCCCGGTGACGATTGAACATCAGAAACATGCATAACCTGAATCGAGTCAATCACCATAATTCTGGGCTGCTCTTTCTCTGCAATTTGGCAAATTTTATCGACGTTGGTTTCTGATAGCATCTTCAGGTGCTCTTTTGGCAGACCAAGACGAGACGCGCGCATCGCAACCTGTTGAAGCGATTCCTCACCCGTAACGTAAAGTGTCGGCATCAGCCCTGATAACGTACACATAGTTTGAAGAAGCAACGTCGACTTACCCGCGCCAGGGTTACCACCTATCAGAATCGCCGCGCCAGGTACGACACCACCACCAAGCACACGATCGAGCTCTTTAAAACCACTAGTGAATCTCGGCACTTCTTGCAGATCGATTTCAGATAAGGTTTGGACTTTCGATTCTGTCGCCGAACCAGCATAACCGCTTAAGCGTTCATTGCGAGCAACGGTTGGCGAAGCAGCAATGCGCACCTCTGTGATCGTATTCCATGCACCACACGCATTACATTGTCCCTGCCAACGTGGAAAATCCGCGCCACAATCATTACAAACATACGCTCGTTTTGCTTTCGCCATGATGCCTCGATTTTTTCTACAAATGTGACCAAGCACAGCCAAGTCAGATCTAATCTGAAATGAACTATTGATATACTTAAGTTTTACTTTACTTAGTCGATACAAATTAAAGTAACGACATACTCTAACAGAAATAATGCAGCAATCTGAAATTCTCTCGCTCGCTGAAAGACTCATTCCCGTTTATGGTTCTGAAGACTTTGATTTTGTCCTTGGTCAATTGACCGAGGAAGAGCCGCCGTCGGCCAAAATCTTAGTGAAGATGGAACTGAACCGTCTTATGGCACCATGTAAGAAGAGCATTGATTTACGTGGTCGCGTCAAAGGCGAATGTCGTGAATATGTTTTAGATGGCATTTCGCATTGGTTGGACGATGTCGCTTTTAATGCTTATCACAAGAACATTAAAAAGTTTGGCACCTACACCGAAGGCATGTGGGAAGCATTGGTCAACACGCGCAATAACTTTCGTGTGATGAGCAAGCTCGCCACACAGGAAAAGTCTCATTCATTAACCGATCCTAAAAGCCCCTTTCTCGCAGAACCGGTTCACCTCGGTTACGACTTAAAACGCCAAGAAAAGCGGTTGAAGGTTCAGTCGCAGGTAGAAATTCGCCGCGCCAAAGGGCAAATCCTTCATGGATTAAGCATCGATTTGTCGAGCTCTGGGGCAAAATTTAAAGTCCCGAGCGCATTTAAATACAACCTTGGTGAAATCATTCAAGTTTCGTTTACCGAGTTTGCAGGCAAGTCGCAAGTCGCGGGCATCGAAAAGCCACTGTCGTATCGAGTATTGGCCGTAGACGATTGCTATGAAAATGATGCAGTGCGCTATCTACGAACCATTCGTCTAACGGAAACCAATGTCGTTGCGCGCGTCATCGACGAAGCATTAAACAGTGCCGCCAAACGCGCACGTCATGACAACCAAGATAAAATCATTCGTGCACGCACACGCGGTTATGAGCACATTGCACTCAAACACACGAGCAACTTACCACTGTTTTTTGATGGTAACGAACTCAAGCTAGCGATGCTGACACCAAACAACCAAAAGTTGTGGCAGTACTGGCACGATGAGAGAAATCAACAAGTCTTTGGCTCCTTGTTTAACGAGCAACGCGTCGCTTCTTTGATCAAACAAGGCGTGAAAGGCACCAGTAACGTTTTGTACTCGTTTACTCATGAACATGAAAACAAAACGTACTTCTACTCGATGCTTAGACCCGAAGCGACTCGCGAACAACGCCAGCTGTTTTGGCATTTAGGGGCTAAGCGAGAAAGTTGGCGTGCGTTTCGAATTTCTATTTTTGAGTTATCTGAGCAAGAGAAAGAAGATCTCGCACTATTCTCTCCAGAGTTAGCCGAAACCTCGCAGTCACTGACTCATATCGGCATTTTGCAAGAAATCGCTGACGAAAAGTCGGGGCAAGATTACCTATTAACAGAAAAGCCGCGTTTGCCAGCCAACACGTTAAATGCCTTTCGTCATCCTCGAAAAATCACTGGCAACCCTAAAGGTATCTATTTCGATGCTCAATCGCGCCGTAAAGAACCACGCTATCGATTCAAAACGCCGCTTGAACTCAGTTCGGGTGAGTTAAAAGCAGCAGGTTCAACCGTTGATATTTCTAAGCGAGGCTTGGGGATTCGTTTAGATGAGCCAACGATGTTACGCTCGGGACAAGAAGTGCAAGTTAACTTTCGTGAGTTACAACTTTACGATAAAAAGCTGCCTCTCATGGCCGTTCCATATCGCGTTATTCGAGTCAGCCCTGACGGCTGCAGCGTACAATTGGTTATTGATGAAAACAGCAAAACGATCCGTGTGATCGCTTTCTTCAACAGCATCATTGAACACAACCAAGATAAGCTGATCCCACAAAAAGAGATGTTACCAAGCAACGCATTACTGGAAAGACTGCACAGCGTTTTGCTATCAAGGACGTTAAGCACACCTATCTTTATCAGCAAAAGCACAGCATCGGCACTAAAAACTCCGGTGGTTGGGGTGAACCTGCCGTTACCAAAACACATTGAGTTGTTTGCACGCTTAGGTCACGACCAAAAATTCTCTTTAGAGCCAATTTTTAAAGGCCGCTCTAGCACGCTGATCGCAGAACCAATTAAGCGTGTCGACGGAGCACAAGCGAGACACCAAGACATCTACATTAGTGCAGCGAAAATCGGCAATAAGATCACTGCTATCGAATCCAAACTGCACCAAGAATTTAATAGCGTGAAAGAGCGAATTCAGTTCATCAAAAAAGCGCGCATGATGGGCGATTTTTATGTATTTCGAATGTCCACGGCACCCATTTTTGATCCTATGACGTCGCTGCTACGACAGGACTTGAGTG
The DNA here is from genome assembly GCF_054850435.1 of Vibrio sp. RC2502. Lineage (NCBI taxonomy): Bacteria > Pseudomonadati > Pseudomonadota > Gammaproteobacteria > Vibrionales > Vibrionaceae > Vibrio > Vibrio sp. RC2502. The sequence goes on from NZ_CM141453.1 coordinate 2,575,855, forward strand.
ACCTTACTCAGTTTGGCGTTCATCAAGCCAGTAAACTAGAAAAGGAGCTGACGGCTTTGGTTGGCTACAGCGAGTTTGAAGACATAACCGAAGAAGTCGTCGTGAGACTTGAACTAACGGAATAAAAAACACCGCCAAGATAGGCGGTGTTTTTCTTTCTGATTCTATTAAGGCTTCGCTTTCCAACTGATTTTTTGCTGCTTCACGAGCGCGCCAGACAAAATACAGAGCACCCCACCTAACCCAGCAAAACGCACCGAGGTTTGTGCTTGCGCTTCTACTTTAGGTTTCGCGTGGTAGGCAATACCAAGGCCTGCGGCGGACATCATCACTAAGTCGTTGGCACCATCACCAACGGCAACGGTATTATGCTGTTCAATTTCGTATTCATCCGCCAGTTCAACCAAAATATCGGACTTGGTTTGCGCAGATACCACGTCACCAATCACTTGCCCAGTTAACTTTCCGTCAATGATCTCAAGCTGATTTGAACGAGCGAAGTCCAGACCGACTTTCTCTTTGATGTAATCAGAGAAATAAGTGAACCCACCAGATGCAATGGCGGTTTTCCAACCGAGCGCTTTAAAGGTCGCAATCAACGCTTCAAAGTCTGGCATGAATGGAAGCTCAGAACGCACTTGCTCTAAAATCGCTTCATCTGCGCCTTTTAGTTTACCAACCCGTTGACGCAAGCTTTGTTCAAAGTCCAACTCACCTTGCATCGCACGTTCAGTTACTTCGGCGACTTCTTCCCCTACTCCAGCCAGTTTGGCAATTTCGTCAATACATTCAATTTGAATCGCTGTGGAATCCATATCGAACACCACTAAGCCAGGCGCAGAGAGATCCGGCACTTCATTCAGAGAAGCATAATCAATGTTGAGGCTTTTTAAGATGGTTTCGTGTTGAGATGTTAATTCGCCCGCCATCAATGCTACTTCATACTGACCGACTTTCCATGTTTCTAACACCGGGTTATAGAAACCAGTAAAGAAGTCGATATCTTCAAAATGGCGAGGGGAAAGATATTCAGCAAAAACGATCCAATTCGCTTTCGCTTTATCTAACTGGGTAGCAAATCGAGTTTCGGGCAGTCGGTTTAAAAGTGTCGTATGTTTTCTGATAGGCAAGCTTTTTGACGCGTCCATGTATATAATCCCTTATGACTTTGCTAAAACGTTACCTCAACAAACTAAAAAGGCAAGTCTTTGTTTTGTTTTAAATGGATGAGTAAAGAGCATGAGTGAATCCTTGTTCTCAGTAAGGAATGCCCTGCGAATTCTGGCACTAATCCTACTGTGCGTGATGTTATTCATCACCATCAAAAACAGTGTTGTGATCAGTAAGGGCAACGAGAAGATTCAAGCGCAGCAGCTTGAAACACTCACCAAGGTTTTGATCTCGCAGGCATCTTTGTCTGCCAGCGAAATGATATTAACCAAAGACCAAGAGCGATTGCTCAAGCTGACCAACCAGCTCGCGCAAGACCGTTTGGTATTTGATGCCACGATTTATGACTCACAAGGTGTGCGATTGGCATCGAGTGACGAGGCGCTGTCTGTCCGTGAAGTCCTAGGATTAGATACCCCACTGGCCACCGCATCTATTGGTCGCCAGCAATTGGTCGAGCCAGTCCTAGCTGATGGTGCTGTGATTGGTTTTGTACGTGTGACGTTTGAGACAGGCCGAGTGACGGCGATTTCTGATCACCATTATCGTAAGAGTGATCGTTACATGTACATGATGGTCTTGATGAGTTTTGTGTGTGGCATGTTGTTTATTATGATTTTACGTAGACAGCCGATCCGCCGTAAAAAAGCCGAAAACTTGCTGCTGACCAAGTAATTCCAACAGCCAACTTCAAATAAAAAACAGCCCGCTTTGAGCGGGCTGTTTTTTAGTTCTTGAAAGCGAAGATGAATCTTTGTCGCTTATTCTGCATCGCCTAGCAATACTGAATCTAACGCGATTAGCATCATGTCGTTAAATGTTGTTTGACGCTCGTCTGATGTGGTTTGCTCGCCAGTTTTGATGTGGTCAGAAACTGTACAGATTGTCAGAGCTTTTGCGCCGTATTCTGCTGCCACGCCGTAAATACCCGCCGCTTCCATTTCAACACCAACAATGCCGTACTTGTCCATTACGTCGAACATTTCTGGATCTGGCGTGTAGAAAAGCTCCGCTGAGAATAGGTTGCCGACTTTCACATCAATACCACGTGCTTTTGCTGCATCTTCTGCTGCACGAACCATTTTGTAGTCTGCGATAGCCGCAAAGTCATGGCCTTTAAAGCGAATGCGGTTTACTTTTGAATCCGTACACGCGCCCATGCCGATCACAACATCACGTACTTTGATGTCTTCATTCACCGCACCACAGCTACCGACACGGATGATTTTCTTCACACCGAAGTCTTTGATTAGCTCAGTCGCGTAAATCGAACATGATGGGATACCCATACCGTGGCCCATCACAGAGATTTTACGGCCTTTGTAAGTGCCTGTGTAACCGAACATATTGCGCACGTCACACACTTGAACAACATCTTCAAGGAAGGTTTCTGCGATGTATTTTGCACGTAGCGGGTCACCTGGCATCAGTACTACGTCTGCGAATGCACCCATTTCAGCATTGATATGTGGAGTTGCCATTTTTCTTTTCCTTAACCTTTCTCTAGCGCTCCGCGCTTAAGGCGATGTAAGCCAGAGTATTCTCATTTCCGACAAGCAGTACTTGCATACTGCAAACATAAAACTAGGAGCATTCAGCTCCTAGTTTTTAATATCCTAATTATAGGAAATTCTTACCGTAATCCATTGGAGAAGTACCGAAGTAGCTCGCCAATGTTTGGCCGATATCTGCGAACGTTTCGCGGCGACCAAGAGAGCCAGCTGGCACTTTTTGACCGTAAACCAATACTGGAATGTGCTCACGAGTATGGTCAGTACCTGGCCATGTTGGGTCACAACCGTGGTCAGCCGTTAGGATTAGCACGTCATCTTCACCCATCAGTTCGAGCACTTCGTTGATGCGACCATCAAAGTACTCAAGCGCCGCAGCGTAACCCGCTACATCACGGCGGTGGCCGTAAGCGGAGTCGAAATCAACAAAGTTAGTGAATACGATGGTGTTATCACCCGCTTCTTTGATTTGCTCTAGCGTTGCTTCGAACAATGCAGGAATACCTGTCGCTTTCACTTTCTTGGTGATACCGCAGTTTGCGTAGATGTCTGCAATCTTACCGATAGAAACCACATTGCCTTGTTTCTCTTCGACTAACTTTTGTAGAACCGTTGCTGATGGTGGCTCTACAGATAGGTCACGACGGTTACCCGTACGCTCAAATTGACCTTTACCAGGACCGATGAATGGACGCGCGATTACACGGCCGATGTTGTAATCTTCTAGTTCTTCACGAGCAATTTGGCAAAGCTCTAGTAGACGATCTAGACCGAATGTCTCTTCGTGACATGCGATTTGGAATACAGAGTCCGCAGAGGTGTAGAAGATTGGTTGGCCAGTCTTCATGTGTTCTTCACCAAGGTCATCAAGAACTTGAGTACCAGATGCGTGGCAGTTACCTAGGAAGCCATCTAGACCTGCACGCTCAAGAATGCGGTCAGTCAGCTCTTTAGGGAAGCTGTTTGCTTTATCTGTGAAGTAGCCCCAGTCAAACAGAACTGGTACGCCAGCAATTTCCCAGTGACCAGACGGAGTGTCTTTACCAGAAGAAAGCTCAGCAGCATGGCCGTAAGCACCGATGATTTCTGCATCAGCGTCTAGGCCAGGAGCAAAGCGACCTGTTGATTCTTTATGTGCCATCGCCAAACCAAGCTTAGATAGGTTTGGAAGGCGAAGTGCGCCTTGACGTTTGTCGTTATCTGCTAAGCCTTTTTCACACTGGTCAGCGATATGACCTAGAGTGTCTGAACCTACATCACCAAATTCTTTTGCATCAGCAGTTGCACCGATACCGAATGAGTCTAGTACTAAAATAAATGCTCTTTTCATTGCTCTTTCCTTAGGCCCACTCGGCGAATTATTATGGTTGAGTAGGCCTTATGTAATTACTTAATCTTTTAGATGTCTTCTGCACGAATTTGACGGTAAACCTCTGGAGTTGGCGTGTATTCACCACCCACTTTGATTGCACTGCGCAGTGCTTTTGCCGCTTCTTCCCACTGCTCTTCACTGCGAGCGTGGATAACTGCTAGAGGTTTATCGCTATCAGCGACTTCACCCAATCGGATGAAGTTATCAAAACCTACTGCGTAGTCGATTTCATCAGTTGCAACACGGCGACCGCCACCCATAGAAACCACAGCCATGCCGATAGCACGCGTGTCCATTGCAGAGACAATACCTGTTTCTGTCGCATAAACTGGCTTGATGATTTCTGCTTTTTCTAGGTAGTTGTCGTAGTTTTCTACGAAGTCAGCTGGACCGCCAAGACCCGCAACCATTTTGCCGAAGCAAGCTGCAGCTTTACCGTTGTCTAGCACTTCCATCAGTTTCGCGCGTGCGTCGTCTGTGTTCTCAGCAAGTTTGCCAAGCACGAGCATTTCAGCACATGATGCCATCGTCACTTCAAGTAGACGCGGGTTGCGGTATTCACCCGTTAGGAAACGAACCGCTTCACGAACTTCCACCGCGTTACCCGCAGAAGAAGCCAGTACTTGGTTCATGTCCGTAAGGATTGCGGTAGTCTTCGTGCCTGCACCATTTGCTACTGCAACGATAGATTTTGCTAGCTCTTCAGACGCTTCGTAAGTTGGCATGAATGCGCCAGAACCGACTTTTACATCCATCACTAGAGATTCCAGACCCGCTGCCAATTTCTTAGACAGGATCGATGCCGTGATCAGTGAGATGTTGTCTACGGTAGCCGTGATATCACGAGTCGCGTACACGCGCTTATCTGCCGGAGCAAGATCACCCGTTTGACCGATGATCGCCACACCCGCATCTTTGGTTACTTGACCAAAAACTTCGTTCGTTGGAGTGATGTTGTAGCCAGGAATCGCTTCAAGTTTATCTAGCGTGCCGCCTGTGTGGCCAAGGCCACGACCAGAGATCATAGGTACGAAACCGCCACATGCTGCCACCATAGGGCCAAGCATCAGAGAAGTTACGTCACCCACACCACCGGTTGAGTGTTTGTCGACAATTGGACCACCGAAGTTCATGTGGCTCCAGTCGATAACCATGCCTGAGTCACGCATTGCACACGTTAGGGCGATGCGCTCATCCATGGTCATTTCATTAAAGAAAATCGTCATAGCAAACGCCGCAATCTGACCTTCAGATACCGTGTTGTTCGCTACGCCTTGAATAAAGAAGTTGATTTCGTCGGCTGTTAGGACTTCGCCGTCACGTTTTTTACGAATGATTTCTTGTGGTAAATACATTAGTGCCTCCCAAGCTCTTTTGAGCCATGGTTGTAGTAGGATAGAAGAGGTTTGGTAGCACCCGTTTAGGTGCTACCGTTCAGACGTATTATTGGAATTAGTACGCTGTTGGATCAGCGACGTCGTCCGATACTTCTAATGTATTTAGTAGGTTGGTTAGCAGGCTAGACGCACCAAAACGGTAGTGACGAGCATCAACCCAGTTGTCACCTAGGATTTCGTCAGCCATTGCTAGGTATGCAGCTGCGTCTTCAGCAGTGCGCACACCACCTGCTGGTTTGAAACCAACAGTTTCTGCAACACCCATGTCGCGAATAACTTCAAGCATCATGCGAGCGTATTCTGGTGTTGCGTTTACTGGCACTTTACCAGTTGAAGTTTTAATGAAGTCAGCACCTGCTTCAATACAGATTTGAGATGCTTTCTTGATTAGTGCTTCTTCTTTTAGTTCACCAGTTTCGATGATCACTTTAAGAAGAATGTCACCACAAGCTTCTTTACATTGCTTAACTAGCTCGAAGCCTACTTTCTCATCACCCGCTATTAGCGCGCGGTATGGGAAAACTACGTCAACTTCGTCTGCACCGTAAGCAACAGCCGCTTTTGTTTCAGCAACTGCGATGTCGATATCGTCGTTACCGTGTGGGAAGTTCGTTACTGTTGCAATGCGAACTTCTGGCGTACCTTGCTCACGAAGTGTCTTCTTAGCAATAGGAATAAAGCGAGGGTAAATACAGATTGCAGCTGTGTTGCCTACTGCTGTTTTCGCGTCATGACATAGTGAGATCACTTTTGCATCAGTGTCATCATCATTCAGCGTAGTTAGGTCCATAAGTTTTAGTGCACGTAGCGCTGCTGCTTTTAAATCGCTCATTTCTATCTCCGATCAATATTCAAAAAATTCACTACTCAGCCTCACATCACTTCTCTAACTATAATCAACAAGTCGAGATAGTGTGAGAAATTGGCTAAACAGTCTATTTATGAACGGACTTGGTTCCCTGAAGACTCGGCATATACAGCGAAAAATTCATATGCCAATTGCTATCCTTGTCACCGCACAGTACCAGTTTGGCCTATGGCACAACAATCTATGATTGCGGTGTCTTTAATATCACATCACACAGCGAAACGCCTATTAGATCTGATATTGCAGGGCAATTCATTTGCCCATCGAGTATGTAATATTCACTCTATGATTAAGTGGTTATCGTAACCATGATCTCGTGATTACTACATTATAGATATTCACCGCAAAACTGTAGCACCAAATAGAGCGCAAACGGTTTGTATCTCAAAATTTCCAAGCCGCTATTCCATTCGCTGCGTAAACCAATGTCTTGGGTTTACTCAGCGTAAAAATTTTGGTCCTGAAAAACGAAAAATGCCCCGCAGCAATCTCTTGCTACAGGGCATGGTTTAAAACGGCGTCTATATATTAAGAACCGATTCTAATTAAAATGCTGCAAGGCTTAGGCAGAAGCCTGCAATTGTCGCTGCCATAAGGTTAGACAACGTACCTGCAAGAACTGCTTTGATGCCCATGCGAGCGATATCTGAACGACGGTTTGGTGCAAGGCTACCTAGACCACCAAGTAGGATCGCGATAGAAGAAAGGTTCGCGAAGCCACATAGTGCGAATGAGATGATAGCTGTTGTCTTCTCAGACATTACTTCACCAGTTGCTGCTACTACTTGAGCGCTGTCACCTAGGTAAGGTGTGAAGTTCAAGTAAGCAACGAATTCGTTGATAACTAGTTTCTGACCGATGAATGAACCAGCAACAACTGCTTCGTTCCATGGAACACCGATTAGGAATGCTAGTGGAGAGAATGCGTAACCTAGAATTAGTTCTAGAGTTAGCTCAGGCATGCCGAACCAACCACCAATGCCACCTAGCATACCGTTAACTAGAGCAATCAGACCAACGAATGCGATTAGCATTGCACCTACGTTTAGTGCAAGTTGTAGACCAGAAGCCGCACCGCCCGCTGCTGCGTCGATTACGTTAGCTGGTTTGTCGTCGCCACCGTCCATTGCTTCTTCGATATCTTCGTGAGGCTGATCAGTCTCTGGGTGAAGAATCTTAGCGAACAGTAGACCACCTGGTGCCGCCATGAATGATGCTGCTACTAGGTACTCTAGAGGAACACCCATAGATGCGTAACCTGCTAGTACACCACCAGCTACAGAAGCTAGACCACCACACATTACCGCGAATAGCTCAGATTGAGTCATTTTTGGAACGAATGGACGAACTACTAGAGGTGCTTCAGTTTGACCTACGAAGATGTTAGCTGCTGCTGACATTGATTCCGCACGAGAAGTACCAAGCGCTTTTTGAAGTGCACCACCAAGAATCTTGATAACCCACTGCATTACGCCAACGTAGTAAAGAACTGAAATCAGTGCTGAGAAGAAGATCAGTGTAGGAAGAACACGGAAAGCGAAGATGAAACCGCCGCCGCCGAATACTTCGAACATCTTGTCAGAAACAAGACCACCGAATAGGAACGATGAACCATTGTTACCGTAGTTGATAACGTTAGAAACACCAGTAGAGAAACCGTTCAGTAGATCACGGCCCCAAGGTACATAAAGTACGAATGCACCTAATGCGAATTGGATAGCGAATGCGCCACCCACAGTTCTTAGATTGATAGCTTTACGGTTATTAGAAAATGCAAATGCAATAGCAAGAAGCACTACCATACCGACTAGGCTCATAAACAGGCTCATAGTTTATGACTTCCTTATAAGTTATTTATTGGCGTGTTACAAAATGGAGCTATAAAGCGGGGGCAATTATACTCACGCAGAATCAATTAAAGTAATGCCACCCTCACACTTTCTTATAAGATTCATCATTGATTCACCCACCTTTGTGAGTTATCTCACAATAAGCAGGGAAACGTTTTCTATTTCAGACTACATCTTTAGATTTTATTCACAGATAGAGAAAGCAAAATTGCTATTTTCCCACAGCTGAGTGGCAATCGATTGCTTTCGCACACTATGCAACTCTGCGAGCTCATTGAATACATGAATGAGTTTGGCAGGGTGATTCGGCTCCCCTTGATAACCAAGTATAGGCATATCTGGAGCATCTGTTTCTATAACTAGATTTTCGAGTGGTAATCTTTGAATCGCGTCGCGAGTTTTATGGGCTCTCGGATAGGTAATGGTTCCACCAACACCGATGAAAAAACCTAATCTGACCCACTCCATCCCCTGCTGATAACTACCAGCAAACGCGTGCAAAACGCCACCACGAGGTAACTTCGCCGCTTTGACCATTTGAATGAGTCGATTGTGTGCTTTCCGGCTGTGCAAAATGACAGGAAGATTGAAACGCCTTGCCAGCTCAAATTGAGTTTCAAGCGCCCTTTCTTGTAGCTCAGGATCTACGTTAACTGCAAAGTCTAGTCCGCACTCTCCGATTGCCACACACTGTGGCGATTTTTGGTTGAGATAGCGTTCTAGTTCTGAAAGGTGCTGCTCAACGTTATCTTCTAGAAAATACGGATGAAAACCGAGCGCGTAATACAAATTGGCGTGTTGCTCTGCCAACGTTTGAATACGAGCCCAATTTTGCGGGCCGACGGAAGGAATCAGAATTCTTGCGACGCCTTGCGTTTGAGCAAGCTCAAGTTGATGCGCAAAGTCATCTTGAAACACATCAAAATCAAAGTGGCAGTGCGTATCAAAGAACTTCATCTTGAGACTTTTTATCGACGCCAGCAGACGGAGAGTCAGAAAAAGACAGAGCTTCGCCCTTCTCTTCGTTTTGATGGGCAGGATCTTTTCGATAAGGGACGCAGCTGCGTTTTTGATCTGGCGTTAATCCCATTTGTTTACACCAATCGTCGTAACGCTTTAACCCACGTTTGAACCAGTTCATTTTTCTTCCTTATATAAAAACGCCCTTGACTAAGTCTATAGCCAAGGGCGTTTTAAAATCTAGTTGCTTTAACGCGGCGGTTGATTAGTGCTCGCGAGTCGCACGGAATTCAACGTCTGGGAAGCGTTCTTTTGCAAGGTTCAAGTTAACCATAGTTGGGGCAATGTACGTTAGGTTGTCACCACCATCCAATGCTAAGTTCGCTTGGTTCTTACGCTGGAACTCATCCAGTTTCTTCGCATCGCCACACTCAACCCAACGAGCTGTCGCTACGTTAACGCCTTCGTAGATTGCTTCAACGTTGTATTCTGACTTCAAGCGAGCCACAACCACGTCAAACTGAAGCACACCTACCGCACCAACGATCAGATCGTTGTTTTGCAGTGGACGGAATACCTGTACCGCACCTTCTTCAGAAAGCTGAACCAAGCCTTTTAGTAGCTGCTTCTGCTTCAATGGATCTTTCAAACGAATACGACGGAACAATTCAGGCGCAAAGTTTGGAATACCAGAGAACTTCAGTGACTCACCTTGCGTGAAAGTATCACCAATTTGAATAGTGCCGTGGTTATGCAGACCAATGATGTCACCCGCGTAAGCGTGTTCTGCACGTGAACGGTCACCAGCCATGAAGGTTACCGCATCAGAGATACTTACTTGCTTGCCTAGACGAACGTGGTTCATCTTCATACCTTGAGTGTAAGTACCCGATACGATACGCATAAATGCGATACGGTCACGGTGTTTAGGATCCATGTTTGCTTGGATCTTGAATACGAAGCCAGAGAACTTGTCTTCTGTCGCTTCAACATCACGCTCAACCGCTTGACGCGTTTTCGGCGCTGGCGCCCATTCAGTCAGACCGTCTAGCATATGGTCAACACCAAAGTTACCCAGTGCAGTACCGAAATAAACTGGTGTCAATTCACCCGTTAGGAACAGTTCTTTATCAAACTCAGGACATGCACCCATTACTAGCTCAAGCTCTTCACGAACGCTTGCCGCTAGGCTTTCACCAACTTTTTCATCAAGTTCTGGGTTATCCAGACCTTTGATGATGCGAACTTCTTGAATTTCATGACCGTGGCCAGATTCATAAAGGATCGTTTCGTCACGGTGAATGTGGTAAACACCTTTAAATTCTTTACCACAGCCAATTGGCCAAGTGATCGGTGCACACATCATACCCAACTCGTTTTCTACTTCATCCAATACTTCCATTGGATCACGAACGTCACGGTCAAGTTTGTTCATGAAAGTTACGATTGGCGTATCACGCAGACGTGTTACTTCCATTAGCTTACGAGTACGATCCTCGACACCTTTCGCCGCATCGATAACCATCAAACACGAGTCAACTGCCGTTAGAGTACGGTAAGTATCTTCTGAGAAGTCTTCGTGTCCTGGAGTATCAAGCAGGTTTACTAAGCAATCGTTGTACGGGAACTGCATCACAGAAGTGGTTACCGAGATACCACGTTCCTTTTCCATTTCCATCCAGTCAGATTTTGCGTGCTGTGCATTACCACGACCTTTTACAGTACCTGCTTTTTGGATCGCGTTTCCGAATAAAAGTACTTTTTCGGTAATGGTTGTTTTACCCGCATCCGGGTGAGAAATAATAGCGAACGTTCTACGTTTAGAAACTTCGCTTAGAAAAGGTGTATTTGACATGAAACTGGTCTTCTTTGATGTCTGAATGCCTGCTGAAAAGCAAACACGCTTTTTGTAGATTCAATTTTGCGCGGTATTCTCGCCTATTATTGCTTTAGGGGCAACTTCCCGAGTAGTACGTCTAGTTAAAGAAGAGATAACTCATGATGATCGCGTCTTCTTTTCCATTGCCTGTTTTAGCTGGATAATAATCATAACGACGATCCACTTCGTTAAAACCAGCTTGCTCATAAATATGAATCGCAGGATGGTTACTTTCTCTTACTTCTAGCCACGCGCTGTCTGCTTTGGCTTGCTCACAGTGATTCAGAAAGGCATCCAATAACTTTTGACCGTAGCCTTTTCCTTGTAGCGCAGGGGCAACCGCAATATTGAGTAACGTCACTTCACCCACAATATTTTGTGCATAAAAGTAGCCAACTACCGAGCCGTCTTCAACCATCACGTGATGGCACGCACCGCGACTCGACAAATCGCGCACTAACGACTCTGCCCATGGGTGAGAATGCGCTTGCTGTTCAATTTGCCAAACTTGCTCCACATGCTCACTGCACATTGGGAGAATTTCAATCGTCATGATTTAACCTATTAGGTCGAAATACCGCGCCACAATAGAGCTTGGTATTCGATCTTTTACAAACGTTACGAGTAAGAACAAATTTGCTGCCAAAGTGCGCGTTTTTGTTCATTGTTGCCATCTATGTCTTGCAATAACAGCGAGGTTAGCTGCTTAGCATTTTCCATGCTGTTACTTTCACAGCCTGCAAACCATACCCACTCCAACTGATGTTCACCAAGCATTGCAAGGCGCTCAGGCTCTATATGCATGGCTTGTTCAAGCGTTAATTTCATACTTTTAAGTATCTTCTCGAACAGTATCGCTGTCTCATTCGTAGGACAGATGGGTGAGACCAGCAGAAGTTTGCAAGAACTTGGCAAATCTATAGTTGGCGGTTGATAGCCTGCCAACCTTTCTGGATGAATCAACTCCCACGAGGTGATTCCCATTTCGTGTAAATACTGTTTCTCGTTAATTGACATTTTTCGTCACCTGTTTGAACGAGGCAATCCTATCAAAAAGTCAGATGTGTTATGAAGCTTTTCCAATCACTCTTTACTGTGATGATGGTAGCGACCATCAGTTTTTCCACATTTGCGAGCAGCAATAATGATGACTGGGAGCTGATCGCAACCAAGACCGTCAACTTCCAAACGGAGACAGACACCGTTACGCCAAATAGTCTGCTCAAAAACCGTAACTTCAGTAAAATCAAAATAAAGTGCATTCAAGGCACCGTCGATTTAAAAGACATCAAAGTCACCATGACCGACGGCAGCGAGAAAAAACTCACTTCAATGGGCACGCTCACCAACGGAATGTCAACGCGAGCTTGGACACTACCAGGAGCGGAGGACGCGAAACTTAAGCACCTTGAAATGAAATACAGCAGTTGGGGAAACATGAAGCTCGACGTGTTGGGTGTCAGCAAAAAAGCAAAAGTCGAAATCTGGGGCAAAAAAAGAACCAAAAACGCTCAATAAACGTCATGCTTGTCGAATGAATGATGAAAAGCAAACAGCCCGCTATTTCAGCGGGCTGTTTCAGTATTTAAAGCTCTGAGAACTCTGGCGCGTAATCAATGCGTCCAGAACGTCCTGCACATTGGCCTTCGACGAGTTCAGCTACTCGAAACGCACCTTCAGGCACTTCCCAAGCGCATTCAAAGCCCATCTCTTCACCAGCATTGAAACCTTGTCGTGCATAGTAGTTAGGTTCACCCAACACGACACAGACTGGATAACCGAAATCACGCAGAGATTCGAAACCTTCTTTAATGAGTTCAGCGCCAATGCCTTGACGGCGATAGTCCTCATGAACAGCCAATGGTGCAAGCCCTTGCCACGACAAATCTTCACCATTTAATGTAACTGGGCTAAATAAAGCATGGCCAATTACCTCACCTTCATCCGTACACGCCACCAGCGACAAGGTCAGCTTGCCGTTTTCACGTAAACGCATCACCAAGTTGGCTTCTGCATCGGTTGGAAACGCATGTTTCAATAGGCGGTCAATGGTCAGAATGTCCGCAGGGGCTTCAGTTCGAATAAGCATTCGCTACTCCGGGTTGTTGTGCAGGCTCTTGAACCCCTTTTTGGACAAAGTCAGCCAGTTGGTTCAGCGCTACTTGCATTGCTTTTGGTAACTGCTCTAAGTCGACACTGTCCATCAAGTTTTTCACTTCTAAGCCAAGCTCAGTGTCACCTTCAATTGAAAGGCGACGTTGGAAGAACAGTGTATCAGGGTCTTCTTTACGACCAGCAATCAGTACTAGGTCGTTTAGATTACCACTAAAACTCACATCTTCCTGAACTGGTTTTTCAGCGACGACTAATTTTTCATCTTGATAGCTGATGTACCATGCTAAGTTCAAGTCTTTAATCGCAACTTTTAACCACTTGTCTTCAAGGAATTCAAAGTCGCCATCTTCTAACGCTTCTTTGAATACCATTTTCAGCCCTTCAAGCAAGGCTTTTTGTTGAACTGTTTGTGGTAATAACTGGACTGGAGAACGCAAAATGTTGGCTGCGTTCTTTACTAGTTGACTGCGAATCTTGTTTAACACGTTCATTATCCGTTACTTTGTCATTAGGTCGCTCATATTACGCAATCGCACCACCGCGATACCTGTTATGTATCAATAAACTGTTTGTTTTCAGTTGGTGGTTTATTGTCCACTAACGTGTCGTTTTTTGACCTTACGTGTATTATTGATGCGAACAGCTTGATAAACGCTTTAATAACCGTATTTTCAAAGTTATAGTTATCCGAGCGTATCCTCGTGATATCAAGTCACAGAATAAAGCCGAGTCAACCACTTAAAAATGACTCTCTATGCAGGCTTGAGAAGCACGGCGGCATGTTCGCCAGGGTAGCGCTTTTGATTACACGGACGAATTAATCTGGCTCATTGGAGATCGGTAATACCCTAATGCCTTCCCAGCAATTACAACATTGGTTTGCCACGCTAACCTCAAATAGCCCTTTCTTTTTTGCCATTCTTGATAAAAAACACAATTATCGAATGGTGAGTGACCGCTATTGCGATATTGCAGGCTTAAATCATGAAGAAATCATCGGGTTAAACGATTGTCAGGTGCTAGGTGAACAGTTTTATAAGAAGCTGGCACCTTACTACCAACGCGCATTCAAAGGTGTGCATGTCGAAGCTGAAATTACCTTAGATGAAACCGATTTAGAGACCAGCCTTCACTTTAGTTTGTCACCAGTGTATGAAGGTAACGAGGTACGTTTCGTGGTGTTTCACGCCGTCGACACCTCCGAAAAGCAAATTCTTGTCCGCTCTCTGGAAGAATCCGAAAACAAATTTGCCAAGCTGACCCAACTATTGCCCGATGGCCTGCTGCTGATTGAAGATGACACCATCATCTCAGCAAACCCTGCCTCGGCTCGTCTGCTTGGGCTTAACTCCCCTCACGAGCTACTCGGTGAAGAGCTCTCTCGCTTGTTCATCGACGAAAACACCAAAAAAGTTTTCAGTCACCGACTCAGCACGCTTATTTCGGACAAACCGTTTGTTTGCCTGACTAGCGCGCGTTGCGGATTTGAGCGCAAAGTCCAATTGCATGCGGACTCGACGGCAATTCTAGGCAGTGAATCTCAAATTATTCTTATCCAAGATGCGGATGACACACCAAAACACTTGTCGTCAGCCTCCAGTGAAGATTCTCATATCGACTCTTTAACCAAACTGTATAACCGATTTGGTTTCACCAAGCGCCTAGAACAACTGATCAAAAGCCAAACACCGCTATTGGTGTTTTACCTCGATATCGATAACTTTAAGAACATTAATGACTCGCTGGGTCATCACATCGGTGACAAAGTCATCCAAGAAGTTTCTGCGCGTTTAAAACGACTGCTGCCAAACCAAGCGATCATCGGCCATCTTGGCGGTGATGAGTTCGGCATCATCCTTCCAGAGCCAGAAAACTCGCGCATGGCAGAAGTGTTATCAGATCGCATTATTTCGTTGATAAACCAACCTTTTGATCTGCACCACTTCAGTAAACGTCTTGCCTGCTCAATTGGTAGCGTCCGCTATCCGGAAGATGGGCAGGATGCTCGTATCTTGCTACAAAACGCCGATACCGCGATGTACGAAGCCAAAGATCGCGGACGAAACCGTCTGATCAAATTCAATGACCAAATGAACAAAGAAGCGCGTATGCGTTTGTGGCTCGAAATCGAACTGCAAAAAGCCCTGCAGCAAAATGGTCTTGAAGTTTGGTATCAACCCAAAGTGAACGCCCGTGATTTCAGTATCAATGGCGCAGAGGCTTTAGTACGTTGGAAACATCCGGTTGAGGGCTACATTAGCCCAGGATCATTTATTCCTGTGGCGGAACGAGCAGGTTTGATTGAGCATCTGGGCCGCGTGGTGATGCGTGATGTATTCAACACCGTAAAACGCTGGAAACAACAAGGCATTTTGCCGGGTCGCGTCGCGATCAACCTGTCTCCAGAACAGTTTGGCAACCCTCAGTTGATCGACTTTATGGAGAAGCTGCTGCGCACAACCGAACTTGATCCAAGTTGCATCACGTTTGAGCTAACGGAAAGCGCGGTGATGAGTGACAGCGAACATACGCTGCAAATGCTGAATGCGATTAAAAAGCTGGGCTTTGCTTTGTCGATCGACGACTTTGGTACTGGGTACTCGTCGCTGTCTTATTTAGCTCGTTTCCCGATTGATGAACTAAAAATCGACCGTGCGTTCATTAATGACATTGATGCCCTGCCAAAACAGGTGACCGTCATCGAGAACATCATCAACTTGGGCAAATCTTTGGAATTAACGGTCGTTGCAGAAGGCGTAGAAACGCATCAGCAAGCTACTTTGCTTTCCAACCTTCAATGCAACTCGATTCAAGGTTTTCATTTCTACCGACCTCAGCCAAAACATGAAATCGAAGAGTTGTTTGTGCAAAACCGCCGCCACAAAAACTGATCCCCCCTACTTCGTCAAATCAAACCTTTACCCCTACTCTCAAGGGGTAAATATTGAGTTTATTGAGCTAAACCTAACTTAGGTCAAATTAGCTATTCATAATTCTTCATAAAATGCGGGCACCTTTTCCTTCTCTATGATTGTGAGCATATGGAACTCTTGTGTCCTGCGGGTAACCTGCCTGCGCTAAAAACCGCGATTGATTGCGGTGCAGATGCCGTGTACATCGGCTTCAAAGACGATACCAACGCGCGTCACTTTGCTGGTTTGAACTTCAACGGTAAAAAACTAGAAAAGGCCGTGCAATATGTGCATGACCACAACAAAAAGATCCACGTTGCACTCAATACCTTTGCTCATCCAAACGGTTTTGAACGCTGGACGAACGCCGTCGATAACGCAGCGGCATTGGGCGTAGATGCACTGATTGTCGCTGACATTGCTGTTCTTGAGTACGCTGCTCGCAAATACCCTGAGCTTGAGCTACACCTTTCCGTGCAAGCTTCTGCTACCAACGTAGCTGCAATTGATTTCTACAAGCAAAACTTCAACGTTAAACGTGTGGTATTGCCTCGTGTGTTGTCCATTCATCAGGTGAAACAACTGTCGCGTAACATCACCAGTGATGTCGAGCTGGAAGTATTTGCGTTTGGCAGTCTGTGCATCATGTCTGAAGGTCGTTGTTACTTGTCGTCTTACATGACGGGTGAATCACCAAATACGGTCGGAGCCTGCTCTCCAGCGAAATACGTGCGCTGGCAAGAAACTGAACAAGGCTTGGAGTCTCGATTAAACAACATTTTGATCGACCGTTACTGCGCGGGTGAAAATGCAGGCTATCCAACGCTTTGTAAAGGGCGCTTTGAAGCTGAAATTGAAGGCGAGAAAAAACGTTACCACGCGCTGGAAGAACCAACCAGTTTAAATACTCTCTCTATGCTTCCTGAACTGTTTGCAGCAAACGTAGCGTCGGTAAAAATTGAAGGCCGTCAACGCAGCCCTGCCTATGTAGAGCAAGTTACTCGCACTTGGCGCGCAGCAATTGATCGTTACCAAGCAAACCCAGAAGCTTACCAAGTCGAAGCAGCTTGGGATGCCGCCCTGGCGAACGTTTCTGAAGGTACGCAAACCACGCTGGGTGCATACCACCGTAAATGGCAGTAGAGGTTAAGATGGAAAATTCAATGAAATACGCACTTGGCCCACTGCTCTACTTCTGGCCAAAACAAGATATCGAAGCATTTTACTTACAAGCAAAAGAAAGCTCGGCAGACATTATCTACTTGGGTGAAACCGTTTGTTCAAAACGTCGCGAGATGAAACCTGCTCATTGGTTCGATATTGCCAAAGACCTATCGGCATCCGGTAAGCAAGTGGTGCTTTCCACCATGGCATTGTTGGAAGCACCAAGCGAAGTCAATATCATGAAGAAGTATATCGATAATGGTGACTTTGCGATTGAAGCAAATGACGTGTCCGCAGTTCAACTGGCGTCTGAACACAAAGTCCCATTTGTCGTTGGCCCAGCAATTAACACTTACAACGCACACACCTTGAACCTGTTTTTAAAACAAGGGATGACTCGTTGGTGTATGCCGGTTGAGCTATCTCGTGAATGGCTAAGCGATACTCTGACACAATGTGAAGACTTAGGGATTCGTAACAAATTCGAAGTCGAAGTCTTTAGCCACGGCTATTTGCCATTAGCCTACTCGGCTCGCTGCTTCACGGCGCGTGCAGAAAATAAAGCGAAGGATGATTGCGAAACTTGCTGCATCAAATACCCAACCGGTATCCAAGTAAGCAGCCAAGAGGGACAAGAAGTCTTCAACTTAAATGGCATCCAAACGCAATCGGGCTACTGTTACAACCTGATCAACGATCTGCCAAGCATGCAAGGACTCGTTGATGTCGTTCGCTTGAGTCCATTAGGCGTAAGTACCTTCTCAGAATTGGATCGCTTCCGTTCTAACGAGCAAGGCTCAGACCCAGACAAACTATCAAGCCGCCAATGCAACGGTTACTGGCATCAATTGGCTGGTTTAGAAGTGAAGAACATTTAACTCTTCCGACAAAGTAAAAAGCGAGGCACTAGCCTCGCTTTTCTGCTACCAACTTAAGACGCTTGGATGCTCGGTTCTACTGGGCTATCCACCATCAACTTTTTGATATCACGCCAAAGCATACTCATCACAACCAGACTTAACGCAATGTTGGATAGCGGGAATGCAATCCAAATGCCTGTCACACCCAACAGTTTTGGCATGATGAACAAGAACGGCAGTTGGATAAGCATATTGCCCACCGTCACAAACATCGCCTTACTGCCTTTGTTGACCGATTGATAGTAAGCCCCTGCTACCACTAAGAAACCATCCAGAAACAGTGCGAACATGTGGAGACGAATTCCCACCACAGCACTTTCGATAAGCTGCTGATCCGCGTCATTAAAGACGGATACGAGCTGGTACGGGAAAAGGTTCATCAATACCACGAACACAACACCACCTAAAACCGATGTCCCCATAGCAATTTGTAGCAACTTACGAATGTTATCTTGATTTCGTGCGCCATGGTTGTAGCTCACCAAAGGCTGCATACCATTGGCAATGCCTTCCGCCACGAGATAATAGACCGTCACGATATAGCCTAAAATGGCGTAAGCGCCGATCAAAAGCGGGCTGCCGTATTGTGCGAATAACGCGTTGTGCAGAGCTACCATCGTAGATCCATAAGCGTACATAAAAAAGCTGGATGTCCCGATAAGCACAATTTTAGGAATAGCATCCAATTGCACTTTCAACTCTCTAAATGTTAGACGTAACTTCGCTTTAGAAGAGAAGAAGTAGCCCACACCTAGCACGGTGACAACCATCTGTGCCAATGCGGTCGCAATAGCCGCTCCTGTTAGCTCCCAGTTCATCCAAGCAATGAAAACATAGTCCAACACAATATTAATGATTGCACCTATCACCATCAAAATTGTAGCTAAGTTAGGGCT
Source organism: Vibrio sp. RC2502 (assembly GCF_054850435.1). Taxonomy (NCBI): domain Bacteria; kingdom Pseudomonadati; phylum Pseudomonadota; class Gammaproteobacteria; order Vibrionales; family Vibrionaceae; genus Vibrio; species Vibrio sp. RC2502. Next base: position 2,594,869 of record NZ_CM141453.1, read on the forward strand.
GTTGTCGTTACGTAGCAAGAATGGAACCGCAATAGAGCCAAGTGAAAAAATACACGCGACGATTAGTATCTGGAGATATTGCAAGCCCAACTCGTACACTCGCCCCTGAGCGCCTTGCCAACGAATAAAGTCATCAGCAAAGAAAAATAGAATCGTTGCGACAATAGGCATCAGGGCCAACAAAAATAACAAGCCTGTGGTTAAGACCCGTTTCGCACCTTGTTGATCTTGCTCTCCTTGCTTGATGGAAGTCAGGGCTCCCGTTCCCACACCAACCATCATCCCTATTCCCAGAATGCTACCAATCACTGGCCAAGCGACATTGATGCCCGCCAATCCGTCAGCGCCGACGTAACGGCCAATAAAAATACCGTCGACGACTTGGTACAGCCCATTGACCAACATGGCTGCGACAGTTGGAATGGTATATTTCCAAAACTGTTTATAAATGGAGTTTTGCATGATTCTCACCAATAGTTAGCAAAGCTAACTAAATAGTTAAATAAATGAATTTTTGAATTAATTTCCAAGCGCTTTATTGAGTAACGACTGCAATTGTTTGGCTTCTTGTTCGTTTAGCTTTAGCATCATTTGATCCGAAATATCCTTATAAACAATTTGTTCTAAAGACATTTTTTCAGCGACCTCTTCCGTCAATAAGACACGCTTTGCACGAGCATCTTCATTGCAAGCAATACGCTTCACTAACCCTTTCTTTTCTAAACGCACCACCATATTGGAGGCAGAAGGTTTGGTTACCTGTAACTCGTCAGCAAGATCAGTAATACGAACGCCTTCAGGAAACACCTGAATTACGCGTAAGTAATCAAATTCGTTAAAGCTAAGATGAGACAATGGATCTTCTTTAGCGTAAACACGCCAAGCTTTGGCGCAAAAACGCTCCAAATCGATCAAACTCTCTTCTAAAGCCATAAAGATTCACCAATTAGTTAGCAAGGCTAACTATTCTAAAGCGAGTTATCTCAATCATCAAGCGTAAAAAAGCCGCTTATGGAAGCGGCTTTATCATTATTGCTGTTCTTGTTGCTCGGCGGCTTTTAGCTTGGCCAACCTATCTTGCTGAAGTTGGTCATAAATTTGTGCTAACTCCAAGAAAGAGTAACGATGCTCAACATACTCGTACACATTCAACGAAATGGCGAGCTTATACAACGAAATCGCGCTGGCGATGTCACCTTCCAATTGATGACGTTTACCGAGATAAAAATAGGTTTCCGTCAATCGCTGAGCAAGGCGATAGTTTTCTCGCGTCCCATCCATAATCGCAGCAAGAGCCGCTTCATCAGAAACATCGCGTAGCATAAGAGCGACTAACACCCAACCCCATTCTTCACTGCGATCTTGTTGGTAACGCTGCTGAAGGTTTGCTTTTGCTTGCTCAGGGTTTTGATCCGCTTCAATGATGTATAACCACAATGCGCGAAATGGATCGCTTGGCATCTCTTGATAATGCTTGGTCATATCTTCTAAGGCCAAATCAATACGACCGCCGTAGTATAGCGCTATCGCCCGATTGCGCTCTGCGTAAGAGTTATCTGGTGCAAGTTCGAGTGTTGAATCAAATGCTTCGTATGCCGCATCAAACTCTCCAACCTGAGTAAAGTAAACGCCGAGAAGATTAAATATATCTGGCTGAGCTGGGTTCAACTGCAATGATTGGTTGAAATCCAAACGAGCAAGGTCACGCAAGCCAACACTGTCGTAGTAATTACCACGTTCATAGTGCATTTTGGCACGCACTTCATCGCTGAGATCAGGGCGCTGCAGTAGTTGTGATAAACGCGCAATTTGAACTTCTTGTTGAACGCTCGGTTGTAAAGGCACAGCCATTGGTGGGTAAAGCCACTTCAGTGCTGAATGCTGAGAAGTATTTGCACAACCGGTCAGCGCTATAGCAACACATAAACTTGCGGTTTGAAACCATTTCACTAATTGATACTCCTGTTTGGACCGCCTGGGTCTGTTTCCTTAATGCACTATAGGATAAATAACCTCATTTGAGGTCAAACTCCTCGAAACAGGCCAAAAAAAAGGGAGCGAAAATGCTCCCCTTTATAGCATGCTTTCAGGCTCTTAAGCTAATAAAAGACCGAAAGGCGAGTTTCAGATTACTCTTCTTTCGCTGCTGGTGCTTCTGCCGCTGCTTCTTCAGCAGGCTTTTCTACCGCTTCTTTCATGCTTAGACGTACACGGCCTTGACGGTCGATTTCAAGAACTTTAACTTGAACTTCTTGACCTTCAGTTAGGTAGTCAGACACTTTCTCAACGCGTTTTTCAGCGATTTGAGAAATGTGTACTAGACCATCTTTACCTGGTAGAACCGTTACAAACGCACCAAAATCAGCTAGACGAGCCACTTTACCAGTGTAGATACGGCCTACTTCAACTTCAGCAGTGATCTCTTCGATACGGCGGATAGCTTCTTTCGCTGCTGCACCTTCAGTTGCTGCAATCTTGATTGTACCGTCGTCTTCGATTTCGATAGTTGTACCAGTCTCTTCAGTTAGAGCACGGATAACTGCACCACCTTTACCGATAACGTCTTTGATCTTCTCTGCGCTGATCTTCATTGTGTGGATACGCGGAGCGAACTCAGAGATATCGTCACGAGCACCAGCAAGCGCTTCATCCATTACAGATAGGATGTGCTTACGTGCGCCTTGTGCTTGGTTAAGCGCAATTTGCATGATCTCTTTAGTGATACCTTCGATCTTGATGTCCATTTGAAGTGCAGTAACACCAGTGCTAGTACCTGCTACTTTAAAGTCCATGTCACCTAGGTGGTCTTCGTCGCCAAGGATGTCAGAAAGAACAACAAAGTCATCGCCTTCTTTCACAAGACCCATCGCGATACCCGCAACAGATGCTTTGATTGGCACACCAGCATCCATAAGTGCTAGAGATGTACCACATACAGAAGCCATTGAAGATGAACCGTTAGATTCCGTGATTTCTGATACAACGCGAACTGTGTATGGGAACTCGTCAACAGATGGCATTACAGCTGCAATACCACGCTTAGCCAGTTTACCGTGGCCGATTTCACGACGCTTAGGAGAACCTACGAAACCAGTCTCACCCACACAGTATGGAGGGAAGTTGTAGTGTAGTAGGAAGTGATCTTTACGCTCACCAGTTAGCTCATCGATGATTTGTGCATCACGTTGAGTACCTAGAGTCGCAGTAACTAGGGCCTGAGTTTCACCACGAGTGAATAGCGCAGAGCCGTGTGTACGTGGAAGAACACCAGTGCGTACGTCTAGCGCACGAACCATGTCTTTCTCACGACCATCGATACGAGGGTTACCCGCGATGATGCTACGACGTACAACAGTCTTCTCTAGATCGTGGAAGATTGTGTGGATTTCTTTAGTATCCGCTTCAGGATCTTGAGCAAGCAGTGCTTCGTTTACTTCTGCTGCAATCTCATGGATGCGGTCGTAACGAGCCATTTTCTCAGTGATTTGGTAAGCCTCAACAAGCTTAGCTTCCGCAAGTTCAGCAATCTTAGTCTTAAGTGCTGTATTTTCTTCTGGAGCAACCCAATCCCAAGCTGGAGTAGCAACTTCAGCTTTGAACTCGTTGATAGCGTTGATTACAACTTGTTGTTGATCGTGGCCGAACACAACTGCTGCTAGCATTTCTTCTTCAGTTAGGTTGTCAGCTTCTGACTCAACCATTAGTACCGCAGACTCTGTACCTGCAACCACTAGATCTAGACGCGATGCGTTTAGCTCAGTTTGGCTAGGGTTAAGAACTAGCTGACCATCGATGTGACCAACACGCGCTGCACCGATAGGACCATTGAATGGAATACCAGAGATAGCAAGAGCCGCAGATGTACCAATCATTGTTGGGATATCTGGTTGAACGTCTGGGTTTACAGATACAACCGTTGCAATAACTTGCACTTCATTTTTGAACGCGTCCGGGAATAGTGGACGGATTGGACGGTCGATTAGACGAGCTGTTAGCGTTTCGCCTTCAGATGGACGACCTTCACGTTTGAAGAAGCCACCTGGGATTTTACCTGCAGCGTAAGTACGCTCTTGGTAGTTTACAGTTAGAGGGAAGAAATCTTGACCCGCTACTGCTTCTTTTTTACCAACAACTGAAACGAATACTGCTGTATCGTCCATTGTAACCATAACTGCTGCTGTAGCTTGACGTGCGATAACGCCAGTTTCTAGAGTAACCGTGTGGTTACCGTACTGGAACGTTTTAACAACTGGTTTTTCGAACATTGTTATTCCTTGTTTCTAAGCGCACCGATAAATAGCCGCTTAGGTGTGTTAATAAACACTCAAGGCATTACGAATCGCGACTAGTGAAAAGAAACTTACCTAAATTTCTTTTTAATAGCCGCGACCTTTTGGTCGACGAGGTTGACTGTAATGCTATGAGTTTAATAAAAATCTAATATACCAGACTAAACAGCGACTAATCACTCATCTAGAACGGTATCAAAAGATTAAGCCGCCAGTATTATAACGGCTTAAGGATGATTTGGCTAAGCTATAGCAGTCAAAAAATAAATTAGGGGCAACAAAAAAGGGGCATAAAGCCCCTTTTTTGACAAACTGCTATGCAGTCGCTTATTAGCGACGTAGGCCTAGACGCTTGATTAGGTCTTGGTAGCGAGCTAGATCTTTACCTTTTAGGTAATCTAGAAGCTTACGACGGCGAGAAACCATACGTAGAAGACCACGACGGCTGTGGTGATCGCCTTTGTGAGCTTTGAAGTGACCTTGTAGGTGGTTGATAGAAGCTGTAAGTAGAGCTACTTGAACTTCTGGTGAACCAGTGTCGCCTTCAGATTGTGCGTATTCTGCAACGATTGCTGCTTTAGTTTCTGCATTCAGAGACATAATTCTCTCCTAATAAGAGTAAGTTAATGTTTGTGCCAGCCAATCTCTGATTCAGCCGACACGAGAAGCGCGAATTATAAGGAAGTTTGCTTATAGGCGCAATATAAAAATACCGGCCTAAATGCCGGTATTTTTCAAGTGAGATAGAGATTACTCTTCGTCGCGGAAAACGACTAAACGTTTTGGTGCGATCTTACCATCATCGTTCATTTCACCAACACCGATGAACAAATGCTCTTCGCCCATAGTCAGGCGCAGAGACCCCTGCTCTGGTGCACCTAATACTTGAACCGGTTGGCCATGCTGAACCATATCTGCTAATTCAGGAATTAGGTTTACTTCTGGTAAGTCTTCAACTGCAGTGTCCATTGGCATAAGCAGTGGATCGAGTAACTCGCGAGGAGCGATTTCTTCACGATGAGCTTGCTCAAGTAGCTCATTAAGCTGCTCAAGAGTCACCATTTTCTCGTAAGGGTACTTGGCTACAGCTGTGCGGCGCAGCATCGTTACGTGAGCACCACAACCGAGCATTTCGCCCAAGTCATCGACGATAGTACGAATGTAAGTGCCTTTTGAACAGTGCACCTCCATCTCAACTTCATCACCTTCAAAACGGTGAAGAACGATTTCGTAAACGGTGATTTTACGAGACTCACGTGGAACTTCGATACCTTTACGAGCGTACTCGTACAGAGGTTTGCCTTGGTATTTCAAAGCAGAAAACATCGAAGGCACTTGGTCAGATTCGCCACGGAACTTCTCAATACACGCTTCTAGTTTCTCGAGAGTCACATCTACTGGACGCGTTTCAACCACTTCACCATCAGAGTCTGAAGTGTTAGTACGTTCGCCAAGTTTCGCGATCACGCGATAGCGTTTGTCTGAATCCAGTAGGAACTGAGAAAACTTGGTTGCTTCACCTAAACAGATCGGCAACATACCCGTCGCTAGAGGGTCCAACGCACCAGTGTGACCCGCTTTTTCAGCAAAGTAGATTCGCTTTACTTTTTGCAGTGCATCATTGGAAGAGATACCTGTTGGTTTATCCAACAAGATAACACCATTAATTGGACGACCTTTACGACGACGAGCCATTATTCTTCGTCCTCACGGCCAGAGTTCTTTTGCTTCTGCTTGTCTGAGTTAACCACTTCGGTTACTAGGTTAGACATACGCATACCTTCTACGAGCGTGTTGTCGTAGTAGAAGCGGATTTCTGGAGTTAGACGCAGACGAATACGCTTACCAAGCATCATGCGAATGTGAACTTCATGCTCACGTAGTGCCGCTAGGCATGATTCTGGTGTTTGCTCACCTACACATAGGAAAGTCACGAACACTTTTGCGTAAGCAAGGTCACGAGAGACTTCCACATCGGAAATGGTAACCATACCCAAACGTGAATCACGAACTTCACGTTGAAGGATCATTGCTAATTCTTTTTGCAGCTGCTGTGCAACACGCTGCGTGCGGCTAAATTCTTTTGACATATCTTTTCTCTTATATAGAAAGAATGGGGGGTTGGTCAAAGCCAGCCCCCCATGGTGTATTCAACAACCAATTACTACTTATCTATCAAAGATAATATGAGTAATTTTAGTCAATTAGTCTAGAGTACGTTGAATTTCAACGATTTCGAATACTTCGATTTGGTCACCAACGCGAACGTCATTGTAGTTCTTAACGCCGATACCACATTCGTAGCCATTCTTAACTTCTTGAACGTCATCTTTAAAGCGACGTAGTGACTCTAGTTCACCTTCGTAAATAACAACGTTATCACGTAGAACACGGATAGGGTTGTTGCGCTTAATTAGACCTTCAGTAACCATACAGCCAGCGATTGCGCCCAGTTTCGGTGACTTAAACACGTCACGAACTTCAGCAAGACCAATGATCTCTTGCTTGAATTCTGGAGCAAGCATACCGCCCATTGCCTGTTTCACTTCGTCAATCAATTGGTAAATGATTGAGTAGTAACGTAGGTCAACTGCTGCGGCTTCAACTGCACGACGAGCAGATGCATCAGCACGTACGTTAAAGCCAAGAATGATTGCGTTTGAAGCTTCTGCTAGTACTACGTCAGTCTCAGTAATACCACCAACACCAGAACCAACGATGTTCACTTTCACTTCGTCAGTCGATAGTTTCAGTAGTGAGTCTGCGATAGCTTCTACAGAACCTTGAACGTCAGCTTTAAGAACAACGTTAAGTTCGGCAACTTCACCGGCAGTCATGTTAGAGAACATGTTCTCTAGTTTAGATTTCTGCTGACGAGCAAGTTTCACTTCACGGAACTTACCAGCACGGTAGTTAGCAACTTCACGCGCTTTACGTTCATCACGTACTACAGTAGCTTCGTCACCTGAAGCTGGCACACCTGAAAGACCAAGGATCTCTACAGGAATAGATGGACCTGCTTCTGTGATTTCTTGACCTAGTTCGTCGCGCATTGCACGAACACGGCCGTACTCTTGACCACAAAGTACGATGTCGCCTTTATGTAGCGTACCAGATTGAACTAGTACTGTAGCAACTGGACCACGACCTTTATCAAGACGAGATTCAACTACCACACCAGACGCCATACCTTCTTTCACAGCTGTAAGTTCTAGAACTTCAGATTGAAGAAGGATTGCTTCTAGCAGACCATCAATGTTTGTACCCTGTTTTGCCGAGATGTGAACGAACATGTTCTCACCGCCCCATTCTTCAGGGATTACGTCGTATTGAGCTAGCTCATTCTTAACGTTGTCTGGGTTCGCATCTTCTTTATCGATCTTGTTCACAGCAACAATCAAAGGAACGCCTGCCGCTTTCGCGTGCTGGATCGCTTCTACTGTTTGTGGCATTACGCCATCATCTGCTGCAACTACAAGAACAACGATATCTGTCGCTTGAGCACCACGAGCACGCATAGCAGTAAACGCCGCGTGTCCAGGAGTATCAAGGAACGTGATCATACCGTTTTCAGTTTCAACGTGGTAAGCACCGATGTGCTGTGTAATACCACCCGCTTCGCCTGAAGCAACGTGTGTACGACGGATGTAGTCAAGTGTTGACGTTTTACCGTGGTCAACGTGACCCATGATAGTAACAACTGGAGCACGAGGTACTGATTCGGCATTAGTATCGCGGTCAGATAGTACTGCTTCTTCCAGTTCGTTCTCTTTACGAAGAACAACTTTGTGACCCATTTCTTCAGCAACAAGCTGTGCTGTTTCTTGGTCGATCACTTGGTTGATAGTCGCCATAGCGCCCATCTTCATCATCACTTTGATAACTTCTGTCGCTTTAACCGACATCTTGTTAGCAAGTTCTGAAAGAACAATTGTTTCGCCAATCACAACATCTTGCTTAGCAACAGTCGCCGACTTATCAAAGCCGTGCTGCATTGATGTTGGTTTAGCTAGCTTACCTTTACGGCCGCCTTTACCGCCACGTTGGCTACGACCGCTATTGCGTGCCTGCTCGTCTTTAGTCGAAGGTTTTTTCTTCTTCTTATTACGACGACCGGCTTCTTCTTTGCGATCTGCTTCATCTTCGGCTTCACGTGCGTATTGTGAAGTCGTTACATGGTAATCTGTATCTTCCATATCACCCTTTTTCTCTTCTGCAGCAGACCAACGCTCTTTATTCTTTTCAGCCAATTCGCGAGCTTCCTCAAGCTTGCGCTGACTTTCCTCTTCAGCCTTACGCTTAGCTTCTTCTTCCTGACGACGTTTAAGCTCGTCGGCCTCTTTTCGCGCTGCTTCTTGCTTAATTTTCTCTTCAGCATCACGTTTTGCTTTTTCTTCAGCATTACGTTGTGCATTCGTATCTGCGTCGCGCTTCGCTTTTTCTTCAGCTTCGCGTTTCGCTTTTTCTTCCGCTTCACGTTTTACAGCATCTTCAGCTTCACGTTTTGCAGCCTCTTCAGCTTCACGCTTAGCAGTTTCCTCTGCTACGCGTTTTGCTGCTTCTTCTGCTTCACGTTTTGCTACTTCTTCTGCTTCACGCTTAGCTTCATCTTCAATTGTGCTACGCTTCACGTATGTACGTTTTTTGCGCACCTCAACCTGAACATTCTTACTCTTACCACCACCCGCATTCACACTAAGTGTACTACGAGTTTTACGCTGAAGCGTTAGGCGAGTCGGCTCTGCATCACCAGATTTATCACCGTGTTCTTTCTTTAGATGAGAGAGAAGCTTTTGCTTCTCTTCATCAGTTACATTGTCAGAGCTCGCCTTTTTCATGCCAGCGTCAGCAAGTTGTTCAATCAAGCGGTCGACTGGCGTACCAATCTCATCACTCAGTGCTTTAACTGTTAATTGTGTCATGCCGCTTTCCTCCTTGCCGAAATTATGCTTCTTCGCCGAACCAACAGATGTTACGTGCGGCCATAATTAGCTCGCCTGCACGTTCTTCGGTCAGGCCTTCGATACCTTCTAAATCGTCAATGCCTTGGTCAGCTAGATCTTCCAGTGTCGCTACACCTTTAGCTGCCAGTTTGAATGCCATTTCGCGCTCTAGACCTTCAAGACCTAGTAGATCGTCTGCAGGTTCTAGACCTTCAAAAGATTCTTCTTGTGCTAATGCAATTGTTGTTAGCGCGTCTTTCGCACGACCACGTAGCTCTTCTACAAGCTCTTCGTTTAGGCCGTCGATTTCTAGAAGCTCGTTAACTGGAACGTATGCGATTTCTTCTAGAGTAGAGAAGCCTTCTTCAACAAGCAGCTGAGCAAAGTCTTCTTCGATGTCTAGGTACTTCATGAAGTTTTCGATAGATGCTTGTGATTCTTCAGCGTGTTTCTTCTGAAGATCTGCAACTGTCATTACGTTCAGTTCCCAACCCGTTAGCTGAGATGCTAAACGTACGTTCTGACCGTTACGACCGATAGCCTGTGCTAGGTTGTCGGCTTCAACTGCGATGTCCATTGAGTGTGCATCTTCATCCACGATGATAGAAGCTACGTCTGCTGGAGCCATTGCGTTGATAACGAATTGCGCTGGGTTATCATCCCAAAGCACGATATCGATACGCTCACCACCAAGCTCACCAGAAACAGCTTGTACACGTGCGCCACGCATACCAACACACGCACCAACAGGGTCAATACGCTTGTCATTTGTTTTCACTGCGATCTTAGCGCGAGAACCAGGATCACGAGCAGCACCTTTCAGTTCGATGATTTCTTCAGCGATCTCAGGAACTTCTACACGGAATAGTTCTTCAAGCATTTCAGGCTTAGAACGAGTGATAAACAATTGGAAACCACGCGCTTCTGGAGCAACTTTGTACAGAAGACCACGTACACGGTCACCTGGACGGAAGTTTTCACGAGGAAGTTGGTCATCACGTAGGATTACCGCTTCTGCGTTGTTACCTAAGTCAAGAACGATTGTGTCGCGGTTTACCTTCTTAACAACACCAGTGATTAGATCACCTTCGTTGTCGATAAATTGCTCAACGATTTGTGCACGTTCAGCTTCACGAACTTTTTGTACAATAACTTGCTTAGCCGTTTGAGTCGTAATACGGTCAAACGTTACTGATTCGATTTCATCTTCTACGTAATCGCCTAGCTCAACTGAATCATCTTCATATTGAGCAGCTTCTAGAGAGATCTCTTTTGTTGGGCTTTCTACTTGGTCAACAACCAACCAACGACGGTAAGTTACAAACTCACCAGTTTTACGGTCAATAGCAACACGAACGTCGATTTCGATTTCGTACTTTTTCTTTGTAGAAGTTGCTAGAGCAATCTCAAGAGCTTCAAAGATACGCTCACGAGGTACCGCTTTTTCGTTCGATACCGCTTCTGCTACCGCTAAAATTTCTTTACTCATTGTATTTAGCCTCTAAGCTTAAACTTTTTTAGGGACCTAAAATTTAGGGATCAGGTTAGCTTTTGAAATGTTACTTAAAGCAAACTCTTCTTGCTGACCTTCAACAGTAACTGTCACTGTTTCGCCATCCACGCCGTGGATAATGCCTTTCCACTTACGACGGTTTGCTACAGCCATTTTCAAAACGATGCTGACCTCGTGACCAATAAATTGCTCGTAATGTGCTGCTTTGAATAGTGGTCTTTCTAAACCTGGAGAAGACACTTCTAGGCTGTAAGCAACAGAAATTGGATCTTCAACGTCTAACACTGCACTTACTTGGTGGCTAACTTCTGCACAGTCGTCCACGTTAATACCATTTTCATGGTCGATGTAGATGCGTAACGTTGAGTGCGCGCCAGCACGAATGAATTCTAATCCAACTAACTCATAGCCTGATGCCTCTACTGGCGCTTCAAGCATTTCAGTAAGTTGTCTTTCTAAACCAGTCATTTAAACCACTCCAGAAACAAAAAAAGGGCTCAGAGCCCAATCAAAAAACCAAGCAGTGACCTGAGTCATTTAAAAAACTCAGATAACAAAAAACCCCGATAGTCGGGGTTTTATGCTGCTGGACCCTGATACGTTAAGAATAGTCAAAATTACTTTTCTTAACTCGTAGTGTGGTTAGCACTACGTAAACTTGCCAATCTGCAACTTCTTTATTCAAAGAAGGAGATTGGTTGCGGGGGCCGGATTTGAACCGACGACCTTCGGGTTATGAGCCCGACGAGCTACCAAGCTGCTCCACCCCGCGTCCGACTTGCTGAGCATTATACTCGCAAACAAGTGATTTACAAGTTTGTAAATACATGGTGCCGAGAGAGGGACTCGAACCCTCACACCTAAGGCACTAGCACCTCATGCTAGCGTGTCTACCAATTTCACCATCTCGGCACAAAACCTTACAGCTTATTGAGGAATTTCATCACCAGTAGGTGCTGGAACTTCACTCGCTGCGTCTTTAACTTGTTCAACTACTGGTTGACCTAATGTTGGGTCTACCCATTGAGACTCGGTCTTGTGTGTAGACATACGACCAAGTAGCAAGCTAACGACAAAAAATACGGTTGCTAAAATAGCAGTTGTTCGGGTTAAGAAATTACCTGAGCCACTAGCACCAAACACTGTGTTTGAAGCACCAGCACCGAACGAGGCTCCCATATCTGCGCCTTTACCTTGTTGAATCAACACAAGGCCAATCACACCAAGCGCTGCCAACAGGTAAATCACAAGTAGAACTGAAAACATTTTTTCCACCTATGTTCCAAATTGTTGAGCCAGCGCCGTTCAATATCGAAACATCGTTAATGAACAAGGCTAGCGACCTCCTAACGGGAGGCGGAGCAATACTAGCGAAAGCAAGTAACGCTGACAAGGGAAAATTAGTAAAAAATCAATGCTGGCGGGTTAAGCGCTCAAAAAAAGGGCAAAACTTGCCCTTTTCTTTCTTTAAATACGTTAAAGCAATGATTAACAACTTGCTTTTACTGCATCCGCAATCTTAAGCGCTGAGCTTTGAACAAGCTCGGCATCTTCACCTTCTACCATTACGCGAATCAAAGGCTCTGTACCTGATTTACGTAGTAAAACGCGACCTTTATCGCCTAGTTCAGCTTCAACTTCTTCTACAGCAGCCAGTACTGCTTGCGCTTCTAGAGGGTTGTTTTCACCAGCGAAACGTACATTTTCTAAAACTTGTGGGTAAAGCGTCATGCCTTGCGACAAGTCGTGCAGAGACATATCACTACCAACAACAGAAGCAAGCACTTGTAGAGCTGCAACAATCGCGTCTCCCGTTGTTACTTTATCTAGCAAGATAACGTGACCAGAGTTTTCGGCACCGATCTTCCAGCCTTTAGCCAGCAATTGCTCCATTACATAGCGGTCACCGACAGCAGCACGAACAAATGGAATACCTAATTGCTTCAGGCCATTTTCCATACCTAGGTTAGTCATCAACGTACCAACGACGCCACCTTTTAGTTCACCACGACGCAAAGCATCACGTGCGATGATGTAAGCAATTTGGTCACCATCGACTTTATTACCTAAATGGTCAACCATGATGATACGGTCGCCGTCACCATCGAATGCAAGACCAAGATGAGCTTGCTCTTCTACAACGCGTTTTTGTAGCGCGCGAACATCTGTAGCACCGACTTCTTCATTGATGTTGATACCATTTGGCTCAACACCCATCGCGATTACATCTGCACCAAGTTCTTTGAAGACATTTGGAGCAATATGATAGGTAGCACCATGAGCGCAATCAACGACGATCTTTAAGTTAGAGAGACTTAGTGTCGATGGGAATGTGCTTTTACAGAACTCGATGTAACGACCTGCAGCATCATTTAAACGAGTCGCTTTGCCCAATTCAGAAGACTCAACACATTCAATGTCTTTGTCCAATTCAGCTTCGATAGCAAGCTCGATATCATCAGGCAATTTTGTGCCCTCAGATGAGAAGAATTTAATACCGTTGTCGTAATATGGGTTATGCGATGCAGAAATCACAATGCCCGCTTCTGCGCGGAAAGTTTGCGTTAAGTAAGCGACAGCAGGTGTCGGCATTGGACCTGTGAAGGTTGCCTTCAGACCTGCGGCAGCAAGACCAGCTTCTAGTGCAGATTCAAGCATGTAACCAGAGATACGAGTATCTTTACCAATAATAACTTTCTTTGTGCCTTGTTTTGCTAGTACACGACCAGCAGCCCAGCCAAGCTTAAGTACGAAGTCTGGAGTGATTGGGTACTGTCCAACTTTACCGCGTACACCGTCCGTACCAAAGTAACGTCTTTTATTCGACATAAACTTACCTTTATTATTTTTAAATATTGTTTTGCGTCATTTCGACAATTTTCATTGCTTCAATAGTTTCTTCAAAATCATGAACACGAATGATCTGCGCGCCTTTCATGGCAGCAATCGTGGCACAAACCACACTGGCGTTAGTGCAATCTGCTGCTGGCTTATCAAGCAGCTTGAAAATCATTGATTTACGAGACATACCCGCCAAGATAGGCAGACCGAACTCATGAAACTTCTCGAGATGAGCGAGCATATGATAATTGTGTTCAATGGTTTTGCCAAAGCCAAAACCAGGATCGAGGATAAGTTGAGACTTATTGATACCTACGGCTTCACAAGCAGCTATGCGCTCTTCCAGAAACTGAGCGACGTCATCCATCAAGTTCTCGTACTGAGGGCTTTCCTGCATAGTTCTAGGTTGCCCCTTCATATGCATTAAGCAAACAGGTAGTTTTGATGCAGCTGCAACTTGAAGTGCACCAGGTTCTTGTAACGCACGGATATCGTTAATTAGATCCGCACCAACAGCGATAGCCTGACGCATTACTTCTGCTTTACTGGTATCGACAGAGATCCATACATCGTATTTTTCGCGGATGGCCTTTACAACAGGAACAACGCGTTGCAGCTCTTCTTCTAGAGAGACATCTGGCGCACCAGGGCGTGTAGACTCACCACCAACATCAATGATGCTAACCCCTGCGGTAATCATTTTTTCAACTTGAGCAAGAGCAAGTTCTAAAGAATTGAATTTACCACCATCAGAAAATGAATCAGGGGTAACATTAAGAATCGCCATTACATGTGGACGAGAAAGGTCGAGAGATTTGTTATTTGCTGTAATAATCATAATAAATACAAAAACCCCGAGCTAACTCGGGGTTTATTATTATCAACACTCTTTATTCAGAGTCTTTCTTTTCTGGAACTTCACTTGAAGCAGAATCTTGAGAAGTAACTTGCTCTGCGGCATTCGCAGAATCCGTTGCTTTCTCTTCCTCTTTCACTTCAGGCGTTGCTTGAGACTTATCGTCATCCTTTGGCTTATTCATTGGGTTATCACCCCAGCCTGCTGGCTCACGAATTTCCGCTTTACGTTCCATGAGATCATCAATTTGGCGAGCATCAATGGTTTCATACTTCATTAGCGCATCTTTCATCGCATGCATGATGTCCATATTGTCTTCCAAAATCTTTTTCGCACGGTCGTAGTTGCGGTCGATGATTTGACGAACCTCATCATCGATAAGCTTAGCGGTATCATCAGACATGTGTTTAGTCTGCGTTACGCTACGACCAAGGAATACTTCACCTTCATCTTCTGCATAAAGTAGAGGACCAAGTTTTTCAGAGAAGCCCCATTGTGTCACCATCTTACGAGCAATATCAGTCGCACGTTCAATGTCGTTGGAAGCACCTGTCGATACTTTTTCAGGACCGTAAATTAGCTCTTCAGCAAGACGACCGCCATACAGGCTTGAAATCATAGATTCTAAGTGCTGACGAGACATACTTACGCGGTCTTGTTCTGGCAAGTACATCGTTACACCAAGTGCACGACCACGTGGAATGATAGACACTTTGTACACAGGATCATGCTCAGGTACTAAACGACCAACAATCGCGTGACCAGCTTCATGGTACGCTGTTGACTCTTTGGTCTCTTCTGACATCACCATAGAACGGCGCTCTGCACCCATCATGATTTTGTCTTTCGCTAGCTCAAACTCAACCATAGAGACATTGCGTTTGTTGCCACGTGCAGCAAATAGCGCAGCTTCGTTAACTAAGTTGGCTAGGTCTGCACCAGAGAAACCTGGTGTACCACGAGCGATTAAAGAAGGCTCTACGTCACCAGCTAATGGCACTTTGCGCATGTGTACTTTTAGAATCTGTTCACGACCGCGTACATCAGGAAGACCTACAACTACTTGACGGTCAAAACGACCCGGACGTAGCAATGCAGGGTCTAATACGTCTGGGCGGTTGGTCGCAGCAATAACGATAATACCTTCGTTGCCCTCAAAACCATCCATTTCTACTAGCATTTGGTTCAGTGTTTGCTCACGTTCATCGTGACCACCACCTACACCAGCTCCACGCTGACGACCTACTGCATCGATTTCATCGATAAAGATAATACAAGGCGCGGCTTTCTTCGCTTGCTCGAACATGTCACGTACACGAGATGCACCAACACCAACGAACATTTCTACGAAATCGGAACCTGAAATAGTAAAGAACGGTACTTTTGCCTCACCTGCGATAGCTTTTGCAAGTAACGTTTTACCCGTACCTGGAGGACCAACCATTAAAACACCAGTTGGAATCTTACCACCCAGTTTTTGGAAACGGCTTGGATCACGTAGGTAATCAACAAGTTCTTTTACGTCTTCTTTTGCTTCGTCACAGCCCGCAACATCAGCGAAAGTGGTTTTGATTTGTTCTTCGCTCATCATACGAGCTTTACTCTTACCGAAAGACATAGCGCCTTTACCGCCGCCGCCTTGCATTTGACGCATGAAGAAAATCCACACACCAATCAGTAAGATCATTGGGAACCAAGAAATGAAAATTGTGCCAAGCAAGCTTTGCTCTTCAGGAGGCGTACCTTGCACTTTCACGTTTTGGTTAATTAGGTCATCTAGAAGCTTCTGATCATACACAGGCATGTAAGTGACCATTTTGGCACCGCCGCCACGACGAACAAAGCTAATTTCACCGTCTTTAAAAGTTGCTTCTTGAATCTGGCCTTGGCCAACTTCCTGTACAAACGTGGTGTAATCCACGGTTCTGCCATTGCTTTCTCCAGGGCCAAAGCTCTGAAATACCGACATCAATACGACAGCGATAACAAGCCACAGAATTAAATTTTTTGCCATGTCACTCAAGGTGTAAGCCTCTCGATAACTAATTGTAATTAAAGGTAGGGTACTACAGTTCACTCACTGTAGCTATAGTGTTAACACGCTCCCGAAAGAGCAAAATAGTTAACCTTTGTAACCAGTGGCTACAACAAAGACTTCTCGGGAGCGAGCTCGCGATGAGTCTGGTTTTCTGATTTTTACGACTTTAAACATGTCTCGGACTTCTTTCACATATTGATCGAAGCCTTCACCCTGGAAAACCTTTACGACAAAGCTACCATTAGGCGCTAGAACTTGTCGACACATATCTAAAGCCAATTCAACTAAATACATTGCGCGTGGTTGATCGACAGAGTTGTTACCTGCAATGTTCGGCGCCATATCAGACATTACAACATCAACCATTGATGGTTGAATTCTATCAAGCAACGCCTCTAACACGGCATCGTCTCGGAAGTCACCTTGCAAGAAACTTACACCAGCTATTGGATCCATAGGAAGTAAATCACAAGCAATAATCTGACCACTATCTCCTACTATTTTAGCAGCATATTGAGACCATCCACCCGGAGCAGCACCTAAATCGACCACTGTCATGCCAGGTTTTAACAACTTATCTTTTGTTTGGATTTCATCAATCTTGAAGTACGCACGTGAACGATATCCTTTTTTACGGGCTTCATTCGCGTATTTATCATCAAAGTGTTCTTTCAACCAACGACCAGAACTAGCCGAATGTTTTTGTTTACTCATTTTAATCCCAACAAGGCGCAAATAGGAGCTATTGTTTTAATAGGCACAACCTATTACTCAATAAATTATAGTCTTCAGCAATAGATGGCGTTAAAATAGCTTTTTTCAACCCTTATTTTAAAGAAAATTGGCCGCGTAATGAACCTAAGCACCAAACAAAAGCAGCACCTAAAAGGCCTGGCTCACAGTTTAAAACCTGTTGTGCTAATGGGCGCAAATGGACTTACAGAAGCCGTGCTAGCAGAAATTGAAATCGCTCTAAACCATCACGAACTGATCAAAGTAAAAGTTGCTTCAGAAGATCGTGAAACAAAACAGCTAATCATTGACGCTATCGTACGTGAGACAGGCGCTGAAAAAGTTCAGACAATTGGTAAAGTGCTTGTGCTATACCGCCAGTCTGAAGAGCGTAAAATCGAAATTCCTCGTAAGTAATTCACTTACGTTGTTGAAGAAAAAGGTCGCCATTGGCGACCTTTTTTGCATTTAACAAATAGTGGGCATTCAAGATGCCACTTAGATGTATTCAACTCGGTCAATTTCGAAATCTTTCGCTCCACCAGGAGTCTGGATAGCAACCTCGTCGCCTTCCATCTTGCCGATCAAGCCACGAGCAATTGGAGAGCTCACTGAAATACGGCCAGCTTTAATATCAGCTTCATCGTCACCAACAATCTGATATGTCTTTTCTTCATCGGTATCGACATCAATCAAAGTCACCGTTGAACCAAAGATAACCTTGCCAGTGTTTTCCATTTTAGTTACATCAATTACTTGCGCAACAGATAGCTTATATTCAATGTCACGGATTTGCGCTTCACAAATACCCTGCTCTTCTCGAGCGGCATGATATTCAGCATTTTCCTTCAAATCACCTAGTTCTCGTGCTTCAGCAATCGCTTCTGAAATTTGAGGACGTAGCTTAAGTAGACGTTCTAGTTCTGTACGTAGCATTTGTTCACCACGTAGTGTCATTGGAACTTTTTCCATTATGTAACCTCAAGCCCAAATGGGTCTTTGGACAATAAAAAGCCCACCCAGTCGTAGGACTAGGTAGTGCGGTTAAAGATGTATTTTCAACTAGTGTAAACAAACTCCTGAGCGAAATCATCTTAATTCGAAATTCAACATTGCTATGCCTTTGCAGCATAACGAACCGAATCAATTTTAGATCCAATCATTATCGCAATTTATTGAAAAACAACACTGTTCATTACACTAAAAACATCAAAAAACATAAAAACTAATCAATGTCAGGCCAATGTCATTGAAGCATTAACTCATTAAAACCAACTACTTAACAAACAACCAGCCACAATCGAACAGTGTTCATCAGCATGATTTATATCATTTTACTAACTCATCATGAAACTTTAGCAGTAAAACATGTCCAGCAAGTTGTTACATCAAAGGCTTACAGTTGCGGAAAACTCTCGCAGATGAAGCCAAATATAGACCAATAACTTGTGAGAGGTCATCTCTCCCCCATACAACAATGATTATGGACAGCTAACTAGGACAAATAAGATGAAAAAGACTCTAATTGCTCTTTCTGTATCTGCAGCAGCTATGGCAACTGGCGTTAACGCAGCTGAACTTTACAACCAAGACGGCACTTCTCTAGAAATGGGCGGCCGCGCTGAAGCACGTCTATCTATGAAAGATGGCGACGCTCAAGACAACTCTCGTATCCGTCTAAACTTCCTTGGTACTCAAGCTATCAACGACAACCTTTACGGTGTTGGTTTCTGGGAAGGTGAGTTTACTACAGCTGAAAACGGCGGTGTAGATGGAAACAGCAACCTAGACACTCGTTACGCATACGCTGGTCTTGGCGGTGCATGGGGTGAGTTCACTTACGGTAAAAACGAAGGTGCACTAGGCGTTATCACTGATTTCACAGATATCATGGCTTACCACGGTAACTCAGCAGCTGACAAACTAGCAGTGGCTGACCGTTCAGACAACATGATGTCTTACAAAGGTCAATTCGAAAACCTAAGCGTTAAAGCTAGCTACCGCTTTGCTGACCGTACAGAGCTAAAAGCAGACGGTACTCCTGCTGGTGAAAACGATCGCGTTGATCACTACTCAGACAACAAACAAGACGGTTACTCTCTATCTGCAATCTACGCAGTAGCAGACACAGGTCTTGAGCTAGGTGCTGGTTACGCAGACCAAGACGAAGCTAACGAATACATGCTAGCTGCATCTTACACTATGGGTGACCTATACTTCGCTGGTATCTTCACTGACGGTGAAAAAGCGAAAACTGAAGGTGACTACACTGGTTACGAACTAGCTGGTGCTTACACTCTAGGTCAAACAGTATTCACAACAACGTACAACAACGCAGAAACTAACAACGAAACTTCTGCTAACAACTTCGCTGTTGATGCATCTTACTACTTCAAGCCTAACTTCCGTGGTTACGTTTCATACAACTTCAACCTAATCGACTCTGGCGATAAACTAGGTAAAGTTGGTGGCAACACTACAGCATCTAAAGCTGATGCAGAAGACGAGCTAGCTCTAGGTCTACGTTACGACTTCTAATTCCAGTCTTTAGACTTGAATACTCAGTGCCCGCTTATCGCGGGCATTTTTTTATCTTTCATTTCTCATCTTAATAGCGCGTTCTTCTAACCACTTTGTCTCAATATTAATGATGAACCAAGCATTCTTGGATGCACCTAGTATATTGAGTGGACTTGCGTATACTCAATCACATAACTAACCCTAGAAAATCACACTATGCGTTTACGTTGGCCTCTACTCATTTCTTCTCTTATTTTTCCGCTATTGTCTTATGCGTATCCTCATCAAGAGGTATTGCCAGAGGGCGCCCGTATCAGCTTAGTTGCAGAAAAACTAAACGAAAGTTCCACGCTCGATGGTATCCGTCCAACAGACCAACTATTTCCACCAGCGAGCACATTAAAAATTGTCACAGCCTTAGCTGCTAAATTAGAGTTAGGAGACAGCTTTGCATTTCGAACAAAGCTTGAAACCTCGAGTTCCGATGCCGTTATCTACTTTGTCGGAGATCCCACCCTACAAACCCAAGATTTGAAAGCGTTGCTGTCATTGGCGAAAAAAAATGGTTTAACGCGCATTAACGGTGACTTGTGGTTAGACAACAGTGCCTTTACAGGGTATGACCGAGCGGTGGGTTGGCCGTGGGACATTCTGGGGGTTTGCTACAGCGCTCCGGCTTCTAGCATTACACTCAACAACAACTGTGTCCAAGCTTCTATCTATACGCAAAAAGATGGCGGGACTCGAGTCTATGTGCCAGAGCATCAACCTATTCGTGTTAAAAGTTCGGTCGAGACCGTTTCTAAGACGATTCAAAAGAGCCGCCATTGCGATTTAGACCTGCTTGCTAACCCAGACAATCGCTACGAATTAAAAGGATGCTTAGTCGAACGAGAAAAGCCGCTGCCTCTCAAATTTGCGGTTCAAGATCCTGAACGTTATACCAGTCAAAATATCAGTACGTTACTCAAGCAATTAGGTATTGAGCTCAAAGGCAAAATTAAGATTGGCTCAGCGCCACAGAAACAACGTAAATTGATGGCATTACATCAATCAAAGCCGCTATCCGATTTACTTGATGACATGCTCAAGCATTCTGACAATTTGATCGCAGACACATTAACGAAAACATTGGGTGCGAAATTTTTTGTTCAACCCGGAAGTTTTACCAATGGTACAGAAGCGATCAAACAGATCATTTTCGCCAACACTGGCATCGATATCCGTAACGCACGCTTGGAAGATGGATCGGGCCTTTCAAGAAACAACCGTATTTCTGCGACCAAAATGGCGGAAATCCTACGTTATATCTGGAAAAACGAAAAAACACTGAAGCTGATTGCCATCATGCCTAAATCAGGCGAATCGGGTACGCTGCAATACCGCCAAAGCATGCGGAATGCCCCAATCAAAGGTCAACTGATTGCCAAGAGTGGTTCATTGTACGGAACCTACAACATGGCGGGTTATGGTTTAGATAAAAATGGCCAGCCGAATACTATTTTCGTCCAGTTTGTCTCAGACTACTTTCCAGAAAAAAGGGACGATAACAAACCTGTCATCGCCCCTATTACGCATTTTGAGCAGTTATTTTACCGTGACATCGTGAATTTTAGTCAGGCGATACCTAAGAAGTAATTCACTACAGTAAAGTAAATCCACATACCTGATATATCAACGATTGATGCAAGCACAGGGCTCACCAATACGGCTGGGTCTAGCTTGCAAGCGCGGGCAATTATTGGCAACAAACCGCCAAGCGTTGTGGAAATTGAGACTTGAATAAACAAAGCAACGGCGATTGCAAGTGCGATGTCTGTCAGTTCAAAGCCCCCCGTAGATTGGCCGGCACTAAAAAGCATAATGCGTCCAACCATAACTATTGCGATCGCTAATGCGAGACACAGCGCTACGCGACTTTCTTTCCAAAGTACTGCTAACCACTGACGCTTTTTAAGTTCACCAGTGGCCAATGCACGAATGACCAATGTGGCCGCTTGAGTTCCCGTATTACCACCAGCCGCCGCAATCACCGGCATGTATACTGCCAGTAAAACCAGTTGGCTCAATGTATCTTCATACTGAGCAATAATCAGCCCAGAAACGATCCCCAATAAAGCGAGTGCAATAATCCAGCCGATTCGCTGCTTTACATGCTCAAGTACACCTGTTGATAAGTAACCGTCAGGAGTATCAACTTCCGACACATGCAAACCCAATTGGTGCGCATAGTGACGCGCACGCTTATCATGACCCGCATGCTCAAGTTGAGACATCAAACTGTTCACATACCCTACAGAACAGTGCTTCAAAATCCCCACCGCTTCATCTATTGGCATGATGGTGAGCAAATGAAGTTGCTGCTCTTGATCGTATTTCAAAAACGCATTGCGAGCTGCACCAATTTCTACTTCAGAAAAGTTTGGTGTTGTTTCAATAAAAGTGTTGTTCATTACCGTCATGGCGAATCTCCCGATTGGCATTGGTAACGACCATCGACAACACAAGCACAAGCTCATCACGCCTTTATGCCGATAGATGACACAAACACGCAAATTCACCAATGCAAAAGCACTGTCTATTCAGAATGTATGAAGGAAATAACGAGAAGAAAATTAGAAAAGATGCCTCACCACTCGGGTAAGACGGAGATCGCCAATACCGAAGCGGGTTATTTCGCTCCCTTAATCTTACTCACCCAACGACTGGGAGGATGGTCGGTATTGTTCATGTAAATCTCCGATATCGCAGCCCTGATTAGCAGCGCAAGTATAGTAGCAAAGTTAATCCATATTTACAGGTGAGCTTTGTTCTTTTTTTGCCAATTTTAGGAACAAAAAAAGCGCCCATTGGGCGCTTCCATACGTAAAAATTATGGATTACTTGATCGTAATACGTGCAAATTTACGTTTACCAACTTGGAATACGTAAGTACCAGCTTCTGGTGCAAACTTAGCGTCGGCAACTTTCTCGCCTTCAACCTTTGCTGCACCTTGTTTTACCATGCGCATCGCTTCAGACGTTGACGCACACAGACCAGCATCTTTTAGAAGATTCGCTACTGGAGTGCCAGCATCAAAGTCAAATTCTGGCATTTCGTCAGGGATTTGGTTCTTAGCGAAACGGTTCACAAACTCTTGCTCTGCCGCATCTGCATCGGCTTCACTGTGGAAACGCGCAATGATCTCTTTAGCAAGTAGCACTTTGATATCACGTGGGTTTTTACCCGCTTGAACGTCCGCTTTAAACTGTTCGATTTCCTCTAGAGGACGGAACGATAGCAGCTCGTAGTAGCTCCACATTAAGTCATCAGAGATCGACATGATCTTACCAAACATTTCGCTTGGCGCTTCGCTGATACCAATGTAGTTACCCGCAGACTTAGACATCTTCTTCTCGCCGTCTAGACCAACAAGAAGCGGCATCATAAGTACAACTTGAGGCTTTTGACCGTGAGATTTTTGCAGTTCACGACCCATTAGAAGGTTGAACTTCTGGTCTGTACCGCCTAATTCAACGTCCGTTTCCATCGCAACTGAGTCCCAACCTTGCAGAAGTGGGTACATGAACTCATGGATAGCAATTGGTTGGCCGCCTGCGTAACGCTTTTTAAAGTCGTCACGTTCTAGCATACGAGCAACGGTTTGGTTTGCAGCAAGACGAATCATACCTTCTGCGCCCAGCTCAGACAGCCACTCAGAGTTAAACTGAATTTTAGTCTTCGCAGGATCTAGAATTTTGAACACTTGTTCTTTGTACGTTTCAGCGTTACGCAGTACGTCTTCGCGGCTTAGCGGTGGACGAGTGGTGTTTTTACCTGTTGGGTCACCAACCATTGCAGTGAAGTCACCGATTAGGAACGTCACTTCATGACCTAGTTCTTGGAACAAGCGAAGCTTATTGAAAATAACCGTATGGCCTAGGTGAATGTCAGGTGCTGTTGGATCGGCGCCCAATTTAATACGTAGAGGACGACCTTCTTTTAGTTTTGCGATTAGCTCTTCTTCTGGAATCAGCTCTTCAACACCGCGCTTAATCTCGGCTAGTGCAGCTTCAATGCTCGCCATTCTTGTTCACTCCCACAGATTTGGCAAAAATATAATAGCTGAACATATTACTTGAATAGCGATGCATTTTGAAACACGTTAGACTAGGTAGTTGTCACTTTTTCCGTTTAATTTAGCAATCAAGTACCTCATGCATTCGATTTTTGTCCGACTTCCACTCTTGCACAAAGTATTGATCGGGTTTTTTAGTGCTCTGATCATCATTGCACTGTTCTTTCTGCCCGATCCGCAAGACCTCAACCCGCAACAAAGCCGATTAAAAGTTGGTCAACACTATCCTGTGCCGATCTCACTTGAATTGACGACATTAAATGGCTCTTCTCAGATGTCTTCGGTTTTGCGCTGGGAAACTTACAAAGTAAAAAATGGCGAGAGCGCCGCCATTCTATTTAATCGAGTGGGACTCTCTGCTCGTCTACTGCACGAGTTAGTGTCCTCCGATAAAGAAATTGAACAGCAGTTAACTCGTCTTCGTCCGGGCGATAAATTGCAATTTGGTTTTGATGAGAAAAACGACTTGGTTCAACTGCGCCGTACGCTAAGCGCATTTGAAACCTTTCGCATCAAACTGCAAGACGGCAAATACGTTTCTGAGGTCGATAAAAAAGAGGTCGATTACCAATTTAACTACGCCGAGGCAACCATCAAATCCAACTTCTGGAACGCAGGAATTTCGTCTGGCTTGAATGGCAACCAAATCATGGAGCTAGCAGGAATTTTTGGCTGGGATATCGACTTCGCACTCGATATTCGCAAAAACGACTCTTTCCGAGTGCTGTATCAAGAAGAAGTTGTAGAAGGTGAAGTCATTGGTCGCGGAAAAATCATCGCTGCGATATTCAAAAACCAGGGCGATACGTTTACGGCTATTTTAGATGAGAAAACGGGCAAATATTACGATGAAAATGGCCGAGCGATGAAAAAAGCCTTCTTGCGCGCTCCACTGGATTTCCGTCGCGTGACTTCAAACTTTAACCCACGTCGTCTTCACCCAGTTACGGGTCGAGTACGTCCTCACCGAGGCACTGACTACGCAGCACCTGTTGGTACGCCAATTTGGGCCGCTGGTGATGGTGTGGTGCAAAAATCGGCTTACAACAAGTTCAACGGGAACTACGTGTTCATCAAGCACAGCAACACATACATTACCAAGTATCTGCACTTAACGAAGCGCACAGTCAAAACGGGTCAACGTGTTAAACAAGGTCAAACTATCGGTACGCTTGGTGGAACAGGTCGTGTGACAGGACCTCACTTACATTATGAGTTCCTAGTAAATGGCGTGCACAAAAACCCAAGAACAGTGAATTTGCCGCAATCCAAATCGTTAACAGGTAAAGCAAGACAAACCTTCATGGCGAATGCAAAAGTCAGTATGGACAAGCTGGATCGTTACAGTAAGTTACTGGCAATGAGATAAACGGAAAAGTAAAAAGAGGCAGCATTACGCTGCCTCTTCGCTTTCATCAGGTTCGGGCTTAGCAAGATGATCTCTTCCCAACATAAGCAAACAAGGCGTAAGCACCAACGTCAAAACCGTAGCAAATGCCAATCCCCCCGCTACTGCCGTCGCTAACTGAGACCACCATTGCGTACTCGGCGCACCAAATTCGACTTTTTGATTAACTAAATCGATGTTCATTTCTAGAACCATCGGTAACAACCCTAAAATGGTCGTAATTGTGGTTAATAGCACCGGTCTCAAACGTTGCACACCGGTCCGCAGGATAGCCTCTGCTTTGTCCAGTCCTCTTTTTCGCATTTGGTTATAAGTATCAATCAGTACAATGTTGTTATTAACTACGATACCAGCCAAGGCAATCACACCAATGCCAGACATGATGATGCCGAATGGTTTTTGGAAAATAAGCAACCCAGCAAAAACCCCGACCGTTGAAAACAGCACCGCACTCAAAATCAAAAATGCCTGATAAAAGCTGTTGAACTGCGTGATGAGAATGAGCGCCATGACGCCAAGAGCCACAACAAAAGCGTTTTGCAAGAATGCTGATGAGTTTTCCTGCTCCTCATTTTGACCCCGAATCTTATATTCAACGCCTTCCGGTAAACCGAGCTGTTCCATTTCAGCCGCAATTTTTGGTAACTCAAGCGCCAAATTGTAGCCTTCCACCATATCCGCTTTAATGTTGATAACTCGATGACCATCAACACGACGGATAGTATCTTGCTTGTGGTCTGGCTTAATTTGAGCAAAGTTGGTTATAGGCACTAAACCTGCAGCGGTTTTCACTCTTAGCTGATCGAATCGACCAATATCTCGCTTCTCTTGTGGGTAGCGCACCAAAATATCGACTTCTTCATCCGCATCGTCAGGTAAATAGTCCCCTATTTTCAGACCATTCGTGACAAATTGAACTGTATTTCCCACCAAAGTTGCATCGGCAGCAAAACGAGAAGCGTCGTCGCGTCGAATGTCAATTTGCCAGTCAATCCCCTCTTTATTGGTGGTATCACTCAAATTAGTCAGTGCTGGGTTGCTATCAGCCCAAAGCCTAACGAGCTTCGCGGCGTCATCTAGCTCGCCTATACTCCTACTTCGAGAAGAAACTTCAATCACCAAATCATGTTCAACCGGAGGGCCGGCATCCGGGAATTTGTACTCTAACTCAACGCCATAAAATTGGTCGGTGGTAGCTTTTAGTTCTTCAATGATCGTTTTGACTTTACGACGATATTGCCAATCCACAGGAGTTATTTGAATCTGACCGATTTCGTCACCATTATCGCTCGATCCAGTGCGAGTGTAGACACTTTCAAACTCATCATGACCCAGCATGACCTTTTCAATTTCTCGCATTACGATATCTTTCTCATTAATGGAAAGATCCCCGTAAGAGCGTACTTTTACGGTGAAAAATGGCGGATCGACTTCAGGGAAAAACTCAGCTCCTAACCCCGCTTTACTGTAAGTAAATCCAACACCACCCGCCAGCAATACCGCGCTCAGCAGCACTTTCCAAGGATGTTGAATCGCCACAAACAAAGTTTTGTAATAAAGCTTGGTAATTCCTGTCGCTTTCTCAAAGTTTCCGTTGTGTAGCTCCACCATTTCTTGTTGGGCTTTAGGATTGATAACCTGAGGTTTACCAATAATGCCGCCAATAACAGGCACAAATAGCAAAGCCATCACCAATGACGCCGCTAACGTCGCGATTAGCGTTAACGGTAAGTACTTCATAAACTCACCGGTAATATCCGGCCAAAAAAGAAGCGGAGCAAATGCCGCCAACGTAGTCGCGGTAGAGGCGGTGATCGGCCATGCCATGCGTTTGGCTGCGTCTCGGTATGCCTCTTTACGCGGCGTGCCTTCTTGCATTCTCCGATCGGCAAACTCAGTGACGACGATTGCACCATCCACCAGCATGCCGACCGCCATGATTAAGGCAAACAGCACCACGATGTTTACGGTAAGACCAAAAACCGAGAGGACTAACAACCCCGTTAAGAAAGAGCCTGGAATAGAGATCCCAACCAACAAAGCCGTTCTTACCCCCAAGATCGCGATAATAACGATGACCACCAAAATGATTGCCGAGAGAATGTTGTTTTGCAGATCACTAAGCATTAGCTTGACATCATCCGACTGATCCCAAGTGTATTTAACCTGCAAATTACTTGGCCACTCTGCTCGCAGTTGCCCTTGAGCAATCACCTCTTTAACTAACGCGACGGTTTCAATAATGTTCTCGCCAGCACGCTTTTTCACGTCAAGCACAATGGCAGGCTCACCATCCAAGCGGGCAAAGCTTTCCGGATCACGAAACGCTCGGCGAACTGTGGCCACATCACCAAAGGTGATCACTTCTTTGCCATTCACTTTGATAGGCAATTCGAGAACATCTTTCAGAGAATCAAACACCGACGGAACTTTGACCGAAAAGCGCCCATATCCAGTATCGACAAAACCAGCCGCAACCACTCGGTTGTTTAGTGCGATCAAGTTATAGATATCGGCCTGATCCAATCCATAGCTTTCCATTAGAAGGGGATCAACCACGATCTCGACAATATCTTCACGATCACCAGCAATATCGACTTCCAAGATCTGACGGAAGCTTTCTAATCTGTCACGCAACGTTCGTGCGATTTGAACAATGGTTCTCTCTGGCACCGTGCCATAAAGCACAACGGTTAAAACTGGCTCCTCTGAAGCAAAAGTAACTTCATTGACCGTCGGTTCATCACTGTCTGCAGGTAACTTAGGTTTCGCCAGATCGACCGCGTCGCGAACATCCGCCATCGCTTTATCGAGATCCACGCCAACGCTAAACTCCAAAGTGACTGAGGCGTGGCCTTCGGAGGCAACCGATGTCATCTCTTTCACCCCTTCAATTGAGCGCAGTTCTTGTTCGATAGGACGAACCAGTAAACGCTCAGCATCAGTTGGAGAAATACCTTGATGCCCCACAGAGACGTAAATGATAGGAATAGTGATATCGGGACTAGATTCTTTTGGGATGGTGACGTAAGTAATGACCCCTGCGATGAGGATCATCACCAACAAGGTCAACATCGTTCTTGATCGGGATAACGCAGCGTCAATTATACTAAACATGCTGCCTCCCTATTTTTCGGCCGCATCGGTAGCGACATCACCGACTTTATTCGCAATCACGGTATCGCCATCACGAACAAACCCCTGTCCTAATACAATGATGTCCGCTTGCTCGCCAAGCCCTGATAACCAAACACCATCTTCTTCTGCTTTGACTAACTGAATAGGAACAAACTTAACGTGTCCATCTTGCAGTATTTTGACACCTAAATTCCCTTCTTCATCTAACGCCAACATTGCAGCGGTAATTTTAATCGCTAGCACTTCATTCAAAGGGAGCTGCACTTCCGCACTGATCCCCGCAGGGATGAGCGAATTACGATTATCTATTTCGATTTCAATCGGAAACGTATTGGTCGATACGGAGGAAACGCGACCAATATAACGTAAAGTCCCCAAGTGATGCTGACCATTGATCGTTCTGACATCCGCTTGAAGACCGTCTTTAAGATACTGGATATGGCGCTCGCTAACGTCGGCCTCAATGACCAGAGTCTCTAAATCAATCACTGTCGCTATTGGATCGCCCACACCGACAAAGTCACCCACTTCGACAAAATGATGATCAACAATGCCATCAAAGGGCGCTTTAACTTCGGTATTCTTGAGAGCGGTTTGGACATTATTGAGGTTCGCTCTTGCATCGACTAACGCGGCTTCCGCAGTCGCAAAAGCCACCTCGCCTTGTAACCCCCTGCTTTTGAGCGATTTTGCGGCATTAAACTCCTTTTCTTTCACTCGCAGCATGGCCTGAGCGCGTTTGAGCTGACTATCCAAATCCCGCTTATCAATGTTAGCAATCACTTGTCCTTGCTTAACAAGTTGCCCTTTATTAATGTTGAGACTGACAATTTTGCCGGCCACTTCTGCACCAAGACGAGCTTGGCGATTGGGTGCGGTTCGGCCATAAAGTTCTATCGTTTTACTGGTAGGTTTTGCGGTGAAAGTATCAAACATCACCTTAGCTAAGGGCGTGTTTTCAGATTGGAGAGATGGGGATGAGGAGTGGTCACCTTGTGCTTTGAGCTGTCCTGCGGCCAACCAAGCAACAAGTAGCAAAATAAGGATGAGAGATACTAGCCATGGACGTTCGACAAAACGTCGCCCAAACGAAGTTCCAGACATACAAAGTCCTTTTTATTATTCTCTCCTGCGGAGCGCTGAGAGAGTGTTTACGTGACATCCTGCTACGTAAAACTCAGGCAGCCAATTGGCTGCCTGTCATCGTGTCAATTACACGCTAAATGATGCACCACAACCACATGTGGTTGTTGCATTCGGGTTGTTCACGAAGAAGCGAGCGCCTTCCAACCCTTCGGTGTAATCCACAATGCCGCCAATCAGGTATTGCAGGCTCATTGGGTCAACAACCAGTGTCACGCCACTGTTTTCGATGGTTGTATCACCGTCATTTACGTTCTCATCGAAAGTAAAGCCGTATTGGAAGCCGCTACAACCGCCACCAGTAATGTATACGCGCAATTTCAATGCTGGGTTTTCTTCTTCTGCAATCAGTGCCTTAACGCGAGATGCTGCAGCATCAGAAAAAGATAATGGTACGTTTACTTCGCTCACGAAGACCTCTCTCACTCGTGTAATGCGTCAAGCCTGGAGCAAGACGTCAAATTTGTGCTAATTGAGGACGATTATCCAATACCTGACAAACTCGTTCAAGTATTCGCCGCCGATTCTTTAGATTGGTCGCTGATATGTAAGATTACACTGCGAAACAACACATAAATTAAGCAAAACGTTTCTAACTTGATTATAGCTAGGTACAATGCGCCCCACTTGGTCCGAGCAATCAAAAGAGGATAACCCCATGACCAAATCATCAGAGCTGTATCAAAAAGCTCAGCAAACCATTCCTGGCGGTGTAAATTCACCAGTTCGTGCATTCAATGGCGTTGGCGGTTCTCCGCTATTTATCGAACGAGCAGACGGTGCACTGATTTTTGATGCCGATGGTAGAGCGTACATTGATTACGTTGGCTCTTGGGGTCCAATGATTCTTGGCCACAACCACGCTGTTATTCGTGAAGCGGTTATCGACGCTGCACAACGTGGCCTGAGCTTTGGCGCACCAACAGAGATGGAAATCGCGATGGCAGAGCTAGTGTCTGAACTCGTACCATCAATGGAACAAATCCGTATGGTAAGTTCTGGTACAGAAGCAACCATGAGTGCGATTCGTCTCGCTCGTGGCTTTACTGGTCGTGACAAGATCATGAAGTTTGAAGGTTGTTACCACGGTCACGCAGACAGCTTGCTAGTAAAAGCTGGCTCTGGTGCACTAACTCTAGGTCAACCAAGTTCTCCAGGCGTTCCTGCAGACTTTGCTAAGCACACGCTAACAGCAACATTTAACGATCTAGATTCTGTACGCGAACTGTTTGCAGCGAACAAAGGTGAAATCGCATGTATCATCGTTGAGCCAGTGGCGGGCAACATGAACTGTATCCCACCAGTAGAAGGCTTCCACGAAGGCCTGCGTGAAATCTGTGATCAAGAAGGCGCACTGCTGATTTTTGATGAAGTAATGACAGGCTTCCGTGTTGCACTTGGCGGCGCACAAGCACACTACAACATCAAACCAGATCTAACCACTCTAGGTAAAGTAATCGGCGGCGGTATGCCAGTGGGTGCTTTCGGTGGCCGTAAAGAAGTGATGCAATACGTTGCGCCTACAGGCCCTGTTTACCAAGCTGGTACGCTTTCTGGTAACCCTGTGGCAATGGCTGCAGGTTTTGCCTGTTTGAACCTTCTAAAAGAAGAAGGCAATGAAAAACGCCTAGCTTCTAAAACTAAGCAACTGGCAGATGGCTTTAAGTCTCTAGCAGAGAAACACGGTATCCCACTAGTTGTTAACCAAGTGGGCGGCATGTTCGGCTTCTTCTTCACTGACCAAGAAACCGTAACTTGCTACGAAGACGTAACTAAGTGCGACATCGAACGATTCAAGCGTTTCTTCCACTTAATGCTAGATCACGGCGTATACCTCGCGCCATCAGCATTCGAAGCAAGCTTTACGTCTCTAGCGCACGGTTCAAAAGAGATCGACGCGACACTAGAAGCGGCGGATCGCTGTTTTGCAATCATTGCGGCAGAAGCAAAATAAGCGCTATACGCAAGTTATAAGAAAAGGACCGGAAGGTCCTTTTTTATTGCCAGTTCAAAATTACCAAGACAGCTAACACGCCTAGAACAATGCCAAACCACGGAATACGTTTGGTTTTCTTCTCAGATTTACATTTCTTATCGCCGTTACAACAACCCATTTTTCATCTCTTGATTGATAACCATCTGATTTGTAGTCATTATAACAAGGTCATTTACCCCTTCCCAATTCAGCTGTGTCATAAGGCTGAAAGGAAAGCCGGTGCAAAGTAATAAAGGTTTCGCGCTGATATCAACGCGAGCCATTGTAAACGTCATCCGTAAGTTGGATTTATCTCATGCCAAACAACGTAAAAATCACGTCGAGTCATCGTGTATTAATGATCGCTCTACTCGCCGCTGCTTTTGCTTGCTATTTATTGGTCGAGCCTTACATCAATTCGATCGTAATGGCTTTCATTATCTCACTGCTTATGTTTCCTGTGCATGAGTGGTTTGAGCGTAAAATGCCAAAACACAAAAATTCGGCATCGCTGCTCACGTGCGTAGTTTTGACTTTCATTATTGTCATTCCACTACTGTTTGTGTTTGCTGCAATTGTTCAACAAGGCTCCGTTTTTTCTCAGAACACGTACAAATGGGTCACCAATGGTGGCATTCAAGACATCTTCCAACATCCTTGGGTTATCAAAGGTCTATCCATTGTTAATGAGTACTTACCTTTCGATAAAATCGAGCCAAAAGCCATCGCCGAAAAAATCGGGCAATTTGCTACCACTTTTGGTTCAAACCTTGTCGCTATCAGTGCGAAAATTCTGGGTGATGCAACAAACTTCTTGATGGATTTTTTCCTGATGCTGTTTGTGCTTTTCTTCCTATTACGTGACCACGACAAAATCATTTCGGCAATTCGACATATTCTGCCACTCTCTCGTAGCCAAGAAGATAGAATCTTGACCGAGATAGAACAAGTTTCGAAGTCCGCAGTCATGGGCTCCTTTTTAACGGCTATCGCGCAAGGCTTAGCGGGCGGTATCGGTATGTGGCTAGCTGGCTTCCCTGGCCTATTCTGGGGAACAATGATGGGCTTTGCTTCCTTCATTCCAGTTGTCGGTACGGCGTTGATCTGGATACCAGCCGCCGCGTACTTGTTCCTCACCGGTGATATGACGTGGGCAATCTTCCTAACCGCATGGAGTGTAGTCATCGTCGGTTCGATTGATAACTTGTTGCGTCCATTGTTGATGCAAGGCAGCGCAGGCATGAATACCTTAATGATTTTCTTCTCATTATTGGGTGGTCTGCACTTATTTGGTTTGATTGGTTTGATTTATGGCCCACTGATTTTTGCGGTCACCATGGTGCTGTTTAATATCTATGAAGAGGAATTCAAAGACTTCCTCAACCAACAAGACAACAGCTAGCCGCCACTGAATAGTAAGCAACAGCTTCAAGCTTGGGCCAGATTGTGCGAAAATCTGGCCCTAATTATTTCTGATGAACCAAATTTATGTCTGCCTATATCGCTCCAAGCCAAATCGCTCAGCGTCAGCTAGAGTACTTCAACGGAAAACATGTTTTAGTTGCAGGTGAAGTCGAAGATATGTTCCCTCTGGAACTGACCGCACACTGTGAATCGGTAGAAGTCTTTACTTCAAACTACAGCTATTTCCGTCAAATCCGTCACTCAGACAAAATAAAAAGCCATTTTGGTTCTGAATTTGATGTGGAAACTCAAGCCGACATGCTCCTGCTGTATTGGCCAAAAGCGAAAGCAGAAGCCGAATATTTGCTTGCGATGCTCATGGCTAAACTCGGCGTGAACACGGAGATTGTGGTTGTCGGTGAAAACCGTTCCGGCGTAAAGAGCATTGAAAAGATGTTCAAAGAATATGGTCCTGTAAACAAATACGACTCAGCTCGCCGCTGCTCTTTCTACTGGGGTAATTGCTTAAATGAGCCAAAACCATTCAATCAAGAAGAGTGGTTTAAGTCTTACACGGTAACCCTTGGTGAGCAGTCACTTACAGTAAAAAGTTTACCGGGCGTATTCAGTCATGGTGAATTTGACTTAGGCAGCCGTCTACTACTGGAAACCTTACCTAACTTGTCAGGCAAAGTGCTCGATTTTGGTTGTGGTGCCGGTGTTTTAGGCGCGTTCATGGCGAAAGCAAACCCAGAAATTGCGATTGAGATGTGTGATATCAACGCGTATGCCATCACCTCAAGCCAAGCAACGCTTGAAGCCAACGGTTTGTCTGGTCGCGTGTTTGCGTCTGACATTTACTCAGATACGGCCAATGACTACCGATTTATCATCAGCAACCCACCATTCCACAGTGGTTTAGACACCAATTACAACGCGGCTGAAACTCTGTTAGGTCACGCGCCACAACATCTTTCAAACCATGGTGAGATGATCATTGTTGCGAACAACTTCTTGAAATACCCACCAATTATTGAAAACGCATTCAATAATTGCGAGACGCTAAATAAGACCAATAAGTTCTCTATCTACTACGCGAAAAAATCGTAATTGTGAGCCGCGCAGGCAAGAACCTGCGCGCTTCTTTCCTAAAATTGCCCCATTTTTAAGAAAAACTGCGTGACTCTGCACGCTTTGCAACTAACTTTCTTGTCAAAGAAAAAAAACTCGTTAATTTTGTTAATTCTATCGAATTTAACTTCTTATCCGTTTTTAACGAGAACCTAGGCGAGCACCTTCAACCCGTGCGAGCCCTTTACGAGTTGTAATCTTATCCATGTTTAAATTCTACAAAAAACAGAAATTTAAGCGCCTTCAGAGTACGCTGATGACTGCGTTTCTTGTCCTCAGCATTACGCCTCTTACCATCACTGCGATTTTTTTCCTGCAATCCCATAGTAAAGATCTGCAAGAACAGAGCACTTCACATCTGCTTTCTGTTCGTGATACCAAACAACAACAGATCCTCGACTACTTCGAAGCGCAAGAAACCGAAGTCATGGGATTTGTACGCTCTGAGCTCGCGTATGCCAGTGGTGGTCGTTTTTACGGCCTCGTCAATGCATTTAGCCGTTTAGGCAATGATATTGAAGAAGCACGTGAAAATGCTCAGCAACGTTATATCGAAGGCAGCGGTGACCAAATCAAAACATCGATTTTGCCGGAGTCCTCAAATTATGTCGGCAGTGAACGTTATCGCTTACTCCACAAACGTTATCACTGGGCATATCTGGAGCTACTCAAACGCTCAGATTTTAATGATATTTTGCTGGTCGATATTAACGGCAACGTGACTTATTCCATCAACAAAGACGACAACTACGGTACTAACCTACTAACGGGGCGCTACAAAGACTCGGCATTAGGTAAAACCTTTAAACGTCTAGCTGATGACGTCAACGAACGCCGCAAAGTGAATGAAGATTATACGCCCGTCATTATTTCTGATTTTGAACTGGAACATGGTCGACAAGTCGCTTGGCTTGGTGCACCTATCGTTCAGCAAGGCTATTTGCACAGCTATGCTATGTTCCGTTTACCAAACAACGGCATTACCAAGCTGATCGCAGATAAAAACCGTGAATCGTCCATCAACACTCTACTGGTCGGCAGCGATCAGCAACCACGTACGATTAATACCAAGCAAGACAGTATTCAAAACAGTCTTGAAGTCATCGATAAAGCTTTAGCGGGACAAACCGACGTTGGCACCTACACCAATGGACTTGGCGAAGAAATTATCGCTGCATTTGCCCCAATTCAAACACGCGGCATTACATGGGCGCTCGTGGTTCAACTTCCAGAAAAAGAGGCGTTTTCACGCATTCATCAACTGGAAAAACTCTTCGTTATCGCCATGCTAATCGCGATCATTCTTGTGGTGATTGCATCGCATTATTTGTCCAACTTCATTACATCACCACTGCTGAAACTGACTTGGGCAGCGGAGAAAGTATCCGCTGGCGACCTCGACGAAACGACATTCAATACCGAACGTAAAGATGAAATCGGTCGCTTGGCTATCAGCTTCGAACGTATGCAGCGCTCGATTCGAGAAAAAATCCAAACCATTAAACAGCAAAACGAAGAACTTGAAAGCAACATCAAGCTGATTCAAAAGCAAAATGATGAGTTGCAACTGGCTGATAAACTGAAAGATGAGTTCCTCGCAACAACCTCGCACGAATTGCGTACACCGCTACATGGCATGGTTGGGATAGCAGAAACCCTTGTGTCAGGAGCAAATGGAGTCATTCCCGCCAGTCAAAAATACCAACTTGATATCATTATCAAAAGTGGTCAACGCTTAGCTAACCTCGTAGACGATTTATTGGATTACCACAAAATGCGCTATGGCAGCATGGATATCCAAAAATCGGCAGTAAGCTTAGCCAGTGCAACACGCTTGGTGCTTGAGCTTTCTAATCACCTGCTAGGCAATAAGACCATTCGCATCATCAACCAAGTACCCGCCGACCTTAAAGCCGTTTCGGCCGATCCGCAACGCCTCGAACAAGTGCTGTATAACTTGATTGGCAATGCCATTAAATACACCTCAGAAGGTAAGATCGTCATTTCCGCTACCATTGTTGACGATCACGTCCGCGTGCAAGTGGTCGATACTGGTCAGGGAATTCCAGCAGAGCATCTTGAGCATATTTTTGAGCCTTTAATTCAAGCTGGTCAAGATGCAAGTCGCTATCGTCAAGGTGCGGGACTGGGACTATCGATTAGCCGCCAACTAATTGAGTTGATGGGCGGTTCACTTTACGTGAGCAGTCAGCCGATGGTCGGCACCACGTTTAGTTTCACACTGCCATTGGCCAGCGAAGAAGAAATCCAAGCAACTCAAACCTTGGTGGCGCGCGGGCACTTTCAAATTCCTGAGATTAATTTGGAAAATGGCGACGACTTATCGCTACCAGAGAACCCTGATGGCCCACTGCTTTACGTCGCAGATGATGAACCCGTTAACTTGCGAGTACTGGAAAGCTTCTTGCGCCTAGAAGGATACCGCGTTCGTACCGTTTCAGATGGCCCAGAAACGCTGGCGCTGGTTGAACAAGAAAAGCCTGAACTGCTGTTACTCGATATTATGATGCCCGGCATGAGCGGCTACCAAGTATGTAGTGAACTACGTGAAACGTATGATCATGCTGAGCTACCGATCATTATGCTCACAGCCCTCAGCCAAACAGAAGACCGTGTGAGAGGCTTTGAAGCAGGCGCGAATGACTACTTATCGAAGCCATTCAACAAACAAGAGTTGGCGGCACGTATCCAAGCACATTTAACAGCAAGTAAAGCGGAAATGCGCCATATGGAAAACAAAGTGCTGGAGTCAGAGCTTAGACAGCGTGCTGTCGTCGAAGCAAGCCTTCTTGAAACTCAAGGTCGTTTGTTAGAACAGCTAGAATCTGCTCCGGAAGCAATTATTTGTCTGCGAGAAGATCAGCGTATTCGTTTTGCCAACGAAGCGGCTTGTAAGCTATTCAAACGCAGTTTAGAGCAACTTAAACGCTCGTCAGCTGATGAACTGATCGCACCAAAATATTTGACGGTGAAGCAGCCTCATTATTGCGGCAAGATTGATATCTACATTGAGGATATTCGTCAAAACATTGAAGCCGACATTCTAAAACTGCCAGAAGGCTCCGGCTTAGATGTGATGTACATCTTTAATGTCGGTGGTGGAGCTAACGCCGCGCGTATTCATAACCTAGAAACTGCGGTAGAAGTACTCTCAAGTTATGCATTCGATGGTGATAGAGACCAGTTGCAGAAACTCAAAGAGCTTGGTGGAGAGTTTACTCGTTTGGCTGATAAGGCTTTGGGCAACAAAAAAGATAAGCAAGATTTGATGCGTGAAGTGTTGGTCGATGCCATGACGCATGCATTAGACTATTGGGAGTCTGTTACGGGTGAAAGTAAATTTGCGTTTGCCGAACAAAGTGGACTGTGGCGCGTCTACCTCGACCGAAGCACACTGCAAACCCGCACGCTCGATAAATACATGCGTATCGAAACTCTGCCTAAAACACCGCGCTGGAGAACGGTTCTGAGTTCAATTGAGTTTATTCTTGAACACTGTAAAGAACAGAGCCCTGAACGTGCTTACATCGAAGCACAGCGAGACAAATTGCAAAGACTGCTCACTAGCTAAACCTCTCATAAAATACAAGCCTCGCTCAATGCGGGGCTTTTTATACCTATTGTTTTCTACCTATGGGTGGTACGCACTCTCCCCTCTCAAAAAACAAAATGCATGACATGTAAACGGTGAATGTATGCTCCTATGCACTCAACGAACTAGTACGAGCTGACATTTTCACAAACACCATTAATCTTAGCGACGACCTCAAGCACTCTTCTTAATTGAGCTCATTTCCTAGCAGCTTCGACGGAACTCTCCTCTTCTTTAAACGAAAAAACACCGTAGTTAAAAAGTGTTGTATTGCACTATTTATCAATCTGCCATTCTTCTTTGATAAATGGGAAATTAGACTTCATTTTTCTTGTAAAAAAAGCATAATCATCCCCTTAATTTCGCTGGTAAAAAAGACGATTTTTCATATTCCAAACGGAAATTGACCAACAATTGACAGAGATTGCGAAGTCAATCACAACAGAACGGCAGATTAAATTTCACCTGATTAATTAACGCTTTCAGCGCATGTGAGCTAGATCTCCGAACCTTAGATAGACAGAACAAACCCTTTAAAAACTTACACACCAACGTTAGCACCCACTAACACATAAACAAAACACGGATATAAACTGCGACACATATCAACGTTCATTTTTCAACCAAGAACGAGCTAAAAGCAAACAAAATGACGTTTATGACGTGAGTGGGTGTGTTTTTAACGTTTTTAACGGGAATCGAGTTTGATTATTTTATGGATAAGGTGTTTTCTTACTCCTGCCTAAGGCCTACAGGCCACTCTTAACGAGACTTAATGTGAAAAGCGTAAGTAACGAAAAACGAAGAGGTAGGTCTTGGAGAGTGTTTATCAATTGATGACATTCAATTCCATTTAGTGAAATGAAAGCAAATAGTAAGGAACAGCTATGCTTGCCAATATTAAAAAAACAGCACTAGCAACAGCAATTATTGCAACAGCTACTACAGGTTTTGCATCGGTAGCTACTGCGGCTGAACGCAGTGAACTGACTATCCACCCTAAAGAGTTTACAACTTTCGTTCGTAACTTTAACCCTTTCTTGGGTGCAACTAACTTGCACACAACAACCGACTTCATCTACGAGCCACTAGTTGTTTTCAACGAAATGCACGGTAACACTCCGGTATTCCGTCTAGCTGAAAACTTCAAAATGGCTGACGACCTAATGAGCGTAACTTTCGATATCCGTAAAGGCGTGAAATGGTCTGATGGTCAAGCATTCACTGCTGACGACGTTGTTTACTCTTTCAACCTAGTAAAAGAGAAACCTGAGCTAGACCAGTCAGGCATCAACTCTTGGGTTACTGGTGTTGAGAAAGTTAACGACTACCAAGTTAAATTCCGTCTAAGCGAAGCAAACTCTAACGTTCCTTACGAAATTGCTAAAGTACCAGTTGTACCTAAGCACGTATGGAGCAAAGTGAAAGATCCAGCAACGTTTACTAACGAAAATCCTGTAGGTTCAGGCCCATTCACAGTGATCGATACGTTCACTCCACAATTGTACATCCAATGTCAAAACCCGAACTACTGGGATGCTGACAACCTAGATGTTGACTGTCTACGTGTACCTCAAATCGCAAACAACGACCAATTCCTAGGTAAGATTGTTAATGGCGAGATGGACTGGACTTCTTCATTCGTTCCTGACATTGACCGTACTTACGCTGCAGCAAGCCCTAACCACCACTACTGGTACCCGCCAGCAGGTACTCAAGCGTTCGTAGTGAACTTCAAAAACCCAGACGCAGCTAAGAACGAAGCACTAACAAACGTTGACTTCCGTCGCGCGTTCTCTATGGCGCTTGACCGTCAAACTATCATCGACATCGCATTCTACGGTGGCGGTACAGTGAACGACTTCGCATCTGGCCTTGGCTACGCATTCGAAGCTTGGTCTGACGAAGCAACTCACAACAAGTACAAAGGCTACAACACGTACAACGTTGAAGGTGCTAAGAAACTTCTAGCGAAAGCTGGCTTCAAAGACGTGAACAAAGATGGCTTCGTAGACACACCATCAGGTAAGTCTTTTGAGCTTCTAATTCAATCGCCAAACGGTTGGACGGACTTCAACAACACCGTACAACTAGCGGTTGAGCAACTAGCAGAAGTTGGTATTAAAGCACGTGCTCGTACTCCAGACTTCTCTGTGTACAACCAAGCAATGCTAGAAGGTACTTACGACGTTGCTTACACCAACTACTTCCACGGTGCGGATCCACACTTGTACTGGGATAGCGGTTACAACTCGAAGCTACAATCTGGCGATGGTATGCCTCGTTTCGCGATGCACTTCTACAAGAACGACAAGCTAGACAGCCTACTTAACAGCTTCTACAAAACAGCTGATAAGCAAGAGCAGCTAGAAATCGCTCATGGTATCCAGCAAATCATCGCTCAGGATCAAGTTACTATCCCTGTGTTGTCTGGCGCTTACATGTACCAATACAACACAACTCGCTTCACTGGTTGGTGGAACGAAGAAAATCCTAAGGGCCGTCCAAACATTTGGGCTGGTATCCCAGAGCGTCTACTTCACGTACTGGACCTAAAACCAGTTAAATAAGTAGAAGTTCATTTCTCGCGGCACACATCCCGTGTGCCGCCTATAAAAATCCCCTAATAACGAAACCAATATGTGGCGCTCGTCGTCAGGGGATTTTTCGCTCTAAATTTCGCTAGGGGCGACCTGAAACCAGAAACAGGGAAAAAATCTGGGTGAGTAAGGTGTGAGTTATGGGTTATTTTTTAAGACGTTTGTCGTTCTATCTTGTCGCGCTCTTAGTTGCGGCGACGTTAAACTTTATTATTCCGCGAGCAATGCCTGGTGACCCAGTTACCATGATGTTTGCGAACGCTTCGGTACAGGTAACGCCAGAGCGAATCGCAGCAATGAAAGAATTGCTAGGTTTCGTTGATGGTCCTATTTACATCCAATACCTGTCCTACATTAAAAACATTCTAAGCTGGGAGCTAGGTACTTCAATTCAGTTCTATCCGCTTTCAGTAAACTCTCTACTTGGCAGTGCATTTGGCTGGTCTCTGTTCCTAGCTGGTACAGCGGTTGTACTTTCTTTCTCAATCGCATCAGTTCTTGGCATCTTCGCCGCTTGGAAACGTGGTAGTCGTTACGATGCCTTCGTAACACCAGGCACACTGATCATCCAAGCTATCCCACAAATGGTTATCGCAATGCTAGCGCTGTTTACCTTTTCAATTGGCTTGAAATGGTTTCCATCTGGCTACGCTTATACACCAGGCACCGTGCCAGACTGGTCAAGCTGGGCGTTCATTAAAGACGTTGGTTACCACGCGGTACTGCCTCTATTTTGTGCAACGATTGTTCAAATCGGTGGCTTCCTAGTAAACATGCGTAACAACATGATCAACCTTCTAGCTGAAGACTACATCACTATGGCTAAAGGTAAGGGTCTAAGCGAAAACCGTGTGGTATTTAACTACGCCGCTCGTAACGCTTTACTTCCAAGTGTGACTGCACTTTCAATGTCTCTAGGTATGGCTATCGGTGGTCAGTTGATTATCGAAATGATCTTTAACTACCCAGGCCTAGGTACTGTTCTACTGAACGCTATCCACGCTCGTGACTACCAAGTACTTCAAGGTCAGCTAATTATCATGACGATGTTCATGCTGTGCTTCAACTTAATGGCTGACATGCTGTACATGATTCTAGACCCTCGCCTACGCAAGGGAGGCAAATAATCATGAAAAACTTATTCAAACTGATTTTAGGCAACTCGTTCGCACGTATTGGTTTAGCCATTATCACGATCTTCATCTTCGTTGCAGTGGCAGCACCATTAATTACAAAACACGCACCAGACAAGCGTACTGGTAATCCTCATGAGTACCCAAGCTTTGTTGTGAAACAAGCGCAAAGTAACCCTGATGGTTGGGTGGCTAAGAACCTAGCAGACGATCGTCGCACGCTGATTATGTCTAAAAAAGCAGATCACGTATTAGGTACTAGCCGTATGGGCCGCGACATCTGGTCACAAGTGGCTTACGGTGCCCGCGTATCACTAGGGGTAGGCTTTGGTGCTGGCATCATCGTGTGTTTCCTAGCGACGGTCATTGGTATCTCGGCAGGTTACTTCGGCGGTAAAGTGGATGACGTATTGAGTGCTGCAATGAACATCATGCTAGTAATTCCTCAATATCCATTGCTGTTTGTATTGGCGGCATTCATTGGCGAGGCAGGTCCTCTCACCATTGCCTTAATTATTGCAGGTACTTCCTGGGCTTGGGGCGCTCGTGTTGTTCGCTCGCAAACCATGGCACTGCGTGAGAAAGAGTTCGTTAAAGCAGCCGAAGTTTTGGGTGAATCTCCATTCCGCATCATCTTCGTTGAAATTCTGCCAAACCTAATTCCTATCGTAGGTGCAAGCTTCATCGGTTCAGTAATGCTGGCAATCAACACCGAAGCCGTTATCTCGTTCTTGGGTCTTGGCGACGCAAACACCATCAGCTGGGGCATCATGCTGTACAACGTACAAACATCTTCAGCAATGTTGATTGGCGCATGGTGGGAAGTACTCGCACCTTGTATTGCACTGACACTACTGGTTACTGGTCTTGCTCTGTTGAACTTTGCCGTTGACGAAATTGCGAACCCTCAGCTTCGTTCTCACAAAGGCATGAAACGCTGGAAAAAACTAGCAGCAAAAGACAAGAAAGAGCGTGAGCCTGAATTGGCACCGCAAAATGCACTATGGAGCGGAGATAAATAATCATGACTGCACCACTAATTTCTATCCGTAACCTATGCGTAGACTACATTACAGATGCGGGCGATGTCCGCGCCTGTAACAACGTAAGCTTTGATATTGCACCGGGCGAAGTCTTTGGTCTGGCTGGTGAATCAGGCTGTGGTAAATCAACCGTTGCTTTCTCGCTAATGCGCTTACATAAGCCGCCAGCGTTTATCACCGGAGGTGAAGTTATCTTCAATGGCGAAGACATCCTCCAATACAGTGATCAACGCATGCAATCATTCCGTTGGAGTGAAATGTCGATGGTATTCCAAAGTGCGATGAACGCGCTGAACCCAGTTCTCACTATGGAAGAACAGTTCTGCGACGTAATCATGCGCCACACAGGACTCACTCGAGCTCAAGCAAGAGTACGCGCTGAAGGCCTATTGGAAATTGTTGATATTCATCCTAGCCGCTTGAGCGATTACCCTCACCAGTTCTCTGGTGGTATGCGTCAGCGTTTGGTTATCGCTATTGCTCTGGCTCTGAATCCGAAGATGATCATCATGGATGAACCAACTACGGCACTAGACGTGGTGGTCCAACGTGAAATTCTGCAAAAGATTTACGCGCTTAAAGAAGAGTTTGGCTTCTCGATTCTGTTCATTACTCATGACTTGTCGCTGATGGTCGAGTTTTCTGACCGTATCGGCATCATGTATTCAGGTGAATTGATTGAAGTCGCACCTTCGAAACAAATTCTGGAAAGTCCTTACCACCCTTACACCAAAGGTTTGGGTAGCTCTTTCCCTCCACTAACTGGTCCTAAGACCAAATTGACTGGTATTCCAGGCAACCCTTTGAACCTATTAGAGATTCCTCAAGGCTGCCGCTTCCAAGCTCGCTGTGACCGTGTCCACGAAGCTTGTACACGAGTACCGACTCAGCTGCGTCAAATTGAACCTGGTCGTTATTCAAACTGCCACTTGTACGGCGATACGATTGCTCAAGCCAAGGTTTAAAACCAGAAGTCACGCTAGCTAAGAACAAAATTACACTGGAGAGAATTATGAGCAAACAACTCGGCGAACTGCTGGTTGAGGGTAAAAACGTCGTTAAGGACTTCCCGTTAAACAGTAACTCAATCAAGCAGTCAAAGATGCGTGCTATCAACGACGTATCTTTCAAAATGTACAAAAGCCGCGGTTTGTCAGTAGTGGGCGAATCTGGTTCAGGTAAATCGACCACCGCTAAAATGATTGCAAAAATGTACGCACCTACTGACGGCATCATTGAGTACAAAGGGCGTGATATTCAAGACATCACCTCAAGACAAGACTTGATGGCGTATCGTGAAGGCGTACAAATGGTGTGGCAAGACCCGTTTGGCTCGCTAAACCCAACGCACAATATCTTCCACCATATTGCGCGCCCGCTGCTGATTCATAAGAAAGTAGCACCGGGCAACAAGAAAGAACTGGAAGAGCGTGTGTACGACCTACTTGAACAAGTTGGTCTTATTCCACCAAAAGAAACGGCGCAAAAGTTCCCGCACCAGCTATCTGGCGGCCAGCGTCAACGTGTAAACCTAGCTCGTAACATCGCAGTAGGTGCAGAAGTGGTATTGGCGGATGAGCCAACATCGATGCTCGATGTATCAATCCGTGCCGGAGTTCTGAACTTGATGGAAGAGATGAAGTTCGAGAAACAAATGTCTCTGCTTTACATCACTCACGACATCGCAACAGCGCGTTACATTGCTGAAGATCTCGCAGTCATGTACGTAGGTCACATGGTTGAATGGGGCGATACTGAAGAAATCATTCACGATCCTCAACACCCATATACGCAACTGTTGGTATCTGCGGTTCCAGATCCATCGAAGTCTATTCACGAGAAGCTGAAAGGCAACAAAGGGGAAATCCCACTTTGGACACCAGAATCTGTCGGCTGTCCATTTGCAGGACGTTGTGTACACGCTACCGACAAATGTCGCGAACGACTACCGGGCGTCACTCAACTGTCCGACAACCACTTTGTCCGCTGTTATTTATTTGAAGATTAATCATAACGAGGGTCAGGTTCAGCCTGGCCCATTCCTGTTTTTATCGTTTCCCGGAGACATTGAATGCTGCTACTGACTAACCACATTGGTTATGAACGTCTGGGTCCCAAAAAAGCCATTAT
This sequence comes from Vibrio sp. RC2502, assembly GCF_054850435.1. Classification (NCBI taxonomy): domain Bacteria; kingdom Pseudomonadati; phylum Pseudomonadota; class Gammaproteobacteria; order Vibrionales; family Vibrionaceae; genus Vibrio; species Vibrio sp. RC2502. The sequence continues at coordinate 2,639,437 of NZ_CM141453.1, forward strand.
CCAGACCGAACAACCACACTTGTCTTCTTACACTGCTCAATTGATTTGTGCCACTAGCGAGCAAACAGTGGCAACTTTTGCGGTTGAAGAACAAGGTAAAGTGGCGAACTGGCATCAGGGCTATTTCTACCTCATCGACTTTTCATCTTTCACAGATTCAGGCGACTATTTCCTGCAAGTGGAAGATTCGCGTTCTTCTTATTTCACTGTTGGCGAACATATTCTGTTAAATCAAACCCTGTCAGATGTGATCCACTACTTCAAATCACAACGTTGCGGTGGGGTTTTCGATCAACAAGATCGACAAGTGCCAGTACTCAACGCCAACCAAACAGTTGATGTTCACGGTGGCTGGTACGATGCATCTGGAGACGTTAGTAAATATTTAAGTCATCTTTCATACGCTAATTATTTGAACCCTCAACAAACTCCAATGGTGGTTTGGAACATCCTAAAAGGGCTTTCATTGCTTGAAGGAAGCGAAGACATTGCAGCCTTCACACGCACACGTCTTATTGAAGAAGCCCTGTTCGGTGCAGACTTCCTTGTTCGTATGCAAAACGAAAAAGGCTTCTTCTACATGACGGTCTTTGATAAGTGGAGCAAAGATACTGCGCAACGAGAAATCTGTGCCTACGAAACGCAACTTGGTCACAAATTTGACGACTACCAAGCAGGCTTTCGACAAGGTGGCGGTGTCGCCATCGCAGCTCTGGCCGCGGCGTCGCGTTTAGGTGTTCACGGCGAATACGATCAACAGAAATACCGCAACGCTGCTGAAAATGGTTACTGGCACTTAAAAGAGCACAATACGCAGTACCTCAATGATGGTGAAGAAAACATTATCGACGAATACTGTGCGCTACTAGCTAGTGTAGAACTGTTTAAAGCCACCAAAGAAACTCGCTACTTGGAAGAGAGCCGTTTGTGGGCACAACGCTTAGTTGCCCGCCAAATGAGCGACGAGCAGATTCAACACTTCTGGTCAGCAAACCAAGACGGCAGTCGTCCATACTTTCACGCTGCCGAAGCAGGTCTACCAGTTATTGCTCTATGCGAATACCTAGCAATTGAAGACGACTCCGTACAGACAGAATCGGTAAAACGCATCGTTAACCGAGCGTGTGAGTTTGAGATCAAAATATCGAATAAAGTGACCAACCCATTCGGTTACCCTCGCCAGTATGTTAAAGGCGTAAATGAGTCAAAACGCGATGCATTTTTTGTCGCACACAACAATGAATCCGGCTATTGGTGGCAAGGCGAGAATGCTCGATTGGGCTCACTCGCGACCATGGCGTATCTTGCTCAACCGCATATAGCGTCGCAAGAAATACAGCAACAACTTTCCGTGTTTGCTCAAGATGCATTGAACTGGATTGTAGGCTTAAACCCATACGACATGTGCATGCTTGATGGCCACGGTCGTAACAACCCTGATTACCTTCCTCAATATGGTTTCTTCAACGCTAAAGGCGGTGTGTGTAACGGAATCACTGGCGGCTTTGAAGACGAGGAAGACATCGCATTTAACCCACCAGCACAAAAAGACGACATGTTACAAAACTGGCGCTGGGGCGAACAATGGATCCCGCATGGCGCTTGGTACTTACTCGCGATAATGAGTCAAGCTCAGCATATTTCTCAGTTGGCAACCTCTAAAAATATTAAGGAACAATAATCATGGGGATGTATTTTGTCGGTATCGATGGTGGCGGCACGTCATGTCGAGCCAGGATCAAAGATTCACAAGGTAATTTTCTTGGCGAGGCCAAAAGCGGCAGCGCCAACATCATGCTAGGTGCTGAAGTCGCAATGGCTTCGATTCTTGAATCCATCACTTCGGCTGCCGAGCAAGGTGGCCTGACACAACAAGATTTTACATCGATGCATGTCGGCTTAGCCCTTGCAGGTGCTGAGCACAAAGCATCTTGGCAAGCCTTTATGTCTCTTCCTCATCCGTTTGCCAGTATGACTCTTAATACTGATGCTTACGGCGCGTGCGTTGGTGCACACAATGGCGAAGATGGCGCAATCATGATCGCAGGAACGGGCTCTTGTGGCATCTACCTTAAAGGATTGGAGCAGCACGTTGTCGGTGGTCGTGAATTCCCGATTTCGGATCAAGGTGGCGGCGCAGTGATGGGGCTTCGCCTAGTTCAACAAGTTTTGTTAGCAGAAGATGGCATCAGGGAGAAAACGCCTCTAGCACAACACGTCATGGCGCATTTCGAAAATGACGTTGATAACGTGGTGGCTTGGTCTAAACAAGCGCTTCCTCGTGATTATGGCCAGTTTTCTCCTGCGATTTTCCAACATGCAGAACAAGGTGATGCACTGGCAATTGAGATGCTGAAGCAAACTGCAGCTGATATAGAAATGTTTCTCGTGGCATTAAACAAGCGCGGCGCAACGCGTATTTGTTTAATGGGCAGCATTGCTGAACGTATTTTACGTTGGCTTTCGCCACCAGTTCAGCAATTGGTTGTTGAGCCACAGTTTGACGCGATTGAAGGCGCAATTATGTTTGCAGGTAAACCTGAACATAACCTTTACTCGCTCAGTGCGGCATAGGAGTAGATATGGAATATCGTGTTGATCTCGTCGTCCTATCAGAACAAAAGCAAAACTGCCGTTTCGGACTGACTTTCCATAACTTGAGCGATCAAGATCTCCACAATTGGAGCCTGATTTTTGCTTTTGATCGCTACATTCTGCCGGATAGTATTTCGAATGGTCAGCTCAAGCAAATTGGCAGCTACTGCACCCTCAAACCAGAAGGGTTGGTGCTGGCAGCTAACCATCATTTTTACTGCGAGTTCAGTATTGGTTCGAACCCATTCCGTTACTATTCTGATGGATTCAATGAAGCCTTGGTCAACTTTGAAGTCAACGGCAACCTGCAGCGAGCTCAAGTCGATGTCACGCCGATCGTATTAGCTTCACCGTACCGTGAACGTAGTGAGATCCCTTCCAGCTTGACGCATGCACAGCCTTTATTGCCAAAACCAAACCATATAGAAGTCAGCGATCACTGCTTTAGCTTTAATCATCAAGCTGGCGTTGCGGTTTATTCAAACTTAGCCAATTCAGCTAAAGAGTGGTTACTTGAAGAGCTTAAGCGCATTCATCAATTTGAGTTCGCATCAGACAATGGCAGTCAGATCATCTTCAAAGGCAACCCAACCTTGGATGAAGGCGCTTACAAACTGAAGGTAGCAGAAGAGTCGATCAAAATTGAAGCTGGCTCTTCGTCTGGTTTTACCCATGCTTGTGCAACGTTGTTGCAACTGATCAAAGTTGGCGATCAACCAGCCTCAATGGAAGTGGTTTGCTGTTCAATCAAAGACCGACCACGTTTTCGTTACCGCGGTATGATGCTAGATTGTGCTCGCCATTTTCACTCCGTTGAGCAAGTCAAACGTTTGATCAACCAGTTGGCTCACTACAAGTTCAATACATTCCATTGGCACCTTACCGATGATGAAGGTTGGCGAATTGAGATCAAATCATTGCCTCAACTAACCGATATTGGCGCATGGCGTGGGTTGGATGAAACCAATGAGCCACAGTACACGCACCTTGCTGAGCGTTACGGCGGTTTTTACACTCAAGAAGACATCAAAGACGTGGTTGCCTTTGCTTCGAAACGAGGCATCACTGTTATCCCTGAAATCGATGTACCAGGCCACTGCCGAGCTGCCATCAAGTCGTTACCACACCTATTGGTAGAAGCAGAAGATACCACCGAATACCGCAGCATTCAGCATTACAACGACAACGTCATTAACCCAGCTCTGCCGGGGAGCTATGAGTTTATCGATAAAGTGTTGGAAGAAGTCTCCGCGTTGTTCCCTGCCCCTTATGTTCATATCGGTGCGGATGAAGTACCTAACGGCGTATGGTCAAAAAGCCCTGCATGCCAAGCACTAATGGAACAACTGGGTTACAGCGACTACAAAGAGTTACAAGGGCACTTCTTGCGTCATGCCGAAGACAAACTGCGCAAACTTGGCAAGCGCATGCTGGGTTGGGAAGAAGCACAGCATGGCGACAAAGTCAGCAAAGACACAGTGATCTATTCGTGGTTAAGCGAAGAAGCGGCGTTGAACTGCGCGCGCCAAGGTTTCGATGTGGTGCTACAACCTGCGCAAACCACCTACCTAGATATGACCCAAGATTACGCACCAGAAGAACCGGGCGTGGATTGGGCTAACCCGTTGCCGCTAGAAAAAGCTTACAACTATGAACCACTCGCTGAAGTGCCAGCCGACGATCCAATACGTAAACGCATTTGGGGCATTCAAACCGCATTGTGGTGTGAAATCATCAACAACCAGTCTCGTATGGACTACATGGTCTTCCCGCGCTTAACCGCAATGGCAGAAGCATGTTGGACAGACAAACAACACCGAGACTGGACCGACTATTTATCACGTTTGAAAGGACACCTACCGCTGCTTGATTTGCAGGGAGTGAATTACCGTAAACCGTGGAAGTAATACAGAGCTGATGTAGAAGCATCACGCTTGAAGAGTTTTTAAATTTTGGCTGCAGACGCAGCTTTGTAAAAAGGAAAGACACAAATGAAATACGGCTATTTCGATAACGAGAATCGTGAATACGTCATTACTCGCCCTGATGTACCTGCTCCTTGGACCAACTACCTAGGTACAGAAAAATTCTGTACCGTTATCTCGCATAACGCAGGTGGCTATTCGTTCTACAACTCTCCAGAATACAACCGTGTTACTAAGTTCCGTCCAAATGCGACATTCGATCGCCCAGGACACTACGTTTACCTACGTGATGATGAGACGGGAGATTACTGGTCAATCTCTTGGCAACCAGTTGCCAAAAGCCTAGACGAAGCGAACTACGAAGTTCGTCATGGTTTGTCGTACTCTAAATTCAAGTGTGAATATAGCGGCATTAGCGCAACCAAAACGCTCTTTGTACCAAAAGGCGAAGATGCAGAAATTTGGGATGTGGTCATCAAGAACACCTCTGACAAACCGCGTACGATCAGTGCATTCTCATTTGTTGAGTTCTCATTCAGCCACATTCAATCAGATAACCAAAACCACCAGATGTCTCTCTACTCTGCTGGTACGTCATACAACGAAGGTGTGATTGAATACGACCTGTACTACAACACTAACGATTTCGAAGGCTTCTACTACCTAACGTCAACGTTTGATCCAGATTCATACGACGGTCAACGTGATAGCTTCCTAGGTCTATACCGCGACGAAGCAAACCCACTAGCAGTAGAACAAGGTAAGTGTTTTAACACCGCACAAACGTGTTACAACCACTGTGGCTCTCTGCACAAGCAATTTACTATCCAACCAGGTGAAGAAGTTCGCTTTGCTTACATTCTAGGTATCGGTAAAGGCAACGGTGAGCGTCTGCGTGCTAAGTACCAAGACCTTGCCGAAGTCGACAATGCATTTGCTGGCATCAAAGCACACTGGGATGAGCGTTGTGGCAAGTTCCAAGTGAAATCGCCAAACGAAGGCCTAGACACCATGATCAATGCTTGGACGCTATACCAAGCAGAAACATGTGTGGTTTGGTCTCGCTTTGCTTCGTTCATCGAAGTCGGTGGCCGTACTGGTCTTGGTTACCGCGATACCGCGCAAGACGCAATTTCCGTTCCTCACGCGAACCCGAAAATGACTCGTAAGCGCATCGTCGATCTACTGCGTGGTCAAGTAAAAGCGGGTTACGGCCTACACCTATTCGATCCTGATTGGTTCGATCCTGAAAAAGCAGATGTTAAACCATCTAAGTCTCCAACAGTTGTTCCTACTCCGTCCGATGAAGATAAGATCCACGGTATTGAAGACACTTGCTCTGATGATCACCTATGGCTAGTACCAACCATCTGTAAATACGTGATGGAAACCGGTGAGCACAGCTTCTTCGACGAAGTGATTCCTTACGCGGATGGCGGTGATGCAACCGTGTATGACCACATGAAAGCTGCGCTAGACTTCTCAGCTGAATACGTGGGTCAAACGGGCATCTGTAAAGGTCTACGTGCCGACTGGAACGACTGTCTAAACCTAGGTGGCGGCGAGTCTTCAATGGTGTCTTTCCTACACTTCTGGGCGCTACAAGAGTTCATCGACCTTGCAAAATACCTAGGCAAAGAAGCTGACGTTGAGAAATACACCGAGATGGCAGCAAATGTGCGTGAAGCGTGTGAAACACACCTTTGGGACGAAGAAGGCGGCTGGTATATCCGTGGTCTAACGAAAAACGGCGACAAGATTGGTACAGCGCAACAAAAAGAAGGTCGTGTACACCTTGAGTCAAACACTCTTGCGGTGCTGTCTGGTGCGGTATCTCAAGAGCGCGGTGAAAAGGCAATGGACGCAGTCGACGAGAATCTATTCTCTGAATACGGCCTACATCTGAACTCACCATCATTCACAACACCAAATGATGATATCGGCTTTGTAACACGCGTTTACCAAGGCGTAAAAGAAAACGGGGCGATCTTCTCACATCCAAACCCATGGGCTTGGGTTGCTGAAGCAAAATTGGGGCGCGGTGACCGTGCGATGAAGTTCTACGATGCACTCAACCCATACAACCAAAACGACATCATCGAAAAACGTATCGCAGAACCGTACTCCTACGTACAGTTCATTATGGGTCGAGACCACCAAGATCACGGTCGTGCAAACCACCCATGGCTAACTGGCACATCTGGTTGGGCTTACTTCGCAGTGACCAACTTTATCCTTGGTGTGCGCACAGGTTTTGATGGTCTAACTATCGATCCATGTATTCCAACTAACTGGCCTGGATTTGAAGTCACTCGTCAGTGGCTAGGCGCGACTTACAACATCAAAGTTGTTAACCCTGATTCAGTCAGCAAAGGCGTGAAATCTATCACTCTGAACGGCGAAGCTATCACTGGCGCATCAGTACCTGTTCAAGCGGAAGGCTCCGTGAACGAAGTGATCGTAACACTAGGTTAATCGCTTAAAAATGCCCCAATGCACTTTTGCTCTTTAGCTTGTGCATTGGGTTCGCTAGCAAAATTTTAAGGCGCGGTGTATTGCCGCCCTTATTGAGGTTCGAATCATGATCAAATTTGGTACAGGCGGTTGGCGCGCATTCATCGGTGAAGAATTTACTAAAGATAATGTTCGTTTGGTTGCTCAGGCAGTAGCAAACATCACTAACAGAGAATCAGTGGCAGATCGTGGCTTTGTCATTGGCTATGACCGACGTTTTCTATCTGATAAAGCTGGCCGTTGGTTTGCCGAAGTTTTAGCGGCAAATGGCATTGTAGTTAGCTTTATCGATAAGTTTGTTCCAACGCCAATCGTGATGTTCAAAGCAAAAGAGATGGGCTGTGCATACTCAGCGTGCATCACCGCATCGCATAACCCTGCCGATTACAATGGCATCAAAGTCTTCATTGAAGGTGGTCGTGATGCAGATGAAATCATTACCGAGAAAATTGAAACTCAAATTTCTACACTTACCGCACAAGATGTGAAAAGTGTCGATTTTGATCAAGCGGTTGAAGACAAGTTAATTGAAATCATCAACCCGATGAACGAGTTTGTTGATTCAATCATCGACTTTATCGACATTGAAGCAATCAAAAAAGCCAACCTTCGTGTGCTGATTGACCCGATGTTTGGTGTCGCGAAAAACGCACTACAAACCGTCCTAATCAACGGTCGCTGTGAAGTAGACGTGATCAACGACGGAAAAAACCCAGACTTCGGCGGTTTAATGCCTTCTCCAAGTGCTGCGACCCTGTACCGCTTGATGCACCTTGTCGAGCAAGAAGGCTACGACATCGGTATTGGGACTGACGGCGATGCAGACCGTCTTGGTATCATCGATGAGAAAGGCAACTTCATTCATCCAAATGAAGTGCTGATTCTTCTGTATTACTACCTATTGAAATACAAAGGTTGGAAAGGCTCAGTCGTACGTAACATCGCAACAACACACCTATTAGACAAAATCGCCGAAGATCACGGTGAGAAATGTTTTGAGGTTCCAGTTGGCTTCAAACACATCAGCTCGCAAATGGAAGCCGATGACTCACTGATTGGTGGAGAAAGCTCTGGTGGTTTAACTATTCGCGGTCATATCAAAGGTAAAGATGGTGTGTTCGCATCAAGCTTACTGGTTGAAATGATCTCGGTAACGGGCAAAAAGTTGTCTGAACTACTGGATGAAATCTATGGCAAGTACGGCTACGCGTACATGGCAGAAGGTGATTGCAAATTCAAACCAGCGCAAAAAGAAGTCCTATTCAACAAGATATATGTTGAAAAACAACTGCCTGAGTTTGAGTTCGATATTGAAAAAGTCAGCTACGAAGATGGCGCGAAAGTCTACTTCAAGAACGGCGGTTGGATCATCGCGCGCTTCTCTGGTACAGAGCCATTACTACGTATTTTTGCAGAAATGCAAGATAAGGACACTGCGGAACGTGTTCTTCAACAGTTTAAAGACTTCTTGTCTCTATAACTGACCTTGTGCCCGCTTCGAGCACAATGATGAGAGTCGACGCTGTCTGAAAAGGCGCTCATCAACAGGAGAAGAGCACTTGCCCGGCATCACTGCCGGGCTTTTTTGTATCTACAAATCGAGAATGGATTCGTAATCCCGTATGCAGAGACATTAAGCGAACGCTAGCACGCCTTGAGTTTCGATCTTCACAGCAACGCGCTCACCGATATGAAGCGGCTGTGATGCGATAGCCAGTAGACGATCACCATTAGCATCAATCACATAACGACAATGATCACCCATGAAGTGCTGCTCAAGCACAGTGACCGCACTGTCTTCATCCGATTGAATTTGGACATGTTGTGGTCGCAGTAGTAATGAACAAGCAGATTGCATTTGAATCTCTTGCTGCGCACTCGCCTCAACTACACCAATATGAGTTTCGTATTCCGTATCTGAAATGCGCGTTGCGGCTAGGTAGCTACCACCACCTAAGAAGTCTGCAACAAACTTGCTCGAAGGTTGGTAGTAGAGTTCTGAAGCCGTGCCGTATTGCTCAATAACACCGTGGTTCATCACCGCCATCTTGTCGGCAAACGCAAATGCTTCTTCACGACTGTGAGTCACGAAAATCGCTGTAACGCCTTGTGCCTTAAAAATCTTACGGATCTCGCTGATTAACTCGTGACGAACCTGAGTATCAATGTTGGAAAACGGTTCATCCAAAAGCAGTAAATCAGGGCTGTAAGCCAGAGAACGAGCAATCGCAACGCGCTGCTGTTGCCCACCAGAAAGCTGATGTGGATAACGATCGGCGTAACCTTGAAGGTGCACGAGTTCTAGCATTTCATCGACTTTCGCGCGCTTTTCTTGTGCAGATTGATGCTTCAAGCCAAAGGCTATATTTTGCGCAACTGTCAGATGAGGAAATAGTGCATAATCTTGGAAGATCATTCCGATATTGCGCTCTTCTGGCGGCAACCAATTTTCACCATCATCAATCGTCTGACAATTTAAGCTCATTTGACCAGAAGTAAGAGGCAGCAAACCAGCAATCGCTTTCAACAATGTCGTTTTGCCACAACCACTCGCCCCTAAAAGACAAACGATTTGCCCCTGTTCTACTTCAAGCGACAAAGACTCTAAAACAGTTTGAGCATCGTATTGGCAAGTTAGGTTTTTAATTGATAGTGCGCAGCTCATCAGTGATTTTGCTCCAGTGAACGGTTAACAACAACAAGCGGGATCAACCCAACAAGAACCAACAATACAGCAGGCAGAGCTGCCAATTCTAAATGCTCATCCGAGGCAAAGTTATATACGTATGTTGCCAGTGTTTCAAAATTGAATGGACGCAGAAGCAGAGAGGCATTGAGCTCTTTCATCGACTCAATAAACACCAACAATGCCGCAATCAGTGCACCACGTTTTACCAGTGGGAAGTGCACTCGCCACAGCATCGTATTAGGCGTACATCCCATCGTGCGTGACGCCATATCTAACGATGGAGAAATTTTATTTAGATTACTTTCGATACTACCAATCGCAACAGCAGAGAAACGCACCACCATCGCAAAGATCAACGCAAACATTGAGCCTGAGAAAATCAGCCCCGGTCTACCCCATTCCATCGCCTTCGCAATATCGTTTACGCGATAGTCCATAAACAGCACGGCAACCATCACGCCGATCGCCAATACCGTTCCAGGTACTGCGTAGCCCATTGAGGAAAGACGCATAAAAGCAAGGCTTTCACGTTTGCCATTGACTCGGTGGGTAAAGTTAACAATAAGAGCAACAGCCACGCCGATGATCGCAGCAATGACAGACACAACAAGACTGTTCCACGCATACTCACGGAATTCTGGTGTCCAGCTTTGCTCAAAGTAAGTAATTGAGTAATCGATCAACTGAAGTAATGGCAAAATGAACGCCACAGCAACCAGCCCCCAACACCACACCAGTGCCGCCCATTTTTTCCAGCCACTTAACTCGTAACGAAAATCTTCATGGCTGTTAAATTGGCTTTGGAATAGTTTCTGCTTTCTGCGGCTATAGCGTTCTGTACTGAGTAGCAGCACAACAATCAACAGCATAATTGCGGAAATTTTAGCGGCCGCGTTAAGGTTAGAATAACCAAGCCATGTGTCGTAAACCGCTGTCGTTAATGTGTTAACGGCGAAATAGCTGACAGTGCCGAAGTCCCCGATGGTTTCCATCGCCACCAGCGACAAACCCACGGCAATAGAAGGTCGCACCAAAGGCATCGAAATACGCCAAAAGCTCTCCCAAGGTGAGCATTTCAGCAAGCGGGCACTTTGCAGCAGTGAAACATTTTGTTCCATAAACGCCGCGCGGCACAGTAGATACACGTAAGGGTACAACACTAGAGACAGGACAAAGGTCGCCCCCGGTAAGGTTCGAATATCAGGGAACCAATACTCGCCAGGTCCCCACCCGGTGACATCACGCAGGAATATTTGAATTGGGCCAGCAAAGTCGAACCAATCCGTAAATATGTAGCCAATAATGTAACCCGGCATTGCCAATGGCAATACAAGCGCCCACTGTAACCACTTTTCCGTTGGCAACTTACACATTGCCATTAACCAAGCGCTTGGAATACCGAAAATAAGAGACAGGCCCATAACCCCAATCGTTAAGACGACGGTGTTATAGATATAGGTTGGCATCACCGTCGACATCAAATGTGTAAACAGGTTATCCGTTTCACCAATTGCGGTGTAGAAGATCGCTAAGATCGGCAAAACCAGTAACAGAGTTATCGCTCCACTACTGGTTTTCCATAGAGAATGTCTATCTTTCATTGCCTAATTACTGCAAGGCTTTATGAAATACAAATGCTGGTGCAAATACATCTCATATCCTTTAATCAAATGGGGGTATAGTTATACCCCCACAAGGAATTAAAGGTCAAATTTCACTTCATCTAGTAGCTTAATCGCTGCTTCATGGTGAGAAGCGATATCATCTAGAGAAAGCGTGTCTGCTTTAAAGTCGCCCCAAGATTCCACAAGTTCAGAACGCTTAACGCCTTCTTTTACTGGGTACTCGTAGTTCACTTCTGCGTACATCTTCTGAGCGGTTTCGCCAGTCAAGAATTCCATTAGCTTAAGCGCGTTATCTCGGTTTGGAGCGTATTTCGCCATCGCCATACCAGAGATGTTCACGTGCGTGCCTGTTGTTTCTTGATTCGGGAAATTGATGTAAACCGCATCAGCCCAAGCTTTTTGCTCTTTGTCGTTAACCATTTTGCCTAGGTAGTAGCTGTTACCCAAAGAAACATCACATAGACCTTCTTTAATCGCTTTTACTTGTGCACGGTCGTTACCTTGAGGTTTACGAGCAAGGTTCGCTTTTACGCCTTCCAACCATTCTTTCGTTTCTGCTTCGCCGTAGTGAGCGATCATCGAAGAAACAAGAGATACGTTGTATGGGTGCTTGCCGCTGCGAGTACAAATCTTACCTTTGTATTCTGGTTTGGCTAGATCAGCATAGTTAAAGTCCGCACCTAGTTTGCCAACACGGTCGCGAGAAGAGTAAACACTGCGAGTACGTAGCGTAAGTGCAAACCACTCATTCTCTTTGTCTTGGTACTGAGCTGGTACATTTTCTTCAATGATCTTGCTATCAACTTTCTGAACTAGACCTTTGTTTGTCAGTTCTGCTAGACGGCTGATATCAGTAGTCAGGACAACGTCCGCTGGGCTGTATTCGCCTTCCTGAGCTAGTTTCTCTGCTAGACCTTCCTTCGCAAATTTAACGTTTACTTTGATGCCAGTTTCTTTAGTGAACTCGTTGAACATTGGTTCAACTAGAAAAGGTTGACGGTAAGAGTAGACGTTCACTTCTTCAGCTGCCATTGCTGTTGGAGCTAGAGTTGCGCAAGTCAGTGCTGAAAGAGTTAGCAGTTTTTTCATTGTTTAATCCTTTACCATGCTAATGATAACGTTTATCAGTTGCGTTATTATATGTATGTTCAATAAGAAAACAACGACCAAAATAAAAAAACCTGCTCATCGGAGCAGGTTTTTACATACCGAGAATGTAACTATTTATTACAAGGCATATTTACTTCACAGTTACGAATTCAGGGTAAGCACCAACACCACAATCGTGCATGTCCATACCTTCCATTTCTTCCTCTTCCGTAACTCGAATACCAACCGTAGCTTTAAGAATCGCCCAAACCACTAGGCTTGCACCAAATACCCAAGCAAAGATCACTGCGGCACCAAGAAGCTGCGCACCAAACGTTGCTTCACCGTTGCTTAGAGGAACAACCATTAGACCGAAGAAACCACAAACACCGTGAACTGAAATTGCACCTACAGGATCGTCAATCTTCAGTTTATCGAGACCGATGATGCTAAATACCACTAGCGCACCCGATACCGCACCGATTGCTACAGCATACAAAGGTGATGGTGATAGTGGGTCTGCCGTGATAGCTACCAAACCAGCCAGCGCACCGTTAAGGATCATGGTTAAATCTGCTTTACCCCAAGTGGTTTTACACACAAACAATGCAGCAATCGAACCCGCAGCCGCAGCCGCGTTCGTGTTAAGGAAGATTTGACCAACCGCCGTTGCGTTTTCAAAGTCTGAAACCATCAATTGAGAACCGCCATTGAAGCCAAACCAGCCGAACCAAAGAATAAACGTACCCAGTGTTGCTAATGGCATGTTCGAGCCAGGAATTGGGTAGATTTCACCGTTTTTACCGTATTTACCTTTACGAGCACCAAGCAGTAACACGCCAGCGAGCGCCGCAGATGCACCTGCCATATGAACAATACCTGAACCCGCGAAGTCGCTAAAGCCAGCTTCAGATAAGAAGCCACCGCCCCATGTCCAGTAGCCTTCCATTGGGTAAATGAACGCGGTCAAAACAGCTGAGAACAGCAAGAATGACCAAAGCTTCATGCGCTCTGCAACGGCCCCCGAAACAACAGACATCGCTGTTGCAACAAATACCACTTGGAAGAAAAAGTCGGATTCAAGAGAATGGTCTGCGCCTTCACTCTGGGTACCAATCAACCCACCGAACGATGGTAACCAACCGCCTTCTCCGTTATCGACGTACATAATGTTGTAACCAATAACAAGGTAAGTGGTACACGCTATCGCGTACAAACAAAAGTTTTTGGTTAGAATCTCAGTTGTGTTCTTAGAACGCACTAGACCCGCTTCTAACATGGCAAAACCTGCTGCCATCCACATTACCAACGCACCGGAAATGAGGAAGAAAAAGGTGTCGAGTGCGTAACGTAACTCGGTTACTGTTGTTGCTAATTCCATAATAGTGTCTCCAATCCCTTGAATACTTAAAGTGCTTCTGCGTCCATTTCACCCGTACGGATGCGCACCGCTTGGTTCAGGTCGTACACAAAAATCTTACCGTCGCCAATTTTTCCGGTCTGCGCCGCTTTTGTGATCGCCTCTACAACGCGATCAACATTGTCTGCATGTGTCGCAATTTCTATTTTGACCTTCGGTAGAAAGTCCACTTGGTACTCCGCACCGCGGTACAACTCAGTGTGGCCCTTCTGGCGACCAAAGCCTTTCACCTCTGATACTGTCATCCCTTCGATACCGACATCAGCCAATGCTTCGCGAACATCGTCTAACTTAAACGGCTTAATAATGGCGTTGATTATTTTCATGCAATTCTCTCCGAAGCTTTCATCCTGAAACACTTCTAATAATCCAATCTACGTGCCAAGTTTTTAAGTTATTGAATTAAATGTACTTATAGTAATTTACAGGTTTATAAACAAAAAAGGCGCACCGATATGGTGCGCCTTTTTCACAAATATAAAGCAATCCCGATGGGATTACCCAAAACTGTGCATTAAATGTTCAAAAAGTCTTTCCATTGATCAATCAGTGCAACAAAGTCTTCAATGCCGCAGCTTGCTGTACTCTCTGCATCATAGAAATCGAACTCACTGTCCATCTCTACATCGTAATCGTGCGATAGAGCGTTCTCCTGCACCAGAACTTCATCCCCTTGAATCATCAAGCTGATCTCAGTGCCTGTTAAAGTATGCTCTTGAGAAGGAAGAGAAAACGCCTTATCAATTAAAGCTTCTACTTGAGCAATCTTCGCTGGATCTTTCCCGATTTCTTCTTGTAACCAGCGCCCTACGATCTCATGCCCCATGCTGCATTTTACGTAGTACTCGCCCATCAACGTATTACGGATGAATTCAAATTCCATCGAGGTTGCCTTTTCGTATCAATTTGGTGCGGAGTATAACGAATTACGTCCATAAAAAAAGCACCTCAAGTGAGGTGCTTTTCGTCTTTTAGCTTTGCTTATGCCGGCTCTTGGAAGATAACTTCATCAGCTTTCTTGGTGTACTGTTCCATTTTATGGAAGTTCAAGTAGCGGTAAGTATCTGTTGCCGTAGCGTCGATTTGCTTCGCGTATTCTAGGTATTCTTCTTTGGTTGGAATCTTACCTAGGATTGCACCTACTGCCGCTAACTCCGCAGAAGATAGGTAAACATTCGCGCCAGTACCTAGACGGTTCGGGAAGTTACGCGTAGACGTAGACATGACTGTCGATTTGTCAGCAACGCGTGCTTGGTTGCCCATACATAGTGAACATCCTGGAGTTTCAATACGAACCCCTGCACGTCCGAAGATGCCGTAGTAGCCTTCTTCTGTCAGTTGGTCTTTATCCATCTTCGTTGGTGGCGCTACCCAAAGGCGCGTCGCTAACTGACCATTGAATTTATCAAGCAATTTACCTGCAGCACGGAAGTGACCAATGTTCGTCATACAAGAACCGATGAACACTTCATCAATCGCAGTGCCTTGTACTTCAGATAGCAAACGAGCATCATCTGGATCGTTTGGTGCACACAGTACTGGCTCATGGATTTCGGCCATGTCGATTTCAATCACATGCGCGTATTCCGCATCTGAGTCCGCTGACATCAATTCAGGTTTCGCCAACCACTCTTCCATCGCAGTGATACGACGCTCGATTGTACGGCGGTCACCGTAGCCTTCCGAGATCATCCACTTAAGCATCACGATGTTCGAGTTTAGGTACTCTTCGATTGATTCTTGAGATAACTTAACGGTACAACCCGCAGCAGAACGCTCAGCTGATGCATCAGACAGTTCGAATGCTTGCTCAACCGTTAGTGTTTCTAGACCTTCAATCTCAAGGATACGGCCAGAGAATTCATTCACTTTACCGGCTTTTTCAACAGTCAGTAGACCTTGTTGAATCGCGTAGTAAGGGATGGCATGAACTAGGTCACGAAGTGTGATACCCGGTTGCATCTTGCCTTTAAAGCGAACCAAAATTGATTCAGGCATATCCAATGGCATAACGCCTGTTGCCGCTGCGAATGCAACCAGACCAGAACCAGCTGGGAATGAAATACCTAGCGGGAAACGAGTATGCGAGTCGCCACCAGTACCGACAGTATCTGGCAGTAGCATACGGTTTAGCCACGAGTGGATAATGCCATCGCCTGGACGTAGAGAAACACCGCCACGGTTCATGATGAAATCAGGAAGTGTATGGTGAGTATTCACGTCAACTGGTTTAGGGTACGCAGATGTGTGACAGAACGACTGCATAACTAGGTCTGCTGAGAAGCCAAGACACGCAAGGTCTTTAAGCTCATCACGCGTCATAGGACCCGTTGTATCTTGAGAACCTACAGTTGTCATCTTAGGCTCACAGTAAGTGCCCGGACGAACACCTGCTACACCACATGCTTTACCAACCATTTTCTGTGCGAGCGTGTAACCCTTGCCAGAATCAGCAACTTCACCAGGTTTACGGAATACATCAGAAGACTCAAGACCTAGAGCTTGGCGCGCTTTATCTGTTAAACCACGACCGATGATCAGTGGGATACGACCGCCAGCACGTACTTCATCAATCAGCACGTCTGTTTTTAGAGAAAACTCAGCAAGTACTTCACCTGTTTCGTGGTTACATACTTTGCCTTCGTATGGGTAAACGTCGATAACGTCACCCATATTCAACTTTGTTACATCAACTTCGATAGGCAGCGCGCCCGCATCTTCCATTGTGTTGAAGAAGATAGGTGCAATTTTACCGCCAAGCACGTAACCACCAGCGCGTTTGTTAGGTACGTAAGGGATATCATCGCCCATGAACCATAGCACTGAGTTAGTTGCAGATTTACGAGAAGAACCAGTACCAACAACATCACCAACATACACTAGCTGGTGACCTTTTGATTTTAGCTCTTCGATTTGTTTGATTGGACCGATGGTGCCTGGCTGGTCAGGGTTAATACCCTCACGTTCGTTTTTCAGCATCGCAAGCGCGTGTACTGGAATATCAGGGCGAGACCATGCATCAGGAGCTGGAGAAAGATCATCCGTGTTCGTTTCACCTGTCACTTTAAAGACAGTCAGCGTGATTTTTTCTTCAAGCTTAGGCTTAGATAGGAACCATTCAGCATCCGCCCAAGATTGAAGCACTTTTTGTGCATGAGCATTGCCTGCTTTTGCTTTCTCTTCTACATCATAGAAAGCATCAAACATCAGTAGCGTATGAGACAGAGCTTTCACAGCGATTTCAGCCAAGGCTTCATCGTCTAGTAGCTCAACTAACGGTGCAATGTTGTAACCGCCTTGCATTGTACCCAGTAGCTCAGCCGCTTTTTCTCGGCTTACAAGCGGTGAAGACACTTCACCTTTTGCTACTGCAGTCAGGAAACCAGCTTTAACATAAGCAGCTTCATCTACACCTGGTGGAATACGGTTTTCTAGTAGGTCAAGAATGAACTCTTCTTCACCTTGCGGGGGATTTTTCAGAAGTTCTACAAGTCCAGCAACTTGCTCTGCGTCTAGCGGTTTAGGAACAACTCCTTCGGCAGCACGCTCTTCGACGTGTTTACGGTAGGCTTCAAGCACGACTTTTTCCTCTCATTGCGGTTCCTCCTCTATTATTACTATTGTTAAAGTAAAGGAGTGAACATCCTTGGAAACTTGGCTCTCCATTGCCCTTGTTTTCATTCAATTCTGATTGAGAAACAGCGCCGTAGAGGCCAAACTGTGGGCAAAAGAATAGCAAATTTAACCTTAAATTAAAATCTTATCATTTTGACCAACATAGCAACTTACGACTAAAGTCCTGCTAATTTTGACCAAATATGCCAAGGTTTTGCTTTCTACAACCCGATTATTTAAACGACGTTCCTACGATCAAATACACAGCTTCCATATCCTGCTCCGTACGACCGTATGCCAACATAATAGGTCCAATTGGCGAGTCCACACCAAAGAAAATTGATGCGGCGTTATACAATGGTGCTTCATTCAATTTCAGATCGTTGTCTGACCATGTACCGCCATGTTCTAGCGACGCGCCTACATAAACTGGCGCTTCAAACAATCCAAAATCATTGTCGAACCATTTGTAGCGATATACCAAACTGCTGAAGAATAAGTTTTGCCCAATCAAGCTGTTTCTCGGTATGCCTGACAAATGCAAAAAGCCCCCTAACTCACGAGGGTCCAGCGTTATCGACGAGTTTTTACTTTGCACAAAGCTGTATTCTGCTTGTCCGACTAAAGTATGACGCTGATAGCTCATTGCCCCCTTAAATCGAGCGTCAATTTCATACACTGTATCTTCCACAATATCTTTAGGCTTGGACTGACCTATCTCTTCAGGGCTGGTATCGTGAGAAACCAAATATTCTAGGTCGACCAACAAACCTCGCGTAGGAAAAGCAAAATCATCGAGGGTGTCTAAGCGGTAATTGGCAAACAAGCCTCTTCGCTCAAAATCTAGATTGCCTACAGACGCCAATGTCGATAACTCAATGCTACCCGAAGAGTATCGACCGCCCAATCTCAACTCTTGCCACAACGTAGGCTGAATGCCAATCGCTATCTCGGAAACAAACTCGGTATAAGACACTGGCAAAAAATCGTTCACCGAACTTAAACTCGAGTCATCATCACTGACTGGCAAGTTTCGCCCTTCACTGCTGTACGCCACCTTACCAGCAACAAAAAACTCTTGGCTCGACAGGACCGGAGAATACAGCTCCGCCTCAATGAGCTTATCTGTGCCCATCTCAACGTTGAGTGCCATTTCAGCACCGTGAGAGTTTAAGTTGGTAAAGTTAGTCGACATCCCTATGCCGTATTGGCTGTCGGTATCAAAGTCATCTTCAAGGAAGAAACGGAAGTTGAGGTAGTTTGGGCCCCAAGATTTTTCGTTAACGTCAAACACCAATAAATTCGAACCATCGACTTCTTCAAAGTGATAAGTAATTAACTCAAATCGGTCCAATGCATAGAGGTTTTCTACCGCTTTTTCGATTTCAGCCGTTTCGATTTTACGGCCAGTTTCCAGTTCCAAACGGTTGGTCAACAAAACATCGCTATAGTGGGTATTGTTTACAATCACAATCTCATCCACTACGCGATCGTCACCATAAACGAGCTTTTTGCGAACTTCCTGCTTATGGTCGATGTACTTTTGATACTCCGCGTTTGATAAACGCAGTCCCGCTAGCTTCGACTTCATTTCTTTGGTGATGTCATAACCAGATTGAAAAGCCCAAGGCATTTTGTCGAACTCAACGGTTTCCATTTGGCCGACATTGGGACGAATGTAAACATCGTGTTCTTGCAGGGTTTCGACTTGCTGCTGGGTACTGCGACGCACCAGATAGTTGGAGAGTTGGTCTGCAACGGTAAACAGCCCAGTAAAATCATCTTCGGTTTTGTAGTCGGTACTGATGTCTACCGCGATAACCACATCCGCGCCCATCGCACGCGCAACATCCACTGGCATGTTGTTGACCACGCCACCATCAACAAGCATGTGGCCATTTAACTTATACGGAGGGAGTGCGCCGGGTACAGACATACTGGCCATCATGGCATCAACTAAGTAACCGTTGCCGATCACCACTTCGTCCAGTTCTAAAATATCTGTCGCGACGGAACGGTAAGGAATGGCAAGCTCATCAAAGGACTCAAAACGTCCGAGGTTACCTGTGGTCTCGCGCAACACACGCAACATGTTTTGCCCTTGAACCACACCAGTTGGTGCACGAACTTCGCCGAACCGTAAACCAAGATCGGTCGTGATTTGATAGCGGTCTTCATATTCTTTGTCACGAACACGACGCTGACTGCGATCGACGCGATCACGATAACCACTGTTCCAATCAACAGAATAGATAAAACTTTCGATTTCATCGGCGCTCATGCCTGTCGCGTACAAACCGCCAACATAAGCTCCCATGCTTGTCCCTGTGATGATATCGACAGGAATGTGCATTTCTTCTAGCGCCTTGAGTACACCAATGTGGGCAGCGCCTTTTGCGCCGCCACCAGCGAGAACAACCGCGACTTTAGGACGAGTCGGAGTATCCTCATTTTTGACTTGAGCAACAGAAGGAGTGGCTATCAAAAACAAACTTACCCACAACGCGAAATAGCGCGACATCGGGCTTGATGACAGCGTTTTGAACATCCACTTCTTCCTTTACTGAATACTTGATCACTAATATGTACTAAGAATTGACCAGTGAAACAAGTCCATGTTGTTGATTTGGAGATCCTACCAATCAAACAAACTATTCAACCAGTTAGATTTTTTCTCACACTGTTGTTTGATTTGACCCGTTTTATCCCATACTGGAAGTTTGTAATCGCTGCGACAATTCATCTCTAAACCACCGTTGGAGGTCGGTTTAAAGCCAAGCGTCGTCACTTCTTTAGGCCAAGGCAGCTCCAAACGCTCAGGAATTCGCTGCGCCAAGTATTCCGCGTAAACACGCAATGCACCGCTTGACCCCGTAAGGTTGATTGGCTTGTTGTCATCACGGCCTAGCCAAATGGTCGTCACTTCACGACCATCAATCCCGACAAACCAGCTATCACGAGTATCGTTACTGGTGCCCGTTTTACCCGCCAACGCAGCCCAAGCGAATTGGCTTTGAAGGTAGCGGCCCGTACCTTGTGCGACACCTTGTTTCATCGCGTAAGTCGTTAGCCAAGCCGCTTGTTCATCAACCGCGCGAGAGGAGCGAGGCAACGATTGATAAAGCACGTTACCGTCCATATCGATGACGGAACGAAGCGCGGTCAACTTAGCACGTTTACCCGAGTTAGTCAGTGTTTGGTACATTTGCGCCACTTCAAATGGCGTCAATGAAAACGAGCCCAAGAACATAGAAGGCACAGGACGAATCTCATCTTTGTTGACGCCTAAGCGTTCAAGTGTGCCAGATACTTCAGGAATACCAAGCTCCATCCCCAACCTTACCGTTGGTACATTCAATGACTTCGCAAGCGCAAGGTAAAGTGGCACATCACCACGATATTTACGGTCGTAGTTACGCGGAGTCCATACCGAGCCTTTGCTACCTTTCAAACTTAGAGGGGTGTCGTGCAGCGTCGTCCCCAAATTGTATTTGTCTGGCTGTTCAAGCGCGGTCAGGTAAATTGCCGGCTTGACCAACGAACCAATTGGACGACTAGCATTAAGCGCACGGTTAAAGCCTTCATAACCCACGCGTTTACCACCAACCATGGCACGAATTTCACCACTGTGGCGATCAACAGCCACGGCAGCAGCTTCGAGTTCTTTACCGCCTCGCTTCGCTAAATCCGGTATTTTCTTCGCGATCGCCTGCTCCATTTTACTTTGGGAGACAGGATCAAGAGACGTAAACACGCGCAGACCAGTTTCAGCCTTGAAGCGATCACCGACCTTCTCTTTCAGCTCGATATTCAATTGCTGGAAGTATGCAGGCTGACGGCTCGCAATACGTGGTTTGCTTTGTGTATCAAGAGGTCGACTCACAGCTTGTTCATATTGCTGCGATGTGAGCATGTTTTGTTGCATCAGCAATCGAAGCACCAAGTCTCGACGCTCTTTGGTGCGCTCAGGATAGCGAACAGGATTGTAGTACGACGGTCCTTTCACCATGCCCACCAGCATCGCAAGTTGATCAATTCGCAACTCTTGGATTGGCTGCCCAAAGTAGTAGCGTGATGCTAAGCCAAAACCGTGGATCGCTTCGCCGCCACTTTGACCCAAATACACTTCATTGAGGTAGGCTTCTAAAATGCGGTCTTTGCTGTAACGGTAATCAAGAATAAGCGCAATATAAGCTTCGCGCACCTTACGCCACAGCGTTTTATCACGGGTTAGAAATAAGTTTTTCGCTAGCTGCTGCGTTAAGGTACTGCCACCTTGAACGGTGCGACCCGCTTTGATGTTCGCCACTAAAGCACGGGCAATAGCCAATGGTGAAACACCATCATGCTGATAGAAGTCTCGGTCTTCTGTCGCCAACAAGGCATCAACTAAAATTTCAGGGAATTGGTCACGACGTAAGAACAGACGTTGCTCATCACGATCTTTTTCAAGCATCCCCAGCATCTTTGGCTCAAGGCGCAAGTAGCCTAGATCGCCTTTTGACTCTAAAGATTGAATACGCTGTAAACCGCTGTCTGAGAAATGCAGCATGACGTGGCGATCCGGTTCTGGGCCATCAGCAAATTCAAAAGGACGGCGAATCAGTTCAACGCGAGTCGAAGAAGAAGAATACTCACCAGGGTAACGAGGCTGACTTACCTTGCGGTAGTTCAGTACATCTAATTCGTTGCGAAGCTCTTGAATGGTAATATTTTCACCTGGATTGAGGTTCAAAATGCGCGCGTACACAACGGTAGGCAATTCGAATAGCTGCCCATCAAAGCGTTCTTTAACCACACTATCTAGGTAAATACCAACAAACAGCAACACCGCGGCAAGAGCAACGCCGGCTTTCCAGCTGAAAGACCACAACACTTTGAGCCAAGAACGTTTCTCGTTGGTTGGCTTTTTACTCGGCGTGCGACGAGGGCGTTTTGTGGTGCCTTTGCTGGTTGTACTTTTCTTCGCAGGCGCTTTCTTAGCGCTTGGCTTCTTACTGTCAGTCATTATTCAATTGTCTTTTCGTTTTCGTTGTCGCTACGTGGTTTGCCGGGTCATCTGGCCAAACGTGTTTTGGGTAGCGCCCTTTCATCTCTTTTTGAACGTCTTTGTAGCTTCCATTCCAGAAAGCCGCCAAGTCTGACGTCACTTGCAGTGGACGTTGTGCGGGAGAAAGTAGTTCAAGCACCAAACGCTTGCGGCCAATGGCCACCGTTGGCGACGTACTTTCCCCAAACACTTCTTGCATTCGCACTGACAATACGGGCTCATGCCCATGTTGATAGCGAATGCGCTTTTTAGTCCCAGTCGGTAACTGATAATGTTCTGGCAACCATTCATCCAAGTGTTGATTGAGTGGCCAGCCTAATCGAGCATTAAGCGCTTCGACCAAGTTTATCTTGCTCAGATCTTTCACCGAAGCGACCGACGTCATGTACGGTTCTAACCATTCTTCTAATGAATCCAACAAACTGGCTTCATCAAACATTGGCCATGCTTGCTCAGGTAACCAATCCACCGCACAGCGAATACGTTCAAGCAGGCTTTCCGCTGCCGGCGTCCAGTTTAGACTGCTTAAGCCCTGACGGCGGACATAAGTGAGTAAAGCTTGTGTCATTTTTTCTTTACCCGGATTAGGTAATGACACCCTTTCAATCACCAATTGACCGAGTTTTCGTTGTTTCTCGGCCACTAAACGCCCTTTCTTTTCATCCCAATCCACTACTTCTTTAGTAGAAAATAGCGAATCAAAAGTCGTTTGCAATATATTGACGTCCAATTCACACGCTAAATGTATTTGGCTCGAATTGGAATGAGACCGCATCAGATCAATCGCGACCAAGTACTCACAGCCGCCTAACATATCGTCAGGACGACATTCTGCACCATGACCATTCGCTAGTGCAAAGCGACCAAATTGATTGGCGCGTTGCTGAGCGATCCTGTCGAGAAACGCCAAGCTCAACACCAACGGTAATGCATCTTCATCCACTTCTCTAAGGCTAAACGTGGTATCGAGTTTATGCGCAAGAGATTGTGCGCGCTTCAATAACAACGATTTTTTCGGATGAGAACCGGACAACCAACGATGCAAGCTATGTGCGATATTCGTTACATTACGCTCTGGCTCTTCAATTAGGGCGACCGCCGCCAAAGCGACGTTTACCATCTTATCGCTGTGGAATTGCGATTTAATTAACATCGCTGCCGCGCGAGGTTCTACCCCCAAGTCATGAGCCTGCTTTCCTTCCGCAGTCAGTTGTCCTTGCTCGGTAATAAGCCCTAATGAAAACAACAACTGCTTAGCTTGTTGCAGCGCGGCAGCAGAAGGAATATCGAGCCATTTTAGCTCATGAATATCGGTCGTCCCCCAAAACGCCAGCTCCATTACCAAGCTCGCAAGATCGGAATGCAAAATCTCAGGTTGTGGCACTTGTGGCTGTTGCTTGAGTTGGCTTTCTGAATAGAGGCGAACGCAAATCCCCTCTTCAATTCGCCCAGCACGACCAGCTCGCTGGATGGCTGACGATTGAGCTATACGCGTTTGCTCCAATCGTGTAAGGCCATTTTTCAAGTCAAAACGCGCAACGCGCTCCAAACCAGAATCCACCACAAGGCGAATGCCTTCAATTGTCAGAGAGGTTTCCGCAATGTTGGTTGCCAATACGACTTTGCGCTTACCTTTTTCTGCAGGAGAGATGGCTTTCTGTTGCTCAGTAAAGCTCAACTGACCATACAACGGGCATACTTCAACATCGTCCGGTAAGTGCGATAAACGCCCTTGCACTTGCTTAATGGCCGCCACACCGGGAAGAAACGCAAGCAGAGAGCCTGACTCTTTATTCATCAAACTCTCTATATTTTTTGCCATTACCGTTGAAAGATGATCGTTGGCAGTAAGCGGAACATAGCGAGTTTCCACAGCAAAGCTGCGCCCTTCTGATTCAATATAACAAGCTTCCGGCAGTAAAGATTGCAACGCTTCTTGATCCAACGTTGCCGACATCACCACCAGCTTAAGATCGTCTCGCAATGCTTCTTGAACTTCCAAGCTAAGCGCCAAAGCCGTATCGGCATGAATACTGCGCTCATGGAACTCATCAAAAATCAGCAAATCGACGCCATCTAGCTCAGGGTCATTTTGGATCATGCGAGTCATGACTCCTTCAGTCACAATTTCTAACTGAGTAGAAGCACTTACCTTTGTCTCGCCACGAACGCGATACCCAACTCGCTGGCCAACTTGCTCGCCAAGTTGCTCGGCCAAATATCTCGCGATATTGCGCGCGGCTAATCGTCTTGGTTCAAGCATGATGACTTTCCCAGTCACCACTTGGTTCTGGATAAGTTGTAAAGGGAAGTACGTCGATTTACCCGCACCAGGCGCGGCTTTTAAAATAACCTGATGTTGATGTTTGACCGCCGTAAGTAGCTGGGGCATCACGGCTTCAATCGGCAATTGTGACAAAGGAAATACCTTGTGGTGTAATGGTGGCAACATTGTACATAAAAACATTCCCGTCTAAATAAGCAAATGCAATTCAAACCCGCTTTAGAGTCAGCCACTCTACTTAAACGCTACAAACGCTTCCTTGCTGATATCGAATTTGATAATGGTGAGCTGCGCACCATCCACTGTGCGAACACCGGTGCGATGACAGGTTGCGCGACACCCGGTAATAAAGTTTGGTTTTCAACGTCCGACAACCCAAAACGCAAATACCCCAACAGCTGGGAGCTAAGTGAAACCGCGCAAGGGCATCGTATTTGTATCAATACTGCCCGCGCCAACCAATTAGCCGTTGAGGCTATTGAAAATAATGTCATTTCAGAGCTTTGCGGATATGACACACTTCAAACTGAAGTGAAATATGGCAATGAAAATAGTCGAATTGATATCTTGCTCAGCGCAAGCGACAAGCCAAAGTGCTATATAGAAGTGAAAAGCGTCACTCTTCTTGATGAGACAGGCTCTGCTGGACAAGGATACTTCCCAGATGCCGTCACGACTCGTGGTCAAAAGCACCTGAGAGAGCTCACAGAAATGGCACAAAATGGAAGTAGAGCCATACTTTTATTCACTGTTTTACATTCAGGTATTGAAAAAGTATCCGCGGCACACCATATAGACGCGAAATATTCACTATTACTCAAACAAGCACAAGACGCCGGAGTAGAAGTTCTCTGCTATAAAGCCGAACTGAGCAATACTGAAATGAAGCTAATTTCCGCTATTGATTTTATCAATTAAGAGAAAAAATGATGTCGTCTTCACATTGACGACAACTTTGCGATTCAGTGTTTGCTTGCACCGCCTCTTTTTGCTATAGATACCCGCCTTAAATTGACTGCGTAGCAGTTGACTAGGTGTAAGTAGGAGATGCTGTATGCCAGAAGCAAAGAAGAAAACGATCGGCATCCTAGCCATTGCCGGCGTGGAGCCATATCAGGAGAAGCCTGGTGAAGAATACATGTCACCAGCGCAGGTTGAACACTTTACGAAAATCTTAACAGCTTGGCGTGACCAACTACGAGCTGAAGTAGATCGTACCGTTCACCACATGCAGGACGAAGCAGCAAACTTCCCAGATCCAGTTGACCGCGCCTCTCAAGAGGAAGAGTTCAGCCTAGAACTGCGTAATCGTGACCGTGAGCGCCGTTTGATCAAGAAGATTGAAAAAACATTAGACAAAATCAAAGAAGATGATTTTGGTTTCTGTGAGTCTTGTGGCGTTGAGATTGGCGTTCGTCGCCTTGAAGCACGTCCAACTGCAGACCTTTGTATTGACTGTAAAACACTTGCAGAAATCAAAGAGAAGCAGATGCAAGGTTAATCACCACGCATTTGATTACTGAAGGGAGCTAAGGCTCCCTTTTTGTTTTGGCTAATATCAGTCACGTAAGCGCTCAGAACCACAAACACTCACCGCAGGCAAAACGTTATTGCCACTTCGTGTTTACAAAACCTAGCTGAAGCGTTACTTACGATGACTAAACTGTACATCTAATAAATTCGAGATACACCCATGGCACGCTACGTAGGTCGATTTGCCCCATCCCCTTCTGGCCCATTACACTTTGGCTCATTGATTGCTGCGCTTGGCAGTTATTTTCAAGCCAAAGCAAACAACGGAATTTGGTTAGTACGCATTGAAGATCTTGATCCACCAAGAGAAATGCCCGGCGCTTCGCAACTGATTCTAGAAGCGCTTAAAGCTTACCAGTTGCATTGGGATGGAGAAGTGGTGTATCAAAGCGAGCGTCATGACCTTTACCAAGCACAGATCGACGCTTGGCTCGACAACGGTGACGCCTATTATTGCCAATGCACTCGCAAGCAAATTAAAGAGCACGGTGGCTTTTATCCGGGAACTTGCCGAGATAAAAACTTGAAAGAAGGCGCGATTCGCCTAAAAATGACCAAACCCGTCGCCCGCTTCCTCGATCAGAAACATGGAATGATTGAGATTCCAGAGCAATTGGTTAATGAAGATTTCATTATTAAACGTCGAGATGGATTATTTGCTTATAATCTTGCGGTAGTATTGGACGACATCGACCAAGGGGTTACTGAAGTGGTTCGAGGTGCAGACCTGATTGAACCAACAGGACGCCAAATCAGTTTGTACCAAATCCTTGGACAACCTGAAGTTAGCTACTTGCATTTACCATTGGCGATGGATGACAACGGCAACAAATTGTCGAAACAAAATCACGCGACAGCTATTGATATCGAAAACCCTAAGCCAGCTTTATTGCATGCCATGACGTTTTTAGGCTTTGATGTGCCTGAAGAAATAAAAGCCGCCAGCATGAACGAAATTCTTCGTTGGGGCTGCGAAAATTGGCGCTTAGAACAACTGCCATCAGAGATCGAGATCACACCGCGATTCTCAAATGGCACTGTGTAGGCTATCATTAGCCGCAAAATCAGCCCTAGAGGCGCAGATAACTAACCAAAGCAAGATTGGATTAAACCCAGTTATTGCCAGATGCACATGAATACAAACGACTATACACCAAGCGAACCTGCCACAGTTCCAGAGCTCGCTCTCAATGTAATAACTCGTGAAGAGCACAACATTTCGCGTAAGCAGATCAGTGACAACGCACTGAAAGTGCTGTACCGACTAAACGGTGCTGGTTTCGATGCTTTTCTTGTGGGTGGCGGGGTTCGAGACTTACTGCTTGGACAAAAACCGAAAGACTTTGATATTGCGACCAACGCAACGCCAGAACAGATCAAGCAGCTATTTAGAAACTGCCGCTTGATTGGCCGACGCTTCCGTCTGGCACACATTATGTTTGGCCGAGACATCATCGAAGTGGCGACATTCCGCGGTCACCATCAAGAGCAAAAGAACAAAAACATCTCTCAGCAATCTAAAGAAGGTATGCTGCTACGCGATAACGTGTACGGCACCATTGATGAAGACGCTGAGCGCCGTGACTTTACGATCAACTCGATGTACTACAACATCGCTGATTACTCGATCCACGACTACGCGCGCGGTATCGAAGATTTAGAAGATCGTCTGATTCGTCTGATTGGCGATCCAGAAACACGCTACCGTGAAGACCCAGTGCGCATGCTGCGTGCGGTTCGCTTTGCCGTGAAACTGGACTTTGATATTGAAGAAGACACCGCAGCACCAATCGAAGAGATGGCGCCGCTACTGCGTGAAATTCCTTCCGCTCGTCTTTTCGAAGAGTCACTCAAACTCTTGCAGTCAGGCCATGGTCTAGAGACATACCACCTGCTACGTGAATACAACTTATTCCAACAGCTGTTCCCAGCCATTTCGGAGCACTTCACAGAAGACTACTCGTCGCATACTGAACAAATGCTCGATCTTGTGTTGGATTCCACAGACATGCGTATTGAAGATGGCAAGCGCATTAACCCAGCATTTATGTTTGCTGCGATGCTGTGGTACCCGCTGTGTGCACTAGCAGACAAACTCATGGATCAACATAACTTGTGTCATTACGACGCGATCATGGAAGCGAGCAACATCATTCTTGATGATCAAGTTCGCACCATCGCAATTCCACGTCGCCATACTGCGACCATCCGTGAGATTTGGCAGCTGCAATTGCGCCTTCCACGACGCAATGGCAAACGTGCGTTCCGCCTAATGGAACTCAACAAATTTAGAGCTGGCTTTGATTTTCTTGAAATGCGCGGTGAAATTGAGGGTGGCGACACTCTGAAGCTTGCTAAGTGGTGGGAAACTTTCCAAAATGCAGGCCGAGAAATGCGCCAAGCGATGGCCGCAGACCTAGATGGTCAAGCACCAAAATCGGGCCAACGTCGCCGCAAAACCTTTCGCAAGAAAAAGAGTAAGCCGAAATCATGATCACAGCGTACATTGCGGTAGGCAGTAACTTGGCTGATCCTGTCAGCCAAGCTCAGCAAGCGATTGAGGCTCTAAAAACGTTACCAAACTCTGAGTTTGTACAAGCGTCTTCGCTATACAGCAGCACGCCTATGGGGCCACAAAATCAGCCGGATTACATCAATGCGGTTGTGGCGATCAAAACAAATTTGACGCCTCTTGAGCTACTTGATTGCACTCAAGCAATTGAGCAAGAGCAAGGGCGTGTCCGAAAAGACGAACGTTGGGGACCAAGAACCTTGGATCTTGATATCGTTCTTTACGGCAATGAGGTGATTAATTCCGAAAGACTTATTGTTCCTCATTACGGAATGCGAGAGCGCGAATTCGTACTCTACCCTCTTGCGGAAATTGCACCAAGTTTACAACTCCCTGATGGGACCGAGGTCTCTGAACTACTGGAACAAGTAGATAGAAACGGCCTCAGAATTTGGCAGTCATAGCCAGCTCCTAGTAAGGATAAAACAATGAAAAAGATGACCATCAACGACCTTATCAAGTGGAAGCAAGAAGGTCGTAAATTTGCTACTTCAACCGCTTACGATGCGAGCTTTGCACAACTTTTTGAAAGCCAAGAAATGCCCGTTCTTTTAGTTGGTGATTCACTTGGTATGGTATTGCAAGGTGAAAACGATACGCTACCAGTAACGGTAGACGACATCGTGTACCACACTCGCTGTGTGCGTGCTGGCAGCCCAAATTGCTTGCTAATGGCCGATATGCCATTCATGAGCTACGCAACACCAGAGCAAGCGTGTGAGAACGCGGCAAAATTGATGCGCGCAGGCGCAAACATGGTAAAAATCGAAGGTGGCGACTGGCTAGTTGATACCGTTAAGATGCTTACTGAACGCGCAGTGCCAGTCTGTGCTCACCTTGGCTTAACCCCTCAGTCTGTTAACATTTTTGGTGGTTACAAAATCCAAGGTCGCGATCAAGAAAAAGCGGATCGCATGGTAAAAGATGCGTTAGCGCTACAAGAAGCAGGCGCTCAAATCGTCCTACTAGAATGTGTGCCTGCAGAACTGGCAGAGCGCATTACTAAAGTACTCGACGTGCCAGTCATCGGTATCGGTGCGGGTAACGTAACGGATGGTCAGATTCTTGTAATGCATGATATGTTCGGCATCTCTGCCAACTACATGCCTAAATTCTCCAAAAACTTCCTTGCTGAAACAGGTGATATGCGCAAAGCCGTTGCAAAATACATTGAAGATGTAGCAAACGGTGTATTCCCAGACGACGCTCATACCATTGCCTAGAGGATAAAAGCATGCAAACTTTTGCGGAAATCTCAGCAGTTCGTGAACACCTTAAAACCTTTAAACGTGAAGGTCGTAAAATTGCCTTCGTCCCTACAATGGGCAACCTTCACGAAGGTCACTTAACTTTAGTGCGTAAAGCACGCGAATACGCTGATATCGTTGTCGTAAGCATCTTTGTAAACCCGATGCAATTTGATCGTGCAGACGATTTAAATAACTACCCACGTACGCTTGAAGAAGACTTAAGCAAGTTGACGGCAGAAGGCGTCGATGTGGTATTCACGCCAACTCCAGAAATCATCTACCCAGAAGGTCTGGATAAGCAAACCTTCGTCGATGTTCCTGGCCTCTCAACGATTCTAGAAGGCGCGTCTCGCCCAGGTCACTTCCGTGGCGTGACGACCATTGTGAATAAGCTATTTAACATCGTACAACCGGATGTAGCATGCTTCGGCGAGAAGGACTTCCAACAACTTGCTGTTATCCGCAAGATGGTTGATGACCTAGCAATGGATATTGAAATCATTGGTGTACCAACCGTACGAGAGATGGACGGTTTAGCAATGAGTTCACGTAATGGCCTGCTGACATTGGATGAACGTCAACGTGCGCCAGTGCTTGCTCGTACAATGCGTTGGATCAGCAGTGCCATTCGTGGTGGCCGCGATGATTACGCATCCATCATTGAAGATGCAAATGATCAGCTACGCGCTGCCGGTCTTCAGCCTGATGAGATCTTCATTCGTGATGCTCGTACTCTGCAAGTGATCACACCAGAAACGACACAAGCTGTAATTCTGATGTCGGCATTCTTAGGTCAAGCTCGTCTTATCGACAACCAAACCGTTGATATGGTTGTGGAATCGAAAGATGAAACAGAATCTAATGATGGCACCACAGCAAACGCCGAATAAGCCAAACGCTCAAAAGAAAAAGGTCGACCTTGTGTCGACCTTTTTTATGTTCTACGTATAGACGCAATCAAATCCTTCAGGACGTGTTTTAAACCGTTTGTGCAACCACATCCACGCAGGAATATCGCGTCTTATCATTTTTTCGAGTTCTTGGTTCAAGATACTTGCCGCTTTCATCGCATTACGCTTTTCAAAATACTCACTGAGATCCTTCCCAATATACAACGTGTAGTGATGATTCCTGCTCACTGTGACACCTGATATGACCGCGCACTTTGTTGCGTCAATAAGCACACTAGACCCCACAGTGCTCGCAGCTTGTTCAACGGCAAAAAACGGTGCAAAAACAGAATGACTGGCACCATAATCATGATCAGGTAAATACCAAAGTCGATGGCCATTTTTCAAAACTTTGAGCATTGATTTCACGTCTTTTCGATCGATCATTTGATGCCCAAAACGAGTTCGGCCTCGATGTTGAATAAATTCATAAGCAGGGTTTGAGTTTGGTCGATAAACACCATAGCCTTTGGCAAATTGGCTAAAGATACGAGCGGTTATTTCCAAGTTCAAATGGTGACTACACACCACTAATACACCGCGACCGTTCTTTTCCTCTGTGAGCAGACGATCTTTGCCAACAATAGAAGTTATGCGATTAATTCGCCAGTCAGGCCAAAACCAAGCGATACCAGTTTCGATGAGCGCCATTCCCGTGTATTGAAAGTTTTTTCGTACCACATCCTTGCATTGCCAATCTGTATAGTCAGGAAAACATAGCTGAAGATTACGCAAAGCGATCTTGTATCGGCGCTTCATTAACTGCATCGCAACGCAACCGATGCTTCTACCTAAGATTCGTAATACCACATACGGCAGTACATTAACAATGATTGCTAGAGCTCCAAATGCCAGCCAAACAGACCAATATTTGGGCTTGAGTAACTGATAGGAAAAAAGCGGCGGCGGGACAATATTCATAGGATCACTCATTTATTACAAATGATTGAAACCTATCATGATAAAAACCGGAAGATTGTATGGGTATGTATTGTTGTGCATGCAAAAGAGCAGCGTAAATCGCTGCTCTTTTCTTTATGAGCATGGCTTAGCTTCGTAGCCCAATCCCTTTTGTTACCAAGTAGTGGGCAATGGCGTACAGCACCACAACAAACACACCCAGTACACTAAATGAAGTCACGATACCAACATCCGATACGCCTAAAAATCCGTAACGGAATGCATTCACCATGTAAACAATTGGGTTGATTTTCGATACACCTTGCCAAAACTCAGGCAACAGGCTAATCGAATAAAACACACCGCCAAGATAGGTAAGCGGCGTTAAGACAAACGTAGGAATGATTGAGATGTCATCAAACGTCTTTGCGTAAACCGCATTGATCAATCCACCAAGAGCAAACACCACCGACGTCATAAATACCGTCGCCACAATAATGCCCCAGTGCTCAACCTGTAGATCTACAAACAGCAGCGACACGCACGTCACAATAGCACCAACCAGCAAGCCACGGGTTACACCACCCATGACATAACCTGCGATGATGACGTAGTTTGGCACAGGTGCAACCAACAACTCTTCGATGTTCTTTTGCAGTTTTGCACTAAAGAATGAAGACGCGACATTTGAATATGAGTTGGTGATCACCGACATCATGATCAAACCCGGCACGATGTATTCCATGTAGCTAAATCCGCTCATTTCACCAATTCGAGAACCGATCAGATTACCGAAGATGATGAAGTACAGCGTCATCGTAATCGCTGGAGGCACCAAAGTTTGTACCCAAATACGCGAGAAGCGCGTCACCTCTTTACCCAGCAAACTACGAAATGCCGTCCAATACAGTTGGTACATTTACTTGCTCCCCTCTCTGACAATGCTGACAAACAGTTCTTCTAATCGGTTGGCTTTATTGCGCATCGACAGCACTTTCACGCCATGTTCCGTTAATTGAGCAAACACTGCATTGAGACCTTGGCTTTTATCTAACTCAATTTCTAATGAGCCATCGATTAAGCTTTGACGATTGACACCATTCAACTCAGGCACTTCGCCGTCAGTCTCGATATCTAGAATAAAGGTTTCTACGCTGAGTTTGCTGAGCAACGCTTTCATGGTGGTGTTTTCAATCAACTCGCCGCGATTGATAATGCCTATGTTGCGACACAGCATTTCCGCTTCTTCTAAATAGTGCGTAGTAAGAATGATAGTGATCCCTTGCTGCTGATTGATTTCTTTGAGGAAATCCCACATTGAACGACGCAGCTCAATGTCCACCCCAGCCGTCGGCTCATCCAAAATCAGCAGTTTTGGTTCGTGCATGAGCGCGCGAGCAATCATCAAGCGACGCTTCATACCACCCGATAAGTTACGAGCACGCTCTTTGCGCTTCTCCCATAAATCGAGCTTCTTCAGGTATTTTTCTGCTCGCTCTTTTGCCAGAATTTTAGAAACACCATAGTAACCCGCTTGTTGAATGACGATCTGCTCAACCGTTTCAAATTGGTTGAAGTTGAATTCTTGAGGCACTAAACCAAGGTTTTGCTTGGCAAGTTCTAAATCAGTATCAATGTCATAACCAAAAACTTTTGCTACTCCAGAAGTCTTATTAACCAAAGAAGAGATGATGCCGATCGTGGTTGATTTTCCTGCACCGTTAGGTCCAAGAAGCGCGTAAAAGTCACCTTTTTTAACTTGTAGACTGATGCCTTTTAACGCTTCAAAGCCGCCCGCATACGTTTTACGTAATTGTTCAATTTCTAATGCGTACATAGCGTAATGATTGCCATCTGTTAGTGAATTGGGATGACCAGTTCCAAGATAAGCATCACCTGAAGCTTAGTAGGAAGCTGGAGAAAGTTTCATTAGTTTATCGTCGAATAACGATGATTACAATTAAACCTTTCGACAATATTGGAAATATCAACCTTGTAATTTTCAAGGTTTTCAATTGAGGGGGTTAAGGGGAAACAAAAAAAGCGCTGCTAAACAGGCTGAGCAGCGCTTTCATACAGAGTGTGAAAATTAAGCTGTCATTCGCTGGTAGTGATCCGATTCTACATGCGCGACAGCC
Organism: Vibrio sp. RC2502; assembly: GCF_054850435.1. Taxonomy (NCBI): domain Bacteria; kingdom Pseudomonadati; phylum Pseudomonadota; class Gammaproteobacteria; order Vibrionales; family Vibrionaceae; genus Vibrio; species Vibrio sp. RC2502. The sequence goes on from NZ_CM141453.1 coordinate 2,673,586, forward strand.
GCATTCAAGGCCTCGTAGCGGAACTGATACATATTGTTATCCGGCACTAGATCGATGACATGAAACTTCTCTAGTTGCTCGCGAGTACGCTGATTCGGACACAACAAGTACACTTCACAGCGAGCATCTAACGCGTCTTTAATGGCGTTTTCGAGTGCTAGGCCCACCGTAACATCCAGCATAGGAACATCGGTCAAATCCAAGATCATCACGTCGTAATCTGAAATACTGGTGTGTTGACGAGAAATGGCCTTAGACACACTGAAAATCATTGGGCCAGAGAGATAGAAGAACAACACTCGCCCATTGGCGCGATCTAACAATCCTCGTTCACTGTCCGTCAGTGGCACATCGTCTTCGTCGGCATCACTGATGGCTTTTACCTGACGAGCTTGTTCGCGACTCAAGCGCTCAATAATCATGATGTTTGAAACAAACACACCCAAACCAACGGCCACAATGAGATCAACAAACACTGTCAGTAGCATCACGCCATACATGATCGCCATGCCAGAAAAACTGACCTTATGCGCGCGCTGGATAAAGCTCCAATCTAAGATGTTAAAGCCAACGTACACCGCGATGCCTGCTAGCACTGCCATTGGGATAGGTTCGGTTAATCCACCAGCCACCAAAACAACCAGAGCCAATACTAAGGCTCGCACCACACCAGATAATGGAGAGCGAGCGCCAACTTGGATGTTTGTCACCGTGCCCATCGTCGCGCCAGCTCCTGGAAGTGCGCCGAATAAACCTGAAATCATATTCGCTAAGCCCTGACCACGAAGCTCTTTGTCGGAATCGTGCTCTTTACGGGTAAGTGAGTCACCGATAACCGCCGTTAACAAGGTATCAATACAACCGAGCGTACCTAACACCAATGCATCGATGACCATTTCAACGAACATATCGGGGTCGATATGTGGCGCGACCAAAGATGGCAGGCCAGCCGGAATTTCCCCGATACGGCGGATATCTTCCGTATCAAACAACATCACCGACAATAAGGTCACTGCGACCAGTGCCACCAATTGGGCGGGTACATATTTGCGATACTTCTTTGGGAAAAAGAACAGAATGCCTAATGTCAGCAAGCCAAGGAAAAGCTCGTTAAATTTTAGATTAGAAATGGTTTCAGGCAGCGCGGACAATGTCCCTAGCACTCCTCCCGTAGGCGCAGCGTGCCCCAGGAGTGGCGACAATTGAAGAATGATGAGTATGACACCAATACCCGACATAAAGCCGGAGATCACGCTGTAAGGCATTAAGGTGACGTATTTGCCCATCTTCAGCGTTCCGAGCAGGATCTGAAACGCACCCGCCATCATGACAACAGTAAACGTCATCGCCATACCTGTTTCAGGGTACTTCGCCATCATACTGGTCAATACGGCTGTCATGATCACCGTCATCGGCCCCGTGGGTTCTGAGATAAGTGTATTTGAGCCACCAAATAAGGAGGCAAACAAGCCCACCATTATGGCGCCCCAAAGGCCAGCTTCTGCACCTGCCCCCGAAGCAACCCCGAACGCCAACGCCAAAGGGAGAGAAATAATGGCCGTGGTCACCCCGCCAAATATATCCCCTTTGAAATTGATATCTTTAAAACGACTACCGAACACCGTTTAGCTCCCTGCATTAATTTCAAAATTAAATAAGTAAAATGTCATTACTTTAACGAGGAATGTGAAAAATTAAACCATAAATAAATTATGGCTTAATTCGTTATCTAATAAGCGGTCTGAATTGTACGAATTTATTTCCAAGAACACGTCAGATGAGTCCTGTCTGACGCATATTTAACGGGATCGAAATTGTAACATTGTGTATAGTTACAACACTGATCGCTTGATATGTTTCAATTGCGATGAGTGCTTTTGTCATTTAAGGGAAGTAGTTTGCAAGATGCCGGAAATTAAACAGTTATTTGAGAATAATTCAAAATGGTCGGAAGAAATCAAATCTGATCGTCCTGAATATTTCGCTAAGCTCGCCGAAGGCCAAAAGCCTGATTTTCTTTGGATTGGCTGCTCCGATAGTCGAGTACCCGCAGAACGATTAACCGGCCTTTACTCCGGTGAATTATTTGTTCACCGCAATGTTGCAAACCAAGTCATTCACACAGACCTCAATTGCCTTTCCGTTGTTCAATACGCCGTTGATGTACTCAAGGTGAAGCACATTATTGTGTGTGGTCACTACGGTTGCGGCGGTGTTAACGCAGCGATAGATAACCCTCAACTCGGGCTTATCAATAACTGGCTACTGCACATCAGAGATCTTTACTTCAAGCATCGTTCTTACTTAGATCAAATGCCTGTTGAAGATCGTGCCGATAAGCTTGGTGAAATTAACGTTGCAGAACAAGTTTATAACCTAGGCAATTCAACCATCATGCAAAACGCGTGGGAGCGCGGGCAAGATGTCGAAATTCACGGTGTCGTATACGGAATTGAAGATGGTCGCCTTGAATATTTGGGTATTCGCTCTAATTCTAAAGAGACCGTTGAAGCATCGTACCAGAAAGCACTGTCGACGATTTTGAACCCTGACAATAAGCTTCTGTGTCGCTAAGCCATAAAATCTGAATAAATAAAAAACGCCCATTTATATGGGCGTTTTTTTGTATTTCGAATAGTGAACTCAATTATTCTTGAGGAACCACTTTACCGATGAATGGTAGGTGACGGTATTTTTGAGCGTAATCGATACCAACACCAACAACGAACTCGTCAGGGATCTCGAAACCAATCCAATCAACTGGCACATTTACTTCACGGCGAGATGGCTTGTCTAGTAGCGTACAAATCGCGATAGATTTAGGTTCACGTAGCGATAGGATTTCGCGAATTTTATTTAGCGTGTTACCTGTATCGATGATGTCTTCAACAAGCAAAACGTCTTTGCCTTTAATGTCATCATCCAAATCTTTCAAGATGCGTACATCGCGTGAGCTTTCCATCGTGTTGCCGTAGCTTGATGCCGTCATAAAATCAACTTGATGAGTCAGTTCAATAGCACGCGCTAGATCGGCCATAAATACAAAAGAACCACGCAACAAGCCAACCAAAACTAGGTCTTCACTGCCTTGGTAACGCTCTGTAATTTGTTTGCCTAATTCACGAATTCGTTCCTGAACTTCTTGCTCAGAAATCATGACTTCTATTGTATGTTTCATACTGTGCTCAATTTAGTTTGTGGGTTGAGGTAGGTCGCACGCAAACGATCACCTAATCTTACGGCGTGTAGTGTATCACCACGAAGAGTGGGTTGAAAGTCACATCCTTTTGCGGAAAATTCTTGGGAGCGCTGCCAAATTTTCGAAAGTTTACAGCAAAACTTATCAATAATAATGACATTACTGTCTATAAATTATCCATCAGATGTTGACCTTGTGCATATGCACCATTACACTCATCACTGCTTAAAGCAATTATTAAAATAATCAATTAGGGGGTTACCCCCAACAACAACTCAAATGGCAAGGAAAATGGATATGGACTCAATTGCAAAGAGACCTAGAACTAGGCTTTCTCCTCTTAAACGTAAGCAACAACTCATGGAAATCGCGTTAGAAGTATTTGCACGCCGTGGTATTGGCCGTGGTGGTCACGCAGATATTGCTGAAATTGCGCAAGTGTCTGTTGCAACCGTTTTTAACTACTTCCCAACTCGCGAAGATTTGGTTGATGAAGTTCTCAACCATGTTGTACGTCAGTTCTCGAATTTCCTTTCGGATAATATCGACCTAGACATACACGCTCGAGAAAACATCGCAAACATCACCAATGCGATGATCGAGCTCGTAAGCCAAGATTGTCACTGGCTGAAAGTTTGGTTCGAGTGGAGCGCATCAACTCGTGATGAAGTTTGGCCTCTATTTGTGTCTACCAACCGCACTAACCAATTATTGGTTCAAAACATGTTCATTAAAGCGATTGAACGCGGTGAAGTGTGTGAACAACACGATTCAGAACACTTGGCAAATCTATTCCACGGTATTTGTTACTCGCTGTTCGTACAAGCAAACCGCTTCAAAGGTGAAGCCGAGTTGAAAGAGCTCGTGAGCGCTTACCTAGATATGCTTTGCATCTACAATCGCGAACACTAAAGCTCAGATTTGAATACAAACAAGCCCACCACATGGTGGGCTTTTCTATGTTTGTCTGCTTCGAACATTCAAATACAAAAAAACCGCTGAAGTTCAGCGGTTTTTACTATTCTTTCAGTAAGAGAACTTACTTCTTCTTAACTGCTTTTTTGTTTGGCAGGTCAGTGATTGAACCTTCAAATACTTCAGCAGCTAGACCTACAGACTCGTGTAGAGTTGGGTGAGCGTGGATAGTCAGAGCGATATCTTCTGCATCACAGCCCATCTCGATCGCCAGACCGATTTCGCCTAGTAGTTCACCACCGTTAGTACCAACGATAGCACCACCGATTACGCGATGAGTTTCTTTGTCGAAGATTAGCTTAGTCATACCATCTGAACAGTCAGATGCGATTGCACGACCTGATGCAGCCCATGGGAATGTCGCCACTTCGTACTTGATGCCTTCTGCTTTCGCTTCTTTCTCTGTCTTACCAACCCAAGCCACTTCTGGCTCAGTGTACGCGATTGAAGGGATAACTTTAGGGTCAAAGTAGTGCTTCTTACCAGAGATAACTTCAGCCGCTACGTGGCCTTCATGCACACCTTTGTGAGCAAGCATTGGCTGACCAACGATATCACCGATCGCGAAGATGTGAGGAACGTTAGTACGCATTTGCTTATCAACGTTGATGAAGCCGCGCTCGTCGATTTCTAGACCCGCTTTTTCACCGTCGATAAGTTTGCCGTTTGGTACACGACCGATAGCAACAAGAACCGCATCGTAGCGCTCTGCTTCAGCAGGTGCTTTTTTGCCTTCCATTGAAACGTAGATACCGTCTTCTTTCGCTTCAACTGCTGTTACTTTCGTTTCTAGCATTAACTTGAACTTGTCTTTGATACGCTTGGTGTAAACCTTAACGATATCTTTGTCTGCAGCAGGGATTACCTGGTCAAACATCTCAACAACTTCAACTTTAGAACCTAGAGAGTGGTAAACCGTACCCATTTCTAGACCGATGATACCACCACCCATGATAAGCAGTTTTTCTGGCACTTCTTTCAGTTCAAGAGCGTCAGTAGAGTCCCAAATACGTGGGTCTTCATGCGGGATAAATGGCAGTTTGATTGGACGAGAACCAGCCGCAACGATTGCGTTGTCGAAGTTAACAACGGTTGACTCGCCTTCACCTTCTACAAGGATAGAGTTAGGGCCAGTGAACTTACCGTAACCGTTTACCACTGTTACGTTACGCATCTTAGCCATGCCGCTTAGGCCGCCAGTTAGTTGGTTAACAACTTTTTCTTTCCAGATACGGATCTTGTTGATGTCTGTTTGCGGTTCGCCGAACACAACGCCGTGATCAGCCATCGCTTTCGCTTCTTCAATTACTTTAGAAACGTGTAGAAGTGCTTTAGATGGGATACAACCCACGTTCAGACACACACCACCTAGAGTGCTGTAACGTTCAACAAGTACAGTTTCAAGACCTAAGTCTGCACAACGGAAGGCAGCGGAGTAACCAGCAGGACCAGAACCAAGTACAACAACTTGGGCTTTAATTTCTTTGCTCATTTTGACCTCTTGTAGTCATTATCCCTAACAGGCTGAGTGGGTATCGATTTTTTCTGTTTAAGAGTTATTCGTTTTAAACAATTATTTTCAGACCGCCAACAGTTTACAGAGATGTTAATGGTGTGAAAAGTAAATCAATTTAGCCTGTGAGCTAGACAACAATTCGATTGTGAAAACCCTGTAGAGAATAAGGGAGATAACCAAATTGTCCGGTAATTATTATTAGCAGAGGCGGCTAAATTGCCGCCTCTCATTCATCTAACTTCTATTAAAGAACTAGACGACGAATGTCAGATAGACATGAATTTAGGTAAGTGATGAAGCGCGCACCTTCAGCACCATCGATCACACGGTGGTCGTATGATAGAGACAGTGGAAGTTGTAGACGCGGTTCGAACTCTTTACCGTTCCATACAGGTTTCATTTCTGACTTAGACACACCTAGGATACCAACTTCTGGCGCGTTTACGATTGGAGTAAACGCCGTACCGCCGATACCACCTAGGCTAGAGATAGTGAAACAGCCACCTTGCATGTCAGCAGCAGTTAGCTTGCCTGAACGTGCTTTCTTAGAAACAGCCATTAGCTCTTCAGATAGCTCGTAGATGCCTTTCTTGTTCACGTCTTTAAATACAGGAACAACTAGACCGTTTGGCGTATCTACTGCGATACCGATGTTCACGTATTTCTTCAGAATTAGGCTCTCACCGTCTTCTGATAGAGAAGAGTTGAACGCTGGGAACGCTTCAAGTGCTTTAGCCGCCGCTTTCATGATGAACACTAGTGGAGTGATCTTCATGCCAGTGTCTTTCTTCGCTTCAATCGCGTTTTGCTCTTTACGGAATGCTTCAAGAGCCGTGATGTCTGCGTTATCCCACTGTGTAACGTGCGGGATCATTACCCAGTTACGGTGTAGGTTAGCACCAGAGATCTTCTTAATGCGAGATAGCGGTTGTACTTCTGTCTCACCGAACTTGCTGAAGTCCACTTTTGGCCATGGTAGTAGACCAAGAGCTGCACCGTCGCCTTTGCCAGATGCTGCTGCACCAGACTCAAGACGCTTAAGCGCTTCTTTCACGTAGTTCTGAACGTCTTCTTTCAGGATACGGCTCTTACGACCAGAACCTTTAACCTTAGAAAGGTTTACGCCGAACTCACGAGCTAGACGACGAACAACTGGAGACGCGTGAGCGTACTCATCATTGTCTTGGAAGTCGCCAGCTGCTGCCGCTGGTGCTTCTACTTTAGGAGCAGGAGCCGCTGCAGGTGCAGCCGCTTGAGCTGGAGCCGCCGCCGGAGCAGGTGCTGCGCCCGCCACTTCGAATACCATGATTAGTGAGCCAGTAGACACTTTGTCGCCAGCTGCAATCTTGATTTCTTTAACTGTACCAGCGAATGGTGCAGGAACTTCCATAGAAGCTTTGTCGCCTTCAACAGTGATTAGAGATTGCTCTTCTTCCACTGTGTCGCCAACTGCAACCATGATTTCAGTCACTTCTACTTCGTCGCCACCGATATCTGGAACGTTAACTTCTTTTGCCGCAGACGCTGCTGGAGCTGCTGCCGCTGGAGCTTCAACTGCCGCAGGAGCTGCTGGAGCACCTGAACCTGCAGTTTCGAATACCATGATTAGAGAGCCAGTCGATACTTTATCGCCTGCAGCTACTTTGATCTCTTTAAGCGTACCTGCGAATGGTGCAGGAACTTCCATAGAAGCTTTGTCGCCTTCTACAGTGATCAGAGATTGCTCTTCTTCGATGCTGTCGCCGATTGCTACCATGATTTCAGTAACTTCAACTTCGTCACCACCGATATCTGGTACGTGAACTTCTTTCAGTTCTGCCGCTGCTGCTGGAGCTGGAGCCGCTGCTGGAGCCGCTTCTGCCGCAGGAGCAGGTGCAGCGTCTGCTGCACCTTCGGCTTCGAAAATCATGATTAGAGAACCAGTAGAAACCTTGTCGCCTTCTGCAACTTTGATTTCTTTAACGATACCCGCTTGAGAAGCAGGAACTTCCATAGAAGCTTTATCGCCTTCAACAGTGATCAGAGACTGTTCTTCTTCAACCTTGTCGCCAACGCTTACAAGAATCTCAGTAACTTCAACCTCATCCGCACCGATGTCTGGTACATTAATTTCGATTGCCATTTCTTATCTACCTTCTTAATTAAGCGTATAGCGGGTTAGTTTTCTCAGTGTCGATGTCGAATTTCTTAATTGCTTCCGCAATTACAGATTTCTCAACTTCGCCACGTTTCGCTAGTTCAGTTAGTGCTGCTACTACTACGTAACCTGCGTTCACTTCGAAGTGACGACGTAGGTTTTCACGGCTGTCTGAACGACCGAAGCCATCAGTACCAAGAACTTTGAAAGACTCAGCAGGAATGAATGCACGAACCTGCTCTGCGTAGTTCTTCATGTAGTCAGTTGCTGCGATAGCTGGCTCAGTACCCATTACTGTTTGGATGTAAGGTACTTTCGCTTCCGCTTCTGGGTGAAGCATGTTGAAACGCTCTGCATCTTGACCGTCGCGAGTTAGTTCGTTGAATGACGTTACAGAGTAAACATCAGAAGCAACACCGTACTCTTCGCTTAGGATTTGAGCTGCTTTACGTACTTCATTCATGATAGTACCTGAGCTCATTAGCTGAACTTTCGCTTTATCGCCCGTGTAAGTTTCTAGCTTGTAGATACCTTTACGGATGCCTTCTTCAGCGCCTTCTGGCATTGCTGGCATTGCGTAGTTTTCGTTCATTAGCGTTAGGTAGTAGAACACGTTCTCTTGATCAGGACCGTACATGCGACGGATACCGTCTTGCATGATTACTGCTACTTCGTACGCGAATGTTGGGTCGTAAGAGATACAGTTAGGAACCGTACCCGCCATGATGTGCGAGTGACCGTCTTCGTGCTGTAGACCTTCGCCGTTCAGCGTTGTACGACCAGCAGTTGCGCCTAGTAGGAAACCACGTGCTTGTTGGTCGCCAGCCATCCACGCCATGTCGCCAACACGTTGGAAGCCGAACATTGAGTAATAGATGTAGAACGGGATCATTGGTAGGTCGTTTGTCGAGTATGAAGTCGCAGCAGCAACCCATGAAGACATAGCACCTAGCTCGTTGATACCTTCTTGTAGAACCTGACCTGACGTTGCCTCTTTGTAGTAAGAAACGATGTCGCGGTCTTGTGGTGTGTAGTTCTGGCCGTGCGGGTTGTAAATACCGATTTGACGGAACAGACCTTCCATACCGAATGTACGCGCTTCGTCAGCAATGATAGGAACGATGTTCTTACCAATGTTCTTGTTCTTAAGTAGAACGTTAAGTGCACGTACGAATGCCATAGTAGAAGAGATATCACGCTTCTGTTCTTCTAGTAGTGGCTTGAACTCTTCTAGCTCAGGAACGATGAGTTCTTGAGTGAAGTTTGGTAGACGCTGTGGCGTGTAGCCGTGTAGCGCTTTACGACGAGCGTGTAGGTATTCGTACTCTTTTGAACCTTCTTCAAGTTTCAGGTACGGAAGTTCTTTCACAGCTTCGTCAGTTAGGATGTCTTGTAGACCTAGACGATCACGTAGGTGTAGTACGTGAGTCATATCCATCTTCTTAACTTGGTGCGCGATGTTCTTACCTTCAGCCGCTTCACCCATGCCGTAACCTTTAACAGTCTTAGCTAGGATTACTGTTGGACGACCTTTAGTTTCTGCCGCATTTTTGTAAGCAGCGTAAAGCTTAGAAGACTCGTGACCACCACGCTTAAGCGCGAAGATTTCGTCGTCAGTCATGTCAGCAACTAGTGCAGCAGTTTCTGGGTATTTACCGAAGAAGTGCTCACGCACGTATGCGCCATCTTTCGCTTTGAACGTTTGGTAATCGCCATCGATTGTTTCGTTCATAAGCTGTAGAAGCTTACCAGTTGTGTCTTTAGCTAGTAGAGAATCCCAGTTGTTACCCCAGATTACTTTCACTACGTTCCAGCCAGCACCTTTGAACAGACCTTCAAGTTCTTGAATGATCTTACCGTTACCCATTACAGGGCCGTCTAGACGCTGTAGGTTACAGTTGATTAGGAAACATAGGTTGTCTAGCTTCTCACGCGCAGCGAAAGAGATAGCACCACGTGATTCTGGCTCATCCATCTCACCGTCACCTAAGAACGCGTAAACGCGCTGCTCAGAAGTATCTTTCATGCCGCGGCCTTCAAGGTACTTAAGGAAACGAGCTTGGTAGATCGCAGAGATCGGACCTAGACCCATAGATACGGTTGGGAACTGCCAGAATTCAGGCATTAGTTTAGGGTGCGGGTATGATGGGATACCTTTACCATCCACTTCTTGACGGAAGTTGTCTAGCTGCTCTTCAGTTAGACGACCTTCAACGAACGCACGAGCGTAGATACCCGGTGAGATGTGACCTTGGTAGTAAACTAGGTCACCACCGTCCTTCTCGTTTGGCGCACGGAAGAAGTGGTTGAAACATGTTTCGTAGAATGCAGCAGAAGACTGGAAAGACGCCATGTGGCCGCCTAGTTCTAGGTCTTTCTTAGATGCGCGAAGAACGATCATGATTGCGTTCCAGCGAATGATGGAACGAATACGGCGCTCAAGCGTTGTGTCACCAGGGTAAGCTGGCTCTTGGTCTGCAGGAATCGTGTTGATGTAGTTAGTTGTGATACCTGTTGGCATATCAACACCGTCTAGACGTGCTTTGTCTAGAACCTGCTCTAGTAGGTACTGAGCGCGTTCTACACCTTCTTCACGTACAACTGACTCAAGTGCTTGTAGCCATTCTTGAGTTTCCAGTGCATCTACGTCATGCTTCATATCAGACATGGCGATCTATCCTTCTGTTGGTTGGATCTACTTATTTAAGTAACACTCTTACGAGTTGTTACCCTGCTGAATTCGACGCAGAGAACGCTCTCGTCGAGACTCTTCTCGAGTCAAATCCAACAATGTTTCTTCGATGTAAGCCAAGTGCGAATGAGACATCTCACGAGCCTTTTCAGGCTGACCAGAAACAATCGCATCCACAATGTTAGCTCGGTGTTTACTCACTTTCTCGACCGCCTCAGGGCGGCGACGTAGTAATTTAAAATTCTGTAGAATATTTTGCTCAAGTAGAGGAGCTAAGCTACGCACAATGTGCAGTAACACGACATTATGAGCCGCTTCTGTTATCGCAATTAAAAACTGCATAACTTCCGCTGATTCCGCTTCGATATCGTTGTTTGCTTGCTCTTTACTAATGCGCTCAAGGCAGCCTTGAATGCGTGCAAAATCTTCTTCGGTACCACGCAAAGCTGCAAAATACGCCGAAATCCCTTCCATTGCATGACGTGACTCAAGCAAATCAAGTTGGGTTTCAGAGTGGCTAGACAACAAATTCAGCAAAGGATCGGAAAAGCTTTTCCAGATGTTTTCGCTAACGAAAGTACCGCCACCTTGGCGACGAGTTAACAAACGTTTCGCTTCTAAGCGTTGGATGGCTTCACGGACTGAAGGACGAGACACATCGAACTGTTTCGCCAGTTCGCGCTCTGGTGGCAATTGTTGCCCCGGAGACAATGTTCCTTCCACAATCAACCTTTCTAACTCTTGTTCAATAACATCAGAGAGCTTTGGCTGACGAATCCTTTGATAAGCCATAATTTATTGTTCTTCTACTCTTGCAGGTAATTGGTAATACCAATTTTAAGTTGGTGCAGAAATTAACATAATTAAAACGCAACTGTCCAGCCAAAAATTGACCTAAATCATAGAACAGACTTACAACCAACAGTCTGATAACAATTGACTATTAAAACGGCAAAAAAATTGGTCTGACCAATTACATTAACAAAACAAATGGGAATTCGACGTGCTAGCGGTTTTGGAAAAGAAATACAAAAAATGACAAAATGATCAGTCTATTTATTCACCAAAACGAACTCATTAGTCGTAAAAATGTAGTTAATTTTTAACAACCATTAATATTTCTCGTATCAAAAAAAGGCATACCTGATCGTATGCCTTATTTATTTCCGTTTTTTGAATTTACAGTTTTGCTACAAATCAACGTTGAACCAGCTGCCTATATTTAACCCAATCAAAGCTTAGACCAGGATCGCTTTTTCTCAAGGGAGCAATGTATTGATGACCGGTAATTCGCGGCAAGGTAATTTGAGGATATTGGTGCATGATGGCTTGAGTTAATCGAGCAAGTGATTGATATTGCTCTTCTGTATACGCCACAAATTCTGTTCCCTCTAGCTCAATGCCAATAGAGTAATCATTGCAACGGTCTCTCCCGGCAAAGCTTGATTGCCCCGCATGCCATGCTCTATCAAGAAACGAAACGAACTGAACAATCTCACCGTCGCGCTTAATTAAACAATGCGCTGAAACGCCCATTTTGTGAATTACCTCAAAAAATGGGTGCGCGTTAGGATCAAGATTACCGCTGAAAAAATCTTCAATATACGGCCCACCAAACTGACCAGGTGGCAAACTGATGTTATGAACAACTAATAGAGAGATATCGTGTTCGCTGTTGCGTGCATCAAAAAATGGTGATGGAACATGCTTTGCGTGAGTCAACCATCCATTATCGATAATTAGGGACATATCAACCTCTATAGTTTGCAAATTAACTGCTGAAATTATTGACACCGGAGAGTATCATTCGATGCCATCTCCCTTTCAAGACAAGATTTGCGATGAAGAACACACACAACATTCAAGAACGCCTAGAATACCTTAAACAACAACTCCCTTTAGAGATCACTCGCTCTGTCGCTGATACCTTAAAAGAAGATCTAGGTGGCAGCGTCGACGCAGATAACGACATTACTGCATCTTTGATCCCTGCCGATGCGGTTAATACCGCAACGATTATTACTCGCGAGCATGGTGTGTTCTGTGGTCAAGCATGGGCTGATGAAGTTTTTAAACAGCTCGGTGGTAAGGTCAGCATTGAATGGCACGTAAAGGACGGCGATAAGGTCAAACCTAACCAAACCCTTTGTACGCTGACAGGCCCAGCTCGTGATTTGTTGACTGGTGAGCGTAACGCAATGAACTTCATCCAAACGTTGTCTGGCTGCGCAACAGTTACCGCAGAGTACGCTGAAAAAATCGCGCATACTGAGTGTCGTCTACTAGACACACGAAAAACCATTCCGGGTCTTCGAAGTGCTCTGAAGTACGCCGTTGCTTGCGGTGGCGGTTTTAACCATCGTATCGGTGTGTTCGACGCTTACCTCATCAAAGAAAACCACATCATCGCTTGTGGCGGAATTACTCAAGCAATCACCACAGCAAAAGAACTTAATCCTGGCAAACCAGTAGAAGTAGAAACAGAAAGCTTGGCTGAGCTACAAGAAGCGATCGAAGCAGGTGCCGACATCATAATGCTAGATAACTTCACCAAAGAAATGATGCGTGAAGCCGTAGAGATTAACGCAGGCCGTGCCGCTTTAGAAAACTCAGGCAACATCACTCTAGATACTATCGCTGAATACGCAGAAACCGGAGTCGATTACATTTCGGTAGGCGCGTTGACTAAGCATCTAAAAGCGATGGATCTTTCGATGCGCTTCAAATAATAAAAGCAACACAATCTAAATTACTTCAACTAACTCAGTGAGTTGTGAGTGATTCATCATTAAAAAGGGCCAATAGGCCCTTTCTTTTTATCCACTCAAAAAATAGTGCTACTCGCAAAACTCTGCATACGATATGCAACTTTTCACCAAAGAGTTTTATCTCACTCGAGAGCCCATCTCTTCCCCATTTTCAACCCACCTTAACTCTCCATAATCTTTCGCTAATGCAAGAGCATTATTTATTTCATTAAGAAGGAAAGAAAATGAAACAGAGTAAACAGAAAAAACAACAAGGTTTTACCTTGATTGAATTGATGATTGTAGTGGCAATTATTGGTGTACTGTCCGCAATTGCAGTCCCAGCATATAAAGATTATGTATCAAAGAGTGAGTTAGCATCTGGTTTCGCTACCATAAAATCAGTAATCACTCCTGCCGAATTATATATACAAGAAAATGGCGCTATATCTGGAGCAAGCCCTAGTGACCTAGGAGTATCTGCTGGTGCCAACAGCCTAGGAACACTATCTATCAGCGGTAATGCCGTTGTATTTACTCACAACAATGGAGCTGTATCTGGTGCGGCTTTCACATATAGCAGAGGCACTAGTTCCGGTTGGACATGTGCTTTGACAGGACAACCAACTGGGGTTGATGCTCCAAAAGGTTGCTCATAAGTGCTAACCAACCTCTCAACAGTTCTTCGCCAAAAAGGGTTACTGACGTTTTCCCAAGAAGAAACGTTAATAGAGCACGTCAAAGCTTCTGGCATTTCGATGCCGGAAGCTTTACTCAGTTCTGGATTCTTCACGTCAAGCGAACTGGTCGAGCACTTAAGTTCTATTTTTGGCTTAAGTCAGCCCGAGTTATCTCAATATGAATATGCTTCGCTTTGCCAACAACTCGGCCTACGTGAATTAATCACACGACATAATGCACTCCCGCTCCACCGCACGCCTTCAACGTTATTATTAGCGGTTGCCGACCCCACCAATCAACAAGCTGAAGATGATTTCCGCTTTGCCATTGGTTTACAGGTTGAATTGGTGTTGGCGGATTTTCGCGAACTCAGTGCAGCAATACGCCGTCTTTATGGTCGCGCGCTTGGTAAAGAACGATCCCAGATCAAAGAGATCAACCAAGAAGAGCTAGCGAGTCTGGTGGATGTCGGTGCAGATGAAATCGACAATATCGAAGACTTGAGCCAAGACGAGTCGCCCGTTAGCCGCTACATCAACCAAATTCTGTTGGACGCGGTGCGTAAAGGCGCATCCGATATCCACTTTGAACCTTATGAAAAGATGTACCGAGTTCGTCTACGTTGCGATGGCATTTTGATCGAAACTCAGCAACCGCCAAATCACTTGAGTCGTCGCTTATCAGCTCGTATAAAAATTCTCTCTAAACTTGATATTGCCGAGCGACGTTTACCACAAGATGGGCGAATTAAACTCAAACTGAATCAAGACACCGCGATTGATATGCGGGTATCCACTCTACCTACCTTGTTTGGAGAGAAGATCGTACTACGACTGCTCGATAGCAGCTCCGCATCACTGGATATCGACAAGCTTGGTTATAGTGAGCAACAAAAACAGCTGTATTTAGAGGCTCTGCGTCGTCCACAAGGTATGATTCTGATGACAGGTCCAACAGGAAGCGGCAAAACCGTTTCGTTGTACACTGGGCTAAATATTCTCAATAAACCAGAGATCAACATCTCCACAGCGGAAGACCCAGTAGAAATTAACTTATCGGGCATTAACCAAGTTCAAGTCCAACCTAAGATTGGTTTTGGCTTTGCAGAAGCACTACGTTCTTTTCTGCGTCAAGATCCCGATGTGGTCATGGTGGGTGAGATTCGAGACCTAGATACTGCGGAAATCGCCATCAAGGCTTCCCAAACCGGTCACTTAGTGCTCTCTACTTTGCATACCAACTCTGCTGCTGAAACCATCATTCGCTTATCAAACATGGGCGTGGAAAGTTTTAACCTCGCCTCTTCGCTTAGTTTGATTATTGCCCAACGCCTAGCTCGCAAACTTTGTCCATATTGTAAACAACCGCAAGAGCATACCGTTCAACTTCAGCACCTCGACATCCAAACAACTGACAACATCTTTAAAGCAAACCCAGATGGTTGCAACGAATGTACCCATGGTTATTCTGGCCGAACAGGTATCTATGAAGTCATGCGCTTTGATGAATCTCTATCCGAAGCTCTTATTAAAGGAGCCTCGGTACATGAACTGGAAAAGCTTGCCATTGCGAATGGCATGAGTACCTTGCAAATGTCCGGAATAGAAAAACTCAAGCAAGGCATCACAAGCTTTAGTGAGTTACAACGCGTGCTCTATTTCTAATCCTTTAATCAGCAGTTACCCCCTATGAAAACTACGACACCACAATTAAAGAACTTCCGTTGGAAAGGCGTCAACAGCTCAGGGAAAAAGACCTCTGGTCAAACTCTGGCAATGAGCGAAATCGAAGTACGAGAGCGCTTAGATGCCCAGCACATCAAAATCAAAAAGCTAAAGAAAAGCAGCATCTCTTTTTTGACCAAACTTAGCCATCGCGTAAAAGGGAAAGACATCACGGTTTTCACTCGTCAAATATCAACGATGCTGGTAACCGGTGTGCCGCTAGTACAAGCATTGAAATTGGTCTCTGATAACCACAAAAAAGCGGAAATGAAATCCATTTTGATGAGTGTAACTCGGGCTGTTGAAGCGGGTACGCCGATGTCCAAAGCGATGCGTACCGCCAGTAACCATTTTGACCCGCTGTATACCGACCTGATTGCGACAGGAGAACAATCGGGCAACTTAGCCGAAGTGTTCGAACGCTTAGCCACCTACAGGGAAAAAAATGAGCAGCTTAGAGCCAAAGTGATCAAGGCTCTAATATATCCAGCCATGGTTATTCTAGTTGCACTGGGAGTATCGTTTATCATGCTAACCAAGGTCATTCCCGAGTTTGAAAAAATGTTTGTTGGCTTTGGCGCTGAATTGCCATGGTTTACAAGGCAAGTCTTAGATCTTTCCGCTTGGACACAAAACTGGAGCCCATTTATCGCACTTGGCTCCATCAGTGTATTTATCTCCGCGAGAGTACTCTCTATGCGTTCTGACTCTTTTCGCTTAATGCTCAACCGCTCTGTGCTTAAGTTTCCAGTCCTTGGGGCAGTTTTATCGAAAGCCGCTATCGCAAAATTTAGTCGAACCCTCGCTACGAGCTTTACGGCGGGCATTCCGATTTTAACCAGTTTAAAAACCACCTCGAAAACGTCCGGAAATATGCATTATCAATTGGCTATCGAAGAGGTTTATCGCGATACCGCAGCAGGAATGCCGATGTATGTTGCAATGCGCAATTGCAACGTGTTCCCTGAGTTGGTGCTGCAAATGGTTATGATCGGCGAAGAATCCGGCCGACTTGACGATATGCTCAATAAAGTCGCCACAATTTACGAGTTTGAAGTGGACAACACCGTCGATAACCTCAGTAAAATCTTAGAACCATTAATTATCGTTTTTTTAGGTATCGTTGTCGGTGGCCTGGTCACAGCAATGTACTTGCCAATCTTTAACTTAATGAGTGTATTGGGCTAGAATGAACCGTTAATCCCTTCAAAACAGCATGTTGCTGATTTGACTTATCGCTCAAGAGATAAATATGGAAGTGTTCCAGTACTACCCTTGGCTATTCGTGGTGTTTGCCAGTATCTTCGGTTTAATTGTGGGTAGTTTTCTTAATGTAGTCATTTATCGGCTACCTAAAATCATGGAATTAGAATGGCGCCGTGAATGCGCCGAATCATTCCCTGAATATAAGATTAAGCCACCTCAAGAAGTTTTGACATTAAGCGTGCCTCGCTCTTCGTGCCAAAACTGCGCGACGCCAATTCGTATTCGAGACAATATTCCTGTAATCAGCTGGCTACTGTTAAAAGGAAAATGCCATCATTGTCATACCGCAATTAGTCCTCGATATCCGCTGATAGAATTACTCACTGCAGCGTGCGCTGGTTTTGTGGCTTATCATTTCGGCTTTAGCTACTTTACGGTTGCGTTAATCTTTTTCACATTTTTCTTAATAGCCGCGACTTTTATCGATCTCGATACTATGCTGCTACCGGACCAATTAACATTACCATTAACTTGGGCTGGCATTGCGTTAGCATTAACAGAAATAAGCCCTGTTAGTCTACAAGACGCCGTAATTGGTGCGATTGCCGGTTATTTGTGTCTTTGGTCAGTATATTGGGGGTTCAAACTGCTTACTGGTAAAGAAGGCATGGGTTACGGTGATTTTAAATTGCTGGCTGCCCTTGGCGCTTGGCTAGGATGGCAATCATTACCAATGATCATCCTACTTTCTTCCGTCGTCGGTGTGATATTCGGGCTCGTTCAGTTACGACTACAAAAACAAGGTATAGAGAGAGCTTTCCCTTTCGGCCCATATTTAGCGATTGCAGGATGGGTAAGCTTAATCTGGGGCGACCAAATTCTAAGTTGGTACTTCACGTCAATTTTAGGGGTGTAAATGGCTTTGGTAGTAGGCTTAACGGGTGGTATCGCCAGCGGTAAAACTACCGTAGCGAATCTGTTCAAGCAGCAGTTTAAAATTGATATTGTCGATGCAGATATTGTCGCACGAGAAGTCGTCGAACCTGGAACTCCCGGGTTAAATGCAATCATTCAACATTTTGGTCAAGACATTACGCATGACGACAACACCTTAGATCGTGCCAAGTTACGCGAAAAAATCTTTTCTAATCCAGAAGAAAAAGCTTGGCTCAATGCATTGTTACATCCGATCATTCGAGAAAAAATGATAGAAGACCTTCAACAGGTCACGTCGGATTATGCGTTATTGGTCGTGCCATTGCTCGTTGAAAACAACCTCGATAGTTTGTGCGATCGTGTCCTCGTTGTAGATGTAGAACCTGAAACTCAAATTTCTCGCACCGTTAAACGCGACAACGTAAGTGAAGAGCAAGCACATGCGATTCTCGCCTCTCAAGCTTCGAGACAGCAGAGACTCGATATCGCTGACGATGTGGTTAAAAACAATCCAAATGACCCAGATCTTTTGCTTCAAATCACAGATTTGCACGAAAAGTACCTAGCCATGTGTAAGAAAAATCTGCGAAAATAGGAATGAAACTCACCAAGGCTTATGTCGATGACCACGCACAAATTTGAACATCCGTTAAATGAGAAAACTCGTATTTATCTAAGAGTAGAGTCTCTGCTGCGTCAGGCTCACTTGGCCTCTGGTTTTGCCGATAATCACCAATATCAACTTTTTTTCCGTGCTCTTTTTGACATGGTAGAGATCTTCGAACAGATCCAACTAAAAAGTGAATTGGCTAAAGATCTTGAGAAACAGCGCCTCTCCTATCGCCATTGGCTAAATGTAGAAGGTGTTGATCAAGAAGCCCTCAATTCGTTACTCAATGAAATTGATGTGGTTCATAGTCAATTAATGGGTGCAGAGCGTTTTGGTCAAGCGTTAAAAGAAGATCGCTTCCTTAGCTCTATTCGCCAACGTTTCAATCTGCCAGGTGGCTCGTGCTGCTTTGATTTACCAGCATTACATTACTGGCTTCATCTGCCTATTGAACGTAAAAAGCATGATGCCAACCAATGGCAAAAGAGTTTGAAACCACTTTCCGATGCGCTCACCTTGTGGCTAAAGCTTGCTCGTGAAACCGGTCATTTTAAAGCCCAAATCGCGCGCGCAGGATTCTTCCAAAGTGACGCAGATGAAGCAAATATCCTCCGACTTCATATTCCTATGAAGTATGGCGTCTACCCTATGATTTCAGGTCATAAAAATCGTTTTGCGATTAAATTTATGGCTTTTGAAAATGGTCAGGCATGCACACAAGATGTCGAGTTTGAATTAGCCGTTTGTAGCTAATCAAAACATCAGGCTATTATTCTAAATACTTCGCTTTAATACCAAGATTACAATGGGACGATTCAACCATGTCTAAAATTACTATCGTTCAATGCCCTCAATGTGGTACCGACGTTGAATGGGGAGAACAAAGTCCTCATCGCCCTTTCTGTAGTAAAAAATGCCAAATGATCGATTTTGGTGAATGGGCAGATGAAGAAAATGCCATTGCTGGCGCCCCAGATATGTCAGACAGTGACGGCTGGTCAGAAGATCAATACTAGAGGTTCTAGGTTCTAGGTTCTAGGTTCTAGGTTCTAGGTTCTAGGTTCTAGGTTCTAAAAGTTGAGGAAGTTGGCGTGAAAGCGTCAACTTTTTTATTGCCTGTCGGAAAACTTTCCCTGAAGGCTTCTCCACTACTATCGGGGTTGTAACCTTTCAAGTTACAGTTCCACTCTATATATCAGCGGGTTAAGTAAGTTATTTAAACACAAGCAAATTTGTTTAGCTCAGAACGCAGATATTTTTCTTGCTACCTAGGAAGAGGCGCGGAGTGTACGCCAGTACATGAGCACCGATGACAACGGTAGAAAGAGAAATAGCCAGTTATGAGGCAAACATAAAAAAACGGAGCCCAAAAGGACTCCGTTTAATGAGAACGCTAGTTATAGCATTACTTCTTAGCAAGTTTCTCTTTGATACGAGCTGACTTACCAGAACGCTCACGTAGGTAGTACAACTTGGCACGACGTACTGCACCACGGCGTTTAACTTCGATGCTATCAACGATTGGAGAGTGTGTTTGGAACGTACGCTCAACACCTTCACCGTTAGAGATCTTACGTACAGTGAAAGCAGAGTGCAGGCCACGGTTACGGATTGCGATTACAACGCCTTCGAAAGCCTGTAGACGCTCACGGTCACCTTCTTTAACTTTAACCTGAACTACAACAGTGTCACCTGGTGCAAATTTAGGTAGGCCTGATTTCATTTGCTCTTCTTCAAGAGCCTTGATGATGTTACTCATTTTTAAAATTCCTAGAATAAACTGATACTAAATAAATTAGGTTACTTTGCATTATGCTCACTAATGAACTCTGCAAGTAATTGTTCCTGTTCGTCAGTCAGAGCTAGGTTTTCCAGGAGCTCTGGTCTTCTAAGCCAAGTTCGGCCCAGCGACTGCTTTAGTCGCCATTGACGAATGTCCTTGTGATTGCCTGACATCAGTACCGATGGCACCTCTTTGTCATCCAATACTTCTGGACGCGTATAGTGAGGGCAATCTAGCAAGCCATTAGCAAAAGAATCTTCTTCTGCTGACGCAAAATCTCCTAATACGCCCGGAATAAACCGAGATACAGAATCAATTAACGTCATGGCTGGTATCTCACCACCCGTCATCACAAAATCCCCAATCGACCATTCTTCGTCGACTTCAGATTGAATGATGCGCTCATCTACCCCTTCATAACGACCACAAATCAGAAGCAAATTCTCATTTGTTGCCAGTTCTTCGACTCCTTTTTGGTCGAGCTTACGACCTTGAGGAGATAGGTAAATGACTTTCGTCTTACCCGGTGAGGCTTTCTTAGCGGTATGAATGGCATCGCGTAAAGGCTGAACCATCATTAACATACCAGGGCCACCACCGTAAGGTCGGTCATCGACAGTGCGATGTTTGTCGTGAGTGAAATCGCGAGGATTCCATGTCTCAATCGACAAAAGACCTTTTTTAACCGCTTGACCTGTTACTCCAAAATCAGTAACAGAACGGAACATTTCAGGAAAAAGGCTAATAACGCCAACCCACATGTTTATCTCGCTCTGTAATTTTGGAGATTAGAATCCAGGATCCCAGTCAACTTCGATCCGTTGAGCTTCGCGATCAACTTTGATGATCACTTGCTCTTCAAGGAACGGAATTAGTCGTTCCTTTTGCCCGAAAGCATCTTTAAGATTTGCTTTAACAACCAGAACATCGTTTGAGCCAGTTTCTAGCATGTCAGTAACGACACCTAGATCGTAACCTTTAGTGGTTACTACGTGCATTCCAAACAATTCACGCCAGTAGAATTCATCTTCTGACAATTCAGGAAGTACTGCAGGGTCAATAGCAATTTCAAAGTTAGTCATTAAATGCGCGTCTTCACGAACATCCATGCCTTCCAGCTTAGCCACCATACCTTTGTTATGGCGCTTCCAGCTTTCTACTTTGTACTCAACCCACTTGCCCTTTTGGTTAATATACCAAGGGCTGTAATCGAAAATGCTTTCAGCATTGTCTGTGTAGGAAAAAACCTTAAGCCAACCTCGAATGCCGTAAGTAGCACCAAACTTGCCTACAACAATCTTTTCGTTGCTCATTGTTTCTTTACCTTTCATCGACATAAACTAGTTTCTACTTCTGAAGTAAAAATTAAGCCGCTTTTTGAGCGTCTTTAACTAGCTTAGCAACGCGGTCAGATACAGACGCGCCTTGACCAACCCAGTGGTTAACGCGGTCTAGGTCTAGACGTAGACCTTCTTCTTGACCTTTAGCAGTTGGGTTGAAGAAACCAACTTTCTCGATGAAACGGCCAGTTGCAGCGTTGCGGCTGTCCGCTACTACGATTTGATAAAATGGACGCTTCTTAGCGCCGTGACGTGCCAAACGAATGGTTACCATGTCGTCCTCTTTGCTTTCTCAAAAATAAAATTAACCCCAAAAACCGTTCAATAACCTGAACAATCTGGGGTCTCGTGCCAAAATAAAGCTCCGGAATTTTACTCTTATCCCGGAGCAATGCAAGGGTTTAGTTACTTTTTCACCAACATAAATCGAAATTCAAGTTTGTGACGCAGCTAACACCCTGAAACCATAGTCACATCGATGAATTATCGACCAAATGGATTGAAGCCGCCGCCTCCACCCATACCGCCCATCATGCCTTGCATGTTACGCATCATGCCTTTCATGCCGCCCTTCTGCATTTTCTTCATCATCTTCTGCATTTGGGTGAACTGCTTCAGTAGACGGTTAACATCTTGAACCTGTACACCTGAACCTGCAGCGATACGCTTTTTACGCGAGCCTTTAATGATTTCAGGACGTTGACGCTCTTTCATCGTCATTGAGCTGATGATCGCTTCCATTTGCTTGAACATCTTGTCATCGACTTTGTCTTTCACGTCAGATGGTAGCTGAGACATACCTGGTAGCTTGTCTAGCATGCCCATCATGCCACCCATGTTTTGCATTTGACCTAGCTGTTCACGGAAGTCTTCAAGGTCGAAACCTTTCTTCTCTTTGAACTTCTTCGCTAGCTTCTCTGCTTTTTCTTGGTCAACATTGCGTTGTAGGTCTTCAATCAAAGACAGAACGTCGCCCATGCCAAGAATACGTGATGCTACTCGGTCTGGGTGGAATGGTTCTAGTGCGTCAGTTTTCTCACCGACACCTAAGAACTTAATTGGCTTGCCCGTGATATGACGAACTGACAGCGCAGCACCACCACGCGCATCACCATCAACCTTAGTAAGAATCACACCAGTAAGTGGTAGTGCATCACCAAAGGCTTTTGCTGTGTTCGCCGCATCTTGACCTGTCATTGCATCAACAACGAACAGCGTCTCAACAGGATTGATAGCTGAGTGAAGATCTTTGATCTCCCCCATCATTTCTTCATCGATAGCCAAACGACCCGCGGTATCGACAATTAATACGTCGTAGAATTTCTTCTTCGCGTGGTCGATTGCTGCGTTAGCAATATCAAGTGGCTTTTGATCTGGTGAAGATGGGAAGAAGTCGACACCGATGTCTGATGCTAGTGTTTCTAACTGTTTGATCGCCGCAGGACGGTAAACGTCGGCAGACACCACAAGCACTTTCTTCTTATCGCGCTCTTTTAGAAGCTTAGATAGCTTACCTACCGATGTGGTTTTACCCGCACCTTGTAGACCTGCCATCAAAAGTACTGCTGGCGGCTGTGCTGCTAGGTTAAGCGCTTCGTTAGACTCACCCATTACCGCTTCAAGCTCTACTTGAACGATCTTGATGAATTCTTGGCCCGGAGTTAAGGATTTAGAAACTTCTACGCCAACCGCTTTTTCTTTAACGCGGTTTACGAATTCGCGAACAACAGGAAGTGCAACGTCAGCCTCTAAAAGGGCCATACGAACTTCACGTAGGGTTTCTTTAATGTTGTCTTCGGTCAGACGACCTTTGCCACTGATATTTTTCAGCGTTTTGGATAATCGATCCGTTAAATTCTCAAACATCTTTGTCTCTTCGCTAAAATGGCGATTAATTAGGGTGAGTATACCTTAGCCAACGTCACAGTCATACCCGAACACTACTCTTATAACTAAGTTGAGGGCTAACTTGTTAATTTCAATATCTCATCTCTCATGATTGATGACGCATATAACGTAGCCCCAAAGAGTAATGCAAGGTATAATTTCGTCACCGTGCACAACAACATTTAGGATTCATGGATAGCTTAATTGCCATCGCGGCCGCCATGCTCTACGTTTTGGCGATTGCGACCATCATACCTGGACTCTCTCAACAGTCAGGAATCAAAGCAAAAACAGTGTTTGCCAGTGCTGCCTGTGCGCTTGTTTTTCATGCGTGGATTTTGAGTGACCTGATATTTGATGGTTCTGGTCAAAACCTGAGCATTCTTAACGTCGCGTCTTTGATCAGTTTTATTATTTCGCTGGTCATGAGCATTGCAATGTTGAAAAACCGACTGTGGTTTTTACTGCCTGTCGTTTATAGCTTTGCTGCCATCAACTTAACTGCTGCCACATTTTTACCAAGCACGTTTGTCAAGCACTTAGAAAATGACCCGAAGCTGCTCATTCATATCTCTTTTGCACTATTTTCCTATGCAACGCTCACCATCGGCGCTTTGTACGCGCTGCAATTGGCTTGGCTCGATCACAAATTAAAAGCGAAGAAGTCGCTAGCTATTAACCCTAATTTACCACCGCTGCTAATGGTTGAACGTCAGCTATTTAAAATCATTCTGATTGGTAACTTACTTCTAACAGGCACACTCATCACTGGTTTTGTGTTTGTACAAGACATGTTTGCGCAAGGCAAAGCGCATAAAGGTATTCTTTCCTTCATTGCGTGGATCGTTTATTCCATCTTACTTTGGGGCCACTACCATAAAGGTTGGCGCGGTCGAAAAGTAACGTGGTTTGCGGTTGCTGGTGCGACGTTATTAACGTTGGCCTATTTTGGCAGTCGTTTTGTAAAAGAAATCATCTTGAATTAAGGAGCTCTCGGGCTCCTTTATCCTTTATATTCGCGGACAGATAAAATACAGTACGCATTAATTCATTGAATTCGCAGCTCACTTTGCTGTTGAATTGCCAAAAACATACAAGGAACAGCTACGTTTTGGACGACATATCTACGGGTATCTTATTTGCGCTACTCGCGTGTCTTATCGTCATATCAGGTTATTTTTCTGGTTCAGAAACAGGGATGATGTCTTTGAACCGTTACCGCTTGAAGCACTTAGCGAAAAGTGGGCATAAGGGAGCCAAACGTGTCGAAAAGTTATTAGACCGACCAGATCGCTTGATTGGTCTTATTCTTATCGGCAACAACCTCGTGAACATTCTTGCTTCAGCAATTGCGACCATCATCGGCATGCGCCTATACGGCGATTTAGGTGTCGCGATCGCAACGGGTGCGCTAACTATGGTTGTCTTAGTGTTTGCCGAAGTCACACCAAAAACCGTTGCAGCGTTGTATCCAGAGCGTGTTTCCTACGCGAGCAGCATCTTGCTCACTATCCTAATGAAAGTGCTATCACCGCTCGTAATGCTGGTGAACTTTATTACTAATGGTTTCATTCGTTTGCTTGGCGTGAAAGCTGATCACACGGTAGAGGATCATCTGAGTTCGGAAGAGTTACGCACGGTCGTAAATGAAGCTGGCGGACTTATCCCTCGTCGTCACCAAGACATGTTGGTGTCTATTCTCGATCTCGAACACGTTACTGTAAATGACATTATGGTGCCACGTAATGAGATTACGGGTATCGATATTAACGATGACTGGAAATCCATTGTTCGTCAGTTAACACACTCGCCACACGGTCGAATCGTTTTTTATCGCGACCAAATCGATGAAGTGGTTGGTATGCTTCGTTTACGTGAAGCGTACCGTTTGATGCTAGAAAAGAACGAGTTCAACAAAGAGACGTTACTGCGCGCGGCAGATGAAGTGTATTACATTCCCGAAGGAACGCCGCTGAACGTACAAATGTTGAAGTTCCAGCGCAACAAGCAGCGCATCGGTCTGATCGTAGACGAGTACGGTGATATCATCGGTCTAATAACTCTTGAAGACATCCTAGAAGAGATCATTGGTGAGTTCACGACGTCTATTTCTCCTAGTTTGTCTGATGAAATCAGCCCACAAGGCGATGGCAGTTTCTTAATTGAAGGCAGCACCAATATCCGTGATATCAACAAAGGTTTGAAATGGGATTTACCTACCGATGGCCCTAGAACCTTGAATGGTCTGATTTTGGAACACCTAGAAGATATTCCAGAGAGTCATTTAAGTGTCCGTGTCGCGGGCCACCCAATGGAAATTGTTGAAATCGAAGAAAACCGAATCAAGTTAGTTCGAGTCTATCCGAAGAAGAAAAAATCAACGTCCAAATAACCAAAACAAAAAGCCTGACTCATGTCAGGCTTTTTGTTTTGTGTTGCCGTTCCAAAAGAACTTAGTCTACGCGCAGCTCTTTTAGCATTGATTCTGGCAAAGCCAACTCGTCGTTTTTATTAACAGACACACCTGCGGCTAGAATGTTCTTGGCAATTTGCTGTGCTTCTTCTAAAGAATGCATCGCTGCAGTACCACACTGGTACTCATTGAGCTCAGGGATTTTGTTCTGGCTTTCCACTTTTAGCACATCTTCCATAGAAGCAAGCCATGCGTCTGCGACTTGCTGTTCAGAAGGCGTACCAATGAGACTCATGTAAAAACCAGTGCGACATCCCATCGGTGAGATATCAATGATTTCCACACTGTCACCATTTAGGTGATTGCGCATGAAACCTGCGTACAAGTGCTCTAGTGTATGAATGCCTTTCTCTGAAAGAATGTCTTTGTTAGGCGCAGTGAAGCGTAAGTCGAAAACCGTAATGGTATCTCCTTTTGGAGTTTGCATGGTTTTCGCGACACGCACTGCTGGTGCATTCATGCGAGTGTGGTCTACGGTGAAGCTATCGAGTAAAGGCATTACATCTCTCCTGATTGTAATTCCAACACCTTGAGGTATTGGTTTGGTTTTTATACCCAAATGGGGTTAAAAGAACCAGCTGCTGTTGTCTTCCAATTCCTGACGACATTGTTTCAGCTGCCAGCCATAAGTCTTTGCGGTTTGCTCAACGCGCCGAGCCACTTTCATCAAACTAGGCTTTCTTTTGTAAGTTCCACGTTTATAACCGCCTCGCCCTTCATGATAGGCCAGATACTGGTTATAAGGGTCCCACAATGAAATGCCTAACTGGCGACGAGTCTCGTGGGTATACCACCCAACAAACATTATCGAATCATCAAAATTGGTGCGCGAACCACCTTGTCCGGTGGAATCTTGGAAGTCATCCCAAGCAGGATCTTGAGCCTGTGCATAGCCATACGCACTGCTTACGCGTCCCCAAGGGATGAAACCCAATACGTAATCTTTGGGTGGTTTGGCATCATGGCGGAAGCTACTTTCCTGCTTGATGATGGCCATGGCAACATGAATGGGCGTTCCCCACTCTTTTTCCATATCTTTCGCATCATCATACCAACCAGATTTTTCTCGGAATATCTCACATAGGTTATCTTGCTGTTTTGGTGGCGCTGTCGCACATCCCGCAAGCAACACACTTCCTAGCACCGATACAACCAACGGCTTAATGTTCAATCCCACCCAATCCTTACTTATTGATTATTGTTTTAGATAAGCGAAGTAGTTTTCCAGAAACTCGTCAAAAGATAACGTATCGCTTTCTTCCGCTTGTCGCTGTTTCTCAACTGAAGAAGCCACTTCCGTTTCCATTATATCTTGCGAGTAATGTTGGTAACCGTGAGCCAAATTTTCTTCACGGAACTTCATGCCAAGAGCACAACCTACTTTGCCAAGTCCACCAAGTTCTTTGGTTAGCTCAAGCAATTGGCCAGAAATCGTCAGTTCAGGGTTATCAATCCATGCTTCTAGCTTGTCACATACAGCTTGGTAAGCGTCGCCACCAGCCGCAGAATCCATCTCTACTGCAATTTGGCGCAACTCAACGAATACTCGCTTCGCCCAATCTTGCAAAGATAAGCGTTCACCTTGGCAACCGATTTGCAGCATCAAACCTTTTTCACGACCAGAGATGATCACTTTGTTCCAGTTGTCACGCCAGCATTCTAGTTCGCAGTTATCCATTGGGTCAGAATCTGACAACGCCGCCCACGTTAGGAAAAGATCTAAGAAACGAACTTGCTCTTCGCTAACACCAACGGCACTGAATGGGTTCACATCTAATGAGCGCACTTCAATGTATTCCACGCCCGCGCGACTCAATGCATCTGATGGCTTCTCACCACTTTTCGCTACGCGTTTCGGACGAATTGGTGCGTACAATTCATTTTCAATCTGGAGAATGTTGGTATTGAGCTGACGGTACTCACCATCCACTTTTACTCCAATTTTTGCGAATTCTTCAGATGGTCGACGAATCGCATCACCTAAACCTTCAAGATATTGATCAATACTGTTGAAACCAATTTTCAATACGCTTTGAGCACTGTTGGTATAACCAAGATCACTCAAGCGAAGAGACGTCGCTTTAGGGAGATACAGTGTCCCACCGATGCTTTCAAACGGGAGTTTAGTCTCACGGCCTTGAATGAACGAACCACATAACGCTGGCGATGCACCAAAGAAGTAAGGGATCATCCAACCAAAACGGTAATAGTTACGAATCAAAGCAAAGTAAGCAGCTGATTTGGTGTCTTGGCGAGCTTGCTCATCCTGCTCACCATAAAGCGCATCCCAAAATGACTCAGGGAATGAAAAGTTGAAGTGAACACCAGAAATAATCTGCATCAAGCTGCCGTAACGGCGTTTTAGCCCCTCACGGTACAATGTTTTCATTTTCGCCGAGTTCGATGAACCGTACTGAGCAAGCTGAATATCATCTTCACTGCCGACATAACATGGCATAGAAAGCGGCCACATCTTTTCTTCGCCCATTTTGGTTTGAGTGAAATGGTGAATGTCTTTCAGTTGCGCCATCAATTCTGGAATGTCATGAGAAACCGGAGTGATGAACTCCAGCAACGATTCAGAAAAGTCGGTGGTGATCCATTTGTTTGTGAACGCTGAGCCCAACCCCTCTGGATGAGGTGTTGTTGCTAGGTGTCCATCCTGACGATAGCGCAAAGTTTCTCGCTCAACACCGCGTCCAAACTGCTTAAATACTTCGGGGTTTGATGCAACTTTTTTTAGTCGCGCAGCAAAATCAGTCAAAATGAGGTTCGCTTATATTAGGAGCAGGACACTTGTCGCTCGGGACAAGTGAAAGCTAAGTTATTGATAGTTCATGCATCTAGATAAACAACCCATTAAAAGTCGCTTATCTAGATGAATAGCGGAGAGATCACTCTCCGCTATTAAATGTGTACTCTATCGAATGATTTCAAGCTCTTCTACGTCTTTCCCCAACTTTTCTAGTTGAGGACGAAGTGATTTAGCATCGCCAACGACAATGATTTGATAGTCATTCGGATCAAACCATTTTTGAGCTAATGCATTCAAAGTTTGCTTATCTACTTTCTCAACGATAGCGTTTCTTTGCTGCAAGTAATCTTGATCGAGGTTGTATTTGAGAATATCACTAATGAGTTCCGCTTTTTGTGTCGGCGTTTCATACTTCAGTGCATCTTTTTGACCGACCGCTTGGCGCATAAATTTCATTTCTTCATCAGTCATTCCAGATTGAGCGTATTCATTCAGCTCATTTTCCATCTCGATAATCGATGCGACCGTCGAATCGGCACGAACTTGCGCGGTAAATACAACCGAACCGGTTTCAGGATTCCCCGAGAAGTAACCGTAAGCACCGTAGGTGTAGCCTTTGTCTTCACGCAGGTTTTGGTTGATGCGACTGTTAAAGTTACCCGCTAGGTTAAAGTTCGCGAGCTGGCTCAGATAAAAGTCACCCGTGGCATCATAAGGCATGCCTTGACGAACCATCATAACCACACTTTGCGGCGCCCCTGGTTTGTCGACAAGATGAATTTTCTGCTCACCTAATGCTGGTATTGTTTGAGGAGCATAAAGTGGCGCCGCTTCATCTTTCCATTCAGCCCAAAACGCAAGCTTCTGCTCAATGTCTTGTTTAGCAATATTACCCACCACCACGACTTGTGCGCTCTGCGGTGTGTAGTGCTTAGCGTAGAACTCACGCACATCATCAAGCGTTAGCGCACTGACCCCGGCTTGCGTGCCGTCTTTCGGACGAGCGAAAACAGAATCGCCATACAGCACTTGTCGACTTGCTTGAGATGCCATCCAACTTGGATTTTGATGTTCGTACACAAGCCCTTCGAGTGCCTGCATTTTCACACGATCAAAATCTTCTTGTTTGAACGCTGGCGATAGCAGCATCTCTTCAACGATTTTCAGTGTTGGCTCTAAATTCTTTTCTAAAGAAGAAACGCTGATGTTCGTCGTGTAGCCTGTGGCATCGACAGAGATCATGCTGCCGAGTTTATCGAGCTCAGCTTGAATTTGTTCCACGCTACGTTTGGTCGTTCCTTCTTGCAACATAGCGGCCGTCAGTTGCGCTAGGCCTTCTTTGCCCTTTTCCACAAAACGCGTGCCCGCCGGCAAGCTGAACTGCATCATGACTGTCGGAGTTTCGTTGCTAACTGTACCGAGTAGTTCAGAGCCGTTGTCAAAATGCACATTGTACAGTTCTGGCATTGTTGCTTTCACTGGCTCACCTACCGGTGGCTGCACTGAACGATCAAAATTGTCCGTTGCGCGGCGATAGTCTAACTGATCATCGGTAATTTTTTTGTACTCTGGCAAGGTACGTTCTGGCGTTGTAAATGTCGCAGACTTAACAGCAAGATCCGTTTTGCCTTTTGGTACCACGCTCAAGGTGACTTTCGACTTACCTTGAATAAAGTTTTGGTACACCTTCTCAACAGATTGAGGAGTCACGGCGCGAATCTGTTCCAATTGTTTTTCAATCAAATCAGGTTGGCCAAAGAAAGTTTCATTCGACGCTAGCTGTGTGACTTTACCTTTCACGCTTTCAAGCGCGAAAATCGCATCCGCTTCAGCTTTACCTTTCAATTGCTCCAGACGATCGTCAGTGACGCCTTTCTCTGCAAACTTGCTCATCGATTTCATGAGCTCACCGTACAAGGTCGAAAGATCGCCTTTGTCTCCAGAATCTCCCATCGCGTAGACATAGAAATTACACGCAAGCTCTGCACAGTCATGGAAGGAACCCGCATCAACCGCTTTTTGCGTCTTCACTAAATCTTGGTACAGCACGCTGTTGGTACCACCACCTAATACTTCCGATAGCGTATCCAGAGATGCTTGGCTCTCTTCGCCGCTGTATGTGGTTGGCCACGCAATCATTACCATCGGTTGTTGGATACGATCTTCCAACGTAATGTATTTGTCTTCTTGCAACTTAGCTGGTTGTTTCGGTGCGTTTTCAACTTCTGGACCACGAGGAATGGAACCGAAGTATTTGTTTACCCACGCCAGTGTTTGCTCGACATCTAAGTCACCACCGATCGTGATCGTCGCATTATTTGGACCGTACCAACGCAAGAAAAACGCTTTAAGATCATTCACATCAACACGTTCAAGATCTTCAACGTAACCGATGGTTTGCCATGAGTAAGGATGACCTTCTGGGTATAACGCTTCAGACATACGTTCCCAAATCAAACCGTACGGACGGTTGTCATAACGTTGCGCACGCTCATTTTTCACCGTAGATCGTTGAATTTCAAATTTGCGCTGTGAAACCGCATCAAGTAAAAAACCCATGCGATCCGATTCAAGCCACAGCATTTTTTCCAGCTGATTCGCTGGAACGGTTTCAAAGTAATTGGTGCGATCGCGATTGGTCGTACCGTTTAACGTACCACCCGCCTCTGTGATGATTTTGAAGTGCTCTTGATCGCCAACGTTCTCTGAACCTTGGAACATCATATGTTCAAAGAAGTGCGCAAAGCCCGACTTACCGATTTCTTCACGAGCTGAGCCGACGTGATACGTGACATCAACGTGTACCAATGGATCAGAACCCTCTGGCGCTAGAATTACGGTCAAGCCGTTATCGAGTTTGTATTTTTGATATGGGATCTTAACTTTGCCGTCTTCTGCTTTCGATGATTCGACGAAAGTCACCCCTTTTGGCAACGATGAAACAGGGGAATTTGATGCACAGCCCGTGATCACTAACAGTGAGCACGCGCCAACCCAAAACATTCTCATGTACTTTCCTTAAAATAATCCGAGATAAATGGCCGCCAACAAGCTGTACCGAGCGGCTTTTCCTAAAAATATTAAAATCACACACGGCAGAAATTTCATCCTTAACCATCCAGCCGCGAGACACAACGGATCACCAATAATTGGTAACCAACTGAAAAATAATCCCCAGTAGCCATATTTTGCTAGCCACTTTAAAGCGGTATGACCATGTTTTTCTTCTTGGGTTTTATTGGGGATCCATAACCCAAGCCAGTAATTGGTTAAGCCACCAAGTGTATTACCTATTGTGGCAACCAAAAGAATAGAAGAAACCGCATATTGATTGAATGAGAGAGTTGCTATCAGCCCAGCTTCAGAGCCACCAGGCAGTAAGGTGGCGCTCAGAAAACCCGTTAAAAAAAGCACCCACAATGCTGAATCAGAAAACCAAAGGGCTAAATGTTCAAAAGCTGAATTGAATGCGTCTAGCATGTCATATCAAGTAATACCTTGCCTCTCGTTCGCCCCGATTCCACTTGTTGGTGCGCGGCGATAACTTCAGTCATTGGGTAAATGTGTTGCACTTCTGTTTTAAGTAATCCCACACCTACCATGTACAACAACGTGTCTAACTGTGAAGGATCTGGCTCAACCAACATACCGCTTGCCTCGAAGCCTAACAGCTTGGCCTTGTCACAAATTAATTCAGCGCTAATCGTTGGTACCGTGATCACGCGGGCATTGTCTTTTAGGCACTTGAGAGCATCTAAAGCCGCATCGCCACCAACCAAATCAATTAAAACATCAACGCCTTCAACACGTTCTGACACTGGTGCAAATTGATAGTTCACTGCATGAGCGCCAAGTGTGGCGAGGTAGTCTAAATTTCGTTCACTGCAGGTGGTAAACACTTCGGCTTTTGTCGCCACAGCAATCTGCACCGCTAAGTGCCCTACGCCACCCGCTCCTGCGAGAATTAATACTCTATCGCATTCGCTGACATTCGCTTTGCTTAATGCTTGAGCAGCGGTTTGCCCTGCCAATGGTAAAACCGCCGCCGCTTCTAGCGTGACCGAACTTGGCACGTGACTTAGCTCCGACTCCGGAACACAAACATATTGGCTATAACCACCACCTTGGAGAGGAAAGCCAATAAAACCAGCCACTTCATCTCCCACAGCAAAGCGAGAAGTCTTAGTACCACAAGAGGCGACTTTCCCAGAAATATCGTAACCTGGCACCCAAGGCAGTTTGTCTTTATTCTGGGAAGCAGCCCAGCCAAGTCCCGCTCGTGTTTTGACATCGATAGGATTCACGCCAGCATAATGCACCTTGACCAGCACTTCGCCAGACTTAGGGATCGGAGTTTCAGCGCTTTGAATCGCCAGAACATTGGCGTCGCCAAACTCAGTGATAACAATCTGTTTATGTTCCATAACTCACTCCCAGAGGGACAAATAAAAAAGGGATGCCGGAGCATCCCTTTGACTATAAACCATTTTGTTTAACCAAGTTAATGGCAAGCATGTAAATTGGTTGATAATTTTATCTTCAACACGATAACTGTATTTACGTGTTACAAGAGTCTTTATCCAACCAAGGCCAACAGAATACCTGCCGCTACTGCGGAGCCAAGTACACCAGCTACGTTTGGTCCCATCGCATGCATCAACAAGAAGTTTTGAGGGTTTGCATCAAGCCCGACTTTGTTCACCACACGCGCAGCCATAGGTACGGCAGACACCCCTGCCGCGCCAATTAGTGGGTTGATGTCCTCTTCTGAGAACTTATTAAGAAGCTTAGCCATGAGAACACCTGCGCCTGTACCGATACTGAACGCTACAGCGCCTAGACCAAGAATGCCTAATGTTTCCAAATTTAAGAACTGGTCAGCTTGCAGTTTCGAGCCTACCCCTAAACCCAAGAAGATAGTCACAATATTGATCAGTTCATTTTGTGCAGTTTTCGATAAACGATCCACCACACCCGCTTCACGCATCAGGTTACCGAGACAGAACATACCAACCAATGGCGTCGCAGAAGGTAGGAACAGAATCGTCATCAACAGCACGGCCATCGGGAAGAACACTTTTTCCCACTTACCAACATGACGAAGCTGCGCCATTTTGATTTCACGCTCTTCTTTGGTAGTCAGCGCTTTCATAATTGGCGGTTGAATGATCGGAACTAATGCCATGTAGCTGTATGCCGCTACCGCAATCGCCCCCAATAAGTCTGGCGACAACTTGCTGGCCAAGAAGATCGCCGTTGGACCATCAGCACCACCGATGATGGCGATCGATGATGCATCTGCCATCGAGAACTCCATCCCTGGCACAAAGTTAAGCAAAATCGCCCCAAACAAGGTCGCAAAAATACCAAACTGCGCTGCCGCCCCTAACCAAAGTGTTTTAGGGTTCGCGATCAATGCGCCAAAGTCCGTCATCGCACCAACGCCCATAAAGATCAACAATGGGAAAACTCCCGATTCGATCCCGATATAGTAGACGTAGTACAACAAACCGCCCGGCTCAGTGAAGCCCGCATTAGGAATGTTAGCTAAGATAGCTCCAAAGCCAATTGGCAATAAAAGTAATGGTTCAAAGCCTTTACGAATCGCTAAAAACAACAGCGTACAGCCAACCAGCATCATGCAGATTTGGCCAAACTCAAAGTTAGCGATCCCTGTTTCTGACCATAAGGTCATCAATCCGTCCATGATACTCCCTTACGCCAAGCTGAGAAGAGGTGCACCAACAGTAACGGCATCACCCTCTTTAACGTTCAGTTCTTGAACGATACCACCGCGGGCTGCACGAACTTCCGTTTCCATCTTCATTGCTTCAAGGATCAGTAGGACATCACCTTCCGCGACTTCAGCACCCGGCTGAACGTTCACTTTAAAGATGTTTCCTGCAAGCGGTGCAGGAACCGATTCCGCATTTGTCGTCACAGGCGCAACGGGAGCGGCCACTGGTGCAGAAGCTGAACTTGGCGTCACAGAAGTCAATTGTCCTTTTGGCCCCACTTCAACTTCGTAGACTTGTCCATCAACGCGAACACTGTAAGTTTCTACGCTACCAGACGCGACTGGAGCCGCAGGCGCTGCAACTGGTTTTGCACTTTCCAATGTAGGTGCTGGTTCAAAAGCATCAGGGTTACCACGGTTTTTAAGGAACTTCAGACCAACTTGAGGGAACAACGCATAAGTAAGTACGTCATCAACGCGTTCACTCGCAAGCTTAATGCCTTCAGATTGAGCCTTATCCATTAAATCCACCGTGAGAGCTTCCATTTCTGACTCTAACAAATCAGCAGGGCGGCACGTAATTGGCTCTTTACCTTCAAGGACTTTTGCTTGTAGTTCGGCATTCACTGCCGCAGGAGCGGCACCGTACTCACCTTTGAGAACACCAGCGGTTTCTTTAGTGATGCTCTTGTAGCGCTCGCCGGTCAGTACGTTAATGACGGCTTGAGTACCAACGATCTGAGACGTCGGTGTTACGAGAGGAATAAAGCCAAGATCTTCACGTACACGTGGGATTTCTTCTAACACCTCGTCGATACGATCCGCTGCACCTTGCTCTTTTAGCTGACCTTCCATATTCGTCAACATACCACCTGGCACTTGAGCGATAAGGATACGAGAATCCACGCCTTTTAGTTGCCCTTCCCACTTCGCGTATTTCTTACGTACTTCACGGAAGTAAGCTGCAATAGGTTCTAGTTGATCAAGTTTCAGGTTGGTGTCGCGCTCAGTACCTTGCAGCATTGCTACAACCGTTTCTGTCGGGGTATGCCCGTAAGTACAGCTCATCGAAGAAATAGCCGTATCGAGGATGTCGATACCAGCCTCTACCGCTTTGATTGCCGTAGCGGTAGAAAGACCAGTGGTTGCATGGCAGTGGAGTGCCAGTGGTACATCACAAGAGGCTTTGATGCGTGTGATTAGCTCTTGCGCTTCGTAAGGCTTTAGCAAGCCAGACATGTCTTTGATACACAGAGAATGACAACCGAGATCTTCCAAACGCTTTGCTAAATCAACCCAAGTATCCGTATTGTGAACAGGGCTTGTTGTGTATGACAGGGTGCCTTGCGCATGAGCGCCAACATCTACCGCCGATTTCACCGCTTTTTGGAAATTGCGAACATCGTTCATCGCATCAAAGATACGGAATACATCCATACCATTGGCATGAGCACGCTCAACGAACTTCTCTACTACGTCATCAGCATAATGGCGATATCCTAAAAGGTTTTGACCACGAAGTAGCATTTGCATTGGTGTATTTGGCATCGCCTTTTTCAACTCACGTAGACGCTCCCAAGGGTCTTCCCCAAGGAATCGAATACACGAATCAAACGTTGCACCACCCCAGGTTTCTAGGGACCAGTATCCAATCTTATCCAACTCAGCTGCGATAGGCAGCATATCTTCGATACGCATACGCGTAGCAAACAGTGATTGATGGGCGTCTCGAAGGACCACATCGGTAATAGCTAGTGGTTTAGACATGCTCTTAAACTCCTTTTTAATCCTATATTCGGCTACTTCGCGATTGAAGCGCGATGTTGATGAATCGCCGCTGAAATCGCTGCCACTACTTGTGGACTAACAGCTGAAGAGGTTGATTGAACTTTGGTATTTGTTTTTGGTGCTGCGATCGGCTCTGGTACTTCTTCTGGTACCAGTTTCGACAATAGCCGAACGAGATAAACAAGAATGGTGAGGAAAATAAATACGACCGCCATCCCCGTAACCATAAGGGTGGCCGCATCTACTAGCAGGCTTCCTATATTCGTCATGTTGCTTCCTTTCTTTGTCATCCTGACAACGTGCAGGACTTTATTTGCGTCAAATCCCGACCAATGGATTATCTCGATTGGTTAAATTTTGTCAATTTTGTTTAAGGAAGGATTTAAATAATCTCCATAATTGATTATTTATTCACTACCCAGATCACAATTCAAACTTAAACCATCGAGTTAGAACGAATGCTCAATATATAAACAGGTTAATTCAAAGAGCACGAGAAAACTGCGATTAAGATTTCAAAACAAAACAAGTGAGATTAAAAGAAAGAACTATTAAAACAAAAAGATAGGAGTAAAGATCAAAACAAAAACACCATTACAACATGTGATTAACATATTTTATTTAAATCACGCTAGTCATCATTTTGCTGGAAACGAAGAAAGCATGGAGCACCGATGATGAATTATTAGAGATGATTGACTAGATACGCAAAGTGACATTGCAGTTCAATCAGATAAGAAAAGAAACCTACTTTGACAGCGCAGACTAGAGAATAAGTAGTGAGTGTTTGTTTTTCAGATACAAAAAAAGCCTCGCATAAGCGAGGCTTTTTGATAAGTGGCGCGTCCTGGAGGATTCGAACCTCCGACCGCCTGGTTCGTAGCCAGGTACTCTATCCAGCTGAGCTAAGGACGCGCAGTTTTCGATATCAGTATTATCAATATCAGGAGTTCACAAGGAAACCCTAAAAAGTGGCGCGTCCTGGAGGATTCGAACCTCCGACCGCCTGGTTCGTAGCCAGGTACTCTATCCAGCTGAGCTAAGGACGCGCAGTTTTCGATATCGGTATTACCAATATCAGGAGTTCACAAGGAAACCCTAAATAGTGGCGCGTCCTGGAGGATTCGAACCTCCGACCGCCTGGTTCGTAGCCAGGTACTCTATCCAGCTGAGCTAAGGACGCGCAGTTTTCGATATCAGTGTTACCAATATCAGGAGTTCACAAGGAAACCCTAAAGAGTGGCGCGTCCTGGAGGATTCGAACCTCCGACCGCCTGGTTCGTAGCCAGGTACTCTATCCAGCTGAGCTAAGGACGCGCAGTTTTCGATATCAGTATTACCAATATCAGGAGTTCACAAAGAAACCCTAAAGAGTGGCGCGTCCTGGAGGATTCGAACCTCCGACCGCCTGGTTCGTAGCCAGGTACTCTATCCAGCTGAGCTAAGGACGCGCAGTTTTCGATATCAGTATTACCAATATCAGGAGTTCACAAGGAAACCCTAAAGAGTGGCGCGTCCTGGAGGATTCGAACCTCCGACCGCCTGGTTCGTAGCCAGGTACTCTATCCAGCTGAGCTAAGGACGCGCAATAATCTTTATTTTACTTTGTATAACCCGTTTATCAAACGAATTATTAAATAGTGGCGCGTCCTGGAGGATTCGAACCTCCGACCGCCTGGTTCGTAGCCAGGTACTCTATCCAGCTGAGCTAAGGACGCGCAGATCTTCTTGCTAGGAAGTTGTGAAGTAAATCACATTCATTTCTTGCGAAACAAAAAAAAGGCCATCGGGCCAGTCAATGAATGGCGGTGAAGGAGGGATTCGAACCCTCGATACGGGATAAACCGTATACTCCCTTAGCAGGGGAGCGCCTTCAGCCTCTCGGCCACCTCACCGTTTTCATTGTTATATCTCAAAAGAGATATGGCGCGTCCTGGAGGATTCGAACCTCCGACCGCCTGGTTCGTAGCCAGGTACTCTATCCAGCTGAGCTAAGGACGCACTTTTTGTTGATAAATCAACGTTGCAAGAATGGCGGTGAAGGAGGGATTCGAACCCTCGATACGGGATAAACCGTATACTCCCTTAGCAGGGGAGCGCCTTCAGCCTCTCGGCCACCTCACCGTCTTGCGGAGGCACATATTACGTTTTACCGAAAATATGTCAAACACTTTCTTTGAAAAAAAACGCAAAAAACGCTTAACCGATGCGGATTTAATCAAAGTGACTATAAAACAAACCTTATCACTCTATTATGATGAAAAAAAGAGAATCTTCTCTTAAAAAATGACATTTATCAGAAACTAAAAAGGCTAGCCGATCGGCTAGCCTTTTTCATTCAAACTAAGCTCTGTAAACAGGAGCGACTTAGTAGTTACCTGAAGCAACGTTGCCATTGCCTTTTTCAGCCTGAATGCGCATGTAGATTTCTTCACGGTGAACTGAAACCTCTTTCGGAGCGTTAACACCGATACGTACTTGGTTACCTTTAACACCTAGTACAGTTACAGTCACTTCATCACCAATCATAAGTGTTTCGCCTACGCGGCGAGTCAAAATTAGCATTCTTTGCTCCTTGAGTAATCTCTAAATTTTCTTGCTACAAAGCTATTATCCAACAAAAGTTATATTTTCGTAAACTACCTTGTCACGGAAAATCAGCCTAAAAAGGCATGTTTTTGCTGAATGTTCAATGCTTCACTAGACGTAATGTAAGCATCATGAAGAATGTTTGCTGCTGTATCCACACTCTCAGGTGGCAATACCAGCATCATAGTGAGAGCATTCGTTGCGCAGAAATTGATCGCAATATCTTGCTGAGCCAACAAACCGCATGCATGTTCCACCATTCCATTGGCTTCAAGCCCTACAGCGGTTAACAGGCTTACTGCTTCACTATTACGGATTTTATCGCTGAACACCAGATCGAACTTGGCACATGCTTCTTGTTTTATCATGATACCTGTTCGTTCTGTTTCCTCGATCACATTCCAAATGTCTATGCCTAACATCTGACATTGTTTTGTAGCACTAGATAAATGTTCTTTATCGACTTCAATAATGGCAAGGTCACGTTGAATGGCTATACCAGAGACGGCTTGATGGCCTGATTCCCCCTTAACCAAACTGCCTTCATTAACTTCAAAGGTCGAAAGCACGCGTAGCGGTACATTATTCTTCCATGCGAACTGCACAGAAGGTAAATGTAGAACTTTTGCTCCTCGACTTGCCATTGCTTCCATTGAAGGAAAGTCAATGACCGCCATTTTCTGAGCATTTTTCACTACACGTGGGTCACAAGTATAAATACCATCAACGTCGGTAAAGATTTGACACTCGTCAGCGCGCAATGCGCCTGCAAGCGTCACGGCGCTCGTATCAGAGCCGCCTCGACCTAATGTGGTGATATCCCCATTTTCATTCACACCTTGAAAACCTGCGACAATGACGATTTGATCTTGTTCAAGTAAATCCGTAATCGTTGAGGTATCAATATGTTTAATCGTCGCGTCATTGTGTTGATTATCCGTCACAATGTTCGCTTGTGCTCCGGTAAGTGAGCGAGCTACATAGCCCAATTTATTGAGTGTCATCGCCAATAGCGCCATTGACACTTGCTCACCAGCAGAGAGCAAAACATCAAGTTCTCGAGCCGTAGGAACACTATCTACTTGTTTCGCTAGGTCCATTAGTCGGTTTGTTTCGCCTGACATTGCAGACACAACTACGACAACTTGATTACCATCATTTTTCGCCTTAATGATGTGTTCAGCGACCTGGTGGATTCTTTCAATTGAACCCACGGAGGTTCCACCAAACTTTTGCACGATAAGGGGCTTTTTCACCAGTCTTCACCTTCCCAAGACCAAAGTCTCATTCGGACCACTTATATTCCACTAGTTGAAATTATATAAGCGGTAGTTACAACAAAAACCAAGCAGCTTAAATGACCTGGTTATTTTTCGGTCAATTAAACCACTTGGTTACCGTAAAAAAATTACGCCCAATCAAAGAAACTTGATTGAGCGTAAATTCGTTATGTAATGCTTATAAGCGCTCTTCTAGCCAAGGCTGAACAGTTTTGATCGCTTCTGGTAATGCTGACACATCAGTACCACCAGCTTGCGCCATGTCAGGGCGACCACCGCCCTTACCACCAACCTGCTCTGCAACCATTTTAACGAGGTCGCCCGCCTTAACTTTGCCTACGAGATCTTTCGTCACACCAGCAATCAAGCCAACTTTGTCATCAGTTACGTTTGCTAGAAGCACAACACCTGAGCCCATTTGGTTCTTGATGTCGTCAACCATTGTACGTAGGTTTTTGCTATCTGCGCCTTCTAGTGCAGCAACCAGTACTTTCGTGCCGTTTACTTCCACTGCTTTACCCATGATGTTTGCGCTTTCAGCAGCAGCCATCTTGTCTTTAAGCTTCTGAAGTTCTTTTTCTAGCGTTTTCGCTTTTTGTGCAGATTCTGCTAGTTTCTCTTCGTATTTTGCTGCTTGAGCTTCGATCGCATCTAGAGCTGCTTCACCTGTTACTGCTTCAATACGACGGATGCCCGCCGCGATGCCGCTCTCAGAGGTGATCTTGAATAAGCCGATATCGCCAGTGTTAGAAGCGTGGATACCACCACAAAGCTCTGTAGAGAAATCGCCCATAGACAGTACGCGAACTTCATCATCGTACTTCTCGCCAAACAGCGCCATTGCGCCTTTCTTCTTCGCAGACTCAATATCCATCACATTGGTTTCAATAACGTGGTTGCGACGAATTTGCGCGTTCACTAGACGTTCAACTTCTTTTAGCTCTGCCGCCGTTACCGCTTCTAGATGAGAGAAGTCAAAACGTAGGTTTTCTGCTTTAACCAAAGAGCCTTTTTGCGTCACGTGCTCACCAAGAACTTGACGAAGTGCGGCGTGTAGCAAGTGCGTTGCTGAGTGGTTTAGAGAGATAGCTGCGCGACGTTCTGCGTCAACGATAGTAGCAACTTCATCGCCTTTCGCTAGAACACCTTCCGCCATAACACCGTGGTGTGCGATTGCGTTGCCTAACTTTTGAGTATCTTCTACTCGGAACACACCAGCTTCAGTGCGGATTTCACCCGCATCACCACATTGACCGCCTGACTCAGCGTAGAATGGGGTTTCACCAAGCACAATGATCGCTTTGTCGCCAGCAGATAGAGAATCCACTTCGTTGCCTTCAACGAACATTGCCGCCACTGAGCTAGAGCCTTTTGTTCCAACGTAGCCACAGAATTCAGTTTGTGTATCAACTTTAATTGCTGCGTTGTAGTCTGTACCGAACTGACCCGCTTCACGCGCACGCTGACGCTGCTCTTCCATTGCTTTCTCGAAGCCTTCTTCGTCAATCGCGAACTCACGTTCACGCGCAACGTCATTAGTCAAGTCAGCAGGGAAGCCGTAAGTATCGTAAAGTTTGAATACGGTTTCACCGTCGAGCACTTTACCATCAAGGTTATCTAGCGCTTCGTTTAGAATCGCCATACCGCGTTCAAGTGTACGACCGAAGTTTTCTTCTTCGATACGCAGTACTTTTTCTACGACAGCTTGCTGACGTTTCAGTTCTTCACCTGCAGTGCCCATGATGTCAGCTAGTACACCAACCAATTTGTAGAAGAATGCACCTTGCGCACCTAGCTTGTTACCGTGACGAACAGCACGACGAATGATACGACGTAGAACATAGCCACGACCTTCGTTTGACGGCATAACACCATCAACAATCAGGAATGAACATGAACGGATGTGGTCAGCGATAACGCGTAGCGATTGGTTTGATAGGTCTTCGTAACCGATCACTTCTGCGGCTGCTTTGATAAGAGCTTGGAATACGTCGATTTCGTAGTTTGAGTGAACGCCTTGCATGATTGCAGAGATACGCTCGATACCCATACCTGTATCTACCGACGGTTTTGGTAGCGGTTCCATCGTGCCATCAGCATGACGGTTGAACTGCATAAATACGTTGTTCCAGATCTCGATGAAACGGTCACCATCTTCTTCAGGTGTGCCAGGACGGCCACCCCAGATATGCTCACCGTGATCGTAGAAGATTTCAGTACATGGACCACAAGGACCAGTGTCACCCATTTGCCAGAAGTTGTCTGACTCGTATGGCTTACCACCTTTCTTGTCGCCAATGCGGATGATGCGATCTGCAGGAACACCTACTTTCTTGTTCCAGATATCGAATGCTTCGTCATCAGTTTCGTAAACGGTCACCAATAGACGGTCTGCAGGCAGCTTAAGAACGTCTGTTAGAAATTCCCAAGCGAATGAAATCGCGTCTTCTTTGAAGTAATCGCCAAAGCTGAAGTTACCTAGCATTTCAAAGAAAGTATGGTGACGAGCTGTAAAGCCCACGTTTTCCAGGTCGTTGTGTTTACCGCCAGCACGTACACAACGTTGAGCCGTAGTCGCTCGAGTATAGGCTCGTTTTTCCAAGCCTAAGAAACAATCCTTAAATTGGTTCATACCTGCGTTTGTGAACAGCAGGGTTGGGTCGTTATGTGGAACTAACGATGAACTTTCTACGATTTGGTGTCCTTTGCTTTCAAAGAACTTGAGGAACGCGTTACGAACCTCGTCAGTGCTCATGTACATGCAGCTCTTCCTGAAAATAGTCGAGTTAGAATTTTGCCGTATTGTAGATCATGCAATCAGCTGAGACTAGTTTTCTTGCGGAAAAGAGGGGGTAGAAGAAAAAATTTGAAGCAAAACAAAAATCAGCGTGAATAATTCACGCCTAATCTTCGTCTTCAAAGCTTAACGCATAGCTAATTTGGTCAAAACTGTAGCCGCGATATTGTAAGAAACGAACCTGTTTAGCGTACTCTTTCTGGTCTTTGGCCTTTATTCCTTTAAATTTCTTCTCTGCTGCCAACTTTGCCAATTCAAACCAATCTTGGGGCTCTTCTGCCATTGCTTGTTCAATGACAGATTCTGCAACGCGCTTCTGGTTAAGCTCTTGGCGAATACGACGCTCACCATGACCTTTGTAAACGTGTTGACGCACTTGGCTTTTGGCGTAACGCAAGTCATCCAAATAATTGTGTTCTAAACAAAAGTTAATCGCAGCTTCAATATCAGCCTCTTCATAGCCTTTCATCGCAAGCTTTTGATGGAGCTCATATAAGCCATGATCTCGACGACTAAGTAACTGAATCGCAGCTTCTTTGCTAGATAGCGTCGGTGCTTGTCGCTTTTGGTACATAGTGATCCTAAAGGTAATTTGGCTGTACAGGCTTTTCGTTTGCCTTAAATTTCTTCGATTTGATTTCGACAAATACAACAAAGCCCTG
Organism: Vibrio sp. RC2502; assembly: GCF_054850435.1. Lineage (NCBI taxonomy): Bacteria > Pseudomonadati > Pseudomonadota > Gammaproteobacteria > Vibrionales > Vibrionaceae > Vibrio > Vibrio sp. RC2502. Next base: position 2,717,100 of record NZ_CM141453.1, read on the forward strand.
CAACGCAGGGCTTTATTTTAAGTTTATCAGAAGATTAAAACTCTTCTTCTTGCTCAGGCTTCTCACCGGCAGCAGGTGCTTCTGGTTGAGCTGGAGAAAGTAGCATTTCACGCAGTTTGGTATCGATTGTTTTCGCGATTTCTGGATGCTCACGCAGGTAGTTACAAGCGTTTGCTTTACCTTGACCAATCTTATCGCCATTGTAGCTGTACCAAGCACCCGCTTTTTCTACTAGCTTGTGCTTCACGCCTAAGTCAATCAACTCACCTTCACGGTTAAAGCCTTGGCCATACATGATTTGCGTGTTTGCTTCTTTAAATGGTGCTGCAATCTTGTTCTTAACCACTTTGATACGCGTTTCGTTACCTACAACTTCATCGCCTTCTTTGATTGCGCCAGTACGACGGATATCTAAACGAACAGAAGCGTAAAACTTAAGCGCGTTACCGCCAGTAGTCGTTTCAGGGTTACCGAACATCACACCAATCTTCATACGGATTTGGTTGATGAAGATACACATACAGTTAGACTGTTTCAGGTTACCTGTAAGCTTACGCATTGCTTGAGAAAGCATACGAGCTTGGAGACCCATGTGGCTGTCGCCCATTTCGCCTTCGATCTCAGCTTTAGGTGTTAGAGCAGCAACAGAGTCAACAACCATTACGTCGATGGCGCCAGAGCGAGCTAATGCATCACAAATCTCTAGAGCTTGCTCACCAGTGTCTGGCTGAGATACCAATAGCGCATCGATATCAACACCAAGCTTTTTAGCGTACACAGGATCCAACGCGTGCTCAGCATCGATAAACGCACAAGTTTTACCTTCACGTTGTGCAGCAGCGATAAGCTCGAGAGTTAGCGTTGTTTTACCTGAAGATTCTGGACCGTAGATTTCTACGATACGACCCATTGGTAGACCACCAGCACCCAAAGCGATATCAAGAGAAAGCGAACCCGTTGAAATGGTTTCTACATCCATTGCGCGGTTATCACCAAGGCGCATGATAGAGCCTTTACCGAATTGCTTTTCAATTTGACCTAGCGCAGCGGCGAGCGCTTTCTGTTTGTTCTCGTCCATTACTTTCTCCGATTTATTCATCTTCTTTGGGCGACGAATAGTAATTCATTTTTCTTAAGCAGAAGTTCTGCTCAGCAATGGAAGTCATTATACTGTTGATTCATACAGTGTCTATACCTGTATGAAAAAAATTTGGCTCACAATATCGTGCAGTTTTCTCTAGCCCTTGTTTTCTCTGGGCTTACGCAGATCCAAAAAAATCTAGATTAAGTGTTGGTGCAATTGACTCAATGCATGAATCACCGCTTGCTCGCGAACTTCTGCTCGATTTCCAGAAAAATGCATGGTTTCTACTAACTGCCACCCCTGATTATCTGCAAAGGCAAAACACACTGTTCCAACAGGCTTTTCCTCACTGCCACCACTAGGACCAGCGATGCCACTGATAGACACCCCAATTGTTGCATTGGAATGTTTTAATGCCCCCTGCACCATTTCGATTACAACCGGCTCACTCACAGCGCCATACGCTTGGAGTGTTTGAAACTGCACTCCAAGCATCTCCATTTTGGCCTCATTACTGTACGTAACAAAAGCGCGGTCAAGCCAACCGGAGCTACCTGCAATATCAGTAATTGCGGCTGCAACGCCACCGCCAGTACAGGACTCTGCTGTAGTCAGCACATGCCCATGTCGCGCAAGTAACACACCTAAATCAGCACTTAATTTTGTTGTTTTTTCCATAGCCAAAATGCCCTTTGTCTCTTTTTACTTGATAGGGATTCACGTATCCTAAGCCGCTACGGAAATAAACAAAAGAACTTACCTGTGAAAGCTGAACAAAAACACACTCCGATGATGCAGCAATATCTCAAGCTAAAAGCTGAGAACCCAGAAATTTTGCTGTTCTACCGCATGGGCGATTTCTACGAACTCTTCTATGATGACGCGAAACGAGCGTCTCAACTGCTTGATATTTCATTAACCAAGCGCGGTTCATCGGCCGGAGAACCTATTCCTATGGCGGGAGTGCCATTCCATGCCGTGGAAGGGTATCTCGCGAAACTAGTTCAGCTTGGTGAGTCAGTCGCAATCTGTGAACAAATTGGGGATCCAGCGACGAGCAAAGGTCCTGTTGAGCGTAAAGTAGTACGCATTGTCACGCCAGGCACCGTAACCGATGAGGCGCTGCTTTCTGAACGTCTCGATAACTTAATCGCTGCGATTTACCATCACAACGGCAAATTTGGTTATGCGACGTTAGACGTTACTTCTGGCCGTTTTCAATTAACGGAGCCAGAAACCGAAGAAGCCATGATGGCAGAACTACAACGCACCGCACCGCGTGAGTTGTTGTTCCCTGAAGATTTCGAGCCAGTCCACTTGATGTCGAACCGTAACGGTAACCGTCGTCGCCCTGTATGGGAGTTTGAACTGGATACAGCCAAACAACAGTTGAACCAGCAGTTTGGTACCCGTGATCTTGTCGGTTTTGGTGTTGAGCACGCCTCTCTTGGTTTGTGCGCCGCAGGTTGTTTGATCCAATACGTAAAAGACACACAACGCACTGCTCTACCACATATCCGCTCACTAACGTTTGATCGCCAAGATCACTCTGTAATTTTAGATGCAGCTACGCGTCGCAATCTAGAAATCACCCAAAATTTAGCTGGCGGCACGGACAATACACTCGCCGCAGTTCTCGACCATTGCTCAACCCCGATGGGCAGCCGCATGTTAAAGCGTTGGCTGCATCAACCGATGCGTTGTATTGATACGCTAAACAACCGTCTGGATGCGATTGGTGAAATTAAAGATCAAGGCATATTTACCGATCTTCAGCCAACTTTAAAACAGATTGGCGATATTGAACGTATCTTAGCGCGTCTGGCTCTACGTTCTGCTCGTCCACGTGATATGGCTCGCCTACGCCATGCCATGCAGCAACTTCCTGAACTAGAATCGCTCACTGCATCCTTAGCTCATCCATACCTAGTGCAGTTGGCTCAGTTTGCTGCGCCATTAGATGAGGTATGTGAGCTTCTTGAACGTGCTATCAAAGAAAACCCGCCGGTAGTGATCCGCGATGGTGGTGTGATTGCAGAAGGCTATAACGAAGAATTGGATGAGTGGCGCAAGCTCGCTGATGGTGCAACCGAGTATCTAGAAAAGCTCGAAGCGGATGAACGCGAGCGTCATGGCATCGATACGCTGAAAGTTGGCTACAACGCCGTACATGGGTTCTTCATTCAGGTAAGCCGTGGCCAAAGCCATTTGGTACCGCCACATTACGTGCGTCGCCAAACTCTGAAAAATGCCGAGCGCTACATTATTCCTGAGCTTAAAGAGCATGAAGACAAAGTTCTGAACTCAAAATCAAAAGCACTCGCACTAGAGAAAAAACTGTGGGAAGAGCTGTTCGATTTGCTGATGCCTCATCTTGAACAAATGCAAAACCTAGCTTCTGCCGTTTCACAGATGGACGTGTTACAAAACCTAGCAGAACGCGCAGACTCATTGGATTATTGCCGCCCTACTCTAGTTAAAGACGCAGGTATTCACATTCAAGCAGGTCGCCACCCGGTAGTAGAGCAAGTCACCTCGGACCCGTTCATTGCTAACCCAATAGAATTAAGCCCAAGCCGTAAAATGCTCATCATCACGGGTCCAAACATGGGGGGTAAATCAACCTACATGCGCCAAACTGCGCTAATTGCGTTGATGGCTCACATCGGCTCTTATGTACCTGCAGAGTCAGCACAAATTGGCTCATTGGATCGCATCTTTACTCGTATCGGTGCTTCAGATGACTTGGCATCAGGTCGTTCAACCTTCATGGTAGAGATGACAGAAACGGCCAACATTCTCCACAACGCAACCAAGAACAGCTTGGTGTTAATGGATGAGATCGGTCGCGGTACCAGTACTTACGATGGTCTTTCATTGGCATGGGCAAGTGCCGAATGGCTTGCAACACAAATTGGCGCGATGACACTTTTCGCTACGCACTATTTTGAACTAACCGAATTACCGAACTTGCTACCAAACTTAGCAAATGTTCACCTAGATGCGGTAGAACATGGCGACAGCATTGCTTTCATGCACGCTGTTCAAGAAGGCGCCGCAAGCAAATCATACGGCTTGGCGGTTGCGGGCTTAGCTGGCGTACCTAAAACGGTCATCAAAAATGCTCGTACTAAACTGTCTCAACTAGAGCAACTCGGTCAAGCTAGCGACTCGCCTCGTCCAAGCACTGTGGATGTAGCAAATCAGCTCAGCTTAATCCCTGAACCTAGCGAAATTGAACAAGCGTTATCAAACATCGATCCAGACGACTTAACACCTCGTCAAGCCCTTGAAGAGCTGTATCGTTTGAAGAAAATGCTTTAACGAGAATATCTAATCCCCCCTAAAACAGAAAAGGGCTATGGTTATCCATAGCCCTTTGTGTTTCGAGAAAGCTTAGTATTAATCGTCTTCAACGTTAAACAAGTTTTCCATATTTAGGCCTTGTTTAATTAGGATTTCACGAAGTCGACGTAAACCCTCCACTTGAATTTGACGTACACGCTCACGGGTAAGACCAATCTCTCGTCCCACTTCTTCAAGCGTAGACGGCTCATAACCAAGCAAACCAAAACGGCGTGCAAGCACTTCTTTTTGTTTTGGATTCAACTCTTCCAACCAATGGATCAAAGACGATTTGATGTCATCATCTTGAGTCGACACTTCTGGATCAGAGTTGTTTGCGTCAGGAATAATATCCAGAAGCGCTTTTTCACCGTCACCACCAATTGGGGTATCAACGGAGCTAATACGCTCGTTAAGACGCAGCATTTTGCTGACATCTTCTACTGGTATATCTAATTGAGCAGCAATTTCTTCTGCAGTTGGTTCATGATCGAGCTTTTGAGAAAGTTCACGCGCAGTACGCAGATAAATGTTCAGCTCTTTCACGACATGAATAGGCAAGCGAATGGTGCGAGTTTGGTTCATCAACGCACGTTCGATCGTTTGACGGATCCACCATGTTGCGTAAGTTGAGAAACGGAAGCCTCTTTCTGGATCGAATTTTTCAACCGCTCGGATCAAACCGAGGTTACCTTCTTCAATAAGATCGAGTAGCGCTAGGCCACGGTTGCTGTACCGACGAGAAATTTTTACTACTAAACGCAAGTTACTTTCGATCATGCGCTTACGAGCCGCTTCATCACCACGCAATGCTCTGCGGGCGTAAAGGACTTCTTCTTCAGCAGTAAGTAGAGGTGAGAAGCCAATTTCACCTAGATACAATTGAGTTGCGTCTAGGCTTTTACTGCTCGCGTCAAACTCTTCACGGACAGCTGTTTTGCCTTCGGTAGTAGATGATGATTTTTCGAGTTCGTTATCAATGGTCGTCTCTGACGCATTGTCGTATTCAAACTCTTCAACTTTGGATACTGTGTTGCTGATACTCATAACGCCTCCCCCTGGCGAGTTAGCAAGACATGACAACTCAATATGTCGCTAAATGATTTCGCAAGTTGTTTTTCAAAGTCTTACGGTAAATAGCGTTTTGGATTCACTGATTTACCTTGGTAGCGAATTTCAAAGTGCAGCTTGACGGATTTTGCGCCTGAACTACCCATGGTCGCAATTTTCTGTCCGCTTTTTACACTCTGACCTTCTGTTACCAGCAGTTTGTCGTTATGTGCGTATGCGCTTAAATAATTGTCGTTATGCTTCACTATAATTAGGTTGCCATAACCTCTTAGCGCATTACCCGAATAAACGACCGTGCCGGCTGCGGTTGAAACGATAGGCTGACCACGCTGTCCTGCGATGTCAATGCCTTTATTTCCCTGTTCTCCCGCCGAGAAGTTCTTGATTACTCTCCCTTTTGTCGGCCACAACCACTTCGATACTTTGTCGTTTTGTACCGTCGTTGTTGGCGGCTTCGGTTTAGTAGGTTGGTTATCTTTTGAACCAACATACTCCTTTGCTTTGGTTTGTTCAACTTTCTTTGGCGGCTCTTTTTGTGCGACTTTAGTCGGAGTTGTTGTAGGCTTTTGACTAGAGTTTTTACTTGAAGTCACAGGCTTTGTCGTCGTCGTTGGCTTCACCACTGGAGGCGGTGTCGTTGTAACTACAGGTACTACAACGGGTTCAACTTTTTGGCCATATTTTGGCGCGACATATTTCGGAGCCCAAAGTTTTAGCTTTTGACCTGGATAAATGGTGTAAGGCTGAGAGAGTTCGTTGTAACGTACAAGATCATTTACATCTTTATCTGTGACGTAAGCAATGAAATAAAGTGTGTCACCTTTCTTTACTTCGTAGTAACTCCCTCTATAACTGCCACGCTCAACGCTCGAATAATCCTTCTTTAGGCTGGAAACAGGCGCAGGTGAGTGAGCCGCGCAACCAACGAGTCCCGCAGCTAATACAAAGCTAATACCAATATGACGCAGTAACTTACTCACCTAACCTCAGATCCTTAAGCCAAATCACCCGCGACAAGAGGAACAAAGCGAACCATTTCCACAACGGTAGAAAGGTACTCGTCACCCTTGCGTTCAATTCTAAGTAGTTGCTGCTCAGCATCTCCGACAGGAATCACCATTTTACCGCCATCTTTTAGCTGTGAGAGAAGCGCTTGGGGAATCACTTCTGCAGCAGCGGTAACAATGATGGCGTCAAACGGACCTTTCGTTTCCCATCCTAACCAGCCATCACCATGCTTCGTCGAGACATTGTAGATATCAAGTTGCTTAAGACGACGTTTCGCTTCCCATTGCAAAGATTTGATGCGTTCAACGGAATAAACATGGTCAACGATTTGTGCTAAAACTGCGGTTTGGTACCCAGAACCGGTTCCGATTTCCAAAACGTTACTAGCACGTTGAAGCTCAAGCAGCTCGGTCATGCGAGCGACGATGTAAGGTTGAGAAATAGTTTGTCCCTGACCAATCGGTAGCGCATTGTTATCGTAGGCTTGGTGCATCATCGCTTGAGAAACAAAGCTCTCTCTCGGTAAACAATGCATTGCATCCAAAACGCGTTGATCTTTGATGCCACTGGAGATAAGAAACGCTATCAACCTGTCAGCATGTGGGTTACTCATTACTTCTCTTCCTTCAACCAACTATCCATCGCACGCAGAGACTCATGAGCCGTGAGGTCTACTTGCAGTGGGGTAATAGAAACTCGACCGTGCTCAATCGCATAGAAGTCGGTACCTTCACCCGCATCTTGTTCTTTCCCCGGAGGCCCTAACCAATAGATATCATGCCCACGCGGATCTTTCTGCTTGATCATATTCTCTGCGTGATGACGAGCACCTAAACGGGTCACTTCGATTTCACCAAGACTCTCGAGAGGCAAATCAGGTACGTTTACGTTCAACAAACGGTTGGTTGGGATTGGCGCTGACAAGTGTTGCTCAACCAACTGTCGAGCAATTTTAGCAGCCGACTCAAAATGACGTTTACCAACCAGTGAAAATGCAATGGCTTGCACGCCAAGAAAGTGCCCTTCCATTGCTGCAGCGACGGTACCAGAGTACAGAACGTCATCCCCCAGATTTGCACCATGATTAATGCCAGATAATACAAGATCTGGCAGGTCATCTTTCATCAGCTCATTTAGAGCAAAATGAACGCAATCTGTCGGTGTCCCTTGCACCGAATAAGTATTAGGAGCAATTTCTGTGACTCGCAGAGGCTGTTCCAATGTCAGTGAGTTTGATGCACCAGAACGATTTCGGTCTGGGGCAACAATGATCACTTCCGCGATGCTTCTCAGCTCATCCGCTAACGCGTGAATTCCTTGAGCATGCACACCGTCGTCATTACTAATTAGAATTCTTAAAGGTTTTGTATTTAGTGAATCCAGTTCCATTAGTATTCTCTTTCTACTTTGACCTCATTCACCAACTCACGAACAATGGATGTGGCAAAAGAGCCTGCATCGAGTGAGAAGGTCAACGTAATATTGTTACCTTCAACGTTCCAAGCTAAGTCTTTTGGTTTGAGTGCGATTTCACGACGATCGTGACGCATACGATTACCACGGATCAGAGCCATTAAATCTGGTTCTTCATCAATAAATGGTTGTTCTAATGCAAGTGCATCAGTTTGGGTCGGTAACGCATTATCACCCGCTAAGGCAGCAGTAATCTCAACTTCACTCAATGCAAGCTTGTTTTGCATATCAGTAAGGTTATTCGCATCAACAGCCAACAATCCTTGTGATGTCTGTGCGATGTCACCATCGATGAATTTATCAAACACACCATTTTCTAGACGAGCAGAAACGATGCGGTTGAAGATCCATGAACGCGCGGCAGACAGGTACATGCTGCGTTTGTTTTGGTTACGCGTACGAACGTTTTCTCGTCCCCAACGACGAGCTTCGTCGAGGTTATTTCCATCGTTACCAAAGCGTTGGCTACCAAAGTAGTTTGGCGCACCAACTTGTTTAACTTTTTCAAGGCGTTGCTCTACATCCGCCACATCTGTCACTTCAGACAAGGTAACCACAAACTCGTTCCCGATTAAGTCACCAGGACGCAGTTTTTTGTTGTGTCGATCGGTCGCCAGAATTTCAATACTTGGGTATTGCGCCAAAAATGTCGAAAAATCTGGAGTCTCACCTTTAGGCAGATGAACACTTAGCCACTGTTCGGTTACTGCATGGCGATCTTTCAGGCCTGCCCAACTAACGTCTTTAGACTTAACACCACAAGCTTTCGCTAGCTCGTTAGCGACGAAACTGGTGTTCTCACCTGTTTTTCGAATGCGCACCATTAAGTGTTCACCTTCTCCCGTGAAGGCAAAACCCAAATCTTCGCGAACCTGAAAGTGTTCTGGTTGCGCTTTAATTTTTGCTGATGCGACTGGCTTGCCTGTGAGGTAAGCCAATGAGGATAAAATATCTGACATGATGTATTTCCACTGCTTATGCAGCTTTAAGGAGCAAATTATTCGATCATTGCTTAAATAGAAGCACGACTGCTTCTGTAGCAATGCCTTCTTTGCGTCCAGTAAAACCAAGACGTTCTGTCGTCGTTGCTTTTACGTTGATGTTGCTAATATCGGTTTCTAGATCTTCGGCAATGGCTGCACACATTGCATCAATGTGAGGCGCCATTTTCGGCGCTTGCGCCATGATGGTGACGTCTGCATTACCAAGGCGGTAGCCTTGTTCTTTTACTCGACGGTAAACGTCTTTCAATAATTCGCGGCTGTTTGCACCTTTCCATTTATCGTCGGTATCTGGAAAATGACGACCAATATCACCCGCGGCAATCGCACCTAACAAAGCGTCGGTGAGAGCATGCAGAGCAACGTCGCCGTCTGAGTGCGCAATTAGGCCTTGTTCGTAAGGAATTGCAACACCACCAATAATCACAGGGCCTTCACCGCCAAATTTGTGTACGTCGAAACCATGACCAATTCGAATCATTTTTTATCCTTTATTTTCTAACCGCGCTCGCGGCTAAGATAAAACTCGGCTAAGGCGAGATCTTCTGGCTGAGTAATTTTAATGTTATTCGCACTACCTTGAACTAAAGCTGGCGTTTCTCCCAACCACTCTAAAGCCGATGCTTCATCAGTGATCGCAACACCTTGCTGCAATGCGTCTGCCAGTGCTCTTGTTAGCTGCTGAGTTTTAAACATTTGTGGAGTCAGTGCATGCCACAATGCTTCTCTGTCTACGGTGTGATCGATGTTGTTTTCTTTGTTCGCTCGTTTCATTGTATCTCTTACGGGCGAGGCAAGAATGCCACCAGTAGGATGAGCACAACAAACATCAATCAGACGATTAATATCGTTTAATGTTACGCAAGGTCTCGCGGCATCATGGACCAGAACCCATTCACACGGAAGCTGCGCACTTACATAGTTTAGCCCTGAAAGCACTGAATCGGCTCTTTCTTTACCACCAGCGACACGTATTACGTCTGGGTGCTGGGCAATCGATAGTTCAGGGTAGTATGGGTCACCTTCTGTAACCGCAACCACAACTTTCGCGATTTGAGGGTGAGCAAGCAGTTTCTCTACGGTATGTTCCAATACCGTTTTTCCATCGATTAACAAATACTGTTTAGGTCGATCTGCTTTCATTCGGCTACCAACACCAGCCGCAGGTACAATAGCGATATGAGATGAAACGTTCTCTGACATCTTACGGGTTTTCCTCACCAACTATGCGGTAGAAGGTCTCTCCTTCTTTCACCAAGCCAAGTTCATGACGAGCTCTTTCTTCAATCGCATCAAGTCCTTGCTTTAAGTCATCTATCTCAGCAAACATTTCATTATTGCGAGCTTGTAGCTTGCTGTTCACCTGCTGTTGAACTTCAATTTCATCTTTCACTGTGTAGTAGTCAGACACCCCGTTTTTACCAAACCATAGAGTGTATTGAAGCCAACCAAACAGTAACGTAAGGGCTATAACAAAGATTCGCATATCGCTGCTAACATTCTGTACCGGAAGGAATTAGATAAGGTGACATATATAGCATAAATGCCGAGTTGCCTCTAGGGGATAAAGGGAGACTCACACGCTCCTTACAGGAAATAAGCACGAAAATAAAAAATGCCTAAGTTCGATGGCACTCTTTAATCGAGAAAGTAAAGAACCGTTTACGTGCTAGAAAGAGGAAGATTCGGTTTCAATTACCTGAGAAATCAGGGCAGTTAGCTAACTAAGAGCTTGCTAGATACAGATGAGTTGGTTGCTTTCTTTTAGGTATAGCAGCAACACGGTCAAAACAGCTCATCGCTCTAAAATACCGGCCTTTAAACACAAAAACGCCCCACCGAAGTGGGGCGTTTTTAGAAAGCTTTCAAGCTAAACTTTATTCAATTAAGAATTAAGCTTGGCCTTTAACTTCTTTAAGACCGTTGAAAGGAGCGCGCTCACCTAGAGCTTCCTCGATACGGATTAGTTGGTTGCTTTCTTTTGGGTATAGCAGCAACACGGTCAAAACAGCTCATCGCTCTTAACCATCTGCTTTTAAACATACGCCAATAAACAAAAACCCCCGCCTTAGCGAGGGTTTCAAAAAGCTATTTAGCTAAACTAATTCAATAAGAATTAAGCTTGGCCTTTAACTTCTTTAAGACCGTTGAAAGGAGCGCGCTCACCTAGAGCTTCCTCAATACGGATTAGTTGGTTGTACTTAGCAACACGGTCAGAACGGCTCATAGAACCAGTTTTGATTTGACCTGCAGCTGTACCTACCGCTAGGTCAGCGATAGTTGCATCTTCAGTTTCGCCAGAACGGTGAGAGATTACTGCTGTGTAACCTGCGTCTTTAGCCATCTTGATTGCAGCTAGAGTCTCAGTTAGAGAACCGATTTGGTTGAACTTGATTAGGATAGAGTTAGCGATGCCTTTCTCGATACCTTCAGCTAGGATCTTAGTGTTTGTAACGAATAGATCGTCACCAACTAGTTGGATCTTGTCGCCTAGAAGTTGAGTTTGGTGTGCGAAACCATCCCAGTCAGACTCGTCTAGACCGTCTTCGATAGATACGATTGGGAATTGCTCAACTAGACCAGCTAGGTAGTGGTTGAACTCTTCAGAAGTGAAAGTTTTGCCTTCACCTTTCATGTTGTAGATGCCAGCTTCTTTGTCGAAGAACTCAGATGCAGCACAGTCCATAGCTAGAGTAACGTCTTTGCCTAGCTCGTAACCAGCAGCAGCAACAGCTTCTGCGATAACTTCTAGAGCTTCAGCGTTAGATTTAAGGTTAGGAGCGAAACCACCTTCGTCACCAACAGCTGTGTTGTAGCCTTTAGACTTAAGAACTTTAGCTAGGTTGTGGAATACTTCCGCACCCATGCGTACAGCTTCTTTAAGAGTTGCAGCGCCAACTGGTTGAATCATGAATTCTTGGATGTCAACGTTGTTGTCTGCGTGCTCACCACCGTTGATGATGTTCATCATTGGTAGAGGCATAGAGAACTGACCAGCAGTACCGTTTAGCTCAGCGATGTGCTCGTATAGAGGCATGCCTTTAGCTGCTGCTGCAGCTTTAGCGTTTGCTAGAGAAACTGCTAGGATAGCGTTCGCACCGAATTTAGATTTGTTTTCAGTGCCGTCTAGTTCGATCATTACTGCGTCGATTGCAGCTTGGTCTTTAGCGTCTTTGCCAACTAGAGCTTCAGCGATTGGGCCGTTTACAGCTTCAATTGCTTTAAGAACACCTTTACCTAGGAAACGTGCTTTGTCACCGTCACGTAGCTCAAGAGCTTCGCGAGAACCAGTAGATGCGCCAGATGGAGCTGCCGCCATACCTACGAAACCGCCTTCTAGGTGTACTTCAGCTTCTACAGTTGGGTTACCACGTGAGTCGATGATTTCACGACCTAGAACTTTAACGATCTTAGACATTAATGTTTCCTCTCGTTTCAAATATAAATGTCAATTTTAAAGGGCAGCAGCACAACCTTCGCCGCCGCCCGTATCCTTTTACTTCTCGAATTCGCCGCGTGAGTATTGACCCGCAGCCTTAACGAAACCTGCAAACAATGGGTGACCATCGCGAGGAGTCGATGTGAATTCAGGGTGGAACTGAGCCGCTACAAACCATGGGTGAGCTGGGTTCTCAATCATTTCCACTAGCTTCTTGTCCGCAGATAGGCCTGACACTTTAAGACCTGCTTTTTCAATTTGTGGACGAAGAACGTTGTTCACTTCGTAACGGTGACGGTGACGTTCATGGATCGTCGCGCTACCGTACAGTTCACGAGCTTTTGTACCTTTTTCTAGGTGACATAGCTGAGAACCTAGACGCATCGTACCACCAAGATCAGATGATTCAGTACGCTCTTCCACGTTACCTGTTTCATCAACCCATTCTGTGATCAAACCTACCACAGGGTACTTCGTGTCTTTGTTAAATTCTGTTGAATGTGCACCTTCCATACCCGCAACGTTACGCGCGTATTCAATAAGGGCAACTTGCATACCTAGACAGATACCTAGGTAAGGCACTTTGTTTTCACGTGCGTATTGAGCCGCACGGATCTTGCCTTCAACACCACGATCACCGAAACCACCTGGAACTAGGATAGCGTCTAGACCTTCTAGAAGCTCAACGCCTTTAGTTTCGATGTCTTGAGAGTCTACGTACTTAATGGTTACGTTTAGGCGGTTTTTCAAGCCTGCGTGCTTAAGTGCTTCGTTTACAGATTTGTACGCATCTGGTAGTTCGATGTATTTACCGACCATACCGATAGTTACTTCACCTGTTGGATTCGCTTCTTCGTAGATAACCTGTTCCCATTCAGAAAGGTCAGCTTCTGGCGCATCAATACCGAAACGAGTACACACTAGGTCATCAAGACCTTGAGACTTAACAAGTTGAGGAATCTTGTAGATTGAATCTACGTCCTTCATTGAGATTACCGCTTTCTCAGGAACGTTACAGAAAAGTGCAATCTTCTTACGCTCGTTCGCTGGGATCATACGATCGCTGCGGCAAACTAGGATGTCTGGTTGGATACCGATAGACAGTAGCTCTTTAACAGAGTGCTGAGTCGGTTTAGTTTTCACTTCGCCAGCTGCTGCTAGGTAAGGAACAAGAGTTAGATGCATGAACATTGCGCGTTCACGGCCAAGTTCTACGGCTAGCTGACGGATTGCTTCCATAAATGGTAGCGATTCGATATCACCTACCGTACCACCAACTTCAACGATAGCAATATCGTGGCCTTCAGAACCTGCAATTACGCGGTCTTTGATAGCGTTAGTGATATGAGGGATAACTTGAATTGTTGCGCCTAGGTAGTCACCACGACGTTCTTTACGAAGTACGTCGGCATAAACACGACCTGCAGTGAAGTTGTTACGCTTGGTCATCTTGGTACGGATGAAACGCTCGTAGTGACCAAGGTCAAGGTCAGTCTCTGCGCCATCTTCCGTAACGAACACTTCACCGTGCTGAGTTGGGCTCATTGTGCCTGGATCAACGTTGATGTAAGGGTCAAGCTTCATCATAGTCACTTTAAGACCACGAGCTTCTAGAATAGCTGCAAGAGATGCTGCTGCAATACCTTTACCTAGAGAGGATACAACCCCGCCAGTAACAAAAATGTAATTTGTCGTCATGTTTAACCTGAAATTGGTTGAATGAGGGAAATGGAGTGCTTCTGGACGGGAGATAAATATACCAGAAGCTCCTTACCGCCACAACGTGAAATCTATCACACCGTAATTTTTTATTTTTTGCTTCAAATCAAAGTGGGTAGAGACAAAGCAAAGTGCTTATTTATGTTCTGAGTCAGACTTGTCCCATAAATCGCGCTGTGACTATTTTGTCTGCAACTTCACTCTTCTTTTTTCACTTCATTCCAAAAATTGTCGAGTTCTGACAACGTACACTCGGTGAGTGTTCTTCCTGATTGCGCGACCTTACCTTCAACTTGCTTAAAACGCTTGGCAAACTTAATGTTCGCTTTGCTTAATGCCACTTCTGGGTCTTTGCCAAGATGACGTGCTAAGTTGACCGTGGCAAACAACAAGTCCCCTAACTCAAGTTCGACTTTCTCTTCATCTGGATCGATTTGAAGCGCTTCTTCCATCACCTCATCCACTTCTTCTTGAACCTTACTGACTACTGGCCCAAGCGAATCCCAATCGAATCCGTATTTCGCACATTTTTTCTGAATCTTTGTAGCACGAGAAAGCGCCGGCAAAGAGTTTGGTATTGAGTCTAGGATACTTTCTTCAGCTTTGCCTACTTGCGCTTTTTCTTTTGCTTTTTCCGTTTCCCAGTTGGCATTAATTTCCTCGTCAGACTCAAACTCAACATCCGAAAAAACATGCGGATGGCGACGAGTCAGTTTTTCGTTCACGGTTTCGACCACATCCGAAAATTCAAACAGCCCTTGCTCTTTCGCTAATTGACTGTAAAAAATCACCTGGAACAACAAATCACCCAGCTCTTCTTTCAGATTTGACCAATCACGATTCTGAATCGCATCCACCACTTCGTAGGTTTCTTCGATGGTGTGCGGAACGATGGTGTCAAAGGTTTGTTTTAAGTCCCAAGGGCAACCGCTTTCTGGGTCACGTAGCTTCGCCATGATTTGTTCTAATTGTTCAATTGGATGACTCATTTTCGTTCCTTTAAACCTTTCTATCTAAAGAAAAAGGTGAGCAGCCAAAACCACTCACCTTCTACATTATATTTTCTCAGCAGCTTTCACTAAGTAATTGTTACTTTGACAAGGCAACAAGTTTTCGCGACTCCTGAGCATAGCTCGCCTATGTGATGAGCCTGGGCCGGCACTCCGGAGTAAACGCAGTTAACGCAGTAAAAGTGACAAGTACGACGTGAAAGTTAGCCTAAGCGTTTTACCGACATAACATCCTTGATCTGCTCGACACGTTTCGAAACGCGAGAGAGCACCTCAATATTGGTCACTTCAAGATCAAAATCCATGATGGCGAGCTGACGACGGTAATCGACACGGCTCTTCATGCTGGTCACTTTGATTTTCTCGTTGGCAAATAGTGTGGTGATGTCTTTCAATAGACCGCCTCGCTCCATCGCTTCGACACGCACGGTGAGGATGTATGACCCTACAAATCCGCTGCCCCATACGGTATCAATGATACGTTCTGGTGCGTGATGACGCAGTTCTTCGAGCTGTTCACAGTCACTGCGGTGCACTGAGATACCTCGGCCTTGGGTGATGTAACCACAAATGTCATCGCCTGGAATTGGCTGACAACAGCGAGCTAGGTGCGTCATTAGGTTATCAACACCTTCTACTACTACCGCGTCTTTTTTCGGGCGACTTTGCGCTGGTGCTTTGTGCTCGGCTTCTTGAAGTTTTTCTAGCGCTTGCTGATCCTCTTCTTCCGCCGTTGGTTTATTCACCAGTGCATTAATGTGGTTGATGATCTGATTGATACGCAGGTCGCCACTGCCTACACCGACGTAGAGTTCATCCGGCGTATTGACGTTGAAGCGTTTTAGGGCGTAATGCTCTGCATCTTTTAACGTCGCACCAATCTTCACCAACTCGTGTTCGAGGATTTCACGTCCCGCTTCGAGGTTTTTTTCACGACTCTGTTTACGGAACCAAGCGTTGATCTTCGCACGAGCACGACCTGAGTGAACAAAGCCTAGTGATGGGTTTAACCAGTCTCGCGATGGGTTTGGCTCTTTTGCTGTGATGATTTCGACCTGATCGCCCATGTGGAGTTTATGGGTGAACGGCACGATTCGGCCACCAACTTTGGCGCCAATACAACGGTGCCCGACTTCTGAGTGAATGTGGTAGGCAAAGTCTAGTGGAGTTGCCCCCATTGGTAAGTCGACAACATCGCCACGTGGTGTAAATGCGTAGACGCGGTCATCGAAGACTTGGCTTCGGAGCTCATCCAACATCTCACCAGAATCGGACATTTCTTCTTGCCAATCCAATAGTTTACGCAGCCAGGTAATTTTCTCATCGTAACCACTGCGGCTGCTCGCACCTTCTTTGTATTTCCAGTGCGCGGCAACGCCCAGTTCAGATTCTTCGTGCATTTGCTTGGTACGAATTTGAATCTCGATGGTTTTGCCTTCAGGACCAAGAATAACGGTGTGAATCGATTGGTAACCGTTTGGTTTTGGGTTTGCAACGTAGTCGTCGAACTCACTCGGTAAGTGCTTGTATTTGGTATGAACCACACCTAACGCAGCGTAACAATCTTGCAGTTTGTCGGCGATGATACGTACTGCACGCACGTCAAACAATTCATCAAACGCCAAACTCTTCTTCTGCATTTTTCGCCAAATGCTGTAGATGTGTTTAGGACGGCCACTTACTTCGGCATTAATGCCACAAGCTTTCATCTCTTGAGATAAGTCTTCGACAAAATCTTTGATGTATTGCTCACGGACAATACGACGCTCAGCAAGCTGCTTTGCAATTTGCTTGTAAGTGTCCGGTTGTTGATAACGGAAAGCGTAGTCTTCGATTTCCCACTTAAGCTGACCGATACCTAGGCGGTTAGCCAGTGGAGCATAAATGTTGGCACACTCTTTCGCCGCAGCACGTCGAACTTCGTCCGGTGCTTTTTTGACTTCAATAAGGTTGCAAATTCGTTCTGCTAGCTTGATGACAACGCAACGAAAATCATCCACCATGGCAAGCAGCATGCGACGAACGTTGTCTACTTGAGACGACGCAGCGCTGCCTTCCATCGTGACGTTAAGCTGACCGATAGCGGCCATTTCTTCTACGCCATCAATGAGCTTAATGATTTCTTTGCTGTATTTTTCTTCAAGAAGTTCTCTGTTGAAAGCACCACTTGAAACCAAAGGAAACAGTTGAGCCGCCACTAATGTTGCTTTGTCCATCGACAAGGTGATCAGAATTTCGATCATCTCTCGTCCACGCCACAACAGGAGTTCGGCTTGTTCGTGACCCGCCAAAATCGTTTGGCAATCTCGATAAACTTCGATTAAGCGTGATGCTGTGCTTTTCTCTTGTCCTAGGCTAGCCACCCAGTTTTCAAGTTCAAACTGTTCATTTTGGTTTAAATGCGCGCTTCTTACCGCAACCATCTCATCATCCTAATTATTATATTTGTGTGGTTTGACTAACACCGTCCAGGTTAGTTCTTTGCCTCCACGTTGAGTGTTGGCTTTATGACCGCCCACCACAAGTAAGCGGCCAAAGTCTTAAAAGTTAAGACTTTTCAAACAGTGCCATCGATTCTAGATGGCTGGTATGAGGGAACATGTCCAGCATACCTAATTTGGTTAGTTGATAGCCTTGCTCTAGCAAGCTCTGACTGTCCCTTGCAAGGGTAGCAGGATTACAAGAAACATAAACTACACGCTGAGCGCCAAGCGCAGAAACTTGATCGATGATCCCACTCGCTCCTGCTCGTGCAGGGTCCAGTAATACTTTGTCAAACTTTTCCGCAGCCCAAGCTTGGCCGTCAAAATCCTGCTCAAGGTTAGCGTGATAAAATTGCGCGTTATTGATTTGGTTCAAAGATGCATTATTTGAGGCTTTTTCGACCATCTCAGCCACACCTTCTACGCCAACGACATGTTTAGCACGCTTTGCGATCGGCAAGCTGAAGTTGCCTAATCCACAGAACAAATCTAACACTCGTTCGTCACTTTGAGGGTCTAACCACTCAATCGCCTGTTCCACCATTTTCTGGTTCACCGCTTGGTTGACCTGAATAAAGTTGTTCGGTGCAAAAGGGATTTTTACGCCCACTTCTTGATAGAAAGGCACCTCACCTGCAACTAAGTTAAGTTGGTCAGTTTCTGGCATCAGATACAACGAGGCTTGATGGCGTGTCGCTAATTCAACTAATGCACTGACTTCTTCATCGGCCAAATTGCTTAAGTGTCGCAGCGTGATACAAGGCCCGTTGTCACCCAACACCAGTTCTACATGCCCCAATTGCTCTGGCTTTTTGAACGCTGTTAGCACCGAATAAATCTCAGGCAATAGCGCATTCAACTCAGGAGCCAATACCGGACAATCCGTCACTTGTGCAATTTGCTTGCTTTGCTTTTTGCGAAAGCCAAAGTGCAACTGACGCGTTTTCTTATCGACAAACAAACTCACGCGAGCACGACGTCGGTAACCTAAAGACTCGCCCAATACTGGCGCATCCAACTCAATGTCACTGCCAGCAAATTTTCGCATTAACTGACGCAGCGTCTGCTGTTTGTGCGTCAATTGTTGGTCATAATTGAGATGCTGCAAATCGCACCCGCCACATTCATGATAATGCGGACAAAATGGCTCAACGCGCGCATCGCTTGGCTTTAGGATTTTAATCAGCTTGCCGCGAGCAAATTTGCTCTTCTCTTCCACCAATTGCGTCACCACTTCTTCACCTGGTAATGCGCCGTCAATGAACAACGGTTTCTTTTTAAGGTAAGCAATACCTGCGCCGTGGTGATCCAAACGCTCTACTTGTACCGCTTGGTGACGAGTGTTTAATTGCGTTTTCTTTTTAGGTTGAAAGATACGTGCCATGCTCTGTGCCTGATTAGTGTCTAATTGCTCTGCTGCTTCACTATTCTTGATTGCAGCCGTTGTGTGATTCGAGTGACTTGATTATGCTTACCGTTTATCCGGTGACGTCACTTCTTTGCTCAAGGCAGTATGACTACTCTTGAGAAATAATGCGTTATTTTCCCATATCCAGACTCCGATGTAATTAGATAACATGACCAGATATGGCTTACGAGCACGTGTAATTACGCTGACTCTCGCTCCCACTCTCATTATTGGTTTATTACTGAGCGGCTTTTTCTCCTTTAATCGCTATCAGGACCTAGAGAAACAAGTTATCACTACGGGCAATAGCATTATTGAACCTCTTGCGATCGCCAGTGAATCTCACCTACTTGCTGAAAGCCGTGAAGCCGTACGTCGCCTGATTAGCTACGCGCACCGTAAAAATTCCAAACTCGTTCGCAGTATTGCCGTATTTGATGAACACCATGAACTGTTCGTCACGTCAAACTTCCATCCTAATTTTGAAGCGCTGATGTTCCCAAAAGATAAGCCGATCCCGAAGCTGGGAAATTCGGAAATCTATGAGAACTCCCTAATCCTGCGTGTGCCGATTTTATCGGAAGGACACTATTTATCAGAACTGTCTAACGAAAACCAAGGCACGAAAGCCATTGGCTACATCGCGGTAGAAATGGATCTTTCTTCTTTACGCTTGCAGCAATACCAAGAAGTCTTCTCCGCTTTCCTTGTTTTGATCCTTGGTCTTGGGCTTGCGAGCGTGTTTGCTTCCCGCTTAATGCATGATGTTACCCAACCAATCACGCACATGAAAAACGTCGTTGATCGCATTCGTCGTGGTCACTTGGATGTGCGTATCGAAGGCAAAATGCACGGCGAGTTAGACCAACTGAAAAACGGTATCAACGCCATGGCGGTTTCGCTATCGGAATACCACGTCGAGATGCAGCACAGTATAGACCAAGCCACGTCAGACCTACGCGAAACCTTGGAACAGTTAGAAATTCAAAACGTTGAGCTCGATATTGCGAAGAAGCGCGCACAAGAAGCCGCACGTGTGAAGTCAGAATTTTTGGCCAATATGTCGCACGAATTACGTACGCCATTGAATGGTGTAATTGGCTTTACTCGTCAAATGCTCAAAACGCAGCTTTCTAATAGTCAAACCGACTACTTGCAAACCATTGAGAAGTCCGCAAACAACCTACTAAACATCATCAATGACATTCTCGATTTCTCGAAATTGGAAGCCGGTAAGTTGGCGTTGGAAAACATTCCGTTTGATTTCCGTGAAAGCTTAGAAGAAGTAATCAACCTACAAGCCACCAGCGCGCATGAGAAAGGTCTGGAGATCACCTTGAAAGTGGATCCGAAGATCCCGCCAGGTCTAGTCGGAGACCCGCTACGTATCCAACAAATTTTGACTAACTTGGTGGGGAACTCCATTAAGTTTACTGAGCGCGGAAACATCGATGTTAGCGTCGAAATGCGTTCACAAGCAGGTGACTCGGTTGAGCTGCAATTTATGGTGCGAGACACCGGTATCGGTATTTCAGAGCGTCAACAAGCGCAGTTATTCCAAGCATTCAGCCAAGCGGATGCCAGCATCTCTCGTCGATATGGTGGTACGGGTCTGGGCTTGGTTATCACCCAGAAACTGGTTAGTCAGATGGGCGGTGAAATCAGTTTGACCAGTCGTCTTCACCAAGGTTCGACATTCTGGTTTACGCTTCGCCTCAACTCGACAGAAATGCCAATGAGCGATCTGATTGAAGTCGAGCTACTAACAGGCAAACAGTTGCTGTTGGTAGAACCAAACATGCAAGCGGCATCGGTGACTCAGCAGATCTTGAGTCAAGAAGGTATTCTCGTGACCTATCGTTCTTCCTTACCAGAGAACGAAGAGCACTACGATTACGTATTGCTGAACTTGGCAGCTAACCAAACTTATGACGAGCAATCAGTCGCTGCTTGGATTGAGCAAGCGAAGCGCATGGCGCCAAGTGTCATCATGGGTACACCGAGCACCGAATTAGCGCTTGCCGACCAAATCATGACCGAGCATCAAATCCAGTGCTTAACCAAACCGCTATCACGCCGTAAGCTGCTGCAAAGTTTGATCAATGAACATGTTGAAGCACCTCAAGCTATTACCGCTCCTGTTGAAACAGAAGAAAGCGAACGACTGCCACTGACGGTGCTCGCGGTGGATGATAACCCTGCAAACCTAAAACTGATTTCAGCACTATTGAAAGAAAGGGTTGAAACCGTAACGGCTTGTAGCAATGGTCAGCAAGCCGTAAATCTCGCTACCGAGAAGAAATACGACCTGATCTTTATGGACATCCAAATGCCATTAATGGATGGCGTGACCGCTTGTCAGAACATCAAAGAGCTTGAGTTAAACAAAGACACACCAGTGATCGCCGTTACCGCGCACGCCATGGCTGGGGAGCGCGATCGTCTTCTCGCCGCAGGTATGGATGATTACCTCACCAAACCAATTGAAGAGCATGTACTGCAACAAGTGTTGGTCCACTGGAATCCGAATACCTGTACAGAAAGCATAGGGAAAGTTGCGCCGTCCTACGTCGATGAACCAGCAAGTGAAGCACCTGCTACAGCTGAAAATACACAACCTGATGTGATTATTGACTGGCAAGCCGCATTGAAACAGAGCGCTAATAAGGAAGATTTAGCCAAAGATATGTTGCGTATGTTGATCGATTTCATTCCAGAAGTAGAAGAAGTTGTCGACCACGCACTTGAGCAAGACGATTATTCGCGTGAAGAGTTAATTCATGTGATCCACAAACTGCATGGCAGTAGCTCTTATTGTGGCGTACCAAGACTAAAATCTCTCTGTGCTACGCTTGAACACGCACTTCGTTCAGGAGCCAGCATTGAGGAAATTGAACCTGAAATGTTTGAACTGCAAGATGAAATGATTAAGGTCACCACCACCGCAAAACTTTATCTAGAGCAGTAGCATTCTGACTAAACTTCATACAAAAAAGCCAGAGCATTTGCTCTGGCTTTTGTTATTCAGCTTAAAGGGTTAGGATTCAAGAATCACGGTCGCAACCGCGTAGTGACGTTCATCAGAAATAGATAAGTGAACGTGATTAACGCCCATCGTCTGCGCCATTTTTTGAGCCACGCCAGACAGCATTAAAACTGGCTTACCCAACTCATCATTCGAGACGGTAAAATCATGGAAAGTCACGCCTTGAGCAATCCCCGTACCTAGCGCTTTCGATGCTGCCTCTTTAGCGGCAAAACGCTTAGCAAGATAACGCCCTTGCTGCTTGAGTTGCGAAAACTTTGCCATTTCATCCTCAGAGAGAATACGTCGAGCAAAAGGTTCACCACTGCGGCCTAGCGCTTTATCTATACGCTCGATTTCAGCAATGTCGGTTCCTAAACCTAAAATAGCCATTCGTAGAACCTAGTTATTTGCGTGCCGCGATCATCAGTGCTTTCATCTCTGCCACAGACTTTTCTAGGCCATCAAACACTGCACGTCCAATGATAGAGTGACCAATGTTCAACTCGTAAATTTCTGGTAGCGCAGCAATTGGTGCCACGTTGTGGTAAGTCAGACCGTGGCCAGCATTCACAATAATACCAAGGTCATCAGCGTAGCTTGCACCCGCAGCAATCTTCTTCAACTCTGCTTGTTGCTCTTCTTCTGTTTCTGCATCAGCGTAATGACCAGTATGAAGCTCGATAAATGGTGCACCACACTGCTTCGCCGCTTCAATTTGCTGACGATCCGCATCAATAAACAGAGAAACTTTAATGCCCGCTTCCGTTAGCTTTTGCGTTGCTGCTTTTACTTTCTCAAGTTGGCCAACCACATCTAAGCCGCCTTCAGTAGTGAGCTCTTCACGCTTTTCTGGTACGAGACAAACAAACTCTGGCTTAGTTTTTAGTGCGATCTCAACCATTTCCTCAGTGACTGCCATTTCTAGATTCATACGTGTTTGAATCGTCTCACGTAGAATACGCACATCACGATCCAAAATATGGCGACGGTCTTCACGCAGGTGGATGGTAATGCCGTCCGCCCCAGCACGCTCTGCGATTTCCGCAGCGTGTACAGGATCTGGGTATTTTGTACCACGCGCATTACGTAGAGTGGCAATATGGTCGATATTAACGCCTAAATAAATTGAGCTCATTTTCCATTACTCCGTGCTCTGGGTGTCTGAATAAACAATTCACGACTTTTTAAAGGTTTGCCGCCAAGATACGGCTTTAAGGCTATACGTGTAAAGCGTTTTGCCGCTTTTAACTGCTCTTTAGTGACAAACCGCCGCTCACTGATTGCAATCAGCTCATTGCCCAGAAATGTTAGATTGTCGCGCCTTACCGATGCGATAAATCCCTTTTGTTCTCGGTAGCGGTACGTCATCTCAGGAGCGACCGGTTCACCCGTGCCAGCACAGTGCAAAAAGTCGACGCCATACCCCATTGAAGAGAGCAAAGCCAACTCAAAACGGCGTAATGCGGGTTCTGGGTTTTCACACTGAGCGAGCTCGGTTAAGGCATGCAGGTAATCATGAAACAGTGCAGGCATTGGGACTTCTGCCATTAGCACTCGCCCAACGAGCTCGTTGACATACATGGCAGAGTACAAGTTGATCCCAAATAAAGGTAAACCGAGGCTGATAGGCTCTGCTTGGCGCAACGTTTTCATCGACCCTTTACCAGACCATTTAAGCAATAGCGGCGTAAAAGGTTGCAGTGCGCCTTTTAGATTGGATCGTTTACTACGCGCGCCCTTGGCCATTAGCGTGATACGACCATATTCCTCGCTAAATACATCAAGGATTAAGCTCGATTCACTGTAAGGGCGTCGGTGCAGGACAAAGCAGCGTTGAAAACCTTCTGCGGATAAGTTGCTCATCTAAATCTGTGTGCCTAAAAATCTAGTGCCAGAATAGTAAAAAATAAGGAGCCATGCGGCTCCTTATTTTAATCGATATTGGATTCTACTTAATATTGAAACGAAGTGCTCTCGCCTCAAATTATAGATCGTCGATGTAACCCAGTGAGCGTAGTGCACGTTCGTCATCTGCCCAACCAGACTTCACTTTAACCCAAGTCTCTAGATAAACTTTACGACCGAACAACTCTTCCATATCCAGACGTGCTTCACGACCAATGGTTTTGATCTTCTCGCCGCCTTTACCAATAACCATCTTCTTCTGACCATTACGTTCAACAAGAATCAGGGCGTTGATATGGAAACCGTCGGTTTCTGGGTTGTAATCGAAACGCTCAATCTCAACCGTTACAGAATATGGCAGTTCATCACCAGTAAAGCGCATTAGCTTTTCACGTACGATTTCTGAAGCCATGAAACGCTGAGAGCGATCCGTTACGTATTCTTCAGGGAAGTGATGCGTCGCTTTCGGCAGGTGATTACGTACGTGCTTGCGCAATACATCAATGTTCTTACCTTGCTTCGCAGAGATTGGCACTACATCGACAAAGTCCATTTTTTTAGACATTTCAGCCATGTATAGCATCACTTCATTACGATCTTGCACGTTATCGACTTTGTTAACACAAAGTACAACAGGGAAGTTCGATTTCTGAAGCTTGGTCAACACCATCTCGTCGTCTTTAGTCCAATGGGTACCATCGACCAAGAAGAAAACTAGGTTCACGTCACTCAACGATGAGTTTGCTGCGCGGTTCATCAAACGGTTGATTGCACGTTTTTCTTCAATGTGAAGTCCTGGTGTATCAACGTAAATCGCTTGGTAATCGCCATCTGTGTCGACGCCCATGATGCGGTGACGCGTCGTTTGTGGCTTACGTGACGTGATCGAAATCTTCTGACCTAGAATTTTATTCAGAAGCGTCGATTTACCCACGTTAGGACGACCAACAATGGCAATGAAACCACAATGCTGGTTTTCCGGTGAGCTCACCTCACCATGTGATGCGAAAAACGCATCGATGTCGAATTCGTTATCAGCCATTAGTTAATTGCTCTAGTGCTGTTTCTGCTGCCGCCTGTTCTGCCTTGCGGCGGCTGGTGCCTTTACCGATTACAGGCTTATCCACACCTGCTACTTCGCACTCAACCGTAAACTCTTGGTTGTGCGCTTCACCTTTAATATTAGTCACTGTGTAGACAGGCAGCGGTTTTCTTCTGCCTTGCAGGAACTCTTGTAGGCGAGTTTTTGGGTCTTTTTGTGATACGCCAGGTTTGATGGCTTCAAGACGCGAGTTGTACCAACTCAGAACAATACTGCGTACTTTCTCAATATCACTATCTAGGTAAATCGCACCAATAATGGCTTCTACCGCATCGGCTAGAATAGAGTCTCGGCGGAAACCGCCACTCTTCAATTCACCTGGACCTAATTTTAAATAATCTCCTAGATCGAATTCACGACCCAGTTCCGCCAATGTGTGCCCACGTACCAGAGTAGCGCGCATACGGCTCATGTCACCCTCGTTCACTTTCGGAAAACGATGGTACAGATCATCAGCGATGACAAAACTTAAAATTGAATCGCCCAGAAACTCAAGACGTTCATTGTGCTTGCTGTTGGCGCTGCGGTGAGTCAGCGCCAAGTTGATAAGCCCAGCATCCTTAAATTGGTAGCCGAGCTTTCTCTCTAGTTTATCAATTGGAGAATTCATACTCTCTCGATATTAAATAGTTAGTGAATACCACCGATGCGGTTGAAACGCACACCAGTTGGGATCCATGAAGGTAGAACGCTATCTGCGCCACGATCAAACTCAAAGCTGATCCAAATGGCAACAGCTTTGCCGACAAGGTTAGCTTCAGGAACAAAGCCCCAGTAACGGCTGTCTGCACTGTTGTCACGGTTATCACCCATCACAAAGTACTGACCTTGTGGTACCACCCATTCAGTTGTACCGCTACGTGGGAAGTATTGCTCCACACGGTTACGTACAAGTGGGTTAACCAAAATATTGTGCTCAACGTTACCCAATTTCTCATCCAGTTGGATCATTGGGATACCGTTTGATTTGAATTGACTCTCTTCTACATTGCTCAGTTTAACAGGCTTACAGCTGGATTCGCCTTGGCTTTGAATGCACAACTGCTTATCACCAGAATAACGAACAATGTCACCCGGCAAACCAACGACACGTTTAATGTAATCAACGCTTGGTTGAGGTGGGTATTTAAAGACAACAATATCACCACGTTCAGGCTTACCAGTTTCCACTAGCTGAGTACGCCATACTGGGTCTTTTAGACCATACGCGTACTTCTCAACTAAAATGAAATCACCAACCAGCAAGGTTGGCATCATTGAGCCTGACGGGATTTGAAACGGTTCATAGATAAAAGAACGTAATACTAAGACGAAAGCGATAACAGGGAAAATAGACACACTGTTTTCAATCCACCATGGCTGGCGCTCCACTTTCTGTAGAGTGACCGCATCCAAACCATTTGTAGTTTGCGCTTGAATCTCCGCTACTTTCGCTTGACGTTTTTTTGCAAACACCAGCTTTTCCAGTAGCCAAACTACACCCGTTACCAAGGTGACGATAACCAGCATCAGTGAGAATGTATTCGCCATTAAATTCCCTTATCTAAAAATACGAAAGTGAAAGAGCCTAAACCCTTTCACTTATTTAAGTTCTAACGTCTTATGACCAACAACAGTGGGACAAAGTTCAACTCTAATCTTTGCCGACGTGAAGAATTGCTAGGAACGCTTCTTGAGGCAGTTCAACGTTACCGATCTGCTTCATACGTTTCTTACCTTCTTTCTGTTTCTTCAGAAGTTTCTTCTTACGACTCACGTCACCACCGTAACATTTTGCGATTACGTTTTTACGTAGCTGCTTAACGGTAGAACGCGCAATGATGTGGTTACCAATAGCCGCTTGAATCGCGATATCGAACATCTGACGAGGGATAAATTCTTTCATCTTCTCAACCAGCTGACGACCACGAGTCTGAGACTGATCTTTGTGCGTGATAAGCGCTAGAGCATCCACTTTGTCGCCGTTCAATAGTACGTCTACGCGTACCATGTTTGACGCTTCAAAGCGTTGGAAGTTGTAATCCAGAGATGCGTAACCACGTGACGTAGACTTCAGACGATCGAAGAAATCGAGTACTACTTCTGCCATTGGAATATCGTAAGTTACTGCCACTTGGTTACCGTGGTAAACCATATCAACTTGGAGACCACGCTTCTCCACACACAGTGTGATCACGTTACCTAGGTAATCAGAAGGCACCAAGATGTTACAACGCGCAATCGGCTCACGAATCTCTTCGATGTCGTTAATTGCAGGTAGCTTCGCTGGGCTATCAACGTACAGTAGCTCACCATCCGTTTTCTCAACTTCGTAAACTACCGTTGGCGCTGTGGTAATCAGGTCGAGATCGTATTCACGCTCTAGACGCTCTTGGATAATTTCCATGTGCAGCATGCCAAGGAAACCACAACGGAAACCAAAACCAAGCGCTGCTGAGTTTTCTGGTTCGTAGAATAGCGATGCATCGTTTAGGCTCAATTTACCCAGTGCGTCACGGAAGTTTTCGTAATCGTCAGATGATACAGGGAACAGACCCGCGTATACCTGAGGTTTCACTTTCTTAAAGCCAGGAAGTGGCTTGTCGCTGCCGTTTTTCGCTAACGTTAGCGTATCACCTACTGGTGCGCCTAGGATGTCTTTAATACCACAAACAACCCAACCTACTTCGCCAGTATTTAGAACATCAGTATCCACTTGCTTAGGTGTAAAGATACCCAAACGGTCTACACCCCAAGCTTGGCCTGTGCTCATTACTTTGATCTTGTCGTTCTTCTTCAGTGAACCGTTTTTGATTCGTACCAAAGATACTACGCCAAGATAGTTATCAAACCATGAGTCAATGATCAGCGCTTGTAGCGGCGCATCAGGATCACCTTCTGGCGCTGGAATTGCTGATACGATGTTTTCTAGAACGTCCTCAACACCCAGACCTGTCTTCGCAGAACAGCGTGTTGCGTCCATCGCATCAATACCAACGATTTCTTCAATTTCTTCAGCTACACGTTCAGGATCAGCGGCTGGCAAGTCGATCTTGTTTAGGATTGGCACTACTTCCAGATCCATTTCGATCGCGGTGTAACAGTTAGCAAGTGTTTGCGCTTCTACACCCTGACCAGCATCAACAACCAATAGCGCGCCTTCACAAGCCGCTAGAGAACGTGATACTTCGTATGCAAAGTCTACGTGTCCCGGAGTATCGATGAAGTTCAGCTGATAAGTTTCACCGTCTTTAGCGGTGTAGTTTAGCGTCACACTCTGAGATTTAATGGTGATACCACGCTCACGTTCAAGATCCATAGAATCCAGAACCTGTGCGGCCATTTCACGATCGCTTAATCCTCCACAAACTTGGATTAGACGGTCTGATAGGGTCGACTTACCATGGTCGATGTGGGCGATAATCGAAAAGTTACGAATGTGCTTCATAGATTTAGGGTGACTAACTCTTTACAAATTGGGACAGTAAGAAAGCCATCATTTGACGGCATTTCAATCAAGTTGGCAGATTCTACCGAATTTCGTTAACGGGCGCACCTAATTTAAAGTGTAGAGCTTATTGGATAGGTTCACCGAGAACTCGAATGAGGGTGACTTGGCGTTTTGACTCATCTTCAAGCGGTTTTGATAGGCGTTTTGCGAACCACATACCACCGCCTGCAAATAGCACGGATGCGAGAATAACAATGCCTTCTCCACCAGCGGTCAAAGGAGTCAGTAAGAAATGACCAACCATAGCACCAAGAATCAAACCAAATAAAGGCAGTAGATACACTGCCATGGCTGACTTGATAAGGCTGGATTCAGGAAAGCCGATTTCCACGACTTGACCGACTTGCACGTTTTTTTCTGTGCGCAGATGCCACGACAGGCTCTTATTACCTATCGCTTTAGTGACAACACCTGTGCCACAACTTTTTTGCGAGGAGCAACTGCTGCAACTCGTTTGCTGCTCGCAGCTTAAATCTATCTCGTACTGCTTACCGTGACGCTCTACTCCGATCACGGTAGCTAACGCAGTCATCATTATTGCTTACTCTTTGTTACATTAAATGTGACAGATTGAGCAATGCGCTGCGCCGTAGCTGGCGGAATATCTCCGACCACAGAGATTTCATAATCACCATTAACAAAACTGTGTAAGGTTCTACGGCCTTGACGAACCAGTTGTCCTTTTAATGAATGCTCATCTTTGTTTGCTACGTAAACAGAGAAGTTGAACAAGCCATCAGAATACAACTGACTTTCTACCATTTGGTCTGTTGATGCCATACGGTAGCGGTTGAGATCGTTTGGATGAAAACCGTCTGGAGTCCAGCCCACAGTCCAATTGCTCGTGCCAATTTCACCTTTCGGCATTGTAAGCACAGCAGGAAGTTGAACGTCTTCAAGGCCGCTCATCAACTCTGCAATTTTAGGGTTTACTGTGTAAGAGATCGTGCGGTATTGCTCTAGCATCTCGCCATCACGATCGACAAGATCGGCGCGAAGTGGCAATTTGCTCTTTTCGTCAATCCAAAGGACATAGGAATAACGTAGTCCGTCTTTCGGCACAATGCGTAATACCTGAGTTGGAACACCGGCTTCACGCGCACGCCCTACTTGAACGTAGTCGTAATACAGGTTTAGCTCGTCGATATTGGTGTTAAGCATCGGTATCGTTGGTGCAACCATTTTGCCTGATTCGATAGTGAACGGTTCCACGCCAGTTTCGATATAACTCACTTCTGTTCCGCGACGAATCACCTCACGTACAGGTCCACTTAAATAAACAAGATGAGCGTACTGATCTTCGCCGTGTGTCGCGTGACGATACAGCAAAGGCTCAATGCTGTTCTTTTTGATAAGGATGTAAGAAAGTTCGTAACTTAAATTCTTACTCGCCTCGCTCATTTGATGCAATAAAGCCTCCGCCGGCTTATCACCAGCAAAGGCTTGCGAAGACATCATACTGAACAGAGCGCAAGCGCTGATCAGAAATTTTTTCATTCACTATCCGGAGTCAGATGCGCATCTTGCTGAGATGCGTCACTGTTAATTCTTAACTGCAATTCGTAGTCACGCAGCATAGCATGAACGCGTTTACGTTGCTCCTGCATATTTGCCTCACCCACTGAGCGCTCTACGGACTCACGAGTTAAGCTCACAGGTTCAGCACTGCCTGCAAACGGAACGGTTTGCAAAACTGGTAACTGTTCAGCTTGTGGCGACATTGGATCGCTACCACCGTATTGCTGCACACCTAAGATAACGACTAGCGACACACATGCAGCAACAGCGACTTGCCCAAACTGAGTTAACCACGCTGGCAACTGACGTTTGGCTTTTTGCGGTTCTGGTTGCGACTCTTTAGGCGCATCAGCGATTGAAATGACATTGGCACTGCGCGAATCGATCGCACGATGCACAGGTTCGTCTTCTAACGCTAACGCTACGCTTTCAGCAATATTCCACTCAGGTTTTGCTGGCGCCTCGCCTCGCATCACATCACCAATTAGGTGATAATTCTGCCAAGCTTCACGGCTCTCTTGGTCTTGCTCTAACTCTTGAATTAAAGCCTTATCGACCAATTCTCCATCCATGAGAGCTGAAAGTTGTTCTTTGTCAGCCATTGTTTTCACCATAGTTATTACTTGTACTAGCGCTGTAAAAGAGGTCTGATTTTCTTTTCCACCGCTTCACGAGCACGGAAGATACGTGAACGTACCGTTCCTACCGGGCAATCCATTACTTCAGCAATTTCTTCATAACTTAAGCCATCGAGCTCTCGCAATGTCATTGCTGTCTTTAAATCTTCAGGTAAAGCTTCGATTGCACTGAACACTACCCGTTGCAATTCTTTGGACAACGTTAAGTTCTCAGGGTTCGA
This sequence comes from Vibrio sp. RC2502, assembly GCF_054850435.1. Taxonomy (NCBI): domain Bacteria; kingdom Pseudomonadati; phylum Pseudomonadota; class Gammaproteobacteria; order Vibrionales; family Vibrionaceae; genus Vibrio; species Vibrio sp. RC2502. Next base: position 2,748,043 of record NZ_CM141453.1, read on the forward strand.
AATTTCTTTAAGTGCACTACCTGTTTCGTAAAATTCAGCTTCTTCAGCATCAACATCTGTCGCTGGGGGTCTGCGCCCTTGAGCCACAATGTGATTTTTCGCAGTATTCACTGCAATGCGATACAGCCACGTATAAAACGCACTTTCCCCGCGAAAGCTAGGGATAGCTCGGTAAGCTTTGATAAAGGCTTCTTGTGCTACATCTGGTACATCGCCAGGATTACTAACGTATCTGGAAATAAGATTACACACCTTGTTCTGATACTTTGTTACCAGCAGGTTGAATGCTTGCTTATCACCATTCTGAACTCGCTCAATCAATACTTGATCGGTCAGCTGCTCGTTCATTCGAGCGGATACTCCTATTTGTTATGCCCCTACTCTTCTCAGATATGGGTACTAATTATGCAAAACGTAGTATTGACACCACTGCTTACTTGAGCACTATTGTGACTCCAATGTGAATGAGAAAGTTCCATGGTTTCTCAAGTTTTTTGTCATTGTTTTTTCACAGTGTGATGTCATGCGCCAAATCCCATGCACTGCCTGACTTATGTCTAATTTGACAAGCGAGCATATTAAAGGGAAATGGGTATAATGGATGATCTCTGTCCCAGATTGTGCTGGGTAGAAACTAGAAAAGCAATGAGATTGACAAACTATTACTTTTCATTTGCATGGCTATTGGCTGTCTGAATAACGCGTTTTCAACCAAAACTCAGAAAACAACCGTGTGTCATTAGGCCTCAATGACCTAAGCATGCAAAAAGAAGAGTGGCTCAAGTCACCAGAGTAACTGTGATTTAGATAAGTCTCCCAACTTAGCCCTTAGTGACGGATGTCACGCATATGGAATGCACATGGTGTGCAAATAATACACAAGGTAACGTTGTTACCTTAGCTTGGGATTATAAAAGTTATATGAACACAAATCGTGAACATGAATGTGATGTGTTAGTGGTAGGGAGTGGCGCTGCGGGCTTGTCGTTGGCTTTACGTGTCGCAAACCACTGTAAAGTAATGGTACTCAGCAAAGGACCGCGCAGCGAAGGGGCAACTTACTACGCTCAAGGCGGTATTGCCGCGGTGTTCGATGAATCCGACACCATTGAGTCGCACGTTGAAGATACCCAAATTGCCGGGGATGGTATCTGTGACGAAGAGACCGTGAGATTCATTGCAGAACACTCAAAAGAATGTGTGCAATGGCTGATTGACGGCGGTGTACCGTTTGACCGTGAAGACGATGATTCTGACGATGAACCTCGTTACCACCTAACCCGCGAAGGTGGCCACAGCCGCCGCCGTATTCTGCACGCCGCAGACGCAACCGGTATGGCAATGCAAACCTCATTGCAGGACAACGCCCACAACCATCCCAATATTCATGTTCTTGAACGCCACAACGCTCTGGACTTGATCACTGAAGATAAAATCGGTGGTGATAAAAACAAAGTCATCGGTGCCTATATCTGGAACCGAAACGAAGAGCACGTAGAAACCGTGCGCGCCAAATTTGTGGTTCTAGCGACAGGTGGCGCGTCAAAGGTTTATCAATACACCTCTAACCCTGATGTCTCATCGGGTGATGGTATTGCTATCGCGTGGCGAGCGGGCTGTCGAGTGGCGAACTTAGAGTTCAACCAGTTCCACCCAACTTGCCTTTACCACCCTGAAGCTCGCAACTTCTTGCTGACCGAGGCCCTTCGTGGTGAAGGCGCCTACCTTCGTCGCCCAGACGGCACTCGCTTTATGCCAGATTTTGATGAGCGTAAAGAACTCGCCCCCCGCGATGTTGTCGCTCGTGCCATCGACTTCGAAATGAAACGCTTGGGTGCAGACTGCATGTATCTCGACATCAGTCATAAACCAGCGGACTTCATCACCAAGCACTTCCCCACCATTTACTCGCGCTTGATGGACTTGGGCATTGATATGACCAAAGAGCCTATTCCAATCGTACCAGCTGCGCACTATACCTGTGGCGGCGTGATGGTGGATCAAAACGGTCATACGGATTTGAAAAACCTATACGCGATTGGCGAAGTGAGCTACACCGGCTTGCATGGTGCTAACCGTATGGCATCGAACTCACTGTTGGAATGTGTGGTTTATGCGTGGTCTGCTGCAAAAGATATTCTGAAACATCACACCAGCGTTGAGCTGCCTTCACGTGTTCCATGTTGGGATGAAAGCCAAGTCACCAACAGTGATGAAGAAGTTATTATTCAACACAACTGGCACGAACTTCGCCTGTTCATGTGGGACTACATGGGCATTGTGCGTACCGATAAGCGCTTAGAACGTGCATTGCGCCGCATTCAACTGCTACAACAAGAAACGCATGAGTACTACAGTAACTTCCGCGTATCTAATAACTTGTTGGAGCTGCGTAATCTACTGCAAGTTGCAGAGCTTATGGTTCGCTGTGCAATGCAGCGTAAAGAGAGCCGCGGCCTGCACTACACGCTTGATTACCCAAATCAACTGGAAAACAGCGGTCCGACAATTCTGGTACCAGCAAAGCAGTTAACCGATAATTAATATCGAATGTAACGCTTATCAACAGGGAGCTTTGGCTCCCTGTTTCATTTTCCATTGACGCAAAATCAAGGAAAGTTGCCGATAGCACCGTTCATCACAACTGTCTCGCCAAATCGTCACCATTTCACCCGACTCTAGCGTAAAGGAGAGTTTAAAAGGCAGCGTCGTCAGGTTGACGTGTTTGATATGCGAATTACTCGTTTCATTTTTTACCGTGCCGTCGCTGTGCACATACCAATGCCCTTGACTCGACAAAAGGACAAAGCCTGGATCACGTAGCTTGCTAGCAATCAGTAATAACAAATAAATCGATAATACGAGCGGAATGTCGGAAAGAGACACGGCCCAAGTCAAGCTTAAGAAAACGGTCAGATTGCTGACTTGAGCCGTAATTGAGGAAGATACGTTAAGATTAACGAACTTTGCTGAGGTTGTGGGCAACAATTTTATCAACCATTGCTGCGTGGCCTAGGTTCTCGCTACGACCATGTCCCATCACCCAAGTGAACAGATCTGGATCATCACATTCAAGCAGAGAAACAAATTCACGCTGTTCTTGTTCGTTCAGCGCATCAAAGCACTCTTCAAAAAACGGCATAATCACCACATCCAGCTCAAGCATGCCACGACGACAAGCCCATTTAATACGCGCCTTTTCTTCAGGAGTGTACATTCATTATTCCTTCATAGATGTCTTGTTATTAATGCGGAGTGTAACAAGGGATGTGCTACGTCACTAGTGTGCGGGTCACAATACGTTAAGTAACTTCAAGGTGTCAGATTCAAAGCTGGTCACTGATTCAACACCACTGAACCTCACATTTAGCAACAGCGAGCTCTTTCCTAATTATTCTGCCATGAAATCACGACAGAAAACGTCACCTATCCTTGATTGGCATACGTTGTGACGTTTCTTACTCAAGGTTGATTAGATTTCCAAATTACCGCTACATCTGAAAACTGAGCGGTTCTCGCTAAACCGAACACCTTAAGGTGACTTGGGCATATTGAAAGCTGACAAATGGTGAATCTGCATTTAACATAGCTGAAAAATATCTTCAAAAGGCATTGTAATCATGGAATGGCAAACTCGCTTTTCACCGCTCAACCTATCGACTCAAGATGCTCTACCAGAACTGTCTATCTCACGACTCGATCATCTAGGCATGATCACCATGGTAGGCGATGACAAAAAATCGTACCTGCATGGTCAAGTTACATGTGATGTGGTTTCTCTAGAAAAAGACCAATCAACACTCGGTGCGCACTGCGACGCGAAAGGTAAAGTGTGGAGTGTATTCCGCTTGTTCCATCATGGTGATGGCTACGGCATGATCCAGCCGAAATCTGCGATTGAAATCGAACTGAAAGAAATAAAAAAATACGCCGTATTTTCCAAAGTCACGATTGAAGAATCTAACGATGTGATTCTTGGCGTTGCAGGTGTCAACGCCGATGCGTTTGTGTCTGCTTTAAATGAAGATGCCGGTGATGTACGCATCATCAATGGCGGCACTGCGGTAAAAGTAGAGGCGAACCGTTGGTTACTTGTTGTGACAGAAGAAGCGGCGCAAGCACTGATCGAAAACAGCGATGCTACGCTGACAACACACGAACTTTGGACTCGTTTCGACATTGAATCAGCACTGCCATACGTTTCTGCCACAGCGCAAAACGAGCACATTCCACAAGCCTTGAACATTCAAGCCCTAGGTGGCATTAGCTTCACTAAAGGCTGTTACACAGGCCAAGAAACCGTAGCTCGAGCGAAATACCGCGGCACAAACAAGCGCGCTATGTACATCGTGAAAGGCGTAACGTCGACCGCGTTAAACGATGATGCGATTGAACTAGAACGCAGCGTAGGCGACAACTGGCGCTCAGTCGGCACGTTACTGACTCACTATCAATTCAGTGATAACCAAGCTATGGGTTTGATCGTGTTACCAAATAATCTGGATGACGACACTCGCCTTCGTTTGACGTCTCAGCCTGATTGTGAATGGACCATCGCAGAATTGCCTTACAGCCTTGATGATGAATAATGCCATTCATACTCCTTTGATGCAGTTTCTTGCCGACCAAAACATCACGTTTCGTCTGCTTCCGCATCAAAGACCAGCTACAACAATTGAGGATGCCGCGCAACAACGCGGCATTCGCCCTTCTCAAATGGTCAAAGCGATATTGCTGCGAGACATGGGCAATCAATACGCCCTCGCCTGCGCCCCTGGTGATCGCAGTGTGGATCCAAAAAAGGTACGAGCTTTACTGCAATGTCGCCGCATGACTTGTGTCGACCAGGCCGATGTAGAAGCCATCACTGGTTATAAAATTGGCACTGTGACGCCGTTATTACTCAAACGACAGATGCCGATTGTGTTTGACCCAAGCTTATTGGAAGAACGTGAAGTCACCATCAGCAGTGGGGACCGCATGGCAGGGCTGGCGTTATCCATCGACGATTTGGTTCAGTTGTGCCACCCAACCGTGGCCGAAATCTGTCGTTAACATCCAATTCATAATGCAATAAAGCGCAGTGTTCTCATCACTGCGTGATCTCCCTCATATCTATAAAAACACGCCAAAGAATTTTTAATCAAAATTAAAACATAAATAGTCACCATTATAAAACTCGTATATGCTGATTCTGTTGGTTAAGTTTTCAACAAGCACTTAACCAACATAAAGTGAATCGGCTGACAGGCATGACCACGCTCGTGATGTCAGCTATCCACTTTTGTGTAATGCATCTGTGACTATTCGCCCGCTCAAGCGGGCTTTTTTTTTGCTTGGAACTTTTTTCAAGCAGTCTCATCTAATCTTGTGTAAGCAAGCTATAACACTTAGATAGAAGGTGTAGGTTTGAAAAGGAAACAATTAGCAAACAATCATTTTCCTTCTATTCTTATTTCTGTAACAAAACTATTGCTTAATGCACCACGTATGAAGGAGAACAGAAACATTTGGGTTCCTTCCAGTGTAATTTTTTGGGGTAATCCTCACGCTATTTGAGATATCAGTCTGTCAATTTGTCTAAGGCAGCACAATTCTCCAAAGCGATACATTTCACCTGTACTTAATACTATTGCTGTCACAATAATTTTTACGTCCAAAACGTAGAATAACTGGGCTAGGTAAGAGAAAAGGAAAGTAAATATGAGACTGTTTAAGCGCTATACACCAAGTATGATTGCTAAACATATAAGTCGTCTTTTTAAGGGAAGAATCTATATTTACGGGGTCGGAAGATTCGAGTTTGATAACGGTAAATTGATACTACCGGAAAAAGCGGAGCAACGTCATTTTCGAGCGGTAAAAGAGATTAACCAAGAAATAATGAAACTCCGATGCGCATACGCTTAGCACTTCATCGATGTCAAAAAGACAAGTAAAACAAAGGCTGGATTATCCAGCCTTTTGTGTTTTTAGGTAATGTAACTCAGAGCTATTGGCGAGCCAGTTCTGGTAGGTGCCCCTTCAAACCCAGCGCACGCTTCATGATCTCATCTTTAGCGCCCGGTAGTTGTCCCGCTAAACTCAAGCCAATACCGCGAACCAGTTTTTTCGCTGGATGGTCACCAGAGAATAAATCACGGAAACCTTGCATCGCCGCAATCATCTTCGCCGCTTCAGCCTTACGCCAACGCTCATAGCCACGCAGATTGCGTTTACTACCAATGTCTTGCCCTTGTTTCCAAAGAGTCAGTACTTCTTGCGCCAGACTGGCTGCATCCAATAAGCCGAGATTCACGCCTTGGCCTGCTAATGGGTGGATGGTATGAGCCGCATCGCCAACCAGTGCAACACGCTCAACTACAAAGTCTCGGGCATAACGCATTTTTAGCGGAAACGCCGCTCGCTCTCCCACCACTTCACACACGCCTAAACGAGCATCGAATTCGCTGGTTAGCGTTTTGTTGAACGCTTCATCGCTCATGACCAGCAATTCTTCCGCTCGGTTTGGCTCTGTCGACCAAACGATAGAACACATGTTTGGTTGAGACATTGGCAAGAATGCCAAAGGCCCGTGAGGTGTAAAAATCTGACGCGCGATGCTGTGGTGCGGATCCGCTGTTTTCACATTAGCAACCAACGCATGGTGACCGTAGTCCCAATGCGTCAAAGGAATATCCATCTGGTTACGCAGCCACGAATTCGCGCCATCTGCGCCCACCACCAGCTTCGCTGTCATCGCTTGGCCGTTATCGAGCGTTAACCAACTCTCTTGTTCACCAACCGCGAGTGTCGCACAGCGCGCTGGCATGAATAGCGTCACATTCTCTAGCTTTTGCACTTGTTCCAACAACGCTAACTGAATCACGCGATTTTCAACGATGTGACCCAAATCAGGTTGCGCCATACTTTGTGCATCAAACTCTATTTTTGCGAAGCTGTCTTGCTCCCACACTTCCATACCGTAGTAAGGTGAAGCTCGGCGTTGCTCAATACCCTGCCAAGCTCCTAGCTTACGTAAAATGGTTTCACTTGAGCGGCTCAGTGCAGAAACTCGCACATCAGGCAGTTCATTCAACGTTTCATCTGGCACGTTACCTTCGATCACGGCGATACGCAGGTCACTGTCTTTGAATGCGGCGGCAAGCGCCAACCCAACCATCCCTCCGCCGATGATGGCGATATCTACACTTTGCATCATTGCTATTTATTACCTAATAACTGGTTGTTACCTAGTTTGTTGCAGTCAATCATCGTTTCACTAAACCAAGAGTATGGCGCAAGAGCGGCTGCTTAAAAATAGAAAGGTTATCCATCGCGGCTAAGGCTGTATTTCGCCCAATTCGCATCGCGAGTAAATCGTTCGAAAAAACATGGACTAACGAGCTTGTTAGCCAAATGGTTTCGTTGCGGTCTGCTTCTCGGCGTTGACTAAAGCGGATCAGGCCTTGGTAACGCCCAACATCTTCACCTTGCTTGACCAATTCCTCAGCGAGAGTGACCACGTCTCGGATCCCCAAGTTGAAGCCCTGCCCAGCAATCGGATGCAGCGTTTGTGCTGCGTTACCGACTATCGCAAAACGGTGTGAAATATTTTGCTTACGGTGACGAAGCAACAACGGATAGCTCGCACGGAGGCCCACTTTTTGCATCGCACCTAATCGCCAACCAAAATCTTGCTGAAGCCGTTCAAGAAATTCGCTTTCAGACAATTCCATTACAATTTGAGCTTCATCAGGGCGTAAGCACCACACGAGCGACATTCGATTATCACTCATTGGCAGCAGGGCAACTGGGCCGTTTTCAGTAAAACGCTCAAATGCGCGACCTTGATGCGGCTCTTGAGTCACAATATTGGCAATTACGGCAACTTGGTCGAAATCATGCTCAGAAAGCTCCAAACCAATTTGCTGACAACATTGCGAAACCGCACCATCGGCGGCAACAAGTAATTTCGCATTAAGCAACTCACCACTAGCAAGCTCAATCGTCACATTTTCTTGAGTTCGGGTAATGTGCTTCGCGGAGTCTGGGCAGTACAAATCGATAGCGGTACTGTGAGTCAGCAATTCTTGGTAAACACGACCAACATCGGCTAACTCTACGACATAACCTAACGCTTCAACGCCAACGTCGTGCTTAGTGATGTCCGTCATTCCCGCATGAGAACGATCAGACACATGGATGTGTTCAATCGGGGTCGAAAAAGGTTCAATCGCAGACCATAACTCTAAGTGACGCAGCAGGTTAACCGTACCATAAGACAAAGCAATCGAGCGCGAATCAAAGCCCGGATGCTGATCAGATTGCGCTTTAAACGGTTCAACAACGGCAACACGCAAAGCCCCTTGAGACAAATGCTCAATCGCTAAAGCTAGTGTAGCCCCAGCCATGGCACCACCAGCAATTACTACGTCATATTGCTTCATGTTAACCTCTGGTCTATCTAGATTAATGGATCGTCGGTTTGCTTTCGCTGCTTTCTGGGCGAGCTCCGAACTCTGCATGAATGGTAAGTACGCAAGCTTTCACGTGTTCAATGACTTGTTCCAGCAATTGTGCTTGTTCACCAAAGTCGTCATCTTCATCAATGCCTAACTTGGCAATTTCTTCTAGGTCAGCCAACGCTTCTTTTGCATCATCCGATGCATTGTTCAGCGCAATGCCTGCTAAACCAAGACCAGAGATAAAGTGATTCACAAAATCAGACAAGCTATCTGCCAACGCGAATAAACCCTCTTCGCCCGACTCATCCGGCAGAAGTAGTGACAGCTCCATGGATGAACCCGTTAGCTCGTTCGCCGTCACTTTGAAGACCGTCTGTGCAAAAGCTAACGCAGTCGTTGGCCAGCCCATGCCATCATTGGTGTAATCGAATAGAATTGGTTGCCAGGTTTGATCGTTAATCGCCAATCCACCACTTAGCATACCGACAAGCAAACCGTGCAGCTCCGCAGGCGTCACAGCTAAACTTGCAGATTGTAGCTCTGCAGCAATAGATTGATATTCTGGAAGGGTGATTTCACTCATAACTTGGCTCATTCTTGCGTAATAATGTATCGACATATCCTACCATCAAGGTTAGTCGTCTGAAACGGCTATCAAATTCAATTTTGAACACCATTTGCTCAATTTGCCCAATTCCTGTGTGATCACGTCATCATTTCTCTTTCTGTGATGGGAAATGCTTGAATCTTAATAACGGTTTTCCTATAGTTTCCTCCTCGGTAGTTGCACGTAGCAACACCTTAGATAGCGCGAATATAGAGTTTATTCATCATGAGCAATCAAGCGATCGACGTAGAAATACTAGGCAAAGTTACACGAGTAAATTGTCCAGCAGGGCAAGAAGAGTCTCTCGTTGCAGCAGCAAAAGATCTTGATCGCCGATTGAAAGAGATGAGCGAACGTACTAAGGTAACCAATGAAATTCAACTGCTGACGTTTGCTGCATTAAACATTTGTTATGAGTTGCACACCAAGTCATACGAATCAAACGGTCAACAGCAAGAAATTACTGAGCGCATGGAAAAGCTCACCGCGTCTTTAGAGAACGCACTAAGCAAAGTTACGCAAGGACAGCCGTAGATACAAAATTTACCCTGGGGTGTTCGTCAGACGGATTTAAGTCCCTGAGCCGATAAGCAATACCAAAGGGTTAGTACTTGATAGCTATTGAGCAAGCTTGGCATGCACCGAGAAGCCTACGGTTATCATTGCTGATCCGCCTTGAACCAGCTGGTTCAAGGGCCACAATCCTCAACGGCACCCTGGGGTATTCCTTTATGTCATCACAATCCATATCATCACGCTCCCGGCAAGACTTCCGCAAACTTATCCGTGAAAAACGCAACGCCTTGTGTAGCGATACGCAGTTTCAAGCGGGGCTAGACCTAGTTACTCAATTCGCCCAACTTCCAGAAATCCAACAAGCGCAGAACATTGCCATTTATCTCTCTGCCGATGGTGAACTCGATACGAAGCCACTGATTGAATGGTTATGGCAACAGGGAAAGTCGGTGTATTTACCCGTCATCCATCCGTTCTCAAAAGGCCAGTTATTGTTTCTTCAATACGTGAATGAAGATCAACTGGTCTACAATAAGTACCGCATTCTCGAACCAAAGCTCGATATTCGCCACCTTCTTCCCGTCAAACAATTAGATGTAATCTGCACGCCTTTGGTCGGCTTCGACAGCATCGGGCACCGCTTAGGTATGGGTGGAGGCTACTACGATCGCACTCTTTCTCATTGGTTCAAGACAGGAGAAGGTGCCAAACCGATTGGCATTGCTCACGATTGCCAGCATGTAGAACGCTTACCAATTGAAAGCTGGGATATTCCATTACCTAAGATCGTGACTCCAAGCCAAATATGGCAATGGGAAAAGTAACGCTTAGCCGCTATAATCACGCCCGCAAACGTTAACGAACATCTATTCAGGAGATTGGCATGACTCAAGATGAAATGAAAAAAGCGGCTGGTTGGGCAGCACTTAAATATGTTGAGAAAGGCAGCATTGTCGGTGTTGGCACAGGCTCTACCGTGAATCACTTCATCGATGCACTAGGCACTATCAAAGATGATATCAAAGGTGCAGTGTCTAGCTCAGTTGCTTCTACAGAGCGTCTAAAAGAGCTTGGTATTGAAGTTTTTGAGTGCAACGACGTAATTAAGCTAGACGTATATGTTGATGGCGCAGACGAAATCAACCCTGCGCGTGAAATGATCAAAGGTGGCGGTGCAGCGCTAACTCGTGAAAAAATCGTTGCAGCAATCTCTGAAAAGTTTGTATGTATCGTTGACGACACGAAAGCGGTTGACGTACTTGGCCAGTTCCCTCTTCCTGTGGAAGTGATTCCAATGGCACGTTCTTACGTTGCTCGTGAGTTGGTGAAACTTGGTGGCGACCCTGCATACCGTGAAGGTGTTGTAACGGATAACGGCAACATCATCCTAGATGTACACAACATGCAAATCACCAACCCGAAAGAGATGGAAGACAAAATCAACGGCATCGCGGGTGTGGTAACGGTTGGTCTTTTTGCTCACCGAGGTGCTGATGTTGTGATCACTGGCACGCCAGAAGGCGCAAAAATTGAAGAGTAAATAACAGCCATGAATCGGTCTATCTGATTCAGTTTTCTGTTATTTCATTACAGACGGTGCTGCAAGGCACCGTTTTTTATTCCTTTCTCTAAGAAAATTATCTCTTATTCCGTAATTTTCTTACCCAAAGCAATTTTTTTTTGTTACTTTATTGAACAGAAGACGCACAAGGAAACGTTTGTCCTCCTACAAAACTATTAATTATCCCCTTTTTAATGGTTTTGCCCAATGTGCGCCACATTAGCCCACCTTTCCATTTTAAGGACGAGAAAAAATGGCCAAAGTTTCACTGGAAAAAGAAAAGATTAAGATCCTCTTACTCGAGGGACTTCACCCTTCTTCAGTTGAAGTTCTTCAAGCAGCTGGTTACACCAACATTGAATATCACAAAGGTTCGCTTTCAGAGGAAGAACTGATTGAAGCAGTTAAAGATACGCACTTCATCGGTATCCGCTCCCGAACGAATCTATCCGAGGAAGTGATCAATGCGGCAAACAAACTGGTTGCGATTGGCTGTTTTTGTATCGGAACTAACCAAGTCGATCTTGGTGCGGCGGCAAAACGTGGTATTCCTGTATTCAATGCACCGTTTTCAAACACGCGAAGTGTAGCAGAACTCGTGCTTGGTCAGATTCTTCTGCTCCTTCGTGGGATTCCTGAAAAGAACGCTTTAGCACACCGTGGTATTTGGAAGAAGAGCGCAGACAACTCTTACGAAGCGCGTGGTAAACGTCTTGGTATCATTGGTTACGGCCATATCGGTACTCAGCTGGGCATTATTGCTGAAAACTTAGGTATGCGCGTGTACTACTACGACATCGAAAACAAACTATCACTTGGCAACGCAACGCAAATCCACACGATGAGCGAGCTGCTAAACAAATGTGATGTTATTTCGCTGCACGTACCAGAAACACCTGAAACGAAGAATATGATGGGCGAAGAAGAATTTGCTCGCATGAAACCTGGTGCAATCTTCATCAACGCCGCTCGCGGTACCGTTGTTGATATTCCTGCGCTTTGCCACAGCCTAGAAGCAGGTCACTTAGCTGGCGCAGCAATCGACGTATTCCCAGTTGAACCAAAAACAAACGCTGACCCGTTTGAATCTCCACTACAGAAATTCGATAACGTCATTCTAACGCCACACGTAGGCGGCTCTACTCAAGAAGCACAAGAAAACATCGGCGTGGAAGTAGCGGGTAAACTGGCGAAATATTCAGATAATGGTTCAACACTATCAAGCGTTAACTTCCCTGAAGTATCTCTGCCTGAACACGGTCGTGAGTGCTCTCGCTTACTGCACATTCACAAAAACCGCCCAGGTATTCTGACTCAAATTAACACCATCTTCGCAGAAGAAGGCATCAACATCGCAGCGCAGTACCTACAAACTGAAGCTGAGATCGGCTACGTAGTTATTGATGTGGAAACTGAGCGTTCAGAAGAAGCACTAACTAAGCTGAAAAGCATTGAAGGCACGATTCGTGCTCGTATTCTTCATTAAGATGAATCCATACAACAAAGGCAGGGATTATCCCTGCCTTTTCTTTTCGTGTTACCAAAACAAATTATTTTAATTTGTAAACCACATCCACTTGGTCACGAATTACAAGAGTCGAGTCTTGGTAACTGTTCGAACCTTGCTTGCTGTCCATCGCCATTGAGCGCATCAAGACAGGCTGTACATGCATTTGGTTATAGTTAATTTGCCAGATGCCGCCGAGTTTTTTATCAAAGCCAGATGCAAGCGATGCCGCTTTTTCTCTCGCATCTTTGATCGCAGCCATGCGCGCTTTTTGTTGATATTCCGCTTGATTGCTCACTTTCAATTGGATGTTGTCGACCTGATTAATGCCAGCTTTCAACGCCATATCCAAATACTGGTTAAGATCGGCTAAATCTGTCACTGTTACATTGATGCTGCGTGATGCTCTGTATCCAACCAACTCCGCTTTGCCCGATTTAGGGTAGTGATACTGAGGCGCAAGATACAGGTTTGAGCTGGTGATATTGTCCTTTGATAAACCAGCATCAGACAGATATTGGAGAAAATCTTCGACTGTTTTATCGACGGATTGTTTTGCTTGTTCCGCTGTCATGGTGGTATCCACCACTTTTACAGAAAAGGTCGCCATGTCTGGTGTTGCGACCACCTCACCGTAACCCGTTGTTGTTACGTGAGCAAATTCAGGCACATCAGCCAAGACTGAAACACTGCTAAGACTAAGAGCTGAAGCCAGCAAACACGAATACAGTTTCATTCGACAAATCCATCCATATCAATAGTGAAGTGTCTCCACAAATCAGCATCACCGACTTTGTTAAGTCGCCGAGCTGTAGGAGTAAGTGGTTTCATAATAGAAACTTCCGGTGAATATCCAAGCTCCTAACTTCACTTCTAACACAACTTTGACTGTGTAACTTTGGTGTAATTTCAACCATTCGTCATTTAATATTCGTCAGAAATGGCCGTCGATTCAATCACTACTGTGGTAAATGACGCTGTGCATAATTGACAATCGCTTGTGAAATCTCCTGCAATACGCCAGTTTCCAACTGCCAATGGTGCCAATAAATACGATAAGACATCAGGAAGCCAGGCGTAATATCAATTAACGAGCCTTGCTCTAACTCATCAGTAATTTGCAAACGAGGGATCAAACAATATGCCACTCCAGCTAACGCCATTTTGAGAAAAGCCTCTGAGCTGCTGATGTTGTGATGAATCACGCTATCAGGACGCACATTGAAATGCTCCGTGAGAAACTTTTTATGTAAGTCATCATACTGATCGTAGGAAACCGCTGGCGCCTTTGCTAAGGTCTGATTGTTTACACCTTCAGAAAAGTAACGCTGATAAAACTCAGGGTTAGCCACACAAACGTAATCAATTCGTCCTAAGTAATCGGCGCGACAATTTGGTATCGCTTGAGACTCTAAACTGATCGCCCCTGCGACCTCACCACTTTTCAGTTTTTCTATTGAACGTGATTCACCGTAAATCGTCAGCTTCAACTCTACTTGACGAGTTTTCATGACGTCTTGCAAAGCTGGCAGTAACCACGTTGCCAAACTGTCGGCGTTAGTAGCCAAAGACAGTTGCACTGGGCGCGTTGTAGTATCGTTTTTGATCTCAGGTAAAATTTCGTGCTCTAGTAACCGAACTCGGCGGTAAAGCCCCAATAGTTTTTTCCCAATGGGAGTTGGCTTGGGTGGCTGCTCTCGAATTAACACAGGTTGCGCCAAGAATTTTTCGAGCTGTTTAATACGCTGCGAAATGGCAGATTGTGAGACAAACAGATGCTCAGCAGCTCGTTCAAAACTGCCTTGATAAACAACGGCATCCAAGGCTTCTATCCATTTGTAATCCAACCCTCGCATTCACTTTCTCCCAAAAAACCAACACCAAACCGTTAAATAAGTAACTCTAATAATATATTAAAATCATTAATTATACTTATTTAACCAAAGCCATTATCTTTCTCGTCTCTGTCGTTTTCTTAATTATTTGAGGTGTATCGTGAGCTTTTGGGTTTTATTGCAAGGATTTGGTTTAGGGGCATCGATGATCATTCCGATCGGAGCACAAAATGCGTATGTCTTGAATCAAGGCATAAAGCGCAATCACCACCTGACGACAGCCACTATTTGTAGCGTCCTAGATATGATCTTCATTTCTCTAGGTATCTTTGGTGGTGGTGCTATTCTGTCTCAAAATGAAATCCTACTGACATCGGTGACGCTTGGTGGTATTGCCTTCCTGAGCTTCTATGGACTACTTTCGCTTAAAAGCGCATTCAAGCCAGAGAATGAATCGGAATCAAAAGGGGAAGTCGTAGCTCGTGGACGCCGAACGGTCATTTTAGGCGCATTAGCTGTCACCGTGCTCAACCCACATTTGTACTTAGATACCGTTGTTATCTTAGGCTCAATCGGTGGACAATTTGAAGGCCATGATCGAATCGCTTTCGCGTTAGGCACTATTATGGCGTCATTTGTTTGGTTCTATACCTTGTCGATGGGCGCCGCAAAACTCGGGCCTACGCTATCTAAACCGAAAGTGAAAAAAGGCATCGATATCGCCGTTGCACTGATGATGTTCACCATTGCTTATGTACTCGCGAGCGAGCTCATCACTAAATACTGGTAATCCAAACCAAAGGGTATAAATGACATGGAGTCACTGGAAAACATCTATCGCATCAACAAAGAGCGATTGCATTCGCTCTCGATTCCATTTCGAGAATGGCGACATGAAGCCATTCTCGACTTCGACACCGACCTTAAAGTCGCGAAAGAACTCGGCTGGCAAGGCACACATAGCAAAAGCTTATTTTTAACACTCAAAGGTGGCGGGTATGCCGTGTTCATTACTGATAAAGACTCTCGCCTTGATGCCAACACGATTAAAGCAATATTAGGCAAGCGACCTTCTATTGGCAGTGATGAACTCATGCAGGAATTACTTGGCTGCCTACCCGGTGCTGTTTGCCCGATAGGTTTACCACCAGAGGTTGCGATCGTGGTGGATACCAAGCTCTATCATCACGAAGAGTTGCTTTATACACCAGGGCTACCAGAGCGTACCTTCGGTATTGCAGGCATTCATTTAAAACCACTCTTACAGATAGGTAATAACCCTCTGTTTGAAATATAAAAAAAGCGAGGCTAGTGCCTCGCTTTTTAGATTATCTATCGTTCGAATTAAGATTCGACACGGTTCAAATGAACATCCATTTGTGGGAATGGAATTTCGATACCGTTCTCGTCCAATGCTTCTTTAATGCCTTGCATTGAATCGAAGTACACACCCCAGTAATCCGCAGTTTTAACCCAAGGGCGCACTACGAAGTTAACTGAAGAATCTGCTAGTGTTAGAACACCGATAGTCATATCAGGATCTTTCAAAATACGAGGATCTTTTTCTAGCGTTTCGCGAATCACTTTCTTCGTTAGCTTAAGATCGGCTTTGTATGAAACACCGATAACCAAGTCTACGCGTCGCGTTGCATGACGAGAGTAGTTCGTGATTGCACCACCAATAACAGACGAGTTAGGTACAACAACCATTTTGTTGTCTGGTGTTTTTAGAACTGTTTGGAAGATTTGAATCGCTTCAACACTACCCGCTACGCCGCCAATCTCTACATAGTCGCCAGATTTAAATGGACGGAATGCAACAATCAGTACGCCTGCCGCAAAGTTTGATAGAGAACCTTGTAGAGCAAGACCAACAGCAAGACCTGCCGCACCGATTACAGCAACAACCGATGCCGTTTGAACACCTAAACGGCCCAGAGCTGCGATAAGTACGATAACGAATAGTAGGTAACGAACAAGACCGTGAATAAATTCTACGACCGCCTTATCCATGTTTTTCTTTTCAAGTACTTTGGAAACACTGCCAGCGACTGCTTTAACGATAATATTACCGATAAATAGGATAATCAGCGCTGAAATAATGTTCACACCGTACTGAATAAGTAGGTCTGAGTTGTTTGTAAGCCAAGTCTCAGCTTGAGTCAGCCCATCTGTTAGAGTGGTATCGATACCCATCGATTCACCTGCCATAATTCTTATCCTCAAAAATAAAGATATATAAATCTAATTGCCGTTAACTTATGAGCCTTGTTTTTTATAGGCCCTTATCTACAACAATATCCCTATTGCCCAACTGAACAGTGTCAGATTTTTGGCACGATATCCCAACTTTGACATTTTGCAAAGTCAGAGTTTCGCAAAGATATGCAAAACAAGGCTTTATCAGAATTTTCTGATATCGACCTGTTACAGAGTACGCAATGCTTTAACATTTCGCCACTTCTATTACCTAGATTCATGCGAAGCGGCTAAAAAACAACCTAATGATTATTGGCGCATTATTAATACGTACTTACATGCCCCTATCCATTCTTCTATTCAGCATGGGTATAAATCTATTAACGTTGAAGAAAGCCAAATGACAGACACAAAAAAAACCCGCTCAAAGAGCGGGTTTTTAGATAACTCAATTCAGACGAATTATAGTACGTCGATTGCGTTAAGGTCAGCAAATGCTTGCTCAAGACGAGTAACCATTGAAGCTTGACCAGCACGTAGCCATACGCGTGGATCGTAGTACTTCTTGTTTGGCGCGTCTTCGCCAGTTGGGTTACCGATTTGACCTTGTAGGTAATCGTGGTTTTCAGCTTCGTACTGACGGATACCATCCCAAGTTGCCCACTGTGTATCAGTATCGATGTTCATTTTGATAACACCGTAGCCGATAGATTCACGGATTTCTTCTAGAGAAGAACCAGAACCACCGTGGAATACGAAGTTTAGAGAGTTCGCTGGAAGACCGAATTTCTCAGAAACGTACGCTTGAGAATCACGTAGGATAGTTGGAGTTAGAACAACGTTACCTGGCTTGTAAACGCCGTGTACGTTACCGAAAGATGCTGCGATAGTGAAACGGTGGCTGATAGCGTTTAGTTTCTCGTATGCGTATGCAACGTCTTCTGGAGAAGTGTATAGCTCAGACGCGTCCATATCAGAGTTGTCAACGCCGTCTTCTTCACCACCAGTACAACCAAGTTCGATTTCTAGAGTCATGTTCATTTTAGCCATGCGCTCTAGGTACTTAGCAGAAATTTCGATGTTCTCTTCTAGAGACTCTTCAGAAAGGTCGATCATGTGAGAAGAGAATAGAGGTTTACCAGTTTGCGCGAAGTACTCTTCACCAGCGTCTAGTAGACCGTCGATCCATGGTAGAAGTTTCTTAGCAGCGTGGTCAGTGTGTAGGATTACTGGAACACCGTAAGCTTCAGCTACAGCGTGAACGTATTTCGCACCAGCAACAGCACCTAGGATTTGAGCTTCTTGACCTTCAAGTTTTAGACCTTTACCAGCAAAGAAAGCAGCGCCACCGTTAGAGAACTGAACGATAACTGGAGCTTTAACTTTTGCAGCTGCTTCAAGTACTGCGTTTACAGAGTCAGTACCAACACAGTTTACTGCTGGAAGTGCAAAGTGGTTTTCTTTTGCAACTTCAAATACTTTCTGAACGTCATCGCCAGAGATAACACCTGGTTTTACGAAGTCGAAGATCTTAGACATGGATGTAATCCTATTTATCTGTCGTTTTTAAACAAAACTTGTTAAGTTGAAAATCTTGCAAACGTTTGCTCACAACTGAGGCTATTCTAGCAGAGTTCCTCTCACGTTGCAGCAAACAAGAAAGCGGGAGAGTAACTCCCCCGCTTTGCTTAAATTACTTAGCGCGTGCTTCTAGCATTTCTACTGCTGGAAGAACTTTACCTTCTACGAACTCAAGGAAAGCGCCGCCGCCAGTAGAGATGTAAGATACGTCAGCTTTGATACCGAACTTGTCGATAGCTGCTAGCGTGTCACCACCACCTGCAACAGAGAAACCTTCAGAAGCTGCGATAGCTTCAGAGATACCTTTAGTACCTGCTTCGAAGTTCTTGAATTCGAATACACCTACAGGACCGTTCCATAGGATAGTTTTCGCGTTTTTAAGGATTTCAGCTAGAGCAGCTGTTGATTCTGGACCAAGGTCGAAGATCATGTCGTCGTCTTGTACTTCAGAAACGTGTTTGATTTCTGCTTCTGCGTTCTCGTCGAATGCTTTCGCACATGCAACGTCAGTTGCCACTGGAATTGCACACTCGTCCATTAGCTTCTTAGCAGTGTCTACTAGGTCAGCTTCGTATAGAGATTTACCAACGTTGTGACCAGCAGCAGCGATGAATGTGTTAGCAATACCACCACCAACAACAAGTTGGTCAGCGATTTTAGATAGAGATTCAAGAACAGTTAGCTTAGTAGAAACTTTTGAACCACCTACGATAGCAACCATTGGACGAGCAGGCTTGTCCATTGCTTTGCCTAGAGCTTCTAGTTCGTTTGCTAGTAGAGGACCAGCACAAGCTACAGGAGCGTGCATACCAACGCCGTGAGTTGACGCTTGAGCACGGTGAGCCGTACCGAATGCATCCATTACGAATACGTCACATAGTGCTGCGTATTTCTTAGATAGCTCTTCTTCGTTTTTCTTCTCGCCTTTGTTGAAGCGAACGTTTTCTAGAACAACAAGCTCACCAGCGTTTAGTTCTAGGCCATCTAGGTAATCTTTAGCAAGTTTAACTTCGCAATCTAGTGCGTCGTTTAGGTAGTTAACAACTGGTTGTAGAGAGAACTCTTCAGCGTATTCACCTTCAGTTGGACGACCTAGGTGAGAAGTAACCATTACTTTAGCGCCAGCTTCTAGGCAGTGCTTAATAGTTGGAAGAGATGCGATGATACGTGCATCAGAAGTTACTTTACCGTCTTTTACTGGCACGTTTAGGTCAGCACGGATGAATACACGTTTACCTGCAAGATCCAGGTCAGTCATCTTGATTACAGACATGATGTGTCCTCTCAAATATTTAATAATTAAAGTTTTTGAAAACTCGGCAACCCTGCCAAGCCTGTTAATTCTTCAAACTGGTTATAGATATGGAGATACGTCAGATTTATTTCAAGGCTTGAAATAAAAATTCTCTCCATCACTTCTTCACCTTTAAAGCTCCACTTGTGAAGAAGCTTTCATTGCTAAAGCGGTATCCAGCATCCGGTTAGCAAAGCCCCATTCGTTATCGCACCAAACGAGCATTTTTACTAATTGCCCGTTACTCACTCTTGTCTGAGTTCCATCCACTATCGCGCTATGGGGATCGTGGTTAAAGTCGATGGAAACGAGTGGCGATTCAGTATAGTCAACAATGTTACGTAATGTACACTGAGATGCGTTAACAATGGTTTGATTTACGTCATTAACTTTCACATTTGTATTAATTGTGACACTTAAATCCATTGCAGTGACGTTAACTGTCGGAACTCGAACGGAAATGGCTTCGAATTTGTTGGAAAATTTCGGGAAGATTCTTTCAATTCCTTTATGCAACTTGGTGTCAACAGGAATGATAGATTGGCTCGCAGCTCGAGTACGACGTAAGTCATTATGGTAGGCATCAATAACTTGTTGGTCGTTCATGGATGAGTGGATTGTGGTAATGGTACCTGACTCAATCCCAAATGCTTCATCCAATACTTTGATGATGGGAACAATACAGTTGGTGGTACATGAACCATTGGACACCACGCGGTGTTCATCTTTGAGGGTTTCGTGGTTCACACCGTAAATAATGGTGTTATCGAGATCGTTCGCTCCTGGATGAGAGAAGAGCACTTTCTTCGCTCCGGCTTCGATATGGGCAAGACCATCCGCCTTTGAACCATAAACGCCGGTACAATCTAAAACGATATCGACCTCAAGGTCGCGCCAAGGAAGCAGTTCAATTTCAGAGAGATGAAGAATTCGGATGGCATCATATTCACCGCTTTCATGGTGAACATTCAAATGTTCTTGATCGTGGGAGATTTTCTTACCAAAACGGCCATGACTGGTGTCATATTGTAGAAGGTGAGCCATTGCCTCTGGTTGAGCAAGCTCATTAACCGCTACCACTTTAATCTGCTGATGTTTGCCGCTTTCATAGACAGCTCGCAGAACATTACGACCTATACGTCCAAATCCATTGATCGCAACTTTTAGCATTTATCCTTCGCCCCACCAAAAATTTCGTGGCACAGATAGTACCTGATAAGGCTGAAAAACGCACCTAATGAATCATAGTAAAGCATGATTTAAACAGGCTGGGACATAGCCCAGCCTTCTTTGAAAGAGATTAGAACGCTACGTCTAACCCTAACCAGTAACGACGTCCATCTTCGACGTACCCATATTCTTTGTAGTTGATGTCTTCATCGAACAGGTTGTAAATCGCACCTTTGATCTTGGTGTTATCCGTCAACTGATACGTTACGCCGGCATCTACAAACGTATAAGCAGGTTCAACGATGCTGTTGCGTGATGGGCCAGTGACCGGATCCATTTCTTTGCCTCGGTAGGTCACTTTCGTCCAACTCTCTAGGTTGTCTGTTGTTTGCCAAGTGACATCAACATTAAACAGATGCTTTGGAAGTTGCTGAAGTGGCATGCCTTTGTATTCACCCGTTTTTTGCTCCGAGTCGGTAAAGGTATAGCTTGAGCTTAAGTAGATAGTCTCGGTTAGTGGTTTCGCCAACGTTGCTTCTACACCCTGAGTAACAGCTTCATCCACATTAATGCGGTAAGTAGGATCCGCCCCCCATTGGTTTGGGCCATCCGTACAAATTGTATCTGGGCACACCACGCGAGTAATCTTATCTTTAAACTCATTGTGGAAGGCGGTTAACGTCACATCAAGACCAGAATCACCTTGGTAAAGCACACTGATTTCTTTGTTCAGTGAAGTTTCCGGATCCAAATCTGGGTTACCATAAATATTGCCGCCACCACTGACTTGCGCCCAACCTGGGGTAATTTCACGTAACTGAGGAGAGCGGAAGCCTGTCGCCACACCGCCTTTGACCGTCCAAGCAGGATCAATACGCCACACACCATACACTCTCGGGCTAAAATGCGCGCCGTAGTTTTCATCGTGATCCAAACGACCACCTAATGTCAGACTAAAAGGTTCTGCGATCTTCCATTCATCTTCGATGAACACAGCCCATTGTGTATTTGATGCTTTCGTTTTAGATGATGCTTTGTTAGACGTAAAATCTTCCAACTCGGCATGCGTCGCATCGACACCAGTTGTCAGAGTATGCGCGCCCAACCCTTTAACTAGGCTGGATTTAAACGTGGTGTTTACAATAGTCATTTCGCGAGATTTGTTTTCACTCTCCTCGCGCTGCAAGTAGGTATCAGAATTACCCAATAACTCCCACTCCCCGGTGTGACTAAGCGTAACGTAGTTGCGACGGTATTCATTTAATGAATCTTCACAGCCTCTACGACAGCCCGTCGTAGGTACAGAAAGACCAACATTACCGCGACGACTTTGTGCCGATGTACCACCCTCTAACTGCACAGAGTGACGATCATTGATTTGATAGATCAGTTTTGAAGAGATGCTCTGCATATCTTTGTCTTCATAACCATAATCAATGTCATCTTCTTCCCTTGCGGTGTATTGACCATAAACCTGTAGCAACAAGTTTTCTGCAAGAGGGCCATTTACAAAGAAGTTCGCACTCTGTTCACCACCAGAACGGCTGTTTTCTTGGATAACCGTCCCCAGCTGCACATTACCTGTCCACTCAAGCGCATCTTTACGGGTGATCACGTTAATCACCCCCCCAATCGCATCGGAACCATACAGCGTCGACATCGGGCCACGGATCACTTCGATTCGCTCAATGGCTTGAAGTGGTGGCAACCAACCTTGTTCAATACCAGGGCCATCGCTATTTGGGCGAGTTTCGCGAGTACTTTGGCGCTTACCATCCACAAGAATTAACGTGTACTTAGAGCCCATACCACGAATGCTGATATCGGTTGTATCACCACCACCAGTCACAACAACACCCGGCACACTTTTCAGTGCATCAGTCACGTCGCGGTAGTAGCGCGAGTCCAATTCTTCTCGCGAGATAACACTAATACTTGCAGGCGCATCCGCTTGGGATTGCTCATAACTTGACGCTGTCACCACGACGGTTTCCATTTTAGAAACTGAGTCGTTAGCAAATACATGAGGGACACTGACGAAGGCTAAAACACCAGTTGCAGTTAGCACTGGCAGTCTAAGAGTGGACATCTACATCTCCATAATTGATAATGATTATTATTTTCGAAGTGGAATTATTCATAAATAGAATGAGATGCATAGTGAGAGTTATGGAACGGTTCTTCCCATATATGGAATCCGTACATAACGCAGTAAGGAGTAAGATATGCACGACTTAGCATCAATTCGTGCTTTTGATGCGCTTAACCAACACAAAAGTTTGACCGCAGCCGCCAAAGCACTGAATCAGCCGAAATCCACCGTGAGCCGCCGCTTAGCACAATTAGAAGCCGACTTTGGCCAAGCGCTAACGACTCGACAAGGCAACCGCTTGATTCTGACACGCGCGGGGGAGATTTTTGCCGACTACAGCCGCCAGATCCTAGAGCTCAGCGAGGAAAGTTATGAGGCGCTTCAAGGCTTAAATAATCAAGTATCAGGCTCTCTACATATCGTTTGCCACGCAGCGTTAGTTCGCAGTTGGTTAGGCGATGTGCTCAATGAATTTCTGGCGGAGAACCCTGACGTCAGAGTCCAGCTCACCAGTGATTTTTCCGATACACACCACGATCCAGATTTGTTTATCTGGCTAGGTGAATACAAAGGGCTGGATTGGCGCAAAGAAACGCTTGGCGTATTTCGTTACACCCCATTCGCGTCGCCAAACTACATCGAAAAACATGGCCCCATCCACCACCCGAGAGAACTAAACAAACATCCGTGGATAGATTTTGGGTCGATACAAGAGAATGGTTTGCTACTCTCGCACCCAGAACAAGGGGAGTTTTTTCTAGAACCATTTGTCAGCCGACTCTATAGCGACAACATTGCTATGCAGATCGATAGTATCGCCAACGGACACGGCATTGGTCTCTTGCCAACTTGGACTGCACAAGGGTATGAGAAACATCACCCCGGCCGTATCACCCCATGCCTTGAAGACTGGCTTTCAGAGCCAATAACGATCAACTGTTATACACCAGCAGGGCGCCATCCTCTTCGCTTATCCGTACTGCTTGAAGATATTCACCAAAGTATTCCGCTAGATTGGAAATATTGAGACAAATAAAAAGGCCATCAACATGATGGCCTTTTCTCACAACCGCTCAACAGAGTCGGTTTAAACAACTGTCTCGATTACGCTAGTAGTTCTTTTGCTGTGTTCACTACGTTTTCTACAGTGAAACCAAACATTTCGAACAACTGGTCAGCAGGTGCAGATTCACCGAATGTTGTCATACCGATGATGCGACCGTCGAAACCAACGTACTTGTACCAGAAGTCTGCGATGCCCGCTTCAATAGCGATACGTGCTGTTACGTCTGATGGTAGAACTGCTTCACGGTAAGCTGCGTCTTGTTTGTCGAATGCATCTGTTGATGGCATTGAAACAACGCGTACTTTCTTACCTTCTGCTGTTAGTTGTTCAGCGGCTTTCACTGCTAACTCAACTTCAGAACCTGTTGCGATTAGGATTAGCTCAGGTTTGCCATCGCTGTCTTTCAGGATGTAACCACCTTTCGCGATGTCTGCAACTTGCTCAGCGCTACGTGGTTGTTGCGCTAGGTTTTGACGAGAGAAGATAAGTGCTGTTGGTGCATCTTTACGTTCAATCGCTAGTTTCCATGCTACAGCAGACTCAACTTGGTCACATGGACGCCATGTGTTCATGTTTGGAGTCAAACGTAGAGACGCCATTTGCTCAACTGGTTGGTGAGTTGGGCCATCTTCGCCAAGACCGATAGAATCGTGTGTGTACACTTGGATGTTCTGAATTTTCATCAAAGCAGCCATACGCATTGCGTTACGAGCGTATTCCATGAACATTAGGAATGTTGCGCCGTAAGGAACGAAACCACCGTGTAGTGCGATACCGTTCATAATAGCAGTCATACCAAATTCACGTACACCGTAGTGGATGTAGTTACCAGAGAAGTCGTTCGCTTCTAGAGACTTAGAACCCGACCACATGGTTAGGTTAGAAGGTGCTAGGTCAGCAGAGCCGCCCATAAATTCTGGTAGCATTTGACCGAAAGCTTCTAGAGCATTTTGAGATGCTTTACGTGACGCAATGTTTGCTGGGTTTGCTTGAAGATCAGCAATGATTTGGTTTGCTTTCTCTTCCCACTCAGCAGGAAGTTCGCCATTTAGACGACGCTTAAGCTCTGCTGCTTCTGTTGGGTAAGCCGCTGCGTATGCTTCGAACTTCGCGTTCCACGCTGCTTCTTTTTCAGCGCCAGCTGCTTTTGCATCCCACTCTGCGTATACATCAGCAGGGATTTCAAATGCAGGGTGTTCCCAACCTAGGAATTCACGTGCTGCTGCGATTTCTTCAGCGCCTAGTGGTGCACCGTGACAGTCGTGAGAACCCGATTTGTTTGGAGAACCAAAACCGATGATAGTCTTCGTACAAATTAGCGTAGGACGAGGGTCTGCTTTTGCAGCTTCAATCGCTGCGTTGATTGCTTCAGAATCGTGGCCATCCACTGCTGGGATTACGTGCCAACCGTAAGCTTCGAAACGCTTAGGTGTATCGTCAGAGAACCAACCTTCAACGTGACCATCGATAGAGATGCCGTTGTCATCCCAAAATGCGATCAGTTTACCTAGGCCTAGCGTACCAGCAAGAGAACATGCCTCATGCGAGATACCTTCCATCAGACAGCCATCACCCATGAACACGTAAGTGAAATGGTCAATGATGTCGTGGCCTTCTTTGTTGAATTGTGCTGCTAGCGCTTTTTCTGCTAGAGCCATACCAACAGCGTTCGTGATACCTTGACCTAGAGGACCTGTTGTCGTTTCGATGCCTGGTGCGTAGCCGTACTCTGGGTGACCTGGAGTCTTAGAGTGAAGCTGACGGAAGTTTTTCAGATCATCGATAGATAGCTCGTAACCGCTCAAGTGCAGTAGAGAGTAGATCAGCATAGAACCGTGGCCGTTTGAAAGTACAAAACGGTCGCGATCTGCCCACTCTGGGTTAGCTGGGTTGTGGTTTAGGTGAGAGCGCCAAAGAACTTCAGCGATATCAGCCATACCCATAGGTGCGCCTGGGTGGCCAGAGTTAGCTTGTTGAACACCATCCATGCTTAGAGCACGAATTGCATTGGCAAGATGTTTACGAGACGACATGTCTGCTCCTGAGTACATTAAGCGAAACGAAAAAAGAGGTCACAATTCTCTCAAAGCCAAGTTGGGTGTGCAAACGTTTTCCAACCCAAAACCTCACAAATATTGCACCTTTCAGTTCAAATACATCGAAGTTCTAAAAATTATCAATAATTCAAGCAAACGTTTGGTTATAACAAAAACCAAAAAAGAGCTTGTAATTCGAGCAATCAAAATTAGAATAGACGTCTAGATGTAGATACACCTACAAATATTAGTATTAATTTGCGCTGAGGAGTTTATCATTCCTCAGTTTTAAACCAGATATAGTGGAGCTAACATGGCTAAGCACCTGTTTACTTCTGAGTCAGTATCAGAAGGTCATCCAGATAAAATTGCAGACCAGATTTCTGATGCGGTTCTTGACGCGATTCTAGAGCAAGATCCAAAGGCTCGTGTTGCATGTGAGACTTACGTTAAAACCGGTATGGTAATGGTGGGTGGTGAAATCACGACTTCAGCATGGGTTGACATCGAAGAGTTAACTCGTGAAACCGTTCGTGAAATCGGCTACGTACACTCAGATATGGGCTTTGACGCGAACTCTTGTGCTGTTCTAAACACAATCGGTAAACAGTCTCCAGATATTAACCAAGGTGTTGATAAAGCTGACCCTAAAGAGCAAGGTGCAGGCGACCAAGGCATCATGTTTGGTTACGCATGTAACGAAACTGAAGTACTCATGCCAGCGCCAATCACTTACTCTCACCGTCTTGTTGAAAAGCAAGCAGAAGTTCGTAAAAACGGCACACTACCTTGGTTGCGTCCAGACGCAAAATCTCAGGTAACGTTCCAGTACGACCAAGGTAAGATTGTCGGTATCGATGCTGTTGTTCTTTCAACTCAGCACTGTGATTCAATCTCTACGCCTGACCTACGTGAAGCAGTAATGGAAGAGATCATCAAACCTGTTCTTCCTGCAGAGTGGATCAGCAAAGACACTAACTTCTTCATCAACCCAACCGGTCGTTTCGTTATCGGTGGCCCAATGGGTGACTGTGGTCTAACTGGTCGTAAAATCATCGTAGATACTTACGGCGGTGCAGCTCGTCACGGTGGCGGTGCATTCTCTGGTAAAGATCCATCGAAAGTAGACCGCTCTGCAGCTTACGCAGCACGTTACGTAGCGAAAAACATCGTAGCGGCTGGTATGGCTGACCGTTGTGAAATCCAACTTTCTTACGCAATCGGTGTTGCTGATCCAACGTCTATCATGGTTGAAACGTTTGGTACCGAGAAAGTATCTCACGACATCATCATTGAAGCGGTTCGTCAATTCTTCGACCTACGTCCATACGGTCTACAAGAAATGCTTAACCTACTTCAACCAATCTACAAGAAGACAGCAGCATACGGTCACTTCGGTCGCGAAGAGTTCCCATGGGAAGCGACTGATAAAGCTGAGCTTCTACGCGATTTCGCTGGCATCA
Source organism: Vibrio sp. RC2502 (assembly GCF_054850435.1). Lineage (NCBI taxonomy): Bacteria > Pseudomonadati > Pseudomonadota > Gammaproteobacteria > Vibrionales > Vibrionaceae > Vibrio > Vibrio sp. RC2502. The sequence continues at coordinate 2,775,417 of NZ_CM141453.1, forward strand.
AGTAATCGAGCCACGCAAGAATCAACAAAGCCCTCGCCTTATGGCGGGGGCTTTTTGTATCGAACATTCCTCCCTCCCCTTGCCGAACAAAAATTCAGCAATTATTTGTAAATTCCCCTATCACCGCCAATAGTTAACATAATGTTAAATGCACTTTTCGATGCATATAACACCGAGTAATAAGATGTAGGTTCACGTGGTGAAGTCCGTGATTAAAACACGTAAACCAAACATCCTTTTGTATGGCTCGATACCAAGTCACTGTACTCCTTAAGATAACCATTGAGATGATCGAGTACTGACGACCTTGGTAAGCGTTGACACCGTGGGAATTAATCAAGGAGGAGTTATGCCTCGTACCGTGAATCCATCTGACTTCCAAAGCAAACGAAAGGAAGTGCCAGATAATGAATACGCCAGAACCATTCCGTGTAACACCGTCAATCTGAGTGCCCCCTTTCATTGGTTAGCTCTGGGGTTACATGATTTCGTACGTATGCCTCTCATCAGTGCTTTTTACGGCATCTGTTTTATGGCAGCAGCGATTGGTATTGTGCTTCTGGTGCAATGGCAAGGCACACACTTAGTGGTGATGCCAAGCCTCATCGTCTATATGCTCATAGGTCCGTTTTTAGCACTGGGTCTTTATGATGCGAGTTGGGAGAGAGAACGTGGGCACAAAGCGCGCCTGCTCCATTCCATGAAAGCGATTGGTCGTAACTCAAGCTCACAATGGGCGTTCGCAGTATTGCTCGCCGTCTGTATGATTTTCTGGATGCGTATCGCTGCGCTGCTCCACGCGTTGTACCCATCCGTACAAGGCGCACCACTGACTGAGTTTTTGCCTTTTCTGGTCATAGGTTCATTGGTTGGATTCGTGTTGGCTTGTATCGTATTTAGTATCTCTGCATTTTCGATTCCATTAATGATGGAGCGCCGTGTCGACATGATGACAGCGGTGTTTACTAGCTTTAACGCAGTGAAATCCAATATTCCGGCCATGATTGTTTGGGCAGCGATTATTTGTGGCGGTATCTTAATTGGCTTTGCTACCTACGGAATCGGTATGTTGTTTACCATGCCAATTTTGGGCTACGGTACATGGCACGCCTATCATGCAACCATCAAGAAAAAACACACGCCTTAACGGACAAATGCTATGATTCAGCCCTCGCCAACGCGGGGGCTTTTTATTGAATACACCGGAGTATGGATGGACATTGAACTGAGTTATAAAGCCAAGCAAGTCATGGTTGATTGTATATCTTTGGCACAGCAGGCATTTAAGCGCTCATTCCCTATCCCAAGCATCACATTCAACGTTCGCGGCAAAGCTGCAGGAAAAGCCTACCTTCAATTAAATCAGATTCGTCTCAACCCTATTTTATTTAGAGAAAATCCACAGGCATTTTTGGAAGAAGTAATTCCTCATGAAGTCGCCCACTTAATCACCTACCAAGTGTACGGCAGAGTTCGACCACACGGAAAAGAGTGGCGGGGCGTCATGGAATCCGTATTTGGTATTCCTGCCAACACCACACACCGCTTTGAAGTTACCTCAGTCCAGGGCAAGACGTTTGAATATCGTTGCGGCTGCATGACCTACCCGCTCTCGATTCGCCGACACAATAAAGTTCTGCGCAAAGAGGCAACCTACTCCTGTCAAAAATGCCACCAGCCTTTGAATTTTACAGGTGTTCAACTTTCTTAATTTCGCCGGTGAGAAACAGCGGCGATCACTTGTTTGTTTTTATTATTAACAGACTCATTACTAAAGCCAATCTCTGAGTGGTAGAATGATTAAAGTCATACTTTTTAAAGACTTTAATCATGAAATACTTGTTTACTCTGTTTCTCTTTGTTCTTTCTAGTTCCGCTTTTTCTGCCCCTCCTAGCTCATTTTCTGCCGCCAAACGTGAAGCGGTGAAAATCTATCAAGACCACCCAAGCAGTTTTTACTGCGGTTGTGATATCCAGTGGCAAGGCAAAAAAGGGGTTCCTGACTTAGCCTCTTGCGGTTACCAAGTTCGCAAACAAGAAAAACGCGCAGCTCGCATTGAATGGGAACATGTGGTTCCTGCCTGGCAATTCGGCCACCAGCTCCAGTGTTGGCAAAGCGGTGGGCGTAAAAACTGTTCGCGCAACGACACGGCTTTTAAGCTCATGGAAGCGGATTTACACAACCTGACCCCAGCGGTTGGTGAGGTGAACGGTGACCGTTCTAACTTCAACTTCAGCCAATGGAACGGCATGGATGGTGTCAGCTATGGCCGCTGCGACATGCAAGTGAACTTCAAGCAACGCAAAGTAATGCCACCCGACAGAGCTCGCGGCTCGATTGCACGTACTTACCTGTACATGAGCAAGGAGTACGGATTCAAACTCTCCAAGCAACAAACTCAGCTAATGAGTGCTTGGAACAAAACCTATCCGGTAGATAAATGGGAATGTGAGCGTGACGAGCGCATCGCCAAAGTACAAGGTAACCACAACCCGTTTGTTCAAGAGGCTTGCCGCGCACTGTAAAAACACAAGCGCACCCGAGCTTTTTTGAGGCGTTTCCTTCATTCGAAACGCCTCTTGCCCCTTGTTTTTTCGGTGGAAAGCATCCATGTTAGGAACTAAGTTTATTCTCTTGCTGGAAATCTCATGCGTATCCCTCGAATTTATCATCCAGAAACCATTCATCAACTTGGTACCATCGCTTTAAGTGAAGACGCTGCAGGCCATATCGGCCGAGTACTTCGCATGAAAGAAGGCCAAGAAGTTCTATTATTTGACGGCAGTGGCGCAGAGTTCCCAGCAGTGATCAGTGAAGTCAGTAAAAAGAACGTTCTCGTTGACGTGACTGAGCGCGTCGAAAGCAATATTGAATCCCCTCTCGACTTACATCTTGGCCAAGTCATTTCACGTGGCGATAAGATGGAGTTCACCATCCAGAAATCAGTAGAGCTTGGCGTTAATACCATCACACCACTTATTTCTGAACGTTGTGGCGTAAAGCTGGATCAAAAACGTTTTGAGAAAAAGCTCGCGCAGTGGCAGAAGATTGCGATCAGTGCGTGTGAACAATGTGGTCGCAACGTAGTACCAGAAATTCGCCCAATCATGAGCTTGGAACAGTGGTGCCAAGAAGAGTACGATGGTCTAAAGCTCAACCTTCACCCTCGTGCAAAATACTCAATCAACACCCTGCCGACACCTGTAGAGAAAGTGCGTCTTCTGATCGGCCCTGAAGGCGGTTTGTCTTCAGAAGAGATCGACATGACTCGCGAATACCAATTTGAAGAGACGCTACTCGGCCCGCGCGTTCTACGCACCGAAACTGCGGCTCTGACAGCAATTACAGCCTTACAAGTTCGTTTCGGCGATCTTGGTTAAAACGGAGAAAAATAATGATCAAACTCGGTATTGTAATGGACCCAATCTCGTCCATTAACATCAAGAAAGACTCTAGCTTTGCCATGATGCTTGAAGCGCAACGCCGCGGCTATGAAATCCACTACATGGAAATGAACGATCTTCACCTAGACCAAGGCAAAGCGATTGCCGACACTAAAGTGGTTGAGCTGAAAGAAGATCCAAACGGCTGGTACGAGTTCAAATCAGAGCAGACGATCGAACTGTCTGAGCTCGACGCGGTACTCATGCGCAAAGATCCTCCGTTTGATACCGAGTACATCTACGCGACTTACATTCTTGAGCGTGCTGAAGAACAAGGCGCATTGATCGTTAACAAACCTCAAAGCCTACGCGACTGCAACGAAAAACTGTTTACCGCTTGGTTCCCAGAACTTACGCCAACCACAATCGTGACACGCAAAGCAGAAAAAATTAAAGCCTTCCGTGAGGAGCACGGCGATGTGATCCTCAAACCTCTTGATGGTATGGGCGGCGCTTCAATTTTCCGCGTAAAAGAAAACGATCCAAACGTGTCGGTGATCATCGAGACGCTGACTAACCATGGTCAAAACTACGCGATGGCGCAAACCTTCGTGCCAGACATCAGCAATGGTGATAAACGTATTCTTGTTGTTGACGGTGAACCGATGCCTTACTGTCTTGCGCGCATTCCTGCTAAAGGCGAAACGCGCGGCAACCTAGCCGCTGGTGGTACTGGTGAAGCTCGTCCGCTAAGCGAAACAGATATGAAGATTGCTCAAGCTGTTGCTCCGACTCTAAAAGAAAAAGGGCTTATCTTTGTTGGTCTTGATGTGATTGGCGACAAGCTAACTGAAATCAACGTGACTAGCCCAACTTGTATTCGTGAAATCGAAGCGGCATTCGACATTTCTATTACTGGCAAACTGATGGATGCCATTGAACGTCGTGTGAAAGGCGAATAACTGAATTTATAGTACAGTTATAGTAGAGAACCAGACATTATCTTAAGCAAACTCATGCACATAGTAGCGAGTTTGCTTAAGTGCATTTACGAGTCTTAAAGGTCGGTATGAGAATGAACCTCACAAACCATTTTTTAGTAGCCATGCCTGGAATGAAAGATCCGTATTTCCAGAATAGCGTTATCTACGTTTGTGAACATAACGAAGAAGGCGCTATGGGCCTGATGATCAACGCGCCTGTTGATATCACCGTAGGCAACATGCTCAAGCAAGTTGACGTGCAGCCTGTTCACCCGCGCCTGTTTGAAGCCAGCTTAGATAGACCCGTCTACAATGGCGGTCCAATCTCAGAAGACCGTGGTTTTATTCTACATAAACCGAAAGATTACTATGAATCCAGCATTCAAATGACCGACGACCTTGCTGTCACCACTTCACGAGATATTCTTTCCGTATTGGGGACAGAGGCTGAGCCAAGTGACTATTTAGTTGCTCTTGGTTATTCCGGTTGGAGTGCCGGTCAGTTAGAAAATGAACTGGTTGAAAACTCTTGGCTAACCATCGAAGCCACACCAGAAATCATCTTCGATACGCCCATTACAGAGCGCTGGAAAAAAGCGGTAGAAAAGCTAGGTATCGACCCAAGCCAATTGTCGGCAGACGCAGGTCATGCGTAACACAACCGCCTTCCTTAACTTCTACTTCATTAAGATTTGAGACACTGTATGTCACGTACAATAATGGCCTTCGACTTCGGTACTAAAAGTATTGGTAGCGCGATTGGTCAAGAAATCACTGGCACCGCTTCACCACTGAAAGCGTTTAAAGCCAATGATGGCATTCCAAATTGGGATGACATCGAAAAACAAATTAAAGAATGGCAGCCAGACTTGTTGGTCGTAGGCTTGCCAACGGATTTGCATGGTAAAGATTTAGAAACCATCACCCCGCGAGCGAAAAAATTCGCGAAGCGTCTGCAAGGTCGTTATGGCTTGCCTGTTGAATTGCATGATGAGCGCTTATCAACTTCAGAAGCGCGTGCAGAATTGTTCAGTATGGGTGGCTACAAAGCCTTATCGAAAGGCAATATCGACTGCCAATCTGCCGTGGTCATTCTGGAGAGTTGGTTTGAAGCGCTTTGGGGTGAATAAACCTCGCAAGCACAATGAAAAAGGTTGGCAGAAGCCAACCTTTTTTGTGTCTTGAATACGCTTAATCCATATCGATTTTGACGTTGGCAAGACTACCTGTAGAGAATGGCTCACCACGCTGTGTTTTCAGCATTAAACGAAGATCGTTGGCTGAATCCGCACTGTGCAGTGCATCCTCTTCGCTGATCTTACCTTGCATCACCAACTTGTAGAGCGATTGGTCAAACGTCAGCATGCCAAACTCATTGGATCGTGCCATGGTTGATTTCAATTCGTGTAAATCACCACGACGGATCAAATCCGACACTCGTGGACTGTTTAGCAAGATCTCAAACACACCATGACGTCCTTGACCATTCTTATCGCGGATCAGCTGCTGACCAATCACGCCTTTTAGGTTCATCGACAAATCAAACAAGAATTGCTCTTTTTGATCTTTAGGCACCAAATGGAGAATACGTTCTAACGCTTGGTTGGCGTTGTTGGCGTGCAACGTTGCCATACACAAGTGACCCGTTTCGGCGAAGGTCATCGCGTATTCCATCGTTTCTCGGCTACGGATCTCGCCAATCAAAATCATATCTGGCGCTTGGCGCAACGAGTTTTTCAGTGCGACTTCATAGCTTTCGGTATCCAAACCCACTTCACGCTGAGTCACGATACAACGCTTATGCTCATGCACAAATTCGATCGGATCTTCGACCGTCAAGATGTGACCGGTTTTGTTGCTGTTTCGATAGCCCGTCATCGCCGCCATCGTGGTCGATTTACCCGAGCCAGTCGCGCCGACCACCAGCACCAAACCACGCTTGGCAATCGCTAAGTCTTGCAGCACTAAAGGCAGTTTTAACTGCTCAAAAGTAGGAATGATGGTTTCGATACGGCGAATAACTGCACCCGGCAGTTCTCGCTGAAAAAAAGCACTAACACGGAAGCGACCACAATCTCTGACGATAGCAAAGTTTGATTCGCGGCTTTTGCGAAACTCCTGACGCCGATCCGGATCCATTGCGCTATCAAGCAACTTTGCAACATCATGTTCGGTGAGTTTCTCCCCTTGCGGACGCAATTCGCCATCCACACGAAATAGAATTGGCGCACCAACCGTGATGTAAAGATCCGACGCTTTTAGCGTCAACATACCTTCAAGAAATTTATTCAGATCCATCTTCCGTATTCACCATTATCTGTATGAGCGTTACGAGAATTGCTGCACTTCAAGTCCAATCTTGCTGTCGACTTCTTCGCGCGAAACCATACCTTGCGCCATCAACTGACGGGCATTTTGTTCCATGGTTTGCATTCCATGCGCGGCACCCGTTTGAATGATTGAGTACATCTGCGCGACTTTGTCTTCGCGAATCAAGTTACGAATCGCGGGCGTTGCCATCATGATTTCGTGACAAGCGATACGACCACCGCCATTACGTTTCAACAGTTTTTGCGCGATAACCGAACGAAGGGATTCAGACAACATGGAACGCACCATGTCTTTGTCACTACCTGGGAACACATCGATGATACGGTCGATGGTTTTTGCTGCTGAACTGGTGTGCAACGTACCGAAAACTAGGTGACCCGTTTCCGCCGCCGTTAACGCTAGGCTGATGGTTTCTTTGTCACGCATCTCACCGACAAGGATCACATCTGGGTCTTCACGCAATGCGCTGCGTAGCGCGTTTTGGAAGCTATGGGTATCACGGTGAACCTCACGTTGGTTGATCAAACACTTATTGTTGTTGTGAACAAATTCAATCGGATCTTCAATTGTGAGGATATGCTTGTTGTGATTACGGTTAATGTAGTCAACAATGGCTGCTAAGGTTGTCGATTTACCAGAACCCGTTGGGCCAGTAACCAAAACCAAACCTTTTTCAGCATTCGCGATTTTTTTGAAGATCTCTGGCGCTTCTAGCTCTTCCAGAGTTGGGATGCTACTTGGGATGGTACGGAACACTGCCGCACAACCGCGAGATTGGTTGAAAGCGTTGACACGAAAACGGCCAACGTTATGCAATTCAAAAGAGAAATCGACTTCGAGTTTTTCTTCGAACTCACTGCGCTGGGCATCGTTCATGATTTCAAAAACCAAACGATGCACTTCTTGGTGTGTAAACGCTGGAATGCCCAGTTTTCTCACATCACCATCAATACGAACCATTGGTGGTACACCTGCAGAAAGATGTAGATCCGAAGCATTATGTTTTACACTAAAATCCAGTAACTCAGTGATATCCATTTAAAATCCTTAAGTCTAAAGTACAGCTATGAGTAGTATTCAACAAAATATTGAACATATCACCTCTCAAATTCGACGCGACGAACAAAAATGTGGTCGATCTCCAGAGTCAGTGCAACTTCTAGCGGTAAGCAAAACTAAACCTGTCGAGGCAATTCTCGAAGCCTACCAAGCGGGACAAACCGCGTTTGGTGAAAACTACGTCCAAGAAGGCGTCAGTAAAGTTCAGCACTTTGCCGAGCATTATCCAGATAATCGAATCGAATGGCACTTCATTGGCCCGATTCAATCGAATAAATCGCGACTTGTTGCTGAACATTTCGATTGGGTTCACACCATTGATCGCGCTAAGATCGCACAGCGACTCAATGAGCAACGTCCGCAAGAACTCAAACCATTGCAAGTGCTGATTCAAGTCAACACCAGTGGTGAAGATTCCAAATCTGGCGTTAGTGACGCAGAAATATTCGAACTGGCTGAGTTGATTTCTCGCCTTCCCAACCTCACTTTAAGAGGATTGATGTCGATTCCTGCGAACGTGTCAGACTACGACGCCCAGCTTCGTGAGTTCGAGAAGCTAGCGACACTGAAGCAAACCCTTGAACAGCAATACCCAGAAATCGATACCTTATCGATGGGCATGAGTGGCGACATGACCGCTGCGATTGAAGCAGGCAGCACCATGGTTCGTATCGGAACGGCTATCTTTGGCGCGCGAGACTACAGCACGAAAAGTGAATAGTCATTTAAGAGCGAAAATGCTTAATTGATACCGCGATGAAACAGCGGTTAACGCAAAGCGGCGCCATTATACACCTGAGCGCACAATAAATCGTAAATATCATGATGGAAATCAGACAAATGGAACATAAAAAGATCGCCTTTATCGGTGCGGGAAACATGGTCAGAGCCATTGTTTCGGGCCTCGTGGCTAACGGCTACCCTGCACAAAACATTGTTGCAACCGCCCCATCAGAGGCGCGTCGTCTGCCGCTTGAGCAAGATTTTGGTATCCGCACCACCAGCGACAACATGCTGGCAGCGTCCGAGGCCGATGTGGTGGTTCTGTCTGTGAAACCACAAATGATGGCGGATGTTTGTAAACCTCTGCAATCTATCGACTTTAGCAACAAGCTCGTGATTTCTATTGCGGCAGGCATCAATTGTTCACGTTTGGATGAGATGCTAGCGACAAAATTGAATTTGGTTCGCGTAATGCCAAACACTCCATCTCAGTTGGGTTTGGGCATGAGTGGCTTATTCGCTCCAGAACATGTCAAAGAACAAGACAGAGCCTTTGCTGCAGAACTGATGCAAGCGGTTGGTAAAGTGTGCTGGGTGGAACAAGAATCAGGCATCAACAATGTGATTGCAGCAGCAGGCAGCGCTCCGGCATACTTCTTCCTGTTTATGGAAGCGATGCAAGCTGAAGCGATAGCTCAAGGTTTTGATAAAGAAACGGCTCGTTTGTTGGTTCAACAAGCAGCGCTGGGTGCGGCAAGTATGGTGGTGAGCAATCCAGACACCGAACTTTCGACACTGCGTGAAAACGTGACTTCGAAAGGCGGCACAACCGCCGAAGCACTTCGTACATTCAACGAGCATCAGTTAACGGACATCGTTGCAAAAGCCATGCAAGCTGCGGTTGCTCGCGCAGAAGAAATGGAAAAACTGTTTTAATTATCTGGATGATTCTCAAGAAACATCATCCACTACTTGTTAAGGGTACCTTATGAATTCAATGAGTTTTCTCATCTCAACCCTATTTGACCTGTATATCATGGTCGTGATTTTGCGAATTTGGTTGCAAGCTGCACGTGCAGATTTCTACAACCCGTTCTCGCAATTTATTGTAAAAGCGACTCAGCCAGTCATTGGCCCACTGCGTCGTGTTATTCCATCTATCGGCAATATTGACCTTGCAACGGTTCTGTTCGCTTACGTGCTGTGTGTATTGAAATTTGTCGCGCTGATTCTGATTGCGTCTAACGGCTCTGTCTCTTTCAGCGTTGATTTCCTATTCTTGGGTTTGTTATCGCTACTAAAAGCTGCTGGTGGCCTTCTGTTCTGGGTATTGTTGATTCGCGCAATCCTAAGCTGGGTGAGCCAAGGTCGTAGCCCAATTGAATACGTGTTCCATCAATTGACCGAGCCAATGTGCGCACCAATTCGTCGCGTACTTCCTGCTTTTGGCGGCTTGGATTTGAGCGTGCTGGTTCTGTTCATCGGTTTGCAATTCGCAAACTTCTTGATGGGCGATATCATTGGTCCTATTTGGTTCCAACTGTAATGTCCGCAGCAGTTTGGCAAGATGGCGAGGACATCGTCCTTAAGCTTTATATTCAACCAAAAGCAAGCCGCGATAAGATCGTCGGCTTGCACGGTGAAGAGCTCAAAATCGCCATCACTGCACCGCCTGTCGATGGCAAAGCCAATGCTCACCTCACTAAGTTCTTAGCCAAGCAGTTCAAAATCGCTAAGGGTTTGGTTCACATAGAAAAAGGTGAACTAGGACGGCACAAACAAATTCGGATAGAATCGCCCGTACAGATACCCGCTGAAGTAAAAGCCATCTTATGATGGCTTTTTATTTATAATTTTGTACCACACTTACTAGTACCAACTATCGGACATGCTTTTTTAACCTGCCACTCGGGTAAAAGTGCAACTATGGTTGGCTCATAACGAGTGCTTTGAGGAAGTAACAATGAGCAAATGGATTACCGCATTACTGATCAGTCTGTTGTCATTACCGATCTTTGCTGAACAGTTCAAAAACATGAAAGACATCGAAGTACACTATGTGGCTTTTAACTCGACTTTCCTGACACCTAAAGTCGCTCGCAGCTACGACATCAAACGTAATGGTTACGTGGCTGTAGTGAGCATCAGCGTGTTAGACAGCGCCTCTTTAGGTAAGCCAGCGGTCGAGGCGAAGGTAGGAGGACATGCGAAAAACTTAATAGGCCAAACTCAAAAGTTGACCTTTCGTGAAATTAAAGAAGGTGAAGCCATTTACTACTTAGCCGAGCTGCCAATTACTCACGAAGAAACTTTTACCTTCGATATTGACGTTAAAGCTGGAAACAAAGGCTCAGGTAAGCTTAAATTCACCCAGAAATTTTTTGTCGAAGAGTAATTGGGTTGTGATGATCTAAATGCTTTTTGATCTAAGTAGGCCAAAAGCCTCTATCAATTCCAGAATATCTAGAGGAGAACGATTTGTTCTCCTCTATCACTATTAAAAGAGATTCCCATGAAAAAAATTGTGCTAGCAACAGGCAACCAAGGCAAAGTTCGCGAGATGGCAGATCTACTGTCTGACTTCGGTTTTGAAGTATTAGCGCAAAGTGAATTCAACGTATCAGAAGTTGCTGAAACGGGCACCACGTTCATTGAGAACGCAATCATTAAAGCTCGCCATGCCGCGCAAGAAACTGGCTTACCAGCGATTGCAGATGATTCTGGTCTGGAAGTCGATTTCCTAAAAGGTGCACCAGGCATCTACTCAGCTCGTTACGCCGGCGAAAAAGCCTCTGACCAAGAGAACCTAGAGAAGCTACTTAAAGCAATGGAAGGCGTGCCAGAAGCAGAGCGCACCGCGCGTTTCCACTGCGTATTGGTATTGATGCGTCACGAGAACGATCCAACGCCTATCGTTTGTCATGGCAAATGGGAAGGGCGCATTCTGACTGAAGCACATGGCGAAAATGGCTTTGGTTACGACCCTATCTTCTTCGTACCAGAAGATAACTGTGCGTCAGCAGAGCTAGAGCCGACACGTAAAAAGCAGTTGTCTCACCGCGGTAAAGCACTGAACTCACTGTTTGCTCAGTTATCAGCGCAAACCGCACAGTAAGATCGAGTGAACTTGTCCATGTTAACGCCCCCAGCACTCAGCTTGTATGTACACATCCCATGGTGTGTACAAAAGTGCCCTTATTGCGACTTTAACTCCCATGCGCTTAAAGCGGAGATCCCAGAAGAAGAGTACATCAGTGCCCTTCTAGAAGATCTGGATACCGATATTGATAAGTACCGCTTAAATGACGCACCGCGTCCGCTGCATTCCATCTTCATTGGCGGTGGCACGCCAAGTTTGATTTCTGCAGAAGGCATTGAGCGTTTGCTAAAAGGCATCGAAGCGCGAATTCCATTCAAGCCAGACATTGAAATCACTATGGAAGCAAACCCTGGCACCATCGAAGCAGAGCGTTTCGTGGGTTATCGTAAAGCGGGCGTCACGCGAATTTCCATCGGAGTTCAAAGCTTTGAGCAGGAGAAGTTGGAGCGTCTAGGACGAATTCATGGTCAAGACGAAGCCGTTAATGCAGCGAAACTTGCCCATCAAATTGGTTTGAACAGCTTTAACCTCGACTTAATGCACGGCTTACCCGATCAAAGCATCGAACAAGCGCTAGCCGATTTGGACAAAGCGATTGAGCTCGCACCGCCGCACCTGTCTTGGTATCAGCTCACCATCGAACCAAACACCATGTTCTACTACAAGCCACCGACACTGCCAGATGACGATGACTTGTGGGACATCTTCGAACAAGGGCATGAAAAGCTAGCAGCAGCAGGTTACGTTCAGTACGAAATCTCTGGCTACAGCAAACCGGGTTATCAGTGTCAGCACAACCTGAATTACTGGCGCTTTGGCGATTACCTTGGCATCGGCTGTGGCTCACATGGCAAATTGAGTTTTGCCGATGGCCGCATCATTCGTACCACGAAAGTGAAGCATCCTCGAGGCTACTTGGCCGCTTATCAAAATATGGTAAAGCCGTATTTGCATACCGAGCAGCTCGTTGCCGATGAAGACCGCCCATTTGAGTTCTTCATGAACCGCTTCCGCTTGATGGAAGCGTGTCCGAAGCAAGATTATGTGGATACCACGGGCTTACCGCTCAGTACCATTCAAGACACCATTGATTGGGCGTTAGAGATGGGCTATTTGAGTGAAACGGAGACGCACTGGCAGATCACCGAGAAAGGAAAGCTGTTCCTCAACGACTTACTTGAAGCCTTTATGGCAGAAGAAGACGAAGAGTAAACCACGCGAACTACAAAAAAGCCTCTCAGACGAGAGGCTTTTTGTATAGAAACAGTTAACACTAAAAAATCGAACGGCCAATTCGCTCAGAGAGCAGTTCCAGTGCTTTCGTACCCGCCAATGAGTTCCCTGACGCATCAAGTTCTGGAGACCAAACCGCAATGGTCATTTCACCCGGCACTACGGCAATAATACCGCCGCCAACGCCAGATTTACCCGGCATACCCACACGGTAAGCAAACTCACCGGCACCATCGTATAAACCACAAGTTGCGAGCAATGCATTCAACTGTTTCGTTTGTGTTGGTGACACCACTGGCTTGCCCGTTTGAACGGACGTGCCTTTATTAGCAAGGTAGCTAAAGGTTTTTGCTAAATCCACACAGCTCATCTTTAAAGCACAGGCATGGAAGTAGTTTTGTAGCACAGGAATAACCTCGTTTTCGAAGTTCCCGAATGAACGCATTAGGTAAGCAATCGCCGCGTTGCGATCACCGTGCATCATTTCCGACGCGGCCACGACTTTGTCATAGACAATGTGAGTATCGCCCGACAACTGACGAACAAACTCAAGTAAGCGCTGACGAGGTGCAGACAAACGACTTTGCAGCAAGTCAGCCACAACAATTGCACCCGCGTTAATAAACGGGTTGCGTGGAATACCCTGTTCCATCTCCAGCTGAATCAGCGAGTTAAACGCCTGACCGGATGGCTCTTTACCTACTCTTGCCCAAATTTCTTCTTGTTTGTACAAGCACATGGCCAACGTTAGGCTCAGTGCTTTCGAAATAGACTGAATAGAAAAAGACTCATCGGCATCGCCAGCCTTAATCACTTCACCTTCATTGGTGTATACCGCAATAGCTAATTTATTATTCGGTACTTTTGCCAGAGCCGGAATGTAGTCCGCCACTTTTCCTTGGCCGATCAAAGGGCGCACTTCCGCCAGAATATCTGTCAAAATTTCCGCTGTCGGTTTCATTGTCTACCTTCTTGTCACAAGAGTATTCGCTCAGAGGTAAAAAAAGCCAACAGAGCGTTGGCTTTTCATCGGATTCGTTATCGAAGATTCGATTATGGTTTCACTGCCACAATAATATTGCGGTTGATAGATTGATCAACACGGTGAAGATAACCGATGTAAGGCTCTTCTGAAAGTACCTTCCACCCTTGCTCTTCAAATAATGCTGCGACATCTTTCCATTTCAACGTGAATTCATTGAAAGACAGCACTACAGAACCTTGTTTTTTCAGCACCACTTTCCATGCAGGCAGAGCCTCTTTCAAAAGCTCTAGTGGGCTACGGTTCAGCTTGCTGTCTTTGGCATTTTTGCTACCGTGCTGCACACCATAAGGTAGGTCAGACACCATGACGTCAACCGAGTTTTTCTTCACAACTTGGTCAGCGATGCGGGTATCTGCTGAATACAACTTCATGGTTTGAAGATTACCCTGGAGGTAGTCTTCTTTACTTGCAGCCGCTTCAACAACGAAGCCATCTGCCACTTTCTTGCCACCAGAAGTGCGCTTTTCTTTGCTCACTTTGTGCTTGAAGCGGCCATTCTTCATAAACTTAACGATGAAGGTTTGGATCTCTTGAACCCATTTCTGGTTGATCTCCACACCCACGACATTCAAGCCATGGATCAAACCTTCAAACAGTGTCGTACCCTTACCACACATTGGATCCATCAGCGTTAGCTGCGTGCTGTCAGTATTTGCAGCACTCACGCCAAGGTTAACCATCAAGCGAGTAAACTGCTCATTGGTTTTACCTGTATAACGCAGGATCTGGCTCATGCTCTCAGGGAAAGTATTGAATGCAGGCGCCTGAATTGGACGAAGCAAACCATCTTCACGCACTTCAAACAGCGCGTAATAGATAGAAGATGCGGCAATCTTACGAGACTGCGCTTCACTTAACGCCTGCTCACAAGAAAACACCTGCGCCGCAGGTAAACCCACGTCTTTGCTGCCAATTTCAGTCACTTCAACACCTTCAGAGGCCAAAATCGCTTTGAGCTCTGAGCATGCAATGGTCATTGCGCTATCAAAGTAAATTCGGTTGTGACCCGGATTCGCTAATATCGCGTAGTGGTACATCAACTGACTCCTTAAGCAATGCGTTTGTATTTAATATCCCACACACCGTGACCTAGACGGTGACCGCGAGCTTCAAATTTCGTCAGCGGACGGTCTTCAGGGCGAGGTACGAAGTCACCTTCTTCAGCAATGTTTGCATAACCCGGCGCCTGGTTCATGATTTCAATCATGTGCTCAGCGTAGTTTTCCCAGTCCGTTGCCATGTGGAAAATACCTTCATTAGGGATAAGCTTCTGGCGAACCATTTCAGCGAATTCAAGCTGTACGATACGACGCTTGTGGTGACGCTTTTTATGCCATGGGTCTGGGAAGAACAGTTGCAACGTCGTCAGGCTGTCATTCGGGATCATGTGTTCGAACACTTCAACCGCATCGTGACACATTACGCGCAGGTTAGTGATACCCGCTTCACGTGCATCAGAAAGACAAGCACCAACACCCGGGCTGTGTACTTCGATACCGATGAAATTCTTCTCCGGTGCGTTCTTTGCCATTTCAACCAGTGAAGCACCCATACCGAAACCGATCTCAAGCACAACCGGGTTGTCGTTACCAAAAACGTCTTTCCAGTCAAGAAGTTCTGCTTTGTAATCGATACCCATTGTTGGCCAGCACTCATTCATCGCGTTTTCCTGGCCTTTGGTTAAACGACCTTCACGACGAACGAAACTGCGGATTTTACGGATCAGCTTGCCGTCTTCGTTGTATTCGTTAGTGGTTACTTCACTCATTGGTTTTGCCTGCACATTGATTAATCAAAGCGGGGATTATCCAAAGAATTTACTCGGGTGCAAGTATTTGTTGAGCTTGTGGCCTATCGCTACCCAAAAGCCATCACACCCCCTGTAATATCCCCACTGTTTACCAGTTGTACTTCTTACCCATTCTGTGGTGCAATTTTGCCCCTAACCAATAATAGAATACAGAGCAAGTCGTGACCCCTTTCGCCAGTGCCATCTTAGAATGGTATGACGCATACGGAAGAAAAGATCTTCCGTGGCAACAAAACAAAACCGCATACAGTGTCTGGTTGTCTGAAATCATGCTTCAGCAAACACAGGTCACTACCGTTATTCCTTATTACCAACGCTTCTTGGAACGCTTTCCGACTGTCGTCGACCTTGCGAACGCAGAGCAAGATGAAGTGCTACACCTTTGGACTGGCCTAGGTTATTACGCGCGTGCTCGCAACCTTCATAAAGCCGCTAAAGAGGTCGCCCATAAATACAGTGGCGAGTTTCCACTTAATCTAGAACAAATGAATGCGCTTCCTGGAATTGGTCGCTCAACCGCAGCAGCCGTATTGTCATCGGTACACAAGCAGCCGCATGCCATTCTTGATGGCAACGTAAAACGAACGCTATCACGCTGCTTTGCTGTAGAAGGTTGGCCAGGCCAGAAGAAAGTTGAAAATCAGTTATGGGAAATTGCCGAAGCGCATACTCCGCAAACTGATGTAGATAAGTATAACCAAGCCATGATGGACATGGGGGCGATGGTTTGTACCCGCAGCAAACCTAAGTGCACCCTATGCCCTGTTGCTGATTTATGTGTGGCGAAAAAACAAGGGAACGTGCTCGACTACCCGGGTAAAAAACCGAAGAAAGAAAAACCGGTCAAACAAACCCGCTTCGTGATGCTTCATCACCACAATGAGAACGGACACGAAGTATGGCTAGAACAAAGACCACAAACTGGTATTTGGGGAGGTTTATTTTGCTTCCCACAAACCGAACATGTGGACGTCGAAAGCGATATCGATTTACTACTTGAGCAACGTGGCATAAAAGCCAGCGACATCAATAAGCATGAAACGTTAATCACGTTTCGCCATACATTTAGTCATTACCACCTAGATATCACACCGATTTTGATTGACCTGTCAAAGCAACCCGATGTGGTAATGGAAGGCAGCAAAGGTCTTTGGTATAACTTATCTCAACCTGAAGAAGTGGGCTTAGCCGCACCAGTAAAACTTTTATTGGAAGCGCTACCTCACGAACTTCGTTAATTGAATACAAGGAGTCATTATGAGCCGCACTGTGTTTTGTGCTCGACTAAAGAAAGAAGGCGAAGGCCTGGACTTTCAACTTTACCCAGGTGAACTAGGTAAACGCATTTTCGATAACATCTCGAAAGAAGCTTGGGCTCAGTGGCAACACAAACAAACCATGTTGATCAACGAGAAAAAGCTCAACATGATGGATCCAGAGCATCGTAAACTGCTCGAAACCGAAATGGTGAACTTCCTATTCGAAGGCAAAGACGTTCACATTGAAGGTTACACACCACCAAGCGAATAAAGCCAATTTGTTCAAAAGCAATGACATCACAACCTAAACTGTGATGTCATTTTTCCTCCAGCGTCTTGTCCTCATTACCTAAAAACTTATGAAGAAAATTGCTTTTATTGCCACCGCTCTCTTATTGGCAGGCTGTAGCCGCGAATTCGTCGAAAAAATTTATGACGTGAACTACGAGCCAACCAACCGCTTTGCAAACAACCTAGCAGAGCTACCAGGCCAGTTTGAGAAAGATACCGCCGCACTCGATGCGTTGATCAATAGCTTCTCAGGCAATATCAAAAAGCGTTGGGGACAACGTGAAGTGAAGTTCGCAGGTAAAAGTAACTACGTTAAGTACATCGACAATTATTTAAGTCGGGCAGAAGTGGATTTCCAGAAAGGTCTTATCACTATCGAGACCGTTTCTCCGACCGAACCACAAAAACACTTGAAGAACGCAATCATCACCACATTGCTAACGCCAGATGATCCAGCAAACGTCGACTTGTTCTCATCGAAAGAGATAAAACTCGAAGGCCAACCCTTTTTGTACAAACAGGTGCTCGATCAAGATAAAAAGCCCATTCAATGGTCGTGGCGCGCGAATCGCTTCGCAGACTACCTGATTGCCAATAACATCAAAACCAAAGATGTAGACTTTAAAAAAGCGTATTACGTTGAGATTCCAATGGTAGAGGATCACTTCTCTCAACGTAGTTACCAATACGCGGATATCGTGCGTCGCGCATCAAAAAAATACGACATTCCTGAAGATCTGATTTACGCCATCATCAAAACCGAGAGCAGTTTTAACCCTTACGCAGTAAGTTGGGCCAATGCTTATGGATTGATGCAAGTAGTGCCCAAAACCGCTGGTCGTGATGTATTTAAGCTCGTAAAGAACAAATCAGGACAACCTAGTCCAGAGTATTTGTTCAACCCAGAAAACAATATTGACACAGGAACCGCCTACTTCTACATCCTCAAAAACCGTTATTTACGCGAAGTTCAGCATCCAACTTCGTTAGAGTACAGTATGATTTCCGCTTACAACGGTGGAACTGGTGGTGTTTTAAACACATTTAATCGCAGTGACCGAAAACGTGCGATGCGAGATCTCAATTCTTTGCAACCCAACCAAGTTTATTGGGCGCTAACTAAGAAACATCCGAACGCTGAAGCGCGTCGTTACCTAGAAAAAGTTACAAATTTCAAAAAGGAATTTAACTCTGAGCACACTTTGTAATGACAGTTGAATAAAAAGCGTTCGAACAACCACTTTTTTGAAATTATTTAAAAAAAGTGGTTGACGCAAAGCGGGAAAATCCGTTTAATAGCGCTCCGTTGCCCGGATAGCTCAGTCGGTAGAGCAGAGGATTGAAAATCCTCGTGTCGGTGGTTCGATTCCGCCTCCGGGCACCACAATTTGATTTGTTGGTGTCTTAGCAAAAGTTATTACACGAACAAAAGCACAAAGAATAAAGTGTGCCGACTTAGCTCAGTAGGTAGAGCAACTGACTTGTAATCAGTAGGTCACCAGTTCGATTCCGGTAGTCGGCACCATTCTTTTGCCTCGATAGCTCAGTCGGTAGAGCAGAGGATTGAAAATCCTCGTGTCGGTGGTTCGATTCCGCCTCGAGGCACCATTATTTGGTGCGCTTGCTTCATTTGATGATTAGCAAGACACAAACAACTTTTTGTTGTTAAAAGAACAATTCCTCCTTAGCTCAGTTGGTAGAGCGACGGACTGTTAATCCGCAGGTCGCTGGTTCGAGCCCAGCAGGAGGAGCCACTTTTCAGAGTTTCACTTAAGTGAGATTCTAAAAGATGAAGAGTTGAACTCTTCTAAAAAGAATAAAGTGTGCCGACTTAGCTCAGTAGGTAGAGCAACTGACTTGTAATCAGTAGGTCACCAGTTCGATTCCGGTAGTCGGCACCATTCTTTTGCCTCGATAGCTCAGTCGGTAGAGCAGAGGATTGAAAATCCTCGTGTCGGTGGTTCGATTCCGCCTCGAGGCACCATATTTGGTGCACTTGCTGAATGGCAAGACACAAACAGAATAGTTCCTCCTTAGCTCAGTTGGTAGAGCGACGGACTGTTAATCCGCAGGTCGCTGGTTCGAGCCCAGCAGGAGGAGCCAATTTAAAAAGCCGCATCACTTGATGCGGCTTTTTTGCATCTGCCCTATTCTCCATTTTAATATTCCTTTGCTTCGCACTTCATTTCCAAACATCACCGAATATTAAATCTCCTCTTCAAAAACACTTATTTCACGCTAAAAATTTAATCCTCATCATAGTTTCAATACGTGCTTGTAGGCGTAATACTACTTCTTCAATAAGATGCGTCGGCTATTAGATTATTGACATAAGCCATGCCTTGCATAGCAATGACACATTTTGTGAGCCAAATATGAAATTAAAAACTCAAGCCTACTTATTATCCGCGATCATACTGTTAGCTTTGCTAGCCTTGACCGCTACAGGTTTATGGACCTTACGCGTCGCAAGTAACCTCGATAACAAAGCTCGAGTAACTGAGCTATTCAAGAGTGCATACAGCATTCTGACTGAAGTAGAAAAAATGGCAGTTGAAGGCAAGATGCCTGAAGAGGAAGCAAAAGCACTCGCAACACGCCTACTGCGTAACAACATCTACAAAGACAACGAGTACGTTTATGTGGCGGACGAAAATATGATGTTTATTGCCGCGCCTCTAGATCCTCAACTACACGGAACCAGTTTCCATGACTTTAAAGATGGCAGCGGTAATAGCGTAGGCCAACTCATCCTAGATGTTTTGGGTCGCAAAACAGGTCAGATTGTTGAATATACCTGGAGCCAAAAACAGGCCGACGGCAGCATTGAAGAAAAACACTCAATAGCAGAAAAAACACCACATTGGGGTTGGGTTGTCGGCACAGGTATTGGCTTTAATGAAGTGAATGCACGTTTTTGGTCGACAGCACAGTGGCAGCTTATGCTGTGTCTGATTATCGCAGGTTCAATTCTTGGAGGCTTGATCATCTCGATTCGCAAAATGCTCAATCTCTTAGGAGGTGAACCTAACGATGTACGAGAAGCGGTTCAAGCGGTTGCACAAGGTAATATCCAAACTAGCTTTGATACCGTCGCTCCAAAAGGCAGTATCTACCATGCGGTTCAGAATATGAGCCAATCATTGGCAACCATGGTGACTAACCTTGAACAATCGATGCACGCTCTACGCGATGAGCTATCAGCAGTGGAGTCGCGCTCAAATTCCATCGCCGATCTTACCGTTTCTCAGCAGCAATCGACCGCAATGATTGCAACAGCGATGACAGAAATGGCTTCTTCCGCTAACCATGTGGCAAGCTCTGCTAGCGACACAGCACGTAATACCGATGAAGCAGATAAACAAAGTCAGCACACTCAATCACTGATCCACAGCACTGTAGATAACATTCAAGGTCTTGCGACTCAGCTGAATACTGCAAGTAAAGCGGTTGCCGATCTCGATCAAGATGTAAACAACATCGTGAAAGTTCTGGATGTAATCGGGGATATTGCGGAACAAACCAACCTATTAGCCTTGAACGCTGCAATTGAAGCAGCCCGAGCAGGCGAACAAGGACGAGGCTTTGCTGTAGTAGCAGATGAGGTGCGTAATCTTGCAGGTCGAACTCAAGACAGCACAAAAGAGATCCAACACATGATCTCGAATCTTCAAGAAGGCTCTCGCAATGCCATTCATACAATGGGAATCTGTGCGGAAACAAGTGAAAGCACAGTAACTGAATCGATGAATGCATCAGAAGCTCTCCAACAGATCGTTACCGCGCTTGAATCTATCACAGCAATGAGTCAGCAAATTGCGACGGCAGCAGCTGAGCAAACGCAAGTCAGTGATGACATTGCACACCGCATAAATCTGATTGAAGAGAGCGGAAGTAAGCTAAATTCAGTGGTAACAGAGAGCCAATCGAGCACCCAAAGTTTGGCCTCTTTGGCAAATGAACTGGAAGGATGGGTGAATAAGTTCTCCGTAAAGCACTAGTTTAAAGTCAATTGTTCACTAAAAAGCACGTTTTCAAACGTGCTTTTTTTGTTTTCGTCGCATTTATTTAGCAAACAAGCTCGTAATTTCTTTCTTAGAAAAGCTTAAAACATGGTGTATCCCTATTTAAAACGCATAAAAACAGCCCACTCCGAGCACATTTTCATCAAACGATATTTTATTTTAATTTTATTGTTGACCTGAAAGCCGAAAAGCCTTTTAATACACCTCGTCGCCCGGATAGCTCAGTCGGTAGAGCAGAGGATTGAAAATCCTCGTGTCGGTGGTTCGATTCCGCCTCCGGGCACCACAATTTAAAATTGTTGGTGTCTAACACGAACAATATAAAGAATAACGGTACGCCGACTTAGCTCAGTAGGTAGAGCAACTGACTTGTAATCAGTAGGTCACCAGTTCGATTCCGGTAGTCGGCACCATTTATTCTTAAAAAGACAATTCCTCCTTAGCTCAGTTGGTAGAGCGACGGACTGTTAATCCGCAGGTCGCTGGTTCGAGCCCAGCAGGAGGAGCCACTTTCAATTGGCAAGTTAATTACTTGTTAATGAAAATGTGCCGACTTAGCTCAGTAGGTAGAGCAACTGACTTGTAATCAGTAGGTCACCAGTTCGATTCCGGTAGTCGGCACCACTTATTAAAATTTGTTCCTCCTTAGCTCAGTCGGTAGAGCGACGGACTGTTAATCCGCAGGTCACTGGTTCAAGTCCAGTAGGGGGAGCCATATTAGAAGAAGCCGCATCACTTGATGCGGCTTTTTTGCATCTGGAAGAAATACACCCTTCTCTCCTCTTTGCTCTATAAACAAAAAAGCCAGGTTTAGAAACCCAGCTTTCTCTTTTGCACTCTCATCCAAAGATCAGTTTAAGCCACCAAGACAAATGTATTTCGTCTCTAGGTATTCATTGAGCCCTTGTTTCGCGCCTTCACGCCCAACACCTGACTCTTTAATACCACCAAATGGTGCAACTTCTGTCGAGATGATACCTTCGTTCACACCAACCATTCCGTATTCCAAGCCTTCAGTGAACTTGATAATTCGTTTAAGGCTATCGGTATAGAAATAACAAGCTAAGCCGTACTCGGTATCATTGGCCATTGCTAACACTTGTTCATCATCTTCAAATGTTAATACGGGTAATACTGGCCCAAACAACTCTTGCTGCACGATAGCCATACCTTGAACGACATTATCCAAAATTACAGGCTCCATAAAGCGCCCTGCGAGCTTTTGAGGACGGTTAGCAATGGTAGCCCCCTCTTGTAACGCCTGATCAATAACAGCCTCCAGACGATGCTTAGAAGCCATGGTGATCACTGGCCCAACTGTCACACCAGACTCCAAGCCATTCCCAACATTTAGCTCCATCATTTTCGCGAGCACTTTTTCCATAAAGCGCACTTTGACATTTTGATGTACATATAAACGGTTTGTGCACACGCACGTTTGTCCTGCATTGCGGAACTTGGACGCGATAAGCCCATCAGCAGCTGATTCCAAATCAGCATCCTCAAAAACAATAAACGGAGCGTTACCTCCAAGTTCCATCGATACCGCTTTAACAGTTTCACTAGCCTGCTTCATCAAAATTTTGCCGACGCGAGTCGAACCCGTAAATGAAATCTTCTTGATCCTAGGATCCATCGATAACACCTGACCAAACTCAGCAGCCTGTTCAGAAATAACAACAGGTAAAAGCGGCTTAGGGATACCAGCCTGATACGCAAGTTCAACAACCGCTAGTGCGGTCAGAGGGGTCAACTCCGACGGTTTGATGATCATCCCACACCCAGCAGCTAACGCAGGTGCCGCTTTTCGTGTGATCATAGCAATAGGGAAGTTCCACGGTGTAATAGCAGCACACACGCCTACAGGCTGTTTAATTGTAGATAAACGTCTATCTACAGCAGGAGCTGGGATAACTTCGCCATAAGCTCGTTTAGCCTCTTCTGCAAACCACTCTACAAAAGAAGCCCCGTAGCTCACTTCCCCGCGGCTTTCAGACAATGGTTTGCCCTGTTCCAATGTAATAATGGTCGCTATATCTTCAGCGTGTTCCATCAACAATTGATGCCAGTTTTTCAAACAGCTAGAGCGCTCTTTCGCACTCAACTTAGCCCATCGAACTTGTTCAGCCGAACACGCTTCAATGAGGCAATCCAACTCTTCAATTGAACTCGGTTTCAAGCGAATTAACTCTTGCTCAGTTGCAGGGTTGATGACCACAACTCCATCGTCGGAAGCCCATTGTTGAAATACTTCTTTTAAGGTTTCATTTTTTATTTGTTGCATCACCAAACTAACTCCTACGAGAACTCCTTTTAGGGTAATCCTTCTAGTAGAAATCAGCAAAGCAAACAAAGTTTTCTGATAGTGTTGACATTAACAATCGAAAAAGCCGTGAGTATAAGGACTAGGAATGGATCACATAGCAAGCCAGTTCGAAAATTCAAAGATTGCATAAATGCGAGACTCATTTAATAACTTCGAGTCTCAACATGATGATATGGCAACGAAATACTAACTAAACTGAATCTAGACTCAAGACACGAATGAAAACCAAAGCTTTTAGGCTAGGACTAAATGAATCAACAAAGCCATAAAGCTTATTCTTCTTAAGCAAACCAAAATGAGTCAAATTAGTTTGTATATGCCTAGAATACAGATAGGCATATACAGGTGCTTGTAGATGAGAGAGCATCGCTATTGCGAATGAGGATTCTGTATCAACGGCCGGACTACAAGGGTTGGAATAAGTACCAGAGCACTGAAACGGAATTCGTTTCTCTGAAGGCCTTAAACGACGAAAGCCTTGCTATTTCTAGCAAGGCTTTCCAAATAAGTGGCGGAGCGGACGGGACTCGAACCCGCGACCCCCGGCGTGACAGGCCGGTATTCTAACCAACTGAACTACCGCTCCGCACTGGTTAGACTCTGGAGTCTAAATAAGAACCTGGCGATGTTCTACTCTCACATGGGGAAGCCCCACACTACCATCGACGCTACTTCGTTTCACTTCTGAGTTCGGAATGGAAATCAGGTGGGTCCAAAGTGCTATGGTCGCCAAGTAAAATTCTTTACATTTTGTTTTAGGCTTTAATTTAAAACATAAAACAAATAATAAATGGTGCTGATACCCAGAATCGAACTGGGGACCTCATCCTTACCAAGGATGCGCTCTACCGACTGAGCCATATCAGCACATTATTTGTGTCCGTGAGGACTAAAAAAGCCCGCTTTTACAAACGGGCTCTCTTAACTTTTGTCTTCGCCTTTTAAAAAGGAAAAAACTAAATTAAAGCCTGGCGATGTCCTACTCTCACATGGGGAAACCCCACACTACCATCGGCGCTATTTCGTTTCACTTCTGAGTTCGGAATGGAGTCAGGTGGGTCCAAAACGCTATGGTCGCCAAGCAAATTCTTTAATTCGGAAAGCTGTTTTTGTGTTCTCTACACATTCAATTCTGTTCTTGCTTCGAGTCCATCAAAACCCCTTGGGTGTTGTATGGTTAAGCCTCACGGGCAATTAGTATCAGTTAGCTCAATGCCTCACAGCACTTACACACCTGACCTATCAACGTCGTAGTCTCCGACAACCCTTTAGGATACTTAAAGTATCAGGGAAGACTCATCTCAGGGCTCGCTTCCCGCTTAGATGCTTTCAGCGGTTATCGATTCCGAACTTAGCTACCGGGCAATGCGTCTGGCGACACAACCCGAACACCAGAGGTTCGTCCACTCCGGTCCTCTCGTACTAGGAGCAGCCCCCTTCAATCTTCCAACGCCCACGGCAGATAGGGACCGAACTGTCTCACGACGTTCTAAACCCAGCTCGCGTACCACTTTAAATGGCGAACAGCCATACCCTTGGGACCGACTTCAGCCCCAGGATGTGATGAGCCGACATCGAGGTGCCAAACACCGCCGTCGATATGAACTCTTGGGCGGTATCAGCCTGTTATCCCCGGAGTACCTTTTATCCGTTGAGCGATGGCCCTTCCATTCAGAACCACCGGATCACTATGACCTGCTTTCGCACCTGCTCGAATTGTCATTCTCGCAGTCAAGCGGGCTTATGCCATTGCACTAACCTCACGATGTCCAACCGTGATTAGCCCACCTTCGTGCTCCTCCGTTACTCTTTGGGAGGAGACCGCCCCAGTCAAACTACCCACCAGGCACTGTCCGCAACCCCGATTAGGGGTCGACGTTAGAACATCAACACTACAAGGGTGGTATTTCAAGGACGGCTCCACACATACTGGCGTACGTGCTTCAAAGCCTCCCACCTATCCTACACATGTAGGGTCAATGTTCAGTGCCAAGCTGTAGTAAAGGTTCACGGGGTCTTTCCGTCTAGCCGCGGGTACACTGCATCTTCACAGCGATTTCAATTTCACTGAGTCTCGGGTGGAGACAGCGTGGCCATCATTACGCCATTCGTGCAGGTCGGAACTTACCCGACAAGGAATTTCGCTACCTTAGGACCGTTATAGTTACGGCCGCCGTTTACCGGGGCTTCGATCAAGAGCTTCGACCGAAGTCTAACCCCATCAATTAACCTTCCGGCACCGGGCAGGCGTCACACCGTATACGTCATCTTACGATTTTGCACAGTGCTGTGTTTTTAATAAACAGTTGCAGCCACCTGGTATCTGCGACTCTCGTCAGCTCCATCCGCGAGGGACTTCACCATCAAGAGCGTACCTTCTCCCGAAGTTACGGTACCATTTTGCCTAGTTCCTTCACCCGAGTTCTCTCAAGCGCCTTGGTATTCTCTACCCGACCACCTGTGTCGGTTTGGGGTACGATTCCTTACAATCTGAAGCTTAGAGGCTTTTCCTGGAAGCATGGCATCAATGACTTCACACCCGTAGGTGCTCGACGTCGTGTCTCAGCCTTAAAAAGAGCCGGATTTACCTAACTCTTAAGCCTACGCACTTGAACCTGGACAACCGTCGCCAGGCCCACCTAGCCTTCTCCGTCCCCCCATCGCAATTGTAAGAAGTACGGGAATATTAACCCGTTTCCCATCGACTACGCCTTTCGGCCTCGCCTTAGGGGTCGACTTACCCTGCCCCGATTAACGTTGGACAGGAACCCTTGGTCTTCCGGCGAGGAGGTTTTTCACCCCCTTTATCGTTACTCATGTCAGCATTCGCACTTCTGATACGTCCAGCATGCGTTACCACACACCTTCAACCGCTTACAGAACGCTCCCCTACCCAATGTGCAAAAGCACATTGCCGCAGCTTCGGTTTACTACTTAGCCCCGTTACATCTTCCGCGCAGGCCGACTCGACCAGTGAGCTATTACGCTTTCTTTAAATGATGGCTGCTTCTAAGCCAACATCCTGGCTGTCTGAGCCTTCCCACATCGTTTCCCACTTAGTAGTAATTTGGGACCTTAGCTGGCGGTCTGGGTTGTTTCCCTCTCCACGACGGACGTTAGCACCCGCCGTGTGTCTCCCGGATAGTACTTACTGGTATTCGGAGTTTGCAAAGGGTTGGTAAGTCGGGATGACCCCCTAGCCTTAACAGTGCTCTACCCCCAGTAGTATTCGTCCGAGGCGCTACCTAAATAGCTTTCGGGGAGAACCAGCTATCTCCAGGTTTGATTGGCCTTTCACCCCTAGCCACAAGTCATCCGCTAATTTTTCAACATTAGTCGGTTCGGTCCTCCAGTTGATGTTACTCAACCTTCAACCTGCCCATGGCTAGATCACCTGGTTTCGGGTCTATATCCAGAGACTGAACGCCCAGTTAAGACTCGGTTTCCCTACGGCTCCCCTAGATGGTTAACCTTGCCACTGAATATAAGTCGCTGACCCATTATACAAAAGGTACGCAGTCACAGGACAAAGCCTGCTCCTACTGCTTGTACGTACACGGTTTCAGGTTCTATTTCACTCCCCTCACAGGGGTTCTTTTCGCCTTTCCCTCACGGTACTGGTTCACTATCGGTCAGTCAGTAGTATTTAGCCTTGGAGGATGGTCCCCCCATATTCAGACAGGATATCACGTGTCCCGCCCTACTCGATTTCACTGAACACACGTCGTCAACTACGGGACTATCACCCTGTATCGTCGGACTTTCCAGACCGTTCGTCTAACGCGTGTAAAGCTTAAGGGCTAATCCAATTTCGCTCGCCGCTACTTTCGGAATCTCGGTTGATTTCTTTTCCTCGGGGTACTTAGATGTTTCAGTTCCCCCGGTTCGCCTCCTTACCCTATGTATTCAGGTAAGGATACGTGCTTATGCACGTGGGTTTCCCCATTCAGAAATCCCAGACTCAAATGGTTGTTACTACCTAATCTGGGCTTATCGCAAGTTACTACGTCTTTCATCGCCTCTGACTGCCAAGGCATCCACCGTGTACGCTTAGTCACTTAACCATACAACCCGAAGGAGTTTCGAGTTGATGAACAAGTCACCAAAGTTGTCTGCAATTTTTATACATGATGCAGACTCGATTTTGCCGGACTCAAATTCCAAGAACACTTGAATGTGTTATTTTGGTGTTTGTCATAAAGACAAACATTGAGAACTTTACAAACAACAATAAATTGTTGTTTTGTCAGCTTTCCAAATTGTTAAAGAGCTAATCACTTCTGATGAAGTAACCATTTTTAAAAGCACTCATCGAATGCGCTTAAAGATGGTGGAGCTATGCGGGATCGAACCGCAGACCTCCTGCGTGCAAGGCAGGCGCTCTCCCAGCTGAGCTATAGCCCCATCAAGGTGTCGATACTGTATGCCAACTCCCTAAAAGGAATTGGTGGGTCTGAGTGGACTCGAACCACCGACCTCTCGCTTATCAGGCGAACGCTCTAACCACCTGAGCTACAGACCCAGTATCGTCTCTTTTACATAAACCGTATCAATCTGTGTGGACACTCATCGTGAGTAATCATCGTTTAAGGAGGTGATCCAGCGCCAGGTTCCCCTAGCGCTACCTTGTTACGACTTCACCCCAGTCATGAACCACAAAGTGGTAAGCGTCCCCCCGAAGGTTAAACTACCTACTTCTTTTGCAGCCCACTCCCATGGTGTGACGGGCGGTGTGTACAAGGCCCGGGAACGTATTCACCGTGGCATTCTGATCCACGATTACTAGCGATTCCGACTTCATGGAGTCGAGTTGCAGACTCCAATCCGGACTACGACGCACTTTTTGGGATTCGCTCACTTTCGCAAGTTGGCTGCCCTCTGTATGCGCCATTGTAGCACGTGTGTAGCCCTACTCGTAAGGGCCATGATGACTTGACGTCGTCCCCACCTTCCTCCGGTTTATCACCGGCAGTCTCCCTGGAGTTCCCGACATTACTCGCTGGCAAACAAGGATAAGGGTTGCGCTCGTTGCGGGACTTAACCCAACATTTCACAACACGAGCTGACGACAGCCATGCAGCACCTGTCTCAGAGTTCCCGAAGGCACCAATCCATCTCTGGAAAGTTCTCTGGATGTCAAGAGTAGGTAAGGTTCTTCGCGTTGCATCGAATTAAACCACATGCTCCACCGCTTGTGCGGGCCCCCGTCAATTCATTTGAGTTTTAATCTTGCGACCGTACTCCCCAGGCGGTCTACTTAACGCGTTAGCTCCGAAAGCCACGGCTCAAGGCCACAACCTCCAAGTAGACATCGTTTACGGCGTGGACTACCAGGGTATCTAATCCTGTTTGCTCCCCACGCTTTCGCATCTGAGTGTCAGTATCTGTCCAGGGGGCCGCCTTCGCCACCGGTATTCCTTCAGATCTCTACGCATTTCACCGCTACACCTGAAATTCTACCCCCCTCTACAGTACTCTAGTCTGCCAGTTTCAAATGCAATTCCGAGGTTGAGCCCCGGGCTTTCACATCTGACTTAACAAACCACCTGCATGCGCTTTACGCCCAGTAATTCCGATTAACGCTCGCACCCTCCGTATTACCGCGGCTGCTGGCACGGAGTTAGCCGGTGCTTCTTCTGTCGCTAACGTCAAATAATGCAGCTATTAACTACACTACCTTCCTCACGACTGAAAGTGCTTTACAACCCGAAGGCCTTCTTCACACACGCGGCATG
Source organism: Vibrio sp. RC2502 (assembly GCF_054850435.1). Taxonomy (NCBI): domain Bacteria; kingdom Pseudomonadati; phylum Pseudomonadota; class Gammaproteobacteria; order Vibrionales; family Vibrionaceae; genus Vibrio; species Vibrio sp. RC2502. Next base: position 2,804,721 of record NZ_CM141453.1, read on the forward strand.
GCTGCATCAGGCTTGCGCCCATTGTGCAATATTCCCCACTGCTGCCTCCCGTAGGAGTCTGGACCGTGTCTCAGTTCCAGTGTGGCTGATCATCCTCTCAGACCAGCTAGGGATCGTCGCCTTGGTGAGCCCTTACCTCACCAACTAGCTAATCCCACCTAGGCATATCCTGACGCGAGAGGCCCGAAGGTCCCCCTCTTTGGCCCGTAGGCATCATGCGGTATTAGCCATCGTTTCCAATGGTTATCCCCCACATCAGGGCAATTTCCTAGGCATTACTCACCCGTCCGCCGCTCGACGCCGTTATCGTTCCCCGAAGGTTCAGATAACTCGTTTCCGCTCGACTTGCATGTGTTAGGCCTGCCGCCAGCGTTCAATCTGAGCCATGATCAAACTCTTCAATTTAAGATTTTGTTCGGCTCAATGAATACTGAACATTACATAAAGTAATGTTTGAATTGACTGTGCTGAATCCGAAGATTCAATGGTCACTTCGTTTCATTGAAACCTAATTTGATACCGAGGTATCGAATTGGATTATCATCAACGAGTGCCCACACAGATTGATAGGTCTATATTGTTAAAGAGCTTGCTCTGCGAGAAGTTTTTCTCTCAAAGCGGAGGTGCATTCTAGCGATTTGGTTGTTAGTGTCAAACACTTTTTTCAACTAATTTTTCGTAGAAGCTTTTTACCTCTCCGACTCTGCTGAAGCCTTATCGCGTCTGCCGTGTCGGTGGATGCGCATTATAGGGAGAAGAATTTCTTTGGCAATACTAAAAATGCATTTTTTCTAAAAAAACATGCCAAATGGACACTTTCCACTCAACATCTAAATTCGTCTCAATTAACACCCAGCATTTCTACAGAATACTCACAAAAAACTGTGGATAACTACTCATCACTGTCAAAGAAATAGGATATTCGCGAGCGTGGGTTTAGGTACTCTTTTATCTTATCTGGCAATTTAGATGGATGAATCGCATTTACGATCCTCAAATCTTTCGATGCAAGCTCAATGATGGGAGCTTGAGTTCTTGGCACTGATGGGTCGTAAACCAGAACATTTGGAAATAGCAGGTTTGAAGCGTTCACTGAGATGACCAATCCCACCATATTATTAGATAACTGAACAACCGTGCCAGGAGGGAAGACGCCCATGAACTTGATCAGGATATTAAGGTTTTCTTCTTTATATAGGTGTTTACAGTTTTTATATAAATGAGAAAGGGCGGTGTATGGGATTTTCTGTTCTGATGCGATCGGTGTATGGCACAAGTTATCAAATGCATTTGCCACTATGACAATTTGAGCCAATTCATCAATTTCATCCCCTTTAAGGCCCTCAGGATAACCGGAGCCATCTCTTAACTCATGATGCTGAGCAATCACGGTTTTAGCTGGTTCAGGAAAACCTTCGATCTGATTCGCGAGATCCAAACCATATTTAGTATGTAACTTTAGGTAGTTGGTTTCTGGCTCGGTTAATGGCACTTGCTTTCTTAATATAGCGGTAGGGATTTTGATCTTACCCATATCATGAAACAGAGCAGCGAAAGAGAGCTCTTTTAGTTGCTTGGCAGAATACCCTTTCGCACGCCCAATCATCATGGCAATAACCGCAACGTTTAGAGAATGGAAATAGATATCTTCAAATTCGTTTTTGCCGTTCATTAAATGAAGCGTGACGTTATCATCGCACATCAACTTCTCAACAATGTCTTCTATTAACAGTTGAGCTTCATCAACAGCGGCAGTTGGGCGGTTACGAATTTTCGTCATGACTGATCGCATCCGCGCAAGTGAGCGTTCAAACTCTTTCTCACACTGGATCACTCGTCGACGATATGCACTGAGCTTTTCAATTCGTTTCTGTTTTTCTTGCCACAGTTTTTGCGTTTCTAAATCCAACGATTCATTGCTTGTTGTGCTGTCCGTTTGGATTTGATTGACGGGCAATGGTGCGGCATCGCTTTGTTCTGGATTAAAGTACACGAACTTCACACCGAGATGACGAATCATCTCGATCTGTTCCTGGTCTTTAATTTTAAAGCTATTGAGTAGGAAGGGGTGATCGTTCCACTTTAGCGGAAGGCGGATATGTAATCCCGGCTGAATACGATCCACTGTAAGTTTAATTGCTGCCACTTTTTCACTACTATTAAGTTTTCACGATAAACCAAGAATAGTAGTAGATTCTGTAAATAAATTCATCAATAAGAACTCACAAGTGCGAGTCATTCGCGTTAAGAACCAATGTGTTGTTCATAATTTGAATCAAGCTCATACCTGAGTATCAATCAGAGTCTTGTTTTAATACTCGATCCGCATGACGCAGTTTTAGCTTAGCTTCGAAGACAGGTTTTTCTATGTGTTCCTGTTTTTTTACTAACCCCATTAACGTTTGCACTGCTGCTCGCGCCATATCACTAATAGGGAAATGCACCGCAGATACCGTCGGGTACAAACTTTCACATAGGTCTACACTGTCAAAACTGGTCAAAGAGATTTGCTCCGGCACCGAAATTTTATGCTCATGAAGATATTGCATCGCCCCAACCGTCATTTCTTCGCTGCATGAAAATACAGCAGTTACCTCTGGGTGACGTTTTAAAATGGAAGCCATCGCATCATAACCACTTTGTCTGCCGTAATTCCCTTCTTCACACCAACTTTCATCAATGTCGATACCAGCTGTTTTCATTGCATCAACATAGCCAAGCTTTCTGAGCAAACTATTGTGACGTAGGGATGGCCCGGTAATACAGGCAATGTTTTTATGGCCACCAGCGATTAAGTGCTCAACAGCGATACGACTTGCATGGTGGTGATTAAACGTAATGCAGCGCTCTTCAATCCCTTCAACATAACGATCGAGAAGCACAAAAGGCGTAGGAAGTTTTGCTAACTCACGTAGATCATCATCGGATAAATAGCGACTATGCAGAACATAGCCATCGCAACGAAGATCGTTGAAACGCTGAATCGCTTCTTTCTCTCCTTCAGCAGAATGATGACCTTGCGCAGTGATGAGAAACTTCTTATGAATGTCCAATTCCGTTTGCACTTGCTCCATCATTTCACCGAAAAATCCACCGGTGTAATAAGTCACCAACAAACCGACCATATTACTTGACGATGTTGCAAGAGAACGGGCGATCGCACTTGGACGGTAATTCAATTGCGCCATGGCTTGTTCTACTTTTTTTCTAGTTTCTTCACGAAACTTTCCTTCCCCATTAATGATGCGAGAAACGGTAGAACGATTTACACCGGCGAGTTCGGCGACATCTTTAATCCTTGCCATAATGCTAATGAATCCAACTGCTAATAAATAATGAATGTTTTTATTCGAAAAATGGCTGCCAGCAATTCGTAAGGTGACTATAGGGGTCGAATCTGGCAGCCTTAATCATACACCTACAACTTGGCTGGTAGAAACGAGTGCGGAGTAATCCGTGACGGCTATACCATGCTGCGCCAATTGCTCTTTTAGAATGGGAGATGTGAGCACTTGTAGCTCTAACTCTCTTTGCAGTGCATAGCCACTTTTCATAATAAGGGGCTGGTCGGCATAAGCAGGATGACACATCACCTCTACCACATCGTAATTCTCTTTTAAGCTCAAAAGGTGTTGCATTAATCCGTCCAAACTCACCTTTTGATCGTAAAACTCATCGGTAAAGAAATAGCTTGTCGTCATTGGTTGATGACAGATACCACTTCCGCGAAGTGGCACGCGGTGCTCTTTCGCGAGTTTCTGAACAATAGGAAGAATCTGGGGGTGCGTATGAGCATGATGATGACTATCAAGGTGACTGAGCGTTAGTCCAAGTGACAAGAAGTGATCAATTTGAGCTTTAGCTTCATCGTAAACCGCTTGAGCTTCAAAATCTTGCTTGTTCCACAATTCACTGTATTTGACGAAATGCTTTCTACCATTGGTTAAGTTTGGGTGCTCCGTGAGAGGAGCACCTGCTGTAAACCGTAGATGTACGCCAATTTTTAAGTCTGGATTTTGATGAGCTAACTCGATTGCATTCTGCTCAGCATCCATCCCTACCATCATAGTAGTCGATTTCACGACACCATCTTGATAGGACTTTACAATGCCGTTATTAACACCTTGAGTCAGACCAAAATCGTCCGCATTAAAAATGACTTTCATTGACGCTCTTCCTTAGTATTACAACGCTGTAAGTTTAAATTGAGGCAAATAAGGCGCATTAACCGCTAACAGCTCATCCAATATCGCTTTCGCTCGACCAATGTCTGGCACCAAAGGATTATTCGTTAATGCCATCAATGCTTTGTCGTAGTTACCTTCAACAGCGGCTTCTATCGTCAACTGCTCATAAGCTTTCACTTGATGCAGTAGTCCTTTGATGTTGTTTGATAGCTCACCAACAGCAAGTGGTTTTGCTCCCCAACTACCAATCACTGCACTGCATTCAATCACGGCATCATCCGGTAGGCCATTGATCGCGCCGTTGTTTAAAACGTTTACGACATGAATGCTGTTACGGTTGTTATAAATGGAGTCGACGAGATTGAGTGACGCATCTGAGTAATATGCTCCCCCTCGCTCTTCCAACTCTTTCGGTTTGTGGTCTAAGTTCGGATCTTGATAGAGCTTAAACAATGCATTTTCGGTTGCCATGACTTGCTCTGCGCGAGTCCCTTTTTCACCTGCGCTCTGCTTTTCTTCTGCCAACATAGCGTCTGTTTGGTAAAAATAGCGATGATAAGGACAAGGAATCGCACCAAGCGCTTTTAGAAATGCCGGATCCCACGGTTCTTCCCAAATGTTCTTCATACTGAAGTTAGCGCCATCTCCGACTTTCTCTAAGACGGTTTGAGTGATGTCTTCGCCTTTCAGCCACGCTTTGTGTACCCAGACCAGATGATTTAGACCTGCAAACTCCAACTGTAGCTCTTTGGGCTCGCAATCCATCATCTCTGCAATCATCATTTCCATTGAGACGGGTACATTACATAAACCGATACTTTTGACTTTAGTATGCTTACTCACCGCTTCTGAGACGAGACCAGCAGGGTTCGTAAAGTTGAGCATCCAAGCGTTTGGCGCCAACTCTTCAATGTCTTTACAGATATCAAGAATGACCGGAATGGTTCTCAGTGCTTTAGCAAATCCGCCAGGGCCTGTGGTTTCTTGTCCGATCACGTCATATTTGATAGGAATTCTTTCATCGTTTGCTCGAGCAGCAAGCCCGCCAACACGGAATTGAGTCATGACAAAGTCAGCGCCCTTGATCGCAGCACGGCGGTCAAAATCCGCTTTAATTTCAATATCCGCGCCCGCTTTATCGACCATTCTCTGAGCCAAGCCTTTGATGATTTCTAGTTTTTCCGCGCCGGATTCTATGTCCACAAAGTGAATCTGTTTAACTGGCAAGTAATCCAAGCGTTTGATTACCCCTTCAACCAATTCCGGGGTATAGCTACTGCCACCACCAATAATGGCAAGTTTGATCGCCTCTCTAGACATAATGATTTCCTTACTTGTTCGCGAGTTGCTTGTTCAAAGCGACAATCTCAACAGCCATTTCTTGCGCTAGAATCGTTGTCATTAAATGATCTTGAGCGTGCACCATAACCAGAGTCATCGGCACTTTGCCTTCCCCCTGATCTTCTTCGATCAGTTGCGTCTGAATTAAATGCGCCTTGTTAATGCACTCTCTGGCTTGCAACAATTTCTCTTCTGCTGCTTCAAATTTTTGCTCTCTCGCCAAACGGAGTGCTTCATAACTTAAACTTCTGGCTTCACCCGCATTACAGATGATTTCCATTACAACCAGTTCTTGTTCCATTTTATCTCTCCAGAAATATGGGCTGCTTGGTAAAACAGCCCATTCATAATTAAGCGGTTACGCCTTCACCAGCAGGTTGTTCTGCCTGTTTCGTTTCTTTGGTTGTTGGTAGTTCTTGCTCAAGCATTTGCTTCTCAAACATTTTGAAGAATGGGAAGTAGATAAGAAGGTCAAGAATCAACAGACCCACTACGAGCAGTACCGGAGAAAACGTCCAGCCGCTTCCCCAAGACGCACCAATAATTGCCGGCGTCGTCCATGGTGTAGTAGCCACCCCCATACCTACGAAGCCAAGATGCACAGCAAAGTAAGCAATCGTTGCGTTAATTACTGGAGCAAAAACAAATGGGATGAACAATGTTGGGTTCATTACGATTGGGCTACCAAAAATCACTGGTTCATTAATTTGAAAGAAGCCAGGAACCGCACTCATTCGGCCGATACTCTTTAGGTGAACAGAGCGGCTAAATGACATAAGTAGAACCAACGCTAACGTCGCACCAGAACCACCAATGAAGATATAGAAGTCCCAGAACGGCTGAGTGAAGATATTCGGAACAGGCTGCCCAGCAACAAATGCGTCGATGTTTCCACTGATGTTTGTTAGAAAGATTGGCGATAGAAGGCCAACCACAATCGCGGCACCATGAATCCCTGCAAACCAAAGTAATTGACACATGAGTAGTGCACCAATGATTGCAGGTAAAGTATTTGATGCGCTGATTAATGGCTTGAACATCGCCATAACAGCATCAGGAATCAACATGTCGTATTGGGTTTGAACGAAGATGCTTAATGGATAAAGCGTGACAAACACAGCTAGAACAGGCAGTAACACCTCGAAAGAACGCGCGATCGCAGGTGGCACCTGCTCTGGCATGCGAATCGTGATGTTATGCTTTTTCATAAATCGATACAGCTCAACAGCAAAGAACGCACACATTACTGCAGTGAAGATCCCTGTACCGCCCATGTGTTTCATCGCTAACGTGCCATCTTGAGCAGGTGCAGCCACCAGCAAGAAACACATTAAAGATAAAACCGCGCTAGTGATCCCATCCATTTTGTACGCTTTCGCCAGACTGTAGGCGACACCGAGCGACACGAAGATGGTCATGATCCCCATCGACATATTGAAAGGCATCATAATGGTGTCAAAGTGAGTGGTAGCAAAGTCAAGCCAAAGACGACCAAAGGTAAACGTCGTATCTTCAGCAAATGGTGGAAATGCAAAAATCAAAATGAAACTGCCCACGATGATAAACGGCATAGCGACAATAAAACCATCTCTCATTGCGCGAACGTGGGGTTGATTACCCACTTTTGCAGCGATAGGGGCTATATGCTTTTCGACTGTTCCTATAATCGCGTCATAAAGCTTCATAGAGTCCATCCTTATTTCAGACAAAATAATCCCGCATCAAATATTTATATTTGATGAACAATTTTCTTTTATTTCAAATTATTGACTTAGTTAATTAATTCTAATGCTTGTTCTAGTACTTCGTCCCCTTTCATCATTCCATATGCTTGGGGAGATATCGCATCGATATTTTTTCCGTACTCTTGCGCTGTTTTTCTTAACTCTTCCAGTTGAAAACGTACCTGAGGACCTAGTAAACAAACGTCATACTCTTTAATCGCCTCTTCAAATGCATTCACTGACATCGCATCAATTTTGCATTCAATTCCTTTAATTTCAGCAGCTTGCTCCATTTTCTTAACAAGCATACTGGTCGACATCCCTGCGCTACAGCATAAAAGGATCTTTTTCATAGCCTTACTCCCGTTGTGTAAATTTCAACCTGCAAAAACTGTAGCAAAAATAATCAGCACAAAAAAGCGCAACCGGTTGCGTTATTCGTGAACAGAATCTCACTTTAGAAAATAAGGTCTATTTTTTAATAATTATTTAGGTCTAGGATAAAAGTCAGAGAATTAAGGAAGATTACGAATTTACATTTACAACTATCAATATATTACTACTGACAACGTCATTATTAATTTCGAAAAGGAATCGAAAATGAAATTAAATAAACTGGCTATTGCAACGCTTGTAAGTGCCGCTCTATCTCAATATGCATTTGCCCAAACTGACACCAAAGGAACCATTTATCTGACGTTTGATGATGGCCCAATCAACGCCTCAATTGACGTCATTAATGTGCTAAATCAAGAAGAAGTAAAAGCGACGTTTTACTTTAATGCGTGGCACCTAGATGGTATTGGTGATGAAAACGAAGACAGAGCGTTAGAGGCACTAAAACTGGCGTTGGATAGCGGCCACATCGTCGCAAACCACAGTTATGACCATATGGTTCACAACTGTGTTGAAGAATTTGGCCCAAACAGTGCGGCAGAATGTAATGCAACAGGTGATCACCAGATCAACTCTTATCAAGATCCGGCCTACGATGCCTCGATGTTTGCAGAAAACTTGTCAGTACTAGAAAAATATTTGCCGAACATTACGAGCTACCCTAACTATAAAGCGAATGAGTTTGCCCGCTTGCCGTATACCAATGGTTGGCGCGTTACGAAAGACTTCAAAGCGGACGGCTTATGTGCTACGTCCGATGATCTCAAACCTTGGGAGCCTGGCTATGCATGTGATACGGCAAACCCATCTAACAGTGTAAAAGCAGCCATCGCGGTTCAAAATATCCTAGCGAATAATGGCTATCAAACTCACGGTTGGGATGTGGATTGGGCCCCTGAAAACTGGGGCATTGCGATGCCAGCAAACAGCCTTACAGAAGCTGAACCATTCCTTGGGTATGTCGATTCCGCGCTAAATACTTGTGCGCCTACGACAATTAACCCTATCAACTCCAAAGCACAAGAGTTCCCATGTGGTACACCTTTGCATGCTGATAAAGTTATTGTGCTAACTCACGAATTCCTGTTTGAAGACGGTAAACGTGGCATGGGTGCAACTCAAAACCTACCGAAGCTCGCGAAGTTTATCCAGCTAGCCAAACAGGCTGGTTATGTCTTCGATACCATGGATAACTACACACCGAACTGGCAAGTTGGTAACAACTACAGCGCCGGCGACTACGTTCTACACCTCGGTACGGTATATCAAGCAGTAACAAGCCATACAGCGCAACAAGATTGGGCTCCATCACCAACATCTAGCTTGTGGACGAATGCGGATCCAGCTACTAATTGGACTCAGAATGTTTCATACAAACAAGGCGATGTGGTGACTTATCAAGGTTTGCGTTACCTAGTTAATGTACCGCACGTATCTCAAGCAGACTGGACTCCGAACTCACAGAACACCTTGTTCACAGCTCTATAAGCTGTTCCCTACTATCATCATGTAGTAGTTTGCGCGAGGCATACCCTCGCGCTTTTTTCTTTTGTAGAGTGGGAAAATAGGTATAAGTGTTATGTGGTGAATCTGGTGCGGTAATAGTGGAATCAATGTCATGGTCTGATCCAAGGTGCATTGGTGCGTGTGATTGGTTGTTAATGAATATCCCCAACAGCCTTAATACACACTACTCGACACCCCCCATGAAAAAAGGCTTAACCGCCAATCCATTAAAACGATCTTTCACCCAAACAGAACCCCATCGCACCGTAAAGTCACCATGGTCGTACCATGGTTCTTCTCGCTCGAAGCCCTTGGTAATACTGGTTTGCGAGATTACAGAAGTTTGCATTTGTTGGATTTACTAGGATTCCCTTGCGCACAGAATCGTCATGCAATTCACCATGAGAGCTAATTTCATAAAACTATCTAAAGAGGACCTACCCAAATAAGAACAATATAAACAATAGGATAATTCTTTATCCTTTAACAATACTCAACTATCCCTTTACTAAAATCGTACTGAACAGTACAGTACGAATAAATGTGCATTTAGTAAATCATTACGTTGGGTTTCAAACATGAAGAAGAAAGTTATCGCCTTGTCGCTTGTTGTGGGTTCGTTATTTGCTGCTGGTTGTACTTTATATCAGCCAAATACTATAACGACGGATAACGCATATGTTCATTCGGATGTGACGGCCATTTCACCGGAAGTTGGTGGGCAAGTCAGCGAAATCTTTGTCAAAGATAATCAGTGGGTAAGCAAAGGAACCCCTTTGTTTGTCATTGATGATGAAGACTTTATTGCCAATAAAGAGATTGCTCGAGCAGCACTTGATGTTGCAAGTTCTGCACTTACTTCGAATCAAATCAAAACGGACATGCAGTTAATGAAGATTGAGCAGGCGAAGCAAGGTATTCGCCGTGCGAGTGCAAATGCAGCGCACCAAGCGGCCGAATTTAAGCGTCTTTCTCGTTTGGTGCAAAAGCAATCCGTAAGCAAAAATCAGTTTGAAGCGCAAAAAACACGCTCTATAGAAGCCAGTAGTAATCTTGAAACCGCTAAATTGGCCTTAGCGACTGAGCAAAAACAGCTCGATACACTGATGACTGAAAAGTTGCAACTGACAGCACAGCGTACAAAAGCGGAAGCGAGCTTACGCTTGGCGAATATTTCACTGGAAAGGACCACAGTTCGTGCGCCATTCGATGGCTATGTCGCAAACAGACAAGTACAAGTCGGCAAGTTTGTACAACCAGGAATGGGGCTCATCGTGATGGTGCCAGACTATGTTTGGATAGAGGCAAACTTTAAAGAAACACAACTTGAGAACGTTTTACCTGGGCAAGAGGTTGAAGTGGTATTGGATATGTTTCCAAACCATCCATTGCATGGTCGCGTATCTTCGATCACTCCAGCAACTGGTGCGCAGTTTAGTTTGTTGCCACCTCAAAATGCGACGGGGAATTTCATAAAAGTAGTACAACGTGTACCAGTACGTATTGAGCTAGAGATCCCTCAAGAGTTGAGTCAACGAATCTATCCGGGGTTGTCTGCAGAAGTATCGATTGAGACCGCGACACAAGGTTAACAGCAATGGAAAAAAGTTCACCTCTGCTGATTTTGACGCTTTTTGCGATTGTTGCCTTTGGTATTAACTCCGTGATGTTTACCGAGTTATCGTATGAGATGGCAGCAACGTCAGGCTTATCTGCCGATGAAGTCGCTTTGGTTAAAGTCGGCTTTATGATCGTGCAAATATTAGGTTTTATCTTTACACCAATATTGGTGCGTAGGCTGGGCACGTTAATTCTCTTACATGCCATTTTATGGGTAGGTTTTACGAGTAATCTTGTACTTTATTGGGGCGGACATCAAGAGCTGGTATTCACTCTGACGTGGCTCGTGAGTGGCTTTTTTATGAGCATGTTAATGGTGGTATTAAACCTGTACTTGCTCCACTTTTTTAAGCAGAGGTGGCTACCTGCCATCATCGCTTTGACACTAGTTTTATCAACTTTGCTACCGATGGGCGCTTACCCTTGGGTAGCAGCAAAGATTGTCGAAGTCTTTGACTGGTCACTGTTGTGTGTCGTGTCGGCTTGGTTGTATTTCTCTGCCTTGGTAATTGTATGTCTCTACAATCCAAAGCCGATTCAAATCGAGACCGAACCCAAATCCAGCGGCTGGTTTTACTTCGTTTTGGCCCTGATGATAAGCCTTGTTGTATTTTTATTGATGAGAGGGGGCTATTACAATTGGTTCGACTCAGATTGGTTTGTTAAAGCTTCATCGATAGCCGCCGCATTGACTTTATTGCTGGTGTACCATTTGGTTAAGACCAGTCCTTCAAATACAGCATCAACACAGCTACATAGTAAGTTGAAAACGAACGTCTTTATGTACAATGCCTTTTTAGCTGGTTTTGCAGTTATGGCGAGCAATGTGTTGTTTACTAGCTTTCTGAAAATGGCTTTGAAGTACAACAGTATTAATGCTGGATATGTGCAATTGCCGGCATTTTACGCCATGTTAGCTGGCATGTTAGTGAGTGTTTTGGTGTATTACTTCCGCCGTCCTGTGTCGGACGCCATCGTCCCGTTTGGTGTGGTGATGATTATCCTTTCGGTACACAAGTTTAGTCAGTTACCGAGCTTTGCAGGGGCGGAATCTTTGCCCTTTCCGATGCTATTGAGAGGGTTTGGTGTCGGCTTGCTCAATGTTTCGGTGACGATTGCGGTATTGATGTATTTTCCTGCCGGGCAGCGTTTAGAAGGCATCGCGAACTTTTATCTATTTCGTACTATTGGTGGTGTAATCGCAGGAGCCGTGTTCTCACGGGTAATCCAAAGCCACAGCGCACAAGCTTCTGGAGAGGTTGGAAGGACGCTCGATAGTATGAATAACGCATTTGGTGCGTATGAAGATGCGTTAAGAAGTACGATTCTTACTCATGGTCACTTACCTAATTCGGCATTAGGAACGAGTCAAATTAGCTCTGTCGTTAAAGAGCAGGTGATGACACTGGCACTGAATAATTCGTTGCTGATGTTTATCGTGTCGGTCTTTGCACTTGCTCCAGTCTTACTTATCGGCAAGAAACTGGCTGCGAAGCAAAAAGCTGACTAATCCATTGAGACAATTAAGTAGGGGAGCGTTGGCGCCCCCTTTCTCTGTTTTATCAGGTTGAGTGTTATCTTTGATAGAGTGCTAGGAATGCAGCTACAGCTTTTTGGGTGTGTGAATCCAATTCTTCATCTGTCGGAAAATCAACGCCCATGAGCGCCATGTTGTGGTAATCCAACTTGATCAGTGCGAGTAGTTGTTCACAAGCAAGATCGGCATCTTTAATATCGAGTTGCAAGTTGATAGTTTCATACTTAAAAAAATCGATCAGATATTGATGAATACGTTGGGGCCCCGTTTGCCAAAACTGATTTGGCACAAAATCATGTTTGTTGAAATCAGCAGAAACAATACGATAGAGAGATAATATGGGATTAGAACAAATCCCTTTTAGATACTTCTTGGCGAAGTCATGTAATGTCTTTTGCAAAGGTTCTTCTTGCTTGTCTGCTAGCTGAAATACGGACTCTAGGCTGGTTTTGGTGTTGTATGCGAGGACTTCGACAAACAACCCTTCTTTATTGGAAAAGTAACGATACAAAGTCTGCTTTGAACCACCACAAATAGCGACGATTTGATCGAGTGAGGTGTCTTTGTAACCTTGTTCGATAAACAAATCTGTAGCGACTTCGATTATTCGAATTCTTTTTTTTTCAGTAGAAAGGCGCATTAATAAACCTAAGTAGCACTCACTTCAGTTCTAGAAATTGAGAGTAGCAATAAAACTGTTCAGTACAGTACCATTAATAAGTTAAGTTGAACAGCCTCGGACTTAATAAGCACTTTTTCAACTATTCATCAAAACGATCACTAAACTTATAACTCTTAGACTAAAACCGCATAGCACCGTAAAGTCACCATGGTCGTACCATGCTTCTTCTGGCTCGCAACCCTTGCTAATACTGACCCGCAACTTTGCATTAACTGTAATTTGTTGGATTGACTGGGATTCCCTTGCGCACAGAATCGTCATGCGATGAACCATATATGGACCATAGGAGAAATTTTAAGGTAGATAAAGTGAGTCTATTGGAGCGAAAAAAGAGGCGATAGCAGGAAAGGAATTTTGAGATAAGCACCTGAAAAATCGAATATTTACAAACGCCTAAAACGACGAAAGGCCGCTATAAAAGCGACCTTTCTATGTATGGTACCGGTGGGCGGACTTGAACCGCCACGCCCGAAGGCAACGGATTTTGAATCCGTCGTGTATACCAATTTCACCACACCGGCATCTCTGGGCTATTGCCCTTTGATGGTTGGCATTATACGGAAGCTTTTGACCTGCGCAAGCAGAAAAACCTTAAATAACTATCGTTTGCTGATAATTTCGCCACAAAGTGTGACAAAACTAAGCTCGGAGGAGAAAATCAAATTCATCTTCACAAAAAACCGCGCAAAAACTCTCTCATTCAGAAAAGATTTACTGTCGATTCACTGTAATATCAGAAACGTAGCCGTTGCCAATGTTAGCTAGCGAACCATGTATCATTAATGCTGCATCTTCTGCGCTCATAAAGCTACTCGTATCCAAGCTCTTACCACTGGTTTCCCAAAACTCAGTCGCCATTCCTCCCGGATACACGGCAATAATCTTCATTGGCTTACCCTTCAACTCCAGACGAACCGATTCAATCAATCCTTTGACTGCCCATTTCACAGCGCAGTATGTGGATTCTTGAGCTTTGGGCTGCTGAGCCGCAGTAGACATGATCATCACTACATTAACAGGCTGATCCTTGTATCGCTTAACCAACTCCCGCAGCACGTTAATCGCTGAGCTGAGATTATTCTCTATTAAGGTTTGAATCTGCTCTGGATCTTGCTCTTGTAACAACCCAAAGTACCCACTGCCTGCACTGTGAACCACCGTGCTCGGAATAGAATCTAATTGTTCAAACAATTGTTCCACTTCTTGATGGGATGCGAGATCACAAGCTCGATAGCCAACATTGTTCGATAAGCAGTTTGTGACTGTAGAGAGCTTACTCTCACTTCGTCCAGTCAGATAAGTGGCTTTCCCTTCCGCATCATAAAGCTTGGCCAACTCCGCCCCTAAGCCGCTACTTGCACCTGTGATTACAATCATTTTCTACCTCGTTCGTAAAAGTGCTTTCTAATGTGTGTACCAATTAAGGTAACGGAATATAGGCTGATTCACATCTTACGAACGCCATTCTTTGAAGCAGCATGACTTTCTGATTTTAACGCTCGTTAACTTCTAAATATGCCCAATAGTTTTCAAAACTATCCAATGGTTCGGATACCAGTACCTTGATCACGAAGCTCATCAAGCACAAAGAGAACCCGGAAATTTCACCTATGCTTAAACAAAGAATAACGTTTTGAATTTCCTATCGACTTTCTCACTTAAGATAAGAGGCACATGAGAATGACCGGCTCCAAATGGCAGTGGCTGCTTAAACAAATGACACGCAAACTATGGGTTCGTACATCACTTTTCGCCTTACTTGCTGTTGTAACCGCCCTGATCTCTATTATTTTAAATAAATTCATTACCCTGCCTCCCACCATCAATGTCAGTAATGAGCTGCTGAATAACATATTGAATATTCTCGCGACGTCGATGCTGGCGGTGACGACGTTTTCACTCAACATTATGGTTTCAGCGTACAGCGCGGCTAGTGCAGGGGTCACTCCTAGAGCTACTAAGCTATTGATGGAAGACAGCACAACGCAAAATGCTCTGGCGACTTTTCTTGGCTCATTCTTGTTTAGTTTGGTAGGCATCATCGCACTTGGTATTGGCGCCTATCACGAGCAGGCACAGATCTATTTGTTCATCGTAACCATGGTGGTGATCATTATGATCATCCTGACTCTACTTCGCTGGATTCAGCACCTATCTGTACTTGGTAGAGTCTCGGAAACCACCTCAAATGTGGAACAAGCGCTATTAAGCGCGATTCGAAAACGAGGCTGTGAGCCTTGGCTGGGTGCATTTCCTTGGAGTCATCCAGAACACAAGCCGAGAGGAAGCAAACCGATTGTCAGCAAAGAAATTGGTTACTTACAACATATTGATATGCACCATCTAGATAGTGTTGCTAAAGCCTCTCAATCCACTATCTATATTGAGAGGCAGCCAGGGAGTTTTGTTTATCTTGGTCAACCATTGGCTTGGGTCTGTGGCGAATTAGCAGAAGAAAGTGAGGTAACGGCAGCGTTCACGATCCGAACTGAGCGATCCTATGACCAAGATCCTCGCTTTGGCTTAGTTGTACTTGCAGAAATAGCCTCTAGGGCCCTCTCTCCTGCCGTTAATGATAATGGTACTGCGATTGATGTTCTGGGACGTTCGATTCGGGCGCTTTCACTTTGGGGAGAACTTATTAGCCAACAGCCAACCAAAACTCGCTTCCCAAGATTGTTTGTGCCCTCGTTAAACTGCCAAGATTTATTCGATGATGTCTTTTTGCCGATAGCGCATGATGGGGCGGCTCAACTGCAAGTTCAAGTTCGCCTGCAAAAGGCATTACTAGCCTTGTCTAGTATGCATCCCAAGCTGTTTAGCGCTTCAGCAACCAAGCTTTCAGAGAAAGCTTTAGAACTCGCGTTGACCCAACATTTCACTGAAGATGAAAAGCATCAACTTGCGCAACTTTCGAACCAGGTAACTGACCCAAAAACACGGCGCTGACGATCCATTCAATCAGCATCGTTTTAAGCATACGCCTCAAACATGCGTATGCGCAGCCATCATCCTTCGTGAAAAGCTCTTAGATTTGGTCGTAATTGGAGAGTCTGTGCGTCAGCTCTCTTTTCACAGACTGGCGGAATCTATATCCTGACGCACAATTTTTAAGGTAAGTGATGGAATTATGACTACTTCTACAACTCTTCCACCAGCGGGATTTTTCCGTCGATTGGCCGCTTTGTTTTATGACACTCTAATTGTCTTAGCCATTGAGATGATGGCGGCGGGTGTCGTAATAGCAGTGGTGTTTGCTTTGAATGCAGCAGGCTTGCTGAGCTACGGAGAATATGTGGATGCCGCAGATATGTTAGGGAAACACCCGGTGTTGAGTCCGATATTCACACTTTATCTGGCGGTAGTCTGGATTTACTTCTTCGTCTTTTTCTGGACGCGAGCAGGTCAAACCCTAGGCATGCGCGCTTGGAAAATGCAAATTCGAAACGCGAAAGACGGCGCTCCAATTACGGCGACTCAAGCATTAATCCGCCTTGCGACATCAGGCTTTGGTCTTGCGAACTTAACCGTGCCAATTGACCCGCAAAAACGTGGTTTCCACGATATCTGGGCAAAAACTGAAGTGGTGGTTTTGCCAAAAGCAAAATAAATCGCCTAGAAACAAAAAAGGAAGGCATAGCGCCTTCCTTTTTCTTTGATTATAGCTTTCTTCTTAGCAACGCCACCGCAATCGCCAAAAACGCTAAGCTCGGAGCTAAGGCACCAAATATCGGCGGTATGCCATACACCAGAGTCAATGGCCCGAAGAACTCGCTGGAGATATAGAAAGTGAAACCAGCCACAACGCCAGATAAAACTCTCGCCCCCATTGTTACGCTTCGCAGCGGACCAAAGACGAAAGACAATGCCATCAACATCATTACGGCAATCGACAAAGGCTGCGTCAGCTTACGCCAAAATGCGAGTTCGTAACGTGAAGCATCTTGCTCTGATGCTTTCAAATACGTCACGTAATCATATAAGCCGCTCAGAGAGAGCTCTTCTGGTTTTACTGTCACCACGGCTAGCTTGTCAGGAGCCAACGACGTGTGCCATTCCATTTGATCCATCTCTTGTTTGGAAATCACGTTTTCGTCTTGCATGTTGGTGATTTGCACGTCACGCATCAACCAATTGTTATCTTGTTGGTAATCCACTTCTTCAGCGAAGATAACTTTTTCTAAGTTCTTGTCATCATCAAAGCGCCACATGTTCAACGCATACAACTTGTCATCTTCCACTTTACCAATGAAGATGAAGTCGTTGGCATCACGAGCCCAAACCCCAGCACGAACCGAAACGATGCTGCCGCCAGACAATGCAAAAGATCGCAAATCACGCGCCATTTTCTGAGCTTCTGGTGCCCCCCATTGGCCTAAAGTCATCACGATAAGCATCAATGGAACGGCCGTTTTTAGCACGGACAAACCGATATCCAGCTTGGAGAAACCCGCCGCTTGCATGACCACAAGCTCAGAGCTCGACGCCAGCATACCCAAACCGATCAGCGCACCCAGCAATGCTGCCATTGGGAAAAACATTTCAACATCACGAGGCACGCTCAACAAAACGAAATACAAAGCGTGCGTCAGGTCATATACACCACGCCCCACTTTTCGTAGCTGTTCCACGTATTTGATGATACCCGATAGGCCAACAAATGTTGCCAGAACCAAGGCTGTGGTAGAGATGATGGTTCTACCGATGTAAAGGTCTAAGATTTTGAACACAGCTTACGCGAGCCTCTTCTTACGGAATTTTTCTTTCATTCGTCGAGCAGGAACACTGTCCATCATATTGGCCATGATCGCGACAATCAGCAACATCGCATTAATAGGCCACATTCCAATCGCCGCCGGAATCGCACCATCTTCCAATGCCGATTTTGTCGCACTAATCGCAAGGAAGTATGCCAAGTAAATCAGAATCGCCGGGCCCATTTTGGCAAAGCGCCCTTGACGAGGGTTCACCGCAGACAAAGGAATCACAAGCATCGTCAACAATGGGATACATACAAACAGAGAAATACGCCATTGCAGCTCCGCTTGCGCTTCAGGATCCGGATGGCCAATCAAATCCGCCGTTGGGTAAGCTTCCCAGTCACGACCTTTCTGTTTGACTTCACGCTGCCCGATCACCCCTTCATATTCATCAAATTTGGTGATCATATACTCCACGCGAGTTGGCACACCTTCATAGCGCGTACCTTCTTGCATCGTAATAACCTGACGGCCATCTGACAGTTCTTTTACTTCACCAGAAGAAGAGAACATCACGCTAGGTAGAACCGAATCTCGTGGACGCATTTGCGCGACAAACACGTTACTAAGCGTGCTGTCCTTAATATCGTCAATGAATACCACGGATGAACCGTCTGGCGTACCTTGGAACTGACCCTTTTTAAGTAAGTCGACGCTGTTTTCCGCCGCGACTTGTTCGTAAAGGTGCTCCACTCGGTCTTGAGACCAAGGTGATAACCAAAGTGCATTAAACGCAGCCACACCAGAGGTGATCAACGCCAAGTAAAGTGCAGCTTGCACTAGGAACTTGTTGCCGATCCCCGTCGCATTCATCACGACAATTTCGCTTTCTGCATAGAGACGACCAAAAGTGATCAATATGCCGATGTACAAACTCAATGGCAGCATCAATAAACCCATTGCTGGCATGTTCAAACCAACAATAGAGAAAATCAATCCAGCAGGAATATCCCCGTCAGAAGCATCAGCGAGAACACTGATGAACTTCTGGCTCACAAACACCAAAAAAAGTACGAAAAAAATCGCAAATTGACTCTTGAGTGTTTCGCGGATCAAATATCTAACAATAATCACGCTGAAATTACCTATACAAAACTTGTTTTTTTGGTCGAATCACTATAGTTTCCCGTTGAACCATTTATTTTTTTAAAAATTATAAACTAAATGTTAGTCGCTTAAATCAGCTCTAAATGTAAGCTCGGAGCTAAAATTCAACAAGTAAGCGATCATTATCTAACATTTAGAGCAATTTGTCTTCAGGATGTAGGAGTACGCATGGAGTTCAGTGTTAAAAGTGGCAGTCCAGAGAAACAACGTAGCGCATGTATCGTTGTTGGTGTGTTTGAACCACGTCGCCTTTCTCCAGTAGCCGAGCAACTTGATAAAATCAGTGACGGTTACATCAGTTCACTACTTCGCCGTGGTGATCTAGAGGGTAAACCTGGTCAGATGCTGCTACTGCATCAAGTACCAGGTGTTTTGTCAGAGCGCGTTTTACTTGTCGGTTGCGGTAAGGAACGTGAGCTTGGCGAGCGCCAGTACAAGGAAATCATTCAAAAGACGATCAGCACACTTAACGAAACAGGTTCAATGGAAGCTGTATGTTTCCTAACAGAACTGCACGTTAAAGGTCGCGATACTTACTGGAAAGTTCGCCAGGCAGTAGAAGCGACGAAAGATGGTCTATACACATTCAACCAATTCAAGAGCGTTAAACCTGAAACGCGCCGCCCACTGCGTAAACTTGTTTTCAACGTACCAACGCGTCGTGAATTGAGCCTAGGTGAAAAAGCAATCACCCACGGTCTAGCCATTGCGTCTGGTGTAAAAGCATCGAAAGACCTTGGCAACATGCCACCAAACGTAGCCAACCCAGCTTACCTTGCCTCTCAAGCTCGTCGTCTAGCGGACGATTACGAAAGCGTAACCACCAAGATCATCGGTGAGCAAGAGATGGAAAAACTGGGCATGACATCTTACCTAGCGGTAGGTCGTGGTTCGAAGAACGAATCTATGATGTCTATCATCGAGTACAAGGGTAACCCTGACTCAGATGCAAAACCTATCGTGCTTGTAGGTAAAGGTCTAACCTTCGATTCAGGCGGTATCTCATTGAAACCGGGCGAAGGTATGGATGAGATGAAGTACGACATGTGTGGTGCGGCATCGGTATTCGGTACAATGAAAGCGCTAGCGAAGCTAAACCTACCAATCAATGTAATTGGTGTTCTAGCAGGCTGTGAAAACATGCCAGGCAGCAACGCTTACCGTCCAGGTGACATCCTGACCACAATGTCAGGTCAAACTGTTGAAGTACTAAATACTGACGCAGAGGGCCGTTTGGTTCTGTGTGATGCACTGACCTACGTAGAGCGTTTCGAACCAGACTGTGTTGTTGACGTAGCAACGCTAACAGGCGCTTGTGTTATCGCACTTGGTCACCACATCAGTGGCGTTCTATCGAACCACAACCCACTGGCGCACGAACTTGTAAACGCATCTGAGCAATCAAGTGACCGCGCATGGCGTCTACCAATGGCGGACGAATACCACGAACAGTTGAAGAGCCCATTTGCTGATATGGCAAACATTGGTGGTCGCCCTGGTGGCACTATCACTGCGGGTTGTTTCCTGTCTAAGTTTGCGAAAAAGTACAACTGGGCACACATTGATATCGCAGGAACTGCGTGGAAGTCAGGCGCAGCGAAAGGCTCAACTGGCCGTCCTGTCTCAATGCTTGTCCAATTCCTTTTGAACCGCAGCGGCCAAGAGACAGAAGAGTAATTTCTGAACTAAATCGAAAAGGGCCGCAAGGCCCTTTTTTATTACCCCGATTTTCTTCATTGAAAATGGGCTTTAAGATGGTCTTAGGATGAGACCAAGGCAAGTGAGAGAATGATGCAAACTGCGACCTTCTACATCATTAACGAAGAGAGCCCGCAAGCAAAGACGGCTGGCTTTGAAGAGTACATCGTTTTTTTGGCGCAGCATTTCGCACGCCAAGGCGCTAAAGTGTACCTAAACTGCCAAGATAAACCGCATGCCGAACAGCTTGCTGAAGCTTTCTGGCAAATTGATGCAGACCAGTTCATGGCACATAATCTCGTTGGCGAAGGACCGAAATACGCCACCAATATTGAAATCGGCCACGATGGCGTGAAACCATCTTGGAATCGTCAACTGGTAATTAATTTGGCGGAAAATGAGACAACCTTTGCGAACAAGTTTGCTCAAGTGGTAGACTTCGTGCCTTGCGAAGAAAAAGCTAAACAGCTCGCAAGGGAAAGATATAAAATTTACCGACAAGCAGGCTACCAGCTGCAAACGATCGAAATTCAATATCCTTAGCGGTCAATCCTTATAGTTAAGCTCTCTCTTTAGAGAGTTCACTTATAGAGATTGACTAAGATTCAACCATCAACGTATCCATTTAAAGAGCGCTATGGAAAAGACATACAACCCAACTTCAATCGAACAAGCTCTGTATCAGACTTGGGAAGAGAAAGGCTACTTTAAGCCACACGGTGACACTACTAAAGAATCATACAGCATCATGATCCCGCCACCGAACGTCACTGGTAGCCTACATATGGGCCACGCGTTCCAAGATACGATCATGGATACGCTTATCCGTTGTGAACGTATGAAGGGTAAAAACACCCTTTGGCAAGTAGGTACTGACCACGCAGGTATCGCTACTCAGATGGTTGTTGAGCGTAAGATCGCAGCAGAAGAAGGCAAAACTAAGCACGATTACGGTCGTGATGCTTTCATCGACAAAATCTGGGAATGGAAAGGCGAATCAGGCGGCACAATCACTAAGCAGCTTCGTCGTCTTGGCGCATCGGTAGACTGGGATCGTGAACGCTTCACGATGGACGATGGTCTGTCTAACGCCGTTCAAGAAGTTTTCGTTCGTCTATACGAAGATGACCTAATCTACCGCGGTAAGCGCCTAGTTAACTGGGATCCAAAGCTACACACCGCTATCTCAGATCTAGAAGTAGAGAACAAAGACACTAAAGGCCACATGTGGCACTTCCGCTACCCGCTAGCAGATGGCGTTAAAACAGCAGATGGCAAAGACTACATCGTTGTTGCGACCACTCGTCCAGAGACCATGCTAGGCGATACTGGTGTTGCGGTTAACCCAGAAGATCCACGTTACAAAGATCTTATCGGTAAAGAAATCATCCTTCCTATCGTTGACCGTCGCATCCCAATCGTGGGCGATGAGCACGCTGATATGGAAAAAGGTACTGGCTGTGTGAAAATCACACCTGCGCACGACTTCAACGACTACGAAGTTGGTAAGCGCCACCAGCTACCAATGATCAACATTCTGACGTTTGACGCAAACATCCGCGGTGCGGCTGAAGTATTCAACACAAACGGCGAGCCAAGCGACGCTTACTCAACAGAACTTCCTGCTAAGTACCACGGCATGGAACGTTTTGCTGCACGTAAAGCTATCGTTGCTGAGTTTGACGAGCTAGGCCTGCTTGAAGAAGTGAAAGATCACGATCTACAAGTTCCTTACGGCGACCGTGGTGGCGTGGTTATCGAACCAATGCTAACTGACCAATGGTACGTACGTACTGCACCTCTAGCGAAAACAGCCGTTGAAGCAGTAGAAAACGGCGACATCCAATTTGTTCCTAAGCAATACGAAAACATGTACTTCTCTTGGATGCGTGACGTTCAAGACTGGTGTATCTCTCGTCAGCTATGGTGGGGTCACCGCATCCCAGCTTGGTACGACAACCAAGGTAATGTTTACGTAGGTCGCACCGAAGAAGAAGTTCGCAAGAACAACAACCTAGAGTCAGTCATTGAACTGAACCAAGACGAAGACGTACTGGATACCTGGTTCTCTTCTGCACTATGGACGTTCGGCACTCAAGGTTGGCCAGAGCAAACTGACGATCTGAAAGTATTCCACCCTTCAGACGTACTAGTAACTGGTTTCGACATCATCTTCTTCTGGGTTGCGCGCATGATCATGATGACCATGCACTTCGTGAAAGACGAAAACGGCAAGCCACAAGTACCATTTAAAACGGTTTACGTTACCGGCCTAATTCGTGACGAAAACGGCGACAAGATGTCTAAGTCGAAAGGTAACGTGCTTGACCCAATCGACATGATCGATGGTATCGACCTAGAGTCTCTAGTAGAGAAGCGCACTGGCAACATGATGCAACCTCAGCTAGCGAAGAAGATCGAGAAGAATACTCGTAAGACGTTTGAAAACGGTATCGAAGCATACGGCACAGACGCACTGCGTTTCACTCTTGCAGCAATGGCATCCACAGGTCGCGATATCAACTGGGATATGAAGCGCCTTGAAGGTTACCGTAACTTCTGTAACAAACTATGGAACGCTAGCCGTTACGTAATGATGAACACAGAAGAGCAAGATTGTGGCTTCAACGGTGGTGAGATTGAATACTCACTAGCGGACAAGTGGATCGAGTCTCAGTTTGAGCTCGCGGCGAAAGCGTTCAACAACCATATCGACAACTTCCGTCTAGATATGGCATCTAACACGCTTTACGAATTCATCTGGAACCAATTCTGTGACTGGTACCTAGAGCTAACTAAACCAGTTCTATGGAAAGGTACAGAAGCGCAACAGCGTGGTACTCGCCGTACACTAATCACAGTTCTTGAGAAGACGCTACGTCTGGCTCACCCAGTGATTCCTTACATCACTGAAACTATCTGGCAAAGCATCAAGCCACTAGTTGAAGGTGTAGAAGGCGAGACAATCATGCTGCAAGCACTGCCTCAATTCGACGAAGCAAACTTCAACCAAGAAGCGCTAGACGATATTGAATGGGTGAAAGCGTTCATTACCAGCATCCGTAACCTACGTGCTGAATACGACATCAACCCAGGTAAGCCGCTTGACGTGATGCTGAAAGCAGCAAACGCAGAAGATGCAGCGCGTCTAGAAGCAAACAAACAAGTACTGATGTCTCTAGCGAAGCTTGAATCTGTACGCGTGCTTGCAGCTGACGAAGAAACGCCAGCGTGTGCAACAGCATTGGTTGCTAAGTCTGAGCTGATGATCCCAATGGCGGGTCTGATCGACAAAGACGCAGAACTTGCTCGTCTTGATGGCGAAATCAAGAAAACTCACGGCGAAATCAAGCGTATCGAAGGCAAACTAGGTAATGAAGGCTTCGTAGCGAAAGCACCTGAAGCCGTTGTTGCTAAAGAGCGTGAGAAGCTTGAAGGCTACAAAGAAACACTAGCGAAGCTGGAAGAGCAAAAGAAAACCATCGCAGCTCTTTAATCGTTAGCGTTGGACTAGAAGCGAAACGCTTCTGCTCTTAAAATCAGAAAGGTTGGTCATCATGGCCAACCTTTTTTTTTATCAGTCCATTCAGTAAAAATCCTCCTATCGATAGTTTTTACCTATCAAATTAATATCCACCACCCATTGGCGTTAATGAGAAGTATTATCGATAATGTATTCATCGAAACAAACACGATTGAGTAATTATCATGAAAAAGACACTAACATTCGCAACGCTGCATTTTACTATCGCATTTAGTGTCGCTTACGTGCTTACTGGCGACATTCTAATTGGTAGTTTAATTGCCATGATTGAGCCATCAGTAAACACCGTCGCTTTTTACTTTCATGAAAAAGCTTGGGCAAGTGTTCCCGCTTTAAAAGCTCGTCAATTCATGACCAAGCTAAAAACCGCGAGTTTCGCAACGGTACACTTTAGCGTAGCGTTTACGGTGGTTTACTTGTTAACGGGTGATGCATTTATCGGTGGCGTTATGGCAATGCTAGAGCCATCATTAAATACCGTAGCCTACTACTTCCACGAAAAAGTTTGGTTACGGAAATCGTCTGATCAGAGTTCAGCGCCGCATTTTTGCTTCCACAAACACGCGTAAGAGCGGGTCGAAACCAAAGCAACAGCGAGCTCAAACCGATTTATCATTGACAATGTTGCGCACCGCAATTAAATTAATTGCGGTGCGCAACTTATTATAGGTAACTTAAGATGAATCCTCGTCAGCTCAGACATTACTCCCGACAGACCGTCCGCTTGTTAGGTATGCTTGATAAACAATGTGGCGAGGTTACCCTCACCCCAGTACAAGCTCATGCCTTGGGCGAGATCCAATTACAGCCACTGACTATCAATCAACTGGCGCAGCAGCTTAACGTAGATAAATCCAATGCCAGCCGCACCGTAACTGCTCTCATCAAGCAGAGCCTGGTTGAGAGCATCGAAAATCCAAAAGACAAGCGCAGCCAGTTCATAGCTTTGACCGAGCAAGGCCAACACGCGCTATCTCAACTCGACCAACAACAAAATACTTTCTTCGAATCATTGCTATCCCATCTGGACGAAAACGAACAGCACCAGCTCAAACAAGGGCTTGAAGTGTATCTAAAAGGCTTAACCAAAGTATGCCAAGCAAACCAATTTGTTCTTCGCCCACTCAGCAAGGCCGATAACCCACAAGTCGCCGACGTGATTCGTCAGGTTTCCGCGGAATATGGTCTAACCGCAGACAAAGGATACGGCGTCGCAGACCCAACACTTGATGACATGTATTCTGTGTATAACCAACAAGGTGCCGCTTATTGGGTGATTGAGCACAATGGCGTCATCGTCGGTGGTGGTGGTTTTGCTCCACTAGCAGGCGAACCTAACGTGTGCGAACTACAAAAAATGTACTTTTTACCCCAAACTCGCGGACACGGCTTGGCAAAACGTATCGTCGCGCTGAGTTTGCAACTGGCTAAGCAACTTGGCTATAAAAAGTGTTATTTGGAAACGACAGAGTGCTTAAAAGAAGCGATAGGTTTGTATGAGAAGTTAGGCTTTGAGCATTTACATGCCCCACTTGGACAAACAGGGCATGATGCATGTGAAGTAGTGATGCTTAAAACACTGTAATAAAGAGCATTACTAAGAATTAAAGCACAACATGGGTAACGCAAAGCTCTTGGCTAAGCGCAACTGAAAATGCTTGGCGCTGCCCATCTAATTCCACCGCAAGTTGGTAGAGATCTTTCGGATCGGGATTATTCAAATCAGCGTACTTAGGCGCTTCGATCTGAAATAACGCACTGGCATGATCGGCGCGCACATCAATTGGAATATGGTAAGTCATACCATCAAACTTCACTGATGCCGAGACCAAACCCGGCACAAAAGTCTGATAGTAAAGATCCACTTTAAACTCACAACCACCACCGTGATGCCAAATTTGTTCGGTCGCGACACGCTCTAAACGTACGTTGCGAATAAATTGCAGGTAAGGCACTTGCCACACGCCTAAGCGGTCATCGCTTTTTCTATATTCATGATCGGACAGCGAACACAACTCAGGTTTATCTTCATCAAACAGAAGATCTTCGTCTTCCTCTAAGAACAAGATTTCAAAGCGGTTACGCCCCATTTGCATGTAAGGGCGAATGTCTTTCTTGTAGACATTCTGAGAGCCATCGCAGTCAAACAATGCAACGCCATTCAAACGCACCTCAGCGTGGTAGTCCACCCCACCCAGCACCATTTCAACCGCTGGGAACGCCATCATGGATTCATCCACCTCAATGTCGTGCATCAAGTGCCATTCTTGTTGGCGAATGGCCGCTTCCGTCAATTCAGCGGGCAGCACCTGACTCAGAGGAGCAGGGAAAGTGATGTCATCCTGTGGGATAGAAAGGTCCGTCAGTGGAGAGACTTGCCATAATCCGGCGAGTGAGAGTTGCATATTTACCTTGAGCTAGATCAATTTTCACGCATTATAGGGAGAAATCCCCCATAAACTCAACGTGAATTGTTTATCGTTACCCGGCGTTGTCATTTTCTAAGCATAAAAAAACCAGCGATAAACGCTGGTTTTTCGAAAACATTAAATTACTCGTCTTCATCATCTTCGTCAGAGTAAAGCGCATCTTCGCCTTCGTAGTACGTACCCCAGCCATCGTAGATGATGTCGTATTTTTCAGCTAGGTGAACCAGCTTTTCAACTTGTGCGTCAATCGCCTCTGCATTTAGAGCCGATTCCATTGTCGCGTCACAACACAGCAGTTTGTTGCCGTCTTCGTCTTCTGTTTCTTCTGCTTCTAGAACTTCGAAGCCCATTTTGAACGCTTCAACAACCGCTTTTTCTAGCGTATCGAAATCTTCAGCAAAAAGGTGGTGCTCAATTTCGTATAGCGAATCTGGATCGCTGCCATCTTCTAGCAATGCTGCAATGATATCGCGAGTCTCTTCCTTTTGAATCTCAATTAATTCTTCTACTGATAGATATTCATCTTCGTGAGACATGTTTTTGGCTCCAGATTAGTTACTTGATGGAAACACTATACCCGATACTGAGTATGCTGATCCGGTGAAATATGGCATGGATTGCGATGAAAAGCCACAAACAAACGCCAAACCGCGATGATTCTTCCTGCCCAAATATTAAAACCCATCACAAAGAAACAAAAAGTTAACAAAAAACGGTATTTTTTAATATTCAGAAGATCCTAATTGAGCTCATTGTAGGATATTTGATGGTTTGTTGAGTGATTATGACGCCTGAGTGAATACAGCCACGCTACCAATTTAGAAGGATAACGAATAAAGAAAACTGAAAAACTGCATATTTTAGAATAGAAATGCACATTTTATGCACTAAGCATGTAATCTTTCCTGCAAAATACAAAAAGAATAAAAACGCATTCATTTAAAAACCAGCAAAATGGAATTAAAAACCAAGAATTAGATACAAAAATGCCAACTAAAATAAAAACCACTAAAAATATAACCGATCACAACATTTAAACGAAGTTAACGAATTTGCATCTTTGCCGTAAGATTGTCATAACTAATGGCTGGAAAATTTGTAAGGATGCAAAATGAGTAAGCTGTACGTTGGATCAGAAGTTGGTCAACTTAGACGAGTACTTTTAAACCGCCCAGAGCGCGCCCTCACCCACCTCACGCCGTCAAACTGTCATGAGCTATTGTTTGATGACGTGCTTGCTGTAGAAGCCGCGGGTGAAGAGCATGATGCTTTTGCTCGAACCTTGAGAGAGCAAGATGTTGAAGTACTTCTGCTCCACGATTTACTGGTGGAAACCCTAGCCGTTCCAGAGGCAAAACAGTGGCTGTTGAACACGCAGATTTCTGACTTCCGCTACGGGCCAACCTTCGCTCGCGATTTACGCCAATACCTTTTGGAAATGGACGACGAACACCTCGCGACTATTTTGCTTGGCGGCTTAGCCTATTCTGAGTTACCTATTCAATCTTCTTCGATGCTACCGAAGATGAAGCGCCCACTGGATTTCGTGATCGAACCACTACCAAACCATCTATTTACCCGCGACACCTCATGCTGGGTATATGGCGGTGTATCACTCAACCCAATGATGATGCCTGCGCGCCAACGCGAAACAAACCATTTACGCGCTATCTATCGCTGGCACCCGATCTTTGCAGGCCAAGATTTCATTAAATATTTTGGTGATGATGATCTGCATTACGACAACGCAAACGTTGAAGGCGGAGACGTACTGGTGATCGGTAAAGGCGCGGTATTGATTGGCATGTCTGAGCGAACCACTCCACAAGGGGTAGAAAACTTAGCGGCAAGCCTGTTTAAAGCAGGGCAAGCGAGCGAAGTGATCGCCATTGACCTGCCTAAGCACCGCTCTTGTATGCACTTAGATACGGTCATGACACATATGGA
The DNA here is from genome assembly GCF_054850435.1 of Vibrio sp. RC2502. Classification (NCBI taxonomy): domain Bacteria; kingdom Pseudomonadati; phylum Pseudomonadota; class Gammaproteobacteria; order Vibrionales; family Vibrionaceae; genus Vibrio; species Vibrio sp. RC2502. The sequence continues at coordinate 2,833,199 of NZ_CM141453.1, forward strand.
TGTGGATACCTTCTCAGTCTACCCAGAAATCATGCGCAAGGATCTGGATACATGGCGTCTGACCCCGAAAGGCACAGACGGTGAAATGCATGTCGAAGCGTCACACAACTACCTACACGCGATTGAATCTGCTCTTGGTCTTGATCAGCTTAAAATCATCACCACAGGCGGTGACAGCTACGAAGCAGAGCGCGAGCAATGGAATGACGCGAACAACGTGCTGACTGTAAAACCAGGCGTTGTGATTGGTTACGAGCGCAACGTCTACACCAACGAGAAGTACGACAAAGCTGGCATCCAAGTGTTGACCGTTCCTGGTAACGAATTGGGCCGTGGTCGTGGTGGTGCTCGCTGTATGAGCTGTCCAATAGAACGAGACGATATATAGCCGATTCACCTTTTACATTAAGTGAATAAAAACTAAGGTTGATGTGAATGCATCAACCTTTTTTAGTTTTACTTTAAAATAATTATTCACAAATAAAGCATTTATATGTTTTAATGCGATGACTCAATTCAATCACACGTACTAAGGGACGAGCTATGGCTTTCAATTTACGTAACCGCAACTTTTTGAAGCTATTGGATTTCTCAACCAAAGAAATCCAGTTCTTGCTCGAACTGTCTGCAGAGCTAAAAAAAGCAAAATATGCAGGAACAGAGCAGAAGACACTTCAAGGTAAAAACATTGCACTCATCTTTGAGAAATCTTCTACTCGAACCCGATGTGCGTTTGAAGTCGCCGCCTTTGATCAAGGCGCACAAGTCACCTATATCGGTCCTTCAGGATCTCAAATCGGCCATAAAGAATCGATGAAAGATACCGCGCGCGTCTTAGGTCGCATGTATGACGGCATCGAATACCGAGGCTTTGGTCAATCCATTGTGGAAGAGCTTGGCGCTCATGCGGGCGTTCCGGTTTGGAACGGATTAACTGACGAGTTCCACCCAACGCAAATCCTCGCAGATTTCCTTACCATGCAAGAACATAGTCGTGGCAAACAGCTCCACGAAATGACCTTTGCGTACCTTGGCGACGCTCGTAACAACATGGGTAACTCATTGATGGTTGGCGCAGCGAAAATGGGCATGGACATTCGCCTAGTGGCACCAAAAGCGTTCTGGCCAGAAGAACATCTTGTCGCGACTTGCCAAGACATTGCTAAACAAACCGGCGCGAAAATCACCTTGACGGAAAACGTCGAAGAAGGCGTGAAAGGCTGTGATTTCCTCTACACTGATGTTTGGGTTTCAATGGGTGAAGCAGCAGAAGCATGGGATGAACGTGTCGCGCTAATGACGCCTTATCAAATCAATATGGATGTCATCAAGCAGACGGGTAATCCACACGTGAAATTTATGCATTGTCTACCTGCGTTCCATAATGATGAAACCACTGTCGGTAAAGAAATCGCAGAGAAATACGGCATGAAAGGCCTAGAAGTCACCGAAGATGTGTTTGAGTCAGAGTACTCTATCGTCTTTGATGAAGCAGAAAACCGCATGCACACAATCAAAGCCATTATGGTTGCAACGCTAGGAAGTTAGTGTTTTTTTGGAAAGCAAAAAGCATGATGTAATCGCTTGCGCTCGCAAAAGTTAGGCGTATAATGCTCGGCAATTTGTCTGAGGATTAAGAAATGACCAAGCTGATTGCTGACGTAAAAACGCGATTTGCTCTAACTAAGCGACTACGCTTACGTGGTGTTATTTTCGTTAATTCTATCGATTTTTAAACCTCCCCATTTGGGGAGGTTTTTTTATGTCCAAAATTCCTCAGCGGTCAATTTTGGAGATAGTCATCACTGTTATAGGGAAGAAGATCATGGCGAACTCGCTTTACCAGAAGCACATCATCTCTATTCCAGAGCTTTCTCGTGAAGAGCTGGAACTTATCGTCGAAACTGCAGGTAATCTGAAAAAGGAACCTCGACCAGAACTGATTAAAAACAAAGTCGTTGCGAGCTGTTTCTTTGAGCCATCAACGCGTACTCGCTTGTCGTTTGAGACCGCGATTCAACGCATTGGTGGTGATGTCATTGGTTTTGATAACGATGGTAATACGTCTCTGGCGAAGAAAGGGGAAACGCTTTCTGATTCTGTACAAGTTATCTCTTCATACGTCGATGCATTTGTGATGCGCCACCCTCAAGAAGGTGCAGCGCGCCTTGCTTCCGAGTTTTCGAATGGCGTTCCAGTGATTAACGCGGGCGACGGTGCTAACCAACACCCAACACAAACTCTGCTTGACCTCTACACCATCGCGGAAACGCAAGGTCGCTTAGACAACCTAAACGTAGCATTTGTCGGCGATTTAAAATACGGCCGCACCGTTCACTCACTGACTCAAGCACTGGCGAAGTTCAATAACATCCGCTTCTACTTTGTCGCTCCAGACGCATTGGCGATGCCAGAGTACATCTGCGAAGAACTCGATGAAGCTGGCATTGAATACAGCCTACACACAGAGATGGAAGCGGTAATTCCTGAGCTCGATATTCTTTACATGACTCGCGTTCAAAAAGAGCGTTTCGACGAGTCTGAATATGCGCACATCAAATCGGCTTACATTCTGACGGCGGCTCTATTGGAAGGCGCGCGTGAAAATCTAAAAGTACTGCACCCGCTACCTCGTGTTGATGAAATCACGACAGACGTAGATAAAACCCCACACGCGTACTACTTCCAGCAGGCACAAAATGGCGTGTACGCTCGCCAAGCGCTGTTGGCTTTGGTTCTAAACGAAACACTGTAATCGAGGAGATAAAAACATGGCTAAAGAAACTCAATTGCAGGTAGAAGCAATCAAAAACGGCACCGTCATCGACCACATTCCAGCACAAATAGGTATCAAAGTGCTGAAATTATTCGATATGCACAATTCTTCTCAACGTGTAACGATTGGTCTCAACTTGCCATCTTCAGCTCTGGGTCACAAAGACTTGCTGAAGATTGAGAACGTGTTCATCAATGAAGAACAAGCAAGCAAACTGGCGCTGTACGCACCGCACGCGACGGTAAACCAAATCGAAAACTACGAAGTCGTGAAAAAACTGGCTCTAGAGTTGCCAGAGAAAATCAACAACGTGTTTGAGTGTCCAAACTCAAACTGTATCTCTCACAACGAGCCAGTAGAAAGCAGTTTTAAAGTTTTCGAGAAGAAAGAAGAGATTCGTTTGAAGTGCAAATACTGTGAGAAAGTATTCTCACGTGAGATTGTGACTGAGCGATAATCTCGCCAACGTCCCGAACTCTCATACACATTAAATACCCTGTCTCGGCAGGGTATTTTGCTCTTTACCTGCTGCAGGTTTAAAGGCAAACTGATTACCTTCAAGCATATTAATAAGGCTTGGGTATACTCTTTCTTCCCCTAAAACAGATGGAAAAATCAAATGACGAAAGTACTTCACACTGAGTCTGCACCAGCAGCAATCGGTCCTTACGTTCAAGGCGTAGATCTAGGCAACATGGTTCTAACTTCTGGTCAAATTCCAGTAAACCCAGCGACAGGTGAAGTGTCTGCTGACATCGCAGAACAAGCTCGTCAATCTCTAGACAACGTGAAAGCGGTTGTTGAAGCATCTGGTCTTAAAGTGTCAGACATCGTAAAAATGACGGTTTTCGTTAAAGATCTAAATGACTTCGGTACAGTAAACGAAGTGTACGGCAAATTCTTTGATGAGCACGAAGTAGCAAACTACCCTGCTCGCTCTTGTGTTGAAGTTGCACGTCTACCAAAAGACGTAGGTATCGAAATTGAAGCAATCGCGGTTCGCAAATAATTGCGATATCAGATTGAATGAATAAAAAATGGGTAGCCTTAGCTACCCATTTTTGTATTCGGTATTTAACCCGTTTAAGCGGCGTTACGCTGTTTTACTTCTTCATCCAGCGCTTCTAGCTTTTCCTTCATCTGCTCGCGGCATACATTTGCGAGTTCACGAATGCCATCTTTACCGTAACCTTCAGTGCTCACCGGTGGCAACATTTCAACAATCACATGACCATTGTTCCAACGGTTAAGTTTAATGTGGTCAGTGGAGCTACATACGATTGGAATAATTGGCACTTCAGCGCCGATTGCCGCATGGAACGCACCCGTTTTAAACGGCAGCAAACCACGACCACGTGAGCGTGTACCTTCTGGGAACATCCAAACCGACACATCACTTTCTTTCATGCTGTTAACAACTTGGTCGATGGTACCTTTCGCTTTTGAACGGTTTGCACGGTCAATCAGAATATTGCCCGTCAACCAGTAAAGCTGACCAAACAGTGGCATCCACGCTAGGCTTTTCTTACCGACGGTCACCACTTTTGGTGTCACTGCCGCAGACACAGTAAACATGTCCCAGTTGTTTTGGTGGTTAGCGATGTAAACGTGCTGACCACGAGAGTACGCATCTTCAGGAATACGTAATTCTAGCTTTACCCCAAATACGCGAGACATCTTGGCAAACAAGCGGCCAAATGTGAAAACGTGTTTAGGATTTCGAGGGCTTAATAGGCAGTAACCACAACCACCAATAAACATCACAATTGCGAAAATTGCGACAGCAAATACACGTAACAGTGCAATCATTCTTGTTCTCCAGGAACCGGCTTTTGCCAGATACAGCTATTAATATCGCTTTTTACATAGTCAGAAACTATGACAGAAAGCGCGATATAAAAAAGCCGAAACCTGAGTTTCGGCTCTCTTCATATCCAAGTCACCTGCTGTGCAGTTTAACTTGACTAGCTCACTCGCTCAATATTTGCGCCGAGTGCAGCCAGTTTATTTTCAATTTTGTCATAACCGCGATCGATGTGATAAATACGATCTACGATGGTTTCGCCTTTCGCGATACAACCAGCAATCACCAAACTTGCCGAAGCACGTAGATCCGTTGCCATCACTTGTGCACCACTTAGTGATTCAACGTCACCACAAATAACCGTGTTACCTTCAATCTCCGCTTTCGCACCCATACGCATCAGCTCAGGCACGTGCATAAAGCGGTTTTCAAAGATAGTTTCAGTGATCACGCCGCCGCCTTTCGCCATCATGTTCAATAGCGTAAATTGCGCTTGCATGTCTGTCGGGAAGCCAGGGTGAGGCGCAGTGCGAATACTTACTGCTTTTAACTCGCGGTCTGTCATATCAACAGAGATCCAGTCTTCGCCTGTCTCCACCAATGCGCCCGCTTCTTCTAGCTTCGCTAGAACCGCTTCAAGCAAGTGACCGTTGGTATTACGACAAACCACTTTACCGCCAGATACCGCTGCAGCTACTAGGAATGTCCCCGTTTCAATACGGTCTGCTACGACACTGTGCTTGCCGCCACCTAAGCGCTCAACACCTTCGATAGTGATGGTGTCTGTACCCGCGCCAGAGATTTTCGCGCCAAGTTTATTTAGGAAATCCGCCGTATCGACGATTTCAGGTTCGCGCGCTGCGTTGTCTAACGTTGTAGTGCCTTCAGCCAGAGCTGCTGCACACATGATGGTAATGGTCGCGCCAACGCTCACTTTGTCCATCACGATGTGCGCGCCTTTCAGACGACCATCAACTTCAGCTTTCACGTAACCATCTTCAAGTGTGATGGTTGCGCCTAGTTGTTCCAGGCCAGTAATGTGCAAGTCAACTGGACGTGCGCCGATAGCACAACCACCAGGTAGAGAAACTTGACCTTGACCAAAACGAGCCACAAGTGGGCCTAACGCCCAGATAGAAGCACGCATGGTTTTAACTAAATCATAAGGAGCGCAATATTCATTGATGCTGCTTGGATCGACGTGAACAGAACCGTTACGGCTTACTTTAGCGCCAAGGCGTTTTAGTAGCTCCATGGTTGTGTCGATATCGCGAAGATGTGGTACGTTTGCCACTTCTACAGGCTCTTCAGCCAAGATAGACGCAAATAAAATAGGCAGTGCTGCGTTTTTTGCACCAGAAATGGTCACTTCACCAACTAGTGGTTTATCTGACCCAATAACTCGAAACTTTTCCATCAATAAACCTTAAAGCGACATCAGTTTCTTATCACGAGCCCACTCTTCCGGTGTGAACGCTTTGATCGATAATGCGTGAATGTCGTTACGCTGGATGTATTCCATCAGAGGACCATAAATCAATTGCTGCTTCTTAACGCGGCTCATTCCCTCGAAACAAGCATCAACAGCAACCACTTCATAGTGGCTACCTTCACCTTTTACATGCACTTCTTGAAGGTTTAGTGCTTCTTCTAATAACTGTTGTACTTTTGCGCTGTCCACAATTTACCCCTGATAATTCTTTATGTGTTTGGCCACTAAAGATTCAACGTTGCTAAGTTGAAACAAAGTGCGCAGTTGCGCCGGCACGAAACTGAGCATTATATGACAGTTTTGCTTTTTTGCATGCTCTAATAAGTGGATTAACATCACCATTCCTGCAGAGTCGACTCGTTCGATCTCTTCTAGTGAGCATTCCAGTTCTTTTTGCGACGGTTTCCACTGCTGGGCAAAAGCCCACAATGACGGCACTGAGTCTCTATCCAGCGCCCCCGTTAGTGTTAACGTATCTTGTTGCAACTGCCACTGTGCGTGAAACTGAGCCATTACTTTTTCGCCTCAAAGCGAATTGGCTCCGCTGCAAGTTTTTCAAGGTCTTGCGCTACCGCAAGAATACCGTCTTGGCGAATTTTGGTGTTCCACTCAGATTGCTTGCTTGAAAGCAAACTAATGCCTTCTGCAACCATGTCGAACGCTTCCCATTCGTCAGTTTTGTTGTCTTTACGCAGTTTAAATTCTAGTTTGATGTTTGGACGAGGTGCATCAATGATCTCAACTTTGATGCTGGTAATACGCTTAGAGTCGTCTAATTTCGGCTCTGGACCAAACTCAATTTGTTGATCGCTGTATTGCGTCAAGACTTGTGCGTAAGACGCAATCAAGTAAGCACGGAACGCATCGACAAACTCTAGCACGTCTTCACGTTTTGCCCCTTTCAAGTTAGGGCCAAGCAGTTTCAGTGCTGCATAACGGTCGTTGACGTAAGGCATCAGCTCTTGCTCAACAATCACCTTTAATAGATTAGGATCTTGTTTGATTTTTGGCTGTTCTGCTTTTAGTCGGGCAAATGTCACTTCAGCCACTTGCTTCATCATTTGATATGGCTGAGTTTTATCCACTTCTGCCGCGCCAACCCCAAAAGCGGTAAGCACCACAGAAAATGAAAGTAATAGTCTAGCTAACATAGTTATTCCTTACTTGAACCGTCTGAACCACCAACGCTGTAAAGTACCTGACCAATTAAGTCTTCAAGTACTAACGCAGATTTAGTGTCTTCGATGGTATCTCCGTCTACCAGCATAGCTTCGTCATCAAAAACAAACCCTGGTACTAAACCAATGTACTGCTCACCGATCAACCCTGACGTCAGAATTTGTACGCTGGATGTTTCTGGAAATTGATTGTACTGGCTGTTAATTGACAAGCTGACCACTGGCAATAAGTTATCTGGATTCAGAGTAATGTTACTTACACGACCGATAACCACGCCTCCAACTTTCACCGGAGAGCGTACTTTCAAGCTGCCAATATTATCGAACTCGGCTTTGAGGGTGTAAGTATCACCAGAGCCAATGCTTTTTACGTCAGCAACTTGAAAAATCATCACAAGAATCGCGCAAATTCCCGCTAATACAAAGCTGCCAACCCATAATTCTGTTTTACGTGTTTGTTGCATGATTAATTCCCAAACATCAATGCGGTCAGTACAAAGTCTAGTCCCAGTACTGCTAAAGAAGAATGCACAACAGTGCGCGTAGTTGCTCGGCTGATCCCTTCCGAGGTAGGAATCGCATCGTAGCCATTAAATAGAGCAATCCAAGTTACCGTAATGGCAAACACAAAGCATTTGATCATGCTGTTGCCGATATCTTGTCCCAACTCAACAGAAGATTGCATGGCTGCCCAAAAGCTGCCGTGATCCACACCTTTCCAATCGACACCGACGAGCTGTGCCCCCCAGATGCCAACAGCCATGAAGATCATCGCAAGTAGTGGCATTGAGATAGCCCCAGCCCAAAAACGTGGTGCAATCACTCGTTTCAGTGGGTCAACTGCCATCATTTCTAAGCTTGAAAGCTGCTCAGTAGCTTTCATCAAACCAATTTCTGCTGTCAGCGCAGAGCCTGCACGTCCAGCGAAAAGAAGCGCAGTAACCACCGGCCCAAGTTCACGCAGTAGTGACAACGCGACCATCTGACCAAGACTGCCTTCCGCGCCGTAATCCACCAGCACTACATAGCCTTGCAAGCTAAGAACCATGCCGATAAACAAACCAGATACGACGATAATAGCCAGTGATTGCACGCCAACGGAATACAACTGTTTGATGAGTAGAGGAAAACTTTTAGATGGTTGAGGCTTAGAGAAGATAGCGCCAACAAGCATCAAGGTTGCACGGCCAAAAGCTTCACAGATGGCGAGCGTGCGTTTTCCTAATGAAGCGACAAATTGAATAAAGCTAGCGACCATCAAATAGATCCTTTTCGATACTTTGCGCAGGAAAACGAAACGGCACTGGGCCATCTGCATCACCTTGTAAGAACTGCTGCACTCGCGGGTCTGGGTTTTGACTCAACTCCTCTGGCGTGCCAAACGCGATGATCTTGCCATCTGCTAGTAGGTAAACCCAATCAGCAATACTCATGACCTCCGGTACATCGTGTGATACCACAATAGACGTAAGGCCTAGAGCTTGGTTTAAGTCTTTGATCAACTCAACCAAAACCCCCATGGTAATGGGGTCTTGTCCCACAAATGGTTCATCGAACATGATTAAATCAGGGTCAAGTGCGATGGCACGAGCCAATGCGGCGCGCCTCGCCATACCGCCCGAAAGCTCACTTGGCATTAATTGCGCAGCTCCGCGCAGACCAACCGCTTCGAGCTTAAGCAGCACCATAGTACGAATCAAATCTTCTGAAAGATTGGTGTGTTCACGCAGTGGAAAGGCCACATTGTCAAATACATTCAAATCCGTGAATAGAGCCCCGGATTGAAACAGCATGCTCATTTTCTTACGAGCGTTGTAGAGTTTTTTGCGAGAAAGAGTCGGAATGTTGTCACCATCAAACCAAATCTCTCCTTGTTCGGGATACAACTGACCGCCAATTAAACGGAGCAGTGTCGTTTTACCGATTCCCGATGGTCCCATAATCGCCGTCACTTTACCTTCAGGAACATGCAGATCAATACCATCAAAGATCGTGCGATTTCCTCGTGAAAAAGTGAGGTTGTTCACGGTGACTAAATCGTTGTTCGACATATCATCTCTTCTACTGTCAGAGCATTAACGCTCGCAGAGTTGTCAAGTCAATCCACTTCCGAATAGCGCTAAGGGTTCCCTTATCGCCGCTTCGGTACATTTATTAGGCTGCAATCATAAGCACATTGGCTTGGAATTTAAAGCACTGTTCGATTAAATAAAGCCGACCAAATTCAAGCTATTCTCCATAAATTATGGCCTGATCGTCACCAAGTGTTTAAATCCTAGACCAGAATCGTCACTTTATTTGCAATGATTGAATGAGTGACAATTACATACATTTTCGTTACTAACCTTTAATTTATTCGTTGTTTATCTTCCATTTTAAGCTGCAAAAGGTCAAAATTAGCGGTTACTCATTTCACTCATTTAATACTTAGGAATTCTCATGCTCGAAGCCGTAGCGTTGCTTATCGTCGGTCTTGTTTTACTTGTTTGGAGCGCAGATAAACTTGTTTTTGGTTCTGCAGCTATAGCCCGCAACGTCGGTATTTCACCTTTAGTGATCGGTATGACCATTCTTGCAATGGGCTCATCAGCACCAGAAATGATGGTGTCAGCAACAGCCGCTTGGGACGGTAAAACCGATACCGCTGTCGGTAACGTTTTGGGCTCAAACATTGCTAACATTGCCCTAATCCTAGGTATTACTGCGCTGATCAAACCTCTTTCTATTAGCTCTGCAGTTATCCGTCGCGAATTACCATTAATGATCGCGGTAACTGTGTTAGCCGGGATTTTACTGTGGAACAGCCACCTTGGTTTTTATGAAGGTGTCTTACTATTTGTTCTGTTTGGTGCTTTTTTATTTGCTATGTTGCAAATCAGCCGCAAAGAACAAAAATCTGGCGATGCGTTTCTTGAAGATCAAGAATCAGAAATCCCACAAGGCGTTAGCAACCCTAAGGCCATCATGTGGGTGGTTATCGGTTTAATATTGCTTCCTTTGGCAGCAAGCCTGCTGGTCGATAATGCGGTTATTATTGCTAAGCATTTCGGCATGAGCGACCTAGTGATCGGTCTGACAATTATTGCCATCGGTACGAGTCTTCCTGAGCTTGCAGCATCACTTGCTGGTGTATTGAAAGGCGAAGACGATATGGCAGTTGGTAACATCATCGGCTCGAACGTTTTCAATATTTTGGCGGTAATGGGCCTTCCTGGCATCATTAACCCATCCACACTAAGTGAATACGCAATGGGACGTGATTTCTGGGTCATGCTTGGCGTGTCACTGTTGTTAGTAGCAATGTGTTTAGGTAAATCACGTAGCATCAACCGCCTCGAAGGGGCGATTCTGTTTACGTGTTTCTTGGGTTACCAAGTGTACCTATTTGCCAACATGGCCGCTTAATACCATTAATAAGTAGAGACAAATTGGAGCCCTGATATGTCCAATCCATTTGATTTTCGCGCTGCAGCTAAACAAGTTCTTGATATCGAAGTCGCGGCTCTGCAAGAGCTAGACAAATACTTTGATGAGCAGTTTGAACAAGCTTGCGAATTGATCCTTTCCAATAGCGGCAAAGTTGTCGTGATGGGTATGGGCAAATCAGGCCACATTGGCAACAAGATTGCAGCAACGCTTGCCAGCACAGGTACATCAGCGTTTTTCGTTCACCCGGGTGAAGCAGCGCATGGTGACTTGGGTATGATCAGCGCGGGTGACATTGTTATCGCTATTTCTAACTCTGGCGAGTCCCATGAAATCTTGTCTCTCTTCCCTGTTCTAAAGCGTTTAAACATTAAAATCATTAGCATGACGGGCAAGCCAGAATCCAACATGGCAAAACTGGCTGACTTGCACTTGCAAATCACTGTCCCTCAAGAAGCTTGTCCACTTGGCCTTGCACCAACCAGCAGTACCACAGCAACTTTAGTAATGGGCGATGCGCTAGCAGTTGCCCTACTTCAAGCGCGTGGATTCTCAGCAGAAGACTTCGCTCTCTCACATCCTGGTGGTGCTTTAGGAAGAAAATTGCTACTTAAGCTGTCTGATATTATGCACTTCGGAAATGCATTACCGAAAGTGTCTCCAGATGCGTTGATTCGCGATGCACTTTTGGAGATTTCAGAGAAAGGTTTGGGAATGACCGCAATCGTGGACGAACACGATGCTATGCTTGGTATATTCACCGATGGTGACTTACGCCGCACTTTGGATAAGCGCATTGATATTCATACCACGGCTATTGGCGAAGTCATGACGAAAAATCCAACCACGGCACATCCAGAAATGTTAGCAGTGGAAGGATTGAACTTAATGCAGAACAAAAACATCAACGCACTTATCCTATGCAAAGAAGATAAAATCGTTGGCGCATTAAATATGCATGATTTACTAAAAGCTGGTGTGATGTAATATCGGCAACACGAAACATTCAAACGATTGATTACACAGATTAAGGCAATAGTCAGGGAAGTACTGAGCTAAACAAAAGGCCTTTAATATATGAGTTTTACTCGCCTTATTTATTTGCTCTTGGTGTTCGTCGTCGCATGGTGTGGTTATTACCTACTCACACCAAAAGGTAACGATGCAATTCAAGTAGCCCCAGACACCGAACTGCCATTGTTCAGTGGAACTGGTTTAGAAAACATCACCTATGGTGAAGATGGTGTACGTAGTTACATCATCCGCTCCAACAACTTAGATTACTATGCTAAGAGTGGAGAAACGATTTTTAACAGCCCTACCTTGATGGTTTACCGAGAAGGTAGCGTCGTCGAGTGGAAGGTAACAGCTACAAGAGCTGTTTTAGATGAAGACCAAGTGCTGACTTTGTACGACAAAGTCTTAATGCAAAACCTATTACCGGGCGCCAGTTTCGATACGATGGCGACCGATAAGTTGGTCATCAATCTAACCAATCGTGATTTTAAAGCTGATCAACAAGTAATGTTGGTTGGACCGCAATTTGAAACTACTGGAGGCGCGATGCAAGGAAACTTAAAACAGCACACCGCGACTCTAACGAATGAAGTTCAAGGTCGATATGAAACCGTTACACCTTAGTCTACTGGCACTAGTATTAGCAGCGCCTCAAGCGTTTGCACTTAAGTCGGATACTCAACAGCCGGTTTACATTAACTCTGACACCCAACAGGTGGACATGAAGAGTAACCAGGTCATTTTTAAAGGTGATGTCTCGCTTAAGCAAGGCAGCATCAATATCGATGCAGATAGAATTGTTGTCACTCGCGATCCAAAAACGGAAGCAATCAAACAAATTCAAGCATTTGGTAAGCCTGCGACATTTTCGCAGCTGATGGACGATGGTAAAACGTTAAGTGGTCAAGCAACCGAGCTCGATTACCGCATCTCGACTGACGAACTGACCATGAAAGGCCAAGCGCAGCTCGCTCAAGATGGTAACACCATCAAAGGCTCATCGATTCGTTACCAAATCGGTCAACAGAAGTTGGTGGCTGACAGCTCTAAAAACGAGCGTGTAACCACGATTTTGCAACCAAATCAGATAGAGAACTAATATGGCGGTACTGAGTGCAAAAAATCTCGCAAAGAGCTACAAAAAGCGCAAAGTCGTCACCGATGTTAGCTTAGAAGTAGAGTCTGGTCAGATTGTGGGCTTACTTGGTCCTAACGGTGCCGGTAAAACCACCTCGTTTTACATGATTGTTGGTCTGGTGCCTCGTGATGAAGGCACCATCACCATTGACGACAAAGACATCAGTATTTTGCCAATGCACAGCCGCTCTCGCATGGGTATTGGCTATCTACCGCAGGAAGCATCGATTTTCCGCAAACTGTCCGTTGAAGATAACATCATGGCCGTATTGGAAACTCGCCAAGAAATGACCCGCGAAGAGCGTCAGGACAAGCTGGAAGATTTGTTGGAAGAATTCCACATACAGCACATAAGAACCAGTGCGGGTATGGCACTATCGGGTGGTGAACGTCGCCGAGTCGAAATCGCTCGAGCTCTTGCGGCAAACCCACAATTCATTTTGTTGGATGAACCTTTCGCAGGTGTCGACCCTATTTCGGTTAATGACATCAAGAAAATCATCGAGCACCTACGCGATCGTGGCCTTGGTGTATTAATCACAGACCATAACGTACGTGAAACACTGGACGTATGTGAAAAAGCCTATATCGTAAGCCAAGGGCACCTCATTGCATCGGGAACTCCGGAAGAAGTTCTGAACAATGAACAGGTGAAACAAGTTTATCTCGGCGAACAATTCCGTCTATGATTACATTAGGAACGGTAAGATTCTGAGCATTACAAGGTAAGTAACACTGAATGAAACCTTCATTACAACTCAAGCTAGGTCAACAGTTAGCCATGACGCCACAGTTGCAACAAGCGATTCGCTTGCTGCAGTTGTCGACTCTCGATCTTCAACAAGAAATCCAAGAAGCGTTGGACTCAAACCCGCTATTGGAAGTTGAAGAAGGCCACGAAGAACCTCAAGCAAATGGTGAAGACAAATCAGCACTCGAAACTGCTGACAACAGTGCCAACGAGCCAACAGAAATCGAAGTTCCTGATAGTTCTGATGTCATCGAAAAATCCGAAATCAGCTCAGAGCTTGAAATCGACACAACTTGGGATGACGTCTACAGCGCAAATACGGGCAGTACCGGTTTAGCGTTAGACGATGATATGCCGGTCTACCAAGGCGAAACCACAGAATCGCTACACGATTACCTGATGTGGCAACTCGACTTAACGCCTTTCAGTGAAACCGACCGTACGATTGCCATTGCCATCATTGATGCGATTGACGATTACGGCTATCTGACCCTATCTCCTGAAGAGATTCACGAAAGCTTCGACAACGAAGATATTGAGTTGGATGAAGTCGAAGCCGTGCGCAAACGCATCCAACAGTTTGACCCGCTTGGTGTGGCATCGCGGAACCTGCAAGAATGCTTACTCCTGCAACTTGCAACCTTCCCAGAAGACACGCCTTGGCTTGCAGAAGCCAAAATGATTCTTGCCGATCACATCGATCACCTTGGTAATCGCGATTACAAACTGGTCATCAAAGAAACTAAGCTAAAAGAAGCGGATCTACGCGAAGTATTAAAACTGATCCAACAGTTAGATCCTCGTCCGGGCAGTCGCATTACCCCAGACGACACAGAATACGTCATTCCGGACGTATCGGTATTTAAAGATCATGGGAAATGGACCGTTTCCATCAACCCTGACAGCATTCCAAAGTTAAAAGTTAACCAACAATACGCTCAATTAGGCAAAGGCAACAGTGCGGATAGCCAGTACATTCGCAGCAATTTGCAAGAGGCAAAATGGTTAATTAAGAGCTTAGAGAGCAGAAACGAGACGCTACTCAAAGTTGCAAGATGTATTGTTGAACATCAACAAGATTTCTTCGAGTATGGTGAAGAAGCCATGAAGCCAATGGTACTCAATGATGTAGCCTTGGCGGTGGACATGCATGAATCCACAATATCTCGTGTTACGACACAAAAGTTCATGCATACGCCACGTGGCATTTTTGAATTGAAGTACTTCTTCTCCAGCCACGTCAGTACAGACAATGGCGGAGAATGTTCGTCAACAGCAATCCGTGCACTCATTAAGAAACTGGTCGCGGCAGAGAATACTGCTAAACCACTTAGTGACAGTAAGATTGCTGCTCTTCTGGCTGACCAAGGGATTCAGGTCGCAAGACGTACGATAGCTAAATATCGAGAATCCTTGGGTATTGCCCCTTCAAGTCAGCGTAAACGCCTACTTTAAGGCACTAACTGAAAAGGAAAGTCTATGCAAATCAATATTCAAGGCCATCACGTTGATCTTACCGATTCAATGCAAGACTATGTTCAATCTAAGTTTCAGAAGCTCGAAAGGTTCTTCGACCATATCAATCAAGTACAAGTTGTACTAAAAGTTGAAAAAATTAACCAAATCGCGGAAGCTACACTCCACGTAAATCATGGCGAAATCCACGCATCAGCCGATGACGAGAATATGTATGCCGCGATCGATTCGCTGGTAGATAAATTGGTTCGCCAACTTAATAAGCACAAAGAAAAATTAAACAGTCATTAATCATGCAACTGAGCGAAATACTGTCAGTGGACTGCACGAAAAGTGCAGTCCACTGTACGAGTAAAAAACGCGCCCTCGAAATGATCAGCCAAATCGTCGCTGAACACACGGGCCAAGATTCTACCGAGCTGTTTGAGTGCATGCTCAACAGAGAGAAAATGGGCAGTACTGGTATCGGAAACGGTATTGCAATCCCACATGCACGAATGCAATCTAGCGACAAAGCCATTGCGGTACTTCTGCAATGCGATGAAGCAATTGAATTTGATGCGATTGACAATCGACCTGTCGACCTTTTGTTTGCACTCCTTGTACCAGAAGAACAGTGCAAAGAGCACCTCAAGACTCTATCCTCTATGGCAGAACGTCTGAGCGACAAGCAAGTACTGAAATTGCTACGCAATGCTCAGAGTGATGAAGAACTCTACGACATCATGATTCACCAATAAGCAGGACGATCACCATGCGATTAATTGTTGTTAGCGGGCACTCTGGTGCAGGCAAAAGTATTGCGTTGCGCGTGCTAGAGGACTTAGGGTACTACTGTGTCGACAACCTACCAGTAAACCTATTGGATGCGTTTGTACATTCCATCGCTGACAGCAAGCAAAATGTTGCGGTGAGCATTGATATCCGCAACATCCCCAAAAAGCTCAAAGAATTGACTGGCACGTTAGAGCAGCTAAAAACTGAACTCGATGTAACCGTACTTTTCTTAGACGCCAATAAGGAAACCTTGCTCAAACGCTACAGCGAAACTCGTCGCATCCACCCGCTATCATTAGGCGGCCAGTCGCTATCGCTCGATCAAGCTATCGAGCGAGAAAAAGAGATCCTGACACCACTAAAAGCGCATGCGGATTTAATCCTCAACAGTAGCGGTCAGTCTTTGCATGAACTGAGTGAAACAGTTCGCATGCGAGTTGAAGGACGTGATCGCAAAGGCTTGGTGATGGTGTTTGAATCATTCGGCTTTAAATACGGCCTTCCGTCTGATGCGGATTACGTATTTGATGTTCGATTCCTACCGAACCCACACTGGGAACCTGCACTGCGCCCACTGACGGGTTTAGATGCTCCTATCGCTGCGTTTTTGGAACAGCACCAGTCGGTATTGAGCCTCAAGTACCAGATAGAAAGTTTTATTGAAACTTGGCTACCTTTGCTCGAAAAAAATAATCGCAGCTATCTCACCGTAGCCATTGGGTGTACTGGCGGCAAGCACCGCTCAGTGTATTTAACCCAACAGATTGGCGAGTACTTTGCGGATAAAGGGCATCAAGTTCAGATTCGTCACACCTCGCTCGAGAAAAATGCTAAGGAGTAGCAGTGGAGTTAAGTCGTAAAGTATTGATTCAAAATCGTCTTGGGTTACACGCGCGCGCCGCAGTTAAGTTGGTAGAACTTGCGCAAAGCTTTGATGCTGTAGTAACCATCGACAACGAAGAAGACAAAACCGCCACCGCAGACAGCGTGATGGGGCTGCTGATGTTGGAATCGGCTCAAGGACAATACGTAACGATTCATGCCACAGGCGATCAAGCAGAGTTGGCACTCGACGCTGTATGTCATCTGATTGAAGACAAGTTTGACGAAGGCGAGTAATTTACTCGCTTTTTTAGTTCCTATCTCTAGCCTCCAAACTGAATAGAGCGCAATCCCCTTTCCTAGCTAAAAAGCACAGCGATATCTCTCCCAAATCTTTGCGACTGCTCTGGTCACTCAGCAAATAATTTTGTCCTGTTTCACAAGTTGTTATTAAAAGGTGCCTAGAATTAAGTTATTATTCAAAGCATTGTAAATATCAGGAATTGGGAGGAACGAATGGCAGAGCAAATAGAATTCGACCAAGCTCACCAAGCCCTCCAAGAAGTCACAGAAGCGCTGGAAAACGGCCGCTTCGTCCATGTTCGTCGTCAGCTTCAGGACATGGAACCTGAGGATATTGCTCACCTTTTAGAAGCATCCCCACGTAAAAGCCGTGAAGTTCTTTGGCAACTTACCGACCCCGAAGATTACGGTGAAATTCTTGACGAACTAAACGAAGACGTTAAAGACAGTCTCGTATCAAAAATGGCTCCCGAAGACCTTGCAGAGGCGACGGAAGGCATGGATACCGATGACGTAGCATACGTCCTACGTAGTTTGCCAGATGATCTTTCCCGTGAAGTTCTCTCCCAAATGGATTCAGCAGATCGTGCTCGCGTCGAGACGGCACTGTCTTATCCTGAAGACACCGCTGGTGGGTTGATGAACACGGACGTTATCACGATTCGTGGTGACGTTGATGTCGACGTAGTCCTGCGTTATCTGCGTATGAAGGGTGAGCTGCCTGAAGCCACCGATGCGCTCTACGTGATTGATGACGAAAGCAAACTGATTGGCGAACTCCCAATCACGACACTTATCACGACCCAACCCGACGTAAAAATTATCGACGTCATGGAAGATGCTGACGATGCGATTACCGTTGACACCAGTGACTCTGACGTTGCTAGCCTGTTTGAACGTCGTAATTGGGTGTCAGCACCTGTTGTAGATGAAAACCAGCACCTTGTTGGTCGTATCACCATTGATGACGTAGTTGACGTTATTCGTGAAGACGCCGAACACTCAATGATGAGTATGGCGGGTATGGATGATGACGAAGATACCTTCGCTCCCGTCTTCAAATCCGCACGTAAACGAAGTGTTTGGCTCGGAGCCAATGTCCTAGCTGCATTAGCTGCTGCTTCGGTTTCCAACATGTTTGAAGCCACGCTGGACCAAATGGCGGCAATTGCGGTCTTGATGACCATCGTGCCATCCATGGGTGGTGTTGCAGGTAACCAAACCGTTGCACTGGTTATTCGTGGCCTTGCTTTAGGTCATATCGGTGACTCGAACAAACGTGAACTGTTGATGAAAGAAGCCGCAATCGGTTTGCTTAACGGCATCATGTGGGCGTTGATCATCGGTGGTATCGTTGTGGTTTGGAAAGGCAACTGGATGCTCGGAGGTATCATCTCTGCCGCCATGTTGACCAACCTGTTCGTGGCCGGGGTTGCAGGGGTAACCATCCCTGTCCTTCTGAAGAAGATGAATATCGATCCTGCCCTTGCTGGCGGTATGGCACTGACGACTGTCACTGATGTGATTGGCTTGTCTGTTTTCCTTGGTCTCGCAACCTTGCTGATCTAAGCCAGTAGCCAACAATGAATATTAAAAAAGCCTGATGAACACATCAGGCTTTTTTGTATTTCCGCGATAGTAACGGTTATTCACCTGCGACTTTCATTGTGTCGAGCAAGATAGAACCGGTTTGGATTTGTGAGCGTGTTTCAATATCACTACCAACGGCCACAATCTTAGTGAACATGTCTTTTAAATTACCGGCGATGGTAATTTCAGAGACTGGGTATTGGATTTCACCGTTCTCAACCCAGAAGCCTGCCGCACCGCGAGAGTAATCACCCGTTACCACGTTCACACCTTGACCCATCACTTCTGTTACCAAAAGGCCTGTGCCTAATTCCTTCAGCATTTGCTCAAAGTTTTGGCCTGTCGACTTCACGTACCAGTTGTGAATACCACCAGCGTGACCGGTTGGATCCATCTTCATCTTGCGAGCGGCATAACTGGTCAGTAGATAGGTCGCCAACACACCATCGGTAATGATTTCACGATCTTGCGTATAAACGCCTTCGCTATCGAATGGGCTGGAAGCCAAACCGCGCAATACATGCGGACGCTCTGAAATATTGAACCATTCAGGCAAGACTTGTTTACCCAAGTGATCCAGTAAGAAAGAAGATTTGCGGTACAGGTTGCCACCGCTGATCGCCATCACTAGGTGACCAATCAAGCCAGTTGCCACATCTGCCGCAAACATAATAGGGTATTGGCCCGTTTTCAATCGTTGAGCATCCAGTCGGCTTACAGTATTTTCCGCCGCTTTGCGGCCGACGGTTTCTGGCGTCCATAAATCATCACGATGGCGGGCAACGGTATAGCTGTAGTCACGTTCCATTTCGCCATTTTTGCCTACGCCAATAACGCAGCAGCTTGTGCTGTGGCGGCTAGACGCGTAGCTTGCTAACAAACCATGGCTGTTTCCGTAAACTTTGACGCCGTAGTGGCTATCGTAGCTTGCACCGTCACTTTGCTTGATTGCATCGCTGTAGCTTAGCGCTTCTTTCTCAGCGGCAATCGCCACTTGTGCTGCGTAGTCTGGGTCTGGAGAGTCTGGGTGGAAAAGGTCAAGATCTGGCACCTCTTTCACCATAAATTCTTTCGGCGCTGGGCCTGCGAACGGGTCTTCAGATGTGTAATGAGCGATATCAAGCGCGGCATTCACTGTCTGTTCAATCGCCGCTTCACTCAAATCAGATGTGGAAGCGCTGCCCTTACGTTGGCCTCGGTAAACGGTAATGCCAAGCGCACCATCACTGTTGAACTCGACATTTTCTACATCACCCATTCGAGTGGAAACACTCAAACCTGTGCTTTTAGTAATTGCGACTTCTGCTGCATCCGACTTCGCCGACGCGAGCTCTAATGCTCGTGCCACGGCTTGCTCTAGCTCGGTACGTTGCTCAGCAACCTGCTGTTTAATATCCATTGTCTTTCACATCTTGTATTCAATACGCAATAGAATAACAAGAATTTCGCTTTCTCCCCACGATTCTTGTTAAAATAGTCATAATATTAATCAAAACACAGGCAACTGAAATGGCACGTAAGAATCAAAAAGCGCCATGGGAACCAGAAGAAGAGATCATCTGGGTAAGTAAATCCGAGATGAAGCGAGACATGGAAGAGCTGCAAAAGCTTGGCGAAGAGCTTGTCGGCCTAAAGCCAGCAGTTCTCGAAAAGTTTCCATTGAGCGAAGACCTGCGAGAAGCAATTGCCGATGCACAGCGCTTTAAGAACGAAGCGCGTCGTCGTCAGCTACAACGTATCGGTAAATTGATGCGTTATGAAGACCCAGAACCAATCCAAGCGGCATTGGACAAAGTACGCAACAAACACTCACAAGCAACAGCAGCGCTGCATAAACTGGAAATGCTGCGTGATCGCGTTGTGGAAGAAGGCGACAAAGCCATTGATGACGTAATGGAGTTGTACCCAGAAGCGGATCGTCAGCGTCTACGTCAACTTGCACGCCAAGCAGCGAAAGAGAAAAAAGCCGGTAAACCAGCAAAATCTTACCGTGAAATTTTCCAAATCCTGAAAGCGTTAAACGAAGAAGAAATCTAATCTTCCTTCGTAAACTATAAAGACAAAGCAGACCACTAGGTCTGCTTTTTTAATGCGGATAATCAATGCCCATTAAGCGAGGCGATTGAGGAGGTCTCCGCGCTGAAACGCGTTAATGTTCTCAATCAGGATGTCGGCCAAGCGTTGAATCGACGAATCACTTCCCCACGCAACATGAGGCGTTAACAGCAAATTCGGTAAGTGAATATTAGCGATCAGAGGGTTGCTCTCATCGGCAGGCTCCTGAGTAAATACATCAAAACCTGCTGCTGCGATCTCCCCCTGTTTTAGAGCATCCACCAACGCTTGCTCATCAACCAAACCGCCTCGACCGGTGTTGATTAGAATCGCGTTTGGTTTCATTTGCTGTAACTCGGCTTTGCCAATCAAATTCTGCGTATGCTCGTTAAGCGGACAGTGCAAAGTCAACGCGTCAGAGTGTTTCAACACTTCCTCAAATGGCACATAACCTGGTCGACATTCTGCCGCTCCTTTACGCTCCGCAAATAAAACGGTCATTCCTAGCGCTTGAGCCAGATTCGCCGTGGCTTGTCCCAATGCACCACTACCGACGACACCTAGTGTACTGCCGCCAACATCCCCGATGGAATGAGTAAAAAAGCAGAACTGCTTATTACGCTGCCATTCACCAGCCGCAATGTCTTGATGGTACCCAAACAGGTTGCGACGCAAAGCAAACAACATCGCGATCACATGCTCAGGCACAGATCGAGTGGCATAACCACGCACGTTCACGACTGCAATGCCATGTTCAGCACAATAGTTTACATCGACATTGTTAAACCCTGTCGCCGCAACGGCAATCATCTTGAGCTGAGGCAGCTGCGAAAGTACCGATTGATCCAGCACCACTTTATTGCTGATGACGATATCGGCATCAGCCAAGCGTTCAACCACGAACTCAGGCGGTGTCAGTGCATACTCCATCCAATGATGAGGAAACTCAGGGCGCGGGACTTGAATGTGATTGGGAATGGTGGCGCGGTCGAGAAAGACCACTTTAGGCAGTGACATAACGACTCCTTGTTCACTGCCGAATGAAATCTATTTATGGGCGTGGCAGTGTTTTGTAATCAGGTAATTTACGCTCTGGATCGAAATAGTCAAAGATCATCTCTTCGGCTTCCAGGTAAAAGTCACACGGAACAAAAATACTGCGGAGCCAGTGACTTTTCGGATGGTAGAAGCTCAGTTCAGAAGCGTGCAGTTCCAAACGCTCAGAGAAGGCTTTGGCTTCTTCGGTAGCATAGAACTCATCACCAACAATAGGGTGACCCAACGCTTGCATGTGCACACGCAATTGATGTGATCGGCCAGTAATAGGCAGTAAACGTACGATGGTCGTCTTTGTGCCGTCTTCATGTTCTTCTCGCTTCGCGACTTGGAAGAGAGTTTTTGATGGCTTACCATCTTCAAAACACACTTTTTGCAGCGGACGGTTTGGCCAGTCACAGATCAATGGCAGATCGATTTCGCCCTCTTCCTGCTCGACATGACCCCAAACGCGTGCGTAGTAAATTTTATGCGTTAAGCGGAACTGGAACTGCTTTTTCAACGCACTTTCTGCTCGCTTGTTTTTAGCCAGTACCATCAATCCCGACGTCGACATATCTAAGCGATGCACGACTTGGATATCTGGGTACTCCTCCTGTAAACGACTCCACATGCTGTCATGGTGTTCTGCAAGACGTCCCGGAACTGACAACAAACCAGACGGCTTATTCACAGCCAAGATATGGTCGTCCTCAAAAACGATGTCGATCCAAGGATCTGTCGGTGGGTTGTACTCAAGCATTGCCATGGGTGGGATCTCTAGAAAATAAAAACGCCGCGATTATAACGAGGGCTCAGCCAAAACGCATTTTAATTTCGCGACCAATGAAAACACCAAAACCAACAGGGTTAATCAAGTCAATAAATTCGAAAAATAAAATAAAAACTGATTTGTAAATATAGTTTGACAAGTACTGCGGGAGTGATATTTATAGAGTGGTTACCCAAATAACTTTATTCCGTTCGGAAAAGCACCCCATAACATTAAATAAGGTTTCACGCCGTTTGGATTCCCGCGAACCGTTCTCGCGGGGGAAGGTTATGCCGCTATACACAACATCAAAGGACAATAAGAAATGGAATCCGCCGTACCAGATCAACCCCAATCCAGAATATCGCTATTTTTCCGCTCACTTGGCCCAGGCATCCTAATGGCTTCTGCGGCGGTGGGTGGTTCTCACCTTGTAGCCTCAACCAAAGCGGGTGCCATCTATGGCTGGCAACTGGCCGCACTCATCCTGCTCGTAAACCTGTTTAAATACCCATTTTTCCGAGCTGGCGTGCAATACACGATAGGCACAGGGCTTACGTTAGTCGAAGGCTACGCGAGACTGGGTCGCCCTTACCTTTGGCTGTTTCTGTTCTTAAGTGTGGTGTCGGCGGTGATCAACACCGCAGCATTGTTGATGTTTAGTGCGAGCTTGCTGGGTTACTTCATACCGTTTTCACTGTCGATGGCATCGCTGAGCATCATCGTTTTGGTCACGTGTTTGATCATTTTATTCGCCGGCCATTACAAAGCACTCGACACACTTTCGAAAGTGATCATGTCCGTGCTCACCATTGCAACGCTGCTTGCAGTTGCAATTGCGTTTGGTAACCCAGTGGAACCCGTCGCGAACTTTGAATCGCCTTCCCCTTGGTCAATTGCGGCAATTGGTTTCATCGTGGTTACGATGGGGTGGATGCCAGCACCAATTGAGATTTCGTGTTTAACCTCAGCGTGGCTAAAGCGCCAGTCGAGTCAGCAAGAAGTAACACCACGCTCTGCTCTGTTTGACTTCAACGTTGGCTACATCGGTACAGCAGTTTTGGCGCTAGTGTTTGTTTCGCTCGGTGCATTAATGCTGCACGGTTCTGGAATTGAACTGAAGAGCTCCGGGGTTGGCTTCTCGCATCAGTTGGTTGGCTTGTACGCTTCGACCATCGGGGAATGGTCACGTTACTTAATCGCGGTGATCGCTTTCTTCTGTATTTTCGGCAGCACGATTACTGTTATTGACGGTTACTCGCGCGTAATTGCTGACTCACAACGCCTGTTGCGCTCTCAAGCGGAAACCGATCCAAAAGCAACGTCAGCGATTATGTTGGCGGTATCATTGCTGGCGCTGGGTATTGTCGTATTCTGGGCATCGGCACTGCTGCCTATGCTCGACTTCGCGATGGTTCTGGCGTTTATGACGACGCCATTCTTCGCGCTACTGAACTACATCTTAGTGAGCAAAACGGACTTACCGGAACCGCTGGCGGTGGGACGCAAACTGAAATGGCTATCGATTGCTGGGCTGATTTACTTGTTTGGCTTCTTAGCTTTGTTTATTTGGTGGAAGTGGTTGATGTAATCCGCAGGCAAACCGCAGATAAAGAAAAAGGTCTTCGATTGAAGACCTTTTTTAATGCGTTTTACGCGATTAGTTGTGGCTCACCACGATCAGACGGAGCGAGTCGAGCTGCACTTGAGCTTGATTGATGTAACCAGTCAGCTCTTTGATTTGCGCTTCAATCGCTTCAATCTCTTCATCACGAATGTTTGGGTTCACCGCTTTCAAAGCTTGTAAACGCTCTAGCTCCGTATTCAAGCTTTGCTGCATATCTTGCTGTGCTTGCTTACGAACGGCTTCCACTTTCTCTTCAACCAGCACATCACCCGCTTCAATCAAACGGTGCACGTCTTTTTGCACAGACGTCACCAGCTTGCTGCCAAGATGACGGTTTACTGGGCTAAGTTGACGGTTGAAACCTTCAAACTCTACTTGAGCCGATAGATCGTTACCACGCGAGTCCATCATCAGACGGATTGGCGTTTTCGGTAAGAAACGAGTGATACCGCTGCGTTTTGGTGCTTGCGCATCTACCGCGTAAATCAGTTCAAGCAGAATCGTACCAACTGGCAACGCCTTGTTTTTCAACAGAGATACCGCAGAAGTACCCACACCTTCACTCATCAGAAGATCGATACCACCTTGGATCATTGGGTGTTCCCAACTGATGAAGTGCATGTCTTCACGAGAAAGCGCTGTATCGCGATCAAAAGTGATCGTCGCACCTTCGTATGGCAAACCAGGGTAGCTTGGCACCATCATGTGCTCTGATGGCGTCACCACCAGTGCATTTTCGCCTTTGTCGTCTTGGTTCAAACCAATCGTATCAAACAGAGAAAGCGCAAACGTGACTAGGTTTGTATCACCATCAGTTGATTCAATTTTCTCAACGATTTGCTGAGCTTTTTCGCCGCCGTTAGAGTGCATTTCTAGCAAGCGGTCACGACCTTGCTCTAGTTGCGATTTCAATTCTTTATTCAGCTTCGCTGATTCTTCGATGATCTCATCCAGAGTGCTGGTATCTCCTGACGCCAGAATCTCAATCAGGGCGTCTGAGTACTTGTCATAAACCGCACGACCTGTCGGGCAGGTTTCTGCAAAGGCGTTCAAACCTTCATCGAACCAACGCGCTAGGATCGCTTGCGATGTGCCTTTCAGGTAAGGAACATGAATGTCGATATCGCGATTTTGACCGATACGGTCCAAACGACCAATACGTTGCTCAAGCAAGTCTGGGTTGAATGGCAAGTCGAACATCACCAGTTGGTTGGCAAATTGGAAGTTACGACCTTCAGAACCGATTTCGCTACAGATCAGAACCTGTGCACCGCCTTCTTCTTGCGCAAAGTAAGCCGCAGCTTTGTCTCGCTCAAGAATCGACATGCCTTCATGGAAGACCGTCGCACGGATGCCTTCGCGTTCACGCAGCGCTTGCTCCAATTGCAATGCCGTGCTCGCACGAGAAGCAATCACGAGAATCTTCTCGCCGCGTTTCTCTTTTACTTTTTCAAGTAGCCAGTTCACACGTGAGTCAAACTGCCACCAGCTTGCGTCATCGCCTTCAAATTCTTGGAAAATTTCTTCCGGGTACAGGTTCTTCATCGCACGCGCTTCAGAACTCATCTTACCGCCAATCATCCCTGCCACACGCATTGACGTGGTGTACTGCTGTGGGATATCCATCGGCATAAGATGCACATTACGCGTTGGGAAACCTTTGATTGCCGCACGCGTGTTACGGAACAAAACGCGCCCTGTACCGTGACGGTCCATTAGGTTATCGATTAGCTCTTGGCGAGCTGATGCTTTCGCCTCTTCATCGCTGTTGCTTTCGATAATGCGGAAAAGTGGTTCTACGTCTTGTTCAGACAACAGTTCAGTGATCTGGTTTTTCGCTTCATCAGGCAGCTTTTCGCCTGAGAATAGTGAAGTAATCGCATCAGCTACAGGCGCGTATTGCTCTTCTTCCTCGACGAACGCTTCGTAATCATAGAAACGATCGGGATCCAGCAGGCGTAGACGAGCAAAGTGGCTTTCACGACCAAGCTGTTCTGGCGTTGCTGTCAGTAGCAACACGCCCGGAGTACGTTCAGCTAAACCTTCTACCACTTGGTATTCACGGCTTGGTTTGTCTTGGCTCCACTCAAGGTGATGCGCTTCATCGACGACAAGCAGATCCCATTCGCCTTCTAGCGCTTGTTCAAAACGCTTGCGGCTCTTACGTAGGAAGTCGAGTGAACACAGCACGTATTGCTGAGTATCAAATGGGTTTTCAGCGTCCGCGAATGCTTCAATACAACGCTCTTCGTCGAAGATCGAGAAATGCAGGTTGAAACGACGCATCATCTCTACTAGCCATTGGTGTTGCAGTGTTTCAGGCACCACAATCAAAATGCGTTCAGCACGACCAGACAGCACTTGCTGGTGAATGATCATACCCGCTTCGATGGTCTTACCCAAACCTACTTCATCCGCCAACAAAACGCGTGGCGCGTGACGGCGACCGACTTCGTGCGCGATGTAAAGCTGATGAGGGATCAAACCTGCTCGCATACCACACAAGCCACGCATTGGGCTCTTGTGCTGTTCAAACTGGTTGGTTAGCGCACGGTAACGAAGAACGAAGTTGTCCATGCGGTCGATTTGACCGGCGTACAACTTATCTTGAGGTTTGTTGAAACGAATTTGGTTGCTAAGGAAAATCTCACGCAGAACAACTGCGGTTTCTTGCGTGTCTTCACGAGTACCGAAATAGGTGTACAGACCTTCATCTTCCAGTACTTCTTCAACTTTCAGAGACCAACCTTCTTGGCAATCGATGACATCACCAACGTTAAACGTTACTCGGGTAACAGGTGCATCGTTACGTGCGTAAACTCGGTTTTCCTCTGACGCTGCAAACATCAATGTCACAGTACGAGCATCCATTGCTACTACGGTACCTAAACCTAAATCGCTTTCCGTATCGCTAATCCAGCGCTGCCCCAAAGCAAATGTCATGAATTGACTACCTCGTTATTAGTTCTTGATTCGTATTTCTTGTTGGTCTACTCACACCCGAGGGCATGGATAATAGTTTAGATCTGATTCTGGCTTCTGCTATGCACATTGAGCTCGTCATGCGAGTGTGGACTGAACATTTTTAAGTCAGCTCAACATGATAAATCGGACGTAGCCTATGCGCAGAAAAAGGTCGCTAATCTTACTTGAAGCTGTGATTTAGGTCACGCCGAAACCGCACCAAGCGGAAACTTTTTTTCCCAAATTACAAATGCAATCAAATTGTAAAAAACTCATGCCAATTATTAAGTTGTTGGAAGTAAATATTACGTATACTTCTAATGAGGGGCGCTTAAAGACATTGCATATGATTTGAGCGCATTAGTACACGATTAGGATCAACACGGGTTTGCAGTAAGTTGTCTTGCTACTCGGTTGCTAACTAACCGACGATAGCCCGATAACCTCTATTGCAAGCAATCAGAGTTAGGTCATTTCTTATGTTGAATTTGGCTTAACCACTCGCAAGCAAAGCCGCGCTGCGGCAAGGAGACGCTATGGGCGATACCGATCGGAAACTGTTTGTACTTGATACCAACATCCTTCTTCATGAACCCTTCGCCATCTTCTCTTTCCAAGAACACGATGTCGTCATCCCTATGACCGTGTTGGAAGAACTCGACCGAATTAAAGACAGCAAACGCGATGTCGCAAGAGACGCACGCGTAGCTATTCGCGCTTTGGAAGATCTCTTTAAAGACGCAACGCCAGATGAAATTTCAGAAGGCATTCCCGTATCGAAAGAAAAACCAGACCAAGGCTCTATTTCCATTTTGGCGGATTTTGAATTGCAGGAAACCGTCAAAGCTTTCGCCGACAAAGCCGGTGACAACCGTATTCTCAACGCGGTGCTTTATCTGCAAAACAAACGAGCACCACGAGAAGTCGTGCTTATCACAAAAGACATCAACATGCGTCTGCGCGCGAAAGGAGCTGGAGTTCGCTTTGTTGAAGACTACCGAACCGACCAACTCATCGACGACATTCAATACCTCACTAAAGGCTTCCAGCAACGAGAAGGCGATTTCTGGAGCAGTATTGATGAAGTTGAAAGCTACGCGTTGGGGGGAAAAACCTACCACAAACTCAGTCGTGAGCCCTTTGACCCAACGTTCATCAACCAATACGTCATTGATGAAGACAGCGATTTTGCAGGCCGCGTTGAAACCATCAATGAAGACAAGCTAACCCTACTCGACCTAAGCCGAGAACGCATGATGCACCGCCGAGCTTGGGACATCACACCAAAAAACATTTATCAGGCCATGGCGCTCGATGCCCTACTCGACCCTGATATTGATTTGGTGATCCTCACTGGTGCGGCCGGTAGCGGTAAAACGCTATTGGCCATGGCTGCTGCGCTCGAGCAAACCATTGAAAAAGGCATGTTTGATAAAATCATCGTCACGCGTAACACGCCAGACATTGGTGAGTCGATTGGCTTCTTACCAGGCTCAGAAGAGGAAAAAATGATGCCTTGGCTGGCGGCGGTAACCGATACTTTGGAGGCGCTGCATAAGCACGATCACTGCACCGAAGGCTCGTTGAAATACATCTGCGATAAAGCCAACATTCAGTTTAAGTCGATCAACTTTATGCGTGGCCGTTCGATTCAAAATGCGTTTGTGTTGCTTGATGAGTGTCAAAACCTCACTGCATCACAAATCAAAACCATCATCACCCGCTGCGGTGAAGGAACCAAAATCGTCTGCTCCGGTAACTTGGCGCAGATTGACTCACATTACCTCACCCCAGTGACGTCAGGTTTGACCTACATGGTCGAACGCTTCAAGAACTTTGAAGGCAGTGCGAACATTCACCTCAACGGCGTGGTTCGTAGCCGCTTGGCAGAGTTTGCAGAAGAGAACCTCTAACCCACATCGTTTCACGCACAAAGTAAAAGAGCGCTCCAATGAGCGCTCTTTTTGTCAAGATTCGAGTGATTTACTCGGTGCCACCAACAGTCAGTGAATCAAGCTTCAACGTTGGCTGACCAACGCCTACTGGCACGCTTTGCCCTGCTTTACCACAAACGCCAACACCTTTATCGATGCTTAAGTCGTTACCGACCATCGACACTTGCTGCATCGCTTCAATGCCTGAACCGATTAGAGTTGCCCCTTTGACGGGACGAGTCACTTTACCATCCTCAATCAAATACGCTTCTGATGCAGAGAACACGAACTTACCTGAGGTGATATCCACCTGACCACCACCGAAGTTAGGCGCGTAGATGCCTTTCTTCACGGTCGAGATGATTTCTTCTGGTGTGTGTTCACCTGGCAGCATGTAGGTGTTAGTCATGCGTGGCATCGGTAAGTGCGCGTAAGATTCGCGGCGACCGTTACCCGTTGGGCTTACCCCCATTAGGCGCGCGTTCAACTTGTCTTGCATGTAGCCTTTCAATACGCCATTTTCGATCAGCGTGTTGTACTGACCATTCACACCTTCGTCGTCCACATTGAGTGAACCACGTAGATCTTTCAGCGTACCATCATCCACGATCGTACATAGCGATGACGTCACCTGCTGACCCATTTTGCCAGAGAATACCGACGACTCTTTGCGGTTGAAGTCCCCTTCTAAACCGTGACCTACCGCTTCATGCAGCAATACGCCCGGCCAACCAGAACCCAGAACTACAGGCATCATACCTGCAGGTGCAGCTTCTGCTTCTAGGTTAACTAACGCCATACGGATGGCTTCGTCCGCGAAGTGGAAGGCTTGCTTCACACCATCTGTTTCAGACAAGAAGAAATCGTAGCCAAAACGACCACCACCACCAGCACTGCCACGCTCGCGACGGTCACCTTTCTGTGCAAGTACACTGATGGAGAGTCGAACAAGCGGGCGAGTATCACCAGCGAAAGTGCCATCTGTAGCCGCAACTAGCATTTGCTCGTGCACACCGCTGATGCTGATAGAGACTTCTTTGATCAGAGGCTCTTTAGTGCGAATGTACGCATCCAAAGACATCAATAACTCGGTTTTTTGTTGTTTTTCCCAGCTTGCTAGCGGGTTAACTGCGTCGTAGTAAGCTTGATTTTCCGAACGTTTGAATGCTTGAACTTTGCCATTTTGGCCCTGCTGCGCAATACCTCGCGCCGCAATAGCACTTTGCTTCAAACCTTCCGGATTGATTTGATCTGAGTAAGCGAAACCGGTTTTTTCGCCCGTCACCGCACGCACACCAACACCACAATCAATGTTAAAAGAGCCATCTTTGATGATGCTGTCTTCTAGAACCAGAGACTCGTGCCAGCTGGACTGAAAGTAGATGTCCGCATAATCGATCTGGCGCGTAGCAATGCTGGCAAGCGTGTCAGCAATGTCCTGCTCTGTCAGACCATTTGGGGCAAGGAGTGCCTGTTCTATTTGGTTTGTGCTCATAGTTAGCTCTTTTATTTCCGTCTCAATTCATTTTGAAAGCGACTGTGTTGAGTCAGCGGCATATTCTGCCTTACTTGCTGGGTTTGTGACAAATCTATCTCTGCCACCAGCAAACCCACTTGGTCTTGAAGTTGTTTGTGAATGCGTCCCCAAGGGTCAATCACCATGGAATGCCCCCACGTTTTACGACCGCAAGGGTGTGTTCCCGTTTGTCCACTGGCTAAAATCCAACATTGCGTTTCAATTGCTCGAGCTCGCAGCAACACTTCCCAGTGAGCTTGCCCAGTAACCGCAGTAAACGCGGCGGGAACAACAATGATATCCGCCCCCGCTAAACGCAGTGCTTTGTACAATTCGGGGAAACGAACGTCGTAACAAATGCTCAAGCCGACGCTACCGATATCCGTTTCTGCCACCACAATTTGGTTGCCCGCGGTGAAAGTATCTGACTCTCGGTAGCTGCCATGGCCATCTTCTACATCGACATCAAACATATGCAGCTTGTCATAATGGGCAATGCATTTTCCGTGAGGAGGTAAAACGAGCGTCGTCGTTGTCACACCACGCGCGGTTTGAATCGGCATGCTACCAACGACAAGCGTCAGTTGATGACTCTTCGCGATATTGGCTAAACGCTCTTGAATAGCACCGCTACCTAACGGCTCTGCATGTTGATGGTACTCTTCTCGACTGGCAAACAACACCGCATTTTCCGGTGTGAGCACCAGCTTCACTCCTTGATTGGCCGCCAAAGTACATTGCTGGTCAATAAAGTCCAAATTCGCCTGAATATCAGGCCCCGAAGTCATTTGAATGATGCCAACACGTTCCATGTGTTCTCTTCCTTCTACCACTTAGTCGGGCGATCTATTTAGCCTGCTCACGCAGTTTTTCTGGCAGCTTGTATTCGCCTTTACTACGTGAAATCTCTTTTACGGTTGGTGAATCTAACGGGCCTTTGACCTCGTAATTCACTTGGGTGAACACCTCTACAACTGGAGAAATTACCGTGGAAATCGCCAGCACGTACAGAGCGGTTTGAGGGGCTACCGCAAACGCCGTCAACATTGGCAACCCTGACGTAATATCCGGCGTAAACTTCACTTCCGCATCCACCATTCTGCTGGTCATGTTTGCAATACCACGAATTTGCATTTCACCAGCTAGCGCATCCATCACAATATCATTGGTGATGAACACACCATCTTGGATTTTGCCTGTACCCGTGATGGAGTTGAACGCCATGCCTTTGTCGAATACGTCGGTAAAATCGAGCTGCATCTTACGAATGATGGAGTCCAAGCTAAATAGGCCAAGCAAACGGGCCGCGCCGCTGACTTCACTCACGACCCCTTTGCCAAACTCTGTCGAGACATTCCCCTGCAAGGTTGGTGTCTTCATCGACCAAGGCGCACCATCCCAATTCATATTGGCGTTGATCTCGAACGGCGCTTGCTGGATCCCAGACGTGATACCAAAACGCTCCATCAGATCCGTGTTGTTATCGCCTTTCATTTTTAACGTCAGATTGGAATGGCTACGATCTTTGGTCAGCTCCCACCAACCATTCATATCGATGC
Source organism: Vibrio sp. RC2502 (assembly GCF_054850435.1). Classification (NCBI taxonomy): domain Bacteria; kingdom Pseudomonadati; phylum Pseudomonadota; class Gammaproteobacteria; order Vibrionales; family Vibrionaceae; genus Vibrio; species Vibrio sp. RC2502. Next base: position 2,865,210 of record NZ_CM141453.1, read on the forward strand.
GGTTTTTGCCGCTACTGAAGGTAATGTTTTTCCACTCCAAACGATCATCTTGACGCTGTAAGTCGACATTCACTTTGCCAACCTTGTAACCTTGCAACCAAAAATCGTCGATGTTCAACGTTAAGTTTGGCATCTCTGCGTGAAACTTGCGGTCAAAGTTGGTAATAAGTGGCGCATTCTGATCTTCACTAGCGAAAATCGAACTGCGCTCTTTGGTCATTTCCTCAAAGTCTGGCAAGTACAAATGCAGATGGTCTAGAGACACCGATAAATCGTACGGTTTGAGGTACGTTGCTTTGCCTTTCACCTCTTGACTATTCACGTCCAACTGCCAACTTAGGTTCTTTTTACTGGCGTTCAATGCCACATCGTGAAACTCAATGCCGCCCAATAACAAGTTCGGCGTTTCGACTTCAATACGCGTTGGTAAAGGAATCGTAGGCGTCTTCATGTTTGCCAGCACCGATTGCGCTTTACTCTCTGGCGTATCCAGTAACGTCGCCCACTTATCTAGGTTTACCTCATCTAGACGAATCGAAGCATCGTGCCCAACGACAGGGCTAATTTTAAAACCGCCTTTGCCTAACACCAAGTTGGTCGCGGTTAACACTGGCACATCGCCCGAGATATCAATTTCGGTCTGATATTTCGCATTTGGGATTTGCAAACGAGCCGAAATGCTCTCCTGATTCCCCGATGCTTGGAGTTTTGCCTGACCAGCTTCTCCGACCTTTTTCGTCAATGGGTATGGGTATTCACTGGCTAATCGACCGAGCTGCGCCAACACATCTACTTGGTAAGTAAAACCCACATCGTTGAGCTGTAAGTCAATGTCCATTTGCCAAGGCGCATGACCGGAAACCAAGCTCAACCAACGTTCACCTAAATAAGGCTTGAGAGGCTCTACATCCCAATCACCTAAAGTATTGATGGTCACGTTGTAGCCTTGGTCCGCACTTTCGCCGTGGAAATCGAGTGAAATAGGCTGCGAGAGTAACTCTGCTGACAAGCCAGATGTCGTCACCACATCGTTGTCGAACTGAATGCGGCCTGTGGCTTTTTCTAGCATCATTGGCGGCGCATCAATATCAACACGGTTGTCTTTCAAATCCGCATAACCCCAAGCTCGCGCGTCTTTTTCCATATCAAAAGGAATGTTGAGCTGGAACTCGGAATACACCGGGCCACTGACTTGCAAGGCCGTCAAAGCGGCACCAACCGAGTCAACCAGCGGCGTAGCCATCATGTAGTCGCGAACTTCATTACCCGGAGCTGTGGCTTTAGCTTCAATTTCGATATGGCCATCTTCAGCCAACTCCGGAATGCGCCCCGTGATGCGTTTAGCGTGAACGCCATTTAACGTCGCCGATTTGGAATCCAGATACATGGCGTCGTTTTCAAACAATAGATCAAGCTGCAAGTCGGTAATGGTTGGCCACGCAGTATCAAAACTGAATTTCGCGTCTTTTAAGCCAACCCATGCCTGAAACATGCCGTTGTGCTCTTTGTAAGGAAAATCTCCTAACTCGCCATACCACAGCAATTTGGCCGTATTTACTTTACCGCCTTGAATTGCGGTTGATAGGTAATCCGTCAGATCTTGACCTAATGCCAAGGTTGGCAAGTAACGCCAAGTTTCACCAGCGTTGTAGAGATCCGCCTCAGCATAAAACGATAGGAATGGGCTTTGCTCTTTAGGGAAATCGAGTCGAAATGCGCCCAACACTTGAAGGTCCGGAGTCGCAGCCGTGACTTTATCCGACCACAAACGCCAACCTGTCTCATCTTGCTGCCAGATGATGTCGACTTCGCCTTGCTTGATGTTCAATGGGGCTTGGAATACATCCCCGTACGGGAAAACATCATCAATGACCGTGACTTTCGCTTTCGCTTGCTTCAAGTCACCCGCAACGCTGCCTTGCACATGTTGAAAGCCCGGCAACAGTTCCCATTGAGTCATAGCTAACTCATCGAGATCTGCCGAATAACGCAACGTATCTAAGCCACCATTCATGGCTAAACGAATGTCTTCAACACGACCTTTCGGCGCTAATTTATTGAGTAAGTCACTGGTTGCTTCCGATTCCGGCGCGAGCTTAACGAGTGGAATCAACACCTCAATGTCGAGCTGAGAAAGGTTGAGCTTCCAGCCATCTGGTTGCCAATCAAAAGCCGCATCAAGTTCAGGCCAGGATTTGTCATCGGTGCGAATTTGAAGTGAGTGACCATTTACTTTCCAACCTTGCTTATCAGGCAAGAGCTTAAACACTCCCGATTCGATAAACAGTTCATGGCGGCCATTTTCATTCCATACGAGCTCAGACGGTTGCAGCTCCACGTACGCATAATTAGGTTGGCTGTGTTTGAGAGTCAGCCAGGTATTCAAACTGACCTTGCCAGACTCCGCACCCGACTCTTCTTGCATGTAAGTGGTAAGCCAAGGCGTTACCGAGACATCTTGCGCACTAACATAGAACTCACCCGACACGTCTCGCAGCGAACCATGGTCTTTAAAGTTAGCATTTACTAACAGTGAGTTCAGGCTAGCGTCTGCAATACTGACTGTGCCTTCCGCTAAGTGACGTTTACCTTGGTTACTCCAGCGAAGCTGTTCAATATCGAGTCGACGAGTTTCGCCCGATACCGATTTGTACCAGACGCGTGAATTCGTAATGGTGAAGTCTTCAAACTGGCGCAGCAATAGTGAGTCCAGCTGATCAATCAGCTTAATTTCATTTTGGTCAACATCAGTGGTCGGCTCTTGATTGCTCGACGTAGGTAGAAGATCGACCGTGCGAATATCTAATGCCAAGTTATGAATGGTTAAGTCGGCCACGACGGGCTTAAACTGAAGTAACGATTGAATCAAATCGAATTCAATTTGAATTTCATCAACGGCGAATCGAGCTTCTTGGTTATTCGGTAAGTTAGCTTCTAAGCCGAGTAACGCGATAGAGGGATGGCTATTACGCCAAGAACCAGCAACGCTGGAGATAGAAAAGTCAAAACCTGTGCCTTGTTTGACCCAGGTTTTGATCTCATCTTGGAAGTGGTTAAGTTGTGGCAATGTGACGCGTAGAGTGGTCACTAGAATGGCTAAAAAAACCAAGACAGTGACTAACGTCCACGCGCAAAAACGCCCAAAACGGTTAAAACCAGAATTCACAAATGTTCCAATTACATCATCACGACGTCAAACTGTTCCTGAATGTACAGGGGTTCAGCCTGAATACGGACTTGCTTACCAATAAATACTTCAAGTTCTGCCAACGCATGAGACTCATCACCCAAAAGCGCTTCTGCAACAAATGGCGATGCGTATACGACAAAGTTGTCGGCATCGTACGCTCGGTTTACACGAGTGATCTCGCGCAGAATCTCGTAACACACCGTTTCAACCGTTTTCACGGTGCCACGGCCTTCACAAGTAGGACAACCAGAACAAAGAATATGTTCAATACTTTCGCGCGTACGCTTACGCGTCATTTCAACCAGACCTAACTGCGTAAAGCCATTGATGTTGGTTTTCACGCGGTCTTTCGACAATGCTGCTTCTAACGAAGTTAGTACTCGCTGACGATGCTCTTCTGACGCCATATCGATAAAGTCGATAATGATGATGCCACCTAGGTTACGCAGACGTAACTGGCGAGCAATGGCTTGAGTCGCTTCAATATTGGTATTAAAGATGGTCTCTTCTAAGTTACGACGACCAACAAACGCACCCGTGTTGATGTCGATGGTGGTCATCGCTTCTGTCTGATCGATGATTAGGTAACCACCCGACTTGAGCTCAACTTTGCGCTCCAAAGAGCGTTGAATTTCGTTCTCAGTGTCGTACATATCAAAGATAGGCTTGTCACCTTCGTAAAGCTCAAGCTTATCGGTCAGCTCCGGTACGTACTCAGAAGTAAACTCTTTGAGGTTCTCATATTCTAAACGTGAATCGACCAAAATCTTGTCGAGTTCCGTTCCAACGAAGTCACGCAAAATACGTTGTGCAAGACCAAGCTCGCCATACAGCGTTGAACGTGTCTTGTACTTAGAACGACGCTCCATGACTTTCAGCCATAAGCGTTTTAGGAACGCAGCATCTTGAGAGAGTTCTTTCTCATCTGCCCCTTCTGCGGCCGTGCGGATAATGAAACCACCGTGCTCATCGCAGTAGTGATTCACCACTTTTTTAAGGCGCTCACGTTCGCTTTCGCTTTCAATACGTTGCGATACACCAACGTGGCTAGCGCCAGGCATAAAGACGAGATAACGGGAAGGAAGTGTGATGTCAGTAGTTAAACGCGCACCTTTAGTGCCAAGAGGATCTTTAACTACCTGTACGACGATATCCTGACCTTGGCGAACCAATTCAGAAATGTCACGAACTTGAAACTGCTGTTTCTCGTTCTCTGCCACACATTCAGTATGCGGAACGATATCAGACGCATGTAAAAACGCCGCTTTATCTAAACCGATATCGACGAAAGCCGCTTGCATGCCAGGCAGTACTCGGCTTACTTTGCCTTTGTAAATGTTGCCCACAATGCCGCGACGAGATTCGCGCTCGATATGAATTTCTTGTAGTACTCCACCTTCAATCATGGCCACTCGAGTTTCACTCGGGGTCACGTTAAGCAGCAATTCTGCACTCATGTGCACACCTCAAAACAATTATAAAAATTCTTGAATTAGCTGATCGGTTTCGAACAAAGGTAAGCCTACTACAGCGTGATAACTGCCTTCGATTCGGGTGACAAATCGCCCTCCGAGTCCCTGAATACCATAACTTCCAGCTTTATCGCATGGCTCTCCTGACTGCCAATATTGTTCGATTTCTTCGTGAGTCAGTGGCTTAAACCATACGTCAGTGGTGACGACCACCGAGTGTTGTTGTTCCGATGATACGACGCTCACCGCTGTCATCACTTGATGACGACGACCGGATAAGTCAGTAAGCATACGCTTTGAATCTTCAAAACTTTTGGGTTTCTCTAACACACGGTCATCGCATACTACGACCGTGTCTGAGCCCAATACAACGGAATCAGGCTTAGCCAACGCTAAGCCTGCCTGAGCTTTTTCCAAAGAAAGACGCAGCACGTAATCTTGTGCTTGCTCATCAGCCTGTTTGGCTTCTTCGATGTCCGGTAATACGATATCAAAGTCATAGCCTAGTTGAGCAAGCAGCTCTTTTCTTCTCGGAGAACCCGAAGCGAGAACGAGAGATAGGCTCTTTTTCACCGCATTACCTTACGTGCCAAGCGCGACGAACTCGTCGCATTAATAAAAACATCCATGGCCAAAGTATACAGTTTATTGCCGCCGTCCACAGAGATAATGGATTAAATACTACGTCCTGGTTCAAATATTCCCCACAGAATATCAAAACTTCCAATAACGCAGTAAAAAAGGCAATTAAAATCGACTGTTGCCACAATGCCATGTTACGAATTAGCAAGAAATTCAGTGCCACCAAGTAGATGACAATGGACATCATCATGCCCCGAATTCCTAGCGTTGAACCAATGAGAATGTCCCACAATAAGCCCAACACTAACGCCGTGCCGACGTTTACTCGATGCGGCAATGCCAGCACCCAATAACACGTCACCAAAAATAGCCATGAAGGACGAAGTAGGTCCAATACACCTGGCCAAGGAATGGTTTGCAGTACTAGCGCAACGAAGAAACTAACACCAATCACCATTCTGCTACGCAATACATTACTGGCCATTAGTTACCTCTTGTTCTTGCTCTAACCCGTCATTCGCGTTGGATTGCAATACTTTGTGCTGACGATCTTCGTTTGGCCAGATCAACAGCAAGTATCGTAGACGATCAAACTCCACCACAGGTTCGGCTTTGATCGATGCAAACTCTTGACGAGTATCGTGATCCACATTCGTGACCGTCGCCACAGGGTAGCCTTCAGGGTAAATGCCTCCCAGACCGGATGTCACAAGTAAATCACCGACTTGAATATCTGTACTGGTTGGAATGTGTTCCAGTTGGATTTCATCCATTTCACCATTACCTGATGCAATCACTCGAATGTCATTACGAATGACCTGAACTGGAATGGCATTTTTTGCATCTGTCAGTAGCAATACGCGCGCATTGTGCGCCGCAACAAACGTAACCTGACCGACAATACCTTTTTCGTTAATAACGGGCTGACCAACGTACACACCGTCAATTTGGCCTTTATCAATCACCACTTGATGACGATAAGGAGAAGTATCCACCGCCATAACTTCGGTCACGACCTTCTTCTCATCACGAACAAAAGACGAGCCAAGCAACTTACGCAAGCGTTGGTTCTCTTCTTTATATTGGTCGAGCAAGATCAATTCGCTTTTTAGACGAAGCACTTCGCGCTTTAAGTTGCGATTGCCTTCTACTAATGCCTGACGAGTATTAAAACGTTCGAATACACCATCAAACATACTGCGAGGCATATTCGCTGCGTACTGAATTGGCGCAACCATACTGTTGAGTAGGTAGCGAACGTTGGAAAACGTATCTAGACGACTATCAGCCAACATCAAGCTCGCCGACACGATGACAGCAAAAAACAGACGTAATTGCAGAGACGGGCCTCTGCCAAAAATCGGTTTCATCTTGTTTTTAACCTGATTGCTTCCATGATTATTGAGCCTTACTTGGCAACCTGAAACGCGTTCAGATATGGAGCATGTTTGAATTACAGAGAGAGCAGAAAAGAAGGTGAAGCCCGTAATGAGCTTCACCTACATTTTTATTCTTCAGAGAACAGATCGCCACCGTGCATGTCGATCATTTCTAGTGCTTTACCGCCGCCACGCGCAACACACGTTAGTGGGTCTTCAGCGATAACTACCGGAATACCCGTTTCTTCCATAAGTAGGCGATCAAGATCTTTCAGTAGTGCACCACCACCGGTTAGCACCATGCCGTTTTCAGAGATATCTGAAGCTAGCTCTGGAGGACACTGCTCTAGCGCAACCATGACTGCAGAAACGATGCCTGATAGCGGCTCTTGAAGCGCTTCTAGGATCTCGTTTGAGTTCAAGCTAAAGCTGCGTGGCACACCTTCTGCAAGGTTACGGCCGCGAACTTCAATCTCTTGAACTTCATCACCTGGGTAAGCTGAACCGATTTCGTGCTTGATCTTTTCTGCCGTAGCTTCACCAATCAAACTGCCGTAGTTACGACGCACGTAGTTGATAACGGCTTCATCAAAGCGGTCACCACCGATACGTACAGAAGACGAGTAAACCACACCATTTAGAGAGATAACGGCAACTTCAGTAGTACCACCACCGATATCGACCACCATCGAACCTGTTGGCTCAGAAACACGCAGACCTGCACCAATCGCCGCCGCCATTGGCTCGTCAATTAGGTAAACTTCACGTGCGCCCGCACCCAATGCTGATTCACGAATCGCACGGCGCTCAACTTGAGTAGAACCACAAGGAACACAAACTAGTACGCGAGGGCTTGGCTTAAGGATGCTGTTATCGTGCACTTGCTTGATGAAGTGCTGAAGCATTTTTTCGGTTACGTAGAAGTCAGCGATTACGCCGTCTTTCATTGGACGGATAGCTGAAATGTTACCAGGTGTACGACCCAGCATTTGTTTTGCTGCATGACCGACTGCAGCAACGCTTTTTGCAGAACCTACACGATCTTGACGAATAGCAACTACAGAAGGTTCATCAAGGACAATACCTTGTCCCTTTACGTAAATTAGAGTGTTGGCAGTACCCAAATCGATAGATAGATCGTTAGAAAACATGCCACGAAGTTTCTTAAACATACTCTTCGCTCATCCTGCAAAAATTTAGAAGACAAAAATTGTCCTAAATGTACCAATGCCTCGCTGTCACAGCAAGGCATTGGTACACAAACATGAGCAGAAAGCCTCAATTTCTTGCAGTTTCCTTACTTAACGCAAGAAACCGAAGTTGTTACTGTCCGGTTAATCCCGGCTCGCCACGATAAATCACGCGATCATTACCACGGTGAATACCAAATGTGACAACGGAAGATGGGTTTTCTTCTCCAGCGTTCTTATTATCCCAGTTGTATTTGAGCCAAGGTAAACCATTTGCAGAGTCATCTAGATCTAACCAAACGCGCGTTTGCTGACGGTATGGTTCAGCTTGAGTTGCAGTTACAGAGCGAGAAGAACCTGAGGTAACGATCCCGCCCTCTCCTAGGGTTACGTCTTTTGCACTCTGATCTGTCGGCCAGATATGCTGTTGCGCAGCTTTAACACCTGTCACTTCTGTTTGGTTATCGTTCGGGTTAGCAATAAAGCGGCTACCATTCCAGTATTCAACTCGAAGTGGCACATGCAATATCGAACCTTGGTTGCCACCAACATCATCTAGATCAATACGACCAAAGCGAACATCCGGTTGTGCCAGCAATACTTGCGCTACGCTGGTAGTCAACTGCTCTTTGCCGTCAACGCTACTTTTAAACCTGAATAAAGTCGGATCAATATAGCTACTGGTTTTACCACCAGAGTTGCTCAATGATAGGCCAATCGAGGTACTGGTAGATTTGTCCGCTACCACTTTCGAGTTAAACGGCCCATCAGGCGAAATTGGCTTGCTCCATTGAACCGAATTATTCCACTGCTTACGCCACACCGCGCCGCTCCAGTTTTTAGCGCCGAGATCCTTATTCGCGATATTCAAGCGATCCGAATGTTCACCGGACAGATAGAAATCGGCTTTTAATCCACTGGCAAACAAACCGTAGTTTTGTGTCGCGCCGCCACTGGCATTATAGGCGGTCACAGCAAAGCTTACCGAATCGAATGCCTGCCCCATGTAGGCCGACTCGCCCTGGTTATCCGGATAATCCCAGTTGGTTTCCGTAACGTTAAAGTAAGCCGGATAGAAGCGGCCTATTGTCGCTACTGCATCCTGAATTTTGAACGTGCTACTACCTAAATAGCTTGAGGTAGCCAGCGGTTTGCCGTTTTCATCACTCGCAACTGGTGCAGCTACGCTAAATTCAAATGCGCCGACTTCCGAGACCGACTGCGGCAGCACCACCTTACCATTGGCCCATTTACTCCCCCCCGGCAGTGATGTATTCAACAGCGTGGCTGAAGCCCCATCCTTCTTCGGGTATTCCACACTATTGGTAATGGTGATGGCCGGTTCCTGATAATTTTTCGCGACCTTTTCTGTATTTCCATCCGCCGCTTGATAAGCGGTAATGGTCATATCAAACTCTTCACCGGCAGCAATAAAACTGTTGCTACAGCCATCATCGGGCGTGGTGCAGGCACCATTTTTATCCGCTTTGGTTGCCGCTAACTTCAGATATTTGGGGAAGCTGACAAAGTTGTTTTCACCCTTGGAATCATCGTCACCCTGAAGCTGAGCATGAAGCCTAACTTTACCTACCTCTGGGTAACGTAGATTAAAGGAAGCCTTGCCTTTGCTGTCAAAGTAAACATTCTCTACAGGGACAGGGGTGCCTGATTTGATAGAAACTTCATTACTAAAAGCACCAGATTGCTGTTTGAATGCCACATAAACCGGAACATCCACGACAGGGTTTATGGGTTCAACGTGTTCCATCGACAACGTAATGTTACGAGTCTCTCCGGTATCACCGGCTTGTTTTGTGCTCGTCGCACCACAAAAATCTAAATATGGAAGCGTACTATAATCAGAATTTAGCTGACCATGACTGTCCAAGAAAGGTCTACCCGCGATTTTATCTGGTGTGTTGACACCCAATGCAGCTGAGTTAAACGTAATCTTGCAGTTCTTTTTCGTTAACGCCCCCGACGTAAGACATCGCGTGCCAGTAAACCCAAGTTGTATTTCCGAATCGTTCTCGATTTTATCGATACCCAACTCGGCGGAGCCCGATTGATGAGCACGTAATTTCAACGCAACGGAATCAGAGAAGGTTACACTGTCGCCACCTTCCCAAGAGACAGTAGAAGACGATACAGGCAGTAGTGATACCGTTACCGGGTCAAGACTTGAACCTGACGTGCCACCCGTTATCGAAGATGGGTAAGTCTCAGAACACGAGTCATTCATACAAGCTCTTAATATCACATCAGAGGCCTGACAAATGCTGCCTGTCTTTGCATATTCGAATTCAAAGTGGTGAATAACGTTAGTGATTTTCTGATATTTATCCGCACAAACCTGGAAATCATCAATCTCGTGGGTATTGGTAGCCCAGCCGGTTGATGCGGTGACCGACAGGCGGAAGTTCTCAGGTACCGTATTAAAGTTACCTTGCTGGTAGACATCAAACTTCTCGATTAGTGTCTTCCATTGTTGTGAACCAATTTTTCTTTCCACCGAGAGATAGTATTTACCCGCCTTACGTGAGTTGAGAATTATTCTGTAGCTATGTCGTTCTCTGTTGAGGCCATCAATATCTTCGGCTGGCTGCTCATCTTCTTTAAGCCCATAGCCTTTAATAAATTCATAGCCATTGAGCCATTTACCATTCGCGTCCAGAGCCCCCTCTCCTCGTATTCCTACCACATTCGGTTTAAGGGTTTGATCTTGCAGGATAGTTTCTCCACCAGTGCGGTAATAGTTACCATATTCATCAAAACCAACCCCCAGCCAGCCACCGGCAAAACCCTCAACATCTTCACGAAGATGCTCCTCGGGATGGTTAATCTTTCGCTTCATCCCGTAGCCCAGCGGGCCACCAAACGCACCAGTTTGCGGCGGCACCTTGGCATCCGACAGCACTAGGGCAATACCATCGCCACCTGAACCACTATGAGCGTAATGCTCAAACTCAACCTGTAAATAGTTTTGTGCCGATGGGAACACATAGTTGTAGGCCGACGCGGTAGCCTGATTCTGTATATTTTCATTCAGCCTAAAGCGCTTACCAGTCGCCTGCGGATGGGTACTGCTTTTAAACCCCATCACTGACCAGTTGGCTAGGCTGCCGTTATCGAAGTTTTCGGGTGGTAATTGCTCACATTTTTTTGGTTCAGGCTCAGGTGGTGTTATCCCACAGTAGGTGTAAAAGTTGTTGTATTCAGGTCCACCAACCAAAGCGACAGGACACGCCCCTTTTGATTGATGCACATTACAATCTGAGTCGTTTAAACCACAATAAGCAACCAGTTTGTCAGAATATGAATACGATGAATTCGCTGTACCACACAAAACCGAGTTTTTTGAAATACTGATGAAATTATTACTCGGAAACTTTATTGCCTTACTATCCGAAAGGATTTTTGCTGCAGACAAAGCCATTCCTTCATTAAGAACGCCTGCCGTCCCAAACACAGTTGAGTTCGTTACGTTTAAGTACTTTTTAGTGTTTACATCATCACCGATATAGGCGTTACTGATATTTGCCCCATTATTTTCACTTGATGCAGTGCCACACACATAAGAATTACTGACTACGTCGAGATAATCCTTAACCTTTACATTGCTTTTCACTCTTGAGCTGTTGATCCGCCCGCCGCTAATAGAACTTATGACTTCGCCATCAACAAAGGAGTTTTGAACATCCACATAGCCTTTAGCTAAAACATCACCATCTATCTGACTACTTTCAACTAAAATGCCCTGATTGCTGCCTCGAGTATTATCTACATTGCCGCTCACGGAAGAATGGCTTACTTTGATATACCCTTTGCTTATAATACTGCCTGAAACATCTGAACCTTGCTGGATGACGACAGCGGGACTGCTATTACTATTTGTACTTACAGAGCTGGCAACTTTAGTGTTCGTCAGCTCAATATAACCATCCGATGAGATTTGCTGGCTTACCTGATAATGATTAACCGTGACGGCCCCCTTAGCCGTAATATGACCACTCACAGACTTTGCGCTGGTACTGCCAGACGCATCAATATCTACCCCACCATTAGAGCTTGTGATACTACCGTTAACCGAGCTATTGAAAGCTTCAATTTGTTGCTTCGCGTTGAGATATGAGCCAACAAATGCATTATTAATACGAATACCACTATGACTGCTGTCAAGGTATCCATGGATAGCACCGTTTGAAACATCTACATAGTTTTTAGCGATAACATTTTGGCCGACATCGACATTGGTCAGCTTGACACCATCGTTGGTACTTCTTACCATCCCTAGAACAGTCGAGTTAGATAGCTCTATATAGTTGCCATTATCAATGTGGCCATTAAGAGTCAGATTAGAGGCAGCAAATGAATTTCCGTTGAGATCCAACGATAAAGAGTTGCTCGGACTACCGATTATATTATGTCCACCAAAACTCACGGATTTCTTCAGACGCAGCGTTCTGGTTTGGTCATTAGTTACGATTCTATCGCCTTGATTAAGCGAGAATCCCTTTGAGCAAGTGTAAGTAGTCAGACTGTAGTTGTAACTTCCCTTCTCTGGGCAAGGGCTATTTTTAGCATATACCTTTCCTTTCCAACTATACCAAGGCGTGAGATCGTAAACAGTAGCAAGAGCATTTCCAGAAAAAAACAGCAAACCAGAAATTATAATTAGTATTCTTGTATTCATTTTTACTCCTTTACCCAAACCTCGTGCTGGCGCTGTACCTGTGTTACCCCAGAACCACAAGTTGCCGTGGCCTGCACCTTAAACAGAGATTCAGCATCAGGGGTACCCGCATTGAAAGTACCGATATTTGTACATGTCATCGCGCGAACCTGACACCCGCTTCCCTTTGTCACCGGCGGGAAGGCACCGCTAATCTCCCCGCTGCACACGGTCACGATATCGGTTGTACTGGCATTTAACGGATACATCTTTGTCAATGCCCACTCATTTGCAGACTGAGCAACAAACCAAGCTTTTGTTCCCAAAAACTCTCTTGTTAATCCGCTTTGATTCGACCATGTCACTTTCATTAAAGAGGAAGCCAAATATCCCATTACAATAATGACGAATAACACGATGATTAGTACATTTCCGCTGGAATTTCTTCTATGGGACATTGAGCACCTGCACATCTTGTTGATACACACTACGTTCACCATCCTGCTCAAACTCTAGATTTATATGAACTAAACCACCTCGTTGCAGAGTAGGCTCTAGATAACGCATACCACTTACGGACGTATCGACACTATCCGCAACCGTAATACCATTTCGCGTAACTTGCTTGGCATCGAAACAGTAGCGAACCTCCGACTTCTCTTGATAAATATAAAGACGGCTAGAAACAGAGGAACCCGTAATCGTACTTGCCGCCCCTGTAACAACAAAAACCTTACCTGTTTTAGCTAAACCACCAATGGCTATATTTTGCGAAGAGGTTGATTGTAAATCTTCATATCGGCTCGGATTGATCACCATCCTGCGATTCGCAGGAATAAGATTAAGCGTTGAGTCATTACCTAACAAAAACTCTAAGTCATTATTCTTAAACGTGTAAAAACCAGAATACTCAATCGGAACAAACTCTAGGCAATGAGAAGCATCCTTTGGAACATGAAAACTATTAGGTACAGCATGGCGGATTTCACGCGTCATCTTTTCTAAAACAAACTGAGCCTGCGTTTGTATTCGTTGGCGATCAATAGTATCAGCGTAGCCTTTCATTCCTAACTGGACATAGCCAGCTACCCCTAACATGATGAAGCTGCCGACCACAATCGTAACTATCATTTCCATTAAGGTGAAACCACGATCTTTCATCAGTAGTTCCCTTTAATGGCTGTTAAAGTAAGGGGCTGCGTGTTCCCCGCAAAAATCCGTAATGTTACTTTTTTGTATTCGGTTATTTCATCGGGAGCTTTATCCGTCAGATCATCATAGGCAACGCTAACTTCTAATCTAAAGTTTTTGTACTGCTCAGTACTGTCCGCACCAAGTACATCACTAATATTCCCTCTAGGGATACCATCACACTGAGAAGCCGTTGTAGATGTGCTCCAACACCCGATATAGTCATCTACATCGTTGAAAGAACTCGGATTTGATGCATCCTCTCCGTAGTCAGTATCCACACCTAAAGTCGAAGAGCATAAATTCAAAGGATTATCTGGATGAGGGCTGTCTTTGGGCTCGCCACATCGAACAGTACCACCATCAAAGTCACTCCACTGGTCAAAGCCTCGTGAAAGAATCTGTGACATAAAACCTTGGCCTAATGCAGCGGCACGAGTTTGATAATGGGGTATGGCGGAATCTCGAATTTGAGGGACGAGGAAAGAAGTAAACGCCACCATCGCAATACCCATTAAAACAATCGCGATGATCATTTCTATTAAAGTCATGCCGCTAGATTTCTTCATGAGCATGTACCTTTAGAAACATAACCTTGAGTATTAATTTGAACTTGGCAGCGGCTTCGACCATGTTTATCTTCAATTAAGATGTTTACAGCACCACTTACAGGATTGCCGAGAAGGTTAAAATTAATTGTATTTGCGGCACCGCTGATAACGGAAAACTTTGCGGACTTATCGATAACCACGTCACTACGGGCATCTTGTGTACTACCTGTTAGTGCACAGGCAGCGACCGAACCAACACATGAGCTAGAAACTTGTAAACGAAAATTGTTGTCAGGACTTGCAACATTCGACTGCATACGATTCACCTGTACTTGGCGAATTACAGAAATCACGCGTTCTTGTAATGCATATGCAGAGAAACTGCTAGAGCCCATAAAACGGCTGGCTGCAAAAAGAGAAAGGATAGAGAGGAGAACAATCACGAGGATTAACTCCATTAACGTGAACCCTAATGCAGAGCTGCGAATTTTCATAACCCAACCTTAGGCTTAGAACAAGCGAGATAAGTATACGATGAAATTATGAGATTAATGATAGGTTTATAATTTTTCGATTCGAAGTGTGAACAGACGAACAAATAAACAATGTCTAGTTATTTTGCCCTTTTGAACGACCAATCTCTTCTTCAATTCGATCGTAAGTTTCTTTATTGCTCAATGTTTCAGAAACGTGCTCCGCGGTTTGCTTGGTTTGCTCCCACTTGGCTTCATAAGTTTCTGGTTCAAAGCTGATAAATCTTGGTAATACCACGTAACCAAGTACTGAGAAAAAAACGAGCAAAACAACAAACTCTCGAGTCGTTAACCCTCTATTATCCTTCACTATTTAGCTCCAAAATTAAAAGGGGCTTTCGCCCCTAAACTCTATTCAGATTTAGCAGTTTTAGTACAATTAGCCTCACCATCAATTACTGAAGCTTTAGCTGGTACCTGAACGCCATCTTTATCGTAATATGATTCGCTATACTTCACACACTGACTTACACCGCTCTCGGAAGCGTAAGTAACAGTACCTGCAGTACCATTTGCTGGCTTATCGCCAGTCGCATCTGTACGTGGAGATGTCGCTATCAAAACCCAGTCTTTGCTATCATTTAAACCTTGAACTGCTTTCCCTATACCATCAGCATCTGCTGTTGGGTAGCCTAAATACACAGTAACATCTTCTACCTTAGTATCATTAGCTGTCTTTGTTTCTTTTCCTTCAATCGCTGCTTTACCATAAACAATACCAGCAGCTCCATCAATTGCACCTTTCAGTCCCTGATTTACAGCTTTGCGCGCATCATCTTGCAGGTTCAAAAAACGTGGTGCCGCAGTGACCGCTAGAATACCTAGGATTACAATAACCACTACTAGTTCGATAAGGGTGAAACCACCTTGTCTTTTCATTGTTTACTCTCTCTATGTAAGCATGCAGTGTGACTGCAAGGTTTCGTTTAGGTCACGCGACCATTTTGGATATTGTCAAAACGGTTTGGAGCAGCAACGTTCACTAAAACTGACCGTGAAGTGGATACTGTATCTACCGCTTGAGCAGAATGACGAATCGCCATTATTCCGAAAAGGTTTGATAACAAAGGTAATCATTTTATGGTTTACCTTTTATTACAACCTTAGGCTTATGGTAATGTTTGCATTATACCGACTTTCATTCCCATTTATAGTACTTAAGTGTCAAAAAATTCACTCCGCCGACATTTCGACGTCTATTATCAGTCGATTAGCGGTAGACATAACTACAATTGTTTGGCCACTTTCGTAAGTATAGTTGCAGATATAACGATTACTTTTGATTGTTCCGCTAATATCTAATAACTCACTAGCCATAATCTTACGTTGCGGGTAATGAACAGCTAACCAATATCCGCAATCGAGTACGCCTTGTTGTGTGAACGGCGACACCAATCCCCCTTCAGTCATGGTGAGTTGAAAACCATCCATTTCCATATGATTGGGCTCACCTTGCACTAACCACGCTTGGTGATAACGCTGAACACTGTCTAGCATCCAAACCTTTGCGAGTTTTGCACCTGTCGCTTGTGCTTCTTCAGTGACTGGCTGCAATTTAATCGCCATTCCAACCACGATGATGACCGCAACTAAGCCAAACATAATGAGCGTTGCTCGGCTTTGATTCTCAACCACGCATTAGCCGCCTTTGATGATGTCCAGCATCCCCCACATTGGTAAGAAAATACCCAATGCAAGTACCATCACCATCCCAGCGACAATGACCAAAAGTAATGGTTCTATTCTTGCCGTCAGTGTTTTAAGGTCATAATCCACTTCTCGATCATAAAAATCTGAGACTTCGAGCAGAAGTTCATCAATACGACCCGTTTCTTCACCAACTGCAATCATTTGAATAACTAATGGCGTAAAAATATTGCTGTTGATGGCAGTAACAGAAATGGTGCTACCCGCTTCGATGGCGGCTTTCATCTCTAAAATTCGATTTTCTAAAAAGCGGTTACCCAACGCTTCACCAGCAAGTGCCAAAGATTGGTTGAGCGGCACACCTGATTTCAACATCAACGAGAATGTTCGAGCAAAACGCGACAATTGAGCGCGATTTACGATATCACCGACGATTGGTAAGCGGAGGCGAAATTTATCAAACTTCTCCCGCCCATCTGCTGTCGCAACCCAAGCTTTGAACACAAAAAATGCACCGACCATAGCAGCAATGAGCAATCCCCAGTAGCGAACAAAGAAATTGGACGTCGCAATCAAAATCCGAGTTGGAAGCGGCAACTCAACCCCAAAGCGAGTAAACATCGATGCAAACTCGGGAATCACCAGAATGTTCAGAATAAACATCGCAATGGTAATAAATACGATAACGAACGTCGGGTAGCGCATCGCGGCTTTAATGCGTTTGCGTGTTTCTAGCTCTTGCTCATAGTAGTTTGCTAGCTGCAGTAATGCTTCATCGAGTCGACCGGTATTCTCACCCACGTTGATCATGGAAACGAATAACGGACTAAACACTTTGTTGTGCGGCTGCATCGCAGACGATAAGCCACGACCATTACTCAACTCAGAAACCACATCTTCTAGCGCTTCTTTAAGCTGTTTGTTTTCACAGTTTTGCAGTAAGCCGCGCATTGAGCGCAGCAAAGGCACACCAGCTTTAGTTAAGCTGAACAACTGACGAGAAAACAGAATAATCACTTCCAGTGGAATGGCAGGAACCAATAATTTAGACAAACTAACGTGGTTCTTTACGCCTTCTTTCTCTAAGCGCAGATTGAGCGGGATGATCCCTTTATTCATCAACGCTTCCGCTGCGGCTTCTGAATTCACCGCATCGACTTTACCACTGGTTGATGAGCCGTCTAATGTGCGGCCTTGATAACGAAAAGTTGGCATTCACTTACCTACATGAAAATGGGATCAGTTTTACCCGAAGCGTCACCCTCGCCGAGGGTCATCACTTCATCCAGGCTCACAGCACCTTGCAGTGCAAGCTCCATTGCTGAGGCAAGAAGCGGTTTGTAGTTTTCTGAACGTCGAGCCGCTTGTGCAAAGCCAACCGCATCATTCGCGCGCAGCTTGTCCATCATCTCATGTTCCAGCTCAAGCATTTCAAACACACCGATTCGACCTCGATACCCCGTCAAGTTACAGTTTTGACAACCTGCGCCTTTGTGGAAAGTCACCCCAACTTGATTTGGGAAACGCCCCGCTAACCATTGTTGACGCGACTCATCGAGATGATCTTGGGTTTTACAATCTGGACAAACACGGCGAACTAATCGCTGAGCTACAACGGCACGCACGGCACTGGCAACGAGATAGCCTGGCGCCCCCATATCGATCATACGCAGTGCGCTGTCGACCGCATCGTTGGTGTGCAACGTACTCAATACTAAGTGGCCGGTTAGTGCTGCTCGCAAGCCAATCTCTACCGTCTCTTGGTCGCGCATCTCACCAATCAAAATAATGTCTGGGTCTTGACGCAAGAAGGTGCGTAACACGCGTGAAAATGTCAGGTCGATTTTGCTGTTGATCTGTACTTGCGTGATACGTGGTAAACGGTATTCCACCGGATCTTCTGCGGTGATGATCTTTTTACCCGGCTCATTGAGCTCACTCAACGCGCCGTAAAGTGTCGTGGTTTTACCCGATCCCGTAGGGCCGGTTACCAAAATCATGCCATGAGGACGAGATAACTGACGACGCAAGCGCGCCAGTAGCTCAGGCGGTAAACCCGATTCTTCTAATGGACGTAAACCTGACGACTGGTTAAGCAGACGCATTACAACCGATTCACCGTACTGAGTTGGTAACGTCGACATACGAATATCAATCGATTGGCCACGAACTTTGATGTTGAAGCGACCATCTTGTGGCAGACGCTTCTCAGAAATATCCAAGTGCGCCATCAACTTAAGGCGTAATACCAATGCAGAAGCGATGTTCACTTCGTTCAGAATGGTTTCATGCAGCACACCGTCGACACGCTGGCGTAAACGCAGGACTTTATCGTCTGGTTCGATATGGATATCCGATGCACCAACTTGCACCGCGTCCTCAAACATCGAATTAACCAGTTTTACAACGGTAACTTCTTCACTGTCGGCTTCATCGATACCATAGTCAAAGCTTTGTACGTCTTGGTGCTCGGCTTGTAACTGCTCAGCAAAGGACGCGATCTCTTTAGTACGGCGGTAGTAACGGTCGAAACTGCTGATCAACTGACGCTCAGAGGCAATGATGAACTCAAGGTTGTACTCACCTAGCAAGTTCATTAAAGACTCTTGGGTAAACAGATCCGCCGGATCACTCATCGCAACACGTAAAGTGTCACCATTGCGAGCCACCACCATGGCACGTAAACGACGAGCATGAACTTCTGGCAGTATTTGCACCGCATCCGCATCCACTGGAGCGCGTCCAAGATCGATCAACGGTAATCCAAGTTGCTGAGACAAGAACTCCAGCATTTGCTTTTCGGTAATAAACCCGAGGTCAATCAGGGCATCACCTAATTTTTGTCCGGTACTGCGCTGAGCGGATAGAGCTTGCTGGATTTGATCTTCCGATACGATGCCTTCTTCAACAAGTAGGTCACCTAAGCGTTTTCTCAACTGAATTTTCATTGTGCGCTCTCCAGTTGCTTTAAGATGGTTAATCGATCGCGAATGAAAGCTTGCGACTGATTCGAGATCCCTACTTTACCCAACGCTTCGTTGTAAGAGTTAATCGCAGCAGTAAAAGTGAGCGCTCGCTCTTGCTGAATCGCCAAACCAAGCCACCATCGGGCATTGTCTGGCTCGCGTTGAGTCAGTAGCTGGTAGCTTTCTAATGCGATGTCGTTTTGCTTTTGTTTCTGCGCAAGGGCTGCGCGCATTGCCAAGTAATCTCGACTCGGCATTGGAGGCAAGTGAACCAGTGGGCTCAGTGCCGCAGAAGGCTGATTGGCTTTAACCAATAGCTTCGACAACGCGAGTCTTAGCGGTTGGTTATCCTTCTCAAGGTTGATGCCTTCTTGCAGGATTTCGTAAGACTTTCTGGTATCCCCTTTACCGAAATAAAGCGCCGCCAGCTTTTGACGCGTTTCGATATTGCTTGGCTCATAACGCAATGCTTCGGTATAAGCAGAAAGCGCCGTTTCCATATCGTTTGCATCAATGGCTTTTTCTGCTCGACTGATCGCTTTCAACGATAACTGACGGTGTGAAAGTTCAACTTGCTCAATGCGCATTGAACTCTCTTCAACCAAATTGGTGGTCGTATTGCTCGGTGCATTCGCTACTTGCGCGATCAGCATCGGAGCGTCTGAACTCATATCCACATCCGCACGTGAACCAAATACGCCCTCACTAGGTTGAGGCGTTGGTAAAGCTGCAACTGCTTGCGGTTTTTCTACAGGTTTAGAATAAACCACGTTGCTGGTTTCTGGTGTCATCTTATTGGTAGGAGAAGATGCCAGACGGTCAGCATTAGCGGTGTCTAAAGGTTGCGTTGCGCTTGGTTGGAACGATGTGATCTCATCCGAAGGTGCAGGGCCTTGGGACACAGCCCAGCCGCCTACGGCAAGACTTAATGAAAAACCAGCAACCAACCACAACCAGGGCTTACTGCGTGAGACATTCGGAATCTCAGCACGAGTAAGTTCACTCGGTGATGTTTTTTCAGCAAGTTCAGATAATGCTTTATTGATGGCACTCAAGGTTGACTCCATCCCCAAAATACGGGTGTTTTAAACTTAGGTTTACGGGCATCAAACGTATCGTGCATGGCCGCATAAACGTGATGATTTTTCAGTAAGGTACAACGGTCGTTAAACGCAGCTAACAAAGCTTTATGGCTAATTTGGTTGATTAACCTTGGTATGCCCATGGCAGAACGCCAAATCGCTTTTTTCTGTTCAATGGAGAAAATGTGCGACCCATTGCCCGCTTTGTCTAAGCGATTATTGATGTACGCAACCCCTTCATCGACAGATAACGGACGCAGCCCACAACTGAACGTAATGCGTTGACGAAACTGTCGTAATTCGTGCATGGACAAGCGTTCATCCAATTCAGGCTGACCGAAAAGTACCAACTGAATTAATTTGTCTTGCTCGGTTTCTAAGTTGCCGAACAAGCGCAGTGTTTCTAAACCCTCAGGAGAAAGAGCTTGAGCTTCATCGACGATCAGAACGGTTTTCTTCCCGGTTGAATGCACACGAATCAAGTGTTCTTGAATTAAAGAAACAATGCGCAATGGATCGTCATTATCAATACCTAGCTCTCTTGCCACGGCAAACTGCAATTGCTCTCCATTGAGCACAGGATTGGGTAGATAGACCAATTCCACTTGCGATTCGATCTGTTCAATCAGCTTGCGACAAACCATGGTTTTGCCCGTACCAACTTCACCTGTCACCTTAATCACCCCTTCACCCATCTGCACGGCAGCTAAGATGGTTTGAATCGCCTCATAGTGAGGCACTAACCCCAAAAACATTTCCGTATTTGGGGTCAGTGAGAAAGGTTGAACTCGAAATCCAAAATGCGACAAGTACATAACGAATCACAAACTCTTTGAAAAGCTAACGTTTCTTCTGCGCTTATTGCGCATCAGGGAACCACTCTTGCAGCAAATCACGCGAGCGCTCTAGCTCTTTTTGCCAAGAGTTCACGCCAACAACGGTCGGTTTAAGCAGAATAACTAGCTCGGTTTTTTGT
Organism: Vibrio sp. RC2502; assembly: GCF_054850435.1. Classification (NCBI taxonomy): domain Bacteria; kingdom Pseudomonadati; phylum Pseudomonadota; class Gammaproteobacteria; order Vibrionales; family Vibrionaceae; genus Vibrio; species Vibrio sp. RC2502. Next base: position 2,886,641 of record NZ_CM141453.1, read on the forward strand.
GTCACATTCGAAGTGTTGCGGAACAAGTGACCCAGAGCTGGCACGTCGCCAAGGAATGGGACTTTTGACACTTGCTCGACATTTTGTTGCTTCATTAAGCCGCCGATAACCACAACATCGCCATCTTTCGCACGAATGACCGAATCAGATTCGCGAATCGAGCTTTTTGCTAACGGCAATTGAATGTTTTGGAATTGACCGCCAAGGTTTAGCTGTTTTACCTCTTCCGTTACTTCAATAACTGCAGGGTGGACGTGAAGGAACACATTGCCCTTGTTGTCGATTTGTGGAGTCACATCAAGTGAAATACCCGAGAAGAATGGCGTCAGTTCTACTTCAGGGACCGCATTAGAGTTTTCACCATTACCCGCATTACTGGAAAGCTCAGTCACGAAGTACTGATCGGTACCAACTTTGATCACTGATTTTTGGTTGTTCGCCGCAGTAATACGTGGGCTTGAGAGCACATTTAGGTCGCCTTGGGTCGACATAAAGTTTAATACCGCCTCGAAGTTACCATCAGAGATCGTAACGTTGGTTTGACCGCCAAGAAGCGTACCAATCGCATCTAATGGAGGCAGAGCAGAAGCGGGGCGATTAACAATGATACTACCTGAGTTACCAATTGACGTCGATAAGTTCGACCAGTTAATACCTTGCTGGTAACCATCGCTGAGCGTGACTTCTAAGATTTTCGCTTCAAGAATCACCTGGCGCTGCATTCGTTCTTGAGACACACCCAAAAACTCACGCACTTCACGAATATCATCAGGGAAAGCTCGCACGGTGATCACGCCAGCTTGTGGCGTAACTACCACACTTTGGCCTTTACCCGAACCAATTAAGTTCGCCACCGCTTGTTGCAACATTGGCCAAAAATCACTTTCGGTGATAGTTTCAATGCGCGTTCCGCCTGTTGATGTCGTCGAGCTATCATTGCCGTTGTTGCTGTTGTTGGAATCTGAAGAGTCTGAACTGTCAGAGCTACCACCAGAACTAGACGTACCAGCCGAAGTAATGGAGCCCGTGACAATGCTCGTCAGTGAGCGACCTGAGCGTTTAAACTGTAGGTAGTCGACTGGAATCGTCACCGTACGCATACCTGCCGGATAAACTTGGATTACTTTGCCCGATTTCATGACATCGTAACCGTACATATTTTGTACAACGCTAAGCACTTCATCTAATGTCACGTCAGAAAGGTTGACCGTGATATTGCCTTGAACCGCTGGATGAATCGCAACGCTGTATTCTGTCCCTTTTACCAATGAAGCAAAGAAACTTCTCGCCTCTACTGCATTGGCTTGGATACGAAAACGCTTTGACGTTCCGTTATCAGAAGAAACATTGGAGTCTAAGTTAGGCATAAGATCCGCTTCTACCGAAGAAGGAATTTCCTCCAACGCGCGGCTATTCGCTTGATTGATAGATTCATTGAGAGCTTGCTTCACTTCAACCGGATCGCGGTGACCCATCGAACATCCCATTAAAGAAGCAATCGTTATTCCTACAACTAATTTGCGCATATCTGATCAGGCTCTGGTTATTATTTTTTTACGTTTAAACCAAAAAGCTCAAGGTTCCACTGACGGCTACCACGCTTTAAAGTTACAAATTCACTATTAATGCTTGCTACTCGATAACCGTTAAACAGTTCACCCTGTTCGACAAGTCGGTTATTCATGATTGCGACACATTCGGTATTTGGCTTACAGACAATGCTGTTCAGTGTCGGCAAGCGGTATTGTTTCGCTTTGGGCTTGGCAGACACCTCTGCTGGTTTTTGCCAACCAAGTGGTGCAGTTGGATCCTGATTTGCCAAGACTGAACCAGACAAGGCGATAGCCGCGATTGAGATAATGAGTTTTTTAACCACCGATAAACTCCTCTCGAGAACCTAATGTGTACACTTCAAGCACTAACTTCGCTTTTGGATATTCTTCTACTTTGTAACTGAAGCTACGCCAAAAATAGCTGGCAGGTAAGCTCTCTAACTTGTTTAAGTAGTTGGCGATAGAAAAGTAGTCACCAGTTAGCTCCATGCGTACTGGGTGTACGTAGTAGCCAGAGTATTGTGATGCTTCTTTATCTTCTGTGATCGGCTCAGATGGCAGAGTCTGCAATGACACCAAGTGAATGCCACTTTGCTGCTCTAATACGCTCTCTAATACGCCCGCCATTTGTGAAGGCGTTACCAAGTGTTCAATAATTTGCGACAACTGCATCGAAAGATGCTGACTTTCCGTCAACAGGTTGGAAATTTCCAAATCAATATCTGCGTTTGGATCTTTCTTCAATTGAGCCTTAACACGTAAAATATCAATTTCTGTTTTTTGGTTTGACTGCTTTAAGTTACTCAGCTGTCTTTCATTGTTTGAGATCTGATTGAGCTTAGGTTCTAGCACCAACGTAAACAGCAACATAACTACAGTCACGAAGCCACACAGCGCCACCAGCATTTTCTCGCGCGCGCTCATGTCTCCAAAGCGCTCTTCTAATGAGCTCCAGAATTCGTTCATTTCTCTTTATCCTCGCGCGTTTTCAACTCAAACGTCACTATGTCTTTCTCATTGCGACCGATTTTCACGTCGTCAAATGTTCGCCCAACAAGACTGATCTCATTCTTGAACTGGCTAACCCAACTCGGCACTGAACTCGGAGCTTTCGCTAAGCCTTTTAAATCCAAGGTGTTGTTGTTGATGCGAATTTCGGATAAAGAGATTTCTTGGTTGCCCAATTTTGCTAATGACTGCATCACACCTGAGTAACCCGTGCGTTGCGAATCATCGTACTTGCCCACCGCTTTCAAGGAATCTCGCTTAGCTTTGACTTCACGCTCTAGACGCGCTTTGGCCGCTAACTTATTTGGATCAGGCTGATGCTTACGCAGCTTCACTTGGTAGTAATCTAAGTCAGACTTAAGAATATCGCCCTTGCCTTTCACAATCGCGATTTCATCTTCCAAACCTTCACTTTGCCAAGACACGTAGCCGTAAGACAACAGAATCACAGCCGCAGCCGCACCCCAAGAAATCGCCACATTTTTTAGCGTAAGGAGATCTTTTTTCGGCTTTAAATGATCAGGATATAGATTGACGCGTCGATTTGTAGACGCCGCCGCCGCATCCGCAAGCACATGACCAGAGAGTTCATGTTCTTCAGGCAGTAGTGACGATACTTTGGTGCTTAAGCGGTAGTTAAGCGACTGAACCAATTCGTTCTCATCTTCTTCATCACAGCACACTTTCAATTGGTGTAACTGAACCTGACGAAGCTGAGCAGAGAGGTAATCTATCGAACGTTGCAGCTCCAGAGACAAACTGTCCATCTGTAGCTCGCTTGACGGTACGCCAGTAAGAGGAGGTGTCACGCTACGAATCGAACGATGAAATGCAATGGTGTGCTCAACAAAAGCACTGATGCGGAAATGCCCACGCGCGCTGCGTTGCAGCAACAAAAAGTTACCAAGCTCACCAGCGGTATCACCCCAAACATCATCTTCCGGAATGATCGCTTCTAACGGCAATTGAGCACGACTAGCCAGTAGCACAATTTTATCAAGCATCTTTCTTGATAAAACATAAGCTTGCACTTTACTTGAGTTTGGTAGCTCTACCGCATCAGCGATGATGTCGATGGCACGCTCAGAAATAAGCTCTTTGAGTAAAAACGGCAGCGCCACCGACCACTCTTGGCGTGGCATGGCTGGCTTGTCGATTTGATACATCTGATAGTAGTTGTGTGACAGCACTACGGTCAGAGAATCATAAGCGCTCGCGGCCACGCTTAACGCTTGCTCAACAGCGCGTTCCCAATTTGATTCAGAAATTTCAAACTGAGACGGACGGCCACTTTTAGCTGGTGATGATAAATAAACTGCGTCTGGCTGAATAACCAAAAAACAAGAGCGACCACCACCAGATGATCGCATCAGCTTGTCGAATACTGCTTTAAATTCCATGATTATTATCTTTATTTTTTCCGCCAGCGATTTCGTCTTCCCAATTTAACTTGGGATTCTGATTGAGAATGTTGCGCTGTTTGTGGGCGAGGAAGATATTGCTGCTCTGCAGAAAAATAGCGTCCTTGTCCGCCGTACACACCTAATTCAAGAAGCGTGTTTAGCTCTTGTTGATTCTCAATTCCCACTGCTATGATTTTGGTTTTGCTGTTCGCCGCTGCACCTAGCATACTGCGGACAAAAAGCTGGTTCTCATGTCGCTGATCGATTTTTGCTACCAAGCTGCGATGAAGCTTGAGATAACGAATGTCCACTTCTTTTAGGTAGTGAGTGCTGACGATGGTTCGTCCCGCTTGCCCCACCATGAGATGGCATCCCAAACCGGCCAGCATTTTAGCGACTGGTCGCATAAAGTCTAAGTGTCTTACAAATTGTGCTTCCACAAACTCAAAATTGAGACACTTTCTCTGCTCGCGTGACAACTGTAAGAGTTCATCACGAAACCACTTGAAGTATTCGCGACTCGAAAAAGGCGTCACATTTAGATTTAGAGCATAATTTTTAGAGCTGTCAAAATTCTCTTTAAAGTCTTTTAAGAATTTATGAAGTACAGCTCTATCCATTTGAGCTTCATAGCCCACTTGTCTGATAGCAGAGATAAATCGGGACGCTTTAACAATGCCATTTTCAGGATCCCGAATTCGACATGTTAACTCTTCGTGTAAGGCTTTTTTATGCGTCGCATCACTTATTGAGTAAACCGATTGTGCGTAGAGTATCACACTTTCTGATGTAAGTGCCGTATCAAATAACGTACGCCATCTCACACTTCCGCGCGCTTCTTCATCGTGGTTCCATTTCTTAAAACGGCTCCAGTTATTGTTGTTTTGTAGCTGCGCACTTCTGAGTGCCGTTTCCGCCTCATCAATAATTTGGCTGTGTCGCTCTCCCTCTTTGTACATAGTGATACCAATATGGCACCAGTTGTCGGGGTCGAGCGGATCTGGCGGCGTAAGTTTCTCTAGTTGACGAATACATTGTGAGGCCAAGTTGGCAACATCTTTGGCGCTTTGATGAGGTAAGAACAGTGCAAAATCGGCATCGTAATAACGCGAGAACACCACATCAGGGTAACGCTGCACTAAATTGGATAACAAGCTGCCGACTTCAACAATAAACTCATCGGTGATTTGCTTATCTTGCTCTTCTTCCACGAGCTTCCAATCTTGAATACGAATCAGCAAGACCGCGCCACGTGCGCCACTCTCTAAAAGAGCCGATTCCAGCTTGCTATCAAAGAGCACTCGATTGGCTGTTCCAGTGAGCTTATCGAGAAAAGTTTGAGTGCGGATAAAGGTATCAAAGCGGCTGCGCTCCTGGCGCGCATCCTGTAATTCTTCAATCAACACGTCAAGTGCTTCACTCGCGGTGTAAGGCCACTCTTTTTTATCTCCCTTGGCGTATTGCTCAACTCGCCCCGCCAAGATCATTCTTCCTCGCTCTTCCAGCATTTCTGAACCAGCAAGCTGCTCTTTTAGCCACGCAACACCGCGCATCAAACAAAAGATGATCAAAATAACGGCGAGAGTGATCGACCACAACGCCTGCATGGAGTAGCTGTAACCTAAGTAAGGAGGGATGGCTTTAAAGCGGATGACATAGTCTTGATTGTGAGTTAACTGGTACTCAGTTTCAAACAAGGCCGACGCTTCTATTTGATGCGAAGTGTCTTTGAACCGATAAACGACGGCGTTGTTTGTCGAGAGCGTCATTTCAACGATGTTGCTTGCTTGCAACATTTTGGGCATCCAACGCTGCATAGAATAAGCTGCATCAGGATCTTCCATCTCTTTATCAACAACCTCGACAATCCCTTCCAAGTAGTGGGTAAGATATTCTTGCCCAAGTCGTTTGAAAGAGAGGGTGCCGCCGACAAACAAGATAAACATTGCGCATATAACGATCATGGTGACAAAAGCCACCAGCCGCGTGCTTAGCTTAAGAGTTGGGGTATACCTCATGAATACCAAATTCCTTTTCTATTCATCATATACCTTATTGAAATATTTATACTTGATAAGTGCTCGGCAAACAATCGGATTAGTCTGATTGTGAGAGTTTGAAGCATATAGAGAATTGCTTTCATTGATAAGCTTTATCGTTAGTGCGAAGTGATTAAAAAGATCGGGCTCACATGCTGAATTCAGGCAATAAAAAAGCCGCGATATTCGCGGCCTTTTCGATTCAAACATAGCGGGGATTTAGAACGGAATATCGTCATCAAAATCCATTGGTGGCTCGTTGTATTGCTGCTGTGGTTGCTGCGGAGCCTGTTGCTGCTGTTGAGGTGCATTGTATTGCTGCTGAGCCGGTTGTTGAGGTTGACCCCAACCGCCTTGCTGCTGTTGTTGACCGCCCATTGCAGGAGCGCCACCTTGAGCACGGCCACCAAGCATTTGCATTACGCCATTGAAACCTTGAACCACAACTTCTGTTGAGTAGCGATCTTGGCCACTTTGGTCTTGCCATTTACGAGTTTGAAGTTGGCCTTCAACGTAAACTTGTGAACCTTTACGCAGGTATTCACCAGCAACTTCTGCCAACTTACCGAACAACACAACACGGTGCCATTCTGTTTTTTCGCGCTGTTCGCCAGTCGCTTTGTCACGCCATGACTCAGAAGTAGCAATCGTGATGTTTGCTACCGCACCGCCATTAGGCATGTAACGAATTTCAGGGTCGTTACCTAGATTCCCCACCAAAATAACTTTGTTAATTCCACGGCTGGCCATGATGTGCTCCGTTTCACTCTGGATCTGTATATTAATTTTAGCGCAATAGAATACACGCTTTGATGTTTTGGTTAAAGCCCAATGCCATTGTGTTCGATCACGCCCTACGCTAGAACCAAAATCTCAGTTCAACTTTCATATGTAGCATTTTTGATTCGCGTTGCAGACTTCATTCGTGAACCTTTGAATCTCAACGCATTTATTCACCAAAGCTATAGCTCTCCCCATACTTTAATGCCAACTTACGGCCTCTACTGAACCTTGGGAGATTTGAACACGTGAGAAAGTCGGCTTACGCAAGAAAGCTATTTCTGATTAGTATGGAAGACGATGCTGCGCAGAAAGTCGCATCATTAGAAAAGTACATCGATATGAGCATTCCTGTAATCTCAACCGATGCCCTAATGGAAGCGAAACCCGAACATCGAAATAAAATTCTACTCATTGACTTCAGTGAACATAAATCACTCGTTCAATCGATTAAAAACCTGCCATTGGTTTGGAAGAACTTTGAGACGGTCGTGTTCAACGTTCCAAAACGCCTCACTACGGATGAACTGCTCGCCTTCGGTCAATTAAAAGGCTTGTTTTACAGCGAAGATTCTTTAGAACAAGTAGGCGAAGGACTGAAAGGCATTGTCAACGGGCAAAACTGGCTACCACGCAACGTAACCAGCCAACTGCTGCACTACTATCGAAATGTGATAAATACTCACACCGCGCCAGCAACCGTCGATCTCACCATTCGCGAACTGCAAGTGCTGCGTTGTCTGCAAGCTGGAGCATCGAATAGCCAGATGGCAGAAGAACTGTTTGTTAGCGAATTTACGATCAAGTCGCACCTGTATCAGATCTTTAAAAAGCTCTCAGTGAAAAACCGAGTTCAAGCCATCGCTTGGGCCGATCAAAACTTGATGTCTTAACCTTACATTCATGTATTAAGACGACTAATAGAACCAGAGATTACGAGCCCAGCGAGTCGAATAGTGAACACAAGGAGAGGGTAAGTTTCCTGATTATTGTTAGACATAGCTCCTCAACAGCGGCACGGCCTGACTGATCATGCTTTTTTCCGCACTGCGTCTCACATTTTTTCCTACTTTATTCATGATTCATGCGCGACTCTCGTGTTAAAGTGTTGCGCAGATTCTTGATAATGACGAGAAAGGATATTCCCCCAATGATTAAAAAATGTCTGTTCCCTGCTGCAGGCTATGGCACGCGCTTTCTTCCAGCTACAAAATCAATGCCAAAAGAAATGATGCCAGTAGTGAACAAACCGTTGATTGAATACGGCGTTGAAGAGGCAATTCAAGCTGGTATGAACGGTATGTGTATTGTGACAGGCCGTGGCAAACACTCAATCATGGATCACTTTGATAAGAACTACGAGCTTGAGCACCAAATTAGCGGTACCAACAAAGAAGAGTTACTTGTCGATATTCGTGAGATCATTGAATCAGCGAACTTTACCTACATTCGCCAACGTGAAATGAAAGGTCTAGGCCACGCGATTCTAACGGGTCGTGAACTGGTTGGTGATGAACCTTTCGCTGTAGTACTTGCCGATGACTTGTGTGTGAACGAGGAAGAAGGTGTTCTTGCTCAAATGGTTGCGCTGTTTAAGCAATTCCGCTGTTCTATCGTGGCAGTACAAGAAGTACCTGCTGATGAGACGCACAAATACGGCGTGATTTCTGGTGAAATGATCAAAGATGACATCTACCGCGTAGATGACATGGTAGAAAAACCAGAACCAGGCACAGCGCCAAGCAATCTTGCGATCATTGGTCGTTACATCCTTACCCCTGATATTTTTGAACTGATCGAAAACACAGAGCCAGGTAAAGGTGGTGAAATCCAAATTACGGATGCGCTGCTGAAACAAGCAAAAGCAGGTTGTGTTCTCGCATATAAATTCAAAGGTAAGCGCTTTGATTGCGGTAGCGTAGAAGGCTACATTGAAGCAACAAACTACTGTTTCGAAAACTTGTACCTAAAAGATGAAAAGAAGTCTGAATTAGGTAAGCACGCAACAAAGAAAGAAGTGTAAACCTTTCATCAGCCTAGACTCTAAAGCCCGGTTTTATACCGGGCTTTTTGTTTACTGTTTTTTTGTCCAGTATTCCTTTGCACATTTCTCACACTATGTAATACTTGCCCAACTTGGTTATACATAGAGCAAAAATGATGGATAAAATAGAAGTTCGCGGTGCCCGAACCCATAACCTCAAAGACATCAATCTGACTATTCCTCGCGATAAACTGACAGTAATTACTGGGTTAAGTGGCTCCGGTAAGTCCTCTCTCGCATTCGATACCTTATATGCAGAAGGCCAACGACGTTATGTCGAATCACTGTCTGCTTATGCTCGTCAGTTTTTGTCTCTTATGGAAAAACCAGATGTCGACCATATCGAAGGTTTATCACCGGCGATTTCTATTGAACAAAAATCGACATCGCATAACCCTCGCTCAACCGTCGGTACCATCACCGAAGTTTACGACTACTTACGTCTGCTTTACGCTCGTGTTGGTGAACCACGCTGTCCTACTCACCACGCCCCATTAGCCGCACAAACTGTCAGCCAAATGGTGGATAAAGTATTGGAACTGCCAGAAGGCAGCAAAATGATGCTGCTTGCTCCAATCGTAAAAGAGCGCAAAGGTGAGCATGTAAAAACACTAGAAAACCTTGCCGCACAAGGTTTTATTCGAGCGCGTATTGACGGCGAAACTTGCGATCTTTCAGATCCTCCAACACTTGAGCTACACAAAAAACACACCATTGAAGTCGTGGTCGACCGATTCAAAGTTCGCCCAGATCTGCAACAACGTTTAGCAGAGTCATTTGAGACGACGCTAGAGCTTTCTGGTGGTATTGCGGTGGTTGCTCCGATGGATGGCGATGGGGAAGAAATCATCTTTTCAGCGAACTTCGCTTGTCCGCAATGTGGCTACAGCATGCAAGAGCTGGAACCGAGATTGTTCTCATTTAACAACCCAGCAGGCGCGTGTGGAACTTGTGATGGCTTGGGTGTACAACAGTATTTTGATCCAAACCGAGTGATTCAAGATGACTCACTCAGTTTGGCACAAGGTGCCATTCGTGGTTGGGATCAAAAGAATTACTATTACTTCCAAATGCTGACTTCATTGGCGGATCATTATGGATTTGATTTGCATGCTCCGTTCAACTCTCTGCCAAAGAAAACGCAAGACGTTATTCTCAAAGGCTCAGGCCGCACCGAGATCGAGTTTAAATACATCAATGATCGCGGCGACATTCGCGTAAAGCGCCACCCATTCGAAGGGATTTTAAATACGCTTGAACGTCGTTACCGCGACACCGAGTCCAACTCAGTTCGAGAAGAGTTGGCTAAATACATCTCGACAAAATCATGCTCAAGCTGTGGCGGTACTCGTCTACGCCTTGAAGCACGTAATGTATTTATTGCCGATACTACCTTACCTGAGATCGTTGAGCTCAGTATTGCAGATGCCCTTACCTTCTTCCAAACACTCAAGCTAGAAGGTCAACGTGCGCAAATTGCAGAAAAGGTCATGAAGGAGATCAATGATCGTCTACAGTTCCTTGTAAATGTGGGCTTGAACTACCTTAATTTATCCCGGAGTGCAGAGACGCTATCCGGTGGCGAAGCACAACGCATTCGCTTAGCGAGCCAAATTGGTGCAGGTCTTGTTGGTGTCATGTACGTCTTAGATGAACCGTCGATTGGCCTCCACCAGCGTGATAACGAACGACTCCTAAAAACACTGACTCATTTGCGCGATTTAGGTAATACCGTACTCGTGGTAGAACACGATGAAGATGCCATTCGCTGTGCCGATCACGTGATTGATATTGGCCCGGGAGCGGGGGTACACGGCGGTAATGTTGTTGCCGAAGGAACCATGGACGAGATCATCGCCAACCCGAACTCTCTCACAGGTCAATATCTAAGTGGCGCAAAAGAGATAGCAGTCCCTAAAGAGCGTACCCCTCGCGATCCAAAGAAAACCGTCGAGCTACTAGGCGCAACAGGTAACAACCTGAAGAACGTCGACTTGTCTATTCCTGTCGGATTGTTTAGCTGTATTACTGGCGTGTCTGGCTCCGGTAAATCAACCTTGATCAACGATACGTTCTTCAAAATTGCACACACCCAACTCAATGGCGCTACTACTGCACACCCATCGCCTTATAAGTCGATTAAAGGTCTAGAACATTTCGATAAGGTTATCGACATCGATCAAAGCCCAATTGGCCGAACACCACGCTCGAACCCTGCGACGTACACGGGAATCTTTACCCCTATTCGCGAGCTGTTTGCTGGTACGCAGGAATCACGTTCACGTGGTTACAAACCTGGCCGCTTTAGTTTTAATGTTCGCGGTGGTCGCTGTGAAGCTTGTCAGGGGGATGGTGTTATCAAAGTCGAGATGCACTTCTTACCAGACGTGTACGTGCCATGTGATGTGTGTAAAGGGAAGCGCTATAACCGCGAAACACTGGAAGTACGCTACAAAGGCAAAACCATCGATGAAGTACTGGAAATGACCGTCGAGGATGCTCGCACCTTCTTCGATCCTGTTCCTGCGATTGCCCGCAAGCTGCAAACTCTAATGGACGTTGGTCTGTCTTACATTCGTTTAGGTCAAGCGGCAACCACATTATCAGGCGGCGAAGCGCAGCGAGTGAAATTGGCAAGAGAGCTATCCAAGCGTGATACGGGTAAAACCTTGTACATTCTAGATGAGCCAACAACTGGTCTGCACTTCCATGATATTCAGCAGCTATTGACCGTACTTCATCGCCTGCGCGATCACGGGAATACCGTTGTGGTTATCGAGCATAACTTGGACGTCATCAAAACAGCAGACTGGATCATCGACTTAGGACCAGAAGGCGGACAAGGCGGCGGAGAGATCATTGCCCAGGGAACACCAGAAGATGTGTCTCAGATCGAAGGTTCGCACACAGCTCGATTCCTTAAGCCTATGTTGAAATAGAAAAAACGGGTAAAGTACAAAGACCAGCCAACGCTGGTCTTTTTTCATTCAAAACAACGCAATATATATGGCTACTATACATGTAAGTGGAACCAAACTTTCTCCTGAAAAAGTACAAGTTCCTCTCAATCGCAAGTTTCTCATCGCCTTGGCCGTTCTGTTTTTACTGGCCATGCACTTTTTTATGCCCAATCCAGGTGGATCAGGGTTAGCCTTATCCTTCAACGCAACAACGTGGATTGCATTTAGCTTTGCGTTAGGTATCGGTTGCTATCAGCTCGCGAGTAACCGCATTTTACGCTATTCAAAGCTAACCATCGGGTTACTGATCAGCGCGATCATCATGACGTTGCCAGTATTCTACCCCAATGCGGACAGCACTCTGGCAGCGAACAAACTTATCGGCCTGTGGAGTGGTTTCCTGTTTTTTGTTGTCTTACAGCAATTTCATTTCAGTAATAAGCATCGCCAACGGTTACTTTGGTTCATCGTACTGGCTGTCGTGATTGAAGCTCTATTTGGTCTGACGCAATATCTTTTTCTAAAACCAGGGAATCCTTTCGGCTACGACACGATTGCTAACCGTCCGTACGGGATCTTTCAGCAACCGAATGTGATGGCAAGCTTTCTCGCTACTGGATTAGTCATTGCCAGTTACCTTCTAGCTCGCCAACCCTATAAGTATTCACGTAAGCTAAGCGACGTTTACCTTTTGTATGCCGTACCTGTTGTTACCTTGCCGTTGATTGTCGCGTTAGCTTCGCGCACAGGATGGCTAGCGACCATCATCGGTTTGTTGTTAGTGATTCCGTATATGTATCGCTTTGCAACCAAAGGCCGCTTTATTCGCTGGATCGCAGCTTTGGTTACGGGCTTGGTGCTCTCGTTCGTTGTAATGAGCATTGCATTCCCGGATGGAAGTGGACTGGCGGCTGAGAAAGTGAATATGGAATCACCTCGAGCGTACACTTTCCCTCAAACCTTGGATATGGTGATCGAGAAACCGTTCACTGGCTACGGTTACGGTAAGTTTGAATCTGAGTACATGCTGTACACCGCGCGCCAGCATGCGCTGAATGAGAACTATCCTGCAGGCTTGCCATCGATGGATCATCCACACAATGAAATGTTGTACTGGGGCGTAGAAGGTGGGCTTCTGCCTGTATTAGGCATAATCCTCGCAATGGGATTGGTTTTACATAGGATTTATCAAGCCAAACGTGGCACACGCCTAGCGTTGCTTGCGTTATTCATTCCTATCGTACTTCACTCTCAGTTGGAATATCCGTTTTATCACTCTCTCGTGCACTGGCTGATTTTCATCATTTTGCTGTATTGGGTCGACCAGCGTGTCTCGCGCTATCGCCAAGTTGGGTTTAGCAAAGTGACCAAAAGTCTACTGCGCGTTTTTAGCTTGGTAATTCCGGCCGTGTTTACCTTCTATATGGTGAGCGCACTACACACGAACTACATTCTGACGAAGTTCGAAACTACGCGACCAACTAACCCTGATATTTTGAATCAGGTAAGTAACCCGGTCGTATGGAAAGACAGATTTGACTGGGACGTTTACAGTACCTTTTTGAATATTGGTCTGTACAAGCAAGATCCAAGTTTGATTCAACCTTATATTGATTGGTCATTGCAGATCATTAAAGATAAGCCACGCCCTGCGTTCTACAATAACTTGATCTTGGCTTATCAAGGACTGGATGACAGCAGTAAAGCAGAACAAATTCGTGCTGAGGCTCAATTCCTATTTCCGAACATCGACTTTAGCCAAGTAAATTATCAACCACCCTCACAAGCCCAATCGGCAACGCCTAGCGTGTCTGATGCGGAATAGACAAACAAAAAAGCGAAGGACTTCCTTCGCTTTTTTGTTTTCAGCCCAACGATTTTAGGCCCTGTTGGTCTATGAGTAATAGAGTTCCAAGCTCTTGAGACGCTCTAATGCGCAACTCTTACTCAGTTAAAGACTCTTCCAGAGCCTTCAAGCACAGCGCGACATTTTCCGCGCGAGCACCGTATCCCATCAATCCAATACGCCATGCTTTGCCAGCTAACGCACCTAGCCCTGCACCAATTTCAAGGTTGTAAGTTTCAAGTAGATGCGCGCGAACTTTCGCTTCATCGATCCCTTCCGGCACATAAATCGCGTTCAATTGAGGTAAACGGTAAGATTCTTCCACTACAAATTCAAAACCCAGTTTCTGAAGACCATCTTTCAACTTCTCATGCATCAATTGATGGCGAGCCCACGCGTTCTCAAGCCCCTCGTTCTGTAACACAAGCAGCGCTTCATGCAATGCATATAGGCTATTCACTGGAGCGGTGTGATGGTAGCTACGCTTACCTTCCCCACTCCAATACCCCAACACTAAGCTTTGATCGAGGAACCAACTTTGAACTGGCGTAGTGCGCGATTGAATTTTTTCGATAGCAGCCGGAGACAGCGTCACCGGAGACAAGCCTGGCACACACGACAAACACTTTTGACTGCCTGAGTACACAGCATCAAGCTGCCATTCATCGACTTTTAACGGAACGCCGCCTAACGATGTAACGGCGTCCACAATCGACAGCACATTATATTGCTTGGCTAACTTACCTAGAGTTTGCGCATCACTGACAGCACCGGTTGATGTCTCAGCATGTACAAAAGCCAAAATTTTTGTATCAGGATGTTGCTGTAGTGCTTGTTCAACTTTATCTACTGAAACAGGCGCACCCCATTCATCATCCACTAGCACCACTTCACCACCAGCACGAATAGCGTTTTCACGCATGCGCTCGCCAAAGACACCGTTTCGACAAACGATGACTTTGTCACCTTTCTCAATCAAGTTAACGAAACAAGTCTCCATCCCAGCACTGCCTGGAGCAGAAACCGCAATAGTGAACTCATTTTCGGTTTGAAAAGCGTATTTCAACAGCTGTTTAAGCTCATCCATCATCGCGATAAACAGAGGGTCTAGATGACCAACCGTTGGACGGCTAAGGGCTTGCAATACCTGCGGATAAACATCGGAAGGACCAGGGCCCATTAAAATTCGGTGAGGGGGAATAAAGCTTTGGATCGGCATGTCAGCTCCTTGATTGCAGTCATTTAGCCTGAAAGAAGTCATTTTTAGAATTATTTGCCATCAAAACATCGTCACTCTTCATGCTTTGCAAGAAAACTCACTTGAATTATTTAACAAGTCGTTCACCAGAAAACAGGAGCAATTTTTATTTCGGTTAGCAATACATTCAGGCATCAAAGGTTTCACACTAATGTATTTTGTTGCACACGGCAATTAGCCCTAAGTATAGAGGTCAAACCACTGTCACAATTTCGTTAATAAAAACCATCATTCTGGTTGAAATATTGATTGACATTGTGACGTCAAAACCGTTCAATGTTTGAGCTTTATGTAGAAGAGGAGCACTGCCCAGGCAGATGATTTGTGGAACCGCAATTCCAATACCAATCATTCAGGGGGAGTAGTGCCGAGGTAAGTCAAAATTGCAGGGTTTGGCTTGTCGGTTGACTTGGGTTGAGTCCCATCAACTGTCATCAGCACCGTCTGATGAAGAGCTTCTGAGGGTACATTTTCAAATGACAATCTAACTACCTCTCTTTTTGCTCTGTTCCTTTCCTCACAAAACATTGGATGTGTATATTTTTTAGGAAGTCGTGGGAGAAACGCAGTGAGCGCATTTAACGTAGCTAAATTCGGTGGGACCAGTGTTGCCAATTTTGAGGCAATGAGTCGTTGTGCCACCATCATCGAAAACAATCCAAATACTCGCCTTGTTGTTAGCAGCGCTTGCTCTGGGGTAACCAACATCTTGGTAGAACTGGCCAATGGAGTTCAAGATCAGGAACACCGTGCTGAGTTACTAAAAAACCTAGCTGAGATCCATGATTCCATTTTGGCTCAATTGGAAGATGCGACAGAAGCTTCTTCAGAGGTGTACGGAATTTTAGATACCGTGACCAGCCTTGCAGAAGCCGCCTCAATTCAAGCAAACACCAAACTGACCGACCACCTTGTGGCATGTGGTGAGTTAATGTCGACGCACATTTTGGCGCAACTCATGCGAGAGCGTGGTATCAATGCAGTGCGATTTGATATTCGTGAAGTACTAAGAACCGACGACAACTTTGGTCGCGCAGAACCGAATGTCGAAGCCATTGCTCAACTAGCCCAAGAGAAGCTTATCCCTTTATGCCTTGATTCTGTCGTCATCACACAGGGCTTCATAGGCTCTGACGAAGAAGGCAATACAACAACGTTAGGCCGTGGTGGTAGCGACTACAGTGCAGCCTTGATTGCTGAAGGTGTGAAAGCATCTGGACTTGAAATTTGGACAGATGTTCCTGGTATTTACACGACCGATCCTCGCATCGCACCAAAAGCGTCACCAATCCCCGAGATCAGTTTTAGTGAAGCCTCTGAAATGGCTAACTTTGGTGCGAAAATATTACACCCATCAACACTGGTCCCTGCTCTGCGCCATGATATCCCGGTTTTTGTTGGCTCATCCAAAGAACCAGAAAAAGGCGGCACGTGGATTCGTCATCAAGTCGAAAGCTCACCACTATTCCGAGCTCTCGCTCTGCGTTGTAATCAAACGATGGTCACTCTACGTAGTGCGAACATGTTCCATGCGTACGGCTTCTTAGCAAAAGTATTTGAGATTTTAGCCAAGCACAAAATTTCGGTAGACCTTATCACCACATCAGAAATCAGTGTGTCACTCACGCTAGATCAAACTGATACCTCAGGCGGCGCACCACAACTTCCTCAAGCAGCACGTGAAGAGTTGGAAGAGTTGTGTAAGGTCGAAGTAGAACATGACCTTTGTTTGGTAGCCTTGATTGGTAACAAGATGAGTGAACGTAAAGGCTATGCGAAGCAAGTGTTTGGTACGCTAGAAGATTTGAACTTACGCATGATCTGTTATGGAGCAAGCCCTCATAACCTATGCTTCCTTGTGAATGAGTCAGTGGCGAAGCAAGCCATTCAGAAGCTGCATACAGAGCTCTTCGAACAATAACATTGGTTTGTTCCTCAAGTGACCACTACCGTGGTTCAAAAAGCATAACGTGATTTTTGAGGGAACAACGACAAATTAAAGGGCTGCACATTGGCAGCCCTTTTTTATTGCTTGTTCACTTGATTTAGCCGTTAATGTTTGGCCCCAACCATTTTTCAGCTTCGATCCTATCCCAACCTTTACGATCAGCATAACTCTCTAACTGATCATCTTGGATCTGAGCAATCGCAAAATAGCGAGAGTCTGGATGTGAGAAATACCAACCGGACACTGATGCCCCCGGATACATTGCATAGCTCGTTGTAAGTGACATACCGATGTTCTCTTCAACATTCAGTAACTCCCAAAGCGGGCCTTTCTCTGTATGCTCAGGACAAGCTGGGTAACCCGGTGCAGGACGGATCCCTTGGTACTTTTCACGGATGAGCTCATCATTCGATAGATTTTCATCTGCTGCATAGCCCCAAATTTCTTTCCTGACACGCTCATGCAAGTATTCAGCAAAAGCTTCGGCTAAACGATCCGCCACCGCTTGAATCATGATTGCGTTGTAGTCATCGCCTTGCGCTTTGTACTCATCGGCCAACTCACGCTCACCGATACCGCCAGTTACTGCAAACGCTCCAACCCAATCCTGTTTGCCAGATTCTTTTGGCGCGATGTAATCCGACAAGCAGTAGTTAAATCCTTTAGGCTTTTCTGTTTGCTGACGAAGATTGCGCAATACTTTAGCAACCTCAGTACGCGACTCATCGATGTACACTTCAATATCATCACCCACACTTGCCGCTGGGAATAGACCACATATCCCGCGAGCCTTAAGCAATCCTTCACGCTCAACTCGATCAAGCAACTCATTGGCATCATGGAATAGACGCTGAGCCTCCTCACCCACTTCTTCATGTTTGAAGATTGTCGGGTATTTTCCTACCAGCGACCACGTCATGAAAAACGGCGTCCAGTCGATATACTTGCGTAAGGTTGCGACATCAAAATCATCGAAAATATGAAGGCCTGGTTTTGCAGGAACTGGTGGCGTGTATGCATCCCAATCTATCGCGACTTTATTTGCACGCGCTTGTTCTAAAGTGACAGGCTTAGTACGCGGCTTCTTACGATTGTGTTGGTCACGAACACGCTCATAATCCGCATCCAGTTTTTCTATAAAGGCAGGTCGACGTTCATCGGAGAGTAATGACGAACAAACCCCTACTGCGCGCGACGCATTGTTTACGTAAACCACCGGATTTTTGTAGTTCTGCTCAATCTTAACGGCGGTGTGCGCTTTGGATGTGGTAGCTCCACCAATCAGAAGCGGAAGATCAAAATTGAGACGTTCCATCTCTTTAGCAACATGAACCATTTCATCCAGAGATGGGGTAATCAACCCTGACAAACCGATAATATCAACGTTCTCTTCTAGCGCGACTTTTAAGATCTTTTCACACGGTACCATCACGCCAAGATCGATGATCTCGTAGTTATTACACTGCAATACAACGCCTACAATGTTTTTGCCGATGTCGTGCACGTCACCCTTCACTGTCGCCAACAAAATTTTTCCGTTACTGCTACCAGATTGTTTTTCGGCGTTAATAAAAGGCTCTAAATGCGCGACAGCTTGCTTCATCACACGTGCTGATTTCACGACTTGAGGTAAGAACATCTTACCTTCACCAAATAGGTCCCCCACCACGTTCATGCCATCCATCAAAGGACCTTCAATCACTTCAAGTGGTTTTGCCGCATTCACACGTGCTTCTTCAGTGTCTGCAACGATGAACTCTGTGATCCCTTTAACTAACGCATGCTCTAAACGTTTTGCGACAGGCCAAGTTCGCCACTCAAGCGCAGAGGCATCTTCTTCTTTGCCAACGCCTTTATCTGCGTACTCAGCCGCGATATCCAACAATCTTTCTGTAGCGTCATCTCGACGGTTAAGCACAACGTCTTCTACCGCTTCTCGTAGTTTTTCCGGAACGTTGTCATAAATTTCAAGTTGACCCGCGTTTACGATCCCCATATCCATACCATTTTTAAAACAGTGATAGAGGAATACAGCATGGATAGCTTCACGAACGTAGTTATTGCCACGGAAAGAGAAAGAAACATTCGACACGCCTCCGGAAATCATCGCGTGTGGCAAATCGCGCTTGATGTCCGCTACAGCTTCAATGAAATCAACAGCATAGTTGTTATGTTCATCAATACCCGTTGCGACGGCAAAAATGTTTGGGTCAAAAATAATGTCTTCTGGCGGGAAGCCAACTTCGTCTACCAAAATACGATAAGCATTTGTACAAATTTCTAGCTTGCGCGCGCGCGTTTCTGCCTGACCAACCTCATCGAATGCCATGACGATCACAGCTGCGCCATAACGACGGATCAGTTTAGCTTGCTCAACAAATTTCTCTTTGCCTTCCTTCAAAGAGATAGAGTTCACAATGCCTTTACCTTGAATGCATTTCAGACCCGCTTCAATCACTTCCCATTTGGAAGAGTCGACCATGATTGGCACTTTGGAGATTTCTGGTTCTGAGGCACATAGGTTTAGAAAACGCACCATACAAGCCTGTGCGTCTAACATCCCCTCATCCATGTTGATGTCGATGATTTGGGCACCATTTTCAACTTGCTGACGCGCGACTTCTAATGCTTCGTCATACTGTTCTTCTTTGATCAAACGTTTAAAGCGAGCAGAACCTGTGACGTTAGTTCGCTCACCGACATTGATGAATAAAGTCTCTTTCTCAATCGTTAATGGCTCTAATCCGGAGAGACGACAAGCAACAGGCAAATCTGGCAAAGCGCGAGGTGTAACACCTTCAACGGCCTGCGCCATTTGGCGAATATGCTCCGGCGTTGTACCACAACAGCCACCAATCAGATTTAAAAAGCCGCTGCTAGCCCACTCTTTTACATGCTCTGCCATATCTTCTGGAGAAAGGTCATATTCTCCAAAAGCATTCGGCAAACCTGCGTTAGGGTGCGCGGAAACAAATGATTCAGAAATACGAGAAAGCTCTTCCACGTATGGGCGCAGTTCATCTGGCCCCAATGCACAGTTAAGACCGAAAGATAACGGCCTTACATGACGTAGAGAGTTGTAAAATGATTCCGTGGTTTGCCCTGATAACGTGCGCCCCGAAGCGTCGGTAATCGTACCGGAAATCATGACAGGCAGTGCAACACCAAGCTCTTCAAATACAGAATCGACAGCAAAGGCACATGCCTTAGCATTCAATGTATCGAAAATAGTTTCGATCAAAATAAGATCAGCGCCACCTCTGATTAACGCTCGAGTTGACTCGGAATACGCTTCAACCAGCTCATCGAAAGAAACATTGCGGTAGCCGGGATCATTCACATCAGGGGAGATAGAGCACGTTCGGTTAGTTGGACCAAGTACACCTGCAACGTAACGAGGTTTGTCAGGCGTTTTCGCCGTCCACTCATCGGCAACTTCACGAGCCAGTTTTGCCGCGGCGAAGTTAATCTCTTCACTCAGGCTTTCCATCTCATAGTCAGCCATCGCAATGGTGGTCGCGTTAAAGGTATTGGTTTCTAGAATATCAGCGCCGGCTTCAAGGTAAGCGCTATGGATTTCCTTAATTAGTTGAGGCTGGCTTAGCACCAACAAGTCGTTGTTGCCTTTTAGATCACAGTGCCAATTGGCAAAGCGCTCTCCTCGGTAATCTTGCTCTTCAAGTTTGTACCCTTGGATCATGGTGCCCATACCACCATCAATCAATAAGATACGTTGCTTCAATTGAGCTTCAATCTGTTGTCTTACTTTGCTTCCCACAGTACAGCCTCATTCCTTTAGTTATGATTCCATCCTATCACACAAACTTCAGGAGTCTAGACGTCTAAATGGAGATTTAATGATTATTTTATCTCCTTCTTAACTTGCAAAATAAACCCGAAAAAATGTTTGCTATTTAGACAGCATCAGCCGAGAATTCCATTCATAAAATGTTACAAATAGAGAGCTCTATGTCGGTCTATCATACTTTATGTTTTCTATCCGCAGCTGCAATGATAATTGCTTTTGTAAACAGCAAGATAGGAAAGATGCAAACCACCATCGCCATTACAGCAGGTTCAATGGTTCTTTCTCTACTTATTTTGATCGCCGGTCAAAACAACTGGTTTCACCTTACGGAGATTGCAACCGAGACGGTAACAAGGATCAACTTTGAAGACTTTTTGTTGAAAGGCATCCTTGGATTTTTGCTTTTTGCTGGCGGCTTGGGCATCAAGTTACCCAACTTAAAAGATCAAAAGTGGGAAATCACGGTATTGGCTCTTGGAGCAACCCTGTTCTCAACCTTCTTCATCGGCTTTGTTCTTTATGGCCTTTGTATGCTGATCGGCATACAGTTTGATTTGGTTTACTGCTTGCTATTTGGCGCATTAATCTCGCCTACCGACCCGATTGCCGTTCTAGCTATCGTTAAAAAGTTAGATGCACCTAAACGTATCTCGACACAGATCGAAGGGGAGTCACTATTCAATGATGGCTTCGGCTTGGTTATTTTCGTCACGCTTTTCACCATTGCATTTGGCTCAGAAGCACCAACAGTCGTTAGCGTCACTCTACTCTTCATCCAAGAAGCGATTGGCGGGATCGTCTATGGCTTTCTATTGGGCTTAGTATTCCACTACCTAATCAGTGCTACTGACGATCACTCAATGGAACTACTACTTACTATCGGTGTTCCTACAGCAGGTTACGCATTTGCTGAGTACATTCATGTTTCAGGCCCACTTGCAATGGTAGTGTCGGGAATTATGATCGGTAACTGGACTCGCTTTATTGGATTCTCTAAAGAGAGTGAAGACCACCTAGACCACTTCTGGGAGTTAGTAGATGAGTTCCTAAACGGCGTGCTATTCCTATTAATTGGTATGTCGATGCTGCTATTTAAATTCCATGAAGAAGACTGGATCATGATGGCAATTGCAGTCCCTCTGGTGCTAGCCTCTCGCTATCTCAGTGTCTTTATCTCATACATAGGCTTTAAACGTTACAGAAAATATAACTCATGGTCTGTAAAAATTCTGACTTGGGGTGGCCTACGTGGCGGCCTAGCGCTAGCAATGGCACTTTCAATTCCATCAGGGATTTGGGTGGTTCAAGACAAGCTGATCGATGTAAAAGAGATCATCCTTGTAATGACCTATTCGGTTGTGGTGTTCTCTATCCTTATTCAAGGTTCAACCATTACACCAATGATTGAAAAGGCGAAAGCTGAAGAAAAAAAGATGGAAGATGAAAAGCTAGCTCAAAACTCTTTAGCAGAGCAAAGGGAGCAAACAGAAGCCTAATTCCATTCTCCCCATATTTAAAAAGCAGCCTTAGGGCTGCTTTTTTTATACTCAAAAATTCAAAGACTTCACCAACAATATTATCTAGAAGCCTCCCCTTTCTACTCTCCTCAGAGCGAAGCCCACGCCTAATAACAATCTAAGTAAAAATATGATCTAATTGAGACCATTCAACAATAGAACGTATTCGCTATGGATAGCCTCAATAATATCGACTTTAAAAAGCTCGCAAGTCAGCAAAAATCCATTCAGATGAAAATGAGACAGCTGGCCCTTGATTATTTCAAAAATGGACAATCACGCACACAAATCGCCAAGTTTCTCAAGGTAAGCCGAACCAGTGTCAATAAGTTGGCCTAAACCTTTCTTGAAGAAGGGCTGGAAGGACTGCAAGAAAGGCCAAGCATAGGAAGACCACCGTTCTTAACTTCCGAGCAAAGGGAGCAATTGAGCCAATACATAAAAGATAAGGCCAATGATACACAAGGCGGACGACTGATTGGTTCCGATATCCACGCTTATATCATGAAAGAATTTGGCAAGCACTACCGCCCTGACTCTATCTATTACCTGCTCGACCACATGAGCCTTTCATGAATAACTTCCCGCTCAAAACACGACAACACGCTTATGGGTAGAAAAAGCAACTCGCCCAAGAGCCGTGAAGCAATAACAATTTGTGTATACTTACCTGTTCGGTTCAGTCTGTCCCAGAAAAGGAATTGGTGAGGCTATCATTGTCCTTGGGTTCATAAAGACATAGCACTTAAAACAAATATTGGCAGTCACGGAGGAGGGATGTCGCGCTGTCGCTATAATGGATGGTGCAGGATGGCATATAGAAGAAATTGCCAATGACTTTAAATGTCAGTGTCATCAAACTTTCTCCCTATTCTCCAGAGCTAAACCCTATCGGACAAGTATGGAGTTGGTTGAGGCAACCAATCTTTTACGGATTACGACGACATCATCTCCAAAGTCTGCGATGCATAGAATCGGTTTTGGATTGATCCAAAATAGTCACCCAATGTGCTCGAAAAGGTGGATAGACCTGACCAGTTAATTTTCCAGATTGGTATAAATGGCGGAGCTATTGGGACGGCAGACCACCGAGAATGGCCTTTCTTTGAAGGGAAAATGACCGCCCCTAAAACGACAAAAGCCCTGCTATTTCTAGCAGAGCTTTCAAATAAGTGGCGGAGCGGACGGGACTCGAACCCGCGACCCCCGGCGTGACAGGCCGGTATTCTAACCAACTGAACTACCGCTCCGCACTGGTTAGACCTAAGTCTAAATTTAAAGCCTGGCGATGTCCTACTCTCACATGGGGAAACCCCACACTACCATCGGCGCTATTTCGTTTCACTTCTGAGTTCGGAATGGAGTCAGGTGGGTCCAAAACGCTATGGTCGCCAAGCAAATTCTTTAATTCGGAAAGCTGTTTTTGTGTTCTCTACACATTCAATTCTGTTCTTGCTTCGAGTCCATCAAAACCCCTTGGGTGTTGTATGGTTAAGCCTCACGGGCAATTAGTATCAGTTAGCTCAATGCCTCACAGCACTTACACACCTGACCTATCAACGTCGTAGTCTCCGACAACCCTTTAGGATACTTAAAGTATCAGGGAAGACTCATCTCAGGGCTCGCTTCCCGCTTAGATGCTTTCAGCGGTTATCGATTCCGAACTTAGCTACCGGGCAATGCGTCTGGCGACACAACCCGAACACCAGAGGTTCGTCCACTCCGGTCCTCTCGTACTAGGAGCAGCCCCCTTCAATCTTCCAACGCCCACGGCAGATAGGGACCGAACTGTCTCACGACGTTCTAAACCCAGCTCGCGTACCACTTTAAATGGCGAACAGCCATACCCTTGGGACCGACTTCAGCCCCAGGATGTGATGAGCCGACATCGAGGTGCCAAACACCGCCGTCGATATGAACTCTTGGGCGGTATCAGCCTGTTATCCCCGGAGTACCTTTTATCCGTTGAGCGATGGCCCTTCCATTCAGAACCACCGGATCACTATGACCTGCTTTCGCACCTGCTCGAATTGTCATTCTCGCAGTCAAGCGGGCTTATGCCATTGCACTAACCTCACGATGTCCAACCGTGATTAGCCCACCTTCGTGCTCCTCCGTTACTCTTTGGGAGGAGACCGCCCCAGTCAAACTACCCACCAGGCACTGTCCGCAACCCCGATTAGGGGTCGACGTTAGAACATCAACACTACAAGGGTGGTATTTCAAGGACGGCTCCACACATACTGGCGTACGTGCTTCAAAGCCTCCCACCTATCCTACACATGTAGGGTCAATGTTCAGTGCCAAGCTGTAGTAAAGGTTCACGGGGTCTTTCCGTCTAGCCGCGGGTACACTGCATCTTCACAGCGATTTCAATTTCACTGAGTCTCGGGTGGAGACAGCGTGGCCATCATTACGCCATTCGTGCAGGTCGGAACTTACCCGACAAGGAATTTCGCTACCTTAGGACCGTTATAGTTACGGCCGCCGTTTACCGGGGCTTCGATCAAGAGCTTCGACCGAAGTCTAACCCCATCAATTAACCTTCCGGCACCGGGCAGGCGTCACACCGTATACGTCATCTTACGATTTTGCACAGTGCTGTGTTTTTAATAAACAGTTGCAGCCACCTGGTATCTGCGACTCTCGTCAGCTCCATCCGCGAGGGACTTCACCATCAAGAGCGTACCTTCTCCCGAAGTTACGGTACCATTTTGCCTAGTTCCTTCACCCGAGTTCTCTCAAGCGCCTTGGTATTCTCTACCCGACCACCTGTGTCGGTTTGGGGTACGATTCCTTACAATCTGAAGCTTAGAGGCTTTTCCTGGAAGCATGGCATCAATGACTTCACACCCGTAGGTGCTCGACGTCGTGTCTCAGCCTTAAAAAGAGCCGGATTTACCTAACTCTTAAGCCTACGCACTTGAACCTGGACAACCGTCGCCAGGCCCACCTAGCCTTCTCCGTCCCCCCATCGCAATTGTAAGAAGTACGGGAATATTAACCCGTTTCCCATCGACTACGCCTTTCGGCCTCGCCTTAGGGGTCGACTTACCCTGCCCCGATTAACGTTGGACAGGAACCCTTGGTCTTCCGGCGAGGAGGTTTTTCACCCCCTTTATCGTTACTCATGTCAGCATTCGCACTTCTGATACGTCCAGCATGCGTTACCACACACCTTCAACCGCTTACAGAACGCTCCCCTACCCAATGTGCAAAAGCACATTGCCGCAGCTTCGGTTTACTACTTAGCCCCGTTACATCTTCCGCGCAGGCCGACTCGACCAGTGAGCTATTACGCTTTCTTTAAATGATGGCTGCTTCTAAGCCAACATCCTGGCTGTCTGAGCCTTCCCACATCGTTTCCCACTTAGTAGTAATTTGGGACCTTAGCTGGCGGTCTGGGTTGTTTCCCTCTCCACGACGGACGTTAGCACCCGCCGTGTGTCTCCCGGATAGTACTTACTGGTATTCGGAGTTTGCAAAGGGTTGGTAAGTCGGGATGACCCCCTAGCCTTAACAGTGCTCTACCCCCAGTAGTATTCGTCCGAGGCGCTACCTAAATAGCTTTCGGGGAGAACCAGCTATCTCCAGGTTTGATTGGCCTTTCACCCCTAGCCACAAGTCATCCGCTAATTTTTCAACATTAGTCGGTTCGGTCCTCCAGTTGATGTTACTCAACCTTCAACCTGCCCATGGCTAGATCACCTGGTTTCGGGTCTATATCCAGAGACTGAACGCCCAGTTAAGACTCGGTTTCCCTACGGCTCCCCTAGATGGTTAACCTTGCCACTGAATATAAGTCGCTGACCCATTATACAAAAGGTACGCAGTCACAGGACAAAGCCTGCTCCTACTGCTTGTACGTACACGGTTTCAGGTTCTATTTCACTCCCCTCACAGGGGTTCTTTTCGCCTTTCCCTCACGGTACTGGTTCACTATCGGTCAGTCAGTAGTATTTAGCCTTGGAGGATGGTCCCCCCATATTCAGACAGGATATCACGTGTCCCGCCCTACTCGATTTCACTGAACACACGTCGTCAACTACGGGACTATCACCCTGTATCGTCGGACTTTCCAGACCGTTCGTCTAACGCGTGTAAAGCTTAAGGGCTAATCCAATTTCGCTCGCCGCTACTTTCGGAATCTCGGTTGATTTCTTTTCCTCGGGGTACTTAGATGTTTCAGTTCCCCCGGTTCGCCTCATTAACCTATGTATTCAGTTAATGATACTTACTTATGTAAGTGGGTTTCCCCATTCAGAAATCCCAGACTCAAATGGTTGTTACTACCTAATCTGGGCTTATCGCAAGTTACTACGTCTTTCATCGCCTCTGACTGCCAAGGCATCCACCGTGTACGCTTAGTCACTTAACCATACAACCCGAAGGAGTTTCGAGTTGATGAACAAGTCACCAAAGTTGTCTGCAATTTTTATACATGATGCAGACTCGATTTTGCCGGACTCAAATTCCAAGAACACTTGAATGTGTTATTTTGGTGTTTGTCATAAAGACAAACATTGAGAACTTTACAAACAACAATAAATTGTTGTTTTGTCAGCTTTCCAAATTGTTAAAGAGCTAATCACTTCTAATGAAGTAACCATTTTTAAAAGCACTCATCGAATGCGCTTAAAGATGGTGGAGCTATGCGGGATCGAACCGCAGACCTCCTGCGTGCAAGGCAGGCGCTCTCCCAGCTGAGCTATAGCCCCATCAAGGTGTCGATACTGTATGCCAACTCCCTAAAAGGAATTGGTGGGTCTGAGTGGACTCGAACCACCGACCTCTCGCTTATCAGGCGAACGCTCTAACCACCTGAGCTACAGACCCAGTATCGTCTCTTTTACATAAACCGTATCAATCTGTGTGGACACTCATCGTGAGTAATCATCGTTTAAGGAGGTGATCCAGCGCCAGGTTCCCCTAGCGCTACCTTGTTACGACTTCACCCCAGTCATGAACCACAAAGTGGTAAGCGTCCCCCCGAAGGTTAAACTACCTACTTCTTTTGCAGCCCACTCCCATGGTGTGACGGGCGGTGTGTACAAGGCCCGGGAACGTATTCACCGTGGCATTCTGATCCACGATTACTAGCGATTCCGACTTCATGGAGTCGAGTTGCAGACTCCAATCCGGACTACGACGCACTTTTTGGGATTCGCTCACTTTCGCAAGTTGGCTGCCCTCTGTATGCGCCATTGTAGCACGTGTGTAGCCCTACTCGTAAGGGCCATGATGACTTGACGTCGTCCCCACCTTCCTCCGGTTTATCACCGGCAGTCTCCCTGGAGTTCCCGACATTACTCGCTGGCAAACAAGGATAAGGGTTGCGCTCGTTGCGGGACTTAACCCAACATTTCACAACACGAGCTGACGACAGCCATGCAGCACCTGTCTCAGAGTTCCCGAAGGCACCAATCCATCTCTGGAAAGTTCTCTGGATGTCAAGAGTAGGTAAGGTTCTTCGCGTTGCATCGAATTAAACCACATGCTCCACCGCTTGTGCGGGCCCCCGTCAATTCATTTGAGTTTTAATCTTGCGACCGTACTCCCCAGGCGGTCTACTTAACGCGTTAGCTCCGAAAGCCACGGCTCAAGGCCACAACCTCCAAGTAGACATCGTTTACGGCGTGGACTACCAGGGTATCTAATCCTGTTTGCTCCCCACGCTTTCGCATCTGAGTGTCAGTATCTGTCCAGGGGGCCGCCTTCGCCACCGGTATTCCTTCAGATCTCTACGCATTTCACCGCTACACCTGAAATTCTACCCCCCTCTACAGTACTCTAGTCTGCCAGTTTCAAATGCAATTCCGAGGTTGAGCCCCGGGCTTTCACATCTGACTTAACAAACCACCTGCATGCGCTTTACGCCCAGTAATTCCGATTAACGCTCGCACCCTCCGTATTACCGCGGCTGCTGGCACGGAGTTAGCCGGTGCTTCTTCTGTCGCTAACGTCAAATAATGCAGCTATTAACTACACTACCTTCCTCACGACTGAAAGTGCTTTACAACCCGAAGGCCTTCTTCACACACGCGGCATGGCTGCATCAGGCTTGCGCCCATTGTGCAATATTCCCCACTGCTGCCTCCCGTAGGAGTCTGGACCGTGTCTCAGTTCCAGTGTGGCTGATCATCCTCTCAGACCAGCTAGGGATCGTCGCCTTGGTGAGCCCTTACCTCACCAACTAGCTAATCCCACCTAGGCATATCCTGACGCGAGAGGCCCGAAGGTCCCCCTCTTTGGCCCGTAGGCATCATGCGGTATTAGCCATCGTTTCCAATGGTTATCCCCCACATCAGGGCAATTTCCTAGGCATTACTCACCCGTCCGCCGCTCGACGCCGTTATCGTTCCCCGAAGGTTCAGATAACTCGTTTCCGCTCGACTTGCATGTGTTAGGCCTGCCGCCAGCGTTCAATCTGAGCCATGATCAAACTCTTCAATTTAAGATTTTGTTCGGCTCAATGAATACTGAACATTACATAAAGTAATGTTTGAATTGACTGTGCTGAATCCGAAGATTCAATGGTCACTTCGTTTCATTGAAACCTAATTTGATACCGAAGTATCTAATTGGATTATCATCAACGAGTGCCCACACAGATTGATAGGTTTATATTGTTAAAGAGCTTGGCTTTCAGTGCCTTAGCACTCAAGCGAGGTGCGTATAATACGCTTTCCACTTTTAAAGTCAACATAAAACTCTAAAAAAGATTAGAACTTTATGGTGACTTGCTTAAATCTTAAGCAAGTGCAAATTAAAGCCTGGCGATGTCCTACTCTCACATGGGGAAACCCCACACTACCATCGGCGCTATTTCGTTTCACTTCTGAGTTCGGAATGGAGTCAGGTGGGTCCAAAACGCTATGGTCGCCAAGCAAATTCTTTAATTCGGAAAGCTGTTTTTGTGTTCTCTACACATTCAATTCTGTTCTTGCTTCGAGTCCATCAAAACCCCTTGGGTGTTGTATGGTTAAGCCTCACGGGCAATTAGTATCAGTTAGCTCAATGCCTCACAGCACTTACACACCTGACCTATCAACGTCGTAGTCTCCGACAACCCTTTAGGATACTTAAAGTATCAGGGAAGACTCATCTCAGGGCTCGCTTCCCGCTTAGATGCTTTCAGCGGTTATCGATTCCGAACTTAGCTACCGGGCAATGCGTCTGGCGACACAACCCGAACACCAGAGGTTCGTCCACTCCGGTCCTCTCGTACTAGGAGCAGCCCCCTTCAATCTTCCAACGCCCACGGCAGATAGGGACCGAACTGTCTCACGACGTTCTAAACCCAGCTCGCGTACCACTTTAAATGGCGAACAGCCATACCCTTGGGACCGACTTCAGCCCCAGGATGTGATGAGCCGACATCGAGGTGCCAAACACCGCCGTCGATATGAACTCTTGGGCGGTATCAGCCTGTTATCCCCGGAGTACCTTTTATCCGTTGAGCGATGGCCCTTCCATTCAGAACCACCGGATCACTATGACCTGCTTTCGCACCTGCTCGAATTGTCATTCTCGCAGTCAAGCGGGCTTATGCCATTGCACTAACCTCACGATGTCCAACCGTGATTAGCCCACCTTCGTGCTCCTCCGTTACTCTTTGGGAGGAGACCGCCCCAGTCAAACTACCCACCAGGCACTGTCCGCAACCCCGATTAGGGGTCGACGTTAGAACATCAACACTACAAGGGTGGTATTTCAAGGACGGCTCCACACATACTGGCGTACGTGCTTCAAAGCCTCCCACCTATCCTACACATGTAGGGTCAATGTTCAGTGCCAAGCTGTAGTAAAGGTTCACGGGGTCTTTCCGTCTAGCCGCGGGTACACTGCATCTTCACAGCGATTTCAATTTCACTGAGTCTCGGGTGGAGACAGCGTGGCCATCATTACGCCATTCGTGCAGGTCGGAACTTACCCGACAAGGAATTTCGCTACCTTAGGACCGTTATAGTTACGGCCGCCGTTTACCGGGGCTTCGATCAAGAGCTTCGACCGAAGTCTAACCCCATCAATTAACCTTCCGGCACCGGGCAGGCGTCACACCGTATACGTCATCTTACGATTTTGCACAGTGCTGTGTTTTTAATAAACAGTTGCAGCCACCTGGTATCTGCGACTCTCGTCAGCTCCATCCGCGAGGGACTTCACCATCAAGAGCGTACCTTCTCCCGAAGTTACGGTACCATTTTGCCTAGTTCCTTCACCCGAGTTCTCTCAAGCGCCTTGGTATTCTCTACCCGACCACCTGTGTCGGTTTGGGGTACGATTCCTTACAATCTGAAGCTTAGAGGCTTTTCCTGGAAGCATGGCATCAATGACTTCACACCCGTAGGTGCTCGACGTCGTGTCTCAGCCTTAAAAAGAGCCGGATTTACCTAACTCTTAAGCCTACGCACTTGAACCTGGACAACCGTCGCCAGGCCCACCTAGCCTTCTCCGTCCCCCCATCGCAATTGTAAGAAGTACGGGAATATTAACCCGTTTCCCATCGACTACGCCTTTCGGCCTCGCCTTAGGGGTCGACTTACCCTGCCCCGATTAACGTTGGACAGGAACCCTTGGTCTTCCGGCGAGGAGGTTTTTCACCCCCTTTATCGTTACTCATGTCAGCATTCGCACTTCTGATACGTCCAGCATGCGTTACCACACACCTTCAACCGCTTACAGAACGCTCCCCTACCCAATGTGCAAAAGCACATTGCCGCAGCTTCGGTTTACTACTTAGCCCCGTTACATCTTCCGCGCAGGCCGACTCGACCAGTGAGCTATTACGCTTTCTTTAAATGATGGCTGCTTCTAAGCCAACATCCTGGCTGTCTGAGCCTTCCCACATCGTTTCCCACTTAGTAGTAATTTGGGACCTTAGCTGGCGGTCTGGGTTGTTTCCCTCTCCACGACGGACGTTAGCACCCGCCGTGTGTCTCCCGGATAGTACTTACTGGTATTCGGAGTTTGCAAAGGGTTGGTAAGTCGGGATGACCCCCTAGCCTTAACAGTGCTCTACCCCCAGTAGTATTCGTCCGAGGCGCTACCTAAATAGCTTTCGGGGAGAACCAGCTATCTCCAGGTTTGATTGGCCTTTCACCCCTAGCCACAAGTCATCCGCTAATTTTTCAACATTAGTCGGTTCGGTCCTCCAGTTGATGTTACTCAACCTTCAACCTGCCCATGGCTAGATCACCTGGTTTCGGGTCTATATCCAGAGACTGAACGCCCAGTTAAGACTCGGTTTCCCTACGGCTCCCCTAGATGGTTAACCTTGCCACTGAATATAAGTCGCTGACCCATTATACAAAAGGTACGCAGTCACAGGACAAAGCCTGCTCCTACTGCTTGTACGTACACGGTTTCAGGTTCTATTTCACTCCCCTCACAGGGGTTCTTTTCGCCTTTCCCTCACGGTACTGGTTCACTATCGGTCAGTCAGTAGTATTTAGCCTTGGAGGATGGTCCCCCCATATTCAGACAGGATATCACGTGTCCCGCCCTACTCGATTTCACTGAACACACGTCGTCAACTACGGGACTATCACCCTGTATCGTCGGACTTTCCAGACCGTTCGTCTAACGCGTGTAAAGCTTAAGGGCTAATCCAATTTCGCTCGCCGCTACTTTCGGAATCTCGGTTGATTTCTTTTCCTCGGGGTACTTAGATGTTTCAGTTCCCCCGGTTCGCCTCCTTACCCTATGTATTCAGGTAAGGATACGTGCTTATGCACGTGGGTTTCCCCATTCAGAAATCCCAGACTCAAATGGTTGTTACTACCTAATCTGGGCTTATCGCAAGTTACTACGTCTTTCATCGCCTCTGACTGCCAAGGCATCCACCGTGTACGCTTAGTCACTTAACCATACAACCCGAAGGAGTTTCGAGTTGATGAACAAGTCACCAAAGTTGTCTGCAATTTTTATACATGATGCAGACTCGATTTTGCCGGACTCAAATTCCAAGAACACTTGAATGTGTTATTTTGGTGTTTGTCATAAAGACAAACATT
The DNA here is from genome assembly GCF_054850435.1 of Vibrio sp. RC2502. Taxonomy (NCBI): domain Bacteria; kingdom Pseudomonadati; phylum Pseudomonadota; class Gammaproteobacteria; order Vibrionales; family Vibrionaceae; genus Vibrio; species Vibrio sp. RC2502. The sequence goes on from NZ_CM141453.1 coordinate 2,918,821, forward strand.
GAGAACTTTACAAACAACAATAAATTGTTGTTTTGTCAGCTTTCCAAATTGTTAAAGAGCTAATCACTTCTAATGAAGTAACCATTTTTAAAAACTCTCAAGAGAGAATATTTAAAGATGGTATCCCGTAGGGGAGTCGAACCCCTGTTACCGCCGTGAAAGGGCGGTGTCCTAGGCCTCTAGACGAACGGGACACTGCTGTCTGTTTCCACTTTAAAAAGCAGAACCAAACCTGAGAGTTTGGGAACTCTTCTTCTCTTTACTTTATAAACCGTATCAATCTGTGTGGACACTCATCGTGAGTAATCATCGTTTAAGGAGGTGATCCAGCGCCAGGTTCCCCTAGCGCTACCTTGTTACGACTTCACCCCAGTCATGAACCACAAAGTGGTAAGCGTCCCCCCGAAGGTTAAACTACCTACTTCTTTTGCAGCCCACTCCCATGGTGTGACGGGCGGTGTGTACAAGGCCCGGGAACGTATTCACCGTGGCATTCTGATCCACGATTACTAGCGATTCCGACTTCATGGAGTCGAGTTGCAGACTCCAATCCGGACTACGACGCACTTTTTGGGATTCGCTCACTTTCGCAAGTTGGCTGCCCTCTGTATGCGCCATTGTAGCACGTGTGTAGCCCTACTCGTAAGGGCCATGATGACTTGACGTCGTCCCCACCTTCCTCCGGTTTATCACCGGCAGTCTCCCTGGAGTTCCCGACATTACTCGCTGGCAAACAAGGATAAGGGTTGCGCTCGTTGCGGGACTTAACCCAACATTTCACAACACGAGCTGACGACAGCCATGCAGCACCTGTCTCAGAGTTCCCGAAGGCACCAATCCATCTCTGGAAAGTTCTCTGGATGTCAAGAGTAGGTAAGGTTCTTCGCGTTGCATCGAATTAAACCACATGCTCCACCGCTTGTGCGGGCCCCCGTCAATTCATTTGAGTTTTAATCTTGCGACCGTACTCCCCAGGCGGTCTACTTAACGCGTTAGCTCCGAAAGCCACGGCTCAAGGCCACAACCTCCAAGTAGACATCGTTTACGGCGTGGACTACCAGGGTATCTAATCCTGTTTGCTCCCCACGCTTTCGCATCTGAGTGTCAGTATCTGTCCAGGGGGCCGCCTTCGCCACCGGTATTCCTTCAGATCTCTACGCATTTCACCGCTACACCTGAAATTCTACCCCCCTCTACAGTACTCTAGTCTGCCAGTTTCAAATGCAATTCCGAGGTTGAGCCCCGGGCTTTCACATCTGACTTAACAAACCACCTGCATGCGCTTTACGCCCAGTAATTCCGATTAACGCTCGCACCCTCCGTATTACCGCGGCTGCTGGCACGGAGTTAGCCGGTGCTTCTTCTGTCGCTAACGTCAAATAATGCAGCTATTAACTACACTACCTTCCTCACGACTGAAAGTGCTTTACAACCCGAAGGCCTTCTTCACACACGCGGCATGGCTGCATCAGGCTTGCGCCCATTGTGCAATATTCCCCACTGCTGCCTCCCGTAGGAGTCTGGACCGTGTCTCAGTTCCAGTGTGGCTGATCATCCTCTCAGACCAGCTAGGGATCGTCGCCTTGGTGAGCCCTTACCTCACCAACTAGCTAATCCCACCTAGGCATATCCTGACGCGAGAGGCCCGAAGGTCCCCCTCTTTGGCCCGTAGGCATCATGCGGTATTAGCCATCGTTTCCAATGGTTATCCCCCACATCAGGGCAATTTCCTAGGCATTACTCACCCGTCCGCCGCTCGACGCCGTTATCGTTCCCCGAAGGTTCAGATAACTCGTTTCCGCTCGACTTGCATGTGTTAGGCCTGCCGCCAGCGTTCAATCTGAGCCATGATCAAACTCTTCAATTTAAGATTTTGTTCGGCTCAATGAATACTGAACATTACATAAAGTAATGTTTGAATTGACTGTGCTGAATCCGAAGATTCAATGGTCACTTCGTTTCATTGAAACCTAATTTGATACCGAAGTATCGAATTGGATTATCATCAACGAGTGCCCACACAGATTGATAGGTCTATATTGTTAAAGAGCTATTCTTCTTTGTGATTCACATCACTTCGGAAGAGGCGGCTATTCTAGCGAGATAATTTATTGTGTCAAACACTTTTTTAAAATTATTTCGTCTTTCTTTCTAGCCTTGCCAACCTTGCTGAAACCCTTGCGAGCCCTTGCCCTGTCGACGAGGTGGCATTATAGAGATCGCGCTCACATTGGCAAGTGTTATTTTGCAAAAATTGCAAAAATAATGATTAAACGACGACTTTTCGCCCAAAGCTTTATTTATCCAACTTTACCCAAAACTATCAAACAACTTATCCACAGAGTTATCCTAAAATGTGTATTTTTAATCCCATTACTTATGCCTATAAATAAAGAAAGCTGCATGATCGCAGCTTTCTTCTATAGACAGATATATCTGTAACTAGATACCTGAACCATCTTGTTCATTACCATCATCTTCATGAAGTCCACATTCACGCTTTAAACCAAAGAAGCGAGTCTCTTCCTCTGACATTCCTGGCTCCCATTTACGTGTCGTATGTGTATCCCCAACAGACAAGTAACCTTCTTCCCAAAGTGGGTGATAGGTAAGACCATGTTGCTCGAGGTAGTAGTGAATATCTTTATTAGTCCAATCGATTACGGGCAGAAACTTAAACACGCCATTTTGAATCGACAGTATCGGTAAACCCGCTCGTGATTTACTTTGCTCTCTACGTAAACCTGAAAACCATGTTCCAACATTAAGTTCTTTCAATGCACGACGCATTGGTTCGACTTTATTTATTTTGTTGTACTTCTCGATCCCCTCAACGCCCTGCTCCCATAATTTGCCATAACGTGCTTCTTGCCATTGAGCACTTTGCTCCGCTCGATAAACTTTTAGATTAAGGTTGAGTTTTTCTGTCAACTCATCAATAAAGCGGTACGTTTCTGCAAACAGATATCCGGTATCCGTAAGAATAATTGGGATATCAGGTTTTTCTTGAGTCACAAGATGAAGCATGACAGCGGCTTGGATACCAAAGCTTGAGGATACCGCAAACTCTCCATCCAGATTTTCCAAAGCCCACTTTACTCGCTCTTGTGCCGACAGCGGTTCAAGTTCGACATTGATTTGTGCAAGACGGAGAATTTGCTCCGTCTTTGTTAATGTCAGTAACTCCGCCAGCTCCGGTTTGGAAGCCACAGAATCAAGCATAGAAGTCCCTCTTTGATACGAACACTTCTTGAATGATGCCTGCACGAATGGTGAAATCGCCAAAGGCTTCGCCTTCCTCACGCTCTTTCGACCATCGAGCCACCAGCAGATCAATCTCTTCTAGGATTTGTTTATCCGTGATGTTCTCTTTATACATTTTAGGTACACGTGTACCAGCACGATTCCCCCCCAAATGTAAGTTGTAACGACCCGGCGCTTTACCTACCAGACCAATTTCAGCCAACATCGCACGGCCACAACCATTTGGGCATCCCGTCACGCGCAGAATGATATTGTCATTTTCTGGCAATCCGTGTTTTTCCAGAATGCCTTCAACATCCGTGACAAACTGAGGGAGGAAGCGTTCAGCTTCTGCCATCGCTAGAGGACAAGTTGGGAATGCCACGCACGCCATTGAGTTTTTACGTTGCTCGCTGACGTTGTCATCCATTAAGCCATGTTCACGAGCGATCTTTTCAATCTTCGCTTTTTCGCTTTTAGGTACACCCGCAACAATTAGGTTTTGGTTGGCGGTCATACGGAAGTCGCCTTTGTGGATCTTCGCGATTTCAGCGACGCCCGTTTTCAGCGGCTTCCCCGGATAATCCAGCAATCGACCATTCTCGATAAATAACGCCAAGTGGAATTTACCATCGATACCTTCTACCCAACCAATACGGTCACCACGTTCAGTGAACTCATACGGGCGGCTAGCTTCAAACTGAATGCCCGCACGTTTTTCTACTTCTGCTTTAAAGACATCTGTACCGACGCGGTCGAGTGTGTATTTGGTTTTAGCGTTTTTACGGTTTGAACGGTTACCCCAGTCACGCTGAGTTGTTACAACCGCAGCCGCGACATCTAAGGTTTTTTCTAGAGGAATGAAACCAAAGTCATCAGCTCGACGTGGGTAAGTCGACGTATCGCCATGTGTCATCGCCAAACCACCACCCACTAGCACATTAAAGCCAACCAATTTGCCGTTATCGGCAATCGCAACGAAGTTCAAATCGTTCGCGTGGACATCCACATCATTTTGTGGAGGAATGACTACGGTTGTTTTGAACTTACGTGGTAAGTAAGTTTTGCCCAGAATCGGCTCATCTTCTTCGGTCGATTCGACTTTTTCTCCGTCTAACCAAATTTCAGCATACGCGCGAGTTTTAGGTAGAAGGTGTTCACTGATCTTCTTCGCCCACTCGTAAGCTTCTTGATGCAATTCAGACTCTACCGGGTTCGTTGTACACAGTACGTTACGGTTAACGTCTCCTGCTGTCGCGATTGAATCAATACCGATGCTGTTGAGCGTTTGGTGCATCAACTTGATATTTGGTTTTAATACGCCATGGAACTGAAACGTTTGACGCGTCGTCAGGCGAATACTTCCATATAACGAGTGTTCTGTAGCAAACTTGTCGATCGCCAGCCATTGTGTTGGCGTAATAATACCGCCAGGCATACGAGCACGAAGCATCACGTTATGAAGAGGTTCAAGCTTTTGCTTGGTACGCTCGTTACGGATATCGCGATCGTCTTGCTGATACATACCGTGGAAACGAATAAGCTGGAAGTTATCCGCTGTAAAGCCGCCAGTGATTCGGTCTTGTAAATCTTCGGCGATGGTTCCACGTAATAAATTGCTTTGTTTTTTTAGACGTTCGTTATCAGATAGTGGCCCTAGCTCTTCGCCTAATACAATCTGCTTGTTATTTTCAGTAGAAAAAGTCATTAGTACACATCCCTCTGATAACGTTTCGCTTTACGTAAATCATTAATAAATTGTTCTGCATCGTCACGCGGCATCTTGCCTTCTTGCTCCGCAACAATGACCAATGCGTCATGGACATCTTTCGCCATACGAGTCGCATCACCACATACATAGATGTAAGCGCCATCTTGAATCCACTGCCATACTTGCGCGGCATTTTCTAAAATGCGGTGCTGTACATAAACTTTTTCTACTTGGTCACGACTGAAAGCAACATCTAAGCGGCTTAACACTCCCGACTTAAGGTATTTTTGCCATTCAACTTGGTACAAGAAATCTTGTGTGAACGTGCGATCACCAAAGAACAACCAGTTTTTACCTTCAGCATCGCGGTTTTCACGCTCTTGAATAAAGCTGCGGAATGGCGCAATACCAGTGCCCGGTCCAACCATGATGATCGGTGTATTATCATCTTCTGGCAGTTTGAAGTTATTGTTGTGCTCAACAAATACTTTTACGTCACCGCCTTCTTCTAGACGTTGAGCCAAGAAGCTCGATGCGCCACCGTAACGTTTTTCATCATTGTGGTCATATTCAACCAATCCGACGGTAAGGTGTACTTCTTCATCCACTTCAGCTTGGCTAGAAGCAATAGAGTAAAGACGAGGCGTCAAACGGCGCAATAAACCAACCAACTCATCCGCGGTCAGTTTGGTTTTCTTCTCTGCGAATACATCAACAATTTGAGTGTTGGCAGAGTACTCACGAAGCTTGTCTTTATCTTCCACCAGCTTTTGTAGTTTCTTGCTGCCAGATAACTCGGCAAACTTAGCCACTAGCTGTGGGTTAGATGTCGTGATCTCGAACTTACTCACTAAAGCACTGTGAATAGATAAGCTTTCGCCATCAACGTCAACTGTTTCAACACCAGACAAGCCAACTTTACCTAGAATGTCATTAGCAAGCTCAGAGCTGTTTTCGTACCACACACCCAAAGCATCACCTGGTTGGTATGTCAGACCCGAACCATCTAGATCGATTTCAATATGGCGAACATCTTTACCCGAGTCTCGACCCGTGATCTTTTGGCTGGTGAGTAACGTCGCTGTGTATGGATTTTGTTTGTTGTACTGAGAATGTGAAGCTGCCGCTTGTCCTACAGGAAGTTGAACAATTTCCGCTTCATTGCCAGAAGATAGTGTCTCTTTAACTTTACCTAGCGCATTCTTGCGCCATTCTTCCGCTGCCGCTTCGTAATCAACATCGCAGTCAATACGGTCAATAAAAGACGTCGCGCCCAGTTTTGCTAAATACGTGTCAAAGTCTTTACCAGTTTGGCAGAAGAACTCATAACTAGAATCACCCAATGCAATCACACCATATTGAAGGTTTGATAGCTTAGGTGCTTTCTTAGATTGTAAGAACTCGTGCAACTCAATGGCATTGTCTGGCGCTTCACCTTCACCGTTGGTAGAAGCAACAATGATGACGTGCGTTTCTTTGGCTAAGTTTTTGCCTTTGTAGTCGCTTGCGTCAAACAACTCTACTGCAATTCCTTCTGCTTTTGCTTCTTGTTCCAACGCTTCAGCAACACCTTTTGCGTTACCGGTTTGAGAAGCAAAAATGATGGTCAACTTACCGGCAGGCTTTGCTGATACTGCGGCAGCTGCTTGGGCGATTGGTGTTGCCGCCGCACTTGGTTGATGTTGAGCTAAACCCCAAAAGTACCCACTGACCCAAGCAAGTTGCTGCGAAGACAGCTCAGAGACAGTTTGTTGGAGTGAATTAAATTGTTGGTCATTCAGAGGGCTTGCGATCGGAGGATTTCCGCCTTGCCCATTATTATCTTCAGACACATTCTTGTGAGAATACTCATTCTTTTGAAAAGACATTATCACGACATCCCTATTCATTGCGTGACGATAGAGTACCCACTCTCCTTAATAACAAGAAAGAATAGAAGTGAATGTTTTATAACTTTTTGGAAGTAAGAACGGCTTACTTTTTGCTCAGCGATCTTCGATGCGGACTTGTTGAAAGCCCACCGCCATGGCTGATTTTGAGGCGGCATCTAAATCTTCATACAAACATTCTTCACCGTGACTGTCGGTCAGAAACACGAAACCACCTCGCGCATGCCTAAACTCAACAACCCATCCACCTTCTTGGATTGCTGGCTCAATAATGGCTTCAACAAGCTGGTTTTCACGAAATAGATGTCTTAGTTCATTTATTGTCATCGCTATCCCTGCTCTAACTTTCCCATTGCTCCTAAATAAGCATGGTCTACCTGAACAAAATAGGGAGAGAAATTCGAATAGATATAATGAAGTGGTATAAAAAAACGCCACTTATATCGTGGCGTTTTTAAAACTGAAGAAAGGAATCGAATTAAAATGAGTATTCCGCGCTAACAAAGAAGCCATTTGCGAAGATAAACTCTTTACCTAAGCTTGAGAGAAACACTTCCGACTCTAAATCGATCACGCGGTATCCACCACGGAAAGCCAACTGAGCGTCTTGTAGTGGCACATGGTATTGAATGCCAGCCATTAAGTCCGTGCTCTTGATGCCTTTGTTGTCACCAAAGTTCATCTCACCAATCACATCAAAGTTCGTATTAGGCACTTGGATCTCTGCGTAGCCGTACCAAGCCCAGATAAGCTCATCAAACTCTTCAGTACGCTTATTTGTACCTGCATCAATGTATTTCGTATCGCTTAGATTGCTGAATGTAACACCCGCATCAAAATGCAATAGATCATGGTCTAGCACTTGGTAGTACATGGTTAAATCGAGTTTATCAAAGCCCATGTAATCGGCATCAACACTTGAGTAACGTAGACGTGCATTCGGTACGTATTTCACATCGTGCTCAATGGCAGCGTAAAAAGTACCCGTTGTACTGCTATCTCTTCTTACTTCATTAACTTTTGTATCTGCACCCCATACTTCTGCCCCCACTTTTGCGGAAAAAGAAGATTCTGCGAATGTAGGAAGAGATGCGGCTAATGATAATGCTGTTAAAGCGATGGTCGCTTTATTTGTCATGGAATGTGTACTCCGAGATAGCTGATATTCAACAATGAGGGCGTGAGGGGAAATATACCATACTCTCACGCCTCGCTATCAACTAAATCGTCTATACCCAACTATTTATAACGCGGTTGGGCAACGAAGTTTTTAAAGAACCAAATACCCAATGCGATGACTATCAGCCATGGTAATAGTTTGAGTACCGCGCCGATCATGCCAAGTAAGAACATCACAACCAACGCAATACCTGTTGCTGCGAACACTGTCATCATCGTGATGCCTGTTACTAACAAGGTCGCGGCAAATACTAAAATAAAGATCAGCTCCAACATAATCACTTCTCCATTTGTTTTAAACGACTAGAGCAGTTTCCATACCAACTTATCCAAAACAAATTAAGGTTATGATTTCTAAATAAAAATAAAGCCAGAGGCATTTCTGCGCTCTGGCTTCGCTGTCCGTAAGTTGGTATTTTTAGCCAACCACTGGTGAATTTTACACATTCAGCTCTTTTGGAATCTTCGCTAACGCATCCTGCAGCACTTCTAGGCCAGAACCTGGCTTGTGCGCATTTTCACTGATATGACGACGCCATTGTCTAGCACCCGGCATATTTTGGAACAAACCCAACATATGACGTGTGATATGACCAAGATACGCACCTTTCGCAAGCTGCGCTTCAATGTATGGGTACATCTCTTCAACAATTTCACTGCGCTTCTTCACCGGAGCATTAGAACCAAACAGTTCTTGGTCTACCGAGGCAAGCAAGTAAGGGCTTTGGTAAGCTTCGCGACCAATCATCACACCATCTAGGTGCTGGAGGTGCACTTTTGCTTCTTCCAGAGATTTCACACCACCATTAATAGCAATAGTTAAATGAGAAAAATCTTGCTTCAATTGGTAAGCACGTGGGTAGTCCAGCGGCGGAATCTCGCGGTTTTCTTTCGGGCTCAGACCACTTAGCCACGCTTTACGCGCGTGAATAGTGAACTGCTCACAGCCGCCTTTCTCAGAGACGATCGATACGAAGTCCGTTAGGAACTCATAAGAATCTTGATCGTCAATGCCGATACGTGTTTTAACCGTAACAGGAACATCAACCACCTCTTTCATTGCAGCGACACACTCCGCGACCAATTGCGGCTCCGCCATCAGGCAAGCACCAAAGCGACCGTTTTGCACACGATCAGATGGACAACCCACATTTAGGTTGATCTCATCATAGCCACGTTCTTGCGCCAACTTGGCACACTTGGCCAAATCTTCTGGGTTTGAACCACCCAACTGAAGGGCTAACGGATGCTCCTCTTCGTTGTAAGCGAGGAAATCTCCTTTTCCATGAATGATCGCACCTGTCGTCACCATTTCAGTGTACAGCAGGGTTTCTTTGGTCATTAAGCGATGGAAGTAGCGACAATGACGATCGGTCCAATCCAACATTGGTGCTACGGAGAGCCTGCAAGAATGAGTCATGATTTAAACACCCGTTTTTATGTTGCTAAGGTCGAGCGCAGCAGTACGCTCAAAAAATAAGTCGGGTATTGTATACCCAGTGTCCAGCGGATGCGAGCGTTGTCCATCAATCAAAGAAAAGTGAACAAGGGACGATTCCGGCACGGTTATCTCGTTCTGTGATGGCTATTCCGGCTTCAAACCCTGTGCGACTTGCTTTAATTCATGATTTTCGTTCTGATAGTGGGTAAAATGAAGCATTTCTAAACGAACTTCGTATAGAAATGATTTATCATAGAGCACGTCCGATAGTTATGGTGAAAGGTTTGAACCCAACAATCATTGAACAAATTGAAAGTATCTGCGCAGAGCGTGGAGTAAGATTGACTCCGCAACGCCGACGCGTGTTTGAACTCATTTGTTCTAATCGCCGCGCCTCAAGTGCGTATGAGCTATTGGAGCAACTAAAAGAGAGTGAGCCTCAGGCCAAGCCTCCAACTGTTTATCGAGCGTTAGATTTTCTCTTAGAGCAAGGTTTTATCCACCGAGTGGAATCGACAAATAGCTTTATTACTTGTTGTTCTTTCAATACTCAACAGCACTTTTTCCAATTACTAATTTGCGATAAATGTGGTGATGTCGTTGAACTCGAAGATGAGACACTGATATCCTTGTTAGCTGAAAACGCCGAGAAGCATGGATTCAAACTGACCAACCAAGTTATTGAAACTCATGGTGAATGCCAGGCCTGTTCCTCCGAGACGAAAGAAAAAGTATAGAAGAACGTTATGCGCGCTGAATTTGTAAACCCGTTTTTAGCTTCTTTAATGAACGTGCTAAAAACCATGGCTTCTCTTGAGCTGAAGCCACAAAAACCGCGAATCAAGAAGGATGAGATCGCACGAGGTGACGTTTCTGGTTTGATTGGCATGGTTGGCCCACAAACACGTGGTTCAATGTCAATTACCTTTGATGAAGCGTTAGCGCTAGAAATCATGCAGAACATGCTTGGTGAGCGTCCAAACGGACTCAACGAAGAAGTGACCGATATGGTGGGTGAGATCACCAACATGGTTACTGGTGGTGCGAAGCGCATTTTGGCTGAAAGCGGTTTTGATTTTGATATGGCGACACCCGTTGTGGTATCAGGCCGAGGCCATACGATTCGCCACAAGTGTGAAGGCTCAATCATCATCATGCCTTTCTCTTCCCAGTGGGGAAATGCCTTTATCGAAATCTGCTTCGAATAAAAGAGAAAAAATAGGTTGGCCAGTGCCAACCTATTTTGTTTCTGCCTCAGGCAATAAAAAGGTCAGCATTTGCTGACCTTTTCTTTTTCTATTCAAACATTCACTAAGCTTTGAACGCTTTAAATGCGTTGATTAGACCGTTTGTTGAGCTGTCGTGCGAGTTGATTTGAGACGCATCTGCAAGCTCAGGCAGGATTTGGTTAGCCAGTTGTTTACCTAGCTCTACGCCCCATTGGTCAAAGCTGAAGATGTTCCAGATAACACCTTGTACGAAGATTTTGTGTTCGTACATCGCAATCAAGTTACCTAGCGTACGAGGCGTGATTTGCTTCACTAGGATAGAGTTTGTTGGACGGTTACCTTCAAACACTTTGAATGGCGCAATCGCTGCCACTTCTTCAGCGTTCTTACCAGCTTTCACCAACTCTTCTTTCACCGTTTCTTCACTCTTACCAAACGCTAGTGCTTCAGTTTGCGCAAAGAAATTCGACATCAGTTTTTGGTGGTGGTCACCCGCAGGGTTGTGGCTGATTGCAGGTGCAATGAAGTCACATGGGATCAGCTTCGTGCCTTGGTGAATGAGCTGGTAGAATGCGTGCTGACCGTTGGTACCTGGTTCACCCCAAATGATTGGGCCTGTTTGGTAAGTAACAGCATTGCCTTCACGGTCAACGTATTTACCGTTTGATTCCATGTTGCCTTGCTGGAAGTACGCCGCGAAACGGTGCATGTACTGATCGTAAGGCAGAATAGCTTCTGATTCCGCACCGTGGAAGTTGTTGTACCAAATACCGATAAGCGCAAGGATCACTGGGATGTTGCTTTCTAGATCTGTTGATACAAAATGCTTGTCCATCTCGTGAGCGCCATCAAGCAGCTCAACGAAGTTGTCGTAGCCTACCGCTAATGCGATTGATAGACCGATCGCAGACCATAGTGAGTAACGACCACCAACCCAATCCCAGAATTCGAACATGTTCGCTGTATCGATACCGAATTCAGACACGGCTGTCGCATTCGTTGAAAGCGCAGCAAAGTGCTTAGCCACGTGAGCTTGATCGCCTGCTGACTCTAAGAACCAATCACGTGCTGTGTGCGCGTTAGTCATGGTTTCTTGCGTTGTGAACGTCTTAGACGCGATCAAGAATAACGTCGTTTCTGGGTTAACTTTCTTCAACGTTTCAACGATGTGAGTACCATCAACGTTAGATACGAAGTGAAGGTTTAGATGATTTTTGTACGGTGCTAGTGCTTCCGTCACCATGTAAGGGCCAAGGTCAGAACCACCGATACCGATGTTCACGATATCTGTAATTGCTTTACCAGTGTAACCTTTCCACTCACCGCCGATAACGCGGTCAGTGAATGATTTCATTTTTTCTAGAACCGCGTTCACTGCTGGCATTACGTCTTCGCCGTCTACCATTACTGGTGTGTTCGCGCGGTTACGTAGTGCAGTGTGAAGAACAGCGCGACCTTCTGTTTGGTTGATCGCTTCGCCACTGAACATCGCTTCAATTGCAGATTTCAGCTCAGTCTCGTTCGCAAGAGCGAACAGGTGCTTCAGAGTTTCCTCATTGATGAGGTTCTTTGAGTAATCGACTAGGATGTCTGAGCCGAAACGTGCAGAGTATTTGTCGAAACGCGCTGCGTCTTGAGCAAATAACTCTTTAAGATCCATATCTTGTGCAGATTCGAAATGCGCAGTTAGCGCTTTCCAAGCTTGTGTTTGCGTTGGATTGATATTTTTCAACATGGTCTTTATCCCGATGTTACAGTAGGTTCCATTCCTTACAGTCTAGCGAAAACTGTGGAATCCCCGATTTAGCAAATAGAATATTAATTAGATGTTTGGGCGAATTGCCACAAAACAAGTCTTTGTAATTTTTTTTCAGGCGCCAATTATGACCGAGTGCTTTTACACTCACATTGAGTTAGGTCACGTTCCCTGCCCTGAATTTGAACAATTCATTTATGGTGGCAAGAATCATATCATTTACTTATGACAGGCTCTAATTGGAATAGGATAGACGCCAATTTATAAATTTCCAAAGGAACACGTATGTGGGCACAAAAAACACTGCAATTAAAAGCGAGAAGTCGCGGTTTTCATCTAATTACTGATGAAATTGAACAACAATTACCGCAAATACACGAGCTTTCAGTAGGTTTGTTACATCTATTTATTCAGCATACCTCCGCCAGTCTGACCTTAAATGAGAATGCAGACCCAACTGTGCGCATGGACATGGAAGCGCATTTCAACAAGTTTGTGCCGGAGAGAGCTCCTTATTATCAGCACACCTATGAAGGTGATGACGACATGCCAGCACACATTAAAGCATCGCTGCTTGGCAGTAGTGTGACGATACCAATCCAAAATGGTCGATTAGCATTAGGAACATGGCAAGGTATTTAATTGGGTGAGCACCGAGACTTTGGCGGCAGCCGACGCATCATTGCAACCATCAATGGCGAGTAAGAGGGGTAAAAAAGGCTAACCGTAAGATTAGCCTTTGCTTTTGTCATCTTGCTTAGAAGGGTTGATTGATCATCACCCGGAACGTCCCTTCGTCTGCACCCTTGGCAACTTCAGCGCGAACCACAACACCTTCAACTTGGAAACGAACCGCGCCACCGACGCTCCATTTCATGTCTTCATGGAGTGTTTTTAAATCGTATTCGTCGGCAACTCGCCCCACCTCAACAAACGCTACCCATTGCCACCAAGGCATATCGTAGTAATTGATAATGGGAATATCGTCCAGAGGCTGCCAGTCTGGTAATACCCGATATTCGGCAGAATAGTGAATCGCAGAGCGTCCATGGTAACGACCCGCGGTATAGCCTCTCAAACGGTACAACCCACCCAAACGAACTTGTTCTTGCTCTGGCGGACGACTACAAACAACACCATCACATTGATTCCAAGTTGGTGTGTCGGCTGTATAAAAATCCAAGGCCAGTACTTGTTGATCAAACCAATCACCAAGAGGCCCCAGCGAGTAATATTGGCTATTTTGGAATTCCCACTTGAGCCACAGATCCTCTGATTGCCCACTTTCTGCGCCCGTCGTCAAATTCAAAGAGGTATGCGAGCCTCGGGTCGTGTTACGTGCGCTATCGCGGTTGTCCCAATCAAAACCCAATGTAAAACCGTAAGCTTGCTCTTTCTTATCATTGTATACATCCAACGCTCGTGAAGAATAAAAAGGCGTCAGCAGGATAGAGCTAACGCCCGACGCCAAAGGCGATGCATAGCGAACGTCACGGCTGGGTAGAAACGCGCCTTTGAAACCATGATCTTTCACCGCGCCCCACGGCAACAGGTATTTGAATTCGAACTTATACTTTTGCTCATCACTGTTTGTGATCGTCTGAGATTCAAACGACGAGTTGTTATCGCCTTGATCACCTAAGTAATAGGGACTGTCATTAAAACGAGCTTGGTACATCTGAGTACTGAACAGTACATTGGGGGAGAGCGCATAATTAAATGCAGAGAGGAAACCAATATAGCTGTCTTTCTCCGAATACAGCCCCATACCAAATAGTGCAGCTTGAGGCTGACCAACCCCTTTAGCAACCCCCGCAACTCCAACGGTACTGCCCAACGTATCGGTACTGAAATAGAACGGGACAAAGGCTGAGTCTTTCTCTGAACTTAGCGCCGGAGAAGACAAAAAAATGCTGGCAGAAAGTGCCAGCATTGAGGTGATTCGTTTATTCATGGATTACTTGGTATATTCCATTTCGACGCGAGGCGTCAATTTGGTCACCAACTCATAAGCTATCGTACCAATGTGATTCGCAACCTCTTCGACAGGTAATTCTTTACCCCAAAGAATCGCTTCGTCACTGACCTTATCTGTGGCATCAGGACCTAAATCTACCGTCAGCATATCCATTGATACTCGACCCGCGATCGGTACTGTACGACCATTCACCCACACCGGTGTACCATTGGGTGCACTTCTTGGGTAGCCATCGCCATAGCCCACTGCGATAACGCCGACTTTTGTGTCGCGTGCACTTGTCCAGATACCACCGTACCCCACGCTTTCACCTTTCTTGACTTCACGAACCGCAATAAGATGAGACTTCAACGTCATCACTGGTTGGTAACCCAAATCTTGAGCCGTTTTGTCGCTAAATGGTGATACGCCGTACATAATAATGCCCGGACGAACCCACTCTAATTGGCTTTGAGGCCATGCCAATAAACCCGCAGATGCCGCTAGCGAGCGCTCGCCCTGACAGCCCGAGGTTAATGACATAAACAGCTCAATTTGTTGCGGCGTGATGCTGCTATCAAGCTCATCCGCACAACCAAAATGACTCATGTATCGCAATGGCTTCGCCACATTCGGGCACGTTTTTAAGCGAGAAATGAATTCATCATACTGCTCCGGGCGAACGCCCAAACGATGCATACCACTGTCGATCTTCAGCCAAACGACCACTGGCGTTTCTAAATCCGCCTGTTCCAACGCGATAAGTTGCTCTTCACAGTGCACCACGGTTTGGATGTTGTTCGTCACTAACACAGGCAGATCGCCCGGCGAGTAAAAACCTTCTAGCAAGAGAATCGGCTTTACCACACCACAAGCGCGCAGTTGCAACGCTTCTTCAATGCGAGCCACACCAAAGGCATCGGCATGGTTAGCATGTTTCGCCACATGACGTAGACCATGGCCATAACCGTTGGCTTTCACTACCGCCATCACTTTACTTTCTGGTGCTTGCGCTTTCACACGCTGCAAGTTGTGCTGCAACGCAGACAAGTCAATGCATGCTTTTGCGGCTTTCATGTAGCTCATAGCATTACTCATCATCAATATCGAATGCTGGACCCGCGTAATTATCAAAGCGCGAGTGTTGTCCTTGGAATGTTAAACGCACCGAGCCAATAGGACCGTTACGTTGTTTACCGATAATTATTTCCGCCGTGCCTTTGTATGGGCTATCTGGGTGATAGACCTCATCACGGTAGATGAACATGATCAAGTCGGCATCCTGCTCGATGGAACCCGATTCACGCAAGTCCGAGTTAACAGGTCGTTTATCCGCACGTTGCTCTAGGGAACGGTTTAGCTGCGATAGTGCAACGACAGGCACGTTCAACTCTTTCGCCAGTGCTTTAAGCGAGCGAGAAATCTCGGCAATCTCAAGAGTACGGTTATCGGTTAGCGAAGGTACGCGCATCAACTGAAGGTAGTCGACCATGATCATTGACAGACCTCCGTGCTCACGAGCAACACGACGGGCACGTGAACGCACTTCGGTTGGCGTTAAGCCTGAACTGTCATCGATGTACATATTTTTCTTCTGCATCAGGATACCCATGGTAGAAGAAATACGTGCCCAGTCTTCATCATCCAACTGACCCGTACGGATCTTGGTTTGGTCTACGCGAGACAAGGATGCCAACATACGCATCATCAATTGTTCCGCCGGCATCTCTAACGAGAAAATCAAGACTGGCTTGTCTTGCTGCATTGCCGCGTTTTCACACAAGTTCATCGCAAAGGTGGTTTTACCCATCGATGGACGCGCTGCCACGATAACTAAGTCAGAACCTTGGAGACCCGCGGTCTTTTTGTTGAGGTCAGTAAAACCAGTATCGACACCGGTCACACCATCTTGCGGCGTTTTGTACAGCAGTTCGATACGTTCTAGCGTCTTTTCTAGGATGTTGTCGACGTTTTGTGGACCTTCGTTTTCACTGGTGCGAGACTCGGCGATAGCAAAAACTTTACTCTCCGCCATGTCTATCAAATCTTCAGAACTGCGACCTTGAGGATCGTAACCCGCGTCCGCAATTTCGTTCGCAACACCAATCAAACCACGGACGATCGCACGTTCAGCCACGATATCTGCGTAGGCATTAATGTTGGCAGCACTGGGCGTGTTTTTCGCTAAGTCAGCAAGGTAAGCAAAACCACCCACATCTTCTAGTTGCTCGTGTCGCTCTAGGTGCTCAGACAGAGTGATAAGGTCAAGCGGTTTGCCCGACTCAAGAATGGTTTTCACACCTTCAAAAATAAGACGGTGCGGACGGCTATAGAAATCACTGGCGACAACTCGCTCAGCAACGGTATCCCAACGTTCATTGTCCAGTAAGAGACCACCAATCACTGATTGCTCTGCTTCTAGTGAGTGAGGTGGCACTTTGATTGCGTCGACCTGACTATCTGAAGGTTTGCGATTTCTGTTTTCCGCCATGACTTTGCTCGATAACTACTAATGACCCACGATTATAACCTTAAAGTTAACTAAGATGCTTCCCCGAAGCGACAATTACTTGTTAAGAAATCAACATGCCGATAGCTAGCCTAAACGTTTTAAATTCACCCCTCTCATCAAAACATATAACCCTTAGATAAAACAATTGAAGCGGAAGATTTGATGCAGGTGTCGCCTTAGCAATAAGTGGGAATTCCATTCAGCTCTAATAAAATTTAACCTACCATTGACCCAACAAAATATCTGTATCAGTATCATGCCCCTCCTTTTTAATTACGTTCGAGGTTGATGTGTCCCGATACTGGTTACTTGGCTTGAGCTTACTGTGCACGACTGCATCGTACGCTGAAGAATCAGTACAGCCAGAGCAAAATATTGATGTGCCCAACCCTCTACAAACTGAGGTAGAGTTTGGCTATCAAGCTCACACAGGTAACACGGACTCTCGTTCCCTGAATGCTCGTTTGAGTGCTGAATATACGTCTGGCAGGCACCGTTCAAACGGTGAATGGAAGTACTACAACCTGTACAAAGACGGCGAAGAAGACAAACGTTCATCGACATATTCTGTTCAAAGTGACTACAAGTTAGGACCAAAAACCTACTTGTATGGTAGCTTTAAAGGCGTTGATTCGCGCTATAGCGCCTATTTCAAAGATTACACCTTATCAGGCGGTCTGGGTTATCAGTTTTCCTACACCGAAAACTTTATCTTAGAAGCTGAGATTGGCCCTGGTTTTCGTTATCAGGAACCGAACTTGGATGAGATTGATGATGACGATATCGTCTTTCCTAACATCGTTCGTGAAGGCATTTTCCGTGGCAACCTCAATACTACGTGGCACGCTCTGGATAACTTGAGCTTTGCCGCTGATATCACGCTCGTTACAGGTAAAAGTAATACGCGTGTGGATAGCGAACTCAGTGTCACTAATGACATTACCGAAGACATTGCCCTGAAACTGGCTCACTCGCGTCAATACCACGATAAAGTGCCAGAGGGATTAAGCAAAGCCGACAGTGTGTTCTCCGTCAATCTGCTTTTCGCGTTTTAATCTCCAATTTTTATCACTCAATTTCAGACCAAAAAAAAGCACCTCCGAAGAGGTGCTTTTTAGTATTTCGTCTTGATACTGAATTACTCAGCAGCAACAACCTGTACTTTCGCAGTAGCGAAAACTTCAGAGTGAAGTTGAACGCTGATCTCGAACTCACCAGTTGTACGTAGAGCACCTTCAGGAAGGCGAACTTCGCTCTTAGCAACTTCAACGCCTGCAGCTGTGATAGCTTCAGCGATGTCACGAGTACCGATTGAACCGAATAGTTTGCCTTCGTCACCAGCTTTAGAAGCGATAACAACTGCTTCTAGAGCGTTAACTTTCTCAGCGCGAGCTTCTGCAGCAGCTAGTTGCTCAGCAACTTTAGCTTCTAGTTCAGCACGACGTGCTTCGAACATTTCAACGTTGCCTTTAGTAGCCATAACTGCTTTACCCTGAGGGATAAGGAAGTTACGAGCGTAGCCAGATTTAACGTTTACTGTATCGCCAAGACCACCTAGGTTACCGATTTTATCAAGTAGAATAACTTGCATTGCTTAATCCTCTTTCTTAATAAACGGAACCGATTACTGATGCTTGTCAGTGTACGGTAGTAGAGCTAGGTAGCGTGAACGCTTGATAGCACGTGCTAGTTGACGCTGGTACTTAGCGCTTGTACCAGTGATACGGCTAGGTACGATTTTACCAGCTTCAGTGATGTAGTTTTTAAGAGTTGCTACGTCTTTGTAATCAATCTCTTGTACGCCTTCTGCAGTGAAACGGCAGAATTTACGACGACGGAAGAAACGAGCCATGGGCTATCTCCTGATCTTAAATTTGAGTAATATTGTCGGCATGTAACACTAATTTCCCAACGCCATTTCGGCCGGTCTGATAAGCGACAAAACCACTTACCTTAATGTTACTGCCTTGTACTAAATTCTGAGTAATTGCTTGTGACCTAAGCCCGCTGACGACTACCGGCATACGACAATAAACTTGTCTCGGTAAATCAGCTTCGATAACAGTAGAGCGATGCTCTAACCAAAACCGACAGTGTTCAATGCCACCAGGGCTTTTACTACGAATGGGCGGTTTGGCAATGGTGCCGCTCAGCTCCATTCGGTTGGTCATAACAAAACTTACTCAGCAGCTTCTGATTTAGCTTCAGGCTTAGCTTCAGAACGCTCTTCACGACGTGGAGCACGCTCTTCTTTTTGCTTAAGCATGATAGATTGCTCAGTGATCGCTGCTTTAGTACGCATGATCATGTTACGTAGAACTGCATCGTTGAAACGGAAAGCAGTTTCTAGCTCATCGATTACAGCTTGGTCAGCTTCAACGTTCATTAGAACGTAGTGAGCTTTGTGAAGCTTGTTGATTGGGTAAGCCAGTTGACGGCGGCCCCAGTCTTCTAGACGGTGGATTTTACCGCCAGCTTCAGTGATAGAACCAGTGTAACGCTCGATCATGCCAGCAACTTGCTCGCTTTGATCTGGGTGCACCATGAATACGATTTCGTAATGACGCATGGGTTGCTCCTTACGGATTATTCAGCTTCCACAAATGGCTCAGTCGTCCAGAGGAAGCAAGGAACTAAAGAAAATTGACTGAGTTTAAGGAGCACGAATAGTACAGAAAGGCCGCAAAATAGGCAAGTGATTATTTGCTCAGCGCGCGGGATATTTTTGTTTGGCTCGTGCCAGAAACGACAAAGGCTGCCAGCAAAGTGGCAGCCTTTAAAATCAGAGCGTTATAACGCTTATTTTTAGCACTTATTCTACTTGAGCAAGCTCAGTGCGCATTTGGTCGATCACTTGTTTGTAATCTGGCTGTCCAAAAATCGCAGAACCCGCCACAAACATGTCCGCACCTGCTTCAGCAATTTCACGAATGTTGTCGACTTTCACACCACCATCAATTTCCAGACGGATATCGCGACCAGACTCATCGATCATCTTACGAACAGCGCGAAGTTTATCTAGCGTGTGAGGAATGAATGACTGGCCACCAAAGCCTGGGTTTACCGACATCAGTAGAATCAGGTCAACTTTGTCCATGATGAACTCAAGATGCGCAAGCGGTGTTGCTGGGTTTAATACCACACCCGCTTTACAGCCGTGTTCTTTGATAAGCTGAAGAGTACGGTCTACGTGATCAGAGGCCTCAACGTGGAAAGTGATCATTGATGCGCCAGCTTTCGCAAAATCAGGGATGATGCGATCTACCGGTTTTACCATTAGATGAACGTCGATTGGCGCAGTGATACCGTAATCGCGTAGCGCTTTACACACAGGAGCACCAAAAGTCAGGTTTGGTACATAGTGGTTATCCATAACATCGAAATGCACCACATCTGCACCCGCTGCGAGTACTTTTTCTACGTCTTCACCTAGACGTGCAAAATCAGCCGATAAAATGGATGGAGCAATAAGAAAATCTTTCATACCTGACCTCAGTAGTGACGAGCAAAACAGCAAACCAATTTGCGCGCAATTCTACCGAAGCCAGTGGGGAGATCCACTATTTAGAGAAAATAGTGTCAGAACTATGAAGCAGCGCTATCTGATTCCGGCGCTTTGAACAAGGCGAGCAGTTCGTCAACTTTGTTACGACCACTACCGTTTCGGCTAATGGTGCGTTTCACTTTCACCACACTTAAATCCGCACCGTGGTAAAGGCGGCGCGTTAGTGTTGTGTCGTGATTTGAAATCAACACCGGAATCCCACGCTCAGTAGCCGTTCTTTCTGCCATGTCGGCTAGTGCCGCTTGGTCGTCCAACGTAAAACCATTACCTGCGTATGAAGTGAAGTTTGCCGTGTTTGAAAGTGGCGCATAAGGTGGATCGCAATACACAACGCTGCCCTTGCGCGCACGACGAAATGTTTCAGGATAACCTTCGCACACAAACGTAGCTTTTTTGGCTTTCTCAGCAAAAAACTCCAATTCCGCCTCTGGGAAATAAGGTTTTTTGTAAGAGCCAAACGGCACGTTGAAGCCACCTTTTTTGTTGTAGCGGCATAAACCATTAAAACCAAAGCGGTTCATGTAAAGGAATGCAAGTGAGCGATACATTACGTCATCGGTTTTATTAAACTCAGCACGAATGCTTAAGTACGCTTCTTTACGATTGTTTTCGGCGACAAACCAGCGCTTCGCTTCTGAGATATATTCCTCAGGACGCTCTTTAAGCAGGTTGTAGAGATTAATCAGGTCGGGATTGATGTCCGCCAACAGATAGTGGTCATAGTCGGTATTAAGAAAAACCGAGCCAGCACCAACAAAAGGTTCAACCAGCTTTCGAGCCGGTGGCAAATGACGTTGGATGTCTTCAACCAGTCCGTATTTTCCTCCTGCCCATTTAAGAAAGGCTCGCTGCTTTTTCATCTACTGCTCTATCTATCGACCAAAAATTAAGGCTGCGGAATGTAACATATTTTTCAGCGAAGCTCAGGATTATTTCACGCGATCAATTTCTCGATGAACTTGGCCTAGCGATTTTGCCCATGGGCTCACCGACTTAAGTGAATCTGGCAGCTTCTCTACCGCGTCTCGAGCCATTTGAATTGTCGGATAATCTTGGTAAGTCACGATGTACCATTCCGTTCCACTGCGAACCGTCGGATAAATGCGTACCTTGTTATTCAGCTGATGCTCATCAAGAAAAGCTTGCACATCTTCCATTGATGTCATGGCTGCTAACTGCAAGGTGTACGCTCTTGGGGATAACGCTTTTAGCTCTTCACGTGCAAACGAGAATTTGACGATAGGTTTACTTGATGTCGTCTCTGTTTTCGCAACCTCTTCTGATGCAGCATCGCTTGGCTTCACCACTTTAATCAAAGAAGAGTTTGTCTCTGACTGGGTTTTCGCTTGAGGTTCAGCCCCTTCTACTAACGCTCTAATATTGTCTGTATTCGCTTGCTCAGGCTTACCTTCTAACAGAGCATCAACCACGTCAGATTCAATCACAACACGCTGCTGGGTGTCATCATTCCCGACGCTTGCTACTTCTTTTGTCACCGTTGGTGGCAATGAGTTGGAATCGTCAGTCGCATCTGATAAATCGCCATCATTTGGCAAGCCGTCAGTCACTGAGGTTAAATTAGATTCTGATGGCGAAAGAGTCGGCTCAGTGAGTGTCGGAATGGCAGTTTGCTCGATGCTTCCCGTGATCTGCTGCGCTTTGTCATCTGGGCTTGGCTGATTAAACATCCACCAATAACCACCAGCGGCCAGCAACAGTAGCACCAAAACCACTAATGCGATGTTGAGTGGCGATCCGACAATTGAACGGATAATGATCCTTTTTTCCACTTTCATCTCTCCTAATGCCATGATGTCACCCGGAATCGGGTCGACTTTCTTAAATGCATCTCGAACACGTTTCTCCGCATCGTCATCGACGTACCTAACCACTAGTGATTCGAAGAAACGACGCGCTTCCACTTCGGATAGCATATCGATATCAAGTTCAACTGGCTTAAGTTCTTGCCCATAACTCAATCGAGACAAGACCGACTCCAAACGCCCAGACTGAGTAAAAAGCAACACGTTGATCGTCCAGTTCGGCTTTTCATGCGCCTCTAAGACTAACGTCCATAACTCCGAAACGAGCGTTTCACTAAGTAAATGAGCGTCATCAATAACAATCGCAATATCGCAAGGCTCACCTTCGAGAATACGCTCTAGACTGTCGAGTAAAGGCTCTTGTTGATTAAACAATGCATCGGAAACCAGCTGACTCAAGATGAGGACGCGACGCTGCACGTCATCTTGGGTCGCATGGCAAAGTAACAAACATTGATTTTTGTTACTCGCACCCAACTCAAGGTATCGTTGCGCCAGCCAAGATTTTCCATACCCATCAGGGCCATTGATCGCAATAAGGTTGGATCCAAAGTTGGTCAACAACTCCAATCTATCCAATAACTCGGTTTGAGAATCTAATTCCAGAACGTGAGCAAAACTCATCTAATAACCTTCTTAAACAACAAGAATGACGCCAGATGGCGTCATTACAAGGTTAAATACTGCGACCGAAATCAATAGCCTGCTGAATCACTTCTTGTGAAGTATCGGCTATCACTTCCGCACTGCCAATTCCGGTTGGTAGAACTAAGCGCAATTGACCTGACAGCACTTTTTTATCACGCATCATATGCTTGATAAAGTCATCAAAACTCATGCTGTCGGGTGTGTGGACTGGCAATTTCGCTCTGCGCAACAATGCCACAATACGCTCAAACTGCTCTTCAGAAATCAGTCCACGCAGAAGTGACGTTTTGGCCGCCATCACCGTACCAGAAGACACCGCCTCACCATGTAACCAATTGCCGTAGCCTAATTCAGCTTCTATCGCATGACCGAAAGTGTGACCCAAATTGAGCAACGCTCGAATTCCAGACTCTTTTTCGTCTTGTGCAACCACTTCAGCTTTAATTTGGCAGCAACGTGCAATGGCATAGGTAAGCGCGTCTTCATCCAACGTGTATAAACGGTCTAAATTTTCTTCCAGCCAATCAAAGAATACACCATCATAAATAATGCCGTATTTGATCACTTCAGCTATACCAGCAGCAAATTCACGCTCAGGTAGCGTCGATAAACAGTTGGTATCGATGATCACCGCTTTCGGTTGGTAAAATGCGCCAATCATGTTTTTACCTAGCGGATGATTGACTGCCGTTTTGCCGCCAACGGAAGAATCCACTTGGGACAACAACGTCGTTGGAATTTGGATAAAGTCCACACCTCGCTGATAACAGGCTGAAGCAAAACCGACGAGATCTCCGATTACACCACCACCGAGGGCAATAATGACCACATCACGAGCATAACTTCCCTCTAGCAGGAAATTCATGACTTGGTTAAACACATCTAAGTTTTTGTACTGCTCGCCATCAGGCAACTCAAGTAACGAAGCATCACAACCAAGTTGTTTTAGTTGATGAAGGATTTTATCGGCATACAAAGGTGCCACTGTGACATTACTGATCACAACGACTTTTTGATTGGTATTTTTGTTTGAGAGAACTTGAGAAAGGTACGCCGGGTCCTCAAACAACCCGGCGCCTATAGAGATTGGGTAGCTACGCTCTGCTAGATTGACCGTAATCCGTTCCATCGGTGTGCTCCAATTAAAAGAAGATAAGTACTTATCTCTCTTCTAGCATTTTTACGATCTGGTTGGCTACCACTTTTGCACTTTGATCGTCAGTGCGAACAGTGTAATCCGCTACTTCTTCGTATAACGGGTTACGTTCTTCAGCTAATTGCTCCAATACTTCACGAGGGTTGTCCGTTTGAAGTAGAGGACGCTTCTTGTCACGGTTAGTACGTGCAAGTTGCTTTTCAATTGTCGTTTCTAGGTAAACAACTACACCGCGAGCAGAAAGACGGTTACGGTTCTCTTTGCTTTTCACAGAGCCGCCGCCAGTTGCCAGCACGATGCCTTGTTCTTGAGTCAGATCTTCAAGTACCGCTTCTTCACGCTTACGGAAGCCTTCTTCACCTTCTACATCAAAAACCCAAGAGATGTCTGCACCAGTGCGTTCTTCAATCACTGTATCGGAGTCAACAAACTCCATATGCAGTTGCTGTGCTAGATGTCTACCAATTGTACTTTTGCCGGCGCCCATTGGGCCAACAAGGAAAATATTACGTTTCTCAGCCATGTTTAGCAGTAATTTACAACATTGATTCAATAAGATCGCCACAAGAAAACACAGCTAAACCGCTGTTCTACAAGGCTTGTGGCACCAGTTCCTCACAGATAATTCGTGATAAGACCCGAAATTATCCAAGCATGGTGCCACTAATGCAACTTTATTTTTGATCTAATCGCCTATTTACTTGATAGCCACTACTGAATAACGACCTTAGGCGTAACGAAAATTAGCAACTCACTTTTACCAACGTTTTCGTAACTTCGGCGGAAAAGTGCGCCTAATAGCGGAAGATCGCCCAACAATGGCACTTTATCCACTGAGTTAGTAATGCTGTGCTGGAAAATACCACCGAGCACAACCGTCTCACCATTATTAACCAGAACTTGGGTGCCAATGCGCTGCGTATCAATTGCCATTGCCTCTCCTGTGCCCGTTTTCACTACCTTACCAGGTCGGTCTTGGGTCACACTCAGATCCAACACTAAACGATTGTCAGGTGTGATCTGCGGTGTCACCTTCAAGCTCAACACCGCTTTTTTAAAGGTCACTGACGTTGCACCACTCGATGAAGATTCTAGATAAGGAATTTCGGTACCTTGTTCAATGTACGCGGGCTTCTTATTGGTCGTGATCAATCGTGGGCTCGAAATGATTTCTGCTTTTGATTCTTGCTGCAATGCAGACAGCTCTAAGTCCAATAATGTATCAGAACCTAACTTTGCCACTTGGAACGCAATGCTCGCCGCATTCGGGTTAGTCGCGGCTAAATTCACATTAAGGAAATCATCGATACCAGCACCACCCCCCCCCTCTTCACCTTCGCCGTCACCACCACCTTCGTACAAACCGATTGTCGCTAGGTTGTTCTCAATAGAGCCACCAACGGTGTTATTACCATTAATAGAAGTGAAGCCCCAACGAATACCTAACTCGTCCATGTTACCTTCACTGATGGTCACAATTCGGGCTTCAATTTGTACTTGTTTTACTGGGATATCGAGCGATTCA
Organism: Vibrio sp. RC2502; assembly: GCF_054850435.1. Classification (NCBI taxonomy): domain Bacteria; kingdom Pseudomonadati; phylum Pseudomonadota; class Gammaproteobacteria; order Vibrionales; family Vibrionaceae; genus Vibrio; species Vibrio sp. RC2502. Next base: position 2,944,455 of record NZ_CM141453.1, read on the forward strand.
ATGATTTCTCGAATAACGGCGATGTTCTCTGGCAATTCTCTGATTAATAGCGAATTGGTTCGCTCATCAATGGTCATACTGCCACGCTCTGACAACATGCTAATGTTGCCTTCACCATTAATCATCTCTGCAATATCCGAAGCTTTAGCAAAATTGACTTTGATGATTTCTGATGAAAGCTCACCCATTTCTTCCGTCAGCTTTTGTTTTTCTAACTGCTGCTTCTCGCGCAAATCCAGCTCATCGGTCGGGGCGACCAAAATCACGTTGCCATCAACACGCTTATCTAACCCTTTCACTTGCAAGATGATGTCGAGAACTTGCTGCCACGGCACACCATCAAGACGCAGTGTAAGGTTGCCTTCGACAGAATCCGAAACCACCAAGTTAAACTGGTTGTAATCTGCAATCAGCTGCAAAACGTTACGCACAGGAATGTCTTGGAAGTTAATCGAGATCAGCTTGCCTTCTTTTTCTAAGATGCTCTTGTCTGGCACTTTTTCATTTGGTTTAAGCTTGCTGACAGTGATTTCAAGATAACGCCCCGTCAAACGATAGTCATGCGTGTATTCTTCATCGATATACGCAACTAATCGTGTGGTGGAGGTATCGCGGAACACTTCCACACTTTCCACCACCGTCGCGAAATCTTTCACGTCGAGAAGGTAAAGCTGTTCGTCTTTTACCGACGTGTTCATTAAATCAATGCTTAATCCTTCTTGAACACGTTTAACATCAACAATAGCCGCCGGGGATGCAAGCTCCACCACAATCACGGCATCTTTGCTTTTGTTAGTGCGAAAGTCGATGCTCTTGAGCGCATTAGACTGTACATCTTCTGCTGCTGCTAAAGGGGCTAGAAGTAAAAACAACCATAAGGAGAAGAGCCCAGTAAGCATCCTTGGTGTACGTGTTAATCCTTGTCTCATTTTCATTACTCAATATCAAAAATAAATGCAGCTATATCTATCTCAAAGCCAACTTAACTTTACGTTTTTGCCAGCACCCCAAACCATCGGGCAAGGTTTCATTAATCAACAAATAGGAGTGGGTAACATGGGTGACCTTACCGTTATTACGCCCGAGGTATTGACCTGGTTTCACTTTGTAAACCGTGCCATTCGGGGCTTGTACTAAACCAGAAACGGTGTTCCCCATACCCATCACTCCTTTTAAACGAAGTTGGCTGAGTGGGAATTTTTCTAACTTGCCAGATCTCGCTCGGTTCGGCGGTTGCCAACAATCTTTTCTCGCCACAGGTTGAGTCGCGATGGTCGCCTCTTTGGGCAATTCGAAAGGAGCACGCATCACTTCTGGGGCATACGCTACTGCGATGTATTTGTCAGCAGGTTTGAGCTTCTCCACATCTCGTCGCGCCTGACTCTCAACACCACGAATAAAATCCGTTAATGATTCATCATTCGCCTGGCACCCGACCAATAGAGCGCTTACCAACACCATCAGCAAAGATTTATTTCTCATCTTTCTTTTCCTCAGGCTTGAACTGATAAGTGTTTGCTCTCACTCGGAAGTGCAAAGTTTCACTCTCTTGGCTGACACGCTGCCAAGTCACATCTTTAAAGGTGATGATTCGTGGCAATGTGGCAATGGCCTGTGAAAAACGACCGATATCGTGGAAATCACCTGTTAGCTCGATATTTAGTGGCAATCGATACAGGAAGTTTTCAGATTGCTTTTCTCCCCAATCGATGCGAGTAAACGTTAACTTGTTGTCGATACCGAGTTCGTTTACCGACGCCAACATTGTGGCCAACTCTTTTTGTGCCGGTAGTTGTTGCAACAGCAACTCATAACGCGTAGTAAGCTCGTCCAGTTGAGATTGCAACTGAGGTAATGCAGCTACCTTGTTGGCTTTTATGCGCAATGCCACTTTTAATGTTTGCTCCTCTTGAATCAAATTGTTCAAGCGAGCCTCTTCTGGCTTTAAGTAAAACCAATAACCAAACCCTTGGATAAGAAGAACAAGCAGGCAGATCACTACAAGCTGAGGCAGTAATGGCCATTCAGCAATCTCATCCATTTCTAGATCTTGCCAATTAACCATGTTGTTTTCCCTCTTTCTTCTCTTCTACCGTGTTAAACATGAAGGACACTTTAAAGGTCTGAAACTCTTTACCAAAACGGGCTTTTCCGTGCACGATAGAGTGCATTTCAACGTCCAGTAGCTTGGCAGAACGTTCCATGTTATCGAGCATGGTTGCTAGCCGAGGAGTACTGTCTGAAATACCTGAGATTTCAATTTCTAGATCGTTCATTTTGATCTTGTCGACATACACGCCTTCTGGAATAACAGCAGGCATGAGGTTCATAAAATCAGTGGTTTTATTCCGACCATTTTGCAACGCTTCCACAACTTTCAAGCGTTCCAAGATTTTGCTGTGTTCAAGCTCCGCGATCTTCATCGCTTCTATCCGCTTATCTAGATCGGAAATGTACGTTGTTAGATAGTCGAGTCGCTCTTGTTGAAGATCTTGTTGGTACTCATAATATTTGCCAACGCCCCACTGAATCCCCAACGCCACCATGACTCCCAATACCACTAAACCGACAAATCGACGACGATGCTCTTCCCTTTGATTTTCGCGCCAAGGCAATAAGTTAATGCGATACAGCACGCACACCTCCTAACCAATGAATGCCACGCACCGCCAGCCCTGCAGCCGTCGAAAAATGTTGCCAATCGGCCGCTCGGCGCTTGCGTTTCGACACTTTCATTTCAAACAGTCCGAGTGGGTTTAACAACTCACACTCCAATGCCAACTGATGCGACAGCTCTTCTGCCAACATTGGCGTCGATGCCCCCTCGCCCGATAACCAAATGCCTTTGATGTTTTGCGAACCGTTGATCGAGGTATAGAGCTGCATTTGACGTTTTACGCGCTCAACCACTTGACGATTGAACTGTTCCGTTTTGGCTTGAGCATCATCAGAAAGTAAGTCTTCTTGTGACGTCCCCATTGAGATACGAATACCGCACGCAAACTCCTTATGAAACAGTTCGCCTTGCTCGGTAAACATGGTGAATGAACTCGCTAACGAGCCGATGTCTAACAAACAGTATTTGTTTTTTTCAGGAAAACGCTCTGCGGCAAGCTTCCAGATATGACCTAGGCTTTGAGAGTGCACGTCAACCAACACAGGCTTTAAACCAGACTGTTGTAACGCTTCAACTCGGCTTTCAACCACATCTTTGCGCGTAGCGAATACTTGATAACTGTCCGTTCCACGCATCCCTTCTTCCGCACGAAGGCGTACGAAATCCAAACTCAGTTCTTCCACAGGAAAAGGAGATTGATGAGAAAAAGCTTGTACCACCGCAAACTCGATTTCGCTCTCATCAAGGCTTTGTTCGATTTGCAGTTTCTTGCTAATAACTGAGTTGTCTGGAACAGAAATTGCCACTCGCTTGGCCCCAAAAGGCAGCTCTTTTTTCATCTGCTTTAGGGTCTTTACAATTTCTTGATGATTTATAGTGTTATTTTCAGCGACAATACCTTCCTTAAGTAATATTTCTTTGTAACCCAATAAGGCGTATTGATCGCCAATGGGTTTAAGTACTACGGCTTTGAGGCTGTTATGGCCAATATCTATGCCGGTAACGATTAGCTTATCCATCTCTACTCTCGCTCCGAAATTTCTTCGCGCAAAGGTTGTTATTAGCACCCAAATAAGAGTTAATATCTCTATGTGCTAAATTTTTGACCTAAGAGTACAAGGGTTTGCCGTTACACAGCCTCAACCAATCAGGGATTCTCCGGTGAAGTTCATAAAGCGTTTATTATTTTTAACATTGATTTGCATAATTCTTGGAGTCACCACAATTTTTGGCTTCTATCAGTACGTGAAGCCTGAATTGCCAGACGTTGCAACTCTAAAAGACGTTGAATTACAAACACCTATGCAGGTATTTAGTCAAGACGGGAAGCTGATCGCACAGTTTGGTGAAAAGCGTCGTATTCCTGTTACTTACGATGAAATTCCTCAAGACCTAATTCACGCACTGATCGCCACCGAAGACAGCCGTTTTTACGAGCACCCTGGTATCGATCCAATCGGTATTACTCGTGCAGCTGTCGTGGTTGCTCTTTCCGGCTCAGCAAAGCAAGGGGCGAGTACCATCACTCAGCAGCTAGCGCGTAACTTCTTCTTATCTAACGAGAAGAAACTAATGCGTAAGATCAAAGAGATCTTCATTGCCATTCACATTGAGCAACTGCTGAGCAAACAAGAGATCATGGAGCTTTACGTTAACAAGATCTTCCTTGGCTATCGCTCATACGGTTTTGGTGCAGCAGCTCAGGTGTATTTTGGTAAGAGCTTAAATGAGCTCTCGCTTAGTGAAATTGCGACACTGGCGGGGATGCCAAAAGCCCCTTCAACCATGAACCCAATTTACTCGCTAGAACGTGCAACAAAACGTCGTAACGTTGTGCTAATGCGTATGCTCGATGAAAAGTACATTACGCAAGAACAATTCGATGAAGCACGTAACGAACCAATCATCGCTCGTTACCACAGTGCAGAAATTGAAGTGTCTGCGCCTTACGTTGCCGAACTTGCACGTGCATGGGCAGTAAAAGAGTACGGTGAAGAGAAAGCGTATACGTCGGGTTTGAATATCTATATGACGGTTGACTCTAAACTGCAAGACGCTGCCAATAAGGCTGCGGTAAACAACCTAATGGCTTATGACGAGCGTCATGGCTACCGCGGCGCAGAAAAAGTGTTGTGGAAAGAAGGGGAAGCCGCTTGGGATGCAGAACAAATTGAGAAGCATCTAAAAGGCCAGCCAACTTACGGCGATCTTTACCCTGCTGTCGTGACAAAAGTGGAAGGCAAAACGGCGCAAGTTGTTGTGAAAAATAACGACGCACAAACCATCCCTTGGACTGGCATAAACTGGGCACGCAAATTCCTCACCGATAACCGTCAAGGTTCAACACCAAAATCTGCACAAGAGGTTTTAGCTGCAGGTGAACAAATTTGGGTTCGCGAGCTAACGACGACCGATGAAGATGGCAACACTCAAAGCAGCTGGAAGCTAAGCCAAGTGCCTAGCGCGAACACCGCATTTGTCGCGATGAATCCTGAAAATGGCGGCATTTTGTCACTGGTAGGTGGTTTTAACTTTGTTCACAGCAAGTTTAACCGCGCAACCATGTCCGTGCGTCAGGTTGGTTCTAGTATCAAACCATTTATTTACTCAGCCGCTATCGATAAAGGCCTAACGTTAGCAACTCTGATCAACGACGCGCCAATCAACAAATGGGACGCAGGTTCAGGCTCAGCATGGCGACCAAAGAACTCACCTCCAACTTACGGTGGTCCAACTCGCCTTCGCATTGGCTTAGCGCAATCGAAAAACGTAATGGCGGTTCGTACCTTACGTGAAGTGGGTCTGGATGAAACTCGTCAGTACCTAACTCGCTTTGGATTCGATATCAACGAAGTGCCTCGCTCAGAAACTATCGCCTTGGGTGCGGGTAGCTTAACGCCAATGAAAGTGGCGCAAGGTTACTCGGTTTTTGCAAACGGCGGTTACTATGTTGAGCCGTTCTACGTAGAACGCGTTGAAGATGCATTTGGCGAAGTTTTGTTTAAAGCCAACCCTAAGAGCGTTTGTCATCAAGATTGCCCACAAATGAGCCCACAACCAGAAATGGATCGCTTTGCCAGTGAGTTCGGTGAGCAAGATGTTGCCGTTGATGGCCAAGCTCCAGAGAACGCACTAGAAAATGATGAACCAAAATACGCACCACAAGTGATCTCTGAACAAAACGCATTCTTGATGCGTGAAATGATGTACAGCAACATCTGGGGTGGCGGCAACTGGCGTGAAGGAACTGGCTGGAACGGTACCGGCTGGCGTGCGCAAAAACTTGAGCGTCGTGATATTGGTGGTAAAACTGGTACGACTAACGATTCAAAAGACGCATGGTACAACGGTTATGGTCCGGGCGTGGTTGCTATTGCATGGGTGGGCTTCGATGATCACTCACGCGCGTTAGGCCGCACGACGGTGAACAGCAATTTGGGTCAAGGCCAAGTATCTGGTGCTGAATCAGGTGCGAAAACAGCAGAACCAGCATGGATTGACTTTATGCAAGTGGCATTGGAAGGCAAGCCAGAACAAGGCAAGAATATTCCAGATGACATCGTGCGCGTTCGCATCGATCGCAACAGCGGTCTGCTGACTCATAAAGTGGATAGCACGTCCATGTTTGAATACTTTGAGAAAGGCACAGAGCCAACCGAATACGTTGGTAACAGCCTCGAAGACAGCATTTATTCAAGCGGTTCTGGTGGCACAACGGAAGAGTTGTTCTAAACCAAACGAAAGAAAAGATAAGGGGAGAGCGTTGGCTCTCCCCTTTTTTATAACGTTAAGCAGCCATAGAAGATGGCTGCGACTCTAGAATTGCTTTGATTTTCGCTGCTAATGCTTCAAAACGAGCACGCAACGGAGAGCCAGGGCGGTACGCCAAAACAATGCTGCGTGAAGGCGTAGGGTTGACGGCAGGAATGTAGCAAACGCCATCTTTTTGTTTTTCGGCTGGAATAGAAAGCTGAGGCAACAAAGTAATACCCGCTCCCGCAGCAACCATATTACGCAAAGTTTCTAAACTGGTGGCTTTAAAGCGCTCATCATCTTTTGCTCCTGCCGCAAAGCAGAAACCTAACGCTTGGTCGCGTAAGCAATGCCCATCACCTAAAGCCAACACGGTCTTCCCATTGAGCTCTAACATATCAACCTGGTCGAGCTGTGCCCATTCATGACCACATGGTACAGCAACACTAAGCGGTTCGTTGTACACTTCAATCTCTTTAAATGGGGCAGTTTCCGCCACAGAAGCCAATACCAAGCAGTCCAGCTTCCCTTCCTCTAGCTGGCGAACCAATTGATGAGTTTGAGCCTCATGCAGGAACAGCTCAAGCTCAGGGAACTCTTCTTTCAGCTGTGGAAGAATTTTAGGCAATAAGTACGGGCCAACTGTCGGAATAAAACCGATGTGCATTGGACCGGTCATCGCCCCACTCTGTCCGCTGGCCATATCTTTAAAGGTTTTCACCTCACTCAGAATGCGTTTAGCTTGATCCACCAGCTGTAAGCCAGAGTCGGTGAACAACACTCGGCGGCTGCTTCTTTCTAACAATGCCGTGCCGAGTTCATCTTCCAGCTTACGTATTTGACCACTAAGCGTTGGCTGACTGACAAAACACGCCTCTGCCGCTTTGCGAAAATGCTTGTGCTCCGCCAGTGCGACTAAGTACTCAAAATCCCGAATATTCATAACACACGATTCGCTTCTATTTGATGATAGTCAATGTCTATCAAAACCATAGCATCAAACGATTAGAGCTATCAAAGGATTTTTACAATAATGGGCTCAACAAAACGAACCAGAGCCAAACGACAAGTCACGCTCTAAACGCTTCACTCGAATATTTTAAAGGAATCAATATGTTTGTATCTAAAGAAGGTCAAAACGTACCACAGGTTACTTTCCCGACTCGCCAAGGTGATACTTGGGTGAACGTTACCTCGGATGATCTATTCAAAGGCAAAACCGTGATCGTATTCAGTTTGCCTGGAGCGTTTACACCGACTTGTTCTTCTAGCCACTTACCTCGTTACAACGAGCTATTCCCTGTGTTCAAAGAACACGGTGTTGATGAAATTTTGTGTATTTCGGTAAACGACACATTCGTTATGAACGCTTGGAAACACGACCAAGAAGCCGAGCACATCACCTTTATTCCAGATGGTAATGGTGAGTTCACCGATGGCATGGGCATGCTCGTGGACAAAAATGACATCGGTTTTGGTAAACGTTCTTGGCGTTACAGCATGTTGGTAAAAGATGGCGTGATTGAGAAGATGTTCATCGAGCCAAATGAGCCAGGAGATCCGTTCAAAGTCTCGGATGCAGACACTATGCTGAACTACATCGCACCAGAGTACAGAACTCAGGAATCGATCACTGTATTTACCAAGCCTGGTTGTCCTTTCTGTATGAAAGCCAAACAACACTTGATTGATCACGGTCTTCAATATGAAGAAGTCATTTTGGGGAAAGATGCAACTTCCGTCAGTCTTCGTGCTATTACAGGCCGTACGACCGTCCCGCAAGTATTCATCGGCGGTAAACACATCGGTGGTAGCGAAGAGCTAGAAACTTACCTAGGCTAACCTGTCCATAGCCTCCCCCCCCCCGGTCTCCGGCGTCTTTGACTCGGAGGCCACCCTGGTTCTTCCCGCTCAAATCTTAGTTCTTAGTTCTTAGTTCTTAAATCGTTCTACTACCTGAATCAACGATTTTAAATACAACATTTTTTGTTCATCATGACGTCTCGTTTCTATTCCCAAGCCAAATACAAAAAACCTCGCAGATACGAGGCTTTTTTCTGGACTAGAGTTTCATGGATTACATCATCGCATAACGACTCACTAGCACAATCGCGGTGAACCCAATGGTGAAAAATCCCCCGGCAAGCCCTAGTGCTACTCTCAGTTCTGTCGACATTATCTTTTCCTATTTTCTGGCTGACGCGGCACCATACACCAGTAACGTGCTACAGAATTTCATCAAAGCTAATTTTCCATTTTTGGGTTCGAATCACCTAACAAGCGCACATGGTAAAGCCTATTCATCTTCTGCTAATCTTGGGCAAGTTGAATTGAGGTAAACATCATGGCTTGTCGTAGCTGCCAAGAACATTGGTTTTGGAAAAAGATCGGTCGTTGTCAACGATGCATGGATCAATTGACCGTACTTTCAGTTGTGTGTTGGATCATTTGGTGGTTTGCTTTTCGCGATCATCCACAAAGCATTGAATCGATCGCCCTGATCTTTGCGGGCTTTGCATTTAACATTTTATTGTTTCTGCACTTATGGATGCGTTTTGTCATCTTGCCGTGGCAGCGTCGTCGCGGGAAACAGAATGGAGAGGATCACCACAAATGACAGATAGAAAAAAGCCCCAAAATCAATCTCGATTCTGGGGCTCTCTTAGATTCTTCTAAGAAAAAGCAGTGGTACTTTAATAGACCGAGCTTCCTCTCAAAGGTTCAAAGTTTTTTCGATTTTTTTAGCAAAAACTTATGTAAATGATCGTTCTCTAACGATATCTGTTTAAATACTAACAAAATCAATATTCTATGCGACATGACTGCGTTGGATGATCTGTTCAACTAAATTGATCTCTAACGCCACTTCATCACAGGCATGTTGACGCGGGCATTGGTCGCAATCTTTCAACACTTTTTCTGGCAACAGAGACTTAGATGTTGGCAAGAAACTCTGCTTCATAAAGAACTCTGGCGTACGTGTTAGTACGAAGACTTTCTTAATCGCCATTTGACGTGCTTTATCCACCAAATAGTTCACAATCGCGCTGCCTTGCCCTTGGCCTTGCCAACCCGCCTCAATACCGAGCGAGCGAATCTCCGCAAGTCCAGAGTCATACACATACAGAGACGCGCAACCAGTCACTTCACCGTGATGTTCAGCAACGGCAAAGGAGCCAATGTCGCGAACGAGTTCATTACGAGAACGAGGTAAGTTTTCGCCCATATTCGCCCAGTACGCAACCATGCCTTCAAGCGTTTCGATATCCGTTAAACGTGCAGGACGCACTTTGACGGCCGAACTATCACGCTGCGCCAAACGCTTGTCCGCTTGGTCAACGGCATAAGCGACTTGTTTTGGTGACACGCCACCAAGCGCGCTACGTTTTTCTAGACAAGACTCAATCGTTAGGATGTCGTACACATCGTTGTCGATGACGTCAGAGAACTCTTGTAACTCTTGCAGTGACAGCTCTTCCAGTGCACAACCTTTGGCAATCGCGCCAACGACAGCTACACCGACAATATGATGCGCTTCTCGGAAAGGAATGCCTTTCGCGACCAAGTAGTCCGCTAATTCTGTGGCATTGGCGTAGCCTTGTTTCGCAGCTTCTAACGTACGTTCGCCATTAACCTTGATACCATCGAAACACAACGCTGCCATTTCCATACAGTCGTTCCATGTATCAAGAGCATCGAACAAACCTTCTTTGTCTTCTTGCATGTCTTTGTTGTACGCCAGTGGCAGGGCTTTGACTGTCATCATCATGCCAGCAAGTGCGCCGTACACGCGACCAGTCTTACCACGAATGAGCTCCAGCGCATCTGGGTTTTTCTTCTGTGGCATCAATGACGAGCCAGACGTCACTGTATCTGCCAACTCAATGAAGTTCGACTCACCTGAGTTGTAGAAAATCATATCTTCCGCGAGACGTGACAAGTGCAGCATAGAAATAGAAGCGACAGACATCAGTTCCATCACATGGTCACGATCCGATACCGAATCGAGTGAGTTACGCGTAGCACGATGAAAACCAAGATTATGCGCCAGTTGTTCACGATCAATTGGGTAAGCAGTACCAGCTAATGCGCCAGAGCCTAACGGACAGGTATCTAAACGTTGCAGCGCATCACTCAGACGTGAGTAATCACGCTCAAACATTTCAACATACGCCAAACACCAATGAGCAAACGTCACAGGCTGAGCACGTTGTAAGTGAGTATAACCAGGCAAAACCGTACCTTGATGTTGTTTCGCCACTTGCACCATTTGCGATTGTAGACGATCAAGTGCAATAAGAAGTTGCTGCCCTTGCTGACGACACCAAAGCTTTAAGTCGGTCGCCACTTGGTCGTTACGAGAACGACCAGTGTGCAGCTTTTTACCTAAGTCGCCGACTTTGCTGATCAACTGCTGTTCCACCCACGAGTGAATGTCTTCAGCATCAGAGCGTAAAATCTGATGCGGATCTTCCATCACTTCGAGTTTCAACTCATTTAAAGCGAGCTCGAGCTTTTGCTGCTCTTCTGCTGATAATACACCAACCGAAAGCAATGCTTTAGACCACGCAATTGAGCCTACGATATCTTGCTCAGCCAATCGGTAGTCGAAACGCAACGAATCGTTGAACTCTTTGAATCTGGTATCTGCCGCTTGGGTAAATCTTCCGCCCCATAATGCCATTGCGTCTCTCCTGATGACTATTGCTTACTCTAACGTGTCTAATGAGTGATGACGAAATCGGTGGTCATTTGCTCACTTTTTCTTATACGCCAACGTTACGGCAATTTAATATAAAAATAAAGTATAAATTCAATATTTTTACATATATATTCACTGAGGTTAATTTAAGACTCTTTGGATAATAAAAAGACCCACCATATATTGGCAGGTCTTTATTCAATCCGAGATGGGGAGTGATTATTTCTTTTGGCTGTTCAATGCACGAATACGGCTTGATAGCGAGTAAAGACGGATGAAGCCACCAGCATGACTTTGATCGTAAACCTCATCTTCACCAAAAGTAGCGAACTCTTCTGAGTACAAGCTGTTGTCAGAACGTTTTTGCGTTACCGTTGCTTGACCTTTATATAGCTTAACAACCACTTCGCCATTAACGTCTTGTGCTAGCTCTTCTGAGGCAGCAAGAATCGACTTACATAGCGGTGTAAACCAACGACCGTCGTACACAAGGTGAGAGGCTTTTAGACCAAGTTCTTCACGGAACTCGAATGACGATTTGTCTAGCACCAATTGTTCAACTGCGCGCAGAGCTTCCATCATGATGGTACCTCCCGGAGTTTCGTAACAGCCACGAGACTTCATTCCCACCAAACGGTTCTCTACGATATCAATACGACCCACACCGTGTTTTGCGCCTTTTTCGTTTAAGTAAACTAGCGCGTTGTATGGTGTCATCGCTTCACCATCCACTGCCACAACTTCACCTTTTTCGACTTTCAACGTAACGTATTCAGCTTCATTTGGCGCTTGTTCAGGGTCAACGGTCCAGACCCAGCAATCTTCGTTTGGTGCATTCCATGTATTTTCTAGCACACCACCTTCAGTAGAAATGTGCCATGCGTTCGCATCACGTGAATAAATCTTCGTTAGAGACGCTGAACAAGGAATGTTACGCTCTGCAAGGTAATCCAGACATTGTTCGCGGCTCACTAAATCCCACTCACGCCATGGAGCGATAACGTGTAGATCTGGTGCTAACGCAGCAAATGCCCCCTCGAAACGCACTTGGTCGTTACCTTTACCAGTACAGCCGTGACACAATGCGTCCGCGCCCACTTTACGTGCAACTTCAACCTGCGCTTTAGCAATGATAGGACGCGCCATTGATGTACCCAACAGGTATTTACCTTCGTAGTAAGCACCGGTTTTTAGTGTTGGATAGATGTAGTCTGCCACCATTTCTTCTTTTAGGTCAGCGATGTAGCACTCTGATGCGCCAGATGCTTTTGCTTTCGCTTCGATGCCTTCGAGCTCTTCAGCACCTTGACCTACATCGGCCACGAAAGCGACGACTTCACAGTCATAATTCTCTTTTAGCCACGGGATGATTACTGAAGTATCTAGACCGCCTGAGTATGCGACTACCACTTTATTTATGTTCACTTTGCTCATGTTTTTTCTCCAAACTTAACTGGCGCTGCGCTCGGCGGTCAGTGCCAACCACTTCCTAATGTTGAATTCTTTAACTGTTTTGCTTCCGCTTATTGAGGCAGAAACTGGGTTCCAATACTTTCACCAGCAAATAACTGCGTGAGTTTTTCTGGGTAGCGCCACGTCGCCACTTCTATCGGACGACCAAGATCGTTTGCGGCTTCGAGAGCAGCTTTCACTTTGACGATCATCCCATCAGTGATCACTTGGCCTTCGATCAGCGCATTGGCTTCTTTCTCAGATAAGCTTTTAAGCAGATGACCTTTGCCATCTAACACACCGCTTACATCTGACAACAGCACCAACTCCGCGTCCAAAGCACCCGCAACGGCAACCGCTGCTTGATCCGCATTCACGTTCATCATTTGACCTTCAGCCGTGAGACCAATAGAGCTGATGATAGGCAGTGCGCCCGTATTTAAAATCGCTTGAAGTAGGCTTGAGTCACCCGGCGTCGCTTTGCCCACCGCGCCTAATTCAGGATCTAACTCTTCGACATGACAAAGGCCACCATCCGCTAGGCTCAAGCCCACCGCATTCAAACCATCGGCAATCGCTTGACCTTGCAGTAACTTATTTGCCGTTCCTGCCAGCGCACCGGCAATGACTGGAATTTGATCGTATGGCGTCACACGTAGACCATGTTTCTTTACGGTCTTAAGTTGAAGTTTCGCCATCAACTCATCCACCAAGTAGCCACCGCCATGAACGATGGCGATTTGTCGCTGCGCCGACTTCTGGTATGCCGCGATGGCACCAAACAGTTGGCTTAAGGTTTGAGTGCAAGATAGAGCCGCACCGCCTAGCTTAATGACTAAAGGAGCTTGATTGGTTTGCGTCATTGCTTTTCCCTCTTTCAACGACTACAGCAACGCTGTCAGTTCTGGGTAACCGTAATGAATATTTAAACACTGCATCGCTTGACTCGATGCACCTTTAAGTAGGTTGTCGATGGCTGAAATCACAATGATGTGTTCGCCTTGCACCTTCCAGCCAATATCGCAGAAAGGGGTATTTTCAACATCCTGAATACGTGGAATGCCATCACCTTTGAGGCGCACGGCTGGCTTACCTTGATAAGCTTGTTCAAAAGCTTGAGCAACTTGTTGCTCCGTTACACCTTGCGCCAACTTCATCGTGACAGTAGCAAGAATGCCGCGTTTAAAGTTGCCAAGATGAGGAGTAAAAATCACATCACATCCTAAATGCTGGGCAATTTCTGGTTGGTGGCGATGATTGAATACACCGTAAGGCTGAAGGCTGACCTCACAAAAACTGTTGGTCATTGAGGCTTTACGCCCTGCGCCAGAGACACCACTTGTCGCGTTAATGACTGGCCATTGCTGAGTATCCAGCAAGCCACTGACAAGTAGTGGTTTAATTGCCAATTGCGACGCCGTTGGGTAGCAGCCAGCTACCGCAACTAAAGGAGCGCTTTTAATCTCTTCTTGGTTCCACTCCGCTAAGCCATACGCCGCTTTATCTAGCCAGTTGTTGAATTGATGCTCAAAGCCGTAAAAGGTGTCGTAAAAGCCATCGCTTTTGACACGAAACGCGCCGGACAAATCAAAGACCTGACATCCAGCGTCGAGAAAGATAGGAGCAAGATCATGGCTGACCTCATGAGCCGTAGCTAAAAAAACCACATCAGAGTCTTGCGCGACTTGCTTTGGATCGGTCAACGCATTCACCACCATATCGACCACGTTCGCCAATTTACCGTGTAACTGTGCAATGGTTTTTCCTGCATCGACACTGTTGGCGGAAACGTATAAACCTGATAGCGTGAGTTGTGGGTGTTTATTAACCATGAACGCTAACTCTGCGCCGGTGTAACCGCTGGCTCCGATAATTGTGGTTTTTAGCATTGTGTGACATCCATATACTTAAAGCTCAAAATGATTATTCATATTTAAAATTAGCTTTATTTTGATTTTTTATTCATTAAATATGAGTTAATATGTGTTTTACATTTTTGTGCTCTGTCTGTCAATAGGAGAATTGAAGAATCCATGCAATTACCAACTTTTCTAGAGGTCTATGAAGGACTCATTAGTACCTCTTCGATCAGCTCGACTGATCCAAGCTGGGATCAAGGCAATGCCAAAGTGATCGAGAAACTCGCCACTTGGTTTAAAGATCTTGGTTTTCACGTTGAGGTGATCGAAGTCGAATCAGGCAAACACAATATGATTGCACGCATGGGCGAAGGCGAAGGCGGTCTTTTGCTTGCTGGGCACAGCGATACCGTGCCATTTGATGAAGGACGCTGGAGCTTTGATCCCCATAAGCTCACTGAGAAAGACAACCGCTTCTACGGTCTGGGTACGGCAGACATGAAAGGCTTCTTTGCTTTCATTTATGAAGCAGTAAAAAAAGTGGATTGGAGCAAGCAAAACAAGCCGCTTTACGTATTGGCCACCTGTGATGAAGAAACCACCATGCTCGGTGCAAGACACTTCACCACGAGCGCGCCGTTCAAGCCGGATTACTGCATCATTGGAGAACCCACTAGCTTAGTTCCTATTCGTGGTCACAAAGGGCATGTCGCCAATGCGATTCGGGTTACCGGTAAATCCGGCCACTCCTCTGACCCAGCTTTGGGCGTCAACGCGATTGAAATCATGCATGAAGTATTGTTTGCGATGATGCAACTGCGCGACAAACTCATTAAAGAGTATCACCACCCAGGATTTGCCATCCCTAGTCCAACGTTGAACTTAGGCCATATCCATGGCGGTGATAGTGCCAACCGCATTTGTGGTTGTTGCGAGTTGCATTATGACGTTCGCCCATTGCCGGGCATCAGTTTGGACGGTTTAGAAAACATGCTGCGCAGCGCACTACAAGAAGTAGAAGCTAAATGGCCGGGACGAATCGACATCGTACCGTTGCATGAGCCAATTCCAGGATATGAATGTCAGCACGATCATCCATTTATCGATGGTGTTGAAGAGATCTGTCAAACCAGTTCGCAAACCGTCAACTACTGCACGGAAGCGCCTTTCTTGCAGCAACTGTGTCCGACTCTGGTACTTGGCCCTGGTTCTATCGAACAAGCGCACCAACCAGATGAGTTTCTCTCCTTTGATTTTATCGACCCAACCATTGATGTGCTCTCAAAGGCGATGGTTAAGTATTGTTGTTGATTGAGTTTAAAAAAAGCCTTTATGCAGCTCCGATGAGCTGCATATTTTGGCTCTCAAAGCACAAGGTTTTATGCACCGTTAACACGAATTTAACTTGTTATTTTGTAATTAATTTTCACTTTTAATTCTATGCCCGTCGAAACTTTGCTCTAAATCAGGAGAGACGCCGAATAATTGCAAACTTAGTCTGCTTTATTTGACTAGAACTGGTGCTTTTCGCTAGATTGGAGTCTTAACAAGGACAATGGATGTAGTTTTTTTACGAGGCAGGACGACAATGAACGAGAAATACGCCGCACTTAAAAGCAATGTGCGCATGTTAGGCCACTTACTGGGTAACACGATTCGCGATGCCCACGGCGAAGAAATCTTCGAGAAAGTGGAGACCATTCGTAAATTATCCAAATCGGCTCAAGCAGGTAATCAAGCAGACAGGGAAAGCTTGATAGAAGAAATCAAACACCTACCCGATGAGCAACTAACGCCAGTCACCCGTGCGTTTAACCAATTTCTAAACCTCACCAATATTGCCGAGCAATACCACACCATTTCACGCCACTGTGAAGAGCACATCTGTGAACCAGACGCGATCAACTCGCTGTTTTCAAAACTGGTACAAAACGATGTTAGCAAACTCGATACGGCTCAAGCGGTACGTGATTTGAATATTGAACTGGTATTAACCGCGCACCCAACGGAAATCACTCGCCGCACCATGATCAATAAACTGGTCAAGATCAACGAGTGTTTATCCAAGCTAGAACTCAGCGACCTGTCTTCTAAAGAACGCAAAAAAACAGAGCGTCGCTTAGAGCAACTTATCGCACAAAGCTGGCATTCTGACGTGATTCGTCAACAACGCCCTACTCCATTGGATGAAGCGAAATGGGGCTTTGCCGTAGTAGAAAACTCACTGTGGGAAGCAGTGCCAGATTTCCTACGTGAAATGAATGATCGTCTGAAGTCTTACCTAGGTGAAGGTTTACCAATTGATGCTCGTCCAGTGCATTTCTCTTCTTGGATGGGGGGGGACCGTGATGGCAACCCGTTCGTTACTCATAGCGTAACGCGTGAAGTACTGCTTCTGTCTCGTTGGAAAGCCGCTGACCTTTATCTCAATGACATCAATGAATTGATCAGCGAACTCTCGATGACCGTTTCTAACGAGCAAGTTCGTGAACTTGCTGGTGAAGATCAACATGAACCATACCGCGCAATCCTGAAACAACTACGTGCTCTGCTCAATGAAACCAAAGATATTCTTGATGCGAAGATCCACGGTCAAAAACTGGCAGTCAAAGCACCGCTACAAAAAGTTGAACAGCTTTGGGATCCTCTGTACGCGTGTTATCAATCACTGCATGAGTGCGGCATGGGCGTCATCGCTGACGGCTCGTTGCTAGATACGCTGCGTCGTGTGAAAGCGTTTGGCGTTCACCTAGTTCGTCTTGATATCCGCCAGGAAAGTACGCGCCACGCAGATGTACTCTCTGAGCTGACTCGATACCTCGGCATTGGTGATTACGAACAGTGGAGCGAGCAAGATAAAATTGCTTTCCTCACCAATGAACTTGCGTCTAAACGTCCGCTACTGCCACGCGATTGGGAACCATCAGAGCCTGTCAAAGAGGTTTTAGACACCTGTAAGATCATCGCTCTGCAACCGCGCGAAGCGTTCGGTGCTTACGTCATCTCAATGGCTCGTACCGCCTCAGACGTACTCGCTGTGCACCTATTACTGCAAGAAGCGGGCTGCCCTTACCGTATGGATGTTTGTCCTCTGTTCGAAACTCTAGACGACTTGAATAATGCGGAATCGGTCATTAAGCAGCTAATGAGTATCGACCTTTACCGTGGCTTTATTCAAAACCACCAAATGGTCATGATCGGCTACTCTGATTCCGCAAAAGATGCGGGTGTCATGTCGGCAGGCTGGGCTCAGTACCATGCTATGGAATCTCTAGTTAAAGTGGCAGAAGACGAAGGTGTTGAGCTGACTCTGTTCCATGGTCGTGGCGGCACCGTTGGTCGCGGCGGTGCACCTGCACACGCGGCTCTGCTGTCTCAACCACCAAAGAGCTTGAAAGGCGGGTTACGCGTAACAGAACAAGGCGAAATGATCCGCTTTAAACTGGGTCTACCAGATGTTGCGGTAAACAGCTTCAACTTGTATGCAAGCGCCATTTTGGAAGCAAATCTACTGCCACCACCAGAGCCAAAACAAGAATGGCGCGACTTGATGGAAGTCCTGTCGGAAGTGAGCTGTGAAGCTTACCGTGGCGTCGTCCGTGGCGAACCAGATTTTGTTCCATACTTCCGTCAAGCGACGCCTGAACTAGAGCTAGGCAAACTACCGCTTGGTTCACGCCCTGCGAAACGTAATCCAAATGGCGGTGTAGAAAGCTTACGTGCAATTCCTTGGATCTTCTCGTGGAGCCAAAATCGTTTGGTGCTTCCGGCTTGGTTAGGCGCAGGTGAAGCTATTCAGTACTCAGTAGACAAAGGTCATCAGGCGCTGCTAGAAGAAATGTGTCGCGAATGGCCGTTCTTCTCAACTCGCCTAGGTATGCTTGAGATGGTGTACACCAAGTGCAACATGGAAATCTCTCGCTACTATGACCAACGCCTAGTTGAACCTCAACTTCAACCATTGGGTGACCGACTGCGTGAACAACTTCAACGTGATATTAAGTCCGTACTGAACGTAGAGAACAACGAAAACCTAATGCAAAGCGACCCATGGGGCCAAGAATCAATTCGCCTACGTAACATCTACGTAGAGCCATTGAACATGCTTCAAGCTGAATTGCTATACCGTACTCGTCAAACAGAAGAGGCGTCTGCAAACCTTGAAGAGGCTCTGATGGTGACCATCGCGGGTATTGCAGCAGGTATGCGTAATACGGGTTAAAAATAACCATTCGTAATACAAAAGGCTGAGTTCATACTCAGCCTTTCTTATATTCATAACTTCCAACCACATAATTGCGCAGCAAATAACCAGATACTTACACCACAAAAAACCCATAAAATACCAACAAATTAGAATTATTAACTACAAAATAACTCTATTGAGTATTATGTTAGTTTTTCAGGGTAATTTTGCCCTAGTATTCCACTTCATGCTTATTATTTATATACTACTTGCCTGCTGAGAGCTCATAAATCCAATCATACCTGCTCCAGCCCTGATGGGGATCCCCATCTCTAGGTGATAAACGGCTTTAAGGTGACAGGACCAACTTTGTTGGTGCTACTTATACATTAAAAAACTCAAGCGCCAGTAAGAGCGCAGCTGAAAGTGTAAGTAGCTTGTTTACAAGTTTATTGACCATTTGGATTGAAGACATGTCATTACCACACGTAATCTTAACTGTTCTTAGCACTCGCGACGCAACCGGTTACGATATCACTAAAGAATTCTCTGCTAGCATCGGTTACTTCTGGAAAGCAAGCCACCAACAAGTTTACCGTGAGCTAAATAAAATGGCCGAGAAAGAGCTGGTTACTTGCGTACTAGAACCTCAAGAAGGCAAACCAGACCGTAAGGTTTACTCCATCACAGATGCAGGCCGTAGCGCTCTTGGAGAATGGTTTGATCAACCAACTGCACACCCAACCGTTCGTGATGAATTTTCAGCGAAACTTATGGCTTGTGCTGTTCAACCATCAACACCTTTCCGTGATCAACTAGCAGAACTTGTTGAAGAGTCTCGTAAACTGGTTTCTCACTACAAAGAAATTGAAGCGGCTTACTACGCAACGCCTTCAACTTTGGACAAACAAGCTCGTTTAGAGCGCCTAACGCTTCGTCGTAACCTACTGTTACGTGAAACGTGGATCACTTGGGCAGAAGAAGTCCTAACAGAACTTGAAGTGATTGGTTAATTTCCTTTTACTTAGAGACAACGAAAAAGGCTTGCCACTTGGCAAGCCTTTTGTCTTTTTGAAATCGGATTTACGCTTCTACGGCTACACGAGGACGAACACCTAAAGTATGGCATAACGCATAAGTCATCTCCGCACGATTCAGCGTATAGAAGTGGAAATCTTTTACACCTTCGCGACTTAGTACACGAACCATATCAATAGCTTGGCTCGCACCTACGAGTTGGCGAGTCACAGGATCATCATCCAAACCTTCAAACTGTTTGCTCATCCATCCTGGCACTTTAACGTTATTCTGCGCCGCAAAGCGTGAGGCTTGCTTAAAGTTCGAAACTGGCAAAATACCCGGTACGATTTCTACATCGATTCCCGCCGCAACACAGCGGTCACGAAAACGCAGATAAGATTCCACATCAAAGAAGAACTGAGTAATGGCACGGTTTGCACCAGCATCCACTTTACGTTTTAGGTTTAGCAGATCCGATTGAGCACTTTTTGCCTCTGGATGTACTTCTGGAAAAGCCG
Source organism: Vibrio sp. RC2502 (assembly GCF_054850435.1). Lineage (NCBI taxonomy): Bacteria > Pseudomonadati > Pseudomonadota > Gammaproteobacteria > Vibrionales > Vibrionaceae > Vibrio > Vibrio sp. RC2502. The sequence goes on from NZ_CM141453.1 coordinate 2,964,562, forward strand.
CCACAGAAATATCAAAATCGTGACGAGATTTTAGTAGCTCAACCAAGTCCGAAGCATACATATCTGGAGCACCGCCACCAGGTGGGATATCACCACGCAGCGCAACGATATTTTCGATGCCGTTATTCCAGTAATCATCAGCAATCTCAATCAACTCTGAACGTGTTGCATCGATACAAGTGAGGTGAGGCGCAGCAACTAAGCCAGTCTCTGCTTTGATTTCCTTGATAATGGAGTGAGTTCTATCACGCTCACCAGAGTTTGCTCCGTATGTTACCGAAACAAATTTAGGCTTGAGCGTTTTGAGACGATGCACAGAGTTCCACAGCGTTTCTTCCATCTTTTCACTGCTTGGCGGAAAAAACTCAAACGAGACATTAATGTTATCTGACAACTCAGCGATATTCTGGTTTAAGGCGTCGATATGGCCTGCGTGCGTGTATCCCATCTTACTCTCCCTGTGGCACTCCGCCACGAAATCAAAATCCTTGAATCGACGTTTAGACGTCTATATGTCTACAGAATGTATTGAATGTTATTTAATGTCAACCTTGTGATTATGAATTTTTCTCGCGTTAATAATGAGGATAGTTCAAGTTAATTCGCATCTGCTATTTACTCATAACAACGTTTGAAAATGGCGAATCTTATTTTAAGTATGGCACTGAGGAAGGAATAAAAAACCCCGGATGAATTCCAGGGTTTTTAGGTATCTCGCAAAGTTTAGAATAATCCAGCTAAGCGGTTGAGATCCGATTGGATTGCACCAGCGGTCACCTCGCGTCCTGCACCTGGGCCACGAATCACCAAAGGGTTGTCCTTGTACCATTTACTTTCAATCGCAAAAATGTTGTCGCATGGCAGCAAGTTAGCCAGCGCATGTTCGCGCGGTAATGCTTCTACGCCCACCGTCGCTTTGCCATTTTTCTCTAAGCGCGCCACATATCGAAGCACCTGCTCATCTCTTTGTGCTTTGGTTAGACGCTCTTGAAGAATCTCACTGAGCAGTGCGCCATTATCAAAGAACTCATCCAAACTCAGAGAGCGCAGCTCTTCAGGTACCAGTGATTCCACTTTTACGCTGTCCGGTTCAATATCCAGACCAGACTCACGCGCTAAGATAACCAGTTTACGCATGACATCCGAACCATCTAAATCAGCACGCGGATCCGGTTCTGTTAATCCTTGTTGCCACGCTAAATCGACCAACTCATTAAACGGCACCGAGCCATCAAACTGCTGGAACAACCAAGAAAGTGTTCCCGAGAAGATTCCGGATAACGCCACAATCTCATCACCACTTTCACGCAGATCTCTCACGGTATGGTTGATAGGTAACCCTGCCCCAACCGTCGCGTTGTAGAGCCAGTAGCGACCGATTTTCACGAATGCATCTTGCACTTGGTGGTAGTATTGACTGTCGGCAGAGCCTGCAACTTTGTTAGCAGAAATTAAATGGATGCCTTGTTGGGCGATATCAACATAACGTTGCGCCAACTCTTTGCTCGCGGTCACGTCCAATACCACGGCTTCATCATAACTTTGTAAATCGCCCAACCGACTCAGCCACGTCCCATCGTTCTCAATACTTTCATCATCAAACTTGTCGGCAACCGCCGCCGCATCGATACCCTTTTCAGCAAACCAATATGTCTGGCTATCGACGACGGCGACTAAGTCAAAGCTCATACCGTGGCGTTTTTCGAGTTCTGTTTTCTGAGTCGCAAATAGATTTAACCAGCTAGAACCGATATTGCCTTTGCCACATAACGCTACCGCTACGCGCTTTTGCGCTTGGAATAACTGGCTGTGAATCAACAGCACTAATGCTTCGGTATCGGTGCGACGCAGTACCGCAACTAGGCTTAAACCTGATTCAGTTTCAGAAACAAATTCAACTGGTGCGTGCTTCAATTTTTGGTAAAAACCAAAACAATGGTTGGCATTCTTCGTTACGCCCGCTCCGACAGCGGCCACAAGTGAATAGCCTTCTTTGAGTTTGATTTCAGCTTCAACCGCAAGATCTTGTAGATACTTCAGCGCACCTGTCGCAATCTCTGTGGTGTACGCTAAGCGTAATTTTTGCTGATCGGCTTGGGCTTCGTAAGAGAGTGGCTCGAGTTGCGCACGTTGAAGAGACTTTAAAACATCACTTTGGGTTTTGTTGAAGTCATGACCATGTCTAAAGGACAATTGAATCAACAATACCTCATCCAAAGAAGTGATGATTTTCGCTCCACGCCCAGAAGCAAGTACACGCTCAATACGTGTTGACCCCGATTCAGGTTGATAACTGCACTTGAGGCTTAAGTCCATCGTGCTTTGCGCGACAGGTTGTAACGTACGGCTATGCAAAACCGGCGCTGCAAGGCGGGCCAGTTCACTCGCTTCGTCTAAGCGCAGTAAAGGCAACAGACATGCGTCCGACACCAAACGAGGATCCGCACTGTAAACGCCAGCAACATCACTCCAAATGGTTACGGTTGTCACTTCCGCCAAAGCTCCGATTACGGTTGCGGAATAATCCGAGCCATTCCGCCCCAACAGCACGGTTTCTCCTGCCTCATTTTGCGCCATAAATCCGGTGATGATGACACGTTTGTGGCTGTGCTGCGCCAACGCCTCCTTAATCAGGGGATAAGAACGCGCACGGTCAACTTCAGGCTGAGTACCGGCTTCTGCACGTAAAAATGCACGTGCATCTTGTGCGACCGCAGGAACATTTTGTTGTGAAAGCAAGGCAGCCAATAAACGTGAAGACCACAATTCACCGTGACCCAACACTGCCGCTTTTTGCGCATCCGTCAGTGGCGCAGCCAGCTCGGCTAAGGTACTGAACTCATCGTGCAAAGAAGCGAGCAATTGCGTCTGCACCTCGCCTTCTAATAAAGATTCAATTAGCTCCGACTGGAATTGTCTTAAGCCTTGCAGTGCTTCATGCGCAATACGGCCATCTTTGTCTAAACCTTCCAGAAACTCGATCAAGCGATTAGTGGTCTTCCCCGCGGCAGATACCACCACCAGATCATTCTCGACAGAGTATTCTTTAAGAATATCGGCCACACGTAAGTAACATTCAGGGTTTGCTAAGCTGCTGCCACCAAATTTATGTAACTGACGTTGTACACTCATTTTTAGTTCTCCTATTACTGAGCAGCTTTTACAAAGGCTTGATCGAGATCGGCAATCAGGTCTTGTGCATCTTCTAAACCCACAGACAGACGAAGCAGCTGATGCGACACGCCCGCTTCCGCTAACGCCTCTTCTCCCATGGCTCGATGCGTCATAGATGCGGGGTGACAAATCAAACTCTCCACGCCACCAAGCGACTCTGCAAGAGAAAACAGTTCGAGCTCTTTAACAAACACTTTAAGTTGCTCAAATGAGCCTGCAAATTCAAAGCTCAACATAGACCCAAAACCCGACTGCTGCTTTTTCGCGATTTCGTGACCTGGGTGATCTGGCAAGCTCGGATGGTAAATCTTCGCGACCAAAGCCTGCTGTTGTAGGTAGTTGAGTACGTGTTGAGAGCTTTCTTCGTGCACTCGCATACGGGCGCCTAAAGTGCGGATCCCACGCAACGTCATGTAACTATCGAAAGGCGTACCCGTGGCGCCAATACAGTTTCCCCACCATGCAAGCTCTTCTGCGTGCGCTTCTGTTTTGGTGATCACCACACCACCAATCACGTCCGAGTGACCGTTAATGTATTTTGTAGTTGAGTGGATAACAAAATCAGCACCGAGCTCCAAAGGCTTTTGGTACACCGGTGTCAAAAAGGTATTGTCTACCGCAACCAAAGCGCCCACTTGTTTGGCTTTTTCGCATACCGCTGCAATATCAACCACACGAACTAAAGGGTTCGATGGAGTTTCTAACAAAATAAGCTTTGGCTTTTTCGCTAGTGCAGCCTCTAGAGCTTGCTCATCCGATTGATCAACGAACTGCACTTTGAAGTCGCCTTTGTTAGCTCGTGTATTGAACAAACGGTATGTGCCACCATAGCAATCATGCGGTGCAACAATCAGATCATCTGGCCCAAGAAAAGCCGATACCCACAAGTTAAGTGCGGAAGTACCGCAGTTAGTCACCACTGCGCCTTTGCCAGACTCTAACTCTGATAACGCACTCTCTAGCAAACCACGGTTTGGGTTACCTGAACGCGTGTAATCGTATTTAGGGACTTCACCAAAAGCAGGGAAACCATAGTTGGTTGAAAGGTAGATTGGTGGAACAACAGCGTGGTATTGGCTGTCTGATTCGATACCAGTGCGTACAGCAATGGTCGCAGGCTTGCGGGTGCTCATGGGTGTATCCTTTCACAGGTGATGACTTCTAAATAGGAATGCGCTATATCTAATTTGTCAGATCTATCTGAACAACACTCTTCCTTAACTGTTCTGTTCACTTTACTTGTCAAAAAATGAGACGTCAACACTTCTAGACGTCCATATGTCTTTGCTTGTGGCAGTAAATGCGGCTAAAATCAGCACCTATATTAATTTTCAACTTATTACATAAATGAAGGTGTGCAATGGCTGACTGGAATGGTGAATACATTAGCCCATATGCTGAGCACGGTAAAAAAAGCGAACAAGTAAAAAAAATTACCGTTTCTATCCCGCTAAAAGTTTTAAAAGTGCTGACTGATGAGCGTACACGTCGTCAGATCAATAACTTACGCCATGCAACCAACAGCGAACTACTATGTGAAGCATTCCTGCACGCATATACAGGTCAGCCATTACCAACGGATGAAGACCTTCGTAAAGACAGACCGGATGACATTCCAACTGAAGCAAAAGCGTTAATGACGGCGATGGGTATCGAATTCGAAGCATTTGACGAAGAATAATTGCTTACAAATTCATCCGCTTTAGAAGCTGCGCCGGGGGCAGTTTTTGGAGATATAAAAAATGGGACGTCAATGCGTCCCATTTTTGTGTTCAATGTGGCTGAGTAAATTACTCTGCCATGTAGTTTTCTGGCATCTCAATACGAGCAACACCGGAATCTACTGCCGCTTGAGCTACCGCTTTTGCTACGCGAGGTAGCAGACGTGGATCCATTGGCTTAGGAATGATGTAGTCGCTGCCAAATTCTAGCTTCTCAACACCTGCAGCTTTTAGTACCGATTCAGGCACAGGCTCTTTTGCCAATGCACGAATTGCGTCAACTGCTGCCAGCTTCATGTCGTCATTGATTTCACTCGCACGTACATCTAACGCACCACGGAAAATGAAAGGGAAACACAATACGTTGTTCACTTGGTTTGGATAATCACTGCGACCAGTACCCATAATTAAGTCATCACGCACTGCGTGTGCTAGCTCAGGTTTGATTTCAGGATCTGGGTTCGAACAAGCAAATACAACTGGCTTGTCAGCCATGAGTTTCAACGCTTCTGGTGGCAATAGATTTGGACCAGATACACCTAGGAATAGGTCTGCACCTTCGATCACATCTTCTAGTGTGCGCTTGTCTGTATTGTTTGCGAACAGTTGCTTGTACTCATTCAGATCATCACGACGAGTATGGATCACCCCTTTGCGATCCAGCATGTAGATCTTCTCGCGCATTGCGCCACACTTGATAAGCAGCTCCATACACGCAACGGCTGCAGCACCAGCACCAAGACAAACAATCGTTGAATCTTCAAGCTTCTTACCCTGCAGCTCGATAGCATTGAGCATACCTGCAGCTGTCACGATAGCCGTACCATGTTGATCATCGTGGAATACTGGTACGTCACAACGCTCAATCAAACGCTTTTCAATTTCAAAACAGTCTGGTGCTTTGATGTCTTCAAGGTTGATACCACCGAAAGTGTCAGCAATGTTCGCAACCGTATCAACGAACTCGTCGATCGTGCGATGCTTCACTTCAATATCAATTGAATCAAGGCCAGCAAAACGCTTAAACAGTAACGCTTTACCTTCCATTACAGGCTTAGAGGCAAGTGGGCCAAGATTACCTAGACCAAGAATAGCGGTACCGTTTGAAATAACCGCAACCATGTTGCCTTTCGCTGTGTACTTGTACACGTTGTCAGGGTTTTGTGCGATTTCACGTACAGGCTCAGCCACGCCAGGGCTGTATGCTAGAGCAAGGTCACCAGCAGTTTCTGCTGGTTTAGTTAATTCGACAGCGATTTTACCCGGGGTTGGGTAAGCATGGTAATCCAGAGCTTTTTGGCGATGTTCTTCTTCTGGGGTGGCTGCTTGGCGATTGTCTTCAGACATGGATCGTTTCTCTTTGTTATTTTTAGGTAAGGGGGCATAAATTCTAAAGGATAGAAATCAATCTTCATAGGTAAGATTGCGAGCAATATCCTTAAAAAGCCGATAATAAAAGAGATTAGACCAGATAAGTGTGTTAAGCACCTGATTTTCTGGTCAGGTGCTCTTTTTATGATATGAATTCTTTTTGAACAATGCGTCAGTATGTTCGTTACTCTTCATCGACATACTGAGCTTGAAGGTAGTTTTCAATGCCTGACATTTCAATCAAGCCAAGTTGGGTCTCAAGCCAGTCCACATGCTCTTCTTCATCTTCGAGAATATCTTGAAACAAATCACGCGAAACATAGTCGCGAATATCTTCGGCATAGGCAATCGCATCTTTTAGATCAGGAATGGCCGCCATCTCCAGTTTAAGGTCGCATTCGAGCATTTCCTTAGTATCTTCACCAATCATTAGCTTTCCAAGATCTTGAAGGTTCGGTAATCCCTCCAAGAACAAGATCCGCTCGATAAGGTGGTCAGCATGCTTCATTTCATCAATCGACTCGTGGTATTCCTTATCGGCCAGGTGCTTTAACCCCCAGTCTTTATACATACGAGCATGAAGAAAATATTGATTGATAGCGATGAGCTCGTTACCGAGCACTTTATTGAGATGTTGGATGATGATTGGATCGCCTTTCATGACAAAGCCCTCCTATTTGGCTTCTATTAACTTTAGAAGCAAATGAGAAGGTGTCAAAGAGACCAAGTAATCCTCAAAAAGCGATGAGGTAGTTAACTAGCTTGTCTTAATTCGGTGTAATGTGTTTCTGCTAGGATTTCTTTCGCCTGCTTAATGCACTTACCACACTGGCTCCCCAAAGCCGTGCATCTCTTAATGCCTCGAATATCAGTTACACCCTCATCTATCGCCAACTTCCTAATTTTTTTGTCGGAGACGCCATGGCAAAGACAAACGTACATATAAAAACCTTTCTAATAAAAACCGAAGACAAGAATATAAACGAGAATAGTTATTGTTACCACTCGTATTGAGGAAGTATTGAGAACATTTCGTTATATAGGTTTTTGTTCGGAAAGAGAGGATCAATCACTTATGAGGGAACTGCGAATCAGAAAAAACATACTTCAAGTAAGAGGTTGTTTTTTTAAAACAAGAAGGGAGCACCTTCAGTTTGTGCTTATAACTAAATAAAAAACAAATACGAAAAAGGGAAGCCGAAGCCTCCCTTTTCTTGATGCGCTTTCTTCAAAAAGAAGAAGAGTGCAAGATTTCGTTTAATTCGTTAAGAATTATTCGAAGATCTTAGCAACAACACCAGCACCTACTGTACGGCCACCTTCACGGATAGCGAAACGTAGACCTTCGTCCATTGCGATTGGTGCGATTAGCTCAACAACCATTTGGATGTTGTCGCCTGGCATTACCATTTCTACGCCTTCTGGTAGAGAGATGTCGCCAGTTACGTCAGTTGTACGGAAGTAGAACTGTGGACGGTAACCTTTGAAGAAAGGAGTGTGACGACCGCCTTCTTCTTTAGACAGTACGTATACTTCTGATTCGAACTTAGTGTGTGGAGTGATTGAACCAGGCTTAGCTAGTACTTGACCACGTTCAACTTCGTCACGCTTAGTACCACGTAGAAGTGCACCAACGTTCTCACCTGCACGGCCTTCGTCTAGAAGCTTACGGAACATCTCTACACCAGTACATGTTGTAGTAGTTGTATCCTTGATACCTACGATAGCAACTTCGTCACCAACTGTTAGGATACCACGCTCGATACGGCCAGTTACTACTGTACCACGACCTTGGATTGAGAATACGTCTTCGATAGGCATTAGGAATGGCTGATCTACCGCACGCTCTGGCTCAGGGATGTAAGTATCTAGAGCTTCAGCTAGTTCAACGATTTTCGCTTCCCACTGCTCTTCGCCGTTTAGTGCGCCTAGTGCAGAACCTTGGATAACTGGTAGATCATCACCTGGGAAATCGTATTCAGATAGAAGTTCACGAACTTCCATTTCTACTAGTTCTAGTAGCTCTTCATCGTCAACCATGTCACATTTGTTCATGAATACGATGATGTATGGGATACCAACCTGACGGCCTAGTAGGATGTGCTCACGAGTTTGTGGCATTGGGCCATCTGTCGCAGCAACAACTAGGATACCACCGTCCATCTGTGCAGCACCAGTGATCATGTTTTTAACGTAGTCAGCGTGTCCTGGACAGTCAACGTGCGCGTAGTGACGGCTTGGAGTGTCGTACTCTACGTGAGAAGTTGCGATTGTGATACCGCGCTCACGCTCTTCTGGAGCGTTATCGATAGATGCGAAGTCTTTCGCTTCACCGCCGTACACTTTAGCTAGAGTAGTACAGATAGCAGCAGTTAGAGTTGTTTTACCGTGGTCAACGTGGCCGATAGTACCAACGTTAACGTGCGGTTTCGTACGTTCAAATTTTTCTTTAGACACGATCGTGTTCCTTCCTAGTTATGATTCGCCGTGATCATTATTGATCTACGACGCGCCAGAAATTGTTATTTTATGCGCCAACGCCCGTTAGCGCAATATTTGGACGGCTTGATCTCGCAAAAAGTCGTAAACTTTTTGTAGTTCAATCGTCAATTAGTAACCACGCTCTGCAATAATTTTATCTGCGAAGTTTTTCGGCACTTCAGCGTACTCGTTAAACTCCATAGAGTAAGACGCACGGCCTTGAGTTGCAGAACGTAGGTCAGTTGCGTAACCAAACATCTCAGATAGTGGAACTTGAGCACGGATGATCTTAAGACCAGCCACACCTTCATCCATACCTTCGATCATACCGCGACGACGGTTTAGGTCACCAACAACGTCACCCATCCAATCTTCCGGAGTGGTTACTTCGACATTCATCATTGGTTCTAGAATCACAGGTTGTGCTTCTAGTGCACCTTTCTTGAATGCCATCGAGCCAGCGATCTTAAACGCCATCTCGCTTGAGTCTACATCGTGGTAAGAGCCATCAAATAGTGTAGCTTTAATATCTAGGACAGGGTAACCCGCTAGAACACCACTATTCATTTGCTCTTCGATACCTTTCGCTACCGAACTAATGTATTCCTTAGGAATCACACCGCCCACGATTTCGTCTACGAATACGAAACCTTCACCAGGTTCTGAAGGCTCAAGTTTGACCCATACGTGACCGTATTGACCGCGACCGCCAGATTGACGAACGAACTTGCCTTCCACTTCCGCTTTACCACGAATGGTTTCACGGTAAGCAACCTGAGGTTTACCAACGTTACAATCAACGCTGAATTCACGCTTCATACGATCAACGATGATATCTAGGTGAAGTTCACCCATACCAGAGATCAGAGTCTGACCTGTTTCGTCGTCCGTTTCTACGCGGAATGATGGATCTTCCGCAGCCAGTTTACCTAGCGCGATACCCATTTTCTCTTGGTCTGCTTTAGAACGAGGTTCTACAGCGATCTGAATAACTGGTTCAGGGAATTCCATGCGCTCCAGAATCACTTTGTGGTTCTGGTCACACAGTGTGTCACCTGTCGTTACATCTTTCAGACCGATAGCAGCAGCAATATCACCAGCGCGAACTTCTTTGATTTCTTCACGCTTGTTTGCATGCATCTGAACGATACGACCAAAACGCTCTTTCTTCTCTTTTACAGAGTTGTAAACCGCGTCACCTGAGTTAACAACACCAGAATAAACACGCATGAAAGTAAGCGTACCCACGAATGGGTCTGTCGCGATCTTGAACGCCAGTGCTGAGAACGGTTCATTGTCGTCTGCGTGACGTTCAATTTCGTTATCTTTCTCGTCAACACCTTTAATTGCAGGTACGTCAGATGGCGATGGCAAAAATTCGATTACTGCATCCAGTACCGCTTGAACACCTTTGTTTTTGAACGCACTACCACAAGTAGCCAGTACGATTTCGTTGTTTAGTGTGCGAGTACGTAGAGCTTGTTTGATCTCAGCTTCGGTCAATTCACCTTCTTCAAGGTACTTGTCCATCAGCTCTTCACTTGCTTCTGCTGCAGACTCAATCATGTGATTGCGCCACTCTTCAGCAAGCTCGATCATGTCTGCTGGAATGTCTTCGTAAGTAAACGACATGCCTTGGTCGGCATCATTCCAGTTGATCATCTTCATCTTGATAAGGTCGATAACACCACGGAAGTCCTCTTCAGCACCAACGTTTAGTTGGATTGGAACAGGGTTCGCACCAAGACGGTTTTTAATTTGATCCACAACGCGTAGGAAGTCTGCACCTGCACGGTCCATCTTGTTTACAAATACCATACGAGGAACGTGGTATTTGTCAGCTTGACGCCATACTGTTTCAGACTGAGGTTCAACACCAGACGAGCCACAGAACACAACCACTGCACCATCAAGTACACGAAGAGAACGCTCTACTTCGATCGTAAAGTCAACGTGTCCTGGAGTATCAATGATGTTTACGCGATGCTCAGGGAACTGTGCTTCCATACCACGCCAGAAAGTAGTCGTCGCAGCTGAAGTGATAGTGATACCACGTTCCTGCTCCTGCTCCATCCAGTCCATGGTTGCTGCACCATCGTGAACTTCACCGATTTTATGAGACAGACCAGTGTAGAACAAAATACGTTCAGTAGTGGTTGTTTTACCTGCATCTACGTGAGCACAGATACCGATATTGCGGTAGTGCTCAATAGGAGTTTTGCGAGCCACGATTGAATCCTCTTAACTTAGAGATAGGGACTATTGCTATAGCTAAAAAATGCTATCCCCTAGATATAGCAATAGTTCCTAGCATAGGCATAGGAACTAAAGAAGTGCTGCAAGGAACCTTGCAGCACTGAAAAGGTATTACCAACGGTAATGTGCAAACGCTTTGTTCGCTTCTGCCATACGGTGAACGTCTTCACGTTTCTTAACAGCAGTACCTTTGTTCTCAGACGCGTCTAGCATTTCAGCAGCTAGGCGTTGAGCCATAGATTTTTCACCACGCTTACGCGCAGCTTCAACCAACCAACGCATAGCAAGTGCGTTACGGCGAACCGGACGTACTTCTACAGGAACTTGGTAAGTTGAACCACCAACACGGCGAGATTTAACCTCTACCGCTGGGCGAACGTTTTCAAGAGCTTCTTCAAAAATAGCTAAGTGGTCTTTACCAGACTTTTCAGCCATAGAATCTAGTGCAGTGTAAACGATTTTCTCTGCAGTAGATTTTTTACCGTCAACCATTAGGATGTTAACGAATTTTGCCAGCAATTCAGATTTGAATTTTGGATCTGGAAGGATCTTACGCTGACCAATGACGCGACGACGTGGCATGGATTTATCTCCGTTGTCTTCTTCAGGTTTTATCCAAAACTTTTCAGTTTTTTCAAAAAATTAAAAATAATTTAGTGTTTGGCCTTACTTAACGGAATCCATTAAGACTTAGGACGCTTCACACCGTACTTAGAACGACCTTGTTTACGGTCATTTACGCCAGCACAGTCTAGTGCGCCGCGAACAGTGTGGTAACGCACACCTGGAAGGTCTTTAACACGACCACCACGGATTAGAACAACTGAGTGCTCTTGAAGGTTGTGACCTTCACCGCCGATGTACGAAGTAACTTCGAAGCCGTTTGTCAGACGTACACGACAAACTTTACGAAGTGCTGAGTTAGGTTTTTTAGGTGTAGTAGTGTAAACACGAGTACATACACCACGTTTTTGTGGGCACGCTTCTAGTGCAGGCACGTTGCTTTTAACAACTTGCTTTGCACGTGGCTTACGTACCAACTGGTTAATAGTTGCCATTAACTAGCTCCTGATTTACTTGAAAGTAAGCTTTGTGAAAAATCTATCCCTAGCCACCATTGGCAGTTAGGGACGCAAAATTCTATGCAGCAGTGAGAGGTGTGTCAAGAAATATACGGATCTTTTTTGTTCAATTAGAGCAATTCATCCGTAAAGCTTTATCGACAGGAAAGGTGTATTAATCCCAGGTGAGAGATTTATCGTGTTTTGCCGTCAATTCGACAAAGCCAACGTAGTCTACAACAGTCACTGATGGACTGATACGATTTGCCATTCCACGCGCTTGAATATCGCTTTCTAATGCGAACACAGTGGCGTGTTTTACATGGCTAAACACCTTGTGCTGTGGATTTGCGGCGTAGACGGCATCTTCAATCAGCAAGGCAGCATCTTGTTCGCTATACAATGCGAATGCATCTTCTAAGGCTGAAACAGTTTTGATGATGTGTAACATAGCGTCCTCAGAATGACAGTAACTTGCCAGCTTGCTGCAGTTTTTCTTTTACTTGCTCAAGGCTGAGTGCTTGAGCATCTATAACGAGATCAGCTTGAGCCAATCCTCGTTGCGCTAATGATTCTGAACACACAAACACCTGTTCGATGTCGTATAGATCGAATAACTTGAGCATCGGCGCGTAATCTTTGCTTAAGATACCACTAGGTTCTTGCCCTAACAGAAGTTGATACACGCCATCTCCGATAAAGATCACGGTGATATCTTCGCAATACGCGGAAGCCGCTAAAAGCGCATCAACGCCTTCGCGACCAGCTGCGCTGCCATGCGGTGCGCTTCGAAATAGATAAGTTAACTGACTCAAAACTGTACCACTCTGTCTTGGGTTAACATCGCTTCGGCTAGACTGCCCAAACCTGCTTGTACAAAACCTTCTGCAAGATTGTTTTGTGTTAAACCATGTTGAGTGGCTTCATCCTCACTAATGATGCCACGACGCAGCGCTGCAGCGACACACGTTTCCAAACGCACATCATGTTCTTTAGCGAGACCTTGCCATGCTTTAGTCAAATCAAACTCATCATTAGCTGGCACACTTAACGCAGTACCGTTGGTCACACCATCTTGATAAAAGAACACACTCACCAGAGTATGCCCTTGTTCAATGACTGCTTGTGCGAATTGGTATGCGCTGCGTGCCGATTGGCTGCCGTAAACAGAGCCATTTACCACCAGCGTGTAAGTTAATCCACCCACGCTTATTCGTCCTCGGTTTTACGTTGACGAATGTATAAGTACACGGTGTGTTTTGAAATGTTAAGACGATCGGCAACACGGTTGATGGCATCTTTGATGTCGAAGATGCCTTTATCGTACAACTCCATCACGATCTGACGATTCTTAGTGTTGTTCGATACCGATTTATCCGCATTGATTTCTTCAATCGTACGTTCAACGGTTTGGTCCACCAGCTCTTCTACGTCACTCGCGAAGTTCACCGATGAAGCGGCTTCTTTCGCTTCTTGCGTTGGCATGAAAGATTGCAACACTTGCGAAAATGGCGCATCAAGGTTGACGTTGATACACAGCAAACCAATTACGCGATTTTCACCGTTGCGGATCGCAACAGTGATTGACTTCATTAGTACGCCGCCTTTGGCACGTGTGAAGTAAGAACGTGAGAAATTACGCTCAGAGCCTTCAATGTCTTTCAGCATTTTTAGCGCTAAGTCAGTAATAGGCGAACCTACTTGGCGGCCGGTGTTTTCGCCATTGGCGATTTTGATTGCAGAGGTATTTAAGTCTTCCAGAGAGTGAAGAACGATTTCACAAAACGGACCGATCAGGCTCGCGATACCGTCCACGACCGCTTCGTAAGATCTCAAGATGATTTTGTCGTGCTCAGTAAATGGCATCACGTTAACCGATTCCATTTCGAGCAACATCTCCGCATTTATTGTTTCTGTAGTTGTCATAAGCCTTCGAGCGAAAAATCAACAAATTGGTGTAAGTTTATCAGAAAATTTGAAACGCAACCTAGCAAACTCACCAACTAGTGACCTAGAACAAAAAAGGCCCGTTAAACGGACCTTTTTCAATAACTTAGCTCAGCTCGTTCTTATTGCTCAGCTTTGTCATTCTCAACTTTTAGTAGCTCAACTTCAAATACAAGTGTTGAGTTTGCTGGAATGCTTGGCGTGTCTTGGTCACCGTATGCAAGCTCTGGCGGGATAACAAATTTGAATTTAGAACCCACTGGCATTAGCTGAACACCTTCTGTCCAACCTGGGATAACACGGTTTAGAGGGAACGTTGCTGGCTCACCACGATCGTAAGAGCTGTCGAACTGAGTACCGTCAATCAACGTACCTTTGTAGTGTACTTGTACAGTGTCAGTGTCTTTTGGCTTCTCGCCTTCAGCAGGTGTGATTACTTGGTATAGAAGACCGGTGTCTGTTTTCACTACGCCTTCTTGCTTTTCGAATTCCGCACGGAAATCATCGCCAGCTTTTTTCGCTGCCGCTGCTTTTTCTGCTGCTTGTGCTTGCATCTTCTCAGCAACACGCTTGTCTAGAGACTCTAGAGCAGCACGTGTTTCTTCTTCGTTTAGCTCTGCGTTGCCTTTAAAGACATCTTCGATACCTTTAAGAACAAGGTCTTTGTTTAGGTTGATACCGATTTCGCTTGGTTTTTCGATGCTAGTGCTTAGGTAGTTAGCAAATGAAACACCGATTGCGTATGCCGCTTTGTCGTCGTCGGTTTTAAAGTGAACCGCTTTACCTGTTTCTGCTTGAACTTGTTCTGCTTGAGGTGCTGCTTCTGGTTTTGTTTCTTCTTTCTGACAACCTACCGCTAGCATTACTGTTGCAGCAAGTAGCGACACTTTTAAAACTGATTTCATTAAATTCTCCCAATAATGGCTTCGCCATTGGTTATTGTGCACAAATCTTATATGAGACTGGTGAAGACAATCGTTATACCAATATACTAGCTATATGTCTTAAGACACAAACCGGATTATTAGATGTGATGCAAAGAATTTCTCATTTATTCCTATATTTAATTGTCATCACCACGTTAAATGGTTGCTTTTTTACCGAGCATGAAGTTCAACGTTGGCCACTCGAACCACAGGGCTCAACGAGCTTTGGACTCAGCCGAGATGGTCGATTTGCCCTGCTCTACTCTGAAGAACACCACTTGGTTTTGTGGGACCTAGAGCAAAACAAAAAACTCGCAACGCTCGGAGAGCTTGATGCCGATGGCAACGCGGTATCTCATATTCGTATTTCAGACAACGGCCGTTTTGCTGTAACCGCAGGTCAAATGAACTTTGCCGTTTGGGACCTTGGCTGGACGCAAGCACAAGGGCTGTGGTCCATTTCTGACGCATTAATTCGCGACATCGACATCACCAGCAACGGTGAACAAGTGCTACTTGGGCTCTCAAACGGTAAAGCCATTTACGTCAACTTAGTCACCGGTCGTCGCTTGGAGTTCCTCGCTCACCGAGAAAAAGTCAACTCTGTCGCCATCTCTCCTAATGGTCGATTCGCATTAACAGGCGGTAACGACTACAAAGCTTACCTCTGGGATACTGAATCTGGTCAGGTATTACGAACTTTTGAGCATGAACAACGTGTTGTACGCGTGGCACTGCAACGAGATGGCAAACTCGCCATGACGTCAGACGGTGGCAATCAAGCGATCATTTGGAATTTAGAAACGGGGCAAAAGGTTTCACAACTCAGCAGTTGGTCACGCCAGTTGATTTTCTCTACCGCGCGTTTTTCTGATGATGGCTCTCGACTGGTAACGGGAACACCTTCAGGCCGCGTCTCGATTTGGGATACGCAGAGCGGAAAGCGCATTGACGGATTTGAAGTCGAGCCGAAAAAAGATACTCGCCCTCCTCGCGCGGTCGTGTATGATGCTGCCTTTGATTCTAAGCAACGTGTAATTACTGCCACATCGGCGGGCATCGCCCAAGCTTGGCAACTAGAGAACGGGTCATGACAGAAAAACTCATTGAGCAATTGGAAGCACGCATCAACGACTTAGAGTGTCAGGTGGCGTTCCAAGAGCAAACAATCGAAGATCTGAACAGTGCATTGTCACAACAACAATTGCAGATCACGAAGATGCAAGATCAAATGAAGTACGTAGTAGGCAAAGTGAAAAATATGGATTCTTCGAATATGGAAGATCCAGCCAACGAGCCACCGCCGCCGCATTACTGATCAATACGCGAAAGACAAAACAAAGCCCAGACTTATGCTGGGCTTTGTTATAATTGCACGGTTGCTCGTCGTGAAATAATCGAACGGTTAGTCGTTAGCGTAGATTTTCACACTCAACTCACCGAGAGTATTGATACCCGCACGATACATCCCCGAACTGTTCATAGCGAAATGCAACGCCCCATTCGCATCAATGGCAATCAGGCCACCTTCTCCGCCCATGGTTTTGAGATCTCCCTGAATAATGGCTTCACACGCGGTATGTACGTCCTCTTGCAAATAACGCATACGTGCTGCTACATCTTCCGCAACACGTTTACGAATAAAGAACTCACCAACACCCGTAGTTGAAACTGCCACCACGCCATTCTCAGCCACCGTGCCACAGCCTATCAGTGCAGAATCTCCAACACGACCATATTGCTTATTGGTTACCCCACCCGTACTGGTCGCCGCAGCTAAGTTGCCTTGCTGGTCTAGCGCCACTGCGCCTACGGTGCCGTGTTTACGATCATCCGGGTAACGAGACTCAGATAACGCAAACAAACCTTTCTCACGCATTGAGAGCAGCTGTTCATAACGGCGATCTGTGAAGAAGTAATCTTGTTCGGTGTATTGATGGCCTTGTTCAAAAGCAAACTTCTCAGCACCTTCACCAACCAACAACACATGGTTGCTGCGAAGCATCACATCCCGAGCCAGCTCGATCGGGTTTTTAATGTGTCTAACGCCCGCGACAGCACCTGCGGCAAGGTTGCGACCATCCATCACAGAGGCATCCATTTCTACCATTTCGTTGTGAGTAAGAACCGAACCTTTACCCGCATTAAAGTTGGGAGAGTCTTCCAATACTTTTACCGCAGCGACCACCGCATCAAGCGCTTCTCCGCCTTGTTCGAGGATTTGGTGTCCTGCTTTTACCGCAGCTTCTAAGTCTGCCAAGATGGATTGCTGAAGTTCATCACTCATTTGTTCACGCAAAATGGTGCCTGCTCCGCCGTGAATGGCAATTGAGAACGGTTTCGTCATCGCTTTGTCCAACTGTTATTCCTTGTATGATTTGCACTACACCGCAGATAAACAAAAAGCGCAAGTTGAAACCTCAACTTGCGCTTTTTTAAAGCTTTACTAGATGCGTTTATCTAGTGAAGAGCATGCGATTAGTGAGAACCGCAACCGCCGCCGCCACAACATTCGTGGTCGTCGCCTTTCTCTTCGCCGCCACAGCAGCCACCTTCATGGTCGTGATCGTGGTCATGGCCACCACAACAGCCACCAGCTTGGTGAATGTGACCGTGTTCGATCTCTTCTGCTGTTGCTTCACGAGTTGCCATTACTTCAACTTCGAATGTTAGCGTTTGACCTGCTAGCATGTGGTTACCATCAACAACCACTTCGTCGCCGTCTACTTCAGTCACTTCTACAGGGATTGGACCTTGGTCAGTGTCTGCTAGGAAACGCATGCCAACTTCGATTTGCTCAACACCTTGGAATACGTCAGCAGGAACGCGCTGAACTAGAGCATCGTTGTGCTCACCGTATGCATCTTCAGGAGCTACAGTTACTGAGAACTTGTCGCCAGCCACTTTACCTTCAAGCTCTTTTTCAAGACCTGTGATTAGGTTGTTGTGACCGTGAAGGTAATCTAGAGGCGCGTCTGCAGTTGATTGGTCAACTACTACACCGTCTTCCATCATTACTTTGTATGCAAGGCTTGCAACAACGTTCTTTTCAATTTTCATACTAACTCCAGAGAGATTAATTGACTTAACCAGAATGGGGTTAAGTACTGCGATGGTAGTATTATGGGGATCAATTATCGAAGTTCAATTACTCAGGCTTAAAAATCCCAATCATTTCCTGCGCGGAGTGTTTATTTTTCTCTACAGATTGCGGTTTACGCTGCTCGGTGTAGTCACATTCAACGCACTCGACTAACTCAATATTGTTTTCTATCCACCAGCGTAGGGTATCTTGCTGGCTGCACTGTGGGCAAGTTGCCCCCGCAATAAAACGTTTCTTGGCTTTCACTTTTGTTCCTTTTCCCGCTTAGGTCTGCGGGTACTACTTCCAATGATTAGGCGACTGGTGATCGCTTTCCATCTCACGACCAAAAATTTCTTCTAGCTCTTTACGAGCTTCTTTGGCTCTTTGGGCGAGCTTCTTATCTTCATTATGCTGAGGCAGCAAGTCTTTAAGCATAGCATTATCGAGCTTACGAAAATGTGCT
This sequence comes from Vibrio sp. RC2502, assembly GCF_054850435.1. NCBI lineage: Bacteria > Pseudomonadati > Pseudomonadota > Gammaproteobacteria > Vibrionales > Vibrionaceae > Vibrio > Vibrio sp. RC2502. Next base: position 2,983,047 of record NZ_CM141453.1, read on the forward strand.
TCTGCCCGCTTTGCTTGATATGGGTGCATGCCTAACTCAACCAGAGTTTGACGACCAAGATCCAGTGCGCCTAAAAAGGTCTCACGCGAATAGTTTTGCACACCATGGCTCATCAACTGATAGGCCTCAACTCGGCTTCGAGCACGAGCGAGCAATTTGAGATTCGGAAAATGCGTACGGCAGATATCGACAATCGCCATCACTTCATCCGGCGAGTCTGTACAAATCACTAACGCTTCCGCTTTGTCTGCGCCAGCGGCGCGCAATAAATCGATTTGCGTGGCATCGCCATAAAAAACTTTGTAGCCGTACTTACGCAGTAAGTGAATTTGGCTGGCGTCACTTTCCAATACCGTAACTTTGATTTTATTGGCGTACATTAAGCGCCCAACGATTTGCCCAAAACGACCAAAACCCGCAATGATGACGCGAGGACGACGATCAACCACGTGACTGGTGACGCTCTCTTCTTCCTGATTCAGCGTATGAGCGAACCACTTCTTTTGTCCCATCAACAAGAGTGGCGTGGTCACCATCGATAGGCTCACCACAACCAACAAAAACGCCACTTGTTCTTTGGATAAAATGCCTTCTTGGCTTGCCGCGGTGAAAATCACAAAAGCAAACTCACCACCTTGGCTCAAGATGGCGGCCATACGGCTACGTGCTTTTTCTCGCACTCGCCCCGCCCTGGCTAGGGCGTACAACACCAAACCTTTCACCACAACCAAAGCCACCACCGCACCAAGAATTTCAAGAGGATGCAACGCCAGTAAGCCTAAGTTTACCGCCATACCAACCGCGATAAAAAACAGACCAAGCAGCAAGCCTTTAAACGGCTCGATAGCGATTTCTAGCTCATGGCGATATTCACTTTCGGCCAGCAGCACTCCAGCTAAGAAAGTTCCTAGCGCCATGGACAAGCCCAGTTTTTGCATCACCACCGAAATGCCTAGCACCACCAAGAGTGAAGCCACGGTAAATAACTCGCGAACCCCACTCATCACGACAAAACGAAACAGAGGGCGCAATAAAAAGTGACCACCAATCAACAAGGCTACGACACTGCCTAAAACGGTAAAAGCATCGAACCAACTGCCTACATTCTGTTCACCAGCCAAAAGCGGTAACATAGCCAACATCGGTATGACGGCGATATCTTGAAAAAGCAGCACAGCAAAACCAGACTGGCCCGTTTCGGTGCCATTGAGGCCTTGCTCTTCAATAACTTTGAGTGCAATGGCCGTAGAGGAAAGGGCGAGCCCCATGCCGATGACCAAACTCACCTGCATACTCAAGCCAAACAAACTGACAATGCTACCAATAACCGCCGTCGTCACTACAACTTGCGCGCCGCCAAGACCTAAAATCGGCCCTCGCATTTGCCATAATTTTTTCGGGTTCAATTCCAAGCCAATTAAGAACAGCAGTAACACCACCCCGAGCTCGGCAAAATGCAGAATCGCATCGACATCGCTAATCAGGCGTAATCCCCATGGGCCAATCAATACCCCTGCCAACAAATAGCCAAGCACTGAACCTAAGCCAAATCGCTGCGCCAAAGGAACAGCAATCACCGCCGCCGACAGAAACACGACACTGCTTTGTAGAAACTCACTGGTTATCGCCATGCTGACCTCCTTGGTGCAACGCTTCCCACTCATCAAGAGGATGACTCAGCCATCGACGATACTGCTCCGCGTGTTCATAGCGTTCAATATCAGAAACATTGCGCGACCAATACAACACCAGCGGCTCCATCCAATGCATCTGACATAGTGCCGCCGTCAACTCGAACGGTTGCAGAATCTGCTCTAACGGATACTTGTTATACCCCCTAGCACTGAAGGCTTCTTCTTTACCACCCGTGGTGATTACACTGCGCCAATATTTGCCCTCCAGTGCAGAACCGTCGCCAAACGCAAAGCCCTTGCCGAGTACTCGGTCTAACCACTCTTTCAACAACGCCGGACATGAGTACATATAAAGAGGATGATGAAAGACAATCACATCATGATTCATCAGTAGATCATGTTCGTGATTCACATCGATAAAGAAATCAGGATAAGCGCCATAAAGATCGTGCACCGTCACGTGCTCAAGTGATTGCACTCGCTTTATCATCACTTGATTGGCAATGGAGTTGTGTGGCTCTGGGTGAGCATAAATGACCAGAACTCTTGGGAGAATAGACGCTGCTACAGCCAAATGGTCGTCCTTGTGGTGATTTTTATCCGTTATCAAATTGTTATACTTTTTTGTATAGCATAATGCAATTAAAGCTCAGTGATCGACTTTTCCCGTCAATAGCCCTACTATTCATCGCGAGATCAACGACCAAGAAACGCGCGCTGCGCAAAGTGAACAAAAACCCTATGATTACCTTCTCTGATATTCAGTTACTGCGTGGCGGTAAACCTCTTTTAGACCAAGCATCGGCAACCATTCACCCAGGTGACAAAGTGGGTCTGGTTGGCAAAAACGGCTGTGGTAAATCGACCTTATTTGCTCTACTGAAAGATGAACTGTCGATTGACGCGGGCTCGTTCAGCCAACCTCAGCATTGGGAATTGGCGTGGGTAGCGCAGGAAACACCTGCTTTAGAACGCAGCGCACTAGAATATGTCATTGATGGTGATCGCGAATACCGTGGTCTTGAGCAACAGCTAGCGGTTGCCGAAGAAAAAGACAACGGTACGCTGGTGGCAGAAATTCACGGCAAGATCGAAACCATTGGCGGTTATAGCATCCGTGCCCGTGCGGCAGAATTGCTTGACGGCCTTGGCTTTAGCCAAGAACAGATGAGCTGGAACTTAACTCAGTTCTCTGGTGGTTGGCGTATGCGCCTTAACTTGGCTCAAGCACTATTGTGTCGTTCCGATCTACTACTGCTCGACGAACCAACCAACCACTTGGATTTGGACGCCGTAATGTGGCTAGAACGCTGGCTGCAAAACTACCCTGGCACACTTATCTTGATCTCGCACGACCGAGATTTCCTAGATCCGATCGTTGGTCGCATCATCCACATAGAAAACCAACAGCTGAACGAATACACGGGCAACTATTCGTCATTCGAAAATCAACGTGCGCAAAAAATGATGCTGCAACAAGCGATGTTCGAGAAACAACAAAAGCAAATGTCGCACATGCAAAGCTACATCGACCGCTTCCGCTACAAAGCGTCGAAAGCGCGCCAAGCGCAAAGCCGAATCAAAGCGCTAGAACGCATGGAAAAAGTCTTGCCCGCGCAGTTCGATAACCCATTCAGCTTTGAATTCCGTCAACCAGCTGCACTGCCAAATCCAATCATGATGATGGACGACGTATCGGCAGGGTACGGCGACAACCTAATTTTAGAAAAGATTCGTCTGAACTTAGTACCGGGCAGCCGTATTGGTTTGCTTGGCCGCAACGGCGCAGGTAAATCGACCTTAATCAAACTACTTTCAGGTGAACTTAAAGCGCAAGGCGGCGATCTGACCTATTCGCAAGGCGTAAAGATCGGCTACTTTGCTCAGCACCAGTTGGAAACGTTGCACCCTGAAGAAACACCACTGCAGCACATGATGCAGATTGCACCGGATCAAACAGAGCAGCAACTGCGCGATTACCTAGGTAGTTTTGGTTTCCAAGGCGACAAAGCGCTAGAAAAAGTCGCACCGTTCTCTGGTGGTGAAAAGGCACGCTTGGTGCTGGCATTGATCGTGTGGCAAAAACCAAACCTATTGCTACTCGACGAACCAACCAACCACCTAGATTTAGACATGCGCCAAGCGTTAACCATGGCTCTGCAAACGTTCGAAGGTGCGATGGTGATTGTTTCACACGACCGTTACTTACTGCGCGCAACCACCGATGATTTGTACTTAGTGCATGATCGTCAAGTTGCGCCATTCGATGGTGACCTAAACGACTACTACAAGTGGCTGACTGAACAACAAAAAGCCGAGCGAAAAGAAGCACAAGCGTCGCAACCAGTTAAAGATACCGCAAACAGTGCCGCTGCGAAGAAAGAGCAAAAACGTCGCGAAGCGGAATTTCGTAAACTGACGGCGCCAATTCGCAAAACCCTGACACAATTAGAAAATAAAATGGATAAGTTAGGTGTAGCACTGGCAGAGGCTGAAGAACAATTGGCGGATAACTCACTGTATGAAGCCGAAAATAAAGCTAAACTAAATGAAGTGCTGGCCCTTCAAGCTTCGAGCAAATCAGAACTTGAAGAAGTGGAAATGGAATGGATGTCTGCTCAGGAAGAACTGGAGCAGATGGAGCTAGAGTTTAACCAATGACAAACAAACACGCGGAATACACTCTTACCCTAGAACACCTTTGGCAGTTCAGCCTGCAGTTTTATGGCGTGCGAGAAGTAAAAGAAGCGTGTTTATCATTGCAAAACAATTACCACGGTAACGTGAATCTATTACTGCTGCTCCGTTGGCTCGACGAGCAGCAGCTTATCTTCCAAGAGAAAGACTGGCACTTAGTCCAAAGCTGTCTTGGCCGTAGTGAAACGCTGCTGCACTCTTTTCGCGACCTGCGACGTCATCTAAAATCCCAAGTGAACGATGCGTTATATCGAGAAAGCCTGCAGTTTGAACTGCAACTCGAAAAGCAACAACAAGCCGATTTGGTCGACTGTATTAACTCACTTACACTGATTAAAAACGATGGCGATCCACTCACGCTCAGATACTGTCGTCAGCTTGGTGGAGAGCATTTGCAACAAGCCTTTGCTATCCCTGTGCCAAACATTCACCCACCAAAACACTCATAACGCTGTAGAATACCTATAATCTTTATAAAGGATTATATTAATAAGTTCTTCAACTGACATGAAGGACCATATAAGAGCAGTTAGGTATGACACAATTTTTCGCAGCCGCCGGGATCAAGAACCCGCACCTTCAGACCCTTTTACCGCGCTTTATTCGTAAAAAAGCGCTGTTTACGCCTATTTGGCAGACGCTGGATACCGACGATGGCGACTTCCTCGATCTCGCTTGGAGTGAAGATCCCACCAAAGAACCCGCGCAGAACAAACCCATCTTCGTTTTGTTTCATGGCTTGGAAGGATGCTTCTATAGCCCGTATGCAAACGGCCTGATGAATGCGTTTGCGAAATCTGGTTGGTTATCGGTGATGATGCATTTTCGTGGCTGTAGCGGCAAACCGAACAAAAAAGCTCGCGCATACCATTCAGGAGAAGTAACGGATGCTCGCTTCTTTTTGGAACACCTTCATCTGCGCTTTCCAAACAATCCAAAAGTCGCCGTCGGCATCTCCCTTGGTGGCAATATGCTGGCGAACTACTTAGCACAATACAAAGATGACCCGATTTTAAAAGCGGCCACCATCGTCTCTGCACCACTGGATTTGGCGGCTTGTGCCAATCGAATTGAGCAGGGCTTTTCCAAAGTGTATCGCCGTTACCTACTCTCTTCGCTCAAACGGAATGCTCTACAAAAACATCATTTACTGCATGGCGAATTGGCGCTGTCGTACAACTCCATCAAGCGCGTTACTCGTCTGTACGAATTTGATGACTTGATCACTGCACCTCTGCATGGTTTTAAGGATGCACAAGATTATTACGATCAATGCTCAGGATTGAGCAAGTTACAGCAGATCACCTTGCCAACTTTGATCATCCACGCCAAAGACGACCCGTTCATGACCGAAGAGGTGATCCCCAAATTTGTTCTGCCAGATAACATTGATTACCGTCTGTTTGAGCACGGCGGACACGTTGGTTTTCTGACTGGTACGGCATTAAAACCAAAGTTCTGGTTAGAGGAAGCCCTGCCCGCGTACTACGAAAGTGTCGCGGCAGAGTACCTTTCAGCTGTATCCAAACCGCGAACACAGTAAACTAGCCTTTCATCATAAAAGTTTGAGGTATTTATGATCATTCCTTGGCAAGACATCGCGCCAGAAACACTGGAAAATCTAATTCGTGAGTTCGTACTACGCGAAGGCACCGACTATGGCGCGGTTGAAATTTCACTGCAAAACAAAATCGATCAAGTGAAGACGCAACTAGAAAAAGGTGAAGCCGTCATCGTGTTCTCAGAACTGCATGAAACGGTTGATATTCAACTCAAAGCAAAGTTTTAGCACGTTCACATTTTTACCGTATCCCACTCGATGACAAGTCGTTGTTACATGCTATAGTGGGTTATCGACCGTGCAGCGGTTCGCTGCTGCACTTTACAGGTACGTAATTTTCGACAAGGTTTGTCATGTCAGCTAAACACCCAATCATTGCGGTTACTGGTTCATCCGGTGCCGGCACAACCACGACGTCTGAAGCATTCCGCAAGATGTTCAATATGATGAACATCAGGCCGGCATGGGTGGAAGGAGACAGCTTCCATCGCTTTACTCGCCCTGAAATGGACATCGAAATTCGCAAAGCCCGCGAGCAAGGCCGACACATCAGTTACTTTGGTCCGCAAGCGAATGACTTCCCGGGATTAGAAGAGTTTTTCCGTAAGTTCGGTCATGACGGCACTGGCAGTGTGCGCCGTTATCTGCACACCTTTGACGAAGCAGTTCCCTACAATCAAATGCCAGGCACATTTACACCGTGGCAAGACTTACCTGAAAACAGCGACGTGCTGTTTTATGAAGGGCTGCATGGTGGTGTGGTTGATGGCGATGTTAATGTTGCTCAGCATGTGGATTTCTTGATTGGCATGGTGCCAATTGTGAACTTAGAGTGGATCCAAAAATTCGTGCGCGACACTCGCGATCGCGGCCATTCGCGTGAAGCGGTGATGGACTCAATCGTGCGCTCAATGGACGATTACCTCAATTACATCACTCCGCAGTTTTCTCGTACTCACATCAACTTTCAACGCGTCCCAACCGTCGATACCTCCAACCCGCTTAACGCCAAAGGCATTCCGAGTTTAGATGAAAGTTTTGTGGTGATTCGTCTGCGCGGCATTAAGAATGTCGACTTCCCATATCTGCTGGCCATGATTGATGGCTCATTTATGTCGCGCCACAACACCATTGTTGTGCCAGGCGGCAAAATGAGCTTTGCAATGGAGCTCATAGTTAGGCCTATCCTACAACAGCTGATTGAAACAGGAAAAATTGGCTAAAAACGTAGCAGGCTAGATGTTTACTTTTCATACCGTGATCATGTGCACAGTTTTGCTTACAAAATCTCAATCATGGCACGATTAAAATCAAGAAATCGTTTTCGAAAAAGGATACTATTTCTTACCGAAACACAAGAGAGCTTGCAGCATATAAAAAGTGCTCTTATTCTAGTAAGCCTAATTCAGGCTTAGCTAAAATATGGATAGCGCAAGCGTACCCTGCAGAGGAAGTGAGATATTATGGTTCTAGGTAAACCTCAAACCGACCCAACATTAGAGTGGTTTCTTTCACACTGTCATATTCATAAGTACCCATCAAAGAGCACGCTAATTCACGCAGGTGAAAAAGCTGAAACGTTGTACTACATCGTTAAAGGCTCTGTTGCGGTTCTTATCAAGGACGAAGAAGGTAAGGAAATGATTCTTTCTTACCTAAACCAAGGTGACTTTATTGGTGAACTTGGTCTATTCGAAGAAGACCAAGAGCGTACAGCTTGGGTTCGCGCTAAATCTCCTTGTGAAGTTGCTGAAATTTCTTTCAAGAAGTTCCGTCAGCTTATCCAAGTAAACCCAGACATCCTAATGCGTCTTTCTGCGCAGATGGCTCGTCGTCTTCAAGTAACTAGCCAAAAAGTGGGTGACCTAGCGTTCCTAGACGTAACTGGTCGTATCGCTCAGACGCTTCTGAACCTTGCTAAACAACCAGATGCGATGACTCACCCAGACGGCATGCAAATCAAGATCACTCGTCAAGAAATCGGTCAAATCGTTGGCTGTTCTCGTGAGACAGTAGGTCGTATCTTGAAGATGCTAGAAGAGCAGAACCTAATCTCTGCGCACGGTAAAACTATCGTGGTTTACGGTACTCGTTAATCTCAATTTAGAGTGACACGAACAAAATTATAAAAGCCACCAATGGCGACATTGGTGGCTTTTTATTTGCCTTGCAGTCAGGCTCTAGGTCGCAAGAGGCTAACGAACTAGCAGGTTAGCCCAAGGTATTCCATGGCGTTTAGCCATTGGTACGTTTAACCATTAGTGCTTTCAAAAATTTTGTCTGCTGAAGCGGCAACAAATCCTGGATACAACTCGCCATTCTCCATTGGGTAACGTTTAGCAAACTCGTAAAAGCCACCTGGGATAATTTCCGAACCTTCTTCGAAGGTCACTGGCACTTTGTCTGCCATCGTCGACGATTGCTCAAGCAGCACTTCCGGTGAACCCTTCACCTCACCGCCCGACTCATTGATCACAAACCCTGCTTGACGAAGATGGTCGTTAACCTGTTTGACTTCATCGTGTTGATTCAACTGATTCACACTCACCGTAAAGTGATTAGCACCATAACCGTGCGCGGCCAGCCAAGACGCATACTCGCTCTCTTTAGCCAACGTTTGGTAATCAGCAAAGCTTAGCTCCCATAAGCGACCGCCATGCAGAAATGCACTGCCCGACAGTTTTTCAGCATCCACTTGCGCAACCAGTTTCGCCACAATATCTTGCAGCTCTGGCGAACACTCTTCGACTTTCAGCTCACTGATGAAGACTTTAGGCTGCTTCGGATCTGGGTGCTCATAGTGTTTTGCGACCAGTTTTTTGCTCTCAAATACGTAGTCCCCACACGCTTTATAGCCAGCAGCTAAAAACGGTTTCGCCAATGTCTCGATACCTAGCGGTTCAACATTGAAAGTGCGTAAAGCAATATGATCATTAATCAGAGCCTCATCTTCTTGTAGAAGCTGATGCACCTTAGCAGCAGAAGGACAAAGACGTTGGATGTAGTCTTGCCATAGCGATTCAAATAACACATCGGGCGTCATAACGACTCCTTGTTACGAGATGTAGGATTAAGATAAGAGTGTGGTCGCTCGTTCACAGCCCAAAAGCTGTCCAGAATAATGAACGAGCAACCATCAACCTGTGACGGTAAATGTCAGTCAGTCAAACACGCTTTTTGAGTCTGTGCTCACTTGCCGTGTAATGCCAACGCGTACTACCCAAACCTAAATGATGCGTCAGCACATTGGGCCACGATGCATGGTCGTGACCCTGTTATTGAAACTTAAAGCGTCACGCCTGGGCTCAATGTCGCAGGTAATTCCGTCTCCTGCCCTTCCATGGATGCCATAGGGTAAGCACAGTAATCCGCCGCGTAGTACGCGCTTGGACGAAGGTTGCCTGATGCACCTGGGCCACCAAACGGTGCGTCACCACTTGCGCCCGTCAATTGACGGTTGCGGTTTACGATGCCTGCGCGAATGTGGTCAACAAAGTATTCCCATTCTTGATCGTCTGTTGATACAAGACCTGCCGACAAGCCAAAGCGCGTGTCATTCGCCAGCTCTACGGCCTTATCTAAACCTTCATAGCGCACGACTTGCAGCAGCGGTCCGAAGTATTCTTCATCTGGCAACTCAGCAATGTTAGTCACATCGATGATGCCAGGAGAAACAAACGCCGCCTCTCCTGCTTTCGCTTCAATTAAGCTTTCACCGCCTAGAGATTGCAGGTTTGCTTGCGCATCAAGAATGAACTTCGCCGCAGCCACAGAGATTTGTGGGCCCATAAATGGCGCAGGTTCTGCGAATGGTTGATCCATGCGAATGTTTTTCGTCGCTTCCACCAGCTTAGTGATCAGAGCATCCCCTTTCTCACCAAACGGCACGTATAGACGACGAGCACAAGTACAACGTTGACCAGCACTGATGAATGCCGATTGGATGATGGTGTACACCGTTGCATCCAAATCACCGTAGTTATCAGAGATGACCATCGGGTTGTTGCCACCCATTTCTAGCGCTAACATCTTGCCTGGTTGACCTGCAAACTGACGATGCAGAATGTGACCCGTGTTCGCACTGCCCGTAAACAGAATGCCATCAATACCTTTCGCATCAGCCAACGCAATACCGGTTTCCTTCGCACCTTGAACAAGGTTGATCACGCCTTTTGGCAAACCCGCTTCTTCCCACAATTTCATAGCTAGCTCGCCAGTCCAAGGCGTTTGCTCAGATGGTTTGAACACAACTGTGTTCCCCGCTAGCAAGGCAGGAACGATGTGGCCATTCGGTAAGTGACCAGGGAAGTTATATGGCCCAAACACCGCCATTACGCCAAGAGGGCGATGTCGCAATACAATCTGGTTGCCCGCTGCTTCGCGAGTCGCTTCACCAGTACGGTCATGGTAGGCACGAATAGAAATAGCGATTTTTCCAGCCATTGCAGCCGCTTCTGTGCGCGTTTCCCAAATTGGTTTACCCGTTTCTTTCGCGATCACTTCGGCAATTTTTTCACTGTTTTCTTTCACTTTTTCAGCAAAAGCCAACACAATTGCTTCGCGTTCAGCGAATGGACGTTTTTTCCATTCGACGAACGCAGCACGCGCTGCAGCAACGGCTTGGTCTACTTGTTCCGCCGTTGCACCGTTACCGCGCCAAATTACTTCTTGGTTGTACGGCGACAGAGACACAAACTCTTCACCCTGACCTTGTACCCATTCACCTGCAATCCAATGTGTCATTGTTACTATCCTTAAATTCTGTCGTCTGTTACTGCGGTAGAAGGCGAACGAAATCCCCGTCCTTCACCAAGAGCGCATCAGCTAATTCAGGCGCCAACACAACGCTTTGCGTTTCTGCGTCGTACGCGGCTTTTGCTGCAGCGGCACGGAAGTTCTCGAATGACGAGTTACACATCAAGAAGTCTTGAGTGCTGGTATGCGCTGAGATTTTGACTTGAGCACGGAATGAATGACGTACCGATTCGATATTGCGTAAGTCACACTCAACCGTTGGACCGCCATCGAAGATGTCGACGTAGCCACGGTTGGTAAATCCTTCACGCTCTAACAGCTTCAGCGCTGGGCGCGTGTTGTCATGCACTTGGCCAATCACCGCTTGTGCTTCTGGGCTCAATAGGTTGATGTAAATTGGCAGCTTTGGCATCAAGTCAGCGATAAAGCCTTTCTTGCCGATGCCGGTAAGATAATCTGCAAGTGTGAAATCAATAGAGAAGAAATGCTCTTGTAACCATTGCCAGAATGGAGAATTACCATTCGCATCAGAGACGCCACGCATCTCGGCAAAGATGGTTTTAGAGAAACGCTCTGGGTGCTCCGCCATCATAAGAAAACGGCACTTAGACATCAGACGGCCATTTAAGCCCTGGCGATATTTTTCGCGTAGGAACAGCGTACAAATCTCACTGTTCCCCGTGTAGTTGTTGCCAAATGTCAGTAGTTTAACGACGTTATTTACGCCGAGTTTTGGCGAAGAGTGAACCACTTTACTGATGTGATATGAGTAGAACGGTACGTCCCAGCCAATAGATGCTTCGATTCCGGTGGTACCCGCAACCTCACCCGATTCAGAGTCAAAACCCACCATTAGGTAGCCTTCGTCACCGGGCTCGGTCACGTCGGGCTTACCAAAGCTGTACTCCGAGTGTTTGATTCGATTGGTTAACAGTTCTTCGTTAACCGGTAGAGATGTAAATCCGTGACCAGACTCCACCGCACAAGTGTGCAGCGCGTCGTAATCCGACATCGCGATAGGGCGAACTACTAGCATCAATACTCCCTCCAGATGCAAGAAGATCCTAACTATATTGTAGGAACAATTCCCCCATCAGAGATCCTTGACGGGGGTGTCTGCGTTGACGTTTAAACTGATATCGCGCTTAAACTAAAGTCGCGATGGCTTTATCCAGTTTCGCCAAGCCTTCTTCAATTTCTTGTTGTGTGATAACGAGTGATGGTGTGAAACGCACGACATTGGCACCCGCAACCAATACCAATAGACCTTGTTTACCTGCAGCAACCAGCACATCACGTGCACGGCCTTGCCACTCTTCATTCAACGCAGCGCCTAGCAATAGACCTTTGCCACGAACTTCAGAGAATAGGTTGTACTTCGCATTGATCTTTTCTAGACCTGCGCGGAACAGCGCTTCGCGCTCTAAAACACCAGCAAGCACTTCTGGTTTTGTCACTTCGTTAACGACCGCTTCTGCCACTGCACATGCCAATGGGTTACCACCGTATGTTGAACCGTGAGTGCCCACTTTCAGATGCTCAGCCAGTTTTGCTGTTGTTAGCATTGCACCGATAGGGAAACCACCACCCAGTGATTTTGCTGTGCTTAGAATGTCTGGCGTGATACCTAGACCTTGGTAAGCATAGAAATGACCAGTACGTCCGTTACCCGTTTGAACTTCATCAAAGATAAGTAGTGCGTTGTGCTTGTCACACAGTTCACGTACTGCTTGGGCAAATTCCGGAGTTGGTGGCACGATACCGCCTTCACCTTGTAGCGGCTCCATCATAACCGCACATGTGCGATCTGACATGTGTGCTTGAAGTGCTTCGATATCGTTGTATGGTAAATGCGTAACATCGCCTGGCTTAGGACCAAAACCGTCTGAGTAAGCCGCTTGACCGCCAACCGTCACAGTAAAGAATGTACGACCGTGGAAACCTTGTTTAAAGGCGATGATTTCTGATTTTTCAGGGCCATGAACATCTGCCGCGTAACGGCGTGCTAATTTCAGTGCCGCTTCGTTTGCTTCTGCGCCCGAGTTAGCAAAGAATACGCGCTCAGCAAAGCTCACTTCAGTTAGCTTTTTCGCAAGGCGAAGTGCCGGCTCGTTCGTCATCACGTTACTTAGATGCCACAGCTTGTTGCCTTGCTCAGTCAACGCATCAACCATTACTGGATGACAATGACCCAAGCAGCTCACTGCAATACCACCAGCAAAGTCGATGTACTCGTTATCGTCCTGATCCCAAATACGTGAGCCTTTGCCTCTTACAGGGATCATTTCCATCGGGTTATAGCAAGGTACCATCACCTCATCGAATAAACCGCGCTCTACTTTAATTTCCGTTGTCATTGCACATTCCTTCTTGATACCGCATGCGTAGCAGATAAGCGAATTTAACCGGCCATCGTTGCCAGCAAATAATGTTTTGCATTTAAGCTATTGCGGCATTGTATTTACATTTAATTAACCATTTCAATAGTGATTTATTCTTTTCGTATTGCTGCGCAACTGCCGTTAATCACTACTTATGAGTATTTATGCATCAAGAAAGTAAAATAGAGAAGTGAATTTTTACAAAAGTTATGTAATACAGGGGTTAGACGAGTCAAAATGGCGTGCATAAGCAGACCATCAACCATGAAACGCATAGTTTTGCATTCCACTTACACCGTCAAAAAGATGAACAATTTGTTAAGAAAAGTGATCGAGATCAGATCGCTCTGCGTGCAAGAAAGTTGGCTAACAGCTCATGTCCTTGCTCAGTTTTGATTGATTCTGGATGAAACTGCACAGCATCAATAGGCAGGGTTTTGTGCTGATATCCCATTATTTCGTCCATGCTGCCATCAGGCAGTTCCGTCCAAGCAGTCAATTCAAACACATCGGGTAACGTGCCGTTTTTCACCACGAGAGAGTGGTAGCGGGTTACCGTAAGTGGGTTATTTAGATTTTTAAACACACTGCGACCCGTGTGGCGGATCGGCGATGTTTTACCATGCATGACTTGTCTCGCACGCACAACTTCGCCACCGAACACTTGCGCAATGGCTTGATGACCAAGGCACACCCCTAAAATAGGAAGCTTACCGGCAAAATGCTCTATGGCTTGCAGGGAAATCCCCGCTTCGTTTGGCGTACAAGGCCCAGGGGAAATCACCAAATGGGTTGGATTGAGGGCTTCGATACCTTGAATGTCGATTTCGTCATTGCGTACGACCTTTACCTGAGCGCCAAGCTCGCAAAAGTATTGGTAAAGGTTGTAAGTGAAAGAATCGTAGTTATCGATGATCAACAACATAGCGTGTCGGCTGCTCCAATCCGTTTTGGCAAGGCTTAAGGATCAATTGTCTGGTTTACCACAATTGAGGGCGGTATTTTGCAACACCCAATTAGAAAGGCAAGTCTTTGCGCAATAAAAAGGCCAGCATCGGCTGGCCTTTGAGTTTTACAGCTATGTTTTTAGGACAGGAGTGGCTTAACGGCGGCGGCGGAACAAGCCAAGTCCAAGCATTGCTAGCAGTGCACCAACCCCAAACGAACCACCATCAGAGTCTTTCGAATCTGTGGTGCCCGTTTCAGGTTGAGTCATAGAGACTGCACGAGCAGAGCTAAACTTAACGACGTTGCCAGTCGAGTCTGTCACTTTCTCTTCCAGTTGGTAGTTACCTTGCTCTGGCGCCTGTTCAAACTCAACATTCACGCTGCGTGCTTTAATGTCCGTTTGATCTAAAGTCTTGCTCGCTGAGTAAACTTTTGCATCACTACTTACAGCGGCAGCTTGAGTCGCGACGGTTAAGCTAACAGTCACGATGTCACCTGCAACCGCATTTGGTGGCAAACGTACATCTACCGCTAAGTTTTCACCCGCTTTCGGTAAATCGATGTCCGTATCAGGTAAATCAATCGCGATGATCACAGGATCGTGGTCAGATGCCGAGAACGCATCTTTGTATTTCGGCATGTCACCTGTGTATTTGCTGCCGTACTCAAACAAATTACTTTCTAGTGAGTTAATGTGCCAATCTTCAATCGCTACCACTTTTTGCGCCAAACTGTTGCTTGCCAAGGCGTGGTCTAAATTGCCCAGCTCACCAGAATAGGTGTACGAGAACGTGTCTGTGCCATGCAGCAAGGTATTAAGGTTGTTCAGGCCGTAACCTTGTTTGATTTGCGTTTGCTCAACTTGCAACTCACCACCGTTGATTGTGGTGTAACCCGCTGTGTAGATATCACGTCCGTATTTCTCTTTCGAGTAATCAGTCAGTGTCAGTAGTGGATCTTCCATGCCATACGCATTGAGGTCCCCCATCAGCAACACATCGCCTTTCACGTCTTTCAACGCTTCACCCACTGCGTGCGCAGCAGAAACACGGAAGTTGTTACAGTTACCTTGCAGATCCGCAGGCTCCGAGTCTTCTACGCCGGCAATCCACTCTTCAATACATTCAGAACCTTTCGATTTGAAGTGGTTAACGACGATAGAAAGATCTTCACCGCTCTCTTGTACCGTGAAGGTTTGCAACAAGCTGTGGCGTTGGTATTTGTCGTACGCAGGGTTGCTCTCAGCACCATCTTTACGAGTAATGGTGTTTTCGGCAATGTGCTGCTCTGGCGTGAAGATCACTTTCGCCGCTTCTTTTGGCGTGACCACTTTCGCGCGGTACAAGATAGCAACCATGATCGCATCGCTTCCGAAGTACTCTTCTTGGTACTTGTCTTTATCTGCGATTTCAACGTAAGTGTAATGATCGTCTGCATCATCGATTTCCGCATTCAATGCATCCACCAAGTTTTGCACAGCACTGCCATCACCGAAGCCGTTATTCTCCACTTCCATCAAACCAATGATGTCAGCATCCATCTTATTCATCGCAGACACGATCTTCGCTTGTTGGATCAAGAACTCATCGTGATTCGTCGCTCCACGGTTTTGGCCTGTCGGGTTGTTGTTTCCGCTGTCTGCAACCGAAGTGAAGTAGTTAAGCACGTTAAAGCTTGCAACGCGTAAATCAGACTCTGCGATAGCTGGCGCCGCTTTACGCTCTACATCAAAACCATCACCCGTTGCCACAAAGTTAGTGTTGTTTACATCGTTCGTCGCGATCAGACGGTATTCGTTGTAGCTGTAATTCACTACGCCCTGTAAACCTTCAACGCGCGAACCTAAGCGAATGTGCTGTTCAGATGAACCGTCTTGATCCAAATCTTGACCAAACTCAGGGTAGTAAGGAATTTTGCCGTTCGGTGCTTTGGCATCAGATTCTAGGAAAACTCGATTCTCTGCATTTTGTTTTGCTAGCGCGACCGCTTCTGCACTGTCTGCTGCGTGAAGCTGAGTTGGCTTAAAGAGCGGAGCTTGGTGCGACAACATCATGTTGTTACGTTTTGAATCGTAATCGTAAGAGAAGTTGCGAGTAACAAACAAATCACTAGCTGAGTTCAGCGTCACTTGCATCCCTTCATGACGCTCTAATGCATCACGCAGAGTTTCGCCTTCTTTGATCACAAGCGGCGTCACCAATGGAATGTCTGACGTGCCAGTTTTTACATAGCTGGTTGCGTCAGAAGAAAGCTGAGTATTGCTGTAGTACTCCTGAACCTTACCTTTCACACAAACTACGTCACCAGGCTTTAGCTCGGTATCTGCGGCGTTCGTATGAATAAATAGACCTTCTGACGTCTTATCGTTGTTATCGTTCTCGATAGCTTGCAGGTAGAAGCCTTTCGTCAAACCGCTAGTAACAGCGCTCACAACACCAGTAACAAAATGCTCTTCTGTCGTAATGTATGGGTAACCATCGATAAATGGCGAAGAAGCACCTTCACCTTGAATGTCTTGAATGGATGTGAACGTTGGCGCGTGTCCATCCACTTCACACACAAATGCTGCAGGTGGCTCAGCTGCATTCAGCTCGCCCAAGCCATCAATGTTGTCTTTTGCTAACGTTGTCCATTGAGAAGATTGGAAAGTCGCAGAAGGCGTCAGTGCGTCACCGTTACGTACCAAAGTGGCGTCTTTGCCAAATGCTACACCACCCATCACGCCGACCATGTCGTGAACTTCACCATCTTTTAATAGTGCTAGAGGATCGTCACCATTAAAGTTCGCCACGTTTTTATCGGTCTGGTCAGCCACTGCTTTAATCGCATCGCTGGCATCGCCATGGGCAAGAACAAACACCTGCTTCGCTTGCAACGTTACTTGGCTCAAATCGATCTTGCTGCCCCAAGTGCCACCACCATTAGATGATTTCGCTAGCTCATAACCTGTTAGCGTGACTGCGGCATCACCAGTATTCGCGATCTCGACCGCTTTATTATACGAGCCACCTTCTACGTACTGGGAAATGATAATTTCTGCATTCGCGTTAGCGCTAAGCGCACTAGCGATGGTTAATGCAAGTATTGAGGGTTTGATTAACGTGTCCATTGTCGTACCTGATATTTATTTAAATGCAAACTAAGCTCCGATCAGAGCCTACCATTTGCGTCTACTATCAGGTTTATTTATGAAATAAATAAGAAAGAGCAGTAAAAGCCGTGAAATAAATCACATGTGAATCTATAAAAATATGCCAAAACAGCGCATTCAAACATATTTTGTAATAAATACAGTCCAGTAGTGCAGCAGGAAAGCAAAATTAGACTAATTGCTCAGTTTATTTTTCCATTCCATGTTATGGAATACATCAATACTTCCTTGGTACGCCAAGTTATTATTTCGAGCGCTTTCTTGCTTCATTAAATATAATTAATTACTAATTTAGAATATTGCTACTTTGGTTTCTTTCAGAATCTCGCTTGTTATTTACTCCCCCGCTTTGCGCATTCGCCATTTACACTTCAAATTTTTATCAATCAAAAATGATAAATTCCGACAACACAGTGGAGAAAAATATACACAAGCGTTATAAAACCAACGCGAGACAATAAGATCTCATCCATCATCTATCGTGGAAAAATCAATGAAAACAATTCAACGTATTGGGCTAGCTCTCTCCGCGTTTGGGCTTATGACGGGTTGTCAGCTAACATCTTCTGAACCGCTTTACCCAACCGCTAATCAAAAAACTATCCAATCAGCAAAATATGAGTTCAAGGGAATGGAAGAGTTTGAAGTCAGTGACGATGGTGTCATTTCTTTTCGTGCCCGCCTGCCTGGACCAGACTATTACTGGGAGCCATCTAAAATCAAACAGTTAAGTTACGAGATATCCTGTGTTTTCCTCACTAATTATGTGGATCGTGGGATGGTGGTGAAGTCTTCGTTTTTAGGCGCTCGTGGCCGCGTTGAGTACTATGATATGGAGCGCTGTATGGACAACACACCCTTCGAGTAATTTTCTCAGCACATAAAAAAAGCTCCACCGAAGTGGAGCTTTTTGGGTATTGGATTACTTGAGATTACGGACGAGCAACAAAACCAACAGCTTCGTATGCTTTTTTCAGTGTTTCCGCCGCGCGAGCCGATGCTTTCTCCGCGCCTTGCTTCATCACTTCATCCATAAACGCACGATCTGCACGAATACGACGGTATTCTTCTTGAATTGGCTCAAGCATCGCAACAACCGCTTCACCCACGTCTTTCTTGAATGGGCCGTACATTTCAACGCCTTTGTATTTCGCTTCAATCTCTTCAAAGCTCATGCCTGTCGCTGCAGAGTAAAGACCCATTAGGTTTGCAATACCCGCTTTGTTTTCAACATCATGGCGAATGCTTGGTGGCGTTTCGGTATCCGTTTGGGCTTTATTGATCTTCTTGATGATCGATTTCGGCTCTTCAAGCAGCGTGATAACGTTCTTACGGTTATCATCAGACTTCGACATTTTCTTAGTCGCATCTTGAAGGCTCATTACGCGCGCGTTAACCGTTGGAATGTATGGCTCAGGTACCGTGAAGATTGGGCTTTCTGGTGAGTAAATGTTGTTGAAACGCGTTGCGATATCACGCGCTAATTCTAGGTGCTGCTTCTGGTCGCTACCTACTGGCACTTGGTGTGCGCCGTAAAGCAGGATGTCTGCTGCCATTAGCACTGGGTAATCAAACAGACCCACGTTTACGTCGTTCGCGTAACGTGCAGACTTGTCTTTAAACTGAGTCATACGGCTCAGTTCACCCATTTGAGTGTAACAGTTAAGAAGCCAACCAAGTTGAGCATGCTCTGGTACGTGTGACTGAACAAATAGCGTGCTCTTCTTCGGATCAACACCAACTGCCAGACAGATCGCCAATGCGTCTAGAGTCGCTTCATGTAGGGCTTTAGGATCTTGGCGAACCGTAACCGCGTGAAGGTCTACAACACAGTATTGGCAATCATAATCGTCTTGCATCTGCTGCCATTGACGTAGAGCACCCAAGTAGTTACCGATACTTAGTTCACCTGACGGTTGAACACCACTCAATACGATGGGTTTGCTCATTAGAATGATTCCTTTGACTTCTTAATCTAATTAAAATGAAAAACCGTGCGGCTTTTAGCGCACGGTTTACTCAGTGTACTCATTAACAAGTATTTTGGAAGCTCTTTTGTTGCCGTTATGCAGAAACGGCTACTACTTCCAATAATTCAGATAAACTGTCTGCGACAAAATCTGGGTTTGAAGCTGAAATAGGCTCACCATGGTTGTAACCGTATGTTAAACCAAACGAAGCACAACCTGCGTTTTTCGCCGCAAGGATGTCATTCTTCGAGTCGCCAACCATCAGCATTTCGCTCGCTTTCACCTGATGTTTTTCCATCAACCAGTTCAGTGCGACTGGATTTGGTTTTTTCTCAGGGAATGCATCACCACCCAATACGTCCACAAAGTATTTTGCGATGCCATGTTGCTCTAGAATTTCTGGAACAAACTTCGATGGTTTGTTCGTTACAAGCGCCATCGTAAAGCCTGCCTGATGTAGCTCTTCTAGCGTCTCTTTTACTGTTGGGTAAAGATGGCTCAGCTGATGACCGCTTTGCGCGTAAAAGTCATCAAACAGCTCGCGTCCTTTTGCACGCAGCTCTTCACTAAGATCGCTACTGATGGTCATGCTTTGGCTTAGCGCGCGACCAATCAGGACGTCAGCACCGTTACCTACGTAATCACGTACTTGCTCTTCCGATACTGCAGGGTAACCCAAAGCTTGTACCGCTTGGTCTGCAGCAACGGCCAAATCAGGTACGCTGTCCAACAATGTGCCATCCAGATCGAACGCAATCAGTTTAATATCTTGTTGAGTCATAATTTCCCTAGCTAAAAATAACAAAGGATGGTTTCCCATCCTATGTGTTTGATTCTTCAAGCCACTAAGCCTTTGGGCTCAGTGACATATGGTCTCATTCGCTTACTTCGCAGCCAAGCGCTGACGAACTGCTTCGAATAAACAGATGCCTGATGCAACCGACACATTCAAACTTGATACGCTACCTGCCATTGGGATTTTAATCAAATCATCGCAAGTTTCTCGCGTTAGGCGGCGCATGCCATCACCTTCTGCGCCCATGACAATTGCCAGAGGACCAGTCAGTTTTGCTTGATAAATGTCGTGTGTCGCTTCACCCGCCGTACCCACGAACCAGATGCCCTGCTCTTGCAGAGTACGCATTGTGCGCGCTAGGTTGGTTACACGAATCAAAGGCACCACTTCTGCAGCGCCACAGGCTACTTTGCTTACTGTCGCATTCATTGGTGCTGATCGATCTTTAGGAACGATAATCGCAGCAACACCAGCAGCATCGGCGTTACGTAAACAGGCACCAAGGTTGTGAGGGTCAGTCACGCCATCCAACACCAATAGCAACGGTGTCTCATGCTGCGCTAGGATGTCGTCGATGTCGTTTTCGTTCAGCTGTTTTGCTGGTTTTACGCGCGCGATGATGCCTTGGTGGTTTGCACCATGTGCTTTGTCATCCAAGGTTTTACGCGTCATTTGTTGGATAGAAACACCACACACCTGCAAATCGTTCAAGATTGGCATTAGGCGATCGTCTTGGCGTCCTTTTAGAACGTACGCTTCAATAAAGCGTTCTGGTTCACGTTCCAATACCGCTTTCACGGCATGAATACCGTAAATAAATTCGTTACTCATTACTTAACCTGTTTCTGTGCTTCGCTCACCGCCAATCTGCAGTAACAGATTGGCGCTTCAGCCTACTGCGCGTCTTGCTTAGTGCGCTTGGTTTTCTTTGGCTTACTGTGTGGCTTTTTCTTGTGGGCTTTCTTCACCTTTGGCTTCTTTGCGCTATCGTCATCCCCACGTTTTGGCCCTTTGCGTTTACGGCCAGAATCCGTTTGTTCTGGGCGCTTAGTTGGCTCAATAGCAGGAACAGCGCGCGCTGTAGCACTTTCTTTTGATGAAGAACGTGTCGCCGCACGTTTTTTCTCTTTGGCTTTGCGTTTCGCTTCCGCAGCTCGTTTCTTAGCTGTCTTACCTTCGCCGCGTAGCTTACGACTTGTTTCGACCAATTCAAAGTCAATTTGCTTGTCATCTAGGTTAACAGCCAGCACTTTTACTTTGACCGCATCACCCAAACGATAGATGTTACCGAAGCTTTCACCGATAAGTCTTTGACCAATAGGATCAAACTGGTAGTAGTCGTTCGCAAGCGTTGAAATGTGCACCAAACCATCGATATGCAGATCGGTCAAACGCACGAAGAAGCCAAAACTGGTGACGTTAGCAATCACGCCTTCCAGCTCATCGCCGACGTGATCTTGCATGTATTCACACTTCAACCAATCCGCAACTTCACGCGTTGCATCATCAGCGCGGCGCTCTGTCATTGAACATTGTTCGCCGTAGAAGTCCATGTCATCGAATGAGTAATGGTAACCACCCGTTGGCGTCCAACGGTCTTGGTTGCGGCCTTCTTCTTTAGCGATCAAATACTTGATAGCACGGTGCAGCAACAAGTCTGGGTAACGACGAATTGGTGACGTAAAGTGCGCGTAACGCTTAAGCGCCAAACCGAAGTGGCCTGCGTTGTCCGCGTTGTACACCGCTTGCTTCATGGAGCGCAGTAGCATGGTTTGGATCAGCTCTTGGTCTTGACGACCTGCTATTTGACGCGCGAGATCGGCGTAGTCTGTTGGAGAAGGCTCTAAACCACCTTTCAACTCTAAACCTAGCTCACTTAGGAAATCGCGGAAGCCTTGCAAGCGCAGCTCACCCGGAGATTCGTGAATACGATACAGTGCAGGCTCTTTGGCTTTTTCTACCAACGATGCCGAGGCAATGTTAGCTAAGATCATACATTCTTCGATGATCTTATGCGCATCATTACGAATCACTGGCTCAATGCTTTCAATCTTGCGCTCAGCATTAAAAATGAATTTGGTTTCGACAGTTTCAAACTCAATCGCACCACGTTGATCACGCGCTTCTTTCAACACTTTGTACATCGCGTGCAACTCTTCAAGATGCGACACGAGTGGCTGGTAGCGTTCACGCAGTTCTTCATCACCTTCAAGAATCGCGCTCACTTTGCTGTATGTGAGACGAGCGTGGGAATTCATTACCGCTTCGTAGTGCTTGTAGCTTGAGAGCTTACCGCTTTCAGAAATGGTCATCTCACACACCATACACAAGCGATCCACTTGCGGGTTAAGCGAACACAAACCGTTTGAAAGCACTTCAGGCAACATTGGGACAACTTGCGATGGGAAGTACACAGAGTTACCACGGTTGATGGCTTCTTTGTCTAACGCTGAGTCTGGGCGCACGTAGTAGCTTACGTCTGCGATTGCGACCCAAAGACGCCAACCTCCATCTTTTTTCTTCTCACAGAAAACGGCGTCATCGAAGTCTCGCGCATCTTCACCGTCAATAGTAACAAGCGGCAATTCACGCAAATCAACACGGCCAACTTTCGCTTCTTCAGGGACTTCTTCGCCCAAGTTTACGATTTGTTTTTCGACCGCTTCTGGCCACTCATAAGGGATTTGATGAGTGCGAATTGCGATTTGTGTTTCCATACCTGGCGCCATATTTTCACCAAGAACTTCAACCACTTTACCCATCATGCCACGCGAGCGAGAACCACGATCGGTAATTTCAATCACCACGACGTTACCCATACGAGCGCCAGCTTTGTGCTCGTTCGGGATCAGAATATCTTGGCTGATGCGCGAATCATCCGGCACAACATATGAGTAGCCGTACTCAAGGAAGAAGCGGCCAACAATCTGGCTATTGCGCTCTTCAAGTACGCGAACTAAGCGACCTTCACGACGACCACGCTTGCTGTTGTCTGTTGGTTGCACCAGCACGAAATCACCATGAATGATGTTCTTCATTTGGTGATGTGGCAGCAAAATATCATCGTCCTTGCCGACGCTGCCTTCTGGACGTACCCAACCGTGACCATCTTTGTGGCCAATCACGTAACCTTTCACCATTTCAAGTTTTTCAGGCAATGCGTAGCACTGACGGCGGGTAAACACCAGTTGACCATCTCGTTCCATGGCACGTAAACGGCGGCGCAACCCTTCGTATTGCTCTTCGCCCGCTAACTTTAAAGCTTCGAACAAGTCATTGCGATTCATTGGTACGCCCGCTTGCTCAAGGAACTCGAGGATGAACTCTCGGCTTGGAATTGGATTTTCGTAATTTTGGGATTCACGATCTGCGAATGGATCGTTTGGAATATTGTCTGACATAGGCACGCCTATCTAGCAAGGAAGGTATAGAGCTAGTATATCTGAGTCTCTCGATAACCTACAGAATTGCTTTGAAAAAAGAATGATCGAGATCGACTCTGGAACTGCAAATAAACTAAGGGCGAGCAAGCAGGATCAAAAGCTCAGAGTTATCGCTCAGTAAGGATTCAATGGTGCACTCATCCAACTCGGCGAGGAAGGCACTTTTTGCTTTGGCAAGCTTATCTTTGAGGCGACATGCGGGGGTAATGTGGCAAAACTCCACCCCACAATTGACCAAATCTAACGGCTCCAAATCTCGCACGACACCACCAACGGTGATCTCAGACGCTGGCTTCATCAAGCGAATACCACCGTTTTTACCGCGCACGGTATGCACGTAGCCTAGCTGCCCTAAACGGTTGATTACTTTGACCATATGATTACGAGACACACCAAACAAATCCGTCACTTCGGTGATATTGGTCAGCTCATCTTTTGGCAATGATGCTAAGTAAATCAAGGTTCTCAGCGCGTAATCAGTAAAGCTCGTTAACTGCATGTTCTCTCCCAGAGTGCGACTTAATAGCTCAATGTCAGTGACGAAACAACTAACTTACGCTATCGACAAAAGTGTAAATCTTTTCTTGATCGAAAGATACATTTGAGATACAACTTTAAACATGCATTACAAATACAACTTAAAAATAGGAAGTTCTTATGCTCAGCAATCAAACCATTGAGATCGTGAAAGCGACCGCGCCACTAATCGCAGAAACAGGACCAAAACTGACCGCTCACTTCTATGACCGCATGTTTACTCACAACCCTGAGTTAAAAGACATTTTTAACATGAGCAACCAGCGTAATGGTGATCAGCGTGAAGCGCTATTCAATGCCATCTGTGCATACGCTGCTAACATTGAAAACTTGCCTGCTCTGCTTGGCGCTGTGGAGAAAATTGCGCATAAACACACCAGCTTTTTGATCACGAAAGATCAATATCAAATCGTAGGTAAACACTTGATCGCTACGATTGATGAGTTATTCAATCCGGGCCAAGAAGTTTTAAACGCGTGGGCTGAAGCTTATGGCGTATTGGCTAATGTATTTATCCAGCGCGAAGAACAAATCTATCAAGCAAATGCATCGCAAGAAGGTGGCTGGCGAGGGCTACGTGAGTTTGAGTTGGTTGGTAAACAATTGGAAAGTGAACACATTTGCAGTTTTGTTTTCAAACCGACGGATGGCAGTAAAGTGACGAAGTACAAGCCTGGGCAGTACCTCGGCATCTACATCAACAGCGATAAGTTTGAAAACCAAGAGATACGTCAATACAGCCTATCTTCTTCGGTTCAAGAGAACACTTACCGCATCTCCGTAAAACGTGAACAAGGCGGTAAAGTATCCAACTATCTGCACGATGAGCTAAACATCGGCGATAAAGTAAAACTCGCAGCGCCAGCGGGTGATTTCTTTATGGATGTAGACACCAATACACCAGTGGTGCTGATTTCTGCAGGTGTCGGCCTTACGCCAACACTGTCAATGCTAGAAAGCTTGACGGAACATCACGCGCCAGTGACTTGGGTACATGCAACAGAAAACAGCAAACACCACGCCTTTAAAGAGCACGTAAACCAGCTAGTCACGGCGAAAGAAAACATGAACGCGCTCATTTGGTATAACCAACCAACGGCAGAAGACAAGATAGGTGAAGACTTCCACTTTACCGGCTTTGTAAACCTGCATGAAATCGAAGCCGCACTCAAACAAGACAACGTACAAGTGTACTTCTGTGGTCCGGTGGGCTTTATGCAGCACGTCGCGAAACAGCTACAAGAACTTGGCGTCCCTGAGGAACAATTCCATTACGAATGCTTTGGCCCACATAAGGTGGTTTAAGCGCGTTCACCTATCGGGAAAACAACAAAGCCCACGAAGTGTGGGCTTTGTTGTATGAAGTTACCGAAAATTTTCTGGAGATCTACCAGAACATGTCACGCCTTTTTGCGCGTGCAATGATGTTTTGTGGCATACGCTGTTCTAGCCCACGCCTTAATACGGCAATGCGTTTGTGTTGACGCTGATCGGCGGTCACCGAGTTGTACAACCAGCGGTAAGCATCTTCATAGTCCAACGGACTACCGTAATCGCGTAGCAGCAATTCAGCCAGATGAATACGCGCGTTTAAATTACCCATAGAAGCGGCTTCACGCAAATACGGAATCGCACGCTCTTTGTCTTGTTGCACCAAAGTACCGCGCGAATAGTAACGCCCAATCTGCTCTAATGCCGCAGGTAAGCCTTGCTGCGCGGCATTTTCCATGTAGTAGAGCCCCAGCTCGACATCTTGCTCGACACATACGCCCCACGCCAACATGTCGCCATATAAGAACTCGTAAGCAGGCAAGTTAATTCGAGTCGCACGAGCTACGATATCTTCCACCAGCTGGCAGTTATCAGCGCGCACGCGTTGTAAATGCTTATTCTGCTCAATAAGCTTTATCAGTTCTGCTTCGGTGTAGATGGGGACTGGCGCGCCAACATCAGCAGCACTCGCTCGCACTGTTGTGGCAGACAGCATCAGTAACAGTGAAGCAGCCACTGTTCGTAACTTCATAAACGTACTCTTCAAGGTATCTGAGAAACCAAAGATCAGCCAAGGATCTCCTCTGCTTGATAAACTTATCGGCAATCAGCAGCTAAGCTTTAGACAATTTTTGCCTCTTCCTTAAGCTTAACGGCAATAACTTGCCATATGCAGATTATTTATCGCTGTGGGTATTTTTAGCTCAGATACAAAAAAGCCGACCTTGAGGTCGGCTTTTAAAATCTCTAACGAGTACTTATTAAGCTTCGAATGGGTGAACCTTAATGATAGTTTCGTTACGGTCTGGACCAGTTGAGATGATGTCTACTGGTACGCCCGTTAGCTCTTCGATACGTTTGATGTAGTTTAGAGCTGCTTGTGGTAGAGCATCTAGTGACTTAGCACCAAATGTGTTCTCAGACCAACCTGGCATTGTTTCGTAGATTGGCGTCGCTTTTTCGAATGCTTCAGCAGCCATTGGCGAAACTTCTAGTACAGAGCCATCTTCCATCTTGTAACCAGTACAGATTTTAAGCTCTTCTAGGCCATCTAGTACATCTAGCTTAGTTAGACAGAAACCAGATACAGAGTTGATTTGGATTGCACGACGCATAGCTACAGCATCGAACCAACCAGTACGACGTAGACGACCAGTGGTTGCGCCGAACTCGTGACCTACAGTACCTAGGTGCTTACCTACTAGGTCTTGCTTCTCTAGACCATCGTACAGTTCTGTTGGGAATGGACCTGCACCAACACGAGTACAGTACGCTTTCGCGATACCTAGAATGTAACCGATGTGGCGAGGACCGAAACCAGAACCTGCAGCAACACCACCAGCAGTCGTGTTAGAAGAAGTTACGTATGGGTAAGTACCGTGGTCGATATCAAGTAGTGTACCTTGCGCACCTTCGAACATGATCTTGTCGCCGCGCTTGCGTGCTGCGTCTAGTTCGTCAGTTACGTCGATAACCATTGAAGTTAGTAGCTCTGCGTAGCCTTTTGCTTCTTCAAGCACTGCTTCGTAGCTTACTGGCTCAGCTTTGTAGAAATTAACTAATTGGAAGTTGTGGTATTCCATAACTTCTTTAAGTTTCTCTGCGAAAGCTTCCATATCGAATAGGTCGCCAACGCGTAGACCGCGACGAGCAACTTTATCTTCGTATGCTGGACCGATACCACGGCCAGTTGTACCGATAGCTTTTTTACCGCGAGCGATTTCGCGAGCTTGGTCCATTGCAACGTGGTAAGGAAGAATTAGAGGACATGCTTCAGAAATGAAAAGACGTTCGCGTACTGGAATACCACGCTCTTCAAGAGGTTTCATTTCTTTAAGTAGAGCTTCAGGTGATAGTACAACACCGTTACCGATAACACATTTTACGTTATCGCGAAGGATACCTGATGGAATTAAGTGAAGAACGGTTTTTTCACCGTCAATTACAAGAGTGTGACCTGCGTTGTGACCGCCTTGGTAGCGCACCACGTATTTTGCATCTTCAGTTAAAAGGTCTACAATTTTACCTTTACCTTCGTCACCCCATTGGGTGCCTAGAACGACTACGTTATTTCCCATCTTTCCAAGTCTGATTGCTAGTTAAAAATGGATTCTAGCACCGAATCGCAATTCTTGCAGTCATTTTTTGTTCACAGAGTTGATACCAGAATGTAATCTCATCAACGCTGTACATTTCGAAATCAATACATCACTGATAATATTTACTTTTCTAAATTCGACTGGAAATCTTTATGTCTGACTCTATTTGGCTAGCGATTGGACTTGTTTTAATTGTCGAAGGCATAGGCCCTTTGATCGCGCCAAACGGCTGGCGAAACATGGTGGCACAGCTGAGTGAACAACCGGACAACCAGCTACGGCGCATTGGTGGCTGCCTTGTGGTGGCGGGAGCCGTCATCGCATTTATGATGAGCTAATGTTTGGTGGCATACCAAAACCAACGGTACAACCGATACAAAAAAGGCTCCTTACGGAGCCTTTTTAGATTTCAGATGGTTCGCTTATTCAGCTTTCGCACCTTTCGCGTTATTCATGTACTGGAAGAAGTCACTCTTCGGATCCAGAACAAGAATGTCGTTCTTAGAGCTGAATGATTTTTCGTATGCTCTTAGAGAACGTAGGAAGCTGAAGAACTCAGGATCTTTGTTGTATGCATTCGCATAGATCTTCGCCGCTTCTGCATCCGCTTCACCGCGTGTAACACGAGCGGTTTTATCCGCTTCTGCAAGAATGGTTGCTACTTCAAGTTCCGCTTGTGCACGAATGATTTCTGCTTTCTCACGACCTTGAGAACGGTGCTTACGAGCTACCGACTCACGCTCAGCGCGCATACGACGGTAAATCGACTCACTGATTTCATCAGGAAGGTTGATTTTCTTCATACGGAAATCGACAACACGAACACCCAAGTCTTTCATTGCACTTTCACGAGTATCTCGCAGTACATCCGACATGATTAGGTCACGTTCACCATCAATTTCTAACGCTTCACGTGCCGCTTCTGTGTTCACTTCATCACTGCTTGCGTCTTCTGGTAGCACGTCATCATTACGTGGACCAGAAACGATTTGCTTGATTTCACGAGCACCGATTTCAGAACGAAGTACGTCTGTGACTTTACGCTCAAGAAGTGCTTCAGCTGTCAGAGAGTTACCACCGCCTGTTGCTAGGTAGTAACGGCCGAAGTCTTCAATACGCCATTTCACGTACGAATCGATGATAACGTCTTTTTTCTCTGACGTTACGAAACGGTCAGCACGTCCATCCATCGTTTGAATACGAGCATCTAACTGCTTCACGCGATCAAACAGTGGCATTTTGAAATGCAGACCCGGCTCATAAATTCGAGTGATGTCGTTGTTGTCTTTAAGAACACGACCAAATCGAACCACAATACCGCGCTCACCTTCAGGAATCACAAACAGAGACATCAGCATCAATGCTAGTGCGATTACCAGTACAGGGATCATTAACTTACGCATTCTTAGTATCTCCCTTGACGTGTACCTGTTGAACGAGACTGCGTGTTCGATGTTTCTTCTTGTGTACGCTCAGACTCTAGTTGAATGTGATCGTAGGTTGAAGAAGATTTCGATTTACGTTTAGTGTCTGTTTGGCCTTCTTGACCTGCCAATTTATCGATTGGTAGGTACAAAAGGTTGCCGCTTGATTCAGAGTCAATCAACACTTTAGATGTGTTGGTGTAAACCTCTTCCATCGCGTCAATGTACAGACGGTCACGTGTTACGCCAGGAGCCGCTTGGTATTCAGGTAGTAGTTTTTCAAACTGTGCTACTTGACCTAATGCTTCGTTAGTTACACGCTCGTTGTAACCTTGAGCTTCTTTCTTCAAACGTTCAGCACGACCCGTTGCCTTCGGCAAGATTTCGTTCTTGTAAGCTTCTGCTTCACGGATGAAACGCTCTTCATCCTCACGCGCAGCAATCGCGTCATCAAACGCATCTTTTACTTGCTCTGGCGGACGTGCAGACTGGAAGTTCACGTCAACAATCACCAGACCCATATCATAGCTATCGATGATTTGGTTTAGTGTTTCTTGAGTGCTTTGACGAATTTGCTGACGACCACTGGTTAGAATGCTATCCATTAGTGAATCACCAATTACCGCACGTAGCGCAGAGTCTGTTGCTTGACGCAAGCTATCATCTGCATTGGTCACGCGGTATAGGTATTTGTATGGGTCAGCAACTCGGTATTGAACGTCCATTGCAACCGTTACTACGTTTTCATCTTTCGTCAGCATTAGACCAGATGCACGTAGTGAGCGAATCGCTTGTACGTTAACCGCTTCGTATTCATCAATAAAACGAGGACGCCAGTTAAGGCCTGGGTCTACGATACGATCGTATTTACCTAAACGCAGTACAACACCACGCTCTGCTTCACCGATGGTGTAAAAACCAGCGAAAATCCACACCGCAATTGCAATGATCGCAATGACACCAAAGCCAATTGCACCACCGCCACCGCCGATAGAGGAACCACCGCCGCCTTTTTTACCAAACTTGCCACCCAGCTTTTGACTCAGTTTGTTGAACACTTCATCTAAATCTGGCGGACCTTGATCTCGGCCACCAGGACGCTGGCCACCACGATTATTATTACCCCAAGGGTCATTATCGCGGCCATTGTTGCCGTTGTTATTTCCAGGCTCATTCCACGCCATTAGAAAGCTCCATCATTTGATATGACGTTATACTGTAGCAGTCCTTTAAGTGACTATAAAGTCAGTCAAAACTGCCCCTTCTCTTTTTTCAAGTCTAGACCAATCTACTTGCTGCATTCGAATATCGATCAACAAGTTACCATCCTGGTCGTATTCCTCACGTTGAATACACTTCATTTGGAAGAATGTACTACGGAATCTTCCTTGATACTGTGGAGGAATTCGCAACTGATGCTCGACCATTTGCGACGCCAGACGTTCCGTCAGCGCATCAAACAGGAGCTCAATGCCCAATCCTTCCATTGCAGATACCCAGACCGCACGAGGAACCCCTTCCTCATCACGTTCTATACGTGGTGTCTGCGACTCTAGATTGTCGATTTTGTTCATGACGACAAGCGTCGGCACTTCGTGTGCGTCGATCTCTTCTAAGACTTCATGAACAGCTTGAATATTCTCACGAAAACGCTCATCACTGGCATCAACAACATGTAACAAAATGTCAGCTTCTTGCGTTTCCTGCAAGGTCGCTTTGAAGGCAGCAACCAAGTCGTGAGGCAAATGTCGAATAAAACCAACCGTATCTGCCAGTATGGCTGGGCCAACATCCGCTAACTCCATCTTACGTAGTGTAGGATCCAAAGTAGCAAACAATTGGTCAGCGGCATACACGCCAGCTTCGGTTATTCGGTTGAAGAGTGTCGACTTACCCGCGTTGGTGTAACCCACGAGAGAAATTGTTGGGATTTCAGCTCGATTTCGGGCACGGCGTCCTTGTTCACGCTGCTTGGCTACCTTTTCTAGGCGGCGCAGGATGGCTTTGATTCGTTCACGCAATAAACGACGGTCGGTTTCCAGCTGGGTTTCACCCGGGCCACGTAAACCGATCCCCCCTTTCTGCCTTTCAAGGTGCGTCCAACCACGAATTAAACGAGTAGAAATGTGTCGAAGTTGGGCCAGCTCGACCTGTAGCTTACCTTCGTGTGTTCGTGCTCGTTGAGCAAAGATATCGAGGATGAGACCAGTGCGGTCGAGAACTCGACATTTGCACAGTGCTTCGAGGTTACGTTCTTGGGCAGGAGAGAGGGAGTGATTAAAAATCACAATTTCAGCACCAGTCAATTGTACCGTAGTAGCAATTTCTTGGGCCTTACCCTCTCCGACATAGTATTTCGGGTGTGGGGATTGACGACTACCAGTTATAACTTGCAGCGTCTCAACCCCAGCGGAAGAAACCAGCATCTCGAACTCAGCCAGATCTTCCCATTCACCTTCTTGCGTGAAGTTGATATGAACAAGTACGGCTCGCTCACCGGATTCATAACGGTCAAACAAGCAATCAACTCCTTATTTTAAAAATACTCGATGAAGAATTAATCTTCTGATTTCTCTTGTGGACGGTCGCCTTGAGGACGATCACCGCTGTGGTGGCTCACTGGACGAGCCGGCACAACTGTAGAAATCGCGTGCTTGTACACCATTTGGTTTACAGTATTTTTCAGCAGGATCACGAATTGATCGAATGATTCGATCTGACCTTGTAGTTTGATACCGTTCACAAGGTAGATAGACACTGGAATACGCTCACGACGTAGCGCGTTTAGAAATGGGTCTTGTAGAGATTGCCCCTTAGCCATTTTATTTTCCTTATTTAATTTGTAGTTGTAATTATTTAGCTAGTGGTGCAATGCAAAAAGTACTGCTTTTGCATCTGAGCTAAACGAATCAAAAATGCACTCTAAGTAATTAGCAGCATAGTATAAAAACTGCCAACAACAGATCCTTTGAGAGTGCGTTCACGCAAAAACGATCACATTATACACAGCTATCTCAATCAGATGCTATTGCTTCTGACATGGTTTCGAGTGCCTGCTCAATGTTATCGCTATCCAACCAAGTTAAGTCATCCCAGCTGCGTAACCAGGTGATTTGACGCTTGGCCAATTGACGAGTCGCACATACGCCACGAAATACAGCTTCATCACGTGTGCACTCCCCATCTAAATACTCCCACATCTGTCGGTAACCAACGCAACGAATAGAAGGAAGATCCGGATGAAGATCTTTGCGCGCATACAACGCTTTCATTTCATCTTCAAAACCCGCTTCCATCATTTTGTCGAAACGCAGTTCAATGCGACGGTGAAGTTCTGCCCTATCCTTGGGAGCTATTGCAAACTGTTTAACTCGGTACGGCAGGCTTTCACCTTTAGTTTGAGTCAACTCAGTAAGAGTTTTACCTGAAATACGATACACTTCCAACGCCCTAGATAAACGCTGGGGATCATTTGGATGTATTCTCGCAGCTGATACAGGATCAATTTCTTTCAGTTCATCGTGCAACACTGACCAACCTTTAGTCAATGCTTCTTGTTCAATTTGCTGACGAATTTCAGGATTTGCAGCAGGAAGAGGTGATAAGCCTTCAAGTAATGCCTTGTAATACAGCATTGTACCACCCACTAGGAGCGGAATTTTTCCTTCTGCAACAATATCATCCATCGCTTGCAAAGCATCGCGGCGAAAGTCCGCCGCCGAATAAGATTCGCTAGGATCTAGGATATCAATTAAGCGGTGCGGCGCTAAACTCAACTCTCTTTCGTCAGGTTTTGCCGTACCGATATCCATTCCTTTGTAGATCAATGCAGAATCCACACTGATGATCTCAACCGGAAACTTTTGACGCAAGCGAATCGCTAGCTCGGTTTTACCTGATGCAGTTGGCCCCATCAAGAAAAGAGCCAAAGGTAGTTTGTCTGTCATGGTTTTAATTTGGCTATCGTGGCAGAGAAATCAACAGCAGATACGAATGTTTTATCGTCTAGTGGCAATTGACCATGCCTTAACTGTTCAAGTTCCGCAATAATTTGAATGGCTTCAGAGAGAGTATAGTGACTCTTGACCGTTGTGACCTGCACAGCAAGCCAATCGATCAGCGCAGGAAGCATCTGAGTTGACGCCTTTTCTCCCTTCATCCACGTTTGCGCGTAAGATAACAGATCTGGCACTAAATTTTGTAAGTTTTGTTGGCGTAATGGTGCTGGCACGCCCATGACCATTAGCGCTTTATCATTTCTGGCTTTTAATTGGATACCCAACTGAGCAAAGTCTTGTTGATAATCTTGTGCCAACTTCACTAAGTCAGTGTCCAACTTCATCGACAACGGTACTAATAAAGGCTGCGCTTTTAACGCTCCTTCACTTGGCGTCAACTGACCTTTGGTGCGATAGAACTCAGATCGAGGTAATGAAACTAATGCTACGCCGCTGTCGCTGCTCATCAGAACAAATTGTTCATCCACAACGGCCAACGCTTTCCCCAACGCTGTAACTTGAGGCAAACTCACTTCTCGGACGGACTCTGTCGATGTCGGTTGATCAGCTTGTTGCGATTCGAAGTCGGGTGTTTTTAGCAGTTCATGGTAAGCGTGGACTTCTCGCTTGCTTGGTGCAGGTTCAGCATGACGCTCTTTACCGACACTTGGTTTAGGCGCAGGTTTGGATTCAATCCAATCCGTTCGCTTAAAGGAATCTGCAATGCGCGCTTCACGCACAGATGAATCACTCGGCGCACGATCGCGTGGCTTTATCTCATAATCAGTACGTCCAGGGTACATAGGCGTTTTATCAATCGCTTGATACACTCGCTCTGGGACAGTGGTACTCACTGATTGTGGCGAGTATTGAGGCGTCGTTTCCGGTTGGCTTTCTCGCTCTTCAGGCTCTGCTCGATGGAACGCGGACTCATTGACTTGCGGCTTATCAATCACAGAGCTTTGTGCCAGTGCATCAGCCAAAGCTTGATAGATAAAGTCATGTACCAATCTTGCTTGATGGAAACGCACTTCATGCTTCGCCGGATGAACGTTCACGTCCACCTGATGCGGATCTAGCTCGATGAACAACACATAAGCGGCAAATTGATCCGGCTTTAAGCTCATTTCGTAACTTTGACGAATCGCATGATTGATCAGTTTGTCCCGCATCATGCGGCCATTCACGTAACAATACTGCAAATCGCTTTGCTGACGAGCCCCATCCGGGGTGGTGATCCAGCCATGCAACTTGAGGCCTTGATGCTCAAGCTCAATACGAAGCATATTACGCACAAATGCATTACCACACACCGCCGCTATGCGCTTTTCGGTTTGCAGTTGATTCTTAGCCGCACGGTACTGGCGGATCACTTTGCCGTTATGACGCACGTTGATCGAGACATCAAAGCGGCTCAGTGCAATGCGTTTTAACAGCTCGTCAATGTGAGCAAATTCCGTTTTTTCGGTACGCAGAAACTTACGGCGTGCAGGAGTATTGAAAAACAAATCCAGCACTTCAACCGTGGTACCAATGGGATGGGCAGCAGGCTGCAATTTGACCTGCATATCACGCCCTTCCGAATATGCACCCCACGCTTCTTCTTGCGCAGCTGGGCGAGAGGTTAATGTAAGACGAGAAACGGAACTGATACTCGCCAATGCCTCTCCACGAAAGCCCAAGCTCATGATCGCTTCTAAATCATCTAAGGTATGGATTTTAGACGTTGCATGACGACTGAGTGCCAGCCCGAGCTCATCTTTCGCAATCCCTTTTCCGTTGTCACGAACACGAATAAGCTTGGCACCGCCTTTTTCGATGTCGATATCGATTCGGGTTGCGCCAGAGTCGAGGCTATTTTCCACCAACTCTTTGATGACAGAGGCAGGTCTTTCGACCACTTCCCCTGCCGCAATTTGGTTGGCGAGCCTAGCTGGCAAAATTTTTATCGTCATAATGAGTTAGAAGCTCACTTACTTATTTGTTTGGAATGATCAGGACTTGCCCAACAGCAAGCTCGTCCGAGCGCAAGTTGTTTGCTTGGCGAATACTCGCAACACTCACGCCATATTTGGACGCAATCTTACCAAGGTATTCCCCTCGCGCGACTTTGTGCTTGCGAATCGGTTTATCTTTCACTGCTACGGTGATCTTAAGTTTTTGACCAACCCATAAGGTATCGGATTTTAAGTTGTTCTCACGACGAATATCCGACAGCTTCACTTTGTAGTGGCTTGCGATCTTACCCAAGAACTCACCCGATTTAACGGTATGAGTAATCGTTTCAGTCTCTACTGTAATAGGCTTGCTTGGCACTTGGATTTTGCCAGCTGACGGAATACGCAGTTTTTGTCCAACCGCTAAGCTGGTCGATTTCAACTTGTTCTCGGCCATCAACGCTTTCGAGTTAGTACCGTATTTATTCGCAATCACAGACAGCGATTCACCACGCTTAACAATGTGCACCATTGGTTTAGAGGAAGGTGAGAACACCGTGCCTTCAGGTGGGTTATCTTTTAGATATTTAACCACCGCTTTAGAGATAGCCTGCGCTAACTTATCTTGGTGTGCGCGTTGGAACAGCAGTTTCTCTTCTGTTGGGTTAGAGATAAATCCAGTCTCTACAAGGACCGATGGAATTTGTGGCGAACGCAGTACTGCCAGACTAGTGTTGATTGGCTTGGTGTTGTGTAGATGCGCGACGCGTCCCATTTCACCCAAAATTTCGGTCGCCAACTTGTAGCCTTCTTTTTGCGAATGGCTGAACTGGAGATCGAGCAAAGTTTGGTTCACGTTGCGGTCTTTCGTGTTCGTGACAAATGCATTGCCAGAACCACCGAGCAACTCGGACTGTTTCTCGTGGTTCTCAACCCAGCGAGCAATCTCAGTGTTTGCGCGACGCGTATTCAATACGAATACCGATCCCCCACGAGGTTGTGGTGACGTGAACGCATCCGCGTGAACTGAGATTAACAGGTGCGCGTCATTTTCGCGGGCAAATGCAACACGGCGGTTTAAGTTAACAAAGTAGTCACCGGTACGCGTCATGCGCGTTTTGATTCCCGGCGTCGCATCAAGTTGCGCTGCAAGCTTACGAGAAATGCTCAGTACCGCGTCTTTTTCATACTTGCGACGAGATGGACCAATTGAGCCAGGGTCTTCACCACCATGACCAGGATCGATCACGATCAATACTTCTTGAGCACGCTGTACGGTACTCATGTCTTTGCTGGTTGTCGCCGGTTTGCTTGGTTTCGCTGCTGTTGTCGCGGTTTTCTTACCGTGTGGCAGGTCAATCACCAAACGATGCCCATATTGGCCGCCCGGCGTTGGACTGAGTTTGAATAACTCTGCCTGAACGTTTTTCTTTAATTCAAAAACAAGGCGATAGGTGCCTTTCTCTGGAGGCGAGCTTTTACGCACCAATTTAAGCACTGGGCTATCAGAAACGGTCACTGGCAATTTAGCTTGCATGGTGGTGTCTTTCATATCCACCACAAGACGGTCCGGCCCTGACAGAGAAAAATAGGAATAGTCCGCTTCCGAGCCTAAATCGATGACAACACGAGTCTCATCAGGGGAAGGCCACACTCGGAAACTTTTAACGACGTTAGCAAATGCTAAATTGGGGATGATAAGGAGAAAAGTGGCGACAAACGTCGCCACTGCTCTAAAATTTGAAAGACTCAACATAGCTCCAATCGACTGAGTAACTGCACACCGTAATCATTGTTCGCCGTTATCTCAGCGACGCGTTGCTCACCTTGATAACGAATTTCTACATCTAAATCTGGTTGTGGCAGCAATCCTTGCCCTTTTTCAGGCCATTCAACCAAGCAGATCGCATCATCTGTGAAGTAATCTCGGATCCCCATGAATTCCAATTCTTCAGGATCTGCCAATCGGTAAAGATCAAAGTGGTAAACCTGCCACTTATCTAATTGGTAAGGTTCGACAAGCGTATAAGTCGGACTTTTCACGTTTCCTTGATGCCCAAGAGCACGGACAAAACCACGACTGAAGGTTGTTTTACCTGCACCTAAATCACCATGCAGATAAATAGTGGTTTGTTGAGAACAAAGTTGAGCCAGCTCGGTGCCCAGTGCTACCGTTTCTTGCTCATCTTTTAAAGTAAATTGTTTCGTGCTCATTGATGCTTCTCTAACTAATGATCGTTGACTATATAAAAATCAAAAGAACAGGAATAGTAAACCGTGTTGGTTTTGAGAGACAAGCTTTCAAATGTCATATGTGCGAAAAAAGTAGCCAAAAACTGTAACTTATTTACCGAGTATTAACTTTGATCGAAAAGAGTTTAACTCACAGTTATAAGAACGCCGCATATAGCAAAAGGTTCCGTGATACATGCATAATGATTTTGCTGATAAAAACGCGCCAATGGCCATTCAGCCTGAACTTTGAGAAACGAATTTACGAGTACCAACCTCAACTTTACGGTAGCACCAATAGAATAGATCCGTTAAGATCCCGCCCCCTTTATCTCGGTGATAAAACATGAACTACGAACAACTCGCACAACAAATCAAAGTTTGGGGAAAAGAGCTCGGCTTTCAAAAAGTGGGCATCTGCGACGTTGATCTTAGTGAACATGAAGCCGCACTACAAAAATGGCTAGATGCTGGCTATCACGGCTCAATGGATTGGATGGCTCGTCACGGAATGATGCGCGCTAGACCCAATGAGTTATTACCGGGAACCGTTCGCGTTATCAGCGTCCGGATGGACTACCTACCGCCAGAAGCGCAATTTGCTTCAAATCTCGCGAATAAAAATCACGCTTATATTAGCCGCTATGCGCTAGGGCGTGATTACCATAAGCTGGTCAGAAAACAACTCAACAAGTTGGGTAAGCTCATAGAAGAAGAAGTGGGTCAGTTTGGTTATCGCCCCTTTGTCGACTCTGCGCCAATACTTGAGCGGCCTCTAGCCCAAAAGGCCGGATTGGGTTGGACAGGTAAACACTCACTGATCTTAGATAAAGAGTGTGGTTCTTGGTTCTTCCTTGGTGAACTGCTGATTGACCTACCTTTACCAGTCGATACTCCAAGTGTCGACCAATGCGAAAAATGCCGAGCGTGTATTACGTCATGCCCGACTCAAGCCATTGTAGAAGATAAAGTTGTCGATGCGAGACGCTGTATCTCTTATCTCACGATAGAGTTTGATGGTGTCATCCCTGAAGAATTCCGCAGACCGATGGGTAACCGCATCTACGGCTGTGATGACTGTCAACTCGTCTGCCCATGGAACCGCTATGCAGACGTAACCGAACAAGAAGATTTCCATCGCCGGGAAAGCTTTCACAACCCAGACTTAGTTGAATTATTCCAATGGGACGAGGCGACGTTCTTAAAAAATATGGAAGGTTCTGCTATCCGTCGTATCGGTCACGAACAATGGCTACGTAATATATCTGTCGCACTTGGTAATGCAGAATACAGCCAACGGGTGATAGACGCACTTAATGCGCGACTTGGTGAAAGTAAATTACTGGATGAGCACATCGAATGGGCACTTACCCAGCAGCTCAACCATATCCCTTCTGTAGATGCAGAACCGATTGAGACGAAGAAAAAGCGTTTAATTAGAATTGTTGAGAAAGGCTTACCTAGGGATGCCTAGTGCGTAGCCTATATGCAAGAGATTGAAAACACTTTTTGCATGCTCAATACATG
Organism: Vibrio sp. RC2502; assembly: GCF_054850435.1. Taxonomy (NCBI): domain Bacteria; kingdom Pseudomonadati; phylum Pseudomonadota; class Gammaproteobacteria; order Vibrionales; family Vibrionaceae; genus Vibrio; species Vibrio sp. RC2502. The sequence continues at coordinate 3,021,628 of NZ_CM141453.1, forward strand.
ACCCTGTTCTCAATTCTGTAATGTGGAAAAAAATTCTAGATTTGATTAAAAATGGGTTGCAAAAAAAAGTTAAACACAACCTGAGTAAATGACTAGGATCAAAAAAAGACAAGGTTATGATCGTATTTTAACGTATTCGATCCGATGAAATGATACATTTAACCTTAAATAACAATAAGTTAAGACCAAATCACCAGCAACCAATACTTCCTAAAAAAGAAAAGATCTTTCTTTACCCATCAAAATCCTCAAGCTAAAAACACTTTATCAACCAACTTATCCACAGAACGTTATATGTGGATAACTCTGTTAATTAACATAGGTAAAACGCTCCGAACATCATGAAATGATTACGCCAGCCGATTCATATCGTGTTTTAAACACAAACGAAACCGTCCGACATCATTTGATGCGGATTAAGATATGCTTTTAGGGGATTCATGCTTCGCAGCATTATGAAAAGAGCGATGGAATGGAGCGAAAGCCAAAGTGAACTGGGCGGCGCATCCGTGACGATCTGAGAGCTAGAAAATACCAACCACTCAAACTGTAACTATCGTCTGAAATTGGTTGCGGGGGCCGGATTTGAACCGACGACCTTCGGGTTATGAGCCCGACGAGCTACCAAGCTGCTCCACCCCGCGTCCGTATTACGTCACCGTTAAGTACGATGAGAACTTTGCTTTTTCATTAGAGAAAGTGGAGCGACACACGAGGTTCGAACTCGTGACCTCAACCTTGGCAAGGTTGCGCTCTACCAACTGAGCTAGTGTCGCACATTCTCTTAAAAGAATTGGTTGCGGGAGCCGGATTTGAACCGACGACCTTCGGGTTATGAGCCCGACGAGCTACCAAGCTGCTCCATCCCGCGTCCATGTATTATCGCGTAGTGCAATAATATAAATTTGGAGCGACACACGAGGTTCGAACTCGTGACCTCAACCTTGGCAAGGTTGCGCTCTACCAACTGAGCTAGTGTCGCAATGTCACTGTTAAGCACAATGAGGGCTATGCAGTTCACTTTGAAGAAAGTGGAGCGACACACGAGGTTCGAACTCGTGACCTCAACCTTGGCAAGGTTGCGCTCTACCAACTGAGCTAGTGTCGCATGTCACTGTTAAGCACAATGAAGGCTTTACTTTCCACTTAAAGAAAAGTGGAGCGACACACGAGGTTCGAACTCGTGACCTCAACCTTGGCAAGGTTGCGCTCTACCAACTGAGCTAGTGTCGCATGTAATTGTTAAGCACAATGAAGGCTTTACTTTTCACTTAAAGAAAAGTGGAGCGACACACGAGGTTCGAACTCGTGACCTCAACCTTGGCAAGGTTGCGCTCTACCAACTGAGCTAGTGTCGCATATCAACAGCAAATGCTATTGATTGAATTTGGTTGCGGGGGCCGGATTTGAACCGACGACCTTCGGGTTATGAGCCCGACGAGCTACCAAGCTGCTCCACCCCGCGTCCGTATTTCATTGTTAAGCACAATGAGAGCTATACTGTCCACTTAGAAAGAAAGTGGAGCGACACACGAGGTTCGAACTCGTGACCTCAACCTTGGCAAGGTTGCGCTCTACCAACTGAGCTAGTGTCGCATATCAACAGCAAACGCTATTGATTAAATTTGGTTGCGGGGGCCGGATTTGAACCGACGACCTTCGGGTTATGAGCCCGACGAGCTACCAAGCTGCTCCACCCCGCGTCCGTATTTCATTGTTAAGCACAATGAGAGCTATCAAATTGGAGCGACACACGAGGTTCGAACTCGTGACCTCAACCTTGGCAAGGTTGCGCTCTACCAACTGAGCTAGTGTCGCATGTTCTCAAGAAGAGAATTGGTTGCGGGAGCCGGATTTGAACCGACGACCTTCGGGTTATGAGCCCGACGAGCTACCAAGCTGCTCCATCCCGCGTCCATGTATTATTGCTTAGTGCAATAATAAAAATTTGGAGCGACACACGAGGTTCGAACTCGTGACCTCAACCTTGGCAAGGTTGCGCTCTACCAACTGAGCTAGTGTCGCATCAACAACGTTTCCGCTGTTCAGGGCTGCGAATTATAAGAGCATTTTTTTGTGATGCAAGTCCTTCGTTCAAAAAAACTTTAATTTTTTACTGAACGACGAAAAAGCAAGCAAAACAATCAAGAATGACAACAATTTAGATCGCAGCCTTAACAGTTAGATCGTAAAGATCGTTTCGCGGTAGTACTTTAACTCCGCAATAGATTCACGGATGTCGTCCAACGCTAAATGTGTGCCCTGTTTAGAGAAACCGTCCAGCACCTCTGGCTTCCAACGACGAGTCAGCTCTTTTAGTGTGCTCACATCTAAGTAACGGTAGTGGAAGTATTCTTCCAGTTCAGGCATATGCTTGTACAAGAAACGACGGTCCTGACCGATGCTGTTGCCGCAGATTGGCGATACGCCTTTGGGTACCCATTTTTCTAAAAATTCGATGGTCTGTGCTACGGCATCTTGCTCAGAGATTTTGCTGTTCCGAACGCGCTCAACCAAACCGCTAGCCGTGTGCGTGTTGGTGCACCAATCGTCCATTTTGGCTAGCTCTTCTTCTGGCTGATGCACGGCAAGCACTGGCCCTTCAGCTAAAATATTCAGTTCGCTATCCGTGACGATAGAAGCAATTTCGATGATTTTGTGCGTTTCAGGATCAAGCCCTGTCATCTCTAAATCCACCCAAATTAGGTTTTGATCGCTAAAGGACATGGTTACGCCGCCTATTTGTTTATCGATAAAAGAGGTACTATACCTGAAAATACTTGAAACACGATACTCACGAACTTGAGCCGAGATCGAGCTCAATCGCTTGAGTTAACTCACTAAGTAAAACATTGTGGCAAAGAAGAAAAAGTTAACCAAAGGTCAGGTGCGCCGCGTACGCAGCAACCAACAAAAACGCCTAAAAAAGCAAGAAGAGTCCATCCAATGGGATGAGAACATGCTTGGCGCAAGCAAACAGGGTCTAGTGATTACTCGCTTTGGCCAGCACGCTGACATCGAAGATTTAGAAACTGGCGAGGTTCAACGCTGTAACCTACGTCGCGGCATTGAGTCTCTGGTTTCCGGTGACCGAGTGCTCTGGCGTGAAGGTCTTGAATCAATGGCAGGCATCTCAGGTGTTGTTGAAGCCGTAGAGCCACGTACATCAATGCTGACTCGCCCAGACTACTACGACGGCCTCAAACCAGTTGCGGCAAACATCGATCAGATGGTGATTGTCTCGTCTGTCTTGCCTGAGCTATCACTGAACATTATCGACCGTTATTTAGTGGCCGCAGAGACACTCAACATCGCACCATTGTTGGTGCTCAACAAGGTCGATTTGCTTGAGGCAGATGACCGTGCAATGTACGAAGAGTGGCTCAAAGAATACGAGCGAATTGGTTATAAAGTGCTGTTCGTGAGTAAAAATTCTGGTGAAGGCATTAGTGATTTAGAAGTGCAGTTACGCGATCGTATCAACATCTTTGTTGGTCAATCTGGCGTAGGTAAATCGAGTTTGGTTAATGCATTAATGCCTGAACTAGAACAAGAAGTGGAAGAAGGCGCAATTTCTGAAAACTCTGGCTTAGGTCAACACACCACGACAGCTGCACGCCTTTACCACATTCCAACTGGCGGCGATCTTATTGACTCACCAGGGGTTCGCGAATTTGGTCTTTGGCACTTAGAGGCTGAAGAAGTCACCAAAGCGTTCGTTGAGTTCCGCCCATACCTTGGTGGCTGTAAATTCCGAGACTGTAAACACAACGACGACCCTGGCTGTATTCTGCGTGAAGCCGTTGAGAAAGGTGAAGTGAGTGAGGTTCGTTTTGAGAACTACCATCGCATTCTAGAAAGCATGATGGAGAACAAGGCAAACCGCCAATACTCACGCAACAAGAAGGCCGATCTGTAACCAGATTGTCTGAGCGACTGTGTAAGAATTCTTCACCGAATACTGACAAGCACATTAAAGTTCAGTAACATCACGCGCCCAAAGCGCGAATCTAACAGAACAGACAGAAGTATCGGAATTAAAGATGGACAAGATTAAAGTTGGACTGCAGTACTGGATCCCACAACATGGCCTAACTCGCCTAATGGGCAAACTGGCATCAGCCAAAGCTGGTAGTCTAACCACCGCGGTCATTCGCTGGTTTATCAAACAGTACAATGTGAATATGGACGAGGCAAAGCACTCTGATCCTAAGCATTTCAAAACGTTCAACGAGTTTTTTGTTCGTGAGCTCAAGGAAGGCGCACGCCCAATCACTGAAGGTGATGAGATCATTACGCACCCAGCAGATGCTTGTGTGAGCCAATTTGGCCCAATTGAAGATGGTCAACTGATTCAAGCAAAAGGCCACAACTACTCGGCGCAAGAACTGCTTGGTGGTGATGAGAAACTCGCAGAAGAATTCAAAGACGGTTCATTCGCAACGCTATACCTATCGCCTCGCGATTACCACCGTGTACACATGCCATGTGACGGCACATTGCGCCAAATGATTTACGTTCCTGGTGATCTGTTCTCAGTAAACCCTCTGACAGCAGAAAACGTACCGAACCTATTTGCACGTAACGAACGAGTGGTATGTATCTTCGATACCGAATTTGGCCCAATGGCACAAGTTCTGGTTGGTGCAACCATCGTAGGCAGTATCGAGCAAGTTTGGGCAGGCACCATCACGCCACCTCGCGGTAACACGGTCTACAAATGGGATTACCCAGCAGAAGGTGACAAAGCCGTTATCCTGAAAAAAGGCGAAGAAATGGGTCGCTTCAAACTAGGTTCGACTGTGATCAACCTGTTTGCGAAAAACGCGATTGAGTTTGACGCAAGCATGGAAAACGGCCAGCCAACCGTAATGGGCACACCTTACGCCCTGAAAAAATAAGCGAAATTCAGTTAAAAGAGCCCTTTATCAAGGGCTCTTTTTTTATTGATGAAAAGCAAAATTCTGTTCGAAATTTAGACTCTCTTCTCCAAACTCATACCTGCCTCTAAGACCCTCAATCCACAATCATTTATCCTGCGCTTAGGATGAATATTTAGAGGGGCTACCATGCCAAAGATGAATGTCAGCACACTGGCTAAATTGCTGGTGTGTTTTTTAATTCCGCTCGGTGTTTTGATGATGCCGATTGATGCTATTCCCATTGATGATCTCACTTTAATTCAGCATCGCTTGTTGGCCATTTTTCTTCTTGCGGCCCTGCTTTGGGTTCTTGAGCCTGTTCCCGTTTTTGCTACGTCCATTCTTATTATCGCTCTCGAACTGATCATGATTTCTGACAAAGGCTTGCATCTGTTTCGCAATCCACCACCAGGGCACGATCTTGGCGAGTTGATCAACTACACCGATATCTTCTCTGCCTTTTCGTCACCAATCATTATTCTTTTTATGGGCGGCTTCGCATTAGCGATTGCCGCTTCTAAGTATGAGCTCGACAACAACCTCGCTCGCGTGTTGCTTAAACCATTTGGCAACCAGCCCAAATTCATCATGCTCGGACTGATGTTGATCACCGCGGTGTTTTCCATGTTCATGTCCAATACCGCAACAACGGTCATGATGTTAGCGCTACTTGGCCCTATTGTGGCGTCAGCACCGAAAGGTGACTTAGGCATTAAAGCACTGGTTTTGTGTATTCCAATAGCCGCCAATACAGGTGGTATTGCTACGCCAATAGGTACGCCACCGAACGCCATCGCACTGCAATATCTCACTGGAGAAAACACCATCGACTTCCTCTCATGGATGATGATGGGCTTACCTTTTGTCTTAGTGCAATTGACCATCGCTTGGTTCTTACTGCAAAAGCTGTTCCCATCGAGCGAGCCAGAAATGAAACTCAAGTTGGATGGCACTTTCAAAAAGAGCTGGCGCGCAATGGTGGTTTACGTGACCTTCGCCCTCACCATCGTCTTGTGGATGACCACCAAAGCTCATGGCATGAATACGTACGTCGTCGCGATTATTCCTCTGGCAGTCTTTACCTTAACGGGCATCATGGGCAAAGAAGAGCTCAAACTGATCAACTGGGACGTATTGTGGTTGGTTGCCGGTGGTATTGCGATTGGTATTGCACTCGATAAAACGGGCTTGGCAGAAGCGCTGGCCCACGCAATTGATTATGAGGCACTGTCTCCATTTGCGGTGGTGGTTGCACTCTCCATCGTGTGTTGGTTGATGGCCAATTTTATGTCGAACACCGCGACCGCGAACTTGTTGATGCCAATTGCCGCAGCTATCGGGGTTTCCATGCCGAGTTTGGCCGCTGTCGGTGGCTTACAAGGCTTACTGGTTGTGGTCGCATTCTCGGCTTCACTGGGCATGATTTTACCTGTCTCCACCCCACCAAACTCATTAGCTTATTCAACGGGCTTGATAGAAAGCAAAGACATGGCGAAAGTCGGACTCATCATTGGCTTAATTGGTCTGTTTATAGTTTACGGCGCTGTGTTGATTCTCTTCTAACGTTCTGGCTCTGTGAGGGGTTAAGCCTTCACAGAGCCCCTTCATTCCCATGACCTCGACTTTGCCCCCTATGCACACCATGATGAATGGGGATTTAACATTGCATTGCTGAATAAAAATCACACCATGTGCCTCAAGTTTCATCACTAACTGTCGATAAATTCACTAAAGCCTTTCATGTAACGCTCTGTGCTTGAATCGTCTAAACCCTCTGGAGTCACACGTTGTGACACTGATCTTTTTGTCTGTTTATAAAGGTTAGACAATGAGAAATACCATTAAGTTAAAAATCCAGATTGCTATCGCAGTCATTATCGCCATCGTAAGTGGCGTTCAAGCTTGGGTTTCCGTTAATCAACTTCACGAAGAAACCACATCCACACTCAACCGAGAAATACAGAATATTTCTGAGTCGACTAACCGTTATATCAGCGATTGGCTCTCAATTCGTAGCGATATGATGTTGGCTAACGAACAAATCATCGCCAGTTCTGATGATGCAGATCGCGAGTTATTGCTGACCAAACGCGCGGGGAAATTTCTCTCGGTTTACGCAGGATTCTCTGACGGCGCTATTGCCTACGGCGATAAAAGCGAATCATGGCCATCCGATTACGACCCTCGAACTCGCCCTTGGTATCAAGACGCGATGGCACAATCTGGGCTGATCATTACCGAGCCATACCAAGACTTTGATGGCAGTATTGTGGTTAGCTTTGCCAAAGCGTTTAACCAAAACAAACAAGGCGTATTGGCCGCTGACTTGGCTGTCACAGACATCATCAACGAAGTATTGAATATCCAACTGGATAACAACGGCTTCGCGTTTTTGGTGGATGGCAACAATAACCTCGTCGCTTATAAAGATGAAAAGCTCAGCCAGAAACCGCTCACCACGTTAAATCCAGAACTGACTCGCGATAAAATGGCCAACTTGGCACAACACGCGAAGCTAGAAACAATCACGTGGCCAAAACAAGGCGACCAACTGATTTATGTTGCTCAAGTCCCTAACACCGATTGGTCTCTGGGCGTTGTGCAAGACAAACAAATGGCTTTTGCATCCGTTTCGGAGCAAGTGACCTTTACTGCCATTGCTTCAATCGTTATGTATTTGATCATCGCTGCCATCAGCACTTACGTGATCACTCGCCTACTACGTCCACTGCAAACTTTGTCGGATGCACTCTCTGAACTGTCACAAGGTGAAGGTGATTTGACGCAGCGCATCGAGATTGAACGCATGGATGAAATTGGTGAACTGGCCACGCACGTCAACCAGTTCCTTGCTCAGATGCAATCAATGCTAAAAAACATCGTCGAAAACAGTCAGCAGTTGTCAGAACAAGCACAACAGGCGAATGAACTCTCAGCCATGGCGGCAGGACGCGTTGAGCACCAACAAAATGACGTAAACCAAATTGCTACGGCCATTCATGAAATGTCGGCAACCGCTGCAGAAGTCGCAAGTCATGCAGAATTGACCGCAAGTGCATCCCAAAACTCCGCATCTGCCTGTGTGGAAGGTCAAAGCGTTATTCAGAAAAACCGAGAAGCGATTGTGTCGCTTGCTGAGCAAGTGAGTGATGCGGCAAATGTGATTTCTGAACTGGAAGCGAACACCCAAAGCATCAACCAAATCCTGTCTACGATTCAAGGCATTGCTGAGCAAACCAACCTGCTCGCTCTCAATGCGGCCATCGAAGCAGCACGCGCGGGTGAACAAGGACGCGGATTTGCCGTGGTAGCGGATGAAGTACGTGTACTTAGCCAACGCACTCATGGCTCAACAGAAGAAATCCGTACCATGATTGAAACGCTGCAAAGCAATACCAAGCTTGCCGTAAACAGCATGCAAGCCAGCACTAGCTTGGCAGATACCAGCGTGGATTACGCACAGCAAGCGCACGACAGTCTAACCAGCATCACCAACTCTATCACTGAGATTAATGATATGGCGATGCAGATTGCGAGCGCAGCAGAAGAACAGCGAGCGGTAAGTGAAGACATAAGCCGCAATACTCAAGGCATCAAAGACGATGCAGATGTCATTGCTGAGCAATCACTGAAAAGCAGTGAAGGCGCACGCAGAATGTTCAACACAGCGAACACCATGCGAGAAAACATCAGTCGCTTTAAAGTGTAAACCGCCCCGAAAAAGCAGCTCCCAGAGCTGCTTTTTTATTGATGTTATCTAGCCCTTTAACTTCCCAATAATAAATAAAAAAATGATGGCATTGCTCGTGGCATTTCATGCATATTAAGAGCCCTCAACCCTATTCAACAAGGACGTCTATCAATCATGGGTTACGAATGGCTTGCTCTGTGCGCTGCCTTTTTATGGGCGGTTTCCAGCCTGATTTCGGTTATTCCTGCGCAGCATCTGGGTGCCTTTTCTTACAGTCGTTGGCGGATGGGCTGCACAGCCGTAATTTTGTCGACCATGGCGTGGATAACCGGCGGTTGGCTAAGTGTGTCTTGGGAACACATTACGCCGATGATGGCATCCGGATTGATAGGGATCTTCATTGGCGACACCGCACTGTTTGCTTGTTTGAATCGCATGGGGCCAAGGCAAGCGGGCCTGTTGTTTTCCTGCCATGCCGTGTTTTCCACCATCTTAGGTTATTTCCTGTTTAGCGAAAGCATGACGACCATTGAACTGCTTGGTTCTGCACTTGTGTTTAGCGGTGTGGTGATGGCGATATTCTTTGGCCGACGCGGACAAACTAACAATGTGCTCGAGGAAATCAAAGGCAACATTTGGGTTGGAGTCTCACTCGGCCTTACCGCTGCAATATGTCAGGCGCTCGGTGGCATTATTGCCAAACCGGTCATGCAAACCAGTGTCGACCCAATCGCTGCATCGGCAATTCGAATGATCAGCGCGTTCGTTGCGCACTGCTTATTACTTATCGTTGGAGTAAAAGTTGCTCGCTCCACCCAACGCATTACTTGGCGTGTTTTTGGCATTACGGCGTTGAATGGCTTTCTCGCGATGGCCGTAGGAATGACGTTAATTCTTTACGCGCTGCGCGAAGGGAACGTAGGTATGGTTGCTCTGCTATCTTCAACCACGCCAATCATGTTGCTACCGCTGCTCTGGGTTTACACTAAACGCCGACCAAACCGATTTGCTTGGTTGGGCGCGGCCCTAGCGGTGATTGGTGCGGGGATTTTGGTTCAGTAATCTTACAAACCAGTCCTTATTACCAGACACAAAAAAAGCCCGAGTTTATACTCGGGCTTTTGTCATTTTGAGTCGTCAGTTAATTACTTAACTAGCACATCACCAGACATTTCAGCAGGGATTTCTAGACCCGCTAGAGAAAGCATTGTTGGTGCAAGGTCAGACAGTTTACCGCCTTCTTTGAACTCAACTGCTTTGTCACCTACGTAGATTAGAGGCACTGGTAGGTTAGTGTGTGCAGTGTGAACGCCGCCAGTTTCAGGGTCGATCATCATTTCTGCGTTACCGTGGTCCGCAGTGATCAGTAGCTGACCGCCAACTTCTTTGATTGCTTCAACCACTTTGCCTACGCTTTCGTCTAGTGCTTCGATCGCTTTTTCAGCTGCTTCGTAAACACCAGTGTGACCAACCATATCTGCGTTAGGGTAGTTACAGATGATTGTGTCGTACTTACCAGACTTGATAGCCGCAACCAATTTCTCAGTTAGCTCTGGAGAGCTCATTTCTGGTTGTAGGTCGTAAGTTGCTACTTTTGGAGAAGCAACCAATTGACGCTCTTCGCCTTCAAATTCGTTCTCAACACCACCGTTGAAGAAGAAAGTAACGTGCGCGTATTTCTCTGTTTCAGAGATACGTAGCTGAGTTTGACCTTGCTTAGATAGCCATTCACCGTACGTGTTTTCCAGAGACGCTGGTGGGAATGCTGTTGCTAGAGGGATATCTGCCGCGTATTGAGTCAGCATCACGAAGTTGATTGCTGGGAATACTGCGCGCTCAAAACCGTCAAAACCAGGAACGAATGCACGTGTGATTTGACGTGCACGGTCAGCACGGTAGTTCATGAAGATAACCGCATCGCCGTCTTGCATGATTGCGTCTTCTTGACCTTCTGCTTTAATCGCCGTTGCTTTCACGAACTCGTCGTTTTCGTCACGAGCGTAAGCCGCTTCAAGACCAGCAACAGCCGTTTCTGCTGTGAATTCAGCTTTAGCTTGGGTTAGTAGATCGTAAGCAACTTGAACACGTTCCCAGTTGTTGTCACGGTCCATTGCGTAGTAACGACCAACTAGAGAAGCAACGCGGCCTTTACCTAGTTTCGCGAATAGATCTTGGAAACGTTGTAGTGAGTTTTCTGCACTGCGTGGTGGTGTGTCACGACCGTCTAGGAAACAGTGTAGGTAGATTTTCTCAGCGCCACGAGCTGCCGCCATTTCAACCGCTGCGTAGATGTGATCTTCGTGAGAGTGTACGCCACCTGGAGACATAAGACCCATGATGTGTACTGCTTTTTCTGCTTTCACTGCAGCGTCGATAGCTTCCACTAGAGCAGGCGTTTGTTCGAACTCACCATCAGCAATTGATTTAGTGATACGAGTTAGATCTTGGTATACAACGCGACCTGCGCCAATGTTAGTGTGACCAACTTCTGAGTTACCCATTTGACCATCAGGAAGGCCAACATCCATGCCTGAAGCAGAGATTAGAGTATGTGGGTTGTTCGCAATCAGAGCATCCATTACTGGTGTTTTCGCATTCGCAATTGCGTTACTTGCTGTGTCTTCACGGTAACCGTAACCGTCAAGGATAACTAGAGCCAGTGGCTTCTTAGCTGACATAGTGATGACCTCATCAAATTTAAGTAACTTTTGGCGTAGGGCTTCGCTGCCCTATCTAACCTTGAAACAAAACTAGCGTAATTTTACTACACTTTTTAACCAAAACTGTAGGTTAAGATCAAATAATGTTTGCGATTTAATGTTGCTATCTTACAAGTTAGCGAGCAACCAAGCGTCACCAACAAACGTGTTCCACAAGCATAGTCATTCCTAATACGCTTTGTACACCCAAGCCAACATTCGATGGCGCGCCTCTCAACGTTGCCACAAAACTGTCAAAACGGTCTGCTTTTAGAGCGCTCAACATAACTGGCTGAGGATAGGTTCTATTGTTCTCTTTTCTTGGCAAAACAGAAGTCACTTAGACCGATTACTTCGATAGGGAAAAGTGATGAATAAGGATAGGAGAAGGGATGCGACAACAAGGACGTAGCGAGTTTATAGAGATCTCAATTATTCGTTAGAAAATTTTAACCCTCTCGCCTAAGAGGCTTAACCCCGCTATACTCCTGCTTTATTTTTCCGCCAACAGCGTAAGAGCTCAAGACATGCAAGAGTACATTGAATTTTTCCAACAGAACATGATTCTATCTTTGGTTTGGGTAGGTCTTCTTGTCGCATTTATCATGAACATCGTGAAGTCAGCGACGGCAGCATACAAAGAAATCAACGTAAACCAACTGACTCATTTAATGAACCGTGAAAACGGCGTTGTTGTGGATATCCGCACAAAAGATGAGTTCAAAAAAGGTCATATCACCGACTCACTTCACATTTTACCGTCAGACATCAAAGCAGGTAACTTGGGTAGCCTTGAAAACCATAAATCAGACCCAATCATTGTTGTATGCAAGACGGGTCAAACCGCTCAAGAAAGCGCGAACCTTCTAGTAAAAGCGGGCTTTGAAAAAGTTAGCCTACTTAAGAATGGTTTGATTGCATGGAACGAAGCAAACCTACCTTTAGTTCGTGGTAAAAAGTAGGAACGTGGCAAAAACTAAGGTACGCATTTAAACGCGATTTTGCCAAGCCTCGTGGATATAAAACTGAGCAAATAGAAAGCAGTTGAAGCCCTAAGTTGTGACGCTTTGCACGTAATACACGCTTCATCTAGTCAAGGTACATTTGCTCAGTTAGTCTCAGGACAAACCAAATTTCTGAGTTTAGGCGTTTCTAGACTCAACAAATGTTTATTAAGGATTTAAAAATGGCTGAAGCAGCACCTCAAGAAGCACAACAAAACTTCGCAATTCAACGCATCTTCCTAAAAGACGTTTCTTTCGAAGCGCCAAATTCTCCAGTAATCTTCCAAAAAGAATGGAACCCAGACGTTAAACTAGACCTAGACACTCAAAGCCGTGAGCTTGGTGAAGGCGTTTACGAAGTGGTTCTACGTCTAACTGTGACGGTGAAGAACGAAGAAGAAACAGCGTTCCTATGTGAAGTTCAACAAGGTGGTATCTTCACTGCTGAGCAAATGGAAGCTGGTCAACTAGCACATTGCCTAGGTGCATTCTGCCCGAACATCCTATTCCCTTACGCTCGTGAAACTATCTCAAGCCTAGTTGTTAAAGGTACGTTCCCTCAACTGAACCTAGCGCCAGTTAACTTCGACGCGCTATTCATGAACTACCTACAACAGCAAGCTCAACAAGGCGAAGCTCAAGCGTAATTCACGTATTGTAAGTGACGAGCAGCCATAAGCGCTTTCGTCACCGACTCGAAGAAAATGCACATAGCGTCTACCATCCGATGCAATGTGCATTTTTTATTTCTGACAAAAGTTCCTAGTTCCTAATCCCTAGAGAGCGTAAAATCTGGTGATTATGAACTAGATTCTACTAGTAGAAAGACAATTAGGCGGTAGCATGACACAAGCAAATACAAACAATGCTTACGGTAAAGACATCGCAATGACTGTAATTGGCGCAGGCTCATACGGTACTTCTCTAGCGATCTCCCTCGCGCGTAATGGTGCGAACGTTGTCCTTTGGGGACACGAGCCAGAGCACATGGCACGCTTAGAGGCGGATCGCGCGAACCACGCATTTTTACCAGGTGTTGATTTCCCAGAAAGCTTGATTATTGAATCGGATTTAGAAAAAGCCGTTCAAGCAAGCCGTGACTTGTTAGTTGTGGTTCCAAGCCATGTCTTTGGCATCGTGCTTAACAGCTGCAAACCGTTCCTGCGCGAAGATTCGCGTATCTGTTGGGCAACCAAAGGTCTTGAACCTGAAACTGGCCGACTACTCAAAGACGTCGCATACGACATCATTGGTGAGAACTACTCGCTGGCCGTTCTATCTGGCCCAACGTTCGCGAAAGAGCTCGCGATGGGTCTACCAACTGCGATTTCCGTTGCCTCTCCAGATGCAGAGTTCGTGGCGGATCTGCAAGAGAAAATCCACTGTAGCAAAACCTTCCGCGTGTACGCGAACAACGACTTCATCGGCATGCAACTTGGCGGTGCAGTGAAAAACGTTATCGCAATTGGCGCTGGTATGTCAGACGGCATCGGTTTTGGTGCAAACGCACGTACTGCGTTGATTACCCGAGGCTTGGCTGAAATGAGCCGCCTTGGCGCTGCACTTGGTGCCAAACCAGAAACCTTCATGGGTATGGCTGGTTTAGGTGACTTGGTTCTTACGTGTACCGACAACCAGTCACGTAACCGCCGCTTTGGTTTAGCTCTTGGTCAAGGTAAAGACGTTGACACCGCACAAGAAGAAATTGGCCAAGTCGTAGAAGGCTACCGCAACACGAAAGAAGTATGGATGCTCTCCCAACGCATGGGCGTTGAAATGCCGATTGTTGACCAAATTTATCAAGTATTGTATCAAGGAAAAGATGCACGCCTGGCAGCGCAAGATTTACTTGCTCGTGACAAAAAAGCCGAAGGAAAGTAGCACTCTACGCACCTTCGCACCTCATCTGAGAAGAATAGAAGTTGTCGGGTCACGGAAGAACCACTCAGGATATTGAGAATGAAACACTGCGAAAAACAAAAAGTCTGGAACAAAATTGTCTCAGAAGCCCGTGAAATGTCAGAGCAAGAGCCTATGTTGGCGAGCTTTTACCACGCAACCATCATCAAGCATGAAAGTTTGTGTGCGGCACTGAGTTACATTTTGGCCAACAAATTAAACACGGCGTCGATGCCAGCAATGGCCGTTCGTGAAGTGGTCGAAGAGGCATTTGCCGCAGACCCTACCATCACGGATTTTGCTGCGTGTGACATTTGTGCGACGGTCAACCGCGACCCTGCTGTTTCCATGTACTCAATGCCATTATTGTATTTGAAAGGTTACCACGCGCTGCAAGGCTATCGCGTGGCAAACTGGTTGTGGAAACAAGGCCGTCATGCCCTTGCGACGTATTTGCAAAACCAAATTTCTGTAGCGTGTCAGGTAGACATTCACCCAGCAGCACGTATTGGTAGCGGCATCATGCTCGACCATGCGACGGGCATCGTGATTGGTGAAACAGCAGTGGTTGATAACGATGTGTCGATCCTGCAAGACGTCACCCTAGGTGGTACAGGTAAAGAGTGCGGCGATCGTCACCCGAAAATCCGTGAAGGCGTGATGATTGGTGCAGGTGCCAAAATTCTTGGTAATATCGAAGTGGGCGAAGGGGCGAAAATCGGCTCTTGCTCCGTAGTATTGCAAGCGGTGCCACCGCACACGACCGTAGCAGGCGTACCCGCGAAAATCGTTGGTCGACCAAAAACAGACAAACCGTCTCTCGATATGGACCAAGGCTTTAACGGTAAATCACAAAGCTTTATCCATGGAGATGGCATTTAACCGTCTTCTGATCCTTTGACAATAATGTGGTAGGTAACTCTCAAGTGCGAAAACAAAATCACCCAGTGCTCCGCTCGGCTATTTTATTAACTTGTGCTTTATCTGCCACCTATCCCCTCTCTTCTTTCGCCGCAAGTCAGCAAGAGCTCAAAGGCGTTTCTAGCGAAATCAATCGCCAAAAGAAGGCGCTAACCTCGCAAGAGAAACAGCTTAACGAGCTGCAAAAATCGCTCAAAGACCAAGAGCTTGGCATTTCTAAGCTGGAGCGAGAAATCAAGCAAACTAAAGCCGACCTTGCTCAAGCAGACAAGAACATCAATAAACTGGAAGAGAAAATCTCCTTGCAAGAAGCCCAGCGCCAAGCACAAGAGGAAGAGCTCAAGCAGTTGCTGCAAACGTATTACGTGACCGAGCGAGCGAAAGCGAATGGGCACTTATTGAATCAAGGCGTAGAAGAAGACCGGATTAGCCAATACTTTCAGCACTTAGCCAAGGCTCGTGCCGAAGTGATTGATGCTATCACCAAAACCACTCAAGAGTTGGCGCACAACAAAAACCAACTTGAGCTAGAGAAAGAGCAGATCGAAACCCTGCTCAAGCAGCAATCAGAAAAGCGTACAGCACTGGCCAGTACGCAGTCGAATCGTAAGCAAACGCTGAACAAAATTCAGAGCAGCATTACAAACGACAAACGTTACCTTGCTGAGCTACAACGCAATGAAACCCGTCTAAAAGCCGAGATTGCAAAAGCCGCCAAGCGAAATGCGGTACCAATGGACGGGCTCGGCAAACAGCGCGGCAAACTACCATGGCCACTCAAAGGCAGTGTGTTACATAACTTCGGTACGCGTCAAACCGGACAAGTAAACTGGAAAGGTATGGTGCTTTCCGCTAACTATGGTCAACAAGTTAAAGCGGTTTACCCTGGCACAGTCGTATTTGCAGAGTATTTAAGAGGTTACGGTTTAGTGGTGCTGCTTGATCACGGTAAAGGTGACATGACGCTTTACGGCTACAATCAAGCGTTAACCAAAAAAGAAGGCGATAAAGTCACCGCAGGCGAAGTGATAGCACTCGCTGGTGATACAGGCGGGCAGGACCGACCATCACTGTATTTCGAAATCCGCCGTAATAGTGAAGCACAGAACCCGAAGTCTTGGTTAAAGCGCTGATTACCTGACTTATTTACTTGTAGTAAAAACAAAGGAGCCACTCGGCTCCTTTGTTGTATTCATATTTTGGAAAATGCTATGCGTAGTACGTTTCGACCGCATCAATAAATGCATTCACATCTTCTTTGCGTAAGGCATTAATACCTGCAGCCGCCTCTCGCCCACCACCTGTCGGGAACTGCCCACACACGGCAACAGCACCTTGTTTATTGTTCAATGGTGCACGGAGTGAAACTGTGTAAGTACCATCTGCGTTTTCTGTGAGTACCGCATGCGCAGAGTCTGGATTTTGGTTTGCCAGCCAGTTGCCATACACACCGCTGATTCGACGTGATGCGGCCGTGTTTGGTAGCTCAAACAACTTCAATGTGTCGCTTTCATGTGTGGCTGGTACCGCTTGCGCGGCATCCATGTCTTGTTGGTAAGCTGATTGCAATTGATAGTAAGGCGAGGCTTTATCTTCAATGACTTCGAATGGCGAAATATATTGAACCAACGCTCGGTATAAATCCGCAGGATGGAAATGAAGATCGTCGACTTTCGAGCCATAACCGTTGTAGTTGATTAATGTACCGAGCTCTTTTAACTGCGCTTTTTGCTCGTTATTAAGTCCGGCTTGATCCGCCAGCGCATCCGCTTTAGCAATCAAGTTATCACCGTAAGCAGCGGTGATCGCCCAAGTATGAAAGCGTCCTTCCAGCAACTTATCGACAATCAAAGCGGTACACATATTAGCGTCAAGATCGATATGGGCGTCCAAATTACCGTGTTGAGGAATGTCACCAGCTTTGTGGTGATCGGCGTAAAACACGTGCGCGCCTTGAGCCAATGCTTGCTCTAAACCAGCCATGTTCTTTTCCATCGAAATGTCTAACACAGTCAGCTCATCACCCGCTTGCACGTCCACTTTTTCCACCAGCTTAATATCGCGCTTTACGCCAGTAATTAATTGGGAATCGATAGGGTCAGCCAAACGCAGTTGTAGAAGTGCGATGATGCCGTCTGCATCACCATTGAAGATGTCGTAATTCATTGAGCGATAGTTCCTTTATCGAGAGTCAATCCCTTGAACTAATCGAGGGAGATAGTCGTCTTATTGTGCGTAGCAAGTATGACAAGTCAACTCAAGGCGCGACTCGAAAATGAGAGTGACTCTCGAAATATTGAAGCAAGTGACCGATCAGCCCTGCAGTGTGCTGACTGCTTCTTCCAACAGCTGTAGTTGCTCCAAACCTTGTTCAGTCGCGACAGGTTTCACAACATTCAGCATCTGCAGCATCCCCTGCTTCACCATTTGCTCGGTAATGCTGGTTTTCGATGCCATTGCAGATTGGTAAGCTAACCAACTACAAGCGATCAAATGCAGCGTGCACACCAGTGATTTCAACTGCTGTTCATTCACATCCAGCAACTTCAAAGAAACAAACTCCTGCATAATCGCAATGAGGTTGGCTTGCAGCTTCTCTTGCACATCGATGTACTGCTCGTGCAGCTGTTCATCTCGTGACAAGATTTCTGGTAGGTTTGCGTAGAAAAAGCGGTATTTCCACATCAAGGTAAAAATAGAGTCTAGGTAGCTCTTCAGCATAGTCAGGCTCTCTTGTGAGCCTTGAATAGGGGTAAATCTTTCTAAAAGTTCTGCTGAATAAAGCGCAAAGATCTCACGAACGATTTCTTGCTTATTGCGGAAGTGGTAATACAGATTACCAGGGCTAATTTCGATGTGATCGGCAATGTGATTGGTGGTGATGTTGCGCTCACCATGTTGGTTGAACAACTCCAGTGCCGCGTAGACGATTTTGTCGCGCGTTTTCATTGTTATCGTATTCCCTCTTCATTAACGAATCGAGTATAGCGACTTCACCAACCTAGGTCGATAGAGGCTCCAAATACGGTAACATAACAGACCAGTTAAGATGCCAGTCGAGTTGGCGACAAGGTCTAACCAAGAGGTTTGTCTGCCGACATAGCCTTGTAGCCACTCAATGACGGCGCTAAATAGCAAAATACCCATCGCCACCGCCCAACGTTGACGCCAACGCCACACGCAAAAGCAACCTAAAAACGCAAAGCCGCTGTACGCCATGGCGTGCTGCATTTTGTCGAGGTACGCGATATTGCCCCAGTCTTGTAGTTCACCTGAACTCAGAGATAAAAAAGCGATCAATATGGCGTAGCTCAAGATGACGAAACGTGCAGCCGTCAAGTTCATTGGATATCCTTATGCGATTGGAAATGGAAAGGCCGTGACTTGATCAATGTGGTCACAGCCTAGCGCCAGCATGATCAAACGATCGATACCCAGCGCGACCCCTGCACAGTCTGGCAACCCTGCTTCCAGTGCAGAAATCAGATGATAATCGATCGGCTGCGGTTTTAAACCCATTTCGATACGCTTTGCGTTATCTTGTTCAAAGCGCGCTAATTGCTCTTTCGGATTGTCCAGTTCATGGAATCCGTTCGCCAACTCTATCCCCTTAAAGTACACTTCAAAACGATCCGCGACGCGATGATCTTGAGGATTGATTTTTGCGAGCGCCGCCTGTGACGCAGGGAAGTCGTACACAAAAGCCGGCACATCCTGACCAATTTTGTTTTCTACTCCCACGCTAAATAACAGTTGCAGCAACGTATCACGATCTTCTTCTGGCTCAGCAATGTCACTCAAACCCAGCTTGCTTGCCGCCGCTTTCAGCTCACTCATCGAACCTTCTAGTGGACACACACCCAACACATCAATGAAGGCTTGTTGATACGTCATGCGCTGCGCTGCGCCACAGTTCAATACCAGTTGCAACAGGTCATCCATTTCATCCATCAATTTATGATGGTCAAAGCCAACGCGATACCACTCCAACATCGTAAACTCAGGGTTGTGGTATCGACCATTTTCTTCGTTACGAAACGCTTTATTGATTTGATAAATACAACCACTGCCCGCTGCCAAAAGGCGCTTCATATGGAATTCTGGGCTGGTCATAAAGAACAGCTTACTGCCATCAGCGTAACCAGGGCCAACAAACTCGGTTTGAAAAGTATGCAAATGAATGTCCGTCACGGTCGCGTGGCTCATCGCTGGCGTGTCCACTTCCATCACCTGTCGCTCGGCAAAGAATTGACGAATGGCGGCGATTAACGTCGCACGTTGACGAAGTTGCTCAATGGAAGCGGTAGGTTGCCAGTTGGTTTGCATAATAAGTCTCTCAAAACTCTAATTTAGCGCGTAAAAAACCCATTCTACATGCTTTTCACGGTTCGACGAGAGGGGAATTTCCCTTCTCTATTTTCCCGCCACATTGTTTAAATTTGAAGCAAGCAATACTCGTGCTGCAGTACAAAAAACATTCGAAATAAAACCTATTATCAATGACAGTAATGTCGGGCAACACTCATTTAACATTCATGGATATGACGTTTGAGTTTCAAATGTTTCGTGCCGTGATAGCAGTCACATAACCTATAAATTCTATGCCCTTAAGTGCATTACCGAAGCAAAAACCCAATTACATCAATTTTTCTGCCATGTGGCTCATCTACACTAACCCTACTACTTTTGGGGAGTTCTTTTAAAAGAGCGCCTCGCAATCACAATAACAAGCGGATTTCCGCAATCACACACTGGAGGATAACTGTGCAAATTATCACCACAGATATCGCAGTCATCGGCGCAGGCGGCGCTGGTCTTCGTACTGCTATTGCAGCGGCTGAAGCAAACCCTGACTTAGAAGTCGCTCTGATTTCTAAAGTTTATCCAATGCGCTCCCACACGGTCGCTGCAGAGGGTGGCTCAGCAGCAGTTATCAAGGATGAAGATAGCTTAGACAACCACTTCAACGACACTGTTGGCGGTGGTGACTGGCTATGTGAACAGGATGTTGTTGAATACTTTGTAGAGAACGCGACTCGCGAAATGATCCAAATGGAGCAATGGGGTTGCCCATGGAGTCGTAAAGAGAACGGTGAAGTCAACGTACGCCGCTTTGGTGGTATGAAGGTTGAACGTACTTGGTTCGCTGCAGACAAAACTGGCTTCCACATGCTTCATACGCTATTCCAGACATCAATGAAGTACAGCAACATCAAACGTTTTGATGAGTACTTTGTGTTGGATCTGCTTGTTGATGAAGGCGAAGTTCAAGGTCTGATTGCTATTCACATGTCTGAAGGCGAGCTTGTTACTATCAAAGCAAAATCTGTTGTTCTAGCAACAGGTGGCGCGGGCCGTGTTTACCACTGTAACACCAACGGCGGTATCGTAACGGGCGATGGTATGGCAATGGCTTACCGTCACGGCGTTCCTCTACGTGATATGGAATTCGTTCAATACCACCCAACAGGTCTTCCTGGCACAGGTATCCTGATGACGGAAGGTTGTCGTGGTGAAGGCGGTATCATCGTTAACAAGAACGGCTACCGTTACCTACAAGATTACGGCATGGGCCCTGAAACTCCAGTTGGCCAACCGAAGAACAAATACATGGAACTGGGTCCTCGTGACAAAGTTTCTCAAGCTTTCTGGCACGAACAACAGAAAGGCAACACCATCAAACACCCACTGGGTGACGTGGTGCACCTAGACCTTCGCCATCTTGGTGAAGAGTACCTACAAGAGCGTCTACCGTTCATCTGTGAGCTAGCAAAAGCTTACGTAAACGTAGACCCTGCAAAAGAGCCAATTCCAATTCGTCCAACCGTTCACTACACCATGGGTGGTATTGAAACGGACGGCGGCTGTGAAACTCGCATTAAAGGCCTATTCGCGGTGGGTGAATGTGCGTCTGTTGGTCTTCACGGTGCAAACCGTCTAGGTTCTAACTCACTGGCTGAATTCGTGGTATTTGGCCGCGTAGCTGGTGAAAACGCAGTGAAACGTGCGGCAGAATTCAAAGGCTGGAACGACGCGGCAATTGACGCGCAAGTAAAAGCCGTTGAAGAACGCATCGCGAAACTGATGAACCAAGAAGGCGACGAAAACTGGGCAGAGATCCGCACAGAAATGGGTCACACCATGGAAGCGGGCTGTGGTATCTACCGCCAAGAAGATTTGATGCAAGCGACTATCGACAAAATCACTGAGTTGAAAGAACGCTACAAACGCATCAGCATCAAAGACAAAGGTAAAGTGTTCAACACAGACCTTCTATATGCAATCGAAGTGGGTTACGGCCTAGAAGTCGCAGAAGCGATGGTTCACTCTGCGATTCTACGTAAAGAATCTCGCGGCGCGCACCAACGTCTAGACGATGGTTGTACAGAGCGTGATGACGTGAACTTCCTAAAACACTCACTTGCTTTCTACAAACCAGATTCAGCGCCAAGTATCGATTACAGCAATGTGACCATCACTAAGTCACAACCAAAAGCTCGTCTATACGGTGAAGCAGCAGAAAAAGCAGCGGCTGAAGAGAAGAACGCAGAGGAGCAAGCATAATGTCAGCAAATCGCATTCAAAAAGTAGACATCCTGCGTTACGATCCAGAAAAAGATGCAGAACCATACAAGCAAACATTCGAAGTACCATTCGATGAAACCATGTCTGTGCTTGACGCACTTGGCTACATCAAAGATCACCTAGACAAAGATCTGTCTTACCGTTGGTCTTGCCGTATGGCGATCTGTGGTTCTTGCGGCATCATGGTGAACAACGTACCGAAACTTGCTTGTAAGAGCTTCCTACGTGACTACCCTGACGGCGTGACTATCGAGCCTCTAGCAAACTTCCCTATCGAGAAAGACTTGATTGTTGATATGACACCGTTTATCGAACGTCTTGAAGCAATCAAACCATACATCATTGGTAACGACCGTAAACCAGAAGACGGTACGAACTTACAAACGCCAGAACAGATGGCGAAATACAAACAGTTCGCTGGCTGTATCAACTGTGGTCTGTGCTACGCAGCATGTCCTCAGTTTGGTCTAAACCCAGAGTTCATCGGCCCTGCGGCACTAACACTAGCGCACCGCTACAACCTAGACAGCCGTGACAACGGTAAAGATGAGCGCATGAAGCTTATTAACGGTGAAAACGGTGCTTGGGGTTGTACGTTTGTTGGTTACTGTTCTGAAGTTTGTCCAAAGAATGTTGACCCAGCAGCGGCAGTAAACCAAGGCAAAGTGGAGTCTTCTATGGACTTCGTGATTGCTATGTTGAAACCTCAGGAGGCATAAGGATGAGCAACCGTAAACCTTACGTTCGTGAAGTAAAACGCACTTGGTGGAAGAACCATCCTTTCTACCGCTTCTACATGCTACGTGAAGCGACTGTGCTTCCTTTGATCCTATTCACTCTGTTCCTAACTTTCGGTTTAGGTTGCTTGGTGAAAGGTCCTGAAGCTTGGCAAGGTTGGTTAGCGTTCATGGCGAACCCAATCGTAGTCGCAATCAACATCGTTGCGCTGCTAGGTAGCCTATTCCACGCTCAAACTTTCTTCAGCATGATGCCACAAGTAATGCCAATTCGTTTGAAAGGCAAACCAGTGGACAAGAAAATCATCGTATTGACTCAGTGGGCCGCTGTTGCGTTCATCTCACTGATCGTTCTCATCGTGGTGTAAGGAGCTGAGCAATGAAACCGAATTATAGTGTAAACACATCACCAAAACGTTCTGATGAGCCAATCTGGTGGGGTCTGTTTGGTGCGGGCGGTACTTGGTTCGCGATGCTGACGCCAATCACTGTTCTTGTGCTAGGTATCTTGGTACCACTAGGCGTGATTGACGCAGAAGCGATGAGCTACGAGCGTGTCTCTGCATTCGCAACCAGCATCATCGGTGCGCTATTCATCATTGGCACGTTAGCATTGCCAATGTGGCATGCAATGCACCGTGTACACCACGGCATGCACGACCTTAAATTCCACACTGGTGTGATTGGTAAAGTAGCATGTTACGCATTTGCAGGCTTAATCACTGCACTAGCAGTTATCTTTATCTTCATGATTTAAGAGACTGACCCAAAAGAAAAAGCTGGCTCAATGCCAGCTTTTTTTATTGCTTTTGGTTACCGATGATCTTTTTGCTTTTTAAGCTTTTGACTACCCATGATCTTATTGCTGTGTGACCTTCTTTGTTTGGTCCATAAGACCCAGAGCACCAAAGCCAGTAATCACATCTAAGTTCGTTTTCAAACCCGTTTCGTCACTTCCACCGATGTAGTTTTGTGGCATCTGAACTTGGAAGTTTTGCAAGTTGTTGTACAACGAGTTCGCTACGTCTCGATTCAATTCCGCCAAGTAAACTTCACGGTTTGCTCCTAACGCCGCATACTTACCTTTTAAAACTTCAGATTCTGCACGACCTTTCGCTAATATCGCTTTCGCTTCAAACTCTGCGGAAAGTGCGTTTGCTTTTTGAATCGCTAAGTTAGCCTCGGCAATTGCCAACTCTTTCTCTTTCTCAACTTCTGCAAGTCGTTTGGTTTTTTCCACTTCGACGATTTCACGTTCCGCGATTTGGCGCGCAACCTCGACCTCTTTTTGCTGTGAAATAATCGCCAACTCTTTCTGACGCTGTGCATCTTGCACTTCACGAGTACGTTGAATTTCTTTCCGTAACTGCTCCGTTTCCGCCTGTGCTTTCGACGTTTCTTGTTCCTGAATCGCACGAATGCGATCTGCCACTAAACGCTTTTTATCCGCCAGCAATTGGTCGAGCTGTTTCTCTGGCTGTGGATCACCAATGGTCACCTGCGTTACCTGAATACCGTATTGTTGCAACGGGTTATCTTGACGAATCGGTTGCCCGGTTTTGTCTACGACTGGCACCGTTTTCCAAACCAGCTGATTGGTACGTTGCAATTGGTTCGCGTTAGCCTGATTAGCCCCAACAGGCGCAAGGTCCAGTTCTTCCACTTCAACCTGACGTCGCTCTGTAAGATAAATTCCCTCTCGCAACTGATCGCCAAGTTTCGATTTGAACTGGTTCAAACCACCTTGGAAAAACTCTTCTCCGGTGTATTGCGTAGCGGTAATCACTGTCACGTTACGCGCATTTTTCACAAGCAGTGCGTCGATCAAGTTGTTGTTATTGCGAAACTCACGATGCATCTTTTTTAGAGCTTCTGGATCGTTACTCAATTTAAAGCGGAACGTCACCGGTATTTGACCAATATAGGTATCAGCGAAACGAACTTGAACCGAATCAAGACGTTGGTAAAAGTCTTCACCCTTGCTGTTACCAAAAGACACAGTGATCACTTGATCGTACTTAGTGATTTTGGATAGAAACGGCATCCGGAAATGAATACCAGGTTCAGTAAACACATCCAACTCACCAGTGATGTTGTTTTGATGCACATAACTATAGCCAGCATCTGTCATCAAAACCGAACTGTTGATCGTTAAACCTACAGCCAATAAAGGCACGCCAATCAATGCCGCTTTTATCCCGCGATGAAGCAACTGACGTCGTTCTTCTACTTTTAAGCCTTGTCCTAAGCTTCTGCTTTCCATGTTTTTCTCCTTATTATTTCGGTTGTCATTGAGTTAAATCGATGAAAATCAAGCTGCTATGCAACTCGCTGACAACAGGTGTTAATGTATCAAATTGTTACATTAAGAAATAATCGAAAGATTCATGAAATTAATGCGATTTTTACGAATAATACAAAATCGATAAGAATATGCGGTGAGCTTCGTATTTCGCTGAAAAGCAGTAGAAAAGGGAAATTGCGGGCAATAAAAAAGGCCGCCGAAGCGACCTTTCTCAGAGAAGTATTAATTACTTCACACGACCTACGTATTCACCAGTACGAGTGTCAACTTTGATCACTTCGCCAATTGCGATGAATAGTGGAACACGAACAACAGCGCCAGTTGCTAGTGTAGCTGGTTTACCACCAGTACCTTGAGTATCACCTTTCAGACCTGGATCAGTATCTGTAACTTCTAGCTCAACGAAGTTTGGTGGAGTAACGGTAATTGGGTTGCCGTTCCAAAGTGTGATCATACAAGTGTTGTTTTCTACCAACCACTTAGCGTTTTCACCTACCGCTTTCGCGTCAGCTGCGATCTGTTCGAACGTTTCATTGTTCATAAAGTGGTAGAATTCGCCGTCTGAATATAGATAATCTAGGTCGATATCCATTACGTCTGCCACTTCACAAGTGTCACCAGACTTGAATGTTTTCTCTAGCACTTTACCAGAAAGAAGTTTACGAATTTTCACGCGGTTGAACGCTTGGCCTTTACCTGGTTTAACGTATTCGTTTTCCAGAATTACACAAGGCTCATTATCAAGCATTAACTTAAGACCGCCTTTAAATTCATTGGTGCTAACTGTAGCCATTTTTTCCTCTTACATTCTTAGAGCTAAATTCCAATGCCGCACATAATAACCCGAAAAGTCGATTCTGTTGAGCAAAACTGGCTCAAACAGTTGGCGAATGGGATCTCTGATCCTGCAAAATTGCTCGAAATACTGGAAATAGATCCCTCACCGTGGCAAGACGGGTTTGCCGCACGCAAGCTGTTTGCACAGCGTGTACCGCAAAGTTTTGTCGATAGGATGGAAAAAGGCAATCCCAAAGACCCTCTTTTGCGTCAGGTTTTACCCTTGAGTGACGAGTTTGAAGTGCATGCAGGCTATTCCAATGATCCTCTTGACGAACAAGACAATGCTATCCCGGGATTGCTGCATAAATACAAAAACCGAGTGCTGATGATCGTCAAAGGCGGCTGTGCGGTGAATTGCCGTTATTGCTTCCGTCGTCACTTCCCATATCAAGAGAACAAGAGCGGCAAACAAGCTTGGAGCCAGTGCATCGAATACATGGCGGAAAAACCAGAACTCAATGAGGTGATTTTCTCTGGCGGTGATCCACTAATGGCAAAAGACGATGAGATTCATTGGCTGCTGGAACACATAGCTCAGATTCCGCACATCAAACGTCTGCGCATTCACAGCCGTTTGCCTGTAGTGATCCCAGCTCGAATCACAGATGAGCTGTGTCAGTTGCTAAAAGCGTCACGCTTGCAAATTATCCTCGTTACGCACATCAACCATGCTAATGAGATTAACGATGAGCTGCGCCAGGCAATGAAAAAACTAAAAGAAGCCAATGTCACCTTGTTAAATCAGGGAGTTTTACTAAAAGGCGTTAATGATTCCGTTGATGCCCTGAGCCAGCTCAGCGAGGCCCTGTTCGATGCTGGGATCCTGCCGTATTACTTGCACGTGCTAGACAAAGTCCAGGGAGCGGCCCACTTTATGGTCGATGACGAACGAGCCCGACAACTAATGGCAGGCTTATTAGAAAACGTCTCTGGCTACCTGATCCCGACCCTCACCCGTGAAATCGGCGGCCGAAAAAGCAAAACGCCGCTCGACCTACATCTCGCATAACCATCTATAACCCCTACAAATCATGAGATTTTGTGTCGGTCGAGACGCAAAATCTTACGATTTCTCTCTGATTTTTGTTTATTTTCAGAAAACTCAATAAAAAAGACACCAAACCGTTCTAAAACATTTAAGTCTCATGTAGTCTCTGCCGCCTAGATTATTTGCGACACAAAATATGGAATAAGAATCACACTATTGTGATGAGAAATGGTCGAGTTTACGACATCCATATTCAACCAAACTGAAGATGAAAAACGTTAAGAACGGTAGCCAGTAAACGTGAAGTCTACGCAATGGTAAATGCCTTCATCGCCTTTAAGGCAGCCCTGCGGAAAGTTAACCAGTCCACCAGAAAGTATTGCAGCAACCATTACCTAGCTGAAACCGATGATTCGGGACGCAACCAAGCATTCTGTCGACCAGGCCAACGCCTCACTTAACGGTTTACGCAGCGAAATCTCAACCGTTACCAAAGCATGGAAGAGAGGACTGAATCGGTCAAAGAGAGACCTTTTTCTGCGAACACTTATCATTCAATCATGCTGCACTGAGCAACAGTGCCGAAGAAAACCGATTATCTACTAAGGACGCACAACAAGGGGTTGAAGAGCGGAAACGCAAGGCTACTGCGCTACGCGACGTTGTGCGTCTATTTACACTTTAACTTCAACCAACAAGAAGAAAAAACTCATAACAGGAGATATCCTTTGAAACTGAAACTTAGCCTAACTGCACTGGCTCTGATGGGCCAAACAGCCGCACATGCCGCTCCTCTGCTAGTTGATTTTGATGACAGCGAGCGCGAAGAACGCGTTCAGGCGAGCAACGCTTGGCTGGAAATTGATACTCAGGCATTTTCAAATAATATTCAGTTGCTTCAGAAGGATCTAAAGGGCAACACTCAGATCTGTGCCATCATGAAGGCTGACGCGTACGGTAACGGTATCGCAGGCCTGATGCCTAGCATCATCGCAAACAACGTTGCATGTGTGGGTATCACCAGTAATGAAGAAGCTCGCGTAGTGCGTGAGCATGGCTTCGAAGGCAAGATCATGCGTGTCCGTGCGGCTAGCCGCAACGAAATTGAAAACGGCGTACAGTACGAAATCGAAGAGCTGATTGGCACTAAGATGCAGGCAGATCAAATCATCGAGATTGCATACAACTACAATACCGTTATTCCTGTTCACCTTGCTCTGAATACTTCAGGCATGGGTCGTAATGGTCTGGATCTGACAACGTATGAAGGTCAGGTTGAAGGTGTGGAAATCGCAAGCGATCCTAACCTAAAAATCGTAGGTATGATGACCCACTTCCCGAATGAAGGTCTTGATGAAATCCGCCGCAAGGTTGACCGTTTCAAAGTAGAAACAAAGTGGCTAATGGACAGCGCAGGTCTGAAACGTAAAGACATCACACTGCACGTGGCTAACTCTTACATCACGCTAAATCTTCCTGAAGCACATCTGGATATGGTTCGTCCTGGCGGCATGCTGTACGGTGATTACCCTGCAACCCTACCTTACGAGCGCATCGTGTCTTTCAAAACACGCGTAGCATCACTGCACTTCTTCCCTGCAGGCAGCACAATCGGCTACGGCAGCACTAAAGTTTTAGAGCGTGACTCTATCCTGGCTAACCTGCCTATCGGCTACTCAGACGGTTTCGCCCGTTCACTAAGCAACAAAGCTGACGTTCTGATCAACGGTCAGCGTGCTCGCGTAATGGGTAAAGCGTCAATGAACACTACTATGGTTGATGTCACTGACATCATTGGTGTTCAGGCAAACGACGAAGTAGTTGTATTTGGCCGCCAAGGCTTTGAAGAAATCACAGCAGAAGAAACCGAAGAGAAAAGCGGTCGTATTCTGCCTGAGCACTACACTATCTGGGGTGCAACTAACCCTCGCGTTTACCGTTAAACGGCAAGTGCAATAATCACCAAGGCCAGTCTCACACTGGCCTTTTTATGTCTATTGTTTAATAAAGTCATTCCATCAAAACGATAAAATAAGATCATCGCCAATTTGATCGTTTTTTCTCTCCATTTAGCTCATCGTCGCGCTCCAAACCAGAAGCAGATGTTCAATGTAAATTTGTCGACACGAACGATCCTTTTTGTTCGCTTTGCAGGATAACTCTATGCATACTCCGCAGCTTTGGAGGTCAAGATGCATACAACATTCGAACAAATTTTCGATCTTGGCCCATTCAGTTGGCCTGCCCTATTTTGCTGTGCCATCAATGGGTTAATGATTGGCATAGAACGCCAAACCCGTGGTAAACCAGTAGGTATTCGCACAGCAATTCTCATTATTTCAGGCACCTACCTGTTTATGTCGATGGCAGTGTCGTTATCACCAAACACGCTCGACCAAGCTCGTGTGCTTGGTCAGATAATTACTGGCGTCGGCTTCTTGGGTGCAGGCGTGATGATGACGCTGGATGGCAAAATCCATGGCGTCACTTCGGCAGCCGTCATTTGGGTACTGGCAGGGCTCGGTTTGATGATCGGCCTCGGTTACTTAATGCAATCGGTCGTGATTACCTTGCTTGCGTTGAGCGTTCTGCTTGGCGTGGATAAAGCCGAAAACCGTATCAAGGCGTTACGTCGCGGTGTTCATCAAAAAATTCAGCAGCGCAAAACCTCCTCTCGCTTGATCAAATAAGAGAATGGTTGGCCTGTTTCAATTTTCCAATAAAAAAGCCCGCGAACATCGCGGGCTTTTTGGTATCTGGCTTTCGCTAAGATTATTTAGCGAAGTTGATGATAGGGAAACATTTGAAGAAGCCGTTATCCGCACAGTTCAACAGACCAATTTGCACGCCATCGATTTGGTCAGTCATGTTGAAGAAGCCAAGTTGGAAGTTAGACTTTTTAGAAATACTCGCCAGACCAACGTCTGCCATTGTGTAACCTTCTGAGTAGTTCACCGCACTCCAGTTTAGGCCTTTCACGTTGTTCGTGATGTTTACCGCACCAAAGTTCACACCGGTTGTTTGGCCTTGGTTCCAGTTAACCAAACCAAGTGACGCACCTTTCATTTCTTGGTTTACTTTCGCTGCCCCAAAGAACAGACCGAAGTTCACACCCGTAGTACGGTCAGTTTCAGACATACCTAGAACTGAGAAGTCGACGCCTTTTACTTCGTTTACTTGGCCATGCAGTACCGCCAAACGAACACCACCAACAGCAGAGTTTGATGGAGCGTTAGTATGGTCGATCGTTGAAAACATCACAGGGGTGCTGTTCGCAAGAGCAACAGGTGATGCGATAGTGGCTGCAACAGCCAATGACGTCATAAGCTTTTTCATTTTTATCTCCATGATGGTAAGCAGTAATTTACAACATAGTGTAATGTTCAGATTTTGCGCTATTCGGACACAAAAAGTGTTAGCAATAGGTCATATTTAACAATCTGACTATCCTAGAAAAAAATTCATCTCAGTTATTTTTCTGTTTTTCCACTGACGCTGCCGGAACGCATCCCTCACAATTCACATCTTCTTTTACCTGCCCTGAAAAATGCACAGTGGGCAAACACCAGACGCAAAAAAGCCGAGGTTCACACCTCGGCTTTTTGTTCTACTCGGCTTGGAATAGCGCGGGATGATTACATCATGCCCATGCCACCCATACCGCCCATACCACCCATGTCAGGCATGCCTGCGCTTTCTTTTTGTGGTAGGTCAGTTACCATCGCTTCTGTTGTGATCATGAGACCAGCGACAGACGCTGCAAATTGTAGAGCGCTACGAGTTACTTTAGTTGGGTCTAGGATACCCATCTCTAGCATGTCGCCGTATTCGCCTGTTGCTGCGTTGTAGCCGTAAGAACCTTCACCCGCTTTCACGTTGTTCGCAACAACAGAGTCTTCGTCACCTGCGTTCTTCGTGATTTGACGGATTGGTGCTTCCATTGCACGTAGCGCAACGCGGATACCAACGTTTTGTTCTTCGTTGTCGCCTTCTAGGTCAACAATCTTAGATGCAGCGCGGATTAGTGCAACACCACCACCAGCGACTACGCCTTCTTCAACCGCTGCGCGAGTCGCGTGTAGCGCGTCTTCTACGCGGTCTTTTTTCTCTTTCATTTCAACTTCAGTCGCTGCACCAACTTTGATTACTGCAACACCGCCAGCCAGTTTAGCAACGCGCTCTTGTAGTTTCTCTTTGTCGTAGTCTGAAGTTGCGTCTTCGATTTGTTGACGAATTTGAGCGACGCGGCCTTGGATCATCGCTTCTTCACCCGCACCATCGATGATGGTTGAGTTTTCTTTCGTGATGCTTACACGCTTAGCCTGACCTAGATCTTCAAGCGTTACTTTTTCTAGTTCTAGACCGATTTCTTCAGAAATCACAGTACCGCCAGTTAGGATAGCGATGTCTTGTAGCATTGCTTTACGACGGTCACCAAAACCAGGCGCTTTAACCGCAGCAACTTTCACGATGCCACGCATGTTGTTCACAACCAATGTCGCTAGAGCTTCGCCTTCTACGTCTTCTGCGATGATTAGCAGTGGACGAGATGCTTTTGCTACTGCTTCTAGAGTTGGTAGAAGCTCACGAATGTTTGAGATCTTCTTATCAACTAGAAGGATGAATGGGTTTTCTAGCTCAACGCTGCCCGCTTCTTGGTTGTTGATGAAGTAAGGAGATAGGTAACCGCGGTCGAACTGCATACCTTCTACTACGTCTAGCTCGTCTTGTAGAGCCTGACCTTCTTCAACAGTGATAACACCGTCGCGGCCAACGCGTTCCATTGCTTCAGCAATGATGTTACCTACGCTTGCGTCAGAGTTCGCAGAGATAGTACCAACCTGAGCGATTGCTTTGGTGTCGTTACACTCAACAGAAAGCTCTTTTAGTTGCTCTACTGCCGCTGCAACAGCTTTGTCGATACCGCGCTTAAGATCCATTGGGTTCATACCCGCTGCAACTGCTTTTAGACCTTCATTTACGATTGCTTGCGCTAGTACGGTTGCTGTTGTTGTACCGTCACCCGCAGCGTCGTTTGCTTTAGATGCTACTTCTTTAACCATTTGCGCGCCCATGTTCTGGAACTTGTCTTCCAGCTCAATTTCACGCGCTACAGATACACCGTCTTTAGTGATGGTTGGAGCACCGAAAGATTTATCTAGAACTACGTTACGACCTTTAGGACCCAGTGTTACTTTCACTGCGTCAGCCAGAACGTTTACACCTTCTAGCATCTTAACTCGTGCGTCATTACCAAATTTAACGTCTTTAGCAGCCATCTTTGATTTCCTTTCTAAAATTCTTTGTGTTTGATTTTCAATTTGAATCTGAGCAAAAAATTACTCAATGATTGCTATTATTCAACGATCGCCATGATGTCGTTTTCAGACATGACAAGCACTTCTTTACCGTCGATTTTTTCAGTTTTAGTGCCGTAACCTTCAGCGAAGATAACGGTGTCACCAACTTTTACGTCTAGCGGTAGTACTGTGCCGTTTTCTAGGATGCGGCCTTTGCCTACAGCTAGAACAACACCGCGAGTTGATTTTTCCGCAGCAGAACCAGTAAGAACGATGCCACCAGCAGACTTAGATTCAACTTCTTTACGTTCAACGATAACTCGGTCATGTAATGGACGAATGTTCATCGGTCGTCTCTCCTGAAAATTTCCATGTTTATTTGATAATTGCCCGCGTTGGGGCACGTGATCCCTATATAAGGGGTCAAACGAGTAATCCCAAGGGGGAGACGTATTTTTTTTGTGACTTAGTTAAAATAACGAACAGCTAAGCAACGGTTTGCGTGCGAAATGCTCACTCGCCCAGCTTCTCGCTTTCTTGTATCCTTGCAGTTTGCCCACCAGATAGATGTTCAACATGCTGGAAAAGAACAAGCCAGAAAACCACGCGACAGATAAGCATGGTTTGCTGAGCGCGCCCATTCCCGAAACACTGCGCAAGATGACCGTCCCCATGACCATGGGCATGATTGCAATTTTGATGTTTAACTTGGTGGATACGTTTTTTATCTCGTTGTTGGGGACGCATGCCCTGGCGGCAATCAGCTACACGTTTCCTGTCACCTTTGCGGTTAACTGCATCACGATGGGGATCGGGATGGGGCTATCGACCAACATTGGCCGCTTGCTTGGTCAAGGTCATGCTCCACAAGCGGCGCGATTTACGACTCACGGTTTGCTGTTGGCGGTGTTGCTCGTCGCTATCGCTTCTTCTATTGGCTTTGCTACCATTGCGCCACTGTTTCGTTTTCTTGGCGCGACCGACGATCTGATTCCGCTCATCGAACAATACATGCAGGTGTGGTACCTCACCATTCCGCTGTTGGTGATCCCAATGGCGGGCAACAGTGCGATCCGTGCCACTGGCGACACTAAGACACCCGCTAAGATCATGATGTTGGCCGGTCTGATCAACGGCATGATCGATCCACTACTGATTTTCGGTTATGGCCCCTTCCCAGAACTTGGCATTCAAGGCGCTGCTATAGCGAGTGCCTTTAGTTGGCTAGGCGCTTTGTGCGGCTCTTTCTATGTGCTGGTTAAACGCGAAAAACTGCTCGCACAACCTCAATGGGCCTCATTGAAACAAGATTGGCAACAGACGTTAAAAATTGGCACCCCTGCAGCACTATCCAATGCGATGAATCCGTTGTCGGGCGCGATTTTGATGATGCTGCTATCTAGCCACGGCACGGCAGCGGTGGCAGCTTACGGCGCTGCGCAGCGTATTGAGTCGATTCTGATCTTAGTGTTGATGTCGCTGACCTCCGCACTCACGCCATTTATGGCGCAGAACTTAGGGGCAAAAAATCCTCAGCGCGCTTTCTCTGGTTTGTTTCTCAGCATGCGTTTTGCTGTGGTGTTCCAAGGTTTTATCTTCTTGATGATGGTGCCATTGAGCATTCCTTTAGCGGCGTTATTTTCACAAGAAGAAACAGTAAAGAATCTACTTTGGCACTATCTACTCGTGGTTCCATTTAGCTATGGTTTCCAAGGTATTGTGATGATGTTGGTGAGTGGGCTGAATGCGATGCACAAGCCGCTACGCGCTTTCCAATGGAGCTTCATGCGCCTGTTTGTGTTTACGCTGCCTGCTGCATGGGTTGGCAGCCAAGTGTACAGCATTGAAGGCTTGTTCATCGGTATTGCGCTGGGCAACACACTAGGTGGGCTGCTGGGTTACATGTTCGCGTTGCGCGAACGTAAATTGACGCTGATTGAACAAAACAGCGCTTCGTAAGATTCTACCCGATACATCAGCTTCCTTTGGTTGATACTCAAATACAAAAAAACCGCGGAAAGCCGCGGTTTTTCTTTATCTATTTCAAGCTTGCTTAGAACAGTTCTTCAGCAACTTTGTATAGATCGTTACGCACTGGACGCTTCATGTTTTCGATCGCGTCGATGATGTCGTGGTGAACAAGTTGCTCTTTCACGATACCGACACAACGACCGCCATGACCTTCAAGCAGTAGGTGAACAGCGTAGTTACCCATGCGAGATGCTAGTACGCGGTCAAATGCAGTTGGACGACCACCACGTTGGATGTGACCAAGTACTGTTGCACGAGTTTCACGACCTGTAGCCGCTTCAATGTCACGAGCCAGTTCATTTGCATCCATCATTAGCTCAGTAAGCGCGATGATTGCGTGTTTCTTACCTTTTGCGATGCCGTCTTGGATGTTGCTGATCAGCTTGTCTTTGTCTAGACCAGTTTCTGGAGTGATGATGTACTCACAACCACCCGCGATTGCAGACATCAGAGTTAGGTCACCACAGTGACGGCCCATGATTTCTACAATTGAAATACGTTGGTGAGATGAAGAAGTATCACGTAGACGGTCGATTGCATCGATAACTGTGTTTAGTGCACTTAGGTAGCCCACAGTGTAGTCAGTACCAGCGATATCGTTATCGATTGTGCCTGGAAGACCGATACATGGGTAACCCATTTCAGTCAGTTTCTTCGCACCCATGTACGAACCGTCGCCACCGATCACGACTAGCGCGTCAATACCATGTTTCTTTAGGTTCTCGATCGCTTTTTCACGCACTTCCACTTGTTTAAATTCAGGGAAACGTGCAGAACCTAGGAACGTACCACCTTTGTTGATCACATCTGAAACGCTAGAACGATCTAGCTTCTCGATGCGGCCTTCGTATAGGCCTAGGTAGCCGTCGTACACACCGAAAACTTCCAATCCCTCGGATAGTGCTGTACGTACTACGCCGCGTATAGCAGCGTTCATACCAGGTGCGTCACCGCCACTTGTTAAAACACCGATCTTCTTAATCATGCTCACCCTCGATCTTTGGCAATCAATTATTTAATTTTCTTTTAGGCCCCTTGTTACCAAGCAACCTGCATAATCCAGAACTGTGCGTTATGTTACATTTCCTCTACAGGAATACCAATTAAAACGCACTTTTTTATGTAACTTTTCTACTTATGTAAGAGTATTACAGTTTCTCTTTGAAACTTTGTTGATTCACATCAGGATCACGAATCTTAATAAGCATTGATGGAAAGATAGTCAATAAGCGCTTGTTTGTCGTTAAGATCAAAACGTTTTTTCGACTCTTACCAATCTTGTGCTTTTTGCTCTTTTTCTGGCCCAAATACCACCGACAATGGATCTTGATGGATCAATACATCCGCCTCTGGGAACAATGCCAACAAATTATCTTCCACTTTATCGGCAATATAATGCGCCTCAATTAAACGCAAGTTGTCATCCAATTCCAAATGCAATTGAATAAAACGTGTTGGACCAGACATACGGGTACGCAACTGATGTACGCCCAGCACGCCTTTCACGCTCAAACAAGCTTGGTTAATTTGCTCAAGCTCTTCATCGGGCAGCTTTCTGTCGAGCAACGTTTGAATCGCTTCGCTGACCATTTTGAAGGCGCTGTAAAGAATAAAGATACCAATACCAATCGCGAAGACCGCATCCGCTTGCGTTACACCAAAATAGCTGAGCCCAAGCGCGACCATGATCGCCCCGTTCATGTATAAATCCGTTTGGTAGTGCAACGAATCTGCCGCGATTGCTTGGCTGCCCGTGATGCGCACCACGCGTTTCTGGAACATGACCAAACCAAACGTCACCATCATCGCAAACAAGGAGACATACACACCCAGCTCCGGCGCGTTCAGTTCGTGTGGCCTAAAGAAACGATCGATACCGTTGAGGATCAAAAATACCGCAGAGCCGGAGATAAACATCGCCTGTGCCAACGCAGCGAGAGACTCGGCCTTACCATGCCCAAAAGTGTGTTCTCTGTCGGCTGGTTGCAGCGAA
The DNA here is from genome assembly GCF_054850435.1 of Vibrio sp. RC2502. Classification (NCBI taxonomy): domain Bacteria; kingdom Pseudomonadati; phylum Pseudomonadota; class Gammaproteobacteria; order Vibrionales; family Vibrionaceae; genus Vibrio; species Vibrio sp. RC2502. The sequence continues at coordinate 3,057,543 of NZ_CM141453.1, forward strand.
TAGCGAACCACCACCAAATTCACCACTGAAGCGGCGATGTCCAGCATCGAATCAATAAGCGATGCCAATAGGCTGACCGATCCCGTCACCCACCATGTGATGACTTTTACAATGAGAAGAAGCGTCGCCACTATGGTTGCTGTCCAAGCTGCCGTCGTGACTAAGCGTGCATATTGCTGTTTCATAATCAAAGAGTTAACTCAAACCGTATTTTGAGTATACGTTGAATGCGCGTGAAATCGCCAGATCAAAAAGAGGCAACCTGTGGCTGCCTCTTCATATATATCATCGGATCATGACTTAATTATTGCGGTGTTTTCCCATGCGTTGTTGCATTTGGTCACCACATTCTTGCATGCGCTCGTTTTGCAGTTTTACAAATTCAGCTTTTTGCTCTGGAGTCAGCACGCTCAACATTTGGTGTTTTCTCTCCAGCATTTTCACGCGGTGCTCAGTTTGGCGCTCAACCATCTCTTTCGCTAGAGCAGTGGCTTGCGCTTCATCGAACGTATCCGCTAGCAATAGAGACTGCATTTTCGCGTGATGCGCTTGGCGCTCTGCCATGCGTGCTTCGCGGTTTTGTGAATATTTGCCTTTCATTTCCGCACGGTTTGCATCACGGAAAGATTGCAGTTGGTCTTTTTGTGCATCAGTTAAGTTCAAATCGCGCATGATGCCACGGTCCATACCCATACCACATTCATCACGTGGGCCTTTGTGGTGATCTTTACCGCCAAATGCGAATGCACTCGCAGTGCCTAAAGTTAGAGGTAGAACAACAGCAGCTAACACAAGTTTTTTTGCAGATTTCATAATTCGATTCCTTACACAAGTGAGTGATTCTTCTGGGCTGTTCTCACAGCGCTTGAGTATAGAATACGACTCGCTAGGTAAAGCGGCGTATAGGGAGCGTAAAGAATCGTAAAGAGTGATTTTTGCCCTCTTCGTCGCACATCAATCCAATGTAATATTAAGTAAACGGTAACTGACCAAAGGTGCCCCGATGGCAAACATTCTTTTAATTGATGACGACATAGAACTGACAAGCCTATTAAAAGAGGTGCTCAGCTTCGAAGGATTCGAAGTCAGTGAAGCAAACGACGGTGAAGCCGGCCTTGCCGCAATCAACAGCGATATCGACCTCATCCTACTGGATGTAATGATGCCAAAATTGAATGGTATGGAAACGCTGAAGCGTCTGCGAGAGAACTGGGAAACCCCCGTGTTGATGTTGACCGCCAAAGGCGAAGAGATTGATCGAGTGATCGGTTTAGAGCTCGGCGCAGATGACTACTTACCAAAACCTTTCAGCGACCGAGAGCTGCTCGCTCGTATTCGCGCGATTTTACGTCGCACCAGTAACACGCAGAAAAACGGCAAAAACAGCGATTGTATTGAGTACCAAGAGTTGCGCCTGTATCCGGGCAAGCAAGAGGCTTACTGCGATCAACAATTGCTGGATCTAACCGCAACCGAGTTCGCGCTGTTGACCCACTTTGTCCAAAACCCAGGACACGTACTCACCAAAGAGACGTTGAGCCTCGACGTACTAGGTAAACGACTGGCGGCCTTTGACCGTGCAATCGATATGCACGTGTCGAACTTACGCAAAAAGCTGCCCGACCAAAGCAATGGCAAACCGCGCATCAAAACCCTACGTGGTCGCGGCTATATGCTGCTTGAGGAGGATTAATGCGCCTATCACGCATCAAACTGCCAAAGATTAATAGCTTGTATGGACGCATCTTTGCCATCTTTTGGTTCACTATGCTGTTGGTATTGATAGCCGTGCTATCACTGCCACATTTGGATCCAAGGAAAGCACGCGACATTCCCGACGAGCATTATCAGCGGATCATTGAAACGCGTGATGCCATTCAAAACAAATACAGCAAAGAAACCGATCTAGGACGCATTTTATTCCGCGTCGAGGGCAACCGCGCAGGTAAACATGACCCACGACCACGAGTGTTCTTTTCGGATTACAACGGCAACGTCTTAACCACCGATAAGCGCAGCAACTTTCAACTGCGTGCGATGCAAAACTTTGTCACCAGTATTGAAGATTACAACAAGCCAAAACAGAGACTTTATGGCCGCTATATGATTGCCGGCCCTGTGCCAATCGTTCTGGCCGACTCTGAACTGCTGATGTACGTTGGCTTTAAATGGAACGAGCCACCACCGCTGCTGCTACGTCTCTTCGACCACCCATTCCAGTTACTGTTGGCAGTCATGCTGGTGAGCACGCCATTACTACTGTGGCTTGCTTGGGCGCTGAGCCAACCCGCACGACGTCTTGAAGCCGCCGCGCAGCGAGTGGCAAAAGGTGAGTTCGTCATCGATCCGAATCTTGAAAAAGGCACCGCAGAATTTCGTCAAGCGGGCAGCAGCTTCAACCAAATGGTCGAAGCGGTGAATCAGATGATTTCAGGTCAGCAGCGTTTACTGTCGGACATTTCTCACGAATTACGCTCGCCACTCACTCGATTGCGCATGGCCAGTGCATTAGCGACGCGCAAACAGGGTGACAGCCCTGAGTTGGTTCGCATTGATACCGAAGCGCAGCGCCTTGAGCAGATGATCAGCGAATTGCTTGAGCTCTCGCGCATGCAGGTGAACAGCCACATGACACGCGAGACACAGCCAATAGAAAGTTTGTGGGGAGAGATCATTAAAGATGCGCAGTTTGAAGCCGAGCAAATGGGTAAAAAACTCCGCTATTCAGAGATCCCTGAGCGACATATCTCAGGCAACCCAAAACTGTTGATGAGCGCGGTAGAAAACATCATCCGCAACGCGATTTATTACGGAAAAGATGAAGTGCAGATCGACATTCAAGACAAGACTGACACACTGACGATTACCGTCGATGACAACGGTGATGGTGTGCCGGATGAAGAGTTAGATGCGATTTTCCGTCCATTCTATCGTGTGTCTACTGCTCGTGATCGTCACTCTGGCGGCACAGGATTAGGGTTAACCATCACCGAAAGTGCGATTCGTCAGCACAGCGGTACGATTGTCGCAAGCCGCAGCCCACTAGGAGGTTTGCGCGTCTCCATCACGCTGCCTTTAGTCAAAGTGGGCAAATAACCCTACAAGACTTCAGTTGATAATGATTTTCATTAACATTAGAGTAAATCCTCCGATTTAAGGAGGATTTACTATGTCGCATACATTTCCTGCTCTGCCTTACCCATACGATGCGTTAGAGCCATACATCGACGCAAAAACCATGGAAGTGCATTACAGCAAACACCACAAAACTTACTTCGATAAATTCGTCACCGCCGTGCAAGGCAGTGAGCTTGAAACACAATCGCTAGACGAAATCTTCGCAGCCGTTTCGCAACATAGCCCAGCCATTCGCAACAATGGCGGCGGCTACTACAACCACATCCTTTACTGGAATTGCATGTCGCCAGAAGGCGGCGGTGAACCACAAGGCGCACTTGCGCAAGCCATCAACGACAAGTTTGGTCACTTCGAAAAGTTCAAAGACGAATTCGCTCAAGCAGCCGTTAATACGTTTGGATCTGGCTTTGCATGGTTAGTTGTGAAAGATGGCGACATCCACATCTCCTCCACCAGCAATCAGGATAACCCGTTAATGGACGTGGCCGATGTACGCGGCGAACCTATCCTTGCATTAGATGTGTGGGAGCACGCGTACTACATCAGTTATCAGAACCGTCGACCAGAATACATCGACGCTTGGTGGAATGTGGTGAACTGGCGCGCCGTCGAAGAGAACTACGCTCGCGCGCTCGTGTAACCGCTAACGATAAAGGGGGAAGGTTGGTAAGCGCCAAGCCCTCTTTTGTACCCAAGTCGCTGCACTTGGGTATATACTGCCCCTCTCTTTGACCAACTCTATTTCAATACCATGTTTGATATCGCTTTATACGAACCAGAAATCGCGCCGAATACCGGCAACATCATTCGACTTTGTGCCAACTGCGGTGCAAACCTGCATTTGATTGAACCACTGGGTTTCGATCTGGAAGAGAAAAAAGTCCGCCGCGCAGGATTGGATTATCACGATTTGGCTCGCGTAACGCGTCATAAGAACTATCAAGCATTCTTGGAATATCTCGATAAAGAAAAGCAAGGCAATTACCGTCTGTTTGCTTGCACCACCAAAACCACAGGTCACCACGTTGATGCGCAATACCAAGCAGGTGATGTGTTGATGTTTGGCCCTGAAACTCGCGGCCTACCAGCAGAGATCATTGAAGGCTTGCCAATGGAACAGCGTATTCGCATCCCAATGATGCCAGACGCGCGCAGCCTGAACCTTTCGAATGCCGTTGCGATCATTGCTTTTGAAGCCTGGCGTCAAATGGGCTTTGAAGGGGCGTTGTAAGCTCAACGAATTCCAGACACAAAAAAGGGCGCGGAATGCGCCCTTTTGTTTTCTTGATTCACTGATTCAATCAGTTGAGCTTGTTACGATCATCGTCGTCTTTACGCTCGTATTCACCTTCGAAGGTGTTGCCGTTGTCCGAGCGAGAATCAAACGGGTCACGATGAAACGGATCTTGCTCAAATGGCCCTTGGTTTGAAAAACCACCTTGGAAGCCACCACCATGCATGGTTTTGACGACCATCTTGCTCATCAAGTATTTTGCAATCGCGGCACGCGGCGCAGGCAGCAATACCACCATACCCAACGCGTCAGTCATAAAGCCGGGAGTCAGCAATAGCACACCGGCAACCGCTAGCATCACACCTTCAAAAATTTGCTGTGCTGGAATTTCGCCTTGTTCAAGACGGCCCTGAACAGACATCAAGGTTTGAATACCTTGGCTGCGCACTAATGACGCGCCGACAAATGCCGTGATCAGCACTAATGCGATGGTTGGCCAGAGACCTAAAAAGCCCCCCACCTGAATAAATAAGCCAATTTCAATGATTGGGACGAAAATAAACGCCAATAATAAGATAGGAAACACACGCCCTCCTTTGTTTAATTCAGTGTAATGGTAAAAGCCAAGTAACCTCAAACGAATCGTTGTAAAAAAGCGTGTTCATACTCATGGCTTTTTTATTCAGGCGAACACACAGGCAAACTTTGCGAAAACACGCTATACATTTATGCGTTGCATTTGTGCGCATACCGATTTTTTCGTGCTTGAAAAGTGCCAATTTCGAACTCTAAAAAACCATGTTTGTCGAGGAAAATTGAATACCCACAAAGGGTTATTAATAACCCGTTCATACTTTGCAAATTATTGACTCATGAAAAGCGAAAAAGGTGATCTAGTTACTATTTTTATGCGCTAGGTGCAGTATGATGTGCCACATAAGTCAGGACGGATTTTCCAGCCAAAAATTCTGATGAATGGATTCTAGATTGCAGAAATGGCTAATAAATAACTTTATTATCAGAATTATCATCTAAGGATCCTGCTATGGCTACCCTATCTGATGCTCCAAAAACAGCAAACCAAGCCACTCGTATTGAAGAAGATCTATTAGGTCAACGTCATGTCCCTGCTGATGCGTACTACGGCATTCATACCCTACGTGCGATCGAAAACTTCAACATCTCTAACGTAACTATTTCTGACGTGCCTGAGTTCGTACGCGGCATGGTGATGACGAAGAAAGCAGCGGCGTTGGCGAACAAAGAACTTGGCGCTATTCCTAAAGAAGTTGCTAACTACATCCTAGAAGCGTGTGATTTGATCCTAGAAACAGGCAAGTGTATGGATCAGTTCCCTTCAGACGTATTCCAAGGCGGCGCGGGTACTTCCGTTAACATGAACACTAACGAAGTTATCGCGAACGTTGCACTTGAACTGATGGGCAAAGAAAAAGGCCAATACGAGTTCATCAACCCGAACGACCACGTTAACAAGAGCCAATCTACTAACTGTGCGTACCCAACTGGTTTCCGTATCGCGGTTTACAACAGCGTACACAAACTAATGGAAGCGATTGAATACCTAAAAGGCGCATTCGATCTTAAAGCAACTGAATTCAAAGACGTATTGAAGATGGGTCGTACTCAGCTTCAAGACGCGGTACCAATGACTGTTGGTCAAGAGTTCCACGCTTGGGCTGTAACGCTAAACGAAGAGATTCGTGCTCTAGATTACACATCTAAACTCCTACTAGAAATCAACCTAGGTGCAACCGCAATCGGTACTGGTCTTAACACACCAACTGGTTACCAAGCTCTAGCAGTGAAACACCTAGCGGAAGTAACTGGCCTTGATGTTGTACCTGCAGAAGACCTAATCGAAGCGACTTCTGACTGTGGTGCATACGTAATGACTCACGGCGCGCTAAAACGTCTAGCAGTGAAACTATCGAAGATCTGTAACGACCTTCGTCTACTTTCTTCTGGTCCTCGCGCAGGTCTAAACGAGTTGAACCTACCTGAAATGCAAGCAGGTTCTTCAATCATGCCAGCGAAAGTAAACCCAGTTATCCCAGAAGTAGTAAACCAAGTTTGCTTCAAAGTTCTAGGTAACGACAACACGGTTTCTTTCGCAGCAGAAGGCGGTCAGCTACAGCTAAACGTAATGGAACCGGTTATCGCACAAAGCATGTTTGAGTCTATCTCTCTACTACACAATGCGTGTGTGAACCTACGTGATAAATGTATCGACGGCATCACTGTAAACAAAGAAATCTGTGAGAACTACGTTTACAACTCAATCGGTATCGTAACTTACCTAAACCCATACATTGGCCACCACGAAGGTGACATTGTCGGTAAGATTTGTGCAGAAACTGGTAAGAGTGTTCGTGAAGTCGTACTTGAGCGCGGCCTGCTAACTGCAGAAGAACTTGATGAAATCTTAACAGTTGAAAACTTCATGCATCCTACTTACAAAGCGAAACGCTACGAGTAAGCATTGAAGCTAAGGGGGGCCATCCAGGCCCCTTTTTTAGGCTTTTTCACGGTAACCACATTTTTAATAAGCTTTTATTGCCGTAGGCCGCTGGGTTCTGATTCTCTGAACATTTACTCCTGTTCCTGAGTGTTCAAAAAATCAGAATCAAATAAAAAACTAAAGAGGTATCAATATGGTCATGGTCGAACTCTTCGTGGTTCTGCTCTTCATCTATTTGGGGGCAAGAATCGGCGGTATCGGCATTGGTTTTGCCGGTGGTGCTGGGGTCATTGCGTTGTCTTTGATCTTGGGTGTCCCGACAAGCCAAGCGTACATTCCTGTTGACGTAATTTTGATCATCATGTCTGTAATCACGGCTATCGCAGCAATGCAAGTGGCTGGTGGTTTGGATTGGATGGTACAAGTTGCGGAAGACTTTTTGCGTAAACACCCTGAGCGCATCACCTTTTACGCGCCAATCGTGACATTCCTAATGACACTAATGGCGGGTACAGGTCACACAGCATTCTCTACTCTACCGGTTATTGCAGAAGTAGCGAAAGGCCAAGGAGTTCGTCCTTCTCGTCCACTGTCTATCGCGGTTGTGGCATCGCAAATCGCTATCACAGCTTCTCCAATTTCAGCGGCAGTTGTGGCGTTTGCAGCTATGTTGCATCCGTTTGGTGTGGATTACCTAACGCTACTTGCGATCTGTATTCCAACCACGTTCATCGCTTGTATGATCGGTGCATTCGTTGCGAACTTCATGGGCTGTGAGCTAAAAGACGATCCTGAATACCAAGAGCGTCTAGAGAAAGGCCTAATCAAGCTAAACACAGAAGCAAAACGTGAAATCCTACCAACTGCGAAAAAAGCGACGTTCATCTTCCTTAGCGCTATCGCTTTCGTCGTGTGCTACGCAGCGGCCATCTCTGGTTCAGTGGGTCTAATCGAGAACCCAGCACTGGGTCGTAACGAAGCAATCATGACAGTAATGCTGGCAGCAGCCGCGGCGATCGTAATGAGCTGTAAAATTGATGCTGGCAAAATCCCAGCAGCAGCGACATTCCGTTCTGGTATGACAGCGTGTGTGTGTGTTCTTGGTGTGGCATGGCTAGGTTCTACGTTCGTTAACGCGCACGTTGATGGCATCAAAGAAGTGGCTGGTGCACTACTAGCTGACTACCCATGGATGCTAGCACTTGTTCTATTCTTCGCGTCTATGCTGCTTTACTCTCAAGGTGCAACTACCGTTGCGCTTATGCCTGCAGCACTTGCAATCGGTGTAGCGCCACTAACAGCGGTTGCGTCTTTCGCAGCAGTAAGTGCGCTATTCGTACTACCAACTTACCCAACGCTACTAGCTGCAGTTGAGATGGATGACACGGGTTCAACTCGTATCGGTAAGTACGTATTTAACCACCCGTTCTTCGTTCCAGGCGTGGTCACCATCGCATCAGCGGTAGCACTTGGCTTCGCATTCGGTGGTCTACTGATCTAGTAGAAACAGAGTCTTACTCGGGGAGCTTCGGCTCCCTTTTTTCTTTTCTGCGCCTTGAGTATTGCTTAACAAATCTTCACTTGGATGAAACTTATTAACTCGCCTGCGGGTCTGATTGAGTTACACTAACGGCAATTATCTAAGATGAATTGAACCTTTTATGCGCGCATTACTTTCCGTTTTACTCTTAGGGCTCATTACCTTTTCCACTCCGTCTTTAGCTTTATTTGGCAAAGACCAGTTTAATAATAGCCAGAACAACAGCTTTGGTAGCAGCAACGACAGCTTTGTTCCGGTCGACCAAGCGTTCCCATTTAACTTCTACCAACAAGACGACAAGTTGATGCTCGATTGGCAGGTACGTGACGGCTACTATCTGTATCAAGAGCGCTTGTCTGTGTCTGGTGAAAACATCTCTCTTGGCGAACTGCAAATGGAAAACGGCACGCCACATAAAGATGAATTTTTCGGTGATGTGCATATCTACACCACGCCTTTATTTGTGAATGTACCGCTTGATGAGTGGCAAGAAGGCGCACGCGTGATCGTGCAATATCAAGGCTGTGCAAAGGCTGGATTCTGCTACCCACCAGAAACTCGCATCATTCCAATAGACGCTTTTACGGCTTCCATTGCTGATTCCGCAGTCGCAACAAAACCAACTCAATCGACAGCAAACAACAACCAAACAAACGCGACATCACCAACGGCGAGCACGTCAGTGTCATCAAACAATGCTCCCGCACCAGTCACTGAGCAAGACAGCCTCGCGGCGAACCTTGCTGACAATTGGTGGACTCCGCTGCTGTTTTTCGCTCTTGGTGTAGGCTTAGCGTTTACGCCATGTGTTCTGCCAATGTACCCAATTTTGACCAGCATCGTACTTGGCAGCGGGAAACTCAGCCAACGCCGCGCTCTGGGTTTATCCCTGGTTTACGTGCAAGGCATGGCGCTAACTTACACTCTTCTCGGCTTAGTGGTGGCATCAGCAGGCATGCAGTTCCAAGCGGCGATGCAACACCCATATGTGTTGATTGGTTTGAGTATCTTATTCGTCACGTTGGCACTCTCCATGTTTGGTGTGTACACCCTGCAATTGCCAAGCAGTGTACAAACGTGGCTAAACAACCTAAGCAACAAACAACAAGGCGGCAGCAGCGCAGGCGTATTCGCGATGGGTGCGATCTCAGGTCTGGTGTGCTCACCGTGTACCACAGCACCTCTGTCGGGCGCACTACTCTACGTTGCACAAAGTGGTGACTTGCTGACTGGTGGTATTGCGCTTTACGCACTGGCGATGGGTATGGGTATTCCGCTGATTCTCGTGGCGGTATTTGGCAACAAACTGCTGCCAAAAGCTGGCGGTTGGATGGACCGCGTGAAGACACTATTTGGTTTCATTCTGCTGGCAGCTCCAATCTTCTTGCTTGAGCGTATCTTGCCAGAAATGTGGTCGACGGCGTTGTGGTCTGCGCTCGGTATCGTGGCATTTGGTTGGTTGTATCACATCAAAAACAGCTTGGAGTTTGGTGGCTGGAAGCAAAGTGCAATTGGCATTATTGCCGTCCTCGGTTTGTTCGCCTCCGCACAACCAGCACTGAATTATTGGTTTGGCAATCACGAAACCCAAGCACAGCAAACAACGGTTAGCTTTACTCGCATTGCTAATGTGGCCGAGCTTGAAGAGCAACTGACGCTGGCGAAAGCAGCAGGTAAACCTGTCATGCTCGACTTCTACGCCGACTGGTGTGTAGCGTGTAAAGAGTTTGAGAAGTACACCTTCCACGATCCAAAAGTCGAAGCCAAGCTGCAAGACTTTGTGTTGCTGCAAGCGGATGTCACCAAAAACCAAGTGCAAGATATTGAGCTACTCAAACACATGAACGTGCTGGGTTTGCCGACCATCGAATTCTGGGATGCGAAAGGCGAACACGTTTCAAACGCTCGTTTAACTGGTTTTATGCAAGCCGAGCCTTTCTTAGAGCACATCAATCGATTCTGATATCACATCATTCAAACGCCAGCGATTTTCGCTGGCGTTTTTTGTTGCACAGATTTGAATGAGAAAAATGCGGCTATATGCAATTTTCCTAATAAAAGTCGATTTGGTTCAGACTTTTAGCGAATAAATATTGTCCACCTTCTCAAAGCTGGACAATAATTCATTTAACGAAATAGTCAAAAGTGTTTAACGTCATGGATTCGACCTACACCATCATCATCGCCGATGATCACCCTCTCTTCCGTAATGCATTGTTCCAATCGGTACACATGGCTGTCAGTGGTGCCAATCTGCTTGAAGCAGACTCTCTTGATGCCCTGCTTGCATTACTCTCCAAAGAGGAAGAGCCGGATTTGGTGCTGTTGGATCTCAAAATGCCTGGGGCTAATGGAATGTCAGGGCTTATCCACTTAAGAGCGGAATACCCAGATTTGCCTATCGTCGTGGTATCCGCCAGCGAAGAGCCAACGGTGGTGAGTCAAGTGAAGAGCCATGGTGCGTTTGGCTTTATTCCGAAATCGAGTGATATGCGTGAACTGGTCAATGCACTCAACCAAGTGCTCAATGGCGACCCATACTTCCCTGAAGGGCTGATCACCAATAACGCAGCGTGTAATGATTTAGCAGAGAAGATTGCCGCGCTAACGCCACAGCAATACAAAGTGTTGGGGATGTTGTCTGATGGCTTGCTGAACAAACAAATCGCTTACGAGTTGAATGTATCAGAAGCCACCATCAAAGCACACATGACGGCGATTTTCCGCAAGCTCGGCGTGAAGAACCGCACGCAAGCCGTCATCATGTTAACGGAAATGAATGATTAGGACTTAGTCCTCCTCTTCCCCTTCCTCTTCTTCATTGGGTAAACGTAAACCAACCTTAGTCACTTGGTGATCCACCACGTCCGCGATTACCCATTGCAAACCTTGCCATTCAAACTGGTCGCCCAAAACAGGCGTGCTACCTAGCTGTTCTTCAACAATATTGCTCAAGGTTTTATCTTGCAGTTCATCGCCCAAATTCAAACCGTACATCATCGCCACGTCGGCCAGCTTCACTTCAATATCTAAGAAGAAATCACCAAAGAAACGAGTCAGAGAGGCTTTCTCCGGCGCTTCACTGAACAACAAGCTCAGTGCAGCTAAGTCTTTCTCTTGAGCCAATACACATAGGGTATCGTCTTCTTCCAACCTGGTACTGCCCGATGGGTGAAGCAGTTCTTGATTACGGAAAACAGCCGCAATGCGCGTGCCCTCAGGCATCGACAAACTGCGCAGCGGTTCGCCAATGCACCATTTATCCGCTTTCAATCGGTAGATAAACAGTTCCCACTCACTGGTTGGGTAAATCTCCACACCAGTGCGAGAGATTGGCTCAGGCTTTGGTGGCAACTCAACCTTGGCAAGCGACATCGCTTTGGTCAGCGTACCGCCCTGAACGATCAGCGATACCATAACCACGAAGAAGGCCAAGTTGAAGTACAGCTGCGCGTCTGGCAAACCAGCCATCATAGGGAATACCGCAAGAATGATTGGCACCGCACCGCGCAAACCAACCCAAGAGACAAACCACTTCTCACGTGGCGTGAAGCTCTTAAATGGCAGCAGTCCAATCCACACGGAAATAGGACGGGCAAACAAAATCATACCAAACGCAAGCGCCAAGCCTGGTACCGCAATACTCAGCAAGTTCGACGGCGTAACCAACAAACCAAGCACGAGGAACATGCCAATTTGCGCTAGCCACGTCATACCATCTAGCACATGCAGAATCGAATGACGGCTGCGCGTTGGACGGTTACCCAGCAATAAACCCACGAGGTAAATCGACAAAATACCGCTGCCGCCTAACGAGTTCGACAACGCGAAAATGATCAAGCCGCCGCTGACGGTCAAAATCGAGTACAAGCCATCCGGCAGTTGATTGCGATTGATGACTTTCCACAAGACCCAGCCACCAGCAAAACCAAGAAGCGCACCGATACCAAACTGCTTAACAAAACTGAGCGCTAAAAAGCCGGCGCTTAACTCCGTTCCCGTACTAGAAAGAATCGCAATTAACGTGACGGTCAAGAACACCGCCATTGGGTCGTTGGTGCCCGATTCAATTTCTAACGTCGAGCCAACACGTTCGTTCAGACTGCGCCCTTTCAATAAAGAGAAGACCGCGGCCGCATCCGTTGAACCGACAATCGCGCCAACCAAGATACCTTGCAATAAATCCAAATCGAACAGCCAGGTCGCCATCAAGCCAGTTAACAATGTCGTGATGGCTACGCCTATGGTTGCCAACGACACCGAAGGCCACAAGGCGACCCGAAAACTGGCGACTCGCGTTCGCATCCCGCCATCCAAAAGAATGATGGCGAGCGCTAAGTTACTGACTAAATAAGCGATGGAATAATTATCAAATAAGATTCCGCCAAGGCCATCTTCCCCAGCCAACATACCTACCGCAAGAAATACGAGAAGGATTGGAATCCCCAATTTTGAGGACACGGGGCTTAAAAGAACGCTCAGTGCAATCAGTAATGCACCAATCAGAAAAAAGCTGTTAATGGTGTCTGCGTCCATTCTCACCCTCCCTAAATGAAAAGCTACAAACAATCTCAACGAGTAAGCATATAAGTTCCTAAATCACCTCAACTTTAAGATGTAAGCGCGATGAGTTAAGCACAAGCTTTATTGTGCCTCAAAACCGTACTCCGGTACGAAAACTTTATGTAAACAAATCACTTGAGAAGGTTGAATCTAGGTATAGATTCGGTGAAATCAATGAAGAAAAGATTAACCAATGCAACATATTGAAAATTTTATGCATCAAATCATTAGACCTTAGGCTAATTTAACACCTTTTTAACATCATCAAATCTTATCGATTTCGCCATAAACGCCCATTATTCGGTCGTTTTTCCTTTTTTACGCCCCGACTAAAGTTGAAAAGAGTTATTGCCAACACCTTGCTAATGTACATTGTGAAACATTTTTTTAACAACAATACCAATCGTAAGGAGACGGCAATGGCATTTGAAAGCGAAGAAAGAGCCAAAGCCTATTGGGACAAAAACGTGAAGCTCATGATCGGTCTAATGGTCATCTGGTTCGTCGTGTCTTTCGGCTGCGGCATTTTATTTGTCGACGTACTTAATCAATTTCAATTAGGTGGATACAAACTTGGTTTCTGGTTTGCTCAGCAGGGCTCCATCTATGCCTTCCTAGGTATTATTTTCTACTACGCGTGGAGAATGCGCCAAATCGACCGTGAATTCGGCGTGGATGAGTAAGGAGTCACTCAGATGGATTTGAAAACTATCACTTATCTGGTTGTTGGTGCGACGTTTGTCCTCTACATCGGTATTGCGATTTGGGCACGCGCTGGATCAACCAAAGAGTTCTACGTCGCGGGCGGTGGTGTAAACCCTATCGCTAACGGCATGGCAACCGCAGCAGACTGGATGTCTGCGGCATCGTTTATCTCGATGGCGGGTCTGATTGCCTTTATGGGTTACGGCGGCAGCGTATTCCTAATGGGCTGGACTGGTGGTTACGTGCTGCTTGCACTGTTGCTTGCCCCTTACCTACGTAAGTTCGGTAAATTTACCGTGCCTGAGTTTGTCGGCGAGCGTTTCTACTCCAAGACAGCGCGTATCGTAGCCGTAGTGTGTCTGATCATCGCGTCGGTCACTTATGTTATCGGTCAGATGAAAGGCGTTGGCGTTGCGTTTGGTCGCTTCCTTGAGGTGGATTACTCAACCGGTCTACTGATTGGTATGTGTATTGTATTCATGTACGCCGTTCTTGGTGGCATGAAAGGCATCACTTACACGCAGATTGCTCAGTATTGCGTACTCATTTTGGCTTACACTATTCCTGCAATCTTTATCTCTCTGCAGCTTACCGGCAATCCAATTCCACAAATAGGGCTCGGCAGTACCATGGCCGGCACCGATGTCTATCTGTTGGATCGGCTAGACCAAGTGGTGACGGAGCTCGGCTTTAGTGAATACACCACTCAAGTCCGCGGTGACACGCTAAACATGTTCGTTTACACCATGTCACTGATGATCGGTACTGCGGGTCTGCCACACGTAATCATCCGTTTCTTCACTGTACCGAAGGTGCGTGATGCACGTACCTCTGCAGGTTGGGCACTTGTGTTCATCGCTATCCTATACACAACTGCTCCAGCAGTATCAGCAATGGCACGCCTAAACCTAATGGATACCGTTAACCCTGCGCCGGGCCAACACTTGGCTTATGACGAACGTCCTACTTGGTTCAAAAACTGGGAGAAAACGGGTCTGCTTGGCTTTGATGATAAGAACGGTGATGGCAACATCAACTACACATCAGATGCTGCAACTAACGAACTGAAAGTTGATAACGACATCATGGTACTGGCTAACCCTGAGATCGCGAAACTACCTAACTGGGTTATCGCACTGGTCGCAGCGGGCGGTCTAGCGGCAGCACTATCAACCGCAGCGGGTCTATTGCTGGCGATTTCGTCCGCGATTTCCCACGACTTAATCAAAGGGGTAATTAACCCGAATATCTCAGAGAAGAAAGAGCTGCTCGCGAGTCGAATCTCGATGGCAGTGGCCATTGCAGTCGCAGGTTACTTGGGTCTGCATCCACCGGGCTTCGCGGCAGGTACGGTAGCACTGGCCTTCGGTCTGGCGGCGTCCTCCATCTTCCCGGCTCTGATGATGGGTATCTTCAGTAAGAACATCAACAAAGAAGGTGCTATCGCGGGTATGATTGCCGGTATCAGTATCACTCTGTTCTACGTGTTCCAACACAAAGGTATCCTATTCATCGCAGATTGGACTTACCTAGAAAGCTGGGGCAGCAACTGGTTCCTAGGCATTGAGCCAAACGCATTTGGTGCGATTGGTGCTTTATTCAACTTCATCGTCGCGTTCGCTGTATCGAAAGTAACAGCAGAAACACCACAAGAAGTGAAAGACCTAGTCGAACACGTTCGCGTACCGGTAGGTGCTGGTAGCGCAGTGGATCACTAAAATATAACCAAAACCACAAAAGCCCCGTTTGGAACCTGCCGTCCGGGGCTTTTTTATTCTCACTTTTCAGTTACCATATTCGCAGTATGTCGTTGCAAGGAAGCCAAGATGTTCAAAAACAAGCACTTTATTCTCGCCCTGTTAATCGCGCCCATCCTTTCTATCATTGCCTACTTTGGTACCGATATGGCACTGAGCGAAAAGCCTCATGCCGCTAAAGAAGGGGAAACTTACAAGCTCGCGAGTAAGTCCAACTGCCGTTACACCAGTGGCCTATGTGACATGGAAAATGGCGATTTTAAAGTTAAGTTCCGTTCTGAAAAACTGACAAAAGATAGCCTAGAACTGTCTCTCAACGCTGCCTATCCGCTGGAAGGCGTCAAGCTGTCCGTAGTAGATGACCAACAACAGAACGCTCAGCCGATTGATATGACACGCGCCGATCAAGCTGGCCAAAACTGGTACATCACTCTGCCAAAGCCAACCTCCGCAGAGAGCTGGTTACGAGTCGTTATCCAAGCCGAAGGCACGCTTTACTACGGCGAAACACAAACAGCATTTGTGAAATACGAAACCTTGTTTACTGAGTAACATTACGCTGCGAATCCTTCTAAACAACGGATAAGCTTTGCTGCGGGATGAAAACCCAACCATTTCTGCCGATGCGACTGCGTCGGCTTTTTTATATCTAGCCTTGCTGAAAATAGAGGGTTGCTAATTCATTTTTAATTGATAATAATTATCATTATCTAATTAATTGAGGCAGATATGAAACGCAGAAAGGACATATTCAACGCCTTCTTCAAAGCGCAAGATCGCTTCCAACTTGCCGCGCCAAGTGGCTTTGAGCCCGACGTCATTCATGACTATATTCATTGGGGTATGGTGTTGTCATCCAGCTATGAGCATGAAGCAGAAGACGAAAACTTACTCTTGTGCGAACTGTTTTTGCGCCAAGTGTATTTCCACCTTCTCGAAGCGATTCAAGACCCAACTCGCACTCGTACATTTCGCCGAGTCTGCCTTGATTCGGTTCACACGCCCTTATTCTGCCTCAAACGTTACTACTATCAGTTTGAACATGGCGACGTAAAGTTTCTCCAATTACAACAACAATTACGCCTCATTCAGACTTCTCTTGATTAAACGAAAGGAACCCTACTATGACCACCGAATTTCGTATTGAAACCGACAGCATGGGCGAAGTAAAAGTCCCGGCGAATGCCTTGTATCAAGCGCAAACTCAGCGCGCTATCGATAACTTCGCATTTAGCCAGCACACCATGCCAAGCGGTTTCATCCAAGCTTTAGCCCACATCAAACAGACGGCAGCACTGACCAACGCACAACTAGGGTTACTGGAAGGTGATATCGCTAATGCGATTGCAGACGCTGCGCAAGCCATTATTGATGGCCAACATCTCGATCAGTTCCCTATCGACCTATTCCAAACCGGTTCTGGGACAAGCTCCAACATGAACGCTAATGAAGTGATTGCCACGCTCGCGTCTGAATTGCTTGGCGGCAACGTCAACCCGAATGACCACGTTAACATGGGTCAAAGCAGCAACGATGTGGTGCCGACGGCGATTCAAGTCAGCTCAGCACTTGCTATTGAACACAAGTTGTTGCCTGCACTGGCTCATCTTAGCCAAAGCCTAGAAACCAAGAAGCAAGCTTTGCAAGGTGTGGTAAAAACAGGCCGAACTCATTTGATGGACGCCATGCCAATCACTTTCGCGCAAGAGCTGGGCGGCTGGCAGTTCCAGATTGAACACGCTAAACAAGCCATTGAACAAACACTGCCGATGGTGAAAGCCCTTGCTCAAGGCGGCACTGCCGTTGGCACAGGGATCAACGCCGATCCGCGTTTTGCCTCTCTGTTTGCAGACAACCTCACTCAGTCCACTCGAGTCACCTTTACTTCAAGCGACAATTTCTTTTTCAACCTCAGCAGCCAGGATGCGATCGTCGCACTGTCTGGACAGCTCAAAACAGCAGCAATTGCGATCATGAAGATCGCAAACGATCTTCGCTGGATGAACTCTGGCCCATTGGCTGGCTTGGGTGAAATCGAACTGCAAGGCTTACAGCCGGGTTCATCAATCATGCCGGGCAAAGTAAACCCGGTTATTCCTGAAGCCGCAGCCATGGCGTCAGCGCAAGTGATTGGCAACGACGCAACCATCACCATCGCGGGTCAGTCTGGCAACTTCCAGTTGAATGTTATGCTACCCGTGATTGCACATAATATTTTGGAGAGCATTGAGCTCGTTGCGAACAGTGCGACCGCCCTTGCCAATAAGGCGATTGCGACCTTTGATGTTCGACAAGATAACCTCGATATTGCTTTAGCCAAGAATCCGATTTTAGTCACCGCACTAAACCCGGTGATCGGGTATTTGAAAGCGGCAGAAGTAGCGAAAAAAGCCTACAAACAAGGACGAGCCATCATTGATGTGGCCGAAGAGGAAACGGATTTAGACCGCGAAACACTTGAAAGGCTGCTTAATCCAGCCAAATTGACTCAAGGTGGCGTGGCTGAGTAAAGCACCGCTTTGAAGATCCGCAGAATACAAAGAGACCTCTCATTGGAGGTCTCTTATTATCTGGCTCATGCGTTCAACTTACCTAAGCTACGCGACTCGATTGAGCACCGAGCGTAATTTGAGTGGCTTAACGGGTTTGGCAATAAAGCTGAAACCGTTCGCTTTGATGCCTTCCATCATATCGTCAGTACGGTCAGCACTGATGATCACCCCTTCAAAACGATTCCCCAGACGCAAACGACACTGTTGCAACACTTCTAACCCCGTACGTCCATTATCCAATCGATAATCAGAAAAAATGACGTCTGGCACCCAATCGCCTTCGAGCGCTTGTAAACTTTCGACGAGATCCGTCGCAACACGTATGTCGCACCCCCAACGAGAGAGAAGATTTTCCATTCCGACCAAAATGTCAGGTTCGTTATCGACACACAGAATTCGCAAGTGGCACAACTCAGATTGAGGACTGGTCTCGACTTTCGCAGGGTGTGGCTGAACGTGATGAGCCTTATCCAAGGTTATCGAGAACACGCTGCCTTTGCCAAACCACGAACGCATTGAAATGTCGTGTCCCAACACCTGCGCAATCCCTTTGGAAATCGCCAAGCCTAATCCCAAGCCTTGATCGGAGCGCACTTGCGTTCCGCGATTAAACTCCTCGAAAATTTCCTGCTGTTTTTCTTCCTCGATGCCCATGCCGTTATCCCACACATCAATGCGAACACGTCCTTGAACTCGGCGCACTCCCAGAGCGACTTTACCATTTGGGCTGTAACGGAAGGCATTGGTGAGGAAATTCTGTACCACACGACGCAGTAATTTAGGGTCCGATTTCACCATTAGCGAAGATGGGATCATAGTGAACTCGATCCCCTGTTGTTTGGCCAATGCGCTGAATTCCGCATTGAGGTTCGCCAGAACATCGTTGACCGCGAAGCCATGGACATTGACCTCCAACTTACCCGATTCCAAACGCGAAATATCCAGCAAATCTCCGATCAAATCTTCTGCCGCGCCTAACGCACTTTCGATGTGTGCCGACAACTTGCGAGTTTCGCTGTCTTTGGCTACTTCAGAAAGTGAAGACGCAAACAAACGGGCGGCATTGAGCGGCTGCATCAAGTCATGACTTACGGCCGCTAAAAAACGCGATTTCGATTTCGATTCCAAATCCGAACGCTGCGTCGCTGCCACCAACTGCTTGTTGAGTTGCTCCAACTCTCTAGTGCGCGCGCGCACTCGTTCTTCTAACGTTTCATTGGCGTCTTTCAGTGCTTGCTCGGCATCGCGGAATACGGTGATGTCCGTAAAGCTCATTACAAAACCACCGCCGGGCATCGGGTTGCCCTGCACTTCAATCACTCGTCCATCAGGGCGCACACGGGAAGAGGTATGTCGCGTGCCTTGCTCAAGGTGATACACGCGGCGGCGTACGTGGTCTTCTGGATCGCCGGGGCCACATAAACCTTGCTCAGCATTGTGGCGAATCACATCAGCAATCGGTCGGCCGACTTGAATCAATCCGGGCGGGAATACAAACAGCTCTAGGTAACGCTGGTTCCACGCCACCAGCCGCAGTTGTTTGTCGACCACCGCAATCCCTTGGCCGATATGTTCTATCGCCCCTTGGAGTAACCCGCGGCTAAAGTCGTACAGCTCGGATGCTTCATCAACGATGGTTGCGACTTCTTCAAGCTGCATATTTCTGCCTTGCAACGCAGAAGTAAGTACTAACTTAGCGGAAGAGGCACCAAACACTCCAGCCAATACGCGTTCAGTGTGACGAATCAACGAAGACGGCGCTTGTTGGTTCGGTAACAACTCCTCTCGCTGCTGGCTCCAATAGGCTTGGAAAGCCACTTTCACCCGAGTGCGGCCAACAAAGCGTGAGGCAAGCATTTCCAGCTCAGCCACGGTAACTCGACTTTGGTACAAGCTGATGTTTTCGCTTTCAGGCAGCGGTGTTCCGACAAAAGACGCCGACTGTAAGCGCTCACTTAGGCTTGGACGCGTCGCCAGAGACACCGCGACAAAACACACCGCGTTCGCCACCACACTCATGATCATGCCCCAATCCGAAATCGCAATGTCGAAGCTCGACAGCATCTCTGGCGGCGTGATTAACCAAATCAAAAAGTTGTTGCTGGCATTACCAGCCAACATGTCGGTTTGGCTCATTAAGGTAATCAACCAAATCGTAAAACCGACCGCGAGGCCAACATAAACGCCTTTCTTGTTGCCCTGACGCCAATACATACCGCCAATCAATGCAGGGGCAAACTGGGTAATGGCTGCAAACGAGAGAAAACCTATCGCAGAGAGTGAGTGGATACTATCTAAAGCCTGATAAAATCCCCATGCACCAATCAACAAAATCAGAATTAGAGCGCGGCGAATACGCAGCAAAAGCTCCGAGAAATGGTGATGGTTGCGCTGCGCCAAGCGCATTCGGCGCAATATCAGCGGCATCACTAAGTCGTTCGATACCATGATCGCCAAAGCAATGGTTGAAACAATCACCATACCGCTCGCCGCCGAAGTACCGCCCAAAAACGCCAGTAACGCAATCTCGCTTGCCCCCACCGCCATCGGCACACTGATCACGTAAGTATCGGCAGATGTTCCGCTCAATAACCCTTGCCCGACCCACGCGATTGGCAACACAAATACGCCCATCAAAATCAGATACAGCGGGAACAACCAACGCGCAACGTGCAAGTCTTGCGCACGTTCATTTTCCACCACCATGGTGTGGAACTGGCGCGGCAAACAGACAATTGCCAACATGGTCAGCACAGTATGAATCAATAAGGTTGGAATGTTTGGCGACTGGTAGGTTTCAGAAGCCACTTCAATCAGACTCAAGTCTTCAGTACTCATCGCCAGCCAGACAATGAAAATCCCCACCACCAAAAACGCCAGCAATTTGATGATGGATTCGAACGCTATCGCCATCATCATCCCACGGTGATGCTCGGTGTTATCAATATGGCGAGTACCAAACAACATGGTAAAAATGGCCAGTGCCACCACGACAAACCAAGACACGCTGTCATTCTGATAACCAAAATCGGTCGCCAATTCCGGGGCGATGATCTCCAACCCCATGGTGATGCCACGCAGCTGCAAGGCGATGTAAGGCAAGATCCCTGCCACCGCAATCAATGTGACGACCACCGCCAAGCCTTGCGATTTTCCGTAACGGGCACCAATAAAATCAGCGATGGAAGTGATGTGTTCGCGCTTCGCGATCAGAATGAGTCGAGCCAGAACCCGCCATCCGATGGTAAACACCAAAATCGGCGCGATATAGATGGGCAAGAAAGACCAAGGATTGCTGCTCGCCTGTCCGACCGTGCCGTAGAAGGTCCACGAAGTACAGTACACCGCAATCGAGAGGCTATAAATCCACGGTCGCCAACGGGCGAGCCAGCGCTTCTGTATGTCTCCGTACCACGCGATTATAAATAGGGCTCCCAAGTACGCCAAAGAAACGGGAACCACCAGCCATCCTTGCATCCGATATCCTTTCTAGCTTTTCTTACAGAAAATAAAAAACCTCTCCTTGAGGGAGAGGTTTCATTTAACACTGCTTTCACAATGGAGACAAAGATTAGTTTTTAACCTTTGTCACAGAAGTCTAATTCTGTGTTTCAAGTGCCTTTTCAGACACATCCACCACGTTGTGGCTAGGCTCTTGAGGGTCCAATTTGATGAACAGCGCCAATAGGCCCATTGCCGCCATACCCCAGAACACCAGCGCGCCCCAGTGCTCGTAACCCCAACCACTGAGCACCGTCATCAGCGCGATAAATGCGCCAAGCGGGATCGCGTTGTATAGCGCTTGCAGAGCCACCATTTTGTGCTCTTCAGAGTTTTGGATGTATTGAATGGCCGCAATGTGCGCCGTCGCGAATGTCACGCCGTGCAGAAGTTGCACAATAACCAACGCAACGATAGACGTTGTTGCTGCGGTCATGCCCCAACGCATCATCACACCACAAGCTGCAACAATAAACAGCGTGCGCAGCGCCCAACCAGCAAACAGACGCTTACTCAATGCAAACACAGCCACTTCTGCCGCAACGCCCAGACTCCACAAGTAGCCGATCACGTCTTCTGAGTGACCCGCCGCTTTCCAGTGAATGGCACTAAAGCCGTAGTACGCCGCATGGCTACCTTGGATAAGCGATACCAAAACCAAGAACTTCACCACTGATTTATCGGTAAGCAGTGCAGATAATTTCGGACGTTCAGCATGCTGGTCACCGCGAGTGACAGGCATTGGATTGATGCTGCGCATCGCGAAAAGCAATGAAAAGAACACCCCCACCATCGCGGTGTACAGAATCATATCCGAGCCAAATTCTGCGACAAGGAAACCCACCACCGTTGAACCCGCAATGAAGGCTATAGACCCCCACAAACGCGTGCGCCCGTAATCCAACATTTTCAAGCGAGCGTAGTAGTTTGCCATCGCGTCTGATAGCGGAACTACCGGACCACAACACAAGTTAAACAACACCGTTGCCAATGCCATGAGCCAAAAACTGCCGCCCGTAAAAAAGTGGAAACCAACAAAAATGAGGGCTGCAAAGCTCAACCAACGCAACGTTGGCATTAGATGTTCAACTCGGTGTACACGAGGGGTAATGACGAGGTTAGCCACGCAGCGTGTCGCCAAACCTAAACCAACCAGTAAACCAATGTCCGTGGAAGAAACGCCCTGTTCTTTAAACCACAACGACCAAAATGGCAGGTAAACGCCATACGCAAAAAAGAATCCGAGAAAGTACTGGGAAATCCAGCCATACGGAGAAGGTTTCAACATTACTAATATCCTAAAACGGGAACACCATCGCTCGAACCGTGGATTATGGATCGCTATGCGTATTAGAAAAAGGGAAGAATAGGCAACTTACCGTTTCCTCGATGTCATTCTGACTTTTGATGCGCCAAATTCGCCCATCAATGTCCAGCGGTTTAGACCAAAGTCGTCTGGCTTACGGCAAGAAATTTGTCAGACTTATACTGTGTTCCTCCCAATTTTAGGTGTCTCCATGCCTGACAAATTTAATATGCAATCTCCCCCGTTCGATCGTCTGACCGATGCTCAGCAAACTCGGCTGCGCTCGTCCTTAGATGTGGCGTACTATCGAACTCGAGATGTCATTTTATCTAGCGGGCAGACCAACCCTCACTTGCACATATTGATCAAAGGCGCAGTCGAAGAGCGTTCTAAAGACCAATCCGAAGTGTTCGCTCACTACGCCAATGACGACATGTTTGATGTGCGTTCACTGTTTGAAGAATGCGTTCGACATCAATACATCGCGCTGGAAGACACCCTTTCGTACTTGCTACCAAAAGACGTTTTTCTCGAGCTTTATAACGAGAATGGCCAGTTCGCGGCTTACTTCGACAACAACTTATCCAAACGACAAGAACTCATCGAAGCCGCGCAGCAACAGCAAAACTTGGCCGAATTCATTCTGACCAAAGTCGATAACAGCATTTATCATCCGCCGATGATCCTCGCGCCAGAAACGCCAATCAACGAGGTAACTCGAACTCTAAAAGATAACGGCATCGATGCTGCATTGGTTCAGCTCCACGACGATGACCCGCGATTGGAAAAATGGCCGTCAGCTCACCCGTACGCCATCGTGACTCGTACCAACATGCTGCACTCGGTTATGTTGGATAATTGCGCCGTGGACACACCTGTAGGTGAGATCGCAACTTTCCCTGTCTACCATGTTGATGACGGGGATTTTCTGTTTAACGCCATGATCACCATGACACGTAATCGCATGAAACGTTTGATGGTCTGCGAAGGCAATCGCGCGGTGGGCATGCTCGACATGACACAAATTCTCAGCGCGTTTTCGACGCATTCCCACGTGTTAACACTCAGCATTGCACGAGCAAGCAGCGTAGAAGAACTGGCGTTGGCCTCAAACCGCCAACGTCAACTGGTAGAAAGCTTGCTGAGAAACGGCATCCGCACTCGCTTCATCATGGAGCTCATCTCTGCGGTAAACGAACAAATTATCGAAAAAGCCTTTGAACTGGTGGTGCCACCCGCTTTGCACGACCACTGTTGTTTGATCGTGCTGGGCTCAGAAGGGCGTGGCGAGCAAATTCTTAAGACCGACCAAGACAACGCGCTCATTATTGAAGACGGGCTAGAATGGCCGCATTGCGAACAAGTGATGCAATCATTCACCCACACTCTGCAGCAGCTTGGTTACCCACTCTGCCCCGGAAAAGTGATGGTCAACAACCCGAAATGGGTCAAAACGCAGCAAGAGTGGCTCCACACCTTAGATCATTGGATTGCGAAGGCGGAGCCTGAACCTATCATGGACTTGGCGATTTTCAGTGACGCACATGCAGTAGCAGGAAATCGAGAGCTTCTCACCCCAATAGCAAATCACCTCAGAGACAGCATGAAAGATCGCATGCTGGTTTTGTCGGATTTCACGCGCCCTGCTTTGCAATTTTCCGTGCCCCTGACTCTGTTTGGCAACGTAAAAAGTGCCAAGGATGGTTTGGATATCAAACGTGGTGGCATCTTCCCTATCGTGCATGGTATTCGCACCTTGTCGTTGGAATATGCGATTGAAGAAAAAAACACCTTTGAACGCATCGAAGCACTAAGAAAAAAACGCATCTTAGAACCTGAGACCGCAGACAACTTAAACGAAGCGTTGAAGCTGTTCTTTAAGATTCGCCTTAATCAGCAATTGAGTAAACAAGAAACACTTAACAACATTGATATCAAACAGTTAGACCGAACCGAGCGTGACTTGCTGCGTCATAGCTTGCATGTGGTGAAGAAGTTTAAGCAGTTCTTGGGCTTCCACTATCAAATCCGCGATTAAGCGCTTACACAAGTCAAAATGAGGCGTAGAGGATGAACTGGTTACAACGCAAATATTGGCATTACAAACTGAAAGGCTCGCCTTATCAGTCGCTGTTTTGTGCGCCACACAAAACCGAGTTTGTGTCTCTAGATTGTGAGACCACCAGCCTTGATCCAAACCGTGCTGAGTTGGTCACCATCGCAGCAACCAAGATCATCGACAACCGCATCCTCACCAGTCAGCCTTTTGAAGTACGCTTACGTGCACCCCAATCGTTAGATTCTGGGTCAGTGAAAATTCATAAAATTCGCCACCAAGATCTGGCTGATGGTATCAGCGAGAAAGAAGCGTTGCTGAAACTGCTCACGTTCATCGGCAACCGTCCTTTAGTCGGATATCACATTCGCTATGACAAAAAAATTCTCGACCTTGCCTGCCAAAGGCAACTCGGCTTCCCACTGCCAAACCCATTGATTGAAGTCAGCCAGATTTATCACGACAAACTAGAACGGCATTTACCCAATGCCTACTTCGACTTAAGTCTGGATGCGATTTGCAAGCACCTGGAACTGCCCATTCAAGATAAACACGACGCGCTGCAAGATGCGATTTCTGCCGCCTTGGTTTTTGTGCGCCTCACCAAGGGCGATCTGCCAAATCTCACCGCGCCATACACATAAATCCTGTTGACCTAGCTCCCATAATTACTTTTATTTCAAGCATTTTCCGGCACACCCCTCTGTCTCATCCTAAAGTCTAATTGTGGAAATACGCGCTGTGACTGACAGTTATAGGCACAACGTCGTTCTAGGACGACTGAGTATTTAAGAACCAAAAGACAGCCCTACAAAAATACATATTCAGAATCTTAAGTAGATTGGTGTAAGGCCGAGAATTAAGGCACAAGGAGAGAAGCCATGAGCGAAGCCCACGTTTATCCGGTAAAAGAAAATATTAAAACTCATACACACGCGGATAATGATACCTACCTAGCCATGTATCAGCAGTCGGTCACCGATCCAGAGGGCTTCTGGAACGAGCACGGCAAAATCGTTGATTGGATCAAACCTTTCACCAAAGTAAAAAGCACCTCATTCGACACCGGCCACGTCGACATTCGCTGGTTTGAAGATGGCACACTGAACGTATCTGCAAACTGTATCGACCGTCATCTCGCAGAACACGGCGACGACGTAGCGATCATCTGGGAAGGCGATGATCCAGCAGACGACAAAACACTGACTTTCAACGAACTGCACAAAGAAGTGTGCAAGTTCTCTAACGCATTAAAAGACCAAGGCGTGCGCAAAGGCGACGTGGTGTGTTTATACATGCCAATGGTGCCAGAAGCGGCTATCGCTATGCTGGCGTGTACACGCATCGGCGCGGTGCATACCGTGGTGTTTGGTGGTTTCTCACCAGAAGCACTGTCTGGTCGTATCATCGACTCTGACGCGAAAGTTGTGATTACTGCGGACGAAGGTGTGCGCGGTGGACGTGCCGTTCCGCTGAAAAAGAACGTGGACGAAGCACTCACTAATCCAGAAGTAAAAACCATCAGCAAGGTTGTGGTACTAAAACGCACAGGCGGCAATGTAGATTGGCATGAGCATCGTGACGTTTGGTGGCACGAAGCAACCGCAAAAGTCTCTGATGTTTGTCCACCAGAAGAGATGAAAGCCGAAGACCCACTGTTCATCCTCTACACATCTGGCTCGACAGGCAAACCAAAAGGCGTACTTCACACAACAGGTGGCTACCTTGTTTATGCTGCCATGACGTTTAAATACGTCTTCGATTACCAACCAGGTGAAACGTTCTGGTGTACCGCAGACGTAGGCTGGATTACTGGCCACACGTACCTTATCTACGGACCACTTGCGAACGGTGCGAAAACCATCCTGTTCGAAGGTGTACCAAACTACCCGAACACAAGCCGTATGAGCGAAGTGGTCGATAAGCATCAAGTGAACATTCTGTACACCGCACCAACGGCTATTCGTGCGCTGATGGCAAAAGGCAACGAAGCGGTTGCTGGCACGTCTCGCTCAAGCCTTCGCATCATGGGCTCAGTGGGCGAACCAATTAACCCAGAGGCATGGGAGTGGTACTACAAAACGATCGGTAACGAAAATTCACCTATCGTCGACACTTGGTGGCAAACGGAAACCGGCGGCATCTTGATCGCTCCACTTCCGGGCGCGACAGATCTCAAACCAGGTTCAGCAACTCGCCCATTCTTCGGCGTACAACCTGCGCTGGTTGATAACATGGGTAATATCCTTGAAGACACCGTAGCTGAAGGTAACTTGGTAATTCTTGATTCTTGGCCAGGTCAAATGCGTACGGTTTACGGCGACCATGAACGCTTCGAACAAACCTACTTCTCAACCTTTAAGGGCATGTACTTCACCAGTGACGGTGCGCGTCGTGACGAAGACGGCTACTACTGGATCACTGGCCGCGTCGATGACGTACTGAACGTGTCTGGACACCGTATGGGCACCGCTGAAATTGAATCTGCGCTAGTCGCGCATCACAAAATTGCCGAAGCCGCGATTGTTGGTATTCCACACGACATCAAAGGCCAAGCGATCTACGCCTACATCACGCTCAACGATGGCGAGTTCCCATCCGCAGAGCTGCACAAAGAAGTGAAAGATTGGGTGCGTAAAGAGATTGGTCCAATTGCAACGCCTGACGTACTGCACTGGACAGACTCTCTACCAAAGACTCGTTCAGGTAAGATCATGCGTCGTATTCTGCGTAAGATTGCGACAGGTGATACAAGCAACCTAGGCGATACTTCAACGCTTGCCGATCCAAGTGTAGTAGACAAACTCATCGCCGAAAAAGCAGAACTGGTATAAGCTCGCCAGCCTGTTTTAAACAGTGAACGAAAACCGCCATCTTTGCATGGCGGTTTTTTGCTTTTGGGCGCAAATTAACCACAACATAGATATGGTGATTATGTTGTTTTTGTTAACTTGGTTACAGAAACGAAGCGGGCAATTGGGAGATTAGACCAGTAAATTGCTGCTAATTGCTATGAATTAGCTATAATCTTGGTCGATTTTTTAAAATTTGCTCGGTTTTAACAAAAAAATCGTGCTGAATTATCGTATATTTGGGAATATAAACGTTCCACTCACGATAAGGGAAGATAGCAACATAATGTCTGCAAAGTCACGGATTCTTGTTCTAAACGGACCAAATCTTAACCTATTAGGTCTGCGTGAACCGACACACTATGGTAACAACACCCTAGCACAAATTGTGGACGCTTTGACTGAACAAGCGCACAACGCAGGGGTGGAACTGGAACACCTACAATCAAATCGTGAGTACGAACTGATTGAAGCCATTCATGCCGCTTACGGCAAGATTGATTTCATCATCATCAATCCAGCTGCTTTCACTCACACCAGTGTAGCACTGCGAGATGCATTACTTGGCGTGGCCATCCCATTTATCGAGGTGCACCTATCGAACGTGCATGCACGTGAGCCGTTTCGTCATCACTCTTACCTGTCTGATAAGGCAGAAGGCGTGATCTGCGGTTTAGGCGCACAAGGTTATGAATTCGCTCTGTCTGCCGCGATTAACAAGCTACAGGCAAAGTAACCCTAACACTCTGCAACCCCACAGGGGTTGTCTTAATCACAAGATAAAAGAGAAAGAAAAGATGGATATTCGTAAAATCAAGAAGCTAATCGAGTTAGTTGAAGAGTCTGGCATTGCTGAGCTAGAGATTTCTGAAGGTGAAGAGTCAGTGCGCATCAGTCGTCACGGCACAGCAGCTCCAGCACCAGTTCACTACGCAGCAGCTCCAGTAGCAGCACCTGCGCCAGTAGCAGCACCTGTAGCAGACGCGCCAGCAGCTGAAGCTCCAGCAGCAGCGGTACCTGCAGGTCACCAAGTTCTTTCTCCAATGGTTGGTACTTTCTACCGCTCTCCAAGTCCTGATGCGAAATCATTCGTAGAAGTTGGCCAAAAAGTTAACGCTGGCGACACGCTATGTATCGTTGAAGCAATGAAGATGATGAACCAAATCGAAGCGGACAAATCTGGCGTTGTTACTGCAATCCTAGTTGAAGACGGCCAACCAGTTGAATTCGACCAACCTCTAGTTGTAATCGAATAAGCGAGGCTTGCCTTATGCTAGACAAAGTAGTCATCGCGAACCGAGGTGAAATTGCACTTCGTATTCTTCGCGCTTGTAAAGAATTAGGTATTAAGACCGTTGCTGTTCACTCAACAGCTGACCGCGATCTTAAGCACGTACTACTTGCAGATGAAACCGTGTGTATCGGCCCTGCTCGTGGTATCGACAGCTACCTAAACATCCCACGCATCATTTCTGCAGCAGAAGTAACTGGCGCGGTAGCGATCCACCCAGGTTACGGCTTCTTGTCAGAAAACGCTGACTTCGCAGAGCAAGTTGAGCGCAGTGGTTTCATCTTCGTTGGTCCAAAAGCGGACACTATCCGCATGATGGGCGACAAAGTATCAGCGATCACCGCAATGAAAAAAGCGGGCGTTCCATGTGTACCTGGCTCAGACGGTCCACTAGATAACGACGAAGACAAGAACAAAGCTCACGCTAAACGTATCGGCTACCCTGTTATCATCAAAGCATCTGGCGGCGGCGGCGGTCGTGGTATGCGCGTAGTTCGTGCAGAAAAAGACCTCGTTCAAGCTATTGCTATGACTCGTGCAGAAGCAAAAGCAGCATTCAACAACGACATAGTTTACATGGAGAAATTCCTAGAAAACCCACGTCACGTTGAAGTACAAGTTATTGCTGATGGTCAAGGCGGTGCAATCCACCTAGGTGAACGTGACTGTTCTATGCAGCGTCGTCACCAAAAAGTAGTGGAAGAAGCTCCAGCTCCTGGCATCACTGAAGAGATGCGTAAGTACATCGGCGAACGTTGTACTCGTGCATGTATTGAAATCGGTTACCGCGGCGCAGGTACATTCGAATTCCTATACGAGAACGGTGAATTCTACTTCATCGAAATGAACACTCGTATTCAGGTAGAACACCCAGTAACAGAAATGGTTACCGGTATCGACCTAATCAAAGAACAGCTTCGCGTAGCAGCAGGTCAACCACTGTCATTCACTCAAGATGACATCAAGATCCGCGGCCATGCGATTGAGTGTCGTATCAACGCAGAAGACCCAGAGCGCTTCCTACCGTCTCCAGGTAAGATTCAACGCTTCCACGCGCCAGGCGGCATGGGTGTTCGTTGGGAATCGCACATCTACTCTGGTTACACAGTGCCACCTCACTACGATTCAATGATCGGTAAGCTGATCACTTACGGTGAAAACCGTGACGTAGCGATTGCACGTATGAAAAATGCACTGGGTGAGATGATCATCGAAGGCATTAAAACTAACGTGCCACTACAAGTGTCAATCATGAATGATGAAAACTTCCAACACGGCGGTGCGAACATTCACTACCTAGAGAAGAAACTAGGCCTACAATAAGCCTCAGCGAACCTCTAAATAAATGCCCACATCTGTGGGCATTTTTGTTTTGTATAAAGTCTATACTCAAACAAATCGCAGAGTTCTGGTAAACTCTGCGCCACTTCATTCACTTTAAGAGCAAAAACAAATGCCTTGGATTCAAATCAAACTCAACGCGACCAATGAAAACGCCGAGCAAATCGGCGACATGCTAATGGAAGAGACTGGTGCGCTGTCTGTAACTTTCTTAGACGCGCAGGATACACCTGTATTCGAACCTCTACCTGGCGAGACTCGCTTATGGGGCGATACTGACATTCTGGCACTGTACGATGCAGAAGCCGATACCAACTTCATCATCGACCAAATCAAAGCAAGCAATATGCTAGCAGAAAATTTTGCTTACAAAGTTGAACAGCTTGAAGATAAAGACTGGGAACGCGAGTGGATGGAAAACTTCCACCCAATGAAATTTGGTGAGCGCCTATGGATTTGCCCAAGCTGGCGTGAAGTGCCAGAACCAGACGCTGTCAACGTAATGCTGGATCCAGGTCTTGCATTCGGTACTGGTACTCACCCAACAACCGCGCTTTGTCTTGAGTGGCTAGAAAGCATGGACTTAAGCGGTAAAACCGTTATCGACTTCGGTTGTGGCTCAGGCATTCTTGCGATCGCAGCGATCAAACTGGGCGCAGAAAAAGTTATCGGGATCGACATTGATCCTCAAGCGCTACTTGCATCAAAAGACAACGCAGAGCGTAACGGCGTTGCCGACAAACTAGAAGTATACCTTCCTCAAAACCAACCAGAAGGTCTGATTGCAGACGTGGTTGTTGCTAACATTCTTGCTGGTCCACTACGTGAACTTGCACCAATCATTAAAGGCCTAGTTAAGCCAAATGGCGCCCTAGCAATGTCTGGTGTTTTGGACACGCAAGCGGAAGATGTTGCAAGCTATTACCGTGATGAGCTTCACATTGACCCTATCGTTGAGCAAAGCGAATGGTGTCGCATCTCTGGTCGTAAGCAAGGCTAGACAAGGTTTTCAGGGCTAATTGTTTGAAATTCATACAATTTACAAAAACAATTTGTAAATGCTCAAATATTAGTCTTTTCACGCAGTGAAAAAATGCGTAAAATGCGCGCCCTTGCTGGCACAGAACTGTGATGACGTTTTGAAAATCGGAAACTACCAACTTAAGAACAATCTAATCGTAGCCCCTATGGCTGGTGTAACGGATAGACCGTTCCGCGAGTTGTGTCTTCGTTATGGTGCGGGCATGGCCGTCAGTGAAATGATGTCCGCCAACCCAAAACTATGGAAAACGTCGAAGTCGAAACAGCGCATGGTACATGAAGGCGAATCGGGCATTCGCTCTGTACAAATTGCCGGTTCCGATCCACAGCTTATGGCAGATGCAGCTCAATTCAGTGTTGAAAACGGTGCGCAAATCATCGACATCAACATGGGCTGCCCGGCAAAAAAAGTGAATAAGAAGCTGGCGGGCTCTGCACTGCTTCAATACCCAACCATTATCGAAGAGATTTTGAAAGCGGTAGTGAATGCGGTAGACGTTCCTGTAACGTTAAAGACCCGAACAGGCTGGGATACAGACAACAAAAACTGTGTCCAAATCGCTAAATTAGCCGAAGACTGCGGCATACAAGCTCTTGCCCTGCATGGCAGAACAAAAGCGTGTATGTACAAAGGTGAGGCCGAATACGACAGCATTAAAGCGGTAAAAGAGGCGATTTCAATTCCGGTTATCGCGAACGGTGATATCGATAGCCCGGAGAAAGCCAAATTTGTACTGGAGTACACCGGTGCGGACGCTTTAATGATTGGACGCCCTGCCCAGGGTCGTCCTTGGATTTTCCAGGAAATCCATCACTATTTGGAAAACGGCACCACAATGGATGAGCTTCCCACTCAGGAAGTGAAAGCCATTATGCTTGGTCATGTGAATGCTCTTCATGAATTTTATGGCGAGTATTTAGGTCCACGTATCGCGCGTAAGCACGTAGGTTGGTATCTGAAAGAACATGAACAGGCGAGTGAGTTTCGCCGTACCTTCAACGCTATCGACGCAGCTCCGCTGCAAATTGAAGCGCTAGAAGGTTATTTTGATAACGTTGCATCATAATTAAGAGAAGAGCTAGACCGAATATGTTCGAACAAAATCTGACTTCAGAAGCATTAACAGTAACTACAGTAACGTCACAAGACCAGATTACTCAAAAGCCTTTACGTGACTCTGTTAAAGCGTCTCTTAAAAACTACCTTGCTCAACTAAATGGCCAGGAAGTAACAGAACTATACGAATTAGTTCTAGCTGAAGTTGAACAGCCACTATTAGATACTATCATGCAGTACACTCGCGGTAACCAAACTCGCGCAGCAACTATGATGGGTATCAACCGCGGTACTCTTCGCAAGAAACTTAAGAAATACGGCATGAACTAAGACCGGATTTCAAAAGTATTTGGAACAAGCCGTTACCTTTGGGTAGCGGCTTTTCTTTATCTACTGATCTAAAAATATTAGTGAAGAAACACACGTGACACTTTCGCATCACGCGATTCACACTCTTTTATGAGTAGCGCTGGAGTTGCTCCGTTTCCTGAATGGGCTTCAATGCTGCGATAGCGAAGCCAAAGAGTAATACGGCCAATACAGCGACCCATTCACTCCCTACATCATAGGCAAATCCAGCAAGCGCAGACCAAATTGCGACGCCAAAGTGCATCATGCTCATCGCAGATGACATTAGAACTCCTCGATATTCATCCGATAAGCTCGCTATATAAGCCTGTAGAGCCGGAGAGCCTATACCGCCTGCCAACGACCAAATTGCCAATATGGAAAGATAGGCCACGAATTGGCTCGCACCACACGCAAATACCCAGATGCTACATGGCATGCACACCATAAGCGCAATACGCATTACAGCTCGGCCACTTCCAAGGCGATGAGAAGCTCGAGTCGTGAGTAGATTTCCAAGAACACTCACGATTCCTAAAGCTGCGTACATCATGCCAATCCAACTTATCGACAGTCCCGCGACATCTCGCATATTGAGCCCAATGAGATTGAACACACCAATACCACCACCTAAGCCAAAACACATAGCAGCAATCGCACCCAACGCTCCAGGAAGGCGAAATGCCTCTATAACGGGAGGTAATGTCATTAACCGCTCGTTCTGATCGTGAGGCTCTCTCATGCATCCCCAAACTAAGGCCCCAACAGCAAGTGCCGCCATCCCTAAGATGATAAAAGCTGCTCGCCATGATAAGAGCTGTGTGATCAGTGCACCGATAGCAGGGCTGGTTATCATGCCTAATGTCAATCCAGCTTGCACCATCACAATCTGCCGCATCGAGCGCCCACCTTTTGCATCACCAGCCAACGCAAATGCGATTGGCAGCATTCCTGCGCTAGCAATGCCCGTAACAACACGAGTGACTAAAGCCCATTCAAACTGGCTAACCAAGCCAGTCAGAATCGAGGAGATGCCAAAAACGAAACAAGCCGGCAGCATTAGGCGAAGACGCCCTACTCGATCCGACCAGCGCCCTAAATAAGGCGCACAAAACGCAATCGCTAGACTATACGCCGTAATAAAGAGTGTCACCTGGCTCGGAGGAACACCAAGATCACCTCCGATAGGTTCTAAAATTGAGCCAAGCAGCAATTCGTCAGCACCTACCAGAAATGCAATAAAGAACAACGCTATCGACTGAATCATGCTTCAACCTCCGCTTGCAAAGAAATCTCCGCTAAGGTCGCGATATCGACGATTCTGTCTGGCCAATCTTGGATAAATGCCTTCTCGTGTGAAACCAAGATGACACTGCCCGAAAAACGTTGTAGCGCCTGCTTCAACGCATCTTTACTGCTGGTATCAAGATGCGTAGTTGGCTCATCAAGAATGAGTACATTGCAGCCTCGTGTTGCTAAACAACAAAGCTTAACGCGAGTTTGCTCCCCACCACTCAACGCCTCTAAGCGACGTTGTGCTTTATCACCCTTTATCCCGAAGCGTGCTAACAGCTTACGAGCCGATTTACTATTGATTGAAGAATCGACCGCACACACCTCTTGCTCCGGTGTATGATCCGGATGACGCCAAGATAGGTCTTGAGCGAAGTAGCCGATCTTAAGACCTTGTGCAAACGTCATTTCACCAGAGAGTGGAAGCACCTCCCCCATTAGCGTTTTAAGCAATGTCGACTTCCCTACGCCATTGAAGCCCTCAATCACTAACTTTTCTCCTCGTGCGACAGTGATATCAATCGGTGACAGTAAAGGCGTTTGATAGCCAATGCTCAACGCTTCGGCGCTAACAACACTTTGATGTCCAATAGGCGCATAAGAAAAATCAAATTCAGTCACGGCATCTGTTTTATGCAACTGAACCCTTTCAATTTTATCCAATTGCTTCTTACGGCCCTTCGCAATGCTCGCATTCACACCTGCGCCATTTTTCGCAATAAACTGTTCCAGTTTCTTAATCTCAGCTTGCTGTGCGTGGTACTCTTTTTCCAACAGCGAATTGTTGTGTCGCTTTTGCGTCATTGCTTTGTGGTATGAGCCGGTGTATTTCTGGATTTTTTGATAGTCGATATCACAGATGCAGGTAGTAACCGCATTCAGGAAACTCACATCATGAGACACCAACAGTACGGTTCCTACATAAGCATTGAGATAACTCTTTAACCACTCAATATGAGTTGCATCAAGATAGTTAGTCGGCTCATCTAACAGTAAGACGTCTGGTTCACGCAACAATAAGCGCGCTAATAAGACCTTATGGCGTTGCCCACCACTTAACGCACTCATTAGAGTATCCGGCCCCAACTGCTGTATACCAAGCCCTGCGGATACACTTTCAATTTGGGCATGTAAGGCGTAAAAGCCTTGGGCTTCCAATTCCGTTTGTAACTTAGCAACTCGGCGAAGCAAAGAAGGCGATGCAGATTCAGCCATCTCTTGATACAAAGAAAATAATTCACGTTCAGCTTCAAACAACTCATTAAATGCCGATTGTAAACATTCTCTAATCGTCTGAGTTTTATCAACCACAAGATGTTGATCAAGATAGCCAATCTCTAAGTTTGGCTGCCAATGAATATCTCCCTCATCGGCAGAAATTTCACCAACAAGCAACTTTAACAACGTACTTTTTCCTACTCCGTTTGCACCGGTGATTCCTACATGCTCTCCAGCATGAATAGTGAAGTGGGAATGGCTATATAGGTGATGATCAACAACCTGATAGGACATATTTTTAACGTGTAACACACTCATGTTTTTTACCAAATAAAAAGGGCCGGTACTTACATACCGGCCCCTATTTCAACTATGGGTAACTTCATATCTGATTTCAAACTTCAGATACAAAAAAGCCGGTGATGAAATATCACCGGCGGTCTCTTGTCTTTACTCAGATGTAATACAACCTACGCATTTTCCAGCTTAGCTGTGCACGTATTTCCACATCTGATGAAGATAATTTATGACTCCGAGCAACACTTCATCGCGTTTTATGCACGGAGTTCAGCCTTCTTACGAAGTTTTTAAACAAGAGATATAACATGAATTTTTGTCTCAAAAATATACAGGCAAGAGCCTACACCCGCACGAAACAAAGTGCTATAAAAATTTCACTCAAACAGCTCAAAAGCTAACACACACAGATTAGCTGAATCGATAAACCATTATGTGATCCATATTGATTGTGTCATCAATACAAACCTATATAATCGGCTACTTGCCGAGAAGAAGGAAAGTAACCACATGATTTATAAAGAAAGGGAAACATGGTTAGAAGCCATTTTAAACACCCTACCGGATCATGTGTTTATCCTAGACGAAAGCGGGCGCTATATTGAAAGCTTTGGTGGAACCCACCACTCCAAAACGTTCAACGCAGAACGCTACACTGGCTTACAGCTTAGCGATGTCCTTTCCCCGACCAAAGCAGACGAACTCATGGGGTTCATTTTTGACGTTATGCAAGGTAACGAAACGAAGGTCGTGAAATACAACCTTTCTCTGCATGACCACCTACTCCTGCCTATAGAGGAGCTAGAAGCGTTAGAAAATCCAGAAGAAATGTGGTTTGAGGCGATTATTAAACCAGTTAACGCTCCTGAAAATGCAAACAAACTGGTGATCTGGTCTGTACGTGATATCACTAAGACTCATTTACTAGAGCAACGCCTTAAACAATTATCAGAAACTGATGCACTTACTGGTCTTCTCAACCGTCGGGCGTTTGTCTCCAATTTAGATAATGCGATCATTCAACATACAAAACGTTCTAAAACACTTTCATGCTTGATGATCGATATTGATCACTTCAAAGATATTAATGATAGCGTTGGCCATTTTTCTGGTGATCATGTTATCACTCGCATTGCTCACGTTTGCCAAGGAGTCATTCGTGGCAGCGACTTTATAGGTCGATTGGGAGGAGAAGAGTTCGCAGTAATCTTAACAGATACGAATGCGATTCAAGCGTATGAAGTAGCTGAACGCATCCGCCAAGCTATACAAGCAACGATCTGTCATGTCGATGACGTTGAAATTACGACCACTGTTAGTATTGGTGTAGCAGAGTTGAATTCACAACAATCCAACGCAAAAGAGCTTCTAATCGAGGCCGATAAAGCGATGTACTATTCAAAGCACTCAGGACGCAATCAAGTCACCCTAGCTTACGAAAACCTGCCAGATCTTAAGCTTTATCAAGCCGGTCACTTAAAAATACAAAGAGTTTCTTAAATATAAGCTCCCCCTTTCTGACCACAATAACATCGCTAAAAACTCACCTATCTAAAAGCCTTATAACTATTAGTAAAAAATGCTCTATATCTGTTCGCTATTTATCGACCTAAACCACCATCATTCCATCCTTAATATCGACTTTAAAAAGCTCGCAAGTCAGCAAAAATCCATTCAGATGAAAATGAGACTGCTGGCCCTTGCTCATTTCAAATGATGAACATTCACGCACACAAATCGCCAAGTTTCTCAAGGTAAGCCGAACCAGTGTCAATAAGTTGGTCCAAAGCTTTCTTGAAGAGGGGCTAAAAGGACGGCAAGAAAAGCCAAGCACAGAAGGATTTGAAAAAATCAAAATCTAAACGATCCTTAAGATCCCAGAACATATAGCTTTAGAGTGTGTTGATGTTTGGTTTCAGGACGAAGACAGATTTGGGCAACAAAACACTACAACACGCTTATGGACTGAAAAAGCAACTCACCCCAGAGCCGTGAAGCAATAACAATTTGAGTATGCTTATCTGTTCGGTTCAGTTTGTCCCAGAAAAGGAATTGGTGAGGCTATCATTGTCCTTGGGTTCATAAAGACATCATGATAGAGCACTTGGCAGTCACGGAGGAGGGACGTCACGCTGTCGTTGTAATGGATGGTGCAGGATGGCATACAGAGAAATTGCCAATGACTTTAAATGTCAGTGTAATCAAACTTTCTCCCTATTCTCCAGAGCTAAACCCTATCGAACAAGTATGGCGTTGGTTGAGGCAACGCGATTTATCCAACCAATCTTTTATGGATTACGACGACATTATTTCCAAGTCTGCGATGCATGGAATCGGCTTTGGATTGCTCCCAAAGAGTCACCAAAATGTGCTCGAGAAGATGGATAGACCTGACCAGTTAGTTTTCCAGATTGGTATAAATGGCGAAGTCGTGGAACTGCAGATCATCGAGAATGGTCTTTCTTGGAAGGGAAAATGACAGACTCTAAAACGACAAAAGCCCTGCTATTTCTAGCAGGGCTTTCAAATAAGTGGCGGAGCGGACGGGACTCGAACCCGCGACCCCCGGCGTGACAGGCCGGTATTCTAACCAACTGAACTACCGCTCCGCACTGGTTAGACCTAAGTCTAAATTTAAAGCCTGGCGATGTCCTACTCTCACATGGGGAAACCCCACACTACCATCGGCGCTATTTCGTTTCACTTCTGAGTTCGGAATGGAGTCAGGTGGGTCCAAAACGCTATGGTCGCCAAGCAAATTCTTTAATTCGGAAAGCTGTTTTTGTGTTCTCTACACATTCAATTCTGTTCTTGCTTCGAGTCCATCAAAACCCCTTGGGTGTTGTATGGTTAAGCCTCACGGGCAATTAGTATCAGTTAGCTCAATGCCTCACAGCACTTACACACCTGACCTATCAACGTCGTAGTCTCCGACAACCCTTTAGGATACTTAAAGTATCAGGGAAGACTCATCTCAGGGCTCGCTTCCCGCTTAGATGCTTTCAGCGGTTATCGATTCCGAACTTAGCTACCGGGCAATGCGTCTGGCGACACAACCCGAACACCAGAGGTTCGTCCACTCCGGTCCTCTCGTACTAGGAGCAGCCCCCTTCAATCTTCCAACGCCCACGGCAGATAGGGACCGAACTGTCTCACGACGTTCTAAACCCAGCTCGCGTACCACTTTAAATGGCGAACAGCCATACCCTTGGGACCGACTTCAGCCCCAGGATGTGATGAGCCGACATCGAGGTGCCAAACACCGCCGTCGATATGAACTCTTGGGCGGTATCAGCCTGTTATCCCCGGAGTACCTTTTATCCGTTGAGCGATGGCCCTTCCATTCAGAACCACCGGATCACTATGACCTGCTTTCGCACCTGCTCGAATTGTCATTCTCGCAGTCAAGCGGGCTTATGCCATTGCACTAACCTCACGATGTCCAACCGTGATTAGCCCACCTTCGTGCTCCTCCGTTACTCTTTGGGAGGAGACCGCCCCAGTCAAACTACCCACCAGGCACTGTCCGCAACCCCGATTAGGGGTCGACGTTAGAACATCAACACTACAAGGGTGGTATTTCAAGGACGGCTCCACACATACTGGCGTACGTGCTTCAAAGCCTCCCACCTATCCTACACATGTAGGGTCAATGTTCAGTGCCAAGCTGTAGTAAAGGTTCACGGGGTCTTTCCGTCTAGCCGCGGGTACACTGCATCTTCACAGCGATTTCAATTTCACTGAGTCTCGGGTGGAGACAGCGTGGCCATCATTACGCCATTCGTGCAGGTCGGAACTTACCCGACAAGGAATTTCGCTACCTTAGGACCGTTATAGTTACGGCCGCCGTTTACCGGGGCTTCGATCAAGAGCTTCGACCGAAGTCTAACCCCATCAATTAACCTTCCGGCACCGGGCAGGCGTCACACCGTATACGTCATCTTACGATTTTGCACAGTGCTGTGTTTTTAATAAACAGTTGCAGCCACCTGGTATCTGCGACTCTCGTCAGCTCCATCCGCGAGGGACTTCACCATCAAGAGCGTACCTTCTCCCGAAGTTACGGTACCATTTTGCCTAGTTCCTTCACCCGAGTTCTCTCAAGCGCCTTGGTATTCTCTACCCGACCACCTGTGTCGGTTTGGGGTACGATTCCTTACAATCTGAAGCTTAGAGGCTTTTCCTGGAAGCATGGCATCAATGACTTCACACCCGTAGGTGCTCGACGTCGTGTCTCAGCCTTAAAAAGAGCCGGATTTACCTAACTCTTAAGCCTACGCACTTGAACCTGGACAACCGTCGCCAGGCCCACCTAGCCTTCTCCGTCCCCCCATCGCAATTGTAAGAAGTACGGGAATATTAACCCGTTTCCCATCGACTACGCCTTTCGGCCTCGCCTTAGGGGTCGACTTACCCTGCCCCGATTAACGTTGGACAGGAACCCTTGGTCTTCCGGCGAGGAGGTTTTTCACCCCCTTTATCGTTACTCATGTCAGCATTCGCACTTCTGATACGTCCAGCATGCGTTACCACACACCTTCAACCGCTTACAGAACGCTCCCCTACCCAATGTGCAAAAGCACATTGCCGCAGCTTCGGTTTACTACTTAGCCCCGTTACATCTTCCGCGCAGGCCGACTCGACCAGTGAGCTATTACGCTTTCTTTAAATGATGGCTGCTTCTAAGCCAACATCCTGGCTGTCTGAGCCTTCCCACATCGTTTCCCACTTAGTAGTAATTTGGGACCTTAGCTGGCGGTCTGGGTTGTTTCCCTCTCCACGACGGACGTTAGCACCCGCCGTGTGTCTCCCGGATAGTACTTACTGGTATTCGGAGTTTGCAAAGGGTTGGTAAGTCGGGATGACCCCCTAGCCTTAACAGTGCTCTACCCCCAGTAGTATTCGTCCGAGGCGCTACCTAAATAGCTTTCGGGGAGAACCAGCTATCTCCAGGTTTGATTGGCCTTTCACCCCTAGCCACAAGTCATCCGCTAATTTTTCAACATTAGTCGGTTCGGTCCTCCAGTTGATGTTACTCAACCTTCAACCTGCCCATGGCTAGATCACCTGGTTTCGGGTCTATATCCAGAGACTGAACGCCCAGTTAAGACTCGGTTTCCCTACGGCTCCCCTAGATGGTTAACCTTGCCACTGAATATAAGTCGCTGACCCATTATACA
The DNA here is from genome assembly GCF_054850435.1 of Vibrio sp. RC2502. Lineage (NCBI taxonomy): Bacteria > Pseudomonadati > Pseudomonadota > Gammaproteobacteria > Vibrionales > Vibrionaceae > Vibrio > Vibrio sp. RC2502. The sequence goes on from NZ_CM141453.1 coordinate 3,098,292, forward strand.
AAAGGTACGCAGTCACAGGACAAAGCCTGCTCCTACTGCTTGTACGTACACGGTTTCAGGTTCTATTTCACTCCCCTCACAGGGGTTCTTTTCGCCTTTCCCTCACGGTACTGGTTCACTATCGGTCAGTCAGTAGTATTTAGCCTTGGAGGATGGTCCCCCCATATTCAGACAGGATATCACGTGTCCCGCCCTACTCGATTTCACTGAACACACGTCGTCAACTACGGGACTATCACCCTGTATCGTCGGACTTTCCAGACCGTTCGTCTAACGCGTGTAAAGCTTAAGGGCTAGTCCAATTTCGCTCGCCGCTACTTTCGGAATCTCGGTTGATTTCTTTTCCTCGGGGTACTTAGATGTTTCAGTTCCCCCGGTTCGCCTCATTAACCTATGTATTCAGTTAATGATACTTACTTATGTAAGTGGGTTTCCCCATTCAGAAATCCCAGACTCAAATGGTTGTTACTACCTAATCTGGGCTTATCGCAAGTTACTACGTCTTTCATCGCCTCTGACTGCCAAGGCATCCACCGTGTACGCTTAGTCACTTAACCATACAACCCGAAGGAGTTTCGAGTTGATGAACAAGTCACCAAAGTTGTCTGCAATTTTTATACATGATGCAGACTCGATTTTGCCGGACTCAAATTCCAAGAACACTTGAATGTGTTATTTTGGTGTTTGTCATAAAGACAAACATTGAGAACTTTACAAACAACAATAAATTGTTGTTTTGTCAGCTTTCCAAATTGTTAAAGAGCTAATCACTTCTAATGAAGTAACCATTTTTAAAAGCACTCATCGAATGCGCTTAAAGATGGTGGAGCTATGCGGGATCGAACCGCAGACCTCCTGCGTGCAAGGCAGGCGCTCTCCCAGCTGAGCTATAGCCCCATCAAGGTGTCGATACTGTATGCCAACTCCCTAAAAGGAATTGGTGGGTCTGAGTGGACTCGAACCACCGACCTCTCGCTTATCAGGCGAACGCTCTAACCACCTGAGCTACAGACCCAGTATCGTCTCTTTTACATAAACCGTATCAATCTGTGTGGACACTCATCGTGAGTAATCATCGTTTAAGGAGGTGATCCAGCGCCAGGTTCCCCTAGCGCTACCTTGTTACGACTTCACCCCAGTCATGAACCACAAAGTGGTAAGCGTCCCCCCGAAGGTTAAACTACCTACTTCTTTTGCAGCCCACTCCCATGGTGTGACGGGCGGTGTGTACAAGGCCCGGGAACGTATTCACCGTGGCATTCTGATCCACGATTACTAGCGATTCCGACTTCATGGAGTCGAGTTGCAGACTCCAATCCGGACTACGACGCACTTTTTGGGATTCGCTCACTTTCGCAAGTTGGCTGCCCTCTGTATGCGCCATTGTAGCACGTGTGTAGCCCTACTCGTAAGGGCCATGATGACTTGACGTCGTCCCCACCTTCCTCCGGTTTATCACCGGCAGTCTCCCTGGAGTTCCCGACATTACTCGCTGGCAAACAAGGATAAGGGTTGCGCTCGTTGCGGGACTTAACCCAACATTTCACAACACGAGCTGACGACAGCCATGCAGCACCTGTCTCAGAGTTCCCGAAGGCACCAATCCATCTCTGGAAAGTTCTCTGGATGTCAAGAGTAGGTAAGGTTCTTCGCGTTGCATCGAATTAAACCACATGCTCCACCGCTTGTGCGGGCCCCCGTCAATTCATTTGAGTTTTAATCTTGCGACCGTACTCCCCAGGCGGTCTACTTAACGCGTTAGCTCCGAAAGCCACGGCTCAAGGCCACAACCTCCAAGTAGACATCGTTTACGGCGTGGACTACCAGGGTATCTAATCCTGTTTGCTCCCCACGCTTTCGCATCTGAGTGTCAGTATCTGTCCAGGGGGCCGCCTTCGCCACCGGTATTCCTTCAGATCTCTACGCATTTCACCGCTACACCTGAAATTCTACCCCCCTCTACAGTACTCTAGTCTGCCAGTTTCAAATGCAATTCCGAGGTTGAGCCCCGGGCTTTCACATCTGACTTAACAAACCACCTGCATGCGCTTTACGCCCAGTAATTCCGATTAACGCTCGCACCCTCCGTATTACCGCGGCTGCTGGCACGGAGTTAGCCGGTGCTTCTTCTGTCGCTAACGTCAAATAATGCAGCTATTAACTACACTACCTTCCTCACGACTGAAAGTGCTTTACAACCCGAAGGCCTTCTTCACACACGCGGCATGGCTGCATCAGGCTTGCGCCCATTGTGCAATATTCCCCACTGCTGCCTCCCGTAGGAGTCTGGACCGTGTCTCAGTTCCAGTGTGGCTGATCATCCTCTCAGACCAGCTAGGGATCGTCGCCTTGGTGAGCCCTTACCTCACCAACTAGCTAATCCCACCTAGGCATATCCTGACGCGAGAGGCCCGAAGGTCCCCCTCTTTGGCCCGTAGGCATCATGCGGTATTAGCCATCGTTTCCAATGGTTATCCCCCACATCAGGGCAATTTCCTAGGCATTACTCACCCGTCCGCCGCTCGACGCCGTTATCGTTCCCCGAAGGTTCAGATAACTCGTTTCCGCTCGACTTGCATGTGTTAGGCCTGCCGCCAGCGTTCAATCTGAGCCATGATCAAACTCTTCAATTTAAGATTTTGTTCGGCTCAATGAATACTGAACATTACATAAAGTAATGTTTGAATTGACTGTGCTGAATCCGAAGATTCAATGGTCACTTCGTTTCATTGAAACCTAATTTGATACCGAAGTATCTAATTGGATTATCATCAACGAGTGCCCACACAGATTGATAGGTTTATATTGTTAAAGAGCTTGGCTTTCAGTGCCTTAGCACTCAAGCGAGGTGCGTATAATACGCTTTCCACTTTTAAAGTCAACATAAAACTCTAAAAAAGATTAGAACTTTATGGTGACTTGCTTAAATCTTAAGCAAGTGCAAATTAAAGCCTGGCGATGTCCTACTCTCACATGGGGAAACCCCACACTACCATCGGCGCTATTTCGTTTCACTTCTGAGTTCGGAATGGAGTCAGGTGGGTCCAAAACGCTATGGTCGCCAAGCAAATTCTTTAATTCGGAAAGCTGTTTTTGTGTTCTCTACACATTCAATTCTGTTCTTGCTTCGAGTCCATCAAAACCCCTTGGGTGTTGTATGGTTAAGCCTCACGGGCAATTAGTATCAGTTAGCTCAATGCCTCACAGCACTTACACACCTGACCTATCAACGTCGTAGTCTCCGACAACCCTTTAGGATACTTAAAGTATCAGGGAAGACTCATCTCAGGGCTCGCTTCCCGCTTAGATGCTTTCAGCGGTTATCGATTCCGAACTTAGCTACCGGGCAATGCGTCTGGCGACACAACCCGAACACCAGAGGTTCGTCCACTCCGGTCCTCTCGTACTAGGAGCAGCCCCCTTCAATCTTCCAACGCCCACGGCAGATAGGGACCGAACTGTCTCACGACGTTCTAAACCCAGCTCGCGTACCACTTTAAATGGCGAACAGCCATACCCTTGGGACCGACTTCAGCCCCAGGATGTGATGAGCCGACATCGAGGTGCCAAACACCGCCGTCGATATGAACTCTTGGGCGGTATCAGCCTGTTATCCCCGGAGTACCTTTTATCCGTTGAGCGATGGCCCTTCCATTCAGAACCACCGGATCACTATGACCTGCTTTCGCACCTGCTCGAATTGTCATTCTCGCAGTCAAGCGGGCTTATGCCATTGCACTAACCTCACGATGTCCAACCGTGATTAGCCCACCTTCGTGCTCCTCCGTTACTCTTTGGGAGGAGACCGCCCCAGTCAAACTACCCACCAGGCACTGTCCGCAACCCCGATTAGGGGTCGACGTTAGAACATCAACACTACAAGGGTGGTATTTCAAGGACGGCTCCACACATACTGGCGTACGTGCTTCAAAGCCTCCCACCTATCCTACACATGTAGGGTCAATGTTCAGTGCCAAGCTGTAGTAAAGGTTCACGGGGTCTTTCCGTCTAGCCGCGGGTACACTGCATCTTCACAGCGATTTCAATTTCACTGAGTCTCGGGTGGAGACAGCGTGGCCATCATTACGCCATTCGTGCAGGTCGGAACTTACCCGACAAGGAATTTCGCTACCTTAGGACCGTTATAGTTACGGCCGCCGTTTACCGGGGCTTCGATCAAGAGCTTCGACCGAAGTCTAACCCCATCAATTAACCTTCCGGCACCGGGCAGGCGTCACACCGTATACGTCATCTTACGATTTTGCACAGTGCTGTGTTTTTAATAAACAGTTGCAGCCACCTGGTATCTGCGACTCTCGTCAGCTCCATCCGCGAGGGACTTCACCATCAAGAGCGTACCTTCTCCCGAAGTTACGGTACCATTTTGCCTAGTTCCTTCACCCGAGTTCTCTCAAGCGCCTTGGTATTCTCTACCCGACCACCTGTGTCGGTTTGGGGTACGATTCCTTACAATCTGAAGCTTAGAGGCTTTTCCTGGAAGCATGGCATCAATGACTTCACACCCGTAGGTGCTCGACGTCGTGTCTCAGCCTTAAAAAGAGCCGGATTTACCTAACTCTTAAGCCTACGCACTTGAACCTGGACAACCGTCGCCAGGCCCACCTAGCCTTCTCCGTCCCCCCATCGCAATTGTAAGAAGTACGGGAATATTAACCCGTTTCCCATCGACTACGCCTTTCGGCCTCGCCTTAGGGGTCGACTTACCCTGCCCCGATTAACGTTGGACAGGAACCCTTGGTCTTCCGGCGAGGAGGTTTTTCACCCCCTTTATCGTTACTCATGTCAGCATTCGCACTTCTGATACGTCCAGCATGCGTTACCACACACCTTCAACCGCTTACAGAACGCTCCCCTACCCAATGTGCAAAAGCACATTGCCGCAGCTTCGGTTTACTACTTAGCCCCGTTACATCTTCCGCGCAGGCCGACTCGACCAGTGAGCTATTACGCTTTCTTTAAATGATGGCTGCTTCTAAGCCAACATCCTGGCTGTCTGAGCCTTCCCACATCGTTTCCCACTTAGTAGTAATTTGGGACCTTAGCTGGCGGTCTGGGTTGTTTCCCTCTCCACGACGGACGTTAGCACCCGCCGTGTGTCTCCCGGATAGTACTTACTGGTATTCGGAGTTTGCAAAGGGTTGGTAAGTCGGGATGACCCCCTAGCCTTAACAGTGCTCTACCCCCAGTAGTATTCGTCCGAGGCGCTACCTAAATAGCTTTCGGGGAGAACCAGCTATCTCCAGGTTTGATTGGCCTTTCACCCCTAGCCACAAGTCATCCGCTAATTTTTCAACATTAGTCGGTTCGGTCCTCCAGTTGATGTTACTCAACCTTCAACCTGCCCATGGCTAGATCACCTGGTTTCGGGTCTATATCCAGAGACTGAACGCCCAGTTAAGACTCGGTTTCCCTACGGCTCCCCTAGATGGTTAACCTTGCCACTGAATATAAGTCGCTGACCCATTATACAAAAGGTACGCAGTCACAGGACAAAGCCTGCTCCTACTGCTTGTACGTACACGGTTTCAGGTTCTATTTCACTCCCCTCACAGGGGTTCTTTTCGCCTTTCCCTCACGGTACTGGTTCACTATCGGTCAGTCAGTAGTATTTAGCCTTGGAGGATGGTCCCCCCATATTCAGACAGGATATCACGTGTCCCGCCCTACTCGATTTCACTGAACACACGTCGTCAACTACGGGACTATCACCCTGTATCGTCGGACTTTCCAGACCGTTCGTCTAACGCGTGTAAAGCTTAAGGGCTAGTCCAATTTCGCTCGCCGCTACTTTCGGAATCTCGGTTGATTTCTTTTCCTCGGGGTACTTAGATGTTTCAGTTCCCCCGGTTCGCCTCATTAACCTATGTATTCAGTTAATGATACTTACTTATGTAAGTGGGTTTCCCCATTCAGAAATCCCAGACTCAAATGGTTGTTACTACCTAATCTGGGCTTATCGCAAGTTACTACGTCTTTCATCGCCTCTGACTGCCAAGGCATCCACCGTGTACGCTTAGTCACTTAACCATACAACCCGAAGGAGTTTCGAGTTGATGAACAAGTCACCAAAGTTGTCTGCAATTTTTATACATGATGCAGACTCGATTTTGCCGGACTCAAATTCCAAGAACACTTGAATGTGTTATTTTGGTGTTTGTCATAAAGACAAACATTGAGAACTTTACAAACAACAATAAATTGTTGTTTTGTCAGCTTTCCAAATTGTTAAAGAGCTATGTTAGCTACAAGCTTGCGCTTGTGAACTATCAATCTGTGTGGACACTCATCGTGAGTAATCATCGTTTAAGGAGGTGATCCAGCGCCAGGTTCCCCTAGCGCTACCTTGTTACGACTTCACCCCAGTCATGAACCACAAAGTGGTAAGCGTCCCCCCGAAGGTTAAACTACCTACTTCTTTTGCAGCCCACTCCCATGGTGTGACGGGCGGTGTGTACAAGGCCCGGGAACGTATTCACCGTGGCATTCTGATCCACGATTACTAGCGATTCCGACTTCATGGAGTCGAGTTGCAGACTCCAATCCGGACTACGACGCACTTTTTGGGATTCGCTCACTTTCGCAAGTTGGCTGCCCTCTGTATGCGCCATTGTAGCACGTGTGTAGCCCTACTCGTAAGGGCCATGATGACTTGACGTCGTCCCCACCTTCCTCCGGTTTATCACCGGCAGTCTCCCTGGAGTTCCCGACATTACTCGCTGGCAAACAAGGATAAGGGTTGCGCTCGTTGCGGGACTTAACCCAACATTTCACAACACGAGCTGACGACAGCCATGCAGCACCTGTCTCAGAGTTCCCGAAGGCACCAATCCATCTCTGGAAAGTTCTCTGGATGTCAAGAGTAGGTAAGGTTCTTCGCGTTGCATCGAATTAAACCACATGCTCCACCGCTTGTGCGGGCCCCCGTCAATTCATTTGAGTTTTAATCTTGCGACCGTACTCCCCAGGCGGTCTACTTAACGCGTTAGCTCCGAAAGCCACGGCTCAAGGCCACAACCTCCAAGTAGACATCGTTTACGGCGTGGACTACCAGGGTATCTAATCCTGTTTGCTCCCCACGCTTTCGCATCTGAGTGTCAGTATCTGTCCAGGGGGCCGCCTTCGCCACCGGTATTCCTTCAGATCTCTACGCATTTCACCGCTACACCTGAAATTCTACCCCCCTCTACAGTACTCTAGTCTGCCAGTTTCAAATGCAATTCCGAGGTTGAGCCCCGGGCTTTCACATCTGACTTAACAAACCACCTGCATGCGCTTTACGCCCAGTAATTCCGATTAACGCTCGCACCCTCCGTATTACCGCGGCTGCTGGCACGGAGTTAGCCGGTGCTTCTTCTGTCGCTAACGTCAAATAATGCAGCTATTAACTACACTACCTTCCTCACGACTGAAAGTGCTTTACAACCCGAAGGCCTTCTTCACACACGCGGCATGGCTGCATCAGGCTTGCGCCCATTGTGCAATATTCCCCACTGCTGCCTCCCGTAGGAGTCTGGACCGTGTCTCAGTTCCAGTGTGGCTGATCATCCTCTCAGACCAGCTAGGGATCGTCGCCTTGGTGAGCCCTTACCTCACCAACTAGCTAATCCCACCTAGGCATATCCTGACGCGAGAGGCCCGAAGGTCCCCCTCTTTGGCCCGTAGGCATCATGCGGTATTAGCCATCGTTTCCAATGGTTATCCCCCACATCAGGGCAATTTCCTAGGCATTACTCACCCGTCCGCCGCTCGACGCCGTTATCGTTCCCCGAAGGTTCAGATAACTCGTTTCCGCTCGACTTGCATGTGTTAGGCCTGCCGCCAGCGTTCAATCTGAGCCATGATCAAACTCTTCAATTTAAGATTTTGTTCGGCTCAATGAATACTGAACATTACATAAAGTAATGTTTGAATTGACTGTGCTGAATCCGAAGATTCAATGGTCACTTCGTTTCATTGAAACCTAATTTGATACCGAAGTATCGAATTGGATTATCATCAACGAGTGCCCACACAGATTGATAGGTTCTTATTTTTAAAGAGCTTTTCTAACATTTTCAGCAACTTAGTCGCTCGTCGTTAGGGGTGCGTATCTTACTTCACACCGTGAGAGAGTCAAGCATTTTTTTCAAATTTCTTTTCTCTCAATTCCGACTCGCTGTGTGACTTTCGTCTCACTCCGTGTCGGTGGATGCGCAGTATAGGGAGTTGAGAAATTAGTACAAGCGTTTTTTGCAAAAAAACTTTCAACCGAACAAATAGCAATCACTTTGTGTATATACCAAGCGATCTTGGCTATTTTCTCTCATTTAAAAGGATCTTTCCTCAAGAAAAAGGGCGTTTCTACCTGAATTAAGATCTTCAAATTTGATGCAATTGACGCAAATGATCTTCGCTCAACGTGCTTTTTCTCTTCGTCCTGCTGTATAAAAGATAAAAAAAGAGCAGAACGATGACGAACTGCTCTTTGGTCTTTGCTTTTTACTTGGGGTACTTCAGGTGAAGTCTTGGAAAAGTGTTTCTTCTATATATAGAAGAAAAGATCAGAGCATCCTTGCCCTTCTCTTTTACGACAGATTAGCTAGGGGTATATCTAAATGTCGTGGTTGTTCGATGACACATTGAGCTCGTAAGAGTGGAGCATGCTTGCATTCCCAATGGCGTCATCTTCGAGAGGAACTTAGTTCTTCAATACTTTTACGGTGTAGCTACCATCTTTTTGTTGGTACAGACCGTGGATGTCGGTTTCGAAACCAGGGTAATGCGCACCGATCTCACAAAGCATCTCGAGGAAGTCCAGCACAGGGCGAGACTCTTGAGTCACCATTTCACCAGGAAGTACTAGTGGCACGCCTGGAGGGTAAGGAAGGATCATGTTCGCACTTACGCGACCAACCATTTCTTCCAGTTTGATTTCTTCTACGTTACCGCGAAGCTCTTCTTGCCATGCTGCGTGTGGTGTTACTTTCATTTCTGGAAGAACATCGAACGCTTTGTACATTAGCTCTGGTAGGTTGTATTTCTTAGTTAGGTCATGAATTGCTTGTGCTAGTTCTTGAACGCGCATGCCTTCATAGAAGCTTGGGTCTTCGTTATATAGTGAAGGTAGGAAGCTCTTGATGGTTAGGTTTAAGTCGTAGCCACGTTTAAATTCAGTCAGACCGCGTAGCAATTGCATTGCTTTTGATTTGTCGATACCGATTGAGAATAGGAACAACAAGTTGTATGGGCCTGTTTTCTCAACCACGATGCCGCGCTCGTCTAGGAATTTAGCCACTAGCGAAGCAGGAATACCTGATTCTTCTAGTTCGCCTTCTTTATTCATCCCCGGAGTCAGTAGCGTTACTTTGATTGGGTCAAGATACATGTGGTTGTCATCCATGTTCTTGAAGCCGTGCCATGTATCGCTAGGGTCTAGTTTCCAACATTCTGTGGTATCGATGTTTTCTGGTTGCCATACATCGAAGAACCAGCTGTCACTTTCTGCTTCTAGGCGTTTGATCTCTTTACGGAAGCGAATTGCGCGATCGATAGAGTCTTGCATCAACTTCTTACCAGTGTTGCCGCGCATCATTGCCGCTGCAGTTTCAGTAGAAGCAACAATGCCGTACTGAGGTGAAGTTGAAGTGTGCATCATGAATGCTTCGTTGAAAGACTCTTTATCAAAGTCACCTTTCACGTGAATCATTGAAGCTTGTGAGAACGCTGCCAACAGTTTGTGTGTTGATTGTGTTTCGTAGAACACTTTGCCTGGCATCGCTTCACCACTCATACCACATTTACCTTCGTAAATTGGGTTGAAGTTAGTGTAAGGCACCCAAGCACTGTCGAAGTGGATGTGTTTACAGTCTAGCGACTCTTTGATGAATTGTGTGTTGTACAACAGACCATCGTAAGTTGAGTTAGTCACTACTGCGTAACTTGGCGCTGTTGCACCTGGAGTTCTCGCCACTTTCTCTGCAATGACATCGCGGCTGAATTCGCTTTGTGGAATACCACCAAGGATGCCGTATGCGTTACGAGTTGGGCGGAAGTAGATTGGTGTCACGTCGCTCATCATCATTAGGTGAGTCAGAGATTTGTGACAGTTACGGTCAATCAGTACTGTGCTGCCCGCAGGTGCTGAGTACATACCAACGATTTTGTTCGATGTAGACGTACCGTTAGTTACGATGTAAGAGCTGTCTGCATTGAATGTGCGTGCGATGTATTCTTCTGCATCTTTATGTGGACCTGAGTGGTCTAGTAGAGAACCTAGCTCAGGCATTGAGATTGATACGTCCGCTTTAAATGTGTTTGGACCGTAAAAATCGTAGAAGATGCTACCAGCAGGGCTTTTCTGGAATGCAGTACCGCCCATGTGACCTGGAGTACAGAAGGTGTATTTACCTTCTTCTACGTATTTGAATAGCGCTTTAGTGAATGGAGGCATGATGGCATCTTTGTATGCCTCGGTCGCTTGGTTGATTTTGATAGCGATGTCGTCAGCCATACCTAAAGCGTACTCGAAGAAGCTCACGTTCAGACGTAGGTCTGTTAGTGAAATATCGAGAGTAGACTGTTCGTTAGCAAATGCGTGAACAGGCAGTTTTTCGTTGATTTGGCTAATACGTTCACATAGCTCTAGTGAGTATTTATCCCAGTCGAACAGCACACCGCAAATGCGTGGGTTCATCTCAATCATTTTGATCAAGTCTTTATCATCTACTGGGTAAACCACTTCGTAGCCCGCTTTCTCAAGAGCAGCGTGAAGTTGACGAACTGGCTCTTCTTTAAAGAACACACCCATGTGGTTCAAGATAGCGAATATATTCATTTGGACATCTCCAAGGCGAATGAAGGCGCTCTCTGCCATTTACAGGCAGTGAGTAAGGTGAGCGCCGAGTGAATTTGTTTTTATTGGCTGGCACCGAAGTGCCAGCGTTTGGGGATTAGTTGCTTGCTTGAGCAGGCATGTCGTCAGCGTGTAGCTTCATGTACTGAGCTAAGCCGGCTTTTTTGCTGTAGAACATCAAGATAACGAGAGACACGATGAAGGTTGCTGTTAGCGTACCGCCTTCTGCACCAGCAAGGGCAATGAAGCAGAACAGACAAGCTACACCAGAGAACAGCATTACGAAGCCGTTGCGTGTTGTCATACCTTCGAAGCGAATCAAGTTAATGCTTGAGTAGAAGTAAGGCAGCATAGTTAGTAGAACTGCATCAGTCGTTAGCTGGTTGAACAGGTCTGATGCATGTGCTGTTTTAGAGCTGAAGAACATCAGTACAACCATTAATGCTGTCATCTTGATTGACGCAAGGATTAAACCTTTCTTAGGCACACCGTTTTTGTCAGTTTCGCCGTAGATTTTAGGGAAGTTGCCATCGCTTGCTGCACGTTTACCAGCTTCGCCCACCAGCATCATCCAAGAACCTAGCGAAGTAAAACATGCTAGTGCAGTGAATGCTGATACGAATGGTGCAGTCCAGCTACCGAATAGCTCAGTGGTTGCCAATGCAAATGGCGCACCTGATGCGGCAACTTCAGAAGCAGGGAACATGCCGCTGATCATTTGAGTTGATAGGATGTAAATCACACCTGCGATACCAGTACCCAGCATGGTTGCTAGCGGTACAGTACGTTTAGGGTTTTCTACCATACCTGTCGATACTGCTGCTGATTCCACACCAACGAATGACCATAGACAGATAAGAACCGCAGTCACAATCGCATGGCTATCAGTACCCGCAGATACGTTCCAGTTTTGGCTGTATAGCGCAGTGTCGAAGTGCGTCCAACCAAATAGAGCGGTACCAACAACTGGAATTAGGATTAGAACAAGACCAAGCGTACATAGACGGCTTACCCAGCTACCACCAAGTAGGTTGACGAAAGTGAAGATCCATACCGATGCAATCGTCGCAATACCTGCTGGGATTGGGTCATTAAGCACAGGGAAGAATACTGAAAGGTAAGAAACACCTGTAATAGCAATAGCTAGGTTACCAATCCAGTTCGCGTGGTAATAAAGCACGCCCGTTTGGAAACCAAAGACTGGGGAAACTTCGCCCGCATAAGCGATAGGACCACCTTCTTGAGGGTTTTTGGTTGCCAGACGAGCGTAAACAAACGCAAGGCTCAGTGCACCGATCAAACAGATCAGCCAGCTGAAAATTGAAACAGAACCTACTGAAGCTAGGCTGGAAGGTAACAGTGCAATACCACTACCCATCATGTTACCGGCGACTACACCCGTACAGGCAATTAGGCCGATTTTTTTCGTATTCGATGACATAACATCTCCAAATCTATTCTACTCAAGTCAACGTGACTCAAACTGAACGGTTATTAGCGAGATGCTATGAAGTAGATACCTGCTCGACCTCGCTAAATTTCGAAGTGAAGACTACGCCCAAAAATCGGGAAAAAAATAAACTTGGCGTTATCAATAAAATGATTAGTTAATCAACATCAAGTTGAGATAAACATGATAAACACAAAAATATAAAACCATACTATTCATGCAGTTATAAGAAAAACATCAAACCTTCTACCGATAGATAAACTCTCATCAACTCGTCGGTAATCGCGATAAAAGTTATCAACCTTTATCAACTTCCCCATCCCGAAGGGTTAATTCCCTGAACTGTTGATTCCATAAATCTCTCCCTGATCGCGCTTTTTGACCCACATCAATATTCATCTCGCCTGCAAGAAAGCATCAGAATCATTCTCGCCACATAACTCAGCCAGACACTCCATACAATCAATAGAGATAGAGATAGAGATAGAGATAGAGATAGAGATAGAGATAGAGATAGAGATAGAGATAGAGAAGCAAACCGGATATGCCTTCCCGTTGCAAGCTTGCGTTGTTAGCTCCTTCGTAAGTCATTGCCCCACCGCCCCTGCTTTTTCACTTTTCGACAGCTACAAAAAAGCCCCTCACCGAAATGAGGGGCTAGTATTTGAGTCCGAGAGAATTAAAGCATTCGAACGACAGAAGGGTGAACAGCGCGATACATGGCGTAATCAATCGCCTTCATGTTACTTGGGAAGACCAAGTTTTCGCACAGCAGGTACGTCTCAACCGACGTATCAATATAAAAAGCTTCGCTGTAAGACTCACTGGCCAAATCCAGATCACCATCCAATTCAGCATGCTTACCACGAATCACATAAGACAGCACCGAATCTCGTAACCTCAATGCTTGCCCAAGATGCTGCTTGGCTGAAGCCATGTCACCAGCGATGGTTTCGTGTAGGGCCAAAGCTTCATAAATTCGAGGTTGAATTGGCCCAACCATCATTTTCACGTTGGTTTCCAGCGCATCGCTGAGTTGTTGCACTCGCCCTTTCTTTAGCTCAAGAGACGAATCAAGCACTTTCTGCACGTGGTAAGCAATCAGTAATTCAGCTTGAACATAAGCATTATCTGGCTCGATTTCTAAAATATTTTCCATCAAATCGATGCCTTGGCGAAACTGCTTGGCATCAGAGACATTAAGATAATGGTTAGCTTGCACAAACAATTCCAAGGCATCGGGATTCATGGGCATTCCCGCCACCAGCATCGTAGATTTTAATTTGGCATCCGGCACTTTCAGCACTTGCATCAAATCCAACGACGCTTGTTGAAGCACTGTCTTTAAATGGCTACTGGTTAACGCGTATTGACGACTAAACAACACCTTTTCAGATGAGTTATTGCGATATTCCACCTCTAAAAAGCTGCCACCGTCATTTTCACGAACTCGTACCACAACGGATTTACCAGGCACAATGCCAGAAGTAAACGACGCCTTCTTTAGCATGACTCGGTAATCACTGACTTGAGCAATGTCGGACATCAACTTTTGTGCAAACCCGTCTGCCAAGTCATAGCTTAACCCTTCGCTCGTAAAGTTATCTTGAAACTTGAATTCGATAAGGTGAGTATCGATGGCTTGGGTAATACGCACTTCCGATTGCTTGTAGGTAAACACGCCCATCACCACGACCAAAACACTGATCCAGATGAAGTTCATCAGTCCCAAGCGCCACGGGCTGATTTTATTTTTTTTCTGAGGGGCCTTTTTCTCTTTCGACATCTCGCAGACCGCACGAGTCAGAGGGCCGGCAGGAAAAGTAACGGCAGGTGCGATAGGCAGAGTCTCTTCTTCTGGTTCTTCAACCAAAGGCGCGCTCTCTTCCTCTTCACTTTGGCGACTTGCGACAAACTCTTCATGCGTCATCGGAGTCACGTTCGCTACCAGCTTGTAGCCACGTTTCGGCACTGTAATGACGTAACTGGTATTTTCTTCCCGACCGTCACGCAGCAATTTACGCAACTCAAAAATGGACTGAGTCACCACTTGATCGGTCACAATCGCCCCAGCCCAAACGTACTGGATCAATTCCTCGCGATTGAACACCTCATTTGCATGCTCAGCTAAGAAGTGCAAAAGATTAATTAAGCGCGGCTCAACAGTAACTTCCCTATCTTGTCGATACAGCTTATTTTCATCAACGCTTAAAACCCAGTCATTGATTTGAAAATAGACTCCAACCATGTATGAAAACTCTCGTATCTACCAGACAGCTATCGCTGTAGGAATGATGGAACTTCACATTCGCACAGTCGACCAAAAGCGAGATTATAGGTGGGAAAACGGCGTGCACCTAGAAAAGCAAGCCGCCAAAAATGCAAACTTAAGTTAAGTGATGCAAAAATGAGACTACTCAAGTGCTGCAAGAATAGAACAATGACTGGCATCATCGTTTGTATGGCCACAGCACGCATCATTAATCTTCTTCAAAGCACGGCGAATTTTCGTCAGTTCATTAATCTTCTCGTCGATCAGCTCTAACTTGGCAGAAGTAATGGCTTTTACCTCTGCACAACTGTGTTCTGTCGCCTCTAACTTAATTTCTAATAGATCTTTTATCTCATCCAAGCTCAACCCTAGCTCTTTCGCTTTTAAGATGAAGCGCACCTGCTTTTGATTCTCTTCATTATAAAGTCGGTAGCCTGATTCGCTTCGCCCTGCGGGTTTTATCAACGCATTTTTCTCATAAAAACGCAGTGTATCTGAAGTCACACCACAGCGTTTTGCCAACTCACCTATCTGAAACATAACTTTCCTTATTAACTATCTCGTTACTTTTAAAGCTAAAGAACGACTTTTTTGCAATTATTTTTGAGATGCCAAACGATTGCGCGAGCTTTTTTGTAATAAATTGGTTAGAATACGCGCCATCAAATGTGGAGACTGTTTTCTAAACATGAAAACACCTGCAAAGGTCTTTACCAAAACTGGCCAATATTTTACCCCAAGAGGTAAAAACAAGTTCATTTTTGGCAAACATCTTTAACTCCGTGAATTTGAGGAAAATGGAAGCATGAATAACGCTCGTCCTATTCGCCGTGCGCTTATCAGCGTATCAGACAAAACAGGTATTGTTGAGTTTGCGCAAGCTCTTGCTGAGCGCGGTGTCGATATCCTATCTACTGGTGGTACAGCACGCCTACTTGCCGAACAAGGCATCGCAGTAACAGAAGTCTCTGACTACACAGGTTTCCCAGAAATGATGGACGGCCGCGTTAAAACGCTTCACCCGAAAGTTCACGGTGGTGTGCTTGGTCGTCGTGGTCAAGATGACGACGTGATGGCAAAACATGGCATCAATCCAATCGACATGGTCGTTGTTAACCTATACCCATTCGCAGAAACCGTTGCAAAAGATGG
Source organism: Vibrio sp. RC2502 (assembly GCF_054850435.1). Lineage (NCBI taxonomy): Bacteria > Pseudomonadati > Pseudomonadota > Gammaproteobacteria > Vibrionales > Vibrionaceae > Vibrio > Vibrio sp. RC2502. The sequence goes on from NZ_CM141453.1 coordinate 3,114,018, forward strand.
CTGTACTCTTGCTGACGCAGTAGAGAACATCGATATTGGCGGTCCTACCATGGTTCGCTCAGCAGCGAAGAACCACAAAGACGTAACTATCGTTGTAAACGCTTCAGACTACGACCGCGTAATCGCAGAGATGGACGCAAACGACAAGTCCCTAACTCTAGAAACGCGTTTCGACCTTGCTATCGCAGCATTTGAACACACCGCCGCTTACGATGGCATGATCGCAAACTACTTCGGCACCATGGTTCCATCTTACGGTGAGAACAAAGAAGGTGATGAAGAGAGTAAATTCCCTCGCACCTTTAACCAACAATTCGAGAAGAAACAAGACATGCGCTACGGTGAGAACAGCCACCAAGCTGCCGCGTTCTACGTCGAAGCCAACCCACAAGAAGCGTCTGTTTCTACTGCTCGCCAAATCCAAGGTAAAGCCCTTTCTTACAACAACATCGCAGACACGGACGCCGCACTTGAATGCGTGAAAGAGTTTAATGAGCCAGCATGTGTAATCGTAAAACACGCCAACCCATGTGGCGTCGCGCTAGGTAAAGACATCCTAGAAGCGTACAACCGCGCTTACCAAACAGACCCAACATCAGCGTTCGGCGGCATCATCGCATTCAACCAAGAGCTAGATGCAGAAACGGCTAGCGCTATCGTTGAACGTCAATTCGTTGAAGTAATCATTGCTCCTTCTGTTTCTGCTGAAGCGATTGAAGTCGTTGCCGCGAAGAAGAACGTACGTCTACTAGAGTGTGGCAAGTGGTCAACCAAGACAACAGGCTTTGACGTGAAACGCGTCAACGGTGGTCTACTGGTTCAAGATCGCGACCAAGGCATGGTAAGCCTAGACGACCTTAAAGTGGTTTCTAAGCGCCAACCTACAGAAGAAGAGCTAAAAGATGCCCTATTCTGCTGGAAAGTAGCGAAGTACGTGAAATCTAACGCGATCGTTTACGCGAAAGGCGACATGACTATCGGTGTAGGCGCAGGCCAAATGAGCCGCGTTTATTCAGCGAAAATTGCCGGTATCAAAGCCGCAGATGAAGGCTTAGAAGTTGCCGGTAGCGTAATGGCATCTGACGCATTCTTCCCTTTCCGCGACGGTATCGATGCCGCAGCAGAAGCTGGTATTAAATGCGTAATTCAGCCAGGGGGCTCTATGCGTGACGACGAAGTTATCGCAGCAGCAGATGAGCACGGCATGGCGATGATCTTCACGGGTATGCGCCACTTCCGCCACTAATTTCCTCATCGTATTTGGCACTGTGGCGTCGTTAACTGCTTTTGCCCACCCCAGTTACGTAGCTGGCTATGTTTCCGGGATGGGCTCAATTGTTGCCTAGCCACATCATCAACTACTTTGAGTAAACAGTATTTATAAGATTAAGGATTTTCATATGCGAGTTTTAATCATTGGTTCAGGCGGTCGTGAACATGCGCTAGGCTGGAAAGCCGCGCAAAACCCAAATGTTGAGACTATTTTCATTGCTCCAGGCAACGCAGGTACGGCACTAGAGCCAAAACTAGAGAACGTAAACATCGATGTAGAAGACATCGCTGGCCTTGTTGCTTTCGCCAAAGAGAAGGCGATTGAACTGACTATCGTTGGCCCAGAAGCACCATTGGTTATTGGTGTGGTTGATGCGTTCCGCGAAGCGGGCTTACCAATCTTTGGCCCTACCCAAGCCGCAGCGCAGCTTGAAGGCTCCAAAGCGTTTACTAAAGACTTCCTTGCTCGTCACCAAATCCCAACCGGTGCTTACGCAAACTTCACAGAAATTGAACCAGCGCTTGCTTACGTGCGTGAGCAAGGTGCACCAATCGTGGTGAAAGCAGACGGTCTTGCTGCTGGTAAAGGCGTAATCGTTGCGATGACGCTAGAAGAAGCAGAAGACGCAATCAAAGACATGCTAGCGGGCAACGCATTTGGCGATGCAGGCAGCCGCGTGGTTATCGAAGAGTTCTTAGATGGTGAAGAAGCAAGCTTCATCGTAATGGTCGATGGTGAGAACGTTCTGCCAATGGCCACCAGCCAAGACCACAAACGTGTCGGTGATAAAGACACGGGTCCGAACACAGGGGGCATGGGCGCTTACTCTCCAGCTCCTGTGGTCACACCCGAAATTCACAATCGCATCATGGAAGAAGTCATTTACCCAACGGTACGCGGCATGGCATCTGAGGGGAACCCATACACAGGTTTCCTATACGCGGGTCTGATGATCGACAAAGATGGCACTCCGAAAGTGATCGAGTACAACTGCCGCTTTGGTGATCCAGAGACACAACCAATCATGATGCGTATGGAATCGGATCTTGTAGATCTATGCTTAGCAGCAATCGACGAGAAGCTTGATCAAGTGGAATCTAAATGGGATCCACGCGCATCTATCGGTATCGTGCTAGCAGCCGGTGGCTACCCAGCAGCGTACAACAAAGGTGATGTGATCTCTGGCCTGCCTCAAGTTGAAATTGAAGGCGAGAAAGTCTTCCACGCGGGTACAGACAATCAAGATGGCGACATCGTGACAAATGGTGGTCGCGTATTGTGTGCAACTGCATTGGGCAACAGCGTATCAGAAGCACAACAACGCGCATACGAGCTAGCAAAACAGATCAGTTGGGATGGCATGTTCCATCGTAATGACATCGGCTACCGTGCTATCGCTCGCGAGCAAGAAAAATAATAACAACTTCAGTTGGCTAAAAAGACAAAAGGCGCATTCAGCGCCTTTTTTATTGTTCTTTCACATCCAGCGTAAAAACGTAGAAGCCTTACTCAGAGATAAACTTTGGTCGTGATACACAATCAAAGTTGTCATCATTGAGCATCAAGAGGCTGTCTACCACCACTTCATTACGAGATTCTTTACCAACAAAGGCAATGTAGCTATCGACCGATGATAAACGGTCGACGACAAATTTCGGCAGGGTTTGGTTGAACTCTAGCGTCGAGAACTCTTTCCCTTTGCAGGTTTCAAATGCTTGACCATTCCAATAGCCTTGTACGAGGTTCTGCCCGTTGCGAGACTGCTCTTTGATGGCAACAACAACATCATTAGCTTCGGCTTTGTATCGATCAAGTTGCTCGCGCTGCAGCGGCAAGACTTTGCGATTTACGCGATATTGCTGATAAATCGCTTCACCATCTTTATTAAAGCGGATGTGGATTAGAAAAGGCACCAGTCTTTGCTTGGCATCGATTTGCTCACCTTTTCGAATCAACTCACGCAACTCGCCTTCATCCCAACGGTAATCACTTTTATACCAGCCATGATCACCCATCGTGACGTAATCTGCCGCGGTACTGACTCGAGTTAATCGCTCAGTCATCCAATACAAACTACTGGTGTCACCTGCGGTTTTTCCGCCAGAAAAGTGGGTAAATTGTTCTAGATTAGGCGTTTCAACAGAAGAACAGCCAATAAGAGAAAGGCTAGATAGGAGGAGTGAAGTGAGTAGATGTTTTTTCATGAAATTGCACCGAGGCAGGATACCTCGGTGCATTCTAACTTAGTTTACTGATTCTTTCAGCGCTTTACCTGCTACGAATGCAGGTACGTTAGCTGCTGCGATTTGAATCTCGTCACCAGTCTTAGGGTTGCGACCAGTACGTGCAGCGCGGTGGTTTACTTTGAATGTACCAAAACCAATTAGTTGAACTTGGTCACCCTCTTTAAGTGCACCAGTTACACCTTCAAGAGTCGCTTCAAGAGCAGCTTTAGCTTGTGCTTTTGATAGGTCTGCTTTCTCTGCGATAAAGTCGATTAATTGGGTCTTGTTCATTAGGTTTCCCTTCTCATATGTTATCGAATTCGTCTCACTCTAAAGCATAAATGCCCCATCTGGCAAAGGTTTGTAAGCGATCTTTCGATTTTCTGACGTACTTTTAGCCATAATATGAGTAATAACTCACAATTTGTTACCACATGCGGTCTGAAAGCCCTTGCTTTCCTACGTATTTGGACCAATTAATAAGGCACTTTTGCGGTTATAATCACTGCAAATAACAACTATCAGACTACTTTCAAGGGCAACTATGCTGCTGTTATCCATTTATATCTCTATTGCTATCGGCATTTCGTTTATCTGTTCGGTACTGGAGGCGGTACTACTGAGTATCAGTCCGAGCTACATTGCGCAGCTCAATCAACAGGGGCATCCTGCTGCTGAGCAGCTATCTAAACTCAAGTCCGACATCGACCGCCCATTAGCGTCGATTCTGACTCTAAACACTATTGCTCACACTATCGGTGCAGCAACAGCAGGTGCACAGGCGGCCGTCGTATTCGGCAGCGAAGCACTTGGCATCTTCTCAGCTGTGCTCACACTGGCGATCTTGGTTCTCTCTGAAATCGTACCGAAGACCATCGGTGCGACGTACTGGCGTCAGCTTGCACCAGCAGCGGCGGTATCGCTACGTTGGATGGTATGGGCGCTAACGCCTTTTGTATGGTTTTCAGAGCAAATCACCAAGCGTTTGGCTCGTAACCACGAAGCACCAAAAATGCGTGATGAACTTTCTGCGATGGCGATTTTGGCACGCGAAAGTGGTGAATTTGCAGAAGGCGAATCTAAAATCTTAAGCAACCTGCTAGGGATTCAAGATGTGCCTGTCACACAAGTCATGACACCTCGCCCTGTTGTCTTCCGCGTTGACGCAACGATGACCATCAATGAGTTTCTGGACAAACACAAAGACACACCGTTCTCACGTCCGCTGGTATACAGCGAGCAGAAAGACAACATCATCGGCTTTGTGCATCGTCTAGAGCTGTTTAAGATGCAGCAATCAGGCAGTGGTCAGAAACAACTCGGTGCGGTCATGCGTCCAATCCAAGTGGTTCTGAACAATACAGCGCTACCAAAAGTATTCGATCAAATGATGACGCACCGCCTACAACTGGCACTTGTGGTCGACGAATACGGCACCGTTCTTGGCCTTGTCACACTTGAAGACATCTTTGAGCACTTAGTTGGTGAAGAAATCATCGACGAAGCCGACAAGAGCACCGACATGCAAGAACTGGCCTACCAACGCTGGGAAAGCTGGAAAGAAATGCACGGTGTAATCGAAAGCCGCGATGACGACGACGAGTTAGAAAAACAAAACGTTGAGCCAGAAACACAAGAGCCAACAAAACCAGACTCAAAAGAATCGTAACCACGTTTCCAACAAAAAAGGCATCCCACGGGATGCCTTTTTCATATTCGCTTTCGCATTACAGTGCGATGCCGATGTTGCTCACGGCTTCTTCGCGTAGTTCTTCACGCAAGTCTTTGATCAAGTTGATATCACGTTCCGTTGCTTCACGCAGCGGACGGAAGATTGCCCACTGGACATCCCACTCTTCACATACGGCTTCATTTTCTTTTTGATTGTCGTTTGTGATTGGCTCACTGCCCTGTGCTTGCTCTAAATCAGCAACGGTTTGTACCGACTGTTGGCTCACTTTAAGCATTGAATCGAAAAGGTAGTCGCGATCCAACAGACCATGCAATAGAGTAGACAATGCCTGACACGCATCCATCGCTGGGTATACACCGTAAAAATCATACTCGTCGGCACTTGGGAACAATTCTTCGAGCTTCTCTAGTTGACGCTCGAAATTCACTTTCGCGTTCTTAACGGTCAGAATTTCCCATACACTATCAAGAATCGCTCGGTAAGCACGCGGTTCAGCAAATTCTGTGTTCTCACAAAACATCGCATAGTTTGGATACATGCGTTCACACAGACACGCCATAAAGGTAATTTGTTGCCAAGGTTCTAGTTTTTCTAAACGAACCTGAAGAGGATTCTTAAGCATAGTCACTCAATCATTGAAGAAAAAAACAGCGAAAGTGTACTTGATTCATCACAGGGAAAAAAGTTAATGCAGCATCCAAATCAGATTTTCCTGCTCTCAGAGCATCGCGACACCTACGAAACGTTATTGGCGGAGAAAAATCTGCCCGACCTGAACATTACGGACAAGCCGCAAGAGGCACACATTGTTCTTGCCGATCCTCCTTTACTCTCACAAAGATTAGACGAATTTTCACAACTTGAGTGGGTACAATCTACCTATGCGGGCGTAAATGCGCTCATTACCCCAGAATTTCGCCAAGACTATACGCTGACGAATGTGCGTGGCGTGTTTGGTCCGCTAATCGCAGAGTACGTCCTCGGATATTGCATCAGCCACTATCGTCATTTTATGCACTACCACCAGCAACAACAAAACAAGCAGTGGCAACCGCATCTCTACACATCACTGCAAAGCAAAACCATGGTGATTCTCGGTACGGGTAGCATTGGGAAATGCCTAGCACAAACGGCCCAGGCGATGGGGATTAACACGATTGGTATTAATCGCACAGGAATTCCAACAGCCAATGATGAATTTGCACAAACCTTCCACATCAATGAACTAGTAAATGCTTTAAGAAAGGCAGATATTGTCGTTAATACGTTGCCGAGCACACCTAATACTCGTGCCTTGCTCAACCGTGAAACACTTCAACATCTCAACCAAGCTTTATTATTCAATGTAGGTAGAGGAGATGTGTTGGATGAAGCCAGCTTGTTGCTCGCCATCAAGAATCGCTGGGTAGAACACGCTTTCTTGGACGTGTTTGAGCAAGAACCATTGCCACCAGCGCATCCGTTTTGGAAGTTACCGCAAGTGACCATCACGCCACACATCGCCGCATTGAGCTTTCCTGAACAGGTGGTCGACATTTTTGCCGACAATTACCGACTTTGGCGCGATGGTTTCTCATTAAACAATCAAGTGGATTTCGAAAAAGGGTATTAAAGACCGATGTCTCTAGAGAATCTACTCCAACAAGTGCGCGCGTGCCAGATCTGCGCTGAGAGTTTACCTCTCGGAGCCAACCCTGTGGTTCAAGCCGGTAAAAACGCACGCATTCTGATTATTGGCCAAGCGCCAGGAACAAAAGTCCACAGCACTTCGATACCTTGGAATGATCCAAGTGGTGACCGACTGCGCCAATGGCTTGATATCGACAAAGACGAGTTCTACGACCCGAATAAAATTGCCATTGTACCGATGGGGTTCTGCTATCCGGGTAAAGGTAACTCGGGAGATCTGCCACCGAGAAAAGAGTGCGCTCCTACATGGCACAAAAAGATTCTCGAACAGCTCCCCAATATAGAGTTGACTCTGCTTATTGGTCAGTACTCTCAGCAGTACTACCTCACCAACAAGCCCAAAACTCTCACGCAAACCGTTCAGCAATGGCAAGATTGGGAACCTGAGTTTATTCCTCTACCACACCCTTCCCCACGCAATACGCTGTGGTTAAAGAAGAATCCATGGTTTGAGTCGGAAGTCGTTCCCTATCTCCAACAACGCGTTCACTCGATGCTTTGAGTTACCGATGTTCTAATTGCTAGTTAATCTGAATAAGAAAATTGAAACACAAACAACATAAATTTAAGTCATTGTTTATAATTGACTTTAATTTTTATTGTACAGCTTAGATAGTAATTAGATCATGACAGGCCAAATGCTTACTAAGCTGTACAATTCAAATTTCAGGTAAAAAAATACCGGCACTGATGGCCGGTATTGGATTTCAATAAATCGAGATTATTTGTGGTAAGGCTTAGATAGCTCATGTACCGCTTCAACAAACACACCCGCGTTTTCTGGCGGCACATCTAGGTGGATGCCATGACCTAGGTTGAATACGTGACCTGTACCAGCATCACCAAAACCTTCTAGGATACCCGCTACTTCTTCACGGATACGCTCAGGTGAAGCGTAAAGCATAGATGGATCCATGTTGCCTTGCAGTGCCACTTTATCGCCGATACGCGCTTTCGCATCTGCAATATTGATCGTCCAGTCTAGACCAACCGCATCACAACCCGTTGCTGCGATTTGCTCTAGCCACATACCGCCATTCTTAGTAAATAGCGTAACAGGTACGCGACGACCGTCATTTTCGCGAATCAGGCCATCCACTATCTTGTGCATGTATTGCAATGAGAACAGGTTGTAATCACGAGGAGTCAGAACGCCACCCCATGTATCAAATACCATAACTGACTGCGCGCCGGCTTTGATTTGTGCATTTAGGTAGTCAATCACGCTATCTGCTAGCTTATCCAGTAGAAGATGCAGAGTTTGAGGTTCTGCGTACATCATCTTCTTGATCTTCGTGAAGGCCTTAGAGCTACCACCTTCAACCATGTAAGTCGCAAGCGTCCATGGGCTACCAGAGAAACCAATTAGAGGTACATCACCATTCAAATCTTTGCGGATTTGACGCACGGCATTCATTACGTACTGCAGTTCACCTTCTGGATCTGGCAGACCGATTTTCTCTACGTCGGCTTTGCAAGTAATTGGGTTATCGAAGACCGGACCTTCACCAGCAGCAAAACGCAGACCCAGACCCATTGCATCTGGGATAGTTAGGATGTCAGAGAACAAGATCGCAGCATCAAGAGGAAAACGGCGTAGTGGTTGAAGAGTTACTTCAGACGCCAGCTCCGCATTCTTACACAAAGACATGAAATCGCCCGCTTGAGCACGCGTAGCTTTGTATTCTGGTAAGTAACGACCTGCCTGACGCATCATCCATACTGGCGTGTAATCTACCGGCTCTTTAAGAAGCGCACGCAGATAACGATCATTTTTTAATTCAGTCATTCCGTAGTTCCAATTGTTAGGCTTTCTTTGAAAGGGGGTATTCTATCACTGATTTAAGGCCAATAGCTGTGTGCTTTGCAACCTGGATCAAGTTATTAACTTTTAAATCAATGCTTAATTTGCACACAATCCGCATCAGTGTTAAAAATTTGTTCGCTAGCGAAAACTACAATTATAAACTGAGTACTCGGTACTCAGCATCTCATAACGACATCTTACTTACCCCCTCCCTCTCGGAGGGTTTTTTTTGCCTAAATTTCAATAAATTAAAAAGCCACCTTGCGGTGGCTTTAAGAACGAGCAGTTATGACTGGCAAACTTTTTTCATTAACCCTTTTACATGTCCTTTAGACAAATATGTCGGGCAAAGAGCTTCTCTTACGGTTTGCGACTCAATAATGTAATTTTCAAAGTTTGTTAGTGCGGTGTTAGCACACCTTTGTGTAGCAACCTCTTTCGCCAAAGCGAAGTTGGTATTATTTGGTCTATCCAAGGTGTAGAGCAACGCATTTGCGACGTTTTCATCCGCACAGTAGTTCTCAGCTTGCTGCACTGCTGCTGCAAAAAAAGGAACCGATAGTGACTTCGAGACATTCTGGAAAACTTTGGTTCCTTCTTCGTAACTCACCTCAGCGCTTGGTGCCAAGGTACTAAGAAGCTGACCATAATTTTCCACACATCCCTCTATCGCATATTGAATACATGGTTGTGCTGCAGGCACCAGCTCTTTCGAGAACTGCTGAGTAAAACTCTTAGATTGAGAAAGAAACGGGTAAGATAGGATTAACTGCTGACCCAGACCAATCGCATCATATTTTGCTCCAGATGCGACATAGTGTTCAAACGCTCCCAACGCCGCATTTTGAACTAGGCTTTCCCACTCGCTATTACGTTGAGATGGACGAATATCTTCCGCATGCGCTAATAGCTCATTCCAATTTTTAGAGCCGTTCAATGCCTTTAAGTCGTCCATGGTGTAACGAGCTTCTTCACCGACCACGGCAAAGCTGACGGACACCATGAATAACGACAATAACGTTTTCTTCATCGTGTTAGTTCCATGCCTGCTTAAGGTACTTCAACGTTGAAGAGTCGTAAGCCGCATTTGGATTCAAGGCAACTTTGAGTACGCTACCACCTTCATCTAACGCGAAACCTGCTTTTTTCGCATTCACTGAATCTTGACCTACGAATTGGATTTTTTGAACTTTTTGAAACTCTTCTTTATACAAAGCTGCGTGCTCAGTTGTCGTGCACAACTTCACCATATCATCATAGATGTAGTTAATAAGGCCACCTAACCAACCTGTGGTTTTTACTTTATCAAGTCGAGCTTCAGAAAAATCATAATTATCCCACTGAGCCCAATCGATATTGGTTTCTAGTACTTCATTACCACAAGCCTGCTGCACCTTGGTTACATTTTCTGTCATGGTATTTTCTGTCAACATGCGCTTCGCTTTTACTTCGATACTTGCATTTGCCGACATGCTTACCATTGTGCACGATACTAATCCTAGCCATAACGCTGATTTCAACTTCATTCGGTATACTCCATTATTTATAAACCCATCAATACAGAACGTCATACCAAGCTAGTCTAGCAACAGTGATGTCTCAAAAATGATTAATTTTTAACCTTTACTTCCTTTACGATCAGCATCTCAGTCTGAAAGAATATCACTAACGGTCTGCTCAATTAGCGCTCTTGCAATAGTGCCTGTTGGTGCCACTGGTGGCATCTCTTTCACACCGAACCATTGCGCATCGGATAACTCCGTATAATCCGGATTGAGCTCACCAGAATCATAATCGGCGAGGAACGCCATCATCATACTGGATGGAAAGGCCCAAGGCTGACTGCCAAAGTAACGAATGTTTTTCACGTGAATGCCCGTCTCTTCATGCACTTCGCGCGCGACACAGTCTTCTAAGGTTTCTCCCGCCTCTAAAAAGCCCGCAATCACGGTGTACATGCCATTTCGATGCCTTGGGTGTTGCGCTAGTAAAATCTGATTTTCTTTACGCACAGCAACGATGATGCATGGGAAAATGCGCGGGTAGTGCAAAGTACGACACTCTCCGCATTGCATGGCAAATTGATTATTATTAAGAAAGTTGCGCCCACCACATTGCGGACAAAAGCGTAAGCTTTGGGTCATGTGCCCATATTGGATAGCCTTGCTCAACAGCATAAATAGCGGTTCAGGGAAATGTAGACAGTCGCGCAATGAAACGAGTGGGAGATCTTGCTCCAAATCTGCAAAATTAATCCACATCACTGGCGAACCAAGATAGTCACCAATTTGCCTCGCATTCTCTTCTGGCAGTGAGAACTGCTCCGCACTACCAAAAGGCACAGCACCATCCACCAGCCAAATTTCACTTCCTGCAACAACACACCAGTGTGCATTTGCCACACGGTTAACATCACCTTTTCTTAACATTACACCATCCCTTTGCTTGAAGTTCGTTCATTTTACTGGCAATCTAATTTCATACTAGAGTTTGTTCTTAACGATATTTGCAACTATAAATTCTAGTAAGGACAAGAGTTTGTAATAACTTTACTAACTTTGCTTTGCAAAGGATACGTTCGCCAGCCGGCGATCAGATCATGAGGGCATGGTCATGCTAAAAAAATTCAAACAAACACAAGACCAGTGGGGTGGCTCAAGTGATGTCATTGATCACTGGTTAGAGACGAGACAATCCTTAATTGTCGAATATTGTAAGCTTGCAGCACTGCAACCTTGTTCGAAATCCAACGTTCTAGAACTTCCTTCTCCCTCCGAGCTACAAAACTTCTGCCAACACCTAGTCGATTATATTTCCGAAGGCCACTTCAAAATATACGATATGGTAATGGATAAGTGGAAAGCCACGGGCTTTGTCGCAACAAACGAAATCAACCAAACTTACGGCAAAATCGTGCTAACCACAGAACCGTTGTTAAACTTCACTGATAAGTATTCAGACGTGACAGAAGATGATGAGTTAGAGGATTTCGACTCCGATATGTCTTTGATCGGAGAGATCATTGAAACGCGCTTTGAAGTAGAAGACCATTTGATCCAGCTTATCGCGGATAGCCTTGCGATGCCTCCTGGTGCATAAATGATAATAGAAAGGAGTGAAAGGGTTGATGACTATATATCAGCCCTTTTTTGTACCTCACAACCGAGTGAAGTGAATAGATACAAAAAAGGCACCCGAAGGTGCCTTTTCTTTTAAGCTCTTAACGATTACTCGTCAGAAGAGAAGCCAGCGTTTAGAAGTGCTGCTAGGTTATCTGTTGCTTGTTCAGCAGATGGACCTTCTTGCGCTTCAGCACGTTTAGCCTGACGCTCTTGGTGGTATGCGAAACCAGTACCAGCTGGGATCAAACGACCAACAATTACGTTCTCTTTCAGACCACGTAGGTCATCACGCTTACCAGAAACCGCAGCTTCTGTTAGTACGCGAGTTGTCTCCTGGAACGATGCCGCAGAGATGAACGACTCAGTCGCTAGAGACGCTTTAGTGATACCTAGAAGTTCACGTTCAAAACGTGCAGGCTCTTTGCCTTCAGCTTCTAGATTACGGTTAGCAATCTTAACTTGTGAGTATTCAACTTGCTCACCAGGTAGGAACTCAGAGTCACCAGCGTGAGTAATTGTACACTTACGTAGCATTTGACGAACGATAGTCTCGATGTGCTTATCGTTAATCTTAACGCCTTGTAGACGGTAAACTTCTTGTACTTCGTTAGCGATGTACTGAGTTACTGCGTGTACGCCACGTAGACGTAGAATGTCATGTGGAGACTCTGGACCATCAGCGATTACATCACCACGTTCAACGCGCTCACCTTCGAACACGTTAAGCTGACGATGCTTAGGAATCATCTCTTCGTAAACTTCACCGCTATCACGCGTGATAACTAGACGACGCTTACCTTTGGTCTCTTTACCGAAGCTAACCGTACCTGTGTGTTCAGCAAGAATCGCAGGCTCTTTAGGCTTACGAGCTTCGAACAAGTCAGCAACGCGTGGAAGACCACCGGTGATATCTTTGTTACCGCCAGATTTCTGAGGAATACGTGCTAGCGTATCACCCACACCTACTTCTGCGCCGTCTTCAATGTTCACGATCGCTTTACCAGGTAGGAAGTAGTGAGCTGGCATTTCAGTACCAGGGATCATTACGTCGTTACCTTGCTCGTCAACAAGTTTGATAGCTGGACGCATATCTTTACCTGCTGCTGGACGAGCTGCTGCGTCCGTTACTTCGCTTGAAGATAGACCAGTTAGGTCATCTGTTTGACGAGAAACTGTTACGCCATCAATCATATCTACGAACTGGATACGACCAGCTACTTCAGTGATGATTGGCAGTGTGTGCGCTTCCCAGTTCGCTACTGTTTCACCAGCTTCAACCGCGTCGTTGTCGCCTTTGCTTAGTAGCGAGCCGTATGGCAGTTTGTGTTTCTCTTTCGTACGGCCGAACTCATCGATGATGGTTAGTTCAGATGCACGAGAAGTGATAACTAGCTTGCCATCTTTGTTTGTTACGAACTTAGCGTTGTGAAGCTTAACAGAACCGTTGTTCTTCGCTTGGATACTGTTCTCTGCTGCTGCTGTCGATGCCGCACCACCGATGTGGAACGTACGCATCGTAAGCTGTGTACCCGGTTCACCGATAGACTGAGCAGCGATAACACCTACTGCCTCACCTTGGTTCACTAGGTGACCACGTGCTAGGTCACGACCGTAACACTGTGCACAACAACCGAAGTCAGAATCACACGTTACTACAGAGCGCACTTTCATGCTGTCTACTGAGTTCTCTTCCATGATTTGACACCACTTCTCATCGATCAGGGTGTTACGTGGAATAAGAACATCTTCAGTACCAGGTTTTAGAACGTCTTCAGCAACTACACGACCTAGAGCTAGCTCAGACAGTGCAACTTTAACATCACCACCCTCGATGTGAGGCATCATGTCAACACCCTCGTGAGTGCCACAGTCATGTTCAGTTACAACAACGTCTTGAGCAACGTCTACTAGACGACGAGTTAGGTAACCCGAGTTCGCTGTTTTCAGTGCCGTATCCGCAAGACCCTTACGAGCACCGTGCGTTGAGATAAAGTACTGAAGTACGTTTAGACCTTCTTTAAAGTTCGCTGTGATCGGCGTTTCGATGATTGAACCATCTGGACGCGCCATCAGACCACGCATACCGGCAAGCTGACGAATCTGTGCTGCAGAACCACGAGCGCCCGAGTCCGCCATCATGTAGATGCTGTTGAATGACTCTTGCTGTTCCTCTTCGCCTTCACGGTTAACTACCGTTTCAGATGAAAGGTTTTCCATCATTGCTTTCGCAACGCGGTCGTTGGTCGATGCCCAGATATCGATCACTTTGTTGTAGCGTTCGCCGGCAGTAACAAGACCTGATTGGTACTGTTCCTGGATTTCACGTACTTCTTCTTCCGCTTCTGCGATTTCAGTGTACTTAGCTGGCGGTACAACCATATCGTCGATACCAACAGATACACCAGAAAGTGCCGCGTAAGCGAAACCTGTGTACATGATTTGGTCAGCGAAGATTACAGTGTCTTTCAGACCTAGCTTACGGTACGCCTCGTTTAGTAGGTTAGAGATTTGCTTCTTACCTAGTTTTTGGTTAACGATGCTGTACGGTAGACCAGCTGGCACGATTTGCCATAGCATTGCACGACCAACAGTGGTATCTACCATCTTGGTCTCAGTTGTGCTGTTGCCGTCTTCGTCTACAACTGTCTCTGTAATACGTACTTTAACGCGCGCGTGAAGCTCAGCTTGTTTAGTGCGGTATGCTTTCTCAGCCTCTGCTGGGCCAGAAAGGTACATGCCTTCACCTTTCACGTTGATCTTTTCACGAGTCATGTAGTACAGACCCAATACAACGTCCTGAGAAGGTACGATGATCGGATCACCTGACGCTGGCGACAGAATGTTGTTTGTCGACATCATCAGAGTACGAGCTTCAAGCTGTGCCTCTAGAGTTAGAGGTACGTGAACCGCCATTTGGTCACCATCGAAGTCCGCGTTGTACGCCGCACAAACAAGTGGGTGTAGCTGGATCGCTTTACCTTCGATTAGTACTGGTTCGAACGCCTGGATACCTAGACGGTGAAGTGTAGGTGCACGGTTCAATAGTACTGGGTGTTCGCGGATTACTTCGTCTAGGATATCCCAAACAACCGCTTCTTCACGCTCTACCATTTTCTTCGCAGCTTTGATTGTAGTCGCAAGACCACGAGTCTCTAGCTTGCTGTAGATAAATGGTTTGAATAGCTCAAGTGCCATCTTCTTAGGAAGACCACACTGGTGCAGACGAAGGTATGGACCTACTGTGATTACAGAACGGCCAGAGTAGTCTACACGTTTACCTAGAAGGTTCTGACGGAAACGACCTTGTTTACCCTTGATCATATCAGCAAGAGATTTCAGAGGACGCTTGTTAGAACCTGTGATCGCACGACCACGACGACCGTTATCTAGTAGCGCATCAACAGACTCTTGCAGCATACGTTTTTCGTTACGTACGATGATGTCCGGAGCCGCTAGCTCTAGAAGACGCTTCAAACGGTTGTTACGGTTGATCACACGACGGTATAGGTCGTTCAGATCAGAAGTCGCAAAGCGACCGCCATCTAGTGGTACTAGAGGACGTAGATCTGGCGGAAGTACTGGAAGTACAGTCAGGATCATCCACTCTGGATTGTTACCCGATGCGATGAACGCTTCTACCAGTTTAAGGCGCTTAGTGACTTTTTTACGCTTAGTTTCTGAGTTTGTAGTCTCAAGCTCTTCGCGCATTTGTTCAGCTTCAGCGTGCATATCCATAGAACCTAGTAGGTCCTTGATAGCTTCTGCACCCATCTTAGCTGTGAACTCGTCACCCCACTCTTCTAGACGGTCTAGATACTCTTCTTCAGTTAGCATCTGACCTTTTTCTAGATCAGTCATACCCGGTTCAGTTACTACGTACATTTCGAAGTAAAGAACACGTTCGATATCACGTAGAGGGATATCCATTAGTAGACCGATACGAGACGGTAGCGATTTTAGGAACCAGATGTGAGCTACTGGTGAAGCAAGCTCGATGTGGCCCATACGGTCACGACGAACTTTAGTTTGTGTAACTTCTACACCACACTTCTCACAGATAACACCACGGTGCTTCAGGCGCTTGTATTTGCCACAAAGACATTCGTAGTCTTTAACTGGGCCAAAGATACGCGCACAGAACAAACCATCGCGTTCAGGTTTGAACGTACGATAGTTGATCGTTTCAGGTTTTTTAACTTCACCGAAAGACCATGAACGGATCATGTCTGGTGAAGATAGACCGATTTTGATTGCATCAAATTCTTCGGTCTTATGCTGTGCTTTTAGAAAGTTTAATAAGTCTTTCACAATCAGCTCCTGTAAGGAGTTAAAAGGAGCTCACCCGCAAAAGTGAGCACCTTTCTACCGATAATCCCGTGGGGATTACTCTTCGTCTTCTAGCTCGATGTTGATACCTAGCGAGCGGATCTCTTTCAACAATACGTTGAACGATTCTGGCATGCCAGGTTCCATGCTGTGGTTACCGTCTACGATGTTTTTGTACATCTTAGTACGGCCGTTAACGTCATCTGACTTAACGGTTAGCATTTCTTGTAAAGTGTAAGCCGCACCGTATGCTTCTAGTGCCCATACTTCCATCTCACCGAAACGCTGACCACCGAACTGAGCTTTACCACCTAGTGGTTGCTGAGTTACTAGGCTGTACGAACCAGTTGAACGTGCGTGCATCTTGTCATCAACAAGGTGGTTCAGTTTCAGCATGTACATGTAACCAACAGTTACAGGACGCTCAAACGCATCACCTGTGCGACCATCAAACAGCGTTAGCTGACCAGATGTTGGCAGGTCTGCTAGCTCAAGAAGTGCTTTGATTGATGCTTCTGGAGCACCATCAAATACAGGTGTCGCGATTGGTAGACCGCCACGCAAGTTCTTGATCAGAGTACGTACTTCATCATCAGATAGAGAAGCAATGTCTACTTTCTGGCGAGTGTCGCCTAGATCGTAAACTTTTTGTAGGAACTCGCGGAATTTCGCTAGTTCTTGCTGCTCTTTAACCATCTGGTTGATCTTGTCACCGATACCTTTCGCTGCCAGACCTAAGTGAACTTCCAGGATCTGACCGATGTTCATACGCGAAGGTACACCCAGTGGGTTAAGTACGATGTCTACAGGCTGACCTTTCTCATCGTATGGCATGTCTTCAACAGGGTTGATCTTAGAGATTACACCCTTGTTACCGTGACGACCCGCCATCTTATCACCAGGCTGAATGCGACGTTTAACCGCTAGGTAAACCTTAACGATCTTCAGTACGCCAGGTGCTAGATCATCACCTTGAGTGATCTTGCGACGCTTAGTTTCGAACTTCTTATCGAAGTCAGCTTTTAGCTCGTCCCACTGCTCAGCAAGTTGCTCAAGCTGAGTTTGTAGTGAGTCATCTTCTAGCGTTAGTTCTAGCCACTTCTTACGATCAGTCGCGTCTAGTTTCGCTTCAGAGTAACCGCCTTCAATCAATACAGCTTTAACACGGTTTAGAAGGCCACCCTCAAGAATCTGGAATTCTTCAGTTAGGTCTTTCTTCGCTTCTTTAAGCTGCATCTGTTCGATTTCAAGCGCACGCTTGTCTTTCTCTACGCCATCGCGAGTGAAGACTTGAACGTCGATGATCGTACCTGAAACAGAGTTAGGTACACGTAGTGAAGTATCTTTAACGTCAGATGCTTTTTCACCGAAGATAGCACGTAGTAGCTTCTCTTCAGGAGTTAGCTGAGTTTCACCTTTAGGTGTTACTTTACCAACTAGGATGTCACCACCCTTAACTTCAGCACCAATGTAAACGATACCTGACTCGTCTAGTTTAGACAGAGCAGATTCACCTACGTTTGGAATATCCGCTGTGATCTCTTCAGAGCCCAGCTTAGTGTCACGCGCCACACAAGTCAGTTCTTGAATGTGGATTGTCGTGAAGCGGTCTTCTTGAACTACGCGCTCAGATACTAAGATCGAGTCTTCGAAGTTGTAACCGTTCCAAGGCATGAACGCGATACGCATGTTTTGGCCAAGCGCTAGCTCACCAAGGTCTGTTGAAGGACCATCAGCAAGAACGTCACCGCGTGCTACAGGTTCACCTGGCATCACACATGGGCGCTGGTTAATACATGTGTTCTGGTTAGAACGTGTGTATTTAGTCAGGTTGTAGATGTCGATACCAGCTTCACCTGGTACTAGCTCTTCTTCGTTCACTTTAACAACGATACGAGAAGCATCTACTGACTGGATTACACCACCACGTTTCGCAACAGCCGTTACACCTGAGTCAACGGCTACGTTACGTTCGATACCAGTACCAACAAGCGGTTTGTCAGCTTTCAGTGTTGGAACTGCCTGACGTTGCATGTTCGCACCCATCAATGCACGGTTCGCATCATCGTGTTCTAGGAACGGGATAAGCGATGCAGCGATAGATACAACCTGGTTTGTCGCAACGTCCATGTACTGAGCGTGCTCACGAGGGTGTAGACCAGATTCACCTTTCTGACGAGCTGTGATCAGCTCATCTGCAAAAGTACCATCTTCGTTTAGCTTAGCGTTCGCCTGAGCGATAACGAATTGGCCTTCTTCGATTGCAGATAGGTAATCTACTTCGTCTGTTACAACACCATTTACAACGCGACGGTATGGCGTCTCAAGGAAACCGTACTCGTTACAACGCGCAAACGCAGATAGAGAGTTGATCAGACCGATGTTTGGACCTTCCGGCGTTTCGATAGGACATAGACGGCCGTAGTGAGTTACGTGTACGTCTCGAACTTCGAAGCCAGCACGTTCACGAGTTAGACCGCCAGGACCCAATGCAGAAATACGACGCTTGTGCGTTACTTCTGATAACGGGTTGTTTTGGTCCATGAACTGTGAAAGCTGTGAAGAGCCAAAGAATTCTTTAACTGCCGCAGAAATTGGTTTCGCGTTGATCAGGTCTTGAGGCATAACAGCGTCAAGGTCGCCTAGGCTTAGACGTTCTTTAACTGCACGCTCAACACGAACTAGACCTACACGGAACTGGTTCTCAGCCATTTCGCCGACAGAACGGATACGACGGTTACCTAGGTGGTCGATATCGTCCACTTCGCCTTTACCGTTACGGATCGCGATAAGCTTCTTCATCACTTCGATGATATCTGTTTCATCAAGTGTGCCTTGCTCTTGAGCATCTTCACGATCGATAGAGCTGTTAAACTTCATACGACCAACAGTCGATAGATCGTAACGCTCTTCAGAGAAGAATAGGCTTTCGAATAGTGCTTCTGCAGCTTCTTTTGTTGGTGGCTCACCAGGGCGCATCATGCGGTAGATTTCTACCAATGCAGAAATACGGTCAACAGTGCTGTCGATGCGTAGTGTTTCTGACATGAATGGACCGTGGTCTAGATCGTTCGTAAACAGAACTTCTAGCGCTTTGTGGCCAGCTTGAGACAGGTTCGCTAGCGCTTCCAGGCTGATTTCCTGGTTAGCATTAACAATGATCTCGCCTGTTGCTTCGTTGATGTAATCTTTCGATGCAACTTTACCAACGATGTACTCTACTGGTACTTCGATGTGATCAACGCCATCTTTCTCTAGTTGGCGGATATGACGAGCTGTAACGCGACGACCTTGCTCTACGTAAACTTTACCATTCGATTCGATGTCAAATGACGCAGTTTCACCACGTAGACGATCTGGAACCAACTCCATCAGTAGAGTTTGGTCTTTCACTTCGAAGTTCACTTTCTCGAAGAAGATATCTAGGATTTCTTCAGTCGATTTACCTAGTGCACGAAGGATGATCGATGCTGGTAGCTTACGACGACGGTCGATACGAACGTACAAGTTATCCTTAGGATCAAACTCGAAATCAAGCCACGAACCACGGTAAGGAATAACGCGTGCGTTGTATAAAACTTTACCTGAAGAGTGGGTCTTACCCTTATCGCTGTCGAAGAACACGCCTGGGCTTCGGTGCAGCTGGGATACGATAACCCTCTCGGTACCGTTAATTACGAAGGTACCATTGTCTGTCATGAGTGGAATTTCACCCATGTAGACTTCTTGTTCTTTAATGTCTTTTACAGTACCTGCTGGCGCGTCTTTATCAAAGATAACTAGGCGTAGTTTTACACGTAGTGGCTTTGAGTAAGTTACACCGCGGATTTGACATTCTTTAACGTCAAAAACTGGCTCACCAAGACGGTAGCTAACGTATTGCAGCTCAGAATTGCCGTTGTAGCTCTGAATCGGGAATACAGAACGGAAAGCAGCTTCAAGACCGTATTGACCTTCAGGATCCTGTTCGATAAATTTGTCGAACGAATCGAGCTGGATCGATAGCAGGTATGGAATGTCCAAAACTTGTGGACGAGTACCAAAGTCCTTACGGATGCGCTTTTTCTCGGTATAAGAGTAAACCATGGGGTTCCTCAGCTCGCTGATAAGTGACCCAAACTGTCCGCCCACTCCTAGTTACTTAAGGGGGGTAAGGGACAGTGACTAATATAGCTGTTTACTGTAGTGACATTTCATTTCGAAAGAATGAAATGTTTTTTGCATGGATATCAGGCGCTTAAACAGCGGGAAAATTCGCCTATACCCTACAGCGCAAAAAGGCCGGTGGTTAAAAAACCACCAGCCAATTAGCCGTTAGGCTAAGAAACTATGCAATAATTACTTAACAGCAACAGTTGCACCAGCTTCTTCTAGCTGAGCTTTAAGAGCGTCAGCTTCTGCTTTGTCAACACCTTCTTTAAGAGGTGCTGGAGCGCCGTCTACAAGAGCTTTAGCTTCTTTAAGACCTAGGCCAGTTGCGCCACGTACTGCTTTGATTACAGCAACTTTGTTACCGCCAGCAGATTCTAGGATTACGTCGAATTCAGTTTGCTCTTCAACAGCTGCACCAGCAGCAGCGCCGCCAGCTACAACAGCAGCAGCAGCAGAAACACCGAATTTCTCTTCCATTGCTTCGATTAGTTCAACAACTTGCATTACAGACATTTCTGCAACTGCGTCTAGGATTTGCTCGTTAGTAATAGACATAACAATTCTCTTTTAAGTCAACAATAAGTTTATTAAGCAACCAGTAAAAAGCAAGGCTTATTAAGCAGCTTCTTTTTGATCGCGGATAGCAGCGATTGTACGAACCAGCTTGCCAGCAGAAGCTTCTTTCATGCACATCATTAGGCGTGCGATTGCTTCGTCGTAAGTTGGTAGTGTCGCTAGTACTTCAGCGTCAGTTAGCGCGCCTTCAAATGCAGCAGCTTTGATCTCGAAGTCTTTGTTCTCTTTAGCGAAGTCTTTGAAAAGACGCGCTGCAGCACCTGGGTGCTCGTTAGAGAACGCGATTAGAGTAGGACCAGTGAAAGTGTCAGTTAGACACTCGTAGTCTGTACCCTGAACCGCACGACGTGCTAGAGTGTTACGCACGACTTTCATGTAAACGCCAGCTTCACGAGCTTGTTTACGTAGAGAAGTCATTGCGCCAACTTCAACGCCACGAGAATCAGCTACAACTGCAGAAAGTGCACCACTGGCAGCTTCGTTGACTTCAGCAACAATTGCTTTTTTGTCTTGAAGGTTTAAAGCCATCTTGGATTTACTCCTGGTTGTCGTTACACCACTCACTATCATCACGACAGTGAGAGCTATTGAGGTGCATTCCCAGAAGAAAGTTAACTATTTACATAGAGCTTTCTGTCAGTTCGGGCACCATCTACGTAGGATAATTAAGTCAACGGTTAGGCAGACACCTACGGTCTTGGACGGAGACTGGGTCTTAATTCATTTCGAACTAGGAGACAGTTCAAAGAACCAAAGTTCAGCCCCAACCACAAATATTAGGCGCAAAATTATACACAAATTTTGCGCCTAAGCAAATAAATTATGCTTGAGTGTTCAGGCTAGCCTGATCAACAGCAACACCAGCACCCATAGTAGTAGAGATGCTTACTTTCTTCAGGAAAGTACCTTTAGCTGAAGATGGCTTAGCTTTCTTCAGAGCAACTAGAAGTGCTTCTAGGTTCTCTTTGATCTGCTCAGCAGAGAAGTTTGCTTTACCGATAGTAGTGTGGATGATGCCGTTTTTGTCGTTACGGTAACGAACCTGACCAGCTTTAGCGTTTTTAACTGCTTCAGCAACGTTAGGAGTTACAGTACCAACTTTAGGGTTTGGCATAAGACCGCGAGGACCTAGGATAGTACCTAGTTGACCTACAACGCGCATTGCATCTGGAGAAGCAACAACTACGTCAAAGTTCATTTCGCCTTTCTTAACTTGCTCAGCAAGATCTTCCATACCAACGATGTCTGCGCCAGCTTCTTTAGCTGCTTCAGCGTTTGCACCTTGAGTGAACACTGCTACGCGGATGTCGCGGCCAGTACCGTGAGGTAGTACAGTTGCACCACGTACGTTCTGGTCAGATTTACGAGCATCAATGCCTAGGTTAACAGCAACGTCTACAGACTCAACGAATTTAGCAGTAGCTAGTTCTTGAAGAAGAGCAACAGCTTCGTTGATTTCGTATTCTTTAGTTACGTCAACTTTTTCGCGGATTACGCGCATGCGCTTAGTTAGTTTTGCCATCTTATTAACCCTCTACCACTAGGCCCATTGAACGAGCAGTACCAGCGATAGAACGCTTCATCGCTTCGATGTCAGCACCAGTCATATCTGCAGCTTTAGTTTCTGCGATTTCTTGGATTTGAGCGTCAGTTACAGTGCCCACTTTTTCAGTGTTTGGACGGCCTGAACCAGACTTAACGCCAGCAGCTTTCTTAAGAAGAACAGCAGCAGGTGGAGTCTTAGTTACGAACGTGAAAGAACGGTCGCTGTATACTGTGATAACTACTGGAGTTGGTAGACCCTTCTCTAGAGATTCTGTTTTCGCGTTGAACGCTTTACAGAATTCCATGATGTTAACACCGTGTTGACCTAGAGCAGGACCAACTGGTGGACTTGGGTTCGCAGCGCCAGCAGCAACTTGTAGCTTGATGTAAGCTTCAACTTTCTTAGCCATGATAATTCCTAAGTTTGGGTACAAACGCTAATCACGGATCAGCTCCCCGTTTGTGTAAGAAACTTTTTACTTCACAAGAAGTAAAAAGGCGCGAAATTATAGTCATAATTCGCGCCTTATACAACCCTAAAAAGGTGATTTTTTATACTCTTTAAATCAGAGTATTAGTCCAGTTTTTCAACCTGACCAAATTCAAGCTCAACTGGTGTTGCACGACCAAAGATCGACACAGACACTTTCAGGCGGCTCTTCTCGTAATCTACTTCTTCAACGGTACCGTTGAAATCAGCAAATGGACCTTCATTAACACGAACCACTTCACCCGCTTCGTACATAGTACGTGGACGAGGAGCTTCACTCGCTTTCTCAAGACGGTTAAGAATAGCGTCAGCTTCTTTATCAGTGATAGGTGCAGGACGGTCTGAGGTACCACCAATGAAGCCCATGACACGCGGCACACTACGTACTAGGTGCCATGATTCATCGTTCATAATCATCTGAACAAGGACGTAACCTGGGAAGAACTTACGTTCAGATTTGCGACGTTGACCCGCGCGCATTTCCACTACTTCTTCAGTAGGAACTAGTACTTCACCGAATAGCTCTTCCATGCCGTGCATTTTGATATGCTCGCGCAGAGATTGAGCTACACGACCTTCAAATCCAGAGAAGGCTTGAACCACATACCAGCGTTTTTTTGGAGCTTCACTCATGAATTAAAACCCTCTATACCCCAGTTGCTAGAGCTACTAGACGAACCATAATTCCGTCAATACCCCATAGCACTAGAGCCATTACAATACTTACAGCTAAAACGATCAGTGTTGTTTGCATGGTTTCTTGGCGAGTAGGCCAAACAACTTTACGTACTTCCATACGCGATTCTTTTGCAAAACTGATCGCTGCTTTACCTTTAGTCGTTGTTGCTGCAACGCCAAGGGCAGCTGCAATTAGAACAACAACGCCTGCAGCGCGAACCACTACAGACATTTCACCATACAGGTAATTACCCACAACAGCGGCAGCTGCCAATACGAAAGCGGCAACCCACTTAAACGTATCTGCTGCATTTGAGCTATCAGGAGTTTCAGCATTATTTGCTTTCATAAAACCAACCTGTTACAAGTCTTAATATAGACGACAACAACCCCGCTGTTGCAGGGCAAACTCCATATCGCTGAAAAACAGCGAACTCTTCTTAAGATTAAGCCTCTTTGCCTAATCTTGCTCTGCACCCAACCCACTTCTGAACAAGAAAACAGCAAAAATAATGTTGAGCGCAGAAAAAGGGCATCAAATGATGCCCTTTTTGCTACTGGTTCGTCAAATCTAATTCAAGATTTTCCGAAAGCATTCGTTTAATTCGTTAAGAATTATTCGAAGATCTTAGCAACAACACCAGCACCTACTGTACGGCCACCTTCACGGATAGCGAAACGTAGACCTTCGTCCATTGCGATTGGTGCGATTAGCTCAACAACCATTTGGATGTTGTCGCCTGGCATTACCATTTCTACGCCTTCTGGTAGAGAGATGTCGCCAGTTACGTCAGTTGTACGGAAGTAGAACTGTGGACGGTAACCTTTGAAGAAAGGAGTGTGACGACCGCCTTCTTCTTTAGACAGTACGTATACTTCTGATTCGAACTTAGTGTGTGGAGTGATTGAACCAGGCTTAGCTAGTACTTGACCACGTTCAACTTCGTCACGCTTAGTACCACGTAGAAGTGCACCAACGTTCTCACCTGCACGGCCTTCGTCTAGAAGCTTACGGAACATCTCTACACCAGTACATGTTGTAGTAGTTGTATCCTTGATACCTACGATAGCAACTTCGTCACCAACTGTTAGGATACCACGCTCGATACGGCCAGTTACTACTGTACCACGACCTTGGATTGAGAATACGTCTTCGATAGGCATTAGGAATGGCTGATCTACCGCACGCTCTGGCTCAGGGATGTAAGTATCTAGAGCTTCAGCTAGTTCAACGATTTTCGCTTCCCACTGCTCTTCGCCGTTTAGTGCGCCTAGTGCAGAACCTTGGATAACTGGTAGATCATCACCTGGGAAATCGTATTCAGATAGAAGTTCACGAACTTCCATTTCTACTAGTTCTAGTAGCTCTTCATCGTCAACCATGTCACATTTGTTCATGAATACGATGATGTATGGGATACCAACCTGACGGCCTAGTAGGATGTGCTCACGAGTTTGTGGCATTGGGCCATCTGTCGCAGCAACAACTAGGATACCACCGTCCATCTGTGCAGCACCAGTGATCATGTTTTTAACGTAGTCAGCGTGTCCTGGACAGTCAACGTGCGCGTAGTGACGGCTTGGAGTGTCGTACTCAACGTGTGAAGTAGCGATTGTGATACCGCGCTCACGCTCTTCTGGAGCGTTATCGATAGATGCGAAGTCTTTCGCTTCACCGCCGTAAACTTTAGCTAGAGTAGTACAGATAGCTGCAGTTAGAGTTGTTTTACCGTGGTCAACGTGGCCGATAGTACCAACGTTAACGTGCGGTTTCGTACGTTCAAATTTTTCTTTAGACATGAGTGGTCCCTCTAGGTACGGATTTTTGGTGGCCCAAATTGACCACGCAACCAAATAAAGATTATTGGTAAATCTAATATCAAAAGGAGATAACTTTGAGAGCTGGTGCTGATAGGCAGACTCGAACTGCCGACCTCATCCTTACCAAGGATGCGCTCTACCACCTGAGCTATATCAGCACTCAAATTAGAGTGGAGCGGGCAGCGGGAATCGAACCCGCATCATCAGCTTGGAAGGCTGAGGTAATAGCCATTATACGATGCCCGCAACACGTAACTCTGAGAGCTATTTCCTAAAGAATATGGTGGAGGGGGACGGATTCGAACCATCGAAGGCAGTGCCGGCAGATTTACAGTCTGCTCCCTTTGGCCACTCGGGAACCCCTCCAAATTTTTAAGCCATTCTAACTACTAAAGGAAAGAATGGTGCCGACTACCGGAATCGAACTGGTGACCTACTGATTACAAGTCAGTTGCTCTACCTACTGAGCTAAGTCGGCATAAGTGGTGCGCATTCTATTGAATGATTTTCTAGGTTGCAATAGCTATTTAAAAAAAAGTCGTAAAAATCGTTTTTTTAGTTTCAATTGCTGCAAAATCATACAAACCTCGCTTTTTAAAGCAAACTTTCGTGCTTTGTCGTTTGCTTTGCACGGTGCTTGTTGTATGTTCTTGCTCTCTACTAAACCAAGGATAAAAGAGACCCATGAGTCCATTTTTGTCATTTGACCGTGCCGAGTGGGCAGAACTGCGTAATTCTGTTCCGATGACACTCTCTGAAGACGATCTAAAGGCGCTTCAAGGCATAAATGAAAACCTCACTATGGAGGAAGCGGTAGAGATCTACCTTCCTTTGTCTCGTCTACTCAATTTATATGTACAGGCTCGCCAAAGTCGCAACTCTGTTCTTCAGCAGTTTCTAAATACCGAGGAACACGCTCCGCCATTTGTTATTGGCATTGCGGGTAGTGTGGCTGTTGGAAAAAGTACAACAGCACGCATTCTTAAAGCACTGCTTTCTCGTTGGGAAAATCATCCCAAAGTCGCCTTAGTTACAACGGATGGCTTTCTGTATCCCAAAAAGATTCTGGAAGAGCGCGGTATCATGCATCGCAAGGGTTTTCCCGAATCTTACGACATCAAACGCTTGGTAGAATTTGTTTCTGATGTAAAGGCGGGTAAACCAAATCTTGAAGTACCTGTTTACTCACACATCACGTACGACATTACTGATGAGCTAAAAAAAGTCGACCGACCTGACGTGCTGATTATTGAAGGCTTAAACGTATTACAAAGCGGTATGGACTACCCACATGATCCACATCGAGTATTTGTATCTGATTTTCTTGATTTCTCAATTTATGTTGATGCGGAAAGTGAAACGATAGAGCAGTGGTATGTCGAGAGATTTTTGAAGTTTCGCCGCGGAGCTTTTACTAAACCAGGCTCCTACTTCAGCCACTATACGCAGCTGTCGGTCGATGAAGCGAAAAGTAAAGCGAAAGAAATTTGGCGCAATATTAATGGACTCAATCTGGAATTGAACATTCTTCCAACCAGAGAAAGAGCCCATTTGATCCTCCACAAAGGTGCTAACCACCTTGTCGACAAAGTATCGCTAAGAAAGTAAAGGGGCTCAGTCCCCTTTTCTCAACGAAATTTCTCCGCCAATGTAGGTTTCCAAACCATTTTCAGTTTTGAGCACCACCCCACCCTGTTGGTCGATACCTTGTACCACTCCGTGTATTTCTCTCGGTCCCATAAGAAGCTTAACCGGTCGGCCGATAAAGTTGTCCAAACGATTCCAACGTTCAACAAAACCACCCAGTCCAGTCAGTTCATATTCTTCTAACGCGGCTTTCCAATGATCGATAAGACGTATCGCCAATTGAGTTCTATCGATACTCACTTCATTGGAAATTTGGTTGAGTGTTGTCCAAGGTTGATCAATACCGGGCTGCACATCAGGCATGCCAATATTTAATCCCATTCCAATCACTAAGTGAGCTGCGCCTCCTGCTTGACCAGACATCTCCACTAAAATACCGGCTAGTTTTTTATCTTGATAGTAGATGTCGTTTGGCCACTTAAGCTTAACACCTTGGATACCGATACTTTCCAGTGCTTCGACTGCAGCAATACCCACGACCAAACTCAGTCCCATCGCTGCCGCCATACCCGCATCTAAACGCCAGTACATAGACAAATACAGATTGGTGCCAAATGGCGATATCCATTGACGTCCGCGACGACCGCGCCCCTGCGCCTGATATTCAGCGATACAAACTCGCCCTTTATCGGATTCGCTGACTTTCTCTAACAAATATTGATTCGTTGAATCAATCACGGAAATCAGTTCAACCGGAGTGCTAATGGCATTTTTCAGACGAGTTTCATCGAGTAATTGAAGAGGATGAGCCAGTTGATAGCCTCGTCCTTGGATACGATAAATATCCACTCCCCAATCATTCAACCCTTTAATATGCTTTGCAATTGCCGCTCTAGAAATGCCCAGTTGTTGTCCAAGCATTTCACCTGAATGGAAACCGCCATCGCTGAGTGTTTTAAGGATATGTAGCTTCACTGAGTGTTCTTTTCTCATTGCGCCGCCTCAATCTTAGCGAGATTAGTTTCACCTTGACGATTCATAAAGCGCACTTCGTGTTCGAGTTCAATCTGGTACTTATCCCACACCGCCTTTTTCACCAGAGAAGCAAGTTCAACCACGTCATCAGCACTGCAGTTGTCGACATTTGTTAATACCAACGCTTGTAAAGGGTTCACCTGAGCACCGTTGACTGAAATACCTTTCAAACCACACTGGTCAATCAGCCAACCGGCTGCCACTTTCATTCCCTCGTTTGCAGGGTAAGCCACCATGTTGCTATGCTTTCGAATGAGTTGATCATAATGATCTTGGCTGATCACAGGGTTTTTAAAGAAACTCCCTGCGTTACCGACTTTAGCTGGGTCTGGCAGTTTCTCCATACGAACTTGGCACACACGTTCAAAGATTGCATTTGGACTTAATTCGTTTTCAGGGATATTTTGTAACGGCCCATATTGATTCTTCGGCGTCCATCGCTTCGGCAGCTTCAAGCCAATGGCTGTGACAAAGCATTTTTCATATAGATCATGTTTGAAAACTGAATCTCGATACCCAAATTCGCAGTCTTCCGCACTCATCCGCCTCGTTTTTAAAGTCGTCAAATCCAATACATCGACGTAGCTACAAAGATCTTTTAGTTCAACCCCGTATGCGCCGATGTTTTGGATCGGAGCTGACCCAGCACAACCGGGAATCAAAGCTAAGTTTTCGATCCCGCCCATACCTTGGGCAATACACCAAGCCACTAAACTCGGCCAATCCTCCCCACCTTGAACATGCAGAAGATAATCTTCATGGGTTTCTGAAACCGATTTCCCCAGAAGGCGGTTAACGATGACGAGACCATCAAAATGTTCAGTAAATAGAACATTGCTGCCTTTACCCAAAAACAACTTCGGCAGACCTTGAAAAGCAGGATCTTGATAGAGGCTGATTACATCATCTATCGAGTCAACAATGGCTAAGTAGGAGCAAGTCTGCTCGATACCAAAAGTGTGAAAAGCCTTGAGGCTTGCGTGTTCTTTAATTTGCATAGTGATTTGCAACGCCAGATAAGATTCTCTTAAACTGGGCACATTCTACCCCAGTTAACTTTTAACCGCAGTGACAATACCTAACTCATTAATCATAGAAGTGTTAAATCCGATCAAACTCCCTTTGATCAAAAAGCTCTATAAAGCCCATTACCCCTCTGGGCGAGCCAAAAAAGATGAACTCATCATCACAGCCAGTCGTGAGGGTATGATCGTCGCACTACTAAGATTAAAAACCGTAGAACAATATCGCTTATTAACAGGCATGCTCGCCATCCCTGAAGTTAGAGGCACGAACGTTGGCCGCACTCTGCTAGAGCATTGCGAGAACAAAGTTTTCGAAGATGGTGATTATTGCTTCGCTTTTAGCTACTTAGAAAAATATTATGCTCAACATGGTTTCGAAACCATTGACAGTCATGAGCTGCCGAACTCCTTAAAGATGGCCTTTCAACGTTATGTTGATAGCGGCAAAGATCTCATTCCAATGCAATTTATCCCTTCAAAGGTTTCAAAGCGTGCGCTTTAGTAGCCAGGGAAATCATATCTTTGGTAAAATATCAGGTTCGCAATATTGCACTAAAATAAGGTACTCACACCGATATGATAGTAAATAGGAATCCATTCGAGCAGTTGCCTAGTCTCGCAATCAATCCTGAAGACTTTGATGTTCTGTACTCTGCAGAAACATTTCGAACTCGTCTTTTAGATGCGATCAGCAAAGCAACGTCACGAATCTACCTAGTCGCTCTATATCTGGAAGATGATGAAGCTGGGCGTGAAATACTCACTGCACTTTACGAAGCAAAGCAGCGTAATCCAGGATTAGACATTAATATCTGTGTTGACTGGCACCGAGCACAACGCGGCCTTATTGGTGCAGAAACATCAGAAGGCAACTCAGCGCTTTATAAAGCGTTTGCTGACCAATACCAACATGCCATCCCTGTTTATGGTATCCCCGTTCGCGGTCGAGAAGTATTTGGTGTACTTCATTTAAAAGGCTTCGTCGTCGACGATACCGTGATTTACAGTGGCGCTAGCCTTAATAACGTTTATTTACAGTACCATGGTCGCTATCGATTTGATCGCTACCATGTTATTAAGCACAAGTCCCTTGCAGATACGATGGTGAACTTCGTTCAAAATGAAATGATTGCTCACCCTGCAGTAAACGACTTGGCCGATCGAGATAAGCCAGAAACCAAAGAAATTAAATCGGCAATTCGCCAACTTCGCTCTTCTCTTGCTCAAGCCAACTATCAATTTGCCCATGAGGCAGCGGCGGAAGATAAAGTAAAGATCACACCTCTTGTTGGTCTTGGTAAGCGTCGAAACTTACTAAACCAGCAAATCGTCAAGCTACTAGCAGCAGCAAAAAACGAAATTTTCATCTGTACGCCATATTTTAACTTCCCTAAATCAATTCACCGGGAAGTAAAACGTGCAATGAAACGTGGAGTAAAAGTAACGATCGTGGTAGGAGATAAAACCGCGAACGATTTCTATATCTCTCCAGAAGAAGATTTCAAAACCATTGGTGGTCTTCCTTACCTTTACGAGGTAAATCTGCGCCGCTTTGCCAAAGCAAATGAGGCGAACATTGCAGCTCGTAAACTTTCAGTGCACTTATGGAAGCATGAAAACAACAGCTTCCACCTAAAGGGTATCTGGGTTGATAAGAGATACATGCTGCTTACGGGTAACAACTTAAATCCGCGTGCTTGGTCTCTCGATCTTGAAAATGGTTTATTGATTCAAGATGACTACGCAAACCTTACTCATAAGTTTGAAGATGAAGTAGCCCGAATCCTTGAACATACGCAGCTAATCTGCACTTACAAACAGTTGGAAAAAGTCGAAGATTACCCGCTTGCTGTGCAAAAACTCGTGAGAAAAATCACACGCTTAAAAGCTGACGGTGTTTTAAAGCGTATCCTTTAAATATCTTCCGCTTATTTGTCTTTCGAAAGCCCAACTTATGTTGGGCTTTTTTTGTACACGGCAGATCAAGTGATTTCCATTTTTCAAAAGACATATCTCACCCTGAAAGCCCAACACACTTTTTAAACATAAATACAGAGCGAGTATTTGATTAGTTCTAAGCACCTTAGAACGGCTTAAAAAATACTTATTAAAGGATTGAAACTAAGCTCACTCTCGAAAAACAGACAAAGGTGGTTAACACACTATCGAGTTCGCATGCTTAATCTTATAGATTGAATCAAATCGACAAACTCATATTACTCAAGACGATTGGAAATTGGGGAAAGCGAGTCCCGTATCGATATTAGCAAAATAGTAGAGAAGAATGCATTGTAGACTGAAATGACTAGCTAAGCTTTCAAATCAGTGTAAATGGCGGAGCTATTGGGACGGCAGACCACCGAGAATGGCCTTTCTTTGAAGGGAAAATGACCGCCCCTAAAACGACAAAAGCCCTGCTATTTCTAGCAGAGCTTTCAAATAAGTGGCGGAGCGGACGGGACTCGAACCCGCGACCCCCGGCGTGACAGGCCGGTATTCTAACCAACTGAACTACCGCTCCGCACTGGTTAGACCTAAGTCTAAATTTAAAGCCTGGCGATGTCCTACTCTCACATGGGGAAACCCCACACTACCATCGGCGCTATTTCGTTTCACTTCTGAGTTCGGAATGGAGTCAGGTGGGTCCAAAACGCTATGGTCGCCAAGCAAATTCTTTAATTCGGAAAGCTGTTTTTGTGTTCTCTACACATTCAATTCTGTTCTTGCTTCGAGTCCATCAAAACCCCTTGGGTGTTGTATGGTTAAGCCTCACGGGCAATTAGTATCAGTTAGCTCAATGCCTCACAGCACTTACACACCTGACCTATCAACGTCGTAGTCTCCGACAACCCTTTAGGATACTTAAAGTATCAGGGAAGACTCATCTCAGGGCTCGCTTCCCGCTTAGATGCTTTCAGCGGTTATCGATTCCGAACTTAGCTACCGGGCAATGCGTCTGGCGACACAACCCGAACACCAGAGGTTCGTCCACTCCGGTCCTCTCGTACTAGGAGCAGCCCCCTTCAATCTTCCAACGCCCACGGCAGATAGGGACCGAACTGTCTCACGACGTTCTAAACCCAGCTCGCGTACCACTTTAAATGGCGAACAGCCATACCCTTGGGACCGACTTCAGCCCCAGGATGTGATGAGCCGACATCGAGGTGCCAAACACCGCCGTCGATATGAACTCTTGGGCGGTATCAGCCTGTTATCCCCGGAGTACCTTTTATCCGTTGAGCGATGGCCCTTCCATTCAGAACCACCGGATCACTATGACCTGCTTTCGCACCTGCTCGAATTGTCATTCTCGCAGTCAAGCGGGCTTATGCCATTGCACTAACCTCACGATGTCCAACCGTGATTAGCCCACCTTCGTGCTCCTCCGTTACTCTTTGGGAGGAGACCGCCCCAGTCAAACTACCCACCAGGCACTGTCCGCAACCCCGATTAGGGGTCGACGTTAGAACATCAACACTACAAGGGTGGTATTTCAAGGACGGCTCCACACATACTGGCGTACGTGCTTCAAAGCCTCCCACCTATCCTACACATGTAGGGTCAATGTTCAGTGCCAAGCTGTAGTAAAGGTTCACGGGGTCTTTCCGTCTAGCCGCGGGTACACTGCATCTTCACAGCGATTTCAATTTCACTGAGTCTCGGGTGGAGACAGCGTGGCCATCATTACGCCATTCGTGCAGGTCGGAACTTACCCGACAAGGAATTTCGCTACCTTAGGACCGTTATAGTTACGGCCGCCGTTTACCGGGGCTTCGATCAAGAGCTTCGACCGAAGTCTAACCCCATCAATTAACCTTCCGGCACCGGGCAGGCGTCACACCGTATACGTCATCTTACGATTTTGCACAGTGCTGTGTTTTTAATAAACAGTTGCAGCCACCTGGTATCTGCGACTCTCGTCAGCTCCATCCGCGAGGGACTTCACCATCAAGAGCGTACCTTCTCCCGAAGTTACGGTACCATTTTGCCTAGTTCCTTCACCCGAGTTCTCTCAAGCGCCTTGGTATTCTCTACCCGACCACCTGTGTCGGTTTGGGGTACGATTCCTTACAATCTGAAGCTTAGAGGCTTTTCCTGGAAGCATGGCATCAATGACTTCACACCCGTAGGTGCTCGACGTCGTGTCTCAGCCTTAAAAAGAGCCGGATTTACCTAACTCTTAAGCCTACGCACTTGAACCTGGACAACCGTCGCCAGGCCCACCTAGCCTTCTCCGTCCCCCCATCGCAATTGTAAGAAGTACGGGAATATTAACCCGTTTCCCATCGACTACGCCTTTCGGCCTCGCCTTAGGGGTCGACTTACCCTGCCCCGATTAACGTTGGACAGGAACCCTTGGTCTTCCGGCGAGGAGGTTTTTCACCCCCTTTATCGTTACTCATGTCAGCATTCGCACTTCTGATACGTCCAGCATGCGTTACCACACACCTTCAACCGCTTACAGAACGCTCCCCTACCCAATGTGCAAAAGCACATTGCCGCAGCTTCGGTTTACTACTTAGCCCCGTTACATCTTCCGCGCAGGCCGACTCGACCAGTGAGCTATTACGCTTTCTTTAAATGATGGCTGCTTCTAAGCCAACATCCTGGCTGTCTGAGCCTTCCCACATCGTTTCCCACTTAGTAGTAATTTGGGACCTTAGCTGGCGGTCTGGGTTGTTTCCCTCTCCACGACGGACGTTAGCACCCGCCGTGTGTCTCCCGGATAGTACTTACTGGTATTCGGAGTTTGCAAAGGGTTGGTAAGTCGGGATGACCCCCTAGCCTTAACAGTGCTCTACCCCCAGTAGTATTCGTCCGAGGCGCTACCTAAATAGCTTTCGGGGAGAACCAGCTATCTCCAGGTTTGATTGGCCTTTCACCCCTAGCCACAAGTCATCCGCTAATTTTTCAACATTAGTCGGTTCGGTCCTCCAGTTGATGTTACTCAACCTTCAACCTGCCCATGGCTAGATCACCTGGTTTCGGGTCTATATCCAGAGACTGAACGCCCAGTTAAGACTCGGTTTCCCTACGGCTCCCCTAGATGGTTAACCTTGCCACTGAATATAAGTCGCTGACCCATTATACAAAAGGTACGCAGTCACAGGACAAAGCCTGCTCCTACTGCTTGTACGTACACGGTTTCAGGTTCTATTTCACTCCCCTCACAGGGGTTCTTTTCGCCTTTCCCTCACGGTACTGGTTCACTATCGGTCAGTCAGTAGTATTTAGCCTTGGAGGATGGTCCCCCCATATTCAGACAGGATATCACGTGTCCCGCCCTACTCGATTTCACTGAACACACGTCGTCAACTACGGGACTATCACCCTGTATCGTCGGACTTTCCAGACCGTTCGTCTAACGCGTGTAAAGCTTAAGGGCTAGTCCAATTTCGCTCGCCGCTACTTTCGGAATCTCGGTTGATTTCTTTTCCTCGGGGTACTTAGATGTTTCAGTTCCCCCGGTTCGCCTCATTAACCTATGTATTCAGTTAATGATACTTACTTATGTAAGTGGGTTTCCCCATTCAGAAATCCCAGACTCAAATGGTTGTTACTACCTAATCTGGGCTTATCGCAAGTTACTACGTCTTTCATCGCCTCTGACTGCCAAGGCATCCACCGTGTACGCTTAGTCACTTAACCATACAACCCGAAGGAGTTTCGAGTTGATGAACAAGTCACCAAAGTTGTCTGCAATTTTTATACATGATGCAGACTCGATTTTGCCGGACTCAAATTCCAAGAACACTTGAATGTGTTATTTTGGTGTTTGTCATAAAGACAAACATTGAGAACTTTACAAACAACAATAAATTGTTGTTTTGTCAGCTTTCCAAATTGTTAAAGAGCTAATCACTTCTAATGAAGTAACCATTTTTAAAAGCACTCATCGAATGCGCTTAAAGATGGTGGGCGATACCGGGCTCGAACCAGTGACCCCCTGCTTGTAAGGCAGGTGCTCTCCCAACTGAGCTAATCGCCCATTGTGTCAAAATATGGTGGAGCTATGCGGGATCGAACCGCAGACCTCCTGCGTGCAAGGCAGGCGCTCTCCCAGCTGAGCTATAGCCCCATATTTTGAGTTTTAATTCCTAATGGAAGGAATGGTGGGTCGTGCAGGATTCGAACCTGCGACCAATTGATTAAAAGTCAACTGCTCTACCAACTGAGCTAACGACCCAATGGTATCCCGTAGGGGAGTCGAACCCCTGTTACCGCCGTGAAAGGGCGGTGTCCTAGGCCTCTAGACGAACGGGACACTGCTGTCTGTTTCCACTTTAAAAAGCAGAACCAAACCTGAGAGTTTGGGAACTCTTCTTCTCTTTACTTTATAAACCGTATCAATCTGTGTGGACACTCATCGTGAGTAATCATCGTTTAAGGAGGTGATCCAGCGCCAGGTTCCCCTAGCGCTACCTTGTTACGACTTCACCCCAGTCATGAACCACAAAGTGGTAAGCGTCCCCCCGAAGGTTAAACTACCTACTTCTTTTGCAGCCCACTCCCATGGTGTGACGGGCGGTGTGTACAAGGCCCGGGAACGTATTCACCGTGGCATTCTGATCCACGATTACTAGCGATTCCGACTTCATGGAGTCGAGTTGCAGACTCCAATCCGGACTACGACGCACTTTTTGGGATTCGCTCACTTTCGCAAGTTGGCTGCCCTCTGTATGCGCCATTGTAGCACGTGTGTAGCCCTACTCGTAAGGGCCATGATGACTTGACGTCGTCCCCACCTTCCTCCGGTTTATCACCGGCAGTCTCCCTGGAGTTCCCGACATTACTCGCTGGCAAACAAGGATAAGGGTTGCGCTCGTTGCGGGACTTAACCCAACATTTCACAACACGAGCTGACGACAGCCATGCAGCACCTGTCTCAGAGTTCCCGAAGGCACCAATCCATCTCTGGAAAGTTCTCTGGATGTCAAGAGTAGGTAAGGTTCTTCGCGTTGCATCGAATTAAACCACATGCTCCACCGCTTGTGCGGGCCCCCGTCAATTCATTTGAGTTTTAATCTTGCGACCGTACTCCCCAGGCGGTCTACTTAACGCGTTAGCTCCGAAAGCCACGGCTCAAGGCCACAACCTCCAAGTAGACATCGTTTACGGCGTGGACTACCAGGGTATCTAATCCTGTTTGCTCCCCACGCTTTCGCATCTGAGTGTCAGTATCTGTCCAGGGGGCCGCCTTCGCCACCGGTATTCCTTCAGATCTCTACGCATTTCACCGCTACACCTGAAATTCTACCCCCCTCTACAGTACTCTAGTCTGCCAGTTTCAAATGCAATTCCGAGGTTGAGCCCCGGGCTTTCACATCTGACTTAACAAACCACCTGCATGCGCTTTACGCCCAGTAATTCCGATTAACGCTCGCACCCTCCGTATTACCGCGGCTGCTGGCACGGAGTTAGCCGGTGCTTCTTCTGTCGCTAACGTCAAATAATGCAGCTATTAACTACACTACCTTCCTCACGACTGAAAGTGCTTTACAACCCGAAGGCCTTCTTCACACACGCGGCATGGCTGCATCAGGCTTGCGCCCATTGTGCAATATTCCCCACTGCTGCCTCCCGTAGGAGTCTGGACCGTGTCTCAGTTCCAGTGTGGCTGATCATCCTCTCAGACCAGCTAGGGATCGTCGCCTTGGTGAGCCCTTACCTCACCAACTAGCTAATCCCACCTAGGCATATCCTGACGCGAGAGGCCCGAAGGTCCCCCTCTTTGGCCCGTAGGCATCATGCGGTATTAGCCATCGTTTCCAATGGTTATCCCCCACATCAGGGCAATTTCCTAGGCATTACTCACCCGTCCGCCGCTCGACGCCGTTATCGTTCCCCGAAGGTTCAGATAACTCGTTTCCGCTCGACTTGCATGTGTTAGGCCTGCCGCCAGCGTTCAATCTGAGCCATGATCAAACTCTTCAATTTAAGATTTTGTTCGGCTCAATGAATACTGAACATTACATAAAGTAATGTTTGAATTGACTGTGCTGAATCCGAAGATTCAATGGTCACTTCGTTTCATTGAAACCTAATTTGATACCGAAGTATCTAATTGGATTATCATCAACGAGTGCCCACACAGATTGATAGGTTTATATTGTTAAAGAGCTTGGCTTTCAGTGCCTTAGCACTCAAGCGAGGTGCGTATAATACGCTTTCCACTTTTAAAGTCAACATAAAACTCTAAAAAAGATTAGAACTTTATGGTGACTTGCTTAAATCTTAAGCAAGTGCAAATTAAAGCCTGGCGATGTCCTACTCTCACATGGGGAAACCCCACACTACCATCGGCGCTATTTCGTTTCACTTCTGAGTTCGGAATGGAGTCAGGTGGGTCCAAAACGCTATGGTCGCCAAGCAAATTCTTTAATTCGGAAAGCTGTTTTTGTGTTCTCTACACATTCAATTCTGTTCTTGCTTCGAGTCCATCAAAACCCCTTGGGTGTTGTATGGTTAAGCCTCACGGGCAATTAGTATCAGTTAGCTCAATGCCTCACAGCACTTACACACCTGACCTATCAACGTCGTAGTCTCCGACAACCCTTTAGGATACTTAAAGTATCAGGGAAGACTCATCTCAGGGCTCGCTTCCCGCTTAGATGCTTTCAGCGGTTATCGATTCCGAACTTAGCTACCGGGCAATGCGTCTGGCGACACAACCCGAACACCAGAGGTTCGTCCACTCCGGTCCTCTCGTACTAGGAGCAGCCCCCTTCAATCTTCCAACGCCCACGGCAGATAGGGACCGAACTGTCTCACGACGTTCTAAACCCAGCTCGCGTACCACTTTAAATGGCGAACAGCCATACCCTTGGGACCGACTTCAGCCCCAGGATGTGATGAGCCGACATCGAGGTGCCAAACACCGCCGTCGATATGAACTCTTGGGCGGTATCAGCCTGTTATCCCCGGAGTACCTTTTATCCGTTGAGCGATGGCCCTTCCATTCAGAACCACCGGATCACTATGACCTGCTTTCGCACCTGCTCGAATTGTCATTCTCGCAGTCAAGCGGGCTTATGCCATTGCACTAACCTCACGATGTCCAACCGTGATTAGCCCACCTTCGTGCTCCTCCGTTACTCTTTGGGAGGAGACCGCCCCAGTCAAACTACCCACCAGGCACTGTCCGCAACCCCGATTAGGGGTCGACGTTAGAACATCAACACTACAAGGGTGGTATTTCAAGGACGGCTCCACACATACTGGCGTACGTGCTTCAAAGCCTCCCACCTATCCTACACATGTAGGGTCAATGTTCAGTGCCAAGCTGTAGTAAAGGTTCACGGGGTCTTTCCGTCTAGCCGCGGGTACACTGCATCTTCACAGCGATTTCAATTTCACTGAGTCTCGGGTGGAGACAGCGTGGCCATCATTACGCCATTCGTGCAGGTCGGAACTTACCCGACAAGGAATTTCGCTACCTTAGGACCGTTATAGTTACGGCCGCCGTTTACCGGGGCTTCGATCAAGAGCTTCGACCGAAGTCTAACCCCATCAATTAACCTTCCGGCACCGGGCAGGCGTCACACCGTATACGTCATCTTACGATTTTGCACAGTGCTGTGTTTTTAATAAACAGTTGCAGCCACCTGGTATCTGCGACTCTCGTCAGCTCCATCCGCGAGGGACTTCACCATCAAGAGCGTACCTTCTCCCGAAGTTACGGTACCATTTTGCCTAGTTCCTTCACCCGAGTTCTCTCAAGCGCCTTGGTATTCTCTACCCGACCACCTGTGTCGGTTTGGGGTACGATTCCTTACAATCTGAAGCTTAGAGGCTTTTCCTGGAAGCATGGCATCAATGACTTCACACCCGTAGGTGCTCGACGTCGTGTCTCAGCCTTAAAAAGAGCCGGATTTACCTAACTCTTAAGCCTACGCACTTGAACCTGGACAACCGTCGCCAGGCCCACCTAGCCTTCTCCGTCCCCCCATCGCAATTGTAAGAAGTACGGGAATATTAACCCGTTTCCCATCGACTACGCCTTTCGGCCTCGCCTTAGGGGTCGACTTACCCTGCCCCGATTAACGTTGGACAGGAACCCTTGGTCTTCCGGCGAGGAGGTTTTTCACCCCCTTTATCGTTACTCATGTCAGCATTCGCACTTCTGATACGTCCAGCATGCGTTACCACACACCTTCAACCGCTTACAGAACGCTCCCCTACCCAATGTGCAAAAGCACATTGCCGCAGCTTCGGTTTACTACTTAGCCCCGTTACATCTTCCGCGCAGGCCGACTCGACCAGTGAGCTATTACGCTTTCTTTAAATGATGGCTGCTTCTAAGCCAACATCCTGGCTGTCTGAGCCTTCCCACATCGTTTCCCACTTAGTAGTAATTTGGGACCTTAGCTGGCGGTCTGGGTTGTTTCCCTCTCCACGACGGACGTTAGCACCCGCCGTGTGTCTCCCGGATAGTACTTACTGGTATTCGGAGTTTGCAAAGGGTTGGTAAGTCGGGATGACCCCCTAGCCTTAACAGTGCTCTACCCCCAGTAGTATTCGTCCGAGGCGCTACCTAAATAGCTTTCGGGGAGAACCAGCTATCTCCAGGTTTGATTGGCCTTTCACCCCTAGCCACAAGTCATCCGCTAATTTTTCAACATTAGTCGGTTCGGTCCTCCAGTTGATGTTACTCAACCTTCAACCTGCCCATGGCTAGATCACCTGGTTTCGGGTCTATATCCAGAGACTGAACGCCCAGTTAAGACTCGGTTTCCCTACGGCTCCCCTAGATGGTTAACCTTGCCACTGAATATAAGTCGCTGACCCATTATACAAAAGGTACGCAGTCACAGGACAAAGCCTGCTCCTACTGCTTGTACGTACACGGTTTCAGGTTCTATTTCACTCCCCTCACAGGGGTTCTTTTCGCCTTTCCCTCACGGTACTGGTTCACTATCGGTCAGTCAGTAGTATTTAGCCTTGGAGGATGGTCCCCCCATATTCAGACAGGATATCACGTGTCCCGCCCTACTCGATTTCACTGAACACACGTCGTCAACTACGGGACTATCACCCTGTATCGTCGGACTTTC
Source organism: Vibrio sp. RC2502 (assembly GCF_054850435.1). Taxonomy (NCBI): domain Bacteria; kingdom Pseudomonadati; phylum Pseudomonadota; class Gammaproteobacteria; order Vibrionales; family Vibrionaceae; genus Vibrio; species Vibrio sp. RC2502. The sequence continues at coordinate 3,154,116 of NZ_CM141453.1, forward strand.
CAGACCGTTCGTCTAACGCGTGTAAAGCTTAAGGGCTAATCCAATTTCGCTCGCCGCTACTTTCGGAATCTCGGTTGATTTCTTTTCCTCGGGGTACTTAGATGTTTCAGTTCCCCCGGTTCGCCTCCTTACCCTATGTATTCAGGTAAGGATACGTGCTTATGCACGTGGGTTTCCCCATTCAGAAATCCCAGACTCAAATGGTTGTTACTACCTAATCTGGGCTTATCGCAAGTTACTACGTCTTTCATCGCCTCTGACTGCCAAGGCATCCACCGTGTACGCTTAGTCACTTAACCATACAACCCGAAGGAGTTTCGAGTTGATGAACAAGTCACCAAAGTTGTCTGCAATTTTTATACATGATGCAGACTCGATTTTGCCGGACTCAAATTCCAAGAACACTTGAATGTGTTATTTTGGTGTTTGTCATAAAGACAAACATTGAGAACTTTACAAACAACAATAAATTGTTGTTTTGTCAGCTTTCCAAATTGTTAAAGAGCTATGTTAGCTACAAGCTTGCGCTTGTGAACTATCAATCTGTGTGGACACTCATCGTGAGTAATCATCGTTTAAGGAGGTGATCCAGCGCCAGGTTCCCCTAGCGCTACCTTGTTACGACTTCACCCCAGTCATGAACCACAAAGTGGTAAGCGTCCCCCCGAAGGTTAAACTACCTACTTCTTTTGCAGCCCACTCCCATGGTGTGACGGGCGGTGTGTACAAGGCCCGGGAACGTATTCACCGTGGCATTCTGATCCACGATTACTAGCGATTCCGACTTCATGGAGTCGAGTTGCAGACTCCAATCCGGACTACGACGCACTTTTTGGGATTCGCTCACTTTCGCAAGTTGGCTGCCCTCTGTATGCGCCATTGTAGCACGTGTGTAGCCCTACTCGTAAGGGCCATGATGACTTGACGTCGTCCCCACCTTCCTCCGGTTTATCACCGGCAGTCTCCCTGGAGTTCCCGACATTACTCGCTGGCAAACAAGGATAAGGGTTGCGCTCGTTGCGGGACTTAACCCAACATTTCACAACACGAGCTGACGACAGCCATGCAGCACCTGTCTCAGAGTTCCCGAAGGCACCAATCCATCTCTGGAAAGTTCTCTGGATGTCAAGAGTAGGTAAGGTTCTTCGCGTTGCATCGAATTAAACCACATGCTCCACCGCTTGTGCGGGCCCCCGTCAATTCATTTGAGTTTTAATCTTGCGACCGTACTCCCCAGGCGGTCTACTTAACGCGTTAGCTCCGAAAGCCACGGCTCAAGGCCACAACCTCCAAGTAGACATCGTTTACGGCGTGGACTACCAGGGTATCTAATCCTGTTTGCTCCCCACGCTTTCGCATCTGAGTGTCAGTATCTGTCCAGGGGGCCGCCTTCGCCACCGGTATTCCTTCAGATCTCTACGCATTTCACCGCTACACCTGAAATTCTACCCCCCTCTACAGTACTCTAGTCTGCCAGTTTCAAATGCAATTCCGAGGTTGAGCCCCGGGCTTTCACATCTGACTTAACAAACCACCTGCATGCGCTTTACGCCCAGTAATTCCGATTAACGCTCGCACCCTCCGTATTACCGCGGCTGCTGGCACGGAGTTAGCCGGTGCTTCTTCTGTCGCTAACGTCAAATAATGCAGCTATTAACTACACTACCTTCCTCACGACTGAAAGTGCTTTACAACCCGAAGGCCTTCTTCACACACGCGGCATGGCTGCATCAGGCTTGCGCCCATTGTGCAATATTCCCCACTGCTGCCTCCCGTAGGAGTCTGGACCGTGTCTCAGTTCCAGTGTGGCTGATCATCCTCTCAGACCAGCTAGGGATCGTCGCCTTGGTGAGCCCTTACCTCACCAACTAGCTAATCCCACCTAGGCATATCCTGACGCGAGAGGCCCGAAGGTCCCCCTCTTTGGCCCGTAGGCATCATGCGGTATTAGCCATCGTTTCCAATGGTTATCCCCCACATCAGGGCAATTTCCTAGGCATTACTCACCCGTCCGCCGCTCGACGCCGTTATCGTTCCCCGAAGGTTCAGATAACTCGTTTCCGCTCGACTTGCATGTGTTAGGCCTGCCGCCAGCGTTCAATCTGAGCCATGATCAAACTCTTCAATTTAAGATTTTGTTCGGCTCAATGAATACTGAACATTACATAAAGTAATGTTTGAATTGACTGTGCTGAATCCGAAGATTCAATGGTCACTTCGTTTCATTGAAACCTAATTTGATACCGAAGTATCGAATTGGATTATCATCAACGAGTGCCCACACAGATTGATAGGTTCTTATTTTTAAAGAGCTTTTCTAACATTTTCAGCAACTTAGTCGCTCGTCGTTAGGGGTGCGTATCTTACTTCACACCGTGAGAGAGTCAAGCATTTTTTTCAAATTTCTTTTCTCTCAATTCCGACTCGCTGTGTGACTTTCGTCTCACTCCGTGTCGGTGGATGCGCAGTATAGGGAGTTGAGAAATTAGTACAAGCGTTTTTTGCAAAAAAACTTTCAACCGTTCATTAATCCATCAAAACGCCGAAATTTGCATATTTCTTCGTCACATTTGAGACATATCACAGCAATTGGTTGGAAAAACACCAACCATATACGTAAGATTCATGTGTCTATTCTGTTAAATAGACAATCGATCTCTTTATTATCTATATGTAGTAATCAAAATGACGTCTAAAAAAAATCTGATCCTATCTGCCGGGCTGGCCGTCATTGGGGGAGTGCTATTCTCTCAATTCGCTATTCCACCAGCTTTGAGCTTTCTTATCGGTGTTGCCGCTACTGCTTTTCTATTTTCATTTTCTAGCCAAACACCATCTATTCAACCAACGGAATCTGATCCTTCAACTAAAACGTTGTATGTCGGTAACCTTCCTTATAAAGCAAATGAGAGTCACGTTCGTGATTTATTTGCAGAGTATGGGCAGGTATTTGCTGTGCGCTTAATGAAAGATAAACGTACTGGTAAAAGAAGAGGATTTGGATTTGTTGTGATGGCCGCTGCAGATGCTGAACCAGCCATCGCCAAGTTAAATGAAAAGCTATATATGGATCGTACACTTAAAGTGCGTATCGCTAACGATCCGAAACACCCAGATGGCGATAAATCTGAACTGGATTAAATCCTAATTTCGCCAAACAAATGTTCAGTGCATCTTCTTGCCAAGGGGGTGCACTGGCAAAGATTCGTTTTATCCCTTCTTCTTTCTCTTCAAGCTCACCACAAGACAGTAATGCTTTAACCCGGCGCGCTATCGCCTCCCCAGAATCAATCAAAACGACGTTGCTACCCAGCACTTGCTGAATTTCGTTTTTGATTAGTGGGAAGTGTGTACAACCAAGTACAGCGACGTCTACTTTATTGCATAACGGCGATAAGATACTTTTCAGTTCATCCAAAGGAACACTTTCACCACGTAGCTTTTCTTCTGCCATATCAACCAAACGCGTCGAACCTAGCAATTCAACTGGCTTACCTTGTGCAAAATCGCGGATCAGTTCATGAGTGTATTGACGAGTGACGGTCGCAGGCGTTGCGATTAACCCTACTCCCTGAGTCGCTAGTAGGGAGGCTGGTTTGATGGCAGGCACGACGCCAACAACTGGCACTGATAAGTTGTCACGCAATGACGGCAGCACGATTGTACTGGCAGTATTGCACGCAATGACGACGATATCGATGTGATGCTCTGCCACCAATGCGGAAACCAGCTGATTGACGCGCGAGATAAGCACATTCTGATCGAGTTCGCCGTAAGGATAAGCTTCGTTATCGAACAGATAGAAGTAGTCTAAGTGTGGAAGGAGTTGGTGAATTTCTTGGAAAACTGACAGTCCGCCGACACCGGAATCAAACACTAGAACTTTTTTCTTACTTGATGCTCGCACGAGTCTTACCTGATGAATAGAGACTCGGCGATCATACTGGTTAGATTTGTTTTGGCAATGCTTTGGCGCGGTATCTTTGATGGCTAAATCGCTCCCCTATTTCTACTTCAAGCTTAGTCAGTTCTATATGTCCTTGAAATGATGGGGTTGATGTCACCAATGTGTGGAACTCACCATTTTCTCCACATGGATCAATATGACGTGGTAATGACTCGATTAATACTTGGTCATACCAACGACCACACCATTCTGGAGAGAGAACACTTCCGTCTATGGTGATCAACATAGCTTGAATACCACGCTCTATGACTTCCATCGCTAAGCTCAAACTATTCTCCCCTAAGAGAGGAAAGACACATTCCCATCCTGCTGGCTCAATGTAGCTACGACGATAATCGGCAATACCATTGCAGAACATATCGCCAAAAGCGACAGCTTCTACGTTCAGCCCACTACTTTGTAATGCATTAACGATGGTTGATTGATAAATGTCGTTACTCGGAAAGACTTCAGGCAGTTCGATAGTAATGAGCGGAAGCGCAAGTAAGTCTGCTTGCATTTGTACAACCTCAAGCGGAGTTGCTTGAAAAGGGACTTCTTTCCCTACGTAAGTCGTGTACAAACCGACAACTTGATAATTTGGATTCTCGTTAAGGCGCTCAAGCGTTAATGTCGAATCTTTACCGCTCGACCAACTGATCACCACTCGCTTGGGTTTCTTCATTCGATTTTCCACCACAAAATATTAAAAACCGCCCGAAGGCGGTTTGTGTTCATTCACGATTAGAATCCGTAGCCAACGTTGAGATAGTACGCTCGCTCTGCAGCAGGGTAACCTTTTGCCATCTCATACTCTTCATCAAGTAGATTATCGATACGAGCGCTAATAGAGGTCGACTCATTCGGATAGTAAGTCACCGCCGTATCAACCAACGAGTAAGAAGAAAGCGTAATATCTTGTGAAGGCCAAGTGCTGTAATCCACATCTGGACGCTTACCGACGTACTGATAGCTAACCGACCAATCCACTTTATCGAAGCTCACTAAAGCATTCCACTTATACATTTCTTTAGCGCGGCGCTGCAACTGATGCCCTTTATCGTCTTCAGCATCTTTGTAATCTGCACTCAACTGGTGCTGCACAATCCCTGTATCAAACTCAGCAACAAGCTCCACACCTTGGATATGTGTTTCACCATCGACATTCAAATATTTGTATGTGGTTGGATGGTAATCGATAAGATTCGTGATTTTATAGTCATAACCCGTTACGGACCAAAAAACGCCTTGGACATCACCGCTGAATGCTAACTCCCAAGCATCTGACTCTTCCGGCTTCAGATCTTTCTCACCGTATGTTGGGTCATACTGTTGATATAGGTTTGGAGCCTTAAACGCAGTACCAAAAGAGGCTTTAACCCCAAACTCTGGTACAAACTGGTAACCAGCCGCTAAACTGTAAGTGAACTCACTACCGTATTCTTCGTTATCATCAAGGCGAGCACTGCCCTCGAGCATTGCTTTATCAATACTGGTGGTTGCCATACCAAACAGAGCGCCATTGGTACGATCAAACGTTTTATTCGCACTCTTGTCTTTATAAGACTCGTTGCGCCAATCAATACCACCAGCCAACGTCGTATTGTTGTTTAGCAAGTAACTGTTGGTCCACTGGACATTTTGCTGCTCAAGTTCATCTTCAGTACCTGAGTGTTTGCCTTTTGCTTGCTCATAGTTCCAAGACTTCTGTTTCTGTGCTGTTACTTGTAGTTCTGACATCACATTATCAGACTGATACTTACCGCCCAGAGTGACAGAAAGATCGTCTTTTTCTGCTTCGTAGTAACCGCGACTGCCGTAGCTGCTGTCATATTGATAAACATTTTCGTAAGCACGTAGGTTACCAAATGCAGACCACTGGTCATTGAAGTTATGCACGTAACCTAGCAGACCATTCTTTGTATCAAAGCCATGGCGATCGCCGTCATTAACTCCCGGTACAGGACGAACGTTATAACCATCATCACTTTCACTACCAAGCGCGATATTTAGCTGGCCGCTCTCTGTGACTTTAATACCAGATGCCACACTCAATTCTTGATAATCTAAACTACCTAAACCCGCACTTAACTTCGTTCCTTCTTCGTCAGCACGCGCAATGGTGATGATATTGATCACGCCACCAATCGCTTCTGAGCCATAAAGTGACGCACGCGCACCACGCACGTACTCAATACGTTGAACGTAAGTAAGTGGGATTTGGTTAAAGTCCACAGCGCCCTTCGCTGCTCGTGCAAAACGTACGCCATCAACCAGTACTAAAACTTGGTCGGAACTGGTTCCACGAACAAATAAAGACGCTAACTGACCACGACCACCATTTTGTGAAACTTGAATCCCTGTAAGACGACGCAATACATCTGGTAGGGTTTTCGCTTGAATGCGATCGATGTCTTGTCGAGTAACTACTTCGACATCTGCCAACGTACGGCTTTCGGCTTGCTCAAAACGGTTTGCCGTAACTACGATGGTTTCGTCAACAGAAGTTTCTTGGGCCTGTAGATAAGAGACAGGTGAAAGCAGCGATGCCAGGGTGATCGCCAATGCGGATTTTTTCATTATATTGTCCTAAATCGCGTAATTCCTTCCGAGCCCTGCCTCCTTAGGCAGTCCAATGCTGTGGCTCAGTTGCTGGCAGGTATTCGGACTGAAGAGCGAGGTTTACACCACCTAGTTGCTCGACTTCCCACATAAACTAATGCAGTGTCGTGATGAGCGTTCGTTCTCTTTTACCGCTGCGCGTCAGTTCTGGATTTTCACCAGATTCCCATTTCAGCCATCTAGATTGCTAGATGCCACCAGCTTGAGGCAAATATTATTCAGCTATTGATTATTTGTCCAGCCAATATTGCCCATAGAAATTGTAACGTTTTGATTAATTTTGCTTTCTCCTCAACCTGTACGCACTATCTTTAAATCAATTCCCGTACAAAACTGGACATACTGTTGAGATTGAATAAAATCTGCGCTCTTAAATTGAATGCACCATAAAAGGTAAGATCATGGCTACTCTTGATGTAAATCCACAACGCTACCAAGAACAACTGGCTGAAAAAGTCGAACGTCTCACTGATATGTTCGCGCCATACAACGTGCCAGAACTGGAAGTGTTTGAATCACCAGAGCAGCATTACCGTATGCGTGCTGAGTTCCGTGTTTGGCATGAAGGTGAAGACCTGTACTACATCATGTTCAACCAAGAGACTCGTGAGAAATACCGCGTAGACCAATTCCCAGCAGCCAGCCGTCTGATCAACGATTTGATGCCGCTATTGGTTGAAGCGATGAAAGACAACGAATCACTACGCCGTAAACTATTCCAAGTCGATTTCCTATCAACGCTAAGCGGTGAGATTCTGGTTTCACTGCTTTACCATCGCCAACTTGATGAAGAGTGGATTGAAAACGCGAAAGCCCTTAAACAGCGTTTAAATGATGAAGGCTTTAACCTAAACATCATTGGTCGCGCACGTAAGATGAAAATCATCCTAGACCGTGACTACGTGATCGAAAAACTGGACGTAAATGGCCAAAGCTACATCTACCAGCAAGTCGAAAACAGCTTCACCCAACCGAATGGCAAAGTAGCAGAGAAGATGTTGGAATGGGCGGTTGACTGTACTCAAGAGAGCACTGGCGACCTACTAGAGCTTTACTGTGGTAACGGCAACTTCTCGTTAGCATTAGCGCAAAACTTCGACCGTGTACTTGCTACTGAGCTTGCTAAGCCTTCGGTAGAATCAGCACAATACAACATTGCAGCGAACAAGATCGACAACGTACAAATCATCCGTATGTCGGCAGAAGAATTTACAGAAGCAATGGAAGGTAAGCGCGAATTCCGTCGTTTAAAAGACAATGGTGTCGATCTGAAGAGCTACAACTGCAACACGATTTTTGTCGATCCACCACGTGCAGGTATGGATGTGGATACGTGCAAAATGGTGCAAGGCTACGAGCGCATCATGTACATCTCTTGTAATCCAGAAACACTAAAAGAGAACTTGGACATTCTAAGCGAAACTCACAATGTGACGCGCTTTGCTCTGTTCGACCAATTCCCTTACACCCACCACATGGAAGCGGGCGTTTTACTAGAACGTAAAGCGTAAGCCACCAGCGAAAGACATAAAAAAAGCGAGCTTAATAACTCGCTTTTTTGTCGGAATTTTTTCAATTATTCAGCAGAAGTTTTCTTTTCCATGAAACCCAGCTTTTTACCAATCCATGCCAACAGGATCATCGACACCATGATTGCGAAGAAATTTGAGCCTGCTTCTGGGTATTGCGCTTTGATAAACGCAGAGTGACCAAAGGCACCAACAAAGAAACACGCTAAGCCCACTAGCGGAATATCTTCCGATACCGGGTTGTTTAAGTACTCTTGGTAAAGAGCTTGTACAGCCAGTACGAGTGCAATCAGTGGGAAGATTGAGAAAGACACTTCACTCATGGTCAACCATGACAATAAAGCATCACCACACATACCTGCAACCAGTGCCAAAATCAGCGTTTTCTTTTCAGATTTATTTCCATTCGACATTATTCTATCCCGCCTTTTAATCGGTTACGTTCACGTTCTTTGCGATACCAATAGGCCCCTTTGGCTATCATTCGCAATTGCATGATCAATCGCTCGGCGAGTTCATCGCGCTCACGTCGATCTAAATCTAAAGCTTCAGCACCCGAACTAAAGACCAAAGTCACCGACGCCTCTGCTTGAGTATACGCCTCTTCTCTGGTCATACCGGTGCTCATTAAATACTCGGTTAATTCTGCCGCAAAATGCTGGATTTCTCGAGCGACGGCAGTACGAAATTCAGAAGAAGTGCCAGAGCGCTCACGCAATAATAAGCGGAATACGTTAGGGCTACTTTCAATGAATTCCATAAAGGTTTCAACCGAAGTTCGAATCACACTGCCTTCTTTGACAATACGTTGACGTGCCTGACGCATCAGTTGACGTAATAGTAAACCGCCTTCATCAACCATTGTTAAGCCTAGCTCATCCATGTCTTTGAAGTGACGATAAAAAGAAGTGGGTGCAATTCCTGCCTCTCGGGCAACTTCTCGCAAGCTGAGACTGGAAAAGCTGCGATCCGCACTTAATTGACTAAATGCCGCATCGATCAGTGATCGACGTGTCTTCTCTTTTTGTTGCGCGCGGATTCCCATCGATTTCATTCTTAACTTGCTCTTTTCTGTAGGGTACAAGAGCTTCAATATAACGCAATTCACCCCTACGGAGAAAGATATGTTGCCTCACCTAAGGTAAGCGGCGAGAACGTTACTATTGGCATGCATCTAATTGCAATGTTCTCGAGTCAATTTATAGACATACAACATACCAATTCATCCTTTTGTTCGATTCTGCGTGATCACTTCCACTCTCTCGCAGCCATTACGTGTACGTATAGAGCAAATGAGTTAAAATCGCGCTAAAGCAATGTTAAGCAAATATAACAAGGAAGGCATCATGGCGCATGTTAATCACTATGACGTGATCGTAATTGGTAGTGGCCCTGGCGGAGAAGGGGCTGCAATGGGGTTAACCAAAGCGGGACTGAATGTTGCCATCGTCGAGAAAGAAAGCAGTGTGGGCGGCGGCTGTACGCACTGGGGAACCATTCCATCGAAAGCGCTGCGCCATGCAGTAAGTCGTATCATCGAATTCAATAGCAACCCGCTATTTTGCAGAAACAACACCAGCCTTCATGCAACATTTTCTGACATTTTAGGCCATGCAAAAACGGTCATCGATAAACAAACTCGCCTTCGTCAGGGGTTTTACGACCGCAATGACTGCACGCTGCTGTTCGGTACTGCACGTTTTATCGATACGCACTCTATCGCGGTAATGCAAAATGACGGTACGGAAGAAACCTACTCGGCCGATAAATTTGTCATCGCGACGGGCTCTCGTCCTTACCGACCAAGCGATGTCGACTTCTTGCATGAACGAATCTACGACAGTGACTCTATCCTGAGCCTGAAACACGACCCTCGTCATATCATCATTTATGGTGCAGGCGTTATCGGTTGTGAGTACGCCTCTATCTTCCGCGGACTTGGTGTGAAAACCGACCTAATCAATACCCGGGATCGTTTGTTGGAGTTCTTGGATAACGAAGTGTCTGATGCACTGTCTTACCACTTCTGGAACAGCGGCGTTGTCATTCGTAACGACGAAACCTACGAGAAAATCGAAGGCACAGAAGATGGCGTCATTATTCACCTGCAGTCAGGCAAGAAAATGCGCGCCGATTGTTTGCTGTATGCGAACGGCAGAACCGGTAACACCGACAAACTCAGTTTGGATGTCGTCGGTCTAGAATCAGATTCTCGCGGCCAGCTTAAAGTGAACCGCAACTACCAAACGGCGGTTGAGCACATTTACGCAGTAGGTGATGTGATTGGTTACCCTAGCCTTGCAAGCGCAGCCTACGACCAAGGACGCTTTGTCGCACAAGCGATCACCAAAGGTCAGGCAGAAAACTATCTGATTGAAGACATCCCAACAGGCATCTACACCATTCCAGAAATCAGCTCTGTTGGTAAAACAGAACAAGAACTGACGGCAGCGAAAGTGCCTTATGAAGTTGGCCGCTCTTCATTCAAACATCTGGCCCGTGCGCAAATTGCAGGCAAAGATGTCGGCAGTTTGAAAATTTTGTTCCATCGTGAAACCAAGGAAATTCTCGGCATTCACTGCTTTGGTGAACGTGCAGCGGAAATCATCCACATTGGTCAAGCCATCATGGAACAAAAAGGCCAAGCCAATACGATTGAATATTTCGTGAATACTACCTTCAACTACCCGACCATGGCCGAAGCCTATCGTGTAGCGGCATTGAATGGGTTGAACCGATTATTCTAGTAGCCATACAATGCTGAGATAATGAGGTTAAATGAGTATTTGGGTTACCATGATCCAAATGCAAAAACAGCAGGTTTTCGACCTGCTGTTTTTATTTACGCGAGGAACGTTCCTTTACGCCATTGATAGAAGAATATTACTCCAAGACCAATCCCTCGCATTGCCATAAAGCTGGTCATCGCAAACCACAGTGCATGGTTTTGCCAGCCAGAGAACAAAAAGAAGATTACGAAGAAACAGCAAGTCGCCACGAACATACTGTTCCGCATATCTTTACCTTTGGTGGCACCAACAAAAATGCCATCGAATAAGAAACACCACATGGATGTCAACGGCATCACCACCAGCCAAGGTAGATAGATCGCTGCTTGCTGCTGCACAATCGCAATAGAAGTGATCATGGAGATCAAATTCGATCCCGCTAAGCCAAATACCGCAGTAAGCCCTAAGCAGATGATCAGACTCCAAAAGAATGTCCCGATCAGAGAATCACTAAGCTGAGCTCGGTCTTTCGCGCCAATAGCTTTCCCCACCATCGCTTCCATCGCGTAGGCAAAACCATCCATGCCGTAGGAAATCATCATCAAGAAGCTCATCAACACAGCGTTTGCCGCGACAACATCATCACCAAAGCTCGCGCCCTGAAACGTCATAAAGCTAAACGCAGCTTGCAAACATAATGAACGAAGAAAGATATCGCGATTGAGTTTCACAAATCGCCCTAGCCCGTGCTGAGTGTCAGCAAGTAATTGCTTGGGTGACGGCAACTGACGTGCTTGCCATGTCTTCCACACGCAGACCAAACCAAACGCCATGCCTGAGTAATCAGCAATCACGGATGCAAGCGCAGCACCTTCAACTTTCCAACCTAAGCCCATCACAAATAACAAATCGAGAGCGATGTTGGTGACATTGGTGATGATCACCATCCACATAGGCGCTTTGGAGTTTTGCGTGCCGAGCAACCAGCCCAACAACACAAAATTCATCAGTGCCGCCGGCGCACTCCACACTCGGATAGAGAAATATTGCATGCCGTAGTGCTTCACTTCGGCACTGGCATCACTCCAGCCAAAAATCAGATCAGCAAGTGGGCTGTGGACTATGAGGAACACAAAAGCAAACAGCAAAGCCATGATTGAGCCCTGCATGAACACCAATGCGAGCTGTTTTCGGTCTTCGCCGCCATAGGACTGCGCCGCCAACCCAGTAGTCGACATACGCAAAAAACCAAGCAGCCAGAACGTTACGCTGATCATAGTGCTGCCCAGCGTAACGCCGCCCAAATACCACGCGTGCTCTAGGTGCCCAATCACCGCCGCATCGACTAAGCCTAATAGTGGAACAGTAATATTCGACAACACCATCGGGATCGCGAGCGATAACACCTGGCGATGCACTTGAGGATTAGATAAAGGAGAGAAAATAGAGTTTGTCACAGGCACCTCGTTGTTTAGATCGACGAGTGTACCTGAGTGCTTAATGACTAGCCAATTACCACTTGATGTGAACAAGCACTGGTGTGAGACGGTGCTTTAGCATTGGAATTTTATTGAGCCAGCGTTGCCAAGCTTTCCATCGTGAACAGAATCGGTCGAATGGCGAGAACGCTTTCACCCATTGTGCCCACGGCAACCATCTCAGAACTTGTTCCGCCGGTGCCTCAAATCCATGGGCATAGCAATCCGAGCCAAGCTTTTGCCCCCACTTGCTTTCTGTTAAGTCTCCAGCGAGTACCATACAGACCTCAGCCGAGACAAAATGGCGACCTAAGTTTTGAATAAACCGCGCAACATGTCGCTCAGAGCAATCCAACAATGCCATTTCGCACAGAATCAATACGGGTGATTTATCTGGAATGGTCAGAGATTCGAGCCACGACATGTCTTCCACACTCCCACTGCGATGTTCGTAGCGTTCGTTTTTATGAAATAGACGCTGACGCCAAACTAGATTCTCCGTAACATCCAATTCAATCCAGTGACAGCGGCCGTTATCCAAACGGTAAAAACGGGTATCGAGTCCAGCTCCAACATTGATGATCCAAGCGTCCGGATTTTGCTGCAAAAACTGCGTTACCTGTTGGTCGCACAGTTGAGTCAACGTCACGTGTAGCAGCTGCTTTTGCGCGATATCACCACTTAAACAATCAGGTGCCATCTTGCAGCTTAGACAAGCTTTCGCTGCAATGGGGTCATACACCAAACCATTGTCGACCATGCTTTCACGGCTGCGTAATAGCAAAGGCTTCAATAGATGATTAGGAACTTGATGTTTTGACTTAGACATGGGCATTTCCTGCGCCAGTGAGAAAGAATGGACACTGAAAAAGATGATAATGAATATCAATTACATTATCAAGCACAGAGAGAGCCGACAAGAATATGAGAAATAAACTGCGAGCAGGAAATCAAAGCGGATGAGAAAAAAAGAGCTAAGACAAATAGGCAACAGCCCAGCGAAGCTGGGCTGTTGCGATAAACTTACATCCAATCGGTATTGCGAATAATACCAACGGCTAAGCCTTCAATAGTCAGATGCTGAGACGTTAAGTCCACTTGAATTGGTGCGAATTCTTCATTCTCGGCATGCAATAACACGGTTGAACCTTTACGTTCCAAGCGCTTGACGGTCACATCGTCATCAACACGAGCAACGACAACCTGACCATCGCGAACATCTTGTGTTTTGTGCACAGCAAGCAAATCACCGTCCATAATACCGATGTCTTTCATACTTTCGCCATTTACACGAAGTAAGAAATCCGCTTGCGGCTTGAACATCGCAGGGTCAACTTGGTAGTGCGCTTCTACGTGCTCTTGAGCCAGAATCGGCTCACCCGCAGCGACTTGACCAATCAGAGGCAAGCCCTGTTCGTCATTGGCCGCATCTTCAAGCAGGATTCTGATCCCACGCGATGCGCCCGGAATAATTTCAATGGCTTGCTTACGAGCAAGCGCTTTTAGGTGTTCCTCTGCGGCATTCGCAGAGCGGAAGCCAAGCTCACGCGCAATCTCTGCACGAGTTGGTGGCATTCCGGTGTCATCGATTTTGCTTTTAATCAAATCGAAGACTTGTTGTTGGCGTGGCGTTAACGGCTTCATGTCTCACCTGTCTTTTTATACAGTTAACTGTGAGTATATCCAGTAAATGGTCAAATGGAAACCCAATTGGTTGTTTTTTAATTTATTTGCTGCGCTTTCTGAACTTGCCCACAAACTGTGGCGCAAAGCGCGTTTAAAACACCGTGCCTGAAGTTAATCAAAGTAAAGCAACAACTTAGGAGTTCGACTAATTTCCACTCAATAAAATTAAAAGGTTTGACCAGTTTCTGGTATCCTTGCTGCGCTTAAAATTTATTGCCTAGGCTTATTTCTATTGCCGTACTCATTTCTTTGCCAAGAAGTTGAGCCACGCGGACACAGAACTAAGGTTGGGCCTGTTTGAATACCTATTGAGGCTGTGAACTTTATGTCTTCTGGACAATCATTTTCACGTTCATTACTAAAACTACCTTTATCGGTAATGGTAAAGGGCACCACAATCCCATCGAATCCGATTGACGATCTCAACATCGACCTAACTAAGCCGATTGTGTATGCCTTGCCGTTCCGTTCGAACGTGGATTTGCTGACACTGCAAAAACAAGCCATGAGCCTTGGGTTACCAGACCCGCTCAGTCCGCTGGAAATCAATGGCAAAACACTTAATCGTTTCGTCTTTATTGCCTCACGTCCAACCGTGATGGGTAATGACAACGACATCCCGACAGATTCTGTTTCTCTATTTACTGAGCTGCTGGAACTGCACAAGCTTGATAGCGAGCTTGATGTGCAGATGATCCCAGCGACCGTACTTTGGGGACGCAAACCAGGTAAAGAAGAGAACCATCGCCCGTACCTGCAACCAATGAATGGGCCACAAAAAGCGAAAGCGGTAATGGCAGCAGGTCGTGACTGTTTGGTGCGCTTTAGCCCGGTGGTTTCACTGCGTTATATGGCGGATTCTCACGGTACAGACAGTGCTATTGCGCATAAATTAGCGCGCGTGGCACGTATCCACTTTTCTCGTCAAAAATTGGCGGCATCAGGTCCAAACCTACCGCAACGCCAAGTGCTATTTGCTCGCCTGTTAAAGTCACCTGCAATTGAACAAGCGATTGAAGACGAGGCAAAAAGCAAAGACATTTCGATTGAGAAAGCGCGCAAAGAAGCCCATGACATCATGGATGAAATCGCAGCCGACTTCTCATACGGTCTGGTGAAAAACGGCGATCGCATCCTGAGCTGGCTGTGGACCAAACTGTATCAAGGCCTGCACATCAACAACGCTTCGACAGTGCGTCGCTTGGCGCAAGATGGCCATGAGATCGTTTACGTGCCGTGTCACCGTAGTCACATGGACTACCTACTGCTGTCTTACGTTCTGTACCATGAAGGTATGGTGCCACCGCACATTGCTGCGGGTATCAACCTGAACTTCTTCCCTGCGGGTCCGATTTTCCGTCGTGGTGGTGCATTCTTTATTCGTCGTAGCTTTAAAGGCAACAAACTGTACTCCACGATTTTCCGCGAGTATCTAGCCGAGCTGTTTGCAAAAGGCTACTCGGTAGAGTACTTCAGCGAAGGTGGTCGCTCACGTACCGGTCGTTTACTGCAAGCGAAAACGGGTATGTTGGCCATGACGATTCAAGCGATGCTGCGTGGTCTAAACCGCCCCGTAACGCTGGTACCGGTTTACATCGGTTACGAGCACGTAATGGAAGTAGGCACTTACGCCAAAGAACTGCGCGGTAAACGTAAAGAGAAAGAGAACGCAGGTCTTGTTCTGCGCACTCTACGTAAACTGCGTAACTTTGGTTTGGGCTACGTGAACTTCGGTGAGCCAATTCAGCTCAACCAATACCTTAACGAGCACGCGCCAGAGTGGACAAAAGACATCGATAGCATGGGCGGTAGCAAACCACAATGGATGAACCCTGTGGTCAATGAGCTAGCGAACAAGATGATGACGCACATTAACGATGCGGCAGCGGCAAACGCCTTAACGCTTTGTGCAACGGCCTTGTTGGCTTCTCGTCAACGTGCACTGTCTCGTGATTCTCTGATCAATCAGATTGAGTGCTACTTGAAGCTACTGAAGAACAACCCATACTCAAGCACTTCAACCATCCCAACGGAAAGTGCTGAAGAGTTGGTTGATCACGCTATCTCGTTAGATAAGTTTGTGATTGAAACAGACAGCATGGGCGACATCATTTCTCTTGATCGTAGCCAATCGATTCTGATGACTTACTATCGCAACAACATCATTCACTTGTTTGCGCTGCCATCGTTGATTGCTCAGATGATTATTCGTCAGCGCAATCTCACCGTGGAGAAAATCCAAGAGAACGTCGCGCAAATCTACCCATTCTTGAAGAAAGAGCTGTTCCTAAGCTACCAAGAAGAAGATTTAAACGACCTTGTGGTGAAAACGTTGAATGAGTTTGCCGAACAGAAAATGATCTGTCTTGATGGCAACAAATTGGACATCAACCAATCAAACAACCAACCGCTGGTTCTACTTGGTCGCACGATTACTGAGACGCTGCAGCGTTACTCCATCGCCATGAACCTATTGGTTGCGTACCCTGAATTGGGTAAATCGGATCTGGAACAGAAGAGCCAAGACATCGCGCAACGTTTAGGTCGCCTGCACGGTATCAACGCGCCGGAGTTCTTCGACAAAGGTGTGTTTACCGCCATGTTCAATACGCTCAAACAGCAAGAGTACCTCGATAGCGACGGTAACTGCGATAAGAAGAAAACGCAGAAATTTGCCAAGCTACTGTTTACGCTGCTGTACCCAGAAGTGAAGTTGACCATCGAAGAAAGTATCCACCAACTTCAGGCATAACAAACACAAAAAAACAAAAGGCATCCAATTGGATGCCTTTTTTGATCTTCAGATTGATTACCAGAACGCGACTAATAAACCTATCGCTATCACCATGCCAACGTAGTTGTTGTTAAGGAAAGCTCTGAAACACAAATCGCGCTCGCGGTGGCGGATCAAGTGCTGCTGATAAACAAACAATGATGCGGCAATCAGAACCGTCCAGTAGTAACTTTGGCCTAATTGATAAAACTGCCCTAGCCCCACCAACATCGCCAACGTCACTAACTGTAACACTCCAATAATTAACTTGTCGTGACGACCGAACAGAATCGCTGTCGATTTGATACCGATTTTTAAATCGTCATCGCGATCCACCATTGCATACTGAGTGTCGTAGGCAATCGTCCACAATGCATTAATCACAAACACAAACCAAACCATCACTGGTAGCTCACCGGTTTGTGCCGCCCATGCCATAGGAATCGCCCAGCTAAACGCTAATCCCAAAAACAGCTGCGGGATATGCGTGTAACGCTTCATAAAAGGGTAGATAAAGGCTAAGACAAGGCCCGCAAAAGAGAGCTGAATCGTTAAGGGGTTCATAGTCAAAACAAGTAAGAATGAGCTCACGGCCAAAACCAAAAATAAGCTAATCGCCTCTTTCGCCGTGACCTTACCCGAAGGCAATGGACGCTGTTTAGTACGCTTCACATGACCATCGACTTTGCGGTCTGCAAAATCGTTAATGACACAGCCTGCGCTACGCATTAAAAATACACCCAACACAAATACAATGAGCACATCCCAACTCGGTATGCCTTGGGCTGCAATGACCAGAGCCCAAACCGTTGGCCACAACAACAATAGTGAACCAATTGGGCGATCCATTCGCATCAGCTGCCAATATGCTTTGGCTTTTTCTGCGGACATTTACACTCTCTCCTTGGCGTAAATAGGTGAATTCGATAAGAATAACTCAGCGACTAACATAGGTTTGTGATTCATCCACAACCTTGAGCGTCGTGCGAGAAAACGACCTTGAGGCAAGTGAACCCAACCCATTTGTAGCGAGTCGCGCTCGACATTATCAGCGCTAAAGACGGTGAGCCCTAGTGGGATATCGCCTTGCTGCGCTAAGTCGTATTGCTGATCGACCAACGTAGTACGTGGGATCAAAGTACGACCAACAACCCAAGGGCAGTAGTCTCCACACAGGACGACCTCTCTTAGGAGGCAATCTTGCTCAGACAGTAACTGACTTTCATCCGATTTCAGTGTCTTCGCTGTGACGATATGATTTTGCAGCAGTTCTACCGTCAATTCCTGACAGTGCTGCTTTAAACGACGTGACAAAGACCCTTGTTCTTCCAGCCAATGCTTGGCAAATTCGTTTGGAAATTCAAATTCTTCGGGCTTTTGCCACTCTACTTCCAATAAAGAAGCAAGATAGAGTGATGTTGGCTGATTCATACTAGTATTCAATTGGAGGCTTTATGCGTACAATAAAGCAACAACTTACCGTCTTATTGAAACCGTAAGTTCCGTTATTTGTTATAGACGGTCTATTGTATCAAGACTGAAGCGATTCGAATATCGCGATCCAGAGAAAGAAAAGTTAGAAATATGTACAAACGTTATGTAGCCCAAATTATTTTTGCGTTAACAATCCTGATCTCCGCACCAAGTTGGGCTGAAACGGAAGAGACTGGACCAAAATTAGCGTACTTCACCCTAGAGCCAGATTTAACCACTAACTTTTACACCAAAGGTAAAAAATTAGGCTATGTACAAGTGCGTATCGACATCATGGTGATGAGCCAACAAGACCTAGCGATTGTTGAGCACCATCAACCCTTGATTCGCGATGCGGTCATCGAGCTCCTAGGCAAACAAACCGAAGATACGATCAAGTCGCTTTCTGGCCGAGAAGACCTACGCAAAACGTTGGTAAAAGAGCTAAACGAAACCTTACTGCCAGAGACCGGGAAAACCGTCATTGCTGATTTGCTGTTTACCAAATACCTCTATCAGTAAGTAACGCTGCTTTAGATACAAAAAGACCGCTTTCGAGCGGTCTTTTTTTGTTTTTGCTATCACGCTTGTTGTTGGTATTTCTGCTTGCCCGAGTCGAACAGCGCAATCGCCATCCCGGCCAACAAGCCAGCTAAGTGAGCCGTATTGGCAATGGCCATAAACGGTTGCACAAAACCAAGTACCAACCACGCCAACATAAAACCAATGATGGATTTCGGCAGCGTTAAACCTAAATGAGGTAAGCGGTAACCCAAAACCCACAAATAACCGAGTAGCGCGTACACAACACCAGATAACCCGCCGAAGTTTGCACCTTCAACATAGAACTGACCAGCACCAGAGAGTGCCGCAGACACCACAAAGATTTGCAGTAACTTGCCAGAACCAAGTCGACGTTCAATATCGCCACCAAGTTGCCACCACCACAACAAGTTAAAGATGATGTGTGTCACCGAGAAATGCAGCAATGCATGACTCACCCAACGCCACAATTGCCATTGCTGGCCTTCAAACGCGGGAAAGTGCAACAGAGCAAATACCCCATTTCCAAAGCCTAACATCTGCAAACCATAAATCACGGCGCATACGGTCATGATCAATAAGGTCACTGGACCGGCTTTGGCTTTGATCATTCCCATGATGCTTGGGCTAGCGTAATGAAATTGGCTCTTACGAGTATCGGCAACGTCCCAGGAAGCGGCGCTGTATTTGCTAGCGGATGGATTCGCCAAAAATTGCTTCAGTTCGGCTTCTGCCTCAACTTCATGCTGGCTGTCCGTAAGCCAAAGTGCAAATTGTCCTTCACCTTCGGGCATCATCTCAATATCTATCTGACGAGAGGCCATATAATCGATAAAGGCTTGCGCCATGCGTGGATTATTTAACGTTACCAATCTCTTCATTAACTTCTCACTATCGGTAGTTGTGCTCGCTGCCAGGCTTCAAAGCCACCGTCTACACTGTACACCTGTTCGAAGCCTTGGTTAACTAAATATTGCGCTGCGCCTTGGCTGCTAATTCCGTGATAACACATCACGAGGATCGGCTGTTCAAACTCTACATCTTCCATAAACGCCACAATCGTATCGTTGGTTAGATGATAAGCCGACTCAGCATGTGCCACGGCAAACGATTGAGGATCACGAATATCTACAAGCTTTGCCTCGCCCTGCTCAAGCAAAGCCTGTGCACCTTGTACATCGATATGCTGAAACTGGTCCATTTACTTTCTCATTTTGTCGTTATGAATATACCCAAATAACCTTGGTACCCGAACTAAACACTATGCTGCTCGGTGTATTAAGTCGGAAAAAGTCATTTGGGTATACTGCCGCCATTGTAACCTATCCAGTGGCAAACTTAGACACAAGGATAATCAGGGCTTTTAAAATTGTACACATTCCAACCATTTGTGGATAAAGCTGTGAATTGCGTTGATAAAGTATATTTGGATCTTTTGATCCACAAGATGTAGTGATGATCCTGATCTAGCTGTGTGTATATTTATAACTATCCCCAAGCGACAAAACCGCTATCACCCTTATTTTGTCTGGGTTTCGAACAGTTGATAAATAATTACTTCACAGAGTTATGCACAGGTAGCACAGAAAATTTAGATCGCAAACGCTATCTATTTTCGATCGAAAATAAAAAAGCCGAGATCACATGATCTCGGCTTTCTATGAAAATCTTACTTTATATTAGAGGCTGAAGTTAGAACTCACCAACGGCCAGTTTCAGCTTCTTCATCGCATTCTTTTCTAACTGACGAATACGCTCTGCAGAAACGCCAAACTCATCAGCCAAGTCTTGCAATGTTGCTTTCTCATCGTCTAACCAACGAGAGCGCACAATGCGTTGGCTACGCTCATCTAGGCTTGCTAGTGCGTGACCAAGACGATTATTGGTGTGCATTTCCCAGTTTGCAGCTTCGATGTTGTCAGCCACGTCCGATGATTTGTCTTCTAGGTACAGCATCGGTGCAGTGTATGAGCTAGTCGCACTGTCATCATCGTCAGTTGGCATATCAAACGTTGAATCGACCGCCGCAAGACGTGATTCCATCTCGCGAACTTCGGAAGGTTCTACGCCCAACTCACGAGCTACGGTTTCGACTTCGCCATTGTTAAACCAACCTAAGCGTTTTTTCGATTTGCGTAGATTGAAGAACAATTTACGCTGCGCTTTAGTTGTTGCAATTTTAACGATACGCCAGTTACGTAGTACGTACTCATGGATCTCTGCTTTGATCCAGTGAACAGCAAAAGACACCAAACGTACGCCCACTTCTGGGTTAAAACGTTTAACGGCTTTCATTAGACCGATATTGCCCTCTTGTACTAGATCTGCCATTGGCAAACCGTAGCCTGAGTAACCTCGAGCAACGTGAACAACGAATCTTAGGTGTGACAGGATCAGGCCTTTCGCAGCCTCAATCTCACCTTTGTAGTGTAATCGTTCTGCCAGTTCACGCTCTTCATCTGCTGTCAGCATTGGGTAGCTGTTTACAGAGCGAATATAGCTATCAAGGCTATCTTGCGTGACTAGAGCCATCGGATACGCTTCTTTTGTCATTCAATTCCTCATCAATCTCTGATCTGGAGCATTACATTGCAATTTAGCTTCGATATCTTGAACTCAAAATGAACAAGTTTCAAGAAGGGCGAGCAATTATCCATAAACAATTGGTCTAAACAAGAGGTAAAAATTAGCTTGTGCTAATAAATTCCAAGTATAAGACCTTCATCACTTAAACTGGTTCAATTTCTTTTAAGTGACGCTGCGCTGAAATGCGCGCGGCAATACAACCTAAAAGACTACCGGTGATAATCAGCAGCAAAGATTCATCCCAACTTAGGCCAATCAAACGGAATTGGCTGTCGTACAACGCGGCAAGATCTTCTACGGCGCTGTTCATCACAATAGTCACTAACGCCGTGACAAACCACGCAATGACTGCACCTAATACACCAAACCACATACCTGTGTATAGGTACGGACGCAAAATGAAGCCGTCGGTCGCACCGATAAGCTTCATGGTTTGAATCTCTTCTTTATTCGCCAGTACATTAAAACGTAATGTGTTACCAACGATTAAAAATACCGCACCCAACATTAGGATTGTCAGAGTCACGACAATAATGCCTGCTAGTGTTTTGATGGCATTTAAGCGCGCAAGCCAGTCTTCATCTAGCCTAACATCGGTCACATCTTGTTGTTGACCTACTTCTTTTGCTAGGGCTTGAATGTCTGTTTTGATATCAGATTCTGGCGTAATCACCAACACGCCTGGTAATGCATAACCGCTTAGCAAGCTCAGTGCTTGGTCAAAACCCGCGTACTGGCTTAAATCGGCCAAACCTTGCTGTGGAGAAATATATTCCACTTCTTTTACAAGAGGCCAAGTTTCAATTTGATCTTTGAGAACCATCACACGCGCATCCGGCATGCCTTCCACTAAGTAAGCACTAACTTGCGAGGGAGATGCCACATCTTCGGCAGCGCCTGCCACGTTTTTGCCCAATAGATACAAACAAGCTGGCATGGCAAGTGCCATGGAGATCACCGCTAGAGTCAGAATGTTGCCTAGTGGTCGTTGCCATAAGGCGCTAAAAGAGGATTTTGCTTGTTTTGCATGGACAGAGAAAAAACCATCGGTATTTGCACGCTTGGCACTGCGGCCTTTCCCTTTCTTTTGGGAGTGCTTGTTACCTGCCATAGTCTTCTACCTCACTTAGGAAGCCTTGGTTCAATTCAAAATGACGATATTGTGGGCGAGTGTTTACTAACCCAACATCGTGCGTAGCAAGTAGGATGGTCACGCCCGCACGGTTAAATTCTTCGAATAAACGCAACACACGGTTGGATAATTCTGGATCAAGGTTACCCGTTGGCTCATCTGCCACTAATAACGTTGGTCGGTTTACCACTGCACGGGCAATACCAACGCGTTGTTGTTCACCACCAGAGAGCTGGCTCGGCAAACAACGGGCTTTATCGAGTAAGCCCGTTTTGTCTAACGCCGCAGAAACGCGACGCTTAATTTCAGTTTCGGAAATCGATTCAATACGCATCGGCAGTGCGACGTTGTCGTACACACTGCGATCCATTAATAGACGGTGGTCTTGAAAGACAATCCCAATATTGCGGCGCAAAAATGGAATGTCTTTGCTTGGAATGCGCGTGATGTCGTGACCATTGAAATGGATTTTGCCATCGGTCGGACGCTCTATCGCACATATCAATTTCAACAAGGTACTTTTACCGGCGCCGGAGTGCCCGCCTAAAAACGCCATTTCTCCGCGCCTCAGGTGAAAATCGACTTTTTGTAGTGCTTGTCGACCACCTCGGTAAGCTTTACTCACTTGTTGAAATTTGATCACCGTTGATTTCCTCTAACTTCAATTACTCTTCACGGCTAAACAAAGCGTCGATAAACTCTTGAGTTTCAAAAGGACGCAAGTCTTCAATGCCTTCGCCAACACCAATGTAGCGAATTGGAATACTAAACTGATCAGCGATAGCGAAAATAACGCCGCCTTTCGCTGTACCATCCAGCTTAGTCAATGTAATCCCGGTTAGAGGAGCTACATCACTGAAAAGTTTCGCTTGGCTAATCGCATTTTGGCCAGTACCCGCATCCAGCGTCAGCATGATTTCATGTGGTGCAGAATCATCAATTTTCTTCATCACACGCACAATCTTGCGTAGCTCTTCCATTAGGTTGGCTTTGTTTTGTAGACGACCCGCCGTATCGGCGATAACCACATCGACGCCACGCGCTTTTGCCGCTTCAATCGCATCGTAGATAACCGATGCGCTGTCTGCGCCAGTATGCTGCGCGATCACAGGAACATTGTTACGCTCGCCCCACACTTGCAGCTGCTCAACTGCAGCCGCTCGGAAAGTATCGCCAGCCGCTAACATCACTTTCTTGCCTTGGCTTTGGAACTGCTTCGCAAGTTTACCGATGGTGGTGGTTTTACCCACACCATTCACACCAACCATCAAGATGACGTAAGGTGTTTTGCTGCTGTCGATCTCTAGAGGCTGTTCTACTTTAGATAGAATCTCCGCCATTTCTTCTTTCAGCAGACCATAAAGGGCTTCGCCATCTTTCAGATCACCTCGAGAGGCTTTTTCTGTCAGGTTGTTGATGATTTTTGTGGTGGTGTCCATGCCCACATCGGCAATGAGCAGTTGTTCTTCTAGCTCTTCAAATAGGTCGTCATCGATTTTTTTACCGCTGAACAGACCAAAGAAACCAGCACCGATGTTTGCTTTCGTACGGCTTAGGCTGCGCTTAAGGCGAGCGAAGAAGCTTTCTGTCGGCTTTTCTTGCTCTTGAATACGAGGCGCAACCGGTACTTGTGGCTCTTCTGCTTCTGCTTCTGCTTCTGCTTCTGCTTCTGCTTCTGCTTCTGCTGGGGCAGCCTCAGCTTTTTCTGGCTCTTGTTCAAGCTCTTGAGTTTGTTGCGCTTGCTCAGCAACCTCTTCGGTTTGCTGTTCTTCAGAAGGCGCTTCCACTGCTTCTTCTGTTACTGTTTCTTCAGTTTTTGGTTTTGGGCTTTGTTCTTCGTCACCAAAACCTAGCCACGAAAGTAATCCGCGCTTCTTTTTTTCCGTCATCTGGGGCTATCCTAGATTGTCTTTTTATCTATTAATGACTCTTTTTTGACAAGATTATTATCTGTCTAAAAAAGGCTAATGACAAAGTTGTGAAAACTTTCCAATTAGGTGATTCTAATCTTATTAGTGTTACACTCTGTCATCTTGAATTTTCTGGGCTGTATCCAAGCTCAAAGCTTGGGCGATTGGGTATAGTATCACTTTATTAGCGGTCAAAAAATCTATGGTAAGACGTCGCCAGCAAAACACATCACAAAAAAAGCCAACAACGGGCTTTGTTCGCATTATTAGTGGTTTATGGAGAGGCAGAAAACTCCCTGTTCATGACGCTGAAGGTTTGCGTCCAACCACTGACCGCGTGAAAGAAACCCTGTTTAACTGGTTAGCACAAGATGTGCCGCAAGCAAAATGCCTCGATTTATTTGCTGGCTCTGGTGGTTTAGGTTTTGAATCGGCTTCACGCCAAGCAGAACTCGTGACCATGATTGAGCTCAACCCGCAAGCTTTTCAGCAGTTACAAAAAAACGTCGCGTCGTTGAAAGCCACTAATATCCAAGTGGTGAACACCGATGCCTTGAGCTTTCTGAAACAACCAGGCACACCACATCACGTGGTTTTCATCGATCCACCTTTCCGTAAGGGACTATTGGATGAAACCGTGACCTTGCTAGAGCAAAACGGTTGGCTTGCAGAAGACGCAATGATTTATATTGAAACGGAAAAAGAGCTGAGCATTGCTGGGCTTCCGGAAAATTGGCACCTGCACAGAGAAAAAACCGCAGGCCAAGTCAGTTACCGTTTGTATGAACGTACCTCAGCCTAACGCCTCGATTTAAAAGGACACTTAAATGAAAGCACTACTTATCCTAGCTAAAGCGGCGATTGCCTTTGTTTGGCTGGTTTTGATTCTGAACATTGTGATGCCATTTCCAGGTAATGCTGCGATTGCGCTGTACATCATGACAGCCTTCTTGTTCATCATGCACGGTTTGCAAATGGCGATCTTCATTGGTGCATTTGGCGATAAGATTCAGATGAGCAGTTGGGAAAAGTACTCCATTTTGATTTTTGGTATTTTTGCCCTGCTCGACATTCGTCGTAAACACATGATGTAAACATCGTTATAAAGAAAAGCCGCTCACTAGAGCGGCTTTTTGTTGTCTTTGATTTATCCCAAATAGCTTTTCACACCATCTAGGAACATCTGGGTGGAAATCATCACCAATAACAAGCCCATCAAGCGTTCCACCGCTTTCAGACCGCGTTCGCCCAACAGACGATTGAAAAAGCCATAGAACATCAAAATAAAGAAGGTCGCGCCCCACGCAATCACCACCGACGCTGAGAGTTCGACCAGTTTGTCGGGATGCTGGGAAGAAAGCAGAAGCAACGCGGCAATCACTGATGGGCCGGCAATCATTGGAATCGCCATCGGCACAATAAACGGCTCTTCACCCGCAGCTAACCCGGTGATGCTCCCTGCACTTGGGAAAATCATCTTAATTGCGATGATAAATAAGATGATGCCACCAGAGATACTCAAAGTTTCCGGCTGTACGTGCAAAAAGCTCAAGATGCTTTGTCCGGCGAACAAGAACAACATCAAAATCAACAAGGCAAAAATCAGCTCGCGGATGAGCACCTTACGACGACGTTTGGGATCGATGTGTTTAAGAATGGACAACACAATGGGCAAATTGCCAAGAGGGTCCATGATAAGAAACAGCATGGTCGCTGCAGAAAGAATATCCATGTTCTGGCCTCGACGAAAAAAATGGCGACCAGTGTATAGTAAGGAGATTGTGCGAGTATACGGCTAAGGGCGAAATCAGATAATTCGCCCTCGATTACCGAAACAACCTCAGACGCCGCTTAATGGTTGCAAATACGCGCCATGTTGACGACGAACTTGCCTTCGAGTTCGCGAACCTTATCGCGCTGTAATAAAAAGGTTAGCAATGCATCTAAGTCTAGATCATTCAACTTACAGGTATGAAAACGTACGTCTGCGCCAAAATGTTGTGCGAGCTCGTCGCGGCTCATTGGGGTTTCACGTAGTAGGTTTAGTAAGTTGTGAGCATGAATGTCACTCATCATTAACTCCAGTTAGCAAATAGAACCCGACCAGTGTACTGAAATCGTCGAGCACTGCTTTGACTTACGTTAGTAAATGATAGAAGCAACAATGAGTGCATGAGCAAGGAAGTAGCTACCACTTACCCAAACATACGCGCGCTTCATTGGTTTACGGAATCCGTGTATGGCGTAAGCGAGCGCGGAATACGTCATGATGACGGTACCACTAAAGCCAATGGCATTCGCGTAGCTAGGCGTTTGCAGCCAAACCTCACCGGCTGCCCAAGCGAGCTGCACTAGCATTATGCCCATAGTCACAACGGGAAAAACGAGCGAATCTAACTGCGGTAAAAGAAGGAAAAACGCCACGATACTGGCGGCAAGCAACAAAGCCAACAACCACCACACAATATCGCCATTGAGCTGAACCCAAAAAGATTTGCTGTAGCACACTTGCGCTGCGAGATAGGCAGCAAAATAGATCAGCTTACGTGTTTTAAACGAATGCAGCGTATCGGCGAACATAGAAACCACCAAACCACCAGCAATCCAGTAGCTGTGATCGGCCGACGGCCCTTGGGTTAGCACCAAAATAAGAAGAAGTAATAGCGTAAAAATTTTAAACACTAAGGATTGTGTCGGGTTCGCTTGCTTTGCACCCAACACGGAATACATACCTGATAACCCTATCGCCAGCCAACTCCACATGCCGTACATACCTTTTACTTAAACTCGCCGCTAGTCTAGGTAGACCAGTTTTGATGTAAAGACACAATCTACGAAAGTTGGATCTCGCTAGCGATTCGAAACATTTTGTAACCCTCTCTAGCGCTAGCAAAAATAATGTGGATTGGAATTCGTGGTTAGTGTTCACAAGATTTCATAGTGTGTGTAAAAAAGCCAACTTGTGTGTATGACCATCAACACGGACAAACATCAACCACAAAAAGTCTGGTTACCCCTATTCATCCTGATATGGGAAAGAATGCCATGATAAGCCCATCTAAACATCACTCTCCAAGTAGATTTGTTTGTATTAAAAATATCATTAAAACAACGTAACCCAATGATAAATAAAAACACATTAACGTTAATGAGGGCAAAAACACCATTAGCCGCTCCACGACCCACCAATTATACTTCCTTGCCAGATTTTCTCATCAGATAAGAAATTCTTGCACCATCCTAGTGCCTTCATTAACCACCGCCATAGCACAACACTCACTTTTCTCAACTTTTGAGAAATACAGACAAAATACCAAATCAACCACCAAACTGAGACAAAAAACAATATAACAGCCACTTATTAACCATTTATAACACATTAAAATCAATAACTTAAAACACAAAAGCATAATTAAGACCCAAAGCGAACACTTTAAATACAGCCCAAAAAACACTGTTTTATTGGTCAATTTAAAGTAAAAACAGCCAAGTTAAGTATGAGTTTTGAAAAGTTTTCTACAGATACGTTGATCAACAGCCAAAAACAGTGCTATATTTACTCCATCGAGTTCATCAAAGATTTAAGAGGTAGTGTTATGATTTCATCTTCTCAAAAACAAGGGCTGGTTATGATTGCAGTGGTTGTGGGTTTAATGACACTGCCAATGATGTACTAAGCTACTGATTAAAAAATAAAAAAGGACGCTTTCGCGTCCTTTTTTATTTCTCAATTTTTAGGTTTACTGTATGTGCTCTGACAAGATGTCCCAATGCATGTAGTAAAAACCGAGTGCAGCGAGTGTGATTAGCGCCATTAGCAAAATAGCGGTTCGCCAAATAAAACGGGAACTTCTTGGCGTTAACTCTTTTTCACAGTCATCACACGCTGCCATGAAACCTTTTCGATCATCCAGCTTATAGTTGTCCTCATGCACGACTTTATTACGCACAGTGGCGATAAAACGCAATTTCGCGATCACATCATGAGGTAAGCGCTCTTCACAACTGCTGATAAGTTGGTGCAACCCTTTCCCTTCTGCGTGATATTGAGTACGCAAAAGCTTTTCGATCGTTCGGGTACGCATGACTACTTTTTCGATATCTGACATCGTAACCCTCCTTTACTGACCTTCCCTTCGTTAGTCATTTCATTCTTCTATAAATTTAGAGCTTTTTCGAGCGGTTAAGTGCAATTTTCCTTTCAAATTGTGCCCTTGCACGCATATAAACTGTGAAGTCCGCCGAATAAAATCTACACCCCTTTTATTAGATCACGAATAGTTTATCTCAACTCATAGTTTAATCAGGGAGTTCTGTAGAATAGGGCCCAATGAAACATTGGAGGTTATCATGCCAATCTCACTTATCTTGGCCATTTTTGCCCTCATCGCCCTTGGCGCATGGGTGTTCTTTCGTTTCTACAGCAAACATTACGTTGGTGAAGATGCGCCAGAACAAAGTGTTCAAGTCACTATTTTAGACAAACAAGCGATCGATGTGCCGGATGCGCAGCCGGGACAGGACGACCAAGAATATTGGATTTATGTGCAACGTGGCCCAATCGGCCCGAAACGAGAATTCCAAATTGGCGTGCACTATTACCACGCGCTTAATCCAGGCGATAAAGGCACCCTGACCTACTGCGGCGACAAATTCCTACATTTCGCCATCAAACGCTAACTTACGGCAGTAACCAACGAGTCTTGGCTGATTTCGAGAACAAATAACTCATCGCCAAGGCTCCCGCCCCACTTAACACAATCCACACAGGGATCACCCATGCTGGATGACCGGTATACCAACCGAACTCTTTCATCGGCCATAAGAAGATTGGGTGAAGTAAGTAAATGCCCAAGCTGTGCTGGCTGATAAAACTCACCACTTTCTGCACGTTCTTCGGCAACCCTTCCCCAAAATACCGACACAGCATAAAAATCATCGATGCCGCCAAAATCACGTTCAATGTTTTGTATGACAACCAACGCCCCACGGTGTATTTCTCCGCTTCCAAACTGTTGGTCACCACCATGGTGAATGTCACGGCTAACGCCACCAATCCAAACCCAGTGAACAACGTCACCATAGAACGATTTAGTGGCACTTTTTGAAACAGAACATAGCCCAAAGGCAGATAGCCCATATAGAGCCACATTTGGTTACTCCATGGCCCATCAATCTTGAACAGGAATAACGTGCTAGTGAACATCCAAAAAGCCAGATAGGTATAGAGGACATTGTCATCGACATTACGAGCCATCCATTGGAATAGAGGAATCACGAAATACAGTGGAATAAAGTAATAGAAGAAGCCTAAATGGTAATAGGTGGCATGAAACGGACTATTACTCAGCACTTCTTTGACGGTTTCAAAATCGAATCCTTGTGCCGTCCAACCCGACAGATACGCGTAGAACGTCGACCAAATTAGAAAAGGCACCAACACCTTCCCCAAACGCCGCTTCACGTAATACTTGCCATCAAAAGGACGTGTATCACTGAGCATCAGAGCGCCCGTAATCAAAATAAATACCGGCACCGCCCATCGGGTCACGCTGTTCACTCCAACGGCGGTGAGCCATTGGTCCATTGGGATCACGCCCAACTCGTTTCGATAAGGCGCCAAGACATGAATAGCGATCACGGCCACTGCGGCGACGCAGCGCAATAAATCAAAAAACAGAACCCTTTCTCTCATATCCTTTCCTACCTTGGATCGCTTATCGTTTATAGCATAGGGCAATTTTCACTCAATTAAATAGTTAACAATCTGTTTTTGCTTATTTTTAACCCAACAATGACCTGTTAATTGTATTTAACCGATAAATACTGCTGAACAGAATCAATTGAAACGAAGCGATATGTGACCAACACTTTCTCGAATATGAAACAGATATAATGAACAGAACCCCCTAGGATACTGAGCACATTACAAAGAAAGGTCTTGTTATGAAGAAAACATTATTGGCGTCACTCGTATGTGTAGTGGCTTTAGCTGGATGTAATCAAAAGGAAGAGACCGAGGCGCCTGCCCAATCGCAACAGGAAGCGAACCCAATCTGTAACTTAGAAAAACTGCCCGGCGGATGGTCGCAAAGTGACATGACCGATGAAGCGCAACCATTGCTTGATGTGGTACTCGCGCAAATGAACACTTCCGCTAAGTTAAAGCAAATCCTCAGTGTTCGCACTCAGGTGGTAAGCGGCATGAATTACGCGATTGAATTTGAAATGGATAATGGCGAAATCTGGAATACGATTGTCTACCGCTCGTTAGACGACGAAATCAAGATGACGCAACCTGCAAAACTTGGACGCTTCTGCTCATAATATGCAGACATAAAAAATGGCTCCCGATTGGAGCCATTTTTATTCACGATGTTCTGTTCAACCCATCACATTCATCAGAACTAAGCCGTGGCGATATTAGCTTTAGGCAACTTAATCGAAATCAACGTTGTCAGCGCCAAGAAAGCGAAAGAGACCCACAAACACGCCGCTAGTCCAGCTTCTTGGTAAATCCACCCCGACAATACCGTTCCAATCAAACGTCCCATGGCGTTGGCCATGTAGTAAAAGCCGACATCCAACGAGACGCCGTCGCCTTTGGCATAGCTCACAATCAGATACGAATGCAGCGAAGAGTTAATGGCAAAGACCGCACCAAAAATCATCAGCCCAACCACAATCACGATTTCCGGCTGCCAACCAATTTGTACTCCGTAAGCAATCCCGCCCGTGATTAAGGCAAGAACCCCCGCCCACACTAATGCCGCACTTCCATCAGGCACGCGACCCTGCGCTTTACCCGTAATGCGCGGCGCAAAACCTTGCACAAAGCCATACGCGATCACCCATGATGCTAAAAAGCCACCAACCCACAAGTGATCCCAGCCAAATACGCTGCCGAGATAAACCGGCAAAGCCACCACAAACCAGACATCCCGCGCACCAAACAGGAACATGCGCGCTGCGGACAAGATGTTGACCGATTCAGACTTAGAAAAGATGTGGCTAAACTTAGGCTTATTTTTCGCTTTGCCCATGTCGGCTTCTAGCCAGATCATGCTGCAAATGAACACTACCGCGAGCACACTCGCCATAATAAACATCGAGTTTTGGAAACCCACCCAAGACAACAACAAGCCACCGACAAAGAAACCCGCCCCTTTGAGTGCGTTCTTCGAGCCCGTCAAAATCGCCACCCATTTGTAAAGTGCGCCTTGCTGCTCATCTGGTACTAGCGTCTTAATCGCACTCTTTGCACTCATCTTGTTGAGATCTTTAGCGATACCAGACAAAGCTTGCGCAGCCATCACCCAAGGAATCGTCAGCCAAGCGTTGGGCACTGCCAACATTAACAACGCAAACACTTGCATCGCTAGGCCAATATTCATGGTTTTGTTCAGGCCTAACCGGGCCCCTAACCAACCACCAATCAGATTGGTCACCACGCCAAAAAATTCATAGAAAAGAAAGAGCGAGGCAATGGCTAACGTTGAATAACCCAAGTCGTGAAAATAGAGCACCACCAGCATACGCAGCGCTCCGTCGGTTACGGTAAAGTTCCAATAGTTAAACGTCACTAACATGTACTGACGAATACTTTTGCTCAATTGAGAAATCATATTGACCTCTTATGTACAGCGATAGACGCATTTAGATCATCATGTTCTAAATACTGATTAACCTGTACACCAACCATAAGGCGATACAACCTTAGTTCGAGTTTACAAACACGCTGGCATTTATAATTGAAAATTAATAATCAATAAAAACAAAAGCTTAACCTATCACCTTCCGTTTTATCGCTGAGCTATATTCCATTATAAAAACCAGACAATAGCTTTTGGGTCATGATGTTCCAAAAGCTATTTAAGCTGATCACGCGTCTTTTGCCACCCGTTCGATGTACTCAAGCTGCACTGGTTTGGTAAACGCGCCTGGGCGCAGTGCCTGAACTTCTCGCACGATATCGTCCAGCGTCCATTCTTTTTCTAGCAGTAAGTGAGCTGCGAACAAACCAGTGCGACCCGAGCCGCCCATGCAGTGCATCGCAACTTTGCCATCTTGAGCAAGAATCGCATGCAGTTCAGGGCTAGCTTGTTGCCACTTCACCGCGAAATCCTCACTGGGTGCGCAATCATCTTCAATCTCGATCTGGAACCATTTCATACCCAGTTGTTGGGTAACTTCACCCAAATCCGCGACGTCTTTCGATGCTAGCTCAGCATTGTCCAATGCCGTAACCACGGCTTGAACACCCTGCTCTTTTAATTGCTGTAAAGACGTTTGCAAATCGACGCCTTTCGTACCCGGGCACGGTGTTAAAACTAATGCACCAGAGTCCAAATCTAATTGCCATGTGGGATGAGACATTGTGAACTCCTATTAAGCCAAACCAACGTTACGAACCAATTCTGCGGTGCGCGTTGCGTAACCCATTTCATTGTCGTACCACGCGTAAATCTTCACCATGCGAGAGCCAACGACCATTGTTGAGAGTGCATCAACGATGGTTGAGCGTTGATCGCCTTTGTAATCGATCGACACCAACGGACGCTCTTCAAAGCCAAGAATGCCTTTTAGCTCACCTTCTGACGCTTCTTTCAGCAAAGCATTCACTTCTTCTGCGGTGGTATCGCGTTTCACATCGAAGATGATGTCTGTCAGTGACGCATTCGCCAGCGGTACACGCACTGCGTGGCCGTTAATCTTGCCTTTTAAATCAGGGAAAATTTCCACAATCGCAGTCGCACTGCCCGTGGTGGTCGGGATAAGACTCATACCACACGCACGGGCACGACGCAGATCTTTGTGCGGTGCATCCAAAATGGTTTGCGTATTGGTCAAATCATGAATCGTCGTGAAAGAGGATTGCTCAATGCCCAATTTCTCATGAATGACTTTTACCACTGGAGCGATGCAGTTGGTCGTGCACGAAGCCGCTGTCACGATACGATGTTTGTCAGGATCGAAAATGTGGTCGTTCACGCCAACAACGATGTTCGCAATGCCTTCTTCTTTCACTGGTGCGCTAACCACCACTCGCTTCACGCCCTGATCGAGATATTGGTCAAGGTACGATGTTTTGCGGTGCACGCCTGTCGCTTCAATCACGACATCACAACCAGACCAATTCACTGCATCGATGTCGCGATGCTGTGTCGTCGCGATGCGCTTGCCATTGATGACGAGTTCATTTCCCTCAACCTGCACTTCATGGTGCCAACGGCCTTGAACAGAGTCGAACTCCAATAAATGGCCCAACGTTGCTGCATCGCCCGCAACATCATTGATTTGCACAAATTCCAATTCTGGCCAATCGAAGGCCGCGCGCAGCGCCAAACGTCCAATGCGCCCAAACCCGTTAATCCCTACTTTAATCGTCATAGTCTTACCCTTTAATCTTCAACCTTGAATCTTTGTTCGCTGTTAACAGCAAGCCTCACGACTTTTATCGTGCAAGCGTGTAATGTCGTCTTGGTATTCTTGCTTCAAGCAATTCGATGCTACTAAGTCTTCAATCAACTTGCGCATCCATCCTGGCAATTGCTGCGATAACTCGTAGTACACCCATTGTCCCTGACGCTTATCGACTAAAATGCCACTCGATCTTAACTGAGCAAGATGACGAGAAACTTTCGGCTGACTCTCTTGCAATGCAAACGCCAAATCACCTACGCAAATTTCTCCTTCGCGGGCCACCAGCATTAAGCAGCGCACACGAGTCTCGTCAGATAAAAGCTTGAAAAACTGATGTGGAAGCATAGTTAACATACCTATATATGGATATGCGTATATGTTTATTTAATTGTGCCAAGGCGTCAAGAGCCACGCCCTTGCCTTCATAAAAGTTTCATACTAATAGAGAGAATTAGACCGTGACGACGCTTTGGCTCCAGCGAACCGCTTCGCTTAACGAGGCTTTGACTTCATCGAATGACAAACCCAACTGACCCGAGAGCTTTTCGACGCCATGCCAATCAGCTCGCTCGTAGCATTCTTCTAGCGAGATCAGCACGCCGTACTCACCCTTACGATGCAGTAATGCTTGCTGCACAGAATCACTCAACGGCAGTTGCTTCACCAGGGCTTCGATCGATAAGTCGAGCATGGCATCTAAGATCGACAATAAGCCGACCATAAAGCCTTGCTCATTGAGATGAGAAAAAGGTTGGTAACGCGACATCAGCTCACAGAACTGGGCACGTTGCAAAGAGAGGTTGTACAACTCACGCGGTTTGTTGCTTGAGATGTAAGACGCCACCACCAAAGAGACAAATTGCTTCAGCTTGTCTTGACCAAGGTAAATCAGCGCCTGACGGAACGAGCTGATTTCCACCTCTAATGTGGTGATCTGGGTATTCACAAAACGCAGTAACTTGTACGACAAGGCCACATCTTGCGTAATGATGCTTTCAATGCGGTCAAAATCCGGCTCTGGCGCGCAGACTTCCCGAAACAGTTGTAACGCTAACACCTGCTCCGGACTGACGTATTTGGTTTGCGACACCAATGGCTTGCTAAAAAAGTAGCCTTGAAAGAATTTAAAACCCGCCGCTTTGGCTTGCTCAAACTCTTCTGCGGTTTCGACGCGTTCCGCTAAAAAGTGATATTTGACGCGCTTAGCGAGGTGGGTTTTAACCAGCTCACACGCTTTTTCTAGCCCCATCGCCATGATATCGAGTTTAACGATGTGCACATAAGGTAAGAAGCGACGCCACTCCGGCGTTAAGGTGAAATCATCCAGCGCGATCAAATAACCTTCTCGATATAACTCGCGAATTGCATCGAGAAGATCATCGGTAGGTTGGCAAGTCTCTAAGACTTCTACGACGATTTTGTTTTTTGGCAAGCTGCGAGGCAAACGACGTACCAAGCTCTGATGAGGAAAGTTGATAAAGCATCGCGAAGAAGCAATTACTGGGTTAGTACCCAGTGATAGAAAGTTCTCGACGATTAATCGGTATGTCGCTCGGTTTGATTCGATATGAGCGGGATAGGCGTTGCTTTCCCCATCTCTAAATAACAATTCATAACCCAGCGTCTGTCTTTTACGGTTAAAAATCGGCTGACGAGCGACATACGTTGTATTCATGCGATAGAACTACCTATAAATGGCTTAGGATTTTGCAGCCGCTAATAATGCGCCACAACCCATAAACATTGAACCGAATACTTTGTTAATTTTACCCATGATTTTGTCTGAACGGATAAAGCGTCCCATCTGCGCCGCTAACGTGGTGTAACCCAACATTACGCACGCATCAATCACCACTGTCGTCACCCCTAGCGCCAACAATTGCGTCAGTTGGTCTTTTGCAGGGTCGATAAACTGAGGGAACAACGCCACCAAAAAGACGATCGATTTAGGGTTAGTCAGGTTAATTAAAACGGCTTTATACAATAATGCGCTACCTGACATCTCTTTGTGACTCTCATTGGCAATCAAGCCTGAAGTATCACGCCATTTCTGAATACCCAACCATACAAGGTAAGCCGCGCCTACCCATTTAATGATAGTAAACGCAGTTGCCGATTGCGCCACCAGCGCACCGATGCCAGCGCCAACCAAGGCGATGTGAATCGCGAGCCCGATTTGCAGACCAACAATCGCGCCAAGCGATTTACGCGTGCCGTAACTCAAGCCATTGCTGATTGAGTTAACCGTGCCAGAACCCGGAGCCAAACTAAAAACGATTGCAGTTACCACATAGGCCAACCAAACGTGGGTATCCATTGCATTTCCTCACTAATTCTTCGATGATACATCGCGTCTACAATGTATCTTCAGGTAATCGACTAATGGCTACTAACCATTCACCTTTGACTTATACTCAAGAGACTTTATTTGAGCAAGCAATTGGTGGTCCGATCGCAGCACTTTGGCAAACTCGCCAAGAGGGCTTTGTTAAAGGGACAGAGAAAAAGAAAATCTACTGGTGCAAACTCACCAACCCTGAACACAAAAAAGCCGTGCTGATCGTCAATGGCCGCATCGAATCTTCCTGGAAGTACCAAGAGCTGTTTTACGATCTCTACCGCCAAGGTTACGATGTGTATTCCTTTGACCACCGAGGACAAGGTTTATCAGATCGCCTATTATCTGACTCTGATATGGGTCACGTCTATGACTTTACTGACTATATTGATGATATGGACGTGGTGATCAAACAACACGACCTTAAACAATATCAGCAGTGCTTTATCATCGCGCACTCCATGGGCGGTGCCATCGCGACGCGCTACCTGCAAACCCACCCAGAGCACCCATTCACTGGTTTGATTTTAAGCGCACCCATGTTTGGCATTAACTTGCCGTGGTACTTATCACCCATCGCTATCCCAGTGACGCAAATTCTTTCTGCCGTGTCACCACTGCCGCGTTATGCGCCGGGTCACAAGCCGTACTTTCCCAAGCCTTTTGAGGACAATCCTCTCAGCCAAAGCGCAGGCCGCTACCAGTGGTTTCGCAATCTCTATACAGAAAAACCGGAACTGCAAGTCGGCGGACCAAGCACGCGCTGGGTATGGCAAGGGCTCATGGCAGCGAAACAGTGCTTTTTGTTAACTCGCCAAGTAAAAGTGCCTGTGCTACTGGTTCAAGCAGGCAATGATCGTATCGTCAGCAATCTCGCGCAAAAACGCTTTATCGAGAAGCTGCGTAAAACCAATCCTCATGCGGCATTGCTTTCTATTGAAGGCGCACAGCATGAAATCTTGTTCGAAACAGACCAGTACCGCAATCAAGCGCTCGATGCGATCTTCCGCTTTATGGATGGCCCTACTTCGTCGTCAGACGAAAAAATGCAATAAGAGTTGTAGGCGACCACTTCACCGCAATGATTAAAGAGGAAATGTCTCTCAAACGATTTACCCTCTTTTTCATCCTTATTTTGGCGTACACTGCTTGCGTCTGTTTCGCCCACCTCGCACGTTTAACGAGGAAAGCAGGCAGCATTAAGTTCCCCCGCATTCGGAGCAGTATGATCTAGTCAGTCTACTGTACTCCGTTTGCAATCAACCTGTTCCACTCTATCCAAACCGTTTACGAGGGCTTCATGAGCACATCGCTACCTTGCAAAGAGATCACTAAAATCGTTGCCTCAGATCTGGATGGCACGTTACTGGCACCAAACCATCAGCTAAGTGCTTACTCAAAAGAGACGCTAAAAGCGCTGCATGAAAAGGGTTACACCTTTGTCTTTGCAACGGGTCGCCACCACGTAGACGTTGCAAGCATTCGTCGCCAAGTGGGCATTCCGGCTTACATGATCACCTCAAACGGTGCGCGTGTTCATGACCAAAACGATCAACTGATGTACAGTGAAAACGTACCTGCGGATTTGGTTCAAGGTGTGATCGACACGATCAAACATGATCACGATATACTTATCCACATGTATCAAAACGACAGTTGGTTGATGAACAAAGACGACGAAACACTGCGTGATTTCCATGACGAATTCACATACGTCTTATTCGATGAAGACCAAGCGCCTACCGACGGCATTGCGAAAATTTTCTTCACCCATCCAGCGCAAGATCATGAACGTTTGGTGGTGTTTGAAAACAAACTGCGTGAACAGTTTGGCGATAAATTGAATATCGCGTTCTCTACTCCTTGGTGTTTGGAAGTAATGAGTGCGGGCGTTTCGAAAGGCCACGCGCTACAAGCAGTCGCAGAAACTCTGGGTTTAACGCTCGAAAACTGCATTGCATTTGGCGACGGCATGAATGATGTCGAAATGCTATCAATGGCAGGCAAAGGCTTAGTAATGGGCACATCACACGAGAAAGTGATGAAAGCGCTCCCAAACAATGAAGTGATTGGCAGCAACGCAGACGATGCCGTGGCGCATTACCTGCAAGATCACCTGCTCTAACCCTTGGGTTAACAACAAAATCACGAAGGGCTGCTACTTGCAGCCCTTTTTTATCTCTGGCTTGGTAACTTCTCTTTGCCAAGAATCGCTTCCCACTCATCTTCGGTCACAGGCATGATCGAAAGACGATTTCCGCGTTTCACCAGCGGCATGTTCTCAAGTTCAGGCATCGCTTTCATGACCGACAGAGGGATCACCCGCGCGGTTTTACGCACAAACTCAATATCGACCATGATCCAACGAGGGTTATCTGGGTCCGATTTTGGGTCGTAATAATCACTTTCTGGGTCGAACTGAAAATGGTCGGGATAGGCTTCTCGCACGACTTTGGCAATCCCCGCCACGCCAACATTTTTACAGGAAGAGTGGTAAATCAGGACAAAATCGCCCACCTTTACTTGGTCACGCATCATATTGCGCGCCTGATAATTACGAACTCCCTCCCAACATGAAACCTTTTGGGTTCTAAGCGTGTCAATAGAAAAGGTATCTGGTTCTGTTTTAAATAACCAATATGCCATAATGCCATCCGATGCCGATTGAGTAACAATAATGAGGAAGATATAACATGAAGGCTTTGAAAAACCCAGTGGCACTCGCCACTCTGCTGGTTCTGCAAGCATGTAGTTCGCAACCGCCACAATCTGGCGCGGAAACACCAACCTCTCCACCAGCATCATTAGATAAGCCTGAAACTATTCAACCTCAAACTTTTATGTTGCGCGGCAAAGTAATCATCGGCCATGAAAGCCAATACATCATGCCTTGCGGCAGCGACAAACAATATTGGTTGCAACTGTCACCTCAACAAATTCAACGCGCCATTAAGCTCGGCAATGAACCGTACCAAACCATGTATGGCGAAGTCATCGGTCATCTTAATCCTCCGGGCATTGATGGTTTCTCTGCGGATTTCGACGCCAACTTTGTGGTTGAGCAAGTGAACTTCCTCACTACCGAAAACCCAAATCGTTGCAGCCAACCGCAAAAACCGACGCGTGTATTTGGCAACGAGCCGTCTTGGGCAGCCAGTTTTGAAGCCAATGCGCTTAAGTTCCAACAGATGGGAAAAACCACCGAAATGCTGTCTATTCAAAGCAGTCAACTGCAGCCGCGCCAACGCACTTATAGGCTTGATGATGGTGAACTACGCATGACGGAAAACCTCTGTTCAGACACCATGAGCGACTCTTTATATGGCTGGAAAGCAACACTCAAACACGATGGAAACACTTACCAAGGGTGTGGCATGGCAGCGAACGTTGATGCAACGCTTAGCTGGGCAAATACCTATGTAGCCACCTCAACGCAATCACAAGGTTTTGAGGTGCAAATGACCTTAAACCCTGACCACAGCGCCACGACGAAATACAGCTACTCAAACGGTCAAGACCCATTAGTGGAACGCGGCTTCTGGCAACAGTTGAGCCCGTCGCAAGTTCAAGTTGTGATGACCCACCACCAGCAACAACGTTTGATGTCTGAGCGACTCTTTACGCGCGAAGGCAACCAACTCAAAGCCACCAAGGAAAAAGTGGGCAGCATGGTGTACCCGATCGCCGATGGTGGCTTAGTGCTTTACCCAGCAACCGTTCGTGATGCAGGCGTTCAACAACCGGCGGCGAAGCGCGCAGACCAACCTATCGGCAGTGCTGACATCCCATCCAGTGCCGATTTCGATTCCAAAGTCGATGCTGCGGTACGTAACTACTTCTTCATTCACCAAACCGACCCAAGCAATAACCAATACCGCTGGTTAACGTACGATCTCAATGGTGATGGTAATGAAGAACTGCTGGTTCAATTGGATTGGTGCGGCTCAGGCGGTTGTACGCTCTTGGTGTTCGAAAACCATGAAAAAGAATGGCGCTTCAACAGTCGAATTACACTGGTAAGAAGCCCAATGATGCTCGGCCAACAAACGTCGCACGGTTGGCGCGACCTGATTTTCGATGTTAGTGGCGGCGGTGCAACACCAGCAAAACATGTCATGCAGTACACTGGCGTAAGCTACCCTCTGAACCCGAGCATGGCACCAACAGCCACACCTGAACAAATCAGTGGTGTTCGTCTGTTCTCGGATGGTATTAGCCCAGTTCGTGAAGGGGTTCGACTGTAATGTCACAACCGTGTCCCCATTGCGGTTTTCAGTTCAACTGTATTTGCTCGCTGGTGCCGAAACTCAC
The DNA here is from genome assembly GCF_054850435.1 of Vibrio sp. RC2502. NCBI lineage: Bacteria > Pseudomonadati > Pseudomonadota > Gammaproteobacteria > Vibrionales > Vibrionaceae > Vibrio > Vibrio sp. RC2502. Next base: position 3,194,595 of record NZ_CM141453.1, read on the forward strand.
CAGCAAGCACAACATACTGCTATTGATGCACCCAAATGAGCTTACTCGTGACACCAATACGGGCCAGCTATTACAGCATTGCCAACTCAACGTCGAGCAAGCAATCTGGGATCGCAAACAACCACCAGCAGAGTTGCTCACTCGCTTGGCTAATCCATCACTGTACCCAGTGATTCTATTCCCAAGCGAAGAAAGCATCACACTCGAACATGTGGAAATGCAAAGCCAGCAACAAGCCAAAATGCCGCTGTACATTATTTTGGATGCCACCTGGCAAGAAGCACGCAAGATGATCAATAAGAGTCGCTGGTTAGAAGGTATCCCTACCATGGGACTTTCCGCACTCGCCGATTCTCAATATCAACTGCGACGTAATCAGCAACAAGGCAACTTGTGCACCTTTGAGGTTGCTGCCCACTTATTAGGTCAACTTGGTGAACAAGATAACCAACAGCAAATGCATACGTTCTTTGCTCACTACCTTGCGCTGTTCCAAGCCGAGAAAAGTGGCCATGCTCTCAAACCGTCGCCACACTCTCTCGAGTAAACCCAATCGACGAAACAAAAAACGCAGCCTTGGCTGCGTTTTTTTATTGGCATTGTTTCACGTGAAACACGACTAAAACAGACGCGTAGGTTCACCTAAGTAGTAGCCTTGCAGATAATCGACGCCCATATCCTGCGCGATTTTGCACACCTCTCGATTGTGCACAAACTCTGCGACCGTTTCTGCATTAAACACCTGGCACAAACGCACCAACTGAGAAGCTATTTTGCGCTGCTTTAAATCCTTATCGATGTCTCGAATCAAGCTGCCATCCAGCTTTATCACTTCCGGCTCTAACTTTAAGATCTCATCAATATTAGAGTATCCAGAACCAAAATCGTCCACGATAATGCGCGCACCCAGTTTTCTGAAATGGCTGCACACTTCTATCATACGACCGTAATCTTTAATCTGTTCAGACTCCAGTACTTCCAGCCCTATCCGCGTCGGGTCATTCAACTGGCTGATTTCATGCTCCAGCAACATCAACGTTTTGTCGCTCAACAAATCTTGCGGAGACAGGTTAATCGAGAAATCTCCTTTCTTATCTCGCATGTAATGCAGCGTCGAGCGGATCATGTGACGACTCAATCTGGTGTACAAATGCGTGTCTGAGATGATCGGTAAAAATCGCCCTGGAGCAATCACTGTTCCGTCTTCTTCTAAAATCCGCACCAGACATTCTTGGCTGGCAGGAAGATGACTGTAAGCGTGCACAATCGGTTGGCTATACGTAATAATGTTCTGCTTGAGAATCGCGCGGCTGACGCAACTCAACCACCCTAGTTGCTCTTTACGTACATCTTCACTGACTTCGATGTCTTTAGCGTTGCAAATATGCGTGTTGCTGCGAACGCCAGAACGACGCGCTTCTATGCCTTTTAATAAGAGCTCATCAGGAGAAGCCGAAGGAAAATCACGACGGCTAACCAAGCCACCACACAAGGAAATAGACAGGTAATCAATTTCGCGCAGGCCGAGCGGCTCAAAGTTAGTTTGCTCAACTGCATCAGCAAAACGAGTAAAGTGTTGTTTGATAGTCTCGCTACTTTGTTCAGCCTTAAACACAAAAGCCCACTCACCTACACCAATGCTGTACAGTTGCAGCGCCGCTGGCATGCCTAAGCGCTTTCTCAATCGATTGGTAAAATGCATCGACAGATCTTTGAGCAGCTGGTCTCCGACTCGATACCCGTACTTTTCGTTGATGTGGCTGAAATTGAGCAGCTTAAGCGTTAACAAATGCTCGTCACAATCGATGTGACTTAAGCGCTCTTGCAGCGCCACGCGATTTTGCAGCCCCGTGCGACTGTCGCGACGGTAGCTTTCTTGTAACTTGCGAGTTTGACGATCAAGTTGATAACCCATGTGAGCGTTCATATGATTCAAATCGCCAATCGCATTGCGTATTAAGCTAAACAGCGGTGAAATCGAAGCGCTCACTTGCGGTTTAGGCAAATTCAGCGATTGCACCTCATCGCCTTCGCGCATCGCAAGGTACGTCAAACTGTGGTGAAGAATTTCTGGCTGGCCAATGTCACCATGTATTTCACCCATGCAGTAGCTGCCAAAGGTCGCGGCAATATCCATAAACGCCTGCACTTCATCGCTGCTATCAATAAAATCCAGCCGTGAGGCACAGTTGTAAATCATCACTACTTCTGGCTGATGCATAGCAAGTTCCACCACCCCATGACGCACTTGTTCTAACGTCAGAGAAGGATGGTTATAGCAAAACTGAACCTCATCACCGAGGCACCACGGCCTATCGAAACTCATGCTTCCATCGGCGTGAAGTTCTGTGACGGTACAAACTTCCTTGCGCCCCAACGTTTCTCGATACAACGGGAAACTGAGTAATTGGTTAATCGTCACGTCGTGCCCGTCGGCAAGATAATGCTTGTAAACATCGAGGGCTTTACGCTCTCCTAAGCAATACAAGCGCGTGCCTTTCGCATGCGTCACTTTGTGCGGCATGCCAATTGGGTTCCACTCGGAATACGCGTCTGTCCAAGTTTTCAAAGTATCACTGTGCAAAGCCACTGCCACTACGGCGTTGTCGTATGTCTGGTTTTGATAGAGCACCCAACAGCCGTCTTCTATGGTCTGCGCTAATCCACCAGACACTCGCACGTTTTCGGTCGCAAAAGTTTGATACAAAGGATAATCACGACGTTCGATTTGCACGGCAAAACTGATGATGACTTGAGAGTTGCTTTGTAACTGCAGCGAACGTTTGAGCTCGCCACCGTCTATATCGGGAGAGAAAGAATACGCTTGGACGGCAGACGTTAGTGTGGTTTGGTCAAACTCAATCAGGTTGATGAGGCAACCAGAGGTAAAAATGTCGCCATCCAAAATTACATTGCGAGTGCTGTGGCCGATGACATGAGCATTGGGCAACATCGACAAAACCGCTTTGGCGAGCGCAACCGCACATTCTCGTGATTGCGTAGACAAAATTTGCACCAAATACTGTTTATCTGGGTGCAACTGAGAAGTGACTAAAAAGTCATTAAGCTGACTTACATCGTGGACCCGTTTGGAAAAAGCTCGCATGTACCCTACTACTGCCGTAACACTATTTTCACCACGATGAGTGGCGTCGTTATTTTTACTTTAGGCTTAGTAATTTACGTTTCTTTTTGATGCTTTTCTAGGCACAAAATGACTTTAGAATGGATTAATGCGAAAGCAATTAAAAAAGTGTGAGTAACGGCTGCAAACTATTGATTTCAATGTCAGGTAACGTACGTGTTCTTGAATGATTAATGACATTTTTATTCATATCATTAAACCAACATGCGGCAAAACCCGCTAACTTTGCACCATATACATCCGTCGTGAGGTGGTCACCAACATGCAAAATGTTTTCGGCAGGTAAATCGAGGAACTGCTGCGCTTTGACAAACAAATCGGCAGCAGGCTTGGCGAGACCGTCAGGGCCCGCTTTTAATACGAGTTGGAAGTATGGCGTCAAACCGATTTTATCTAGGTCGACATTACCATTGGTGATCGCCACCAGAGGAATGCGTTCTCCCAACTCCGCCAATACATCGAGACTTTGCTGCGGCACGTCAAACTGACTGCGCCATTCCAACGCCAGTTGCACGCCCTCTTCCGCTGCGATTTGAGCTTGCGCTTCATCATAGCCAACGGATAGAAAAGCATGCTTGAGCTGCACTAGGCGCCAAAGCGTCACATCGCTTTTGAGATCAGGACTTTGCTGGAGCACATGTTTTTTTACCTGCAACCAATCGGCCTTTTCCATGTGTGCCACTGCAGGATGCGTTTGTTGCAACCAGGTCAGTAACTCGCGCTCCATACGGACAATCACTGGATGGTTGTCATACAACGTGTCATCTAGATCGAATGTCATGGCCTTAATCGGCTCGATACGGCGGTAAAGTTTCATGCTTTGGCTCACTCCCCGTTCTTTTTGCGGGCGCGTGGGTGGGCTTGGTCATACGCTTGCGCTAGATGCTGGAAATCCAAGTGTGTGTAGATTTGGGTCGTCGATATGTTCTCGTGACCTAAAAGCTCTTGCACCGCACGTAAGTTGTTGCTCGACTCCAGCATGTGCGTGGCAAATGAGTGGCGCAACTTATGTGGGCTAATGTGACTGGCTACAGACTGTTTTTGTCCCCACTCGGCCATGCGTTTTTGCACGCTGCGGTGCGAAATACGGGTTCCGAGTTTAGACACAAACAATGCAGGTTCACCTGGCGCTGCTAAGTCACCACGAACGCGCAGCCACTTACCAACCCATTCCGTTGCCATCCCCGAAAAAGGCACTTTACGCTCTTTGTCACCTTTACCGATAACACGAAGCTCGCCACTGCGCAGCTGTACATCTCGCACATCCACACTGACCAACTCGGCTAAACGCAGGCCGGCACCGTACATCAGCTCCATCATTGCGCGATCGCGGATCGCCAATGGGTCATCTTCATTCACTTCGAGCAGTTGATTCACTTCATCCACATCGAGGTTTTTTGGCAGCGGGCGCTTTTTACGAGGTGCAGACACCCCTTTAGCAGGGTTGGCTGACATCTCACCACGCAAAATCAAGAAATCGAAAAAGCTACGCAGCGAAGACAAGCGCGTGGCTAAGCTGCTGGCCTTCATGCCTTCTCGCATGCCTTTACCCGCAAGTTGTCGAACCCAGCCAGCATCAACTTGAGACCAATCTTTCAGTCCCATTTCGGCAAGATGCTGCGCCATGGTTTCCAACTGTTGCTTGTAATTGCGTTGAGTGTGCAAGCTGAGCCCCTTTTCGCTTCGCAAGAATTCGTAGAAGCGTTCAAGAGGCTTTTGAAGACTATTTGGCAGAGGAGTGTTGGGAGTTGTCGTCATCGTAACTTTGCCATACCAATGTTTGAGCAAGATGTGCCACTACTAAAGATAGGTGACGCAAAAACAAGGTATCCATATCTGGTTGGAAATGACCGCCATCTTCGCTAGAAAACGCAAGCACGCCAAGCGTCTGCTTCTTCACCAGCGGCAGTACCACATAGGAACCCATTTCTGGCACATCCATATTGCCAAACAACGCTTCACGATCCACTTTACGCAAGCGGCCCAAATAAGCCTCTTTGCCATTTAGGTGGTTGGTCGCAAAACGCTGGTAATGTTCTTTGCTAAGTTGCGTCGATGCATCGCATTGGCTAAACAAGCGAACATACGCACGCAGTCCGAGATCTTTGGCTTTTAGCTCTATCGCGCTAATAACTTGCTTGAAGTCACCGCACTTTAGAATCGAGCCCTGCAAATCCATGAACTCGTAGAAGGTACGATCGTTGTTTGCCGCAAGCGACATTAACGTGGTGATCTCTTCTTCAAGCTCTTCAATACGCTGACGCTGGCGATTCATTTGAATATGCACCAACGAAACCGTACCTAAATCCGAATGTGGAAAAGACAGACGATCCACCAGCTCAGGGCGCTCAACAAAAAAATCAGGGTGATCTTTTAGGTATTCAGCCACCACTTCTGCCGTTAATGCGTCAGCTTCAACTTGAGACAAACCGTTTCCTTTTTCTTTGACTAGCACGACAGTTGACCATCAAATACGTGAGTAGCAGGGCCTGTCATAAAGAGTGGTTTGCCCGGGCCTTGCCAAGAAATATGCAGCTCACCACCAGGTAGCGATACTTTCACACTCTCATCCAAAAGCCCTTGCAAAATACCCACAGCCACCGCGCCACATGCGCCGCTACCACAAGCTTGTGTTTCACCTGCGCCGCGCTCGTAAACTCGAAGACGAATGTGGTCACGACTCACCACTTGCATAAAGCCAGCGTTCACACGCTCAGGGAAGCGCTCGTGTGATTCAAGCAGCGGACCTAGAGTGCCCACATCTGCGGTATCCACGTCATCCACTACTGTCACCACATGCGGGTTACCCATGCTGACAGCGCCACAAAACAGCGTCTTGTCACCCGCGCGCATGATGTAGGTTTTTTCTTTCTGCTTCGCTTTGAACGGAATTTTGTTCGGTTCAAACTCTGGCACACCCATGTTGACCGTCACTTCACCGTCGTCTTCCACATCAAGAATCATCTTACCTTTCTTGGTGCTCACGCTGATGCTGTATTTATTGGTCAACCCTTTCAAACGAACAAAACGCGCGAAACAGCGCGCGCCGTTGCCGCATTGCTCCACTTCACTGCCATCGGCATTAAAAATGCGATAGTGGAAGTCGGTTTCAGGATCATAAGGTGCTTCTACCACGAGCAATTGGTCAAAACCGACGCCAGTGTGACGATCTGCCAAACGACGGATCAAGTCTTGCGAGAAAAACACGTTCTGGGTAATGCAGTCGACGACCATGAAGTCGTTGCCCAAACCGTGCATTTTGGAAAAGTGGAAATGCATTTGTTGTGTGTTACTCCGGTAGAATCTGTTCCAGCTGCCACAAACTGGTCAGCTCTTCACGCTGGCGAACAAGGTGGCTTTGATTACCATCCACCATTACTTCTGCCGCTCGGGTACGAGTATTGTAGTTCGAAGACATCACAAAACCATAGGCACCTGCTGAACGAACCGCGAGTAGATCACCTTCTTGCAAAACGAGCGCGCGATCTTTACCCAAGAAGTCACCAGTTTCACAAATCGGGCCAACCAAATCGTAAGTTTGTGGCTCACCATTACGAGGGGAAACAGGCACAATATCTTGCCAAGCTTGGTACAGTGCTGGACGCATCAAGTCATTCATCGCCGCATCAATGATGGCAAAGTTTTTATGCTCGGTGTGTTTTAGGAACTCCACACGGGTGAGCAAAATACCGGCGTTTGCTGCAATCGCACGGCCTGGTTCAAAAATCAGTTCTAGGTCTTGATGATTTTCAAGACGCCCCAACAACGCTTTCGCGTAATCAGAAGGCTGAGGCGGTAATTCATCACGATATACCACGCCTAAACCACCACCAACGTCGAGGTGACGAATGTTGATGCCTTGTGCTTTCAGGTCATCAATCAAAGCCAGCAAACGGTCGGTTGCATCAATAAATGGGTCAATGCTCGTTAACTGAGAACCAATATGGCAGTCGATACCTTGCACATTCAGATTAGGTAGGCTCTGGGCGAATTGATACACTTCTGGCGCGCGGTCAAACGCAATGCCAAATTTGTTGTCACGAAGACCAGTCGAAATATAAGGGTGAGTTTTCGCGTCAACATCTGGGTTAATACGTAGCGAAATAGGCGCAATCACACCAAGCTCACCCGCAACTTTATTCAAGCGTTCAAGTTCCGGCTCTGATTCAACGTTGAAGCACTTGATGCCAAGCTCTAGTGCGCGCTTCATTTCTGCTGGCGTTTTACCCACACCAGAAAACACGACTTTCTTCGCATCACCGCCCGCTGCAATCACACGCTCTAGTTCACCACCAGATACGATATCAAAACCCGAACCCAAACGAGCCAGCGCGTTCAGTACGCCCAAGTTTGAGTTGGCTTTTACTGCGTAGCACACAAGATGAGGATGTTGACCCACAGCACTATCAAACGCCTTCCAGTGGCGCTCTAGCGTGGCTCGAGAATATACGTAAAGAGGAGTGCCATATTGCTCGGCAAGAGCTTGAAGTGGGACGTCTTCGGCCCAAAGTTGGCCATCATCCTGATAGTTGAAGTAATCCAAAATTCGCTTCCCTTATTTAATTCGACTGCTGAACCCTAATTTCACCCTAAGGTGCGGTTATTTATTGTGATTGCTCGTTTTGTTGTGCGTCATCTGGGATGTACAGCGAGCCAGATTGGCCACACCCTGCCAGCATCGCGGCAGCCATCACAAACAACACTGTTACTAATTTTTTCATTTGGCATATCGTGATTATTGAATCAATGCCCCCTATAATCGCACCACACTCAGGAAAAGCAATAGGATAGACGGATGAACGATACTGAATTTCATCAACTGGTGGATGCGCAGATGCAAATCATCGAAGAATCCATCGATGATTCAGGCGCAGACATTGATTACGAGGTGTCTGGCAACGTAATGACATTAGAGTTTGAAGACCGCAGCCAGATCATCATCAACCGCCAAGAGCCAATGCATGAGATTTGGTTGGCCTCAAAATCGGGTGGTTTCCACTTCAAGTTAGTAGAAGACAAATGGACCTGCTCAAAAACGGGCATGGAGTTGTTTGAAATGGTGAAGCAAGAGTGTGAAAAACACGCTGGCGAAGAGATTGATTGGGCGTAAATCCTCTCGATGAACACCAAAACAAAAAGAGCACCGAGGTGCTCTTTTTGTTTATGGATATGGTTACGTTACGCGTTTACCGCTTTAGTGGGACGATGCGGTGAGCACCCATCATTGCGATAAGGAATGATGTAAGCGTTACCCTCTTCAGGGTGAATGATCTGATAGTACTGCGGTAAGTTGAAGTTAATAAACTTAGACGCCACGCGGCTGTCGTCTTTAACCGAAGTGTAGAAGCTGTTGACCGAGGCGATCATCTCATCTTTTGAGCCACTGAACTGGTGATACACTTCCACTTGGTTCGACTCATCCAATACATAGATGTTGAAACCGTCTTCGTTATCTTCAAAGAAGAATTGCACCAAACCTTCACTGGCAAAACCATCCACCGCTTCTGGTAATTGGTATTCTTGCTCACGGTCGAGCATTAACAACGGCGAGCCTTTTAGCTTGTTGGTAGAAATGCTGCGGTAGAAATCGATGGAGTTTTCTAACTTCTGCACCGACACACCACGGCGTTCAAAGAACAATCCGTAGGTTTGGTTACCAAGACGCATCGCTTTAAAGCGGCGGCGTTTTTCTTGCTCCACCGGCTTCAAACGCAAGTCGATGCATTCCGCAAGAAGCTGATACACCATATTACGCATCACACCACGCATGTTCTTCGCGTAGCAGAACACGTCGACCGATTCTGGTGGCAACGCATCTTGGTGCATTTTGCCCAAAATGGTTTTTAGCGCATCCAACATCGCCGTTTCGCCTTTGAAATGCAGTGTACGCACTTCATGCCAGGAGTTGCGGTAAACCAAATCGACACTGCCGACTAAGTTTTTATGTTCCGGACCAAAACTGAAGATATCGGTATTTTTCACATCCACCTTCAGTGAACGCCCGGACAGCTCTGACGTAGGGTCATTTTCGAAGTTGATGAACATCGCCAACTGGCTGATTTCACACGGGCTCGCTAACGCTTGCATCGTCGGACGACGTTTACGCAGTGCAAAGGTATTTCGTAAGTCACTCACCATTTGGTAGAACTTATCGATATCTAGCTGTGCTTCACGCACCACGGCATGCAAACGCGTGGATTCGGTGATTAGGCCATTAAAGAAAGCCCACGAGACCAGTTTGCTCAAGTACTCGTGATGCTCAAGACATGGCTGACCAAGAATGCGATGTGCGATCAATGGTTGCTTGTAGAGATACCAACCCGACTTGTTCACCCCACCTTCTTTAACTTCGATGAAGCTTAAATCTGGTTCATGTAAATCAGGGGAAATTTGTGGGTTCAGCAACGTTACTTTGCCCGGCAACACTTCAAACGCAGCGTACAACTTACGCGCAAGAATGCTGATGTCTTGCGGGCTGATCGCGGATGTGATGTCGTTGCGACGCGCAAACTGAATCAAGTTACGGTAGCTCTGCATCAATGCATCAAGCAACGCATGATGCACGACTTTCACCTGTTCAACTTTCCAGTTGCGACGGTCATCGAGCTCGGCAACCACGCAGTCATCCCAATTCCATTTCGCAATCATGTCGCTCAGCGCTTCACGACGCCAAGCCACCGAACCGACATCGGGTTCACGCGATAGCTTTTCATGGGTTTTGAGATAAAAACAACGACGCACCAAATCCAAACGTGTATCGTCTTGAATTCGTTCTAAATAGCGCGTAACTTTTTCCAACATTAAGTAGTATGCGTCCATACCATAGAGATCTGGCTCATGGGCAAAGAATCGACGCTTGGTATCAATACTTAACAGTTGTGTGTGCGGGTATTCCCACGAGTAAGCTTCTAGCAGAATGGCTTTTAATACCGATTTGTATGGCGAATCGATACTTTTGTACAGTTGCCACAAGTTCGAGCCAAAGTATTCTTCGGCAGGAATGCGGTTCAACTTACCAAAATCGATCCACTCGCTACAGTCGATGTAGCCATCGCTGCACAATTGAGAAACGTACTCGTCGTAACACTCTTCCATTTCTGGTGGCACAATTTGCCATAACAGGCGCTGGCCAGCGATACGCACCGCACTGCGATAGAACTCATCAAGCAAAAGCAAATGCTGTGAGGAACCGCAGTTGTCACCCGTCATCTCTTCAGAATGGTTACTTCTAAAACGCTCTTCATCCATCAAGAAGAAGTTTGCTTCCACCCCTTGGCTTTGCGCCCAATCGGTGATCAGCAAACATTTGTTGGTGAGCAGTTCACGTTCTTCGCAATCCATCTCTGGCGAAATACATACCCAAATGTCTAAATCGCTGGAAGTGCTTTGACCAATCGATGACGTACTACCCATGGTATATAAGCCCAAGATCGCTGGCTTTTCTGCCGTCTTGAGTGGCTGGCCAATGGCGAGTTGTATGTCGTCGATGAATTGCTGTTGGATAGGATTGAGTTCAAGCCCGTGTACGCCGAATGGAACGTCAGCGTCGTAGTAGCCCGGAATGACTGGGTGATTGTAGTTCAGTAAGGCAGGAATCAAGTGGAAAACTTGCTGGCTTTGCGAATCCATAAGCGCCAGCGCGCGATCGATACGCTGCTGGTTCAAATTGTCTAATCGCTGAATGATGGTATAGGTGTAAGCCTGCAAGGGTAATTCCTTGGTTGAACAATCACGGACATCTGCTGATGTTTTAAACCAAAACGGCCTAAAAACGTGATCAATTTAACACTTTCATTGGAGTTGGTAAAGTTTTCCACCCGTAATTCGCACCGGACGTAAAACCATACTTTAGTCACAAAAATGAAGACGCGGTAGTGTCGCTTGTAATCGCCTCTAACTAATAATAGTCCTTAGTCTAATTGAGAATCCAGTCACACTATTTTCACAACCTTATGTAAATCCTTCCTTAGCCCCACGAGATAACTAACTAACAGTAAGCATTTCTTTATGAGAATGGTAGGATAAAGCCAAATCCAAACAGCATTGAGAAGATCATGACCCAATCCACACCAATTCGCATTGCAACTCGAAAAAGCCCACTTGCACTATGGCAAGCTCATTTTGTTAAAGACGCTCTTCAAGCCGCTCATCCTGGCTTGGAAGTCGAGTTGGTAACCATGGTGACCAAAGGTGACGTGATTTTGGATACACCGCTGGCTAAAGTTGGTGGCAAAGGCTTGTTCGTTAAAGAACTTGAAGTTGCCATGCTTGAAGGCCGCGCCGATCTAGCCGTGCACTCAATGAAAGACGTACCTGTCGACTTCCCTGAAGGCCTTGGCCTCGTGACCATTTGCGAGCGCGAAGACCCTCGCGACGCCTTCGTTTCTAATACCTATAGCAGCATTGATGAACTCCCTCAAGGTGCGGTCGTCGGTACTTGCAGTTTGCGTCGCCAATGCCAACTGAAAGAATACCGCCCAGACATCATTATCAAAGAACTGCGTGGCAACGTGGGGACTCGACTTGGCAAACTGGATGCGGGTGAGTACGACGCTATCATTCTTGCAGCCGCAGGTCTAAAGCGCTTGAAATTGGAAGACCGAATTCGCAGCTTTATCGAACCAGAACAATCACTGCCAGCGGTTGGCCAAGGCGCAGTCGGTATTGAATGCCGCGTAGACGACGAACGCTTACTCAAACTTCTGGAGCCACTCAACCATAAAGACACCGCCGATCGCGTGTTGTGCGAACGTGCCATGAACCTAACTCTTGAAGGTGGCTGTCAGGTGCCAATCGGTAGCTACGCGCTACTTGAAGGTGATGAAATTTGGCTTCGCGCGCTAGTCGGTGAACCAGATGGCAGCGAAATTGTGCGTGGCGAAGTGCGTGGTCACCGTAAAAATGGTGAAGCGCTCGGTATCCGGTTGGCTAACGAGCTACTTGATAACGGTGCCCGCGACATTCTAACCAAGCTGTACGCAGACCACGATTAATCATGGCAGTGTTGGTCACTCGGCCGGGAGAGCAAGGCTGCGCGCTTTGCTCTCTGCTCGAAAGGCACGGCATTTCCGCACACCACCATCCGCTGATCGACATTGTTGCCGATCTCACGGACACGCACCTCACGACTCATCTCCATCAAGCTCAAATAGTTATCGCCGTTAGCCGACACGCCGTGCAATGCGCCCAGCAAATCCTAACCAGCAATGACGCATCATGGCCGAAACAAGCGGTATACCTTGCCGTTGGTCAAAAAACAGCACACTATTTAAGCAAATGCACCCAACAGAAAGTACACTATCCCGAAGTCAGTGATAGTGAACACTTATTGCGACTTCCAGCGTTACAGAATGTAGAACAGCAGCAGGTTCTTATCCTTCGTGGTAACGGAGGAAGAGAGCTGATCAAAGATGCATTGGTGAGACGCGGAGCAAAAGTTCACTATAGTGAGACTTACAAGAGAGAATTCATCCCATTCGATCCAGTAAGCTGTGTCTCACTATGGAAAACCCTACAAATTGACCAGATCGTCGTCACCAGTGGTGAACAACTGGATTATTTGTGCAGCCAATTGACGTCAGAGCAATTGACTTGGCTTAATCAACAAGAGTTGTATATCCCCAGCCAGCGCATCGCTGACATTGCAATTCAAAGGGGGTTCACTCGGGTGAGGTGCACAGGAAGCGCATCCAACCAAGAATTACTGGCTGCTCTCCAGCCCTAGCTACACAGGATATAGGCATGACAAGTAAAAATAACGACCAAAAAAATAACGATAAAAACCTTTCCGAAGAAACCTCATCGGCACCGCTAGCTGAAAAAGACGCACCGAAAAAGGATGCTGAATCTAAAAAGGAAGCCTCTAAACCGGTTGAGCCAGCAAAACCAGCGGAACCAACAAAGGTTGAATTTGAAGAGAAGCAAGGCAAACGTGGTGTCAGGCTCGGCACCGTAGCGATCATTCTTTCAATCATCTTCGGTGGCGGTCTCGCTTATAAACTTCATGAGCAACAAGCCGATTACCAAGCCCAAATAGCTCAGCTACAAAACCAACTAGAAAAAGCGCAAGCTTCGATGAAGCAAGAGCTAAACCAAGTTAAAGAAGAAACCATCGAAAAAGCGACCACAGTAACGCACAAAGCAGAAGTGGTGCTTGGTCAACAACAAAAGAGCATTGAAAGTTTACAACTCGCCGTAGCAGATGTGAAAGGCCGACGTCCAAACGACTGGCTATTGGCAGAGGCCGATTACCTTGTGAAGTTGGCTGGTCGTAAACTGTTCTTAGAGCATGACGTAGAAAGCGCAACTCAACTAATGGAAAGCGCAGACCAACGTATTGCCGCGCTAAACGATCCAAGCTTAGTTAAACTGCGTAAAGCGATGGCAAACGACATCACCAAACTGCGCACTGTCCCATTGATTGACCGTGACGGTCTTGTTCTGCGTTTAACCGCTCTACAGCAGCAAGTAGATAAGTTGCCTTTAGCAAATGCACTACTGCCGGAAGCCCAAGTCGTTGCTCAACATGAAGTATCAGAAGACATTTCAAACTGGCAAGATAATTTGATGACCTCTCTGAAAGACTTCTCTGAGAACTTTATTACTTTCCGTACTCGCGATGGCAACGTCATCCCATTATTGTCTCCAGAGCAGCATTTCTATTTAAAAGAAAACATCAAGGCCAAACTGGAAACAGCAATCAAAGCGGTTTACCAAGAGCAAGGCGAAATCTACACCACGTCGTTAACGACAGCTGACAAGTGGGCGATGGCTTTCTTCAATCAAGACGACAACGCAGTGAAAGAATTCAACAAAGCACTCAACCAATTAAGCCAACAAAATATTCAAGTTGAGTACCCTGCAAAACTGGAAAGCCAATCTCAGCTATCGGATGTGATTCGTGAGCGACTACGTCGTGAAGTCACAACAATGACAGGTACGGGGGATAAATAATGATTCGCCTTATTTTCCTATTTGTCGTTCTAGGTGCAGGTCTATTTGTCGGTACTCAGTTTTCTGGTCAACAAGGATATGTACTGATCTCAATAGCAAACAAGACCATCGAAATGAGCGTGACCACTTTGGTGATCTTCGTTATCGCTACGCTAGCTGGTCTTTTCCTCCTTGAATACCTGATTAAAAAGTTGGTTTACGCAAGCTCAAGCACTTGGAACTACTTCAGCGTACGTAAAATGCGTCGTTCTCGTCGCTACACCAATGAAGGCATTATCAAGCTCCTTGAAGGTGATTGGAAAGGTGCTGAAAAGAAAGTCACTCGTTGGGCAAATCACCACGATATGCCACTACTGTGCTATCTCGTTGCTTCTGAAGCTGCTCAAGGTCAAGGTGATAAAGCAAAACGCGATCATTATCTTGCATTAGCTAGCCAACAGGAGAATGCTCATCTCGCTGTCGAACTGACTCGAGCCAAGCAATTTATTCGTGATAATGAGTTCGAAGCCGCTTTCGATACCCTGCAATCGCTAAAAGGCCAATACCCAAATAACTCGATTGTCTTGAACTTACTCAAAACAACTTACATGCAGCTTAAATTGTGGCAGCCATTGATTGACCTAATGCCACAACTGGCGAAAGCAAAGCTAGTAACGGAAGAAGAGCAAGCAGAACTGATTCAGAAAGCACAATGTGGTTTACTGCATGAAGTCGCGCAACAACAAGGTAGCGAAGGACTAATTTCTCATTGGAACAGTCTGGCTCGTAAAGTGAAGCAAGACACGCATCTTATTGCTTGTTTTGCACGTGATCTTATCGCTCGTAAAGCCGATACCGAAGCCTTTACCGTACTAAAAGAAGCACTGAAAAAGCAGCCTGAACCAGAACTTTACCAACTACTGCCAGACTTAAACCTACCAGATATCCATCCTGTAGTAGTCTTCCTAGAAGGCGTAGTAAAGAAAGAAGCTGACAACGCAGCGGCACACAGCGCTCTAGCACACTTCTACTTCCGCCAAGAGAAATGGCAACAAGCTCAGGAGCACTTTGAAATAGCTCTAAAACTTCGCTCAGACGTATCTGACTATGCTTTCCTAGCAGACACACTAGAGAAGCAAAATCTAACCAAAGCAGCTCATGAAGTCTCTCGTAAAGCTCTGATGCTGGTTCAGCACGACTAACCAGTAACAACATTATCCAGCCGACAGTTTACTGTCGGCTTTTTATTGCCTTCCATTTATCCATAACCATCAACACGTATTAAATTAACTAGAAACCCAGCCCCCCCCCTCTATCTTAAACCACTCGCTACAGTTTGACCCTTATCGTTTTTTCGGCTTTTCTCCACCCACGCCAATGAGCACCACTCAGCAGACAAGTAATACCAATCTAAGTAAAAACATGACCCACAGAACTGATTCGCTATGGACAGCCTCAATAATATCGACGTTAAAAAACTCGCAAGTCAGCAAAAATCCATTCAGATGAAAATGAGGCCACTGACCCTTGCTCATTTCAAAGATGGACACTCACATACACAAATCGCCAAGTTTCTCAAGGTAAGCCGAACCAGTGTCAATAAGTAGGTTTAAACCTTTCTGGAAGAAGGGCTGGAAGGACGGCAAGAAAAGCCAAGAACAGGAAGACTACCATTCTTAATTTCCGAGCAAAGAGAGCAATTGAACCAATGCATAAAAGATAAAGCCAATGGACTTTAAGAAAGTCAGTGTCATCAAACTTCCACCCTATTCCCAAAACTAAACCCTATCGAACAAGTATGGCTTTGGTTGAGGCAACGCTATTTAGCCAACCAATCTTTTACGGGTTACGACGACATCATCTCCAAAGTCTGTGATGCATGAAATCGGTTTTTGGATTGCTCCAAAAGAGTCACCAAAATGTCTTCGAGAAGATGGATAGACCTGACCAGTTAGTTTTCCAGATTGGGACAACCCCCTCTCATTTCCAGCTTGCGCTGAAATAAAAAAAGCCTCGCTATTTCTAGCGAGGCTTCTTAATTGTACAGAGAGTCTGGGCCGCGACCGACTTGGGATTAAATACAAACCCCATCCAATTCTCAAACGTCAAACATGACGAAAGCCTGCAAATTTCTTTGCAGGCTTTCTGTATAGTGGCGGAGAGATAGGGATTTGAACCCTAGATACGCTATTAACGTATGCCGGTTTTCAAGACCGGTGCTTTCAACCACTCAGCCATCTCTCCACAAATTGTCATCATCAGATTAGTACACTGAAGATGTTGTTACACGCAGTACGGGTAACGATATTTAAAGCCTGGCGATGTCCTACTCTCACATGGGGAAACCCCACACTACCATCGGCGCTATTTCGTTTCACTTCTGAGTTCGGAATGGAGTCAGGTGGGTCCAAAACGCTATGGTCGCCAAGCAAATTCTTTAATTCGGAAAGCTGTTTTTGTGTTCTCTACACATTCAATTCTGTTCTTGCTTCGAGTCCATCAAAACCCCTTGGGTGTTGTATGGTTAAGCCTCACGGGCAATTAGTATCAGTTAGCTCAATGCCTCACAGCACTTACACACCTGACCTATCAACGTCGTAGTCTCCGACAACCCTTTAGGATACTTAAAGTATCAGGGAAGACTCATCTCAGGGCTCGCTTCCCGCTTAGATGCTTTCAGCGGTTATCGATTCCGAACTTAGCTACCGGGCAATGCGTCTGGCGACACAACCCGAACACCAGAGGTTCGTCCACTCCGGTCCTCTCGTACTAGGAGCAGCCCCCTTCAATCTTCCAACGCCCACGGCAGATAGGGACCGAACTGTCTCACGACGTTCTAAACCCAGCTCGCGTACCACTTTAAATGGCGAACAGCCATACCCTTGGGACCGACTTCAGCCCCAGGATGTGATGAGCCGACATCGAGGTGCCAAACACCGCCGTCGATATGAACTCTTGGGCGGTATCAGCCTGTTATCCCCGGAGTACCTTTTATCCGTTGAGCGATGGCCCTTCCATTCAGAACCACCGGATCACTATGACCTGCTTTCGCACCTGCTCGAATTGTCATTCTCGCAGTCAAGCGGGCTTATGCCATTGCACTAACCTCACGATGTCCAACCGTGATTAGCCCACCTTCGTGCTCCTCCGTTACTCTTTGGGAGGAGACCGCCCCAGTCAAACTACCCACCAGGCACTGTCCGCAACCCCGATTAGGGGTCGACGTTAGAACATCAACACTACAAGGGTGGTATTTCAAGGACGGCTCCACACATACTGGCGTACGTGCTTCAAAGCCTCCCACCTATCCTACACATGTAGGGTCAATGTTCAGTGCCAAGCTGTAGTAAAGGTTCACGGGGTCTTTCCGTCTAGCCGCGGGTACACTGCATCTTCACAGCGATTTCAATTTCACTGAGTCTCGGGTGGAGACAGCGTGGCCATCATTACGCCATTCGTGCAGGTCGGAACTTACCCGACAAGGAATTTCGCTACCTTAGGACCGTTATAGTTACGGCCGCCGTTTACCGGGGCTTCGATCAAGAGCTTCGACCGAAGTCTAACCCCATCAATTAACCTTCCGGCACCGGGCAGGCGTCACACCGTATACGTCATCTTACGATTTTGCACAGTGCTGTGTTTTTAATAAACAGTTGCAGCCACCTGGTATCTGCGACTCTCGTCAGCTCCATCCGCGAGGGACTTCACCATCAAGAGCGTACCTTCTCCCGAAGTTACGGTACCATTTTGCCTAGTTCCTTCACCCGAGTTCTCTCAAGCGCCTTGGTATTCTCTACCCGACCACCTGTGTCGGTTTGGGGTACGATTCCTTACAATCTGAAGCTTAGAGGCTTTTCCTGGAAGCATGGCATCAATGACTTCACACCCGTAGGTGCTCGACGTCGTGTCTCAGCCTTAAAAAGAGCCGGATTTACCTAACTCTTAAGCCTACGCACTTGAACCTGGACAACCGTCGCCAGGCCCACCTAGCCTTCTCCGTCCCCCCATCGCAATTGTAAGAAGTACGGGAATATTAACCCGTTTCCCATCGACTACGCCTTTCGGCCTCGCCTTAGGGGTCGACTTACCCTGCCCCGATTAACGTTGGACAGGAACCCTTGGTCTTCCGGCGAGGAGGTTTTTCACCCCCTTTATCGTTACTCATGTCAGCATTCGCACTTCTGATACGTCCAGCATGCGTTACCACACACCTTCAACCGCTTACAGAACGCTCCCCTACCCAATGTGCAAAAGCACATTGCCGCAGCTTCGGTTTACTACTTAGCCCCGTTACATCTTCCGCGCAGGCCGACTCGACCAGTGAGCTATTACGCTTTCTTTAAATGATGGCTGCTTCTAAGCCAACATCCTGGCTGTCTGAGCCTTCCCACATCGTTTCCCACTTAGTAGTAATTTGGGACCTTAGCTGGCGGTCTGGGTTGTTTCCCTCTCCACGACGGACGTTAGCACCCGCCGTGTGTCTCCCGGATAGTACTTACTGGTATTCGGAGTTTGCAAAGGGTTGGTAAGTCGGGATGACCCCCTAGCCTTAACAGTGCTCTACCCCCAGTAGTATTCGTCCGAGGCGCTACCTAAATAGCTTTCGGGGAGAACCAGCTATCTCCAGGTTTGATTGGCCTTTCACCCCTAGCCACAAGTCATCCGCTAATTTTTCAACATTAGTCGGTTCGGTCCTCCAGTTGATGTTACTCAACCTTCAACCTGCCCATGGCTAGATCACCTGGTTTCGGGTCTATATCCAGAGACTGAACGCCCAGTTAAGACTCGGTTTCCCTACGGCTCCCCTAGATGGTTAACCTTGCCACTGAATATAAGTCGCTGACCCATTATACAAAAGGTACGCAGTCACAGGACAAAGCCTGCTCCTACTGCTTGTACGTACACGGTTTCAGGTTCTATTTCACTCCCCTCACAGGGGTTCTTTTCGCCTTTCCCTCACGGTACTGGTTCACTATCGGTCAGTCAGTAGTATTTAGCCTTGGAGGATGGTCCCCCCATATTCAGACAGGATATCACGTGTCCCGCCCTACTCGATTTCACTGAACACACGTCGTCAACTACGGGACTATCACCCTGTATCGTCGGACTTTCCAGACCGTTCGTCTAACGCGTGTAAAGCTTAAGGGCTAATCCAATTTCGCTCGCCGCTACTTTCGGAATCTCGGTTGATTTCTTTTCCTCGGGGTACTTAGATGTTTCAGTTCCCCCGGTTCGCCTCATTAACCTATGTATTCAGTTAATGATACTTACTTATGTAAGTGGGTTTCCCCATTCAGAAATCCCAGACTCAAATGGTTGTTACTACCTAATCTGGGCTTATCGCAAGTTACTACGTCTTTCATCGCCTCTGACTGCCAAGGCATCCACCGTGTACGCTTAGTCACTTAACCATACAACCCGAAGGAGTTTCGAGTTGATGAACAAGTCACCAAAGTTGTCTGCAATTTTTATACATGATGCAGACTCGATTTTGCCGGACTCAAATTCCAAGAACACTTGAATGTGTTATTTTGGTGTTTGTCTTAAAGACAAACATTGAGAACTTTACAAACAACAATAAATTGTTGTTTTGTCAGCTTTCCAAATTGTTAAAGAGCTAATCACTTCTGATGAAGTAACCATTTTTAAAAGCACTCATCGAATGCGCTTAAAGATGGTGGAGCTATGCGGGATCGAACCGCAGACCTCCTGCGTGCAAGGCAGGCGCTCTCCCAGCTGAGCTATAGCCCCATCAAGGTGTCGATACTGTATGCCAACTCCCTAAAAGGAATTGGTGGGTCTGAGTGGACTCGAACCACCGACCTCTCGCTTATCAGGCGAACGCTCTAACCACCTGAGCTACAGACCCAGTATCGTCTCTTTTACATAAACCGTATCAATCTGTGTGGACACTCATCGTGAGTAATCATCGTTTAAGGAGGTGATCCAGCGCCAGGTTCCCCTAGCGCTACCTTGTTACGACTTCACCCCAGTCATGAACCACAAAGTGGTAAGCGTCCCCCCGAAGGTTAAACTACCTACTTCTTTTGCAGCCCACTCCCATGGTGTGACGGGCGGTGTGTACAAGGCCCGGGAACGTATTCACCGTGGCATTCTGATCCACGATTACTAGCGATTCCGACTTCATGGAGTCGAGTTGCAGACTCCAATCCGGACTACGACGCACTTTTTGGGATTCGCTCACTTTCGCAAGTTGGCTGCCCTCTGTATGCGCCATTGTAGCACGTGTGTAGCCCTACTCGTAAGGGCCATGATGACTTGACGTCGTCCCCACCTTCCTCCGGTTTATCACCGGCAGTCTCCCTGGAGTTCCCGACATTACTCGCTGGCAAACAAGGATAAGGGTTGCGCTCGTTGCGGGACTTAACCCAACATTTCACAACACGAGCTGACGACAGCCATGCAGCACCTGTCTCAGAGTTCCCGAAGGCACCAATCCATCTCTGGAAAGTTCTCTGGATGTCAAGAGTAGGTAAGGTTCTTCGCGTTGCATCGAATTAAACCACATGCTCCACCGCTTGTGCGGGCCCCCGTCAATTCATTTGAGTTTTAATCTTGCGACCGTACTCCCCAGGCGGTCTACTTAACGCGTTAGCTCCGAAAGCCACGGCTCAAGGCCACAACCTCCAAGTAGACATCGTTTACGGCGTGGACTACCAGGGTATCTAATCCTGTTTGCTCCCCACGCTTTCGCATCTGAGTGTCAGTATCTGTCCAGGGGGCCGCCTTCGCCACCGGTATTCCTTCAGATCTCTACGCATTTCACCGCTACACCTGAAATTCTACCCCCCTCTACAGTACTCTAGTCTGCCAGTTTCAAATGCAATTCCGAGGTTGAGCCCCGGGCTTTCACATCTGACTTAACAAACCACCTGCATGCGCTTTACGCCCAGTAATTCCGATTAACGCTCGCACCCTCCGTATTACCGCGGCTGCTGGCACGGAGTTAGCCGGTGCTTCTTCTGTCGCTAACGTCAAATAATGCAGCTATTAACTACACTACCTTCCTCACGACTGAAAGTGCTTTACAACCCGAAGGCCTTCTTCACACACGCGGCATGGCTGCATCAGGCTTGCGCCCATTGTGCAATATTCCCCACTGCTGCCTCCCGTAGGAGTCTGGACCGTGTCTCAGTTCCAGTGTGGCTGATCATCCTCTCAGACCAGCTAGGGATCGTCGCCTTGGTGAGCCCTTACCTCACCAACTAGCTAATCCCACCTAGGCATATCCTGACGCGAGAGGCCCGAAGGTCCCCCTCTTTGGCCCGTAGGCATCATGCGGTATTAGCCATCGTTTCCAATGGTTATCCCCCACATCAGGGCAATTTCCTAGGCATTACTCACCCGTCCGCCGCTCGACGCCGTTATCGTTCCCCGAAGGTTCAGATAACTCGTTTCCGCTCGACTTGCATGTGTTAGGCCTGCCGCCAGCGTTCAATCTGAGCCATGATCAAACTCTTCAATTTAAGATTTTGTTCGGCTCAATGAATACTGAACATTACATAAAGTAATGTTTGAATTGACTGTGCTGAATCCGAAGATTCAATGGTCACTTCGTTTCATTGAAACCTAATTTGATACCGAGGTATCGAATTGGATTATCATCAACGAGTGCCCACACAGATTGATAGGTCTATATTGTTAAAGAGCTTGCTCTGCGAGAAGCTTTTCTCTCAAAGCGGAGGTGCATTCTAGCGAGATAATTGAAAGAGTCAAACACTTTTTTCAATTTATTTTCTCAGAAGCTTTTTACCTCTCCGACCCTGCTGAAGCCTTATCGCGTCTGCCGTGTCGGTGGATGCGCATTATAGGGAGTTGAGTTCCGAGCGCAACCCTTTTTTGAAAAAAAATGGATAAAACTAGCTGTTCGATGACTATTTCATCAAAAAAGCAAAAAAGAGGGTAAAAAACCCTCTTTTTCTGCCTGAAACGCGGAATTTAAATGAATGCGTACGCGTCTGCAAACATACGTTCACTCTTCGCTTTTTTATTCTGAGTGAATTGCTCACGTGCTGCGCCCGCCATTTCAAAACGACCTGCAATATAGATATCGTAGTTTTCTAAGCTTTCGAAATCATCACTCACGGCTTGTAGTACATTACCGACTTTCCCTTGCCAATCTGCTGGGGCTTCCTCAACAACCGGAACAAAGTGAACATTTGCGTATTTCTGTGCAAGTTCGAGCAATTCGTCTTTCGCATACAGCTGGCAATTATCACGAGCACCCCAGTATAAATAGATAGGGTTGGTTTTATTCTGCGCTACGCAATGATCCAGAATCGAACGTACGTAACTAAAACCTGTACCACCAGCGATCAATAACAGCGGGCGTTCACTGTCTTCTTGTACCCACGCATCACCGTGCGGCGCATCGATTTCAATATCATTACCTGTTTCTAACGCAGCTTTCATCGCTTCGACAACTTCGATGGCGTAAGCGTTGTGTTCAGCAGCCCCGATATGAAGCTCTAATTCGCCTTCATGTCGGCAAGGGCTGCTTGCAATCGAGAATGGGCGTTTATCCTTTTCTCCCATCACAACCATCAGGTATTGGCCAGCTTTAAACGCAACTGGAGACTCAGGGTGCAGTAGAATTTGGTAAGTATTACAAGCTAACGGCTGAATAGACTTTACTTTACATTGGATGGTCATGGTGTTCCTCTCGCTTACTCATCAAAAGTAAGCACTAAATTACTTTCTGTATAGGCTTGGCAAGGGAATATCCAACCTTGCTGCTGCTCTTTATTGGTTAGCATGGGTTCGAGGTGATATGTCACCTCGCCCGATAGCTTTTTACACATGCACATGGCACAAGCGCCAACTTGGCAACGATGTGGGAAGCGAATATTGTTGTTGAGCGCGGCTTCCAACACCGTTTCCCCTTCTTTAACCTCAAATGTTACGTCTATAGACAGAAGGTGGACTTGATGACTCATAGAATACCTAACTGGTCCCAAATCTCATCGACTTTAGCCACAAGTTTAGGATCTTTTTTAATTGGCGTACCCCACTCACGCGTGACTTCAGATTCGAACTTGTTAGTCGCATCCAGTCCGAGTTTGGACGAACTTTCTGCCTTACCTGATACTTGAGTGGTATCTCTATCCGGATCCATACGAGTGGTCACCGCCCAAATGATGTCATTCCAATCTCGCGCATTGACGTCCTCATCACACAAGATAACGAACTTGTTGTCGGTGTACTGCGCGAAGAAGTCCCACAGGTATTCCATTAATGCTTGAGATTGGCCCGCTTGGTCTTTCTTCATCGTAACGACGGCAAAACGATTATTGGCTGTTGGCGGTAGATAGATATCAATGATCTCTGGACGCTGTTGTTTCAGTGATTCCAAATCGGCTTCTGTTATTACTTTACTGTCTTGCTCACTGATTTGGGGACGTGTTGCAAGTTCCGCATCCCATTTGATAGTCGCATCTAGTCCCATTTTGGAACCTAACCCCACCACTGGCGACGCAAAGTCGAGAGAATCGATTGGCGTGTTGTCTATCATCAAGGTATCGCGCACTGGATCCATATGTTCGGTCATCGCTTTGACGACGTCATTCCAGTCACGCGCATTTACCGACTCATCACACACAATCACAAACTTGGTGTACATGAACTGACGCAAGAAGGACCAAACCCCCATCATCACGCGTTTCGCATGACCTGGGTATTGCTTCTTCATAGTTACAACGGCCATGCGATACGAACAACCTTCTGGCGGTAGGTAGAAGTCTTCAATCTCAGGGAATTGCTTTTGCAGAATTGGCACGAATACTTCATTCAGTGCCACGCCTAATACCGCTGGCTCATCTGGCGGACGACCAGTATAGGTACTGTGATAAATTGGGTCTTTACGCATGGTGATGTGCGTAATGGTAAAGACGTGATGCTTTTCTTTTTCGTTATAGTAGCCAGTGTGATCGCCGTAAGGGCCTTCATCGGCAAACTCGTTCGGGTCGATGTACCCTTCCATGACGATTTCAGCACTTGCTGGGACTTCCAAATCGTTACTGATGGATTTGACCACTTCGGTTTTACTGCCACGCAGCAAACCAGCAAAGGCATATTCTGATAACGTATCCGGCACTGGCGTCACCGCACCAAGGATAGTGGCAGGGTCGGCACCAAACGCCACGGAAACTGGGAACGGCTTACCCGGGTTGGTTTCCATCCAATCACGCAAATCTAACGCGCCACCACGGTGAGCTAGCCAACGCATGATGATTTTGTTTTTGGCGATTTTTTGTTGGCGGTAGATACCGAGGTTCTGGCGTTTTTTATTCGGCCCTTTGGTGACCGTCAAACCCCACGTTAATAGTGGTGCTACGTCTTCCGCCCAGCAACTCATCACCGGAATTCTATCCAAATCGACTTCGTCACCTTGCCACACAATGTCTTGGCATGGCGCTTTACGCAGTCGCTTGGCTGGCATATTCAACACTTGTTTGAATACTGGCAGTTTTTCCAGTGCGTCTTTGAAGCCTTTTGGTGGCTCAGGTTCTTTTAAATAAGCCAGCAGTTTGCCGACTTCGCGTAATTCTTTTACGTCTTCACGCCCCATACCTATCGCGACGCGCTCTGGCGTACCAAACAGGTTGGTCAAAACAGGAACGTTGTAGCCGATTGGATTTTCAAACAACAACGCAGGGCCACCAGCACGTAAAGTGCGGTCGCTGATCTCTGTCATTTCGTAAGCGGGATCGACAGGGTGAGTAATGCGTTTAAGTCGACCTTTCTGTTCTAGATGGTCGATAAATTCGCGTAAATCCTTAAAACTCATAGGCCTTCATGCTGGCTGATTAAACTGTCCGCAGTATAACAAATAGGAGGACGCTAAGATCCTCCTATTTTGTGTGGGTATGTGAGCAGGGTTACTTTAGTACTTGCTCGATCTGACGAGCCTTGACTTGGCGGTTACTTGAAATTAATTCTTCAAGCCATGTTTGGTGGCCTTGTTGAGCCAGTTGACGAGCGACCAGTGTCGCTTCTTCAGATAATGCCATTTTCGCAATAAGAAACTGTTTCACTTCCGGCGATAATGGATTGGATTTGGTGAGTAAGCGAATCGCGTGAGGTTTGAGGCTTGGGTTGATCGTGGCATTCATCAACTGCTGCAAAGAGAAAGCATCTCCTGTATCAGCTAAGCGCTTGAGTTCCTGTTGGCTATTGTAATCGGCGCGCATTCGCCATAGTAAATCGTACATGGCTTTGTCTTGGCTGACTTGCGCCATACGAACGACCACTGCTGTGGACGGTAGCCAACTGGTGACATTCGCTTGAGTTAACTGCGTCGTTAAGGCTTTTAACGCACTTGGCGATAAGCTATCTAGCTCACGAATGAGCAAGGATTCTCTCGTCTGAATTTGTTGAGACGTCCCCGTTAACCACTGCTGCAGGTTTAACTCTTTTCGTTCAGCTTGCAGCACAAAATCTAACGTGCTTTGGTCTTGTTTCCAACGCTTAATTAAACGACTCGCAATCGCTGGGTAATTGAATGCGGGTACACTGAATTCATAGCCATCGCCTCGCTCCAACATTTGATACGTGGGTGTCAAACGAACTTGCGATTCCACGAACAGTGCCATGCGCGGGGTAAGTATGATGTTTTGCTGTTCTAATTTTTCCAACAGGCGAAAACGCACCACTTCTTGCTGAGGAAAAGCGAGCCGATCGAGGGAAAATTTAAGCGAATCAACCTCATCTCTGACCACGTACTCAAGGAGTTCAGAAACTTTGGTTTGAATTTGAGTATCCTGAAGCCACTGTTCTACCACAGACTCCTGCATTTCCTTCGCAGAAACGGCCACGGGTAGAGTGAGCAGTGACAAGCTCAGGAGTAATGACGACAACATTCCTTGTTGCATGTTAACCTCCCGATAACATTTGTTCTCATTCTGCTGCTTCTATTGATAGAAAGCAATAAAAAAGCCACCATTTTTTGTGGTGGCTTTTTCAAAATAAGAACTCAGTTATTACTGACGACGCATCGCATCGAAGAACTCATCATTCGTCTTCGTCATTGCTAGCTTATCGATTAGGAATTCCATTGCGTCGATTTCGCCCATTGGGTGAACGATCTTACGCAGAATCCACATCTTCTGTAGTTCGTCAGTCTTCGTCAGTAGCTCTTCACGACGTGTACCTGAGCGGTTGAAGTCAATCGCAGGGAATACACGCTTCTCAGCAATCTTACGGTTCAAGTGCAGTTCCATGTTACCTGTACCCTTGAACTCTTCGTAGATAACTTCATCCATCTTAGAACCAGTATCTACTAGTGCCGTTGCGATGATAGTTAGGCTGCCGCCTTCTTCTACGTTACGTGCCGCACCGAAGAAACGCTTAGGACGGTGCAATGCGTTTGCATCCACACCACCTGTTAGTACTTTACCTGATGAAGGCACTACGGTGTTGTAAGCACGAGCTAGACGAGTGATAGAGTCAAGCAGGATAACCACGTCTTTCTTGTGTTCAACAAGACGTTTTGCTTTCTCGATTACCATTTCTGCCACTTGTACGTGACGAGATGCTGGCTCATCGAACGTTGACGCTACTACTTCACCTTTAACTAGACGCTGCATCTCTGTTACTTCTTCTGGACGTTCGTCGATAAGAAGTACCATCAACTCACACTCTGGATGGTTGTATGCGATGCTTTGAGCGATATTTTGCAGAAGCATTGTCTTACCCGCTTTTGGCGGTGCAACAATCAGACCACGTTGACCTTTACCGATAGGCGATGCCAAGTCTAAAACACGTGCTGTGATGTCTTCTGTAGAACCGTTACCACGCTCCATTACCATGCGTTCATTCGCGTGCAGAGGGGTAAGGTTTTCAAATAGGATCTTGTTACGAGCGTTGTCTGGTTTGTCGTCGTTAACTGTATTGACTTTTAGAAGGGCAAAGTAGCGTTCACCGTCTTTTGGTGGGCGAATTTTACCAGCAATTGAGTCACCAGTACGTAGGTTAAAACGACGAATCTGACTTGGTGATACGTAGATGTCGTCCGGACCAGCAAGGTACGAACTGTCTGCACTGCGTAGGAAACCAAAGCCGTCTTGCAGAATTTCCAGAACCCCATCGCCAAAGATGTCTTCGCCGCCTTTAGCGTGCGCTTTTAAAATCGCGAAGATGATGTCTTGTTTTCTTAAGCGAGCTAGGTTCTCTAGTCCTAAGCTTTCGCCCAGTTTTACAAGGTCAGACACAGGTCTGTTCTTCAGTTCGGTAAGGTTCATGGTGGTGGATTCTTGTTTAGTCAAAATAAGATCTGTTTTCTAGTTAAGATGGATTTGGTCTCAGGATCGACCAAGAAGAGAAATTTGTTCAATTAACGCGCGATAAGTTAGCACTAATTAATATTCTAGTCCAGAGTTAGAAAAACAAAACCGCGCATTGTTACATTGCACGGTTTTATCTGTAATCACTTGGTGATTATAAGTTTGCGTCCAAGAACTCTTTAAGCTGAGTCTTAGACAAAGCACCAACTTTCGTTGCCGCTACGTTGCCGTCTTTGAATAACAGTAGCGTTGGAATACCGCGAATACCAAACTTAGGCGGCGTGCCTGCGTTATGGTCGATGTTTAGTTTACCGATAGTGAGTTTGCCTTCGTACTCTTCAGCGATTTCGTCCAGGATAGGAGCGATCATTTTACAAGGACCACACCATTCTGCCCAAAAATCTACGAGAACTGGGCCTGCAGCATTGATTACATCGTTTTCAAAACCGTCATCAGTTAGCTGCAAAATCTTATCACTCATCTTCCACTCCAATGTGTTTTTCGAAACTGGTTGGATGATAACCAGTAATTAGATGCCCTATTGGAATGTATTTACTTTCGTATTGCAAGCTTTAGCTGATATTCTATAGCCATGAAAAAGACGCATATCACAGAGCAAAAGTTCGCCGATTTGGGTTTACAGCCCCAAGTTACTGAAGGATTGGAAAAAAAAGGGTTCGAATATTGTACCCCTATCCAAGCCTTGGCGTTGCCGGTACTGCTCACCGGCCAAGACATCGCAGGCCAGGCCCAAACGGGCACTGGTAAAACGCTTGCGTTTTTAACTGCAACCTTCAACCACCTACTTACGACACCTGAGCACGAAGGCCGTCAACCAACGCAACCGCGCGCAATTATTATGGCGCCAACGCGTGAGCTAGCGATTCAGATCTTCAACGATGCTGAGCCGCTGATTGCAAGCACAGGTCTAAAAGCCGCATTAGCTTACGGTGGCGAAAGCTACGATAAGCAACTTGCGAAGCTACAAGATGGCGTAGACATTCTTATCGGCACGACTGGCCGTATCATCGATTTCTACAAACAGCGCGTTTTCAATCTAAACAACATTCAAGCAGTTGTGTTAGATGAAGCCGACCGCATGTTCGATCTTGGCTTTATTAAAGACATTCGTTTCTTGTTCCGTCGTATGCCTGAGCCAAAAGAGCGTTTGAACATGTTGTTCTCTGCGACTTTGTCTTACCGCGTGCAAGAGTTGGCTTTCGAGCATATGCACAATCCTGAGCATGTTGTGGTTGAGCCAGCACAAAAAACCGGTCACCGTATCCAAGAAGAGCTGTTCTACCCATCTAATGAAGACAAGATGGCTCTACTTCAAACTCTGATTGAAGAAGAATGGCCAGATCGCGCAATCGTGTTTGCGAACACCAAACATAAATGTGAGTCAGTTTGGGGCCACTTGGCGGCAGATGGTCACCGCGTTGGCCTACTAACAGGTGATGTTCCACAGAAGAAACGTGAAAAGATTCTTGAGCAATTCACTAAAGGCGATGTCGACATTCTTGTTGCGACTGACGTTGCAGCCCGTGGGCTACACATTCCTCAAGTAACGCACGTATTCAACTATGACCTGCCTGACGATTGTGAAGATTACGTACACCGCATTGGTCGTACGGGTCGTGCGGGCGCGAGCG
Organism: Vibrio sp. RC2502; assembly: GCF_054850435.1. Taxonomy (NCBI): domain Bacteria; kingdom Pseudomonadati; phylum Pseudomonadota; class Gammaproteobacteria; order Vibrionales; family Vibrionaceae; genus Vibrio; species Vibrio sp. RC2502. The sequence continues at coordinate 3,223,625 of NZ_CM141453.1, forward strand.
GTCACTCAATCAGCTTTGCGTGTGAAGAATACGCAATCAACTTGCCTGCGATTGAAGAATACATCGAACACACCATTCCTGTGTCGGAATACGATGCATCAGCTCTGATTCAAGATCTGCCTGCGCCAATCCGCATGCGTGCGCCGCGCGTTCAGCAACGCCGCACCAACACCGGTGGTACTCGCTCTGGTAACCGTAAGCCTCAAGGACGTCGTCCTCGTCAGCCACGTCAATCAGCGCCGAAACAATCATAAAAGGAAACTGAAGTCGTTTATGAGTCAAGCAGGATCATCACCGCTATACGCAGCCATCGACCTCGGGTCGAACAGTTTTCACATGCTCGTTGTGCGTCACATCGATGGCAGCGTTCAAACAATGGCTAAAATTAAGCGCAAAGTTCGTCTAGCGGCGGGCTTAGATGAACATAATTCTCTTAGTATGGAAGCTATGCAGCGAGGATGGGACTGCTTAAGTCTATTTGCGGAACGCTTGCAGGATATTCCTACACAAAACATTCGCATTGTCGGCACAGCGACTTTACGTACTGCCACCAATGTGGATGTATTTCTAGAGAAAGCGAACCAGATTCTGGGGCAGCCAATCGAAGTCATCTCTGGTGAAGAAGAAGCAGCCACTATCTATAAAGGTGTTGCCCACACGTCAGGTGGTAGTGGTCGTCGCCTTGTGGTTGATATTGGTGGCGCGAGCACTGAGCTGATTATTGGCGAAGGTTTTGAAGCGAAAGCCCTCACCAGCCTAAAAATGGGCTGCGTGACATGGTTGGAGAACTTCTTTAAAGATCGCCAACTGAATGCCCGTAACTTCGAAGCTGCGATTGAAGGCGCAAAGCAAACCATCAAGCCAATCTTAGAACAGTACACCGATCTTGGTTGGGATGTGTGCGTAGGTGCATCTGGTACCGTTCAGGCGCTACAAGAAATCATGCTGGCGCAGGGTATGGACGAAGTAATTACTCACTCCAAACTTAAGCGTTTACAAAAGCAAGCCATGCTAGCCGATCATTTGGAAGAGCTCGACATCGAAGGTTTAACGCTTGAGCGTGCCTTGGTCTTCCCTAGCGGCCTGTCTATTCTTATCGCGATTTTCGAGTTACTTGAAATCGATGCGATGACACTCGCGGGCGGCGCACTGCGTGAAGGCTTGGTTTATGAAATGGTCGACGAGCTGCGTCAAAATGACATTCGTGCTCGCACCATTTGTAGCGTGCAAAGCCGTTATCAGCTTGATTGCCAATATGGTGAACAAGTGGCAACGCTGGCTGGTAAGCTTTTAGAGCAAGCCGGTGGCGATGAGTGGATTGCTGAGCCTCAAGGTAAAGTTCTGCTCGAAACCACAGCAAAATTGCACGAAATTGGCCTAACCATCGACTTTAAAAAAGGCGGTGAACATAGTGCTTACTTACTGCAAAACCTCGATTTGCCAGGCTATACACGTGCGCAGAAGTTCTTTATTGGTGAAATTGCGCGCCGTTACCGCGAGCAGCTAAGCTCACTACCAGAGCAACATGCTATATCTGGAACAAGTGCCAAACGCGTGCTGCGCTTGCTGCGTCTTGCAGTTCTACTGACCCACCGCCGCAACCCAAGCTTAGAACCACAAGTCGAGCTATTGGCTGAAGGTGATAAACTGACGTTGAGCATTGATGCGAAATGGCTAGAAGCTAATCCGCTTACGGCTGCTGAGTTAGAAATAGAATCGAACCGTCAAACAGACATTGGTTGGCCATTAACAATTACCGCTTGCTAATGATTGTTATCGAGTAAAAAGGCTCCTTATGGAGCCTTTTTGTTATTTGGCATTCTAATGCACAGTGCTTGGAGCTTTAGAACACCCATGATCTTATTGATCCTTGTGCTGTACAACGAGACTTGCACCCGTCCTTCAAATACAAAAAAGCCGCTGGATTCAGCGGCTTTTTGTTATTCACATTCAATCAGCGAGATTACGCAGCCGTACTCACTTTGAAGTCTGGGTTTACTGCGGTTAGCTTCTTAATCAGATAATTCAGTAATACACCGTACATTGGGACAAACAAGCCAAGGCTGATCACCAACTTGAAGCCGTAATCCACCAGCGCGATTTCCGTCCAGTGCTCAGCCATAAATGGATCTGGACTTTGGTAGAACGCAATCGCAAAGAACGCGATGGTATCTAGCGCATTACCAAAGAGTGTCGAACACGTTGGTGCTACCCACCACTGCTTCATTTGGCGTAGACGGTTGAACACATGCACATCCATGATCTGACCAAGTAAGTAAGCCATGAAACTCGCAATCGCAATACGTGCGACAAACAGGTTAAATTCCCCTAGATGGCTAAATCCTTGGAACTGACCTTCAAAGAACACAACCGAAAGGAAGTAAGACACCGCTAACGCAGGCAACATCACTAAGAAGATGATCTTACGCGCTAACTGAGCACCAAAAATACGAACAGTTAAGTCTGTCGCTAGGAAGATAAATGGGAAGGTAAATGCGCCCCAAGTGGTGTGCAGACCGAAGATAGTAAACGGTAGCTGAACCAGATAATTGCTGGATGCAATAATGACTAGATGGAATAAAGCCAGATAGATAAGGGCGTTGCGCTGCTGCGCAGGGGTAAAGTTACTCATGCGATACCTTTTTAGTTTGGTTTGGGGGCGAGGGAACCCAAATCGAGCATTTTCAGTAACGAAAACAACTCTTACCAACAATGTAAAATGAAAATTCAAATCGGCTTCACTCATTCCAAGCGAAGCGGTGGGCGATTATACATTAACCAATTGCGCTCGCAAGCGGTGCTTTTTACGCAAACGTTTATCCGATAATTTCACCTTTACACCAAAGAATTGGGCGAAAAACGAAAAAGGGTGTTTCATGTGAAACACCCTATAAGGAAATGATTTAAAGAGTTGATAAGTTGAGTTTAGAAGCCGCGTTGAAATAATCCAGCAAGATAATCGAGCTCTTCCCTGCTCTCTTCAATGTTCAGCGCTTCAAACCAAATCGCTTCACTGTAATGCTCCGCTTTCATAAATAAGCGGCAACCTTCAAAATCGATCAGCCAAGAGTGGATATCCGCATCCCACTGTTTTTCGATTACCGTCGCAGAGAGTAAACCCACCAAACGCTCACCTAACGCCGGAAAGGTGTCTAAATCAAATCTTGGGGCTGCAATCAGCAAACGACCTTCTTCGGCAATGTATTCTGTTAGGCCAAATTCCTTCTGCATTTCGGTTCCTTATCCGTGGTGAGTGATGTGTTCTTGAATCAGATCCAAGAATGGATCGGCATATTTTTCTAATTTACGTTGACCTACCCCGCTCACCGCCAGCATTTCGCCATACGACGTCGGCAGAATCTCCGCCATATCAATCAAGGTCGCATCACTAAATACAACGTATGGTGGTAAGCCATCCTCATCGGCAATCGACTTACGAAGCTTGCGTAATTTCGCAAACAGCTTCTTATCGTAGTTTTTGCTGGTCAGTTTGTCCGACTTCGCAGCGCGTGCTGCGGTATCCAAACGAGGAACCGCTAGCTCGAGCGACACATCCCCGCGCAATAATGGTCGAGCTTCCTCGGTCAATTGCAACGTCGAGTTTCGGGTGATGTTTTGAAACAACAATCCTTTGTGGATTAACTGGCGGAAGATACTCACCCAGTAATCATGGCTGTGATCGCGGCCAATGCCGTATGTAGAGATCTTATCGTGGCCATGTTCACGCACGCGGATATTTTGCATACCACGCAGCACCTCAACCACATAGGTCATACCAAAGCTTTGGTTAACACGGTAAACACACGACAACGCTTTTCGCGCTTCTTCTGTCGCATCAAAATGTTTGGGTGGATCGAGGCAGATATCGCAGTTACCACAAGGCTTCTCGCGGTATTCACCAAAGTAGTTGAGCAGAACCTGACGACGACAGGTTTGCGCTTCTGCAAAGGCACTCATCGCATTAAGTTTATGGCTTTCTACTTGCTTTTGCGGTCCATCGTCTTTTTCATCCAGCATGCGGCGTAGCCAACTGATGTCTGCGGGGTCGTACAACATCATCGCTTCAGCAGGTAAACCATCTCGCCCTGCTCGTCCCGTTTCTTGGTAGTAGGATTCAATATTGCGCGGAATATCAAAGTGCACCACAAAACGGACGTTCGGCTTGTTGATGCCCATACCAAAGGCAACCGTCGCGACCACGATTTGAATGTCATCACGCTGAAACGCCTCTTGAACGTAAGCACGCTCATCAGCGTCCATCCCTGCATGATAGCCCGCCGCACGGATGTGGTTGTTGCACAACTTCTCCGTCACCATTTCGACTTTCTTACGGCTACCACAGTAAATGATGCCGCAATTGCCCTTTTGGGTGTCGAGATAACGAATGATCTGAGAAATCGGCTTGTGCTTCTCGACCAGGTTGTAGCGGATATTCGGACGGTCAAAACTGCCTAAGTGGACATGAGGTTCATGCAAACGTAAGCGTTCAAGAATGTCGCGACGTGTAGCGTCATCCGCAGTGGCGGTGAGCGCCATAAATGGCACATGCGAAAAATGCTGCTTTAGCTGACCCAGCGCGGCGTATTCGGGACGGAAATCGTGCCCCCACTGCGAGATACAGTGCGCTTCATCCACCGCAATCATCGCCAAAGGTAGGTTTTCGAGTCGCTCGATGAAGTCACGCATTAACACGCGTTCTGGTGAGACGTAAACCAATTTGAGTTGACCGCTGTGCATGCGGTTATACACACTCAGCAGCTCTTCACGACTCATGGTGGAGTTCACACACTCTGCCGCAACGCCGTTGGCTTTGAGCTGATCGACCTGGTCTTTCATCAAAGAAATCAGCGGCGAAATCACCAAGGTGATGCCACTACGAACCAACGCAGGTATCTGATAGCAAAGAGATTTGCCACCACCTGTCGGCATGATCACCAGACTGTCTTTGCCCTCGACCGCCGATTCGATGACCTCTTGCTGGCCATCACGAAACGTTTGATAACCGAAAACTTCCTCCAACACACGTTGAGGCGTTACCGGTAAGTCTGATTGTTCGGCTAACAAAGTTGAGGTCATGAAAAATCTCAGATTGGGTGATGTAGAAATGCTTTTGCATGCCACCAGCACACAAAGTGAGGGCACATTGTAATGGGGTTTCATGGCGAATAAAACCGCAAATTGTTAGGTGTTTCACACCACGGCTCGTATACTGATTTTCTGCTCTATAAACACACAATTAGGTGACACTTCATGACACCAGAAGAACAACAGCGCGCGCGGCAAGGTGTCCTGCTTGCGGTTGGCGCGTACACGATGTGGGGCATTGCGCCCATGTACTTTAAATCGATAGCACAAGTGTCTCCACTCGAGATCCTAAGCCACCGAGTGATTTGGTCTTTCTTTTTGCTTGCCGCACTTCTTCATTTTGGCCGTCACTGGCGCTCGGTTTATCACATCGCCACAGATAAAAAGAAAATCGCGTATTTGCTTTCCAGTTCAGTATTGATTGGTGGCAACTGGCTGATCTTCATTTGGGCGGTTAACTCCAATCACATGCTGGATGCCAGCTTAGGCTATTACATCAACCCGCTTATCAACGTGTTACTCGGTATGGTGTTCTTGGGCGAACGACTACGTAAGCTGCAATGGTTTGCTGTGGTATTGGCAGGATGCGGCGTTTTGGTGCAGTTGATCGTCTTTGGTTCGGTGCCAATTGTAGCGATGGCGTTGGCGATGAGCTTTGGTTTTTACGGTTTGCTACGTAAGAAAGTCGCGGTGGATGCTCAAACGGGTTTGTTTGTCGAAACGCTAATCTTATTACCCGCTGCCGCCGTTTATCTTCTGTTTATTGCCAGCTCACCAACGGCAAACATGATTGAAAATCCATGGCAGCTCAATACGTTGTTGATTGCAGCCGGTGTGGTGACGACCTTGCCATTGCTGTGCTTCACTGGTGCCGCGACTCGCCTCAAATTATCAACGCTCGGCTTTTTCCAGTACATCGGCCCTAGCCTGATGTTCTTGCTTGCAGTGTTAATTTACGGCGAGACCTTCACGATGGATAAAGCGATTACGTTCGCCTTTATTTGGGGAGCTCTTGTGGTATTTAGCTTCGATGGGCTGCGCAACAACCGACGTTCACGCCGAGCCATGCAGTCACAGTGATCGTTTTTTACAAGACAATCTAACAATTGATGGATAAGCTTGGTCATTATGTGACCAAGCTTTTTTTTGTATGTAATGGAACAGATTCAATACTACGCGACCGACCATGACCAACTGAGTCTGATCGAGGCGAAATACCAAAAGTTTGCCTTTCAACGGCACTATCATTTGGATTTTCACCTCGGCTTGATCACGCATGGTGAGCAGAAGTTTCATTATCAAGGCTCTCATCACCAAGTCGGTCATGGGCAAATCGTTATTATGCCGCCCGATGAACTGCACGACGGCCAATCTAAGCTTGCCAGTGGCTATCAAGTGAATGTTTTTTCGATCGAACCACACTTACTTAGCGATCTGGCAGATCTTAAGCAAAATGGTCAAATTATCCGCTTTAATGAGTTGATCATCTCCGATCCACAGATATTTTCACAACTTAGTAACTTACATGCTCTGTTGAGACGCGAAAATCTCAGTCAATTGACCAAAGATTGTCTTCCGTTTGAGGGATTTAACCAACTTTTTGATCGCTACGGATCGCTGGCAAGGCAAAAAGTCATTCCATTAGGTAAGCAATCTCTCAACACCTTAAAAGATTACTTAATGGCAAACCTCGACCAATCGGTACGGCTGGAGTCTCTTTCTGAGCTTTGCCAGCTAAGCCCGACTCAATTTCAACGCCATTTCAAAGCGCAAACCGGCATGACACCGTATGCGTGGTTTGCCCGTTTACGACTCGAGCAAGGGATGAAGCTACTACAAGCAGGACAATGCGGTACTGAAGTCGCGCATCAAATTGGTTTTTACGATCAGGCACATTTCAGCAAAGCCTTTAAGCAGACTTATGGCGTCTCTCCGTCTCAAGTCACTCGATAACAGCACGCTCATCTTAGGCTGTCAGTTTTTTACAAGCGCATGCCACAACAAGCCTCCACAATAGCTGCATTGGTAATCTTTGAGATGTGTTATGAATGAATCCACTATCCTGCTGACATTGGCCAGCATTCACTTTATTGCCTTAATGAGCCCAGGCCCCGACTTCGCATTAGTGGTGCAAAATGCCACGCGTCATGGTCGCCAGACGGGCTTATACATCGCTCTTGGCTTATCCGTTGGTATTTTGCTGCACTCATTGTTCAGCCTGACTGGTGTGAGCTACCTTGTGCATCAACATCCTTTGCTGTATTCGGTATTACAACTGCTAGGTGGCAGTTACCTACTTTACATCGGTGTTGGGGCCCTGCGCGGCGTGATCGCTACGATCAAAAACCCGCAAACGGATCAACAAAATAAAACAAACAGCTTCGTGATCAGCAACAAACGTCAGGCTTTTGCCAAAGGTTTTGCAACCAACATTCTCAACCCCAAAGCACTGGTTTTCTTCATCAGCTTGATGTCGAGCTTGGTGCCAACCGGAATGTCGGTCTCAGGCAAAAGCATCGCGTTAGTTATCCTGTTCAGCTTGTCTCTGGTTTGGTTTTCCAGCTTGGCGTGGATGCTCTCAACGCAACGTTTACAACGTCGATTACAACAAGCTGGCATCTACATCGATGGCATCTGTGGTGTGGTGTTTACCCTCGTTGGCGGCAGCATCTTGGCGCAAACCATCAGCACGTTAATCGGTTAACTCTCTGATTTAAAAGCGTCGCACACCCGACATTTATTAAAACGCTGACTCGACGATCTTCTCCATGGCTGCCAAGCTGAACAATCAAACTGGCAACATGGAGAGTCATCATGCAATGGACGTTCAACCGACTCGTGTCTACGGGTCTTTTTCTTAGCGCCTCTATCACCCACACCGCGTTTGCAAACCAAGCCACCGATGCGATTGCCCCAGAGCAAAGTACTGGGTTTGAGCACAAACAACTTGTCAAAGCCAAAGACTATATGGTGACAGCAGCGAACCCAATGGCTACCCAAGCAGGTGCTGATGTACTGGAGCAAGGCGGCAATGCCATTGATGCTATGGTGGCGGTACAACTGATGCTTGGCTTAGTCGAACCACAGTCTTCCGGTATTGGTGGCGGCGCATTTTTGGTGTATTGGGATGGCGAACAACAAAAGCTCACCACTTATGATGGTCGAGAAACTGCGCCCCTCGCCGCAACCCCAACACTGTTTTTGGACGACCAAGGCCAGCCGCTGCAATTTTATGATGCCGTTGTAGGCGGACGATCTGTCGCGACGCCGGGCACCGTCAAACTGTTGTGGGATACCCACCAAAAATACGGCAAGCTGGAATGGAAAAAGATCATTCAGCCAGTGATCAACTTGGCTGAGGAAGGTTTTGCCGTCAGTCCTCGTCTCGCCAGTTTGATTGCCAACGACGCCGAGCGTTTATCACGTTTTCCGACCACAAAAGCGTATTTCTTTAACGCCGATGGCTCACCAAAAGCCGAAGGCACACGATTAAAGAATCCAGAATACGCGCAAGCCTTGCAAGCCATCGCCAAGCAAGGTGCTCAAGCCTTCTATCAAGGTGATATTGCCAAAGACATTATCGCAACCGTGCAAACCGCAGTGAATAACCCGGGCGTGTTGGCACAACAAGATTTTGATACTTACCGCATCAAACAGAGAGAGCCCGTTTGTGCGGCTTATCAAAGCTACGACATCTGCGGCATGGGGCCACCAAGCTCAGGCGCGCTAACTGTCGGACAGATCTTGGCTATCACCGAGCAATACGACCTCAAAGGCTGGGGACCAGACAGCGCCAAATCTTGGCAGGTCATTGCGGACGCATCTGGTCTCGCGTTTGCTGATCGCGGTAAGTACATGGCCGATCAAGACTATGTACCCATGCCAACCGAAGGTTTGTTGGACAAAGACTATCTCAAACAACGTGCCGAGCTTATTCAGGTCGGCAAAGCACTGACGAAAGTGGAAGCCGGTAACCCACCGTGGTCACATGCAATGAATCTCAGTATGGATGAATCGATAGAACTTCCTTCCACCAGCCATTTCAACATCGTCGATAAGCAAGGCAATGTGGTTTCAATGACCACCACCATCGAGAACGCTTTTGGCTCGCGCTTAATGGTTCGCGGCTTCCTGCTCAATAACGAGCTGACAGACTTTTCTTTCCGCACTCATCAAGATGGCGCGCCAATCGCCAACCGATTAGAACCGGGCAAACGTCCTCGCTCCTCCATGGCTCCGACCATCATCATGAAAGATGATCAACCATACATGGCAATTGGTTCACCGGGCGGCAGTCGCATTATCGGCTACGTGGCACAAGCCATCATTGCTCATACTCAATGGGATATGGACATTCAGCAAGCGATCAACCAACCAAGAGTGTTAAACCGTTTTGGTACAGTCGACCTCGAGCAAGATAGCGCAGCAACTCAGTTGCAACCGGCACTCGAAAAGATGGGCTTTAAGACCGAAATTCGCGATTTAAATTCCGGTTTACACGCCATTCGCATCACTGAAAATGGCTTAGAAGGTGCTGCGGATCCACGCCGAGAAGGTGCAGCCATCGGAAAATAGTAGCCTTTCGCTCGGCCCTTTGTGCGAGATCTCTCACAAAGGGTTGAGTAAAACTCTCTTTTTTAGCAGTAAAAGCACCCCAAACGAACCATAACCTATTGAATAATATAAGTACGTGCAGTTTTTAAACGTTTGCGGAATAAAAAAATGTGAACTTGCACCGTTGTTGGATAGCGCCAAAAACGTAATATTAAACCTGTCGGAAGGATGCTGACACGGAACAGGAAACACCACGGATTTGGTGAACTTCAGGAAGAAGAAACGGTTATTCAGGATGAATAGTCGGGCATGGAATGCAAAACTGGACATTGAACGGAATCAATAGCGACTAGGATGGTTGCTACTAAGGACGGGAAATGGACACCTCTGGACGAGGTAAGGACTGAACATCAGGATGATGTCATGGACACCGCTCAGGGAACAAGTGATGAGAGCTAACGAGGATAGTTAGCAGACCAGGATAAGGTCATCAAGGACACCGCTAGGAAGGCGACGAAAGGATTAAGCTGAAGGAATACAGCACGCTATCAAGGATTCGATGCAAGGAGCACTTTTTAGTAGCTGGATTGCTGCGAGTAAGACTATAACCCCGATGGGCGCAAGCCCTCGGGGTTTTTCTTTTTCTGCCATTTCCGCCCGACCTGCAAAGCACAGTTGTCCCCATCTCAAACTCAAACTCAAACTCAAATAAGGTACTTTGTAGGCTCCAGATACAACAAGAGCCGCCAAAGCAGCCCTTGAGTTAGTTTGCGAACAATGTAAGCTAGCTTTCGATAAAAACCTTACAGTTTCTCTAGTCTAGCGTAAGCAGTCACTAACCATTTAATGCCTTCACCATTGAACGCAATTTGAACGCGACTCTGTGGACCGCTGCCTTCAAAGTTGATGATGGTGCCTTCGCCAAACTTTGGATGCATTACACGTGAACCAAGTGAAAAGCCCGTCTCGTTGAAGTTCTCTTTCACCGCAGTTTGGCTAAAGCGACCACTACTTGCAGGTCGGCTGACTTGCGCTTTCATCCGCACTTCGTCCAGGCACGTTTCCGGCAACTCACGAATAAAACGCGATGGCTTATGGTACTTATCTTGACCATACAAACGGCGCATTTCCGCATAAGTGATGTAGAGTTTTTGCATCGCGCGCGTCATACCGACGTAGCACAGGCGGCGCTCTTCCTCTAAACGCCCAGCCTCTTCCGCCGACATCTGGCTTGGGAACATGCCTTCTTCAACGCCCACCATAAACACCAATGGGAATTCCAAGCCTTTTGCACTGTGCAGTGTCATCAATTGAACTGCATCTTCAAATTCGTCGGCTTGCCCTTCACCCGCTTCTAGCGCCGCATGCGTCAAGAACGCAGTCAGCAGCGACATCTCTTCCGCTTCTTCTGGCTTCTCGAATTGGCGAGTTGCGGTCACCAATTCCTCCAAGTTCTCAATACGAGCCTTAGACTTTTCGCCCTTCTCTTGCTCATACATGGCAAACAAGCCAGAGTACTTGATCACATGGTCTGTTTGCTCGTGCAACGGCATCTCTAACGTGTCGTCTTCGAGTGCGGTAATAAGTTCGATAAAGCGACCTAATGCCCCCGCCGCTCGACCCGCGAGCACTTGTTCATCCAACATCGCAACGCTGGCTTCCCACATCGTGCAACCACGATCACGCGCCGCACGGCGAATGGTTTCTAGTGTCTTGTCACCTAAACCACGAGTTGGCGTATTCACCACACGTTCAAATGCAGCATCATCATTGCGGTTAGCCATCAAACGCATGTAGGCCAGTGCGTCTTTGATTTCCTGACGCTCGAAGAATCGCATACCACCATAAATACGGTATGGTAGACCAGCTTGAATCAACGCTTCTTCCAGTACACGAGACTGGGCGTTGTTGCGGTACAACATCGCTGCATCATTCAATGCTCCACCTTTGTCTTGCCACTCTTTGATTTTGTTAACCGCAAAACGGGCTTCGTCCAACTCGTTGTAAGCACTGTAAACCGAAATCGGCTCACCAACGACGCCGTCAGTCCACAGCTCTTTACCCATACGCTCAGTGTTATTGGCGATCAAGGTATTGGAAGCTTCCAAAATGGTCTTGGTGGAACGGTAATTCTGCTCTAGGCGAATGGTGGTTACGCTTGGGAATTCACGGGTGAATTTCTCAATGTTTTCGACTTTTGCTCCGCGCCAACCGTAAATCGATTGGTCATCGTCACCCACAATCATCACATGACACTCAGGCCCCGCCATCATGCGTAGCCAAGCGTATTGGATATTGTTGGTGTCTTGGAACTCGTCAACCAGAATGTGTTTAAAGCGTGCCTGGTAGTGCTCTCGGACAAACTTGTTATCGCGCAGTAGCTCATGAGCGCGAAGCAGAATTTCTGCAAAGTCGACCAAACCTGCACGGTCACACGCTTCTTGATAAGCGGTGTATAGCTGCAAGTAGGTTTTGGTCACAGGATCGTGGTATGCATCGATATGTGCTGGGCGCAGACCTTCGTCTTTTTTGCCGTTAATCCACCAAGCCACTTGCCGTGCAGGCCACTGCTTTTCATCCAGATTTTGTGCTTTGATCAAACGCTTCAGTAAACGTTGTTGATCGTCGCTGTCGATGATTTGAAAATCTTCCGGTAGCTTGGCATCAAGATAGTGCGCGCGCAAAATGCGGTGACAAATACCGTGAAAGGTACCATTCCACATGCCTGACGCACTGCCCATCATCAACTCTTCAATACGGCCACGCATCTCCGCTGCCGCTTTGTTGGTAAAGGTTACCGACATGATTGAGAACGGAGACGCTTGTTCTACCGACATCAACCAAGCGATACGGTGAACAAGAACACGAGTCTTACCACTCCCTGCACCAGCAAGGACGAGCAAGTTTTCTAGAGGTGCTGCAACGGCTTCACGCTGTTTATCGTTCAAACCGTCGAGTAATAGAGATGGATCCATCATGATGAGCTACTGGTTATTTATACATAAAAATAGATTATAACCTAAACAACTAGGGTGTGTTGAGACAAAACTAGATAAAAAGTTCGACGATTTTTTACTTATCCATTCAATTAGTTATGTAAATCAAACCATCAAAAAGCATTCTCCAAAACAATTTCCCTGAAAGTTTTTCACTCACCTTCCTATCTCTTAAGTTAAGCAAGCGGACAAAAACTGTGCATCTCAATCGCTCATCTGCTTGCCCATCTCAACGTAAAGGAAATCATTCAGAGGAAATTATTATGAAAAAGTCGAATCTTGCTGTTACTGCTGCGGTTACTGGTCTACTAGCCCTTGGTGGCACTCTACTAACAGCAACACCTGCTGTCGCGGCAGAAAAAGAAAAGTGCTACGGCGTGGCAAAAGCGGGGAAAAATGACTGTGCGACGAAGAACAGCTCTTGCGCTGGCACGTCAAAACAAGACCACCAGAAAGACGCATTTGTGGTGGTTCCAAAAGGTCTTTGCGACAAATTGGCTGGCGGCAGCACCAGCGCATCTTAATTTCTCCGTTAATTGTTGTGGGCGTGTGATGGCTCAACTCACACCCCACAACCTCTTCTCATCCAGTTCGAAAAGGAGTTTCACGTGAAACACTACGATTTTCACCCTCTTGTTGGCGTTGGTTTACGGACTCCTCATTTGGACTTTTTTCAGCAACAACGCCCAGAACTGTCTTGGTTAGAAATTCACAGCGAGAACTACTTTCAACCCAATGCAGCCGAACGAAAATATCTACACACTTTGCGAGAGCAATACCAGATCAGCTGCCACGGAATTGGTTTGTCGTTAGGCTCTGTTGAACGCGTTAGCCAAGTACACCTAGCTCAACTGAAAGCGTTGATTGATGCCATTGACCCGATGTTTGTCTCTGACCATTTGAGCTGGAGTGAAAATGGTGGGCATTATTTTAACGACTTGCTTCCCCTACCATACACCGAAGAAGCACTGAACGTTTTTACTCGCAATGTGCTTGAAGTTCAGGATTATCTGCAACGCGAAATCTTAATCGAGAACCCATCGAGCTATGTGAAGTTTAAACACTCGACGATCAGCGAGTGGGAGTTTCTCGCTGAAGTTCAGCAGCGCACAAGTTGCCGGTTACTGCTCGATCTGAATAACGTACACGTATCAGCCTTCAATCACGGCTTTGATTGCAATACCTATCTGTCCGCCATTCCGGCAGACAAAGTGGATGAAATTCATTTGGCAGGTTTCACCATCAAGCAACTCGATAAAGGCGAAATTTGGATTGATACTCACAGCCGTCCCGTCAGCACGGAAGTCTGGAAGTTATATCAACACTGGGTCGAACAGTATGGTCCGCGCCATACCTTAATTGAATGGGACTTAGATATCCCAGCACCAGAAGTGTTATTGGCAGAAGCGGAAAAGGCCTCGCTCCTTCTCTCCCAAATTACCACCCCGCTTAGCGCTACGAGGAAAGCCTCATGAAGCTAGCCACCTTACAAAACCAGTTTGCGAAAGCGCTTCACTATCAGGCATTGGGCGATGACTGTGATATTGCGAGCGATCAGTTTACCGCTGACGAGCGCATGCAGATATATCGCAACAACTTTATCATCAGCTTGAGCGAAGTCCTTTCTGCTACTTATCCGATGGTTGCAGCGTTACTAGGGGAAACGTGCTTTGCTCAAATAGCACGCCAACATGTTTTAACGCACCCACTCCAAGAAGGCAGTGTTATTCACTACGGAAAAGACTTTCACCTCACTGTGATGTTGTTTGGTCAGGTCATGGCTCAAGCACCATACAGCCCAGAAGTTGCTCTCTTTGAATGGAACATCGACCTTGCTCGCCAAGCTCGTTATGAGCATCAAGCAGACACAGCCGTGCAACCGCTGACTGAATTACCACACGTACCAGAGTCGCAACATTCTCATTTAGTTTTCCACCTTCGTCCTGGGTGTAAGTGCTTTGATGCTCATTACGCGGTGTTTGATTTATTCGCAGCTGTTCGTAGTCAGCAATTCGATCAGCTCAACATCAACCAATTACAACAAGGGGTGATCCGCGTCGAGCCCAATGGTGAAGCGCAGTGTTTCGCGCTGGATGCCGAAGCCTATCAATTGCTTGCCAGCTTGGAACAAAAGCAATGTTTGAGCGATATCCCTGAGCCGTTGCTCGCTCATCTTAATCACATTATGACGCTTGACCTGATTGAAGGTTTTACGCTGCAAACCGCGTAAGGAGGATACGATGACAGATTCTGTTAAAAGCCTGATTAGCCGCTACGACGAATACACCAACAGCTTACAAACTCACGCAATGCCGTTGTTGCTGCTGTTTTGCCGTTTATGGGTCGCTTGGGTGTTTTTTAATTCTGGCCTTATCAAAATTGCCTCATGGGATAGCACCTTGTACTTGTTCGAATTTGAGTATCAAGTTCCGTTGCTACCTTGGGAATTTGCCGCCTATTCAGGCACATTCGCAGAGTTAGTTCTTCCGGTCTTTTTAGCGCTTGGATTATTTACTCGCCCTATGGCTGCCATGTTGTTTGTATTCAACATTATCGCTGTCCTGTCCTACCCACTACTTTGGGAGAAAGGTTTCCATGACCACCAACTCTGGGGGTTAATGATTTTGATTGTGACGCTGTGGGGAGGCGGTCCGTTTTCGCTCGACCGATTGCTAAAAGACAAATTCGTCAGATAGAAAAATCCCCGCGATTGCGGGGATTTCTTTTATTGCTTGTTTAGGTAAGCCAGCAGTTCATCCGCTGAGATACCTTGTTGTGCGAGGTCTTTTGCTAATAGCTCAACTTGCTCGCCCTTGCGTGACTCAATCACTTGTTGAAATTGGTACACAATGTCACGCAAGATTGGTAGAGGTACTTGTTTTGCCGCACTACGAATGCGCTCGGAGCTTTGATTGCCCAGCTCATTAAGCAACTTACCAAACATCACCTTTTCTGGTGATTCTTCCATTTGCTCTAAAATACGAGCCATTTCATACGTGGTTAACGACATTACTTTTTGAATTCCATTATGGTGTCAGGAAAAGTGTGAACGACAAATATACACGCGTTACATACATTGGAAAATACTAAATTACACTGATTTACGCATTAGCGAAGCGTGCGTGCCAGCTCTTACCAGCCTTTGAAAATAGAATCACCAATGCTGGTAGCAATACCCACATATGAATAGCAATCAATGTTTGTGGATCAAACGGCAAACGCTGTAAGGTACCCACTAACAAACCAGAACCGCTCATTTGGAACAAACCAAGTAGCGCCGCGGCTGTGCCCGCTTTATCACCGAATGGTTCCAACGCCTTGCCCGCGGCGCCGCCAAGAATCAAAGCAAAACCAACGGACGACATAAAGATTGGCAGCATGAACGACAGCGCCGTGTTTTGGCCATTCATCACCAGCATCACCACACCAGCCAGAGCCAACGTCGAGATACCAACCACAAGCGTGTTGTGTGTGCCAAAACGTTCCATGAACTTCGGTGCCAACATACAACCAGCGATGTTGATGACCGCGTTAATGCCAAACCAGAATGTGAACTCATTCATTGAAAGGCCCATGCCTGTCATCAATACCGACGGTGCTGACGTCACGTAAGCTAAGATAACCGCCATGGCCATCAAACATAGTGACGCGTGGAAAATGAAAGATGGCGTGCTCAGTACCGACCAGTAACGACTTACTTTGAATACCGCTTGTTTCTCGGTTGCAGGGTTGGTTTCCTTCATCATCAAGAACATCAACGTTCCTGAGACAACCGCAAAACCAGCCATAAAGCTGAAGTTTGCACGCCAATCGAATTGCTGTGTTAACCAGCTACCTAAGATTGGTGCCAGTGCCGGAATAAAGCAGATCGCACCATTAAGGTAGCTGATCATCTTGCCGCTTTTCTCTGGGCCGAAAATATCGCGAACTGTTGCAAAGGCTGCTACCGATGTCGCACACGCACCTAAGCCTTGTAGCAAACGAGACATCAACATCCACTCTATATTTTGAGCACTCCACGCCAATAAAGCGCTCATTGCGTAGATAGTGATGCCGCCCAATGCAACAGTTCGACGTCCGAGTTTATCTGCCAAAGGGCCAGCAAACAGTTGGCCAACACCCATAGCAAATAGGAACCATGTAATCGTGTCTTGCGCTAGCGCATTGTCTACCTGAAAAGTTGAAGCGATAAGAGGTAACGCAGGTAGATAGATATCAATCGCAAGCGGACTGAAAAGAACCAAAAGGGTCAACAACGCCATTTGTTTTTTACTATTAGAAATATGGCTAGACACACAACACTCCAAATTGAACAAGAACTTTGCAGAGAGCTTAATCATCTGATGATATGAATGGAAATGATGTATACTCATGACCATTATTCCCCAGAGGAAATTCACCGTGAACATAGAAAAGCTCGCTCGTCTCGACCTGAACTTACTGGTCTGTTTTAAAGTGTTAATTGAAGAGCTTAACGTGACTCGAGCAGCGCATCGACTGTGCCTTAGCCAATCCGCGGTGAGCAAATCATTAGCCAAACTTCGCATTCAATTTGATGATCCATTGTTTACGCGTAACTCACATGGATTAACACCAACACCACGTGCATTGTTCCTCAAACCGAAACTGGATCTGTTGATTAACCAATTAGAAGTGCTGACCCAGCCAGAAGAGTTTTCGCCCCAAAGCAGTGAATACCGTTTTCAAATTGCAGCGGTGGAAAGTGTCTACCCATTAATCTTGCCGCATTTCTTACCAGCGATTTTTCAACAGGCGCCCGGCGTCACCATCAGCACGCATCCTTGGTCAGATAACACCTTCAAAATGTTGCAGCGTGGTGAGTTGGATTTGGGATTAACTGGTAAAGACATCGACATCAATGACGCAAAGCTTACCCTGCTGCCACCGGATGATATTTGCGAACTCGAAATCTATCGCGACCATCAGATGTGCATCATTCGTAAAAACCACCCCGCACTAAAACAGAAGTGGAACCTCGAAGCGTATCTCGCACTTCGTCACGTACAAGTGCGTTGTGATGGAAACGACCGTTGGCTGTTGGATTATCGTTTAGCGGACATTGGCGCAGAGCGCGATATTGCAGTCACTGTTCCAGATTTCAATAGTGCCGCCAGCTTGTGTTCTTACACCGACTTCATCTTTACCGCGCCGAGCCATTTTGTGCAACTGGCTGCCAAACAGCTCGACTTGGTGGTCTTGCCATTGCCGCTTGAATTCCCGCCCATGGCTTACACTCTGTTTTGGCACAGAGACAGAGAAAACGACCCAGCCTTGAATTGGCTGCGCACGATGATCACGCAAAAAACCGATCACCTTAGATAAAAATGTCGGACGCAATTTGCGCTTAGCGGTTAAAATGAGTAGCTTAACAGTCGATAGTCCTTTTTGGCTCATCTATGGCCTGTTGTACCCAGACTTAAACGTCATCTTGCTACGACGTTTAACTCAATCACTGCACGAAGCAGAAGGAAACAGCTCCCACACCTGAGCATGAAGGAGCGGTAATTTGAAGGAATAAAACAGATGCACAACGATACCCTAAGCCGCGTGAACGCAATTCGCGAATGGCTTGCTCAACACAACATTGATGCCCTACTGATCCCTCACGAAGATGAATACCTGGGTGAATATGTCCCTGCGCACAATGAACGCCTCCATTGGCTAACCGGATTCACAGGCTCTGCAGGCGCAGCCGTGATCACACAAGACAAAGCCGCGATTTTTGTTGATGGTCGCTATACAGTGCAAGTGACCAAACAAGTTCCTAACGAGTTGTTTGAATATCGCCACCTAATTGAAGAACCGGCATTGGATTGGATTCAAGACAATCTAACCGCAAATGCGTCCGTGGCTATCGACCCACGTATGCACAGTTCAGCTTGGCTAGATATGGCACAAGCAAAACTGGCCGGAAAACTTGAGCTAAACATTCTCTCCGGCAACCCAATTGATGAATTGTGGCATGACCGCCCTGCACCAGTGGTTTCTGACGTTCGCCTCATGCCAACAAAAGCCGTTGGTCAATCAAGCGAAAGTAAGCGTAAAGAGATCGCTCAACTGGTAGCAAAAGCCGGTGCAGACAGCGCAGTCATCACAGCGCTTGATTCTATTTGTTGGCTATTGAATGTACGTGGCTTGGATGTATCGCGTTTGCCAGTTTTACTCTCGCACGCGATTCTTCATGCCGACTCAAGTGTAGAGTACTTCCAAGATCCCGCTCGCTTACCTGCTGAATTTGCAGCGCATGTGGGTACTGGTGTGACGGTTCATCATCCAGAAGCACTTCAATCTCGCCTTGAAGCCATGTCTGGTAAAAAGGTATTGCTCGACCCAGCAATCAGTAACGCATGGTTTAAGTTAGTTCTGCAAAATGCAGGCGCATCGGTTATTGCTGCAGCCGATCCATGTTTAATGCCAAAAGCCGCGAAAAACGAAGTTGAGATTGCGGGCATGAAAGCCTGTCATATCCGCGACGGTGTAGCGATGAGCAAATTCCTTTGCTGGCTAGATGCCGAAGTGGCTGCTGGCAATCTTCATGATGAAGCGACACTGGCTGATCGCCTAGAAGCATTCCGTAAAGAAGACCCAACGCTGATGGATCTGAGCTTTGATACCATTTCTGCGGCAGGCGGCAATGCGGCTATGTGTCACTACAATCATGAGAACCAACCAGAGCCAGGTAAGCTAGAGCTGAATACGCTTTACCTTGTGGATTCAGGCGGTCAGTACCTAGATGGCACAACCGACATTACACGCACCATCGCGATTGGTCAGCCATCAGCAGAAATGATCAAGCAGTTCACTCTCGCGCTGAAAGGTCATATCGGTGTGGCACGTGCCCGCTTCCCGAAAGGTACTCGTGGTTACCAAATCGATACATTGGCTCGCCAACATCTTTGGGCCGAAGGTTATGACTACGACCACGGCACTGGCCACGGTGTAGGTCACTTTTTAAGTGTGCATGAAGGCCCGGCAAGTATCTCGAAGAAACAAATCGATGTGCCGCTAACTGAAGGCATGGTGCTATCAAACGAGCCAGGCTACTACCGTGCAGATGCGTTCGGTATCCGTATCGAGAACCTAGAGCTCGTAGTTGAAACACCGACTAACGGTGACTTCCCTGTTCTATCATTCGAATCATTGACGCGCTGTCCAATCGACAAACGCAATATCAATGTCGATATGCTGACTCGTCCAGAACTTGCTTGGTTGAACGACTACCATCAAAAAGTATGGGAACAAATCAGCCCGCTTGTTGAAGGCGAAGTAAAAGAATGGCTACGCGAAGCAACTCTGCCGTTGGCCCACTCTTAAACAAAAGTGCGAACATCTATTAAAGATAAAATAGAAAAGGCTCTCCACTTGGAGAGCCTTTTTTTAGGGCTAAATTCGTAAATCACATCCATGAAAATCAAAGCTAAGCGTTCATTCAATCACAATGTTTCACGTGAAACATGCCACGCCTCGGTTAACCTGAGTAAGCTGAGTGCCAATCACGCCAGACCGGATCGAAACCTTTCGCTCTGATCATGTCTTCTACCGATGCCGCGCTACGCTCGTCACTGATTTCGAACTGTTCCAGTTCCACCTCTTCGGTCGCATAACCACCGGGTTGTGTTTTCGATGCCGCAGACATACTCGTGATACCTAACGGTAATACATTGTCGCGAAACTGTGGTGATTCGCGCGTCGACAATGACAACTCCACTTCCGGATTAAACAGCCGGTAGGCGCAAATCAGTTGCACCAACTGCTTATCCGTCATGACAGATTTCGGTTGTAATCCCGACGCTGGTGCATTACCGGCACAAGGGCGTAAACGAGGAAAAGAAATCGAATAACGCGATTGCCAATAAGTACGCTCAAGGTAATCCAGATGAGCAGCAGCAAAAAAGCAGTCGGCGCGCCACTCTTCCAAACCAATCAAAGCGCCAATACCGATTTTGTCGATCCCCGCCTTTGCCAACCTATCAGGCGTTTCAAGCCGGTATCGGAAATCCATTTTATTGCCACGCAAATGATGCTGAGCATATGTTTTGGGATGATAGGTTTCTTGATACACCATCACCGCATCAAGGCCCAATGTTTTGAGCTCGGCGTATTCGTCCTGATTCAACGGTTGGACTTCCATCGCTAAATAGTTAAATCGCTGCTTGATAATTGGCACCATTTCGCGAAAGTATTTCATCCCAACTTTGGTCTCATGCTCACCCGTTACCAGTAACACGCTGTCGAACTTCATTCGCTTAATCGCATCAATCTCCGCCTCAACTTCGTCCCTATTCAGCGTTCTTCGCTTTATGCGGTTCTCCATAGAGAAGCCACAATAGGTACAAGCGTTGGCGCAAAGATTAGAGAGGTACAGCGGGATATACAGCGACATAGTGTTGCCAAAACGCTTACGCGTCAGCGAATAAGAAAGCTTTGCCATCTGCTCTAAGTACGGTTCAGCCGCAGGAGAAATCAACGCTTTAAAATCTTCCAAATCTCGTTTTGGTTTTGCTAGCGCCCTTTCCACATCCTGCGCCGTTTTAGCATAAATCGACATGGATATGTCATCCCAATCGAGCTGCTGAAAGCGATCATAAAAGCTCATATTGAACCCTCACTTCTACAGTTCATCGAGAAAAGCCGTTAGCGGACTGGAAGCAACGGCATGAGAAACTTTCCCTGCAAGCCCAGCTTCATAAGCCATACGACCTGACTCGACTGCCATCTTGAACGCTTTCGCCATCGCAACGGGATTACTTGCGGCAGCGATGGCCGTATTGACCAGCACGGCATCCGCGCCCATTTCCATCGCTCTTGCCGCATGTGAAGGCGCACCAATTCCCGCATCCACGACAACAGGTACGTTCGCTTGGCCAATAATGATTTCTAGAAAATCGTGCGAAGCGATACCTTTGTTCGAACCAATCGGCGCTCCCAATGGCATCACCGCAGCACAGCCAACTTCTTCCAGCCGTTTACATAAAACCGGATCAGCATGGCAATATGGCAACACAATAAAGCCATCTCGCACGAGCTGCTCGGCAGCGGCTAAGGTTTCTATCGGATCAGGCATTAAGTATTTTGGGTCGGGATGGATCTCCAATTTGACCCAATTTGTGCCCAACGCTTCGCGAGCAAGCTGCGCAGCAAAAACTGCATCTTTGGCATTTTTTGCGCCAGAGGTGTTCGGTAGCAAATTCACACCGGCGTGAATCAAAGGCTGTAAAATGTCATCTTGCTGATCATTCACATCCACACGTTTAAGCGCCATCGTGGCGAGCTGTGAACCTGAAACCTGGATGGCTTCAGCCATTAAACGGCTATTAGAAAACTTGCCTGTTCCGGTGAACAAACGTGATTGAAATTCTTTATCACCAATTTTCAGCATCGACATTATCCCCCTGCGATGGCTTGAAACAGAGAGATGCTATCTCCCTCAGAAAGTACCGTACTCGCCCATTCGCTACGCGGCACCACTTGATTATTAATGGCAAAAACACAGCCCATTTCAGGCAGAGAAAACTGTGTAATGATTTGCTGTAGGTTGGCTTTACACTCGACCTGCTGAGCTTGGTCGTTAATAGCGATAGTTATCACGCTACCTCTCTCCTTTGGCAAATGAACGTACAAACGAATTTGATGCGAATTGATTTGAAACTGTCATGGCGGTCATCTCTTAACTGCTCACTGGTGCAAGATTATTGTCACCACAAACCTGACATTGCTTGTCTTTGGTGATCGACATGGTCTGCCAGTTCATCCGCAGTCCATCAAAGAGGTGTAACTGACCACACTCAACATGAAAGCGATCTATCGCCAACTTTTGAATAGCAGCGAGAGCTTGGTAGTTCCCCAGAGTGCCCACCACAGGGCCGATAATGCCGGTTTCGCTGCACGTCATTGTTTGCTGCAATTCATCAAACGGATACAAGCATCGATAGCAGCCTGAATTTGATGGTTTGTCTGAGTAGTCAAAAACAGCAAACTGCCCTTGCCAACCAATCGCTGCCGCCGATATCAGAGGTGTATTTTGCTCATAACAAACTTGATTGATCAGCTGCCTCGTTGGCAGGTTGTCACTGCAATCCAACACCACATCCGCCAACATGACTTCGAGTTGTAACTGAGCTTGGTCGAGACGCTTGGTAATCGTGCGTACCTGAATCATTGAATTGAGATGACGAAGCTGCTGAGCCATCGCCTCGGTTTTCGCCAGTTCGATGTCGCCTTCACGATAGATAACCTGGCGCTGCAAATTGCTGCTGTCGACACGGTCATCATCAATCACAACCAATTTACCCACGCCAGCAGCCGCGAGATACAAACTTGCTGCACTACCCAACCCACCACAGCCGATGAGCAATACATGAGATTGACCAAGACGAGCTTGGCCCGATTCTCCGATTTCAGGTAACGAAACTTGACGCTGATAACGAATGAATTCTTGATCAGTAAGCACGATAGTCCTCCATGACCAATGACGTGCTCGTTGTGCTCATCAGTTGATCGAAAAACTCAATCACTTGTTTCGGCGATTCGGACAAGGTAATCGCACGAACCACCGCTAAACTGGACACGCCACATTGCCAAACTTGCTCTGCGTTTGATTGGTCAATGCCACCAATGGCCACAGTTGGATAGCCAACACTTTCACCATATGGAATGCTATCGATCAGCTTTTGATACAAAGCTAAGCGAACCAAACCTTGCGGTTTGGATTGCATTTGTTTGGTGGTGGTCGGAAAGATATGCCCCAGCGCAATGTAGCTTGGATTAATTTGGACGATACGCAGCAGTTCATAATAACCATGGGTTGATAGACCTAAGCAAATGCCTGCGGTGCTCAACTGACTCAAATTGGAATCTTCGATATCCTCTTGACCAAGATGAACCCCGAAAGCACCATGCTTGATGGCCAGTTGCCAATAATCATTAATAAAAACTTGAGCGTCATACTGACGACCGAGTTCAATTGCGCGTGCAATCTGCTGTTCTAAGTCTGGCTGATAGGGGTCTTTGATACGTAGTTGAATGGTGTTGATGCCCAATGGCAACAACCGTTCAATCCAACTGACGTCGTCCACGACCGGATAGAGCCCCAAACTCTGTTTGCTCAGATGAGGAAAGTTAACCGACTGTCCGTGTGATGACCAACCTACTTTGATGCCTAAACGACAATCTTCTAAGACTGGTGTAGGAAAATCAGCAAACTGAGACGCCCACTCCTGCTTAACCATTGTTTCACCATTAATGAGTGTTTCACGTGAAACATTCGTCATTGGGCGCGCTAAGGTTAAAGCATCTTCAATAGGGAAATCGAGAGCAAGCAGCGTTACTGTCCACGCTAAGTGTTGATCGGTTTGAAGAGTTGTAGTTCTAGAAGTAGAAGCAACTGACAGAGCTCTTATTTCATCATTAATCGGATGGCGCCAGATATCCAACACGTCCGCGCTTGTCGTTTCAACAGAATCATCGTGCTTAGACTCTACGTCTTCAATACCAATAAAAATGGCCGAGGATGGTTGTTGGCGACATTCTGAGACCGATAGACCTGATTTGTAGTAAAGCACAAAATCGGCAGTCTCTACTTCCTCACATACGTCAATCAGATCGGTACCTACACGAAAGGTATTTTGCCCAAGAACAAGTTGAATAAATTGAGTTGGGCTTACGCCCAACTCAATCTCATCAATACTAAAACCCTGTTCTTTCGCCAACAATAAGCACTGCTGAACAGATCCTGTCAGCGGAATTAACGACGACGGAATAAGGATTTTAGCCATTACTCATCCGCCTCGGCGTGCACGGCTGGGTGATAAAGCTCCGAGCCTGTCGCACGAAACTCTTCAGACTTCTTACGCATGCCTTCCAGCGGGTCATCTAACATCTTGATAGAAATCGCCTGATCCGCGGCAACTTGCTCTGTATCTTTGGCATACTCCCTGACTTCTTGAGAAATCTTCATTGAGCAGAATTTAGGGCCGCACATTGAGCAGAAGTGCGCTACTTTTCCAGACTCTTGCGGTAGCGTTTCATCATGAAATGCACGTGCCGTATCGGGGTCTAAAGCGAGGTTAAATTGGTCTTCCCAGCGGAATTCAAAACGCGCCTTTGATAAGGCATTGTCACGAACTTGTGCTCCCGGATGCCCTTTTGCTAAATCCGCAGCATGCGCAGCTAGCTTGTAGGTGATCATACCGGTTTTAACGTCTTCTTTATTTGGAAGCCCCAAGTGCTCCTTAGGGGTCACGTAACACAACATAGCGCAGCCATACCAACCAATCATCGCCGCGCCAATACCGGATGTAATATGGTCATAACCCGGAGCGATATCTGTCGTTAGAGGACCCAAGGTGTAGAACGGCGCTTCATGACAGTGTTCCAACTGTTGGTCCATATTCTCTTTGATCATGTGCATTGGAATATGGCCAGGGCCTTCAATGATGACCTGTACATCATATTCCCATGCGATTTTCGTCAACTCGCCGAGCGTACGCAGCTCTGCAAATTGCGCTTCATCGTTCGCGTCTGCAACCGAGCCAGGACGCAAGCCATCACCAAGAGATAGAGCGACATCGTACTTCGCACAAATTTCACAGATCTCGCGGAAATGGGTGTATAAGAAGCTTTCTTGGTGATGCGCTAGACACCACTTAGCGATAATCGAACCACCACGCGAAACAATCCCCGTCACTCGCTTCGCAGTCATTGGAACATAGCGAAGTAGTAAACCAGCATGGATAGTAAAGTAATCAACACCCTGCTCTGCTTGTTCGATTAACGTGTCGCGCATGACTTCCCAATTCAGGTTCTCAGCAATGCCATTTACTTTCTCCAAAGCCTGATACATAGGAACCGTACCAATTGGCACCGGGCTATTGCGTAAAATCCATTCGCGAGTTTCATGAATGTTACGGCCGGTAGAAAGGTCCATCACGGTATCGCCACCCCAGCGTGTCGCCCAGACAAGTTTTTCCACTTCTTCTTCGATTGAAGACGTGACCGATGAGTTACCAATATTGGCATTCACCTTAACTAAGAAGTTACGGCCAATAATCATTGGTTCAGATTCTGGATGATTGATATTCGAAGGAATGATGGCGCGACCTTCTGCGACTTCTTTACGAACGAATTCTGCAGTAATGTCTTTAGGTAGATTTGCACCGAAGCTTTGGCCGGGATGCTGCTGAGTCAGCACGTCATCGCGATATTTAGCGCGCCCCATGTTCTCACGCAGTGCAATGTATTCCATTTCCGGAGTAACAATGCCTTTGCGAGCATAGTGTAGTTGAGTGACGCATTTTCCGGCTTTAGCTCGTCGAATACGTGGTAAGTTGCCATAACGCAAATCATCTAAGGTTTCATCGTCAAGACGCTCTTTTGCGTAAACAGAGCTCACGTCTTCAAGGATTTCAGTATCATTGCGTTCTTCAATCCACCCTTCTCTAAGCTTTGGTAAGCCACTGTAAAGGTCGATAGCGTAATCTGGATCGGTATATACACCAGAGGTGTCATAAACACGTACAGGCTCATTCGGCTCAAAAATTGGAGCCTCTTTGGTGCCACCAATTAGGCTATCAGCCAAAGAAATTTCACGCATTGGCACTCGGATGTCAGGACGAGAACCCTCTACATACACTTTGGTTGAGTTTGGGTACGGCTGTACCGAGAGAGTATCAATAAACTGTTTTGCTTCCAGCCTCGCTTGTTTGCGACTCGACATAGCATTTTTCCTTGCTTGTTATTCTAGATAAAAAGTATTGGGATAAAAATGCTTGGCGGATAGATGCGACAAGAGGGGTCGAATTATGGACGATTAGAGTTCAGGTGCTCACTCTTTGTCTATTACTGCATTCGACGTTTTGATAGGTTAGCCAGACGTTGTCTGGTGTAGGTATCTTCTCTTGTTCCCTTCGCAGATATTAATCTGATCAGGTTCAACGGATCCCGAATTAACGGTCTCAGCCTTATGGCACTCCGACAAGTGAAGCCAGTATATAAAAACGGCTTGGTTAAACCAAGCCGACCTGATTACATTTTCGTTACTTTTGCTAGCTACGCATCAATAATTGGAAACCGATCCAAGCCGCCGAGATACTAAGAACAACATTCAATAAGATGTTTAAACCCATTTTAAAGAAAGCACCTTGCTGCATAAGCAGTACGTTATCCATAGAAAATGTTGAAAAGGTGGTAAGCGCACCAAGGAAGCCTAGGCCAATCACTTGTCTCCATGGTTCAGTTGCTAATATTTCACTTTCAAATGCAGCAATGAGCAACCCCATAATGAAAGAGCCAACAACGTTAACAGTCAGCGTACCGTAAGGAAAGCCCCGCCCGAAAAGTAAGACACAAAACTCAGACACTAAATATCGAGAACACGCACCGATTGCCCCACCGAGTGCGATAAAGCCTAAAATAGAAAACTGCCCCATAATTCCCCCAATAAGTTCTGATGATATTGTAATCAAAATCGCTCAGTCATCGGTAACACAATCTTAGAATTCGACAATATAATCGCTTTAAAACCACTAAAATATTTAAAAGTTACAGGAGTCACTTTTACATACGTTCCAAGCAATTTTTCATAGGAAGAACCCTTAGGGGAATTTGCGGTTTAGATAAACATATCTCGTTTAAGTACTACTTGAAGATAGAAAGATCTCTTCAGCTCAGATCTACAGATACAAAAAAGCCCCAGTCTTTCGACTGAGGCTTTAAATATGGCAGGGGTGGAGAGATTCGAACTCCCAACACGCGGATTTGGAATCCGCTGCTCTGCCAATTGGAGCTACACCCCTGTAGTATCTACAGTTTATCACATTGTAGATTCAAAAAAACCTCGCAAAAGCGAGGTCTTTGAAATAAGTGGCGGAGCGGACGGGACTCGAACCCGCGACCCCCGGCGTGACAGGCCGGTATTCTAACCAACTGAACTACCGCTCCGCACTGGTTAGACCTAAGTCTAAATTTAAAGCCTGGCGATGTCCTACTCTCACATGGGGAAACCCCACACTACCATCGGCGCTATTTCGTTTCACTTCTGAGTTCGGAATGGAGTCAGGTGGGTCCAAAACGCTATGGTCGCCAAGCAAATTCTTTAATTCGGAAAGCTGTTTTTGTGTTCTCTACACATTCAATTCTGTTCTTGCTTCGAGTCCATCAAAACCCCTTGGGTGTTGTATGGTTAAGCCTCACGGGCAATTAGTATCAGTTAGCTCAATGCCTCACAGCACTTACACACCTGACCTATCAACGTCGTAGTCTCCGACAACCCTTTAGGATACTTAAAGTATCAGGGAAGACTCATCTCAGGGCTCGCTTCCCGCTTAGATGCTTTCAGCGGTTATCGATTCCGAACTTAGCTACCGGGCAATGCGTCTGGCGACACAACCCGAACACCAGAGGTTCGTCCACTCCGGTCCTCTCGTACTAGGAGCAGCCCCCTTCAATCTTCCAACGCCCACGGCAGATAGGGACCGAACTGTCTCACGACGTTCTAAACCCAGCTCGCGTACCACTTTAAATGGCGAACAGCCATACCCTTGGGACCGACTTCAGCCCCAGGATGTGATGAGCCGACATCGAGGTGCCAAACACCGCCGTCGATATGAACTCTTGGGCGGTATCAGCCTGTTATCCCCGGAGTACCTTTTATCCGTTGAGCGATGGCCCTTCCATTCAGAACCACCGGATCACTATGACCTGCTTTCGCACCTGCTCGAATTGTCATTCTCGCAGTCAAGCGGGCTTATGCCATTGCACTAACCTCACGATGTCCAACCGTGATTAGCCCACCTTCGTGCTCCTCCGTTACTCTTTGGGAGGAGACCGCCCCAGTCAAACTACCCACCAGGCACTGTCCGCAACCCCGATTAGGGGTCGACGTTAGAACATCAACACTACAAGGGTGGTATTTCAAGGACGGCTCCACACATACTGGCGTACGTGCTTCAAAGCCTCCCACCTATCCTACACATGTAGGGTCAATGTTCAGTGCCAAGCTGTAGTAAAGGTTCACGGGGTCTTTCCGTCTAGCCGCGGGTACACTGCATCTTCACAGCGATTTCAATTTCACTGAGTCTCGGGTGGAGACAGCGTGGCCATCATTACGCCATTCGTGCAGGTCGGAACTTACCCGACAAGGAATTTCGCTACCTTAGGACCGTTATAGTTACGGCCGCCGTTTACCGGGGCTTCGATCAAGAGCTTCGACCGAAGTCTAACCCCATCAATTAACCTTCCGGCACCGGGCAGGCGTCACACCGTATACGTCATCTTACGATTTTGCACAGTGCTGTGTTTTTAATAAACAGTTGCAGCCACCTGGTATCTGCGACTCTCGTCAGCTCCATCCGCGAGGGACTTCACCATCAAGAGCGTACCTTCTCCCGAAGTTACGGTACCATTTTGCCTAGTTCCTTCACCCGAGTTCTCTCAAGCGCCTTGGTATTCTCTACCCGACCACCTGTGTCGGTTTGGGGTACGATTCCTTACAATCTGAAGCTTAGAGGCTTTTCCTGGAAGCATGGCATCAATGACTTCACACCCGTAGGTGCTCGACGTCGTGTCTCAGCCTTAAAAAGAGCCGGATTTACCTAACTCTTAAGCCTACGCACTTGAACCTGGACAACCGTCGCCAGGCCCACCTAGCCTTCTCCGTCCCCCCATCGCAATTGTAAGAAGTACGGGAATATTAACCCGTTTCCCATCGACTACGCCTTTCGGCCTCGCCTTAGGGGTCGACTTACCCTGCCCCGATTAACGTTGGACAGGAACCCTTGGTCTTCCGGCGAGGAGGTTTTTCACCCCCTTTATCGTTACTCATGTCAGCATTCGCACTTCTGATACGTCCAGCATGCGTTACCACACACCTTCAACCGCTTACAGAACGCTCCCCTACCCAATGTGCAAAAGCACATTGCCGCAGCTTCGGTTTACTACTTAGCCCCGTTACATCTTCCGCGCAGGCCGACTCGACCAGTGAGCTATTACGCTTTCTTTAAATGATGGCTGCTTCTAAGCCAACATCCTGGCTGTCTGAGCCTTCCCACATCGTTTCCCACTTAGTAGTAATTTGGGACCTTAGCTGGCGGTCTGGGTTGTTTCCCTCTCCACGACGGACGTTAGCACCCGCCGTGTGTCTCCCGGATAGTACTTACTGGTATTCGGAGTTTGCAAAGGGTTGGTAAGTCGGGATGACCCCCTAGCCTTAACAGTGCTCTACCCCCAGTAGTATTCGTCCGAGGCGCTACCTAAATAGCTTTCGGGGAGAACCAGCTATCTCCAGGTTTGATTGGCCTTTCACCCCTAGCCACAAGTCATCCGCTAATTTTTCAACATTAGTCGGTTCGGTCCTCCAGTTGATGTTACTCAACCTTCAACCTGCCCATGGCTAGATCACCTGGTTTCGGGTCTATATCCAGAGACTGAACGCCCAGTTAAGACTCGGTTTCCCTACGGCTCCCCTAGATGGTTAACCTTGCCACTGAATATAAGTCGCTGACCCATTATACAAAAGGTACGCAGTCACAGGACAAAGCCTGCTCCTACTGCTTGTACGTACACGGTTTCAGGTTCTATTTCACTCCCCTCACAGGGGTTCTTTTCGCCTTTCCCTCACGGTACTGGTTCACTATCGGTCAGTCAGTAGTATTTAGCCTTGGAGGATGGTCCCCCCATATTCAGACAGGATATCACGTGTCCCGCCCTACTCGATTTCACTGAACACACGTCGTCAACTACGGGACTATCACCCTGTATCGTCGGACTTTCCAGACCGTTCGTCTAACGCGTGTAAAGCTTAAGGGCTAGTCCAATTTCGCTCGCCGCTACTTTCGGAATCTCGGTTGATTTCTTTTCCTCGGGGTACTTAGATGTTTCAGTTCCCCCGGTTCGCCTCATTAACCTATGTATTCAGTTAATGATACTTACTTATGTAAGTGGGTTTCCCCATTCAGAAATCCCAGACTCAAATGGTTGTTACTACCTAATCTGGGCTTATCGCAAGTTACTACGTCTTTCATCGCCTCTGACTGCCAAGGCATCCACCGTGTACGCTTAGTCACTTAACCATACAACCCGAAGGAGTTTCGAGTTGATGAACAAGTCACCAAAGTTGTCTGCAATTTTTATACATGATGCAGACTCGATTTTGCCGGACTCAAATTCCAAGAACACTTGAATGTGTTATTTTGGTGTTTGTCATAAAGACAAACATTGAGAACTTTACAAACAACAATAAATTGTTGTTTTGTCAGCTTTCCAAATTGTTAAAGAGCAATGTTTCTTCACAAGGAAGTACATTTTCTAAAGACTTTCAGAGTCGAAGATTCTAACCACATACGTCTTACTGAAGTGGTTTGGAATTCCTATCCAAAAATACTTAGAGAATGGTGGGCGATACCGGGCTCGAACCAGTGACCCCCTGCTTGTAAGGCAGGTGCTCTCCCAACTGAGCTAATCGCCCACATAAGTTTTAATTCTTCGTGGAGAAGAATGGTGGGTCGTGCAGGATTCGAACCTGCGACCAATTGATTAAAAGTCAACTGCTCTACCAACTGAGCTAACGACCCAATGGTATCCCGTAGGGGAGTCGAACCCCTGTTACCGCCGTGAAAGGGCGGTGTCCTAGGCCTCTAGACGAACGGGACACTGGATTGAAGAGTTTGGGAACTCTTCTTCTCTTTACTTTATAAACCGTATCAATCTGTGTGGACACTCATCGTGAGTAATCATCGTTTAAGGAGGTGATCCAGCGCCAGGTTCCCCTAGCGCTACCTTGTTACGACTTCACCCCAGTCATGAACCACAAAGTGGTAAGCGTCCCCCCGAAGGTTAAACTACCTACTTCTTTTGCAGCCCACTCCCATGGTGTGACGGGCGGTGTGTACAAGGCCCGGGAACGTATTCACCGTGGCATTCTGATCCACGATTACTAGCGATTCCGACTTCATGGAGTCGAGTTGCAGACTCCAATCCGGACTACGACGCACTTTTTGGGATTCGCTCACTTTCGCAAGTTGGCTGCCCTCTGTATGCGCCATTGTAGCACGTGTGTAGCCCTACTCGTAAGGGCCATGATGACTTGACGTCGTCCCCACCTTCCTCCGGTTTATCACCGGCAGTCTCCCTGGAGTTCCCGACATTACTCGCTGGCAAACAAGGATAAGGGTTGCGCTCGTTGCGGGACTTAACCCAACATTTCACAACACGAGCTGACGACAGCCATGCAGCACCTGTCTCAGAGTTCCCGAAGGCACCAATCCATCTCTGGAAAGTTCTCTGGATGTCAAGAGTAGGTAAGGTTCTTCGCGTTGCATCGAATTAAACCACATGCTCCACCGCTTGTGCGGGCCCCCGTCAATTCATTTGAGTTTTAATCTTGCGACCGTACTCCCCAGGCGGTCTACTTAACGCGTTAGCTCCGAAAGCCACGGCTCAAGGCCACAACCTCCAAGTAGACATCGTTTACGGCGTGGACTACCAGGGTATCTAATCCTGTTTGCTCCCCACGCTTTCGCATCTGAGTGTCAGTATCTGTCCAGGGGGCCGCCTTCGCCACCGGTATTCCTTCAGATCTCTACGCATTTCACCGCTACACCTGAAATTCTACCCCCCTCTACAGTACTCTAGTCTGCCAGTTTCAAATGCAATTCCGAGGTTGAGCCCCGGGCTTTCACATCTGACTTAACAAACCACCTGCATGCGCTTTACGCCCAGTAATTCCGATTAACGCTCGCACCCTCCGTATTACCGCGGCTGCTGGCACGGAGTTAGCCGGTGCTTCTTCTGTCGCTAACGTCAAATAATGCAGCTATTAACTACACTACCTTCCTCACGACTGAAAGTGCTTTACAACCCGAAGGCCTTCTTCACACACGCGGCATGGCTGCATCAGGCTTGCGCCCATTGTGCAATATTCCCCACTGCTGCCTCCCGTAGGAGTCTGGACCGTGTCTCAGTTCCAGTGTGGCTGATCATCCTCTCAGACCAGCTAGGGATCGTCGCCTTGGTGAGCCCTTACCTCACCAACTAGCTAATCCCACCTAGGCATATCCTGACGCGAGAGGCCCGAAGGTCCCCCTCTTTGGCCCGTAGGCATCATGCGGTATTAGCCATCGTTTCCAATGGTTATCCCCCACATCAGGGCAATTTCCTAGGCATTACTCACCCGTCCGCCGCTCGACGCCGTTATCGTTCCCCGAAGGTTCAGATAACTCGTTTCCGCTCGACTTGCATGTGTTAGGCCTGCCGCCAGCGTTCAATCTGAGCCATGATCAAACTCTTCAATTTAAGATTTTGTTCGGCTCAATGAATACTGAACATTACATAAAGTAATGTTTGAATTGACTGTGCTGAATCCGAAGATTCAATGGTCACTTCGTTTCATTGAAACCTAATTTGATACCGAAGTATCGAATTGGATTATCATCAACGAGTGCCCACACAGATTGATAGGTCTATATTGTTAAAGAGCTTTTCCTGATGAGCTTTGCTCAAAACAGGACGGCCATTTTAGCGAGTTAAAGTTTAGTGTCAATCACTTTTTTCAAACTTTCTTCAAGCGTTTCCGCTTGGCTAATTTGGCTTGCTAACCTCGACTTCGTTTCTTTCGAAGCGTTGCCGTGTCAGCGAGGTGGCATTATAGAGATTGCGATCACATTGGCAAGCCCTTTTTCACGTTTTTTTTGATTTTTTTATCGTTTGGGTGTTTTTTATTCTAAAAGGCGAGTTTTCACTTCTATTCTACCTCCATGTCCCCTGTAATCACCCCTAATAAGGAGAAAAGATGAGCTCAATTAGAAGCTACAAAGGTATAAAGCCTCAACTTGGTGAGCGTGTTTACGTTGACTCAACCTCAGTGTTAGTCGGAGATATCCGTATTGGGGACGATTCTAGCATTTGGCCATTAGTAGCGGCACGAGGCGATGTGAACCACATTCACATTGGTGATCGAACGAATATTCAAGATGGCAGTGTTTTGCATGTCACCCATAAGAACTCTGAAAACCCAAACGGCTATCCACTTATTATTGGCAATGACGTTACGATTGGCCACAAAGTGATGCTGCACGGTTGTGAGATACACGATCGTGTTTTGGTTGGTATGGGGGCGATTGTTTTAGATGCTGTCGTTATTGAATCAGAGGTGATGATTGGAGCGGGCAGTTTAGTACCGCCAGGAAAGAGATTAGAAAGCGGTTATCTTTATGTCGGTAGTCCAGTAAAACAAGCTCGCCCTCTATCAGAGACAGAACGAGCTTTTTTGCAAAAGTCTGCCAATAACTATGTTCAAAACAAAAACGACTACTTACATGAAGTAGAAGACTTGAACTAAAGGTCTGTTAGCCGATGATAATATGGCCTTCTTCGTTGAAGGCTTCATCTTCTATTAGCTCTTCTGCTATTTCTTCCAGATCAAATCGGTAGTCAATAAAAGCAGAGATCACGGCCTGCTCCGTATCTAACTCTGAGCCAGATAACTTTTCTAACTTTTGTTTCGTCACAAAGCATTCTATTAGCGCACCAGATTGTTGCGCCGCAAAGTTTACTGATTGTGATACTTCATCCCATGATTGCATGTCTGGGAATAAAATGGATTGATTCATCGCTTATTGACCTTCAAGGTTCTTTCTTAATTCACGCAAAATCTGTTTGGCCCCAGGACGAAGACCGCGCCATAACATAAAACTCTCAGCAGCTTGGCCAACTAACATACCTAAACCATCATAAGCATGTGCCGCACCGTGTTGCTTAGCCCATTGGTTAAATGTGGTATCACCTTTGCCATACATCATGTCGTAGCTTGTACTATTGGCGGCGAACACCGAGGAAGAGATCGCAGGTAACTCACCACTCAATGATGCAGACGTAGAGTTGATTATGATATCGAACTCTTCAGCAACGGTATTCATCTCTTTTGCTGTAACAGGGCCATACACAGAAAACAATTCTGCCAATTCTTCGGCTTTGGAAAATGTACGATTAGTTATCGTTAGAGATGTTGGTTTTTGATCGAGCAATGGTTTAATCACTCCTCGAGCGGCACCACCAGCTCCTATGATCAGGATGCGGGCGCCTTCTAAAACGACTTGATGTTGCAACAAGTCCTGCACTAAGCCTGCACCATCAGTGTTATCACCAATGATTTCACCATCATCAAGCTTCTTAAGTGTATTCACTGCTCCAGCAAGCTGAGCACGCTCGGTCAAACGGCTGGCAAATTGATAGGCGTCTTCTTTAAAAGGCAAGGTCACGTTACAGCCTTTGCCGCCGTCAGCAAAAAATGCTTTCGCCGCCTCGATAAATCCACCCACAGGCGCACATTCTGCGGTGTATGTTAGGGACTGATTAGTTTGACGAGCAAAGAGTGTATGGATAAATGGCGACTTGCTGTGCCCGATAGGGTTACCAAACACGGCGTAACGATCGATTTGCGGGGTCATGTCCTTACCTTTATTCCTTACTTAGATATAGAGAAAACAGGGCCATCTGATTACAGATGACCCTATCATTATCTATCTATATAGAAAAGGAGATTCCGTGCTTACCATTCGCGAGGTTTCAGGTATCGCTCGTAAAGTTCGGCTTCAGGCGTTCCTGCTTCTGGTTCGTAGCAGTACTCCCAGCGCGCTAACGGCGGCATCGACATCAGAATCGACTCGGTACGCCCACCACTTTGTAAACCGAATAAAGTGCCACGGTCGTACACTAAGTTGAACTCAACATAACGACCACGACGGTAAAGTTGGAATTCACGTTCACGCTCGCCATATTCGATGTCTTTACGACGAGACACAATCGGCAAGTAAGCTTGGCAATAGCCTTCACCCACCGCTTTGATGTAATCAAAACACTTATCAAACTCCCAGTGATTCAAATCATCAAAGAACAAACCACCGACACCACGAGTTTCGTTTCGATGTGGCAAGAAGAAGTACTTATCACACCACGCTTTGTGCTCGGCATACACATCTTCACCAAATGGGGCACAGATGGCCTTAGCTGTGTCGTGCCATGACTGACAATCTTCTTCGAAAGGATAGAAAGGAGTCAGGTCGAAACCACCACCAAACCACCAAATTGGCTCTTCGCCCTCTTTCTCTGCGATAAAGAAACGTACATTCGCATGAGAAGTTGGGACGTAAGGGTTTTTGGGATGGATAACCAAAGAGACCCCCATCGCTTCAAAGCGGCGACCAGCTAGCTCCGGACGATGAGCCGTCGCAGATGCTGGCATTTCTTTCCCTTCCACATGCGAGAAGTTCACCCCACCTTGCTCGAAAACAAGACCATCACGCAGAACACGTGAGCGCCCACCGCCACCAAGACGTTCGCCCGGTTCACGATGCCATGCATCTTCGACAAAGACGGCCTTTCCATCTTCTTGTTCTAACTGCTGACAAATGGAGTCCTGAAGTGACATCAGGAACTGCTTTACGGCGTACTTATCGATTGCTGACATACGTTATTACCTATTACGTGATACCTATTGATGGCTGGCAAGCAGGGTTAGCCCTGTCTTAATATTTGTGAAGTTTTGGCGTCACGAATCTCGCTGGGTTTATCACGGCCGCTGGTTTCACCACGAAGAATGGCCACCAGCTTGTCACCTAATTGCTGCTCTACCTCTTCCGTGGTCATACACGGTGGCAAGCCGGAAAGATTCGCGCTGGTAGAGGTTAACGGCTTTCCGAATGCATTACACATCTTTTGAACCAAAGGATGATCAGTCACACGAACTGCAATTGAATCAAACTGTCCTGAAACCCAGTTGGAGACTTTATCGCTCGCTGGCATGATCCAAGTGTATGGGCCAGGCCAAGTTGCATGAACGGTCGCTAATTGTTCTGGAGTCAGTTGAGATTCATCAATATACGGCAAGAGCTGCTCATAACTTGCGGCGATCAGAATCAGCCCTTTTTCCACCGGACGCTGCTTGAGATCCAGCAGTTTTTGAATTGCTTCTGGGTTATCTGGATCGCATCCGACACCAAAAACCCCTTCTGTTGGGTAGGCAATCACTTCGCCTTGTTGTAGTGCGTTGAGCACTTGTTCAAAGTTATCCACCGATTACTTCCTGATTGTCTGACTGTATTATTTTCACTAAGTGTACAAATATTCATTCTCAGACACTAAAGCAATTTTTTTATAAAATGTATCAATAGCGTCAACAACAAGACGCAAACGTTTGCTTGAGATAAAAATCCCCGTATAATGCGCACAAATTTATCAGCTCACCTAATTTTGCAGCTTGAAGGAGTTTGAGATGAAAGTCGGTATCATCATGGGTTCTAAATCCGATTGGCCAACCATGAAACTAGCAGCAGACATGCTGGATCAATTTGGCGTGTCTTACGAAACAAAGGTGGTGTCAGCTCACCGTACTCCTCAACTATTAGCCGATTACGCTAGCAGCGCGAAAGAACGCGGCATCAAAGTGATCATCGCAGGTGCCGGTGGTGCAGCTCACCTACCAGGAATGGCGGCAGCCTTCACCAGTTTGCCTGTACTTGGCGTTCCGGTTCAATCTCGCGCTCTAAAAGGCATGGACTCTTTGCTATCTATTGTACAAATGCCAAAAGGCATTGCAGTCGGCACGTTAGCGATTGGCGAAGCGGGCGCTGCAAACGCGGGCATCTTAGCGGCACAAATCCTAGGTACTCATGACGAAAGCATCATGGCGAAGGTAGAAGCGTTCCGCAATGAACAGACGGAAACCGTACTGGCTAACCCAAATCCAGCTGAGGATTAATCAGATGCATGTACTGGTTCTCGGATCAGGTCAGTTGGCTCGCATGATGTCTCTGGCTGGTGCACCACTGAACATCCAAATCTCGGCTTACGATGTCGGTAGCGGTAACGTTGTCCATCCTCTTACCCAACAGGTGCTTGGTCATGGTTTGGAAAATGCCATTGAACAAGTGGATGCGATCACCGCAGAATTCGAACATATACCTCACGATGTACTCGACATCTGTGAATTAAGTGGCAAGTTCCTCCCTAGTACCGCAGCCATCAAAGCAGGCGGTGACCGCCGTGTTGAAAAAGCGCTACTCGATAATGCTGGTGTGCGTAATGCAAAGTACTACGTGATTGAGACACGTGAAGATTTTGAACGCGCAATTGAACATGTTGGCATGCCTATGGTGCTGAAAAGTGCATTGGGTGGTTACGATGGTAAAGGCCAATGGCGCTTGAAAGAAGCGGCTCAGATCGAGACGATCTGGGCAGAAATGGCGGAGTGCATTGCAGCAACACCAACTCAAGCCATTGTGGCTGAGGAGTTTGTGCCATTTAATCGTGAAGTCTCTTTAGTTGGTGCGCGTGGCAAAGACGGCAGTGTTGAGGTTTAC
Source organism: Vibrio sp. RC2502 (assembly GCF_054850435.1). NCBI lineage: Bacteria > Pseudomonadati > Pseudomonadota > Gammaproteobacteria > Vibrionales > Vibrionaceae > Vibrio > Vibrio sp. RC2502. The sequence continues at coordinate 3,261,630 of NZ_CM141453.1, forward strand.
CCTCTAGCAGAAAACGTTCATACCAATGGCATATTGAGCTTATCCACCGCAATTGATGCGCCAGAGCTGCAAGCCCAAGCCAAACAGATGTTCACGGCCGTCGCAGATAGCCTAGATTACGTTGGCGTATTAGCGCTCGAATTCTTTGATGTCGAGGGCACACTGTTAGTCAATGAGATTGCCCCACGCGTGCACAACTCCGGTCACTGGACACAGCAAGGTGCGGAAACTTGTCAGTTTGAAAACCATCTGCGCGCCGTGTGCGGCTTGCCGTTAGGCAGCACCAAACTGATTCGCGAAACCTCAATGGTGAATATTCTTGGTGAAGATACGTTACCAGAAGCATTGCTCGCCATGGATGGTTGTCACATCCATTGGTACGGCAAAGAGAAACGTGAAGGACGCAAAATGGGTCACATCAACGTATGCGGTGACTACCCAGGAGAATTGCACCGTAGATTGTGCGCTCTCGCGGATGTCTTAGATCCAATGGCATTCCCAGCCGTGCACGAGTTTGCGAAACAAGCATAACGCTAAAATCTAGCCCCAAAAACCACAAAGGGTCGCACGATGCGACCCTTTTTAATTCCTTTGATGTATTTACCCTTGTTGGGTGTGCTGGCACTTACGGTTGGCACATTGCAATTTCACACCACTGGCGAGTTTCTTCTCCACCAACAAAGTAAAACCACATTCTTCGCATCTCCCTTTAACCGGAGGGAGATTAACTGCAAATTTGCATTTAGGGTAGTTATCACATGCGTAGAAAGTTTTACCAAAGCGCGTTTTACGCTCAACTAAATGACCTTTACCACATTCAGGACACGCGTGTTGCTCTTGCGGCTGCTTTTCTGGCTCAGGTTGATTAATCGACTCAATATGATGGCACGCCGGATAGTTACTGCAACCAACAAACATGCCATAACGCCCTTGGCGTAATACCAACTCGTTACCACAATTTGGACAAGGAACGCCAAGCTCTTTGACGATGTGTCCATCATTGTTGTGCAGGGCTTTGATGTAATCACAGCTTGGGTAGTGGCTACAGCCAAGAAAGGGGCCGTGTTTGCCATGTTTGAGGGTCAACTCGCTGCCACATTTAGGACACGGCTCGTGTTCCAATGCGTGTTCATGGGCAGAGAAAAGGGTGTTGTCGATTTTACTACTCATACTTACCGTTTCGTGAAAAACACACCAAAAGACAAGCTCGCGTTCTTGCTAGCTAAACCCGAACTTGCCTAGATTGGGTTAGTGAAGAATCCCTTGTTCCTTGGTGTACAACAGCTCTTCCATTAGCGTATAAGCGTTTTCATTACCAGGCACATTAAACAGCACCATCAAAATGATCCATTTGAGGTCTTCAAGCTCAAACTCGCTCGTTTCTAGACCCATCACTCGGTCAATCACCATTTCACGAGTTTCTGTCGTCAATACATTGATTTGCTCAAGGAACAATAAAAAACCTCGGCACTCCAAATCCAAACGCTGCATCTCTTTTGCAGTGTAGATACGAGTCGATGATGACGCGATACAAGCCGAAATCGCAGAAGATGTATCACTTTGCTGCAGCGCTGCGAGCTCTTCTAACCAGACAAGGGCTTTGTAGATATCTTTTTGTTGGAAGCCTGCGCGAAGCAATTCTTCTTCCAACTCGTCTTGTTCGACCTGTAACTCTGCATCGCTATGGATGTAGGTTTCGAATAGATACATCAGTATATCCATCATCATAGCTAGCCCCTCCCCTTTCGAATATAGCCACCTGAAACCGCAACAACATGCCCAGAGAGCTCAAGCTCTAAGAGCTGCATCATGACTTCTTGGACAGGTATATTGGTCCTGTTTGCAAGAATATCAACCGGTGTAGCTTCACTTCCTACGTTAGCTAACAGCTGAGGAAATGGCAATTCTTCTTCATCATTTAACGTAGAAAATAAATCGATACTTTGATTAACAGACCAATCGAGTAAAGACTGTATTTCATCGAGGATATCTTGGGTTTTCTCTACGAGGCAGGCACCGTTGCGAATCAATTGGTTACCACCACTAGCATTGCGAGCATTAATTGAGGCCGGCAGCGCAAACACTTCTCGCCCTTGCTCAAGGGCATAACGCGCGGTAATAAGCGAGCCACTTTTCTCGGCCGCTTCCACCACTAACACACCTAACGATAAGCCGCTAATGATACGGTTTCGACGCGGAAAATTTTCTGCTCGAGGCTTGGCATTGGGACGAAACTCAGAAACCAGTGCGCCATTCTCTGTTACTCGCTGCGCTAAACTACGATGACGAGCAGGATAAATATGTTCTAAACCAGACCCGAGCACAGCTATCGTCTTACCACCCGCTTGTAGCGCACCATCATGAGCATGGCCATCAATCCCAAGCGCTAAGCCGCTAGTGACAATCAATTCTTGCTGAGCCAACTCTGCCGCAAATTGACGTGCATGGTGTAAACCATCAAAACTGGCGTTACGGCTGCCCACCATGGCAATTTGTGGTTGCGATAAAAAGGTAGGATTCCCCTCAACAAATAACAACGGAGGCGGAGCGACAACTTGCTTGAGTAAAGGGGGATATAAAGGATCGGCCAGCGTCAGAATGTGATGATTTGTAGAAGTGGCTAGCCACGTTAAACAAGCATCGACCTCTTTATCGGCCGAAGCCCAAGCTTGCAACTGTTTGTTCGTCAAACCCAATTGATAGAGCTGTTCAGAAGAGAAATTGATGATATTGCGAGGCGTATCTTTGGCGAGCAGCTTATTCATTTTGACCCCACCGATGCCTGGCAAGCAACTCAGCTTAAGCCAGGCAGCAAGGTCACTGTCGTTATTGCGTGGTTTCATTGGTGGTCGACTCTTGCGTCAGAGGCGAAACCACAGAGACCTCTTTATTGATGGGTTTAGTGCTGGTTGTGATCAACGCCAAGCTAAAGTACTCATAAGGACGAATGACCAGCAACTCGCCAACCTTGCTTTGAGGTAAGGTTATTTTCTTATCGAGAACACCAAACTCTTTCTTGAATTCATCGCCATCTTTGTAAACCGGATGCGCGTCTTCTTTTAAATCAAACACACTGCCTTGTTTCAGACTGTCAGACGTACCTTTATCAATCACCACGACTTGGTTGGTTGAGCTAAAGCGAATACCTTCGATATTGCCTAGCAACTTTGCAGAACTGCCTTGTGGCGACGGCATAGGGTAGAACGTTGTTGTGAAGTCAGTGTTCTCAACCGATTGATTTGGCAACGCGATATCGTTGCGCAGGATTTCTTGCAATTGAGACGTGATCTTCAAACCAGAATAATCGCTCGAAGCTTCAACGAGTTCGCCTTTGGCAATCAAACGCAGCGCAGTGATCTCTTTAGACACATCGTCACGCGAAAAGGTTTCTACCGGTCGGTAAATAGCCCAGCCTGTAGCGGTCTGCTTGCCATCGATGTACAGCACATCTTCTGCCGTCAGATACTTACTGCCTTTGCTGCTGCCCATCACTTTTGCAGCATTGTTCAACGCATCTTGATCCAGCAACCGATCCGATTTGAGATACGGCATCACCAAACCTTCCGCTACCGTTGGTACGGCTTTCTTTTCTGTGATGCGTGCTTTCGGGCTCAGCTTCTTAACCGGTTTTAGGCTCAGCACGGGCTGACCGTTAATCCACACCAAAGACAGCTTATCTCCGGGATAAATTAAATGAGGGTTATCGATGTCTGGATTGACTTGCCACAAACGAGGCCACAACCACGGGCTATCTAAGTACATGGCCGAAATATCCCATAGCGTATCGCCCTTCACGACTACATACGTTTGTGGCGCATCATCTTTAACAGTCAGTGGTTTAGCATCCACATTTGCTACAGCGTTGAAAGAGAAAAGTAACGGCAACGTAACACTGGCAACGTTGCGGAAAATTCGATTCATGACCCTCGTCCTTGGTCTGTTAAGCAGGAACCAGAATGGAAATTGGTGCAAGGATGCTGTCATTTAGGCCATAAAATGTCTAGAATTGAGCCAACAAGGTTTGTGCTGTTTCGGCACAGTTCAATATTTCGAGTGAATATGTCTGTATTACAAGTATTAACATTCCCAGATGATCGCCTGCGCACGGTCGCGAAGCCTGTTGACGCGGTGACTCCTGAGATTCAAAAAATCGTCGATGACATGATTGAAACCATGTACGACGAAGAAGGTATTGGCCTTGCTGCAACGCAGGTTGATATCCACAAACGTATCGTAGTGATTGATATTTCAGAAACTCGCGATGAGCCGATGGTGCTAATCAACCCTGAGATTCTGGAAAAGCGTGGCGAAGATGGCATCGAAGAAGGCTGTCTGTCGGTACCAGGTGCACGCGCACTTGTGCCTCGCGCTGCAGAAGTTACCGTTAAAGCACTGGATCGTGATGGCAAAGAGTTCACCTTTGAAGCCGACGACCTGCTAGCGATTTGTGTTCAACACGAGCTTGATCACCTACAAGGTAAGCTATTCGTGGATTACCTATCACCACTGAAACGCAAACGCATTCAGGACAAGCTAGCAAAAATCAAACGCTTTAACGAGAAGCAGCAAAACGCTTAATCTCGAACCATACCAATTAGAAGGAAGTCTACCTTGAGTCAGTCTTTACGTATTGTCTTTGCAGGTACTCCGGATTTCGCCGCCCGTCACTTGGCGGCGTTGTTGTCTTCGGAGCATGAAGTCATCGCGGTTTACACAAACCCAGATCGTCCAGCGGGTCGTGGCAAGAAATTGGCTGCGCCACCGGTAAAACAACTGGCGCTGGAACACAACATCCCGGTTTACCAACCTGAAAGCTTTAAGTCCGACGAAGCGAAACAAGAACTTGCCGACCTGAACGCCGATCTCATGGTTGTCGTGGCATACGGTATGCTACTGCCACAAGCGGTTCTTGATACCCCTAAACTGGGTTGTATCAACGTACATGGTTCTATCCTACCTCGTTGGCGTGGTGCGGCTCCAATCCAACGCTCTATTTGGGCGGGCGATGCAGAAACTGGCGTGACCATTATGCAGATGGACATCGGTCTCGACACTGGTGATATGCTGAAGATTGCAACTCTGCCAATCGAAGCGACAGATACCAGCGCTTCAATGTACGAAAAATTGGCTGAGCTTGGTCCAGAAGCCCTGATTGACTGCCTAGCAGACATTGCTGCGGGTAAAGCAGTGCCAGTGAAGCAAGACGATGAGCTAGCGAACTATGCGAAAAAACTCAGCAAAGAAGAAGCACGCATCAACTGGAACGACGATGCGGCGCACATTGAGCGCTGCGTTCGTGCATTTAACCCATGGCCAATGAGCCACTTTGAGGCGGCAGAAAACAGCATCAAAGTATGGCAAAGCCGTGTGGCAGAGCAAACCAGTGACAAGCCAGCCGGCACCATCGTGCAAGCAGATAAAACCGGTATCTATGTTGTGACAGGCAACGGTGTACTGGTGCTAGAGCAACTGCAAGTTCCTGGCAAAAAAGCCATGTCAGTTCAGGATATTCTGAACTCACGTGCTGCTTGGTTTGAAGTCGGCACTCTGCTGGTTTAAGCCATACTAGGGGTTATTATCCCCAATAATACGAACTTTTAGAGGGCAGAGATGCCCTCCTTTACTTTAAGGTACTCATCATGAATGTTCGCGCTGCGGCTGCTAACGTCCTGTATCTTGTCGTCGACAAGGGCCACTCACTTTCAAGCGCTCTTCCAGCGGCTCAACAAACGGTACGACCTCGTGACCACGCTCTGCTACAAGAGATCTGTTACGGTGCGCTACGTTACCTACCTCGCCTAGAAATGATCGCAAACCAGTTGATGGATAAGCCGCTCAAAGGCAAACAACGTGTATTCCATCACCTAATTCTGGTTGGCATTTACCAACTGAGCTTCATGCGTATTCCTGCGCACGCAGCAGTCGGTGAAACGGTTGAAGGCACTAAAGAGCTGAAAGGTCCTCGTCTGCGTGGTTTGATTAACGCTGTACTGCGTAACTACCAACGCAACCAAGAAGAACTCGACCAAATGGCCGTCAGCAACAACGCTGGCAAGTACGGTCACCCAAGCTGGTTACTAAAACTGCTGCAAGAGGCCTATCCACAGCAATGGGAAAGCATTGTTGAAGCGAACAACCAAAAAGCACCAATGTGGCTGCGTGTGAACCATCAACACCACACTCGTGATGAATACCTTGCGCTACTCAAAAATGAAAACATTGATAGCACGCCACACACAGAAGCAATGGACGCCATAAAATTGGCCGCACCATGTGACGTGATAAAGCTACCTGGCTTTGATAAAGGTTGGGTTTCGGTACAAGATGCGGCGGCGCAGCTCTCGATCAACTACCTAAAACCACAAGACGGCGAACTGATTTTAGATTGCTGTGCAGCGCCAGGTGGCAAAACTGCGCACATTCTAGAGCGCACGTCGGGCAGTGAAGTGGTCGCGATTGACTGCGACGACACACGCTTGAAACGTGTGCATGAAAACCTGAAGCGTCTCAACCTTCAGGCAAAAGTGGTTTGCGGTGATGCGCGTAATCCACAAGAATGGTGGCAAGGCGAGCAATTTGATCGCATTTTGCTGGATGCCCCATGTTCTGCGACTGGCGTGATTCGTCGTCACCCAGACATCAAATGGCTACGTCGTGCAGACGACATCGCCGCATTAGCAGAGCTACAAAGTGAAATTTTTGATGCCATGTGGACGCAACTGAAACCCGGCGGCACAATGGTTTACGCGACTTGTTCAATCACACCGCAAGAAAACGTGGAGCAAGTAAAAGCGTTTTTAGCACGTACCGCGGATGTGCAACTGCTGGATTCTGATCCCGACCAGCCTGGTCGTCAAATTCTACCAGGCGAAGAAGATATGGATGGTTTCTACTACGCAGTGCTAACAAAAACACGCGCGTAACAGCATGCTAAATAGGGCGATTGGAGTGATTTCAATCGCCTTTTTCAGATAACGAGAAAAGAGTATGAAGATCATTATTCTTGGTGCAGGTCAGGTTGGCGGCACACTGGCAGAAAACCTAGTGGGTGAAAACAACGACATCACCATCGTCGACAACAATGCCGACCGACTGCGTGAATTGCAGGACAAATACGACCTGCGTGTGGTCAATGGCCATGCGAGCCACCCAGACGTGCTGCACGAAGCTGGCGCGCAAGACGCCGATATGCTCGTCGCAGTAACCAACACTGATGAAACCAACATGGCCGCCTGTCAGGTCGCGTTCACTCTATTCAACACCCCAAACCGCGTTGCACGTATTCGCTCTCCAGAATACTTGGCAGAAAAAGAAGCCCTATTTAAGTCTGGTGCGATCCCCGTCGACCACCTGATTGCGCCAGAAGAGCTGGTAACCAGCTACATCGAACGTCTGATCCAATACCCGGGCGCGCTGCAAGTGGTGAGCTTTGCTGAACAGAAAGTCAGCCTAGTGGCGGTAAAAGCCTACTACGGTGGCCCGTTGGTGGGTAACGCGCTGTCTGCTTTGCGTGAGCACATGCCGCACATCGATACCCGTGTGGCAGCGATTTTCCGTCAAGGCCGTCCGATTCGCCCGCAAGGCACCACCATTATTGAAGCCGATGATGAAGTGTTCTTCGTCGCCGCAAGCAACCACATTCGCTCTGTAATGAGTGAGCTACAGCGCCTAGAAAAACCTTACCGCCGCATCATGATTGTTGGCGGGGGTAACATCGGCGCAAGCTTGGCAAAACGCCTAGAGCAAACTTACAGCGTGAAGCTGATTGAGCGCGACTATCAGCGTGCAGAAAAGCTGTCTGAGCAATTAGAGAACACCATCGTGTTCTGTGGCGATGCCGCAGACCAAGAGCTACTGACTGAAGAAAACATCGACCAAGTTGACGTATTCATCGCTCTCACCAACGAAGATGAAACCAACATCATGTCCGCTATGCTGGCAAAACGCATGGGCGCGAAGAAGGTGATGGTACTAATCCAACGTGGCGCGTACGTTGACTTAGTCCAAGGCGGCGTGATTGATGTGGCCATCTCACCACAGCAAGCGACCATTTCCGCCTTGCTGACACACGTTCGCCGTGCAGACATCGTAAACGTGTCGTCTCTGCGTCGCGGTGCGGCGGAAGCTATCGAAGCCGTAGCGCACGGTGACGAAACCACATCCAAAGTGGTTGGCCGAGCGATTGGCGACATTAAACTGCCACCGGGAACCACCATTGGTGCTGTCGTTCGTGGCGAAGAAGTTCTTATCGCACACGATCGTACCGTCATCGAGCAAGATGACCACGTCGTGATGTTCTTGGTCGACAAAAAGTACGTACCAGACGTCGAAGCGCTGTTCCAGCCGAGCCCATTCTTCCTCTAGGATTTTCCTATGGTCAACTTACGTCCCGTACTGTTTGTTATCGGGCTGGTTTTATCCAAACTGGCCCTTTTTATGTACGTGCCGACTTTGGTCGCTTTCTTCACAGGTACGGGCGGTTTCCTCGATTTCGCCCAAGCCGTTGTGATCACGCACCTTGCCGCCTTCATCTGTTTGACGATTGGTCGAACCGCCAAGTTCAAACTCAGTGTGCGCGACATGTTCCTCATCACCAGTTTGGTCTGGACCATCGCCAGCGCGTTCGCCGCGTTGCCATTTGTGTTCATTAACCACATCAGCTTCACCGATGCCTACTTCGAAACCATGTCGGGCATCACCACCACGGGATCCACAGTGCTCAGTGGCTTGGACAACATGGCGCCGAGCATTTTGTTATGGCGCTCCATCTTGCAATGGCTGGGTGGCATTGGCTTTATCGTAATGGCAGTGGCAATCCTACCCATGTTGAACGTCGGTGGTATGAAGCTGTTCCAAACGGAATCGTCCGACTGGTCAGATAAAAGCAGCCCAAGAGCCAAAACCGTAGCGAAGAACATCGTGTTGGTGTATCTGATCTTAACAGGCATGTGCATTGGTGGTTATGTTCTGACGGGCATGAACCTGTTTGAAGCAATCAACCACGCCTTTACCACCCTATCTACCGGCGGTTACTCGACCTCCGATAGCTCGATGAACAACTTCTCCAACGGCGCGCACTGGGTCGCGACCACTTTCATGTTCTTGGGCGGTCTGCCATTTCTATTGTTTGTTGCCGCGCTACGCAAACGCAGCATCGATATTCTGGTCAAAGATGCACAGGTACGAGGCTTTGCATACTTGTTCTTGTTCTCAAGCTTGGTGGTTGCCGCTTGGCTAGTGATTCGCGATGGTTACACAATTTTGGATGCCCTGCGAGTGTCGATGTTCAACATCGTTTCTGTGGTGACAACCACCGGGTTCGGCTTGGAAGATTTCACCGCTTGGGGCGCTCTGCCAACCACGCTCTTTGCCTTCTTAATGATGGCTGGGGCATGTTCTGGCTCAACCGCAGGCGGGATTAAAATCTTCCGTTTCCAAATTGCTATGACGCTGTTGAACAAACAGATCATGAAACTGATTCATCCATCCGGCGTTTTCGTGCAACGTTACAACCAACGTCCTGTGAACGACGACATCGTGCGCTCTGTGGTGGCGTTTGGGTTGATGTTCTTTATCACCATCATCTTTATCGCTGGCTGTTTAAGTGCCCTTGGTCTTGATCCCGTGACCAGCATTTCTGGCTCAATCACCGCCGTTGCCAACGTGGGTCCTGGCATGGGTAGCGTGATCGGCCCAACAGGTAACTTCGCGCCACTACCAGATGCCGCTAAATGGCTTCTAAGCTTTGGTATGTTGATGGGCCGCTTGGAGATTCTGACTATTCTTGTACTGTTCTTCCCTGCGTTTTGGCGCCGTTAAGCAGACACAAATAAAAGGTATGACAATGAAAACATGGATCACTCTGGCGACCCTACTCGCCACCTCATCTGCCTACGCCGCTGAAGTCGTCACTTTAGCCGACGGTCGAGAAGTGAAGTTGAACGATGACTTTACTTGGGAATACGTGATGACAAGTTCTGCGCCAAAAGAGGCCGTAGCCCAAACCACAACCAGCGCGGTTGAAACTGTCGCAGCTCCTGCGATTGCGACAATTCCGGTCGTAACAAAAACCGTCGGTACCACCGTGGTTGTGAACGCGAAAAAACTAACCTTGCAGTTGTCAGACTCAGGGGTTGACGTACTGATTGGCTCTGCGAGCTACGAAGGTGGAGAACTGGTACTGCCAACGTCTATCACCAACCAAAGCTCTCAATCTGTCATTCAGGTGGAAGTTGAGGTACAAGTGTTTGATATGTCTGGCAAGCAACTGGCGAAAGAAAAGGTCACGGTTTGGCAATCCATCAAACGAATGGCGGATACTTACCTGAGACCACAGCAAGCAGAACAAGGTAAGAGCATTAAACTGGCCGTGCCGCAATCTCAGCAATACCAGTTTTCTGCCAAAGTGTTAGAAGTGAAAACTCGCTAATACGGGTCTGATATTCTTTGTCGAGCGTATCTTGCCACGCTGACGCATGAGGCTTAGGTCGCTAAGTTTAGATAGGCTCGACAAAGTAATAAATCGCGAAGAAGTGACACACACAACCCGCTAAAACGAAGCCGTGCCAAATCGCATGGTTAAAGGGGATACGCTTCGCAACATAGAAAATCACCCCTAGCGAGTACACCAAACCACCCACCGCAAGCAGCGTAAGTCCACCGATATCCAGATTGATCGCCAACTGATAAATCACAATCAACGACAGCCATCCCATCACCAAATAAGTCATCAGCGACAACTTCTTAAAGCGATAAACAAACGCGACCTTCATGATGATGCCGAGCAGAGCAATGCTCCAGATAACTATCATCAAGCCAAACGCAAGTGGCGTGCGTAAACTCACCAACAAAAATGGCGTGTAACTGCCAGCAATAAGCAAATAAATAGCGCAATGGTCGAAGGTTTTCAGCCAGCGTTTCGCTTTAGGATGAGGAATCGCGTGGTAAAGCGTTGAGGCTAAAAACAGCACAATAATACTGGAGCCGTAGATCGCCATGCTTGTCACGGTCAATGTGTCAGCTTGGTGGTTTGTCGCTTTGATTAACAACAGGATTAACCCGACAATGCCGAAAATCATCCCAATACCGTGCGTGATGGTGTTGGCGAGCTCTTCACTTTGACTGTATTGAGGTTTCTGCGGTGAGGACATCAATGCGCCTATACTAGAGTTTTGAATATTCGCTCTAGTATGGCACATTAAGCGTACACGTGTAAGCTAAAATTAAGACTCGTGAATCGCGGTCGTTTGGTCGAGGTAATTGAGGACAAGCTCACCCACGTCTTCCAGGTTTGTTGTCACCGGAATACACAGTTCGCGCTTGAGTTTTCCACTGCCGAGCAAGCTGGCAAGCATACCGCGAGAGCCACTGCGAGTGCGGTCAATCTCAAACCAAAGCTTGAGGTTTTGCTCATCGCGATGCGCGACAAATTCTAACTCGCGCCATACGCCATGATATGGGCCATCAGTGGGCACCATTTCAAACTCTTGTACAAATGGCAGTTCGAAACCTTTTACCTCTTCGCATTCGACTTGGCGAATACGCAAGCCTTGGGCTTCAAACGCTGACAATATGGCATCCATAAGTGGGTCGGGTCTAACGGTGAGAATGTCTTTGTCGGTAGGGTCAAGCGCCATCGCCACATCTAAGCCGGTTTCTAGCCAGACTTTTGCATCGCCGATGGTCACTGGTGTGTTCCAAGGCACGTCGAGTTTGACGTCGAAGGTGCGCTCTTCACCAGGATGAATCGTAAAGGCGTACGGGAGATTCCATTTCGCCAAGACATGCGTTTGCGGTACTCGACGCATGCTGTGCCCTTCTCGCGCACCACGGTCGTCCGGAGCCTCTGCGATGTAGCGGCAACAAAGCTTCATATCGATATTATCGATCGCTTGTTCTGTCGCGCCACCATAAACGTGAATAGAAACATCCACACTTTGACCGGGATAAAGCACATCCTGATTTAGAATCGAATCTACCTTAGCGCTGCCGATCCCAAAGCTCGCAAGTGTCTTCTTCAAAAATGACATATGCACCTCCTTTGTCGAGATCTCATACTACTACTGCTGATCATGGGATCAAAACAAATTTTTGCGTCGATCCGAGCGACAAAATAACAAAATCGAGAGAATTCAATTGCTCAACTATCGACCAATTATAACAAGGGTGCTAACCTATACATGATATGCATGCATATCGGTATTCCTGACTCATTTATTGGACTGGCGAAAGCCAAAAGAGCCACCCTTCAAGCAGTTGAAGTTCAACTCATAATGAATCAGGCCATTACATCGGCAATGGATATGCCTGGCAGTTAGGTAATCGAATGCGCCCAACTACAGTCAGGTTCGCACACACCAATACAAGTGCAATGCGCCGCCGCAGTGGCTTCACTACTGCATCTAAGGCAAAACAAGTTGCGCCAGCTATGACACTGGTTGAGAAGACAGCAATAGTGTCGAGTGTTACAACCAAAGTTATCAAAGCAGCTTAACCAAAAGCGCGGCGCCAGCTGCGCTTTTTCTTTTCCTTCCTTTTCTATTTGTCTTCGCGATGCAATTTGATACCTTAAGCGCAAATACTTATAAATATTGTGGAGAAAGAAATGAAGTGTCATCGCATAGAAGAGCTACTTGAGCTATTAGAGCCTGAGTGGCAAAAAGACCAAGAAATGAACCTGCTGCAATTCATCGTCAAACTGGCGCAAGAGGCGGGCTACGACGGCAAGTTGGAAGATCTCTCCGACGACGTACTGATCTACCATCTTAAAATGCGCAACAGCAGCAAAGACGAAATGATCCCAGGCCTGAAGAAAGACCAAGAAGATGACTTCAAAACCGCTATCTTACGTGCTCGCGGCATCATCAAATAAACACGTCTCACGACTTTCGAAGCGACTCCTCAGAGTCGCTTTTTTTATAACTAAATCAAATAGATTTTTAATACAGTTATAACTGTTCAGCCGTTTATTAGGTTAACTGTACTGACTTTTGTTGTTAAACGTAGACTGCGTTAAAGAAAAGGAATTGTTATTGCTTGTATAATCGCCGTTTATCAGTATTAACTAAAATAATTAATAGCAATGTCACAGAGCGACATCACCAGAAATGCCGCCGTACATTATAAAAAAGCCTAAGAAGGATGAGTGCATGAGTCAGGATAAGATCGATATCAAAGATGTGACTCCCAAGACTTTCAACCCGAAAACCCATAAAGGAAACGGGGATCGTTTTAACCCAAGCAATCGCATCTACGTTCGAGAAAGTAAAGGGACTTACCAAAAACTGCGTCGCTACGGTGGTTGGTTCTTACTGCTACTGTTTGCTTTGGTACCGTGGATCCCATACGGCGAGCGACAAGCGATCTTGCTTGATATCGGCAACCAGCAGTTCAACTTTTTCGGCACCACGCTTTATCCGCAAGATCTGACCCTACTCGCTCTGCTCTTTGTGATCGCCGCGTTTGGCCTGTTCTTCATTACCACCTTTTTAGGCCGAGTCTGGTGTGGCTATCTCTGCCCGCAAACCGTGTGGACCTTCATGTACATCTGGTTTGAAGAAAAACTCGAAGGCAGCGCGAATAAACGTCGCAAACAAGACGCCAATAAACTCACCGCCAACTTAGCCATGCGTAAAACACTCAAGCACATCGCTTGGTTTGCTATCGCGCTCGCCACAGGCTTCACCTTTGTTGGTTACTTTGTGCCGATGAAACAGCTGGTGATTGATTTCTTCACCTTCAACGCGAACTTCTGGCCAGTATTCTGGGTGATGTTCTTTGCCATCTGTACTTACGGCAACGCAGGTTGGATGCGCTCAATCATGTGTATTCACATGTGTCCTTACGCGCGTTTTCAATCAGCGATGTTCGACAAAGACACGTTCATCGTCGGTTACGATACCAAACGTGGTGAAAAGCGCGGTCCGCGTTCACGTAAAGCCGATCCAAAACAACTGGGCTTAGGTGACTGTATTGACTGTGATCTGTGTGTGCAGGTGTGTCCAACTGGCATCGATATCCGTGACGGCTTGCAGTATGAATGTATTAACTGTGGCGCTTGTATTGATGCGTGTGACAACACTATGGATCGCATGGGCTACGAAAAAGGCTTAATCAGCTACACCACCGAACACCGTCTATCGGGCAAACACACCAAAGTGATGCGACCTAAGCTACTGGGCTATGGCGCGGTACTCTTGGTGATGATTGGTCTGTTCTTCGCTCAAATCGCCGCCGTCGATCCTGCAGGCATGAGCGTGATTCGCGACCGTAACCAACTGTTCCGCGTGAACAGCGCTGGCGAAGTAGAAAACACCTACACCCTAAAAGTGATCAACAAAACTCAACAAGTCCAAGAATACAATCTGGATGTAAAAGGATTGAACGATGTGAGTTGGTACGGCAAACAAACAATTCAAGTTGAGCCAGGGGAAGTGTTGAACTTGCCAATGAGCCTTGGTGCCGATCCTGACAAGCTAAACTCTGCGATCACCACAATTCAGTTTATACTCACCGATAAGAGCAACGAATTCACTATCGAAGTTGAAAGTCGGTTTATCAAAAAGCTGTAACGACAACGTCGACAATTAATGGAAAAAGGCTCAGTAATGAGCCTTTTTATTTATATGTCCCAAAGTATGTTTAACTTTGACGCCCTCACCCCTGATTTCATGTGGTACGCGTTAGAAAGCATTGGCATTCGTGCTGAATCGGGCTTTCTGCCTCTCAACAGTTACGAAAACCGTGTGTATCAATTTACCGATGAAGAGCGTCGTCGCTACGTCGTGAAGTTCTATCGTCCGGAACGTTGGAGCAACGAGCAGATTCAAGAAGAGCACGATTTCACGCTTGAGCTGATTGATAACGAAATCCCCGTCGCCCCACCCGTACGCATCAATGGCAACACCCTGCACCACTATCAAGGCTACGGGTTCGCTCTCTTCGAAAGCGTGGGCGGTCGTCAGTTTGAAGTCGATAACTTAGAGCAACTTGAAGGAGTTGGTCGCTTTTTAGGACGCATCCATAAAGTCGGCAGCCGACAAGCTTTTCAACATCGCCCTACCATTGGTTTGCAAGAGTATCTCTACCAACCACGTGAGATTTTGCAAAACGCCAATATGATCCCGATGCATTTAGAAAACAGCTTTTTCAATGACTTGGACATGCTCATCAAAGCCATCGAAAACCACTGGCAAGGCAGCTTCGCAACGATTCGTCTGCATGGCGATTGCCATCCGGGTAACATCTTGTGGCGCGACGGCCCAATGTTTGTCGATTTAGATGACTCGCGCAACGGCCCTGCCGTACAAGATTTGTGGATGCTACTTAACGGCGAACGCCAAGATAAGCTGATGCAACTGGACATCATTTTAGAGGCGTATCAAGAGTTTTGCGACTTTAACGCCGCGGAATTGAAACTAATCGAGCCGCTTCGCGGTCTACGAATGGTGCACTATATGGCATGGCTAGCAAAACGTTGGCATGACCCAGCATTTCCACTCGCTTTTCCATGGTTTAATGAGCCAAAATACTGGGAAGGTCAGGTCCTTGCATTTAAAGAGCAGATTGCCAGCTTAGAAGAAGCACCACTGTCTTTAATGCCTCAATGGTAAGTCAGGCCGAACAATTCAAAATGGAGATATTTAGATGAAAAAACTGTTCGCACTGTTTTCTATGCTAATGCTAAGCCTGTCGGCACATGCAGCGCAATTCAAAGAAGGTGAACATTACAAAGT
Organism: Vibrio sp. RC2502; assembly: GCF_054850435.1. Taxonomy (NCBI): domain Bacteria; kingdom Pseudomonadati; phylum Pseudomonadota; class Gammaproteobacteria; order Vibrionales; family Vibrionaceae; genus Vibrio; species Vibrio sp. RC2502. The sequence continues at coordinate 3,277,364 of NZ_CM141453.1, forward strand.
ATTGGATCTTGAGGTATCAAAGAAGCCTTTAGTGACTGAGTTCTTCTCATTCTACTGCCCACACTGTAATACCTTTGAACCAGTTATCCAGCAGCTTAAAAAGCAGCTACCTGAAGGCACCAAACTGCAAAAGAACCACGTGTCTTTCATGGGTGGCAACATGGGCCCTTCAATGAGCAAAGCATTCGCCACGATGGTCGCAATGAAGGTTGAAGATCAAATGGTGCCAGTGATGTTTAACCGCATCCACAACATGCGCAAACCACCACGTGACGACGCTGAACTTCGCCAAATCTTCCTAGATGAAGGCATAGATGCGAAGAAATTTGATGCGGCTTACAACGGCTTCGCGGTTGATTCAATGGTTCGTCGTATGGACAAGCAGTTCGAAAACAGCGGTTTGACAGGCGTTCCTGCGGTTATCGTAAATAACAAATACCTAGTTCAAGCACAAAGCATTAAATCAATGGATGAGTACTTTGCACTGGTGAACTACTTGCTAACGCTAAAATAAGCGCAACGCACAGAAAACAGGGGAGCACATGGCTCCCCTTTTTATTTGTGAATCTCTTGTAGCAATTGGTCTTTCTCTTGCCACACATCCCCTAACCATTGCTGGAATTGGCGCTTGTACGGCTTGTCGTTGAAGTAATCCCCTAACACCTGTTCATCAACTGGCAACACTTTCACATGGACCACGATCTTAGTCATGCGCCCCATCAGCATGTCTTTAAAAGGTTTGTCCGTATTCTCTGGATACGCGAGGGTCACATCAATGATGTTCTCAAACTGCTCGCCCATTGCCGCCAATGTGTAAGCAATACCGCCTGACTTGGGTTGCAACAGGTATTGGTAGCCCGCTTTGCTTTTACGCTGCTTCTCTTCAGTAAAGCGTGTACCTTCCACGTAGTTCACAACCGTTGTTGGAGTATGCTTGAACTTGGCACACGAACGACGTGTGGTTGCCAAATCTTGGCCACGTTTGTGAGGGTTACGAATTAAATACTCACGAGAGTAACGACGCATGAAAGGCATGTCTAAAGCCCAACATGCCATACCAATAAACGGCACATACAGCAGTTGTTGTTTGAGGAAAAACTTCGGCATTGGAATACGATCTTTAAATACGCAGCACAGCACAACAATATCCGTCCAACTGAGGTGATTGCTGATCAGCAAATACCAACCATCTTTTTTCAGATTCTCGATGCCTTGAACGTCCCACTCCACACGGTTAGACAAGGCAAGAATCCCCGCATTGACGGTCGCCCAAATCCACATCACTTTGTTGGCAGCTTCCGTCCCTTTAGCTTTTAACTGCGCGGTCGGAAGTAGGATCTTAAAAATAGCGATGACACAAATTACGAGTGAACAAATCGCAGAATTGAGGATCACAAAAGAAGCGTTAAAAAAAAATAACAAATATGCCAACATGATAACCAAACAACAGTGATAAGGTGTGAGTAATAAAACAGCGTGTAATTATACTGCTCCGTTGCCACATTGGAACATTTGTGAGAATGGTCAGATTTGTTTTATGTAAAACCAGACTCATATCAAAATCACAATATTCATTCGACAACAAGGAGATAACGAATGAAACCAAGGCTAACCCTTTTGCCTTTGGCCTTTGTCGTCAGTGCTGCTCAGGCTCAACTCGCTGAAACTGCAGGGTTCAGCGGCGAAATCTCAATCAATGCTGGTGTGATTTCATCGGAATCGAACTTTAATACCGACAACAGCAAAACCATCGACTCGTTAAACCAAAGCGCTGAAAGCGACACAACCGTCATCGCAGCGCCACTCGGAAGTATCGCCTACACGTTTGGTCGCCAGCTCAACCACCAAGTGTATGCTGGTACAACGCGTTCCGATGTGGCAGTCGGTACACTGGCTTTTCAATTAGGCTATAAGTACGAACTGCCGTCAGGCACAGTATTGGATGTCTCTTACCTTCCGACCGTCCTCAAAGGCGAAACGTGGCGTAATCCTTATCAGGTGAGTACGGCTCGTAAAACAACGGATGAAGGTGGTAACGCCTATCGATTTCAAATCAAAGGTTTGGTCGATAGAAACTTCACCCTCGATTTAGCTTATGCCGATAAAGATGTCGAACAAGATGAAGTCACCGACCATTCACTCGCGCGTGATGCCAGTATTTATTACGTAAAAGGCGAATATCGTATTTCACTAGACCAAACATCGCTACTGCAACCCGCGTTCACCTACATCAACCAAGATGCGGATGGAAAAGCAGAATCGTATGACTCTTATGCCTTTGACGTAAGTTGGTTTAAATTCATCAACCGTCATCGTTTAGCCTTAACCGCAGGCTATGCACTCAAAGATTATCAATCGGCTAGCCAAACTTTTGCGAAAACGCGCAGTGATGACACCTTGAGCTTGTTTGCCGCTTACGAATACCAAAACGTGTTTGATTGGCAGAACTGGTCGTTCATTTCCTTCGCGGGTTATAGCCAAACCGATTCAAACATCACCTTTTATGACGAAAATGAATACCTTTTGTCGTTAGGCTTTAACTACAGCTTCTAACATGGTTCTCGCGGCGAACATGTGAATACTCGCCGCGAACTCCTCTCAAATGACCACTACACGGCTTGAGCCGTGAGTTGTTTCAGCAATCGGTCCATCGCGCGATACCCGAGCGCTTCCGCCAAATGAGAACGTTCAATCTGCTCAGCACCTTCTAAATCCGCTATCGTGCGAGCCACTTTAATGATGCGATGATAGGCACGAATCGATAACCCCAGCCGATGTAGTGCAATTTCGAGAAATTCCGCATCGCTTTTTTGCAACGGGCAAAATGCCTCAATTTCACGGCTGCCGAGTAGTGCGTTTACTTTGCCGTTTCGATTGAGCATGCTCTCGCGAGCAAGACTGACGCGCTCTTTAACGAGTTCCGTGGGTTCACCTCGGTCACCACCTTCCGCCAACGTGCCTTTCGGTAAGGATGGAATTTCTAACGACATATCAAAACGGTCGAGAAGCGGTCCCGATAAACGACCTAAGTAACGCAAAATAGCTTGAGGGTTAGTGCGAGCTTGATTCCCTTCGTAATAGCCAGTTGGGCTTGGATTCAACGCGCCCACCAGCTGAAAACGAGCAGGAAAACGCGTTTTTCCTTGTGCGCGCGAAATGATGATCTCACCCGATTCCAGTGGCTCTCGTAACGAGTCCAACACTTTACGGTCAAACTCCGGCATTTCATCAAGGAACAATAACCCATTGTGAGCCAAAGAAATCTCTCCCGGTCTTGGCACCGAGCCACCACCAACTAATGCAGCCATCGAACTGGAATGGTGCGGCGCACGAAACGGACGCGACTTCCAGTTGTGCTCATTAATCTCACTTTGCGTCAGTGATGCGACTGAAGCCGTTTCCATCGCTTCTTCGTCGCTCATCTCCGGCAGTAAGTCGCATAAACGCGACGCCAGCATGGTTTTTCCTGTACCAGGAGGACCAAGGAAAAGTAGGTTGTGGTTTCCAGCCGCCGCAATTTCTAGTGCACGCTTGCCTTGTTGCTGGCCAATGATGTCTTGTAGATCTCGACCATGCTTTTCAACCGTTTTTCGCTTCGGAGTTTGATAAAGATTGAGACGATGCTGACCACATAACTCCGCACACACCTCAAGTAAGGATTGCGCTGACTTATGTTGCTCTTTGCCCACCAGCGCCGCTTGATCGCCATTGACATGAGGCACCACCAAATGACGTCCTACTTTGCTTGCAGCCAACGCGGCAGGAAGCACACCTTTGACAGGTCTTAACCCTCCAGACAGGGCTAATTCGCCAACAAATTCGTAGTTTTTGAGCCTATCTGTCGCGATTTGCTCTGAAGCCGCCAAAATACCCAATGCGATAGGCAAATCAAAACGTCCGCCTTCTTTAGGTAAATCCGCCGGGGCCAAATTGACCGTAATGCGTTTGGCTGGAAACTGGAAATTTGAGTTGATGATCGCACTGCGTACACGATCTTTGGATTCCTTTACCGTAGTCTCCGGCAACCCAACGAGAGTAAAGCCGGGCATGCCATTACTGATATGCACTTCCACACTAACTGACGGCGCTTGCACCCCGACACTTGCCCGACTATGAATGATTGCCAGCCCCATAAACTCCCCAATCTATTGAACACTATATAAACAAATGTTTTATCTATGTGGTTATGTTATATACCGCGTCCAAATTGAGAGTTAATGTGAAAAAAGAATGACTTTTTGCTTGTCATGCAGCGGATTTGTGTGATACCACTAATGACGCAAACATTTTCGTAGAACATTACACAATACTATTTAACGAAAAAAGAACGACAGACAGATGAACCTATTCGCTCATATCAACACACTGCTAGCCCTGATTATCGTGGTCATTATTGGCACCGCGCGGGGGCTTGTGGGCGAAAGGTAACCACAAATTACAAAAAACCCCCGCGCTGAAAAGTCCGGGGGTTTTTTTACAACTACAAGTTGTCATCTGTCTAACCCTCGGACAGTTTAACGGGAAGAATGGGAGCGCACATGAAGTGCAACACACATGGCAATCGCTACGAGCCACAACGTAGCAAAGGAGGTTTACGATGACTGGTGCACAACTTGTCGTAGCCGCTTTAAGACAGCAAGGCATCAAGACGGTGTTTGGTTATCCCGGTGGAGCCATCATGCCAATATATGATGCCTTGTATGACGGGGGTGTCGAGCACATCTTATGCCGTCATGAACAAGGGGCCGCCATGGCCGCCATCGGGATGGCTCGATCCACTCAAGATGTTGCCGTGTGCATGGCAACTTCCGGCCCTGGGGCCACCAACCTTGTTACCGGCCTAGCCGATGCTTTCCTTGATTCCGTTCCTTTGGTAGCCATCACAGGTCAGGTTGCCAGCTCTCATATCGGTACCGATGCGTTCCAAGAAATGGATGTGATTGGTATGTCTCTCGCCTGTACTAAGCATAGTTATCTCGTTACTGACATTGAAGATCTTGCCCCTACGCTAGCCGAAGCGTTTGAAGTGGCCAAAACGGGTCGTCCGGGCCCGGTCATTGTCGATATTGCGAAAGATGTTCAGCTTGCTCAAGCCCCAACAGAATTACTGCCACCTTACGTTGCACCTGAAATCGAAGACGTCAGCGCTGAAGACATCAAACGCGCGCAAGACGTACTGGCGGCGTCCACTCGCCCGGTATTGTATGTCGGCGGCGGTGTGCAGCTTGCGAAAGCAACAGATGCAGTGAGAGAGTTCTTACGTCTGAACCCGATGCCAGCGGTAAGCACTCTGAAAGGCTTAGGTACGATTGAACGCCATGACCCTCACTACTTAGGCATGTTGGGTATGCACGGCACCAAAGCGGCCAACCTTGTGGTTCAAGAAGCGGATCTGTTGATTGTCGTAGGCGCGCGTTTTGATGACCGTGTGACGGGCAAACTCGATACCTTTGCGCCGCACGCCAAAGTCATTCATATCGACATCGATGCAGCAGAAATCCATAAGCTTCGCCACGCAAACGCACCACTGCGAGGCGACATCAATACCATTCTTCCTCAATTGGAGCTGACTCAAGATATCTCATCGTGGGTTCACCATAGTGAAAGTCTGCGTAGCGGCTTTAAGTGGCGTTACGACCACCCTGGCGATCTTATCTACGCGCCGCTGCTGCTTAAGCAGTTATCTGACATGATGCCAGACAGCGCCATCGTCTCGACTGACGTAGGCCAGCACCAAATGTGGGCAGCTCAGCACATTCAGCCACGCGATCCGCAAAACTTCATTACTTCCGCAGGCTTAGGCACCATGGGTTTTGGTTTGCCAGCAGCAATGGGGGCATCAGTCGCGCGTCCGGATGATCAGTCTATCCTTATTACAGGTGACGGTTCATTCATGATGAACGTACAGGAGCTAGGCACGCTAAAACGTCGCCAAATTCCAGTGAAGATTGTTCTCCTAAACAACCAACGTCTTGGCATGGTTCGCCAATGGCAATCACTGTTTTTCGACGGTCGCCACAGTGAAACCATTCTTGATGACAACCCAGATTTCGTGATGTTGGCAAAAGCCTTCGACATTCCGGGCAAAACCATCACCAAGAAAGAAGAAGTCGAACCAGCACTTAAAGAGATGCTAGCGAGCGAAACTTCTTACATGCTTCACGTTTTAATTGATGAAGAAGAAAACGTGTGGCCACTTGTACCACCTGGTGCATCAAACAGTGATATGTTGGAAAACACGTAGGAGACATCACATGGACAGATATTTACTCGACATCAAAGCCGACGACAAACCTGTACTGTTAGAGCGCGTTCTACGTGTGATTCGTCACCGAGGCTTTGTGATCAAACAGGTGGCCGCTACTCAAAACCACGAAAGTAAAGTAGCCAGCGTCGAGATCATCGTCGACAGCGATCGACCAATCTCGTTTTTGATCAATCAAATTGAGAAGTTGTGGGACGTTCGTAAAGTTGAGGTGCTGAAAATCCGCAACGATGAACTGCCAAATCACAACTTACAACAACACGTAAGTGCATAAGGAAGGCAACAAATGGCAACGAAAACTGCAGATTTCATTTGGTTTAATGGTGAGATGGTTCCATGGGCAGAGGCGAACGTGCACGTTCTCACTCACGCCATGCATTACGGCACCTCGGTATTTGAAGGGGTACGCTGCTACAACACACCAAAAGGCCCAATTGTCTTCCGTCACCGTGAACATGCACAGCGTTTAAAAGATTCCGCCAAAATTTACCGCTTCCCTATTCCATACTCTGTTGAAGAAATCATGGAAGCAACGCGTGAAACTCTGCGTCAAAACAAACTCGACAGCGCTTACATTCGTCCATTGGGATTTGTGGGCAATGTTGGTTTAGGTGTGTGTCCTCCAGTAGGCACAGAAATGGAGCTGATCATCGCAGCGTTCCCATGGGGCTCGTACCTTGGTGAAGAAGCACTAGAAAAAGGCGTGGATGCGATGATTTCAAGCTGGAATCGCGCGGCACCTAACACCATCCCTACCGCAGCAAAAGCGGGTGGTAACTACCTTTCTTCACTACTCGTTGGTGGTGAAGCACGTCGTCATGGTTACGACGAAGGTATCGCACTGAGTGTTGACGGTTACTTGTCAGAAGGCGCGGGCGAGAACATCTTTGTCATCAAAGATCGCGTGATCACCACACCACCAGCAACCAGCGCTATCCTACCGGGCATCACTCGTGACTCGATCATGACCATTGCTCGCGATAAAGGTTACGAAGTCCGTGAAGCTAACATTGCCCGCGAAGCGCTATACCTTGCGGATGAAGTATTCATGACCGGTACCGCAGCAGAAGTTGTGCCTGTGGCAACCATCGACAAAATTGAAGTGGGCAGCGGTAAACGCGGTCCGATTACCAAAGAATTGCAAGAAGCCTACTTTGGCCTATTTAACGGCACCACGGAAGATAAGTGGGGCTGGTTAGACTATGTGTACCCAGAGCAGCAGTAAGAAGGATTTAAGAAATGCCAAAATATAGATCAGCAACCACCACACATGGTCGTAACATGGCGGGAGCTCGTGCGCTCTGGCGTGCAACCGGTGTAAAAGACGAAGATTTCGGTAAACCAATCATCGCCGTGGTGAACTCATTCACTCAGTTCGTACCAGGCCACGTACACCTTAAAGATTTGGGCCAACTTGTTGCTCAAGAGATTGAAGCGGCAGGCGGCATCGCAAAAGAATTCAATACCATCGCCGTCGATGATGGCATCGCAATGGGTCACGGCGGCATGCTTTACTCGCTGCCATCACGTGAATTGATTGCCGACTCGGTCGAATACATGGTTAATGCGCACTGTGCAGATGCCATGGTGTGTATCTCTAACTGTGACAAAATCACTCCAGGGATGCTGATGGCTTCAATGCGTCTCAACATTCCAGTTATCTTCGTATCTGGCGGCCCAATGGAAGCGGGCAAAACCAAGCTTTCAGATCAGATCATCAAGCTAGACCTTGTCGATGCCATGATCCAAGGCGCCGATCCTAAAGTGTCAGACGAACAAAGCGAACAGATCGAACGCAGTGCATGCCCAACGTGTGGATCGTGTTCAGGCATGTTCACCGCAAACTCAATGAACTGTCTGACAGAAGCTCTGGGTCTGTCTCAGCCAGGCAACGGCTCGCTGTTGGCAACGCATGCCGATCGTAAAGAGCTGTTTATCAGTGCAGGTAAACGCATCGTTGAACTCACCAAACGCTACTACGAGCAAGATGACGAAACGGCTCTACCACGCAATATCGCGACCAAAGCCGCATTTGAAAACGCGATGGCACTCGACATCGCCATGGGTGGCTCGACCAATACGGTGTTACACCTTTTAGCTGCGGCGCAAGAAGGTGAAGTCGATTTTGATATGACGGACATCGATCGCATGTCTCGCCAAGTACCACACCTTTGTAAAGTGGCTCCTTCAACGCAGAAATACCACATGGAAGATGTACACCGTGCGGGTGGCGTTGTCGGTATCCTTGGTGAACTGAACCGTGCAGGTCTGCTGCACAATCAGTCTAAGACCGTACTAGGTCTGACTTGGGAAGAGCAGCTAGCCAAATACGACATCATGCTGACCGATTCAGAAGAAGTGAAATCATTCTACCGTGCAGGCCCTGCGGGTATCCGCACCACACAAGCATTCTCGCAAGATTGTCGCTGGGATACCCTCGATAATGACCGTGCGGAAGGCTGTATCCGCACCAAAGAAAACGCGTTTAGCCAAGATGGCGGCCTTGCCGTTCTGAAAGGCAACATCGCGCTGGATGGTTGTATTGTAAAGACTGCTGGTGTGGACGAAAGCATCCTGAAATTTACAGGCCCTGCGGTAGTGTTTGAAAGCCAGGAAGATGCGGTAGACGGCATCCTTGGCGGCAAAGTGAAAGCGGGCGATGTGGTTGTGATTCGCTACGAAGGTCCAAAAGGTGGCCCGGGCATGCAAGAAATGCTCTACCCAACCACTTATCTAAAATCGATGGGCTTAGGTAAAGAGTGTGCGTTATTAACTGACGGTCGCTTCTCTGGTGGTACCTCTGGTCTGTCTATCGGCCATGCTTCTCCAGAAGCCGCCAATGGCGGTGCGATCGGCTTGGTTCAAGATGGCGATTTGATTGCGATTGATATTCCAAATCGCAGCATCTCTCTTGAGATCTCCGAACAAGAACTTGCAGAGCGCCGCGTAAAACAAGACGAACTGGGTTGGAAACCAGCAAATCGTCAACGTGAAGTGTCTTTCGCGCTAAAAGCGTACGCCAGCATGGCAACCAGTGCTGACAAAGGTGCAGTACGAGATAAATCGAAGCTAGAGGGCTAGCCATGATGGAATCTCAACCCGAAAAAAAAGCGAATCAATCTGGCGCAGACTATCTGCGCCAAATCCTTCGCGCACCTGTTTATGAAGTCGCAACAGTAACGCCGCTGCAAGAAATGCCTCGTTTATCGGCACGTATCGGGAATAACGTGCAGATCAAGCGTGAAGACCGCCAACCCGTACACTCGTTCAAACTGCGCGGTGCCTACAATATGGTGGCAAGCCTAACTGAAGCACAGAAAGCCGCGGGGGTGATTGCAGCATCGGCAGGCAACCACGCTCAAGGCATGGCACTGTCTGGCACCAAGCTAGGTATCAAAACCACGATTGTTATGCCAAAAACCACACCAGACATCAAAGTCGATGCGGTACGCAGTTTCGGTGGCAATGTGGTGCTGCACGGCAACAACTTTGATGAAGCCAAAGCCGAAGCCGAACGCTTGTCAGAACAACACGGTTATACGTTCGTGCCTCCTTTCGACCACCCATTGGTGATCGCAGGCCAAGGCACCATCGGCATGGAAATGCTGCAGCAAAATGGTCATCTCGACTACATCTTCGTGCCGGTTGGAGGCGGTGGCTTGGCGGCTGGTGTAGCGGTTCTGGTCAAGCAACTGATGCCAGAAATCAAAGTCATCGCCGTCGAACCGGAAGACTCGTCTTGTCTGAAAGCGGCGCTTGATGCTGGTGAACCGGTGGTGCTCGACCAAGTCAGCATGTTTGCCGATGGTGTGGCGGTAAAACGCATCGGTGAAGAAACGTTCCGCTTGTGTCAGAAATACATTGATGGTCATGTGGCGGTTTCAAGCGATGAAATCTGCGCTGCCGTAAAAGACATTTTTGAGGATACTCGAGCGATTGCTGAACCATCCGGGGCGCTTGCGCTTGCTGGCTTGAAGAAGTTTGTTGAGCAAAACCAACTGGAAAACAAAAACCTTGCCACGGTGTTGTCTGGCGCGAATACCAACTTCCATGGTTTACGCTATGTTTCAGAGCGTTGTGAATTAGGTGAGAAGCGTGAAGGTCTATTGGCCGTGACAATTCCAGAACGCCAAGGCGCTTTCTTTGAATTCTGTAATCTGATTGGCGGCCGCGCTGTCACCGAGTTTAACTACCGTTATAACGATGATGAACTGGCGAATATCTTTGTTGGTGTACGCCTGCAAGGCGGTCAGGAAGAGCTGGATAACATCATTCGTGACCTACGCGAAGGTGGCTACCCAGTCGTTGATTTATCCGACGATGAAATGGCCAAACTGCACATTCGTTACATGATCGGTGGCAAGCCCTCTAAACAGCTGAAAGAGCGTCTCTATAGCTTTGAATTTCCTGAGTATCCAGGCGCACTATTGAAGTTCTTAAGCACGCTTGGCACCCATTGGAACATCAGCCTATTCAACTACCGTAACCACGGCGCCGACTACGGACGCGTTCTATGTGGTTTCGAGTTAGATGAAAGCGATTTAGCCCAATTTTCAACGCATTTACGAGAACTTGGCTACCAATGTAAGGATGAAACCGATAATCCATCCTACAAGTTTTTCTTGTCTTAATTCGCCTTATCAACACCTCGCTGCAGCGAGGTGTTTTGTTTCCAATTTACGGTTTCATGGACCAAGTGATGAGCTAATACTGAGATCGGATGATTCTTTTGACTAACACTGCAACCAATCTTGATGCAACTGATTCGGTGATCCCAAATAATCCACCATCCATTGGATCAACTTATGATCGTCATCTTTACGCCATACCAAACAGCATCGGCTCAATGGCTTGTCATCTTGCAGCAGTTTCTCCACCAGCACACCTTCATGAATAAGTGGCATCGCAATATGACGCGGCATATACCCGACTCCAACGCCATTTTTTAAACATTCAATCGCACTGTACCAATTGGGCAATAATAAACGACGCTGCTTGGCATAGTGACCTGTGTGTCGTTTTGGCAGTACGTTCGATGTGTCATCCAGACAAATCGCGGGGAACTGGCTAACAAACTCTTCGGTGAGAACCTGCTGACGTACACAAGGATGAGCAGGCGACATGACAAACGCCCAATCCAACACACCCATGTCTTTCACTTCGAAATCCCCGCCGACCGGAACTGCTGAAGTGGCTCCGACTACGATGTCTGCACGACCTTGAGCGATCGCCTCCCAAGAGCCGTTAAAGACTTCCATGTTGATTTGCAGTTCCGCAAATTCAAACTCACGATAGAAATCTTCCACTAACGGCTTGAGCTTTTCGAGCTTCACTACGTTATCTAGCGTCAGTTTCAACGTTGTTTTCCAGCCGTGCGCAGCTCGACGAGTTTGTGCTTTCACCTCTTCCATCTGACGCAGTAACGAGCGCGCTTCAGCCATGAATAGCTCACCCGCTGGTGTTAATTCAACTTTCCTTGGTAAGCGGCGAAATAGCACGACGTCCAAATCCTGCTCTACCTGTCGCACGCCATAGCTGATCGCCGAAGGAACTTTGTGAAGCACTTCAGCAGCGGCCGTGAAACTGCCTAACCGAGCAACCGTATCGAGCATTTCCAATGATGCTTTGGAGAACATGATTTCTGACCTTTCAAAAAATTTGATTGATAACCAACAATTTTAGCGTTTTATTTTCTCAAAATCGAAAAATAGAATAATAAGGTAAATAAATCAGGGTTGGCGCCAACTGATATTGATTAAAAAATGATTAAATAATTTGATTGGTTGAATCATGAAAATATCAAAACTACAGCTAGTTTATCTTGCAGCTTTATCTATGCTTGGCTTTGTTGCCACTGACATGTACTTACCTGCGTTCAAAGCGATGGAAATCGACTTTGCTACAGGTCCCGAACAAATCGCACTTTCTCTGACCGTATTTCTTGTAGGTATGGCTTTTGGTCAGTTGATGTGGGGATTGGCATCGGATAAATTTGGTCACCGCAATACGCTGGCCGCAGGTCTGGTACTATTTACCATTGCCTCATTCGGCTTAGCATTCTGCGATGAAGTTTGGCAGCTACTGACACTGCGCTTTGTGCAAGCAATCGGCGTGTGTGCTCCTGCGGTTATCTGGCAAGCGATGGTAATCAAGCGTTACTCCAGCAGTAGCCAGCAAATTTTTGCAACCATCATGCCGTTGGTGGCACTATCACCAGCACTTGCACCTCAACTGGGTGTGGTTTTAGCGGATAGCTTTGGTTGGCACAGTATTTTTATCGCATTAACGCTTGTTGGCGTGGTGCTGGTTGCTGCCACCATGGCACAAAAGAACGAACAAGCCGAAATCAAACAAACCAGCATGTCTGCGGATATTAAAGCGTTACTAGGTTCAAAAACTTACCTAGGTAACGTGTTTATGTTCGCAACCGCGTCGGCAGCGTTCTTTGCTTACCTTACTGGTATGCCAGAAATCATGTCTCAACTCGGCTACGAAGCAAAAGACATCGGTTTGAGCTTTATCCCACAAACCATTGCTTTCATGGTGGGTGGTTACCTAGGTAAAGTTGGTGTTCGCAAATTTGGTGATGAAAAAATTCTACGTCAGTTGATCGGTTTATTCAGTGTTGCCGCGTTGCTTATCTTTGTAGCTTCGCAGTGGGAATTGACCTCCATCTGGCCAATCCTAGCGCCTTTCTGTCTGATTGCGGTAGCGAATGGTGCGTTGTACCCAATCGTAGTAAACCGTGCATTGGCAAGTGCGAAGCAAAGCCCTGCAACCGCAGCTGGTTTGCAAAACAGCCTGCAAATTACCGTGAGCAGCCTATCAAGCGCATTAGTTGCCGCGATGGCAAGCCAAGCTCAAATGGTTACGGGCGTGGCAATCGTCATTTGTATGGGTGGTTTGTGGATGGGTTACATTTTGTCGAATCGTGAACTATCTAAGCATTTCACTACACCTGACAACGCTCGCGTCGTTAGCGAAGATGAACTTTAAGTCTGTACTTCAGTCCATCCGGTCATAATAAGAGCCGCGTAAAGCGGCTCTTTCCATTTATAAACTTTTCAGTCCCCACTTCTGAGCAGTCTGCTTAAAGAAGCCTTGTGTTTTTTTTAACTCCACCCAGTGATTGATGTAGTTAATCCAGACTTGGTCGTCTTGTGGTAACAACATGGCGATTGGAGTCGGTCTGCGAGGTGCTTTCACAGGCACAATCGCCAACTGTTTGAACTTGTCCACCAGCGTCGCCGCTTCCACATTGGAAGTCACAGACACATCCGCTCTGCGAGCCAACAGCTCTTGGAAGTCTCGCGCGGGGGCTTCAATCACAATATGCTGCGCCGATGGGAAGAACTCTTTCACCATTTTTTCTTGTACCGTACCTAACGTCGCAGCCACTTTCACATCGGGTTTATTAAAATCCTCCCAATCAGAGAATTTGGCGAGGTCTTTTTTCTGCACCACTGGCACAAACGCCAAGTAGAAATAGGGTTGGCTATAACCAGCCACCTTCGCACGCGACATGTTTAAAGACGCACTGCCAGTGATGTCGTACTTGTTGGCCGTAATGCCATTAACCAGCGTTTTCCAATCGGTGGCAACGTACTCCACTTTGACACCCAGATCTTTAGCAAGCTCGGTTGTGACATCAATATCAAAACCACGATAACTGTTCGTGGCTGGATCTTTCATTGTCATCGGATTCCAGTCCCCAGTCGTCCCTACTCTCAACACGCCTTTATCCAGAATTTCTTGAAGACGGCTCTGAGCATGAACAACTTGAGTGACCATAAGCAGACATATTCCTAGCGCAAACAAAATCTTTTTCATTTTTATTCCCTTAAAAATAATGACCTTATACGGTTTAATTATTAACCTTTATTACAACCCCATTGATAACATAGCAGTAACAATGGAAGTTTTTTAGTTAATTCAGGGAGTAAATGTGACCTTTCGAACTCTATGGCTGATTTCGCTGCTGTTGTTAACGGGTTGCTCAGATTACCAATGGGGCTGGTATGTACTCGACCCGTCAACGAAACAAGGGATAACCAACCTAAAGTTTTTAGTCGCGGGGTTTAATGACACCATTCAAGTGTCACTCTTGAGTATGTGTTTTGCCATGACACTTGGGCTGCTGATTGCGTTGCCTGCACTTTCTCGCTCACCAACGCTCAAATGGATGAATCGCATCTACGTTGAGGTGATCCGCTCAATCCCAGTATTGGTGTTGCTCTTATGGGTTTACTACGGCATGCCAACGCTGCTCGATGTCTCTCTCAATCATTTTTGGGCGGGGGTAATTGCACTGACTATCGCTGAAAGTGCGTTTATGGCAGAAGTATTTCGCGGTGGGATTCAAGCGATCAACCGAGGTCAACATGAAGCGGCAGAATCACTTGGTTTGAGTTATTGGCAGAAGATGCGCTTGGTGATTCTTCCGCAAGCATTTCGACAAATTTTACCGCCGTTAGGGAATCAGTTTGTCTATATCCTCAAAATGAGCTCTCTGGTGAGCGTAATCGGTTTAAGTGACTTAACTAGACGTGCCAACGAGTTAGTGGTGAATGAGTACTTACCGTTAGAAATTTATACCTTCTTGGTTCTGGAGTACTTGTTGCTCATTCTATTCGTTTCTCAAGCAGTGCGTTGGTTAGAAAAGCGTATCGCGATTCCCAGTTACTGATACTTGCACTAAAAACGACAAAGCCGCTCTCACTGGAGCGGCTTTGATAATTTAGCTTTTAAGCTCAGGTAACGCTTACTTTTGCTTAACTGGACGTTGCCAACCAGTGATCTTACGCTCTTTAACGCGAGTGATCACTAACTCACCCTCTTCCACGTCTTTAGTCAATGTGGTACCTGCACCGATAGTGGCACCATCAGCAATAGTGACAGGTGCCACCAGCTGGCTATCAGAGCCAACAAACACGTCGTTACCAATGATAGTCTTGAACTTATTTGCGCCATCGTAGTTACACGTAATCGTGCCCGCACCGATATTAGTGCGTTGGCCGATTTCCGCATCACCAAGGTAAGTCAGGTGGTTTGCTTTAGAGCCTTCACCAATGCGCGCATTTTTCACTTCCACGAAGTTACCGACGTGCGCGTCGTTACGTAGCTCAGCACCAGGACGCAAACGAGTGAATGGACCGACGGTACACTCTTCACCAACGGTTGCGCCTTCAATCACACTGTAAGGACGAACGATAGTGTTATCGTCGATTTCACAATCTTTCAGCACACAACCAGTGCCGATAATGACGTTATCACCCAGCGATACGTTACCTTCGATGATCACATTGGCATCGATTTCACAATCCATACCGCACTGAAGCTCACCGCGTAAGTCAAAACGCGCAGGGTCACGTAGCATCACACCTTGTTCAAGTAGTTTTTGTGCTTGCATCGATTGGAACGCGCGCTCTAGACGAGCAAGTTGAGCGCGATCATTAACACCTTCAACTTCAATGGCATTCACTGGGTGAACCGCTTCAACGGCACGCCCTTCGTCGTGCGCAGCAGCAATAACGTCTGTTAGGTAGTACTCACCTTGAGCATTGTTGTTGTTTAAGCCAGACAACCAACGCTTCAGATCACCACCAGTCGCAACCATTACGCCAGTGTTGATTTCTTTAATTTGCTTTTGTTCTTCGCTTGCGTCTTTTTGCTCAACGATAGCAACCACTGGACCATTTTTACGAATGATACGGCCGTAACCGGTCGGGTTATCGAGCATTACAGTAAGTAATGCGATGCCACCTGTTGGTTGTGCATCAAGTAGGTT
Organism: Vibrio sp. RC2502; assembly: GCF_054850435.1. NCBI lineage: Bacteria > Pseudomonadati > Pseudomonadota > Gammaproteobacteria > Vibrionales > Vibrionaceae > Vibrio > Vibrio sp. RC2502. The sequence goes on from NZ_CM141453.1 coordinate 3,293,416, forward strand.
TTCAATAGTTTCAGGAGAAATCAGTGGAACATCACCATAAAGAACTAGGATCTTTTCATCGTCTTCGAAACGTGGAGAAGCCTGATCCACCGCGTGGCCAGTACCAAGCTGATCCGCTTGAAGTACCCAGTTGACAGTCTCGTCGGCAAGTGTGGTTTGCATTTGATCACCACCGTGACCAAAGACTAGGTGAATGTTTTGTGCGCCAAGGCCAGTACAAGTATCGATAACATGTTTAACCATTGGCTTCCCTGCCAAAGTGTGTAGCACTTTAGGCATATTTGAGTGCATACGAGTACCTTTACCCGCAGCAAGAATCACAGCACTGAACTTCATTGAGAACCTATAGACGTTTTCTGTTAATTGGCCGTTATTTTAAACAGCTCTTTTTGAATAGTTAATGGAATTAAGTAAATTTCCAACTAAAAATAATCAAAAAGGCGACCTTAAAGGTCGCCTTTTGTCATGCAACGTTGCTAATTGAGCTTAGCGACGCTTTTTGGTCAGCTCGATAACTCGAAGCTGAGCAATGGCTTTAGCCAGTTCGCTGGCCGCTTGTGCGAAGTCCATGTCACCATGCTGATTCTGGATTTTCTCCTCAGCGCGGCGCTTGGCTTCTTCTGCCTTCGCTGCGTCTAGATCTTCACCACGAATCGCTGTATCAGCCAGTACTGTAGCAGTACCAGGCTGAACTTCGACCATACCACCAGAGACATAAATGAACTCTTCGTGGCCGTGCTGTTTCACAATACGCACCATACCAGGCTTAATAGCGGACAGCAGCGGAGTGTGGCCGTGGAAAATACCCAGCTCACCTTCGCTACCGGTCACCTGAAACGTTTCTACGCGACCAGAGAAAATACGTTTCTCAGCGCTCACTACGTCTAGGTGAAAGGTTATTGGTGCCATATCGCCTCCTAGTTAGCCTTATAGCTTCTTCGCATTCTCGATAGCATCGTCAATCGTACCGCAGTACATGAACGCTTGCTCTGGAATGTCATCGTATTCACCAGCTAGTAGACCTTTGAAGCCACGTAGAGTCTCTTTAAGAGGTACGTAAACACCAGGGTCGCCTGTAAATACTTCTGCTACGTGGTAAGGCTGAGTTAGGAAACGCTCAATCTTACGTGCACGAGATACAACTTGCTTATCTGACTCAGATAGCTCGTCCATACCTAGAATCGCAATGATGTCTTTCAGCTCTTTGTAGCGCTGAAGTGTCTGCTGAACGCCACGAGCGATGTCGTAGTGATCTTGACCAACAACTAGTGGGTCTAGCTGACGAGACGTAGAATCTAGTGGGTCGATCGCTGGGTATAGACCCATTGCTGCGATGTTACGGTTAAGTACAACCGTTGCATCCAAGTGCGCGAATGTTGTTGCTGGAGACGGGTCAGTCAAGTCATCCGCAGGTACGTATACCGCCTGTACAGACGTGATAGAACCTTGCTTAGTTGACGTGATACGCTCCTGTAGTACACCCATCTCTTCTGCAAGAGTTGGCTGGTAACCTACCGCTGAAGGCATACGACCTAGAAGTGCTGATACCTCAGTACCTGCAAGCGTGTAACGGTAGATGTTATCAACGAACAGTAGTACGTCACGACCTTCGTCACGGAAACGCTCTGCCATTGTTAGACCAGTCAGAGCAACACGTAGACGGTTGCCCGGTGGCTCGTTCATCTGACCGTAAACCATCGCTACTTTAGATTCTTCAGGATTCTCAACGTTTACAACGCCCGCTTCCTGCATCTCGAAGTAGAAATCGTTACCTTCACGAGTACGTTCACCAACACCAGCAAATACTGATAGACCTGAGTGTTGAAGTGCGATGTTGTTGATAAGTTCCATCATGTTAACGGTCTTACCTACACCTGCACCACCGAATAGACCGATTTTACCACCCTTAGCGAATGGACAAACCAAGTCGATTACTTTAACACCAGTTTCTAGAAGTGCTGTTTCGTTTGATTGCTCTTCGTAGCTTGGTGCTTCACGGTGGATAGAGTAAACCTCTTCTGCACCGATCTCACCACGCTCATCAATCGCGTCACCTAGGACGTTCATGATACGACCTAGAGTTTTAGTACCTACTGGTACTGAAATTGGAGCGCCAGTGTTAACCACTTCAACTCCACGACGTAAACCATCAGAGCTACCCATTACGATACAACGAACTACGCCACCGCCTAGCTGTTGTTGAACTTCAAGAACTAGACGCTCTTTTGAGTCCGTTACGTTTAGAGCGTCATATACACTAGGTACTTCGCTCTGTGGGAACTCTACGTCGACTACCGCACCGATGATCTGTACGATCTTACCTGTAGCCATCGTTAATCCTCTAAACTATTTCGTTTTACCTAAGCTTAAACCGCAGATGCACCACCAACGATTTCCGACAGTTCTTGTGTGATCGCTGCCTGACGGGCTTTGTTGTACACAAGTTCCAGATCTTCAATCAAGTTGGTTGCGTTATCCGTTGCAGCCTTCATCGCAATCATTCGAGCCGCTTGCTCACAAGCAAGGTTCTCAACCACACCTTGGTATACCTGAGACTCTACGTAACGCACTAATAGCGTATCCAGTAGAGGCTTTGGTTCAGGCTCATAGATGTAGTCCCATGAGTGCTCACGCTGCATCTCTTTGCTGTCCGATTTAGGCAAAGGTAGCAATTGATCGATCGTTGGTTGCTGAACCATAGTGTTCACAAACTTGTTGAACACTACATATAGACGGTCCAGTTCACCTTCATCGTATTTCTTAAGCATTACGCCAACAGAACCGATTAGGTCTTCTAGGCTAGGGCTGTCGCCAAGGCCAGAAACCTGTGCCGCAACTTTTGCGCCACCATGTTTAAAGAAAGCTGTTGCTTTCGAGCCAATCACAGCCAGCTCAATTTCAGCGCCTTTCTCTTTCCATGTTTGGATGTCTGTAACGGCTTTTTTGAACACGTTGATGTTCAAACCACCACACAGACCACGGTCTGTCGAAACGATGATGTAACCAACACGTTTCGCTTCACGCTCTTCTAGGTACGGATGACGGTACTCTAGATTTGCGTTTGCCACGTGACCGATCACTTTACGCATTGTTTCAGCGTATGGACGAGAAGCTTCCATTGCATCTTGAGAGCGACGCATTTTTGAAGCTGCTACCATTTCCATCGCTTTCGTAATTTTCTGCGTGCTTTTAACACTACCGATTTTATTACGTATCTCTTTTGCGCCGGCCATCGTTACTCTCCGTTAGTTGGTGGCAGAAACTGCCACCGACCTAATTACCAAGTTTGGGTTGCTTTGAAGTCGTCAGTCAGTTTCTTCAACTGAGCTTCGATTTCATCGTTGTAAGCACCAGACTTGTCGATCTCAGCTGCTAATTCAGCGTATTGACCGCGAGCGTACGATAGTAGAGCCGCCTCGAAATCTAGAACTTTGTTCAGTTCTACATCATCAAGGTAACCGCGCTCTGCCGCGAAGATAACTAGTGCTTGGTCAAATACAGACATTGGAGCGTACTGCTTCTGCTTCATTAGTTCTGTAACTTTTTGACCATGGTCTAGCTGTTTCTTCGTTGCTTCATCAAGGTCAGAAGAGAACTGAGCAAATGCTGCTAGTTCGCGGTATGCAGCTAGTGCTGTACGAATACCACCTGATAGTTTCTTGATGATTTTTGTCTGAGCTGAACCACCTACACGAGATACTGAGATACCTGGGTCAACCGCTGGACGTACACCTGCGTTGAATAGCTCAGTTTGTAGGAAGATCTGACCATCGGTAATCGAGATTACGTTAGTCGGTACGAATGCTGAAACGTCACCTGCTTGAGTTTCGATGATAGGAAGAGCAGTCAAAGAACCAGTCTTACCTTTCACTTCACCGTTAGTGAAACGCTCTACGTACTCTTCATTTACACGAGCTGCACGCTCTAGTAGACGTGAGTGTAAGTAGAATACGTCACCTGGGAATGCCTCACGGCCTGGTGGACGTTTTAATAGTAGAGAGATCTGACGGTAAGCTACCGCTTGTTTAGATAGATCATCGTAAACAATCAGTGCGTCTTCGCCGCGATCGCGGAAGTATTCACCCATCGCACAACCTGCATATGGCGCTAGGTATTGTAGCGCTGCAGATTCAGAAGCAGATGCAACAACAACGATAGTGTTTGCTAGCGCGCCGTGCTCTTCTAGTTTGCGAACTACGTTAGCGATAGTCGATGCTTTCTGACCGATTGCTACGTAGATTGAGAAAATACCAGAGTTTTTCTGGTTGATGATCGCATCGATCGCCATTGCTGTTTTACCAGTCTGACGGTCACCGATTACAAGCTCACGCTGACCACGACCGATTGGGATCATTGAGTCAACTGATTTGTAGCCAGTTTGTACAGGTTGGTCTACCGATTTACGGTCGATTACACCTGGTGCGATCACTTCTACAGGTGAAGTCAATTTCGCTTCGATTGGACCTTTACCATCGATAGGCTCACCCAGCGTGTTTACTACGCGGCCTAGTAGTTCTGGACCAACTGGCACTTCAAGAATGCGGCCAGTACCTGTAACTTTCATGCCTTCCTTAAGGTCAGCATATGGGCCCATTACTACCGCACCAACCGAGTCACGCTCAAGGTTAAGTGCCAGTGCATAACGGCCACCCGGTAATTCAATCATTTCACCTTGCATCACGTCCGCTAGGCCGTGGATGCGGATGATACCATCGCTTACCGATACGATAGTACCCTCGTTGCGAGCTTCACTAACAACTTCGAAAGATTCGATACGCTGTTTGATCAGATCGCTAATTTCCGTGGAATTAAGTTGCATGCTCCAATCCCCATTAAGACTGCAATGCATCGCTCAGGCGGTTCAAACGACCACGCGCTGAGTCATCGATGACTAGGTCTCCGGCTCGAATAATAACCCCACCAAGTAGGGTCTCATCTACACTGCAATTCAGCTTCACTTTGCGTTCAAGACGCGCTTCAAGTTTGCTGCCAATATTTGCAAGTTGTTCATCAGAAAGTTCTGATGCTGAAATGACTTCAACATCGATTTCTTTCTCATGCTCTTTCTTCAGAATGAAGAATTGCTCACAAACATCAGGAAGGGCCGCTAAACGACCATTCTCAGCCATCACCTTAAGAAGGTTTTGACCGTGCGCATCAACTTGTTCACCACAAACTGCAACAAAGATTTCTGCCATTTTTTCAGCAGAGAATGAACTGGTTAGAAGCTCATTCATTTGTTCGTTTTTGGCAACTTCAGCAGCAAAAGACAGCATTTGACCCCATTGGTCTAGCTGGCCCTTATCTACCGCAAAGTCGAAGGCTGCTTTAGCATAGGGGCGTGCGATTGTAGTCAAATCAGACATATGCGCCCCCAGACTTAAAGTTTTGCAGTAATGTTGTCGAGAATATCTTTTTGCGCATCTTTATCGATTGTACGCTCAAGGATTTTCTCAGCACCAGCTACAGCCAGAGTAGCAACTTGTTTGCGCAGCTCATCGCGTGCACGATTACGTTCAGCTTCAAGTTCTGCTTCCGCTTGCGCTAGGATTTTCTGGCGTTCTGCCTGAGCTTCCTCGCGAGCTTCATCAATAATTTGAGACTTACGCTTGTTCGCTTGTTCGATGATCTCAGTTGCTGTGCGCTTCGCTTCTTTCAACTGATCAGAAGCGTTGGCTTGTGCTAGATCCAAGTCTTTAGCAGCACGTTCAGCTGCTTGAAGACCATCAGCAATTTTTTTCTGACGTTCTTCAATCGCTTGCATCAATGGTGGCCATACATACTTCATGCAGAACCACACAAATAGTGCGAACGAGATTGCTTGACCTAGCAGAGTTGCGTTTATGTTCACAACAGCTACCCCTCTATTTGGACTTAGTGTTAATCAGTGACAAGCTAAAGCTTGTCCCGAGTTAAAGGTGATTAACCTAGTTGACCAACGAATGGGTTTGCAAATGTGAATAGTAGCGCGATTACGATACCGATCATTGGAACCGCATCAAGTAGACCTGCGATGATGAACATCTTAACTTGTAGCATAGGAGCCATTTCTGGTTGACGTGCTGCACCTTCTAGGAATTTACCACCTAGTAGTGCGAAACCAATCGCTGTACCAAGAGAAGCAAGACCGACGATAATACCTACGGCGATTGCAGAAAAGCTCAGTAAAGTTTCCATTACTATCTCCAATTTATAGTTGTTGGCTTAGTGCCCAAATAAAAAGCTTAAAAAATTAATGATCAGAGTCTTCGTGTGCCATTGACAGGTAAACAATTGTCAACATCATAAATACGAAGGCTTGAATCGTAATAACCAAGATATGGAAGATTGCCCACGGTAGTGAACCCATCCATTGTAAGTACCATGGTAGCATTGCCGCACAAAGAATGAATACAACCTCACCCGCAAACATGTTACCGAATAGACGCATACCAAGTGAAAGAGGTTTCGCAAGTAGCGATACCACTTCGATCAGTAGGTTAAACGGAATCATCAGTGGGTGATTGAATGGATGTAGTGCAAGTTCTTTTGCGAATCCACCTAGACCTTTCACTTTGATGCTGTAGTAGATCATCAATGCGAAAACGCCTAGAGCCATAGCCATAGTGATATTCACATCAGCAGAAGGTACGACCTTAAGGTAAGGAATACCTAGCCAATGCTCTGCTGGGTATGGTAAGAAGTCGATCGGGACTAAGTCCATCACGTTCATCAAAAATACCCAACAAAAGATAGTCAGTGCTAAAGGCGCGATCAGTGGGTTGCGTCCATGGAACGTGTCTTTGACGTTATCGGCGACAAATTCAACGATCATTTCTACAGCACACTGAAGCTTACCCGGTACACCCGCTGTTGTTCTCTTTGCTACTTTGTAAAAAATTCCGAGGAAGATTAAACCAGTAAACCAAGAAAAAAACAGGCTATCGATATGTACGTTCCAGAAACTTGTCTCCGACCCTACTAAGCCTAACTTATACAGCGATAGGTTAGAAAGGTGGTGGGCAATGTATCCGGACGATGTTAGCGCTTCACCTGGCGCAGCCATAACTCATCCTATTTTTTGTTGTTAATGAATAGCACTGGTGCACAGATATTAATACCTAGTACCAGCAAATAGGTTAGTTTGAGGGGAACGAGTTCCACCTGCATATACATGTAGGCAACGTAGAACAGTGCAACCGTGATGAGAATTTTCAGTACTTCGCCCGTGTAGAAGGACGCAGCGATGCGCTTGGCAGCGCGAGCCCCACTAAACATAAAAGCACATAGCGCGAATACTGCATTGGCGACAACAAAGATGCCACCACCAATCAACGCTGAAACTCCCCATTCAGGATTTACGGCTACCGCCATTCCTGCTGCCACAAAAATAACCGCGCCAGACTGGATCATTAACAATTGCCTTGCGAGCTCTCGTCCTGGTCTAGCTAACGCAGCTACCATGTATTCGTACCTCTAGTAATATCCACTTCGCACTAATTCTCTATGTGCAGGGAAATTGGCGAAAATTATACGTTCAGTCGGAGTTAATGCAATTATATTGCATCAAAAACTTACAGTTTTGTTTACAAAACGACAACTTTCGCACAAAATTCGATTAATTAGATTAATTGACCTAAATCAATTATCTCATCTAGGCCTCTAGCTTGGCAATTAGTTGGTCTAATTTGTGAGGCTCATCAATACTTATCGTCAACTTCGCTTTTCCGTTTGCAGAACGGCTTAAGGAAACCTTCGCATCAAGTAGTTGACTCAATTTATGCGACATTTGCTCGGCTTCGGTATCTTCTTGTTGAGCTTTTTGCTCATTTTGTGGGGCTAAGCACTTTTTTACTAACTGTTCGGTTTGTCGAACCGTCATTTGCTTTTTAGCCACCATTTGAGCCACTTCGACTTGCTGTTCACCTTCCAGTGCCAGCAGCGCACGAGCATGCCCCATTTCAAGTTGTTTCTCCGCCACCAAGCGTTTAACGTCGGCATCCAATTGGTTGAGACGCAACAAGTTACTCACGGTAGTTCTTGACTTACCAATCACATCCGCCACTTGCTGATGCGTTAGCGAGAACTCATCTTGTAGACGCTCCAATGCTTGCGCCTCTTCAATCACATTCAAGTCTTCACGCTGAATGTTTTCGATCAAAGCCATAGCAATAGCTGCGCGATCTTCAACTTTCTTAACCAAGCAAGGCACGCGTTTCAGGCCTGCTTGTTTCGCGGCACGCCAGCGGCGTTCGCCAGCGATGATCTCAAACTGTCCGCCAACAACCTGACGAACCACGATCGGCTGGATAATGCCTTGCGATTGAATAGAAGCCGCTAATTCTTCAAGCGCTTCAGGTGCCATATCTTTACGCGGTTGGTAGATCCCCGGCTGCAATTGGCCAATGGCTAATTCAGTGAGTTCACCGTCTGCTGACAAGGCTTGGCTTTGCGATGCAATTTGCTGTTTTTCACGAGCAAACGAACTGGTCGACAACAACGCATCCAGTCCTTTTCCTAGACCACGCTTAGACATGGATTGAATTCCTTAGGTTAGAGTTAAACTGGGATTTCTTCGCGGCGGAGCATTTCGCCCGCTAGAGCAAGATACGCTTTGGCGCCAGCTGAGTACTTGTCGTAGTACATCGCTGGTTTACCGTGACTTGGGGCTTCTGCCAAACGCACATTACGCGGGATGACAGTACGGTAGACTTTATTGCCAAAGTGCTTTTTAAGTTGGTCGGATACTTCATTAGACAGGCGGTTGCGCGGGTCGTACATCGTACGCAGTAAACCTTCAATCTTGAGGTTTTCGTTTACCACAGCCGCTAACTTGCTGATCGTATCCATAAGAGCAGTTAAACCTTCTAACGCAAAGTATTCACATTGCATCGGCACCAGCACAGAGTCGGCTGCAGCCATAGCATTGATTGTAAGAAGGTTTAGAGAAGGAGGACAATCAATAAAGATGAAATCATAGTTATCGCGAACTGTCGACAGTGCGTTTTTCAAACGAACTTCTCGCGCGAACACTTCCATCAATTTGATCTCAGCAGCCGTTACGTCTCCGTTGGCAGCAATTAGATCGTACTTCCCTGTCGTTTGAGTACAGACCACTTGATCAAATGGGGTTTCTTCCACCAAAAGATCGTATGCGGTGGCATCAACCATGTATTTGTCGACACCACTGGCCATCGTAGCATTGCCTTGAGGGTCGAGATCGATCACCAAAACCTTGCGCTTTGTTGCCGCCATCGAAGCCGCTAAGTTAATGCACGTTGTTGTTTTGCCGACCCCACCTTTCTGGTTGGCGATTGCTACAATTTTACCCACGACTACCTCGCTAATTTTCCTTGCGCGATAAGATTACTAGATGACGATCGCCTTCCAACTCAGGAACAGCTAAAGATATGATCTCGGTCACACTACACCATTCAGGAAGCAGATCCATTTCATCTTTAGGGTGCTGTCCTTTCAACGCAAGAAAGACGCCGTCTTGTTCTTTCGGCAAATGGTGGCACCATTCCACCATGTCCGTCATTGAAGCAAAAGCTCGACTCAAAACGCCATCAAATTTTTCTTCCGGTTGGAATTCTTCGACGCGACTTTGAATTGGTGTCACGTTTTTCAAACCTAACGTGTGGACAACTTGCTTGATAAAACGGATGCGCTTACCGAGGCTATCGAGCAGAAAGAACGTTTTCTCCGGATGCATGATCGCCAAAGGAATACCTGGCAATCCTGGGCCAGTGCCCACATCGATAAAACGTTCACCTTGCAGATGCATGCCGACCACGATGCTATCAAGGATATGTTTCACTAACATCTCTAAAGGATCGCGAACCGAAGTTAGGTTGTACGCTTTGTTCCACTTATCGAGCAGCTCAACGTAACCGACTAACTGCTCTCGTTGTTTTTCTGAAACGTCTAAATCGGTCTGTGCAATCAGTGAATCAAGCTTGGTTCGTAGTGCACTCATTACTCTTCCTCGCCTTTTTTCAGCAAGCCGTGCTTCTTCAGATGCACAAGAAGAATTGAAATCGCTGCAGGCGTAATGCCGGAAATACGCGAAGCAATGCCAATACTTTCCGGTTTGGCTTCGCTCAGTTTCGCAACCACTTCGTTCGACAAACCTTTTACGTCTTTGTAATCCAAATCCGCAGGCAGTTTTGTGTGTTCGTGGCGAAGTGATTTTTCGATCTCTTCTTGCTGACGCTTGATGTAACCGTCGTATTTCACCTGAATTTCTACTTGTTCTGCCGCTTGTTGATCTTCAAGAGCAGGAGCAAAGGCATCAAGTTGAGTCAATTGTGAGTATGAGATCTCTGGACGACGCAAAAGATCCTCACCACTTGCTTCACGCGCCATTGGCGTTTTCAGCAGTTTGTTCAGTTCATCAATGCCCGCCGAGTTTGGGTTTACCCAAGTAGACTTCAGACGCTGACGCTCGGTTTCCATGTTCTCGATTTTTTCGTTGAAACGCGCCCAACGAACATCATCAATCAAGCCAAGTTCACGAGCTTTTTCTGTCAAACGAAGGTCGGCGTTGTCTTCTCGAAGCAATAGGCGGTATTCCGCGCGAGAAGTGAACATGCGGTACGGTTCTTTGGTACCCATGGTCGACAAATCATCAATCAGAACGCCCATGTATGCTTGGTCACGGCGCGGGCTCCAGCCTTCTTTGCCTTGGCTGTACAAGCTTGCGTTCAAGCCCGCCATTAAGCCTTGTGCCGCCGCTTCTTCGTAGCCTGTTGTACCGTTGATTTGGCCAGCAAAGAATAGACCACTGATGAATTTAGTCTCGTAAGTTTGCTTCAAATCACGTGGATCGAAGAAATCGTACTCAATCGCGTAACCAGGACGAACAATGTGTGCGTTCTCGAAGCCTTTCATTGAACGAACGATTTGAACTTGAACATCAAACGGCAAGCTGGTGGAAATACCATTCGGGTATAACTCGTGCGTGGTAAGACCTTCAGGTTCAATGAAAATTTGGTGGCTGTTCTTATCCGCAAAGCGCATCACTTTGTCTTCGATAGACGGACAGTAACGTGGGCCAATTCCTTCGATCACACCTGCGTACATTGGGCTACGATCTAGGTTATTGCGGATCACTTCATGAGTTTGTTCATTGGTATGCGTAATGAAACAAGGAATTTGACGCGGATGGTGTTCGCGCTTACCCATGAATGAGAAAACTGGTGTTGGGTTGTCACCGTGTTGCGCTTCTAGCACTGAGAAATCAACCGTGCGAGCATCAATACGTGGTGGTGTTCCCGTTTTTAGACGATCCACTCGGAATGGCAACTCACGTAAGCGATCCGCCAATGCGATCGATGGTGGATCCCCAGCGCGACCGCCTGAAGAACTTTCCATACCAATGTGGATCTTACCACCAAGGAAAGTACCTACGGTCAGCACAACCGCTTTGGCATGGAATTTAAGACCCATTTGAGTCACAACGCCAACAACGCGATCTTGTTCAACAATCAGATCATCAACCGATTGCTGGAACAGAGTTAGGTTTGGCGCGTTTTCTAATGCGTTGCGTACGTACGCTTTGTACAGAGCGCGATCGGCTTGAGCTCGAGTAGCTCGTACTGCAGGACCTTTCGAAGCATTTAGTGTACGAAATTGAATACCTGCATGGTCGATAGCTTCTGCCATCAAACCGCCCATAGCATCCACTTCTTTTACTAAGTGGCCTTTACCGATACCACCAATCGCCGGATTACAAGACATCTGGCCTAATGTATCGATGTTATGGGTAAGGAGAAGAGTTTTTTGTCCTGTGCGTGCAGATGCGAGCGCGGCTTCCGTTCCTGCGTGTCCGCCACCGACAACAATGACGTCAAAGTTTTCGTGATAAAGCATGAACTGACCTCAGGTATTCAAAGGATTTAATGGACAGATAAAGGAGCAGTATTTTACCTGCTTTATGCCAGAGAGAAAATCGTTTTCTCGTTTTTCCGTTTTAGGCTTCAAGATAAATATATATAAGATCTATATATATGATCTTTTATTGGATCTATTATTAGGATCGACTACTTCTGTGGATAAGTGAAAAATGATCAACAAGATCATGGATCTTCTTTGGATCATATCTTGTGATCATGGTTGGATCTGATCGAGGATTACCTGGGATCAAAAATGGGGTTTATACACAGTGGCTAAAATAGATCAAAGTTGTTATTTGGATAACTAAAGGAAAACCACTGGATCTTACCTGACTTATCCACAGACGGTTTGGGTGTTTTTTGTTCAGTTGAAAAGATTTTTTCTACGGAAGGTTATTCACAGAGGGGAAATCAGAGCCGCATCGCGACTCTGTAGGAGATGAGTATGGGGTTAAAAGCGCTCGATATTCTCTTTTAACCATGCTTCTGCAGCATCTTCTGGGACGTCATGAGCCAGAACATCAATCAACAAGCAATCTGCAATCGGCGTTGCGCCAATATCTTCTAACAAGTTGTAAGCGTGCTTACCGGCAGCGCAGAACGTATCGTAGCTCGAATCACCAATTGCAATGACTGCAAACTTTACGTCGGCCATCTTAGGTGGTGTATTTTGCAATGCTGCGATGAAAGGTTGAATATTGTCTGGATATTCCCCCGCACCGTGGGTGGAGGTGATCACAAGCCAAGTCCCTTGGTTATCGATCTCGTCTAATGACGGTTGGTTGTGGATCGTGGTTTCAAATCCTTGTTCAACGAGCAGATCGCTCAGGTGATCACCGACGTATTCCGCACCACCAAGAGTGCTACCTGTAATAATGTGGATCATACTTCTTCCTTTTGAATGCAATGGACACGATGTGAGTCGCGAATGGATGTGTCCATATAAAAAGAAACGCGGCACTAAAACAAGGTTTTGTGCCGCGTATTGGATTATTTACCGATACAGAATGAAGAGAAGATGCGCCCGAGTAGGTCGTCAGAGCTGAACTCCCCGGTTATCTCATTCAGATGCTGCTGAGTGATGCGTAGCTCTTCTGCCAAGATTTCCCCCGCCATATAGCCTTCAAGCTGCTCTTGGCCGATTTGCAGATGTTGAGCTGCACGTTCTAGTGCGTCCAAGTGACGACGGCGCGCCATAAAGCCACCCTCAGTATTACCTGAGAAACCCATGCACTCTTTTAGGTGGTTACGCAGCGCATCGACACCCGCCCCGGTTTTTGCTGAAAGGCGAATCAGAGTAGGATCGTTCACATGACAGATCCCCATATCTTCACCTGTTTGATCCGCTTTGTTGCGGATCACCGTCATGCCAATACTTTCTGGCAGGCGATCGACAAAATCGGGCCAAATTTCTTTTGGATCGGTGGCGTCGGTCGTCGTGCCATCCACCATAAACAATACGCGGTCGGCTTGCGCGATTTCATCCCAAGCGCGTTCGATACCGATTTTTTCGACTTCATCAGAAGCGTCACGCAAGCCAGCAGTATCGATGATGTGCAAAGGCATACCGTCAATATGGATGTGCTCACGCAGCACGTCACGCGTGGTACCTGCGATGTCTGTTACGATTGCGGACTCTTTGCCCGACAGCGCGTTCAGTAGGCTTGATTTACCCGCATTTGGACGACCAGCAATCACGACTTTCATGCCTTCGCGCATGATCGCGCCTTGGTTCGCTTCTTTGCGTACCGCATCGAGGTTATCGATGATAGCTTGCAGATCTCCTGCAACTTTACCATCGGCAAGAAAATCGATTTCTTCTTCAGGGAAGTCGATGGCCGCTTCCACATAGATGCGAAGATGAATCAGTGATTCCACCAGCGTTTGAATACGCTGCGAGAACTGGCCTTGTAGCGATTGTAGCGCCGATTTTGCTGCTTCTTCAGAGCTAGCATCAATCAGGTCGGCAATCGCTTCTGCCTGAGTCAAGTCCATCTTGTCGTTCAAGAACGCACGTTCCGAGAACTCACCAGGACGGGCTGCTCGTACGCCAGCTATGCCCAGAATACGTTTAATCAGCATATCCATGACCACTGGGCCACCGTGACCTTGCAGTTCTAATACGTCTTCGCCCGTGAACGAGTGCGGGTTAGGGAAGTACAGTGCAATGCCTTGGTCGAGCACCGTGCCATCTTCGGCTTGAAACGGCAGGTATTCAGCGTAACGCGGTTTTAGAGTCTTCCCTGTGACTTCCAATGCCACTTGGTTGGCCTTAGGGCCTGAAACACGAATAATGCCGACACCACCACGACCGGGTGCAGTAGCTTGAGCGACAATCGTATCTGTAGTCATAATCTTGCCTTTTGAGCTGGGCTCGGTGGAGCCATCACTATTAATTAGCTGAATTGTAATCAGCCAAAAACAAAAAGGCGACCTTTTGGCCGCCTTTCTTATTCTTTTGTTAAAGGTTACTTAGTGTGTAAGCCTTTTTTCTCCAGCGCTTTGTAAATCAAGGTTTGCTGGATCAGAGTAACGATGTTCGACACCAACCAGTACAGAACTAGGCCTGATGGGAAGAACAAGAAGAAGAAGGTAAACATAACCGGCATGAAGGTCATGATCTTCTGCTGCATTGGATCCGTTACGGTTGTTGGGCTCATCTTCTGGATTAGGAACATTGAAGCACCCATCAGTAGTGGCAGGATGTAGTAAGGGTCCTGCGCTGAAAGGTCATGAATCCAACCGAAGAATGGAGAATGACGAAGCTCAACCGATTCCATTAGCGCCCAGTATAGTGCGATGAAGATAGGCATCTGTAGAACAAGAGGAAGACAGCCACCCAGTGGGTTTACTTTCTCTTTCTTGTACAGTTCCATCATCTCTTGGCTCATGCGTTGACGGTCGTCGCCAATACGCTCACGCATAGCTTGCAGCTTAGGCTGTAGCATGCGCATTTTCGCCATAGACGTGTATTGCGCTTTCGTTAGTGGGTACATTGCACCACGAACGATGAAGGTCAAACAGATGATTGCCACACCCCAGTTACCGACGAAGCTTTGGATGAAAGCAAGCAGTGAGTGAAGTGGTTTAGCGATGAACCATAGCCAGCCGTAGTCCACTACTAGGTCTAGGTTTGGTGCCACTGCTGCCATTTCTTGTTGTAGCTTAGGACCAACCCAAAGTGTTGCTTCAAACTTCGCTTGGTCACCCGTCGCGATCGTTTTGTTCGGCATACGTACGCCGATATCGCCTAGGTTGCCAATTACGCGAGTGTAAAGGTTAGTTCCTGGTTCGTTACGAGGGATCCAAGCAGCTGCGAAGTAGTGTTGGATCATTGCTGCCCAACCTTGGCCATCTGCTAGGTTGATAGACAGGTTGCGATCCTGCATATCTTCAAAGCTGTATTTTTTGTAACGAGTATCTTCAGTTGAGTAAGCACCTCCACGGTAGGTTGGCATTGTGATGCTACCACCAGCGTCCATTAGGTTTTGACGTAGGTGTGCGTACATACCGAAGGTTGCGTTGTTACCAGAGTTGTTCGCTACATCGTATTCAACGTTCAGCGCGTAGCTGCCGCGTTTTAATACGTAAGTTTTTGTGTATTCGATGCCGTTTGCAGTAAATGTCATCGGAACGCGTAGTTCGTCTTGACCGTCAGCTAGAGTGAAGCTGTCTGCGCTCACATTGTAGTGAGGACGGTTAGAGCTGCTTAGATCGATACCTTGAGGACCAACAAGACCGCTTTGTGCGATGAATTGATGACCTTGTGTGTCTTTTAGCAGAACGAATGGGTCTGATGAATCAAGTTCAGCAGAGTATTGGTTTAGGTCGGCATGTACCACATCGCCACCAACGGTGTCGATCGACAGAGTTAAAACATCAGTCGTTACTGTGATAGTTTTTGCAGAAGCTTGCTGTTGACCAGGAACTGGGTCCAGCTCATCAGCAAAAGATGGTGCAGGTAGAGTGCTGCTTGATTGAGCCTGTTCAACCGCTTGAGGTGCTGGATTCTTTGCGACTTGCCATTGTTGAAATAGCAAGAAAGAAACCAGTGCCAGAGCGATGAGCAGGATATTACGTTGAGAATCCATCGTTAGTTATCTCTGTCTTGTTTTTGGACTGGTGGAACGGGGTCATACCCCCCTTCATTCAAAGGGTGGCATTTTAATAGACGTTTGCCTGATAACCAACATCCTTTTACAAAACCGTGAGCTCTCAAAGCTTCTAGCGCGTAAGTGGAACAAGTTGGTGTGAACCGGCAACGAGGACCAATCAGAGGGCTGATAAACCAGCGATAAAGATAAACGAGCCCAATGGCTATCCACGTGAAGGGCGAGACAGGCGTTGCCATAGCTTATCAAACAACTTAAAAATTTCCTCATTGCTTAAATCTTGCGCGCTTTTCTTCGCGATCACAACAAAATCTTTGTTTGGAAGTTGATGTTGAGAGTTACGAAAGCTTTCACGAGCCAAACGCTTAAAGCGGTTACGACCGATAGCAGTTTTGATTTGCTTTTTCGGAACAGCTAAACCTAATCGTGGATGAGAAAGTTTGTTATTACGAGCAATGATGGTGAAATGAGGCGAGCCAGCTCGGTGAGCTTGCTGGAAGACGTTTTGATAATGCTCGGGAGTTAACAAGCGTAACTCCCGATTAAACGCGTACGTGTTCAAAATAAACTAGCGATTATTTTGATAGGCGCGCACGGCCTTTTGCACGACGTGCGTTGATAACTTTACGACCGTTCTTAGTTGCCATGCGAGCACGGAAGCCGTGAGTACGCTTGCGCTTTAGAACTGTAGGTTGAAAAGTGCGTTTCATGATAATTACCTTTACTGATCAGTAGTTTTAGGTTCTTGTTAAACCCGGCGTGGGCATCTGTTTTCTTTATAAAGAAGCTCTTTATATAGAGAAGAACAACCGACGCCTCTCAACAAAGAGGCGGAATTGTAATCACACTCACATAATGTGTCAATGACTCAATGAGTACGAAATTCCGGCCGGGCGATTATACGTAGTGTGAGTAAAATCTCAAGGATCAATCGATCCTGTTGCTTGATCGTTACTCTATTCCTACTTGGTTAAGGAATTTTTTCAAACGAGGATCTTGTGGATTATCGAAAATATCCTGTGGAGAACCTTGTTCGACGATGTTGCCTTCCGCCATAAAGATCACCCGATCGGCGACTTCTTTAGCAAATTGCATCTCGTGTGTTACCACCAGCATGGTTTGATGCTGATTGGCTAACTTCTTCATTAATGAGAGAACTTCACCGACCCATTCCGGATCCAGCGCGGAAGTTGGCTCATCAAAAAGTAACAGTTCTGGCTGTAACGCCATAGCGCGGCCGATGCCGACACGCTGCTGCTGGCCACCAGATAGAGCTGCCGGGTAGCTGTCACCTTTCTCGCCAAGGCCAATATCATCCAGAATCTGCTGTGCACGAGTCAGAGCTTCCTGTTTCTTCCAGCCACGCACGGTAATCAAACCTTCGGCAATATTCTGGCGAGCCGTCATGTGCGCAAAAAGGGCATAGTTTTGGAAAACAAACCCAGTACGGCGACGCAGCGCCAAGACTTCGGCTTTCGTGTGCTTTTGTGTATCGACAGAGATGTCGTCGATAGTGATACGACCTTCGTCGGCTTGCTCAAGGAAGTTAACGGTGCGCAACAGAGTCGACTTACCCGTACCGCTAGAGCCGATAATCACGATGATCTCACCCTGTTTGATATCGAGATCAATGCCTTTCAGGACTTCAGTATCGCCAAAGCGCTTGTGGATATTTTCTAATTTGATCATCGTACGTACGCCTTATTCAGTTTCGCTTCAGCCCAAATTTGTACTCGAGTCAGAATCACCACCACGCCCCAGTAAATCAGAGCGACGGCAAGGAAAGCTTCGAAGAAGCGGAAACTAGAAGAGGCTTCCATTTGCGCTTTAGCCATGATTTCTGCCACGCCAAGCGTAAAGGCGAGGGAAGTCGACTTAATCATATCAATGAAGTAGTTCATCAATGAGGGCAGTGCTACTCGTGTTGCTTGTGGCAGAATCACGCGACGCATTGCTTGTGGCGTTGTCATGCCGACCGATAGGCTCGCTTCCATTTGGCTACGATCAATACCGATGATTGCAGCACGAATACTCTCGGCCATATAAGCGGCAAAGTGCAACGTTAAACCAATCACTGCGGCAGAAAATGCATCGATACCCACCATCACAGGGAAGATTTGTGGCAAGCCGTAATAAAGCAGGAAAAGTTGTACTAACAGTGGGGTACCACGGAAGAAGCTGATGTACAGTTGACTCAATTGGTCGAGAACTGGCAGCTTAAATACGCGAATGTTCGCCAAAATGACGGCTAAAATCAGTGAAAAGACCAAGCCCCATGTGGCCATTTCCATGGTTGTGCCAAGATATTTGAGCAATATCGGCAGCAGTTCCAACATGTAATTAAAATCAAATCCCATACGGCTTACCTAAAGGCTAGAGAAAAGAAAAGGTGGAAAACAATGTTCCACCTTCACATGAGTTTATTTTAGGTCGAGAGTTGCGATTGTTCGCATTCTCGAAAGCAAAGTAGCATTACTTCGTGATGTCAGCACCAAACCACTTCACTGAAATCTTTTCTACTGTACCATCTGCACGCATCTCTGCTAGTGCTTTATTCACTTCCGCTTGTAGCTTCTGACCTTTTTCATTGTTGACAAAAGGCCATGCGTTTTGAATGGTTTCAAACGGTTCACCAGCCAGTTCCAGTGGCAGACCAGTTTTCTTGATCAGTTCTAGCGCGGACAAACGGTCCATCACGAAAGCGTCAGCACGGCCAAGCGCAACATCATGCTCGATACCAGTGTCGTAAGTTTTGATGTTGATTTTGCCATCTTTGTCGTATTGGCGTAGTAACTGCTCAAAGTTAGAACCTAGGTTAACCGCAACGGTTTTGCCTGCTAGATCGTCTACACCTTTGATGCTGTCGTTGCCTTTACGTACCGTGATTTGCGCGCCGTCGATCACATAAGGGTCTGCAAACAGGTATTTCGCTTTGCGCTCATCTGTCATGGTGATTTGGTTTGAGATTGTATCGATGCGGCCAGTTTCTAAAAGACCAAACAAACCTGAGAAGTTCGACGTCACGTATTCGATCTTGTAGTCGTTACGCTTACCGATCTCATCCCACATATCCACCTCAAAGCCTTGTAGCTTGTCTTGCTTCACGAAAGTGAATGGGAAGTAACGGCCAGACATGCCCACCTTGACTTCAGTTGCGGCTTGAACAGTCGCGGCAGATAGTGCGATGGCTGCAACGGCAACCTTAACCCAGTTTTTCATAATACATCTCCATATTTTTATAGTTGGAAATACTACTGTTAGTTAGCTCAATTAAATAAATAACCAAGAGCAATAACCTAGACCAGAGAGTAATAAGTTCTCATTTGGTTTAGATAATAGACAATTTGGCAAGGAGGCGATGGAAAAACGATCGAATCAAAGCGAAAGGATCGAAAAAAGAGGCGCTGGAAAGAAAATAATACACAGAGTTATCACCAATCTGTCGATCTCGCTAAATTTGCCCAAATGTGGATCAATGTGTGGGCAAATTTGGGGCAAGATGTGTTGATCTCACCAAGTTTGGCGAAATAATTGTGAATAACTTAGATCTTATTCACTTGATCGTCGATCAATTGCTGGCGATCTTGGTTATCAACAGGTAAAATTGCCAGTCTTTTCCGATAATTCAATTACTCAGTGGGGGCACC